>CAVTRL010000001.1:1637500-2349993 GCA_963737125.1 uncultured Chloroflexia bacterium | reverse complement strand
ACTGAGACGCGCGGCGAATAGCGTTGGACGACAACCTTGTCCGCCATGCCAGGACCAGAGCTCAAGTCAGGTCTCTACCGACTGGGAGCAGACGGCCCACGCCCGAGCGTCATCGGATCCGTCGACCGCGGAAACGTCAACCGCGGAAACGCGGACCGCGGAAACGCGAGCTTCGCAGCCTCGCGTCATCCAATCACCGGAGGGCGTCGCTTGTCAGCGAGCCCGGTCAACGCCAGCGGTGCCTTGCGGATATAAGCGAATGGCGTTGATTCAAAGGGTCTTCCCGCCTGCCTTGATTCGAAGCGCCCGCGGAGTGCCCAACGGCGCCACGAGCCCTTTTCGGGGCCGTTCAGAACCTGAGTCGAGAGGGGGGACAGTTCAGAACCTGAGTCAGGAGATCAACAGCACGCCGTCGGGGTGCTCGGTCCGGCGTACCGGTCCGGGCGCCCCGAGCTGACAGTCGGCTAGGCCGGTACGCCCGCCGCTTCTGGCACGACGCCCAGCTGCTCCATCAGTGCAGCGGCATTCCAGTAATTGCCAGCACGGTGGATCAACCCGTCGTCGCCGAGTTCGACCGTCCCGCAACCGTAGGTGATCGCGTTTTTGCCGGTCGGCGCTATGCCCATCAGCTCGCCGTCATTCGTCCCGGTGACCTTCCACTCCTGGGCCGCCCGGTTGCCCGCGACGATCGGCTCGCCAACATCGGCACGAAAATCCGAGAAGGCGGCGAGATAGCCCGCCACCGAGTCACGGATTGCCGCACGCCCCCGCAGGGGGTTGGGCCGCCCGACGTCGTATAGCACCGCGTCCTCGGCGTAGCACGCAGCGACGCGATCAGCGTCGTGCGCATTCCAGGCTTCGGTCTCCCGCTTGAGCGCCTGAGTGATCTCAGGTATTCCCATTGGAATCTCCTATCTGTAGACTCACGACTCTAGCAGAAGTTTTCTAGATACGTATTTCCAGTTTTGTTGAACCAGCGTAACTCCCCCGCTGGCGGTTCGGATGACCAGCTGCCGGGAGTACCACCCGACCCGCGGTACAGAAACGCCGACGGCGGAAGGAGACTGCCATGACGTTCACGTTTCGGAAGATTCGAGTGACCTCGGCCGAGCAACCTAAGCCCTCGGGAGGCTGGTATGCAGACCCCTACGGAGCAGCGGCGCGACGCTGGTACGACGACACCCTGGGGTGGACAGACCGAGTCCAGGGAGCGGGACTCGAGCCTGACAAGACTGGGATGGCACGGGTTGATGAGGCATCGACCAACACCCCGCCTGGACAACCGGATCCGTTGATCAGATCCCGATAGCGACTCACGCGCTACTACATAGCTGATCCTGCTTAGCCGCGAACGGGGATGGGTAACCGCGGATCAGAGGAAAGGACTGACGGTCCGTAAACCTTGTATCGCCTACGTGCTGGCCGCGGCAGCGGCAGTCGGCTGTTGTGCACCGGGTGCGGCTCCGCGAGCAACGGGCCCATGACGCTCAACTGGTACGTGTTCCCGGAGCCATCGGGGTCGTTCGCCGCCGCCGCAAGCGCCTGCAGCAAGGCGTCGGGCGGCAAGTACAACATCGCGATCAACTTCCTCTCGACGGCCTCTGACCAGCAGCGGGTGTCACTGGTGCGCCGGCTGGCAGCGAACGACTCCTCGATCGACATCCTCGCGATGGACGTCGACTGGACGGCGGAGTTCGCCGACGCGAAGTGGATCCGCCCGGTGCCGGCGGCCGCTGGCGGCTCAGATCCAAGAGCGTCGACCTTCCCGGGCCCGGTCCAGACCGCGACGTACCAGGGCCGGATCTGGGCGGTCCCGATCAACTCCAACACCCAGTTGCTGTGGTACCGCAAGGACCTGCTCGCCGACATCCACCAGCCGGTGCCCACGACCTGGACGCAGATGATCAACGACGCCGATCCAGCTCGCCAAGCTCGGCAAGCCCCACTACATCGAGGAGCAGGGCGCACAGTACGAGGGCCTGACGGTCTGGTTCAACTCGCTGGTCGACTCCGCGGGCGGCCAGATCATCACGGCCGACAACAAGGTCGTGATCGGACAGCCGGCCGAGACGGCCGCCTCGATCATGCACGAGCTCGCGACCTCGCCCGCCGCCGACCCGTCGCTCAACGTCGCCGAGGAGGGCTCAGTCGGACGTCGCGTTCGACGACGGGACAGCCGCGTTCGAGATCAACTACCCGTTCGTGTGGCAGTCAGCCCAGAAGGCCAACCCCACGGTCGCCAAGCAGATGGGCTACGCGCTGTTCCCGGAGGTCGTGACCCGGGATCGCCCCGCACGTCTCGATCGGCGGCTACAACCTCGGCGTCTCCGCACACTCCAAGCACCCGCAGCTGGCGTTCGAGGCGATCAGCTGCCTGACCCAGGAGCAACCACGAGATCACCTACGCGGTCAAGGGCGGCCTCGCCCCGGTGAGGGGCAGCGTCTACAGCATTCCGTCGTTCGACAAGCTCTATCCGTTCCACAGCGCTGATCCAGTCCCAGCTGCAGACCTACGGGATCCGGCCGCAGACGCCGGCCTACGCCGACGTCACGCTGGCGATCCAGAAGGCGCTGTCACCGACATCGAACATCAACCCCAAGACGGTCGTGAACACGCTGCGCAAGGAGATCAAGCTGTCGCTGTCCTCGGAGGCCTTGCTATGAGCGCCGTCGCCGCTGAGGCGCCCGCCGCGCCGCAGCTCGGCGTCGGCCGCACCTGACCGGACGAGCCCGGTCCGAGCGGCGGCTGGCGGCGATGCTGGTCGGTCCCGCGGCGATCGTGATGATCGCGGTGACCGCGTACCCGATCATCGACGCGATCGTGCTCTCGTTGCAGCGCTCGGACCTCCGCTTCCCGAACACGAGCAAGTTCATCGGCCTGTCCAACTACGGCCACGTGCTCAGCGCCCCGGTTTGGTGGCAGGACGTGCTGCACACCGCGATCATCACCGTGGTCTCAGTCTCGATCCAGTTCGTGCTCGGGATGGCGCTCGCGCTGGTAATGCACCGAACGCTGGTCGCGCGGGGACTGCTGCGGGCCGTCGCGCTGATTCCGTACGGGATCGTCGCGGTCGTCGCGGCGTACTCATGGGAGCTCGCGTGGTCGCTGAACAGCGGCTGGATCCCGAAGCTGCTCGGCCTCACCGGCGATCCGCTCAGCCACACGTTCGGCAGCTACGTCGCGATCATCATCACCGAGATCTGGAAGAACACGCCGTTCATGGCGCTGCTGCTGCTGGCGGGGCTGGCGCTGGTGCCCGACGAGCTGCTCGAGGCCGCGAAGGTCGACGGGGCAACGGCGTGGCAGCGGTTCATCCGGATCACGGTCCCGCTGATGAAACCGGCGATCCTGGTCGCGCTGCTGTTCCGCACGCTCGACGCGTTCAGGATCTTCGACACGATCTACATCTTCAACCAGGGCGCGCAGGGAACCGAGTCGATCTCGATGCTCAACTACTCGACGCTGCTCGACCGGCTCAATCTCGGACTGGGCTCCGCGGTCTCGGTGCTGCTGTTCCTGCTCGTAGCGCTGATCGCGTTCGTGTTCATCAAGGGGTTCGGCGCCGGCGTAGCGCCTGGCGGAGCGACAGGGCGATGAGCGTCGGCGAGGCCACAGGAAGACGCGCAGTCGGAGCCCGCGCGAGGGCCGGCCAGCGAACCGGCTTCCTGAGCGAGAACGTGAAGCGGACCACGGGCTGGTCGGCCGCGCTGGTGCTGGTGGTCGTGTTCTCGCTGGTGCCGGTGCTGTGGATCGTGTTGCTGTCGCTGAAGACGCCCGCGACCGCGACCGACGGGAGCTTCATCCCGCACCACTGGACGCTGTCGAACTACTCGGACATCTTCAAGACCGGCATCTTCACGAGCGCGCTGCGCAACTCGATCGGGATCGCGCTGATCTCCACCGCGCTGGCGGTGATCATCGCGTCGGCAGCCGCATACGCGATCGCCCGCCTGGACTTCCCCGGGAAGCGGGTCATCCTCGCTGTGGTGCTGGGAGTGGCGATGTTCCCGCAGATCTCGCTGGTCGGACCGCTGTACAACCTGTGGCGCCAGATCGGGCTCTACGACACGTGGCCGGGGCTGATCATCCCGTACATGACGTTCGCGCTGCCGCTGTCGATCTTCGTCCTCTCGTCGTTCTTCAGGGAGATCCCGTGGGAGCTCGAGCAGGCCGCCCAGGTCGACGGTGCGACGCCGTTCCAGGCGTTCCGCAAGGTGATCGTGCCGCTCGCGATGCCCGGGATCGTCACGACCTTCATCATCGTGTTCATCATCTGCTGGAACGACTTCGTATTCGCGATCTCGCTGACCTCCACGACCAGCAGCGGAAACCGTCCCGGCGGCGATCTCCACAGTTCCCCGGCGTCTCGCAGTTCACGGTTCCGTATCGGCGACATCGCCGCCGCGGCGGTCGTCGTGACGGTGCCGGTGATGCTGCTCGTGCTGCTGTTCCAGCGCCGGATCGTGGCTGGGCTGACGGCGGGCGCCGTGAAGGGATAACGGAAAGGAGCGGCAACAGAGATGGCCGAGATCGAGTTCGACGATGTCACCAAGCGCTATGCCGACGGCTTCGAAGCCGTCAAGCACTTCAACCTCGACGTCCATGACGGCGAGCTGATGATCATCGTCGGCCCGTCGGGGTCGGGCAAATCGACCGCGCTGCGAATGGTGGCGGGCCTCGAGGACATCTCCGACGGCGAGCTGAAGATCGGCGGCCGAGGTGGTCAACGACCTCGCGCCGAAGGACCGCGACATCGCGATGGTGTTCCAGAACTACGCCCTGTATCCGCACATGACGGTGCGCGAGAACATGGGCTTCGCGCTCAAGCTCGCCAAGGTCCCGCAGGAGGAGATCGACCGCAAGGTCGACGAGGCCGCGAGGATCCTCGACATCGAGCAGCATCTCGACCGCAAGCCCGCCAACCTCTCCGGCGGGCAGCGCCAGCGGGTCGCGATGGGACGCGCGATCGTCCGCGACCCGAAGCGTGTTCCTGATGGACGAGCCGCTGTCGAACCTCGACGCCAAGCTGCGCGTGCAGATGCGGACCGAGGTCGCCCGGATCCAGCATCGGCTGCAGACGACGACGATCTACGTCACCCACGACCAGACCGAGGCGATGACGCTCGGTGACCCGGATCGCCGTGATGCGCGCCGGCGAGCTCCAGCAGGTCGGATCACCGGCCGACCTGTATTCGCGTCCGGTCAACCTGTTCGTCGCCGGCTTCATCGGGTCGCCGTCGATGAACTTCCTTCCGGGCGAGCTCGATGGCGACAGCGTGCGGCTGCCGATCGGCAACCTGCCGCTGCCCGACGAGCTGCGCCGGAAGCTGGCCGCCGGCCCGGGCGGAGGACGGCGCGGCGTGATCGCGGGCCTGCGACCCGAGCACTTCGAGGACGCGGCGCTGGTCGGAGCGCAACAACACGGGGGCGCCACCTTCACGGCCAACATCGACGTGCTCGAGTCGTTGGGGTCCGAGTACTACGCGTACTTTGAAGTGGAGTCCGAGCGCGTGTCCTCGAGGGAGCTCGAGGAGCTGGCCGCGGATGCCGGAGCGCCGACCTCCCGTCCTCAGGAGAGCAGCGGGTCCAGATGGTCGCGCGGCTCGAGCGGTGCCAGCAAGGCAAAGCAGGGGCAGCCGCTCGAGCTGTGGTTCGACCCCCAGCACCTGCAGCTGTTCGATCCCGAGACCGGCCGCAGCCTGCTCGCCGGCGGTCCCGAGCCGCCGGCTCAGACCGAGCCCGCTGCGCCCGCGCAGCCGTCCTGACCGGTCACGGCCCCGCCGTACGCTCCTGAGGGCGATGCCGCCGCCGCGCTCCACTGGACTGCCGGGCCTGGACGCACAGCACGATTTCCTGCGCGCGCGGCGCCGGGCCATCATCGCGCGGCTCGCCGTCCGGCTGCGACTCGAGCCCGACGACGTCGAGGTGATCCTCCCCTACGACGAGGTCATCGAGGCGCTCGGGTTCGTGAGCGATCGCCAGCTGGGTCTCCAGGTCGTCCCGATCGCGGAGATCGTCGGCACTGTGGATCGCGAACGTGACTTCGATCGTCACTTCCGCCCCACCTCGACGAGGGTTCGCAGCCGCTGGGAGCAGATCGCGGCCGCGATGCGGCGCGGCGACGCGCTGCCTCCGGTGGACCTGATCAAGATCGGAGAGATCTACTTCGTGCGCGACGGCCACCACCGCGTCTCGGTCGCCTGCGCGCTCGGTCATTCCGACATCGACGCGTACGTGACCGAGGTGATCACCCGCGTCGGCATCGACCACCCGATCACGCTCGCGGACCTGCCGCTGAAGAGCCACGAGCGCGTGTTCTACGAGCGCGTCCCGCTGCCCGCGGAGGCACGCTCCGAGATCAAGCTCTCGGATCCATGGGACTACGCGGTGCTGGCGGAGGGAGTCGAGGCGTGGGGGTTCCGCGCGATCCAGAAGCACTCCGAAGCGCTCGATCGCGAGCAGGCCGCGAGGCTGTGGCTCGAGACCGAATATAGGCCGGTCGTCGCGATTCTCGGGCGAGGCGGACATGATCGGGCGCGCGAGCCGAGACGGAGGCCTACCTCCGCGTTGCGGCCGAGCGGTACCGGCTGTTGCGAACGCACAGCTGGAGCGAAGACGTGATCCGGCGGCTGGTCGAAACGCAGGATCGAGTTCGCTGAGGGGATTCGAACCGCGATGCTCGGGCCATGAGGTGCCCGGACATGTCTGTCTCATCGAGCGATCCAGTTAGGCTTGCCCGCACGCGTGCACGTTGGCACTGTGATCGCGCTGGTCCTTGCGGCCATTTCGACCACGCTCACGAACGTCGCGTACTTGCGCGAGCACGATGCGGCCGCTTCCCTGCCGTGCCTATCGATGCGGCGCCCGCTGCAGTCGCTCCGGCTGCTGCTCACGAACCGCACCTGGCTGAGCGGGTTCGCCATGGAGTCGGGCGGGTTCACCGCATATGCCGCGGCGCTCGCGCTGGCGCCCCTCGCTCTCGTGCAGAGCATCGGAGCTGGCGGGATCGGTGTCCTCGCCTACGTCTCCGCGCGAGTGAGTGGCCGCCGCCTGAAGGTCCACGAGTTGTACGGAGTCGGGTTCTCCGTGCTTGGTCTGGTCCTGCTTGCTGTCTCGTTGGTCAGAAGCAGCGGTGGAGGTGGGCGAGGCTCGATCTCTGGAATTCTCGCCTGGCTCGGCGGGACCGTCGCCGTCGCGTTGCTCGTGCTGGCGCTCGGGCGGAGGCGCAATACGCTCGCCGTCGCCCAGGGCATCGCCGGAGGCCTCTTCTTTTCGATCGGCGACTTCTCGACCAAGCTCGCGACCCAGGGCGGCACCCATTTCGCCTTCGTGGTGACCCTCGTCATCGGCTACACGCTTGGAACCTCCCTGCTCCAGCTCGGCTATCAGCACGGCGCCGCGCTGACCGTGGCCGGTCTCGCCACTTTGCTCACTAACGCATTGCCAATAGCCGCCGGAACGATCGTTCTCCACGAGCCGGTCCCATCAGGCGCTCTGGGCGTCCTCCGAGTACTCGCATACATCGCCGTGACCATTGGCGCAATCCTCCTGGCCGCCCCCGCCCCAAGAACAACCGATCAACCCGCCACCCGATTGTCCGGCTCGTCGACACCCGCTCCAGCAGGGCACCCGCCAGGGACATGACGGGGCGGGGGCGGAAGTAGGTCGTTCGGGCCATGCGTGGCGGGGGCGGGATTCGAACCGCCGACCTTCGGGTTATGGGTTAGAGCCCGAACATGTCTCCTGCCCCGCCCTCATCCGTCATCTACCAGGCCGACCAGCGGGCCTAGCAGCCCGCTCGAAACGCCTCGAGACCCCCGGAAGCTCGAGAACGGCTACACTGTAGCCCTATGGCTACGGATATTCCCCAGCGTGAGCTTCGCAACAACACCGCTCGTCTGT
Organism: uncultured Chloroflexia bacterium; assembly: GCA_963737125.1. Taxonomy (GTDB): domain Bacteria; phylum Chloroflexota; class UBA5177; order UBA5177; family UBA5177; genus JANWJD01. The sequence continues at coordinate 2,342,090 of CAVTRL010000001.1, read as the reverse complement.
TGCGGCGGGTTGAGGCTGGAGAACGGCTCCGGATCACCGTCCACGGCCACCCGGTGGCCGAGTTGGTGCCGGTAGCACAAGCCCAGAGGTTCGTGCGCTTCGACGAGCTGGTTGATGGACTGCGCGGCTTGATGGCGCGTGATGATCGGCTCGACCAAGAGCTCCGGAAGCTCGACGGGCCTCCTCGCGACCCCTTCGCGTGAAGCGCGCGCTGCTTGACACCTCGTTCGTGATCGCGATTGCGCGCGGAGACGAACTCGTGCTCGACGATCCGCCGGAGGAGGCTGCGATCTCCGCTGTCACGCTGTGTGGGCTTCACCACGGGGTTCTCGTCGCCACCGATGCGCAGCGGCCCGGCCGGCTCGCGACGCTCGCATTTGCCGAGCGCAGGTTTACCGTCCTACCCGTCGACGTGATCGGTACATCGCTCGCTGATTGGAACGCATGTACCTTTCGGGTGTGTAGGTCGAGTAATTCGACGATCGGACCACTGGTGTCTCGGAAGCAGCCGTAGTACTGGCGGCAGAGGCGAACATTCGTCGCCAGAAAGACAACGTAGTGTCCATCCGGCGAAAAGTGCGGCTGCGAAATCGTCCAGTCGGGCCGGCGATAAACGCGTTGAACGCTGTTGTCGGCCAGGCTCAGCAGCCAGATTTCATCGGGACGCTCACCTTTTGATCCCCGACGCACGTACACCGCCAACGTCCGATCGAACGAGAGCGAATAATCCGTTACCAGGCCGCTGTCGTCCCCGAGGATCGTTCGTTTGCCGGTAGTCGACGCCAGGACCAGATTGTGTTTCTCGGCGCCTGACGCGCCGAGGTACAGCAGGTGTTCCGACTGGGTCGTGAATGCGTGCCGGTACGTGCGTACCAGATGCTTTCCTGTCGTATCCTGAGCCGCCCTGGTGATCGTCAGCTCGTAATGCTGGGCGTATCGCAGTGACGCGCGCGGACTGAAGATCAGCTCGTTTCCCACCCAGCTAAAGTCACCCTTTACTCGCGGGACGAGCGTGAAATGCGAATTCACCGTGGGATCTCGCATCGGTGTGGTGAATGTCACGGCGATCTGCGAATTCACTGACACGCCGTCAAACGTCTGGTCCATGACGATGGTATCGACGTTCGGTCCCAGTCGCGCCGACGCTACCGACAGCGCTCCGATGACCAGCGCGAGGGCGGCGACTCCGGCCACGATGAACCGTTCAAAGTGCATGCAACGGATCGCTCGTTAGACTAGCGTTCGGCGGGAGCGAGAAATCAGGCGCCGGTGTCGTAGACCCGCACCGTTACGGACTTGCCCCGCGTCATCGCAACGTCCATGAACAAAATCCAGCCCGTCACCTTGCCCTTCACTTTCTGGCTCACCGTGAAGGATTTTGGCGTGGTGCCTTTGAGCTGGAACGGCTTGGTTGCTGTAAAGAGGTGCTGATTGGATACATACGTATAGTTTTCGCCGCCCATTCCCGAGAACGCGACACGCTTGGGCGCGCTCACATCGATGCGGTAATGGTGGCCGGCTATCAATCGTGCCGTCAGGTATATTCCACCGGTTTTCGTTGTAGTTTGTTGTGCCACCAACTTCGACGCGGCATCGGCCGGCAATCCGACAACCGCGAAAAGAATCAAGCTTGCGAACGCCGCGGCAAATATCTTGTGCACACTCAACCCCATCACTGAACGGAAATTTCTGTAAAGGAACCGCTTATTGTAACGTAGCTAAGGCCGGTGTTATAACGCGATGACTATTTGCAATCCGAGGTTTATGTGCCCACCATTCCCTTAGAGCCGGGGCGTCTCGCCCCGACACGTCCTCGCTCGGCGTTACTCCTCCTATCGGTTTTCACGTTCGTCCTCTCGGCCTACGTGTTCACCGCTTCAGCCGATTATTTCTCCACCGGCGATACCACCATCCGAATCGAGCTGGCCGAAAATATCATGGGCCGGTTTAGCGTCGATCTCCATGGCTGGCGGCTGGCCTACCCGAATCACGTCAAAAAAGAGTACTTTGATCCTCGCATCTCCAAAGGCCGCGATGGAAAAGTATTTTCGACCTATCTTCTTGGGCAGCCCCTCCTCATCATTCCCTTTGACTATGTGGGCCAGCAGATCGCCATTCACTTTCGTTGGCCTTTCGGCCCGGCCGTCCTCTGGATGGATCGCCTGGTCGGACCGTTTAGCGGCGCTCTCGAAGTAACCCTCTTCTTCCTGTTCGCAGCCAGATTGGGCTACGGTACGCGCCGCTCGTTGATTCTTACCGGCGTATTTGCCTTTGCAACTTCTGCCTGGCCTGATGCCGAGAGTGTGCTCGAGCATACCGAGGTAACGTTTTTCCTGTTGCTGGCCTTCTATGCCGCGTTTCGTTGCAAACAGCAGCGCGCCGGCCCGCTCTACATGCTTCTGGCCGGCATCGGAATCGGTGGAGCGGCTATCACACGCTACCAGGACGCCTTTCTGGGCGCGCTCGCTCTCGGGCTCTATTTGCTCATCGTCGGTGGGGTGCGCAACCGGCTCCGCGAGCAAATTCGAGATTATGTGCTCGTCGGTGTAGGCCTCGCCCCGTTTGCCGCCCTTGACCTCTGGTACAACTGGTATCGCTTCGGCAAAGTCACCGCGACCGGTCACTACGAAACCGTCTTCGGGTATGCCATCTGGAAAGGAGTCGCCGGGCTTTTAGTGAGCCCCGGCAAGGGACTCGTCTGGTACAGCCCGGTCGTATTCCTGCTGATCTTCGCCGCTCCCAAATTCTACCGGCGATTTAATGCTCTGGCAATCTCCTTCGCGGCGCTCGCTGCCGGCTTCTTTCTGCTCTATGGGTACGTTACCTACTGGCACGGCGACCCCACCTGGGGACCCCGCTACGTCTACTCCACTCTGCCCTTTCTTATACTCCCGCTGGGAGAAGTCTTCGTGCCGTCGCTACGCCGCACGAAGGGTTTGTTACTGTTAACGCTCGCCGTTGTCGGCCTGAGCTTCATGATCCAGGTATCGGCGGCTGCCGTCAGCCCGTGGCGGACGTGGTACCGGGTGATTGCCTACGAGGAAAACCAGGGACATGGCTGGACCTGGATAGCCGCGCGTTACCGGTACTTCTGGAATATTCACGAATCGCCACTCTACTTCCAGATTCACGGCGTCTATCAGATGGCGTACGACAGCATCACCCATTCCACTAAATATGTGCTGGTCCCACCCGACGAAGATCCGATCCTGGATGGCATGACGGTCGATTTCGCGATCAACCAGTGGAACTTCTGGTGGAAATCCGATGAGTTTGACTGGTGGATGGGACAGCGCAGAATCGCCGAAGAAGTTGTCGCCCTCGTCGCTCTGATGGTTGCGTCTGGGACTCTCCTGGTCGCGGAAGCGTCCGGCGTTTTTGAGAGTGCATACGAAGAGAGCGTCCAGGATCCATTACCAGCCGAGGCTGCATAAATGCGCAATCGTACCCTCTACATCGTTATTTCAGTCGCTCTCGTGGCGTTCTGCGTCGGCATCGCAGGCACAGCTGCTGTACTGGCCTTTCTCCCCGATCCCGGTTCCGGGCCCTCCATCTACGACGACTTCAACTGGAGTTCGACCGGGAACGGATATTGGCACGTCAACCCGATCGGCGCTACGGCGACCATCAAGAACGGCCTTCTCACCCTCGAAGGACATGACATCGAGCTGGATCGACGCATACAAACTGACCCGGCGGTCACAATCGCCGTCGCCAGGGTGCGTGGTCTATCGTTCCGTCGCTTCGGCATGGGTCTCGGCGTGTATCACTCCGGAACGGTGGCCCTCGAGTTCGACAACGAAGGCTTTAAATGCGGCAGGGGGTCGAACGTCGGATGGCGCGTGGATCTGATGAAGTCGTGGACGACGCCACCCACCGGGCAGTGGTTCACTCTCAAGGTCAAAGTGACAAACCCGTACCCCACCATCGCCGAACAAAAGGCGGTTGCACACCTCGATGCGTCGCAGCTCAAACCGGTGACCGTGCAGTGTTCGGTGTACGATTCTCACGACCACCTCATATCGACGGTCACCCCAACCGATCCCGAGCCGAACGCACACTACGACGCCCTCGACGAGGCGTATATGCGCACCTGGGACAGCGGGAATAAATACCAGATCGACTGGTTCTACTCAGGCCCCCCGGTAAAGTCCCAGACGAGTCAGGTACTGGGATAAGGTACTGGCGGTTAATTCCGTATAAAAGGGCCGCCCCAGCGGGGCGGCCCTTCGTGTCCGGTTTGATTATTCCAGGTAGTCTTTGATCTTCTTCGTAATGGTTGGCATGCGCAGCTTGCGCAGCGCCTCGATCTCGATCTGACGAATCCGTTCCCGGGTTAGCCCGAAGTGACCGCCGACTTCCTCGAGCGTCTGAGGACGTCGTCCCGAAAGCCCGAACCGCAAACGGATGATGCCCGCTTCACGCTCCGATAAAGTGTCGAGCACTTCGTCGATGGCATCTCGCAAAACGCCCTTGGCAGCCAGCTCCTCGAGATCGTGCGACTCGTCCTCGACGAAGTCGCCGAGCATGCTTTCTTCATCGTCGCCCACTGGTTTCTCGAGTGAAATCGGCACCCGGATCGCGCTTTTGATTTCCTCGACCTTTTCCGGACTCATCTCCATCGCCGCCGCGATTTCCTCGAGCTTCGGATCTCGTCCCAGCGTCTGCGACAAGCGCATCATTTCCCGGTTGTACCGGCTGATGCGTTCGTTCATGTGCACTGGAACGCGAATCGTCCGCGCCTGATCGGCGATGGCCCGTGTCACTGCTTGTCGAATCCACCAGGTGGCGTACGTCGAAAACTTGAAGCCGCGCCGCCAGTCGAACTTCTCGACGGCCCGCATCAGTCCCGTGTTGCCCTCCTGGATCAGATCCAGCAGGCTCATGCCGTGACCCAGATACTTCTTGGCGACACTCACCACCAGGCGGAGATTCGCCTCGATCATCTGCCGTCGAGCCTCTTCCCCGCCCTGCTCGAACCGATACAGGGAGGCACGGTCCCACTTCAAAATCGTGGCGATTTGGTCCTCGTTCAGATCCAGACCCTCGAAGGCGACCTCCGGATCGGCGGCGATACGGGCCCGTTCCTCTCCGGCATCGTCCGCTTTCGCGCGCTGAATGAGACGCTGTAACTCGATCGCCTTGGCCAGCCGGACCTCGTCTGCTTTTTTGAGCAACGGGACCCGGCCAATCTCGCGGAGATACAGGCGCACCGCATCTTGAGCTTGCTCGTTTTCCAGCGCCGAAAGTGGGTCGTGATGTTCGGGAGCTGGCTCTTCCGGCTCCATCACCAGGTGTCCTCGAAGGACATCTTCTTGGGGGTTCATTTCATCCGCGGGTGCGTACATCGCACCTCCTTTCGGGAATCATAAACTGAAAAAGGGCCGACGAGTGGGCTCCGCCACCCCGACCTCTTTCAACTGACTTCCTCTATACATTCACGCGCGACGCACACGCCACCGCGCGAATTCTTAACACTCAAAGTGTACCAGGTTTCAGTTTCGTTGTAAACACTTGGTGGACCGAAACAATGACGAAAAGCGTATAATCTTGGTCACCCTTGTAGCGTGGAGGAACACGCATTGAAAGTTGCGATAATTGGCGCGCCCGTTGACCTCGGGGCCGATCGCCGGGGAGTCGATATGGGTCCCAGTGCGATCCGATACGCGGACCTTGAAGCTGCTCTTCGGGCCAGTGGCCACACCGTGCAGGACTTCGGCAACGTTACCGTTCCCGTACCCGAAAGCCAGACCGTCGTCCAGCCCGAACTGAAATACGTGGACCCCATCGTTGCGATGGCGAACCGGCTAGCTCACCTCTCGGCGGAAAAAGCAGCGGACGGCTGGTTCACCATCGTACTTGGTGGCGACCATAGCGTTTCCCTCGGTTCCGTCACGGGCTCGGCTGCCGGCCGGGCGATCGGGCTGATATGGCTCGACGCGCACGGTGACTTCAATACTGCTTCTTCATCCCCGTCCGGTAATATCCATGGAATGGTCCTGTCCGCCTTAGCCGGCTATGGAGACGCGAAACTGGTAAACATCGGGAGATCCGGTGCCAAGCTCGCCACCCGGAACATCGTCGTCATCGGCGTGCGTTCACTTGACTCCGGCGAACAGGACCTGCTGCGATCTACCGACGTTACCGTTTTTACCATGCACGACGTTGACCGTATGGGGCTCGATGTCGTCATGGCACAGGCGGCGGAGATCGCGGGCTCGGGAGTCGACGGTATTCATCTCAGTCTCGATCTCGACGTTGTGGATCCATTGCAGGCGCCGGGTGTCGGCACACCCGTTCTCGGTGGGCTTACCTTCCGAGAAACGCACCTCGCCATGGAGCTCCTGGCGGAGTCCGGACGGTTGGTCTCCATGGACGTGGTCGAAGTCAACCCGATACTCGACACGCACAACGATACCGCCCGGCTCGCCGTGCAATTTACGCTCTCCGCGCTCGGAAAGCGCATATTTTGAGACCGTCACGCCGCCCCCTGACCGTGGCAACCGCGCGTGAAAGTCTCGGTCATCGCTCGAAGGGGTACTATAACAAGCAAACAAGCCGGACGTTCCGGGGAACAACCGGGGGAAGCGGCCACAGCGAGCGGTTGGTGAGGCGTGGTGTGATAGTTCCCGGCCTCATCACCGACACGTTCGCGTAGGGGGTAATGATGGAGTCGGACAGCATGGGATTCGAGGTGCTGGCATCGTCGCTGCGAGCCGACGTCGGCGATCTCAGGGCCTTCATGGAGGCGCTTGCTGTCAAACTCGAGGGGGCGCTTCCCGGCCAGACCTCGGTGGAACGCAAAGGCGGAGGTCTCTTTTCCGGACAGAAACGCGTGCAACGAATCGTGGTTGATATGGGAGATATGCGGTTCGAGCTCTCGATTGACGGGGCCCGCGTGCAGGCCAAACGATCCAGAGCGGTTCGTGGCATCGTGTTGAAATCCGACCAGGTGCCGCTCGATGAATGGATCGAGGATCTGAGCCGGCTCTTGACCGAAGAGGCGCAGCGCAGTGAGGGTGCTCGTCTCGCGCTCGAACGCCTGCTGGGCGTCTAGGAGGATCTATGCCGCTGTTCCATCGCAAAAGCGACGAAGAGAAACGGCTTGAGGAAGAAACCCGCGAACATCAGGTGGCCCAGGCGGCGGATGCCCAGATCTCGCTGGATGCGCTGCAAAGCGGCGGCATTCCGGTGCAAGCGCAACGGCGACTCGACGAGCTGCGCTCCAGAACGGATGGCTTCTTTACCTCCGACTTGAGCGTCAACGAGTTCGTACTTGCCGGAAAAGAGGGCTTGCGCCCGCTGACCCAGGTGATGGGTAGCTCTATTTATCACGTAGGTTGGCGTAATTTCTCCAGGAATTTCAACAGCGGCGAAATGGTGACGGTGACCGAGGCTCTGAACGAGGTCCGAATCCGTGCTCTCTCACGCCTGGCCGAGGAAGCCGGCCGTGTGTCGGCCGACGTTGTCGTGGGCGTCCATGTCGAACGCAAAAACTACGATTGGGCGGCGGACATCATCGAGTTCAGTGCCATCGGCACTGCCATGTCATTGGGCGCCCGGTCCGCCGGCGGAGATCCCGCGCTGACCAACCTATCCGGTGCTGACTTCTGGAAACTCTATCAGAGTGGACACTGGCCGGCCGGAGTGGTTGGTGGACAGCAGTGTGTTCCACGCCGTGCCATCGTGGAACACGTGGCGGGCCACGAATACCTTGTATGGCGGCATGTGGAACCAGGAGCTGACCGACTTCACCCAGGGATTGTATACCGCACGGCACTACGCCTCATCCCGCATGCGAGCCGAGGCGTCCGCTCTCAATGCCGATGGCATCGTCGGTGTGGAGATCGACCAGCACACCGAAGAGTTTGAAGTCAATCTCGGAAACGATCGGGAGCGCACCGACATGGTCGTGACCTTCCAGATGCTCGGAACCGCCATCATTCCCCTTCGTACCACTCCCACGTCTCCGGCCCGACCTACCCAGTCTCTCAATCTGTCGTCATAGCGCCCCGTCCAAGGAGCTACCTGTGAGCTACGATCCCACCTCTCTTTCCGGAGTTCCAACGCACGGTCGCGAGCGTATGGAGCACATGCGCGGCGCGGGTGCACGCGGGCTGTTCACCAGCGACCTGTCGGTAAACGAATTCCTGCTGGTAAAGCAAGCGGGCTTCGATCCTCTCGGCCTAGTAATCGGTTCGTCGATCTATCACATTGGGTATCAACAATCGAACTGGGGCCAGAATCAAGAAATGGACGTTCTCACGCAGGCCACCTACCATGCGCGCGAACTCGCCATGACCCGTATGGAGGAAGAGGCGGATCAGCTTGGTGCCGACGGCATTGTCGGCGTACGGCTCGAGGTGAGCCGCTACGAATGGGGAGAGCATCTCGCCGAGTTCATGGCGATCGGCACCGCCGTGCGTCACCGCGAGGGCGTCCTGCATCGAGCGCCTAACGGACGGCCCTTCACCAGCGATCTCTCCGGTCAGGACTTCTGGACGCTCCTCTCCGCCGGGTATCGCCCGGTTGGTATGGTCATGGGTAACTGCGTCTACCATGTAGCCCACCAGGGCTTGCGGGCCATGTTCAAGCAAGTCGGTCAGAACCAGGAAATGCCGAACTTCACGCAAGCCTTGTACGACGCCCGTGAGCTCGCCATGGAGCGAATGCAGGCCGAAGCCGAGGCCGTGCAAGCGCAGGGAATCGTGGGCGTCCAGATTCAAGAGAAAAGCCACGGCTGGGGCTCGCACGTGATCGAATTCTTTGCCGTCGGTACGGGCGTCATTCCAACCCGCGAGGACCATGAGATCCCTGCTCCGCAGCTCACGCTGACGCTCAACGACTGATCCACCAACACCGCCCGGCTAGCTCCTTCGGAGAGCGCACGTGCCACTGCTGTGGTTGTCCGGCATTTTCATTGTCGGTATCGTCCTGGGTGGCGCCACGCCGCTCCCACTCGACCTTGCGGCGGTGTGCCTGGCGGCCTTCGGCGCCGCGGTCCTGCGCCATACTCGCTACTTAGCCGTCTGCCTGGCGACGGCCGCTCTCTGCTTGGGCTTCGCCCGCTCCGTGCATCCCACTGGGGCCCTTACATCCAGCGACCTGGCTTTCTATGCCGGAAGGACTGTGCAACTGCAGGGCCAGGTATCGCAGGAGCCCGATATCCGCGACACCGGTAGTAACTATCAGGTGGCTATCCAGACCCTTCAGATGGCAGGCCGCTCCATATCCGTTCACGGGACTCTCCAGCTCCATACCGTGCTCAGCCAGCAGTTCGAATACGGAGACCGGCTTCAGCTCACCGGGCGGGTCTCCGTGCCCTCGAACTCTCCTGGTCGCCCGTACCTCGATATCATGCGCGATCGCGGGATAGACGCGGAGATGTCCTTCCCCCGAGCGGTCGATCTCGGGCCCGCCGGATCGAGCTACGAATCCGTGCTGGTGCAGGTGCGGGAGCGGCTGGAAACCGGCATCAATGCGGCCCTGCCGGAGCCCGATGCCGCACTCCTCATTGCCATCACCCTGGGAGCCAGAAGCGCCTCTTTGGGAGCGCTCGCTCCCGTCCTGGTTCGTACCGGATTGATCCACCTCATCGCCATCTCGGGCATCAAGGTGTCGTTGGTGGCGGGAATAGTATGGTCGCTCGTATCGGTCGTGCGCCGGAGGGCACTGACGCTTCTCGTCTCCATCGGCTCGTTGCTCATGTATGTCCTTCTCACTGGAGCCACCGCCTCCGGGGAACGCTCGGCTCTGATGTGGGCGCTGGTCTTCATCGCCGCGTATCTCGGACGAGGGACCGTCGCGCTCGTGTCCCTGGCATTCGTGGCCGCTCTCATGGTTGCCGTGGATCCACGATTACCGTGGGACATCGGCTTTCAGCTTTCGACCGTCGGGACGCTGTCGATCGTCGCGTTGACCGGGACCACTGTTGCGCTTCCTCCGTCGTGTACCCTCGCCATTTCGCGAGGCCCTGGCAGTTACCGTGGCGGCACAGGTTGGTACCGCGCCGATCGTTGCGGGCGGATTTCACTCCGTATCCCTGGTCGGCCCACTTGCCAATGCCCTGGTCTTGCCTCTCCTTCCCCTGGCGATCCTGCTCGGCTTCAGCGTGGGAGTGTTCTCCGCCGTCGCCTATATCGGCCCGTTCCTCGCAAACATAGCCTTCGCCCTGACCCACACCGTCGTGGTTGTCGCGCGGGTTCTGGATTTCTCGCATTCCGCCTGGGCCACGGCCACTCCGGGCACCTTCGATTCCATCGTGTACTACGCGGTGCTGGGCGCACTCATGTGGTGGCTGTTGCGTCGAGTATCGTGGGCGCCGGTGGGGCATTGGAGTGGCCGGTCACGCGAGATTGGCGTTGCCCTCCTGCTTGCTGCCTCCATCGTCACTGTTTCCAACGTCCGCGCCGCGTCCGGCGATCGGCTCACCTTCCTCGGGGACGGATCGGCGTTCCTCCTCCAGAGCGGTGGACACGTGGCGCTCATCGGCGGCTCTTCGCGCCCTCTCGCCTTTCTCTCCGCGCTTGGAACAGTTCTGCCGATGTCGGTGCGCACCATCGATTTGATCGTCGTCACCGACCCCGGATCTGCCTCCATACCGGGCCTCGCCGGCCTCCTGGAGCATTACCGCGTGGGGGAAGTGCTCGAAATAGGCGCGGAATACCCCACCCAGAGCTACGCCCGCTGGCGGCAATTGCTGGCCACGGCAAAGATTCCGCAGTACGCGCTGTCCGCCGGAGCATCCGGGCGAATTGGCAGCGTCACGCTTCATGCCATCGCACCGGCTGGGGGCTGTCCCGTCCCGGCTCGCTGCGCGGGCGTTCTTGAAGTGCGTGGACCCCACCGCTCCGTCCTGCTGACCGGAGTTGCCGATGCGGCGGAGCAGGAGGAGGTCGTGTTCGGATCCCCGTCACTCCGGGTGTCCACCCTGGTCTCCGGCGTGCCTGGACCCCCGGCTTCGGATCTGGTTGCAGCCGTCAAGCCCCGCTCGGTGTGGTGCGTAACACCGCACATCCACCCCGGTTCCTGCCTCCAGCTCCTTCCCGGTCATTCGGTTAGCTGGCAGTTGTAACGGCGCATCGAGCATCCACAATATCCCCTGATCGCGCTGCTATCGTGAGACATGTCGTCACACGGTAAACGGCGCGGCTCGTACAAGCCGCCCCTCGAAGTACAGGTTCGGCTCGGTCAATGGGGACTGAAGGGTGCGGCACTGGCCGAAGTCGAAGGGCGATCCGTCGGTGTCGACCGCGGCATTCCCGGCGAGCTCGCCACCATTTCGGTTGCTCGACATCGCAAACCCTGGCACGGGGTCGTCCAGACCGTCGAGGAACCCTCCCCGGATCGTGTGACCGCTCCCTGCCCCGCCTACGCCGCCGGCTGTGGCGGCTGTCAATGGCAGCACCTCTCGTACGACGCGCAAATCGAAGCGAAGCGGCGGCTGGTCGAGGATCATCTCCTGTCGGCCGGCGTCTCCCTCTGCGTGTCCGCCGTTCATCGCATGGAGCACCCCTGGCGTTACCGGCACACCGCGGCCATCGCGCTGGGTTGGGAGGCCGGCTTTCGTCCGCGCGGAAGGCGAGGCATTGTCGAGATCCACGACTGCCCCATCTCTCATCCCCTCATCGGTCTCCTCGCCGATCACCTCAACGAGCTCCTTCGCGCTGAATGTCTACCCGGATATCACGGCAAAGTTTGGCTCGACTGCACCGTGCTGACTCGACCAACCGGGCCGGGTTTGCAGGTCGTTATTCAAGGCATCGAGGGACTCACGCTCGAGGCTCACCCCGAGCTGCCCGAGGTCGCTGCCCGGCTTGGCAGCCTCGATGAGGTTGTCTCGGTGGCCTATCGGCACCATTCGGGAGCGGTGTTTCCCCTGCTCGGAGAGTTGGAAGGAACTGTCGAGGTCGCCGGTGGGGAGATGTGGCAGCCTGCCGGCGCGTTCTCCCAGACCAACGTTCATATGCTGAACCGTCTGATCGATTGCATGCGCGCGCCACTGGTCGCTCGTACCCCGCGGCACGTGGCCGACGTCTACGGCGGCAGTGGCACATTTGCTCTCGCATTTGCCCCGCTGGTCCAGCGCATGACCTTGATCGAACTTGACGGGTCAGCAGTTCTGGCAGCACGCCGCACCGCCCAGCAGCGTGACTACCGAAACATCGATTTCGTGCAGGGGCATGCCGAGGAGGCGCTCGCCACTCTTACCGACGTGGACTGTGTCATCGTCGATCCGCCGCGATCCGGACTTGGCCCGATCGTGACCGACGCCATTGCCCGCAGTTCCGCGACGGCGCTCCTGTATGTGTCGTGCTCTCCCTACTCTCTGGCACGCGATCTGGCCTCGCTGAGCACCTCTGGGTTCGTCGCCCGCTCCCTCGACATCTTCGACTTTTACCCGCAGACTTACCACGTCGAGTCCTTCGTCGTCCTGGACCGCCCGCGGTGATCCTCGCCTCCAGTTCTCCTCGGCGTAAGCATCTCATCGCTCGCCTGGACGTTCCCTTCGAAATCGAGCCGGCGACAGCGCCCGAACGCGCCCCGAATGCCGCCGAAGATCCCGCGTCCTACGCACTGTCCGTGGCCCGGGACAAGGCGTCCGAGGTCGCCGCTCGTCATCCCGAACGCGTCGTGGTGGCAGCCGACACGGTGGTAGCTATCGAGGGAGCCATTCTCGGTAAGCCGCGTGATGAAGACCACGCGATTAGCATGCTCCGCCTTCTGAACGGCCGAGAGCACGACGTTTTCACAGCGGTCGTTGTGCGGCGAGGCCCTGACGAGCGATTCGGAAGCGTCCGATCGACCGTGCGGATGAAGGCGTCCACGGTCGCTGAAGTGGCGGCGTACGTACGGACCGGTGAGCCCATGGACAAGGCCGGATCGTACGCCCTCCAGGGCCAGGGCGCTGCGCTGGTGGAGAGCTTCATTGGCTGCTATAACAATATCGTCGGCCTGCCTCTCTGCTTGACGTCTACACTTCTCGGTGACTACATCGGTAACGTCGTCCTGCGTTCTGACGACGACCTGCATCATGGCTCCGCCGGCTACAGGAGTGAGTGCTAATTCCGTCCACCGGTCGTGCACGAATTCACGAAATTTTGTCCACAGCGGTAACCACAGTGTTACCGACTGCTGACAGAACTGGTCTAAAAGCCCGCATTGGAAGCGCCGAATAGCACGTTATCGTCAATCCGGAGCACCGCTTGGGTGCGTTACCTTAGTGTGTCTTTTCAATCGGGGTGAGTGCGAGGCAAGCGTGTTGCAGGCCGGCACTGTGGTCGCAGCGGAGTGAGCGCAGTGAAGTCGTCCGTTTCTAATTTCGCGCCGGGCGAGATCGCTACCGGCACGTGCGATCGGTGTCATGCATCGCACGTTCCCTGGGAGTTGCGAACCTTCGGGTCGAAGAATATTTGTGGAGTGTGTTTTGGGGCGACGCTCGACGTGGCGCGCGGCGAGATCAAGGCTATGCCCAGAGACGAACCGGGGCGCGTGTGCAGCGGTTGCCGCGCCCTGGCCGATCCGTCGCTGGGAAGCGCCTGGTGCCGTGTGACCGAGCTCGGCGATGAACGCGCCCGCATCTGCGAAAATTTTGTACCGCTTTCCGCGGACCTGGCCCGCGGATCGCTCGCTGGAGGCAGGGTGGACGTAATCGATACCTGGAATGCGGTGAGCGCCGAAATTCGTTCGACGATCGGTGACGATAGTTTTCGAACCTGGTTTGCCGGCGTCGAGCCACTCAGCATGGACGGCGCCACACTGACTGTAGCGGTTCCCGATCAGTACACGCGCGCCTCCCTCGAGGGGCGCTTCTCATCGCTTATCCAGCACGCTATGGCGTCCATCGATCTTTCTCATTTGCAGCTCGTGTACAGCGTCGAGCAAGAATCGCCCGCCGCGCCGGCCACGCCGCGGCCGGTTGAGAATGCCAAGGCAGGATTTAACCCGCAGTACGTGTTCCCTGCGTTTGTAGTGGGCTCCGGGAATCGGTTGGCGCACGCCAGCGCGCTCGCCTGCGTGGAGAAGCCCGGCGAGGCCTACAATCCGCTGTTCCTTTACGGCGGCGTCGGAGTGGGCAAGACTCACCTCCTCCAGGCCATCGGCCAGGAAGCGATCGATCAGGGCAAGGAGAACGTTGTCTACGTCACGTCCGAAGCCTTCACCAACGAATTGATCGCCGCCATTCGCAGCGGGTCGACCGGCGCCTTTCGCGACCGATATCGCAGCGTCGACTACCTGTTGCTCGACGACGTGCAGTTCATCGCCGGCAAAGAGGCCACCCAGGAAGAGTTCTTTCACACCTTCAACGCGCTGCACGGAGCCGGTAAGCAAGTAGTTCTGACCAGCGATCGTCCTCCCCATGAGCTACGCGTGCTCGAGGCCCGGCTGCGCTCCCGCTTTGAGTGGGGACTGAGCGCCGACATGCAGCCGCCCGACTTCGAAACGCGCATGGCGATCATTCGCTCGAAGGCACAGAGTCGACAGCGTCGAATCCCCGAGACGGTGCTCAATGCCCTCGCGACGCGTGCCGGGAGCAACGTGCGCGAGCTGGAAGGGGCGTTGAATCGAGTGCTTGCCCTCTCCGATCTGCTCGGCGCTGAGCCAAGCATGGAAATCGTTCGCAGTGTAATGGGCGATGGCGCCGAGGATGCTGGAACCTGCCGCCCGGCAGACGTGCTTCAGGCCGTGTCCGCGTACTTCCGGGTCAAGGGCTCCGAGCTATCCGGCCCGCAGCGCGACCGCCGCGTCGCATACCCGCGCCAGATTGCCATGTTCTTACTGCGGCAAGAAGCAAAACTCTCGCTCATCGAGGTGGGCAGCCACCTGGGTGGACGCAACCACAGCACCGTCATCTACAGCTGCGAAAAGATCGACGAGTCGAAGAACAAAGGCCGTGTTAAACAGGATATCCAGGCCATCCGCCAGCTCATCTACGGCGTTCGTTGATCGGCGCCACGCTGATTCCATCATTTCGTACGTCACGCGGCCAAAGAGAAGGGCATCGGCCTGGTTGAGGTTCTCGACCGCGTACGATGCAAGTCTTCGTCTGCGGGGATTGCACGATGATCGCAGCATCCGTCCAACGTGACGTTGATGGAGTACCGAAGCGACCGCATTTGGCAAGAGTACCACCTACCGGTGCACCGGCGATGTGCCGCTCAAAGAGTGAAGCTCTGAAGTGTGGGTGGGATGGTACCGGCCGCCGGGGCTTTGGAGACGACGGGTGGTCAGCGGTCTGAGCCGGAGCGGCTCGCCCGTTCGCCCATCGCGCCGGTTCGGGGGTGCGGACAGACTTGAGATTCCAGTGGAAGCTGCGTGACCTGGTCGGACGTACGTGAACCCGCCGGCTGCCGCCGCGGTGTTCTGTTTCGACCAAAAAACCCGGTCCGGGCCCGGAACTGCACCCAGCCGTCTCTGCCGATGATGCAGGAGCGGACCGGGACGTTGACCCACGACTGTTAGAACGCCAAAACGGAAGGCCCGCTCATCGCGACGGGTGAGAACCTGAAACGGTACACGGCAGCACGAGGAATGGGATGGCACTGTGGTCCGACCGCACGCCTCCGGGCGTCTCCTACGACCCAGCCGTTGCCCCATCTCATCGTGCCTGGCGCCCGTTCGAGACGGCCTTCAGCTGGGCAGGCGCCCGGCACCCTCGTATCCACTATCGGAACCGGCCCCCCATTTCACTATTCTGGTCCGCTTAGAGATGGCGATGACTGCCAAATCCTTCAACGGCCGTACATCACAATCCCTATCCCCGTCGGTAACGCGCGACAGCCAGCAACACGAACGTCACGAGCAACACTACGGACCAAACCAACGAACGCACCACAAAGTAGGACGCGGGATGGCCGACGAGCACTTCAGCAGGTGAACCCTCGGTCAATGTGCGCACGGAATCGACCATCACCGTCATCGGTTGGTTCTCCGCAAACCCCCGCAACCACGACGGCATGGACGCCACGGGCACATATGCCGACGAAATGAAGGTGAAAGGAAACACCACGAGTCCGAACCCCTGAGCCGCCTGCGCCGAACCGGCAATCAAACCCATCAGGATGAACCCCCATTCGAACACGAATCCGAAAAACACCAGTAGCAGCGCCGATTCGACGATTGCGCCGCCGCCCGCATGCAGACGAAAGCCGACAAGAAACCCGATTGCGATGGTGATGCCCAATGACCAGATCTGCATGACGGTATCGGCGGCAGCACGCCCCAGTAGCACAGCGCTACGAGGCATGGGAAGTGATCGCAGGCGTGGAATCAATCCCGACTCCATATCCTCGGCCACACCTGCAGACGCGTACATTCCGGTGAACAGAACACCGGTGGTGATGAATCCAGGTACGACGAAGTTCACGTAGTCGATGTGCTGCAGCCTGATCGCTCCGCCGAACACGTACCGGAAGATCAGGAGAAACATCGCCCCCTGAACCGTCCCAATGACCACCAGCTGTGGTGAACGTAGGAACTTGCGCAGCACCCGCTTGGCGATCTCCAGCGATGCGGGGATAAGTCCCGAGGCGTTCGCCTTGCTCCCTATGGTTGTGTGATTGACAGTGATGTCAGTACTCACGCGACGCTCTCCTTATTCGATCCAGTGAAAGACAGAAACACTTCGTCCAGGGTTGGCTGGCGCACCGAGACCTCGTTGATTACGACTCCGGAGTCGTCTAGTGGTTGCAACGCCGCAAACACTGGCGTGCCTTGGCCCTTCATGGTCGCTCTCACCGAGTGGGTCGCCTCGTCTATGACAACTCCCTCTCCGACGTGGCCCAATATCTCAGCCACATTTGCCAGGTCATCCCGGTCGCGGATGCGAACCTCCACGACGTTACGGCCGACTTGACGCTTGAGGTCGCGTGGTGTTCCCGACGCGATTACGCGCCCGTGATCGACGATTGCGATGTGCGACGCCAACTGATCGGCCTCGTCGAGATACTGCGTTGTGAGGATGATGTCGGTCCCGTCGGCGACCAGCCCGCGAATAACGTCCCAGAGTTCTATGCGGCCACGCGGGTCCAATCCCGCCGTCGGTTCATCGAGCAGAAGCAAACGTGGTGCACCGACGAGTGAGGCCCCTATATCCAAACGGCGGCGCATTCCTCCCGAGTAAGTGCGGACCCTTCGATCCGCATCGTCCGCGAGCCCCATGCGCTGGAGTACCGTTACCGCATTGCGTCGCGCGTCGGTACGCGACTGTCCAAACAGCCGCGCCACCATTTCCACGTTCTCGCGCCCGGTCATGACCGGCTCGACTGCGGCCGCCTGGCCCGCGAGGGCGATCATGCGGCGCACCGCTGCCGGTTCGCCCGAGACGTCGTGCCCACACACACATAGAACCCCGCCATCCAACTTGAGCAGGGTGGCCACCAAGCTGATGAAGGTAGTCTTGCCGGCCCCATTGGGTCCGAGAACCGCGAGCAATTGGCCGGGTTCCACGCTCAGGTCAAGCCCGTCCAGGGCTCGGGTCTTGCCGAAGTTCTTGATGAGGCCCGTCGCCTCGACTGTTGCGGTCATATCGAACACCGTCCGTCATGATTCGTCGCTAACATCTACTGTAGTAATATGAGACTAACGTCGTTAGCCAGTCAAGTGGCGTCACGCCAGTGGGCTTGCGGGATAATTCGGGGTCCGCACAAGGAGTTCTATCAGATGGCATCGGACGAAGGATCAGCACTCAGCCGCGAAGTGGTGGTTGAGGCGGCGCTCGCCATGCTCGGCGACCAAGGTGCTGATGCCCTCTCGATGCGCGGCTTGGCCGATCGGCTGGGAGTCAAGGCGTCGTCGCTTTACTGGCACCTTCGCGATAAGGAACAACTTCTGGAACTTCTCGCAGAGGCGATTGTCGATCGCATCGACGTTCCGCTTCGTCCTGCGGACTGGCGTAAACAGGCGGAAGTCACTGCCACTTCGCTTACCAAAGAACTTTACGGATTGCGAGACTCGGCGGAGGTTGTTCTGTCATGTTTGCCGACGGTCCAGCGCAGCCGTTTGGTGCGTGACTTGGCGCGCGCCTTTGCGATTGCTGGGATCTGGGACGCGGAAACGGCTGCATTCGCGGTCGTCGTTCAGGTTGTGTCGTCGGCGCGCGTAACTCGGCCATCCTCCGCCCGCTCTGACGGCGGCACCGACTACACGCTGGCCATCGACTCGGGCTCTTACCGCGTGCACGTGCGAGCTGGAACGCCGGATATCGACGTCGCGACTTCAAAGGGTGGTGGCGGGGCGGCTTCGATAGAAATTGATGAAACCGGGCTCGTTATGGTCAAAAAGCGGCGTGGCAGTAATCGCGGTGCCATCGAGTTGAATCCGGATGCCACCTGGTATTTTAAAATCCACGGCGGCACTTGGAACACCAATCTCGACCTCACAGGACTTCGCGTCAACGGAATCGAAATCGACAGCGGCGGAGGCAACGTTACGTGCACGCTTCCCGACCCATTGGGCGTCGTGCCCATCAAAGTCAACAGTGGAGTCATCGGTGTCACTCTGCATCGCCCGCCGAAAGCGGCCATGCATGGTGTGGTGTCAACGGGCTCGATGCAAATCCGGCTCGATGGTAAGGCAGTCAGAGTCAGCGGTTCGGACGTGACGTGGGACTCGCCTGGCGCTTCACGTGCCGAAGATCGCTATGAACTCCGCGTGTGCTCCGGATGCGTGAAGATCACCGCCGATGACAAAGCGCCCCTGTCACCGGTGCCGGTGGGCCCCCAACCGACGGCTGACAACGACCGGGTGCGTGGCGACTCTGGCACTGGCCTCATTCTCGATGGCATCGCCCATCGCTTGGAGGCACGCTGATGGGTGAAGGACCGGAACTGGAGTGATGTTACGGCCGTCGCTGCGGATGGTTGCCGTGTACGGCTTGAAGATGCTCACCAGCTTCTCCGGAGCGGGCAAGGGGCGTCCCTCCAAGACACGGACGCGCGCCTGTGCGATCACGCGCTCGATGTGGCGGATGAACGTCTCAAGCGTCTCCCGGACCTGGCACCTGGCGCTCTCTCCGGGAGGCACGATCTCCCGAGCTTCGCCTGCCTGCTGGACGACCTGTTCGATCAGACTTATCAACCGCTCGCAGCATACGGAAGATCACTTCCACAGGAGTCGAGGGGCGACCGTCGACCAGGGCATGCGGGAATCGGTTCGAGTTCGACCCTGAAGGTCCGGAATAAGACATCATCCTCCAGCAGGGTGCCGAGGTGCGTCAGCATGGGATCGCTGGTCATGCCAAGCGCAGGGACCAACGTAAACAGGTCCATCGGGTCGTAGCGGGCGCGCATATCTCTGTGACCAGAGCCATCGACCTTTACCGTACAGCGTCTTGACCTTCTGGCGATTCACTCTGGTGCCAATTCCGAGTGCCTGATCGCTATGAGGAACGATGTGCAAATGTTGGTTGTGCCAGCGGTGCCAGCGTCGGCAGATTAGCGTCCTGCCTGTTGAGCAGTTGGGCATGCGTGATGACGGGCCTGGAATCGTGTGCCGGCCGGACGGCGGCCAGTAGCGCCAGCAGCCACGCCGCCATAATCAGGACGAACAGCCGTCGACCAGTCACGTTCTCTTTCGGACGGCTCCCAGCGCCGAGCGCAATTTCGCGGCGGTGTCAGCCAGGGACTCGGGAAGCACCTTGGTCTCACCTATCACCGGCATGAAATTCGTATCTCCGCCCCACCTGGGAACGATATGCAGGTGGACGTGGTCCGCCACCCCGGCTCCGGCCACGGACCCCTGGTTGATGCCGAGATTGTAGCCCATCGGGTGCATGGCATCGCCGATCGCCTGCATCGCCGCCTGGGCAGTGCTAAACACCTCGGTCAGTATCTCGGCCGGAAGCGTTGTGAAATCCCCGGTGTGTCGATATGGTACTACCATGAGATGCCCGGAGTTGTACGGGTAGAGATTGAGAATGACAAAGCAGAACTCGTCCCGCTCGATAATGAAATTGGCCTCATCCTGCTGTTCTCGAACCTTGTTACAGAAGATGCAGCCCGGTTCCGGCTCGGTTTTATTTAAATACGACATTCTCCAGGGTGCCCACAGTTGGTCCACTTGCACTCCTTGACGCGCAATCTACGCGATTATACGGAGAGGCGTCCCATATAATTGGCCCATTCATCCACGGTGGAGGCTCGAATCGTACGCTCCACGGACCCTGAAACGCCGATCTATCTTTCCATCGTCATTCCCGCCTTTAATGAAGCGAAGCGTCTGGGTCCCACGCTCTCCAGGCTGCATGCCTACCTGTCGGCCCAGGAGTACACCTGGGAAATTGTCGTCGTCACGAACGGCTGCACCGATGGCACTCCTCACCGGGTACGTGACATCGCGCAGACGGTCCCCAACCTCACCTGCATCGATATTCCGCAGCGCGGTAAAGGAATTGCCTGTCGCACCGGAGCTCTGGCCGCGCGTGGCGACATCCTCTTTCTGTGCGATGCCGATCTATCCATGCCCCCCGAGAACCTTGAGTCGTTTCTCCGACTGATACAGTCTGACGACATCGTGGTGGGCTCTCGGGAAGCCTCCGGCGCGCGTCGCTACCACGAACCCTGGCATCGTCACTTCATGGGCCGCGTCTTCAATCGCTTCGTGCAGTTCGTGGCAGTGGATGGAATCGAGGATACTCAGTGCGGCTTCAAGGCTTTCCGGATTGTCGCCGCTCGGCATCTGTTCGGAGTGCAGCGCGTGGATGGTTTCGCCTTCGATGTCGAGTTGCTTTACCTGGCGCGCAAGTACGGCTATACGATTCAAGAGGTTGGGATCGACTGGTATTTCGATGACGACACCAGAGTGCGGCCTGGTATCGACACGCTTGCCATGGTCAAGGAACTCCTGACGATTCGCATCTGGGACTTGCTTGGCGTGTATCGGTCGAGCGTCGAGTCGCCCGCCCCGGGGAGTCGAGCATTGGCTGATAATCGGCCCATCGGCGTCTTTGACTCCGGTGTTGGCGGCCTCACTGTGCTGCGCGAGCTGCAGGAGCGCTTGCCTGCGGAGTCGACCATCTATCTGGGCGACCTTGCTCGATGCCCGTACGGCGTGAGGCCTCAGTGGCAGGTGCGCCACTTCGCGGAACAGATCGCCGATTATTTGGCGGCGGCCGGCATCAAAGTACTCGTCATCGCCTGCAACACGGCCACTGCCGCCGCGTTCCACCTATTGCGCGATCGCTATCCGTTCCCGGTGATTGGAGTCATCGACCCCGGTGCCCGCGCCGCTGTACGCGCATCTCCCTCCGGACGAATCGGCGTGGTGGCGACCGAAGGCACGGTTGCCAGCGGGGCATACCGCGATGCCGTACTGCGCCTGCGGCCCAGCGCCCAGGTAGTCCAGCGCTCCGCCTCCTGGCTCGTCCCGCTCATCGAGCGTGGGGTGCTGGCGCGCTCCGTGGTGGCGCGTGAGCTGAACTCGCCGCTTGACGAGCTACGCTCCGCCGGCATCGACACCCTTATCCTCGGCTGCACCCATTTCCCCTTGGTGCGCGATATCTTCGAGCTGGAGATAGGGCCTGGAGTCACGGTGCTCGATTCCGCAGTCACGACGGTGACCGAAGTGGAAGAGCTGCTCGCCCGGCTCGACATCGGCGCGAGCGGCATCGGCAGCCATCGCTGGCTGGTCACCGGCTCCGCCGAAGCCTTCGCCGAGCGCGCCCAGGCGATGTTCCGCGCATCGCCCGACATCGAGACCATCGAGCTCTGGTCCGATCCCGTGACACGTTCGGGCTAGCGTCCCCGGCTCTGCTGCTCTCATGCCGACACCGGACTGCGCCAGCCAACCGAGCCGTCCCGGCCTATCAGCGGGCCGACCGTGAAACTGTTTCGAGCCCTTCACCGGCCCGCGAACTGTCGATCTCACAGTGAGTGATAAGCTCCCCCGGCTCGACACCGTCGTCGTCGACCAGGGCCTCGCCGAATCGAGAGCCCGCGCGCAGGCGATGATCCTCGGCGGGAGTGTCGCCGTGGACGGAAAGATAGCGACCAAACCGAGTATGCCGGTCGCGCTGGAAGCGCAGGTCACTCTCGCTGCCACTCCCATGCCGTACGTCAGCCGCGGCGGCCTCAAACTTCGTCATGCTCTCGACTCGTTCGATCTTGACGTCACCGGCACGATCGCCGTCGACGTGGGCGCATCAACCGGCGGATTTACCGACGTCTTGCTACGGGCCGGCGCCGCCCGTGTGTACGCCATCGACGTCGGTTATGGTCAATTGGCTTGGGCGCTTCGCAACGATCCCCGGGTCGTGGTTATGGAGCGTACCAACATCCGATATGTCTCCGCTCTACCCGAGCCGGTCTCACTTGCCGTGGTTGATACCTCTTTCATTTCGTTACGCACCGTCCTGCCCAGCGTTTCGCCTCTGCTCGCCCCCGAGGCCGACGTGGTGGCGCTTGTCAAACCGCAATTCGAAGCGGGGAGGGCCCAGGTAGGGCGGAAGGGAGTGGTCCGCGATCCCGCTGTCTGGCGCTCGGTTCTCCACCTCGTCGTCGAGTCCAGCACCCGCGACGGCTGGCTCTTCGGAGGTCTCGAACGTTCCCCAATCATCGGACCGGCCGGCAATGTGGAGTTTCTCGCGCACCTATTTCGCGGCCGCCCTCATGTCGTCGGGAATCTTGAAGTCGAGATCGAGCGAGTCGTTTCCGAGAAACCGGTAACCGGCCAGAATGCGCGGGATACACTCAGTGGAGACCTTTCCTAGGTCTCCGCTTCCCCATCATTCTGAGGTGCATGCGTGCTTTCCAACGTCGCCATCCTGTACCATCCCTTGCGTCCGGCGGCCCGAGCCGAAGCTGAGTGGCTGCTTGAGCAGTTGCACCTCCGCGGGATAAACGCCGATGCTGGTGACGGCTGGAACCAGGACGTGCTCGACACCATCTGCTCCGGCCGCGATCTGGTGGTGGCGCTGGGAGGGGACGGCACGATTATCCACGTGGCCCGCTTCGCCGCGGCCTTTGAAGTGCCCGTGCTGGGTGTCAATTTAGGACGCGTCGGCTTTCTCGCCGAGTTGACTCCCGACACGCTTCACGCCCGCGTGGACGCGCTCGCTGCCGGACACTTCTGGATCGAACGGCGAACCATGCTGACCGCTGAATACCGGCGAGGCGAGACCGTTCAGCACGCGCTTTCCCTGAACGAAGTCGCCGTGGCGCGTGGTACTGCCCCCCGGGCAATCCACATTCGCACCATGCTCGACGGGAACGAATTTATGACCTACACCGCCGACGGCGTGCTCGTCGCCACCGCGACCGGTTCCACCGCCTATTCACTTGCCGCCGGGGGCCCGGTCCTGTTTCCCGATTCTCAGGACTTTATGCTGACCCCGGTGGCCCCGCATTTGCATATTGGCCGCTCGATTCTCCTGCCCGGCGATTCCGTGGTGTCCCTTTGCTTGGAGACGAGAGGTCAGGCGGTGATGAGTGTTGACGGCGGCGAAGCGGTGGAGCTTGGCCCGGAAGACGTCGTTACCGTTCGTCGCAGCTCGCTTCACGCCTCGTTCGCGCGCCTGGGGCCTCGCACCTACTTTTACACCGCGCTCGCCGCCCGTCTGAAATAGTCACGGACCATCCGCCGATGCTTTCTCAACTATTGATCGAAGACTTCGCCATCATCGACCACCTCACACTCGACTTCGATTCCGGGTTCACCGTCGTCACCGGAGAAACCGGGGCAGGCAAGTCGATCATCATCGACGCCCTTCAGGCTGCCCTCGGTGCCCGCGTGGCCGCCGATGCGGTGAGGTCCGGCGCCAGGCTGGCGAGCATTGAGGCCGTCTTCGATCTCGAAAGCGA
The DNA here is from genome assembly GCA_963737125.1 of uncultured Chloroflexia bacterium. Taxonomy (GTDB): domain Bacteria; phylum Chloroflexota; class UBA5177; order UBA5177; family UBA5177; genus JANWJD01. Next base: position 2,318,295 of record CAVTRL010000001.1, on the reverse strand, counting down.
GGAGACGCAGACCCAGTTGGCGGCTACTCTGTCCGAGCTGGGCATAGACTTGGACGGCCAATTGATCCTCCGGCGAGAGATCAACGCGTCCGGCCGGGGGACTGCTCGCGTGAACGGCCGCGCGGTGCCACTCGCCGTGCTCGCCTCAGTGGGAGCGGACCTGGTAGACATCCACGGCCAATCCGATCACCTCTCGGTGCTCCGCCGAGACCGACAACGCGACGCGCTCGATGCCTTTGGCCGGCTCGGCGACACCCGCCGTGAAGTCGGCGCAGCGTTGGCTCAATACGAGGCCGTTCGCCGCGAGCTCATCGAGCTCGAAGCGGGGCGGCGTGAGGCGGAACGGCGCCTCGACTTGCTCCGCTTCCAGGTCACGGAGATCGAATCCGCCGAGCTCGCTGCCGGCGAAGAGGAAACGCTGCTCGCGGAACGGAGCAGGCTGGCCAACGTCGGCCGGCTCAGCGAGCTCTCGCATGCCGCCCACGACGCTCTGAGCGGCAGCGCGATGGAATCGCTCGTTGAGGCCGTCGGCCGCTTGCAAGACCTCAAAAGCATCGACCCCTCGCTGGCTGCACTCGCCGAGCGCGCCGCCTCCGCGCAGCTCGACCTCGAGGACATCGCGCAGGAAGTGCGCCGGTACAGTCAGTGGATCGAGTACGATCCCGTCCGCCTCAGCGCGGTGGAAACTCGCCTCGACCTCATCAAGCGTCTGCAGCGCAAGTACGGCACGACCGTTTCCGAGATACTCGCGTTTGGTGCCGGGGCGCGTCGCGACATGGAAGATATTGAGAACCTCGACGACCGCCTCGACGACGCACGCCGCCGCTCTATCGAAGCGGAAGCACAGGCCGGTGCCCTGGCGGACTCCCTGTCACAACAACGGGCCCGAGCAGCCGAGCAGCTCACCGTCGATCTCTCCGAGGCGCTCCGGGGGCTCGGACTCAAGAACACGGAGTTTCGATGCGACCTCTCGTCGACCCCTTCTGATGACGGTATTCTCCTTCCTTCCAGCGGCCGGCGGGTAGCGTATGGCCCGGCCGGTGTTGATACCGTGACCTTCCTCGTGTCGTTCAATCCGGGTGAACCGCTGCGCCCCCTCGACCGCGTGGCATCCGGGGGCGAAACGTCTCGCTTCTTGCTCGCGCTGAAGAGCGTGCTGGCCGGTGCCGATCGCACCCCAACGCTTGTGTTCGATGAGGTAGATGTGGGCATCGGCGGACGTCACGGCATGGTCGTGGGCGAGCGCCTCCGCGCTCTGGCGGCCACCCACCAGGTAATTTCCATCACCCACCTGCCGCAGGTGGCCGCGCTCGGAGATCAGCATTTGACCGTGTCGAAAGCCGAGCGCAATGGACGCACGTCGGTCGCGGTCCGATCGCTCGACGCGCCCGGCCGCATCGGCGAAATCGCGGAGATGATGAGCGGCACCGGCACTGAGACGGCCCGCAAGAACGCCGCGGAGCTGATCGAAACGGCCCGTCGCGGACGAAACAGCGACTGAGGTCCCCGCTGTTCCGGCCTCAGCCGGTAGGCGTCGACTTCGAAGGAGTCCATGCACCCATACCGGGAGCGGTTCGAACCGTGCGCGCGCCGCGGTACGTCACCCGCCCCGGCGGTCCTCCCGGAATCTTTCGCACGTCCTTCACGCGTGCAACGTCGACGTCGACCGCGCTATCGGTTCGCCCCTCGCTGAAATATGCCGCAACCCCTGCCGCGGCCTGCACGATGTCCTCCGGTGGCGCCTGCTCCGTAACGTGGAGGATCACGTGCGCGCCCGTTCGCTCTCGCGCGTGTAGCCAGAGATCGTCCCGACGCGCCAGTCGAAATGTCACCTCCTCATTTTCGCGCGCGTGCCGCCCGACCAGAATCGTGTGACCGTCCAGCGTGAATCGTGCCGGACCCCTCTTTTTCGCCCGTTTACTTTTGGTCGGTTCCGTCCCTTCCTCCGGTCGTTCCAGCGAGCGCGTCAGCTCAGCCAGATCGCTCTCGCTTTCCGCCATGCGGACGAAGGCGGCGAGGTCATCCAGCCGGGCCGCCTCTCGCTCCGCGTTGCGCAATAGCCCCGGTATGCGCGCCGCCGCGTCGCGAAGCTTGCGATAGCGGCGAAACGCCTTCTCGGCGTTTTCGCTGGCCGTCAATCGCGGGTCGAGCTCGATCGTCATGTCCATATCCGGAATCGGTAACGACTCCGCTCGCGGACCGACCAGGTATTGGTAGGCAAGAATGAGCTGGCCCTTCTGCATAACGCTTTCCGCGTCGGTCGCCGCATTCAATCCCTCCTGCAGCGAGGCGACCCGATGGTGCGCAGCCACACGCGCCCGCTCCACCGTATCCAGCACAACCTTTCGAGCAGCATGAAGCGAATCCCTGCTTTCGTCCGCTCCCATGCAGCGCTCGACCGCGGCACTCACGCTTTCCGCGCTCTCCGCCCTCTCCACCGCACGCGGCCGGTACGGTGCGAAGTCCCGACGCCCGCGCTCGTTTTCAAACACCGAAGGCCGCCAATCACGCGACTCGTACAGCACATAAAGTTCAGCCGCTGCTTCGCGCCACACCGCCGGGGAGCGCGTGCCTGTCGGGTCCGAGGCCGATGCTCCGGCCCGGGCCGCGATCTCGTTTACCAGAAACGGGCCGGCTCCCGGCAACAGCCCCATCAGAGCGCGCTGAATCGGGGTGCCCGGGTCCACCCGGCCGATCAGCGCCTCGAACGCAAGCCCCGCCGTACATGGGTCAATCCTCGGCCCGGGACCAAATAGTTCACTGTCACGCTCGCGGGGCGGCGGTGCCGAATACCTCCTTCCCGGCAAAATTGGACGGACGCTGCTTTGCCTGGGAGGTACCATCCGCAGAGCGCCGAGGATGGCCCCATCGCCGTCGACCAGCACGATGTTGCTGTGTCTCGCCATCACCTCCACGATCAGAATCACATGCTGTTCCGCTGAACCGCACGTCAGCCGTAGAACGCGTTCGTACGGCTGCTGCTCTACCTCCACCAGTCGCGAGCCTTCCAGATACTTCCGTAGGAGCATGATGAAGGAGCTCGGAGTTGCAAACCCCTTGGCCAGCCGCTCGCCGGACAGGTGGACCCGCGCGTACACCGGGTCTGCCGACAGTACGATCCAGCGCAGCCGTCCTCCCGAGTACACCGCCAGGCTCACGGTCGGAGCCGATGGCTGTATGATGCGTTGTATCTGACCGCCGACCGCCGCATCCCGAACTTCGTCGGCAATGGCTGCCATGGCTATGGTGTCGAAAGGCATGAACGTGCTCGAAGCCCTTTCTTCTTGGTCGAGCTGCCGTGCTCGACAGTAGCTCAGTGTCGCACGGCCGGCCGCCTATTCTCTTCATCCTCAGCGGGCCATCGGGCGTTGGGAAAGATACCGTCATCCGGGAGCTTCAAACGGTTGTGACAGACCTTCACTACGCTGTGACCGGGACCACACGTGCTCCTCGGCCGTCTGAGATCGAAGGCACGTCGTACTTCTTTCTCACCAAGGAGTCGTACGACGACATGATGGACCAGGGCGAGCTTCTCGCACCGGCTCAAGTGCACGGAAATTGGTACGGGGCGCCGCTCGAACCGCTGCGTGAGGCCTTCGCCCGCGGCCGCGATGTGCTGTTGAAAATCGACGTGCAAGGCGCCATCGCCGTACGCCGGCGTATCCCTCAGGCCGTGTTTATCTTCCTGGCGCCGTCCTCGCCTGAGGTGCTTCGGAACCGGCTCAGCGCCCGCAACACTGAGTCGCAAGAAGAGTTGGACCGGCGCCTGGCCGACGCCGAAATCGAGCTGGCGCAAATGCCGCACTACGATTACTGCGTGGTAAATATGGACGATGACTTGCGGGCTACCGTGCAGAGTGTGTCGTGCATCGTGGCAGCCGAAAGGTTGCGCATCGACCGACAAGTATTGATCTGACACGCCGGTAACGAGAGACGTACGCACGGGTGAACGTCGACGCCGTGTCCTGAGCCGAACGAAGGGGAAGCCGATGACAAATTCAGGAAATACCGAACGGCAGAGCGAGCATCCCCTGGAACGCAATCTCGCGCTCGAGCTCGTTCGCGTCACCGAGGCCGCCGCCCTGCATGCCGCCCGCTGGATGGGAAGGGGTGACAAAGAGGCCGCGGACCAGGCCGCCGTCGACGCCATGCGTGATGCCTTGCAGTTCGTCGATATGGACGGCGTCGTCGTCATTGGAGAGGGCGAAAAGGACGAGGCGCCCATGCTCTACATCGGCGAGCGCGTCGGCACCGGGCGCCCCCCCAAGGTCGATGTCGCGGTCGACCCCATCGACGGCACCAATCTCACCGCCAGGGGACTTCCCAATGCCATTACGGTGGTGGCCCTCGCCGAACGCGGCTCTATGTACTACGACCCGCACATCATGTACGTCCAGAAGATCGCCGTTGGGAAACAGGCCAAGGGCGCCATCGATATCAACGCGCCGGTGAACGATAACCTCGTGCGGATCGCTCGTTTCATGGAGCGCAACGTCGAGGACCTCACGGTCGTGGTGCTCGACCGTCCGCGTCACGAAGACCTCATTGCCGAGATTCGAGCCGCCGGAGCGCGCATCAAGCTCATCACCGACGGCGACGTTGCCGGCGCTGTCATGGCCGCCTTGCCGGGCGACACCGGTGTGGATGTCCTCATGGGGATTGGTGGCACCCCCGAGGCAGTCCTGGCAACGTGCGCCCTCAAGTGCCTGGATGGTGAGATCCAGTGCAAGTTGTGGCCGCGTTCCGCCGAGGAGCGCGAACAAGCCATCGCTGCCGGTAGCCGGGACCTCGACCGCGTCCTGGGTATGAATGACATGGTCAACAGCGACGACGTATTCTTCGCCGCCAGCGGCATTACCGACGGCGAATTTCTCAGGGGTGTCCGGTATCGCGGCGACCATGCCGAAACGTCAAGCATCATGATGCGTGCGCGTTCCGGTACCATGAGACAGTTCGAGACCCATCATAATTTGCGCCTGAAGAGAGGGCAGCCCATCGGGTCCGCATACGTGCCCGACTGACTCACTCGAGTGCCGGCATTTTCAGCGCAGCCCGGTGGAACGCGCTACCATGGTGCGGCGCCCACTTTACCCCCGGCCGGCGACACACGCACGCTCGTCTCTCGGGTACAGTACATTGTCCAACTCAAGGGAGCATTATGTCAGTCAAGGTAATACTTCGCCAGAGTGTGCCGAATCTCGGCGAACCCGGAGATGTCAAGGAAGTAGCTCCGGGATACTTTAGAAACTTCCTGCAGCCGCGTGGCATGGCGGTCGAAGCAAACAGAGCGCAGATGTCGGCATTGAATGCAACATCGTCGGCCCGTGAGGGTCAGCTTGCCAAGGCGCGCCAGCGCACCAGTGGCGTGGCCGAACAGCTTCAGGGCGTCACGCTCCGCATTCCTGTAAAAGTCGGCGAGCAGGGCCGCATTTACGGCTCCGTCACCAATCGTGATCTCGCCGAAGCGCTCAAGAGCCAGGCAAACGTCGAAATCGACCGCCATCGAATCGAGTTGCGAGACCCACTGAAGTCGATCGGCGTGCACTCCGTTTCTATCAAGCTTGAGCACAGCATCGAGGCGCACGTTTCAGTCGAGCTTGTACCCGACGACCAAGCCGAATAAGATAGTGTTCACCCCCCACCTCCAGGGGGAGTAACTCAATGGCCAACCAACCCGTCTTCCGCTCGATCGACGGGGCGCTACCGCAAAATATCGAAGCCGAGCAATCGGTGCTTGGTAGCATGCTGATCGACACGCGCGCGATCGAGCGCGTTGCGTCGTTCCTCAAGCCGGAAGATTTCTTCCTGCCGGTCAACGCCGAGATTTACCGCGCCATGCTGCGTCTCTTCGAGCTCGACCGGCCAACCGACATCATAACGATGTCCGACTACCTGCAGGGTCAGAGTCGTCTGGACGACACCGGCGGCGCGGCCTACCTCGCGTCGCTTGCCACCATCGTGCCTACCTCCATCAACGTGGAGTATTACGCGCGCATCGTCGAACGGCTGGGTGTGCTTCGTCGCCTCATCGACGCCGGCTCCCGCATCACATCCATTGGCTACGATGAACGGCTGGAAGCGGACCAGGCCCTGGAAGAGGCCGAAAAGGTTCTCTTCAACATCTCTCACGCCCGCTTGACGCGTGATTTTGTGCCCCTCTCGACCATCCTTTCGGAGGTGTACGAGAAGCTCGACCATATCCATTCGCACGATAGCGAAATCACCGGGGTCACCACCGGATATGTCGACCTGGATCGGCTCACCAGCGGCATGCAGCGCTCCGACCTGCTGATTCTCGCCGGTCGCCCCAGTATGGGTAAAACGGCGCTTGCCTTGAATATCGCCCATGCCGTTGCCGTCAAAGCTCACCTACCGGTCGGCATCTTTACCATCGAAATGTCCGGCGAGCAGTTGGCCCAGCGCCTCATATCAATTCAGGCGCAGGTCGAGTCGCAGCGGCTGCGTAATGGACGCATGTCCGAGACGGATTGGGACCGGCTCGTCAACGCCGTCGGCGTGCTCTCGGAGGCGCCTATTTTCGTGGATGACACCCCCGGATTGTCGACTCTCGAAATGCGTACCAAGTCGCGCCGCCTCCATAGCGAGCAGGGACTCGGCCTCATCATCGTGGACTATTTGCAACTGATGCAGGGAGCGTCTTCGACCGAGAATCGAGTGCAGGAAATCTCCGCCATCACCCGCGGCCTGAAAGCGCTGGCGCGCGAGCTGGATGTGCCCATCCTCGCCCTTTCGCAGCTTTCTCGCGCCCCGGATCAGCGACCCAATCACGAGCCCATGCTCTCCGATCTGCGCGAAAGCGGCTCGATCGAGCAGGATGCCGACATCGTAATGTTCATCTATCGCGATTTCAAATACAACCCGGAGACCGAGCGACCGCACGTCGCCGACGTGATTCTGGCCAAGCATCGTAACGGCCCTACCGGCACGGTGCACCTGTTCTATCAGGACGCCCTGATGAGGTTTCTCGATCTCAGCGTGCGAGACGATGCCTGAGTCTCGCTCCCCTGCCCCGCTCCATGTGCCCGGCGAGATCGTCCCTTCCTTACTCGCTACGCGCGATCTTTCCGAGCTCAAAGTTCTGCTCGCCGTCGCCCACCTTTCCCACGGGGGCACGCGGGCCGTCGCCGGTGACGAGCTCCATACTCCGGAGTTGGTACGGGCCGTGGCCGGTCCTAACACTCCTGAGTCCGGAGACGTCCGGGTGGCCCGAGCCCTGAGTCGAGCCGTCGTCAACGGCTCACTGCTGCGCGTTACCGTGTCCGGCGGAGAGACCCCACGACACAAATACGTATTGCCCACCCGCCGCGGCGTCGAGCTGGTCGACGCGCTGCGCCGCGATGACGGCACCGCGGCGAGCGAGCTCCAGCTCGACGGTGATGAGCCCGTTGCCGTCTATCGTCCCAATGTGTTTGCCTTTTACGAACACCATCTCGGAGCGCTCACGCCGCTTATAGCCGAGCAGCTCCGCGATGCCGAGCGGTCGTATCCTCGCGCCTGGGTGGAAGACGCTATCCTGGCTGCGGCCGAGGCAAATACCACGAATTGGCGTTATATCGAAACGGTCTTGTCCCGATGGGAGCACGATGGAACATCCGGAAGCGAAGCACCGCAACGTACGCACGGGACGTAAAACTCCCGTCGAGCCGGTTGTCGACCGTAGTCTCTCCCGTCGCTTCAGAGGCGTGCTGGCTAACCTCATGGTTCCTCGTGGCATCTTGATGTCGACCCTCGACATAACCTCCATCTCAATTCCCATCAAAGACCTTCCCCCCGAACTGGACGGGTACACCATTGCCCAGGTATCGGATCTCCATGTCGGCGAAGCCAGGTACTGGGTGCCGAAGTGGTCTCCGGAGGCCGCCGAGGCGATCCGCGAGGCTGCCCCCGATGTCGTCGTGAACACCGGGGATTTCGTCTGGGGTTACCCTCCGGCCGATAAAACCGTCCCGGTAGCCGCGCAGTTCGTGGTGTCCAGAGCCGGCGGCGACGGGCAGATCCCGAGTATCGCGATTCTGGGAAACCACGATTATTACGTACCCGAATCGAGCCGGTTGGTCCTGCACCGCAAGCTCGTGGAGGCCGGCATCACCGTTCTCACCAACGAGCTTCTAAAGCTGGAGCATGGCGGCAGCACTATCTCGTTCGTTGGCATCACGGACTGGGACGACCAGATGGAGCGGGGCATAGAAATATTGAGACAGGCGCCACACCCGCGCATCGCGTTGGTTCACATGCCGGATCTTGTCGAGGAAATCCCGTCCGGCCTGGCCGATCTCGTTCTGAGCGGTCACACCCATGGCGGTCAGATCGCCGTGCCGTTCCTCGAGCGCGCCATCGTACGGCGCGGCAGCGGCAGCAACTACCTGGAAGGGCTCTACACGATCAACGACATGCCCGTATACGTGAATCGTGGATTGGGCTTTACGGGATATCCCGTTCGCTTCCGAGCTCGTCCGGAGGTCACCCTCGTTCGTTTAACGCGTTGACTGATCTGGAGAACGCGTCCTATACTTGAGCGCAAATTAGCGCCCCGAGCGGGGCGCTTCATTCATCGTGCCGTAAGGACTGTCAATGCGTAATCTGACATGGACCGTAACCGCGATCGTAGTCGTGCTCCTGGCTGCGGTCTACATCGACTTGCCCAACACTCACTCATTCTTTGGCAGAACCGTTGCGGTGAACAAGGGGATCGACCTGGCGGGCGGCGCCCGTTTGCTGTTGTGCGCCGACAAGGGACAGGACGTCACCAGCAGCAACATGGACGTGGCTCGCAACGTCATCGAGGCGCGCGCGGCCGGCGGAATAGGCGTCACCGAACCGCAGGTGACGCGTGTCGGCGGCAACTGCATCAGCGTCGAAATGCCCGGCCTCAAGAACCAGAGCCAGATCATTCAGCAGATCGGCAAGACCGGTTTTCTCGCCTTGACCGATAGCGGTTCCACCAACCTGGGAGCCGGCACGAAGGTCACGCTGGTGTGCAAGACCGCCGGTTGCGCACCCCATACCGCCGTGGGAGTCACCAACGCCACCGCCAATCCGCCTCGGCTGCAGATCATTACCCCCGGTAAGTACGTGCAATCCGGCAGTGCTCAGGTGGGTTTCGATTCCAGCAACCAACCGGATGTTACCTATACCCTGCAGGGCGCCGGAAACGATGCCTGGTGTACCTACACCACCAATAACGTCGGCCGCTATTCCGCCATCGTCCTGGACGGCAAAGTCGTCAGCGATCCTACCATTCAGAGCGCCATTTGCGGCGGTCAGACACAGATCACCGGTATCGGCAGCACGACCGAAGCGCAATCAATCGCCACCTATCTCAACTACGGCGCGTTGCCGGTAGCCCTGCATATCGACTCGTCCGAGCAGGTGGCCGCCAGCCTCGGCCCCCAGTACGTGTCTGCCGCCACGAAGGCCGCGATCATCGGACTGATCATCGTCGCCATCTTCATGCTTCTCTACTATCGACTGCCCGGGCTCCTGGCCGACATCGCACTCATCATGTACGCCGCCGTAGTCTTCGCGTCGTTCAAGCTGTTCGGCGTGACCTTGACCCTGGCGGGTATCGCCGGCTTCGTCCTTTCCATCGGCATGGCGGTGGACGCCAACGTGCTCATCTTTGAACGCATGAGCGAGGAATTGCGCTCCGGCAAGACGCTCGGCGCGTCCGTGGATGCCGGGTTCCGGCGTGCCTTGCCGTCCATCCGTGACTCGAACGCCTCCACGATCATCACCACGATCATCCTGTTCTGGTTCGGCCACAATTTCGCGGCGACCGTCATCACCGGTTTCGCCACGACCCTGTTCCTCGGCGTCATCATCAGTTTCCTTACCGCGGTGTTCGTGTCGCAGACGCTCCTGCAGCTTCTCGTGCGGTCAGGATACGCCAGAAACCCCACTCTCTTCGGGGTAGAGAATCTTACGGGAGGTCGAGTTGCTTAATATCGTCGGGAAGCGCTACTGGTACTTCCTCGCTTCGCTGATCATCATCATTCCCGGTACGCTCTCCCTGCTCGTCTTCGGACTGCGGCTCGGCACCGATTTTACCGGCGGCACCGAGATGACCATTCAGGTCCCAAAGTCAGGGCAGGCGACGCAGATCGGCAACATCATCAAGAACCGCACCGGGAACCTCAATTTCGTCCAGCCGGTCATATCGGGTAAGTGCTGCCAGTACCTGGCCCGCACCAAAGAGCTGAGCCGGCCGAACGACCTGGCCATCCGAGCGGACATCAAAAAGGCCTATCCCGGCTCGCAGGGCGTCGTGGAAGTGTCGAGCGTCAGCGGCACCATCGCCTCGCAGCTGACCCAGCAGGCCATCATCGCTGTTGCCGCGGCCGCCGTGGCCATCCTGCTCTACATCAGCTTCGCCTTCCGTAACGCGCCGAACCCGTTCCGGTTTGGAGCTGCCGCCGTTATCGCCATGCTGCACGATGTGCTTGTGGTGCTCGGTATCTTCTCCATCCTCGGCAAGCTTCTGAACGTTGAGGTCGATGCGCCGTTTGTCACGGCCATGCTCACCATCATCGGTTTCTCGGTGCACGATACGATCGTCATTTTCGACCGGATTCGTGAAAACCTCGGCCGCCGCACTGGCGAGCCCTTCGAGAACGTCGTGAATCACAGCATTCTGCAGTCGTTCGTGCGATCGATCAATACCTCCTTCACCGTCGTCCTCACCCTGCTGGCGGTGTTTCTCTTCACGGGCGAAGCGATCCGTTTCTTCGTGCTCGCGATGCTCATCGGCATCATCAGCGGCACGTACAGCTCGATCTTCAATGCCAGCCAGATCCTGGTCGTGTGGCACAACCACGAGCTCCGTCGCTTCTTCCACCGCGGTGGCGATACGTCGGTTCGCGCCGCCTAATTTCATCGGCATGACAAATCGCCCTCTTCCTCCACGGGAGAGGGCGATTGCTTTTTGAGGCGCTGTGGAGCTACCTGAGTCTCTGCGATCCCTCCGCGTCGCCCTGGTTCACGATTATCTGAACCAACCGGGCGGCGCCGAAAAGGTCGTCGAAGTGTTTACCCGCATGTTTCCCGGCGCGCCACTGTATACGTCGACCTATGACGCGGATAGCATGCCGGGCTACTGGCGCACCGTGGATGTGCGGACCAGCCCCCTGCAGCGTGTGTCGTCCAGCGTGCGGATGGTCACGGCGCTCACCCCGTTCTACCCCGCCGCCTTCGAGTCGTTCGATTTGTCCGGCTACGACCTCGTGCTGAGCAGCACCACGACGTTTGCCAAGGGCGTGATTACCCCACCGCAAACCTGCCACGTCTGTTATTGCAACAACACCACGCGCTTCCTGTGGATGTACCACAACTATGTGCGCTACGAGCGGCTTCCGCTCGGTACTCGCACCCTGCTTCCCTGGCTCACCACCCCCTTGCGCGTCTGGGACTTCGCCGCCGCGCAGCGTGTTGATTCCTTTGTAGCCGGCTCGCACAATGCCGCCCGCCGTATCTGGAAGTATTACCGCCGCGAGAGCGATGTGGTCCAGCCGCCGATCGACGTCTCGACATTTACCGTCCAGCCCACCCACGGCGACTACTTCCTGGTCCTTGCCCGGCTCAAGCCGTACAAGAACATCGATCTGGCAGTGCGGGCCTGTTCCCGGCTCGGCCTGCCGCTGCGCGTGATCGGCGACGGTGCGGACCGCGCCCGCCTCGAACGCATGGCCGGTCCGACGGTCTCATTTCATGGCCGGCTCGGCGACGCCGAGGTCAAGTCGCAGCTCGCCGGGTGCAAAGCGCTCCTCTGGCCCGGAGAGGAAGACTTTGGCCTCGCTCCACTCGAAGCCCAGGCATCCGGGCGGCCCGTCATCGCCTACGGGGCAGGCGGCGCGCTTGAAACCATCCGGCCGGGAGTAACCGGAGTGTTCTTCAAAGAGCCTACGGTTGAATCACTCTGCGAGGCACTCGAAACCTTTACGGACGGCTTCGATCCTGCCGTCCTGAGGCAGCACGCCTCGACCTTCGACCTCTCCGTCTTCGTATCGACCATGTACGACGTGCTCCAGCGTCGGTATAAGGAACATCACCAGACACTGCGCCGCCTGTCGGGAGGAGAGTGAGCCGATGACAGACCCGGTGCGCTTCGCCCTCGGTATAAGCAACCGCCGGGCGGTTGCCGATGTGGTCGCCGGCGTTGCCGAGGCCGAGCAGCTGGGAGCGGAGGTCGCCTTTATCTCCGAGGACGTCAACTCTCGCGATGCCTTTCAGCTCGCCGCGCTCGCCGCCGGCCGTACCTCCCACATTCGGCTGTCTACCGGCGTCGTGAACCCCTACACCCGCAATCCCACGTCAATCGCCATGGCGCTCGCCACGCTCGACGAGGTCAGTGGCGGGAGGGCCCAGCTCGGCCTGGGCACCAGCTCGGCCTCGTTGATCGAAGACCAGATGGGTCTGCCGGTTGGCAAGCCGTATATCGTGATGCGCGAGGCCACCCACATCATCCGGGCACTGCTGGCGGGCGAGACCCTCACGTTTGCCGGCAAGCAGTTCACCTACCGCGAAGCCGAGCTCGAAGTGCGTCCCCTCCAACCCCGGGTTCCGATCGTCTTCGCCGCCATGGGACCGCAAACGCTCCGCCTCGCCGGCTCTATTGCCGATGGCGTGCTCCTTAACGTGGGTGCGTCGGTCGAGTACGTCCGCTGGGCGGTGGAGCAGATACATCAAGGCGCCGCACTGACCAACCGCGACCTGCGCGACATAACGATCTACGCCTGGCTCACCGTCTATCTCACCGAGGACCGGGCGGACGGCCTGGCAAAAGCGCGCGCGTGGCTGGCCACCATGCTAGCCGTACCCCGCCAGGGCGAGCTTCTCTTGCAGCACACCGGCCTCGATGCCTCGATCCTGCCCGGGATCCGCGAACATGTCCGGGCTTATCCGCATGCCGGCGATCGAGCCGCCGCTGCCCGACTCGTTCCGGACGAGGTCGCCGAGCGGCTCACCCTGATCGGCGGCGAGCGCGAAGTCCGCACCCGCCTGGCGGCCTACCAGCAAGCCGGAGTACAGGTCGCGGTGCTAGGCCTCAGCGCGCTGCGGCGACTCATCCCGTCCTGACGCGGGAAACCTCGCCGGCTCCACAAAACTGCAGTGGTACCCGTAAAGGCGCCTGCTAACACCCCCACGCAAGGCCCCTACTCTATCAAGCGCATCCGTAGGGGCCGCCCGGTGTGGCGGCCCGCCCCGGCCCCTCCCCACAACAATCCTTCGCCGGCCCTTCCCACAACGTCCGGCCGCCCCTCGCCAAAGAGGCATCGCCACATCCTCGACCCCCCACAATCCCCTCTCGGTCTGCGAGGTCACCGCGGAACGTCCTACAATAGGACTGCGGGTAAAAGCATCGTCGCCGATCCGGGAAGGAAGCACCCGGGCCGGTAACGACCAACCGGGCAACCGGTTGGTGCACGTAGCCCCGGTCCGGCTGCGGACAAGGGAACAGCGCCGAACATCAGCTGCAGTCTTCCGCGCGACCTGATTACTCACGAACACGTATAAAGCACAATGTCAATCATATCCATCGAAAACGTAGCCTTCACCGTCGGCGCGAACGACATCTTCAGCGGCATATCGGCCAATCTGCCGAACGACGGCAAGGTGGGCCTGATCGGCGCGAACGGCGTTGGGAAGACCTCTCTCCTCCGCATGATCTCCGGCCTCAGCCGGCCCACCTCTGGATCGATACACGTCGCCCGGGACACGCGCATCGGCTACCTGCGGCAGGAAGCGGTCGAAGCGTTCAAGGGGCGGGATCACACCGTCTACGACGAAATGCTCACCGCCTTCGACTACCTTCGGGATGCCGAGGACGAGCTGCGGACGCTCGAATCCGCGATGTCGGATGGTCGGACAGATGATGACATGCTGCAACGCTACGGAGCCGTCCAGGAAACCTTCGAGCAGGCCGGGGGATATGACTTTGAAGTACGCATCCAGTCAGTTCTCGACGGTCTCGGGTTCCCGCGCAGCCGCTGGCACACGTCGGTCGGACACTTGAGCGGCGGCCAGAAAACCCGAGCGCTACTGGCTCGCCTCATCCTGGAGCGGCCCACCTTGCTGATCCTCGACGAGCCGACCAACCACCTCGACGTCGAAGCAGTGGAATGGCTGGAGCATGCGCTTCATTCCTGGGATGGCGCCCTGCTGATCGCCAGCCACGACCGCTATTTTCTCGATACCGTCGTCGACCGCATCTGGGAGATGTCTCCAAGCCACCTCGAGGTCTATCGCGGCAACTACACCGCCTACGTCCGCCAGCGCGAGGAACGCTGGGAGCGGAACGAAGTCATCTACGAGCGGACCATCGAACGCCTCCAGAAGGACATTGAGGTGATTCGCCGCTACCATGCCTGGCGCAAGTTCGATGAAGCCAACGGCCGGCTCAAGCGCCTGGGACGCGAGCTGGTCGCCATCGAGCAATACGGTATCCTCGCCGCCGAGTCGATGGACTGGGGTGAGGTTGGCATTCGCAGCTCCCACGCCATGATGACGCGCGAGGAAGCGAACAGCCGGATCAAGGCCATCCGACCCATTTCTACCCGGCCGCCGGCCGTCCACGTGCGCATACCGCACAGCGAGCGCAGCGGCCAGATGGTACTCAAAACACGCGATCTTGAAGTAGGTCATGAAGGCAAGGCGCTCTTTGCTTCGGACGACATCGTGCTCGAACGGTCGGAGCGTGCCGCCCTGATCGGTCCCAACGGAGCCGGCAAAACTACCTTCCTCCGCACGATTGTTGGACAGGTGCCTCCGGTTTCCGGAACCGTGGAATTTGGGGTAAGTCTCAAGCCCGGCTACTTCGCCCAGGCGCATGACGCCATGGATCCCGACCGCACCGTGGTCGACGAGCTCCGCGCCCATCGCAGCAGCATGGTCGAGTCCGCCGCCCGCGCTCATCTTGCTCCCTATTTATTCCGCGGCGACGACGTCTGGAAGCCGGTCCGCGCCCTCAGTGGCGGGGAGCGAAGCCGGCTCGCGCTGGCCATCCTCGCCCTCGAGGGAGTGAATCTTCTCCTCCTCGACGAGCCCACCAACCATCTCGATATCCCCGCTCAGGAAGTTCTCCAGGAAGCGCTCGAAACCTTCGATGGTACCGTAATTCTGGTGTCGCACGACCGCTATCTGGTCGATCGTCTCGCCACCCAGATCTGGGAGATTCGGGAGGACCGTCTTCACCTCTTCAAGGGAACCTATTCCGAGCTCGTCGCGTCCCACGAGAATCCGCCGGCCAACGTGGACCGCGAATCCCCCGATCCGTCCCCGTCTCCCCAGCCCAGGGCGACCAACCCGTCCAACGAAAAACAAGCCCGCCGCCAGGAACGCCGCATGGCCTTGCTGGAGACCCGTATCGCCGAGGCCGAGGCAGCCGTCGACGAGCGTGCCAGGCTTCTCCACGCCGGAGCGGAAGCCGGCAACCTCGCCGCCCTCGACGGTCTCAGTAGGGACTACGAGTTCGCGCGCGAGTCTTTGGACGTCCTCCTCGGTGAGTGGAGCGAGGTTGCATCGACCGCATGACCCGGTGATGCATGATCTGCGAAAGAAGCGCCGCAATCCCGGAGTCGGTATGCTGGCCCGGTAGTCGCGCTCCTCGTGCCTCTTTCCGCCCGCTGGCTCCAGGCCCGGCGTCCTGCACCCGAGGCACCGACCACCTGCCGAGCAGTGCGGACCGGAGCCAATTCCTTGAAGACGCCCCGAAAAAATGGTGCGGCTGAGCTCGTCCTTAAAGGAATCCCAGGCATGTGCGCCCTTTGCCCGCAACAGTGTGCGTCCGATTTCGCAGCACACAGCGCCCGTGCCATATCGAAGGGCGCCGTAGAGGCCGCCCGGTGTGGCGGCCTGCCCTGGACCTTCCCTCGCGATGATCCTTATCGGTCGCCGAAGAAGCTCCGTCAAAGAGGACAGGGCTACGTTGCTGGAGATTCGCGATCCCTGTTGCACCACAGAAATACCTTGACAATTGCACCCCGCTCTAGTAGAGTACTGGTGGCGGAAGGTATTTGGTACGCGACCCCTACCCGGTCAGTGTGCGCTGCATTCAGTGATCAGCATACCCGGTCCGTCTCCCGTTCATGCACTGCATTGAAGCAAGAGGGAGCGACCGATGACACGGGTTGAATCGTCGAGTACCATCATGGCCGTCAACGGTACGTCGTTGCCGGCAGCGGGAGGACGTGGCTAGCAGCCGCTGGCAGCCCCTGGTAGGCGTACGCGCCTGGCGGCGGATCGCCGCAGGGCCACGACAGGTGCGTAGTGCGCCGTCTGCGAATGCCGCTTCGGCATGGTGCGGGCGCTCTACCGGTCTACCCGGGAGGAATCGATATGGAAGCGCCGCGAGGCGGTGTCAGGAGTGTACCGAGCGCCCACGAACAGTAGCGGCCGTGACCGCATACAGACCGGCAGAGTACAAACAGGAGCGAAGCAGATGAAAGCACGACAGGCGCGTCCCGGGAGACGGATCCTTACGGTGATCGTGATGGCGGTACTGGCGCTGGTATGGTTGCCGGCTGCCCTGACCCAGACGCCGGTGGCACTGGCGGCAACGACTTCGAACGCTGCCGCCTGGGGCTACAATGACGACGGCCAGCTGGGCAACGGTACAACGACCAATTCCACCACACCGGTGTACGTGAGCGGGCTCAGCGGGGTCACAGCCATCGCTGGGGGTGAATCTCACAGTCTGGCGCTCACCTCGGGTGGCACGGTGTGGGCCTGGGGCTACAATGGCTACGGCCAGTTGGGCAACGGCACCACGACCAATTCCGCCACTCCGGTGCAGGTCAGCGGGCTCAGCGGGGTCACAGCCATCGCTGGCGGTCTTAACCACAGCCTGGCGCTAAAGTCGGACGGCACCGTGTGGGCCTGGGGCTTAAATGACTACGGCCAGTTGGGCAACGGCACCACGACCCAGTCCACCACACCGGCGCAGGTGAGCGGGCTCAGCGGGGTCACAGCCATCGCTGGGGGTGAATATCACGGTCTGGCGCTAAAGTCGGACGGCACCCTGTGGGCCTGGGGCTACAATCACGAAGGCCAGTTGGGCAACGGTACAACGACCGATTCCACCACTCCGGTGCAAGTGAGCGGGCTCACCGGGGTCACAGCCATCGCTGGGGGTGGTTACTTCAGTCTGGCGCTGGTCTCGCATGGCACGGTGTGGGCATGGGGCTCCAATGTCTTTGGGCAATTGGGCAACGGTACAACGACCGATTCCGACACACCGGTGCAGGTGAGCGGGCTCACCGGGGTCACAGCCCTCGCTGGGGGTTTATTCCACAGTCTGGCGCTAAAGTTGGACGGCACCGTGTGGGCCTGGGGCAGGAATAACGGCGGCCAGTTGGGAAACGGCACCACGACCAATTCCGCCACACCGGTGCAGGTGAGCGGGCTCAGTGGGGTCACAGCCATCGCTGGGGGTGATTACCACAGTTTGGCACTAAAGTCGGATGGCACCGTGTGGGCTTGGGGCCAGAATGGCGAAGGTCAGTTGGGCAACGGCACCACGACCAATTCCGCCACACCGGTGCAGGCCAGCGGGCTCAGCGGGGTCAGAGCCATCGCTGGAGGTGGATCGCACAGTCTGGCGATCGTCGGCCCGGTCGGTACCACCGCTGCCGCCTGGGGCTACAATTACTACGGCCAGTTGGGCAACAACAGTACGACCAATTCCGACCTGCCGGTGCAGGTGAGTGACCTCACCGGGGGCACAGCCATCGCTGCGGGTGTATTCCACAGCCTCGCGCTCAAATCGGATGGCACCGTGTGGGCTTGGGGCTTCAATGGCTACGGCCAGTTGGGCAACGGCACCACGACCAATTCCGACACACCGGTGCAGGTGAGCGGGCTCAGTGGGATCACAGCCATCGCTGGGGGTGACGTTCACAGTCTGGCGCTAAAGTCGGATGGCACCGTGTGGGCCTGGGGCCGGAATAACTTAGACCAGTTGGGCAACGGCACCACGACCGATTCCGCCACACCGGTGCAGGTGAGCGGGCTCACCGGGGTCACAGCCATCGCTGGGGGTGGTTACCACGGTCTGGCGCTAAAGTCGGATGGCACCGTGTGGGCCTGGGGCTACAATGCCTTCGGCCAGTTGGGCAACGACAGTACGACCGATTCCGCCACACCGGTGCAGGTGAGCGGGCTCAGCGGGGTCACAGCCATTGCTGGGGGAGATGAGCACAGTCTGGCGCTGACCTTGGATGGCAGCGTGTGGGCCTGGGGCTACAATAACTACGGCCAGTTGGGCAACGGTACTACGACCGATTCCGACACACCGGTGCAGGTCAGCGGGCTCACCGGGGTCACAGCCATAGCTGGGGGTGGATCTCACAGTCTGGCGCTCAAGTCGGATAGCACCGTGTGGGCCTGGGGCTACAACTCCTATGGCCAGTTGGGCAACAACAGTACGATCAGTTCCGACACACCGGTGCAGGTCAGCGGGCTCAGCGGGGTCACAACCATCGCTGGGGGTGAATCTCACAGTCTGGCGCTAAAGTCGGACGGCACCGTGTGGGCCTGGGGCTCCAATGACCATGGCCAGTTGGGCAACAACAGTACGGCCAATTCCGACACACCGGTGCAGGTCAGCGGGCTCAGCGGGGTCACAGCCATCGCTGGGGGTGCATATCACAGTCTGGCGATCGTCGTCCCGGTCAGTACCGCTGTCGCGCTGTCGAGCACGGCCAATCCTTCGGTGGTAGGGCAGCAGGTAACCTACACGGCCACGATCAGCCCCGTTCCGGATGGCGGCACGGTGTCCTTCTCCGATGGCAATAGCGTCATCAGCACCTGTGCCTCCCAAGCGGTGAGCTCCGGCACGGCGACCTGCACGGTGACGTATACCAGTCCCGGGAGCCATGCCATCACGGCATCGTATAGCGGCGATAGCGCCTATGCGGGCAGTACGTCGAGCACTGCCCTAAACCAGGTGGTGAACCAGGCGTCGACCCGTACCACCGCTGCCGCCTGGGGCTACAACTCCTATGGCCAGTTGGGCAACGGGAACTCGACCAATTCCGACACACCGGTGCAGGTGAGCGGGCTCAACAGGGTCACAGCCATCGCTGGCGGGTATGAGCACAGTCTGGCGCTCACCTCGGATGGCAGCGTGTGGGCCTGGGGCAACAACAGCAATGGCCAGTTGGGCAACGGCACCACGACCAATTCCGATACACCGGTGCAGGTGAGCGGCCTCACCGGGGTCACAGCCATCGCTGGCGGTGCGTACCACAGTCTGGCGCTAAAGTCGGATGGCAGCGTGTGGGCCTGGGGCGACAATTACGCCGGCCAGTTGGGCAACGGTACCACGACCGATTCCGCCACACCGGTGCAGGTGAGCGGGCTGAGCGGGGTCACAGCCATCGCTGGTGGATATAACCACAGTCTGGCGCTGAAGTCGGACGGCACCGTGTGGGCCTGGGGCTACAACTCCTATGGCCAGTTGGGCAACGGGAACACGACCAATTCCGACACACCGGTGCAGGTGAGCGGGCTGAGCGGGGTCACAGCCATCGCTGGTGGATATAACCACAGTCTGGCGCTAAAGTCGGACAGCACGGTGTGGGCCTGGGGCTCCAACAGCAATGGCCAGTTGGGCAACGGGAACACGACCGATTCCGACACACCGGTGCAGGTCAGCGGACTTAGCGGGGTCACAGCCATCGCTGCCGGTGACTTCCACGGTCTGGCGCTGAAGTCGGACGGCACCGTGTGGGCCTGGGGCTCCAACAGCAATGGCCAGTTGGGCAACGGCAACACGACCGATTCCGACACACCGGTGCAGGTCAGCGGGCTCACCGGGGTCACAGCCATCGCTGGTGGATATGAGCACAGTCTGGCGCTAAAGTCGGGTGGCACCGTGTGGGCCTGGGGCAACAACAGCAATGGCCAGTTGGGCAACGGCACCACGACCGATTCCGAGACAGCGGTGCAGGTGAGCGGGCTCAGCGGGGTCACAGCCATCGCTGGGGGTGGTTACCACAGTCTGGCGATCAACGTCCCGGTCGGTACCGCTGTCGCGCTGTCGAGCACGGTCAATCCCTCGGTGGTAGGGCAGCAGGTAACCTACACGGTCACGGTCAGCCCCGTTCCGGATGGTGGCACGGTGTCCTTCTCCGATGGCAATAGCGTCATCAGTACCTGTGCCTCTCGAGCGGTGAGCACAACGGACGGCACGGCGACCTGTACCGTCGCGCCTGCCAGTTCCGGAAATCACTCCATCACGGCATCGTACAGTGGCGACGTGGACTATTCGGTCAGCACGACCAGCTCTCCCCTGAACCAGATGGTGAACCAGGCGGCGACCGGTACCACCCTGAGCTCCTCACTCAACCCCTCGCAGTCGGGGCAGTCAGTCACCTTTACGGCCACCATCGCGGTGACCGCACCGGGAGCCGGATCACCGAGTGGAACGGTGGAGTTCCAGTCGGATGGCTCGGATATCAGTGGCTGTAGTGCCGTGTCGGTGAGCACATCCACTGAGCAAGCAAGCTGTACCACCTCATCCCTGAGCGTCTCGTCGGGGCATAGCATCCAGGCGATCTACTCCGGTGACACCAACTTCCTCACGTCCACGTCGAGCGTGCTGAATCAGGTGGTGAGTCAGGTGAGTACGGGCGTGCTGCTTGGATCATCAGCCAACCCCTCGGTGACCGGCCAATCGGTGACCTACACGGCATCCGTCTCTCCATTCCAGACGGTGGCACGGTGTCCTTCTCGGATGGCGGAAGTGTAATCAGCACCTGCGGTTGCCAACCGGTGAGCACCACCGGATCGAGGCCGGCACGGCGACCTGCACGGTGACGTATACCAGTCCTGGGAGCCATGCCATCACGGCCTCGTATAGCGGCGATAGCGCCTATGCCGGCAGCGCGACGGCCTCCGCTCTGAACCAGGTGGTGAACCAGGCGGCGACCGGTACCACCCTGAGCTCCTCACTCAACCCCTCGCAGTCGGGGCAGTCAGTCACCTTTACGGCCACCATCGCGGTGACCGCACCGGGAGCCGGATCACCGAGTGGAACGGTGGAGTTCCAATCGGATGGCACGGATATCAGTGGCTGTAGTGCCGTGTCGGTGAGCACATCCACTGAGCAAGCAAGCTGTACCACCTCATCCCTGAGCGTCTCGTCGGGGCATAGCATCCAGGCGATCTACTCCGGCGACACCAACTTCCTCACGTCCACGTCGAGCGCTCTTAACCAGGCGGTGACCCAGGCGCAGACCGGTACCACAACCTCCGTGCGGTCCTCGGCCAATCCCTCGGCGGTGGGGCAGCAGGTAACGTACACTGCGACCGATTTCCCCCGTTCCGGACGGCGGCACGGTGTCCTTCTCCGATGGCACGAGCGTCATCAGCAGCTGTGCCTCCCGAGCGGTGAGCACCACCGGGCCAACGGCCGGCACGGCGACCTGTCCGGTGACGTATACCAGTACCAGTCCCGGGAGCCATGCCATCACGGCCTCGTATAGCGGCGATAGCGCCTATGCCGGCAGCACGTCGAGCCTCCCCTGAACCAGAAGGTCAACCAGGCGGTTTCGATCGCCACCCTGTCCTCCTCGCTCAACCCCTCCCAATCCGGCCAATCGGTCACCTTTACGGCCACCATCGCGGTCAGGTCGCCTGGTGCCGGTTCACCAACCGGAACGGTGGAATTCAAATCGGATGGCACGGATATCAGTGGCTGTAGTGCCCAGGTGCTGAACACGACCACTGAGCAAGCAAGCTGTACCACCTCATCCCTGAGCGTCTCCAGCGGACACCACATCGCCGCCTTCTACAGCGGTGATAGCAATTTCGCCCGGAGCACCGCTGCGCCACTGACCCAGGTAGTCACCAGCCTACCGGCAACCACCACCAGTCTGTCCTCCTCGGTTGAGCCCTCGGTGGTGAACCAGCAGGTAACCTATACCGCCACCATCGCTCCCGTTCCCAATGGCGGCACGGTGGCATTCAACGATGGTGGGACGAGCATCAGTGGCTGCAGCAGCCAGGCGGTGAGCACGAGTTCCGGCAGCGGCGACCTGTGTGGTGACCTACACCGTACAGGCAGCCACAGCATCAAGGCGGTGTACAGCGGCGATAGCGCCTACAAAACCAGCACGTCGAGTGCACTGACCCAGTACGTGGATACCGATCTGAGCGGGTATCCCAAAGAAGTGGCGTGTACAACCTCTGCAGTGCGAACCTGACGAGTGCCTACCTGGCGGGAGAGAACCTGGCGGGAGCGAACATCTGTAACGCCCACCTGGCCGGTGTGACGCTGCTCAATGCCATCCTGACGACGGTGAATCTCACCGGGACCACGCTCAAGAACGGGAACCTGACAGGAGTGAACCTGAGTGGAGCGACCATGACGTGAGCGATACTGACCGGAGCGAACCTGACGAATGCGAATCTACAGGGAGCGACGGGACTGACCGCAGCGGCACTGAGTGGCGTGACATGGAAGCAACACCACCTGTCCGGATGGAACCAACAGCACCAGCCCAATGACAATGGCACCTGCCTCAATAACCTGGGCAGCGCCTCGAGCACCTAGGACGATGAGCCGACGGGAGCCACCGGCACCATACGGTGTGGGTGGCTCCCGGGTTGGCACACTCCCTCTCCGATCCTCTTCCCCGCCGGCTGGAGGGCGGCACTGGTGTAGCTTCCGTGGTCTATCAGCGATGCCGTCTCCGAATTGCAGCGCGAGGTCGATTCCCATCGCCGGCATCAATTGGAAAGATGCGGGTACCGTGTCCATACCCCACCCCTTCCCACTCCTCACTGGATCGAGCGCTCTCGGATCTGGCTGAGCCACTCTGTGCCCAGTTGGCGACCGTTCGGGAGCTGGTCGTCTCGCTCCCAGCGCCACGTTGCGATCATCGCAAGCATGAGGATCCGGCACTCGCGAAGCAGGTCTTGATTCACCGTCGGATAGTGCACGCTGACGTCTTCGGGCGCATGGGCGATGTCGAACTCGACAGGTCCGCGACAACACGTCTCGAGGTCGACAAACAGCAGCCCCTTCTTCGTCCTGAGCAGGTTCCCCAGATGCGGCTCGCCGTGCAGCAGTTGCTCGTCGGCGCCGCGCTCGACGATCGCTCGTCTCAGGCTCCGCAACGTCTCGCTGAGAAGCTCCCGGTCCGTATCAGCAAGCTCCGGCGTGTGAGCGCGGTTGTCAACCAACCACTGCGCCTCCTGGACTCGGTCCGTGAAGTGCGGCGCGGTCACGTCGATCTGTCGCATGCCGGCATGCAGCCGCTCGAGCGCCCGGGCATAGTCGGATGGCGCGATGTCTCGGGGTGGCACAGACTCGTAGTAGGTCCACAGCGTGACCGCGAAGCCGTCACGCACGTAGACGCGCGGCTCCGCCCGAGGCTCGAGCTCGGCCACCGGGCTATCGGTTTCGGAGAGCCTTCGTGCGACCTCGACCTCGAACGCGGCGCCGGCGTGATGCGCCACATGCGCGACCCGAGCAAGAACGTCACACGGTAGCAGGCGCACAGCGAGCCGATTCGAGTCCTGAAGAACAACCGCGTCATCGACTCTCAGATCAAGTGCTGCGCCCGTGGCCATACCCGCAGCCACCGCACGTGGAACGTCTGATGCCTTCATCGTCGCCCCCACACAGTCACCTCTCTCCTGCTCCGCAGGGGGAGGGGCCGGGGGAGGGGGCAACCCCTCACCTTCCCTCTGCGAACTGAACATCCTCGGTCTTGATCGTCCCGGCCGTCCGACCAGGTGCACTCTGGAAAGTCCAGTACAGGTTCGTATGCGCGATCACCTTGTCCGGCGGCGGCGCGCCCCGGTCCGATTGGTCGTCGGTCGTGTGGGCGTCGCTGACCAGGGTCGCGTCATATCCCCTCGCGAACGCGCCGTGCAGCGTCGACCGAATGCACGCGTCGGTCTGCGCGCCGGTGACGACCAGTCGCCCCACTCCCAGGTCCGACAGTACGGTCTCCAGATTCGTGTCCTCGAACGAGTCGCCGTAAAGCTTCTCGATCACCGGCTCACTCTCAGCCGGACTCAATTCGGGGACGATCCGCCATTCATCGCTCCCCTTCGCCAGTTCCTCGTCGGAGTGTTGCACCCAGACCACGGGAACGTGATCTCTCCGCGCCCTCTCGACCAGAGTTGCGACATTCCCGACGACGGTATCGCGCTCGTGCGCGCTCCCGACGACACCGTTCTGTACGTCGATCACGAGGAGTGCGGTGTTCGGACGGTTCTCTAGTGTAGTCATGACGATCCCCCAGTACACGTAGTTTGACCCTGTCGTGCCATTGTAAAACCGCCGGCAGACCTCGTGTCCGAGCGAGGCGGCACATCCGCCTCCTCCCATCACCGTCGATCCCGGCCTACCGTCGCGTACGCGAACACCATTCCGGTCACCTCGCCCCCGCCCGCATCCAGTACTGCCCGCGCCGCCGCCCGCATGGTGGCGCCGGTGGTAAACACGTCGTCCACCAGAAGTACGGTCTGCCCGTTCAGCACGCGCTGTGCGATAAACGCACCCGCTACATTCGAGCGGCGCTGTTCTGGTCCAAGCGTCACCTGCTGCTGCGTGCGGCGAGTTCGCGCCAGGGCACCCGCATCGCACGGCACTCCCAGCTCTGCCGCCAGCGTTCGGGCCAGCAACGCCGCCTGATCGTACCCCCGTTCCCGCCGGCGAGCACGGTGGAGCGGCACCGGAGTCACCAGATCCGGCACACCGTCCTGTAGAGCGGCCGCCATCAGCCGGCCCATCGTCGACGAGATTGCGTGCCGTCCCTCGTACTTGAGCGCGTGCACTGCCTCCCGGGCCGCGCCGTCGAAGTCCGCGACCGCCACCACCGTGCGCACCGCCGACTGGCTGTGTGCGCACCTCAGACACGGATTGGTGGCCGAAAACTCACCGCACGTCCCGCATCGTCGCGTCCATGCCCATGGCAGCATGGGCCAGCACCGCTCGCAGATCCAGCGGCCAGGCCGCCGGCAGGCGACACACGTCGGAGGAAATAACAGATCGAGGCACCGTTCGATGGTGTGCGGACGCGGGTAGGTCAGTGCCCCGGCGGCAGCATTCACGTCTCACGCTGCCTCAGGCCGCGATGCCGAGCACCTTCAGTGTCCGGTCCAGGCGAGTTCGCGCGTGCACCAGGGGACTGCTCAAGCGCCCGTGCCAGGACCCTTCCCGTAAACCTGCTCGGAACTCCTCCGCCGTCCGAAACGGCGGCACGTCGACGTACCCGTGTCCATACTCACCGTAGGTGTGCGAATCACTTCCCGCCCCCGCCAACAGACCGTGTCGTGTGGCATACTCCAGCGCTCGCTGGTTGTACCGCGGCAGTGCATTTCGTGCATTGAACACCTCCAGCAAGTCGATATGCGGCGTCACCGCTTCAAGTGCGTCGAGCTGCAATCGACTGCCCCGCACCTCGTCGAAGGGGTGAGGCACGTAGGCCAGACCGCCCTGGGCGTGAATGGCTCGGACCGTTTCGATCGGATCCAGTCCCGGTTCGATCCGCTCCTGAAGGAAGAGACCGATAATCTCTCCCTGTGAGGTCTTGATCTCCTCACCGGCGATCACGGTGAACGGCGCGCGACGCTGCAGTTCTAGAGCTCCCCGGAACTCGTTGTGATCGGTTACCGCTATACCGTCCAGCCCGGCGTGTTGCACCGCCCGAATGATCCGGTCGTACTGATTGCAACTGTCCTTCGAGCACAACGTGTGAGTGTGTAGGTCGATTTTCATACGCGCAGTATCAAGTCCTCACCTGAGCACGCTGGCCGTCAGGTGCAAATGCAAAATCACCGCTGAGGTCGCGGCCCATAGTACGAGATCGATCAACAGAGGCATGTCCTTCCAGACCGCCTCTTCCGGCGCGCCCCCAAAATCAAGGCGATGGATCAAGAGGAGATACCGAAAAATACCGTATAGGACAAATGGAATCGTCACCATCATCGCGTGGTTTTGCGGCACCGCCGTCGCAAAAAAGGTATACATGCAGTACGCGATAATGGTCGCACCCGCCACGATGTTGATCAGGTCATCCAACAGTGGTCCCGTATACTCCTCGAGATTGCGCCGGTGCACGCCCGCCGATCCTTCCAGTAAGAGCAACTCGTGACGGCGTTTCCCGAAGCCCAGAAATAACGACAGCAGCGCGGTGCACAGGTACAGCCACGGCGATATCGCGACGTGAATAACCGCCGCACCGGCCATTGCGCGCAGCACGAACCCTCCCGCTATCGCAAACACGTCCAGCAGCACCACGTGTTTCAGTGAAAACGTGTACGCGCCGTTCAGAGCGATAAACGCCACCGCTACCAGCCCGAATCGATAGTCGAGCAATGCGCTCAGCGCCAGGCCGGCCACTCCCAGCACGCCGGCCAGCGCGAATGCCGTTCGTACCGAGATGCGACCCGCCGCGACCGGCCGCATGGCCTTCAGCGGGTGCCCACGATCGGCCTCCGCGTCCGCCGCATCATTGAGAAAGTACACCGTGGACGACAGTAGACTGAACAGCATGAACGCTGCCACTGCCTTCGCCACCAGTACCGGTTGATCTACTTTACCCGCGAAGATCAGCGCAGCGAAGACAAACCCGTTCTTGATCCACTGTTTGGGTCGTGCCGTCAGCAGCACGTCGTGCCGCATCGTGGCGAGCGACAAGGACGTCGTTTGAGGTTGCGGCGAGCGTTCGTGTATCATCGGCTCAATTCTAGTCCAGTCCCGGGCGCGTGCGGGCGACCTCATGGTGGCAATCGGTCTGCGCTGCTGTCCATCGGCCGTTCCCTGCCCCCCGAACTCGGCTCGCCGACCCCGGCCCACTCGGCCGGAGGCGTGCTTCGCTATAAAGGACCGGTACGCCGCATGCCGACCTCATCGAATGGCCTTCGCGGTGTCGTGGCCGTCACCAGCGCCATCAGCGCCATACTGGGTGATTCTCTCACCTACCGCGGCATAGCCATCGAGGAGCTCGCCCGGTACTCCTCCTTCGAGGAAACCGCCTATCTGCTTCTGCGGGGAGATCTTCCCAACCCATCCGCGCTGAACCACGCGGTCGGCGACCTGCATTCCCAACGCGCCGTGCCGGAAAATGTGCTCGCCCACCTCTCCACCACGCCTCACACGGCTCCGATGGCGCTCCTCAGAAGCGCGCTTTGCTTGCTCGCCGAAGAAGCTTCGGGAGCTGCTCCCACTGCCGGTGACCCCGTTCCGGCCACAGCGCTGCGGTTACTCGCCCGGATGCCGGTCTTGGTCGCGGCCATCCACCGTTGTCGGGAGAACGAACCGCTCGTACTCCCGGATCCCGGGCTTGGTGAAGCCGAGAATTTCCTCTGGATGCTCACCGGCCGTCGTCCGACGCCGGAGGCCGCCCACGCCCTCGACGTTGCCCTCATCGTCCACGCCGATCACGAGCTCAATGCCTCCACCTTTGCCGCTCGCGTCACTGCCTCCACGCTGGCCGACCTGCATTCCGCCGTCATCGCCGCCCTCTGCGCGCTCAACGGTCCGTTACACGGCGGCGCCGACGAAGAAGTGATGCAGCTCCTCACCCGGATCGGAGATGTCACGGCCGTCCAATCCTACGTCGACAATGCGCTTCAATCCGGTTACCGTATCCCCGGCTTCGGTCATTCGGTCTACCAAAACGGCGATCCACGCGCCGGGACACTCCAGAGCCTTCTCCAATCCGTTGCGGAGAAGTCCGGGGATTCCCTCCTGTATGAGCTGACGTGCCGTCTGGCTCACGAGGTCACCGCCCGAACCGGGCTCTTGCCCAATATGGATTTCTATTCCGCTCCCCTGTATGCCTATATAGGAATACCCCCGTATCTCTACGCGCCGGTATTTGCCATGGCTCGGGTTTCCGGGTGGATAGCGCATATCCTTGAGCAGTACCGCGACAACCGGCTGATCAGACCGCGTGCGGAATATGTCGGTGTGCCGCGGCGACCGTACGTTCAACTACACGAAAGATAGGCACACCATGTTTGGCCACCCACTCGAGCTCATCGTCGTTCTCGTTCTGGCGCTCATCGTATTTGGACCGGAAAAACTGCCGGAGGTCGCCGCCACTGCCGGCAAATTCGTCCGCGAGCTCCGCGAGTCCGTCGCGGCCGCCACCAATCCCGAGGAAACGACCCTTCCGGACGATTTTTCGACGTACTATTACGATTCCATGGCCCACGACGAAGGCGGAGGAGTCGCCGTCGAGGAAATGCCCGATCCCGCCGACGATGGCGTGGATTTCTCACATACCGGCCAGTCCGTTCCCTCGGGCTCCCATCCGTGGGATAGCGCCGATGCCCTCGACGACCCCGGTGACACCCTTGATCCCGCCGCTCACGCCACCGTCATGGACCCTCACTCGCCTGTACCCGATCCCCACGCCTCCGACGACCTCGAGTATCACCCCTGAGCGACCGAGCGTCCTCAGGACTACGGGTGTGCGCTGCTCCGCTTAGCTTCCCGCACGTCCACGCCGTCGTCGGTTCCCACGACCACGACATCCGCCATGCCGAGAAAGAGACCGTGATCCACCACGCCGGTTAACAGCTTGATGCTTTGAGCGACCTCGATGTCGGCCAGATTGATCGGTCCACTGGAACGGCAATCGAGAATGTAATTGTCGTTGTCGGTGGTAAAGGGGCGGTCCCCGCCGCGCAGCTCGCACGTCAGCCCTAACAGCTCCAGACGGTGCCGCGTCGACGGCCAGCCAAACTGCACCACTTCGATTGGTACCGGCGCGTGCTCACCCAGTCGAGCCACGCATTTCGATTGATCCACGATCACGACGAAACGCTTCGCCGCGCTCGCCACCAGCTTTTCCCGCATCAAAGCGCCGCCCCGGCCCTTGACCAGATTGAGGTCCGGGTCGACTTCGTCGGCGCCGTCGATCGTGATATCGAGATCGCTCCGCTCGTCGAGTCGCCGCAGCGGAATACCATACGGCTGCGCGATCTTCGCCGTGCGGTCCGAAGTTGGCACCCCCACGAACCTCAGCCCGTCGCGAAAGCGTTTCCCCAGATAATGCACGGCGATCTCGGCGGTCGAGCCGCTGCCCAGGCCCACTGTCATGCCGTCCGTTACCAGGCTTGCCGCGTGCTCCGCCGCTCGCTCTTTTTGGGCATCGATTTCCATGCGATCCGTCCTCAATGCGTACAGTATAGGCGGAGGTAGCCCACGCTATGACTGCCAACGGAATCGTTGCCGCCGGCGCCGCGAAAGACCCGCTGATCCTTGCTCTCGACGTTGGAACGTCTTCGGTACGAGCGTTTGTGTACGACTCTCAGGGCGATATGATCGACGGCTGGGGCGGACGCCGGACCTACGCCGTGACGACCACCGCCGACGGCGGCGTCCAAATCGACGCGGATCGCCTGCTTTCGCTCCTGTGCGAATGTATCGATGATGCGCTGCACGCGGCCGGCGACGGTGCAAATCGGATTACGGCCGTTGCCTGTGACACCTTCTGGCATAGCCTCATGGGTGTGGGCGCCCGGGGCCAGGCGCTCACGCCGGTCTATACCTGGGCCGATACACGCTCCGCCCAGGCTGCCGAGAGTCTGATCGCCCGGCTGCCCGTCGATCAGATTCACTCCTCCACCGGCGCCGTGATCCACTCCAGCTACTGGCCGGCCAAGCTTGAATGGCTCCGCACCACCGAGAGCAAGAACATACACGACGTCACGCATTGGATGTCGCTGGGCGAGTACGCGTATCTCCACTTCTTCGGTGAGCGACGCGTCAGCGTCTCCATGGCCTCGGCCACCGGGCTGTTCGACCAGGAGAGCTGCACCTGGTACTCGCCGCTCCTTGACGCCGTCGGTGTCAACCCCGACACCCTCTCGCCGATCGCCGAATTCTCCGACACCTTTACGGGATTGCACGGCTCCTATGCGAGTCGCTGGCCCCGGCTCAACTCTGTGCCCTGGTACCTCGCGGTAGGTGATGGCGCTGCCAACAACGTCGGCAGCGGCGGCTGCACGCCCGAGTGGTGGGTCATTATGGTCGGCACCTCCGGCGCGATCCGGGTTGTGAGTGAAACCTCCAAGGTAGTGGTCCCGGCCGGACTGTGGTCATATCGGGTCGACAAGCGACGCATCATACAGGGTGGCGCTCTCTCGTCCGGCGGGAACATCTTCGCCTGGCTTTCCCACGCCCTTCAGGTGCCGACCGTCGCCGAGCTCGAGCAAGAGCTCGCCGCTATGAAACCCGACGACCACGGCCTCACCGTATTACCCTTCCTGGCCGGTGAACGCAGTCCCGACTGGGATGCCAACGCACGCGGCGCGTTCTTTGGGCTCACACTCGCCACGCGTCCCCTACAGATAGTCCGCGCCTCGCTCGAAGCCATCGCCTACCGTTTCGCGCTTATTGAGCGACTTCTGCGTAGCGACGAGCCCGCGCCCAGGGGTATCATAGGAAGTGGTACCGGGTTACTGGATTCACCCGCCTGGATGCAGATTATGTGCGACGTACTGGCCCAACCCCTCCAGGCCTCTGCCGTTCCCGAAGCGTCCAGTCGTGGCGCGGCCCTTCTGGTACTTGAGGCGCAGGGCAACCTGGACAACGTAACATCTGCTCCCGTGCCGCTTGGCACGAAGTATGCGCCTGTAGAGGAACATACACGCATCTACAGCGCTGCCATCGACCGGCAGATCGATATGTACAAGAAGCTCGTACAGTGATGCAGAGTCGCGTCGTGCGGGCAGCCTAGCCAACCGGTAAGCGTGGAGGAGATAAACATGGCCGACAACCCGCTGCAACAGCTCAATGCCTGCGGGCAGAGCGTATGGAACGACTTTATTCAGCGGTCCTTTGTGAAAGATGGTGGTCTTCAAAAGCTGGTCGATAGCGGGGTTACCGGCGTAACGTCGAACCCGACCATCTTCCAGAAGGCCATCGGCGGTAGCCCGGACTACGATGACGACCTCCGCGAGCACGCTGCCGACGGCGAAGACGCCGAAGGCATCTTCAAGAAGCTCGCCGTGACCGATATCGGAATGGGCGCCGACGTATTGCGGCCGGTCTACGACCGCACCAGCGGTCAGGACGGCTACATTAGCATCGAAGTCTCGCCGGATGCCGCCCACGACACCGAGAAAACTCTGGCAGACGCCCACTACTTCTGGGAAACCATTAATCGTCCCAACATCATGATCAAAGTGCCCGCCACGCCGGAAGGCCTCCCGGCGGTCGAGCAGCTCATCTCCGAAGGCATCAACGTCAATATCACGCTCATCTTTGCCACCGAAGTGTATGAAGAGGTCATCGAGGCCTATATCAAGGGGCTCGAGCGGCGCGTCGAAAGTGGTGGGTCGATCGATCGGATCGCCTCTGTCGCGTCCTTCTTCGTGAGCCGGGTCGACACGCTGGTCGACAAGCTGCTCGACGACAAGGCCGCTTCCGCCGATTCCGGAGACGCCGAGTCCATCCAGGCGCTACACGGAAAAGCGGCCATCGCCAATGCCAAAGTCGCCTACGAATTGTTCCAGGACAAATTTGGATCGGATCGCTTCAAGGCGCTGGCCGAGCGCGGCGCGCGCGTACAGCGGCCGCTGTGGGCGAGCACCAGCACGAAAAATCCGGCGTATCCCGACACCTACTACGTCACCACCCTCGTCGGAAAAGACACCGTGAATACCATGCCTCCCGAAACCATCGAGGCCGTACTCGATCATGGCCAGATCGAATGCGACACTGTCGTGCAGGGTGTTGCCGAGGCGCACGCCGATATCAAAGCGCTTGCCGGGGCGGGTATCCAGATGTCCGACGTCACATCGCAGCTTACCCGCGAAGGCGTGCAAAAATTTGCCGACTCGCTCCATGGGCTCTTCGACACCATTAACGAGAAACTTGCCAAGATCAAGTCGGACGATCGTCAACCCACCTCCGCCGGCGCTTCGGCCTCCTCATAGTCAAGCGTCGCGTATGACTGCACACCCCGAGATAGTCGAGCTTCCTTCGTCCGATGCGCTTGCCGGGGAGGCGGCGCATCGGTTCGTGGAGGCCGCGCGCGCTGCCATCGGCGATCATGGCGAGTTCTATGTCGCCCTTTCCGGCGGCAGTACCCCGCGCGCCATGTACGAAAAACTGGCCGTGTCGCCCACCCGGGCCGAGGTCGAGTGGGAGAAGGTGCATGTCTTTTTCTCGGACGAGCGCTTCGTTCCGCCCGATTCCCCCGAAAGCAACTTCCATACGGCAAATGAAGAGCTCCTGACCAGAGTCCCCATCCCGCCCGACCATGTCCACGCCTATAAAACCGTGGGCCTCGATCCCGACCCGGCTGCGGCTGCGTACGAGCAAGAAGTGCGGCGCGTCCTCCGAGCGAGCGACACGGATATCCCCAGCTTCGATCTCATCTTCCTCGGCATGGGTCCTGACGGCCACACCGCTTCACTGTTTCCCGGTACCGAAGCGCTCACCGTGACGGATCGTCTCGTGGTGGCCAATTTCGTTCCCAAAGTCAATATGTGGCGGCTGACTTTCACATACCCACTGCTCAATGCCGGACGAACCGTCATGTTTCTTGTGCAGGGCGACGATAAGAAGCAGCGCGTGCGCGAGATTCTCGGCGGGAGCTCCGACCTTCCCGCGGCCGGCGTGCAACCGTCTCCCGGTCACGCTGTCTGGCTGCTCGATCCGTCCGCGGCGTCCGAATATAACGCTGCCGTCGCCGCTCGTCCCGACCAGTCGTCCCCGTGAGTGCGGACACCAAAAATCTCCAGCGTCGCATTCAGATAGCGCCGTCAATTCTCGCTGCCGACTTCCTCAATCTGGGAGACGCCGTACGCTCTGCCGAGGAAGCAGGCGCCGACCGGCTGCATCTGGATGTGATGGACGGTCGTTTCGTGCCCAATATCTCCCTGGGTGTCCCCATCGTGGAGGCAATTCGCCGCGCCACCGATTTGGTTCTCGAGACACATCTCATGATCGTCGAGCCCGAACGCTACGTCGACGCCTTTGTAGCGGCCGGCGCCAATCTCATCATTGTGCACTCCGAAGTGTCTCCTCACATGTACCGCACGATCCAGAAAATCCACGAAACGGGTGCTCGTGCCGGGGTCGCCATAAACCCCGGTACTCCCTGGATCGCAGTGTCCGAAGTACTCTCGATCGCCGACCTCGTGCTCGTCATGACCGTGAACCCCGGCTTCGGCGGGCAGGTCTTCATAGCGGACATGCTTCCCAAGGTACGAGCGCTTCGCGAACGGATCGACCGGGATGCGCTCTCCACCGAGCTCGAGGTGGATGGTGGAGTGGATTTCGATACCGTGGAGCCGGTAGTCGCCGCTGGCGCGCGGGTCCTCGTCGCGGGGACATCAGTCTACCGTGCACCAGAGGGGGTTGCCTCCGCGGTTCAAACCCTCCGGGAGCGCGCCGTGGCGTCTCTGCCCGATAAATGACCCACTCATGGTAGGGTGTACAAAGGGTGAATGATGTTTAAACTTGTCCTCTTACTTCTGGGTGTAGCCGGTGGCGCTGCCGCCACGACATCGTGGCTGTTGTCGGAGAGCGATGGTGACGTCACTGAAGTTTCGTTGCCCGGACGCCTGGAGTTACTCAGAGCGCGCGTACGTGCAGCCCAGGCGGAAGGCGCGATCGCCGCTCAGGAAACCCAGAACCGTGTCCGTCACGATCTGGATACGTACCGGCTCCATCCCGATCGTCCTGCCACCTCGTCGTAAGAGCCACGTGGCCGGCACCCTCCAACGCCAACCGCACTGGGCGGTTCTGGTAGAATTCGCCCGTGTCAAAGTGGTCCACCGGAGCTTAGTGCTTGAATAGCGATACAATCCGCCGGCGTTTTGTTGAGTTTTTCGTCGAGCGCGGCCATCTTCACGTGCCGGGACTTCCACTCGTTCCTCCTGACCCCAGCATCACGACGCTGTTCACGATCGCCGGCATGCAGCAAATGATCCCGTACTTCCTCGGACGGAGCGAGCCGCCGAACCGCAACATGGTGTCCGTCCAGAAAACGATCCGCACCGTCGACATCGACGAGGTGGGCGACGACTACCACCTGACATTTTTCGAAATGCTCGGCAACTTCTCGGTTGGCGCGTACTTCAAGCCGGAGGCGATAGGTTTCACCTGGGAATTCCTCACGGAAACCCTGGGTATCCCTGCCGATCGGTGGTGGGCGGCGGTATATCCCGGTGACGAGGAGTCTCGCGACGCGTGGCTGCAAGTCGGGGTGCCGGCGGACCGAATTGGCGACGATCCCACGAATTGGTGGGCACCCGGTCCCGTCGGCCCGTGCGGGCCAAACTCGGAAATTCATTTCGACCGGGGCGTCCGGTACAGTTGCGGGAATGCCGACTGTCGCCCCGAAAATGATTGCTGCAATCGGTTCTGGGAAGTCTGGAACGATGTCTTCATGTCCTATTACCGGGACGAGACGGGTGAGCTTCGCCCGCTGCCCTGGAACAACGTGGATACCGGTATGGGGCTCGAGCGCTTGACTGCCGTCGTGCAAAACGCGTCGTCGGTCTACGACACCGATCTCTTCCAGCCCATTATTCGATCCGTCACTGCCGTTTCGGGTGGCTCGTACGGCAGCTCCGACACGACCGACCGCTCCCTCCGAATCATCGCGGACCACTCGCGTGCCATCACCTTCCTCATTTCTGAAGGCGTGATGCCGTCCTCGGACGGCCGGGGGTACGTGGTTCGCCGCCTGTTGCGGCGCGCCGCCCTGCACGGCCGGCTGCTCGGCATCGAGCGGCCTTTTCTTTCCGCGCCCGTCTCCAGCGTCATCGACGTCATGTCCGCCTTCCACACGGATTTGGAGGATCGCCGGGCTCGCATACTGCGCATCGTCGAGGCCGAAGAACGGCGATTTGTCAGCACCCTGGGACGTGGGCTGCACATCTTCGAGGATATCGCGGCCCGCGCCGCCGCCGGTAGCCGCGTTATAGCCGGGACCGATGTCTTCACGCTGTCCGACACCCACGGCTTTCCACTGGAGATGACGTCGGAGCTCGCTCGGGAAAGAGGCCTCACGGTCGACGCCGAGGGATTTACCGAAGAGCTTCGGAAGCAGCAGCAACGGGCCAGCAGCAAGCGTTTCAGCCGTGCCATCGGCACCTCGCCTGAGGCGTACGCATCCCTGGCAGGCACCGTCCCGGCCACCTCTTTCAGCGGCTACGAGGAGCTGTCCACCACCACCGAAATCGTCGCGATTCTTGCGGAGGGACGAGCCGTCACGCGTGCCGAGGCCGGCGATGAAGTCGAGATCGTTCTTGCCGTGACACCGTTTTACGCGGAATCGGGCGGTCAGGTCGGGGACACCGGAACTATTTCCACGGACAGCGCTTTGATCCAGGTGCGAGACACGCAGCGACCTTATCAATCGCTCATCGTGCATGCCGCCGTCGTCGAGTCCGGTGCTGTCTCGGTTGGAGATTTTGTAACCGCCGAGGTCGACGCCGAACGCCGTCTGCATATTTTGCCGCACCATTCGGGTACCCACCTCCTCCATAAGGCTCTGCAAGAAGTGCTCGGACCCGACGCGAAACAGGCCGGTTCGCTCGTGGCGCCCGATCGCCTTCGGTTCGACTTTACCTGGCCCGATGCGGTCTCTCGTGACGAGCTGCGCGAAGTCCAGGACCGCGTAAATGCCGCCATCTGGGCCAATTTACCGGTGCGAACCGACGTCGAAGCCTACGAAGATGCTATCCGGGAGGGCGCGACCGCGCTGTTCGGGGAGAAGTATGGCGACCTGGTTCGCGTCGTCAGCATGGGCGACTGGAGCAAGGAGCTCTGCGGCGGGACCCACGTCGGCGCAACCGGAGATATCGGCCTCCTCGTCATCGTCAGCGAATCCGGCATTGGAAGCGGTATCCGACGTATCGAGGCGCTGGCCGGTGCCGCCGCCTATACCTATGTAAATGGACTGCGGGATCAACTGGCCGCCTCGGCGCAGGCGTTGGGCGCTCCTGCCCAGAACCTGGTGGAACGTGCCGAACAGATCATGGATCAACACCGCAAAGACGAAAAGCGCATTCAGCAGCTTACGCAGCAACTGGCCGCCGTCCAGGCGGAACGCCTCGTACAGGGCGCTCTGGCCGTGGACGGGTTCAAGGTGGTCGTCGACCGCCTGGACACGGACGATGCCGATTTCCTGGAAGTCGCCACCGATCAGGTCGCATCTCGCTTGGGTCGGGGCATCGTTGTCTTCGGCACCGTGGTGGGCGACAAGGCCGCGTATAGCCTGGGAGTCACCAGGAACCTCAACGACGAAGGATATATCGCGGGCACTCTTTTGAAAGAAGCGCTCCTCGAGTCGAATGCCGGCCGGGGCGGTGGCCGCCCCTGGTTCGCGCGCGGCGGCGGGGATGATCCGTCGAAGATCGACGAGTTCTTGCGCGCCGCTACCGAAATCATCCAGCGAAAGGCGGAAGGGTAACCTTGGGCGACATCTCCGGCTATGCTTCCCAGCCTGCCACTCTTCGTCTGCTCGGGCTTGACGTTGGCGACCGGCGCATCGGCGTTGCCGTCAGCGATCCCACCGGCTCCCTGGCGAGCCCGGTTGAGGTGTACCACCGCAAGTCGGCGCAGGCCGACATACAACACGTTATAGATTTGGCCCAGGAGCTCGAGGCCAACGGCGTTGTGGTTGGACTACCCAAAAACATGAACGGCAGCGAGGGACCTCAGGCTGAAAAAACTCGGGAATTTGCCGACGCGCTCACCGCGCAGGGCCTTGCCGTCCATCTCTGGGACGAGCGTCTCAGTACCGTCGAAGCCACCCGGCGCATGGTCGAGCAGCGCCACCGGCGACGCGGCATCCAGCAGCGCATCGATTCCGAGGCAGCCGCGCTCATCCTGCAAACGTACCTGGATTTTGTGCGTATCCGAGGAGCACAGTGAGCAGTAGCCGTAGGGAAGTGCATCGGCAGGCCACGCCCGGTTATCGAGCACCCCACCTACAAGTCGCCGCAGTACCATTCGCGTATCTGGGGCCGGCTCATATTCCTCCTGTTCCTGGTGGCGTTCTGTGGCATCATCGGCGTTACCGGCGGTCTCTATTACGGCCTTCATCGGGCGCAGGGAAGTAGTGCTCGTGCCGTCAATTTCCGGGTCGGCCCCGGCGACACGGTTACCACCGTGGCCGACCGCTTGCAGCGCAAAGGCTTGATTGACAGCGCGCTGCTCTTCAGGGTCGACGCCCGAATTCAGGGGCTCGCCAACGCACTGAAGGTCGGCGACTTCCAGCTTCGGAAAAATATGAGCATCGACGGCATGATCGCCGCGTTGCAGGTCTACCACACCGATTACGTAACCGTCGTGATTCCGGAAGGGCTCCGCATGGAGCAGATCGCGAACCGCCTGCGGCTCAAGGGAATAAACGGACAGGCATTCCTGCGAGCCGCCCGCCAGCCGAATCTCAAGTTTCTGAACGCGACCGTCCTGGCTGATAAGCCTCGCGGTGTCGGGCTGGAAGGCTACCTCTTCCCTAACACCTACAAGGTTCCGCGTGGGTACAGCGGCGCTGACTTCGCGCGCTACATGGTCCAGCAGCTCGGTACAGTCTTCACTCCTCGTCTTCGCGCCGAAGCTCGTGCCCACGGGCTCAGCGTCTATCAGACTCTCATTCTCGCTTCCATCGTGGAGCGTGAGGCTGAGGTGCCGAGCGAGAGGCCGATTATAGCCGGGGTCTACTACAACCGGTTGCGCGATAAAATTGAGTTGGGGGCCGATCCTACCGTGCAGTTTGCCGCCGGCACACCCCAAAACTGGTGGCCGGTGCTCCGCCAGGAAGCGCGTCTCATTGACCCCAACAGCCCCTACAACACCTATACCCACCTCGGTCTTCCACCGACGCCGATTTCCAACCCCGGACTGAGCAGCATCGAAGCGGCCGCCAATCCGGCCCACACGCCGTATCTGTACTTCGTGGCCAAGGGGAACGGTCATCATGCCTTTGCCACCACTCTGGCTGGACAGACGGCCAACATCGCAAAGTATCAGCATTAACCAATCGTGAGGATGACATGATTTCTACCGGCGACTTGAAAAGAGGCATGACGATCGAGCTCGACGGCGATCTATGGACAGTCCTCGAATACAACCACATCAAAATCGGTCGGGGTAGCGCCCAGGTGCGTATCAAGGTGCGCAGCGTCAAAACCGGCACCACCGTCGAGCGCACCTTCCAGGCCGGCGAGAAGTTCCGGCGCGCTATTGTCGACCGCAAGCCGGCGCAGTACCTCTACCACGAGGACGACAACTTCTACTTCATGGATCTCGAGTCCTTCGAGCAGACGGCCATGACGAGCAAACAGTTGGGAGATATCACCGGATACCTCAAGGACAATCAAATGCTCGACATCATGACCTATCAGGATCTCCCAATCGACGCCGAGCTTCCTCCGAACGTCGAGCTCGCGGTAACCCAGACCGATCCCGGCTATCGTGGCGATACGGCTACCGGTGGCACCAAACCGGCCACTCTGGAAACCGGAATTGTGGTGCAAGTCCCCCTGTTCGTGCATGAAGGCGACCGTATCCGTGTCGACACTCGCACTGGTCAGTACATCGAACGCGCCTAGCGTCACGGTCGTTCGCGCCGGGGAGAGTGACCCACGATGGATTATTTGACAGACGGCTTTCCGGAGCTGCTGCGGGTTGTGCTCGCTTCCGACGTACGAGAGCTGGAAATTCAGGAGGGCGAGCTGCGGGTTCGCCTGCACCGCGCCGCTTCGTCCGAAAATGCCGGGGCGCCGGCCCCCGCGCAACCGGACCTTGAGCCCGACTTCGCGGCTCCCTCCACGACACTTGTCCTCGCGTCGCAGGTTGGCACGTTCTACCGAGCCGGACAGCCCGGCATGGCCCCCCTCGTGTCGGAGGGCGCGTATGTCGAGCATACGACCGTAATCGGCATCATCGAAGCGCTCCACGTACTCACCGACGTCGAGGCGCAGTGCCGCGGTGTTGTCACGGCGGTTCTCGCCACCGACGGCCAGCCCGTTGAGTACAACCAACCCCTCATCGAGGTCTTACTCGATGGCTAGCATCCCTGCTCCCCGAGAGACCCTGACTGTCGGACAGGTCACCCGTTACCTGAAATACGTAATCGAGCACGACGAATTGCTCGGCGCTCTATCGGTGCGCGGCGAAGTATGCGAGTTGTCCCAGGCGCCCAGCGGACACACCTATTTCTCGATCAAGGACGACACCGGACAGATCGCCTGCGTGCTCTTTCGCAAAGCTGCCATGAAGCAGTTCGAAACCGTAGCCGAGCTTCGTCGCGGCTTGAGCGTCGTGGTACACGGCTACGCTACCGTCTATGAGATGCGCGGCACGTGTCAGCTCTTCGTCGAGCGCGTTGTCGTCGAAGGCGCCGGGGCCGCCTTCAAACGCTTTGAGCGTCTCAAGGCAAAGCTCGACTCGGAAGGATTGTTTGCCCCCGAAAGAAAGAGACCGCTGCCGCCATTTCCACGAAGCATCGCTCTCGTGACGTCGCCGCGCGGCCAGGCATATCACGATGTTTTGCACCGTCTTCGGCGCCAGTATCCGTTTGTTCGCGTCATCGAAGCCGGCGTCTCGGTTCAGGGCGCTTCGGCCGCCGACGAGATGATCGTGGCCATCGATATCGTCAACCGGTCCACGAATGCCGACCTGATTCTGTTGGTGCGTGGCGGCGGCTCGCCCGAGGACCTCGTCGCCTTCAACGATGAGCGGCTAGCACGTGCCATCTTTGCCTCGCGCGTGCCCGTTATTACCGGCGTTGGGCACGAGCTCGACGTCACCATTGTCGATTTCGTGGCCGATCACCGTGCGGCCACCCCGTCGCTCGCCGCTGCTGCTGCCGTACCGGACGTCGGGGCGCTCATCGACCGCGCCGGTGCGCTGCATAGCGAGCTTCAGGTCGCCATGTCCGAGCGCACCCGTGCCGCCCGCAATCGCTGGATCGACCTCGAACGTTCCCTCCTGCGTGCCAGCCCGCGGCGACGCCTCGCCACGCAGCGCCAGCGCGCCGACGAGCTTTCGGTAGCAGCCGATCGCGCCATCACCGTGCACCTGCGTGCCAAACGCGCCCGGGTTCTCGCCCTTCAGGCGCAGCTGCGTGCACTCGACCCGCTCGCCATTCTGTCCAGGGGATATGCCGTCCTGTCCGATAAGCAGACCGGCAAGGTAATTACTTCCGCGTCTGCTGCTACCGCTGGGCACCTCCTCCGCGCTCAGGTATCCGACGGCGAATTCGACGTGCGCGTGGAGTCGAAATGAACGACGACCTGAACTTTGAGGCCGCCCTGGCGGAGCTTGAACGGCTCGTTCACCAACTCCAGCGTCCCGACATTCCACTGGCCGACGCTGTTGCGCTGTTTCGGCGCGGTACCGAACTGGCTGAGCACAGTGAACGGCTTCTATCGGAAGCCGAGCTCCAGGTGCAGAAACTCACCGACGCCGTGCAGGAACGCTTTGCCGAATATTCAACGGAGGAACCCTGGGCCCCAGACCTTCGATAGCGGCGAGGAGGTACAATCCTCGCCAGGAGGATCTGGGATGTCTCTCCCTGCCGCCGATCCCGTCGGAGTCGTTTCAAACCTCGCGTTTATCCAGCCGCTGGTCCGCGAGTATCTCGGGAATCACAACTCTGTCGTGGTTCACGTCTCCGTCGAGCCGCTTGGCGGTGGCACGTCGGGCCATGCGCTCTCCCAGGTCAGCGTAACTCTCGCCAACCGCAGCCGGCCGGTGATCCTCGTCCTGAAGCAGAGCGCCGTGACTCCCCCGGTGGAAGTGCACTTCTATCGCTCGCTCGCGATGCAGGTGCCCGTCGCCACACCACGAGCGTTGTGGACGTCGCTCCCTGCGGAGAGGGATGGAATAGCCTGGGTGTTGATGGAAAAGGTTCCGGCGGACGGCGATGCACCCTGGGCGGTGCCGGCGTACCGGGCTGCCGTCGAGGACATGGCTCGGCTTCACGCCTTCTACTGGGGACGGACGGAGGAGTTGGCGATGCCCTGGCTCAGGAGGCCGGATGAGCCGGCTCTAACAACCGCGGCGGCGGTGTCATCCGCGGTTGACCTGGTCCGCAATTCCTGGTTGCCGCGCGCTCTTCCGACGGTCTTGACGCATCAGTGGTTCGCGGCAATCGAGCAAACGCTCCCGCTGTGGGGAACCCTGATCGACGACGTGCTTTCTCTCGGATCCACCCTGGTGCATGGGGACCTGTGGTGGCGCAACATCCTGCTGTTGCCGGACGGTCAGCCGACGTTCATCGACTGGGGCAGCTGTGGCGTCTTCGCGGGAATCTGGGACTTCACGTACTTCATCGAGATGTTACGCGCCGTCTGGCATGGGCAATATCGTGCCCTGCCGGTGCCTGAGGCGCGATTGGTCAGCTGGTATGAGAAAGCGCTACACGTGTACGGCCTCGCGCCCACGCACGCCGACTTCACGCGCGCTTACCACGCCGCGCGAGTGCTTGTGCCCATGGAGCAGTGGCTCGGGCAACTCGCCGACTTAGCACTGGAGGACGCCTCTACCATCCATCCTGCAACCCGCCGGCACCGCGCGCAGGTCTTTGCTCGTTGGCAGCGACATGCTCACGATCTCGGGCTCCTGACGCCGTAGTGATTGGCTGCCCATACGGGCGCATTCGGCGGCTGATTAGATCGCCTGTTTGGAGCAGATTACTGAGCAATCTTTCCGTCAAAGTCGCGGGGAATTTGGGCTCGCTCGAACTGTGGCAACTGCAGGTGTAACCTCCTCGCGTACATGCACTGCAGATGAGAGCAGGAGGAAAACACATGAACGCTAGATTCCGTGGCCGGCACACTGTCGGCATCATTGCATTGATCACGGTACTTCTCGGAATCACAATGGTACATCCGGCCTACGCCCGCTCTTTGCGTGCAGCAATGGGCGAAGGAAAGATGGGGCCGGTGCAGACGGGCTCAGTGCGGGAATGGCGGGGCTTCTACGATGGGCATCAGGTGGTCTACTTGAACACCGATACCTCGAGCAAGCAGGAGGCGCGGATGATGGGCATCAACTTCGCGCCCGGATTACAACACGCCAGCATGGCATCCCAGCCGGAAATTTATCTGATCCTGGGCCGAGCCGCTAGCAACCAGCTCGCTGTTTTTGGGTCTGAACCGGGTGAGAACGACTATTCCCCGCTCTGGAAAGAGACCGTTCTCACCTGGAAGGCCGGAGTGAAACCGGTGCTGGTGACAAGCGACAACCAGGTTGACGCAATCGAGAAGAAGGGCCAGATGACCGAGCGTGCTGCCGGCGTCTTGCTCGACTGCCCCATCATCAAGGTAATGAAGTAGCTCGAGAGACACCATATCGGCGTGGACTGATCTTGTACGGTGAGTGCAACACAGGTGCCGCGCGGCATCCAACGATTCCCTGGCTCAAGAGGCCGCTCGGCCGGCACTCACCGCGCCGCCTGCCGTGCCATCCTCTGTTCATCAGGTCTCAGTTCCTGGTCGCCGTGGGAACTCCTGTCGGACTTTCACGAACGGCGGCGAGCGGCGATCGAGCAGACGTTCCGGGGTGCCGGCTCTTCCAAATTCAGACCACATATGTTTCTCATCGTGATCCAATGTCGTCTGGTTACGATAGAGATGCTTCCTTCCTCCATAGGGGGCCGGTCGGGGACTTTCAGGACTCCTCCTCAGTAACGTTAAAGACCTTGCCTCTCCCCGACCGGCCCGCCTCACCTTTGGAGCTACGCACCCCTCGACTAGTCGAGTTTCCAGTCGCTGTAGCCCATCTCGCGCGCCAGCATGCTCGACACGGTTTCCCGGTTGGTCATGAGACGTGCGTCCCGTCCATCGACCATCACGGCTGCCGGACGTGGCACCAGGTTATAGTTGCTGGCCATTGCCAGTTGGTATGCCCCCGACACTGGTATGCACAGCAGATCGCCTACCTCCACCGGAGGTAAGGATACACCCCGCGCCAGTACATCACCGGACTCACAGAAACGTCCCACTACGTCCGCCTGCTCGCCTTTCGAGAACGTGGGGCGATCCGGGGCGAACGCCGTGTAAGGGGACCCGTAGAGCGCCGGCCGGGGATTGTCCGCCATTCCGCCGTCCACCGCGATAATCCGTCCCTGCGCCCCTTTTTTGACCGATCCCACGCGATAGATCGCAAGTGCCGCCCGTGCCACCAGGGCCCTGCCAGGCTCAACTGCGATTCGGATATCGGGCAGCGCCTCGAATGGACCGGCGATTTCGCGTGCGACCTCGTGAGCGCTCAGCGCTTCGCCTCCCGGTACGTACGCCACCGCCCAGCCTCCACCGATGCTTACTTCCCGGCTGCGCAGGCCCTGCGACTCCAGCTCGCGGACGAAATCCAGCAGAGCCGAGGCCGCCTCACCAAACACGCGGACATCGGAAATCTGTGACCCCAGGTGGCAGTGCACGCCCTCGAAACGGAGGGCCGGTTCCCGCCGCAGTAGCTCGACTGCCTGTTCCTCTTCTTCCGAGCCACGCTCGATGCCGAACTTGGATTGGCTACCGGTTGTGTGTAGGTGCGGATGTGTGTCCACGGCCAGCGGCAATGAGGTGCGCAGACTCACGCCAATCGTTCGCCCCAGTCCAGCGCATACTATCCGCCAATCGAGACAGTTCGCCGGCACTGTCGGCGACGACCGACCGAATGCCGCGGCTTACTGCGACTTCCAGTTCGTGGTCCGATTTACAGTTTCCGTGAAGGTGAATGCGCTGCGGTCCAAACCCGGCTCGAAACGCGGCGACCATTTCCCCTTCGGACACCGCGTCCAGATCGACGCCGCAATGCTGCATCACGCGTAACACACCGATCGTCGCGCACGACTTCGCCGCGAAGCTCACCCTGCAGTTCATCGGCGAGAACGCCCCTTGCACGCGCTCCACGTTCGACCGCAGGGTTTCGGCATCGTACACGTACAACGGAGTGCCAAAGGCGCTTGCCAGAGCTGCCACGCTCCACCGCCCGATTGCCGTGCCTTCATCGGTTATGGTGCAACCGTCCGGCAGAAGGGGCAGCGAGTTCCGAAGCGTTCATGCACGCCGCGCCGATCTTTTCGGACCAGACCGATCGCGCCTGTCCACTATCTCCAATCCAGTTCGGTCACCTGGCCGCCGGTGATTTTCACCGTGCTCACCGGATCAGGCCCCTCACCCCAGAGGTCGTATTCCCCCTCC
Source organism: uncultured Chloroflexia bacterium (assembly GCA_963737125.1). Lineage (GTDB taxonomy): Bacteria > Chloroflexota > UBA5177 > UBA5177 > UBA5177 > JANWJD01. The sequence continues at coordinate 2,274,132 of CAVTRL010000001.1, read as the reverse complement.
TCGAGCTCGGGGTAGACCGCGGCGTAGACCACGCCGGCAGGAGCGTTCCGGGGATGAACTTGATTGTGACTTCGGACGTCTGGTCGCCCCTTTGGAGTGATCTCGATCTCGACCCCGTCCGCGTCGGCATTCGTGTAGAGAATGAGCGCTCCCACGTTTGCCCCTATGTTCAATACGACTTTGTCGGTACGAAGGTGATTATCGTGCAGGTATCCCGGTGTACCGTGCTGGTGGTCGTGTTCCTCATGTTCCTCGTGAGTATGGGGATGAGAGTGTGTGTGGTCCTCGTGAACGTGTGACATACCGGTCCGTTCTCCTATTCGGCTTGGCTGGCTGCGTCGGTCGACACCCTTGAGACGGATTATCGATCAAATGGCGATCTGAGTTCACGTCAAGCGACGCGCGGCAATCGCACGCCGCGTGCGTGCGGAAGCAAAAGAGCCCGCCAATCGTCCGCCGGCGGGCTCTTCCGTTTGGTTTTACAGCGTGGGGGCGTTGCTACGAAGACGCGCCGACCGAGAAACCATCCAGCGGCGTTCCCAGGTACGGGAACGTCGATTGGTATCGCGTGGGATCGGCGGAAACGCCGTCTCTCACTTCCGATGCGGCGTCATCCGCCGTATAGTTGGACACGAGCTGGTACGTCACACCGGCAATCGCGCGTAGCTCCGCCGTGACCACATCGTCCGTAAGACGGCGCCCGTTCGGGAACCCTGCCAGGTCACCACCGAGGATGCCGAGCGGCGCTGGGTCCGATGATGGGGGAACCGCCATATTCAGTCGCAGCATGTCCGCCTGCACGGGACCGGTATAGTTCTGGAAGTTCGGCACGACTCCCGCCGGAAGCCCCGTCAAAAGAATCGCCACGAGATCCGCGCGCGGAGCGGTGAGTGCGGCGAGATTCGGGAAGACACCCGGGTAAAGAACCGGAAGCAGCTTCGCGATCTCGGGCTGCTCGTAGTACTGCACGAACTGGCTGTCGTTAACCGGCTGTGAAGCGTTCCAGGTGTCTTTCAAACCAATCGGAATGATTGCTTCGTTGATCAGAGGTTGTCCGAGCCGCGATACCTGTGTAAACGGACCCACTTCTCGGGTACCGGGGACATTGTCCTGACGAAGGCTGATCACCTGTCGGCTCGCCGCCGTCCAAACGCCGATCACCGACGATTGGGCGGTCGGATCCGTGGGGGCGCTGCCATTCGCGGTCAGCATCGTCATCGGAACCTGAATCGCGATCGAGTGGACGTTTACCAAAGCGGTCGAATCAACTCCCGGTGAGCCACTCGCTGTCAACTGGGTTGACGTGCAGTTGCTGAAATGGTCGGAGATCGAGCAGATCGAAGATTGCACCGAGGTCGACAAAAAAGCCTTCTCGTCGTTGTCCTGCGAAAACCGTCTCACCGGTCGGAAGCGTGTGCACTGCCGCGCTTGCCAGCGCCGCGTAGTTCGGCGTGGACAACGGTCCGATGTTACACGGAGGGCAGGTCAAGCCCGTCGCCAGCACGGTCGGATTGCCGGTCGCATTGAGCTTGGTTACGGAATAGGTCTGCTGCGCGTTCCAATTTGGATCGGTATTCGACGTAATGGTGCCCGTGTTGTACAGGAACGAGTTCGGGTTCTGGTACGTCGTCGTGAACCGGAACTGATATGTGATTTCCGCTGCTCCGTCCGCGTCATTGTCCACGTAGACTTCGTAAAGTACGTCATTTCCGAACTCATAGAAGTTCGGGCCGCCGTCCGGCTTTTCGAGCGGGATGTAGTTGGCGATCATCGTCACGGTGTTCGGCGCGTCCGGACTGACAAACGCGTAAACGTCGGTGCTGTCGGCTACCGGATCCTTCGATGTGCCAGGTGCCTCGCGATGGGAAGACATGTGCTACCTTTCCGTTTTCGTACCCGAAAACACTGGGGGAGTTGACCCTACTTCGCTGCTTTCAAGAGCCGCTTTACGAATTGCGGGTCACGGTATACGACCTCGCGCGTGCCGACCATCACCGCGATTTCGCCGGTCTTGAAATTGCGTACGTGGGCGACGATCGGTCCGGAAAGCTCAGCGCCGGTCATCTTGAAGTCGGGAGTAGCAGCCTCTGCCGTCCCGATCTCCGTCAACCCCGGCACCGCTACCATTGCCCCCACGGCCGCCACTCCGAGCGACGTCTTCCCTAGGAACCCTCTGCGCGTCAATCTTGTCATGTGGATCTCCTTTCGTTGCATAGTACGCGGACAACTCAACATCGGATCACAGGTCGAATACACCGCTCGCGAAAAGTCCGGGTGACGAGCGAAGCAGCGCTACCGGCAGCCTCACCGTTCGCAGAGTAATGAAAACAATCACCTCTCGCCCGGAGAATCCCTGGGTCCTGGCCACATTGGTCGCCTGAGTGTCCCCGGCGAGTAAGCAATGGGTTGTTACAAAGTCGTTCAACGCCTGGACAAGGCTAACATACGGACTTCTATATCTACGTAAGAAACAGCACAGTTTTAGCTGGGTATCCAGCGCTATGTACATTCGGCATGACGCGTCCGGTGGATAAAAAACTGAAGGGTTCCATCTCCCCTCCCTATAATGTGTGGTCGGGATATGCTTACGCATCGGGCTTCATCGTACCGACACGCGGCCGGTGACAGGGTATCCGGTCTGCATGTGAAGAGTGGTAGAGAGAACGTCTGTGGCTCCAAGATCCCGCGTCGGCCAATCAAGTCCGGCCGATCGAACAACCTGATGCGCGGCGTCCTCGTACACATTCGCGTGTACTGGTATCAGTTGGCGCTACTCGTCGTTATACCGGTCGCATTCTGGCTCGACGCGCACACATCCTCGATCGGTCAGCAGAACATACTCGGAGCGTGCGCCTGGCTGCTCCTCGTCGGCGCTCTGCGTTTCTCACCGAGGATCGAGCGGCGTCAGGTCTACGTGATGGTGGGTGTTGCCACGTGCGTCGAAATATGGTCCTCTCTGGTGTGGGGCATCTATCGCTACCGCTACGGCAACGTACCGATGTTTGTTCCACCGGGGCACGGTCTCGTCTACCTGTGGGCCCTTCGATCGGCACGCTCGCCCTTTCTCCTTCGGTATCCCCGTCAAGCGAAGTGGTTCGCGCTCATCGCGGCTACCTGCTGGGCGGTTTTCGGCCTTACGCTCGAGCCGCTCGCCTTTGGTCGCTGGGACATTACCGGGGCCATGTTTTGGCCTCTGTTCGTCTGGTTCATGCGCAAGCCGTCGGCGCCCGTGTACGCGGCGGCCTTCTTTATCACCTCCATACTCGAGCTTATCGGCACCAGTTTCGGGACCTGGCGCTGGCAGGTGCTTGCCCCGGTGTCCCATATCGCCACCGGCAATCCGCCGTCAGTTATTTCAGCGGGCTACTGCGTCATGGATTACACGTCCCTTAGAGTGGCTGCCCTATTACCGGCCAGTGGCCTGATGGTGTACGTCTGGCGCCGGATTAAGTCTCGCCCGCAAGCCATCGAAGACGACGTCGAATCACTCGCCGGGTGAGGCCTGGCCGGCGTTGATGTGCCGAACGCGGGTCCGGGCCAGCTTCACCCGGCCTTGCGCGTCGCTCGCGGCGTCGCGGTACGTCTCGCGCCGGGACGCGGAACGCGGCGTACGGTTGGAGTAGGGATGGCTGTCGCTCGCCGTTGATCGGAACGAACCTGAACGGCTCTCGTGCTCGTCGGTTGCGGGGTTCCGGCCGCGCGGAGCGGCGTAGGGTTGCCGGCCGGTGTGAAAGAACGTGCGGCCGGAGCCGAAGCCGTGGCGGCCGCCGGAGCCGAAGTCGTGACGGCCGCCGGCGTCGGCGATCCCGTCAGAGCCGAGTTGGCGTTGCCGGCCGCCGTGGCTATTGTTTGCGGCGTCTGCTTCGGGCCGGTGACTGCCGGAGCAGTCGAGGTCGTGTATGGCGTCGCGGTCGTAACGCCTCTGGCCGTTCGCTTCTTCCCCCCGCCATGAGATATCGAAGACGATACCGCGCAGCCCGATGCCGTTGTCGTCTGCTTGGGAATCGCCCCAGGTCGGTGTGCCGGCGCCACGACCTTCTCTTTCACGGCCACTTTGGAGGATCGTTTTCCCGTTGGCCTTTTAGCCTCCGGGGTAGCGGGGGGCTTGGGCGGGGCGCAGGCTACGACGCTCTTCGTCCTCGAAGGGGTACTCGGCGGCGCATTAGTGCGTCCGAGCTCTGGCGGGAACGGGTCGCGAAGGGCGCGGCCAGGACTGCTGTAACGTAATCTCTGTCGTGGTGGTTCCACTTGTGATCGCGACTTCTTGCACCCCGCGAGATTGCGTGTACGAGACACCGGTTTTTTTTTGAGCCGTCCCTTTCCGCTGCCGCGAAGACCGATGAGCCGCCGGCTGGCGGGTTGTCACATGGCGAATCTGCATGCGTAGCTCCGCCCTTGACGAGTACGGTCCCTGGTAGACCGCTATTCCACGTACCAGGGTTGCCACGCTCCACCAATACGTACCGGACTTCACCGAAATCGAGGAGCAGTTCGACCGTAACGTCCGGGCATCCTGTCCCTGAACCAGCACACGGTATCCGGCGGCGCCTCGCACGCTGGACCAGCACAATCGCACACTGTAGACGCCATGAACCGAAAGCAGTCGGGCCGTCAAGTGTGACGGAGGACTCGCGGTAGGCTTTGCCACGGCAAAGTGGCTGGACACGGAATACGGTCCCCATACTCCTTTGATTTTCGAGCGGACTCTCCAGTAGTACAGTTGCTGGCCCAGGACCTTGACGGTAGCGCGCCTGCTCCTGGCCATCATCGTAGTGGTCTTCCCCGCGAACACCACCGTATCCGGAGGGTCACCCTGCTCGTTCGCCATCTGAACCTGATATGCCGACGCACCCGTCGCACCCTTCCAGCTGATCGAAACCCGTTGGCCGGATACGTACTTTCTGCCGTGCATGACGCCCTTCTCCAAAAGGTTCGTCGCCATCAACTGTCCAGGCTTGGCAGCCACGACGCCCGGGTGTTTGGACGCCGTCGATGAATGAACCAACAGCGCAGCGGCCACCAGGATCGCTACCGCGGCCACCGCCAGAATGGCGTACTTCCTGGGGCTCGTTCGCTCGCTCGTCGCCCTCGTGGTCGACAGCTCCTCGGCTCCCGCCGCGCCGCCCACCGTACCCGCGGCGCGTGCCTCTGTGCTCGCCGCTACTTCTTCAAGCGCAGACACCGCCTCCGCTGCTGGCGGACGCTGCGTTCCGGCCGCCACAGGCTCTGCCGTGTCGGACTGAACGTGCTCGGCCGGTCGCGCGAGCTCGGTTGGTATCCCGACCTCCGGTGTCGGGGTCACAGGCCGCCCCTGCGTTGGCTCCGATACCCCGCTGGCGCCCGCCGCCGCATCGGCCCCCGGCGATTCCACCGTGGCTACCTCGAGGGGGGCAGCGGCGTCCGGTGCGACTTCCGCCGGCAGTACCTCCACCGCCTCGGTTTGCATCTCTGACGTCGTCGTGCCGATGGAGCCCGACTCCCCTGGCACTGCCTTCAGGGTGGCTGCCTCCGCAGTCACCTGTTCGATCGCGCCCGTCTCAGTCGTCGTTGTCCCGCCCAACGGTCTTGCCAGTGTCGTGCTGGCTGTTTGCTCAAGTTGAGGTAACGTCCCTGTCCTGTCGGTCCGCGCCTCCGCCGTCGCGGAGCTCGGCGAATCGCGGTTCAGGAATTCCCTGCGCACCAGTGCATCGTCATAGACCTGGCGTCCCTCGGGCGTCGCCAGTAGATCCCTCCGCATCTGGCGGATGCGTTCCCAGAGCTCGGCCGATCGCTGCGGCGACGTGTATACCAACGTGACGGCGTCGACCGTCACCGATTCGATTGCCGCTTCAATCTCCGCGGTCGATGCGGATGCGTCGAGTCCCAGAAACTCGTAATGATTTTCTACTGGAGTCACCTAGCCACCTTACATGCAGTGCAGGGGCTGACGCCGTTGCGTCGTGATCCGAAAGGAAGATCGCCTACTACAAACGACTGTCAAAGTCAATACCGAAACTCATTGTACTGACGTATATTTGTGATCGCAAATGTCTCAAGTCGATTCCTGAATCGAACAATTGCGAATAAATATGGGCAAAAAGAAAGGGAAGAGCACGTAATCTCTCTTCCCGGAAGGAGCATGGCTCCGGCGGCAGGATTCGAACCTACGACCAAGCGGTTAACAGCCGCCCGCTCTACCACTGAGCTACGCCGGAATAAAGAAGCGCCGTGAGTCTTCACTCGCAACGCTACGCCAGTATAGGGCGCTTCGAGCGCGCCGTACAACCATCTTGACGGCGTCTCATTGCGGTGACGAACCCCGTGCTGATCGCACCGGTCGGGTTACACCTCGAGATAGTCTCGAAGCTTTTTACTGCGCGAAGGATGGCGCAGTTTGCGCAGCGCCTTCGCTTCGATCTGTCGGATCCGCTCGCGAGTAACGTTGAACTCTTTTCCAACCTCCTCAAGCGTTCGGCTTCGGCCGTCGGCCAGCCCGAACCGTAAGCGCAATACCTCACGCTCCCGTTCGGTAAGCGTTCCGAGGACCTCTTCCATCGATTCGCGCAGTAGTTGGAACGATGCCGCGTCGGATGGAGCTTCTCCCCCCTCGTCGGGAATAAAGTCCCCCAGACTGCTGTCCTCTTCGTCCCCGATAGGCGTCTGAAGCGATACCGGAGTTTGCGAAACCTTCAAAATCTCCCGGACTTTATCACCTGACAGGTCCATTTCCTGTCCGATTTCCTCCGGAGTGGGTTCGCGACCCTTTTCTTGCAACAGCCGCCTCGATATACGCACCAGTTTGTTGATCGTTTCCACCATATGAACCGGTATCCGGATGGTTCGTGCCTGATCTGCTATCGCCCGCGTAATAGCTTGACGAATCCACCACGTAGCATACGTGGAAAACTTGTAGCCCTTGGTGTGGTCGAACTTCGTGACGGCGCGAATCAGGCCGATGTTTCCTTCCTGTACGAGATCCAGCAGGTTCAGTCCACGCCCGATGTATTTCTTTGCCACGCTGACCACGAGCCGTAAATTCGCTTCCGTCAGCTTCCGCCGCGCTTCCATTCCGTGATCGATGACGCGCTGATCGTACGGTTCTCCGTTCGACCGCTTGGCCATTTCTCCGTCACCATCGCGCATTGCTTGCGCCAGTTCCACTTCCTCGGTGCCGCGCAGCAGGCGCACTCGGCCAATTTCCCGGAGGTACATTCGTACCGGATCGTCGACCGGCGCCCCTTCGGCGTCGAGCACCTTCTCCAGCTCGACAGTCGAAACTTCCTCGTCGTCTTCCTCAGCCTCATCCGGATCATCCTCGATTTTCACGGCGTGCGTGACGAGCTCGGTGATCACCTCGTCGATCTTGTCGGGATCGTCGCCCGCCACCTCGAGGATCTCGTCGGCTTTGGAGCCCGGCAGATGGCGTGCCTGTAGGGCCTCCTGACGTAGGGCCTCCTGATCCTGCGGAGAGAGCTCCAGGACGTCGTCGGTCGTCTCGTCGTTTTCCACGATCAACTCTGACAACCCAAACCCCCGCTCATCTGCGCGCTCCACGCGGCGCAGTAGTGTTCGCGATCCTGTTCTCCCATGTTGCGCACAGAATAGCATGCCCTGGACAATGCCTGCATGCTACGACATGTGCGCGCGATCATGTGATATCCCACTATATGCAGGATCGACGCGTACGATACTCGCGTCAATACGATCGGGCGACCACGCAGCGAAACTTGGCGGTCGAACCGCAACAGACGCAAGCCCCTTGCGGCGCCGACTCCTCGTCAGAGAGTGGAATCGCCCGCACCGTCGCCTTCTCCTTCGCCAGCGCGGCATTGCATTCCGCCGAATCGCACCAATCGACCAGTACGAAGCCGCCCGTCCCTTCCAGAATGGACCGTAGCTCGGCCCAGCTCGATGCGGACGTCGTATGCTCGCGGAGGAAAGTGGTTGCCTGCTCGAACAGCGTTGCCTGGATGTGTTCGAGCAGTGCCGGTATCTCCACCGTCACTGCCGCTACTGCCACCGGCGACTTCGCCCCCGTGTCCCGCCTCACCGCGACCACCGTGTCGCTGTCGACGTCGCGTGGACCAATCTCTACCCGTACCGGCACACCGCGGAGTTCCCAGTGATTGAATTTGAACCCCGGCGTTACCTGATCGCGCCAATCCACCTTGACTCGCACACCGGATGCTTCCAGTTCTCGTTTGACTCGGTCGACCAGCGGTTCGACCTTCAGTCGGTCCGGCTCCTTGCGCCAGATCGGCACAATGACCACTTGAATGGGAGCGACCTTGGGCGGCAGCCGCAGCCCCTTGGCATCCCCGTGCACCATGATCAGCGCACCGATGAGCCGCGTCGTTACCGCCCAGCTCGTCGACCACGGATAGTCTCGTTTTCCCTCCCGGTCGAGAAACGTTACGTCGAACGCTTTCGAAAAATTCTGACCGAGGTTGTGGGACGTACCCATCTGCAAAGCCTTGGTGTCTCCCATCAGCGATTCCATGGTGTACGTTATCAGACCGCCCGCGAACTTCTCGGACTCAGTCTTCCTGCCTTGGTAGACGGGAATCGCCAGCTCGTTCTGAATGAAGCGCACGTATAGTTCGAGAATCAGCCGCGCTTCCGCATCCGCTTCCTCGAAGGTGGCATGGGCCGTGTGCCCCTCCTGCCAGAGAAACTCGGAAGTACGCAGGAAAGGTCGCGTGCGAATTTCCCAGCGCACGACGTTCGCCCATTGATTGAGCAATACGGGCAAGTCTCGGTATGACTCGATCCACTTCGACAGCATGTCGTAGATGATCGTTTCCGACGTGGGCCTCACCACCAGCGGCTCGGTCAGCTCCTCGCCGCCGCCGTGCGTCACCACCGCCAGTTGCGGTGCGAATCCCTCGACGTGTTCTGCTTCTTTCTGTATGAAGCTGAGGGGAATGAGTAGCGGGAAGTACGCATTTTCATGCCCCGTCGCCTTCAGGGCGCGGTCGACGAACTGTTGCATCAGCTCCCAGATGGCATACCCGTACGGGCGAATGACCATCGAGCCGCGAACTTGCGTGTAGTCCGCCAGTTCGGCGTTGAGCACGGTGTCGATGTACCACTTGCTGAACGCGGCATCTCCAGCGTCCTGCGCCTCGTTCTGCGTGTCGGCGGACATGCTTTCTCCCATCTCAGTACCGGAAATCGTGGATCGCGTTCCACTCGGCGTCGGTCGTCGTCATCCACTGGAAAAATGAGGCACCGATCGAGCCACTGGCCTTACTTCCCGCCAGGAAACCGTTGATCTCCGCGGCGCTCGGTGCATACGGTCCCATTTCGAGGCGCCCAAAGTCGTCAAAGGTCTGCCCGATAGGCTCGATTGCCACATCACCCGTCATTGCGCGTATGGCCGCCACCGACTCCTGGGCATACTGCCGGGCATACGCATACCCGTACGCCATGTGACCGAAATCCAGGCCGTTTGCCGTCTTGGTCTGGTGCCAGTAATCCATCGGCGCGATCACGTTATACGATTTCGCCATTTCACCATAAGGATAATCGGGCATCGATTCCGGCGGATACGGCACCCCTACCAGGAGGTATCGAGGCCCCAGGTAGGCGCGCACCAGTTGTGAGTACGCGCGCACGTTCCAGAGCTGAACGTTTTGCTCCAGGTCAGCCGCGATGCCATCGAACCGCTCGCCCGATGTCGATCGAAAATCCGCTACCTCCCTCGTCAGCTGCACGTCCCCTGCCACGTCGTACAGGTAGGGAAACACCCAGGCGATCACTTTGATGTGGTGACGGTGCGCGGCATCGATGGCCGGTCCTACCGACTTTTTGCCGTGAAACCCAAGCGGCGATATGGCAGACTCGAGATAGATATGCGTGATGCCGTTCCGTTGGGCCGCGGTTGCCAGCGCCTCGGGATCACCCTGTGCAAAGATCCCCAGGGTCAGCCACATGCCCTTTCCCGCCACTTTTGAGGCGAGCAAATGACCGTTTACTTCCGCTCGACCGGGGTCCGGCGACACGAACTGAACCGAATCTCCCAACGCCCAGAGACCGCCGATGTGGTACCAGACTTTCCCGGCTGAATCCTGTTGCCATGCCGAAATCGTCACTGCTCGTCCCGCCCGTAGTGTCTTGACCGGCCTCCCTCCTGGCGACGTTACCAGTGCCGTTGGCGCTACCGTGCGCGCGGCCACCGTCAGAACCTGACTACCGTGCGCCAGCGGGCGGTAATGAAACTCCGGTGCCTTGTAGGTCGATGTCGTAGCCCAGGGGCTGGCACGCACCACCTCAGCCCTCTGTACCCATCCCGTGATACTGTCCCACACTTTTACCTTTGCCCAGGAGCCACGGGTCGACATAACTTGTACCTGCGACTGCTGTACCAGCATCGTCACCACATGTGCCGTTACCTTCGGAGCTGTGCGCATCGCCACGTTGTCATGTCGAATCAGACCGATGTAAGACGCCGGCCCAGCCGCCTGCACGGTGCGCGCACCGGCTGGAACAAGAAGCGCCGCCAGAACGGCGGCGCGCACCAGAGCCCGGACCAACATTACGACTCGAGACGTCCGCGTTCACGGAGGTATCGATAGAAACGCAATCGGGCCACCTCTGGCTTTGACAATCGACGGCTCAGGATTTGTTGAATGGCCACCCCGGCGCCCACCGCCGCCAGTGCCGCCAGGAGTGCAACCAGCCCCAGATTGGAGGTCTCTGTTGGTGCGTCCTTCGGCCCGTTGTTAACCCATTCCGAGTGTTCGTCCATCAAGACCCCCTCGAATGAAAATCCGCCCATTCTATCAACGTCGATTTTCGGCGTCCACGCTCGCGCCACCTAAAATGGACGCGGGGGAGGATAAATGTGACCAACCGATTAGCGCTTGAGCGCAGTCCCTATCTTCAGCAACACGCCGAGAACCCGGTCGATTGGTATCCGTGGGGACCGGAAGCTCTGGCACGCGCCCGCACTGAGAACAAACCCATCCTGCTCAGTATCGGCTACTCGGCCTGTCACTGGTGTCACGTCATGGCGCACGAATCCTTTGAGGACGAGGCGGTAGCCGCGTTCATGAACTCCCACTTTGTCAACATCAAGGTTGACCGCGAAGAACGCCCGGACGTCGACTCTATCTATATGGAAGCAGTGCAGGCGCTGACAGGCTCTGGTGGCTGGCCACTCAACGTCTTCCTCACGCCCGATGGTCGGCCGTTCTACGGTGGAACCTATTTCCCTCCTGCCCAGGCGCATGGCCGTCCCAGTTGGTTACAGGTCTTGGAAGGAATAGCGGCAACCTTCCAGGAGCGCGGGGAAGACATCGAGCATAACGCTACTATTCTGACCCGTCTCATCCAGGATGCCCAGACCCAGGGTGCCGGCGATGACGAAGTCGATGAGACCGTGCTGCGCGATGCCTACCAGGGTGTGGTTGCCCAGTTCGATCCGGTGGATGGCGGGTTTGGTAGCGCGCCGAAATTTCCTCAGCCGCTCGGCCTCGAATTTGTGCTCCGCATGTACAGCCGGTACCGTGAGCCGGCAGCCTTGAATTTTTTTACCACCACGCTCGACCGAATGGCGGACGGTGGCATCTACGATCAGCTCGGTGGCGGCTTCCACCGGTATTCGGTTGATGGCGTGTGGCTGGTGCCTCATTTCGAAAAGATGCTCTATGACAACGCCTTGCTCGCCCGCCTCTTCACACTCGCCTTTACCGCGACCGGTGTTGACCGCTACCGTCAGACTGCTGAAGAGACGCTCGACTATCTGCTGCGCGATCTCAGCACGCCGAACGGCGCCTTTTTCGCCGCCCAGGATGCCGATAGCGAGGGGGTGGAAGGAAAGTTCTACCTCTGGACGCCCGATGAGCTGCGCTCCGTCCTCGGAGATGAGGACGGACGCCTTCTCACCGTTATCTTCGGGATCGGCGCTCCGCACGACACTGGCGAATCACGATACATTTTGCGCCGCACCCGTCCGCTCGATGAAGTCGCAGACGAAACCGGCAAGTCGCGGGACTACCTGGAGCGCCTCTTGAACCGCTCCCGTCAGACCTTATTTGACGCGCGCCGGCTCCGTGTCGCGCCGGCGACCGATACGAAAGTGATTGCCGGCTGGAACGCGCTGGCGGTCCGTGCCTTCGCCCTGGCCGGTCGGGTCTTTGACCGCCCCGACTACCTCCGCGCGGCGGAGCGGACAATGCAGTTTGTCCTTACCGATCTCCGGCCCACCGGTCAACTGATGCGCCATTACAACGACGGCCCGGGAACGGTTCCCGCCTTTTTGGAGGACTACGCCTTCTGCGTCGAAGCGCTCATAGATCTGTCCATGACGGCCTTCGACACACACTTCCTCGAAGCCGCGGTGGATCTCGCTAACGAGATGCTCGAACGGTTCTGGGACCGCGCAACCGGGGCCTTTTTCGATACCGCGGCTGGCGCCGAAGAACTGGTGGTTCGTCCACGCAGCCTTTTCGACAATCCCATCCCGTCGGGCAACTCCGCCGCCTGCTTCGCGTTGCTGAAGCTTGAAGCGCTTGGGGCCGGAGCACAATTCCGCACGCCCGCCGAAAACATCTTCCGATCCTCCCGGAAATTGCTCACGCGTGCTCCGATGGGGTTTCCGTACGCGCTCTGCGCGCTGGATTTTTACCTGTCCACGCCCGCTCAGTTAGCCGTGGCGGGCGATCCGGCGTCTGCCGATACGCGGGCGTTGGCGCAAACCGCCTTCGAAGCCTACCTGCCCGACGCGGTTGTCTCGGTCGGACTACCCGAAAGCAGCCCTCTGCTTGTGGGTCGAACACTCGCGCGCGAGCGCGCTACCGCCTACCTCTGCGAAAACTTCGCATGTCGCCTGCCGGTTACTGAACCCGCCGAGCTGGCGCGTCAGCTCTCCCAGCTCGATCGAACTGTTCGCGGTAATCCGAGCCGGTGAGTCGCAATCACGGCTTCTCGGTGATCGTCACCTTTTTCAGGTAGACGTCGTGAGTCGGTGTCGAAAGTTCCCCGTTTCCGGGGTTTGGTTCCACCGGCGTGTCTTGCAACTTGTTGACTGTCGCCATGCCCGCCGTTACCTGGCCAAAAATCGTGTAGTGCGGTGGCAATTGCTCGCCTGCGACACCGCTGACGATGAAGAACTGACTGCCGTTGGTGTTCGCGCCGCTGTTCGCCATGGCCACGGTCCCCGGTACGTACTTCATCGTGACCTTCTCGTCCTTGAACTTGTAGCCCGGTCCTCCGAAACCTGTCCCCGTCGGATCGCCCGTCTGGATCATGAACCCCTTCACGATCCGATGAAAGATGAGACCGTCAAAGTACCGGTGTCGGGCGAGGAACACGAAGTTATTGACCGTCAGCGGCGCCACCTTGGGAAGCAGACGCACTTTGATGGTCCCGTCGCTCGTCAGCAGTGTGGCCGAAAATTGGTGAGACACGCTGATTGTCATCGGCGGCGCGTGCTTGAAATGGCGTTGAATGGCCGGCGGGGTGCTGCCTGATGCCGCTGTGCCGCATGCCGTCAAGAAAAGTCCGAGTAGAACGAGTGGTAAGTATCGCAATTGAATCGACTCCGGAGAAAGGTGCGTCGAGACCACGTATGCGGACACCACGCCAGAGTGGACGCGCCGCCGGCTGCATGTCCGCGCACGCGACCGATGGAGTGTACCACGCGATTTGAGAGACCGGGCGCACTACTCGGAGAATGTCTTCCGGCGACTACCATGGGGAGCGAGGCGCCTGCCACAGTGATACCACCCCAAAGAGACATCTCCGATCGGATTCGCGCCCTGGATGCGGCCCTGGACGACCTGTCACGAACGGTCATCGGCCGGCACCTTGACCTGTCTCGGCCAGAGAATCAATCCTTCTTGGCGCAACCGGACGGCCGATCGCAACATCAGACTCAATGGCACCAATGGGGAATACTGACGCACACCCGCGTCTTTCTTCAGCACTACTGCGACTCGATCCCTGCACTGTTGCGCGGCTGGCACATTAAGGAAGCCGTGGATTTGAGGCTATCGCAACCGATAGACGGCGTGCCCAGGAGCGAGCTCTTGAAAGCGGCGATACTCCTCCACGACATTGGCAAATTCGGGGCCCGTACCCGCAGTGGGGATCGTTTCCATTTCTTCCGGCACGAGGATCTCTCCGGAAGTATCATTCGAAACGAGTTGGATTTGACTGCCTTCGGGTTCACCGCTCTTCAGGCCGAGTACATCGCGCATGCTGCCGAAGACCATTTTGTCCTTGGTGTGCTGCGAAAGCACGCCCGTGACGCCGGGTCGTATGACAACCAGTTTCCCTTCACCGCGCGCTTCGCGCGTCTGGCACGAGACATACGGGACACGCATCCCGACGATGCCGTGGAAATTGGCGTGCTCTTCTTGGGGGATTCTCTTGCCAAGGTTGACCCGCGCACCGGCCCGGCGCGAGCGGTCAGTCAGTACGCGGTGAACATCGAGGTCGCACACCGCTATCTGCTCATTGCCCTGGAACCGTCCGTATAATGGTCCAGACCCAGGGATTTGGGGGAGAGCTGGCGACGCTATGCTGACCGGGACCGTTGCGCTGAAAGAAGACGATCTGCAGTTCATAAGCAGCGAGTCCGGCGACATCGTGGCCGATAATCCAGGCGGACTTGGGCTCTATCACCGCGACACACGCTTCCTCAGTCGTTTCGAGCTCACCGTGAACGGCTTCAGGCCTGTGTTCCTGTCGCACTCCGCCAGCAAGCACTACATTGCAACCTTTCAGAGCGTCAATCCGGCGTTTACACTGCGAAACGGCGTGCGTGTCAAGCAGCAGACCATCAGTATTCGGCGCAGCCGCTTCGTCACTGGCGCCGGGTTGTACGAGCGAATCGGTTTCCTCAATTGCAATCACTTTCCGATCGATCTGGAGATCGACCTCGCGACCGACGCCGATTTTCGCGATATGTTCTCCGTGCGGGGGTTCAAGACCCAACGTGTCTCGGGAGAAATATCGATCGCCTTCGGCGGCGAGGACCTCACGTTCACCTACGCCGGCCGCGATGGTGTCACTCGCAAAACCCACGTCACCTTCGATCACGTGCCCGAGGCGATATCGCCACGCGAAGTGCGTTTCTCGCTCCAGCTCGAACCAAATCAAGCCGGCTCCATCGTCGTGCGCGTGCAACCCCGTATCGGCGACGATGACCCTCCGCTCGATCCCGACTTCGATCGCCAGGTCGAAGCGCTCGCCACCTCGTATCGCGACTGGGACCGAGAATCGACCACCATCTCGACCGACAACGAGCTCTTCGATCGCGAGCTGCTACGCGCCAGCCGGTATGACATTCGTACACTCCTTGAACAAACACCACAGGGAGCCGTGCCCGACGCCGGTGTACCGTGGTACGCCGTGCCGTTCGGCCGCGACGCGATCATTACTGCGCTGCAAACTCTTGTGTACAATCCCGCCATCGCCGAAGGTACACTGCGGTTCCTCGCCGCGCATCAGGGAGAGAAGGAAGATTTATTCCGCGAGGAGCAACCCGGGAAGATCATGCACGAGCTCCGCCGGGGCGAATTGGCCCGGCTAGGCGAGGTGCCTCATACCCCGTATTTCGGCACTGTCGATGCCACCCCCTTGTTTCTTGTCCTGTTCGTCGAAACGATGGAGTGGCTTGACTCCGATGCGTTGTACCACGACGTCATGCCGGCCGCCCTGCGGGCTCTGGAGTGGATCGACCGCTACGGCGATATGGATGGGGACGGCTACCTTGAGTACATCGCACAGCGCCCGGGCGGCGTCGTGAACCAGGGTTGGAAAGACTCATTTAACGCAGTGCAGTACGACGATGGTGGGCTCGCCGAACCTCCCATCGCTCTGGTGGAAGTGCAGGGCTATGTCTACCACGCCAAAATGGGAATGTCACGGCTCCTCCGCCGGCGCGGTGAAAGGGACCTCGCAGACCGCCTCCAGCGCCAGGCCGAGGTGCTTCGCACCTCGTTCAATCGCGACTTCTGGATCGACGATCTCGGCTTTTACGCCCAGGCCCTCGACAAGAACAAGCGTCAAATTCGATCCATCACCAGCAATCCCGGACATGCCCTTTGGTCCGGCATCTGCGACCCGGACAAGGCCCGCCGTATCGCGTCACGGCTGATGGAGGGGGACATGTTCTCCGGCTGGGGCCTGCGCACACTGAGCGCCGACTCGCCCAACTTCAACCCAATGAGCTATCACAACGGCTCGGTCTGGCCCCACGATACCGCTCTCATCGCTCTCGGCTTCCGTCGCATTGGCTGCGAGAAAGAGGCTGTCCAGCTTGCGACCAGCATGATCGAGGCCGGTTTTCGCTTTCCCGATTCGCGCCTGCCGGAACTTTTTTGCGGCTTCGCGCGCGACCAGCGCTTCAACTCCAGTCCTGCCGCCTATATCGTTTCCTGCAGTCCCCAGGCCTGGGCTGCCGGCTGCGTCTTCATGTTGCTTCAGATCATCCTGGACATTCGGCCGAATGTCGAAGAAAACACGGTATCGGTCGACCCTGATCTTCCTGCTCTGTTCAAGAAGATGCGGTTAGAAGGCATACGTGTCGGTCGGCGCACCGTCGACCTGCATGTGGAGAACGGAGAGCGCGGCCACGATGTGGACATCCGCTCGTCCCCACTTCCCCTGAAAGCTACATGACCCGCCGCATCGTGGTGATGCATTTCACGCCGCCGGGCATTGTGGGTGGGGTGGAGCAGATTATGAAGTGCCATGGCGCGGTTCTGTCCCGCGCCGGTTACGAAGTTCGGTTCGTGGCGGGGCGTTCGGCCGCCGGTGGCGAGAGCATCCATGTTATCCCGCAATTGGATGCTGCCCGACCCGAGAACGTCTCGCTGGAGGCCGCCCTGGCGTCCGGTGCCGTTCCGCCCTCCTTCCACTATGCACGGCGAGCAGTACTGGACGCCCTGGTCCCGCTGCTCGATGGCGCTGACGCCCTGATCGTCCATAACGCACTTACTTTGCATTTCAGTCTTTCTGCAACCGCGGCCCTTTGGGAGATCGCTGGAAAACGTCTCGTCCCGAACGTGATCGCCTGGACCCACGATCTCGCCTGGGTCAATCCGCTCTATCTGCCCGCCATGCATTCCGGCTACCCCTGGGACCTGCTGCGTCTGCCCGCTCCCGCCACCCGGTACGTCACCGTCTCGCGCGAACGCGCCGTAGAGCTTCGGCAGCTCTGGGGAAATGTGCCGGGCGCAGCCTCGGTGGTGCCCAACGGCATCGATCCCGCCGACTTCTTGCGCCTCTCGGCCCGAATTCGGGATGTCGTCGATCGTTATCGCATCCTGGAGGCCGATATCGTTCTACTCCTTCCGGTTCGTGTCACCCGTCGAAAAAACATCCAACTCGGCCTGCGCGTGGTGCACGCTCTGAAGGCGCGCGGCCTTGCAGTGCGCTTCCTTATTTCCGGCCCCCAGGCACCGCACCACCCGACCCGCTCACAGACCTACCTCGGCGAATTGCTGTCACTGCGCGATGAGCTCGATCTGCGCGATGACGTTGCCTTTCTCTCAAACGACCTCGGAGACTCACTCACCGAAACCGAGGTTGCAGAGCTGTTCGCCGTGAGCGACTGCCTGTTCTTCCCCAGCGAGTCGGAGGGGTTCGGAATTCCCATCCTGGAAGCCGGACTCGCCGGACTTCCCACTGTTCTTTCGGATATTCCAGTTTTTCGAGAGGTCGGAGGATCGAATGCATCCTACTTCTCACTGTCCGAGCCGCCCGGCGTCATTGCCGGGACTATCGAGCGGATCCTCGATACCTCGCCCGCTCGCCAGCGTCGGAGAATTCGACAGCAGTACAGTTGGTCTGGAATAGCAGACCGGTACCTTATTCCCATGGTCTCGGTCGAACCGGCCGTCGGCCAGGTGCGGCCGGGTGAGGCTCGGGCATGAATACTTCACCGCTCAACATACTTATCCCGGAAGTCGGGGGACGGCCTCAAGAGCTTGTTCCACTCGCCCAGTGCTTGCTCGACGCCTACGGCGGTCACGCTACTCTGTTGAGCGTGGTCACCGTGCCGGCCGATCGATCCCTCAGCGAAGGAGCCTTGGTCGCTCGCCGCAAGCGCGCCAGACTGCAACGCCGGCCCGAGGTACAGGACAATCCAAATCTGCGTGCCGAGGTGCGCACCTCCCACACCATCGCCGCGGCATTACGTGCCGCCGCGGTCGACAGCGACTCTAACCTTATGCTGTTTCGATGGCGATCGACGCGGCAACAAGCCACCTGGGATATTCAGCAGGACATCATCGACGATCCGCCCTGCGACGTCGCGGTCGTAAAGCAGGGCGCGTCGCAACAGATCGAGAGCGTGCTCGTTGCCGCCCGTGGTGGCCCGCACGCCCGGCTGGCCCTTCGCATCGCCGAAGGCATCGCCGCCGCCAACGGGGCGGTGCTCACCCTTCTGCATATCAATTTAGCCCTGTGGGACGAACCGCGGCGAGCGCATGAAGCAGCGTTTTTTAACGCCGTTCTTGACAGTGTGACCTACTTCAATGTGCGTCCCGTCCAGGTCGAGGCCGAATCTGTTGAAGAGGTGCTTCTCCAACAAGGAACGCTGCACGACCTGGTCGTGATGGGTGCATCGGGCCGCGACGATCCCTCGTCGTATCTATTCGGCCGCATCACCACGCATATCGCGCGCCGGCTGACGTCCACCGTCATCGTGGTCAAGACCAGGGAACCGGTCACCGACACGCTGTTCGGCTTGCCCAGCCCCGCTGGCGCGTCGCACGAACCGGAGCTATCCGAAGCCGTGGACGCCTGGTTCGCCCAAAATACCTTTCACAGCAGTGAATTCAAAGCCCTCAGTCACCTCGTGGAGCTTAAGGAGCGGCAGGGGCTTACGATAAGTCTCGCCCTACCCACTCTGAACGAAGAGAAGACCGTCGGGAAGATTTTGGCGAGCATCCAGCGTAACCTCGTGGAGCGGGTCCCGCTCATCGACGAGCTCCTGGTAATCGACAGCAATTCCACCGACCGAACCGCCGAGATCGTGACCGAGATGGGCGTCTCCTTGCTCGCGCATCCCGATATTCTGCCGCAGTACGGCTCGGTTCGTGGCAAGGGTGAGGCCCTGTGGAAGAGCCTGTATGCCACCCAGGGCGACATCATCGTCTGGGTCGACTCAGATATCACCGGCTTCAACCCGAAATTCGTGTACGGGCTGCTCGGGCCTCTGCTTTCGCAGCCGCACGTCGGCTTCGTCAAGGGCTTCTACCGCCGGCCCCTGAATCTCGGAGGCCACATCTCGACCACCGGCGGAGGTCGCGTCACCGAGCTTACCGCTCGCCCGTTGATCAACCTGTTTTACCCGCAGCTATCCGGAGTCGTGCAGCCCCTCGCCGGTGAGATGGCCGGTCGTCGCTCGGTACTCGAAGACGTGCCGTTCTTCACCGGTTACGGCGTCGAAACCGGCCTGCTCATCGACATACTCGAGCGCTTCGGCATCCGAAGCATTGCGCAGACCGACCTGGAAGTACGGGTGCATCGCAATCAAACGCTGTTATCCCTGAGTAAGATGGCGTTCGCCATCGTTCAGGTTGTCGTGAAGCGGTTGGGCGAAAGCAAACGGCTCGAGCTGCTTTCAGATATCAATACCAGCATGAAGCTCATCCACTACGCGCCCTCCGAGCTTTTTCTCGAAGTTCAGGAAGTTCGAGAAAACGAGAGGCAACCCATGAACACCCTGCCCGAGTACTGTAGCAGTCGCCGGAACGTGGTGGGTGGCACCGGAGCCAAATCCGGCGAAATGGAACAGCAGAAATAGAATCCCAAACGCCCCGACAATAATGACCGTGCGAACGGCCATGGCGCACCCCATTCCAGCCGTCGCCGCCACAATGTCAAGACACCCAACCCGCTCGTCTCGCGTCTCTTCGACGGGTGGTAGTTCCCCTCCGTCCACGGGCGCCTGTCCTACTCCCCGTCTGGACCGAAGCCGGCGCTGATCGGCTTTGGAACCCTGACCGAGACATCGCCCGCAACCACCGCCTGGCACGCCAATCTCAGCCGTCCGGCGTCGCGCCCCAGCCGTTCGTGCTCGAGTGCCGAAGGCACGCTCAAACCGGTCCCAGCATCCAGTACCTCAACCCGACAGGACGTGCAGAAACCTCTTCCTCCACACACGTGCCGGTGATCGATATCGGCATCGAGGATAGCGTCCAGCAGGCGCTGCCCCCGCGCCGCTGAAATGACTCGGTCGCCGTACTCCACGCGGACGCAGGCGGGCGCGCCGGAGCTTTCTACCCAACCGTCTTGCGTCATACCGTCGACCCCGCTGATTCTAACAGTCGCGTACGATACTGTCGGCGATGCGCCAGGCGTGCTCGCGATCATTCGGTGCCAGGTCGCCGTCCAGCACCTGTTCGAGCAGCGCATCTTTTATCTGCCGGATCCACGGGACCGGGTGGACGGGCATAGCGCAACATGAGGTCGTCACCCGTCAACGGGCTCTGCAATGGCGCCGTCTGCGTCGATGACAACTCCGCCAGGCGCTCTTCCAGAAGATCGAATTTCGGGCTGTTGCTCGACAACCCAACCTCGCTGTGCCCGGAGGCGTCGGCGCGTGCCAGTTCGATAGCTCTGCTCGTGTTCGTTCCCAACCGCAGACTCAATCGCCTCACTGCGCCGTCCGACCACTCCGGAGAAAAAGCATGGAGCTGCATGTGGGTTTCCACCAGTAGCACCACCTCATCGATGAGGACGCCGGGATACCGCAACTGTACGAGCGTGTCTCGGGCGATTTCGGCCCCGCGCGTCTCGTGGTGAAAAAAGCGCGTGCGGCCGTCCGCTTCTCGTGTCCGCGTTTCCGGTTTCGCTATGTCGTGCAACAGCGCGGCCCAACGCAGCACGAGGTCTGCCCGGACGGCGTCCACTACCCGCATCGTGTGGTCCCATAACGAAAGCGGGTGGCTCGGGCCGTGATCCGGCATGAGCGTCAACGCCGTCAGCTGCGGGACGGAGTGCTGCAGCAGGCCCGCGTCCCGGGCCAGTATCAGCGCCCTCGACGGTTGATCGCTCTCCAGGTATGCCGAATACTCGTCCCGGATGCGTTCTCGCGATATCGATTCCAGCTCCGCTGCGCTTGCCTGCATTGCCCTCCAGGTTTCCTCTTCGATCGAAAGTCCCAATCGAGCAGCAAACCGAACACCGCGCAGAATGCGTAATGGATCTTCGGCAAACCGTTGGGTTGGGACGCCAACCGTCTTCAAGACGCGGCGTTCGAGGTCGGCCATTCCCTGAAAGGGGTCGACGAGCTGTCCCGACAGTGGATCGAGCGCTATCGCGTTTATCGTGAAATCCCGGCGCGAAAGATCCTCGGTAATCGTGTTGCCGAATCGTACCTCGGGTTTGCGCGAACCCGGTTCATATCGTTCGCCCGATCGGAACGTCGTGATCTCGATCCGCGTCGCGCCGGCGTGGCAACCGATCGTACCGTACTTTTCTCCGACCCGATACGGCGTGCCCAGCGCCAGAGTTTGGAGAATCTCCAGCGTCTCCGCGGGTCGAGCCGACGTTGCGAAATCGAGTTCGTGTGCCGGCGTGCGGAGTAGCGCATCCCGAACGACGCCTCCCACCAGGAAGAGACTGTGACCGTGGCTGTGAAAAGCCTCGGCCAGCAGTCGGGCAAGCCGGTCATGCCGGGCATCGAGTCGCAAGGATTCGGGAATTATTGAGGCCAATGGGGACACATCCGGGTGCGATCTTCAAGTCCAGGCGCTTGGCAGGCATCGGGATCGATGCATGGACCGCATAGCAAAGCGCCCAGCAATCTATTTCCGACGCGAACATCGCGGATTCAGGTACAATTTAGAGCATTTACATAATGGTCACAAAGTAAAATCAAAGACGAGGAAGTGCAATGAAGTGCCCGTTTTGCGGTCACAATGATTCGCGTGTTGTCGATTCTCGCGACATCGAATCGGGCGAGAGCATCCGGCGACGTCGCGAATGTCCGTCCTGCGGACAACGCTTCAGCACCTACGAACGGGTTGCACTGAGTCTACAGGTGGCCAAGCGCGACGGCCGGCGAGAAGAATTCGATCGCCAGAAGCTGGTCAAGAACATGTGGAAGGCGTGCGAAAAGCGCGATCTTCCAGTCGAGGCCATTGAAGCCATCGCCCGCAATATCGAGCACCGCATTCACCGGCTCGGTACGCCCGAAGTCCCCAGCACGGTGATCGGCGAATATGCGATGGAAGCGCTCCGCGAAGTCGATGAGATTGCCTACATCCGCTTCGCCAGCGTCTATAAGTCCTTCGCTGACCTCGACGATATGCGGATGGAAATGGAAAAACTGGTGGCCCCGCCCATCGTCGAGCAAGAACAGGTCAGCTAGCTCCAACGTGGTACAGCCGCACGCCGGAGCGCCGGTCGAGCTCGTTACGTTCACCCGGTTCACGCCGCTGCGCCACGGGGTGAGCACCAGGCAGGGTGGTGTAAGCGGACCCCCCTTTGAATCGTTGAATCTGGGCTATTCAACCCCCGACTCGGAGGACGACGTCACCGAAAACCGGCGCCGCTTTCTCCTGGCCCTCAACGCTGATCCGGCCACACTGATGGTGGCGCATCTCACCCACGGCAATGCCGTCGCGGTCTTCAAAGCGGGTGAGGAGGCTACCTGGAGCCGCGCCTGCGTCCCGATTCGCCCCGGGTCAAGTCGCCGTGCCTGGGTCTACGAAACCGACGGCGTGGTGAGCGACGCGTCCGGCTACACCTTTCTTCTCACTGCCGCCGACTGCACCCCTCTGCTTTTCTGGGACCCGACGCGCCGCGTCATCGGAGCTGCGCACGCCGGCTGGCGAGGCACCGCGCGGGGTATCGCGGTGAAAGTCGTCAATTCCATGGTGGCCGAATTTGGCTGCGATCCGCACGATATCGTGGTGGGAATCGGCCCCTCCATCGGACCATGCTGCTACACCGTGGGCGAAGAAGTCATGCGCACCTTCGCTGAGTCGAATCTCGAGCCGGCCGTCGTGCCCGATGAGCACGGTACTCGCCTCGATTTATGGGAGTCGAATCGCAAGCAGTTGCGCGCTGCCGGACTTCACGATGACAACATCGAAACGTCGGGGCTCTGTACCGCCTGCAACCTGTCGCGCTTCTATTCGCACCGTGCCGAGGCTGGTCGCACCGGCCGCATGGCAGTCGCGATCGGGCTTGGATGACCTCGGCTGACATCGAAACGCGACTCGCCGGCATCCGCGCTCGCATGCGGAATGCCTGCGAACGTGCCGGACGTGATGACGCGGTAACGCTGATCGCGGTCACCAAAACGGTAGACGTCGTACGAATCAGAGCAGCGTACGCGGCCGGCCAGCGCGTCTTCGGGGAAAACAAGGTTCAAGAAGCGGTGCGACCAAAGTCGACTGAGTTCGGCGCGGTTGAACCTACTCCGGAGTGGCACTATCTCGGGCATTTGCAGACGAATAAGATCCGCCCCGCGCTGGGACTATTCACGCTCATTCATTCGGTGGACACCCTGCGTCTCGCCAGAAGTATCGACCGACGAGCGTCCGAATTGGAGGTCTCCGTGCCGGTGTTGCTTGAAGTAAACGTCGCAGCCGAGGAGTCGAAGTCCGGCTTCTCGATTCCCGAGCTTCGGGCCCAGGCCGCCGAGCTCGCCGCCCTGAGCTCGCTGCAGTTGCGTGGACTGATGACGATTGCCCCCGAGGCACCTCACCCCGAGGAAGTCCGGTGGGTCTTCCGCCGGCTCCGAGAGCTGCGAGACTCCATGCAAATGGACCTCGGACTCGCCGGTTTCACCCAGCTCTCGATGGGCATGAGCGGAGACTACGAAGTCGCGATTGAGGAAGGCGCTACAATGGTACGCATCGGCAGAGCCATCTTTGGTGAGCGGCACACTCTCCCGGTGATGGGGTCACAGTGATCGAGACGATCATTCGGTTTGTACAGATACTCGCCAACGTCCTGGTAGTTGCAATCATCATCCGGGCAATCATCAGTTGGGTCATGCCCCGAGAAAACAGCGGATTCACTCGCGTACTGCTCGATGTCACGGAGCCCGTGCTGGCTCCCATACGTCGCGTTTTGCCTCCGCTGGGAGGGATCGACTTTTCCCCCATCCTCGCTATGATTCTCATCCAGATCGCCAGCCAGCTCGTCACACAGCTCCTTGCGTCGTCCGCCTGACGCGCCCTCCGGGCAGCTTCACCTCACGGTCACACCAGGCGCCAGGCGAACCTCGTTCTCGATTTCGCCCGGCGGTGCATTCGAGGCACGCATCGCGGCCACCGCGACCGAGGGCAAAGCGAACCTCGCTCTCTGCGCGGCGCTTGCGACGGCCCTGAACGTCCCCAAATCGAGCGTTGTCGTGGCCCGCGGACTTCGCGCTCGGCATAAGCTCATTCTCATCGAAGGTATTGCCGGCGATGCTCTGCGGGATCGCCTCACTGCCTACATCGTGGCCCAGGAAGATCCACGCGCGTGAGTCGGTGGTGAGTTCCGCGGCGTGCCCGCGACCTGTCATCATCAGTCGTGGTACCTGCCGCACGTCGTGACAGTTCAACAGTGCCGGTGCGCCGCCGAAACGCACTGACCATCAACAATATAAGGAGACCGGGTGACTGATTTTTCGACGCCTCGTGGTACCGTCGACATCCTGCCCGACGATTGGCGCTATTGGGATTTTGTTGAGCTCCAGGCAGAGCACGTCGCCAGGCTCTTCGGCTACCGGCGCATCGAGACGCCGACGTTGGGGGACGTCTCACTCTACGTGCGTGCCACCGGTGAAGCCACGGATATCGTCCAGAAGGAGATGTATACCTTCCGCGACCAGGGCGGCGACGACCTCGCCCTACGGCCGGAGGGAACCGCTCCGGTCGTTCGCGCCTACTTCCAGCACGGCATGAATCGGCTCCCACAGCCGGTCAAGCTCTTCTATCTGGAGCGTATGTACCGCCGCGAAGCGCCACAGCGCGGGCGCCTGCGAGAGCATCACCAGTTCGGTTGTGAAGCAATCGGCTCGCCCGATCCCATGGTCGACGTCGAAATGCTTACGCTGCTGCACCAGTTCTACCTGCAGCTCGGTCTGTCTAACCTGACATTGCATCTCAACACCATGGGAGATCGCGCCTGTCGGCCGGCGTATGTTGAGTCACTCAGCCGGTATCTGCGCGAGCGAGTGGAGGCGCTCGCCCCGCTCGATCGTGAGCGCCTCTCGCGTAACCCTCTGCGCGTGCTCGACACCAAGGAGCCGCAGTCTCGCGGCGTGGTCGACGGCGCGCCGTCTATTCTCGATTACCTGTGCGACGAATGTCGGGCTCATTGGGACGCGGTGCGCGAAACCATCACCGCGTTGGGCATCGCGTACGAAATCGACCCGGCCCTCGTGCGCGGGCTCGACTACTACACCAGAACCGTCTTCGAGTTTCAGGCGGCGTACGAGGGTGCGCAGGCCGCCGTCGGCGGTGGCGGCCGGTACGACGGACTGGCCGAGTCCATTGGCGCGCCCGCCACCCCGGGCATCGGCTTTGGTAGCGGCATCGAACGGCTCATCCTGACCATGCAAGCCCAGCACATCGAGCCACCCTCTCAAGCCTCCGCACCTGTCTACATCGTTCATGTTGGTCCGGAGGCCGAGCAGATCGCCGTGGGACTCGCCACCGAGCTGCGAGGCGCCGGTATTCCGACACTCGTGGCGTTCGGCGCACGCAGTCTGAAGGCGCAGATGAAATCAGCGAATGCGTCCGGCGCGGTCTACGCGCTCATCCTCGCCGAGGACGAGGTGCGAGCGGGCTCGGTCACCCTGCGCGATCTGACGTCCGGCGACCAGCGCAGCATCATGCAAAGCGAAGTTCTCGCGGCTGTTACCCGGTCCCGGTAGATTTGGATTCGCTAGTAACCGTGGGCGATCCAAACCTGATGAGGTTGTGGTCCTCGTCGACGTGGAACCCTTCTCTTAGCCCGTACTCGGTATTCCTGGCCTTATGCGTTCTGCCTCCTGCTCCCGACTGGAGCCATTCAGCGGCGAGCGCGTCGGCGTCGTCTACGTAGAGATACGCTTCGCCGGCGCCCGCCTGCGGGTCGAAGTCGGGTCGTGTCGTGAGGGCGAGATGTAGCTCGACTCCGTCTCGCTCAGCGTAACCGTATTCGGCTCCGCCCGCGTACGAATGTACCGCGAATCCCAGCGTTTCGTAGTGACGCAGTGCCTTGTGTAGATTGCTCACGCGGAAGATCGGGGCGAAACGATGAAACCGGGGCGAGGTCGTCATATTCTCTCCAACCTGAACCTACGAGGGGCGTGCCACGGGCGCCATCGCGGTTTCTTCACCGGCTGGCAGCGCTCAGTGCTCCGAATTCCTCCGACGCGACTCGGACGCCGGCCGCGATATCCACTGTTCGGTTGCAATCCGAAAGCGCCTGACCGATGGCCCCTATAGCCTCCAAAATCTCGTCACGAGTCACGTTGCCCATGTGACCGAACCGCACACCCCGGCCCTTCCACTCGCCGAGGCACCCGGCCGCGATTACTCCTCGGGCGCTCAACGCATTTCGAAACGCCGCGTCGTCGATCCCCGCCGGGTACTCGAGCACCGACAGGGTCGCGGCCAGCACCGGCGTATCCGTCAGCGACGTAAACCCGAAGTCGTTCAGCGCCGCGCGAAAGGCACGAGCCATCGCCTCGTGCCGCGCAAAGCGAGCCGTCAGGCCCTCCTCTCGCACGATGTCGAGAGCTTCCGCCAGCCCGTAGAACATATTCACCGCATGGGTCGAGAAGTAGACCTGCGGATCCGCCATCGAGTTCTCCCACATCAACAAATCGGCGTAGTACGCCGGTATGCGCGGCAGCGAGCGACGTTTCCCCATCACCCTTTCCGATGCCGCCAGGATGACCATGCCGGGCGGCACGCCCAGCGCCTTTTGCGCTCCGCTTAGCACGACATCCGCGCCCAGCTGATCCATGCTCACCGGCATCGCTCCAAGCGCGCATACCGAGTCCACAATCACCAACGCCCCATGCGCTTTAGCCGCCGAAACGAGCTCCGCAAGTGGCGCCGCTACGCCCGTGGACGTCTCGACGTGGGTAATAGTCACGACCGACGCGGGAGACTCCCTGAGTGCCGCATCCAGTTCGCTTGCCGTGACGCTTTGGCCCCAGTCGGCACGAAGTGACGCCGTGTTCAGTCCGTGGGCACGCCCGATCTCGGTGAACCGATCGCCAAAATAGCCGTTCGAGATCACGAGCAATCGATCGCCAGGACCGGTCACATTGACCACTGCCGTCTCCTGCGCCAGCGTTCCCGAGCCGGCAAATAGAAAACGTGTGCGTCTTCCGTGCCGCACACCAGCCGGACTCCCTCCTGACAACGCTGGACGATCGTCGCCAGTTCGGGTGAGGTGTGAGCGATGGTCGGTTCCGACAGAGCACTGAGGATGCGAGGAACAACCGGTGTCGGTCCCGGAATCATCAAAAACCCGTTGTGTTTCTCTCGTGTGGTCACGATACTACTCCTCCGGATCCGCGCTGACGTCGATAACTATTTTGACGGTTTCCTTCGCTGCCGCCCGCTGCATCGCGGCGACTCCGTCTTCCAGCCTGTACCGTTCGCTGATAAGTGGTAGCACTTGAACGATTCCTCGCTCCAGATAGTCCAGGGCAACCGACATGGGGCCACAGCGCGACCCCACCACGGTGATTTCGTTGACCACCAGTGGGGCTAAATCGATCGTAACCTGTTCCGCCACGGTCGACTTCAAGACGATCGTGCCACGTGGTTTCACCAGGTCCATCGCCGCCGCCAACCCCCCGGTGCTGCCTGTCGCCTCCACCACGACGTCGGCGCGCGCGGCGGGCAGGTCCGAGACGGCCACCGCCTGCAATCTCAGCGTTCTCGCCAGTTCGAGCTTCCTTTCGTGCCGCCCTACCACGACGACATCGGCACCGGTCGACGCGATCGCTTGAGCGCACAGCAGGCCGAGCTTGCCGTCTCCCAGCACGATCGCCCGCGTCGACGGCGAGAACGGCACCTGTTCCAGGATCTCCAGTGCCGCCGCTACCGGCTCCGCGAAAACGCGCCGTGCCCGTCGGCACAGTTGGCGGTACAGCGAGCAAATTTCGGGTGGGAAGCGTCACGTAGTCGGCGAATACGCCTGCGCGATCCAGGATCCCCACTACCTGCCGGCGCGAACAGTGGTGCGGCATTCCCTGACCACACGCGTCACAGCCACCACAGGAGATATTGATGTCGGCGCAGACCCGTTGTCCCAGCCAGGATTCGTCCCGGCACTCGACCACTCTGCCCGCGAACTCATGACCGAGAATGCCGCGAAATCCTTTGTAGCCGCGCGTCAGCTCCAGGTCCGTGCTGCAAATGCCGGCCTGAAGGACCCGCACCAGTGCCTCGCCCTTCCCAGGCCTGGGTATCGGAACGTCGTGGCGAAGCTGCAGTGCGCCGTCAAACGTCAGCGCGCGCATGCCTGCGCTAGGGGACGACTAGAACGGACGTGCCGACTGGAGTCCAGTTCCACAGGAAAAGCATCGGCCCTGGAGGGATATTGATGCACCCGTGCGTCCCTCCATAGTTTGTTCCCGGCTGACCTGCCCCATTCGTACCTGGGCCAAACGCCGATCGCCACGGTGCGTCATGCAGGAAATAGCCGCCGTCGCGGAATAA
The DNA here is from genome assembly GCA_963737125.1 of uncultured Chloroflexia bacterium. Lineage (GTDB taxonomy): Bacteria > Chloroflexota > UBA5177 > UBA5177 > UBA5177 > JANWJD01. The sequence goes on along the minus strand of CAVTRL010000001.1, from coordinate 2,245,519 downwards.
CATCGCATATTGTGCCAGCGACGGAGCGTAGTAGTACGGTGAGCCCTCTGGCCACGGCGATATGAACTCGAATGGATGGTACTTCGCGAGTACCGTAAAACTGCCGGCCGGCGTGGGCAGCGCTGGATTACCCGTCGTGACGACCGTCTGCAACACGAGCTTGACGCCGTCGTAGGCGTACAGCTCCTGGTGTGAAAGCGAGACTATGATCGTCTTTCCCTGGTTCGGATACAGAATCTGCCCGGTAACCGCGTGGTGTGGCGCTTCCGGGTCCAGCGTGATTCCCCCCAGGTTTTGCCTCGTGACGTTGTCCGCCCGGTCGGCCACACTGGCTGAGAAAAAATAGTATCCCTTCGGAAGAGGCTTCCCTTTGGCGGTCTTCCCGCTCCACTGCAGTGAAAAGGCGCGTCCACCGGGTACGTTCGAATACGTATACGTCGACACCGGACTCTTGGTCCCCACACGGTAGAGAGTCAGCTTTACGTTCGCGGTCTTGCTCACTGCAAACCGTAGGGCAGTTCCTCCCCTATACGGATTCAACGTGAATCTGTTTGGGCTCAGGAGCGAAATGCGCGGTGCTTGCCGGTCGAGGTTCACCTGGTAGGTTGCCGTCGCGCTCCAGTTTCCAGCTCGATCCACCGCTCGAAGGGCAAGAAACCACGAGCCATCCGCCAGCCCTTTGATCTGTAACGCCGTTTGAGTTGTCGTCGTGCCGGGCGGGATAACATGTGCCTGACGCTCGATTACCCAGGAATAACCGGCGATTCCGGAAAGCGAATCGCTTGCCTTCCAGGAGAACGCTGGGATCAACGTGTTGTACCAGCGATTCTGCGCAGGGTCGGTGGAAGAGCGAATTGTAGGCCGGCTGGGCGGTGTCTGATCGATGCCCACATCGAATTTGCCGGCGCTCACCGCCGTCCACGGGCTTACCTGGTTGGTGCTGTTCACGACCCGCACCTGCACGTGGTACGTCTTGCCGTTCTGAAGTCCGCTGATCTTGATGGTTGCGGTTCCCGCTCCCGTACTCGTCGCACCCGAATAATTTGGCGTCCCCGTAAACACGACGCCCGATGGCTCTACCTCGGCTTGCGGCGTGAGACCACTCGCGTTTACCCCGAAATGCAGAACGAAACCCGGGTCTTTAGTCCAGCTCCCTGGAGTCAGCGCCGTTCCCGTTGAAACTTCGTTCATCATCGGTTTTGCCGGCGCCACCGGCGTCGCGGTCGGCACACTGGTCGCGCCGGGTGTCGCGGTGGGCGTGGCCGTCGCTGCTCCGGCATTGCCGGGAAAGGCCGCGACGACCGATAGAGTGCAAGCAAGAAGTGCGAGAGTTCGCCGGATCAAAGCCATCCTCCCGGAAAATTGTCGACAGTCATCCTGATCATTCGCGGGGCAGCACGCGCCCAGACCGGATTCACCATGAGTGTACAAGCGCTACGATACCACGTTTTCACTGCGCAGACGCTCGATAAACGCGAGCGATTTTGGCTGTGATTCGAGGCGATACGTAATGTACTCGTTGAGCCTCGTTCCCATTTCCCGCAGGACTTCACGATCGATCGCCGGCAGCCGCAGCATCGCATCCTCATTCTTTTGAAGGTTTCGCAGACCCTTGAGCGCCCAGACGCTGATGGGCGGCGCGGCGGGATCGAGCGCCCCACAATTGGGACACAGAACCCCGCCCATGTGCGCGCTGAATCGATTCACGCGCGGCTCTATGTCCTCGCCGCAGCCCAGGCATTGCTGGAGTTGCGGATTATACCCCGTATGTTCCAGCAAATGGAGCTCGAAGGCGCGAACCACCAGGCTGCAGTCCTCCGTGGTTGCCAACCGCCGAAACGTCTGCACCGCCAGCGCGTATACCGCGTAATTCGGCAGCGCCTCCGCCGAAAACCCTTCGAGTAATTCGGCGACATAGTGTGAATACGTCGATCGAACCAGGTCGTTCCGAATGGCCCCAAAATTCTCGATCGTTTCGGCCTGTGTAACGATGTCGAGCTGACGTCCTCGCGCCACGAAAATCGAGCTCCGCGTGAACAGATCCAGATGCCCCGACATCCGGCTCTTCGTCTTCCTCACGCCCTTCGCCACCGCCCGTAACTTTCCGGCCTGCGGCGTGATCAGAGTGAGAATACGATCCGCTTCACCGTAGTCGTAGGCACGCAGAACGATCCCTTCACTTCTGTAAACCCGTTGGGTCCGCATGCCGGCACTTCGTTTGTCAAGAGTAAATTTGGCGTAAAATCGGGCCATCTGAGCCTATTCAGTCTATCACAGACGTCGTACTATTCTTGACTTTCTTCCCAAAATCGGAAGAGGCCGCGACCGCCGTTCTTCGCGCCGTGGCACAATGCATGTCGTGGGCGTCAGGAGTCCGATCCTCGCCTGCGCATCCGTTCCCATAGGTAGCCCGAGGTTGGTGAAATGGTCCAGGGTATGAAGCTGCGGCACACTGTCGCCTTCCAATCCGAGATTGGTCGCTCCCATCGTGTCAATCAGGATGCCGGTGGCGCCTGGTCGTGGCTTCGGTCCGACGGCACACCCGTGTCCTTACTCCTCGTCGCCGACGGTGTGAGCGCCGGCCGGCGCAGCGAGGACGCCAGCCGCCTGGTCGCGACCAGGCTCTACGAACGTGTCGGCCGGTCCTTGCAGAACGACGCGCTGGATATCGACGCGGTGCTGGCCGACCTGATTGATGCAACCAGGCAAGCCAACCACGAGGTTGCCGCCCGTCCGCATGAGACCCCGTCCAACGCCGATGCCACGACCCTTGTGGCTGCAATTTGCATCGGAGCTGTCGGAGGCGGCATCTGGGTAGGCGACAGCCGCGTGTACTTCGTCTCGCCCACATCGATCGGCGCGCTAACCGCAGACCACTCCTGGGCGGGAAGCGCCGTGCAACACGGCGGTATCACCGAGCAGCAAGCCGCCGAGGACCCGCGAGCGCACATGATCACCCGCTGGCTAGGCCCTCCCGATAGCGATGACCCCGGCATCGAGTCGTTCCGCTTCCATCTCGCCGACCAGGACTGCATCCTCTGCTGTTCCGACGGTCTTTACGGTTACTTCGTGCCGCCCGCATCCGGCCTCGACGCAATACCAGGCATCGTCAGCTCATACGGCGGCGACCTTCATGCCGCCACGAAGCACCTCGTCGATCTGGCACTGGAACGCGGAGGCCACGACGACATCAGCGCCGCTGCCCTGCAGCTGCACTTGACCGATTCCTGAGGTCCCAACCAACACACGAGACCCCCAGCCCGTAGCGCACCTGCTCAGTTCACGGGTAGCGTTTCCAGGAATTGGAATCCCGGCGCCGGGCACTTGTCGTCGCAGGCAGGACTGCCCGTTCCTACCGTAGATTCCACAGTTTAAGCCTCGAGACGTACAGCGCTTTGAGTCCCGAACACCCCTCACATGCCCGAACAGCATCTCCGTCGTAGTCACACGGCCGGCGTGCCGTGTGGCCCTGCCCCCGAACCGACCATATCCACCTCCGCACGACACCGCCCCGCCACCATCACCCCGGGATGACGGCCTGTCTCCACGCCATCAGCGGTGCCACACCACACGGGGTAGGTCCACCTCCCTACCACCGTCACAGGTGGTGAGACACGGTCGTGGCCTCCCCATGCTCTCTCGATATCTTCCACAAGGTGGGAGCGGCTGCCATGTACTCGATCGTCGCGCTCAACCCCTCGTTGCTGCCGTAACGATCCGATCGCCAGCGGCTATCCTACCTCTCGCACTCCAGCCACCAGGCGGGCAGCCGTTCGTGGTTTGCCGCCTGAACTGTAAAATCTTCCCTATCAGGCAGACCCATTCTCCACGCTCGTCATAGCGACCTGTAGCCAGGCCACCATCTCCTCCTGCCCCGTCTTCCTCGCGATGTCGAGCGGCGTTTCACCCGACCACGGTGCAGCCCAGTGAACATCCGCACCATGGTGGAGCAGGTACTGGGCAACTGCCGTCTGCCCGGCCCGACACGCGTTCCAGAACCAGATCGAAAGGTCATCGACCGAGGGAGATGGATCTGATTCAACGGCCTGACTGACGTGGGACAGTTGCCCGAGGGCAGCGGCCTGCCACGGCTCAATGCGCGCACCCCGTTCCCATAAGCGCCGCGCGGCTGCCCACTGTCCGTACCCGACCGCCGAGGAGATTGGCGACCCGCCGTTAATGGATGAGCCAGGATGCTCGATGTCGGCACCCGCGTCCAGGAGCGCATCGATGAGATCGACATCGTCATTGCTGGCTGCCCAGTGAAGTGGCGTCTCGTGATGCCACATCTCCCTGGCGTGCGCGTTGAGATCGGCGCCCGCGGCGTACAGGGCGCTGACGAGAGGACCAGCGTTGGGCCGGTGCCCTGGGGCATCTGACAGGATGTGAAGGGGAGTCCGGCCCTCAACCCGGCAGTTGGCGAGGCCCGGATAGTCTTCCAGGAGCGTACGCAACCCGTTCACTTCACCATGGGTGAGTGCATGGCAAAGCTCGATGGTCAGCGGGTCGTCAAGCGCCAGTGAGCGGGAGTGCGCCATGGCCCGTATCCTCTCTACCGGACAAATCCGCCGAACACTATCTTCACGCAAACGGTACCCGTTGTGGAAGCAGGTGCAGCGCTTCGTCGCGACCGAACCGCCTTCTCATACCGAGCCGCGAACAGCGTTCCACCAGCCAGCCGCCGATCGGCCGCCTTCGGGCCGTAGATTGGTCTGCATCCCACCACGTTAGCCGGATGAAATCGGGTATGGGGTCTCGGCCGCCGCTCCCTGGCCCTCGATCGCAGTGAAACTGCGAGCGATGTTCACGACCGACTCCGCGAGATCCTTGGAAAGACCGTCCAGCATCCCTCGAACCGCATCGATCTGGCTCTCCGTCAATCCGGCGTGCCGCAGCGTATGCGACGTGGCCTCCACTCTGAACGGCAGCCCGAGTACCGCCTCGTCCGCCATCCACTTCACCTCGCGCACCGCCCGCCGGTATTCGGGAAGGGTTCGTCGCTCACTCACCGCGGCCCACCACCCTTCAAGGTAGTCGGGCCACGCCGCCACTGCCCGGTACTCGGCACTCACCCGCCCCAGCGCCGACGCCGAACGTATCGCATCAAAAACCGCTCGCAACCGTGGATCGGTAGTAGCGGCGTCAACCAGCGCCGGCTTCACCATCTCCGGGGGAATCCGGTCGGGTATCTGTCTCCGCTCAGCTGCCGAAAGCATGACGACCCGGGGGACCTGTCCGGAAAGAGCCGCGCGCAGGGCGTCGATCGTTAGCAGTACCTTCGGAGTCACATAATGCAGCGTGCGTAGTACCCCGACGATGTCCTCTGAGACGACTGGCGTTCGCACCGTGGCCATGTCGGCTACCGACATAACGGCCAGTCGTCGGATGTCGTCGGCTCGATTTTCGAAATACGTCGTTTGCACGTTCGTGTGAATCTGTCGCCACGCCACGCGTAAATAATCCGGCTCCTGCGCCAGGAGGCCGAAGGCCAGCGGGACAAACGGGACCCGCATCGACTTCTTGATGTCCTCGAAGATCCCCTTGAGATCGCCTTCGGCGTGTTCCTCGAGCACTTCCGAGGCCTCATGCCCGGATGAATCGGCCATCGAGTCCAGTCCTCCATCAATCGTTCCCGAGATCGGCGCCGAATCGCCTCAACCGGTGCGCCTGCCGCAGCCGGGCGTCGTGTGCGTTCTCACCGTGTTCTTCAGTATGTCGTCTAGGGTGGAAGCGAGGCTACCGTGGACCGTCGTGCTCAACCAACTCCAGCAAGACACCCCCGGTGCCGTGCGGATGCACGAATGCGATCGTACCGTGTGCCCCTCGGCGCGGCTCCTGGTCGATGAGCCGGACGCCGTCCGCCCGCAATCGCTCCATGTGAGCGTGGATATCCTGCACCTCCACTGCCAGGTGATGCAATCGTTCCCCATGTTCCGCGAGGAACGCCCGGAGACGCGTGTTCCCTGCCAGCGGACAGACGAGTTCCAGACTGGTGTCCTGCAGGGAGAGAAACGCGACCTCTACACCATCGCCGGGGACCAGTGTGCGCTCCACCCGCTCTACCTCGTACAAACGCGAATATCGGTCGATCGCCTCGTCCAGGTCTCCTACCACGATTGCCGTATGGTCGACTCTCACGTCATCGCCAGCAGCTTGGCCCGTTCGAGTTCCGCGAAACCGGCTTCAATGGCCGACTCGGCACCGAAATTTTCGGAAGCCTGCCCGTCCGTGATCCCGTCGCGGCAACGGCCGAGTGCGGGGTCGTACATCGCCACCCCTGCGTCGTTTCGTCCGTAAAACCACTCCGACGCTCGTATGGCCAACCGTCTGTATCTCTCTGAACCGGTTGCGTCATGAAGCGCTCGCAGTCCCTGCACGATCGGAGCGACATCGTACGCGCACACCCCGTCCTTCTGCTTTGACGGATACGCGTGCCAGAAACATGCCCGAACGTCCGGCTCGATCAGAGTGTTCACCGTTCGGCGGCACGACCGGGCCAGCGCGCCGTCCTGGAAGGCCAGCGCCGCGGACGCCACGGCGTGCAATTGGTGGTATCCCCACATGCTGATGACCTCGGTGTTCGGCTGATCCAGAAAATACGGGTCACTTGATCTTCCCACGATGAACCGGCACCTCTCCAGGATGCGGGATCGCAGCTCCTCCGACGGCATGACCCGGTACAGCTCCAGTTCGCCCAGAGCCAGAACCGCTTGCAGCTTCCCATCCTCGATTGGCGCCAGGGAGCACCGCAGGTAGCGGGTCAAATACCGCTTGGTCCCCGTCGCCGAGTACGCCGCCGCCAGCGCCAGCAGGGCACGCACGCTCCACCAGTAGCCCCCCTTGACTGACGTCTGTCCGGTTGCATTTCGGACACCCGAATTGGTCCGGATGAAATTCGCGAACTCGCCATCCGGGTACTGCATGTACTCCACGAACGACAGCCAGCGCTTCGCCAGCCGCAGCGCCGGGCGCGATCCCGACTGTTCGAATACCCGCAGTGCCAGCAGGGCAGCCCGCGCCGTGTCGTCGACGCACGCCACACCCTCGAATCCGCTCTCCGCCGCCACGACCGCCTGGTATTCCCCATCCGCGTCCGCCGCCGGTTCGTTATAGATCCGCACGCAGCTTGCCCGCCGCCCATCGCGCTCGAACGAAAACGTGAGCGACTCCAGATAGCGCAAAACGCTCGGTAAAGCTGATGTTCCGCCTGAACGCGGTGTCACGTTCCGTTCGGTCGGGGAGGCGCCGTCGCGCTCCTGCCGTTCCAGGTGTATCCTCAGTTGCTCCATCTGCACGCTAGTGCACTGGGCCGGCCGGAGACTGCGCGCCGAGCGCCCTCACCGTCACGTGGCGCTGCCGCGGACCGTCAAACTCCGCCAGAAATATGCCCTGCCAGGTTCCAAGCTGCAACGCACCGTCCCGCACTGGAACGATCTGCGACGTGCCCACCAGCGTGGTTTTCACGTGTGCCGGCGAATTGCCCTCGCGGTGCCGGTAGATGCCGCCGGAAGGCACCATTGCGTCCAGCGCCACCAGCAAATCGCGGGCTACATCGGGATCGGCGTGCTCGTTGATGAGAATCCCCGCTGTGGTGTGTGGACTGTACACCACCACTGCCTCACACTCGCTGTGCGCGATGGCGTCATTCACGGCGGCTGTAATGTCGAGCAGCTCCTGTTGGCGGCTGGACTGGAACGTTAAGTCCCACATGAATCCGTGACGTCCTCTTTCGGTCGTTCCCCGCCCTGCACCGTCGCAGCGAGACGTACTTCAGTGTACTACCCGACATGGACCCGTACCCCTGCCTGCATCCGAAAGACGGTGGGCGGATATGTCGCTCGGGCGCCCTCGGCGCACGGTGCCCGACCGGCCATCATCGGGCCGCACCTCAGACTCGAGGTGCGGCTCACACGTCAACGTTCTTGTCAAAAAAGCCGTTGTGTAGTCGGAAAGCTCGCGACACGCGTACCCGTCGTGCCGCCGAAACACTCCTCTCTCAAGGGGGCGGTGGAGCGTTATGAAAGGGCGGCGTGCGCCCGTAGACTCGACGTTGTACTGACCGCCGGTGGTGCCATCGCAAACAAATTACCCGCTGTGTCCCCGATGTACAGAACGCCGTTTGAGATGGTAGCCGGACCGTAGAACAGCGCACCCTTCGTCGGGTCGAGAAATGTAAAAGAGCATTTAGCTGGTAGTCGCGTGAGAGGTGTAACGCATCACATGAACCAGCACATGAACTTGTTCCCGATGAGGCGCACCGCTACAATAGATAGGCCGCGCGGCAGCGGCTTACCCAACCTCCACTCGCCGGAAGAATGCCTGTGTGACATTTGACCGGCGCATTTTGTGTTAGGCAGGACCCATGGAGAAGGAAATCGGCATGCCCCTCGGCACTGTGCCCGCGGCTGGACGAGGCGTGGCTCCCACTCGTGCGGCAGATCCCGAAGGCCAGGAGATCGTGATCTCCGTTGTCATGCCGTGCCTCAACGAAGAAAAAACCATCGGGCCCTGCGTCACCAAGGCGCTGGAGGGCATCCGCCGGACCGGGCTCCCCGGTGAAGTCGTCGTCTCCGACAATGGCTCCACCGATCGCTCCGTGGAAATCGCGACCGAGCTCGGAGCGCGCGTCGTCCACCAACCGAATCGCGGCTACGGAAACGCCTACCGCAAGGGATTTGATGAGGCGCGTGGGAAGTACATCGTCATGGGCGACTCGGACGATACCTACGATTTCACGGAAATTGGCCAGCTCGTTGAGAAGCTGCGCGAGGGCAATGAATACGTTCTCGGCTCGCGCTTTGCCGGACAGATCCTCCCCGGAGCCATGCCCTGGCTTCATCAGTACATCGGAAATCCTGTACTGACCGGGCTTCTGAACTTCATGTTCGGACTGAAGAGCTCAGACGCGCATTCCGGACTGCGCGCTTTTACCAGCGACGCCTACAAACGTATGCGCCTGCAGACCACCGGCATGGAATTCGCCAGCGAGATGGTCATCAACGCCGCCCGCGCCAAACTCAAGGTGGCGGAGGTCCCGATCACCTACTACCCGCGCGAGGGCGAGTCGAAGCTGCGCTCGTTCCGTGACGGCTGGCGGCATCTACGCTTCATGTTCCTGTACAGCCCGGACCACCTCTTTCTGGTGCCCGGCGCCGTCCTGTTCATCGTCGGTCTGATAGGCATGGTCTGGCTCTGCCCGGCGCCAAAGTGGTCGGCGGGCACCTTGTCGACTATCACTTCATGTTCATCTTCAGCCTCTTGACTATCGTCGGCTTTCAGGTACTTCTAACCGGTTTCTACGCCAAAGCGTACGCGTTTACACATCGGTTCGCTCCCGACGACCGCATGATCCAGCTTTTTTACCGATACTTTTCCCTCGAAGAGTGGCTAATCGCGGGGTTCCTGATTTTCCTGGTGGGCTTCGGCATCGACGCCGTGATCTTCAGAACCTGGGTACAGCATCACTTACCGCGATCTGTTCGCGGTGCGTGAAGCGCTCCTGGCGCTCACCCTCATGGTTGTCGGACTGCAGCTTATCTTCTCGTCGTTCCTGCTGAGCATCCTGAACATCAACAGCAAAGAAACGGGTGCCGTCAACGGCGTTTCGCAGTAAAGCAGGGACAAGAGGAGAATTGCGTGGCTGAGGCCGGTATCGTAGCGTCCGGACCGATCGAGCTCCAGATTCAAAGCCGCTTGGCGAGCGCCGACAACTATAACCGCTGGATTTATTCGCAGATCGCTCCGTATCTCGGGCAACGTATTCTGGATGTGGGCTGCGCCATCGGCAATATCACGCAGTTCTATGCCGATCGCGAGCTGGTCGTCGGCGTCGACGTCGTGCCCGAGGAGCTCGATGTGGCCCGTGAGCGTTTCGCCGGCAAAAGCTTCGAGGCGCATCATATGGACGTTGCCTCACCCGATCTCTTGCAGTTCCGCGACGTACAATCTCGACACCGCGGTGTGCCTGAACGTGCTCGAACACGTTGAAGACGACATCCATGCGCTGCGCAACATGCGAGACGCGCTTGCGCCCGGAGCCAATATTTGCCTGCTCGTGCCCGTGCAACAAATGGCTGTTTGGGCCGATGGATGCCATCGACCACCACTACCGGCGCTACACGCGAGAGGAAATGAACGCCAAAGTGGCGGATGCCGGCCTCACGGTCGTGCATCAGAACTACTTCAACATGCTCGGCATTGCCGCCTGGTTTCTCCAGAACCGCATTCTCAAGCGTTCCATGGCCGCTCCCGCGCAGTACAGTGTGTACGACTCCCTGGTGCCCGTACTGCGCGCGGTTGAGAACCTCGTATCGGTGCCCGCCGGCCTATCGCTCGTCACCATCTGTCGCACGCCGAGCTAGTCCTGCGAAGAGGTCGTGAGCCTTTCCTGGGCACACCCGCTACCTGCCTGCTTCTCATCATTCTCCAATAGAAACCTAACGCTGTATCAACCTTTGGTCCGTACAGTAATGGTGAGAGTAGTTGCACCCGGGCGCGCGGGACATGGTTGAGCGCCAACTCCCGCAAGCCGGCAGTGAGAGCTGAGGCGGACATCCACTATGGGTGTCCGCCTCGTGTATGTACGGCTTCACCGGCCCGTGAGAATCATCAGGCACCGGGCACGTTATCCAACAGGTGAAGTCCCTCGCAGCGTGTTCCTGCTCCGCCTTCCTCGTGGAAGCGAATCGCCACCGGCTCCTCGGTCACTGCGTGGAAACGAACGGAGCTCGGTGACACTGCTCGGCCTAGAAATCGGTGTGCATGCTCCCCACATTCCACACATGCGAATGGTCGAGCACGTGCTGATTCCAGAGCTCGGCACAACTCGGAGTTGTCCCGTGTACCCGGCCCGGCGCCGATCGAATCTCAAGCGAAAACCGTAACGTACCAGGAATATTCCAGTCGGTTTCGATCGGCGCCATTCGAACTTGGTACTCTCTTCCCGGCTTCCACTTCGACGTCGGAAACCAGTCCAGCCCGAGGGGCGTCGACGAACAATTTACCAGAGTGTTTCCCATTCGCTCGTACACCACCGGCTGCATATTGCTCCGGATGCGTTTCAGCGGCCGGAAGTACACTGTGTACTCCAAATTAGGTGTCCGATAGTTCGCCAGGTCGGTCCGCTGCACCCCGTACCCGAGCAGGCCGAGCGTTGTATCGCGCGTCCCAATCGAGTGCGGCGGGGTTACTCCCTGCGCGCCGCTGAATCGGTAAAAGGCCGCGGGGAGGCGCGTGCTGGACGCCCCCTTCTTGAGCAGCAGCAGTCCGTCGTCAGCCGCTTCCACTCCCCAACCGTGGCCCATCATTTGAACGGCGGCGTCGTGTAGTTGATAGCTCGGCAGCGGGTAGGTCGGCGCACTCACGTCGAGCAGCACGTACGACGCGGGATACAGATATGGCTGCGTTCCAAGATCCCGAAACAGATAGAGATAGCGGCGGGAACTCAGGTGCGGGTCGAGCTGGTCCTGCGTCGATACCGCTGCCGACGAAGGCACCATCGCCACAAATCGATTCTCCAGCTTCGTGTGCGCGTCGATCGTCGGCACGTGGAACGCCGCTCCCATCGGAGTGAAGCCGTCGACGTGCTGGTTCCACAGCGCGGTGGCGAGAACGTAGGCCGAGATCAACCCAGTCGCTATGCCCGGCGACACCAGCCGGCCCAACCAGTTCTGCAGCCGGCCAGCCCCCAGTATGCCCGCGATCACCACCACCGCCGCGATTTCCGCCGAATTGTCACCCACACCCGAATACATGTGACCGTCGGTGCTCAGCAAATTGAGCGCCAGCGTGGGAGCCGCCGTGATCAGTGCTGCCGGCGCGAAGAGAGCCGTGTATCCAACCGGTGCCAGCAAAAAGCGTAGGTAGCCCAATTTCGGCCATACAAAAATGGCGCGTGCGATAGCCCCCGGATCGTGCAAAATCGTGTGCACAGGTCCGTGAAGTCCGTGACAGTGCACCTGTCCCGACGCGTTCGGTCCTCCGCACAGATACCCATATCGGCTGGCTATGTAGGTGACCGTGCCGGCCGTGCGGAAGTGCTTCTCGATGACCAGCGCCGCGAACAGAGACCAGCCCACGCCGATCGCAAACGTCCAGAGTCCAAGCCTGCGCTCCTTCTGCACGAACGCCAGATACAACCCGAACATCGCCACTATCAGTCCAATCTGTTCTTTCGTACCCATCGCCGCCAGGCAACACACCGCGAACGGTACGTACCTGCGCCGCTTCATGAAGAGAAACGCCGCGAGCAGGAGTGGCGTGGCCAGCGCCACCGGATGAAACTCGTAGAGGTTCACCGCTTCCACCGTCGGGAAAAGCAGGTACGCAAGCGCGAATACCAGTGCTGCCAACCGGTTGTCGAGTGTGTCCCGTGCCAGCAGATACGTCGGAATCGCCCCGGATGCCACCGCCAGAGTCTGCAGCACCAACAGACTCTCTGGATGTGGAAAGATCAGATACACCAGTGAGATCACCGGAAACAGCGCTTCGACGTGGAAAGAAAGCCTCGTGGTCGTGTTCCAGGCCTCGATCAAATACGGTAGCCGCATATTGGTAAAGGCGAACGGATGACCGTGCACCGTGTTCCATGCCGCCTGCCCCATGTTTCCCATGTCGAGCGCGTGCATCTCGTAGGCCCAGTACTCGTGCAGGCTGAGCCAGCCAAAAAGCGCGATGTACCCCGCCACCGCCAGCGCCACGAGCGCCGGAACTAGCCTGTCAAGGGCGCGCGCTCGTTGTCGGGGCCCGGTGAAAACGGGTACTTCGGTCGTGGATCGACGGGAAACGGCACGTGACATAGCAGGGCAATTGTAACGACGACCCGATCCGGCGCCCAACGCCTCAGGGGCCGGCCCCCTGGCCCACGGTTCACCCGTGCTCGCGAAGCTCCTTGGGCCTCCACATGCCGGCCAGCGTGCCGGAGGTATCATTCGTGAGCTCGTTCCAATGCCGAATCGGTAGATCTATCCGTGCCAGCGCCGCCGTGCTCAATTGCACCGTCGCTCCGGTCAGCACCCGCACGAGATCCTCCAGCGTGGGGTTGTGGCCCACGATTGCCACGTGTCGCGCCGTACCGGCGCGCACTGCCAGCACCGCTATGCAGTCGTCGGTGTCGGCCAGGTAAAGCTCGGGCACCTTTCCGATTGCCCCGGCGTAGCCGCAGCTTGCCGCGAAGATTTCGGCCGTCTCGAACGCTCGTACTGCGGTAGAGCTATACACGGCATCGGGCGCCATGGCGAGCTCGGCCACCAGATGACCGATTCGCGCCGCGTCGTCGCGGCCACGAGCCGTCAGCCTGCGTTCGTGGTCGGCAGTTCTTCCATCGGCCTGCTCTGCCTTGGCGTGTCGCAGAATCGAAAGAGTACCCATCGCATCCCCTGAGCGATTCTACGCGCACGCCGCGTAACGTTCGAGCCGATCGCGAAGTATCACGCGCTGCCTCGCTCAGCGTCCCGCCGCCGGGTATCGGCTCGCTCCATGACAGATCCATCCACGCCGTCCAGGGAGTGACACGTCTTTCAGTCTGTTTCGTCACGTTCGGTTTCGGTATGCGCCTGCGTGAGACGCCGAAACGCGGCTCCGACTTCCCGTGATGCCGCGCAACAAGTGCAAATTTTCACTTGCCGCCTCCAGAAAGGCTCTGTTAGCCTGTCAAAGTAACTTCGCCGGACAAGAGGCATCGCCTGACGCAGCGCACTTCGATTTCAGCCTTTACGACCTCCTTTGTGATCGTAATCGCCCTCCTCCTCGTGCCTGCCGGCATGGCTTTCGCCCGGTCCGGTACGGCCCTTCTGCCTGCTATGAGCCCGGACGGCAGACTTGGCCTCTGTGATATCCTGCCCGGTTCACCGGTGCCCGGCAGCGGCCCGACCTGGGCGCAATTGGCCGTCAATGCCGGCGCCCGCCTCAATCGTTGGGAATTCCGCATGGACAAGCTTGAGCCCTCTCACGGTACGTTCAACTTCTCGGATACCGATACCGTGGTCAGCAACGACACCGCCTCCGGTCTCGATACCGAGGGTATCCTCATCGGCACGCCGGGATGGGCCGTGCGCCCGGGCGCCAAACCAGGCAACGGTGTGCCCAGGGGTCTTTCCCTCCCGATTACCGACCCGGACAACGTCTGGGCAGACTTCGTCCGCCAGACCGTGCGTCACTACGCCGGCCAGGTTGCCTACTGGGAAGTGTGGAACGAGCCCGATCTTAGTTTCTTCTGGTCTGGATCCGCGGTCGACTACTTCAATCTCCTCAAAGTTACCTACACCGTGATCCGGTCGGTAGACCCCAACGCTCGGGTCGTCATGGCCGGCATGGTGGTTCCCGATCTTGGCTTCTTCAACAGTGTGCTCAACGCCGCGCAAGCAGACAGCGGAGGCGCGGCCGCGCACGGCTACTTCGACATCGCGGCCTGGCACGCCTACGGACCAGCTAAATCGGAATACACCGACCTCCTCCATCTTCAGTCGATTCTCCGTGCTCACGGTTACGGTGACGCTCCCGTGTGGGTCACCGAAGCCGGGTTTCCCGCCTCCAATCCGAACGGCGAGCCCCGTCAGGCGGCGTTCGTCATGCAGTCCATCGCCTACGCCTACGCCGCCGGTGCTGATCGATTCTTGGTGTATCGCGCCAGTGACGACGCGCTGCCCACCACCTGGGGCCTCGTTTCCGCACTTGGGATACCCCGCCTCGCCTACACCACCTTCGCTACCGCCGCGCAGTACCTGTCACACGTTCAGTCCGTCGCGTACGACCCAAAGCCAGACGTCGAGCAGTTTGCCTTTTTCACGCCACAGTACCGCATATCGATGCTCTGGACGCATGGTGCCACCGGCGATACCGTTTCCCTGCCGGCTGGATTCGCCGCTGCCCAGCGCGTCGACTGGCAGGGAGCGGTGACCTCCCTCGCCGCTATTCACGGCCTGATACAACTTGCCCTTCCTGGTGCCACCTATAACAAAGTCCCCGACCCCGCCGGCACGGTCGTCGGTGGTCCACCAGTCATGCTGGTCGAGGACAACGTCCGCCCACCCGACCTCTCCAATGCCGGCTACATTCCACTCTCGGCCGGAGCCGATCGGCAGCTACTCCTGTTCAACCCCGGAACGTCGCCCAGGTCGGTAGAGGTGTCCGTTCCCTCCGGCGCCTGGCAGCGCATGGAGCTTCGGCTGGCGCCGCATGCCGTCCAGATCGTCGACCTCGACGCTCTCGCTGGGCCTTCCTATGTCGGCCTGCTTCACGTCTCCTCAGGCGGCTCGGTTGTCGCCGGCGCCTTCTCCGACGGGACGGCCACCGGCCCGGTGACCCCGTCCCGAGCCTGGCAGCTTCCCAATGCTCCCGACGCCTTCGTCATTACCAACCCTACCCGTTCCACCGTCACGGTGGATACCACCGCCTACGGGTACGCCGGTAAGACCCTCACTCGCTCCTCCGTCGACGTCCCTCCGCTCCAGACGGTGCGCTGGCAACAGCCCGCCGCCATTGCCAACCGGGATGTCTCGCTGTCCGTGGACGCCAACAACGGCATTATGCTTTCCGGCGACAATGGCGCCGCCCTCGATGCCGCACCCTCACCCCAAAATTCATGGTTCAGCACCGCTCCCGGCTCGCCGCGCTTGGTCCTGTTTAATCCCAATGCAGCCAGTCCGACTCGGGTCACGGCGCGCTTCATCGGCCAGAATGCCGTCCAGAGTACGCAGCTAACCATCAAGCCGCACCGCTCCTACGCCCTACCCGTTCACCGCGCCCGTGCGGTCATCGTGTCCTCGACCGGCGCTCTCGCCGTTGGCCGTGCCGAGTCGACCGGGCTCTACCCCGGTTTGAGTACGGCTGCCACACCAACCGCGACCGTCACCGCCGGAGGGCCGGTCCTCGGAGCGTCACTCTTCAATCCGTCCTCGCAAACCGCCCGTGTGAGCGTCTCCATCGTCGGGCGCGTCGACAATTTCAATTCGACCCGGACAATCCCGCCTCACGGCCAGATTACCGTCCTCGCTCGCAAGAGCTCCGAGCCGGCACGCATCCTCACGCTCACCAGCAACGTCCCGATCGTCACTGTCCCGACGGCCTAGGCCGGATGTACCCGTGAGGCACGCTACCACCGGCGCTTCGCCGGTTACCCAGACCGGCCCCGTCACACGGCCCGCGCTCCATCGGGACTTGATCCTCACCCGCCTCAGAGCGCTCTCCCACACACCCGCCCTGATGGAACCGCTCGGTCTCTGGGCCATTGGCCGGTTCGTCATGTTGGCCCTCACCCTCGTCGGTGTCGTCCTCTTCTCGAATTCGCTGCACTCCCCCCAGCATCCCTCGTATCTCCATGCTCTGTTGCCTGCCTGGGCGAACCCGATCTCGCACGGCTGGGACACCCAGTGGTACACCGACATAGCTCGCCGGGGCTATGCCTGGAAAAAAGCAGTCGGAACGTCTCCCACCGCCTTCTTCCCCCTGTACCCGCTCCTCATCCGTGTGGGCGTCGTCCTGACTCACCGCTCCTACCTCGGCGTCGCGCTCGCCATATCCAACGCGTGCTTTCTCGGCGCCCTCGTCTACCTCTGGAAGCTCACCGCCTGGGAGTTCGACCGGCAAGTAGCCTGGCGAGCCGCGCTCTACATTTCCGTGTTCCCGACCGCCCTCTTTTTCTTTGCCGGCTACACCGAGTCACTCTTTCTCCTGCTCTCGGTGGCTTGCTTCTACTACCTGCGGCGGCGCAGCTGGTTGCTGGCCGGCTTGATCGGCGCCGGTGCGTCCGCCACTCGCGTCACCGGCATCCTGCTTCTCGTACCGCTGGTCTATGAATACGCGCGTGACGCCAACTTCTCGCTCTCTCGGATGGTCCGGCCCGGCCTGCTTGGGCTCGTGCTTCTCCCGTGCGGGCTCGTTGCATTCATGGTCTATTTGCAGGTCGCCGTGGGAGATGCCTTTGCCTTCGGCCACTATCAGGCCGCCTGGCAAAAGGTCTTCACGCTGCGCCTCTGGGAAGGCCCCTGGCAGAGCCTCCGTGAAATTCTCCGCGTCCAGCCGGCGGCTTCGTTCTTCGAGGTTCATAACCTCATCAATCTCGCGGCATTTCTCCTCTTCATCGGCACCACCGTTGTCGCCGCACGCGTATTGCCGGTCTCGTACACGCTGTACCTCGTCGCCTTCTGGCTGGTCACGCTGACCAGTCCGGCCATTGCCGGCGGATATCCCGTGCCCCTCATTTCCATGTCGCGCTACGTCGTCACCCTGTTCCCGGTGTTCATGGTCTGGGGAATTTGGGGAGCGAAACGCTCCTTTCACGATCCCTATCTCATGCTCGCCACGCCGCTCCTGGCGGTTTTCACGGTGCAATTTCTTATCGGCGGCTGGATCATCTGAATGGCACCGTCCTACACACGCCGTCATCGCTCTCGACCACCCGGCTCTCTGATCGGCCCGTCATGACGTTTCCCACGCTCGACTTCGCCGTCTTCTTCGCGGTAGTACTGCCGCTCTCCTGGCTTCTCATGCCGTATCGCCGCACCTGGAAGATTGCGATGATCGCGGCTAGCTATGTCTTCTACGGCAGCGCCGGACCACCCTTCGTGCTGTTATTGGCCGGCTGCACCCTCTGGAATGCCGCGATGGCTCACTTCGTCTGGATATCGGCTGGCCGGAGCCGCGTCCAGTCGGCAGTCCTGGCTGTCGCCGTCGCCGGGGATCTCGGACTGCTCGGCTGGTTCAAGTACTACGGCTTCTTCGTCAACAGCGTGGCCGCGCTCACCGCCCATCTCGGCCTGCCCGCTCCACTTCCACTCCTCCAGTTCATTCTCCCCATCGGCATATCGTTCTTCACTTTCCAGGCGATTTCCTACGTCGTCGACGTCAAGCGAGGCCGTTCCCTGCCGGTCTCCTTTCTCGATTTCGCTCTCTACCTCTCGTTCTTCCCACATGTCGTCGCCGGACCAATCGTTCGCGCCGTGGAGCTCGTGCCGCAGTTCTCCTCCGCCCGAAATCCGCAGCGTATCGAGGCCGTCCGCGCCTTTGGTCTGATAACCGGCGGCCTGCTAAAGAAAGTGCTGATTGCCGACACGATTTCATCGCAGCTGGTAGACCCGGTCTTTGGATCTCCCAACCTGCATTCCCGAGTCGATATCCTGGCCGCTACCTACGGTTACGCCGTACAGATTTACTGCGACTTTTCCGGCTACACCGATATGGCGATTGGAATTGCCCTGTTGCTCGGCTTCCAGTTTCCCCAGAACTTCAATCGGCCCTACACCGCCGTCACCCTCCAGGACTTCTGGCATCGCTGGCATATGAGCCTTTCTCGTTGGCTGCGCGACTACCTCTACATCGGGCTAGGAGGAAGTCGAAAGGGCAAGTGGCGGACGTACCGCAACCTCATGCTCACCATGTTGCTCGGTGGTTTGTGGCATGGGGCGGCCTGGAATTTCGTCCTGTGGGGCGGCATTCACGGTACCGGGCTCTCGGTCGAGCGCTGGTGGCAGGAACGCGGTGGGCGGACCGGCCGGGAACGTGTCGCTCGTCCGCTTCTTCGCTGGTTCGCGACCTTTAACGTCGTCTGTATTGCCTGGGTCTTCTTTCGTGCCCCCGATCTCTCCACCGTTCGGGAAATGGCCCAGGGCGTGATCTACGACCGCGGCCAGACCACGGTCTCCGTCGCCGTTGCGATGGCAATTGCCACCGGCTTTGCGATTCAGTTCTTGCCTCGCCTACCGCTTCTCCAGCTCCGTTCGCTCTTCGGAAGGCTGAGTCCGCTGGTGCAGGGATCGGCGCTGGCAGTGGTCCTCTTCGTAGCCGGCGTTATCGTCTCCGGTCAGGGTGTCGCGCCGTTTATCTACTACCGCTTCTGATCGGCGTCTCTACCCGGTACTTCCGAATCCCCCACGCGACGATTCCGAAGTCGGTGCCGTTTCTTCCCACTCGCAGCTTTCCACCGGAACCAGCAACCCCTGGGCGATCCGTTCGCCTCGTTCGACGCGCACCGGCTTGTCCGTAAAATTGAACACCTGAATCGCGATCTCGTCGTCCGGCCCGCAAAAATCGCGATCCACCACGCCCACCCCACCCGGACTCAACAGTCCCTTGCGAGCGGGCGTGCCGCTGCGGAGCGCGATGATCAGCGCGTAGCCATCCGGAACTCGCACGACGACGTTCGCCGGGATCCGCGCCAGCTCTCCTGGCGGAACGTCCATATCCACCCTGCAGGTGAAGTCAAAGCCCGCCGCCCCTTCCGATCCGTAAGTCGGCAAGGGCAGTGACCGATCGATGCGGGTTATCGGAACCTGCATCGCCTCTATACGTTGTACTTGGCGAAGTCGAATTTCGTCGGCTGGAAGAACGGCGGCCCGACCTCGATCACCACGTCCTGGTGCCGGGGTAGCACGATCGATGTCAGTGGCCCGTTGTAAATCTTGCCGTTGATGTACGTACGCACCGACTCGCCGGCGGTGACTTTGATTGGACCAATCTGAGTCGGCGTCAGCGGAGCGCCCCAGATCTTGAAGAACGTACTCAGCTTAGGAACGATCTTGTAAGGGGCTTCTTCGTGAATAATGTCGTACGACGGCTCGTGCGTGTGGACCCAGAATAGACAATCGTGATCGACGTTAAATCCGATCAGGGCTGGTATGGGCGATTCCTTCCCCTTGTTGTACAACCTCAACGCCGCGTGCTGGTGATACGTCACCACCTCGCCACCCGGATTGCAGGTGATGTTGTCAACCGCCACTTTGGGCGCCACCGTCGCTGTAGGCGTGGTTCCGGCGCCGGTCGCGGCATGAACTATAAAAAACAGCGCCGCGATCAGTACGATGGCGGCGCCGGCCACCGCTGACCACACCTGTCCCGATTTCTTCGCGGCTGACTTACCCTGGGCGTTTGCTCGTCGTTCCTGCGCGCGGCGCGCTTGTCGTGTCTGCCGTCCCATTCGCTATGCTCCTCGGCGCATCTCTGGTGGTCCCGTGCGGGGGCCGGTCGAAGCACTCGCGATCCGGCATGTCGGGGACAAAAAATCTCGCAATAGAGTATACCTGTACAAACATCACAATCGCTCGGGCACCCGCACGTTCACGGTACTGATATGCCCGCTCACGCTGTCAAATCTACGAATCAGATGATTGTTCGTGTCCGCCAGGTAGATCGTCTCTCCCAGTGCGCATAGTCCGGAAGGCCCCGCCAGGCGTGCGTTGGCGCCCGGCCCGTCCAGCATCCCTATCCGCCCGCTCCCCGCGACCGTCCGCACGTTCCCCGAATTGCAATCGACGGTCTTGAGCTTGTTGTTATAGGTATCGGCCACGAATAACGTACCGTCCACGTACGCAACCCCCTGCGGGTGTTGCAGCGTCGCCGCCGAACCCGGCCCGTCCACATCTCCGAAATCGAACAATCCTCTTCCTACCAGCGTGGTCACCGCGGAGGATGACAGCCCGATCGACTGTACCGCCTGGCTCTCGGCGGATACGGCGAACAGAGCGTCCCTCCCCGTGCACACGGCCATGGGCTGCGCCAACCAGGCTGAGGTTCGGCTTCCGTCACGCAGCCCCTCGTGCCCGGTACCCGCCCATAATCGGATGATTCCTTCGGCAAGATCGAGCGCCCACACCTGGTGCAGTCCGGCCATCGCCACGTACAACGTGCCTTCCCACAACGCCAATCCCCACGGCGACGATAGCGGTGTTTCCCCCGCCCGCCCCTCTCTCAATACCGTCCGTGCTTGCTCTCCGGTGCCCGCCACGGTCGTCACCGCGCCCGACTTCAGGTCAATCGACCGAATCGCGTGGTTACCCGCGTCCGCGACGTACAAAACGTCCGAGCCCTGGTCGATTGCCATACCCTGGGGATCGTCGAAGCGAGCGTCGCCCTCGGTCCCGTTGGTGAGTCCTCGCGACCCGGATCCTACGATCGTCTTGGTCGTACCCTCCCGGTCGCAGATGAGTATTCGGTGGTGTCCGGAGTCGGTAATCATTAATCTATTGGCATCCGCGGTCACACTTCCCGGGAAGGACAGCTGGCTCGTAGGCCGCGTCTCGACCGCTTCCTCCCAACCGGATCGCCTCGCCGGAGTCATGTCCCCGTCGAATTCGTCCAGCAGGGCGCGAACCGATCGGTCCAGCTCCTCGAAAGGCGCTTCACCTTCCTGAATCCCTACCACTGTTCCGGTCGGCGACACGAACACCAGCGTCGGCCAAGCCTTGACTGCGTAGGCGTCCCACACCACATAGTCGGGGTCATTCACCACCGCGTGCTCGATTCCGTACCGCTGCACCGCGGCACGCAAGTTTTCGACCTCGGCTTCCGCCGGGTACTTGGGCGACTGCACACCCACAATCGTCACTACGTCTCGGTATGAGTCTTCCAGCTTCCTCAACTGAGGAAGTTCATGCATGCAGTTAATTCAGCCGGCCGTCCAGAAATGCAGGATGACCACCCGCCCCCGCAGGCCGGCCATCGTGTCCGCCCCACCGATCCACGAAAGGTTCTCGGGGAACTCCGGTGCTCGTACCGCCATCGCGTACCGTCTCATCACATTCTCTTCAGTGCTCTCGCGTCCACGTGTCCGCCGCCGGGATCTCGCTCTCCGCGTCATTCGCGACGCTGATCTCCAGCAGGGCATCCACCTCACGGCGCGAATACAGCCGCTGCCGTCCAACATGCTGGCGATAACTCTTCAGCAGGCCGCGGTTGACATAAGAGTACAGTGTGGCGATTTTCACGCCAAGCACGGCGCAGGCCTGCTCCGCCGTGTAGTACTCCCCCATCTCGGCCTTTGCCAATTGGTTCGCCTCCCGTTCGCCGGCACCGTCTGCGCCCATTATCCGGCCACCGACATTCGGCGGGAAAGTAGGCGTTTCTCCTCACGCCGCGTCACAGCCGGACATTCGCGATCAGCGCCGGCGGCCGTACGAGACACGCCAGGCAGCGATCTGCACGGCCACGACCCACGTCATGCTCGACAGACTGACGCCTTCATCATCAATTCAGCGAGCATCTCGCCGTTGCATCAAGCTATATAAAGCTATATCGTGTAATATAAATATACAGTAATGGGCACGAATGTCCGTGACATGTCGCTTCGGGAGGAGCAAAGATGGCGATAGCAGTGAAACAGGGACTTGAAAGTGTGGTAGCCGCAGACTCCGGCATCACCTGGATCGACGGTCAGCGCGGCGAGCTCCGATACCGTGGGTATCCGGTAGGCGACCTCGCCCGCTCCTATTCCTTCGAGCAGATCGTCCTCCTCCTCTGGCGAGGAGAGCTGCCCTCGCCGGACGAAGCCGCTCGTTTCTCCGACGAGCTCGATGCCGCGCGCGCGCAGCGCGCTGACCTTGTGCCGGTGTTGCAAAACGTGCCCGCCTCCGCGCATCCCCTCGACGTGTTGCGCTACGTCGTGTCCTGGGACGCGCTGATAGGCACGCGCACCTGGGACAATTCCACCGAATCGAATCGTCGCAAGTCTACTGAGTTGGTTGCCTGGTTCCCGGTCGTGGTGGCGGCGCTTCACCGGCTGCGCACCGGAAAAGCTCCTGTCACTCCTCAGCCGCATCTCGATACCGCCGCGAACTTCCTGTACATGTTGCACGGCAAGCCCGCTTCGGACGTCGCCGTGCGAACGATGAACACCTCCCTCGTGCTCCACGCCGACCACGAGCTCAACGCCTCGACCTTCGCCGCCCGCGTGACGATTGCCACGCAATCGAATCTCCATGCCGCCATCGTTTCCGCGCTCGGTACGCTGTCCGGCCCCCGTCACGGCGGTGCCAGCGACCGCGTCATAGACATGCTGCACGAGATCGGTGATGCGTCACGAGCCGAAGCGTACGTGGATCGATTGCTCGGTCGCCACGAGCGAGTTATGGGCTTTGGCCACCGCGTGTATCGCGTGGCCGATCCCCGGTCCGCTGCCCTGCGCGAAATGGCTGCCGAGCTGCTCGCCGGCTCCGAGCGAGAACACTGGCTCGACATCCTGCAGTCGCTGTCCCGCGTCGTCGAAAACCGTCTCGGTCTCTTTCCAAACGTCGATCTCTACGCGTCAGTGGTGAACTACGAGCTCGGCATTGCACCGTCTTTCTACACGTCCGCGTTTGCCGTGTCCCGTATCGCCGGCTGGACCGCCCACGCGGTCGAACAATTGCAGGGACGCATGATTCGTCCGGTCGCCAGCTATACCGGGCCGGATCCACGTCCCCTGCCTGCATCCCGGCGAGCGACAGATGCCATGTCGTAGGAGGGAAAGTCCGTCAAGCAGTCGCAGCCGGCTTTGAGTCCCGTCCGTCCTGGGCAACTCCGCTTACGTGCGCCGGTGAACCCTCGACCCTTTGCCTGCCGCCCAATGCGCGGGTGGGTAATCAGAACCGTCCGGCCAGATCGCCCCACGAGGCGGCGACCTGTGTGTCCCCTTCGATCCGCATCTCCTCATGCGACCGGCGCCCCATGATGTAGAGCCATAGGTCGGAAGCGCTTCCAGTTACGATCGCGTCCGCAGGCCCCTCGGCCGTGGAAGTGCTGATGCCGGACCTTTCGAACGAAACCAGCCGTCGGCTGCCTATCGGCCGCCCGGTGGCCGCCGGCTCCTCGCGGAGGAGGATCTTCTGGCCGTGGCGCCGATCCTTGTTCTCTTCGTACGCTGGGTCTTCGCTGAACATCAGGAGCATCTCGTCGATTCCGTCGCGAGCCAGAGCGTCGTCGATCGGAGGGGCGATCCCGTGGGCCTCCTGAGCGTCCCAGCAATGGATCGTAGTCTCCATCGCCAGGCGGCGAAAGACGAACGCGCCGTTCTGGCACGTCGGTACGAACGTCCAGACGCTTTCCTCGGGTTCGAGATCGGCGAGGGCGGCGTCGAGCTCGTCACCGGCCTGGCGAGCGAACGGCACAATGCCGTCCAGTCGCGATTCCTTCGGGAAGCCGGCCCTGTCCCAGGCGGTATACCCCGGCAATCTGGCGTCACGATCCTTTGAAATCTCCATCATGGCTTCCCGGCTAAACCCGCGCGGTCGCTCCTGTACCCACTTCAACCAGAAGGTGTAGACGCGTCCCATGTGGGCAGTCAAAGCCGCGACGTCCCAGCCGGGACATCCCCTGATCGGCGCGTCGAGCCCCACCTCGGCCGCCGACAGAATGGCCGCGCGGTTGTGTCGCAATCGGTCTAGATAGTAGCGCTTCAGAACGTATGGGTCGGCTTGATTCCGGTCAGACTCGTGCATCTCGCCTCTGTACCTTATTCTGGAACGCATATTCTACCACGTGAGAGATTTGGCACGGGCCCGTCCTGGGTGTACCGTAGAAGAGTAGCCCCAGCGAGGCCCGATCTTGACCGCGCGGGCAAAGGCGAAGCAACGTGGATAACATTCTCGTCATTCTTCTGATAGTCGCGGCGGTAAAGTTCGTCTTCTTCGCGATCGTTCTTTACTTCGTTTTTCGTCCGGATTTCGGGAAACTCCGCAAACGAGCACCTGCACCCTCTACTCCTATATGCATTTACTGCGAATCGCGCTACACCGAGCCCGTCGACGAAGGGCAGACGCGCTGGGAAAATGAAGATCTCGTGCTGGTTACAACCTATAAGTGCCAGCACTGCGCGTTACCGTTCTGGCATGTCGAGCGCGTCCCCATGGGCACGCTCAAGCCGTAGCCGCTCAGTTGCCGGAAGCACCGCGTTTGCCCTACCGCGATAGTGGAACATTCGTTATAATAACCTCTGTTCCAACGTGCTGACGCCGGACCGCGAAGCGAGATTTAGAGGATATCCATGACCACTCGAGATAGTATTTCTATTCGCGGTGCCCGCGAGCACAATCTTAAAAACATCGACCTGGTGATCCCGCGCGGAAAGCTCGTGGTCTTCACCGGCCTGTCGGGGTCGGGCAAGTCGAGTCTGGCCTTCGACACCATGTTTGCCGAGGGGCAGCGTCGCTACGTGGAGTCGCTTTCGTCCTATGCGCGGCAATTTCTGGGACAGATGGACAAACCGGATGTCGATTACATCGACGGTCTTTCACCGGCCATCAGTATCGACCAGAAGAGCGCCAGCCACAACCCCCGGTCCACCGTCGGTACCGTTACCGAAGTCTACGACTACCTTCGTCTGCTCTACGCGCGCATCGGACACCCCCATTGCCCGAAGTGTGGCCGCGAGATCGCCCGGCAATCCGTCGAGCAGATCGTGGACGACGTCATGTCGATGGCCGCCGAGAGTCGCATAATGGTCCTCGGCCCGGTAGTTCGAGGCCGCAAGGGTGAATATCGCCACGTCTTCGACGACGCGCGCCGCGCCGGCTACGTTCGCGTCCGCGTCGATGGGCAGGTGCGCGACCTCTCTGATGACTTTGCCCTTGACAAGTACAAGCAGCACGATATCGAGATCGTCGTCGATCGCCTGGTTTTACCGACCGCCGGCGCCGATGCCAACTCCATTGCTGCCGATCGTTCTCGCCTCGCCGACTCGATTGAAACCGCCCTCAAGCTCGGCGACGGCATCGTCCTGATTCACGATATGGCGGGCGAGGATCGCCTGTTTTCCGAGCACTTCGCCTGCGTCGTTTGCGGTATCTCCCTACCCGAGATCGAGCCTCGTACGTTCTCTTTCAATAGTCCGCACGGCGCCTGCCCGGTATGTACCGGCCTGGGAACGCGCAAAGTGCTCGATCCCGGTCTCGTTGTCCCGAATCCAAAATTGAGCATCGCGCAGGGCGCCGTCCAGCCGTGGGCGCGTTCCGGAACCTCCAGCCCCTACTACCTTTCGCTTTTGACCGGTGTCGCCGATCACTACGGATTCAGTATCGAGACACCCTACGAAGAGCTCTCTGCCCAGCATCAAGACAAAATCTTGAACGGCAGCGGCAGTGACTCGGTTACGGTGAAACGTCAGGGACGTCGGTCCATGCAGGTTCACTTTGAGGGCGTGCTTCCCAATCTCGAACGTCGCTACAGCGATACCGAAAGCGAATGGATGCGCGGCGAGCTCGAACAGTACATGTCCACCATTCCCTGCCCAGCTTGCAAAGGGGCTCGCCTCAAGCCCGAGAGCATCGGAGTGACGGTTGGAGGGAGGTCCATTGTCGATCTGGCGTCGATGTCGATCCGGAGGAGCGCTCGCAGCTTCGCGGCCCTTGCCGGTGAGGCACCACTCGAGGGTTCAGAGATCGAGCTCACCGAACGTGAGATGATGATCGGGCGCCAGATTTTGAAGGAAATCAGAGCCCGTCTTCAGTTCTTGCTGGATGTCGGTCTTGACTACCTCACGCTCGACCGCACGGCCGCCTCCCTGGCCGGCGGCGAAGCCCAGCGCATTCGTCTCGCCACTCAGATCGGCTCGGGGCTCATGGGCGTCCTGTACATCCTCGACGAACCGAGTATCGGACTTCACCAACGCGATAACGCTCGCCTGATCGGCACTCTCATCCATCTGCGCGACCTGGGTAACACCCTCATCGTGGTGGAGCATGACGAGGACACCATGCGTGCCGCCGACCACATCGTGGATATCGGACCAGGCGCCGGCGAGCACGGCGGCTATGTGGTCGCGGAAGGGACGCTTGAGGACATCAAGCGAGCGCCGGAGTCCATCACCGGTCAGTTCATGAGCGGCAAGCGGCAGATTCATGTGCCGAGCCGGCGGCGCGAGGGTTCGGGCGAAACCGTCACCATCCGCGGCGCTCGCGCCAACAACTTGAAAGATATCGACGTCTCGATCCCGCTCGCGAAGTTCGTCTGCGTCACCGGTGTATCCGGTTCCGGCAAGAGTACCCTGGTGAACGAGATCCTGTATAAGGCCGCCGCCCAACAACTCCAGCGCCATCGCGATCGGCCCGCGCTGCACGCTTCGGTCGACGGTCTGCAGGCCCTCGACAAGGTCATCGATATCGACCAATCTCCGATCGGCCGCACACCGCGCTCCAATCCCGCCACCTACACCGGCGCCTTTACCGCCATTCGCGAGCTCTTTGCCTCCGTTCCCGAGGCGAAGATTCGCGGCTACAAGGCGGGCCGGTTCTCGTTCAATGTCAAGGGAGGCCGCTGCGAGGCGTGCCGCGGTGAAGGCATCATCCAGATCGAAATGAACTTCCTTCCCGATGTCTACGTGCCCTGCGAAGTCTGTAAGGGCAAACGCTACAACCGTGAAGCGCTTGAAATCAAGTTCAAGGGCAGATCGATCAGCGACGTGCTGGACATGACCGTTGCCGAAGCGCTCGAAATCTTCGAAAACATGCCGTCCATCGCCAACAAGCTGCGCACCCTCTGCGAGGTGGGGCTGGGCTACATTCGAGTCGGTCAGCCGTCTACCACCTTGTCCGGCGGCGAAGCCCAGCGCATCAAGCTGGCGACCGAGCTCAGCAAGCGAGCAACCGGCAAGACGCTCTACATTCTCGACGAGCCAACCACGGGGCTGCACTTCGCCGACGTCGAAAAGTTACTGCTGGTGCTGAACCGCCTGGTAGACGGTGGCAATTCGGTAGTCGTCATCGAGCACAATCTCGACGTCATCAAAACTGCTGACTGGCTGGTGGATCTGGGGCCTGAAGGAGGCGACGGCGGAGGAGCCATCGTCGCCGAGGGCACACCGGAAGACGTGGCCTGCTGCCCCACTTCCTATACCGGGAAGTTTCTGCGTCCTCTTCTCGCGTACAACCTCGAGGCGGAATCACTCGCCGGCTGACCGTTCCGCAAAACGTCAGCTCTTGATCGCTGCCACGCCGATCGTTACCACCGCGCTCCGCGTGCTCGACGTCGACCCGTTCGGCATCTCCAGAGGCACGTGGACGCTCCAGCCTGCTTTCCGGCCGTTGAGCCGGATGGGCGCCGTCCAGACCGCGCTAATGTGGTTCAGTATCGACGGTGATCCTTGAGCGGTGATCTCTTCCGGCGCCACGGTGATGCTGGTGACACCGAATCCGGACCGCACCTGCCCTCGTAGCGGAACCAGCACCGGCAGGCTCTTGAGACTCGACAGCGCAGTGACCGGAATATGCACCTGCACCTGCGGCGGATCGACCGTTATACGACTCGAGCCTTCCAGCGGAACGCCCTGACTGTCCCTCAGAACCGGTTTGTACGTGTTGTCCAGAGTAGAAGTCACTCCCGAAAGGTCGATATCCACTGCCGCCGAGCTGACCAGCGATACGACCGATTCCGGTCCTTGTAGCTGAATCGTACTCGGCGTGAGCCGGATCGTACCGACCGTAAAGCCCGCCGGAGTCGATGCCACAATGGTGGTTGTCAACGGTATCGCTCGATTCTCGTTTCGATCGAGCGTCACCAGCACGCGGGCCGGCGAGACCTGCACTACGTGCAACCCCGGATCGGGTACGACCTGGACGGGCACATACCTCGGCGGTCCGGCGGACATGCCCTTCAGGTCGATGAACGGATGAAAATTGATTGCCGTCACGATCGCCCCCGGAGCGTCCGACCGATACCGCACCCGAACCGTCGACGGCGAGGATATCTCCGACAGCCCGTTCGGCAGGTTCGCGGTCTCCAGTTGCAGCGGCTGCGGAAAATCTTGTGCCAGGCTCGGGTCTTGTTTTCCGGTGATGTACAGCCACAGCGCCAGCGCCAGCACGAATGACAGTGCCAGACGCAGGAGCGACTCCCGCGACCATAGCCATGACAATTGGTGCCGCGCCGACACGGCGGCTGTTCCGAATGTGGTGACGCGAGCCGTCGATGTCTTGTGCGCGCCATTGCGCGCCCGTTCAGCCACCGATTAACTTCCCCCGGAGGGGACCAGCGCCGGCTCGGTCACGGGCGTTCGGGAGTTATAAAACAGTTCGATATAGCGCATTAGCCGTTCGAGGCTCACGTCCGTGAGCAGGTTACCGGCTCGGGCAATCGAGATTTGTCCGGTCTCCTCCGACACCACGATGCATGCCGCGTCCGTCTGCTCGGTGATCCCAATTGCCGCTCGGTGCCGCGTGCCGCGCCCCGCCGACCGCGGGTTATCCGTCAGCGGCAGCACGCATCCCGCCGCCAACACACGGTCGCCGCGCACGATTACGGCTCCATCGTGCAGCGGCGAATGGACGAAGAATATAGTCACCAGCAGATCACTCGAAACTTCGCCGTCGACTCGCACCCCGCTTCGTACAAAGTCCTCCAGGCCGGTCGTCCCTTCCAGCACGATCAAAGCGCCGTAGTGCCGCGCCGCCAGATTTCCAACCGCCGTCACCAGCTCGTCGTTGGTCGCCGGCATCAACGGCGTCTGCAGTGTGGCGAGCGGATGATTGATGATCGCGCTTGTCCGGCCAACCTGCTCCAGCGCACTTCGCAATTCCGGTTGAAAGATGATCGGTATCGCGACCAGGAGAACGACCGGCGAGTTGTGCAACAACCAGTCCACTACTGTCAGATGGAACAGCGCCGCCATAATTGAAAAGAAGATGAAGAGCAGGATCACACCACGCAACACCTGGTCCGCTCGTGTTCCGCGTATGACCATCAGAACTCCATAGAACATGATGGTCACAATGACGATATCGAGCGTACTGGATACACTGAAGCGCTCGAATGTCTCGAGGATCTGGGTAAATAGGACGTGCACGACGATCCCGAGCTGGAGTGATTTGCTCGCTTATGCTTGCAAAAGTATAGCAATGGCTCCGAGCAGGGAACAATACGATTTCACCGGATAATGCCAAAAATCACCCGACTCGAAGTCCAATCGCATAACGCCGAACGCGTCAACGTCTATCTCGATGGCGCCTTTGCCTTCGGCGTTTCAGCGCTGGTAGCCGCCTCCCGCCATCTCGCCACCGGGCTCGAGCTATCGGAAGAGGAGGTCGAGCAAATCCGTCTCGACGAATCCGCCGATAAGGCCTACAATGCCGCCCTCAACTACCTCTCGTTTCGTCCCCGCAGCGAACGCGAGATCACCGACTACTTTCGCCGCAAAAAAGTCGATCCGGAACTTGCCTCGGCAGTCGTCGCGCGGCTCAAGCGAATCAACCTCATCAACGATGAAGACTTCGCTCGTTTCTGGGTCGAGAACCGGCAGAATTTCCGCGCCCGTGGTGTTCGCGCCCTGCGCTCCGAGCTTCGCACCAAGGGGCTCTCGAACGCAGGCTCATCGATGGCGCACTCGAATCCGTTGGCGACGAGCTGGAGATTGCCGTCGAGGTCGGACGAAAGAAGATGAAATCCTATGAGGGGCTTCCTGCCCCGGCGTTTCGCACCAAAATGCTGGGCTTCTTGCAGCGGCGCGGCTTCACCTACGATGTCGCCTCAAAGTCATGCCGGATACTGCTGGAGGAAGCCGATCTGCCGGTCGATGACGGCGATACCGACGCGCCCCTCGACGACGGCACGTTAGGTGCCGCTGGAATCTGAGTCGGCGCCGCGCTCCTTACGGCGGCCCTGCCGCTCTCGCTCCTCCGCGGCCAGGACCCGTCGAAGCACTTTGTGCGCCGCCGATTTGGGAAGCTCGTCGCGGAATTCAACGGCTCGTGGCACCTTGTGCTTGGAGAGCCGCTGCGACGCAAATTGCATGATGTCCTTCTTGCTGGCCTGCGCTCCCGGCACCAGTACCACAAACGCCTTCGCAATTTCGCCGCCGTACGGGTGCGGAACGCCTACCACCGCTACTTCTTTGATCAGTGGATGCTCGAATAGCGCTTCTTCCACTTCCCGCGGATAGATATTCTCGCCACCCGTGATGATCAGGTCCTTCTTCCGGTCCACGATCGAAAACCAGCCGTCTGCGTCCATTCGGGCGACGTCACCGGTCCGGAGCCACCCGTCACTCAATACGTCCGCTGTCTCTTCCGGCCTCTTCCAGTATCCCTTCATCACCTGCGGTCCGCGCACTAGCAGCTCCCCTTCCTCTCCAACGGGAACCGCGCATCCGTTCTCATCCACGATCCTGGCCTCGGTGTTCTGAATTGGAAGACCCATGCTTCCGATCCTGCTCCGTCCGTCGTACGGCACCGCGTGGGTACACGGCGAGGCCTCCGATAATCCGTACCCCTCGTAGAGATGGCCCCCGGTCAGCCGCTCGAAGTCGCGTTTCACTTCTACCGGAAGCGGCGCGCCCCCGCAGACGCACGCATCGATCGACGACAGATCGTATCGCTTCGAGCGTTCGTCATTCACAATCGCCACGTATAGCGTGGGCACACCCGGAAATACCGTCGGACGGTATTTGGAAATTGCCTCGAACATCTCCGTCGACATTGGCCGCGCAACCAGAACCGTGTTCGCCGCCAGCAGCAGCCCCGCATTCATCACCAGCGTGACCCCGTACACGTGAAAGAAGGGCAGTACCGCGAGAATCGTTTCCTTGCCCGTCTGCAGCTGCGGGAACCACCCGGTCATCTGCCTGGCATTGGCCAGCAGACTCCCGTGCGTCAGCATCGCCGCTTTGGGCAGGCCGGTGGTGCCGCCGGTGTACTGCAACAGCGCCACATCGTCCGGTCCCACGTCCGCCGCCGGCACCGGTTCTCCCCGCACGCCCAGGAACCGGCGCATCGGCACGACTCGATCCGAGTACACCACCGCGATTTCCGGCTTCGGCACCCGCTTTGAAAATCTCCCCGCCGTCCGCGCCCAGAGCGGCATGAAATCGGTCACCGTCCCCACGATCACCGTGCGGATCCCCGCCGATTCCCAGATACGCGCCACTTTCTCATACAGCAGATCCAGTGTTACGACCACCGTCGCTCCCGAGTCGGAGATGATCGACTCGATTTCTCGTTCCACCGCCACCGGGGACGCCGCCGTCAGCATCGCACCCAGACGAAGAGTGCCGTAATAGGTCACCGGGAAGTGCGGCGTGTTTGGCAGAACCGCCAGCACGACATCTCCTTGTTTTACGCCGGCCGCCGCCAGCGCCGACGACATCCGTTCCGATAGGCGGCGGAGCTCGCTGAACGTCATGCTGAAATTCTGGAAGACGAACGCGCTCTTGTCCCCGTACGTGTCCGCCGTCTGCGACAGTAGTTCCCAGATCGACATCGACGGGATATCGAGCGTCGGAGGCACCTTCGCCGGATACTGGGCTAGCCAGGGGCGATCGTCGTACCGCGCATCGGACTCGTGGGTCGCCAGGCTGTCCGCGTGCATCTACGCACTCCCGTGCTCTCGAATGGCGTCATCGTAACACGTCCTGCCGACGTCTCCATCCAGGGAAGTACGCAGAGGGACTACGCGGTTTGCTCGATGGACTTCGTGGCGCGTCCCTGCCGTCGGACACCCACCACGCCCTTGATGCGTTCGATCCGCGCGAACACCCGCGAAAGTTGATCGATTCCGGCGACCCGTAGCGTCGCTTTCACCGTGGCGTGCCCGTCCGAGTGGCTCTGGGCCTCCACCGTGGTCATGCTGACCCGATCCTCCGAGACGGCGATTGCCACGTCACGCAGCAGCCCGTCTCGATCCCAGGCCTCGATGATCACCGGCACGGAATAGAGCTGCTGGTCGTCGCGCGGGCCCCAGTCGACCGACACGATCCGCTCCGTCTCGCGTTCCGCCTGAATCCGCGGACAATCCTGCCGGTGAACGGTGACGCCGCGATTGCGTGTGATGTACCCCACGATCGGGTCTCCCGGCGCGGGATTACAGTCACTCGCCAGACGGGTCAGGAGATCGCCCACTCCCAGCACGCGCACGTCGCCGGACGTCGGCGTGATGGGCGCCGCCACCAGCGGAATATCGTCGTCCGCGACCTGCATCAATCCAAGGCGATTCAGAATCTGGTGGGCCGTCAGTGCCCCATATCCCACCTGTGCCAGCACATCGTCGGGAGTGCGCAGACTCAGACCGGTGGCGAGATCCACCATGGCTGCTTGACCCAGCTCGTTGAGCGTCCCGTGCCCCAGCTTTTGCAGTTCACCATCGAGAATTTCCCGCCCCCGGGCGATGTTCTCCTCGCGGTTCTGGCGCTTCAACCACTGCCGGATCTTCTGTCTGGCATTTGCCGTCCGAACGAACGACAGCCAGTCTCGGCCCGGTCCGTTGGCGGTCTTGGTCGTGAGGATTTGTACCCGATCTCCGGTATGGAGCGGCGTGTCGAGCGATACCATCACGCCGTCCACCTTCGCGCCAATCGTGCGATGTCCCAGTTCGGTGTGGATGCGATAGGCGAAATCCACAGGCGTCGACCCGGTGGGGAGATCGATGATATCTCCCGCCGGGCTGAACACGAACACCTGACCGGTGAACATGTCCATTTTCAGGGTGTCCACGAATTCGTCGGCGTCCGGATTGAGCTCGTGCTGCCACTGTGTGAGAGCGTGGATCCAGTCCGAAAGCGGCTGCGGTAAGGTCTCCGACCGCCCTTGTTCCTTGTAATACCAGTGGGTTGCCACCCCGAACTCGGCGACCTCGTGCATCTCGTGCGTCCGTATCTGCACCTCGGTCGGGCGCGAGTCCGCCGTGTAGACCGTGGTATGCAGCGATCGGTACCCGTTGGTCTTCGGCACCGCGATGTAGTCCTTGAACCGGCTGGCCACCGGCAGCCAGAGCGAATGTACCAGCCCCATTACCTGGTAACACTCCGGCACCGTATCGACGATTACCCGCAGTGCGAACAGATCGTACACTCGGCTCAGGTCCATCGGAACTTCTTGCCGGATCAGCTTCTTGTAGATGCTGTAAAGGTGCTTCGCTCGACCCGTTACCTCGCTGTTGATGCCGTGCGCGCTCATCTGCTGTTGAAGCTGCTCCGTCATCCGCTGAATGTAGCCGTCGCGCGCGGCACGTTCCTCCGCTAGCATCTCGACCAACCAACGGTACTGTTCCGCCTCTAGATATTTGAATGACAGATCCTCCAGCGGAGTCTTGATCTGCGCGATTCCCAGCCGCCCGGCCAGTGGCGCGTACAGTTCCCTCGTATCAAGTGCGATGCGAATCTGCTTTTCCGGCGGTTGGAATTCCAGGGTCCGCATGTTGTGCAGGCGATCCGCCAGCTTCACCATCACCACCCGCGCGTCCTCGGCCATCGCCAGAAACATCTTGCGCACATTTTCAGCCTGCAGCCTGGCGCGATCCACTCGCTGCCGCCGCGCATCGCTTTCCTCGAGCTCAACTTTCCATAATCGGTGTCGATGCCCGATTTCACCGAATTTGGATACGCCGTCGACGATGCGGGCCACGTGATGTCCGAACTCGCGT
The DNA here is from genome assembly GCA_963737125.1 of uncultured Chloroflexia bacterium. Taxonomy (GTDB): domain Bacteria; phylum Chloroflexota; class UBA5177; order UBA5177; family UBA5177; genus JANWJD01. The sequence continues at coordinate 2,211,436 of CAVTRL010000001.1, read as the reverse complement.
TCGATATCCTCCTGCATCACCTCCGTGTCTTCGATCGTGTCGTGCAGCAGCCCGGCGACGATCGACGTCACGTCCAGGCGCAGCGCTGCCAGGTAGTACGCGGTGGCGATAAGGTGAACCAGATATGGCTCGCCCGACTTGCGAAACTGCCCGGCGTGGGCCTGCGCCGCGAAATCGTGCGCCCGCTGCACCGATGCCAGCGCACCGTCCGAAAGGTAAAGCCCCGTCTCGCCCAGGAGAAGCTCGAGCGTGGGCGATGTCTCGTCGGGTAGATCGACCGGCGCGCTGAGGAGTGTCATCTAGTCCTGTCCATATACGAAAAAGCCCCGACATGCGTCGAAGCTTTGAAGGTGTCTCATTGTATCGCACCCGCCACCGGTTTCGCCCGCCACCCGGACCCATGTCGCGGACCCATATAAGGATATCCTGTACTGTGACAGAGCTTCGCGCACTTTATGCCAATCGGTGGGTGCGATACGGGCTCACCGTGGCCCTGCTTGGACTCGTCCTGTACAAGGTCGACCTGGGACACGTCTGGGCTGCCATATCGACCGCGCAGTTGCGTTACATCATCCCGGCGCTGCTGCTAACCCTCCCCTTTCTGTACTTCAAGGCGCTCCGCTGGCATCTCATGCTGCGGGCCGCCGGTGTACGGGCCACCTTCCCGGAAGCCTTCGTGTCGCTGGTCGGCGGAATGGGATTGGCGCTCGTCACCCCTGCCCGCCTGGGAGAGCTCGTGCGGGGTGCCTATCTCCGCGATCCGCAAAAGCTGAAGATCGGTGGCCTCGTGCTTATTGACAAAGGCTTCGACGTACTGGTGCTCAGCATCCTATCCGTCGCCGGCGCCTGGGTTCTGCTGGGAGCGTGGGCCGGTATCGTGCTTGCCGCGGTCTCCATTGTCGGCGTAATCACCGTGTGCCGCCCGACCGTCCTGCTCGGCGCCTTGCGCGGCGGGTTCTCACGCCTGCCGTTCCGAGCAAAATCGGAGCGCATCCTGGAAAGTCTTGAGTCGCTGAACGTACGTCAGAGCCTGATCTACGGCGCGCTAACCCTCATGTCCTTTGCCGTGGTGCTGCTCCAGTTCGGCATTATCCTGCTGAACTGGCACGGGTGGTCCACCCAGATAGTGTTTTTGACCTTCCCTCTGGTCGTGCTCACCAACATACTTCCCATTACCATCGGTGGACTGGGAGTCCGCGAGGCTGCTGCTGCCGCCCTCCTCGGCCACTACGGTGTCTCGGCCCCGCACGCGGTGGTTGCCGCACTCCTCATGTTCGCCATGAATACCGCGATTCCCGGGATCGTGGGGGCTCTCACGCTTCCCCTCACCGCCCGGCAGAGGACTCCGCCGGCTCCTGTTACCGGTCCCCCGTGATACGGGACTCCTTCTCGCCCATCTGGCATTCCCCGTCCAACCCCGTTCCTGTGGAACGGCCGGCGCGAGCGCCCTACGTCCTGGTATTCGTGGCCGCGGTGCTGTTTGCCGGCGTCTTTTCCTGGCTGAGTCTCGCTCGCCATGCCGCCTTCCAATCCCACGCCTTCGATCTCGGAAATATGGACCAGGCCGTATGGAACACGCTCCACGGTCATCTGCTCTGGTTCACCGACATGAGTGTGGGAAACCTGGTCCTCACCACACGCCTTGCCATTCATGTCGAGCCGCTGCTCCTGCTGGCGGTGCCGCTCTACCTGATCCATTCCGGCCCTGAGACACTCTTGGTCCTGCAGGCCTGTGTCGTCGCCAGTGGAGCGCTGCCTGCCTACGGCCTGGCGCGTGCCTACCTCGCCCATCCCTACGCCGCTCTCGCCTTCCCGTGCGCGTATCTGCTCCACCCAAGCCTCCAGAACGCCATTCTCGATGATTTTCATGCCGTCACCCTCACCGCTGCCTTACTCCTCTGGGCAATATATTTCCTCCACCGTGACCGTCTGCTGCCCTTCGTCCTGTTCGCGCTGCTCTCGATCGCCGCCAAAGAAGAGGTGGGTTTGATTGTCGCTGCCCTCGGGCTGTGGGCCGCGCTCCGTCGACACTGGCTTCTCGCAGTACTGTCTGTCCTCGCCGGCGTCGGGTGGTTTCTGGTCAGCGTCGCCGCGATCATCCCGCACTTCAACCCGTCGGGACATTCTCCGTATCTGTCACGCTACGGCTATCTCGGGCACGGTTTGACCGGCATACTGCGCGGCGCGGTTCGCCGGCCGGGTGTCGTGCTTCGAACGCTCCTCTCTGCTCCACGACTCACGTACCTGCTCGATCTCCTTCACCCACTCGGCTTCACCTCGCTTCTCGCGGTACCGGTCCTGGCACTCGCGCTACCAATCCTGCTGCTCAACATGTTGAGTGCCGACAGCACCATGTACAGCGGCTTCTACCAGTACTCCGCCGAAATCGTCCCCATCGTCATTGCTGCCTCCATCGTCGGTGTTGCCTGGATCGAGCGCTTGGCCGGCAGTCGTGCGCTAACGCCGGCCGTGCCCATCGCGCCCGTCCTCTGCGGGTTTATCGTGCTCGCCTCCGCCGTCGACACCTGGGTCTATGGGTTCAGCCCGCTCGCCTCCGGATACGCCATTCCCGCCCCCGGACCGCATCAGGCCATCGAAAATCAAACCATTCGCCTCATTCCGCCGGCCGCCGTTGTCGCCGCGGCCGACGAGATCGAGCCGCATCTCTCCGATCGACGCTGGATCTATTTGCTCCCGACCACCCATCCGGACAATGGGCCGCGTGCCCGGTTCCTGGTGCTCGATGCATCGACCCCTTCACGGCCCGTAACGCCGCAAGCGCTCCATGCCGTGGTCCAGCAAGCCCTTCATCACGGCTACGGTGTGCGCTCGGCGCGCGATGGCGTGCTACTGCTCCAGCGCGGCGTGGCCCGTCACACGCTGCCCGCGTCCTTCTTCACCTTCGTGTTCGCTTCGCCGGTACGGGCTCGGCCGGCGCGGGCGAGCTGGGGACATCTCCGGCTCATCGGCATCGTTGTCCACCCCCGTTCCGGCCGCGTCAACCGGTCCCGGCCCGCCATCGACCTTGAAACGTATTGGCGCGTCACCGGTCCCTTGCCACCGGGCACGCGCATTAGTTTCCGCCTGTCACCCCCCTACTCCGGCCGGCATCCAGTCCTGAGCAGCGCCTGGACGCGAGACGGCGACAGCCCAACCTGGGATTGGTTGCCGCTTAGAAAGTGGCCCCGTGGTCGCACTGTACGCGCCGACTCGCTAGGCCTCACGCCGGCTGCCGGTTCCTGGGGTAAGGTCGACGTCGCCATTACCGTTCTCGGTGCCGGCAAGGTAGGTGGTCGCGTCTTCGATGCCGCTGCGGTTTCCTCGACCACCGTGCGCGTCGCCACCGTCGACGTGCGATGAGAATGGCTGCTGGTACACTCTCACAGATTTTGCTTGGGAGAGGGCGCGAGGCTCCGGTGCGACAAGCATGACCGACATCCACCAGTGGTGGCATCAAATCACCGTGATCGGCGATTACCTGGCGGGATTGATTCAGCCTGCCGTTATTTCCGTTGTCATCGTCGTACTGGCCGTCGCGCTCTCCCGCCGCACTACCCGTCGGTTGCTACAAATTCTCGAGGCCGGCGGTTTTGCCGCCAACGTGGCCATCCTCCTCACGCGCGGCGTGCGCGGTGTCGTCCTGGCACTGGCTGCTCTCGCCGTCCTGTATCAATTTGGCGTCGGGCTCACCCCGCTCACCGCGTTTATCGGCGTGGTTGGTCTGGCCGCCAGCCTTTCCCTGCAACAGGTGCTGCAAAACCTGGTGGCCGGCGTATACCTGCTCGCCGAGCGTCCCTTCGCAATCCGCGACACCATCTACGTGATCGGTCCCAACGGCGTCAACCACGAAGGCCGCGTCGAGGACATCCAGATGCGCACCACCCACCTTCGTAGCCGCGACAACGAGCTCATTCTCGTGCCCAATGCCGCCATCTTCGGAGGGGTCGTCACCAACCGAACTGCCGTGGGCGGCTTCGTCAATCACGCCACCGTCACCTTCCCGCGCGATACCGATCCCGCCGCCATCCTGTCGACCTCCTTGCCCGTATTGGCCGGGCTTCCATCCATTCTGCCGACTCCCCAACCGGCTCTTCGGGTCGACAGCGTCGGCAAGGATTCATGGACCGCCACGCTGTCCTTCTGGTCGACCTCGCCGAACTCGTCCTCCGACGTCATCTGGGCCTTCGCGCGCACTTTTCCCGATGCCACCGTCAACGACGTCCCTGCGCTCCCTTCGTGACGGCAAGGATCGCCGTCTTCGGCGGCACCTTCGATCCCATACACATCGGTCATCTGGCCGCCGTCGCCGATGCCCTGGATGCCGTTGGAGCGGATCGCGCTCTTTTCGTCCCGAATCGAATACCGCCGCACAAGATGCAGGGTCCGGTCACCGCGCCTGAGTCCCGGTTGGCGATGGTAGAGCTATCTCTCCGCGACAATCCCCGGTTCGACCTTTCGCTGGTCGAATTCGAGCGCGATGGCCCGTCGTACACCATCGACACCATGCGCGACTTGAAAGCCCGCCACGGCGCCGGCGTGCAGCTTCTCTTCCTCACCGGGTATGATGCCGTGGCCCAGCTCCATACCTGGCACGAACCCGAGAGCTTGCTGCGCGAGTTTGAAGTGGTTGTGATGGATCGCCCGACCAGCGATCTCGTCACCTGGGACGAAGTGGAGCGCCACATACCCGATATCCGGCAAGCAGGCTTCGCACGGTGCACGTGGCGCAGCTCGACATCAGCAGCGCCGACCTTCGGGCCCGGGTCCGCGCCGGCCGCTCGATCAAGTACTACGTCGTCCCCGCCGTCGAACGGTACATCAACGACCACAACCTGTACCGCGCGCCCTGACCATCCGAAACCGTTTGCTACTTGGTCGCGAAACCGGTCAGCTCGGTATAGCTGTCTCCCGTCACCGCCTTGCCGCCGTACTTCCCGGTGACCCGGCCGCTGCCTTCCCAGTAGCTCGCTCGTGGTTGGTGCGGCGATACCACTTCCTGGTCTCGTACCGTCGGAGCCACCGCGAAGACCGCGTGTAGCGCCGGAATATGGACGACCCAGTGGGTCGGGTACGTCGCTCCGGTATGCGGGCTGTGCCATGAGCCGGATGCAGTAATCGTGATGTTCGGGTACGTGTGTGTCACACCATCTTTCGTGATCACACTTGCGAACAGAATCGGTTTCCCCGTCTCCCGGACGTCGAAGAGGCTCATCTGCACCCCGTTCTGTAGCTGCAAGGCCATCCAGGTCCAGCCCTGCGCGCCGGTCCAGGCCCAGTCACCCCACTGGTGATCCAGCCACGAGATCCCCGTCACCGTGTACCGATGCCCCTTCACGGTCAGTGCTCCCGTCGTCGCCAGATCCGTCAGCGAATAATAGTACGTGAATTGATCACCGAAGTTGACATAACCACGCCCACCTACGTACATCGGAGCACGCTGCGAGTGGAGGTGCAGCGCCACGGTGAACTTGGCGAAGGAGGCATGCAGATTCATGTCGTTCGTTCCCGTCGCCACCAGCGACGCATTGCCGACACGCGCGTTCAACGTCGAAGACGACAGCTTGGCCGACTGTGGGAAGTAGTAAGTAACGTGTTGGTGAAACGCCTTCGCATTCTCGTCCGTGATCGCGATGTCCGTCCGATAAATACTCAGCGGCGTGGAAAATCCCGGTGGCTTGACGTTCAAAAACTTGAATATCGTTACTTCATACCCGAAAGTGTGAGAGCCGCTCTTCATGTGACCCACCACGTACCACCACTCGTTCCCGTTCGCGGGATGAGCGGCTTGATCGGCCGGAAAATGGACCAGCGGCGCGGAGTCGGTTGCTTTCGGCACCGCGGCCCTCACGCCCGGCGCGCCGGAAATCGCGCCCAGTAGCAGCACGGCCAGAGCGGCCACGAAACATCGGAGGGGCGCCGATCGACGACCCTCGTTCGCGGATGGGATTGGATGTGTCACAGACGGTATACCTTTCACTTGGAAGCAATATAGAGGACCGGGTGCGCAACCTGCGCGCCGCGCTCGACGCTCTGCAAGGCCCGGTGCGCACTACGAGAGTATCGTCTTGGTTCGAGACCGACCCTGTGGGAGTGCGAGACCAGCCCCCGTTTCTCAACCTCGCCGTGCAAGCGGAGACCACTTTGGAGCCGGGCGATCTGTTGTCCGAGGTCAAGCGGATCGAGTACGAGGTAGGCCGGCGGCCAACCTTCCGGTGGGGACCGCGCGTGGTCGACATAGATATTCTCCTCTACGGAGACCTTGTGCTCGAAACGCCGGACCTTGTCATTCCGCATCCTCGCATGGAGCAGCGCGCCTTCGTGCTGGTTCCCCTCGCGCAGCTTGCTTCGAGCCGTATCTATCCCGGTCGGACAATCACCATCGGCGAGCTCGCATCGCAAGTCGATGGTCGTGCCGGCGTGATGCCGTACGACGAAAATCGTTCGTCTCCGCGCCAGTCATCGCTCGAATAAACCGGCCTGCCATGGGACGAACCCGAGAGTCGATCGTTGCAGGTCGTCCCGACCCGTCGAGTGCACCGCGCCTCCGCGACGTAGTACACTGTCGCTCGGAACGGGTACCACAACGTGCCTGGTGCGAAATTCACCGCGTGTGAGGTCGAGAACGTACTGATGGGTCGGGTGCTCCTCGCGCTGGTCATAGCGCTGGTGTCCAATTTGTTCGGCGCCCTCCAGCCCTCGTCGATCGCCCCCGCCAGCCTGGCCGGCGCATCGTCCCTCGGGATGTCCCGGTCGCGACCGGCTATCACGACGTCGCCCCGCATCCGCCGCGCCCTTCGCCCGGCACGTCATCGTCCTGCCCCGCCAAAACCTCCGATAGTCGTTCCGTCAAATCCGGTGCTGCGCTACAGTTCGCCGCCCGTTCTTGCCCGGGCAGCATATCTTCTCGATCTCGGAACCGGCCGGGTGCTGTACGCCAAAAACGCCGGCGAGCGGCTTCCCATGGCCAGTACCACCAAGATAACGACCGCCGTCGTCACCCTTCAGCACGCCCGCCTCAATGACCTCGCGTGGGTATCGAAACGTGCTGCGACCATCGGCGAGTCGACCATGACGCTGGCTCGCGGTGAGCGCCTAACAGTCCGCGACCTGCTCTATGGCCTCCTCCTCAACTCCGCGAACGATGCTGCGATCACCCTGGCCGAACACGTCTCCGGCAACGAAGAGCGTTTCGTGGTGCTGATGAATCGACTTGCTCGCAAACTGCACATGACCAACACCCACTACGTCACCGCGCACGGTCTCGACGAGCCGAATCATTACACCTCGGCGCACGATCTCGCCGTCATCGCTCGCTACGCCCTGCGCTACCCGGTGTTCCGTCAGATCGTCCGGACCACCAGCTACTACATTCCCAAAACCAAGCACAATGCCGCCCACTGGCTTGCCAGCGTCAACCACGCCCTCTACTGGTTTCCCGGTGTCGACGGCGTAAAACCTGGTGACACCGACAACGCCGGCCTGTGCCAGGTCATCTCCGACTGGCGTAACGGCCACCACCTCCTGCTCGTCCTGCTCAATACACCCAATCTGGTGACCGACATGCGCAATCTACTCGACTTCGGTGCGGGAGATTTCCAGTGGGTACAGAGTGTCGCTTACTGGGATACGCCGTTCAACGGGATCGCCGGTGGCCGGGGCGCGGACCGATGGGTCTTTTACCCGGGAGCCGGTCACTACATCCGGAACCAGTTCCTTGCCTACTTCAATACCCACGGCGGCCTGCGAACCCTCGGCTATCCGCGTACCGATGCCATCCTCGAGCACGGTCGCGTCGTGCAATATTTCCAGGGCGCAAAGCTCATCTTTGATCCGGGCCACGGCAGCGTCTATCCCGCGGATCTCGGCACCCAGCTGGCCCGCAAACTCGTGCCGGCAGCCCTGCGCCGTCTGCGACATCCCGGTCATACGTTTGGAGGCCTGTACAAGCGTCTGGGCGGCACTGGAGTGCTTGGCCGGCCGGTCACCAACAAGACCTGGCTGCGAGGAACGCTCGTACAGTTTTTCCAGTATGGAGAGCTCGCCAGCGTCAACGGTGTGCCGCTGCTCGTGCCGGTTGGCGACACCGTTCTGCACGCCACCCACGATCTTCCCGCGACCGGTACCGCCGACGTCTTCCCCAGCACCATGCTCTCCGCTCCGCTCCCCTGAGCGCATCTGGCGTTTCGCCGGCCCGTAGTCGCCCCTTGCCTGGCTCGCACGAACCGCTACCCTGAAAACATGAAGCATGAAAGCCGGTGGCAGGGCCTGGAATTGCGGCACCTCGCCGCGCTTTCCGCCATCCACCGGACCGGCTCATTTCACGGCGCCGCCGAGTACCTCGGCTACACCCAGTCCACCGTAAGCGAGCAGATTGCCTCGCTGGAGCGCATCGTACGCACTCGCCTCGTCGATCGCACCGGTGGTTCGAGAGAAACTTCGCTTACACCGGCCGGCGAGCTTCTGCTGCATCACGTCGGCGCCATTTTTCACCGCCTGCACGCTGCCGAAGCCGATGTCGAAGCTCTCGCCGCCGGAGAAGCCGGCTCCCTGCGCGTCGGTACCTACCAGAGCGCCAGCCGGCGCATTCTCCCCACTCTCGTGCAGCACTTCTCCGCGCAGTTCCCGCGCATCGCGGTACATCTCACCGAGGCGGCCGACGACTCCGAATTCTTTCCACTCGTCGAGCAGGGGGCGCTCGATCTCGCTTTTGCCGTCTTTCCCGTCCCCGCCGCCGCGCTTGCTTCCATCGAGCTCCTGGTCGATCCGTACGTTCTCGTCCTCATGGCCGGCACGCCCATCGCGTCGCGCGCGTCACCGCTCCGCCTCTCCGACCTCTCCACCCAGCCGCTCATCGGGTTTCGCCAGCGCCGCAGCGTAGCGCCTGTCGAGGAGCATCTCCGCTCCCGGGGCATTGAAGGCCTGATCGGCTTTCGATCCGATGACTACGGAACGGTTGAAGCCATGGTTGCCTCGGGCCTCGGAGCCGCGCTCGTCCCGCGCTTGACGGTGAGCCAGTCCGACCCCCGCGTCGTCGTACGCGAGCTCGACGACGATCTGCCGCCACGTCGGATCGCACTGATCTGGCACCGCGATCGCCTGCTGACCTCGCCGATGGAAGCGTTTATCGCCCACGCACGGGACGTGTGCGCGGCGCTTTACAACACCGGTGTCTGATTCGCGACGGCGGTTACGACGCCTGGCCGCCCGGTGCGCCACCCGGCGCATCGCCCAACAATCGGGTCACGTAGCGCCGGATGTCCAGACTCGGGTCCTCCATCGGCGCATAGTACCCGTGTGCATAGGAACGCGACGCCATGCCTCGTTGCACACCCTCGCAGATCACCCAGTCCTGCCGGTTCACGAGATCCCAGAACTCGATCACGTCCGATGGATCGAAGTCGGGTTTGGTGATTTCCAGCGGGTGAAACAAAAAGTCGCACGTCACGACCGTTTCCGACGGACCCATCGGCCACAGGGTGAATGCCGCCACGTGGTCCGACGAGATACTCGTCATCATGTTGGGATACGACAGCTTTCCCCAGTGCCGCGACATCACGTCATCCGAGAGCCCCGGGAATTTCTCGTGCCGCGATACCCCGCTCAGGGTGTACGTATTCGTGCCCTCCCGTTGGGGGATGCCGGATGACCAATCGAGATTGCTGCCGCCCTGCTGCTTGAATGCCGGCACCACTTTGCAAAGCTCCGGATGGACGCCCGCGCAGTGGTAGCACTCGTTATAGTTCTCCATTACAACCTTCCAGTTGCAGGCCAGCTTATACGACAGCGTGCGCACGGTTCGGAGATCGGCCAGGGGAAACTTATCGAAAAGGTCCATCGTGCCACCCAGACTCTCCCGCAGTGGCCCCGCGGTTTCAGGTGACAGGTTCACAAAGACAAATCCACCCCAGGTATCGACGTCGATCGGATGCAGCGAGAGATCGCTCTTCCGGAATCCCTCCGTCTCTCGCAGGAACGGCGCGCCCTTTAACCGGCCATCGAAGCCGTAGACCCACGAGTGGTAGGGGCATCGAATCGCGTTGTGGAACCGGCCGGAGGCTGCGGCAGCGGGCGCCGTTTCCGATTCCGCTCTGGGAAGCGCCTGCGGCAGCGCGATCTGACATCCCCGGTGCCGGCACACGTTATAGAACCCACGATAACCGCGATCCTCATCGCAAACGATCAGAATACTTTCTCCGGCGACCTCGCTCAGCAGATAGTCACCCGGCTCTTGCAGCGACTCCGTTCGCCCCACGCAAAACCACTGCGAGTAGAAAATCCTCTCCTTCTCCACTTCGAAAATCTCGGGGGACAGGTACCAGTCCGCCGGGAGGCTTTCCTCCAGGACGGCTTCCACAGCATCATAATCCTGGGCTTCTGGGGCGGTGGGACTCTCGGTGACCATGCATTCTCCTGACGCCACTTTCCGCTTCATCGCGCCCGCCCATCCTTCCGCGTTCGTTGGGTTTCGTGCTCCGGCAGGCGCTTTCTTTCAGCATCTTGCACGCCGGGTACGGCGGCAAACGGAAGTGCCGCTCAAACCTATCGCTCCGGCCGATGGGTTCACCTCATCTCGGTCTCTTCCGGCCGTACCGACCGGTCACGCCGCGCAAACCGTAACCTTCGCCTAACTCACCGGTCTACCAAGACGCGTTGCGAATCAACCTTGTCCGAGCGTTATTCCGACGGCGTACCAGGTCGAAATGGGAATCAACCCCATTCGAGACACATAGCTAACAGCCGGGCTGGTGTCGGCGACGAATACCGGCAAGAGCTAAACGTACATCGCGTTGTGATACAATTCCTCAATACTCGATCTCACAACGTCGGACATTCTTCTGTGAACCACCAGCAGATTCTCACCCCGGCGCAGCAACTGGCGAATGACCTGAGCGCGAATGTCGACGGCGAGGTGCGATTCGATCGCGGCAGTCGCGCGCTGTACGCGACCGATGCATCCAACTACCGTCAGGTACCAATCGGCGTGGTGGTACCTCGTACCGTGGAAGATGTCATCCAGACTGTCGAGGTCTGCCGGAGGCACGGAGCGCCCGTTCTCACGCGCGGATGTGGGACGAGTCTCGCCGGGCAGTGCTGCAACGCAGCGGTTGTGATCGATATGTCTAAGTACTTGAACCGCGTCCTCGATATCGATCCGCGGCGCAAGCTGGCGCGTGTGCAGCCCGGAGTCATACTCGACGAGTTGCGCGAACAAGCCACCCAACACGGCTTGACCTTTGGACCCGATCCGGCAACCCACAATCATTGCACGCTCGGCGGAATGATTGGAAACAACTCGTGCGGCGTTCATTCTCTACTCGCCGGAATGACGGATGACAACGTCGAACAAATGGACATCCTACTGTACGACGGTACCCGCATGCAGGTTGGCCCATGCGACGCTGACACGCTGAACCGGTTTGCCACGCAGGGAGGCCGCAGTGGTGAAATCTATCGCGGACTCAAGGCGCTGCGAACTCGCTACGGCGAACAGATACGCACTGGCTATCCACCGATTCCACGCCGTGTCTCGGGATATAATCTGCCTGCCTTGCTCCCCGATGACCGGTGCAACGTTGCGCGATCGCTGGTCGGCAGCGAGGGGACCTGCATAATCGTCCTTGAGGCAACGGTTCGGCTCGTACATAACCCCCCTCATCGATCGCTTGTTGTACTCGGCTACGAAAATGCATTCACTGCTGCCGACCATGTGCCGCAGATCCTGGCGCACCGTCCTATTGGCCTGGAAGGCATCAGCGGGAGAATGGTCGACGACATGCGCCGGAGCAGACTTGAGTTGGCAGATGTGGCGCTTCTGCCCTCCGGCGACGGTTGGCTGATCGTCGAGTTCGGCGGTGAGTCGGCAGATGAGGCGATCACGCAGGCCGAGCATATGATCGATTCACTCAAGGGTGAAAGCGGGTCACCATCGGCGAAGCTTATCAAGCAGCCCTCTGACCAGAAGAAGATTTGGGCGGTGCGCGAGGCAGCTCTCGGAGTCACCGCGGATGTCCCGGGCGAACCGCGCTTTTGGCCTGGCTGGGAGGACTCGGCCGTTCCGCCCGACAAGCTAGGGGGCTATCTGCGCGACCTACAGCATCTCCTCGATTCATATGGCTACCACACCGCGTTTTACGGTCATTTCGGCCAGGGATGCATTCACATGCGCATCGACTTCGATCTGGTGACCGCGGAAGGAATCGGGACGTTTCGCGCGTACATGCAGGATGCGGCCGACCTTGTCGTCCGGTACGGTGGCTCGCTCTCTGGCGAGCATGGGGACGGCCAGGCGCGTGCCGAGCTCCTCCCCAGGATGTTTGGCCCGGAGCTGATGGAGGCGTTCCGCCAGTTCAAGTACCTCTGGGATCCAGAGAACAAAATGAATCCGGGGAAAGTGGTCGAGCCTCACCGACTCGACCAGAACCTACGCCTGGGAACCGAGTATCATCCGCCCACCGTCCGTACGCACTTCCAGTTCCCTGACGATCACCACAGTTTTGCAATGGCAACCACCCGCTGTGTTGGCGTAGGGAAATGCCGCCATCACGAGGGCGGTACCATGTGCCCAAGTTTCATGGTCACAAGAGAGGAGGAGCACTCGACTCGCGGGCGAGCTCGTCTCCTCTTCGAGATGCTTCAGGGCAACCCACTGAGCGGCGGGTGGCGCAGTGCGGCGGTGCGAGATGCACTTGACCTCTGCCTGGCCTGTAAGGGCTGTAAAGGGGACTGCCCAGTCAATGTGGACATGGCGACCTATAAAGCCGAATTCCTCTCGCATTACTACGCGGGTCGCTTGCGCCCGGTCACCGCCTACACCATGGGATTGATCTACTGGTGGGCCAGACTGGCGACACTGAGTCCGACTCTCGTCAATGCCGTGACCCATGCTCCTGTGATGGACGCTCTCCTCAAGCGCTTGGGCGGCATCGCGCCCGCCCGCACTATACCGAGGTTTGCCACTGAAACCTTTAAGGATTGGTTTCGCCGGCGGTCGGTCCGTCCATCGGGTTCGCAGCGTGTAGTCCTGTGGCCCGATACGTTCAACAACCATTTCTTCCCACAAACCGCCCAGGCGGCAGTAAATGTGCTCGAGGCAGCGGGATGCGAGGTCATCGTCCCGGAAGCCTCGCTCTGCTGCGGGCGCCCGCTCTACGACTACGGCTTTCTCAGTCGGGCGAAATCTCTCCTGCGGGAGATTCTCGTCACGCTGCGTCCCATGATTCGAGATGGTGTACCGGTGGTCGTCCTGGAGCCAAGCTGCGCGTCGGTCTTCCGGGATGAACTGCTCAATCTCTTCCCGGACGATGAAGACGCGCAACGCCTGGCGAAGCAGACGTACCTCCTGAGCGAGTTTCTCGAACGAAAAGTAGAAAATTACCAGCCGCCGCGTCTGCGACGACAGGCATTGGTTCATGGTCACTGTCATCACAAGTCACTGATGAAACTCGATGCGGAAGAGTCGATTCTGAAGAGGCTGGGCCTCGACTACCATGTCCTTGACTCCGGATGCTGCGGTATGGCGGGAGCATTTGGGTTCGAGGCCGATCATTATGAAATCTCACTTGCCGTTGGGGAGCGCGTTTTGCTGCCGGCCGTGCGCGACGCGCCGGCCACCGCGCTTATCATTGCCGACGGCTTCAGTTGCCGCGAACAGATTGCTCAGACCACGCACCGCCAGGCGCTTCACATCGCGGAAGTCCTTGAGCTTGCCCTTCGTGATGGCCAGATCCTCTAGTAGGCTATTTCCGTCCCGCCTGAAGTTAGTGCCTCGAAGTTCCGCCGCGACAATCGGCTGCTCCCCTGCGCGAACCATGCACACGGAAGTACAACGTGGCTCGTATGTGTGGAGAACCCTGTACAATCTGGCTCGTGCCCCTATAGCTCAGGTGGATAGAGCAGCGGTTTCCTAAACCGCGTGCCGGCGGTTCGAGTCCGTCTAGGGGCACCACCTACTTTTCCTTGCCTTCACGCCAGAACGAGAAACTTGAATCGCCCTCCTCGTCCGATACGGTAAGGAATGCTCCGGATGGCTCTGCCGACTGGCTCTCCGAGAGTGTTCAAAACCCTCTGGTTACAGGTACGTCATTCCGGATCTTCATGGGTGTTGCCTCTGCCCTCCTCACGTCCATCGCATTGCCATTGGGCACCAGATGGAACAAGCGCACGGGACGCCCGCCCCACATTCAGGAACCATTGGTGTCCGGCTCTCAGCAGGTCGAGAACTCTCCGCGTGTCTGTGCTCGATCGGGCAGGCATCCTTTCCCTGTCCGGCAGGACGCTACCTTCAACCCGCCCTGGACGCACTGTTGCGCCGCGCAGCCCGCTGCCTAAACCGCGAAATCTCCGCCAGATGCCGCCCGCGACCGACCGGGAACGTCGCCCAGAGCGTACGCAATGGCCCCGTCCATAGTCATGGCATAACCCTCTGCCCATGCCCTGCTGAAGTGCTCCTCGCCCGCCGCCGCTCTGGCCGATGCAAGGTCACGCTCGTAGGCGGCTCCGGTGACCGCCCAGGCTAGACGGCCAATTCCCTCCCGCAGCTTGTTCGCTGCCCCGAAGAGCACCGCGGCGCGCTTGCCTTGCGTTCTGGCGGCCGCCAGACCGGCCATTCCCTCGAGACTCATAGCCGTCACCTCTATCTGAAAGTCGGACGTGACTCCCACGCGCAGCGCTTCCGTAAGGAACGTCTCTGCCTCGTCCAGGTCACCCAGATCGCGAGCGATGGAGGCCAGGGTCACCATGAGCACTCGCCTGGAGGAGACCAGACCAATCTGCCGGGCGAGCTCTAGTGCTTCGGTGCAGAGAGTCCGCGCCCGGTAGAGGTCACCCTGCATACGTGCCGCCACGCCGAGATTGTGCAGGGCTCCAACTATCGGCGGCCCGTTGTGGGCTTCACGACTGGAACGCAAGCCTTCCTCGCTCACCTCGATCACCCGTGGGGCATCACCCTGCATCCGGGCAATGGTTCCCAAATCAACCAGCACCACTCCCAGGCCGGCCGTGTCGTTCAGCTCCCTGAAGATGGATAACGCTCGCTCGATCACAGTCACGGCCCGAGCGTATTCGCCCACCCAGGTAAGGAGTTGCCCAACCCCCTGCAGGCGGTATGCTATCTCCCGCGCATCTCGCAGTTCATCGATAAGGGCCATCAACTCGTCCGTGAGTGCCCGACCTTGCTCTACGTTTCCTCGCTCCGAAATGGCGTACGCGGCACCCAACTGAAGCGCTTCTGCTCGCAGTGAGGGGGTAACAAGGGTGGTGTTGCCTTCCTCGACCGCGAGGAGCCGCTCGAACCACGACGCCATCTCTGCGCTGTGACCGCGCATATAAAGGTATTCGGCGGCAATGGCCAGCCGTAGGCCGAGTTCGACATCCCCTGAGCTACATGCCCAGTCAATGGCGGCACGCAGGTTGTTGTGTTCCTCCTCCAGCCGGTCCAACCCCTCGACCTGCCCCTCCCCGTCGAGATGCGGCCTGATCTCTTCCACGAAGTCCAGGAAGTAACGGGCATGCAGCCCTTGAATCGTCTGCGTCTCCGCCCGCTCCTCTAGCTTCTCGGCTGCGTACTCGCGGATCGTTTCCAGCATCGAAAATCGGGAGTGACTCCTTCCCTCCTGCAGCAGCAGGCTCTGCTCCACCAGCGAGGTGAGTCCGTCCAGCACCTCAATGGCGAGATCCCCCTCGCCATTGCACACCGCCTCTGCGCCCTCCAGCGTCCACCCGCCGGCGAACGCCGACAGGCGTGCAAACAGAATCTGTTCTGCCGGGGAGAGTAGGGCGTAACTCCAGTCAATCGCTCCTCGAATCGTCTGTTGTCGGGTCGGACGATCCCGCGCTCCTCCGGTGAGGATCTCGAACCGACGAGACAATCGCCCCAGGAGCGCCTGCGGAGGGAGGACTCGAATGCGAGCCGCCGCCAGCTCAATCGCCAGCGGTAGCCCGTCGAGCCGGTGACAGATAGCCGCAACATATGAGGCGTTCTCGTGAGTCAGGACGAAGTCAGGTCGCGCCGCCTGTGCTCGATTTACAAAGAGTGCCGCGGAATCCGACTGCGAGAGGACTTCAAGGTCCGGCACCAGGGTCAGAGCGGGCAAGGACAGCGGCGGGACGGGAAATTCCTGCTCCGCTGCCAGATGCAGGATCGCGCGGCTCGTTACCAGGATCTGCAGGGAAGTGCATGAGCGTAACAGGGCGCTGACCACCGGCGCCGCTTCCAACACGTGCTCGAAGTTGTCCAGCACCAGGAGGAGATGTTTCTGGCGTAGCGATCGCTCGAGTATCGCGAGCGGCGACAGCACCCCGCCATCTTTGATGCCCAGGACAGCGGCAATGGTCGGAGCGACCAGCGCCGGATCGGCAAGGGGAGCAAGCGAGACCCAGAAGACGCCGTCCTCATACCCCATGAGACGAGCGCGCGCAATCTCCAGCGCCAGGCGAGATTTACCGCTTCCACCCGACCCGGTCATAGTGACCAGGCGAACCGAGGGCCGGTCGAGAAGCTGACCCAGCGAAGCCATCTCCCCCTTCCGGCCAACGAAGGGCGTCGGCTCGGAGAGCAGATTCGTGGGAGGCGGAAGTTCCTCCGAGGACGGCGGATCGAGCGATTGGTCGGCACGGTTGAAGGGCCGATGCCGGGAGGGGACCGCCCCTTCCAGCGCCTTTCGCTCTTCCTCAGTAAGACCCAGGCCGTCTGCCAGGAGACGGATTGTGACGCGTTGCGGCCGGGTCTTGGCCCCTCGCTCCAGATCGGAGATGGCGCGCACACTCACCCCCGAGCGCTCGGCCAGTTGCTCCTGTGTCAATGCGGCCGCGCCCCGATGCTCCCGTAGCAGAACGGCAAACCCTGGACTGTGCTCTCTTGTCATGTCCGACTGGCCCTCACCGGGATGGTAGCACCCACTTCGTCAATCGTCCAGCCTGGAACGCGATCGGTCTATTGCTGCCGGTATTCGTGTGGGCGAAGGTGCCGGTCACGCGTGGTCAATGAGCCTATAAGGGCGCAGTCTGGGACTCAGGACACCACGGCTCGCTCCACGCCGTGAAGAAAGGAGGATGCATCAAAGCGATACCCGCACGGAGCATCGGTTAACGAGGCGACCCGACAGACCGGAACAGGAGAAAAGTACGTGCCACGATACATGGTCGAGCGAACATATCCCGGTGGACTGCACGTCCCGGTGACCGGTGAGGGTGCAATCGCCTGTCTGAACGTCGTCGACCACAATGCCGATCTCGGAGTGACCTGGCTGCACTCCTACGTCACCGAGGACAAAGGGAAGTCCTTCTGCGTCTACGACGGCCCGGAGCCGGAAGCCATTCGCCGGGCAGCCGAGCGCAACGGGCTCCCCTGCGATCGCATCACCGAGGTCCAGGTGCTCGATCCCTACTTCTACCGCTAAGCGCACGCCGGTTGAGATAGGCCCCGAAGGAAGGGCGGACCGACATGAACGTTTTTTCACCGCGATCCAGGTGCCGGCAAACGCGTTTCAGTGAAAGGAGGACAGTGCGGACTCAAGCGCACGGAGACGTTACCACGAATCACCCACCCACAATGACCTTTATTCCACGGAGGAACATGATGAAGCGCAAAATTTTCGCGATAGTTCTTGCGTTGGTCTGCGCCACCATGCTTGGTGGCGGCGCAGCGCACGCCGGCCGAACCTTGCAGGCACCCGGTGCCACGCTACTGGCCACAGGTCTCGAGGGGGCCATCGGAAGCACCGTCGGCCCCGATGGAGCACTGTACGTCGCCCAGGACACGCTGGGTAGGATCGCACGTGTCGATCCCCAAACCGGCAACGTCACGACCTTTGCCGATGGATTGCCGAAGCAACTGAGCAGCGTCGGCCTCGGCGGGGTAATGGGTGTCGCGTTCGTCAACAAGACGGCATATGCCCTCGTCACGCTCGTCAGCCCTGACGTCGGCGGTAAGGACGTCGACGGCATCTACCGAATAGACGGACCAAATCATTTCACGGTGGTCGCGGACATCGGCGCGTTCAACATCGCCCATCCGCCGACCATCCCGTTTGCCATCGCCATCCACTCCGGAGTCCAGTTCGCGATGCATCCCTACCGGGGTGGGTTCCTGGTCACCGACGGGCATCTCAACCGCGTACTGCGGGTCACCAGCGGCGGCGCCATCTCCGTGGACATTGCGTTCGGCGATATCGTCCCCACCGGGTTCACGATGCGCGGTGGCAAAGTGTACATGGCCGAGGCCGGCCCCGTTCCCCACCGTCCCCAGGACGGCAAGGCGGTGTCCTTCAGTCCCAAGACGCCCACGGCATCTAAAGTTGCCTCCGGCGCGAGCCTCCTCGTCGATGTGAAGTTTGGCCCCGGCCACAATCTCTACGCCCTCTCGCAGGGGGCCTATTCAGGCAAGCCCGCCGGCTCCCCGGCGCTACCGAATACCGGCGCACTGGTAAAAGCCAATGGCGGCACCTTCACGGTCATCACGAGCCATCTCGATCGGCCCACATCGCTCGACTTCATCGGCACATCAGCCTATGTCGTCACCCTCACCGGGCAGGTCTGGAAGATAAGCAGCGTCTAGCACCTCGCCATTCAGCGATAACTGAGTCCCTCTCCTGGACGATAGTCCCCCGTGCTCGAGGAGCCACGAGCGCGGGGGACATCCGTGTTCGCGCTTCGCTTCACCTGGCCGCCCCTCACGCTCGGCGCAAACCGCATCGCGAGACCGTACCGGCCTGCCTCTCCGGGGGCGTCCATCAGTATGTGTGCGCCCATAAAACCCACGTAGTCCCCGGTGGGGCCTGTTTTCCCGCGCGATCCCTGTCGTAAGGCGTATCCAGTTGACGTGTGCACACGTCGCACTTACAATGAATCCGCTTACCACGTTTCGGGCATGAAGCAGGATACTGCGGATGGAGAGAGAGGTAAGTCCGTTGCAAAGGCAATCTCTGGCACGGCGCTTATTCGCTTTCGATGTTCGAGACTGGATATCGTGCCGCGGCGACGTGTTGAACCCGATCCCCGGATACCGATTCCGCGCGCTCCATGCGTCCGCATGTGTGAAGTGCTGGGAGGCAAGAGTCTACTCGGAGTGCCCTTCTAGTAGCAAAGGAACCCTCAGCAGTGCATGGCGGGAACTGAGGGGGACAAACAACGAATCGGGGGTGCCGCTCGCGGCTTCGCACTGAACGTGTTTGGCCTCTTGAGTGGCCGCCACTTCATCCCGAACTAGAAAAGGAGAGGAGGTAATGCCGGGCTTGCACCGCGGCGAGAGCGTCGCCGCACGCAGCACTGGACACAGTGCGTACTTATTTGAAACCGAAGAGAGGTAAAGACATTGAGGATATCTCGTCGCTCCTTGAGGACCAAGCTCCTCACACCCGTGAGCATGGCGGTACTCGTCGGCGGATCGATGCTGGTTCTGCCCCTGCGCGCAACGTCAGCATCGGCCGCGAGTGGGTACAGCTCCGCACCGACCACTTCAGTTGGCGGGACCGGCACCGCATCATCGGCCCCGCACTCTGTGCCGATTCGGCTTCCCCACGCGCATGGGTTCTCAACTGTGATCGCTCCCGGTGCAACCCCGAGCACCTCGACGAGTTCTGCGCCAATTTTGCACAACTTCAACGGCGTCAGCTCGGTGGACAGTGCGAAAGTCAACGGATTTGATATCGAGCCACCCGACCAGGGCCTCTGCGTCGGCAACGGCTATGTGGTGGAGCCCGTCAATCTGGCGATAACGGTCTACCGGGCGAACGGGACCATCGTCAAGGGTCCGCAGTCGCTCGAAAACTTCTTCAACGAGCCCCCGTCCTTCATCGGCGCAGATGTCAACATTCAGGGTGACGCGCGCTGCTATTTCGACAAATCCACCCACACTTGGTTCGCCACGCAGCTCTTCTTCACGACGGCGTTGGCCAACAATACGTCGCACTTCGATGTCGCGGTCAATTCCAGTGGGGACCCAACCACGCCCTGGAAGGTCTATCGCTTTGATACCACGGACCTGTCCACTGCGGGTTGTCCCTGCTTCGGTGACCAGCCGCTCTTCGGCATCGACCAGTACAACGTCTACATCAGCACCAACGAGTTCGGCATCACGAGTTCTGCTTTCAATGGCTCTCAGATTTACGCTATCTCGAAGTCCCAGCTGATCGCGGGGGCCGCGCACGCGAACTTCGTCCACTTCCGCAACCTGAACGTCGGAGGCGCGCTTGCTGCTTCCGTGCAGCCCGCGATCAGCAACGATGCCAACGTCCCGGCCGAGTACTTCCTGAGCTCGCTGGACCCGAATGCCACATTTGACCATCGCATCGGAGTCTGGGCCATGACGAATCGGCAGGCTGTTACTTCGGGAGGGATGCCGACTCTCACCAATACGGTGATCAATTCGGAAACGTATGGCTACCCGCCCAGCGCTCAGTCGCCCGTAGGCTACAGCCAGTACTACGGTCAGAACACCAGCGGACTGATCCAGACCGACGACGACCGTATGCAGCAGGTGCAGGAAATTAACGGTCAATTGTGGTCCTCGCTCGACACGGCGCTCACCGTTCCTGGCCAGTCCACGACGTTGTCGGGCGCTGCTTGGTTCGAAGTGAAGCCGTCGCTGAACGGCGAGTCGATCGGGACTTCGACGATCCTGAACCAGGGGTACGTCGTCTCGAGAGGCAATTTCCTGCTGTACCCGGCAGTTGCATCAGACGGTAACGGCAACGCCGCAATGACCATGACTCTCTCCGGTCCCAACACCTACCCGAGCGCCGTCTACGCCTCCCTGCAGTCGGGACAGTCGTCGTTCGGAGCGATCCAGGAGGCGGCGCCCGGTGCGACCGCTGACATCGGCTTTACCGCCGTCGGTGGCCCGGGCCGCTGGGGTGACTACTCCGCTGCCGTGCTCGATCCCTCGGGCGGCGGCATCTGGCTGGCGACCGAGTACATTCCGGGCTCCGGAGACGGAATCGCGAACTGGGGCACACGCGTGTTCGAAGTCGGAACATAGCAGAAAGGGAGGACTTCTCGTCGTTCTGAAATGACCATGCGGGGGCAGGAACGTAAGCCAATCACGTTCCTGCCCTTGTCTTGTTGTCCGGTGCGAATATTCTGAACATGACCACCCGGCAAATCCTCACTAGAGCCGGCGAAGCTGCGCTGAGAACCCGTACCCTGCAGCATTGCTTTGTGCCAGACTCTTTCGCGAGTCGGACGACACTACCGGCGCGGCAATGGGCATGTGGACTATCATCTGTCTACCCCAAGTCTCGTCGGGGGAATGCAGGCGGTGTGAGCCTGGAACCGGAACCCCCCACCGGCAATGAGCTCGAATCCCAGTCGCACGTTCTGTCACGGCGAGATGACGGCAATCCAACATCAAAGCGAGCGGCAACGCTCGTATTGGGAGCAGAGATGGCAAACCCCCTTCGCATAACCCTGGAAATCGGACCGAAAAGTAAAAAAGCAGTGGCCGTTGCACCCGACTGGCCTGGTCTGGAGCGCGGCGCAAAGACCGCGGAGGCCGCCGTTGAAACGTTGCAATCCTACCGTCCGCGCTATGCGCGCGTGGCAAATCTGGCTGGGATGGATGCGGAGTTTGCAGCCGGTAACACCGTCGAGGTGGTCGAGCACTATCCGGGCGTGGGCTCAACCGACTTCTGGGGCATCTCGTTCGCGTTTTCCACCATCGATAGACAGGCTATGTCAGGCGAAGAGCTGGACCGCGAATTGACCCTGATGCAGGCGTGCTGGACGTTTTTCGACGAAGTCCGCTCCCGGGTGTCGGCCGAGATGAAGAAAGGACCGCGCGGCGGAGGGCGCGATCGCGACTCGATCGTTCGCCACGTCCTTGCGACACAGCAGGACTGGGCCCAGAAGGTCGAGGTGCGCCTTCCGAAAGGAGAGAGGCTCACCGACGCGGGGCTGAAAGCGCACCGCGAAGATTATTGCACGGCAATTCGAGCGTTTCAATCCGAAGGCAAGATGGCCCGAACCTGGCCGCTTCGGTACTTGATTCGGCACACCGCGTATCACACCATGGACCACGCCTGGGAAATGGAAGACAAAGACCTGACTTCTGGAGTCAGCTAGGCCGACAACCGGGCTGCTGCCGTTCAAGTTCGTCGCCCGTCACCACGCTATCACCGTTGCGATACAAGCCGCTCGATTCGGTGAACGATTGCCCGACGCGTTCGGTCAGGCACGGATTGTCCGAGGCGCGGTGTGTCAACCCTTCGGCTGAAGTGGCGCGCCCTTTGGTGCCGGTATGGCAGGAACGACCTGTATCTTGCCCGGAGCCGGGCCTGGAAAGACCTTCAAGTTCGGCCCCGCTTTCATTCCAACCGGCTGCACGAAACTCGATTGTCCTTGATGGTGCGATCCACGCACGGAGAGGAGCGCGGTACCGCTCAGCAGGGCCAGTGCCAGCATCGCCGCACCGGCGAAGCGGCGAACCGGCGGCCGCGATCGTGACCGCCGAACGTGGGGCTGTTCCACGCTGCGAGCCAGCTTGTCGAGAAACATGTCGGCCAGCAGGCCATCGTCCTCCGGTGAAAGCTCACGCCCTGCGGCGATCACCGCCCGGAGTTCGTCGTGAATCTCTCCACGTTGCGTCGTCATAGCATCGTCCTCCCGTCCTTCACGGTACACCCCAACAACCGCACTTGCAACCATGGCCCACCGATCCAACGTACCACCCGTCACGAGAGAGCCGAGGACCCGAACGTTGCCGTCTGACGCGCCCGTTGTCGGCTACCTCGCACGATTACGGTCGGACGTGCCCATCTGACACGCCGAGCATTCAGCCGCCGTGGAATTGTCCCTCGTACCCCGACGCTCCTGCATCGGTTCGGGCCGGCGCTTTTTCCGGCGAACGTCAACGCCGCTTATCGGCGCGTTCGCCGCTCGGTCTGCACTGTGCTGGATTGCCATCGTGACGCAGGCGCCTGCGCCTCCGTCTCATTCGCGCGTACTACGCCACTCGTTCGCACCGCCGCGCTCTGTGTATCTGCGGCTCACTCACAACGCCGTATCGCGATTAGCGATACCGCGCTCATTCGGCCCGGCGTGATATCGGTCTGTCGTTGTACTTCTTCAGTAAGTCGTCCAGTGCCTCGCGCAGCAGCGTGGCTTCGTTTCGTTTCACACTCTTGGCCAGCGATGTCAGTCGCTCCAGCTGCGTCGCGGTGTAGTGACTCGTCTTGGTAATCATCCGAGAATCGGCGATCGGGAGGGATACTTTGTTCCTCCCCGTAACTTTCGCGATATAGAGCGCCTGATCGGCCTCTCGCATCAGTTCAACGTCGGTGCGTCCGTTTTCCGGATAGGCAGCCAGACCGACCGAACATGTCACGCGGATCTCTGGCCACGATGAAAGCCGCACTGCGGATGCCCGGCGTCGAAACTCTTCAAGCATCGAGAAGGCATCGTCAAGACGGGTTCCCGGCAGTGCCAGTGCCATTTCATCCCCGCTATACCGCGAGATTGCCGCTGTTTCGTCTACCGAGCCCTGGACGGTGCGTGCCAGCGCACGTAAGCACTCATCCCCCGCCTCGTGACCGTATGTCTCGTTGACGGCCAGAAAGCCGTCGATATCGAGAAGTGCCACGCTCAGTGGCTCACCGCTGTTCTGAGCCTCAGGCACAAAGGAAGTACGCAGCAGGTGGCGGAAGTAGTCGGGAGTCAACAAATTTGTGAGGCCGTCGGCGGTGGACATTTCGAACGTCGCTGGATAACCGGTCATACTGTTCTTCCTTTCGTGCATACGGAGAACTGTACATATGCACAGCATTATACATACGTATCTCCGACATCGGCCGCGTGAAACCAGTTCGGCCACTGCCGCGAATCTCAAGCTCGAAAGTGGCAATTGCTACACTCGTCCGTCGGGAAGATGGAGTGAGCCCGGTCGCGAGAAGCGTTGGTTGGGATGACTGCCCGGAGAACATCCGTGGCCAGGTTCTGTGGCTGGCTGATACGCTACAGGATCGCCTGGGTCGCGCCTTGTTAGGCCTATACGTGCATGGCTCTCTGGCCATGGGGTGCTGCAATCCCCGAACAGAGTGACCTCGACGTGCTCGTCGTAACGGCGTGCCCCGTTCCCGCCGGTCTCAGGGCCGATGTTTTCCACGTGCTGACGGAGTGCTCGCTGGCACCTCTGCCCCTCGAGATCTCCCTCCTGGTGCAATCCGAACTCCAGCCGTGGTCGCACCCCGCCCCCTTCGATCTGCATTACAGCGAGATGTACCGCAGCCGGGTGGAGGCGGGTCAAGTGCCAGTGCCGGGGACGGACCTCGATCTCGCCGCTCACCTGACGGTCGCACATCGCCACGGAATCACCGTACTCGGCACGCCCATACAGCAAACGTTGCCGGTAGTGCCCTGGGCAGACTACGTGAATTCGATTCTCGCCGACTTCGACGAGTGCGTTCATAGGCTCCCGGATTCCTATGCGGTCCTCACCATGGCTCGCGTCTGGGCGACCATAGTGACTGGCGAGGTGCAGTCGAAGGAAAGCGGCGGCAGATGGGCCCTGGAACACCTACCGCCCAGTCTTCGAGACATCCTGGAGCGCGCTTTATCCTCTTACCGTTATGGCGGTCGCCCCGACTTCACCTTGGATCGAGCGATGGCGGAGTTCAGGCGTTACCTGGCAACCGTTGTCGCCGCTGGCCTACCCGGATAACCGGCCGCGTCCGCGACGCAATACGTCCACACCCGACGCTCGTATCGCAGCGGGAACGGTACCCTGGATGCTTCGAATGCCCGTGTGACTATGCGGCATGAGAAGCACTTATCAGGCACCGCTCCAACACCGTTCGCAATCTAAGCTACCGGCTCGCAGCTCATCACGGCACGATGTGCACCCGCGTACCTACCGCCGCCCACGAATAGAGAAACTTCGCGGCCGCGTACGGCACATTCACACATCCATGCGTCCCACCATAGTTCGTGCCCGGCTGAGTTCCGGCATTCGTTCCCTTGCCGTATGCCGTACGCCATGGCGCATCGTGAATGAAGTAACCGCCGGCTCGAAACTCCATGGCAAAGCTCATGCGCGAGGGTGCATACCACTTATACGAACTCTTCGGCCAGGGCGAGATCATCGTATACGGGCTGTACTTCGCAAAGATCGTGAACCAGCCGGTGGGAGTGGGAAGATACCGGTCGCCGGTTGTCACCGGAGTGCTCAACACCACCCTATTGCCCACCCAGGCCCGCAGCCGTTCCTGTTTCACGTTTATAGTGATCCGTTTCGCCCCCGTGGCACGGCTTGCCGAAGCGTGCACGGTCGACGTCGGTGGGAGCAAATACGAGCTGAATGCCAGGGTCGCAAGGACGACAAACGCGGAAAATCGACGGCCGTTCACAGTATCCATCTCCTTTTGTTGGGTGGGGCTGAAGTGTTCCAGCATGCCACGCTGGAACACTTCCTGTCCAGGGCAAAAAACGTGCCGCGAACGGGACGAAAATGACCCAAAATGGCGCATTCCAGTGTCAATTGCTGAGAGTAATCTCATGCTTCTCCCATACGTTTCCCATACTGCGGTTCTAAACTGACTGCTTAGTGGAATCTTATGTAGTGCCGCCCCTGAAATGGGGTATTAGGAGATAGACACCGGCGTGCCCTGCCGTGCTGAACGAGGAGTGGAGTGAGTGTCCGTAACGGATTTTTTTAGAAGTAAATCGGCGCTTGGACTTGCCGTCCTGGCGATCATCGCGTTGGCGACGACCGCGTTTACCGTACCCAACATCAAGACCCCGCCCCCGCCCCCTGGTCGAGTCGTCTACGCCACCCGCGGAACCATTACCACCACCTCGACTCCCTCCGGTACGATCGAACCCACGCAGGAAGTGGCGGCCAATTTCACTGGTTCAGGAACGGTGAGCCAGATCCTCGTCAAGGCCGGACAAAAAGTCAAGACCGGCCAGCTCCTCGCCGTGATATCGGATCCCAGCCTGCAGACAGTCGTTCAGCGCGACGAAGCAGCCATACCAGTCAGCGAGGACGCGCTGGCAAAAGTCGAGGCCCCTGCAACCCAGGGCGCCGACATGTCGGCTCAGGCCAACGTAACCTCCGCTGAAGCCAAACTCAAGGGTGTGGAAATCGGCGGAACCCCGGCGCAAATAGCTCAAGCCCAGGCTGCTCTCGACAGCGCTCGACAAAAACTGCAGTCGCTGTCCCAGCCGGTCCCCTATACCGTGCTGAGCGCGCAGGCGAACGTCGACTCCGCTAAGTCCAAGCTCTCCGCCCTGAAGAGCGGTGGAACTCCTGCCTCCATCGCGCAGGCGCGGTTGGCGCTCGATTCCGCGACTGAAAAACTCGAAAGCATGAAACCAACTGAGGCGTCGGTAGCTCAGGCCAGAGCCAACCTTGATTCGGCCAAGCAAAAGCTGGGCGACATGAAGAGTCCCGTCAATCCGGCGACCCTCGCCTCCGCCAAAGCCAACCTCGACTCCGTGCAGCAGAAGCTGGCGGCCATCCTTACTCCTCCGAGCGCGGCCAGTCTGCAAGCCGCCGAGTCCAATTTGGACACCGCCGACCAGAAGCTCAGCGCCCTCACTGCGGCGCCTGACCCGAACCAGATCGCCGAAGCGAAGGCCACGCTCGATTCTGCTCAACAGAAATTGGCTGCGCTCCAGACCGGTGGCTCGGCCGCATCAGTCGCCTCCGCCAACGCAAATGTAACCCAGGCGCAAAACAACTTGACGAACCTTTTGAATCCACCGGCCGACCAGGTAGCCGCGGACCAGGCGAAGGTACAGGCCGCCGAGCTCCAGCTGGAAAACGACCTCGCCAAGGTCCCCACCAACACCAGCTCCAGCGCCTATCTCACCGCCATTACCACCGTCACCAACGATGAGTCGGCTCTGTCCGCCGCACAGGCGGCGTTGACCGATCTCACCACTCCGGCGGCCGGTGCGGTGCAGCTTGCGCAGCAGCAGTTGCAGGCTGCCCAGGCGGCGCTCAGCCAGGCTCAGAACCCCAACAGTGCGCAAGATGTGCAAGAGGCCAACGACGCCGTCACCGAGGCGCAGTCCGCCCTCAGCATCCTGGAAGCACCTCCGACCGCGCAGAACGTGGCGCAGGCGCAGGACGCCGTCAACTCCGCGCAGGCCGCGGTAACCCTGGCGCAGAAACCGTACACCTCGCAGGACGTTGCCGAGGCGCAGGATGCCGTGACCAGTGCACAATCCGCCCTCACTCTGGCCGAGCAGCCCTATACCAAGCAGGCTGTTGCCGAGCAGAAAGACGCCGTCAAAGCGGCCAATGCCTCCCTAAAGGCTGCCGAAACGCCCTACACCGCTCAGGACGTCGCCCAGCAGGCGGACGCCGTCAAGTCGGCCGAGGCAGCCCTCAATCTGGCCAGGCAGCCGAATACCGCGGCCGACGTCCGACAGGCTCAGGATGCCCTGCAAGTTGCCAAACAGTCGCTCTACCAGGCCAAAAATCCCAATACGCCGCAAGATGTCGCCCAGCAGCAAGACGCCGTGAGGTCCGCTCAAGCCGCGTTGTCCCAGGCGCAACAGCCCAATACGTCGCAGGACGTGCTGCAGGCTCAAGCCGCGCTGCAGGCCGCACAGGGTGCCCTCTGGAGCACCGAGCACCCATCGACCGCCGTCGACGTCGAGTCGGCTGAGGCGCAACTCAATCAGGCTGAAACAACGCTGCAAACCGATCGCACGACGCTGGCCGATGCCACTGATCTTCGTGCTCCTGTCTCAGGAGTCGTCGGGGCCGTCAACATCGTGGTCGGCGGCTCCTCGAGCGGTAGCTCGAGTGGCGGCGGAAGCTCCGCATCGTCCGCCGGTGGTGGCTCCGGTACGTCAACCGCATCCTCCTCCTCTTCCGGCGGAAGTGGCGCAATCGAAATTCGTTCCAGTCGGATGAGCGTGGTTGCCAATGTCGAAGAGGTCGATATCGGCTCCGTGCAGGTCGGTGACCCGGTCGCCCTGCAATTCAACGCCTTCCCGAACTCCGTTTATACGGGAAAGGTGACGACCTTACCCACCGAGGGAACGACTACCTCCAGCGTCACGACCTATCCGGTGACGGTTACTCTGATCAGCCCGGCTACCGGCCTGACGCCCGGCATGACCGCCAACCTGACCATTGTCACCAAGGAGATCACGAATGCCGTCGAGGTACCGAATCTCGCGGTCACGTCAACCAGCTTTGGCAGCTTCGTCACGACCGTCAACGCCGGCGATCAAACCGTTCGCACTCCCGTGCAAACCGGCGTGAGCGATCTCACCAATACACAGATCGTGAGCGGCATTACTCCCGGCGAGCGTGTCGTGGAGCCCCTCGGTTCGTTCGCCTCGACCGGCAGCGGATTCGGAGGTGGCTCTGGCCGTGGCGGCGCCGGTGGTGCCGGTGGATTCGGTGGCGGCGGTGGACGCGGCGGCTTTGGCGGCGGCGGACTCGGCGGTGCTCTGCGAGGAGTGGGTGGTGCAGGCTAGCGTGACTTCCGGTCCCGAGCTGCATCCGGCGCCCTTGATGCAGTTGCGTGACATCGTCAAGGTCTACTCGATGGGAGGTCAGGCCGTGCATGCTCTGCGCGGCGTGACCGTCCGCATCGACCCCGGCGAATTCGTCGCCATCACCGGTGCCTCCGGTAGTGGAAAGTCCACCATGATGCACATCATCGGCTTGCTCGATCATCCCACCGGAGGACAGTACTTCCTGCAAGGTCGCGACGTGGCGACGCTTGGCGACAATGAACAGGCCGCGGTTCGCAACCGGTCCATCGGCTTCGTCTTCCAGGCCTTCAATCTGTTGGCGCGGACCTCGGCTGTTAAAAACGTCGAGCTCCCCCTCCTGTACGCGGGAGTAAGAGCAAAGGACCGTGCTGTCCTGGCCCGCGAAGCCCTCGACATGGTGGGCCTTGCCAGTCGAATGAGCCACCATCCGAGTGAGCTATCCGGCGGTCAGCAGCAGCGTGTCGCCGTGGCCCGCGCGCTCGTGACCCAACCGGCCATCATCCTCGCCGACGAGCCCACCGGAAATCTCGACACCAGGGCCAGCGCCGACATTATGGGCCTGCTCGAAACGCTCAATCGCGATGCCGGAAAAACCGTGGTTCTGGTTACCCACGAGCCGGAAATTGCCGCCTATGCCCGCCGCATCATCCAGATGCGCGACGGGCTCATCCTTGACGATGTGCTGACCTCCCAGGTCGCCGGAGTATCGGCGTGACCGGCCGTCAGTTAGTCGATTCCTGGTGGGCGGCCCTCAACGGTGCCATCACCAATAAGGCCCGCACGGCGCTCACCATGCTTGGCGTCATCATAGGTGTCGCCGCCGTCATCGCGACCGTGGCGACCGGCACCGGTGCCCAGGCCGCCGTTACCGCCCGCATCAGCAGCCTCGGCACCAACCTCTTGCAGATATCACCCACCGGCGGTTTTTTCGGCGGTGTCCGCCAGGCCGCCGGCACCACCAGCGATCTCACGTATAGCGACGATCAAGAGCTCGCCTCGCAGGCCGGCCCGAACGGCGCCCTACCCGACGTGGCCGCCGTCACTCCGGAGTACACCACGCAAGCGCAAGCCGTCTTCGGAGCGGAGAACGCCTCCACCACCGCCGACGGCGTGGCGCCAAATTACCTTTCGGCGCTCGACTGGCAGGTAGCAGCTGGCGGCTTCATCACCCAGCAAGACGTGGATCAGCAGGCCAAGGTAGCCGACCTCGGAGCCTCGGTCATCACCACGCTCTTCCCCAACGAGTCGACCGTCGACGCCTCGACTCTCATCGGCTCGACCATATCTCTAAACGGCGAGCCCTATCAAATCATCGGCATCATGGCGCCGAAGGGCGCCGCCGGTGGCAACAACCAGGACGACCGAATTTTTGTGCCCATTACCACGGCCGAAAATCGTCTTGCCCTTCGGGCCGGAAGCGCCGACACCGTCACCGATATCGACGCGATTGCAACGAATCAAAATTCCATGACCGCGGCGCAGGCCGAAGTGACGGATCTGTTGATGCGGCTCCATCATCTTACGGCCCGCGAGCAGCCCGACTTCACCGTGCTCAACCAGACTGCGATCGAGCAAACCGCGTCGAGCGTGACCGGTGTGTTTACCATCTTGCTCGCCGCCATCGCCGCCGTCTCACTTCTTGTGGGCGGTATCGGCATTATGAACATCATGTTGGTTACCGTCACCGAACGCACTCGCGAAATCGGTCTGCGGAAAGCAGTGGGGGCCAGGCGGCGTGACATCCTCGTGCAGTTCATGATCGAAGCAGTCATGGTGAGCGGCGTGGGAGGGGTCCTTGGCGTCGCTGCCGGCTACGGGGTTTCCGCCCTGCTTCCCATTGCCACGGCGTCGACCTCCTCACCCCTCACCACGGAGGTCACCGGGTCCTCGGTGCTCCTGGCCCTCATCGTGTCGGTCGCAATCGGCTTCTTTTTTGGCAGTTATCCAGCAAGCAGAGCGGCTGCTCTCGATCCCATCGAAGCGCTGCGTTATGAGTGACGGGAGGAATTAAATGGACGGAGAGGCAACCGTACAGGCGCCGGCTCGAACCGAAGTGATCACCAGACGGCAAATTGCTATTCCCACCAGTCGAAGGGCACGTAGCATCGTGCTCCTCCTGGCGGCAGTAGTGCTCCTCGTTCTCGCTTTCTACGCGGGGCGAGCGTATCAGAACAACATCGATCAATCGCTCTTTACAGCGTATAATCCGCCCTCTACGTCTGCCAGGGGCGCCGGCTTCACCGGCGGTGGTGGCGCTGGCGGGGCTGGCGGGGGAAGCTCGCTGGTCAACACCGCCCTGGGCGTTGGTAGCCCTCCCGGAACGACCTCAGGCTCCGCTGCTAGTAGTGGAGGCGCGTCGTCGAACTTCGGCTTCGGCGGGGGCGGCGGAGGCGGCGCTGCCGCGGCTGGCGGTGCGGCGAACCGTTTGACCGGCACACTGGGCTCCATCACATCCAGCAGCCTGAATGTCACGAGCTTCGCCGGCGTGTCGCAGGCCGTCGCCGTCAATCACAACACCAAGTTTTACCAGAGCAAAACCGCCACGGCATCGGCCCTCAAGCCGGGTAGTCAGGCCACGGTTCTCGCCTCCGGCTCGGGCAGCCGGTTGACCGCCATGAGCGTGTCGATTGGGTCGCAGACCACGTCCGCCGGCGGTGCGCGGCGGTTTGGCGCAGCGGGTGGCGCGGCGGCGCCGGTCACGACCATCTCCGGCAAGATATCGCGTGCGTCATCCTCGTCGATCACCATCTCCGGACATGCACCCATCGCCCTCTCCGCTACCACGCGGATCAGTCAAGCAGTCCCCATCAAGGCGTCCCAGCTCGCCTCGGGCTCCTTCGTCACAGTCAGCCTTGCCACGGTCAACGGCAGCCAGACGGCAACTTCGGTTGTCTCTCGCGCGGGCGGATTCGGCGGCGGTGGATTTGGCGGGTCGGGTTCCGGAGGCTAAACCGTAACGATCCCTTACGGGACTGTCTACGTTCAATCGAGCGGCCGGGAGCGACACCTCTGCCGGCCGCTCGATGCATATCGTGTCCCTTGTACGCCAACCCGGCGGCCTGAGACGTTCGGCTTCAAAGCTCTTCCCATCGACGCGCCAAGGTTCGTCGACGTGATAGAAACCATACAAGCCATACGCCAGTGGAACCCACTGAAACGGCGTCTCCTCCTCTGCGCCTTGTGCCGGTACCCCGCTCGGAGAGACCCGCGTATGGGATGTCGGCCACCACAGGTGGCTACACGATATAGATGTCGCCGTGCGCGTCGATTGTCATCTGAATCGGTGTGAGCGGTGATGGAGGCGGACCCGCCACCACCTGCGCGCCGTGTGCTGGGTCGAACGTTCCTCCATGGCATGGGCACACCAGCAGTTTTTGCTGTGGATCGTACTGCACGGTACAGCCAGCATGGGTACACACGGCATCGTAGGCGTAGAATGTTGACCCCGACGCGTGGATAATGACCGCGGGGTCCCCGGTTTTTGGGTCTGACACCGTTCCCGCCGAGTTGGCCGGCAGCTGGCTGATGTTTCCGATCTTCTTCGCGCCGGCTGGGATCGCGGAGGTCTCGGGAGGCGTACTCGTTGCGGCGCTCGATGCAGTCGTCGCAGCTGTGGCTCGAGGAAGCGGTTTTGGACCACCGGCGAGTTTCCCGGTCGGTGCGGCGCTGCTATTGGCTCGCGGGTGCAATCCCAACGCCACGAGTCCAAGCGAGGCCAACGCGCCGACCAGCGCTTCTCCTCGCGTAAGCATGCGACGCGGCGGTCGTGCGGAGGTCGGCTCCATGTATCCTGATTCCGTTGATTCCTGATCGGCTATCGCCGGTTCCTGAGCCACGTGCCATCCCGTCAACATCGATACGAACAGCGGTGATACGTCATCGCCGAATCGCGCCCGGATCGCGCCCAGGAGAGGCGTTTCCACTACCGCGTCCAGCGCCAAGACTCCGGGTCCGGTAATCGCGATCGTCAGCCAGCACACGACGAAGACGATGTCGGATCCGAAGAAATACGGGTATGTCTGCCAACTCGCGGAGAGGAAGAAACTAAGACTGAGGAGCATGCCAACTAGCGCGGCAGGTCGAGTAAACAGGCCGAGCAGGACCAGCGCGCCAATGCATCCCT
Organism: uncultured Chloroflexia bacterium; assembly: GCA_963737125.1. Lineage (GTDB taxonomy): Bacteria > Chloroflexota > UBA5177 > UBA5177 > UBA5177 > JANWJD01. Next base: position 2,178,864 of record CAVTRL010000001.1, on the reverse strand, counting down.
CCGTCAAAACAGTCAACATGCCAACCAGCAATGCATAGCTCATCAAATGATGCAGCAACCCCTGAATGGGAGACCCTCGGCTGAAGGCCAGAATCTGCGCACCGATATACGTGGGCGATCCAGCATGGAAGAATCCCGGATCCATGAGCTTCTGCAGCGCGGCGTAGATAAAGGTCACACCAAGAAACAGACGCAGCGGCAGGACCGCGAAGGAAGAAATAGGACGATCTGAAACCATGAGTTGGTGCACCGAAGGTTGCACCGGATAGGCATCATGCCGAGCCGCCACAGATCGGCGGCGAGAAGGTCGTCGTCTCGATCCTGATGACATACGAAAGAGGCTCTGTCTCCATTGCGTAGAGCGGTATCTCGTTATTATATCCACTGTGGATATAATCGGCCCACAGGAGGACGATGTTCATGACGCCCGCGGACTCATCACCGGATCTCTTTACACCCGCGATGTTCCACATTTTGCTGGTGTTGGCCGGTCACGACTGCCATGGATACGGCATCATGCAAGAGGTTGCAGAGCAAACCGGTGGTCAGGTACGCCTCGCACCGGGAACGCTATACCGCTCGATTAAACACCTGGTTGCCACGGGCATGATCATCGAGTGCGACGAACGCCCCGATCCCACGCTGGACGACGAACGACGCAGGTATTATCAAATTACTGATCAAGGGAAATACGCTGCACAACACGAGGCCGAGCGACTGGCCCGGCTAGTCCAGGTTGCTCAGGCCAGGCATCTCTTACCAGGAATAGGGCGGTCCCTACTGGAAAGCGCCGAATGAGCGTTTCTAACCCGCGTGAGCGGAGTCTTTACCTCGCCGCCCGCTTGTATGGGACCTTGCTCATCGCATATCTGGCGACCTTACGTAGTGAGTTCAGCGGACAGTTAGTTCAGGTATCCCGAGATGCATCTCGCCACTCGCAGCCGGAGGGGCGGCGCGGCTTGCTGCGTATTTGGCTGTATACGCTGGTTGACCTCATCACCCCTGTGTCCGCCGAACGCCGGTCCGACCGACATGCATGGAACGGATTGGGCACACCGTACTTCTGCATGGCGGCGCTGATCCTATCTCTCGTCACCGGCTATCTGCACCTTCGTGCCGGTGTTGACGTACTGTCGGTCGCAATCCTACTCGGCGGTGGATGTCTCTTCGGTCTCGCACACCCGAAGGGTGCCCTACGATTCACTCTGAAGTTGGGCCTGGGCATTCCGGCCGCTCTGTTCGTCGGCCACAGCGAAGTTGCTTCCCCGGTTCCCCGCCGAGATGCAGACCTGCCTCTGCCTGCAGCGTTTATACCGGCAATGCTGGGAGGGTACACCGGAGTATTTGCACATCGCATGTTCCCGCGGCTCGCGAGGTCATTGAGGTTTGGTCGACAGGGGTTGTATTAGCGTTCCCACGCGCCGCACCGGCTTAACGAAGGCTAGACGTGTGTTGCATCCCGGTATGTGGTGCGGGCTTTTGTGGATACTCCAGCGACTGACCGGATCGCCAGGTTGCTCGTGCGACTGTATCGAGAGCAATCACACGATGGGAGGAGGATACAGTGGGACGAATAGCACCGCACACCGAGAAGCATTTTTCCGGCTCCGAGACCGTGCGCGATGTTGTCATCGGCATGTCGGACGGACTGACCGTTCCTTTCGCGCTCGCCGCAGGGCTGGCAGGCGCAGTATCGACGCATGTCCTGATCGTCATTGGCGGTCTGGCCGAGATGGCGGCCGGCTCGATTGCGATGGGTATGGGCGGGTTCCTGGCGGCTCGAAGTGACGCCGACTCGTACGGAGCTGAGGTACAGAGGGAACGGCAAGAGATTGAAGACGTTCCGAACGTTGAGCGCAAGGAAGTGGAAGAGATCTTCGCAGGCTACGGCCTCAAGGGGCAGTCGCTTCGTGACGCCACGGCCGCGATCTGCTCAAATAAAGACGGGTGGGTGCGCTTCATGATGCGCGAGGAACTGGGTTTGGAAGAGCCTCACCCCAATCGAGCACTGCGGTCATCGCTCACCATCGGAGGATCGTACATTTCCGGTGGGCTCGTTCCGTTGCTGCCATATTTCACCCCACTGGCAATCTCGACTGCGCTGGCCATATCCGCCATCGTCACGTTGATGGCGTTGGCGGTCTTCGGCTGGTTCAAGGGACGATTCACAGGAGTCAGCGCTGTGAAAAGTGCTGGTCAGACCGTGTTGGTCGGAGGCCTGGCCGCCGGAGCATCGTACCTTATAGCCCGCGCTATCTCGGGAATTGGTGGGTGAGCGCACGATCACGTCGCGGCGCGCGAAATAACGGGTGACCAACTGATACCGCCGCGCCTGTCGGGGTGTACGAATGAGGTAGGGAAGGTATACCCTCCCGAGCTACACGAATCGAGGCGAAGCATGAAGACGGTACACGCCACGGTGCATGGATTAGTCTCTACGACCGAAGCTCGCGGGCACAGGCGGACCTGGACGAACGATGCTCACGATCTCGCGGAGAACACGGCGTATATGGCCGACCTGCTCGTCTGCCAGGTTGTAGTCCTCTGGGCGTTGCTCACCACCATGTACTTTGCACCTTGCCCGGTGTCGTGAGGCGAATCACACCTGTGGTACTCACCTGGAACGGAGGCGCTCCCTGACGTCATCCCAATCCACGCTGATTGTTGTGCCTGTCCCCCGCTCGGAGAGGCCCCTCTTACGTCGTCTCCTCACCGACTACCTCGAGGAGTTTGCGCTTCTAGAAGGGGTGCCTCCGAGACGAGATCGAGAAGGTCACGTCCCTTATCGGTACTTCGATGACTATTGGCGAGAATCAGGCCGTGTGCCCTTCGCTGTGCGTCTTGGGCAGCAAATGATTGGCTTCTGCTTTCTGAGGGACCTCGATACCCGCTGGCAGATTGCTGAGTTCTACATTGCACCCGCGTACCGTCGGAAAGGAATTGGAGGGCGGGCGGTTTCGCTCGTGAAGGAATACTGCCGGAGCGATGGCCGCCACCGGTTCATCGAGGCCGACACGAAAGCATTCAATCGAGCGGCCCGTGCGTTCTGGGACACCCAGGGGTTTATCACAATCGGCGACACGGGAGCAGAGCAGGAGAACGTGTTCGACCTCTTGACGGAAGCAGCACCCACCGACCCGTGAGACAGGGAGTGAGCTTCACGTCAGCATGTATGAGTTGAGATCGTGCTTCCCAATGCTGACCACGCCCGGAACCCATCCTCAATAACAAGACTCACCGCCCATAGTCTCCGGCAGGCTGCAGCGCCAAAACGAGGAACGCCCGGCTTGAAACCCTCAAGCCGGGCGTTCCCTTGACTATGTGGAAAGCGCTGTTAGCCGCTTACGATCGTCAAGCTGAACGTCGTGTTGTTGGAGCGCATCGGAATGATCCGCACCGTCTCACCGACCTTCAGATCGGATTTGGTGCCCTTCTCCGATTTCATCACTGTCACCGTCTTGCTCAGCGGATAGCTGGTCGTCTTCCCCTGAAACGACTTGATGCTGATCGCGGTTTTTGAAATGCTCGCTACGGTGCCGCCGTGGAAGCGGCCGGCGAAATTGCCCCGGGGTGTGCCCGTGAAGCCGCCGGGCCGCGGTGTCGTGCCGGCTGGACGGCGTCCGCCGAAGCCGCCCACGGTACCAACACTGATCTGCGTGACCGTCTTGCCGTTAGATGCGAACACCAGTCGGGCGAAACTCCCTTTGGTCACTGCCGAGAGGCTCGTCTTCACGGACTTTGTGATGACGGCGATCGATGCGATCTTGCCGGTTACCGTGCCCGTTGAAGTCTTCACTTTGAGCGTCGTCGAGGTCACTTGCGTGATCTTCCCCGATACCACGGTGGGCGCCGTGGCAGCCATCGCCGGGGATGCCATGGTTCCCGCGGCCAGGGCTAGACAGACAGCGCTCACACCGGCGAGCGCGCGTTGGTTTGTGAACATCTATGTCCTCCGGTCGTTTATCACTCTGACAGAGCTCACACTTGACCTGTCTTGCAAGTAGTCTACCGGTGTGGCATGAGAATCTGATGGGAAACGCGTATGGAAACTCACAGACCGGATGCTCCTGCCGCGAACTGGTTCCGGCCTGTAACGCGAGCCATACAACTGTGTCGCTGCCTGCGGTTCAACAAGCTCGTTAACAGCGGAGCCGGACCGCGTAGGCAATAGGCGTACTCTTGCCGAACTCTTTTCTGCCCTTTGTGAGAATGGACGAACGCGCGCTGGACCGTTACGCTTGCAGCGAGAACCGATTGCCAGTGCGGTTCTCCTCAATACAGTAGGACGGAGCCGCGACTACTCCCGGGGGGGAAGGGTTCGACGGTTCCGTCCTTGTCCATTGTGGCGGATCAGGCTCCCAGTGTCTAGTCCCTTACCGAGGGGCAAGACCACGAATACACGACGCTTCCCGCACTCGCATATCCTGATTCTTGAAACGCAAATCGATCGCTCCATGCAGCGACGTCTTCGTTCGCGCGTATTCCCACTGGTGTTCTTGCCGGCTTCCAGGTATAAAGGTGGTGTCCAAATCAGGTCCAGGAGGAAGGTCGATGCTCAAACGCGTACTTTTCGCGATCGTCACCGCCATTGGAGTAGCGCTACCGCATGCCGTGTCCACCGTCCATGCGGCGACGCCGCAGTTCAGCCACATCTACGAAATCATGATGGAGAACACCAATTATGAGGACGTTATCGGAAACACTGCCGACGCGCCCTACATCAATGGCCTCGCCCAGAAATATAGTTTCGCCGCCAACTATTACGGGGTTACCCATCCAAGCATGCCGAATTATCTCGCCGCCACGGCGGGCGACTTCTTTGGACTCGGCGCCGATGATATTACGAAGCGCTACGACGCACCGAACCTCGTCGACCAGCTCGAATCGAAGGGCTTGACCTGGGCATACTATCAGCAGGGAATGCCTGCCGTTGGCTCGACGGCCGACCAGTATCCCGCCACCGGCTCCGGTTTATACGTCAAGAAACACGATCCCTTTGCCTTCTACAACGACGTGATCGACAATCCGGCGCGCCTCCAGAACCTCAAGCCGATCGACTCGCTCGCCACCGACCTGGCAAGTGGCAATGCCCCGAATTACGCCTTCATCGTCCCCGATCAGTGCCACGACATGCATGGCGTTTCAGGCTCCAGTGCAGCCGCGTATGGAGAGCCCTGGTGTGCCTATCCGTCCGATTTCGTGCTGAACCACGCACTCATCCAGGCCGGTGACGCCTACGTCAAGAGCCTTGTTACCACCATCATGACGTCCAAAGCGTGGACCCCCGATTCAGTGATCGCCATCACCTGGGACGAAAACGAATCGAGTGGCGAGTCCCAACCAAACAAGGGCTATGCATCCTCCACCGGCTGCTGCGCCAGTCCGGTCGGCAACGGTGGTGGCCGCGTACCGTTTATATTCGTTACCAACACCCCCACACCCACCGTCTCGCTTCGTCCCTACAACCACTACTCACTCATGCTCACCATCGAGGACAATTGGGGCCTGGGTTGTCTCGCCAATACCTGCAATCCAGCCGTGATGCCCATGACCGATCTCCTGCCCGCATCCGGAAGCACGGTGCCCCTTGACCTGGCCCAGGGCTTCGCGGTGACCTTCTACACCAAGGCGCCCGGACAGGGGTACGTCTTGTTCGGCCCCAGTTGCGATGCACTGGTTGAAACCGCCACCCGGGACGTCGGCGCCGGCACGACCACCCACACAGTCTTCGTCACCGGTAACGACCTGCCCGGCACCGTCGGAGACATCGGCCTTTCTCCCGGCGTACGGTACTACTACGAAACCGTTTCGGTCGGGCCGTCCGGCCTGGAAGTCGACAACAACGGCGGAAACTGCTACGCCCAGCAGATCTCCATCCCGTAGGACCCGCCTGTGCGGCGAGCATCGAGTGCCGGTGCTCGCCGCCGCTGTGCGACCGACCGGTGTTGATCCGCGCTCAAGCCTGCGCCGGGTCGCAAGCATTCGTGCTGCCGGGTGCTCGACAGATAATGTGCCATCCGTTCCCCCAGCAACCAGGAGGTTTCATCGTGGCACAGAGCGAAAGCACCTATAGCTCGGCTCCCCATCCCCATATCGTGGCGCACCATAAGAGCAAACCCGCCAAAGTGGATGATCAAGCACCCCCAAATCTCAATGGGAAAATCGCGCTCCTTCTCACCAGGTCGGTCGGCACCATGTGGTGCGCCTACGCCTTTGCCGCACTTGCCCTCGTTGCCTTGCCGCAAGCCCTGACCTCCCGTCTGCTCTTGATCCAGTGGGTCAGTCAAACGTTCATTCAGTTGGTGATGCTGTCCGTCATCATGGTCGGCCAGAATCTACTCAGCGCCGCCTCCGACAAGCGCGCCGAGGATACCTGGAAAGATGCTGACGCAACGTTCCATACCGCGCGTCAAATCCAGGAACACCTATCCGCGCAAGATCAACAGCTCGCGGCGCAGGATGCGCGCTTGACGCTCATCGTCGAAACGCTCAAGAAAGCCTATCCGGATTCCTTACAGGGCGTCTAAACCCGGCGTTCACCGCGACCACGCGTTCTATAACCACTTTTGAGTGGCCCCTTCCGCCTGTCCTTCGAGTGGGACGCGTGAACCTCGCGAGCCGGCGCTATCCCTCTTCCGGCCGCGTCAAATCGCGCACCCGAATCCCCTCCGACACCCCAAAACGTGGTATAATGTTTACATAACGGGCGACACATTTGGTCGCTCCCGTAGGCAGAATGAGCGGAGACAGTACGATAATGACCACCGAAGAACTGAACGAACAGGCACTCCAACGCGCCGTGCAAGAGCGCTTACACACGTTTAAAGTGGCGGGCGAGCCGCTCTATATGGTCCGCTCGCGGCAAACCGAACCGGGTGCCATGCACCGCGTCTCAATCAATGCGCGCGGTGTCGACCACTGTACCTGCAAGGGCTGGTACTATCGCGGATCGTGTACCCACGCGGCTGCGGTCACCCGGCGCCTGGAACGAGAAGGGCGCCGTGGCGAACGGCTAAGCCGGACCGACGCCGCGGCCTGATCCCGAGCCGGCCGCGTATGTCGCTGGCTCATCGAGTGTCGGCCGGTGATCACCCCTCGAAGCAACCTTACCCGCCGCGATAGTGTTGCGACTCGGCCTGGCCGCCCCTCCTGTCGCGCCCGGACAGCGCGAAGTACGACAATCGAGCCTGATCGATTCCTTGCCAATCGAATAGGTGAGTCGGGGAGGGAGACCCATGCGACGTCTCAGCGCTGCCATCCGTGTGCTGCGAGCGTGCACCCGTGGCACGGTCTCACTGGTTCAATATCTGCGGCGCAGGCGAGTGACCGACCTCACTCGACCTCGCGTCGAGGTGCAGCTGACGCGGCCGCCGTCCTGGGGCGCGGATAAATTTAACGTTGCTATCGCCAACGTCGGCCCAACGCGCGTTGTGAGCTGCCGGTACTGCAGACTGCAGCAGTTTGCGATGGCCGCGCCGGACGGACTGCAGCCGACCTTTACCAGCCGTCGTTGGTATTGCTCCGACATATTCTCAATCCCGGCCGGTAAGACCGTTAAAATAACCGCCTATCTCACCAGGGATCGACTGTGCCAGGACGTGCTGTCCGACGTCGTCTCACCGGCCGAAGTCGAAGGACTACACGCCGAAGCCCTTCTTTGCAAGGACTCCACCGGAACCATCTACCGATTTCGGTTCGACGCCGGCGCGTCCGACCTTCCCGACATCTACAGCCCGGGCCTCCTCGACACCTATCGACATCGAAAACCGCCCCCCTGGTCGCAGTCCATCGGCAATGATGCCGAGGTGGCAGCGGTCAAGTGGCGTTAAGAGAGCCGCACGTCGCTCAGATCCCGTGGGTACCCCTCAGCATTCGATGAACGAGGTCTCGCCCGATCAGCTAGAAACGCTGAAACTCGCGGAGCCGATACCCGATTGCGTCGGCGTGCTACAGTTCACGATCGCCGTCGCCGGGCCCGTGCCGGGAGTCTGTACCGTAAAGGTCCAGTTCACCACTCCGTCCGACGGTACCGTCTGAGCGTATCCGTTGAAGGGCAAACCGCTTGTCGCCGGTAGCGGCACATCAGCCACGCACAGCGCTCCGGGGGCCGTGGTTGCGTTGACCGTCAGTTGCTGGCCGTTGCGTACGATCGATGGATTGACCGTCACTCCTACTCCCAGCGTACCGGCGCCGCCCGCTGGGCGTCCCGGCGCCGCGATCAGGAATGGTGTCGTCGAGGTCAGCGATTGGCCGTCCAGCGTGCATGTCACAACCGCCACGCCCGAAGTCGCGCTCGTAGAAGCGGTAAACGGAAAGAGCACGAATCCGTCGCCCAGCGCCGTTTGGGAGTCACCGTTGAAGTCGACCGGGGTTGATCCGTCGCTGAACTGAACCGTCGCGGTGCACACCGCGCCCGGTATAGTCTGCCCAAAGACGGTCGCCACCCCACCGTTCGGTACCGGATTTTGATCGATGCAGGTGCGCAATGTGAACGGACCGGTCGGTACCGGCGTGGCCGTCGGCGTCACCGTGGGAGTGGCCGAAGTCGGCACGACTAGGGGTAGAAGTCGGCACCGCTGTCCCGCTCGGCGTGGCCGTGCTCGTCCCGCCCGGAACGGTCGTGGCCGTTGGCGTAGCGGTCGCCGCTGCCACCAGTGTGGTAATCTGCTCGACGTCCTCATCCGGCCACACTGCCTTGACGCCCAGTCCCGTGGAGTCCAGCGCCGAGTTCAGCGTCTCCAGCGAGAACGTCGCCGCGTGTGTCGCCGGGTCCACCGTGAACCGGTAGTGATTCTTGTCCTGTGTTGGTATGTTTGCGGGCGTCAGCGGTCGTAGTGCGCTGGCCGCCGGGTTCCCGAGTGTGTACAGGTCGATCGGCTCGTCCAGCGAGAAGCACGCAATGTCGGATATCACCGTCACTGTCCGCTCGTCTATTGTCCCCCCTTCCGTCGAAACCGGTCCCGAGACGTACATCGACTTGATCGCCAGCACCGGCGGACGCAACGCCGTCGCCGTGGGAAGCGGTGTAATACTGCACGTCGGGCTGTAGGTGTACGATGGCACGACGTAGCACACGCCACTGATATTCACGACACCCGGTGTCAATTGGGTGGTTGGCAGGGCAAGCGGCACGGCCGTGGCCGCCAGCGTCCACGAAGTCACATCGTTATCTTGCGTGTCGGTTCCGGTCCCTCCGGTAAAGCCGGCCCAACCTGCGAGGCCGACGATCGACGCCACGTTGATCGTATCCGACAGCAGCGGAGTGGCTGGTTTCACGTTGGTCTGCGAAACGTACACCTGCAGGAGCTGAGCCACCGGATCGTAGTCGACCCACGCGTATACCGGGGCCCCGTAAAGATTGAAATTAGGGAACGCGCTCACCACCGGTGCCGTGCTGCCATTCTCGTCGATCCCAACTTCGTTCCCGCTCGGGTTCGCCGCGCTCGGGAACGAGTCGAACTCCACCGCCACGCTCGGTGTAACTCCCGCGTAGCCGAGTCCCCCTCCCGCCCCTCCCAGAGCGGTGAGCCCTTGAGATTGGATCGTGAAGGTAATGCCGTCCGCGGGCACCGGCGTACTCGTATCGTGAAGCGAGAACGAGAAATTGGTGTGAATCGCCTGCGTCAGATCCAGCTCTCGGTCGCTATAGTAGGCACTGCCCGCCGAACTCGGAAGAGCCTCCGTTAACCGCAGGGCACTGTCGGCCTGTTCGGCCGTGCCGTTCATGTTCAAAAACGAAACATCACTGAAGCTTGGATACGAAAAATTGAGCGCCTCTGAGGTCTGCGCTCGCAGTCCCGTGGTCTGGACCACGACCAGACCCAGGAGCATGCACGCCACTGCCGCTATTCGCTTCATCGCTGACCTCTTGACGTCATTCATCCAATCTTCATCTGGCATCGTAGCATGCCGGGGCCGGTGAGTCGAGTCAAATCCGCATGCGATCTATGGCGTCTCCGCTTCCTGCACGCCCGCCGCATGCCGGTCGAGCGCCAGAGTCAACAATCGACCGACCAGCTCGTCGTACGTCACGCCGCTCGCCTCCCAGAGCCTCGGATACATGCTCGTTGCCGTGAAACCAGGCATCGTATTGATCTCGTTCACCAGCACCTCGCCGGTGTCGCGCCGGACAAAGAAGTCCACCCGTGCCAGACCGGCCGCATCCACCGCTCGAAACGCTCGCCGTGCCAGCGTCATCACCCGCTCCGACTGTGCGCGCGTTAAGTCCGCCGGAATTCGAAGATCCGCCAGCCCCTCCGTGTACTTCGAGGCGTAGTCGTAGAACTCACCGTGCGGCACCACCTCACCGGGTACCGACACCAGCACGTCCTCGTTGCCTAGCACCCCGCATTCCACCTCGCGCGCGTTGATCCCCTGCTCGACGATGACTCTCCGGTCGAACCGCGCCGCGACCTCGAGCGCCTGACGCAATGAGTCCCGATCGTACGACTTCGAGATACCCACGCTCGATCCCATGTTGCAGGGCTTCACAAACACCGGGAACGACAGCCGTTCCTCCAGCCGTCGGAGACACGCCTCCGGCTCGTTCCGCAGCTCGTGCGACGACACCAGCACGTATGGCACCCCTGGCAAGCCCTCGGTCGCGAACACGGCCTTCATCATCGCCTTGTCCATACTCACCGCCGAGGCCAGTACTCCCGAGCCGACGTACGGTATCCCGGCCAGTTCCAGCAACCCTTGCACCGTTCCGTCCTCGCCCCGCGGGCCGTGCAAAACCGGGAAAACCACGTCGATCGCCGCCAGGTGCGGCCCCACCGTGTCGGCACGGCGCGATCGGATCACTGCACCTGCGGTGTTCTCCGATGAGTCGGCGAGCGTCACCTGCGCCCTCACGTTCCCGTCGAGAAGATCGAGCGGCGCCTGCGTGGCCAGCCACTCGCCGTTCCGTGTGATGCCGATCGGCACGGCCACAAATCGCTCCGAATCGAGCGCCCTGAGGATCGAAGCGGCCGATGCCACGGACACCTCATGTTCCCCCGATTCTCCGCCATATAGGATCCCGACTCGGACCTTATCCATCGCTTGCGTCCAGTTCGAAGATTGGCTCAAACTTCCCCACCACACCTCCGTCCGCCGCGCGCACGTCAGGGGTCCGGTATACGGCAACGCCCGCGGGCAGGTCCCGGCCCCACACCCTCAGGCTCGCCAGCACGTGTGTCGCGGCGGTCGTTGCCGCCACCTCATTTCCGTCCGATATTTTGATAGCCACTCCTAGTCCGGGGCCGGCCAGCCCCATTCCTTGAAAACCATCCGCCCCACCCTTGGCGACCACCGATCCTTCCGCCGCCGCCATCACGTCCGAGTCGAAGCGCCCTTCGCCGCCCACCATCCCAGGCTCGCCGGTCATCGCTCTCCGAATGGTGTCCGCCACTTTTGCCAGCTCGCTCGGCACATGTGAGCCGGTCGCGAGCCGTGCGAATGCCGTCGCCGTCGCCCGCAGCGGCAATCTGAAGGTCGGCACGGTGCAATTGTCTGTTGCCAGCTCAATAGAGTCCACCGGAACCCCGGCAAATGCTCCGAGAATAGCGAGAATCTGCCGCTGCAGCGGATGGTCGGGGTCAGTGTAGTCCTCCGGACTCCATCCGTTCGCCACGCACGCCGCCAGCATCCCGGCGTGGGAGCCGCTGCAGTTGTTGCAGACCGGTGTGGGCGTGCGTCCCTGGCGTATTCGATCCTCCGCCGCTTTCGCACTGATCGGTGAATGAGTGCCGCAGCGCAGGTGCGCCTCGTCAAGTCCGATCTTGTGTAGAACTCCCAGTACCGACTCCTCGTGACGGGGCTCCCCGCTGTGCGAGGCGCACAGGATTGCGATCTCCCGTTGCGACAGCCCGAATCGCTGCACCGCCCCGCTCAGGATTGCCGGCATCGCCTGAAACGGTTTGGCTCCCGATCGCAAGAAGGCCCGCCTGGCGGCGTCACCCGCGCAATAACGCAGCCGCCCGCCGGCGTCCACCACCGCGATCGAGCCGCGATGAACATTCTCCACGAAGGTCCCTCGCGTGACTCGAACGAGCGGCTCGTCACACCCGGCGGGAGTCGCATTCGAGTCCGGTGTCGGTTCGCCATGTGCCGCGTTCAACACTCACCGTTGTCGGCGCGTGCCTTCGCCGGTCGCCGGTCCGCTGCATCATGCCGGCTACCGGCGGCCCTCCCCATGTACGTCAGCATCTGCAGTCGGCAACCCTTCATGCTGTAACCGCCTCCAGCAGCTCTCCGCAGGTGAGCGTCGCCGCACCGAGCTTGCGAACCACTTCCCCACCCGCGATGTTCGCCAGGTACGCTGCGCTCCGCATATCCGCGCCGCTGCTGACCGCCAGCGCGAAGACCGCCGCCACCGTATCTCCGGCTCCCGTGGGATCGACCACGCCCGATTCCCCAGCGGGTGTGGCCGGCAGCAGGTACGAGCTCCCGTCTCTCTCAAACAGCGCCATGCCCTCGCTTCCGCGCGTGATCAGCACCCCTTCGGCGCCCATGCCCCGCACCAGTTGCATGCCGGCTTCTTCCAGGTCGCCCTCCTCCTCGATTACTCTACCGAGAGTGCTCTCCGCCTCCGGCTGGTTGGGAGTTGCCGCCGTGATGCCGTGGAAGCGAAAGAGATCGCCGTGAGCGTCCACGAAAATCTTACATCCGTGCTCGCGTGCGTACGGTAGAGAAGCGTCCAGTACCGCGCGCGAGATCACGCCGTTCTCGTAGTCCGAGATCAGCAGCGCGTCGACCTCTGGAATGGCCCCGCGCACCGCGTCTATCATTCGCTCTCGTGCCTCACCATCCACTGGGTGACGCGCGATACGGTCGATCCGCACGATTTGTTGCTGCACTTCCTGCGTTCCCTTGGCCAGAATGCGGGTTGCCGTGGATGTCGGCCGCCCCGCGTCGATAATCAGCCCGTCGGTATGCACTCCGGCGTCATCCAGTGCCAGCCGCAGCCGCCGGCCCATGTCGTCGTCGCCGATGGTGCCAACCACGAGCGCGCTGGCGCCCAGCGCGCTCAGGTTATATGCCGTGTTCGTGGCTCCGCCCGGACGGACGAAGCTCTGCGTATGTTGCAGTATCAGAACCGGCGCCTCTCGCGATATTCGCGAGGGCTTGCCCACCACGTACTCGTCGGCCACCATGTCGCCCAGCACCAAAATACGTCGCTTGCCAAAGCGCTGCGCCAGGACTTGATAGTCCATGGTCATGCGCGCGCGCTCGGCGTGCGCGCCACCCTGCGCCCGAGCCGTCGGTACCGGGTACGCGTCTCCGATGAAGTCCTGGGCCGGGTCCCCGCCCCCGACATGCAGATTGAGCCCGTTCCTGCCCCCGGGGTCGAGCCTGGGTCCGCCGATGATCCTCTCGCTGTGCTTGCCACCGGCTACGTCGTGCCGTAGAAGATATGTACCGTACCCGCCGCAAATTGCACGATGCAAACCCGCGACCCGCTGGTGGCGGAAAGCGTGAACGATGTGGCGCCCGCCGGCAGCGTGACACCGGCCGTGCTCCAACCGGCACGCGGGAAGTGGATCGAATAGAACGTCGCAACCGTCGACGCCGGGACGTCGGTTCTGGTGTTGCTGACTATTTCCGCTCCATTAACCACACTGCCGTTCGCGTTAAAGACCGCCTGCACCGGATTGCCGTAGCTGAACGGCGGCGCAAGCGGTACGTCGGCGAACAGTGCTGGAGCCGACCCGCCCCCCTGCTCGGTGGTCGTCCCGCCCGAAGTCGCCCGCACCGTCACGTTCCACCCGTCGTTGTCCTCCAGGAACCGTCGTCCCGAAGCGCTGAATAGCCCCACGGTGAAGTGGTACGTCCCCGCTGTCTGCGGTGCGAGTCCCTGCGCCGACCATCGACCTGGTGCGGATTCTGACAGCTCAAAGGTTAAAGGGGCCGGCGCGTTTGGCAACCCCGATCCCAGGTACATCTCCACCCGGCGTACTCCCCCCGAGGTTCGGGCCGAAAAGCTCAGAGTTCCGGCGGCTGCCACCGAGAGTGGACTCACCGATACGAAATCAAGCTGGACCGGGCCGGTCGCCGCGGCCGGAGTTGCAGTCGGTGCCGCGGTTGGAGGCGCCGACGTCGCCGTGAACGTCGGCCGCGCCCGCCGTATGTGTACAGCGGTAGGAGTTGTCGTCGCCGTTGCCGTCTGCGCGAGCACCGGAGTGGCTGCCTGCACGAACGGCGTATTGGTCGGTAGCGCCGGCACTGCCGTGGAGGTCGGTGGTTTCACCACGGTCGCGGTGGGAGGCTTGCCGGCGCTTGCGTTTCCTCCACAGCCCGCCAGTGTCAGCAGACAGGCCGGCACGACCCAGAGTCGCCATCCGACCCGGGGCGACTTCCGCCGGAGCTCTGCCCGGCTGCGATCCCCACTCTTTGTGGTGCTCGAAGTATCACGACGATTCGAGAAGCTTCGTTTCAAGGATTTGATCGTTCTTGAATTCATGTAACCTCAGGTACGAACGCGACGCTTCCACCAGTGCCTCCATCGGGATCAAGCCGACCACTTCCGACTCGGTGATTGCCACGCCGTAGGTATCGGCGATCGCCCGCACGCATTCGAACACGGTAGACATCGAGCTCTTGCGAAAATTCGTCAGGTTCATCGACACCTGAACCTGTCCCCGCGCCGGAATGTCGATCCCCAGCGCCTTCACAAAGCGTAACCCACCGGAGCTGTGCCGAATTGCCTTCGCCACCGCCTTGGCCACCCGCACATCGCTCGTATTCAGATAGATGTTGTACGCGATCAGCGGCCCCCGCGCGCCGATCACGGTCGCTCCCGCCGACGGGTGTATCCGCGCCGCACCCACGTCCGGGGCCCGATCCGGCTCTCGGATCCCCTCCACCAGCTCCTCGAAACCCTTACGTCGTATCGACTCGAGGTTCTGCCGGTCCGGACGTGAGGCCGCCTCTTCGTAGTAATACACCGGCACGCCGAGCTCATTCGCGACTCGTTCGCCCAGCGTGTGAGCCGAGCGGATTGCGTCCTGCATGGTCGCTCCGCCCAATGGAATGAAGGGCACCACGTCAGTCGCCCCGATCCGCGGATGTTCGCCCTCTGTGCTGACGCAAATCGATCGTCTCCGTCGCACGCGTGATCGCCCGAAATACGCCCTCGACTAGAGCCAACCGCTCCCCCGCCAGCGTCAGGACGCTGCGGTTGTGGTCCTCGTCGGAATGAAGATCGAGTACGTGTACGCCCTCCACCGACCGTGCCGCGTCGACGATGCTCTCTATTACGTCGGTGCGCCGTCCCTCGGAAAAGTTGGGAACGGATTCAAGTAACGACTGCATTGCCGCCGCTCAGGCCGTCGGAACCGGCGCCCATGACGAGAGAACCGCTCCGTCACGCACCGCGATGCGTCCCCCGGTCACCACCGTATCCACCAGGTTCGTGGCGTAGCGGTACGGGATGGTTCGATAATCGTCCACCGAGTACACGGCCAGATCGCAGAACTTGCCCACTTCCAACGAGCCCACCCGATCTTCCATGCGAAGCGCCCGTGCGCCGTGTATGGTGGCCGCCAGCACCGCTTCTTCCGGTGTCATGTGGAGCTTCAATACCGCTAGCGTCAGCACAAACTGCATGTTCTGGGTGTACGACGTTCCTGGATTGAAATCGGTGCTGATAGCCACCGTCGCCCCCGCGTCGATCAGTCTGCGCGCCGGGGCGTACTCCTCGCTTCCCAGAAAAAGCGTGGTGCTCGGAAGCAACACTGCCACCGTGCGAGATGCCGCCAGCGCCGCTATGTCGTCCTCGCTGAGATACACCGCGTGGTCCACCGACGATGCTCCCAGCTCGACCGCCAGCTGCACACCGTCGCTCTCTCCCATCTCGCTGGCGTGAGCCGTGATCGAAAATCCCAGCTCGATCGCCC
The DNA here is from genome assembly GCA_963737125.1 of uncultured Chloroflexia bacterium. Classification (GTDB taxonomy): domain Bacteria; phylum Chloroflexota; class UBA5177; order UBA5177; family UBA5177; genus JANWJD01. Next base: position 2,162,986 of record CAVTRL010000001.1, on the reverse strand, counting down.
TGCGCAGGAGCCGGCGCGCCTGATCGGCGCTGAAAGCTCCCCGGTCCACCCACACGTCGACAAAGTCCGCTCGATTCCTCACCTCTGGTAGCCAGTTCGCGGCGATATCGTCGATGTAGGCGTCGGCCCCATCCTCGTAATCGCTCGGTACCACGTGCGCGCCTAGAAAAGTCGGGATGATTTTCAAAGGATGAAGGCGCTGCAATCGGTTCAGCACGGCGAGGCACTTCATTTCGGCGTCTTCGGTCAGCCCGTAACCCGACTTCCCGCCAATCGTCGTCGTGCCGTGTCGCAAAAATGCGTCCGCTCGCTCGAACGCCAGATTCAATAGTCCGTCCTCACTGCACTCGCGAGTCGCCCGGACCGTCTGCATGATTCCGCCGGTCTCCAGTTGCTGCGCGTACGTCTCGCCGAGTGCCCGGGCGTAGAAGTCACCGCTGCGGTCGCCGGCAAACACGGGGTGCGTGTGAGCGTCGACGAATCCCGGCATCACGACCCGGCCGTGACTGTTGAGCAGCGTGCCTTCCTCCACCAGTCGCACGTGAGCGTGGAAGTCCTCCATGCTGCCGACCCATACGATTTTGCCGTCCTTCGCCGCCAGCGCCGCCCGCCGCAGGATGCCCAGCTCACCTTCGGCGGCCGGGTGCGCTGCCGGCGCCGCCGTCACGAGCTGATCCACATTGAAAAGGGCGAAATCTGCCTCGATCACATCTAGCCTCCCAGGACAGCTTCATCATAAAACAGCCGCCATCGAAGCGCCCTCGAGTTCACTCGCAGTGTCCCGGAACCCACCCTACCCGGCTTTGCCCGTACGGGCCACATCCCATATGCTGTGGATACCGCCGCATTCTAGCCACTACATATTGCGTTTTGGGCTTGACCGGCGGAAACCGCGTCGGTAGAATTAGAGACCACGCCGCGCGACCGGAACCTATGTGGCGGAGAGGCTCAGAGTGAGGATGGTATGGAAATAGAGGTCGAACGCGAACTCCAGTCAACAACCCTTGGCGACAGCCCCAGGTACCGGCCCGTGTCACTCGGCCCGCGGCCTGAACGGGCCGGCGAATGGTCGGAATCGGCTCTGCGCGTGCTTCGGGAACGGTACCTGATCAAGAAGGGTGGAGAAGTCGTCGAAACCCCGGATGAGATGTGCTGGCGCGTGTCCAGCTCGGTAGCTGCTGCCGAAGCGCGTTGGGGAAACGAAGACACCGTCCGTCAGTGCGGGGTGGCGTTCTATGAATCGCTGATCGACCGCAAGTTCATGCCGAACTCGCCCACCCTTATGAATGCCGGCACGGGCAACGGCTTGCAGTATTCCGCCTGCTACGTTCTCCCGGTTGAGGACTCCATCCCCGATATCTTCGACACGCTGAAGAACGCGGCAATCATCCATCAGAGCGGCGGCGGTACCGGATTCGCGTTCTCGCGCATCCGCCGTAAGAACAGCATCGTTTCTCGTAGCGGAGGACGCGCCAGCGGCCCGGTCTCCTTTCTTCGTGTCTTCAACGCCGCCACCGAAGCCGTCAAGCAGGGTGGTACGCGCCGCGGGGCCAACATGGGGATCCTCCGTATCGACCACCCCGACGTCCTCGAGTTCATCGAGTGCAAAAACGATGGCGGCATCACCAACTTCAACATCAGTGTGGCCATCACCGACCCGTTCATGGATGCGCTGCGCAACGACGATTATTACGATCTGGTCGATCCGCACAGCCACGAAGTGACCAACCGCCTGCGGGCGCGCGACGTGTGGGACACGATTATCGATTCCGCCTGGCGCACCGGCGACCCTGGACTGGTGTTCATCGACCGCATCAACAACAGCCCTGCCAATCCAACGCCCGAAGTGGGCATGATCGAAGCCACAAATCCTTGTGGCGAGCAACCGCTCCTACCGAACGAGGCCTGCAATCTCGGCTCCCTGAACGTCGCTCGATTTCTCGTCGAGCGCCAGGGCACCAAAGAAATCGACTGGCCCGAGCTCGAACGCGTGGCCCGGCTCGCCGCCCGCTTCCTGGACGACGTTATCGAAGCCAACCCGTATCCGCTGCCCGAAATCGACGTCATGGTGAAGGCCAATCGCCGCATTGGGCTCGGCATCATGGGCTGGGCGGATTTACTCTTCGAGCTCAATATTCCGTACGACAGCGAGGAGGCGGTGGACCTGGCCGATCGCCTCTGGAGCTTCGTGGAGCGTGCCGCCCACGCCGAATCCCAGGAGCTCGCCCGCGTGCGCGGCCCCTTCCCCAACTGGAGTCGCAGCATTTACCGCGATGGTCCACCGCTCCGCAATTCCACCGTCACCACGATCGCGCCCACCGGCACGATCAGCATTATTGCCGACGCCTCCAGTGGCATCGAGCCGATCTTCGCGCTCGCGTTCCAGCACAAAGTCGACGATCGAAAGCTCACCTTCCTCAATCCGATCTTCGTGGAGGCAGCGAAGGCGGCCGGCATTTACTCCGGCGAGTTGATGGAAAACGTGTCGATGCAAGGGTCCGTGCACGGCCTTCCCGCCGTTCCCCTACACCTGCAGCGTGTGTTCGTCACCGCCCATGAAGTAGAGCCCGAGTGGCACGTGCGAATGCAGGCGGCCTTCCAGCGCCATACCGACAACGGGGTCTCGAAGACCATCAACCTGCCCAATGGCGCCACCCGTGCCGACGTCGAAGGAGCCTACGAGCTCGCCTGGAATCTCGGCTGCATGGGAATTACCGTCTTCCGCGACGGCTCGAAGGGCCTGCAGGTCTTGAACGTCGGCGTCGACGCGCCCAAGGCGGAAATGCCCGCGCCCAGTGTATTGGAAGAGCGATCGACCCAGGCTCCGCTGCCCGGCTTGCCGTCCATCCAGCCGCGACCTAGTAAGGTTTCCGGCGAGACCCACAAGATCGTCACGCCTATGGGAACCGCCTACGTCACCGTCAATATGAACGAAGCGGGAGATCCACTCGAAGCGTTCGTCAACATCGGCAGCTCGGGAAGCGACGTGATGGCTTTCGCCGAGGCTCTGGGCCGCCTCATCAGCCTCGTGCTGCGTACTCCTTCACCGCTCACCCAGCGCGAGAAGATCGCTCAGATTGTCGATCAGCTCGGCGGCATCGGTGGCAGTCGCTCCGTCGGCTTTGGAGCGCAGCGAGTGTTATCCCTGCCCGACGCCCTCTCGCGCGTGCTCAACGACTACACCGAGAAAGCGGAAGATCACATCGCCCGCACCGGATTGCTGCCCGACCTTTCGCTCAAGGCCGATCTCTGCCCGACCTGTGGCTGGGCTGCCTTCGTGCACGAAGAAGGCTGCAAAAAGTGCCACTTCTGCGGCTACAGCGAGTGCTGATCGAGAGAACGTCCTGACCGCACCCGGAGCGGGCCTGCCTGGCTTGCTCCGGGTTTTTCATTCAGGCTTCTGTCCGGCGCCGTTACAATTCGCTAACGTTTCATAGCGCCTACCAGTCGGGAGCGGCGAGGTACATCGGATGCCATGCGGTACGTGACCTTCCTCGCTCGCCCACCCCGTCGCCTCCATCCCACGCCGCGCCGCCTGGCTACTCGCTTCATCGCCTCCTCGAGTCCAGACCCGTGATCGGTAGACCGAAGACAGCCGATCCTGAGAAGGGCCCGAGCGTGGCCGCGTCGAACCGTTCCCCGGTTCGTGACGAAGGCGGGGATTCGACTCCGCTGATCATGCGCCTTTGTGCGGGACGTACCTCAGGACCCGTCACCGTGTTCGGCTGGGCCCTCTTCGCGCTCGGCCTCATTCTGCTCGGCGGCCAATTCTGGGGAGGCATCAACCCCCAGGACGAAGGGGAAATGATCGTCTATCCCTGGCTGATCGCGCGCGGTTGGGCTCCCTACACCCACATCTGGACCATGTATCCGCCGGCGTCTTTTCTACTCCTCGCTGGCCTGGCGAAGATCGGTCTTCCCGGGACTGGTGGCCGAGCGCGCCGTCGGCTTCATCGCCCGCCTGGCGTGCGTCCTCCTCCTCAATCGTGCCGCCACCGGTTCCTGGCGTCGCTGCTCGTGGGTGGTGCTGCCGCTGACCTTTAGCCTTCTCTTCATTACCGCCAACATAAGCCTCGCCGCCTACGCCTGGATCGACGGTCTACCTTTCTTGATTGCCGGCCTCCTGGCCGTGCGGTCCCGACGCGCCGGGCTCGCCGCGCTCCTCTTCTTCGCTGCCGGTATGTTCCGAATCGAGTTCGCCACGGCCGGCATACTGGCCCTCGCATTCCTCCTCTTTCTACCGGCCGGTACGCGGCGATCGGGCCCCAGAGCGATCGCTCCACTGCTCGTTCTCGTCGCCGCCCTCGTCCTGTTCTACCTGGTGCTCGATCTCCTCACCGGCGGTCTGGCGCTCCGCGACATCCTGTCCGACCCCATTCTTCGCGTCGAGCCGCAACGCCGCTTACCGTTGTTTCCGCCCGATTTCGGCCTGTTCGGAGTCCCCGCCGCCCTCGTTCTCTTCCTCGGTCCACCCGTTCTCTTCCTGTATGCCCTCACGCATCGCCTGCCCGCCCTGGCCGCCACCAACGCCGCCGTCTGTCTGCTCCTTCCACAGGTGGTCCAGGTGGCCGACTGGGGACACCTCTTCGCCGTGGCTGCGTTCGGTGTTCCGTGGGTTGCTCTCAGCCTGGCTGATCTCTTCCGCCGTCCATCCCCCGGCTCCTCGCGCCAGACCGGGCGCTCGCCACTGGTTCGACTCGCTCCCCGCCACACCGCCGCACGGGCTCTGTGGATCACCGCGGTCTGTGGGTATCTGTACGCGCTGTTCGTGTCCCTCTACGGTCTAGCGGCTTCGCCCCTGTCCCCGGCAGCTCCGGCCTTTATCGGTAACCGTCCCGGCCTGATGGTCGACAACGGCGTCAATGACCTCATCGCCCGTACCACTCGCGAAGCAAAGGACGAGCGCCAGGTCATCAGATTCGTGCTTGGCCGCCGGCGCCCCGGGGATACCGTCTTTATTGCTCCCTCGTCGGTCCGGCGCATGGAGTACAACTTCACCGTGCTGTACTACGGTCTGGGCATCACCCCCGCCGCCATGTACCTCGAGGCCGATCCCGGCTTCACCACCCAGGACAGCGTGCAACGCGCCATCGCGCGCGATCTCCGGCACTGCCGCTGGGTCATCCTCTGGAAGGACCCCGTTGGGGCCCGCGAACATCCCCTCGCCGGCCCGCTCCTGCAGCGTGACCTTCGCACCGAGTACCGGCCAGTGCTCGAGAATCACACCTTCGAGGTGCTGGAACGCTCTTGAAAGAGCACCCTCACGGGGACGTGTGCATGTACAGATACGCCGGCGCGAACAGCGTAAACGCCATCGGTATGGGGAACCAGCATACCACCGCGATCCAGAACCACGTCCGTCTCCGCCGCGTCACCCGGTCGATCGTGGGGAGACAGAAGATGGCCGAAAGCACAACCCCGGCCGATACTCTCAGCATCGAAAATAGATCGCGGTAAAACTGCGGATCGAGCGTGATGACGCTGAACGTCACGACCAGCAGCAACACCCAGACTTTGATGTCCCACTCCCCCCGGTAGATCGCCCATACCGCCATGGCGCCGCAGATCAGACCCGGCAGCACCACCGTCGGAATCGCGGCCACCGTCGAAGCGTTCATCGACGACACCATGGACACCGCCGCGAACGGCGCAACCGACCCCGCTTCCTGCGTCACCGTCACCTGATGGAGCCAGTGCAACAGAAAGAGCTTCCACAAACCGAGCGGTCCAACCGCTATCACCAGGAACATCACCGCCCGCGGGATATTGCCGGCCAGTCGGCGGATGCGGTCTGAGCCTGCCGCCGACCGCATTCCCTGGAACAGCAATCCTGTCGCGTACAGCGCAGGGAAAATAATCGACTTATCGCGCGTCAACCCGGCCAGTCCGAAAAGCAACGCCGCGCCGACCGTCGCTCGCGTGCTACGTAGATCGAAAACGTAGATCGCCGCCGCGACCAGCGCGTACGACAGTGGCTCGGTCAGGTCCCGCTGTACTCCGATAAAGATGCCGGGATACAGCCCGTACGCCAGCGCGAACCACGGACTTGTGCCTTGTCGGCGCAGCCACGCCGCCAGAAACACCGTTCCGAGCGCCGCCGCCAGCCAGTTGATCAATAAAAGCGTGTATGGTACCGCGTCGACGTACCCCAGGGCGATCAGCCGCGCCAGCATCGGGTACAGGATCTTCGTATATCGGTACGGCGCGTCGTCGACATAATATCGCGCGTGTATCGGGTCAACTGCGATGAAGTAGAAAAACTCACCGTCGTACCCGGTCTTGTTATAGGTGTATCGATATGTGTGCGGCTCATAGGTAATCACCGACGACGTGTGACTGTACGTTGCGTATTTTTTGCTGATGTTGATCAGGTCATGCGCCGAATATCCCGCCAGCGCCGCGCCTGCAAACCAGATACCGTACAACACCAGCACGACCGCTCCCACCGTCAGTGGGGAACGCGCGTACGCCCTCCGGCGGGTAAATCCTAGCGGCACATCCGGTGCGTTGCTCGCACCCGATAGGCTGACAGTCGCCTGCCCTCCGGAGTCACCGCGCACGGTGATTCACCCGCTTCGATCCCGCCGAGCCGCGCGCCCCAGGTGTCGCATCAGTTCCTCGTAGGTCTGCCGCGGGTGAGGGAGATTTTCCATGACGACCCGTCTCTCCATGCCGTCCTGGTCGCGTGCGCACAGCTCAACCGTGCCGATCCCGAGTAGCCGGTCGATCACGCTTTGCTTCAGTTCCAGAGTCGTGATGTTGCGGATCGGCACGCCGAATCGATGGTGGCTCAGCATGCCCCACTGCACAACCGCCGCATCGTCGTCCATCGTATATCGCCACGCGCGCGTCTTCAGCCATGCCAATACCAGCAGGATAGCCCACACCGCGGGCACCGTCGTGTACGGCAGGGACGGGTACGACGGCACGGTATATCCATCCACGCTGTACCGCGCCGCTTCGGCCAGCAGCAACAGCGCTGCGCCGGTAAGCACCGCGCTGGCCAGCGTCTTGCGCGCCGACCGTCGCAGCACGACGTCGGGACTCGCCGCGACCACCGGCCGGGCTCCCGCCCGTTGTGCGACCGGCAGCGACGTCTGCGATACCGGTCCCACCACCTCCTGCAGCGCCGTCGGGTACCGCTGTAACGCCGTGGTTTCCCCTTGCGCATTCTGCACCCAGTCGCGCAGGGCGTCGGCCATTTTCGCCGTGTCCTCGTATCGCTCAGCGGGATCCTTCGCCAGTGCCCGGTCCAGCACGTATCGCAGCGAGTGAGCGGCCGATCCGCGATCCTCCGGAATCTCCGGTAGCGGCGCATTGAGATGCTGATTGGCCACCGCCAACGCGTTGGGGCCGTCGAACGGTGGGTGACCCGCCAGCATCTCGTATAACACCACGCCGCAGGCGTAAATATCCGACTGCTCCGTCGCCTCTTCACCACGCGACTGCTCCGGCGACAGGTAGTGCGCGGAGCCGAGGATCGCCGCCGTGCGAGTCGTCGAGCCGTCCACCAGATGAACGATACCGAAGTCCGCCAGTCGCGGCGTGCCGTCGACGGTGAGAAGTATGTTGTGCGGTTTGATGTCCCGGTGTATCAAGCCCTGCTTGTGCGCGTAGCCAAGTGCGTCTAGCACGGGCAAAAGTATGGCCAGGGCACGTTCCGCCGGCAGCGGCCCGTTCGTCTCAATGGTCTCCTTCAGCGTCCGCCCACGCACGTATTCCATGATGATAAAGCGCGAGCCGCCCTCGTCCCCCACGTCGTACACCGGCACGATATTGGGGTGAGCCAGACCGGCTACCACCTGTGCCTCACGCTCGAATCGCGACAGAAAACCGGGATCGCGTGTCAGGTCATCGTGCAGGATCTTAACGGCGACATCCCGGTTCAGTCGAAGATCGCGGGCGCGATACACACTCGCCATTCCGCCCTCGCCCAGCGGCCCCAGGAGACGGTACCGGCCGCCCAGTACGAAATTGAAGGCCGGCATTTCACGCAAACTGCCGGGCTGGCAGGCCGCGGCGTCGACGTTGCTTCTCTTGCCAGGCGAATCTGCCCGAAAAATATGCTTGCCACAGACCGAATATGCCGGGGCTGTAGGCCATGGTGTATGTGTGCAGGACCGTCTCGGCCCGGCCGCCGAACCCCTCCTTGAATCGGTATACGCCGAACATGTCCTGGTCCTCGCGTAAGACGTCCGGGATCGCGCGAAAGTCGTACAGCGTGCATCCCCACGCCTTCGCGCGTTGAATAGCCTCCCACTGCAGCAGATATGGCGCCATCAGATTCCGGTGTTCGTTGCTCGACGCGCCGTGCACGTACCAGCAGGTAGTGCCGAAGTGCAGGAGCGTGACAGCCGCTATAAGACTGTCACCCTGATAGGCCAGCAACATGCAGAACTCCCCGTTCCGCCGGAACAGCGCAAACATGCGTTGGTAAAATTCGCGGTCCTGAATGAAGAAGTCGTCACGCCTGGCGGTTTCCTGGTACAGGGCGTAAAACGCATCGAGATCCTCTTCGCGTCCCTCCGACACCCGCACGCCCTTCCTTCCCGCCAACCGGATGTTGTAGCGAGTCTTTTGCTTCATGCCGGCCAGTAAGTCATCCTCGGGCCGGTCAATGTCCAGCACCCACGCGCTCCGTGGTTGGCTGGGAGGCCAGGTGTGCCGCATTCCCAGCGTTTCCAGCATGCCCGCCCACGCTCTATCGTCGGCGGACACGTTCGGCTCGACTCGAATCCCGAGCGCCCGTTCACGCGACCCCACCACGCGCGCCGCGTCGAATAGCGGAGCCAGCACGTCGAGGCGTGTCTCGGCCATCGCCGGCCCTCTCGGCACGTAGAGCATGCTTATCGAACCGGCTCGAATGGGATTGATGAACACCTGCATAGCCCCCGCCATGCAGCCGTCCTTCAGCGCGCCAAGCCGCTCCACGCGGCCGCCCAACAGCGGCGCAAGCTCCCCCCACTCCCAGCTCTGCTGAAAGTGCGCACCGGGAGTCGAAGCGACGAACTGGTTCCAGGACGGCGCATCGTCCCAGCGCTGAATGGTAACTGACATGAAGCAGCGTAGTTTACCCTATTTGCACCGACCGACGAGCCATGTAACGAGAAGATTGCCCGGCGTAGCGACACCCCGCATTGATGAAGGCGTCGCCAGCGGGCGTTCAAAGCGATCTGCTCTCTCATGTTATGAGAGTGGCAGGATCACGGAGTACGTAGCTCCGACGAAATCGTTGATCGTCAACACGAGGTCAGCTTGCCGTTGACACCAGCCGCTTTCAAGCCTATACTGGCTTCACGCCGAACACTGTTCGGGATACCGACTAATGCATGGTACGCCGCTATGGATTCGCAAGTGAAAGGGCAACACCAGGTAACGCCGACAATGATTTCTTCACCGCGAGAACGTCGCGAGCAAATGCGCCGCGAAATGATTGCTGCCATTCTTGAGGCAGCTCGAGGAGTGATGAGGGAGCGCGGTGTCGCGGGACTCAGTCTTCGGGAGGTTGCCAGGCGCGTTCAGCTCCAGGCTTCTTCCCTCTATGAATACTTCCCCAACAAAGTCTCTCTCTATGACTCGCTGTATCGTATGGGCGTTCTTCGCTATCAAGAGCAGCGGCAACGCATGGCTGCCCGGCAGTCCGGCCCCTTCTGCTGGGAGTATGTCGACGCGTGGCTAACGACCTATATGCAGTTCGCCTGCGACCAGCCCGAGCTCTACCAGCTCACCTTTGAGCGTCCCGTTCCCGGCTTCAAACCTTCGGCCGAGAGCATGGCCGAGAGCGAGCGAATGCTCGCTGACTTTCAACAGACAATCCAAAGAGCGGTGGACGAAGGATCGCTCCAACCCAATACATCGGTCCCTCATGCCGTTGATCTGCTGATCGCCATGATGCACGGACTGACCTCGCAACATGTAGCCAACGAGCCGCACCTGCCGGTCGGTGCTGGGCGCTTTGGCAGCCTGATTCCGGATGCCGTCGCGCTCTTTCGGTCCGCCTGGGAGCCCTCCACTCCAACCGCGAGCAACCCGGCGGGTCCCGTGGAGATCTGACCCGCGGGCGACCGGCGTAAGGAGGCGCAAAGTCCCTGCTCCCAGTCCATCTGTTTCAAGAATCCGGGTGACGTCACTCGAAAGGATCGCTGCATGACTCTCGCTGTTCGACCCACGATGCACCACGTTGCACTTACTGTGACAGACCTCGATGCCAGCATTGAGTGGTACGAGAAGGTTTTTGGGATCCGATACAAGATGGAAGAACCCCATCAAGGAGGGACCGGCAAACTTTTGGCCGATGATGCGATGCAATTGGTCATCGTATTGCATCGTCACGATGACAACCAGGGCGAGCAATTTCGCGAAACGCACACCGGTCTCGACCATCTCGGGCTCAAGGTTCCGCAAAGAACCGATCTAACAGCATGGCAGGCGCATCTAGAGGAAATGGGAGTACAGAAGTCGTCTGTTGCCGATCGGCCGTGCACCCAGTCCCCGATTACCGACCGACCATACGGTTCGGTGCTCGTGTTTCGAGATCCCGACAATATCCAGCTGGAGATGTTTGCTCCTCCCACCGCATAGCGACCGCCGCACCCGACCGTGTGCAGGGTCAACCAGAAAAGGATCGAATCATGATGACCGCTGATCTAACCCATCTGGACATGTTGGAAGCATGGTACGAGACCGATCCAGCCATGCGGATCAAAGTAAACTTTCCGTTCTTCGCCGGGACGGGCAATAAGCAGTCCTCGGTTGTCTACTTTGAGATCGAGCCCCACTGCTACCTCGGCACGCACACGGACAGTGCGGAAGAGATCCTTCTCCTCTTGTCCGGAACGGTGGAAGCCGCCCTCGGCCAGGAGAAGGGGCAGTTATCAACCGGGCAGGCAGCGCTTATTCCTGAAATGGTCCCGCACAGTGTCCGCAACGTCGGCAACGACACTGCGCGCTGCGTCGGCTTCTTTGCGGCGGCAAATGTTGTTTCCACCTTCGATCAGGCGCTTATGCCCTTTGGGGAGCGGGCAGTTGGTACTCCGCCGCTTGAAGCAGTGGTCTGAGCAGACTTCTCTCCTCACCGTCGCCGATCGTGCAGCTGCGCCGCCACGTCGCCGGCGCGAGCTGCCGTCGCGGCCGGCAAATCAGTAGGAGCGCCAATCCCCTCGGTCCTTCAGAACGCTCCCCTATGCCCAGCGAAAACGTGCGGCCGCTCCCCGGCCAGTGAGCCGCTGCCTGAATTTGAGCGGTAGCCGTACCGAACGCGATTTTCTGGTAGAGGCCAAAGGCGGCGATGCCCACTACAGTTCCGGCTATCGGCATCCACGCCTTCCACGACCTCCGCGATTGCGCGGCGGCCAGTACCATCCACACGGCGATCAATAGCCCCGTGGGCCGGGACAGCGTGAGCAAGAAAGCGCATGCCGTGGCCGACGAGAACCGGCTGCGTTCGTACAGCACCATCGTCGCCAGACACAACAGCGGGTAAAGCGACTCGGTATACATAAATCCGAAGAAAATAGAGCCGGGGAATACCAGTAGCAGCAGGACAGCAAGTGGGGCCTGCTTCTGCAGCCCGCGTAGCTTCATCCACTCGTGCATGGCAACCGCCCCGAAGAGGCACGCGTTACCCAGCACCATGCCGGCGATCCACACGTTCCCGGTCAGCAGAGAGCCCGCCTTCACCAGGAGCGGAAACAGCGGATAGAAATAGATCGAGGAGAAGGGCGTTCCCGGTTTGAAGGTGTATTCGTGCTGTACGATCGCGCCATACCAGATCGCGTCGTAGCGCACGCCTGCGTCGGTCGCCAGGCTCAGTGGGTTTGCGCTCCAGCCTGCGTACTTCAACAGGGAAAACGTAGCGGTTCCCGGCAGCGAGACATAATGTGCGGCGATTCCAATGATCGCCAACACCAGCCTCCACAGGAGCTGTTCCAGAGAATCAATGACAGCACCAGGGAAAGGGTCGTGACCCCTGTCGCCCAGACATACTGGGCTCTGCGCCGGCTGCCAATTGTTAGAATAACCCGATTTCCGCCATGACAGCTCGCCGCGCCGAAAACTCGAAGGAACAGCCCCGCATGGGCCGTCTGGCAAGTGCGGCGCTGCTTCTCAGCGCCTCGCTCTTACTGAGCCGGTTTCTCGGCGTGGCCCGTATGGTCGTCATCGCGGACGTCTTCGGCAACTCGCGGCCGATCGAGGCCTATTTCGCCGCCTTTCGCATCCCCGACACGATGTTCATGCTCGTCTCCGGCGGTGCGCTCGCCTCCGCCTTTATCCCTGTCTTCGCGGGCCTCCTGGACGGCGGTCGAGAGCTCGAGGCCTGGCGCGTGGCCGGCACGGTGCTCAACAGCGTCTGCATCGCGCTTGCCGTGCTCGCCGCGCTCTCGTTTCTCTTCGCTCCACAAATCATGTCCGTCCTGGTCGGCGGTTACACCCCGTCGGAACGTGCGCTTACCGTGCACTTGACGCGTATCATGCTGTTGCAGCCGATCTTCCTCGGTGCCGCGGCCGTGGTCAGCTCGGTCCTCCAGACCTATAGCCGGTTCCTGCTCACTGCCGCCGCGCCACTCGTGTATAACCTGGCGGTCGTCGTCGGCGCCCTGCTGGGACACCGCTACGGCGTGGATGGTCTCGCCTGGGCGGTGGTGGCTGGCGCCGCCTCCCAACTCGTCATCCAGGTGCCCGGCCTGCACCGCGAGATTTCCAGATTGTACAGGCGCAAGATCGACTGGCATTCCCCGCAGTCCCGTGAGATTCTTCGCCTGTTCATTCCCCGCGTGGTCGGTCTGGCGGCTTTCCAGGCCATGCTCTTCATTACGCTCTACCTGGCCGCCGGCCTGCCCCGTGGCAACGTGGCCGCCATCAACTACTCCTGGCTGCTCATTTCCTTCCCGGTCGGCGCGCTCGGTACCGCCGCCGCTACCGCTACCTTTCCGACGCTCTCTCGATTTGCCGCGGCGCAGGACCATCGTTCCATCGCTCGCACCGTAAATCGCAGCCTTCGGCCCGTGCTGTTTCTCGCCGTGCCGTCCGCCATCGGCCTCATCGTGCTGCGCCGCCCCATCGTCAACGTGCTGTACAACCACGGAGACTGGACCTTTCACGCCACCGAGCAAACCGCCTTTGCGTTGCTGTTTTACGCCATGGCGCTCGCCCCACTCGCCACCATTGAGATCTTTCCGCGCGTATTCTACGCACTGCGGGACACGGTGACGCCGGTGCGAATAGCCATCGTCACCGTCCTGCTCGACGCCGTTCTCAGCGTCTTGCTGGTTCACTTGCTGCCGCGCGCGTCCGGTCAGGGAGGGCTGGCCCTCGCCACCGCCATCGCCACATCACTGCAGGCGCTCTGGCTCGCCGTCCGGCTCGATTCCCGACTCGGCGGCATCGGCCGCTCCGCCCTGCTGGGCACATTGCGCGACGCTCTCATTGCATCCGCGGTCATGGGGCTCGTCTGCTACGTCACCCTCGACCCCGTCACCGCCCTACTGCCGCAACGTGACGTCGGGGCCTTGCTCACCGTCGCCTTCGAAGTCGCGTTGGGAGGGGGCACCTTTCTCGGCTGCGCCTACCTGCTCGGCGCCCCCGAGCTGGAGGACGTTCTTCGCCTGGCCCGCATTCGAACCTAGGTATGAAGAAACGAAAGGAGCGGGAAACGCACGCGCTTCCCGCTCACGATATCCGGTCCGGTCTTACTTGATTTCTACTTCGGCTCCGGCGTCGGTCAGCTTGGCCTTCACCTCGTCGGCGCGCTCGCGTGGCACGTTCTCCACGACCGGCTTTGGTGCCTCGTCGACCAGCGCCTTGGCCTCTTTCAGGCCAAGCTGCGTGATCTCGCGGACCGCCTTGATCACGTTGATCTTCTGCTGTCCGGCGTTCGTCAGTACCACCGCGAACTCGGTCTGCTCCTCAACTGGAGCTTCCGCCGCGGCTCCTCCACCGGCTGCCGCCGGCGCGGCTGCTACCGGAGCAGCCGCCGTCACGCCAAATTTCTCCTCGAACGCCTTGATGAATTCCGAGATTTCGAGGATGGTCATCTGCTCGAATTGGCCGAGCAGCTCGTCCGTGCTCATCTTTTGGTCTACTGCCATTGTCGTGTCCTCCGTGCCATCTGAACTGTTCTACAAGGTATGGTTTCCGGCCGGTTATGCGGCGGCCTCTCCGCCTTCTCGTTGCACCCGCAGTGCCTCGGCAAGCCCCGCCACCTCGCGTGCCGGCGCTTGCAATACTCCCAGTGTGCGCGCCGCCGGCGCCTGCAGCGTGCCCAGTAGCTGAGCCAGCAGAATCTCCCGGCTTGGCAGCTCCGCGATCCTGGTGACCTGTTCGGCGCTCACCGATCGTCGGCTTATGATCCCGCCCTTCACGTGCACCAACCGGTTACGGCGTGCGAAATCGGTCATCAGCCGGGCAGGTGACACTTCGTCGTTCCACCCGAATGCAACCGCGGTGGGTCCTGCCAGAAGATCCGAGTCGATTGACACGTTTGCGCGATCCGCCGCGATCCGCAACAACGTGTTCTTCGTCACCTGAAACTCGACGCCGTCGCCCGATAGATCGCGTCGGAGCTGCGTGATGGCAGCCACCGTCAAACCGCGATAATCCAGCAGAACAGCGCCTTTGCTGTCACGCAGCTTATCGGAAAGCTCGTCGATAGTCGCGGCCTTTTGTGCTGTCGGCATATAGTCCCTCCTTTCGTAAGAGTTTGTGATCCGTGTCCGTCGGTGTCGGCCGGCTCGACCTTCACCCCGTTCCGGGACGAAAAAAGCCCCGAATTGCTTCGAGGCGCAGCGCCACTCAAGGAGATCGATCAGCCGTGAGTTACGCCTCGGCAGGAAATCGTTTAAGCGGAATACCGCTCCTGCTTTCATCGGCTATGAAGTTGTGGTCGTGCCAGTATACCGTTACGTCGGGGTGCCCGTCCTGGCTTTAGGCGGCTTGTAAGGACACCGTCGCTGCTGGGTCGAGGTGAACCCCCGGGCCCATCGTCGGTGCCAGCGATACCGTCCGTACGTACGTGCCGCGTGCTCCCGTCGGCTTGGCCCGGATAATTGCGCCCACCATTGCCCCGAGGTTCTGCACGAGCTGGTCCGGTTCGAACGAAACCTTGCCGATCGGCACGTGGATGATGCCGGATCGGTCTACCCGGAACTCCACCCGCCCTTTTCGGATTTCCTCGATCGCGCGCCCGATGTCCATCGTCACGGTACCGGTACGCGGATTCGGCATGAGGCCCCGCGGCCCGAGCACGCGGCCCAGGCGTCCCACCACGCCCATCATGTCGGGCGTGGCAACGGCCACGTCGAAATCGACCCAGCCCTCCTGGATTCGCTTTGCGATGTCCTCACCGCCCACCACGTTGGCGCCCGCCTCCTCGGCTTCGCGCATCTTGTCACCCTGCGCGAACACCACGATGCGCGGCTGCTTCCCCGTGCCGTGCGGCAGCACCACCGTGCCTCGTACCACCTGATCGGCGTGCCGGGGGTCGACTCCCAGCCGGATGTGGAGCTCCACCGCTCCGTCGAATTTCGAGATCGAGACGCGCTTTACCAGCTCGATCCCTTCGTCCGGCAAATACTGCCGGTCGGCGTCCACCAGCTTGGCGACTTCCGTGTACTTTTTTCCGCGTCGAGCGGCTGATGTTGTCATGTCGTCACTCCTTCGTTGGTTTACGGCCCGACATCGGCCTCCCAACCTGTTCGCTTTGTCGCTCTAGGCGACCGTAATGCCCATGCTCCGGGCGGTGCCCTCGATGATCTTCTCGGCCGCCTCAAGCGAGGTCGCATTCAAATCGGGCAGTTTGGTCTGCGCGATGTCGCGCACCTGGTCGCGCGTCACCGTACCGACCTTCGCCTTATTGGGCGTGGCCGATCCGCTCGCCACTCCCGCCGCCTTCCGCAGCAATTCGGCGGCCGGGGGCGTCTTCAGCACGAACGTAAACGATCGGTCCTCGAATACCGTGATCTCGACCGGAACCACCGTTCCCGCCTGCGAGGCGGTGCGCTCGTTGTACTGTTTCACGAACTCCATCACGTTGAGGTGCGGAGCCACGGCCGGTCCCACCGGCGGCGCCGGTGTCGCCTTCCCTGCATTGATCTGCAGCTTGATAACTGTCTTTATCTTCTTCGCCACGTATGCCTTCTCCTACAGCTTCTCGACCTGCAAGAAGTCCAGTTCCACCGGCGTTTCGCGCCCGAAGAAGCTCACCAGTACCTTCACCTTGTTCCGTTCCGTGCTCACCTCGTCGACCACGCCGATGAACTCGGCGAACGGCCCGTCGATGATCCGGATGTTCTGGCCGCGCGTAAACGTCGGCTTCACCTTCGGCGCATCGGCCTCGGTCTGCTTCAGTATCGCCTTGACTTCCCGATCCAGCAGCGGTATCGGCTTGTTCTCGGCCCCCACGAAACTGGTCACACCCGGCGTATTTCGTACCGCGAACCACGCTTCGTTCGAGCCCTTGTCGCCGTCTTTCAGCTCGATCATGTTCACCAGCACGTATCCCGGAAACATCTTGTGGGTAACCGGCTGACGCTTGCCGTTCTTCATTTCGATCGTCGTCTCAGACGGTACGACGACCTGATAAATCTTGTCCTGCATCTGCATCGACTCGATGCGATGCTCGAGATTCGTCTTTACTTTCGTCTCATATCCGGAATAGGTGTGGATCACGTACCACTTCGAACCTTCCGGAATGAGTGACCGGGGTGATTCATCCCCTTCAGTAACGAGCTCCGTTTGCGGTAAAGCCATGACTCTCCTGCACTGCCTAGCTGATGAGCGGCGAAATGATTTTGGTTACCAGTTCGTCGATGATGCCTAGAAAGGCCGCGATGAATACCGTCATGGCAATCACCGCGATCGTGAGATTCATCGCCTCCTGGCGCGTTGGCCAGGTAACCTTGCGCAGTTCGGCACGCGACTCCTGGAAAAACGTCGTCAACGACGGCCCGTTTCGTCGCCGTGCCAGCGCCTCCGCGGCCGACGGTCGCGCCGTCGAGGCAACTGCCTTCTGGCGCGCTGCCGGTCTACTGCCGGTGCGCGGCGCGCTGTCTTGTGGCGTGGTTGTTGGTTGCTTGGCCACTGATTCACCTCGATTGGTCGCTAGAGTGAAAGTTCCCGGCGCACCGCGCCCACGTCGCCTGCGTCCCGGTAGTCACGAGTGATGGCAGGCCCGACACGACTCGAACGTGCAACCTGCGGTTTTGGAGACCGCTGCTCTACCAATTGAGCTACGGGCCTTCGACGCCAGGAGAACCTCTCCTGCAAAGGTCCAGAAAGTAAGAAGACCGGCCCTCACGGGCTCGGGTCCGCACGATTATAAGCTGGAATTCTCCGGCCTGTCAATCACCCGCGACGTCCGATGAACGCGTTGTCCGAACCTGGCAAAGGTCGCTCCGTCCTCCAGTTTGCGTCGTGCGGTCGCCATCAGTTGCCATCCGGATTCTCCCACTCGAGTCAGTGCGCCCGCCACGGCCGTGCCGTCCGAAATCGACCAGTCCAAAAAAGGAGCCGGCCCCCAGTCGGGGCCGGCTCCGGACACGGCGTTAAACCCTATCGCGTCTCGCGATGGAGCGTGCGCCTGCGCTCGCGTTTGCAGTATTTGGAGAACTCCAGCCGGTCCGGGTCGTTCCGGCGGTTCTTTTCGGTGGTGTAGTTACGCTCCTTGCACTCCGTGCAGGCCAGCGTGACGATCAAGCGGTTTTCCTTCGATTTCGATGGCATGGTTAGACCTGAATACTGGTGACGGCGCCGGATCCCACGGTGCGTCCACCTTCTCGAATGGCAAAGCGCAGTCCCGGCTCAATCGCAATCGGGGCGATCAGCTTCACCTGCATCTCGATGTTGTCTCCCGGCATCACCATCTCGACGCCTTCCGGCAGCTGGATCTCCCCGGTCACATCGGTGGTCCGCAGGTAGAACTGCGGCCGGTACCCATTGAAGAACGGCGTGTGCCGCCCTCCTTCATCCTTGGTCAACACATACACCTGGGCCAGGAACTCGGTATGCGGTTTGATACTCCCCGGCTTGGCCAGCACCATCCCGCGTTCCACATCGGTCCGCTCGATGCCGCGCAGCAGCGTCCCGACGTTATCTCCCGCCTCCCCTTGATCCAGCAGCTTCTTGAACATCTCCACCCCGGTCACCACCGTGTTGCGGGTATCCCGGATCCCGATGATCTCCACCGTCTCACCGACCTTGACCACGCCACGCTCGATCCGCCCGGTCGTCACCGTGCCGCGTCCCTTGATCCCGAAGACATCCTCGATCGGCATCAAGAACGGCTGGTCCACCGGACGGGGCGGCGTGGGGATGTAGGAGTCCACCGCCTCCATCAGCTCCAGAATGCTGTTCACCCCACTCTCGGTGCCTTCCAGTGCCTGCAGTGCCGATCCTCGAATCACCGGCACATCGTCACCGGGGAACTCATAGCGGCTCAACAGCTCCCGGACTTCCAGCTCCACCAGATCGAGTAGCTCCTCGTCATCCACCATGTCCACCTTGTTCAGGAAGACCACGATGTTGGGCACCTCCACCTGGCGGGCCAGCAGGACATGCTCTCTGGTCTGCGGCATCGGTCCATCCGCCGCCGAGACCACCAGGATCGCACCATCCATCTGCGCGGCACCGGTGATCATGTTCTTGATGTAGTCGGCATGGCCGGGACAATCCACGTGGGCATAGTGCCGGTTGGCGGTCTCGTACTCCACGTGGGTAATCGCAATCGTGATCCCCCGTTCTCGTTCCTCCGGGGCGTTGTCGATGTCCTCGAACTTGCGATAACTGCCACCACCCCGCTCCGAGAGCACCTTGGTGATCGCCGCCGTCAGCGTCGTCTTGCCGTGGTCGATGTGCCCAATCGTCCCCACGTTCACGTGCGGCTTGTTCCGATCGAATTTCTGCTTCGCCATTTCTCTTCCGTCTCCTTCGCGCCAGATGCGCATTCAATACATGTGGAGCTCCAGGTGAGGATCGAACTCACGGCCTCGTTCTTACCAAGAACGCGCTCTACCACTGAGCTACTGGAGCAAGCCATGACCATAGAAAACCGGCATATCCGGCCGCCAAAGTGTATCAACGCTGCGGGAAAACAGTCAATGGCGCCCACATTCTGGCTCGCGCACTATACCGTGAACAGAAAGACTATCGCGCCGAGTGCCAGATATGGCGCGTAGGCGATGTACGTCTTCCGTCCCCGCCGCAGCACGACCAGGAAAAACGCCCCGGCTGCTCCCCCCAGAAAGATGCCGAACAGCAATGCCGTTAGCACGTTCGGGAAGCCCACCATCGCACCGATCAACACCGCCAGTTTGGTGTCGCCGGTACCCAGTGCTCCTCGGCCAATAAGCTGCAATGTGCCGAAAACGAGCAAGGCCGTCACGGCCGCCACTACCGCATTCAGCGGGTGAAAGTAGTCGCTGAAAGACGGCCACCACGTTGACAGTACGACCGCCGCTGGTATCGCCGGGTATGTCAGACGGTTGAGCACCAGTCGGTAGTCGACATCGATGTACGCAATCGTCAAGAGCACGATGCTGTACGCACAGCCGATCGCCAGCTTGGTCGATGCCCCATCGTGAATCGCTAGCCCTGCGAGTACCACGGTTGAGGCAATCTGCACGGCAAGTGAACGCCTGGTGTCGGTTGGTTCCCAAAACGGCCCTATGAACGGCAGCACGATCTTGAGTGAAGGGAAGCGCGGCTGCGACTCCAGACGATACGCCACCAGCCGGGGCGATAGGAACGTGACTATGCCACCGGCGAAGGCTCCAATTACTGCCAGCAAGAGAACCAGTGCGTCGAGTCGCAGTTCATACCTCCCTGGCGCGGCTCCGCCTCTGAACGCCTGAGAGGACCGGGGTACCAATAGAGACTTTCTGTATACTGGAAAGCGTTTGAGAACCTGTCGGCGCGCGTGGAGGGGTACCCAAGTGGCCAAAGGGGGCTGACTGTAAATCAGCTGCGCTTCGCTTCGGGGGTTCGAATCCCTCCCCCTCCACCACTACACGTCCTGTCGGCGTGGCGCAGCGAGACCGGTACTCCCTAGGTTCGACGCAGTCTCGCAAATCGTCCAGCCAGATTGTGTGCGGGAGCCTTCTGAACCTCGGCCGGGTTCCCCTCCGGCACGCACAGCATCCCCGCCAGCTCCAGAATTGCCCGGGAGGCAGGTACCGTCGGAGCCGCCTCGACCACCGGCCGGCCCTGGTTCGAGCCCTCGATGAACAGTGGACCGGCGTGCGGGATCATGAACACCGATTTGCCGAGACCGCTTTCCATCTGGTCGCGTGTCAAGCCCGCCCGTGGGATGATCTCGTTCAACAGCACTCGGATCTTGTCCTGTCGGATGTCGACCGCCTTCAGAATACGCATCGTGTTGACCGCCGATCGCAGCGACGCCATGTCCGGAGTCACCGGCAGCAAAATCGTGCTGGCCATTTCGAGCGCGATCAAGGAAATCTCGCTGAATGTCGAGGCCGTGTCCACCACGATGTAATCGAAGGCATCCGGCGCCATCGCCAGTGTGCGCCTCACCACGTCGGGACGGATCGTCTCCGCCTGTTCCGGCGATGGTGGAGCGCTCAACAGGCCAACCCCGGTACTGTGCTGCACGAAATACTGGTTCAGCAGATACGGTGAGGCATCCCGCTCGTCCTCCCGCGACCAATCGACGATCGTCGACGTCGGCACGATATCGAGCAGCAACGCCGCCAAACTGTGCTCCAGCGCGAGGTCGATGACTCCGACCCGCGACGACGGCGCGAGCTGTTTGATTGCCACCGCCAGGTTTACTGCGATAGTGGTCGTCCCCACTCCGCCCTTCAGACTGAATACCGTGATGATCTCGCCGCGGTCCGGGCGCAGAACTACCCCGCCACGCGGCGCCGGCGCACCGGGCCGTTCCAACCTTCCGGACTCAAATCTCGTGATCAGACCCCGCGCCGCCGCCAGTACCTTCGGCGGCTCGAGCGGCTTCGGAAAATACTCATTCGCACCGGCCCCAAAGCCGGCTGCATAGTCATCCGGCGTCGATCGGATCGTAAGAGCGATGATGGGCAATTGCGCCCATTCCGGCTCCTGCCGAACTGCGCGGATGAACTCAAAGCCATCCATGCCGGGCAGCAAGGTTTCGGTGATAATCAGGTCGATCTTTTCGGCCCTGAGAATCTCCAGTGCTTCTTCACCACGCAGAGCCGTGAAAACGTCGTAGCCCGAGCTTTCAAGCAGAGCTCGAAGCTCAGGTACGGCCGTTGGACTATCGTCGACGATTAGTACAGCGTGTGCCACAGGCGCGTCACTCCAACCTTGAAATAGGTCCGGCAACGCGCGTTGGCGTACCGCTAACGACGATCAGTGCGAGTGGGCCGATTCTACCAAACACCGCGCCGCTCACTACTGCGTCCGTATGAAGGCAAGCTGGGGAACCGCCGGCCCAAGAATCACTATGAACAGCGCCGGGAACATCAAGAAGATGAGAGGAAACAACATCTTGATTGGAGCCTGCCGTGCCGTCTCCTCGGCGCGTTGCCGGCGCTTGATCCGAAGTTCCTCGGACTGGGACCGCAGCACCTGCGTGATCCCGATACCCAACTGATCGGCCTGGATCATCGCGGCCACGAAGTTACTCAAGTCCTCCACCTCGCATCGCATTGCCATGTCGCGAAATGCTTCACGCCGTCCCTTTCCCGCCTGGATTTCCAGCCGGAAACGATCGAACTCGTAGGTGAGCGAGTTAGTCTTCCGCGATGACAGCGTCTGCAGCGCCCCGTCGAACCCCTGCCCGGCTTCGACGCTGATCGCCAGAATGTCGATGGCGTCCGGCAAAAACTTCAGGATCTCTTCCTGCCGCTTCTTGGTCTGCGAGCGGAGCCAGAAATCGGGGAAGAAAAATCCCACTGCGACTCCCGCCACGATCGAAAGGATGAACTTCACCGGTCCCGGCTTGAGTACCAGGAAGTCCCCCACCAGCACCAGGAACCCCAGCCCAATCGCTAGCATTCCCTTGAACCCGAGAAAATCCTGCACCGTCATGTTTCGCGGATTGCCCGCTTGCATGATGCGAGTCTGTGCCTTGTCGATCGCCCCGATCGGCGTAAACTGGCGCACCGTTTTTGCTATGCGCCGCCGCATCGGTCCGAGAAGTCGCTCCCGCCGCGGAATCTGAAGCTCAAGGTCGGTGAGGCTGGATGCCGGCTTGACGTTAAACCGATTCAGGCGCGCCGTCATGGTTAAGTCCACCTCGCGCACTGTGAGGGCACCGTACATGGCGACGCCAATGCCAATCACTATACCGATGACGATAAGAAAAGTCATGTCTGTTACACCTCGATATCAGCGATTTTCGAGAGGACGAAGAAGCCGATCGCACACATCACCACCGCGGCTCCGATCATGACGTTTCCCACCAGGCTTTTATAGAGGTACGACTCATACGGGGCGTCCATCAGGTTGATGACGATTGCCACCGCTACCGGCAGTCCCGTGATGATATAAGAGGAGTACCTGGCTTGTGCCGTCAGCGTTTTCAGATCCCGTTGAAACCGCACCCGTTCGCGAACGGTTTTCGCGATGACCATCAAAATCTCAGCCAGATTACCGCCCACCACTCGTTGCACGTTGATTGCGACGATCAGCAGTCCCAAATCCTCGCTCGGCATCCGGTCGAGCATGTGATCGAGCGCTGACTCCAGCGGCAGCCCGAGCTTCACCTCGGTAACGACCCGGTCGAACTCCTGACTGGCCGGCTTCGGGCCTTCCGACGCCACCAATTCCATCGACTGCAAAATGCTGAATCCGGCCCGCATGCTGTTGCCCATCATCTGGGCCATATCGGCCAGTTGTTCCGTGAACTTTCGCTGGCGTTTCTTTACCCGCCGGCTCAGGTAGATCCATGGCGCCGCGATGCCGAGAACCGCGCCTCCTATCAGGCCGATCGTTCCTTTAAAGAGAATGCCGGCCAGGATAGCGATCACGATCACCGCCAGGCACACCGCAATCCACTCCCCCGGCGTCATCTTCATGTCCGCGCGATCCAACCTGGCGGCGATGCCCGCCCCGAAGCGCGTTCGGGCCACCGCCTTTTCGATTCCCCGGCTAATCGCGCCCTGCTCGCTCTGTTGGCGAACCGCCGGGGTTACCAGCTGGCTCACCGAACCCGGTCCGCCGCTTGTCGCACCCGCCAGCCCGTACCGCGCCAACCGCATGCCGAGTGCTGCCGGATTACTGCGCCCGATGCTTCGTAACAGAAACACCAGTCCGCCGCCCACCAGAACCAGAATCAAAACTACGATGTAAGTCACGAAATCACCCTATGCGTTCAGCAGAACTTTGCCGAACACGTTCACCGGCAGGTTGACGCCCATCTGCTGGAACTTTTCGTACGACTTCGGCCGCGCGCCGGTCGCCCGGAACTGGCCGATCACTTTGCCGCCCTCGTAGCCGGTCTGGTCGAAACGGAAGATGTCTTCCAGGATGATGGTGTCACCCTCCATTCCCTGTACTTCCGTCACGTACGTAATCTTGCGAGTGCCGTCTTTCATGCGCTCCTGCTGCACGATGAGATCGACCGCCTTCGATACCTGATCCCGAATGGCCTTCACCGGCAGATCCATACCCGCCATCAAGACCATCGTCTCGATTCTGGATAGCGTGTCCCGTGGCGTGTTCGCGTGGACCGTGGTCAGCGAGCCATCGTGACCGGTATTCATGGCCTGAAGCATGTCCAGCGCCTCGCCGCTTCGGACCTCACCGACGATGATCCGGTCGGGACGCATCCGCAGGCAGTTGCGAACGAGCTCCCTGATCGTGATTGCTCCTTTGCCGTCGATGTTCGACGGCCGGGCCTCCAGCGTAATGACGTGGTGTTGTATCAGTTGCAGCTCAGCGGCGTCCTCTATCGTCACGATTCGATCGCTATCCGGAATGAAGCTCGAGAGAACGTTGAGCAGCGTCGTCTTTCCGGAGCCGGTGCCGCCGGACACAATGATGTTCAAGCGTGCTCTCACCGCCGCCGAGAGGAAGTCCGCGATATCCCGCGTCAACGAGCTGAGCCGCACCAGGTCGTCCACCATCAATGGCTGCTTCGGAAACCGCCGGATCGTGAGCACCGGCCCCACCAGCGAAAGCGGCGAAATGATCGCATTCACGCGCGACCCATCCGGTAGGCGCGCGTCCACCATCGGCGACGCCTCGTCCACGCGCCTGCCCAGCGGCGCCACGATCTTGTCGATCACCCGCATCACATGCTGATCGTCGTCGAATACCACATCCGTCTGCTGCAGCTTGCCGAAGCGTTCCACGTACACCTGGTCGTGGCCGTTCACCATAATTTCGGTACAGGTGTCATCATCCAGCAGCGACTGAATCGGCCCGAAACCCAGCACCTCGTTCGAGATACTGTCCAGGATCCGCATATAATCCACGCGTGCCGGCTGGATCCCCTCGTCCGCCAGCGCCTCGTCCAGCATGGAAACGATCTGGGCCTGCACGGACTCTCGGTCGTCCAGTCTCAGATACCGGTTCGACTCACGTAATAACTGCGTCTGCACGCGCTCGCGCATCGGACGAAACGGGTCCTTCTTCGCATTCCCGATGTTGAACCGGCGAACGCTCAGCTCTTCACGTTCCGGAGCCTCCTCCGGCCGAAGCAGAGCATATTCATTCAGGCCGGCCGTCTCCTCCGGCGCTTCGACCTGCCGGAGCACCGGAGCCGGCGCGACCCCGCTGCTCATCCGATCTAGAAGTCCCATGGGTCAGTCTCCTTCTCGGCTACCTAGTAACCCGGGTCAACTTTGAAGGGATTCTGCGCCTTGGTCCAGAACCAGCGATCGGTCACTGGAAGAGTCTTGAAGTGCGGAATGTCCGTTTCCTTGGAAGATCGCAGCACCGCACTGAGTTGCCATCCAAAATCCTTCAGGTGCTGAATAACCAGCGCCTGCTCGTATCGCGACAGCACCAATAACGTGCCTCCCCCGACCGGTGCGGAGCCCGTGGCTGCGGAAGGCGGCGTATTCACCGAAAGTACGCGTAGGTCATTCATCACGAACTGCGTCTGCGGCTGCGCCTTCAATCCCTTGATCGGTGCGTCGTGATAGCTCGCGATGACGTCGATGTCATCGCCTGGAAAAATGCTGCCAATCACGCTGTTGATCGGATCGAATGCAATCGCGATACCGACATACCCGTACGGAATCGTGAACGACGGGCTGGCGACGCTGCGAAACTGCCCCAGGTTAGAAAACATGCCGCTGACCACCGGTGCGTTCTGATAGATCGTCTCGGTCGTATTCGCCTGCTCCGCGCACCCTATCTGGCCGGCCGGGCAACCGGTGGAAGCTACCAGCGACTGAATCTGCGTCAGTGACGTGTACGCCCCCACCGGCACCAGGTTTGGCGGAGCCTGCCGTACCACGAAGAAGGTGGACAAGTCTTGACCCGCCTTGAAGGCGGTGTCCTGCGGAATGGTCTGAATCGCCACGACTTCCGGGATAGTTGTAACTGCGGCGGTCTTTGCAGAGTTGCCGCTGCTTCGGTTGGATAGGAACAGCCCGACGCCGGCCACGAGAACGACGACGATAATGCCGGCCAGAACGAGTTGAATTCCGCGTCTACGATTTTGCATCTGTGACTTTCCCTACCCAAACTTGTGGTGTGAATATGACGGATGTCTCCGCCTCGAGCTTCCCTGGTCTGAGTGTCGAAGCCCACTCGCCCTCAAGCTGGTCCGTTCAAATGCGACAGTCCCACCGGCCAGAGCAAGGATGGCCCCACGCTGCATAAGGTCCGCCCCCGCTACCCGCTTGCCCTCGCGGTCGCGAGCGCGTGCCGAGCGCCCTCTTCGAGCTGAAGCACGGTTCATAGGTAACCTCGTACGCTGATTCGCATCCATGTCGCTCGCCACTCTTCCGGCGGAATCTTCATGTAGTATATGGTCCGTCTGGTGGGCCGACAAGAGGCGAAAGTCCTGCGAATGCAGGTGCCGATGACACCTTTCCGACTACCCTATCTTGGAGAGGAAACGCCTTTCCCTACTACAGATTGTGGAACCCGCCAGAACAATGAATGCCGGCTACCATCTCATCCACAAAAAACCGATTTTCTGTAGCGAGACGGCCACCAGTATCCCGCTTCAGAACCCGCCACTCGTGCTCCTTCTGGGCCAACCACAGACAGTACTTCCCGAGCCAGATATCGTGAAGCCGGTCCTTCCGAATGTGCAATGCGCACCTGCCGGCCAGGCTGGTGCGACAGGGACCATTGCCGGCGCCGGGTAGGTCTGGATACGCGCTGTCAAACTTCTCGTCGCACGAGGCACGATTTCTGCTGTTGATTCTCGCCCTGGCTGGCTGTCCAGACGTCAATCGCCCCTGGATACATGGAGGAACAGCATCATGCGGTATCGAGCAGGTGGACCACCATTTCTGCGTGGGCGTGGCGCCGTGCGCGCTCTCCTGGGCGGCACTCTGGGTCTGCTGATGGTCCTTGCCCCGGCTAACGTGAGAACCGCGTTTCCTCAGACGGCGACCACGTACAGCAACCCGGTGATTCCTCAGAACGTGGCTGACCCTTCGATCATCAAAGCACTGGACGGCTACTACTACCTTTCGGGCTCGTCGGACTACTGGAACGACGGTTCCTATCATTTCCTGCCCATTTTCAGATCAACCGATCTCGTGCATTGGACCTTCGTGACCGACGCTGTCTCCGCTCGCCCGGCCTGGACGGCGGACGACGCCGGTCTATGGGCCCCCGATCTGCAGTACTTCAACCACAAGTACTACCTGTATTACATGGTGAACTGGACCCAGCCGCTCCCCGCGTATAGCTCTAATGGTGGTAGTGCTATTGGCGTCCTGACGGCGCAAAGTATGCAGGGTCCGTGGACCGACTCGGGACCGCCGGCCGGCGGTGCGTATACATCGGGACCGGTAATTCCACCCCGCCCGACCTACGCCTTCCCGTGTGACGTGACCACCAATCCTTTGGGCTGTTACCTCTGGACCTTTGACCCGGCCGAATTCATGGACACTACCGGCCAGCGCTATCTGTACTACGGCAGCTACTTCGGCGGCACGCTGGTCCAACCACTCGCCTCGGACGGCATCCACACGTCTGGCCCGGCGATACAGATCGGCCACTGGGACCGTTACGAAGGCACGTACGTGGTGCGTCATCAAGTAAACGGCCAGGCCTACTACTACAATTTTTCATCGGCTGCCAACTGTTGCCTGGGCCCGAACACCGGGTATAGCGTCGAAGTGAACCGGGCGACCTCGCCGACCGGTACGTTCTCCGATCAGAACGGGTATCCGATGCTGTATCCGGGTTCAACTCCCGCGTTGACCGCTCTCGGCTACGATCCGGCGGCCGATAATCGCGGTGACCAGGGGGGCGGTTATCCCACCCTCAAACAGAACGGCAACATCTGGCACGGCGTCGGTCACAATGCCCTCATTACCGATCTTTCGGGGCACGACTGGATCGTCTATCACGGTGTGAATGAGAACGATGGATGGCTCATGAACGGTCCCGATTTCCCTATTACCTTCCGGCAGGTCCTGCTCGACCGGGTAGATTGGACATCCGATGGATGGCCCGTAGTCAATGGCGGATCGGGGCCGTCCGTGTCGAATACTGCGCCGGTGACTACCCCGATCTTCGGAGACAACTTTAATACCGGCAGTACATGTGCCGCACCCGATCCGGCCGGTGGGTTTTCGTCAACCTGGCAAACCGTAACCGGCAGTTGGAGCGAGGCGACCTCGACGGCCTGTCCGACCACTTCCGGCGGTTTCATGCAGGACACCACCTCCTCCGGCAACAGCCTTGTCGTCAGCCGGGCGTCGGTGACGGCGGGCGCGCGCACCGAATGTGATCTACGGTCCGCCACCGGGTCGAGTGGAGATTTTGGCTGTGTGGCCGCGTATCAGGGCGGGAACGGGAACTCGAACGCAGGTCGCGGTGTTGTGGCCTTCATCAATCCAACCACCAATAGCCTGACGGCCGGCGTCTTGCAGAAAAGCGGCACCATCCTGAGCGAGCAGTCCGCTCCGTTGCCGGCGACCTTCGATCCCACCGACTGGCATCACCTCTCGCTCGACGAAGATCTGTCGCAGGCCGGCCGTCCCACGTTTCACGTCACCCTCACCGATACGGATCGCGACCAGGTGGCCATGGTGAACGTTGTCGTACCAGCCGACTTTGCGACGCACTCGGGTGAGGTTGGGTTCTTCACGCAGAACACCGAAGCCGATTTCGATAACGTGACAACCGCCCTCTGGAACGATGGCACCATTCCCCCGCCCACCACGCCTCTGGCCGGCGCACTGCTACCGCAGTACTCCGACGACTTTACTACCCCGTCGCTGCGTCCACAGTGGTCCATCATCCGGCCGGATCCGACGTTGATGTCCACTGGAAATGGGGACCTGGCGATCACGGTCAATGGCGATCTCTACCAGCAGTACAACACGGCCAAAGATCTCGTGGTGGAAGCTCCGCCATCGGGCAACTACATGGCGCAAACGGAGATAACGTTCGACCCTGCGGAAAATTATCAGCAGGCGGGCCTGCTGATCTACAGCGACGACGATCACTATATCAAGGTTGGTCCGGCGCACAGTGACTCGCTCAATAAGATGATCTCCGGTAAGGAGAGCCTCGAGCCTGCTCCGCCATCCGACCCTGGCTGCTCCGAGGGGTCGCCGGCAGACCCCACCCAGGTCGCGGTTACCACGTACACGCATCAGCAGTGTCCCAACGAGGGCGAGGCCTGGGACTATCTCACGAATCCCAATCCGACGGAAAACGGCAGCACGGCAGCGAATCCGCAGGTAACCGACTACCTCCGAATCTATCGTCAGGGCTCGGTATATACGCCGTACACCAGCCTCGACGGTACGCACTGGGTCAAGGGCGCAGCGTGGGACCTTACCGCTGCAAGTTCGAGCTTCCCCATCAAGATCGGCCTGTTCGCTTTCGCTTCTGGCGGAGGGGAAGACACACAGGCACACTTCCACTATTTTCACGTGTATAGCGAACCCTGAGACGTGCCCTTCCATCTCCGCGTTCATGTCGTTGGCGTGAGCGCGGAGATGGAGTGCCGGAACGGGTGGCCCCATGCCGAGCCGTTACCGCACAATTCGACTAGCGTTTCGGCTGGGGTGACTTGTGCGAGGCAGTCTGAGCTTGCCGATCGGGCGTGATCGTTCCGCGCGTATGCCGGCGTTTGAGTCGGCCGAGGGCACCGACAATCTCGCCCTTAAGGAGCGTCGGCGCGATCGCTATCTGGATGGCCGCCAGTCTGACTGGTTTTGCCATCTCAGTAAGCATGTCCTCGACCGACGCCGTCGCACTGCCGTCGGACTTTGTTTCAGACTCCCAGGCTTTCTGATCGGCACGCTCTGCCTGCACATCGGCGAGACTATCGTCCTGGTTCTCGAAATGGTGAGTAGAGCAGACCAACGGAAGACCGAGCAAAGAGATCCATGACGCCGGGAGACGCGGCGACCTTCCTTATCACCGGAGCCAGTCCCGGGTTCGTTAGCCTCTACTTGGGATGGAGGGATTCGCATCCCTCCCGGTCCACGGGTCTTTAGGCAAAACCTACTGAATCAACTCGGTTCCCGGTCCCGTGCCGCAAATAGCACCCGACAAACAAGGGCGGTAATACACGGTCAAAGAGGCGTTGCCATTCCCTTTGTATTGGTTTGCCACTACCTGCCCTGTTACCCATGGAATCGCTGCCTTCTTACCGCAATTTCCGAGTGTCGTAACGGTAGCTCCTGGCATGTACACGATACCCCACCAGCTCGGCTGGTCTGTACCCGAGCAATCAATATTCCCGCTCGTCGCCGGCGAGGTGGGACGCGACCACACCAGAAAGTGCAGATGCTGCCCCTGCGTGTTGCCTACACCGAATTCATCCTGGTAGTCCATGAGGCTGTTGGGCGCGCATTCCGCTGACTTGCGAATAATCCATGCTGGGGTAGAAGTATATGTTGGCGCTGTTCGGAGATTGGTGCGTCGTCGAGTTTATTTGATACGCAAGATCCGTCGTTGCGTAGGTGTAATAAGAACCGGTAGTGGAAGATGCCGACGACGCTCCCGAGGGGAAAGTGACTGTCTTGGCAGTGGCCGAGAATGTACCGGTTCCCGGACAGGGATTCGGGGCGGTCAGGTACAGGCCCCCGTTCTCACTTCCCCCGGCATTTCCGTGCATCGTTATGCCTTGATTATTTTTGTCGTACAGCACCACTCCATTGAGTTGCACCGTGCTGGTGCCACCCGACACTGCTTCGTTATAAAAGGTGGGAGCGCATGTAGCGCATATCGACGTTGGGCGGCCGGCCAACGTGCGTGTATCCCAGTAGCCCCACGGTGAGCACTGATACATGAACTGATTCGCGGCGGTTGTTCCCGCCAGAACCGTGCCCGTCGAGCCTCCCGACTCGCATAGGCCGCCGTCGTCGCAGTTCGGTGAGCCAAAAACACACGTCATGCCGTGCTCTGTGCTTATCGCACCCGTTGTAAACGTATATATACCCGGATTGAAGTACACGTTGCATTTATTGCACTGACTCAGGTCCGTGTACACGCCTGGGAACACTTCTATACCCGTTCTTGACCCTGTTATCGACCCTCCCTGTGTCCAGCCAGAAGCTCCCTGCGATGGGTCGTACTGCCAGCCGCCTTGCGAACATGCCGAACAATTGGCAAAGCTGGACGGGGGTGCTTGACTGCTGGCGTATGGGTCAGGCACCGTCGGCATACCTGAAGTAGTTCCTGCCGTGGTATCAGCGCTTCCGAGGCAATTTCCCGTAAAGGTCCCGCTCGAGGGTGAGTAATACGGCGTCCCGGATACGCTCGTCGAACCCGAAACACTCGAGCCTGCCCCGAAAATCGCCCCGTCACAGGTCGTGACGCCCGTTATCGAGCTATTTCCATACGCGGAGCCGACAGCGCTCACCGAGCTACCATCCCACGTAACGGAGTGGCTCAGAGAGTACACTGCGAATCCACCCAGGTTTCCCACGCCCTCCCGTGCCACCGCGTGCGTACTCAACGAAATACTGACGTTGAAGATAGGAATCTGAAATGGCTTCGAGACGTTGACCTCTATGTACGAATTTGCACTGGAGGCCGAGCCGTTCGAACAGGTCGCGTCCGTCCCTTTGTTGCCGTAATTGATGAAGTTGTACGGGCTGCACGCTGCCGGCGGGGCCGACGCCGTAACCAAGCTTCCGTCCGAGGCAGCGGAACTGCAAACGCCGCTACCGAATCCATTGGACTGAGCGTACGTGCACGCGTCTGCCGTGGCAGTACCGGCACAGGTCGTGTCGGATAGCCCACATGGAAGCCTCTGTGCGCCCGTCAAGGCCGATATATCCGCCGCCGTCTGCATGCGTCGGTACTGCACCATGACGCTCCCGCCTTCGACCGCCGCGCCAAGCATGAGCATCATAACCGGCAGAAGTACCGCTGCCAGAATCAAAGCCTGTCCCGCATCCTCTGAGAAGTACTTCTGAAGTGTCGCTCTACCGTGGACAAGCAATCGTTTCATGCGCGCCTCATTCGACTACATACTGTGCGGAAGCCAATAGATTGGTGCTCCCCGACAATCGGAATCCCAGAGTGCCGAAGAGCGGGTACTCCAGGTAAACCGAGACCGTGTCACCCGGTAAAACCGTCCACTTACTGCCGGACACGCTTGCACCGTGAATCTCGATGCATGCTCGCAATTGGGTGGCGTCAAACGCTGGTGTGAACTTTCCGGAAATCGTGTTGGTGGAACCACTGTTGCTGTCAAAGTGCTGCACTGCTGCCCCTACGATAGTCGTACTCGTGGTGCTTGCGTAGCTCGAAGCGACGTAGAAGTACGTGAGATTCGGTTGGCCATTTGAGATGCATGTCTGTGAAGTAGTCGTCTGCAACGGTTTATCGCCATTGGAATTCCAGAAGGCTGAAGCGGAACCGCCGGCCAGCTGGTTGCACCAATCGGCTGTCGTGACGTTCGACTGTGATTGCATACATGTTCCGCCCACGACCGAAGCCCAACGGCTTGCGTATCTCGCCGCTCCGGCCATTGCGTTGTATCGGTAGAAATTGATGCCGACGCTCACCGAAAACACCGTGAGAATAAATAGCGCCGAAATGATGATGCCGAATTCGACCATCGCCTGACCGCCTTCGGCATCTGATGCAGCGATCACTTAGAGCACTCTACCGGTCGCCTGAGAACAGAGGGTATGGGTCGTCGATTCGTTCTGTATTTGGGACGCGGGAAAGCATGATCGAGTGGTGAAGAAAGGCTTCATGGGAAACGATATAGGCTGGAATGAGTAGCCAACATAGACCGTGACGTCGTTTCCAACCACCCTAGGAGACTGGCTTCCGGTGATACAAACGTCTTGCGTGCAGTAAGTCGTCGCGGTGCTCGGAAATCCACTTCCATTTGCGCACACGCCCGGGTCACACGGTATCGCGCACTGTGAGGCCGATATCTGGGGCTGCAAGGTGACGATCTGTTGCGACTCGCACACCGTAGCTTGAACGATCACATCGTCTGTCATCGGCGTCTTCGACTGTGCGCAGTTGGACGAGGAGGAACAGTACTCCATTGCCGACTCTGCTCCCGTCCTCGATGCATTGCGAATCGCGTTGTCGTAGTAAAGAAACCGCGAGAAATCGACCAGTCCAAGAAAAATGGTGATCAAAAGTGACCCGAGAATCGCGAACTCGATGAGGCCCTGCGCGATCTCGCCGTGCGCGTTAGCGCCATCACGCAATCGGGGCACATCTGCTCCGGAGGAGTGACATGCCAATCGAATGCCTGCATGCTTAATTGGAGTGCGTAATATACGAAAAGGCACCGCCGAGAGCGCGTGCCAACGTTTCTTATCGCTAGAGTGACTACTCTCGAGCGTCGTATCGTAACCCGATGATTTGATGCTCAATTGTCTCTCCCTGCTGTGGTCTGCGCACTTGCTAAGTTCTGATCGCGTTGTGTGCAACTCAGTGAGGATTGACTGATATCGGTTAGCACAGGTGCGTTGTTACGACACATAAAAAACAAATCATTTTCGTTACTTTGCATGCTGACGTCCAGTATATGGTGTCGCATGAGCAGTCACAAGGGCCGAAAGGCCCGTTAAATGAGGGATTATCCGATGCTCCGATTTCAATCTCTGGCATGCGACAGACCCTTTCACTTCAAAGGGAAGCGGTGAAAGATGTCGGCCCAAGAGTCTCGGCAGCTCAGCGTTCAGGCGGCAGAGTCTGCCAGTGTCTTCTCCGGCGGCGAGTGGGTGCCCACCCGCGTCATTCCCACGCAACATTTCGCGAACACTCGAGGCCGCGCCGCCTGAGCGTTGCTCACCGATGAATACGCATTCAGAGTCGTCGAGTCGAACCACGAAGCTCCACGATAAGAAAGAGGCGCTGGGTTGTAATCCAGCGCCTCTCCACTTGGTTGCCCGCGGCTTCTAGGTAGTGCCGAGAGCGCTCACGACATCCTGGAACAGGTTCTTGAGATACGGTCCGACCAACAGAATGACCGCGATCGCGACGATCGAGATCAGTGCGGCCAGCAACGCATACTCAATCATGTCCTGGCCCTCTTCGCGCTCCAGTCGAGCGCTCAGGCTATCCAGTATGTCCCGGAGCTTCAAAGTCCATGTGACAGCAATGTCTGTCATTTCCGCCTCCCCAACATTTATCAAACTTCCAACGAACGCCATGTGCACACCCTATCTCGGAAGCGACTCGGCGACTATTGGTCGAACGGGTACACTTTTCTGGCCAGGGGAGTACGTCGTTTTAAGACGGAACGGGGGCATTCCGCCTCACGTAGAGCACCGAGCTCGCGTCTCGGTAGGCGAGTCGCCAGGCAGGTTCCAGGGCCAGCGTCTGGGCCACCGGCGCGCTCGGTTCCACCAGCACCGACGTGATGTCGTATTTCTGCAACGTCGAGGTCCAACCTGGCGATGCGGTGTAGATCTGCAGGTATCCGTCGAGAATTGACGTGTTGTACAGCGTGTCGGCCCGCGAGTCCATGTAGTCTCGATACGTTGGGAAGAGATTCCACAGGAGATAGCCGCCCCATCCATACGACGTGAACACGCGCGTAGGCAGCCGGTGCGCCCGCATGTACTGAATCGCTCCCGCCGGGTACGCGCTCGTCTCCGCGGTTCGCATGGACGTGCCGTTTATAAAGTGCGTGCCCTCGCCCGCAAAAACCGCCACGATCAGTATCAGCAGTGCCAGGTTCATCAGCGGACCTGCCCGGCCCTCCACCGGCCGCCGGCGATACGACAGTTGTGGGAACATCTCCTGGAGCCTCGGCGCCGCGGCCCGCAGGTAGTACGCCAGCACCGGCGTCACCACCACCGCCCACACGGCGACATTCCGCACCTGACTGAACGCTAGATGGGTGAACCCGACGATCAGGATCAGATTGGTCCAGTTCAACCGCTCCCACGTAAGCAACAAGCTCACGATCATCAACATCAGCATCACTTCGAAGACCATGATGACGAGCAGATGGAAATTCGGAGAAGCGGACTCCTGTATCAGATTCGTGAAGGCGTTCGGTAAGACGAAGGTCAGCGGGTACAGCAGTTGACGTACCCCGTTCGGATTTACCATGGTTACTGCCGCCACGCCGAGAAATGCGTACAGCAACATCTTCAGGTCGCTAACCGTCCACGCGCCCTCTCGCCGTGTGAGATGGTTCAGCGACTCCCCCACCAGGTACGCCGCGACGACCACCAGACCGAGCACGAATCCCCCGTGCATGTTCGCCCATAACAACATCAGGCCCGGCAAAAAGAGCAGCAGCCGGCGATCCCGCGTCAACGAAAACCGAAACAGGACATATCCATAGGCCGATAAAAAGAACAGTGTCAGCATCTGTATCCGCGGACCCCAGCTCCCGCTCGAACACATGAAGGCCAGAGCCAGCAGAAACGTTGCAGGCACGCGGTGGATGGAACGCAGCACCATCGTCATGTACACCAATGTGAACGTCGCCGCGATCACCAGTGCGAAGAATACGTCAGGCCCCCACAGCCCGGCCAGACGATACAGCCCGTAGAGTCCCAGTTCCGACAACCATTCGTGATCGGTCCACGCGTGACCCAACATCGTGAACGACATAAAGTCCCGCGACGGCACCACGTGGTGAGTAGCGATGTACTGACCGACCTTGAGGTGCCACCAGTAATCCGTGTCCAGCCGGGGCGCCAGGGCGGTGACCAGGACACCGCACAGAATCGCCAGAAACCCCACTGTATAAAGGTCAGGCACGAAACGCAGGAGACCCAGCGATCGCTCCGGAACCTCGTCCCGCGCCCTTGGTACGTTTACAGCAACCATCTTCAATGTCCTTTGCATCCAAATTGACCGGGCGTTTCCCGCCTCCGTCCCGTCTCGAAGCCGATGCTCCGTCGAGTTACCGCGGGCCAAACGTCTGAATACTCGGTACCGTACGGCCTGCTGAAACCGCACGCACACACCCCGTCGCGCTGTCGCATCACTGTCGCGTGACGTCCTTCCGCACTGAGCGCGCGTACGTCCGGCCCTCTGGAAGTGCTTCCTCGGTTGAAGCCTGCATGCACGTGCCGGCCACTTCCTTGAGCCTACACACTCCCCTCGGCGTGCACTATTGACCGAAAGGCTACTTTCTTGAGCAGACTTGTTGCAGGGAACCTACGAACGGAGTACTCTAAAAGGAGTACTCCTTTGGACTACTTCTCCGTACTTAGCGCCCACGGCTGCGCGCTGTTCACCATCACGGCATGTAGGAGTCCACGTTGTATCTCAATCCCTCGGCCGGTCTGCAAGGCGTTCCTCCCTCTACCATCGCAACCGCGAAACTTCGGGAGAGTCGCTGGCGCTTCTTCCAGATCGTGTTCGTCTTCACGTACCTTGGGATCGTGTTCGATATCATTACCACTGCCATGGGCGTGTCCAAAGCCGGTTCGCTCAATGCCTACGAGCAGAATCCGCTCGGCGGTGGTCTCATCTCACGTCTCGGATGGGTCGGGCTCTTCGCCTTGATGACCGCGCTCATGCTCATCACCCACACTTCGCTGCGCGTGGCGTATAAGAGAGTTCGCCCGGGTTGGTTGCGGCTCGTGAACGGCCTCATGCTGTTTATCGGCGCGATGCGGTGGTTCGCCGTGGTCACGGCGATCATGTACCTGCTTCAGCCGGGACGTTAGCGCTTCAGTCACAGGCCCTAGTGCGGTCCTGCTCACCTCGCCTGAATAAAACTCGCAATGCCCGACCCCAGAAAGAGGGGAGTCAGGGAGAGCCAGGCGATTCCGCAGATCCACAGCCATGCTCTGCGCCGTTTGCCACCCGGCCGATCGAACGAGGGAATGCAATAGAGTGCCATGAGCACCACGCCGATGTTGACGCGCATCAAGCCGCCCACCACGTCGTTCAAATACTCCGAGCTAACCAGAACCACCGAAAACAGCACGGTCACCGCCGTGATGATCGGCTGCCACTCCCATTCGGGACGCCGGAGCGACCGCGCCGACATCCACAGGCACACGCCGGCCGGCACGTAGACGCACGCGATTGCGAGGACGCCGGACGGGTTGTAAAAATCGTGGATCGCCGTCGCGGTAGCCGCCACACCGAGTTGGCTCGTCGGTGACGGCAACGAGTGAAGCCACCACCGCAAGAACAACTGGTAACCCAGAAATGGTCCGGTTACGATAGCGCCGAACACCAGGAACCGCCCGAAGTTCGCGCGCGCCTGTTCCAGCACACGCCGGGGCCTGCGCCACTCCACCGTCCCCACTAAAAGTGCAACCGCGTACAGTCCGCCGAATGCGATCGCCTTATCCCGCGTCAGAGCCGCCAGCAGGAAAAATACCGGCGCCGCGAGCCATTGCCGCTTCCCCCCCTTGCTGAAGAAGTACACCGCGGCCGCCACGAACGCGTACGACAGCGGCTCGGTGAGATCGCGTTTGACCGATATCAGCAACCCGGGATAGAGCCCGTAGATGCATGCCGGCCACGCCGGGATCCCCTTCGAACAGAGCCACGCGCCAATCGCCCACGTGCCTCCGGCTGCCGCCAGCACGTTGATCGCGATCAGGCTGTAGAGAATCAGCCCGGGCTGTCCTAAACCCAGCAGCCGGGCGAGCATCGAATACACGATGCGCTTGTACCGGTACGGCGCGGAGTCCATGAAGTACTGCGCGTTCACCGGATCGACCGCCATGTAGTAGTAGAACTGCCCGTCATTACCGAAGTTCGGCTCGACATAACTCGCACCTGGGTCGACATGCATCAATTCGGCGGCGTGAGCACGCGACACGAATTCGCGGCCGAACAGCACCCACTCTTGCGCCCTGTGTCCGGAAAACAGCAGCGATGCCGTCCACACGACATAAAACACCAACACTGCGAGTGCCGGGGTAAGCGGCGACCACCGCCAACCCGCCCGCTCGAACGCTCCCCGGATCACTGGAATCCCGGGCTCGGCTTGGGCGCGTCCGGCCACCCAGGAATTGGCATCCGCGGGAGCTTTATGCATCCAGACAGCCACGTGGGAGTCGAAATCCCGGTCCAGCCGCCGTCGCGACATCCTTCATAGAGAGGCCACCGCGCGTTCGGTTAACCGGAGAACGCTCATGCCCTACCTCCCAGTAGCCATGCCGGAGCCAGCACCGCATACCCGGCCGTCAGCAGAAGCCATCCTCCGCTGCAGGCGTAAAACCACAGCGCATTGCCTCTGGTGAGCCGGCTGAACGTGGGAAGACAGAGCGTCGCCGCCAGAATTACCCCCGCCTCTACCCGCAGTACCCCGTACACATCCACGAAATATCCCGGGTTCAAAGTCACGACCGAAAGCTCAATCAGCACCAACAGCACCAGTACGGTCACCGACCACACTCGTGCCAGCAGCGACCAGATCGCCATGCCGGTGCAGATCGCGGCGGGAATAAACAGCACGAACAGATACATCACGCGCGTTGTGGTGCCAATTGACGCCATGAGGGCGCCCGAAAGTGGGCTCCCCTGGTAACTCGTCTGCACGCCTGAAACCGAAGCGGCGGTGTGCAGCCAGTGACGCAGATAAAGGCGCCAGGCGACGTACGGCCCCAGCGCCAGCATGCCGAAGACGGCCGCCGGCCCGATGTTTCGGAGGAATCGCGCCGGTGCCTCGCTGAGTCGATGCAGATCTAACCCGTCCGCCAGCAGCGCCAGTCCGTACAGGGCGCCGAAGATCGCCGACTTATCCCGTGTGAGAATCGCGAAAGCAAATGCCAATCCACTCGCCGCTGCTCGGTAACGCGGCGCGAAATCGAATGCATAGATCGCCAGCATGACGAAGAAGTACGACAGCGGCTCAGTCAAATCTCGTTGAAACGAGATCCATATTCCCGGGCACAGAGCGTACGACACGGCGAACCACGGAGAGACTCCGCGGCGGCGTAACCAGGCCGCCAGCAGCCCCGCCGTCCCCGCGATCGCCAGCCAGTTGATCGCGATCATGCTGTAAGGCACCAGATCGGTACGCCCCAGCGCCAGCAGCCGGGCGGCGATTGGATACACGATCTTCGTGTATCGGTATGAAGGGTCATCCATGTAGTACCGAGCGTTCACCGGATCGACCGCGATGAAATAAAAGTACTGCCCGTCGTACCCGCTGTCGCCGCCGGGATACGAATAGTGTGGGTCGATCCGGATGATGTGGCTCTTGTTGCTCTGCAGTACGAAGTGTTTTCCCAGCACGATCGAATCTCGCGCATCGTATCCGTTGTGGAACATTGCCGCCAGCCACAGTCCGTACACCGCGAACACCAGCCCGGCTACGGCCCATGGTGAATGGACGTACGTCGAGAGTGCGCCCCCGCGGACGGACCGTCTTGGGAAGATCGCTGCATCCCGCAAACTATGAAGCATCAGACCCACGCACTCCCGAGCTCTGTCCCTTGCCCCCACCGAACGGTACGTTCTCGACTGTCTCAACGTCCGAATCGGTAGTAGACCAGCATACGCCGGGCCGGAAGTCCTGCCTCCACCCGGGTCGTTCTACCCGGGTTATTCCGCCCGCACCTTGGTATACTCGCAGTGGTTTTCTGACCGATACGATGCGAAGTCCGTAGGAGGCGCATGTGAAATGGACCACGACACGCCGGATCGTTGTGGTGACGAGTCTATGCGTCGCAATAGCAGGCTGTGGCACGTTGGGCGCTTCAAAAAAGCCGCCCGTTCTGGCAGTCCCCTCGAAATCGGTTAAAGCCGGTAAAAACAAAGCCACCGCCGCTCCTCGCCCGGTCAAGGTTTCCCCGGAAATGATCGCATACGCGCGGTCGCTTGATCCGGTTCTGAAATCCGGTATTGTCCTGGCGAGCGCGCTGATCAAACAGTCGGGCGCGACCGAGACCGCCATCATGGGCAAGCCGTGCGCCACCGCGGGCGGCAACATCTCTCAAAGTCGCGAGGCCTTTCAGTCCGTTCCCGCCCCCAAATCCATCACATCCCTGACGCACAACACCGTCAGCGCCTACAAGCTCTTGCTCGGCGCGACCGACGAATGCGGCATAGCCGCCGACGATAACGACTCCAGTAGCATGTCCCTTAGCCGGCGCGACATGCAATCCTCCGAGAACCAGCTGAAGTACTACGAGCGCAGTCTGGCAGCGTGGGCCGCCAGGACCTGACCACCGGATCCTGGTTGGAACCTACCCGGTGGAGGGTCCGCGCACCACGAGCCACCGGAGCGTCGATGCGTGGCTGACCGTCGCCCTAACTTCACTCGACTGAGGGAACCGGCCGTTACCGCTCTCATCGCACTTGCCATTGCCGGTTGTGGCGGCTCGAGCGCGGCGCCTGTTCCCACCGTAACGCCCCGCCCGCTGCCCACCATCGCCCCCATACCCACGCCCGTCATTGCCGATCAGGTCAATCGCGCCCGGCGTGCCGGTCCCGGATTCCTCAACTACTGCCCGCTGTCCGAAGGCAGAAACCCCGCCCAATACGACGTCATGCTGCCCCAGACCGGTCCAATCGGGGGCTGGTGCCAAACGCACGTCAGCCGCCAATCGGGAGGCGACATCATCGCTTTCTACGCTCATTGGGACGCCCGCTCCATCCGCCGCGGCCAGGGCACCATGGTCTTCACCTACGGCGTCCCTCGCACCATCACCACCCAGTCCACCCCCGTCGCCAAACTCCTCGAACAAACCGGTCCCCTTCCACCATAGAGCTCACGCCGGCATTAGCCGATAACCCCGAACGGACGAGCATGTTTCCGTGTCCCACCCGCACAACATCATGGGCCAGGCTGCGTGGCCCACTCTTTAGCGGTTCGCGATTGTCACCTGAAACGGCAAGTACCAGTCCCGGGAAACCAGTCGAGCATCCAGGCCGTGATCTGGGGCTTCGGAGACTCGCTCGCCAGTTTCAAGGGACCATCCCTCAGTACGCGCCCCCCGTGGCGGCCGAAAAGTCGTCGCTATACTCTCGCCCGCAGGCATCACAAACGAAACCCGAAGCTCGCTTCGTCAAGCGATGTCCGCATTGGCAAGCAAATCCTGACGCCCTAGCCGGATTTCCCACCACTATCGCGTGGTTGGGCACGTTCCGCGTAACGACCGCGCCTGCGCCTACCAGCGCCCACCGACCAATCGTCACACCCGGCAGTATGACTGCACCCGCGCCGATGGCAGCGCCAAACATAATCCTGCTGCCAAGAGCTTCCCAGTCGTCTGCCGTCTTCAGCGATCCATCAGGATTGATTGCCCGCGGCAAGCGGTCGTTCGTGAAGACTACGTGTGGACCAATAAAAACCCCGTCCTCGACAACCAGTGGATGGTACAGCGAACTGTTGTTCTGGATCTTCACGTTGCGCCCGACACGCACATCAGTGTCAACAAACACATTCTTGCCAAGAATGCAGCCGGCGCCTATGCTTGCTCGCTCGCGCACTTGCGAAAGGTGCCAGATAACCGTGCCGTCCCCAATGCTTGCATCGGGCGACACGGTCGCGGTGTCATGCACTTGAAAAGTCATCGAACCTCCTGATGATCAGTACGCCACAAGTCCGCCTCAGGTGGCTAACTTTTAGAGGCGTCGAAACGTATCACGAATGGCGGAAGAGTGAGTATGAAGCGTTACTCTCCGGTTTGCCGATGATCGCAATCTCATGGTACGTTGCAGCGATTGCGGGCCTGTAGCGTCCGTGCTAGGAGAGTCACGCGAAAAGCTCTGCGCAAAGGTCCCGGAGGTCGAGGAGATGAAAGTTGCTGTCATCGGCGCAGGCGCCATGGGCCGCCACCACATTCGAATATATGCGGATATGGCAGGCGTCGAACTCGTAGCCGTAGCGGACTCTAACCATCAAGCGGCGCACGCACTCACCCGCCGCTTCGGTGGCCAACCGTACCAAGACTTCCAACAAATGCTCGACCAGGAGAAGCCCGACGCCGTTACGGTTGCGGTTCCAACGATCTACCACCGTGAAGTGGCTCTGCAGGTGATAAGGCGAGGAATCAATGTCCTTATCGAAAAGCCCATCGCCTATTCCGTCGCCGAAGGGACGGAAATCATTGAAGCGGCGGAGGCCGCAGGGGTCTGCTTGATGGTCGGTCAT
The DNA here is from genome assembly GCA_963737125.1 of uncultured Chloroflexia bacterium. GTDB lineage: Bacteria > Chloroflexota > UBA5177 > UBA5177 > UBA5177 > JANWJD01. Next base: position 2,121,378 of record CAVTRL010000001.1, on the reverse strand, counting down.
GTTGAGCGCTTTAACCCCGCAGTCATTCAACTCAAAGAACGCGTCCAGCGTGGAGAACTCGGCCGGGTTTTTCAAATGGATGCGCGGCGTCAGGGTCCATTCCCCGCGCGCCTTACCGACGTGGGTGTTGTAATTGACCTGGCGGTGCACGATCTCGACGTCATGATGTACATCTCAGGCTCCGGAATTCTCCGCGTTTTCGCCGAGACTGAGCGACGTATTCACAGCACGTTCGAGGATCTCGTGACAGCTGTCATGCGACTCCACGACGGCACCGTCGGGACCCTGGCAACAAACTGGCTCACTCCAACAAAAATACGTGAGCTCCACGTGACTGGTGAACGCGGGATGTTCCGAGTCGACTACCTCACCCAGGACCTGTATTTCTTCCAGAATGCAACTGCGTCCGGTGATGTCTGGGAAACTCTTCGAGCACTGCGCGGAGTGAGCGAGGGCTCCATGGTGAGACATGTCGTCAGAAAGATCGAGCCACTGTACGCCGAAATCGAGAGCTTCCTCGCCGCCGTCCGTGGAGAGCACCCGGTCGCCATTACCGGTCAGCACGGCCTCGACGCTCTCGAGGCGGCACACGCAATCGCCGTATCCGGTCTCGAAGAGCGCGTCGTGTCTCTTGGATCGAAAGTTCCGGAACGAAGCACGTGACTGTAGACCTGCACGCGGTAAGGCTTCGTGAAAGGATCGACGGTGGAACGGCGATCGTCAGTGTGGTGGGGCTGGGATACGTGGGGCTCGCGGTGGCCTGCGAGTTCGCGCGCGTAGGTTTCAGGGTTGTCGGTCTGGACATCGATCAAGGGCGGGTCGCTACAATTTCCGCTGGGCATAGCCCCATTGACGGCGACGAGCCGGGTCTCGCCGAGTCACTGTCGGAAGTGGTCAAATCCGGTAAGCTAACGGCGACTTCCGACTACAGCGCTCTTCATGAGGCCGACGTTGTGTTGATATGTGTCGATACGCCGGTCGACGCCGACCACAGTCCAAAGTACGAAGCTTTGCGTGCGGTTGCTCGATCACTGGGGGCCGTCTTGCGCCGGGGCATGCTTGTCGTCGTGGAGTCGACCGTGTCACCGGGTACAACCGATGGCATTGTGCGACCGATTCTCGAGCAGGAGTCCGGCATGCGATGCGGCTCCGACTTTGCGCTCGGTGCTTGCCCGGAACGAGTAATGCCCGGTAAATTGCTCAAGAACCTTCGTACAGTTGGTAGAGTGTGCGGCGGAAAACGCCCGAAACCGCTGAAACTATGCGTGCCCTCTATCGCCACGTCGTGCGCGCCGATCTGGATATGACTGACATAACCACGGCGGAGCTCGTGAAAACTGCCGAAACGCGTACCGCGATGTCCAAATCGCTTTTGCCAATGAAGTTGCGCTGGTCTGCGAGGCTCATGGAGCCGACGTATGGCGAGTCCGCGATCTCGTAAACAAGAGCCCTGGCAGGCTTATGCTGCGTCCGGGTGCTGGTGTCGGTGGCCACTGCATACCAAAGGATCCCTGGTTGTTCATCTCCGGCACCGAGAACATGTTCCAAGCTCGCATCATACCGGCTGCACGCGGCATCAACGACAGTATGCCGGTCCACGTCGCAAACCTGGCAATCGCAGCCATGCTTGAAGCAGGAATACCAAGGGGCAGCGGACGAGTCGCAGTTCTTGGATACGCATATATGGAAAATAGCGACGATAGTAGAAACAGCCCGAGTACGACACTCGTAAAAACACTCCAGCAAAAGGGCTTCAGTGTCGTAATTCATGATCCGTGGGTCAAGCCCTTTAATGGAAACATATACGACCTGTTTCCCGGCTGTGACGCAGTGATACTGATGGTCGCACATGACGAGTACAAATCACTGGACTGGCGCGAAGTCAGGCGTCTGGTTCGGACACCGATCGTCGTTGATGGCCGTGGAGTGCTGGCTCCCGACGAACTGGAGGAGTTGGGAATCACGTATCGTGGCGTTGGCCGCATATTCCATTCCTCGGCAATGCAAACGCCCCAGCCTGCCTAAGCCGTTGCGCGTCCTTCAGCTTCCCGCGAACGTGGCATCCCAGATGTCCATTACGGTGCGCGCACTTCGAGAACACGGCGTAGTCGCACAGGGAATCGCCGTTCGGAGCACGGTCTCGTCAAACGAGAATATAGAGACTCTCCGGGTTCCAACCGCCGCTCCCGGTGCTCGCGAGAAGTTGCAAGCGTGCCGGCTCTATGCTCAAGTGCTGCCGAAAATTGCCCGAGCTGATGTGCTGCACTGGTACACCAACTGGACGTTTTCCAGCCGGCGGGACATTGGCCTGGCGAGCTACCTCCAAAAGCGCAGCCTGGTGGAATTTTGCGGCTCGGATATTCGCATCGCAAGTATTGATTCCGCTGCGAATCCCTACTTTGCTGAGATGGCCCCGTCGAGCGAATACCGTGACGCGGAAACCTATAGTGTCTCCCGGCACAGACAGGAGGTTTTTGCCGCGTCAGGCTCGCAGGCACTCATTAACTGTGAGAGTCTGAGACGATACATTCAACCCGGATCTGTTTCCAATAGTCCATTTCGTAAGGCTTCGAATCAATTTGGACGAATTCGAAATTGCGTTACCCGATGCCGATCCACGGCGGCCGAGTGTTGTGCACTGTTCCACCGCGCCCGCCTGGAAGGGCACACCGCATATAGTCGGTGCCGCCGTGGCCCTGAAGCGCTCACTTGATTTCGATTTTCACCTCGTGCAGAACGTTCCGCATCACCTTGCGCGTGAAGCAATCCGACGGTGCGACGTGTATGTCGATCAATTGGTGTACGGAGCCCATGGACAGGCTGCCGTTGAAGCAATGGCCTTGGGGAAACCGGTCATCTGTTACATAAGTCCGTACATGGCTGATCGCTATCCAGTGGAGTTACCCATTGTGTCCGCCACCAGGGAGTCACTTCCAGAGATCTTGGCCCGGCTGATAACGGATCCGGCGCTCCGCCGTCGGCTGGGAGAACAAGGACGCGCGTACGTGGAAAAGTACCACGATTCGCGCCCGCTAGCCCTCCAACTAATGTCGATTTACAACGGTCTTTCGTTTCCATGCGCGAGTTGACTGAGAAGCGTGCAGGCATGCTTGGACATCTGAAACGGCTTGCTGCGGAGAGTCTGATTTACGGGCTCGCGGGAGTCATTTCACGGTTCCTCACAATGTTACTCGTGCCCGTGTACACCCGTATCTTCTCTCCGGCGGATTACGGGGTTATGAGTCTCGTGACGGCCACTATGGTGATCGTCGCAGTCTTTGTTGTGCTTGGTTTGGATAGTGCGGCGGCCCGTTTCTTCTGGGATACCACTGACGTAGAAGACCGAAAACGGTCCATAGCTACCTGGTCATTCTGCCAGCTGACCGTATCACTGCTTTTGTGTCTTTTCATATTTGCGGATGCGGACCAGATAGCGCGCACCGTCGTGGGTACTACCGATACAGCTCTGTACTTTCGTTTGGCAGCGATTGGCATCCCCCTCACGGGATATTCAACGGTTCTCACTAACTGGCTCGAATGCAACGCCGGCCATGGGCGACCATGACGTTTGCACTGGCAAGCAATGTGCTGAACATCGTCATCACCATCGTTCTTGTCGTGTGGATGCATGCCGGCTTGAAAGGCATTTACGTAGCGCAAATTATAGGGGGCGCACTGACTACTTCATATGCCGCTGTGGGCGCTTCGGGACTGGGTAGCGATACGGTACTTGGATTGGAAGCGATTGCAAGAGATGCTGCGATTCTCTCTTCCCCTCATCCCTGCTGCGCTAGCGTTCTGGGTCGTTGGATTCGCTGACCGCTATTTTGTCCGTTACTTTACGACTACCCACGAAGTGGGGTTGTATCAGATCGGCAGTTCTCTCGCCGCTCTTGTCGCACTCGCCACCGGTGCATTTCAGCAGGCATGGGGCCCGTTCGCATTCTCGCTTCACTCTCAGCCGAATGCGAAGCAGGTGTATGCTTCGGTTTTTATCGCATACGTTTGGGTAACATGTCTATTGAGCACTGCGCTGGCACTCTATAGTCCGGAAATTCTCCATCTCGTTGCTCCCGGCTCCTATTCAGGTGCGACTTCTGTCGTCGGACTGCTTGCATTCAGCTATGTGATGATCGGGCTTGGATACATAGCTGTCATTGGTCCCGCGATCATGAAGACGACCGCTCCTACCGGAGTGGGCGTCACTGCGCCGCAATCCTCAATGTTCCCTTAAATATTCTTCTCGTCCCTCACCTGGGGAAGGTTGGATCGGCCGTAGCGACTCTCGTATCCCAGACGGTTATTCCGGTCTACGTTTTCTACCGGGCGCCAAAAATGTACCCCATCCCATACCGCTTTGGCCCCGCTCTCGCGTTATTCGCTTTGTCGGCCGCCGCGATTGTGATTTTTGTCGCCTGGGAGCCTCGCAACATTATTGGTGCTTGAAGCGGAGAAGATTGGCCTCTTGCTACTCTTCGTGCCGTCCCTGTTCACGGCTCGAGTTGTCACGGTCCGACAGGTGCGCGAACTCGTTCGCACGGCAGGGCATCTCGGAACCCAAGGGCTGCCACCATGAGGAAGCCTCACGGATGAAGGTGGTCTCCATCGTTAGTTGCATAGACCGCAGTTCGTGAAGGCCGCAATGGTAAGTCGGGCTCTCCGTCAATCCCACGAAGAGATCCTCATCCATACCGGTCAGCATTATGACCTGGGTATGTCCGACGTATTCTTCAGCGAGCTTGACATACCGCAGGCCGACGTTAATCTGGGAATTGGATCGGGAGGCCACGGCTCGCAGACAGGTCGCATGCTAGTGGCTCTTGAGAGCCAGTTCCTCCAGAAAAAGCCGCAAGTAGTCGTCGTCTACGGTGACACAAATTCCACGCTTGCTGGGGCACTTGCGGCGGCGAAACTCGGCATTCCTGTTGCCCATGTCGAAGCTGGACTCCGAAGCTTTCGCCGGTCCATGCCGGAGGAGATCAACCGGGTAGTGACCGATCATGTCTCTGAGCTCCTGTTCTGCCCCAGTTCGGTCGCAGTGCGTAATCTGAAGACAGAGGGCATCGTGTCGGGAGTCCACCTCGTCGGTGACGTCATGTTCGACGCGCTTACATGGGCAGTAGAAGCCGCGGGAACGTCGTCTCATATTTTATCTTCACTCTCTTTGGTGCCAGGAGGCTACGTACTGGCGACGATCCATCGCGCTCAGAATACCGACGATCCCCACCGCCTGAGCGAGGTTCTTCACGCGCTTGACCGCGCGGGAGAGCAGGTTGTCTTTCCTGTTCATCCTCGAACCAGAGAAGCTTTTGCACGCCTTGGGTGGCGCCCACAGGAAAACGTACTTTTACTCGACCCCGTAGGTTACTTGGACATGGTCCAATTGCTCAAGCACTCGCGTCTCCTCCTTACGGACTCAGGGGGACTGCAGAAAGAAGCCTACTGGTTGAAAGTGCCCTGCATAACCGTTCGCGACGAAACCGAGTGGATAGAAACCGTCCAGGCCGGTTGGAATGTGTTGGTGGAAGCAGATACTTCCCGTATTCTCGAAACCCTGTCTACGTTCTCACCCGTGACCCATCACCCTGTGCTCTACGGGGAGGGCCAGGCCGCACAAAGATGTGCAGCCATACTCGACCTGCAGGCCGTGTGGCCCGCGTGAACGAAATTTCGTCATTTCTCCACTCCGGCTTCGTGTCTGGGTATGAAATCGCGGGTTTGCGCTTGAACGGAAGTCGCTCCCGATTTTGGTTGACATGTGTTCCGCTGCGTGATCGCTCGGATCGACCGTGGAACTCCGGCGATATCCGCTTGCCCGAAATTGAGCCGGTTCACCGCAACCGCCATCTCGCACGTGCATGACAGAATCCCGAAAGAGTCTATGTATCCTCGCTTTCTCTCACGTTGCGCAAGATGCGAGAGTCCTTCGTCAGATTCACTACTTGGCACCTCTCTACGATGTGACAGTTGTCGGCTACGGAGAATCACCACCGTGCCCCCCGGGGATCTACGTTGACTGGCGACCGCTCGGGGACTCGAGTCGCTCGCAGGAAGCGAGCAATAAGTCACGCACGCTGGCAAAGTGGATTAAGTTGCGTGTGTTCCGTGCGATGCCAAGCCTGCTACGAAGTTGTATTACGATCGAGCTTACTGGAACAATCTTGACATAAGGCAGGCTCTGGCCACGGCCGTGTCTCGTCCTTTTTCCGCGTACCACGCGAATGATTGGACCACACTTCCAATTGCAGCGCGTGCCGGCGCCGTAACCGGAGGGAAGATTCTTTTTGATGCTCACGAGTACGCGCCTCTTGAGTACGAGGAGAACCGGGAGTGGCTCCTGACCGTAGCGCCGTCAGTGCACCATGCTCTCAAGAAATATGCACGTTACGTTAGCGCTTCCGTCACGGTGTCTCCAGACATTGCATCTAGGTACTCTGCGGAATATGCACTGCGACCCGAAGTGGTGCGCAATGCTCCCGAGCGTGTTGCCCTTACACCCCATGCTGTCGATGCTGCGGCCATCCGACTCGTGCATCACGGCATTGCGGCGCGCGGACGTCGCCTGGAGAATATGATTTTCGCCGTCGGTCTCGCGCAGGAGCGGTATCGCTTCACTTCATGCTGGTATCGAGAGATAGTGACTACGAGGCGGAGCTGATTGGTTTGGCGCATCGGCACGCCACTGGTCGGGTGTTCTTCCATCCTGCTGTCAAGCCGTCAGAGATCGTCCAAACGATTTCGCAATATGATCTCGGGTTTTACCTGTTGCCGCAGACCAGCTTTAACAACGAAGCCGCACTTCCCAACAAGTTTTTCGACTTTCTCGCGGCCGGACTTGGTACTGTCGTCGGTCCCTCTCCCGCCATGGCCCAGATCATTCATACCTACGGCAGCGGGGTAGTGTGTCCGTCCATCGTGCCGTCCGATGTCGCCGACACCTTGAATCTCTTGACACGTGTCCATATCGAGGAGCTTCGTCGAAACGCCCAAGCAGCTGCTCGAGACATCAACGCCGACGTCGAAATGTCAAGATTGATAGCCATATATGCCCGGATCCTGGATCCCTCAGTGCCATCCCTAAATTGAAGTTCCTTGTAGTCCCGCGCGTAGATCGGTATTCAGGCACGGAAGAATACGGTTGATCTTCTCGCTTTTCCCCGAATCACACGTGCTGTGCCACTATGGGAAACGAAGAATCCGGTTAAAGGCTCGACCCTCGCGGGCAAATTAAGGGCTGTAAGCTGCGTAAAAGCGTTTGTATCATCGCGTTCTCTCCGATAGCCCAGATGCTCGCGTTCTAAGGCAAGTCGAAGCCCTCTCCGTGGAGCATGATCTCACGGTGATTGGATTTGGCGACCGGAAGAAGCCTCCAATCGAGCGCGACAACATCGAGTGGCTGCTCATTCCAGAGCCCCAGCACGAAGCGGGGTCTCAATCGACGAGACCAATGAGTCTGCGCACCCGCCTCGCATGTTGCGTGCATTCCCTGCCGTGGCCTCTTCGTAGGTTGGCATACCTTCGCTGGTATTGGAGCCGGCCTCATTACCGCGCGGCATCACTGCTCGCCACCACCATGAAACAGGATCTCTACATCTCAAACGACTGGAATGCCCTGCCCATCGCTGCTTTGGGCAAACCGAAATTTGGGTCTAGGATCGTGTTCGACGCTCACGAGTATGGTCCTCCGAATTCGAACACGATCCAGCGTGGCTGGCTCTGAGAGGTCCATTCCGCACTGGCATGCTTCGCTTGTACTTGTCCCATGTCGACGCGTCGATGACGGTCGCACGACTCCTCGCCGAACGCTATCGCGAGGAATTTGGGATCGAACCCACGGTCGTACTGAATGCTCCCGCGCTGCCTGGGAATGTGCCAACTCACCGAGTTGCCGATCCCATTCGGTTGGTGCATCACGGTGGCGCGTCTCGCGACCGCAGAATCGAAGACATGATCCGGTCCGCGGCCCTGGCTGGTGAGCATTTCGAGTTCGATTTATGTTCGTAGGCGCAGATCAAACGTACATGCGTGAGCTGCGTGATCTAGCCACGACGCTTGCGCCCGATAGAATTCGCTTTGTCCCACCGGTTCCTCCGGCAGACATCGTTCTATCGTTGGAAAGCTACGACATAGGATTCTGTCTCCTATATCCGTCCACGTACAACATTGCTGTTTCTCTTCCCAACAAGCTTTTTGATTATGTAGTGGCAGGATTGGCAGTGTGTGTAGGTCCGTCGCTCTCCATGGCGCCATTTGTTGAAGAGAACGGAGTCGGTTTCGTCACTCCCTCCTATGACCCTGTAAGCGTGGCCGCCACATTGCGAGACCTCACGATTGCGGAGATCGAGACTATGAGAGAGGCATCTTCCCGCACGGCGACAGCGTACAATTCGGGAGTGGAGATGCAAAAAGTCCGGGATATTTGCTCCTGTGCGCTTTCCGACTCGCTCAGCTGATGTGTGGAATCTACGGTGTCTGGCAACGCGGTGGTTCCAAGATTGACGCGCATCGCGTTCTAACGGCCACCACCACCATAAGTCACCGCGGCCCTGACGATGAGGGCTATCTCCTGGTTGATTCTGCGAGCGAGGCCGTGCAACCGTGTCGCGGACCAGACACGACTCGGCTCTCGACCATCCATACGTAACGGACATTTTCCCGGAGTCGTTCGATATCGCATTTGGATTCCGGCGTCTGGCAATCCTTGACTTGTCGCCGGCAGGGCATCAGCCCATGAGCTCGGAAGACGGACAGGTCTGGATGGTTTTCAATGGGGAAATATACAATTACGTTGAACTTAAGGAAGAGTTGCGCCGTCGAGGATACACTTTCCGATCGGGCACAGACTCGGAAGTGCTGCTCGCCAGCTACGTCGAATGGGGTACAGACTGCTTTCGGCGCTTCAACGGCATGTGGGCCCTGGCACTCTGGGATACTCGATCGCACTCCATGCTGTTGTCACGCGATCGTTTCGGCATCAAACCGCTCTATTTCACGAATCAATCAGACAGGTTGGCCTTCGGCTCGGAAATCAAAACCCTGGTGGGCGACCATGGTATCCCTTTCGCGCCAGACGAGGAGGCCATTATTGATACTTAGTGTACGGTACACTTCCCAGCCCCACGGGCGCACACCTTCTTTCAAGGTGTCAAAGCTCTCCAGCCGGCTCACTGGATGCGACTGACAGCTGGCGGTGAAGAAACGTTCCAATATTGGAAGTTGCCCGACGCCGAGGAGCGCCAACTCACAAGCGCCTCACACGCTGTCGATGAGTTTCAGACACTATTCGCGGATTCTGTCCGTCTTCATCTTTCCTCGGATGTCCCTGTGGGCACGTGCTTGAGCGGAGGACTTGACTCTTCAGCGATTGTCTCCCAGGTCGGCAATTTAATTTCCTCCCAAGGCCTGCCTACGACGCAAATTGGTGACCGACAAAAGACCTTCAGCGCCGTGTACGGATCGACCGAGCGGTTTGATGAGAAGCCGTTTGTCGATCTCGTTCTAGAACAAACGGAAGCGGACGGGAATTTTGTGATCCGACTCTGGAGCGACTCGCTGATGATTTGCGACGACTGGTCTGGCATCAGGATCAGCCGTTTCAGTCCACCAGCATATTTTCAAGTGGTGCGTCATGAGCCTGGTTCGAGTGCGTGGCGTGACCGTTCTACTTGATGGCCAGGGTGCTGATGAACTACTCGCCGGATACCGCCATACAATGCCTTTCGTCCGACCTGTTACGCGCGGCTCAGATTGCCGGGCGATATCGAAGCGCGCGCCGCCGAGGATCGCACTGGAATGTCCGCCCTGCGACTCATGGTTGGTGGTATCGCATATTTCCTGGTTGGCCTGATCCGCAAGCGTCTCTGTAAGCCTGGTTGCAGAGCCTGAGAAGACTTCGAGCAAGGCCCGGCCAATCTGAGCGGGTTCTAACTTCTGACTTCGCACGGCAGTGCCGCGGTATCAAACCCGTGCCGGTCCCGACTGACGGCAATGGATTTCTCGACTCAATTCTGCGCGAGGCAATCACGGAAACCAGTCTGCCCGATCTTCTGCAATATCAGGACCGTAACTCCATGGCGTTTGGTGTCGAGCCCGCGTGCCGTTTCTGGACTACCGTCTGGTCGAGTTCGTGTTTCGGCGAGGCTTCCCTTTTCGAATTCACGACGGGTGGACGAAATGGTTGCTGCGGCAAGCGGTATGTCACGTTCTACCTCCCGCCGTTACCTGGCGACGCGACAAGGTGGGTTACGAAACCCCGGAGACCGAGTGGATCCGAAAGTGGCTGGATTCCAATCCGGCGTTTTTTCACGCCGGCGCGCTGATCGCCCAATACGTCGATATTGGTGCTCTTAATGGCGCAGTATCGGAGTGGATGAAACATGGCGGAGACACAACTGATGTTCGTCGCGTCTGGCGGTGGATAAACCTCGAAGTGTGGCTCGAACTGTGGCATGATGGCGGTAACCTCGCCGATCGGTGACGGCACCACGCAGCGTCTGTCGAACATGAAATACGAAATCCAGTCTCGGCAAGTTGATTGCACCGTGTCGCGAGAACGAGGCAGCACGATTTGGTCGCCCGTGGAGGCTGCCTGAAGCGGGGCCCGGGCACAGCGTCGTGGAAGGAATCTCTGACAATATCGCATAGTCAGCGCATCCCCATTTCTCGCGCGGTTATCGACGATCAGCAAATCTCGGCGGTCGTTGAACTTTTGAGGTCGGGAAACCTCCGCGAAGGGCGCGAGTGTCGCGCGTTTGAAGAGGAATTTGCGCAATTTGTAGATGCTCGCTTCGCTCTGACAGTGAATTCAGGTACCGCTGCTCTCCACATGGCATACCTCGCCACTCTCCGTCGGGACGATGAGGTACTTGTCCCGTCCTTCACCTTTTTCGCGACTGCCAGTATGGTATGTGCCGCGGGAGCTACCCCTGTCTTCTGCGATGTGGATCCGAATACCTGGAATTCGACGTGGTGGATGCTGCTGCACGAATCACTCCCCGTACGCGCGCTATTGCGCCCGTCCATCTCTTCGGAAATCCCGCGAACGTCTCTGGCGTACAACAACTGGCCAAAGAACACAATTTATCGATCGTCTGGGATGCCGCACAGGCCCACGCCGCCCGTTGGAAAAACCGGGACATCGGGTCGCTCCCCGGTATTTCGTGCTACTCGTTTTATCCAAGCAAGAACATGACGACGGGCGAAGGCGGGATGATATGCACCGACGACGAGGAATTGACCGGTCTGCTAAAACTACTTCGCAGCCAGGGTCAAACTGAGCGGTATCTTCACATTATGGTGGGATACAACTCACGCATGACCGACATCGCAGCCGCTATCGGACGGGGCCAACTTCGACATCTTTCTGAGTGGACACGAATTCGGAGAGCCAATGCGGCGTACCTGCGGAAGGTTCTCTCGACGACACCGTACTTTACGTTTCAGCAGGAATACGACGGCGCGCAAAATGCCTATCATCAATTCAGCGTGCTGCTGGACGATCGAATCGATCGAAACTCCTATGTGCTGGCCCTACAAGACGCCGGCATTGACTGCGGGGTCTATTATCCCATTCCGCAGCATCGCCAACCCGCTTTCTCCGGTAATCCCCGGCATCGCCTCCCAGTTACCGACCATATTTCCGACCATATCCTCAGCGTTCCCGTGCATCCGTTTCTTTCGTCGATTGAACTGATATGTAGCCGATCGGATGTGTCGCTTGGCTCATGTCGTCGCACGCCAGGGCACGAGCAGTTCGTAGCCTGCTTCAAATCGCAGATTGTTCACCCACCCACCTCGATGTGCTCGGCACTACATGCCGTGACCAATCGCCACATCCTGGGCATTGCGTACCTCTACCGGCCGGTCGAATCGATCGGGGCTCGGCGCACCGAAAGATTTGTCAAACATTTGCCGCTGAATGGGTACGAGCTATCGATTGTAACGACCCGAGCTTTCGGTTTCTGTCAAGATGACCCGAGTTCCGTACTGCGAACGTTTGATCCCGCTGGATTGATCAAACGGCGGGCCCTCAGGGGCGCTTCGGACGTGGCCTCCGTGCAGCCTTCTCTGCAGACCCGTCGACGATGGGGCGCGATGATCCGATTCATTCGCCTCTTTGCTGTCCCCGACCGGAGATAGTTTGGTTCCCATTTGGCCTGGTCGGCGCTCTCCTTCTCGCTCGTCGTCGCCAATTTGATGCGCTCTACAGCACTTCTTCGCCGGAGACTGACCACCTCATCGCAGCCGTGCTTAAGTGGGTGACGGGTACGCCGTGGATCGCTGACTTCCGCGACGGTTGGACGTTCGAATCGACTAGGGTCGGCCGACAGCAAGGTTTGCGATCAAAGGTCGAGGGACGAATGGAACGCATGGTAGTACGTTTGGCAGACCGAGTCGTCACTGTCAACGAAGTCATTGCTCGGGACCTTAGAACGAGGTATCCCCAATGGAGGAACAAGGTCATCACCATTACAAATGGCTTCGATTCCGACGACCTGATTGAAGCACGTGCGCCAGGGGCGCCGAGCGATTTTCGAATAGTACACACGGGACGCTTGTCGGGAGTAGAAGAGGTACCTCGATCTCCGGGCTCATTGCAGCGCTGGAGGATCTACGCCGCCGTGAGGAGCGGGTGGTTGACCGCGTGCGAATTATCATGATCGGCGGCATGTTGCCCGAGGAAACTCGCATGATTCTGGATTCGTCCGTTTCGGACCTCTTCGAGCTTCGAGGCGTGGTCGAACATAAGGATGCTCTGAAGGCCCAAACCGAAGCAGCGGTACTCTTATTGGTGGTTTCTCCCGATGCCGTGGGCATATCTACCGGTAAAATCTATGAATACCTCGCTTCGGGTCGACCGATACTCGCTTTGGCAGGTCCCTCACCCGCTGCCGATCTCGTGCGCGCGTTGGATGCAGGTGTCGTAGTGCATCCCAACGATGTACGTGCGATTGCCGGTGCGCTGACCAACCTAGATGCGGCATGGGAGAAAGGCACGTTGATGGGGGCGGCGCCCGAAGCTGTGCAGCGATTCGAAGCGAGAGTGCTCGCTCGAGAATTGGGCCTCCTATTTGATCAGGTTGTTTCCGCAGGTGGTGAACGCCGGCCGCATCGCGCATCACTAGAGTCGACGTGAACTTTTTGATGAGTATGTGCGGCGGCAATGACTCCCGGCCTCGTCTGGTACGATCGCGGATGCGAGCATTCCCGAGATTTTGCCCCGTTTCCCCGTGCGCTTGATTCGACGGCGGAGTGTCTTCGTACCTGCAATCCGCCCATCACTACTAGAGCGATACGCGGCCGCGAGGCTGCCGGCAGGGTACGATATGGGACCAGCATGATGCTTCCCGTTGCTCTCGTCGCGCTGCATCGTCGGACACTTCCAGGACCAGAGTGGTACTGATTAACCGCCATCCTCTGCACGCATCCCGCACCAGACGAGCGCGTTTATGAGCGTTACGCTCGCACGATACCGAACGTGTTGTACCTGCAGTCCCGCGAGATTCGCAGGAAGACCCGGATATATTGCATTCAATATCCTGAGAATGCCCCGCGAATGTACCATGCAGTCACAGGCCTCATGCAGCGCGCTGATCCGCCCTTTCGCCGGGTACGAGTGATGTCCGGCCGGGTACCCGCACGCCATACCTGTCCGGAGAACTGAACCATGCATCGCTTTTCTTCGATCGCTTCTCGACCAACGGTGCCTCGTCCTCCACCTGCACCGCAGACCGAGCTTCAGCCGCCGGCCACCGGGCTACTGCTTACCCTTGCCGCAATCACCTTTGTGGGCCATATGCTCGTCGCCGGCAAGTACGGCTACTTTCGCGACGAGCTGTACTATATCGCCGATGGCCGGCACCTCCAGGCGGGGTACGTCGATCAGCCGTTAATGATGGGATGGCTTGCCGCCTTCATGCGTCTCGTTGCCGGAGACGGGCTCATCGCGATCCACGTCATTCCGGCTCTCGCCTGCGCCCTCATCGCCGTCCTCACCGGGTTGATGGCGCGCGAGCTCGGCGGTGGCCGCACGGCTCAGGTGGTGGCGGCTACCGTGGCCGACTTTACCGTCGTCTTCATGGCCACCGGCTCCCTCTTCTCCATGGACGTGCTTGATGAACTCTGGTGGACCCTTACCGCCTTCCTTCTGCTGCGCCTGTTGCGGCTGAACGCGCCCCGCATCTGGCTCTTGGTCGGCGCCGTCATCGCCGTCGCCTTGCTCACCAAGCTGACCGTTCTCTTCTTTTGCATCGCGCTCGCCATGGCGCTGCTTGTCACTCCGCGGCGCCGCTTCCTGCTCACCCCGTGGCCCTGGTTAGCGGCCGCGATTGCCTTCCTTGGCCTGCTGCCCTACCTCATCTGGAACGCCCAGAACGGTTGGCCCACCTGGACCTTCTGGCATACCTATGGCGGCATTGGAACCGGACCGCTGGAATTTCTAGTGACCCAGTTCGCCCTGGTCAATCCGGTCGCCGTTCCGTTGGCACTTGCCGGTTTGGTGTTCTACTTTCGCTCCGCGGGCGCCCCATACCGCCTGCTCGGCTGGACGTTCGTCTTCCTCTATGTGATCCTCACCCTGCTGCGTGTGAAGACCTACTTCCTCGCCCCCGCCTATCCCATCCTCTTCGCTCCCGGCGCAGTGCTGTTCGAGCGCTTCCGGCCGAGACCACGTCTTGCCTGGGCAAAGCCCGCCTACGTCGCGCTGCTCGTTCTCGTCGGTGTGCTGCTCGCCCCCGATTTCATGCCCATCCTGCCACCCGCCGCCTTTACGCGCGTGTATTCAACCTATCCCCAGGTGCTCGCTGATCGGTTCGGATGGGTGAGTCTTACTCGGACCGTGGAGCGCGTCTACGCCGGCCTACCGCCTGCCCTTCAGCGTCAAGCCTGCGTACTTGCCAGCAACTACGGCGAGGCCGGCGCCCTCCAAGAACTCGCCCCGCCCGGTCGTCTTCCACCGGTAATCAGTGGCCACAACAACTACTATCTGTGGGGGCCGGGAACGTGCACCGGCAAAGTGCTCATCCTGGTCGGGTACTCGCCGAGCGACCTGCGAAAGGCGCACGCCCTCTACGCCCACACCACCCGCGCCGCCGTCGACCGATGCCGCTACTGTGTCGACTACGAAAGAACGCTGCCCATCTACGTCCTCTCCGGAGCCACCGGCCCTATCTTTCCGAAGCGATGGTCCTCACTGAAGCAGTTCGACTGAAAATGCCTCGCATCCGACTTCCCCGCGCCCTGTGTGCGTCGGCAAAACTGGCCGGCCCGCGGCACCACCGCTCTTCCGTCGCCATGTGGGTCGCCGCGCAGGACCTCTCGGTGTGACCGTGCCTGAGTCCGAGAAAAGTAGCGCCGATCTGGCCATCGTGATCGTGAACTACAACACAACCGATCTGCTCCTCGACTGTCTGCGTTCCATTTACTCCACGATTCCGCCCGCCCTCGTTCTTGAGGCCGTCGTCGTGGACAATTCCTCGTTCGTCGACGATCTGGATCGCATCGTGGAGCGCTTTCCCGATGTGCGCATCCTCCGTACCCCACGCAATCTCGGATTCTCCCAGGCCAACAATCTCGGCGTACGGGAAACGACCGCCCCACTCGTACTATTTTTGAATCCCGATACCGTGATGCATCCCGGCACGCTCGAAACCATGATCGGATTCATGGCGGATTGCCCTGATGCCGGCGCGGCATCGTGCTACGTTGCACTCGCCGGTGGCGAGCTGGATGACGCCTCCCACCGCGGTTTCCCCACACCCTGGAACTCCTTCACCTTCTTCTCGGGCCTGGCCCGGCTGGCTCCCAGAAGTCGCATCTTCGCGGGCTACTGGCAGGGCTGGGCTATCGGACCGGACACCCACCAGGTCGACGCCGTGGCTGGCGCGTTCATGCTGGTGCGGCGGTCAGCCGGCGAGCAGCTCCGTTGGTGGGACGAGGACTTCTTCTTTTACGGCGAGGACCTCGATTTTTGCTTCCGTCTCAAGCAGTCCGGCTGGGCTGTCTATTTCGTTCCCGAAGTGCGTATTACGCATCTCAAGGGAATGTCGTCCGGGATCAAATCGCAGACCCGCGACCTGTCCGGCGCCAGCCTCGATACTCGACGCACCGCAACACGAGCCCGGTTCGAAGCCATGAGAATCTTCTACCGAAAGCATTACGCCGGCGTGTACCCTCGCCCGGTCGGCTGGGCGGTCTTCTTCGCCATCACCCTCAAGGAGTTTCACGCCCTTTCAAAGATTGGCCGTCGTCGACTCTCATCCCCGTGACGTCGTTGCGCGACAACCCGTGTAACCGCCCGAGCCGGATTTTTGCGCATGGAATCACGGTGGAAACCGAATCGAGGGTCCTCCAATGCCCTCCCGCGAACACTCTGCTGTGGTCCTTCGTCGGTGTACAGCTCCAGAGCACTATGCGTCGGCCACGTCTCCGCCGCCAGCACCGACTTCCCGTCTACCACTACTTCCAACTGTCAAACGTCTTGCTGGCTGGCACGCTGTATGCAAAGTCAGAGAGCGTAAGGCGGCCATCGGCTGCACATCTAATCCGTTACTGGAGGCATACATGTTCACTCATCACAAACAGCTACAGTGCCCCGTCCGTGTCGATCGGCCGGATCCCGTCCTGGCTCGCCAGGTGCAGGAACTGCTGGGCGGCAAGTACGGTGAAATGTCCGTCATGATGCAGTACCTGCTCCAGGGCTGGGGCATGCGTGGCGACCTGGATGACCCACGTATCCAGCGCATCAAAGATCTCCTTCTCAGTACCGGGACCGAGGAGATTGCGCATGTCGAGATGCTCTGTACCGCCATCTCGATGCTGCTGGAGGGTGCGTCCCAGGAGCAGCAAGAAGAGGCCGCCAAGCGCGACAAGGTGGTCGAGGCGGCCTTGGGTGGCGGCATCAACGCCCAGCATCTCATCGTCAGCGGCCTGGGCGCGCTCCTGGCCGACAGCAACGGCAATCCCTGGAGCGGTTCATATGCCACCGCCAGCGGCAATGTCGTGGCCGATATGTACAACAATGCTCAGGCCGAAATGAACGGCCGTCTGCAAGCATGCCGCGTCTACGAGCTGACCACCGATAGCGGTGTGCGCGAATTATTGTCCTTCATGATCGCCCGCGATCATATGCACCAATTGCAGTGGCTGGCGGCGATTGAGGAGCTCGGTGGAGCACAGGTTGCCTTGCCGGTTCCGGGCGATTTCCCGATGAACAAGGAGAACACCGAGTTCGCATACACCTTCCTTGGGTATGCCGCCGATCCCTCCGAGTCCACTGCCGGTCAAGGCCGCTGGGCCAACGGTCCGTCGATCGATGGAAAAGGTACGTTCAAGTTCATCGCCGAGCCGTTTGCCGTCGGACAGGTACCGCATCTCCCCCAGGCGCCACGCCAGTTGCACGACCTACCGCCCGCGGCGTCAGACCCCACCACTGTGGTGGAGAAAGTTTCAACCACGATCAAGGAAGCCCTGTCGTAGGCTTTCGCTCGCGCGTTTGTGCGCAGCCGGGACGGACATTGTCCGTCCCGGTTTATTTGTGCGGTGCCGTAGTGAGCGGGTGTGAGCGCCGCTAAGCTCCGTACATTGGTCTGCCGTGGACTCCACTCCTTCAAGCCGCTCCGGCGCGCCGTCCCGGTAACCTACCGCGTCAGCTTTCCTCCCGTCTCACAGTCTCACCTGGGACGGGCCTTTCAGCCCGCTGCCTATGATCCGCCGCTGTGAGGACTGGACACGACGCGAGGGTCGTGGAGAATCCGCGCGTCACGGTTGGCAACGCCCGGTATATCACGCTCGAACATCGCGGCACTGATGCCCGTGAACGTTATGGCCCCCAGGGGTGAGCCGAGGCTGCGAAATCGTTGCTCTGGATCGGGACGACACAGAATTCGTTCCCGCAGGGATCCAGCATGGTCCAGTGGCCTTCCTTTTGTACCCGGGCTCTTGCTCCAAGCGCCGTAAGCCTTTCAACCTCGGCGTCTACGTTGTCGGTTTCTATATCGAGGTGCAGCCTTGTCTTTGCAAGTTTTTCCTCTGGTACACGCTGAAGCGCGATACGTAGACCGGCCTGCGTCGGCTCCAGACCTACATACGGGTCCTCTTCGTGCCGGACGGCGACCCCGAGGGCGCGAGTCCAGAAATCGACTCCTGCTGAGAGGTCGTCACAGTCGATGATGACTCCCCACACACGGCTGCGATGCATCGGCCATCCTCCTTCTGACTGCGACTAGGCCTCGACGGACTGAAACAGCCTACCGGGGACAACCCGGCATTGGTTCAATGTTGAATCTACCGAGATGAGAGCGTAGCACACGCTGTTTGGTCGGTCAATCATGTTCTTGGTTCGTTGCTCCGTCTTGGTCCCAAAAAATATGTCAGCCGAGCGTCCCCAGTCCCCCTTCGGACTTTTTCAACAAGCTCGAGGGGGTAGGTTGCAGGACCCAACGTATCGCCTCGGGTATAGAGTAGGTGCAGAGATAGACTGTATCCTGTCTGATCACGAGGTCGAGCCACGTACCGCACCTGCATCGTTTCTGGATTGTTGCTGCTTGCTGCTCTCACTGGGAGTTCCTGGCCGAGTGTCTCCATCCTCGCCGCAGCAGGAGGTCAGGTCGGAGCACCCTTCGTCCCCGTGCCGTCTTGTCTGGTCAGTCATCCGAATGGGGGCCGTCCTGTTGAGCAATCGCCCGGCCCGTGGTACCACGGCAGGGGTGGATTGTGGACGCTCTTGTGGTGGTCCAAGGGCACCGTGCAGATCCCCCGGGAGGATGTGGAGCGCAACGGCTGGCTCTACTTGAAGGTCGGTTGGTGGCGAGGAGCAGGGAGCCAGGGGATGTTGCGAATTCATGGGCGGAGGTTGGACAAGCCGGCTCCAGCGCTACGAGCGGATGTTCCCTCAGGGTATGGAACACGTGGATTCGTGCCGAGCGCGATCCTGTTCCCCACGGGTGGCTGTTGGCAGATCACGGGGCATGCCGGGAGAGGCAGCCTGACAATGATGCTGCGCGTCGTCAAAGCACGACGATAGAGTGAGTGCGGACCGTCGCCGGGTACCGGGACCACTACCTGGTCGACGGCGGCATGGCTCGCATTATCCTCCACGCCTTTGTCACGCCTGGTGGTGTCGCCGAGAACACCGTCCTCCTCGACCAACTCCGCCGCACCATGTTTCGGCGCAAGGTCCGTCCAAAGCGCGTAATCGCCGATGCCAAGTATGCCTCTGCCGGCAACATTCGTCGCTGGAAGACGATGACATCCGGGCCCATGTGCCCTTACCCGAGTGGGATAAATCCTCCCCGTACGTTCACATCGCCGCCTTCACTTATGACGCCGACGAGGACGTCTATCGCTGTCCCCAAGGACAGGTGCTCAAGCTCGAATGGATCGATGAGGCTGGGGAGCGGAAGGTCTATCGAGCACGCGCCGCAACATGCAATGCCTGTCCCGTGAAGGAGCAGTGTACGCGGAGTAAGCAAGGACGACTGATCGGGCGCTCGTTCCACGCCGCGTACGTGGAGCGGGTGCGGGGATACCAGGAAACGCCCGCCTATCAGAAAGCGATACGCAAACGGAGTGTGGGTCGAGCCACTCTTTGCCGAAGCGAAACGGTGGCACGGCCTGAGGCGATTCCGGCTAAGACGTCTAGTGAACGCGAATATCGAGGCGTTGCTGGTGGCCAGCGGACAGAACCTCAAGCGCTTGCTCCGGGCAACCGGCTGGGGACGACGGACGCTCCCGGGCCCAGTCTCGGCTGCTCTCTTGGGTCAGCCCCTCTTTGAGCTGGTCGGAAGCGCTCATGCACGCCACCTTCCCCATGAAAATCAGTGGCGCAGTAGGAACTATTCCACCGTTTTGCAAAGTGCTCGAGGGGTGGTGAGACGAAGGCGGTAGTCTCATAATTCCACTGTCAAAACGTTTATGACTTTCTGAGACACTCGATGAGTTCGGGGGAGGCACCGCAAATGACCGTCTGTAACGTGTGCCGAAAGCAGGGGATCCTTTGTTCGGGACGCCCACTGTCAGCCTGTTTTCACAGCGATGAGCACCTCGGTGTCACCCGGCCACTCCCAGAAGTGGCCGGTATCGGTGTGCCGCGCCAGAATTGCCCCCAGTTCGTCACGAAACTCCTGCAGACGATCGCCGAAGAGTTGTGGAGCGGCAAACGACGTCGACAGGTAGTTGTCGATGACATCATCGATGTTCCTGACCAGGTCGGCTCTGCCCGGCAGCACCAGGCGCTCCGGACGGCCGAACGCCGTTCGCGCCAGTAGGTCCACATAGGGCTCGCGGTTTGGATCGGACTTGGGCCTGCCCCACCCGAGATACCGAACGAGGACTGCGTCGATGACATCGTGCGGAATCGCGGGGTGCCGCTGGCCGCGTCGCATGGTGTCGTGGCCTTCCTGTACGGGCGCCTCATGGTGAATCAAAAGCATTGCGCCACCCGGATCAAGGGTCTCGTAGATGACGTCCACCACGGCCTCTTGATCCGTCCAATGGAACGACTGGGCCAGGGTAACTGCTTGGAATGTGCCCAAAGAGAGCGACGGAATGTCCTCTGCTCTACCCTTCACCCACTTCGGCGAGGTTCCGCCTTCACGCTCGGCAGACTTCCGCGCCTCAGCGAGCATGCTTTGCTCAGGATCGAGGCCAATCACCTCGGCGAAGCTGGGAGCGAGAGCAAGGGCTACAACTCCCGGACCACATCCCACATCGAGCAAACGCCCGCTGCCGTCCCAGCCGAGGCGAGTGGCCAACGCCGATCGCAACTCGGCCGAATACGGAGGCCGAGCTCGGTAATACCGCGCCGCTACGTGGTACGGACCCGGCTCACTGTGCGTCGACATTCGAGAATTATCGCCTCCCGGACGGCCGTTTCTGTGCCTGTCTCACCCTCTCGGGCTATATCTCCGAGCAGATTGAAGGCAAGAGCATACACCAACTAAAAAGGAATCCTTATCGCTAACGTGGATTCCGCAGTGTAAGTGGCGAGACGCACAGTACAGTCCGTCCCTGCCACCTTCTCATGCCCGGGCGGCATCTTCGCCGTTGCACGCGGCCGGTGTGCCGTGTGACCCAGCCCCTGAACCTTCCATATCCACCACCGCGCAACTCCGCCCCACCACCATCATCCCGGGATGGCGGCCTGTCTCCACACCACCAGCGGCGCCACACCACACGGGGTGCGGCCTACCTCCCTCGACATCGCCCATCGGGGGGCATCCGTTCGTGATTTACCGCCTGAACTGTACAATCCACGCTAACCCCAACCGAAGAACGCACCCGGGTCGCTTGAGACTACGTTCCCGCCGGTGCTTCGAACAGGCAACCGGCCATCGTCACGCAGGTTGTATCTGCACTTTAAGAGCCTCTCCTGAGCCGGCGAGTCGAAGAGCCTCGGGAAACCGCTCGATCGGCAGACGCTCCGAGAGAAGAGGACGGACGTCAACCGCCCCGCCACGCATGAGCCCTATTGCCTGGTGAAACGTGTACCGCAATGCAAAGGTCCCCAGGATCTGGAGATCCTTCTTGTACACCTGGTACGGGCTCACCCGAATCGTTGCGTCGGTGGGTGCTACCCCGAAGTACAGCACTTTACCTTCATCACGGGCGTGCGTCGGCGTGTGCTCGATGACGGACGGCACACCTGTGCAATCGATGACGACGTCGAACCCAAACGGCGAGATCTCCCTCAGCCAATCGTCGGCGTGTGGCCCGGCGACCACCGTCTCGTCCGCTCCGAGCTTCCTGGCCAACTCCAGTTTCTCCTCCTTGAGGTCCACGGCGACTACGCCGGTTGTACCGTCGTGCCGCACAAGCTGCATCATCAGGAGGCCGATCGGCCCCATTCCATATATGAGGGCGTTGGATCCGATCGGGATCTTGAGACGCTGGAGACCGTAAACGACGCAAGAAATTGGCTCAATAAAAGCCGCCTCCTCATACGGCATATCGCCTATCGGGTACACATTCGCCTCGGGGGCGATCAGATATTCCGAGAACCCTCCGTCACGTGTCACACCGATGGCGTTCCAATTCAGACAGTGGTTTCCCTGCTGGCGCTGGCAGAAGAAGCAGTGTCCGCAGAAGAGGCTTGGGTCCACGGCCACGCGCATCCCCGGCGCCACCGTGGTCACCTCCGATCCCACGGCCGAAACATCGCCCGCCATCTCGTGTCCGCCGATCAACGGATAGGTCGGGAAAAAGTCTCCCTGAAATATGTGCTGGTCCGTCCCACAGATTCCGCACGCGCGCACTCTGACCTGTACATCATGTGGACCCGGCTCCGGTCTCACCACATCATGGACTCCGACCTTATATGGCGCTTCGTACAGCGCTGCTTTCATGGGGGTCTCCTTTGTCTTGTCGATCGCGGAAGTCAGGGTCAGGCCGTTACCGCCCTGCGGGTTCTACGCTAAATCAGTCTCAACCGATGCGACCGGAAATGGTAACACTCCACGCGTATTCTGAATCAGCCGGGTAAGATCACCGGGCACCGCTGCCGCGGGCTTGCAGGTAACAGCGCAAACCAGCTCCGGCTCGAGCTTTGGATGCCGATCGGCAGTCAGGAGCCCGTTTGTCTCCTGACCGGTATCGGTGAGTTGCGTGTAGCAAAAACCGGCGACGCCGGGGCAATCCAGCACGGCCGTCACCAGCTCCTCATATTTGGCAAGAAAATCGTCACGCCCCTGAACGGTGCCATAACCATGCCATGGAGCGCCTGCGGCAGGCCGAAAGCTCAATCCACCAAATTCGCTCAAGACCACCGGAACGTCAATGGCGTGACCTGGCTCGAGCACAATGGCTCGGTAATGAGGTCGGACATCACGGGCCGTGGATTCGATGCTCTCAGGAGATCCGTACCGTTGCCGTATCGCGTCTCCTTCGAATGTGTAATCGTGGATGCCGATCAAATCTCCGACGAGATACTCCCAACCGTCATTCCCGATGACGGGTCTCGTCGGGTCCAGCGTCTTGGTGAGTGAGTAGAGCGTTTGGACGTACTGCTGCTGCACGGGATCGCTCGCCAGATGCGGCACCCCCCAACTCTCGTTCAGCGGCACCCAGGTGACGATGCACGGGTGGCTGTAGTCTCGCGCGAGCACCTCCATCCACTCGTGTACCAGGGAAGTGACTGCTTGTGGTGAAAAGCTGTAGGCATTCGCCATTTCTCCCCACACCAGGAGGCCGAGCCGGTCGCACCAATATAGGAACCGCGGATCTTCCACTTTTTGATGGATTCTGGCCCCATTAAAGCCAAGCCGCTTGATCCACTCCACTTCCGCTCGCAGGGCATCTGCGCTCGGCGCGGCGAGATGTGATTCTGGCCAGTAGCCTTGCTCAAGAATCATGCGCAGATAGTACGGCCGGCCATTCAGGAAAAAATGGCCGCCGTCTGCTCGGACGCTTCGTAAACCGGCGTAGCTCTCTACCTCGTCGATCACCTCTTCATCGCTGGCGAGCGATAGCTCCGCGTCAATCAGGTTGGGGTGCTCGGGCGACCACAGTATGTTCTCGATCTGGCCGCTTGGCATGCTGGTTAGTCCCTCAAGCGCAATCTCTGTCTGGAGCTGCGACCCCAGTACCGAGTACGTATTGTCGGCAAGCAGCTGCCCGTGTAGCCTCAGCCGGACGGAGAGACGCAGAGGACAATCGTCCACTCGCGTGACGTCAACCGTCAAACCAAGCAGGGCCCGCTCCAGGTTTGGCGTCCATCGAATCGAGCTGATATGCGTTGCGGCAACAGGCTCTATCCAGACGGGCTGCCATATACCGGTCGTGCGGTCGTACCAAACGTTGTGCGGCTGCTCCTGCCAGTCCTGCTTTCCTCGTGGCTGCGCAACGTCTCCGGGACGATCCTCAGCCCGCACCACGATGCACTGCTCGTCCTGCGATGAAAGTGCACCCGTGATGTCCGCCGCAAATGGCGTGTTACCGCCTTTGTGACTTGCAACATGCTCGCCATTAACCCAGACTTCGGCCCGGTAATCAACCGCGCCAAAGTGAAGCATGAGCCGCCGGCCGGCGACTGCAGAGGGAATCGTAAACACGCGTCGGTACCATACGATCGGGTGAAACCCTGTGTCTCCGATTCCGCTTAGAACAGACTCGGCGGGAAACGGCACTGTGATCGACCGGTCAAAGACGTCGTCTCGATGCTGCCAGCCCTCCTCCAGGCCACGCTCCGCATCGTCGTAGGCAAACTTCCATATCCCCTGGAGATCGATCCACTGCTTTCGCACCAGCTGCGGGCGCGGGTACACACCTCGATCCTGAAAAGACATCCCTATCCTTTTATTCCCGTATTCGCTATCCCCTGGACGATCTGCCGCTGAAAGAGAACGAACAGCAACAACAACGGCAACGCGGCAAGTACCGATGTTGCCATGATCTGCGCGTACCGCACGCCGTACGAGCTCTGCACCGTCGCCAGTCCGACAGGGATGGTCATCATGTCAGTACCCGTGATAGCGATGAGTGGCCAGAGAAAGTTATTCCACGAGGAGATGAACGTGAAGATGGACACGGCGGCAATCGCTGGTCGCGAGAGCGGCATCCATATCTGCCAGTAGATACGGAAGCGACTGGCCCCATCGATAAAGGCAGCCTCTTCCAACTCATGAGGAACGCCGTCAAAGAATTGTTTGAAGATGAATACCGCGATCGGCGACGCGAGTTGCGGCAGAATGATGGCCCAGTACGTATTGACCATGTTGAAACCGTTGATTTCCGTGAACAACGGCACGATCAACGCCTCCGTGGGAACCATGATGCCGGCCAGGATGAGCACGAAGATGAACGTGCGCCCTCGGAACGGAATGCGTGACAGCGAGAAAGCGGCCAGGCTCGAGAGAAGCACCGTCGTCACCGTGATGACCGTCGATGTCAGCACGCTGTTAAAGAACCAGCGTGGCAAGCTGCCCGCGCTGAGGACGCTTGTAAAGGCATCCCAGGTCCAGTGAGTCGGGAGCCAGCTAATCGGTAGCGTGGTCGTCTGATTTTCGGGCTTGAACGCCGTGTCTATTGCCCAGGCAAAGGGAGCGAGCCACACTACTACGGCCAGCAGTAGACATACATAGGAGAGCATATTCAGGAGCCGCTCACGCTGCCGATTGTCAGCCGATGCGCCGGCTGATGCAGTGATAGCCATCAGTTATTTCCTCTGCGACTCAAGAACATGAACTGTAAACCGGACACCACGAGTACGAACAGGAAGAAAACGTAGGAAATAGCAGCGGCATAGCCCGAGTAGTACGAGCTAAAACCGTTCTCGTAGATGTACTGCACGACCGGTCGGGTTACGTCGCCGGGGCCGCCATCAGTCATCACGTAGATCTGGCCGAACACCTTGAGTGACGCCAGAACCTGCAGGACCAGGATTAGTGTGGTCGTTCGTTGCAGAAGCGGGATCGTGATGCGCGTCAACCGCTGCCAGGCGTTGACCCCATCGATGGCCGCCGCCTCGTAGAGCTCCTCCGGGATCTCCTGCAGGCCGGCCAGATAGAGCACGAAATTGAAGCCAAGCGTCCACCAGATTGTGGCGATCACAACCGATATCATGGCACTGTGCGGATTGTTGAGCCATGCGATTGTGCCAAGATGGAGGTCGCCGAGATACGCGTTGATGATGCCGAAATCGGGCTCGAATAACCAAACCCAGATGAGCCCCACCACTGACACAGGGAGCACGTAGGGAGCAAAAAACACCAGGCGAAAGAGCCATCTCCCGGGCATCTCCCGATTGGCCATCAGCGCGAAGGCAAGGCTGAGAACTATCAGCGGGGGCGTACTGAGAAGAGCGAACTCCACGGTATGCCACATGGAATCCCAGAAGGCGGAATCATGCACCAGCGCCTGGTAGTTCTCAAGTCCAATAAACCTGGAAGTACTGCTGGTGAGCGTGGAGTTCGTAAAGCTCGTCACCAGGCCGGAGACGATTGGCCAGCCGACAAAAAGGCCATAAGCAACCAAAAAGGGCACGGTGAAGGCAACGCCGACGAGGTCTTGCCGCACCCGGTTGGCGCGACCAACGGGCATCACCGCCGTCGTCGCGGTTAGTGGCGCCTGATCGATCCCTGGCGCCACAATCGGTTTCCCTGCAAGCATCTGGTACCTCCGTAGCAAATGTGCCCCGCGAAAGAACTCAGCATGACGCGATCACCGCCGTTTCCGACGTGGAGCGCATCACATTAACCTCAGCGATCCGGATGGAGAAGTGGGGAGCCGCAGCGTACCTTGCGGCTCCCCGGGTTTTTACGAGGTGCCTGGAGGGCCCCCCGACGAGCTTGAAAGTTTGCGCAGGTCCGAAGCAAACTGGTTGTACCCTTGCGCCGCGCTCGACTGGCCGCTGAGCACAGACTCGAAGTCCTTTCCCGCAGCCGTTTCCATTGGACCGGCAGCGCCGCTGTACGACGCCAGCGGATCGTACTGGACGTGGCTCGCTTCCGCTGCATAGTGCGATTGCGGTTTGAGGTTCCGGTAGGCTGCGCTGTGCACGACCGGCATGTAGGCTGGAATGTGGCCGCCTTCGGCCCAGATCTGGCTATTTTTCAGCACATAACTGATGAAGGTGAGGGTGGCGTCCAATTGCTGCGCGTTAAGTGAGTGGCTGGCTGGAATGACGAAGCTATGCGAATCTGACCAGGTTGCGGTGCCCCCGAAAAGATTCGGAAAGAGTGTCATATCGAACGGGATGCCGGATTTCTGGAAGGTCGTCACTTCCCATTCCCCGTTCCACATGAACGCCGCTTTCTGGCTGTTGAACAACGCCACGGATGCGGTGTAATCGGTATTCGGCCCGGCGACTTTATACTTCTGCGTTATATCGTGCAAGAACGACGTCGCCTTCAGACCGTGCGCGCTGTTAAGGGCGAGCGTCTTCCCTCCATTGGTTACAACCTCACCTCCCATTTGTTTGTAGGCAGCGTACCAGAAGCGCCAAGGCATGGTTTCGCCGGCACCGGCAACGGCGGCGGCAAGGCCCCACTTGGTGTAATGCTGCGCCTTTTCGATGGCAGCCATAACCTCATTGACACCTTGCAGCGACTTGAGTTGTCCATTTGCCTGGAGCAGGCCCGCCCTTCTCGCAATTTGCGTGTTGTAGTACATCACGAGTGGATGAGTATCGAGAGGAATAGCGTAGAGTTTCCCGTTGTAGTGGGCCTTGGCCCATGGGTCCGCCGAGATGGTACTGGGAGTGATGCCGTACTTCGCCAGCATATTCGGGTCGAACTCCGTCAACAGCCCTTTCGGTGCAAACGACGCCATGCGCGACAGGTGCATGATGCCGACGTTCGGTGCCTTCCCGGCAACCGTCGAAGTGGTCAGTTTGGTGTAGTAGGGAATGCCCCAGGCAAGAGTGGTTGACTCTAGCTTGACGGCGGGGTGAGCCTTCTTGAAATCGTTCTCCAGTTGGATCATGCGGGCCCCATCGCCGCCGCCGAACAGGTTCCAGTAGACCACGGAACCGGAGGGCGATGACTGAGCCCACACGGTTTGCGACCGGACGATGTCGCGCCATGACAGAGTCGCGCCCGCGACACCGACAGCCGCTGCGCCCTTGAGCAGATCTCGTCTGCTGAACGTGTGTTGGTTCACGTCGGGGTCTTCTCGATCCTTGCTCACGATTCTCTCCTTGCCTTGCAATGAACGAACAACTCTGTGCTCGCGCCACCTAAGTGCCAGATCTGGTTCATCGTTGTACCAGATAGAAGGAGCATATCAGTGAGATATACTGGTGTCAAGCCGAGTTTTTGGGTGCGGTAGTAAGTAGGAGCGCATCGGGCACCGGGTCAACCGACCTCATCGGGTGCTGCGTCCCGTGTGCACAACGGCGCGACCTTAGGCGGCGACGGCTGAATATCATGGCTGGGATCGCTACAACCGCGGCCGGAATCTCGGGCCGCTGAGACAAGTGGGTACGCATGGCCACGACCCTTAAGGATGTCGCAGAGCGCTGCGGCGTCTCGATCAAAACCGTCTCAAATGTGGTCAACGGCAACTTAGCACGCGTCAGCCCCCAGACCGCCGAGCGCATACGCGCCTCGCTCGCCGAATTGAATTACTTGCCCAACCTTGCTGCGCGGCACCTGCGCAAGGGGCAAGCCGGGGCCATTGCGATTGCTATCCCCGATCTGGCGAACCCCTATTTTTCCTCGTTGTGCGAAACCGTCATGTCGGCGGCCGACCGACGTGGCTACACCGTCTTGATCGAACCCACGGCCGGCGACCGCCACCTGGAACGCCTCGCCCTGAAAGGACTGAGCAGGCACGTCATTGACGGCATGATTCTGATTCCACTGGCCCTGGACATGGATGACATCCAATCCGATGGGCCGGCCGTGCCCGTCGTACTGCTTGGAGAACGGCTGTTTGCAGCAGCTCTTGACCACGTGGCGATCGACAACGTGGCGGCGGCCCGCGTTGCCACCCAACATCTCATCGACCTCGGCCGGCGCCGTATTGGCGCCATTGGAGCACCTGTAGACGCTGGGGAAGGTATGGCCTTGCTCCGCCTGCAGGGGTATCGGGAAGCACTGCAGAACGCGGGGCATGAGGTCGCACCCGAGCTTATCGCTCCTGGACCTCTGTCTGCTGTGTTATACAACCGCGCGTCCGGAGTTGAAGCAATGCGTTACCTGCTGGACCTTGGCACGCCCCTGGATGCTGTCTTTTGCTTCAACGACCTGTTGGCTCTGGGTGCGATGAAGGCGCTCCATCTCGCCGGACGGCGGATACCGGATGATGTTGCCGTCATCGGCTTCGATGACATCGAGGACAGCCGGTATGCCATTCCATCACTGAGCACCATTACCCCGGATAGAGATGCTATTGCCGAGGCAGCACTCACCAGCCTGGAAGCTCGCATACACCACGATGAAGCGCCGCCGCGCTTGTTGCAACCGCCGTTTCACCTTACCGTGCGTGGCAGCACGGCTGGACGCGAACGTGAAATCGAGTGGTCGCAGGCACCCGAGACGTAAGCTGCTTCACGCCTCAACACCGAGACGATGTGCTGCCCGATCGTTCCAGCCCGACCGGAATCCGGCAACTCCCTGCCTCGACCTCTTCCATCGTTCCTTCGAGCACCTGGTCCAACACTGTGATAAAGCAGGACGCATTTGGAGGTCAGACGCACTCGAATCATTCCACTTCGCGTCACCATGCCCGGCGACGTCATGGCGTACATGTGCGCCGAGCGGCCAGGAGCGGTAACTTCACGTGCTTGAGCGGTTTGGCATGATCCCGCGTAGTCTGCCGACAACCAGGATGCAATATGTCATCTGTTCGCGCTGACGACCTTCGAACTGGAGTTCGGCTCGAGCTCCTCACCGTCATCTGGATGGTGATCGAAGCGGCAATCTCCCTTGGAGCCGGGATTGTCGCAGGCAGTGTCCTCCTGATCGCCTTTGGTCTTGATTCGGTCATTGAATTGGTGAGTGGATCGGTGCTCCTGTGGCGGCTCTCCATTGAACTGCACGATGGTGAAGAAGACAAGGCGGAACAGGTAGAGCACACAGCCACGTGGGTCATTGCCCTCACGCTCGGCCTGCTGTGTGTCTACGTCCTGGTTTCATCCGTTCTCGGACTGGTGACACGGGCCAGCCAGCAGACTTCCCCGGTGGGGATCGCTGTCTCTCTTGCTGCCGTTATCGTGATGCCCTATCTCGCCTGGCGGAAACGAACCGTCGCCCAGCGGATCGGGAGTGAGGCGCTGGAGGGTGACGCGGCAGAGAGCATTACCTGCGCATACATGGCCGGGACGGTGCTTGTGGGGCTTGTCCTCAATGCGATCTTTGGCTGGTGGTGGGCCGAGTATGCCGCTGCGCTTGCCTTTCTTGTGTGGCTCGGGCGTGAAACGCGGGAAGCCTACCAGGAGGCGCGGGAAGGCAAACGGGAGCACAGCGGCGCGGAAACGTAAGATTCAATCTAACCCACTACCCAACTTCATCGCTCCTTCGGCCCGCATGCGATGGAGCGCATCAAGGCATACGAGAACACGGGTGCTTTCCAGAAGGCGCTTCGGAAGCGGACGGTCCAGGTCGAGACGCTCTTTGCCGCAGCGAAACAGTGGCATGGCTCAGATCGACTCCGGCTGGGCCTGCTCTGGCGAGTCAAAATCCAGACACTGCTCATTGTCGAGAACTTTCAAGAACGTTCCTTGACTCTTCGCCGCGCCCACTGGAAGGCGGCCGCTGCCAGGACGAGCACAGCGAGCACCGGGAGCCATCGGGTGAGTCCTCGGAGCCGCGCCATCGCCGAAATCGGTATCGCCTGTCGCCACGTGAGTCGCCAGGCCACATCTCGGCCGGCGCGGGTATTCATCTGCCACATGGCGAAGCGGCCGACGATTCTACCTCAGGGTGGTGTCGATGGCACCCTCGCCGCAGCAGGCTGTTTGAGAGACGCGCCCGGGCAAGTTCGGCTGGATGGGCACGCCGGCCTCTGCCGAAGAATCGGCTCAGCGACGTCTCGAAACTGTCGACGGGGGCGCTGAGCGCGGCCAGGAAGACCGCGTGCGGTGTGGGACAGACTCCACGGGCCGGGAGCGGGATCAGAGTGCGCAGGGAGGCATCGTAAGAGGTGGCCTGGGGCGGCTGCCGCACGACCGCGCCGTTGCCACCGAGCTTGGCCGGAACCACCATCGGATTCACATCCCAGTACTCGACATAACGGAGAGATCGAAGGGTATGGCCGGTATTGGTGAGTGTGATCTGAGATAGGAGGGCGGGCTCGGACCCAAAGGGGGCGAAGGTGGTCTGACGCGTGTCGATGCCGGACGTATGCTCCTCGGTTTCGACGTACCCAATCCCGAAGGTACGGCGATAGCTCGAGTCTGCGGGCCGATCTGGGTAGTGAGTACTCCAGCTGTGAGCCCCGGCACCGACGTAGCCGTATCCGCCGGCATAGTGACGGGTAACGGAATCGTAACGGTTGGCGTAGCCGTACTGCCGCTCACCGTCCCACACCTGCACGTATCCGTCGTTATCGGCCATGGCTGTGATGCGGTCATTGCCTACCTGGTGCCAGAAGGCCGTGCTCTGCCCGCTGCCCGTGTTCCAGCGAGCCAGCGGATCACGTTCTTCGTCGTCGGTGTAGTCGAACGCCGGCAGACCGAAACGATCGACGATCCAGTGGCCGAAGTGATCGTTGCCGTACGTGGTATTCCAGAGCGGCGATATGGCCGCACGAGAGGACGCACCCGGTGGCGCGGGCCACAGGAGAACGGCCGCCAGGGCTGCACCCGAGGATAGCCATCGTCGGATTCTTGCCATCTGTCCTCGTTGGCCTCGAACCTCATCATCCAGCATGTCGGTGCTCACCAACGTACCGCATCAGCGTAGATCTCACAGTTCAGGCGGTACACCAGGAACGGCTGCCCACCCGCGACGGTGGTAGGGCGCACCCGGTGTGGTGCGGCGCCTCCGGCTGGCGTGGAGACATGCTGCCATCCCGGGATAATGGTGGTGGGGCGGTGTCGCACGATCGTGGATATGGCCGGTTCAGGGACCAGGGTCACACGGCCATCGGGCCGTGTGCTACGGCGGGCTGCTGTATCGAGATGCTATCTGGGCATGATGGCCATTGACCTGAGCCACCTGACGCCTTGTTGGTGGCGGACCAGGTCGAGATCCATGGGGTGAAGCAAGAAGCAGTCCGCCCCAAAAGGCACGCCTGCATGAAGTGTCGGCGGTTCCCTGTAACCAAACATTCGAGCACTGGGTCGGGAGGCTGGCACCTTGACCGGTTCAAATTCAGTCGCCATTGATTCGGCACTCGATTGTGGGACACGCCACCCATTGCGCTTCTCGATTCCCGTCTTACGCTGAAATTACCACTTCACCCGAGGAGCGCTGCCCATGACCTCCCAGAAACAAATCGATGCCAACCGCCGCAACGCTCAACACAGCACCGGCCCCCGTACTCCCGCCGGCAAGGCGTCGTCTCGACGTAACGCCTTCAAGCACGGCATGAACGCACGTGACTTTGTTATACCCGTCGGCAAGTCGGCTGAAAGCGTGGAACACTTCGAAGCACTTCTGGCCGCCCTCCGCCACGACCTCGGACCGGAGGGAGTCATGCAAGAGCTTCTGGTGGAAAGTATTGCCGTCCAGCAGTGGCGGTTGCGGCGCGTGTATCGCGCCGAACTTGCCGGGGTAGTTGAAACCAAAACCGGCGACGATTTGAACCGAGCCATGGTCCAGATCGCCCTGCGGCGTGCCACCCCCGAGGAAGCTCTTCCGGTCTTTCTGCCATCCGAGCATATCGCCGACAAGCTCATGCGCTACCAGCGCGTCCTCGAAGCCAGCACTTCGCGGCTCATTGCCGAGTTACATCGATTACAGGAACGCTCCGCCTCGGCTCGCTCCGTTACCTCGGAGTCTCCCACGGCCCAGGTGTCACGGAACGAACCCAATGTGCCCTGTGCCGTGGCCGAAAGCAGCGTAACGTGAAACCCAATTTCCGTGCCGCAGGAAGCCGATCTGGACCCATTCGCGGCCGGACGCTCCCGTCAATACCCGTATAATCCGTAATGTCGTACACCGTCGCACGAGGAAAACGAACGACACCGAACTCCCGGCCGCCGTTCGTCCGGTGCGTCTAAAGCGGCACATCAATTGCATACCGCATGCTGAAGATTCCGCGGGAAAGGCACTCCGATCCGCACATATACAAGGGGAATTCGCGTACATGGAAAACTGGCCTAATTCGAGCGAGTACTGGCGAAACAAGCGCGTACTCGTAACGGGAGGAGGCGGCTTCCTTGGTTCAGCCGTGGTCGATACACTCTCCGCGCGTGGCGCCGTGCAGATCGCGGCCCCTCGCTCCCGCGACTACGATCTAACCGATCTCTCCGCCATCCGACGCGCGCTTGCCGACACCGCTCCCGACGTCGTCATTCACCTCGCCGCCCGGGTCGGAGGCATCGGCGCGAACCGAGAACATCCCGCCGACTTCTTCTACGACAACCTCATCATGGGCGTGCAGCTCATTCACGAGGCGTGGAAAGCTGGCGTTTCGAAATTTGTCGCCATCGGCACAGTGTGCGCGTACCCCAAATACACGCCTGTGCCTTTTCACGAAGACGACCTCTGGAACGGCTATCCGGAAGAGACCAACGCCCCGTACGGGCTCGCCAAGAAAATGCTCCTGGTACAGTCCCAGGCCTACCGCGAGCAGTACGGCTTTAATTCGATCTTCCTGCTGCCGGTCAACTTGTATGGCCCGGGCGACAACTTCGATCCCGGCACCTCGCATGTCATACCGGCCCTCATCAAGAAGTGCGAGGACGCCCGCCTCGCCGGCCGGCGCACCATCGAGGTCTGGGGCGACGGCAGCGCCACGCGGGAGTTTCTCTACGTCGAGGATGCCGCCGAGGCTGTAGCCCTGGCCGCCGAGCGCTACGACGGCAGTGACCCAGTCAACATTGGCAGCGCCTTCGAGATCAGCATCCGTGACCTCGTCCATACCATCGCGGATGTGACCGGCTTCCACGGCGAGATCGTCTGGGACACCACCAAACCAAACGGGCAGCCACGGCGGAAGTTGGACACCTCACGGGCCACCGAACGCTTCGGATTCACCTCGCGCACCACCTTCGAACAGGGACTTCGGTCCACGATCGAGTGGTATCGCCGGCAGCGGACCCCAGCATCCGTGGTCGGAGTCGCGGCGACGTCCGAGTAACCGGCCCTCGCTCCGCGGCCTGAAACGTGTGCGCCTACCTGCCGTCCATGCCAAGTACCGATGCCACCGTACGCGCCAGGATAAGAAGATTCAATGCGAGCGAGCGTCGTTTGATGTAGTAAAGGTCGTGCCGTAGCACCTCGAGGTGCTCCTCGGCCGTGGCCGCGTATCCAAACTTGATCTGCTTCAGTCCTGTCAAACCCGGTCGCACCGCCAGTCGCAGCCGGTAAAACGGAATTGTCTTCGCCAGCTCGGCCGTGAACGCCGGTCTCTCCGGACGTGGCCCCACCAGGCTCATCTCTCCACGAATCACATTGAAGAACTGCGGCAGCTCATCCAGATGCGTGCGGCGCAAAAATCGGCCCACGCGGGTCGTTCGCAGGTCGCGCTTTACTGCCCAACGTGCGCCGGTAGACTCCGCGTCCGATTTCATCGAGCGAAACTTGAATATCGTGAATGGCACCCCGCCCCGCCCCAGGCGCTCCTGTGTGTACAGAACCGGCCTCCCCGACTCCACCACGATCGCCGCCGCGATCAATGGCGCGAAGATCGCCGTGATGACGAGGCCCAGCGCGGCGCCCGCCACATCCAGCAGCCGCATCGCCAGTTCCTCCAGCGAGGAGGTAGAAGGGCACGTCGGCATTGCCGCCAGCCAGTAATCCCCGGCGTGCTCCACAGCCACCTTGCCTGCAATCTGTTCGTATGCCGTGCTGAAGTCCACGACCTCCAGGCCATGCTCGATCGAGCTGCTGAGCGTGGACACCAGGTCGTACGGCAACGACTGGCGCGGAGCTACCACGATACGGTGGATCCGATATCGCTCCGTGAGTCCTTCGAGTTCATCCACTGTACCCAGGTAGCTCGGGCCGGTCGTGGGCCGCTCCGACACGAAACCCATCACGCGGTAGTACGACTGATGCGAACGCGCCGCATCCGACAGCGTGTCACACAGCGACTCGTTACCCACCACTAGCAGTCGCATCGCGTTCGCGGGCCGGCGTAACAGTGACGCGTAGGCGGCACGCCATGCCAGAACGGATACCGGCGCGGCGGTAAGTGCGATCAGCAAAGCCGGCCGTGGATACGTCTTGAGGAAGAATGAATACGCCACGAAAGCCGTCAGCGCGACAATGATCCCGACACTCACCGTCAGACGGGCCGCCGGCCAGAAACGATCGGCCGCGTCCAGATCGTACGATCCCGCCAGCCACGAGACCAGCAACCACACACACGTTCCGGCACTGATCCAGTCCCACGGCGTATGCACCAGATGCGGGTCCGCCGCGTGCGGGTGCAGTAGCCACAACCGGTGCGCCGCGCCTAGCCACCCTGCCACCAGCAGAGCATCGACGAACGCCAGCAGCAGTCGGCGTTCCTGTATTCGAAAAAACGGAATTGAGATGCGATTGATCGCTACATCGGCTTCATCGGGCGTCGGGGTAACGTCTGCCGCCTCTGTTTGCACCATGTCTCTCGCTGCCGCTCTCCCGTAAGGCTGCCGGGCTCCTCACCACATGCTTTTGGACATACCCCACGAAATCCCGATGAGATCGTTACACCCGCTCATCGGAATACGTCCTGCTACACAGCATAGTAGGTGACACGCGTTCTATGTATGGGTCGAACGACCACGATCTAGTGAGGAAGGAGTACTAACCAACGGCAGGCCGGCTCCTTTGCCTGCTCGAGGTCCGATCTCGATGACGTGATAGGTCTTCGTCTCCATGCCGCCACTGCAGAACGATCGCGCACACCACCACCACCACCAGCGTCAGCGACTGGTAGTCGGTGTGTGCTCGTGCCGTCGGGAAAATCAGAATCGACAACAGCAGCGTCGCGAGAGCAATCGCGGCCGGCAGCTCTCCGGCCCACCTCGCGTCTCGCCCGAGCATCCCCAGGATTGGTAGGAGTAGCACCACTTCGTCGTGGAAATGCGCGAACGGAGTGGCGAGAAACCAGGCAATCCAGAGCCACGCCAGAGTAATCGGCTCGACCGGATTCGCCGCATCCAGGCGGCGCCACCAGGCGAGTGTCACCGCCAGAATTCCAGCCAGTGACGCACCCTCGAGCACCACCCGTACGGTGTCGCTCGCCGAGTACACGTACAGACCGCTCAGAGCCGCGATGTCCGGCTGCACCTCCAGCCGCTCCGAATACCCGGTGAGCGCACTGAGCCACCATCCGACCGAGTCCGCGCCACAGAGCAGCAGAGTTGCCAGCAGCGCCACCGCGCAGCCCAGGGCAAACCCCTCTATCGATCGCCTCCGGCTCGACGACAGAAACAGGATGATCAGCAGAGCACCCGGCAGAGCCACCTGTGGCTTCAGCAGAGCGAGCGTGAGAATGCACCCGGCTGCGAAGGGTCTGCGTCTGGCCAGTAGCGCCGCACCCCCCAGCGACAGGGCGACAAGACCGTCAACATTGCCGTAGTAGGCAGCATAGATGGTCTGGGGAAAGGCCAGGAAGGCCAGCAACGGCAACACGCGCCGCCGCCACCCGAGTGCGGCCAGCACGCTCACGCATGACGCCGCCAACATCACGTACATCGCCAGGCACCACGGAACCGCGCTGTCGGCAAAGGAATAGTGGGCCAGGGGACGCATGGCCCAGAGCATCAACGGCGGGGTGCCCACTCGCATGAACGGATCGTACTTGGGCGGGACAATCCCGGCCGCGATCATCACCTGACGCTCGGCACGATACAGCACGTGCTGGTCGTACGGATTCCGGCCGTCCTCGAGCACGCGCGCGCCACTGATAAGCAGTGCATAGTCGCCGCCCAGGTGGTCAGGACTCGGACCTCGGCGCAGCGAGTTCGACAGAGCGAACAAGCAAACCCAGCCGGTCAGCATGAGAAGCAGTGTCGCCAGCACGGCCCGCCTCGCGTTGAACGCCACTCGGAGCCTCCGGCTACCTCTCAGGCCAGCGAAAATCGCGCGTCTCGGCGCGATCTTACCATCAACCAGGCGATCGCAATGAGCGGAAAAGACAGCAGATAGACTCTGAACGGCGTTGCGGAGATCACCACCAGCGAGAAAAAGCAGAGATATAGCGCCGTTCCGGGAAGCCGATAGACGACGCGTCCGCCATTTTTCCCGAGGAACGCGAGCATCGGCACCGTCAATAGGATCTCATCGAAAAAATGCCCGTACGGGGTCGCCAGCATCCACAGTACCCAGAGTGGGGCAACCGCCGGCCACGGCGCAGGAGCCGCCTTTTCACGCCGCCACACCCAGGCTGTACCACCCAGCGCCGCGGCCAGGCTCACCGCCTCCAGCCCCAGCCGTGGACCGGTCGGCATCCATCGCGAGTACAAACCTGCCAGTGAGATCAAATCCGGCTGAATCGACATGTCATTTGAGTACCGCACCAGCCCATGAATCCAGAGTCCCACCGCTCCCCAGCCGGTCGCGGCCACCGTGACTAATAAAAAGGCGATCGATGCCCCTGCAAATCCGGCGAGAAAAGAGACTCGACGCGGAACGTGGAATAACGCCAGCAGAAGGACGATCGGAAGCGCGATCGGCGGTTTTAGCCACGCGACAACCATCACCGCTCCCGCCGCGGCCGGGTATCGCCGGCTCAACAACAGCGAGATTCCTACCGCCGCGAACACGATACCGATTACATTCCCGTAGAACGCCCCCAGAATCGTCTGCGGCATCACCAGGAAAATGACGAGTGGGCCGAACCACGTCGACCAGCCGAAATACGCGAGCAACGCGACAAAGCCCACTGCCGAGAGGACGTAGAGCCCGATGAGCGAAGCGAGCGCCGACGGCCTGAAATCAGTCCCCACCAACGGCCGCATCGCCCAATAGAGCAATGGTGGGTTCCCAACCCGGACCTGCGCCCGTTCCGACGTCTTGATCTGAGGGAGGTGCAGCTGCTTCATGAGAGCGGTTTCCGCCTTGAGCAGGACGGCCGGATTGTACGGGTCGCCCCCGTTCTGCAAGATTTTGGCTGCTGTCACGAACATCGCGTAGTCGCCGCCAAACGCCTTTCCACCGGGACCATCCTTAAAGGCGCCTTCGGCCACGAAAGCGTAGATCCATAACACCAGCAAGAGCAAGAGTGGGGCGAGCACAAAGTATTGCGGCCGCTGCGTCGCCAGCGTTCTGATGGATGGGATACGCATCCGGCGAACCGGAGCCGGTGTCGGCGACGCCGATTGGTCAGATGCCGGCTTCGCTCTCTTCATCGAGAATCCGCCTTGAAGCGTTCGGTCTGCGACTTCTTTTTATATGGTTCCAGTGTGGTGTGTCGCGCACCCAAGCTCCGGAACTTGATGAAGTCGGAACGACGATGCGCTGCTAAATCTGATCGATGGCTACCGTGTCACCCAGGTCCGTGTGCGTTCGGGCCAGCGTTCCCTCGGGCAGCTCTACCACCATCTTGGAGCCCCGCACGATCTTGCTGGTACGCCACAGTGGCATCGCGTGAATCATATGCACGACCCGCAAATCGACATTCAGGAACACGACATCTATCTTGAACCGCATGAAAAACGAGACGACAGAATTGCACGGCTGTATGATCAACCCCCCGCCCGGCGGAATCCCGTGCCGAAACATCAGCCCGACTCCTCGCTTTACGGGCGTCGCGGCCTTGTTGCTGTTCTCTGCCAGAACTTCCTGGCGCGTGCTGTTGTAAACGCGGTATGGCACGCTACTCTCCCACATCCGCGCACGCCGTGCCTTTTTCGCGTTTGGATCCGGGTCCGGAGACTTTGCCCGAGCATCTCTCCGTGGTCTTTCCCGCCGTCGGGTGCGGAAGTGCTGGATGCTTGAGCGTCAGATCTAGCGTCCGCTCTACGGTTATCCCGGCACCCGCCGGTATCGAAAGTGTTACACCTCGGATACGAGTCGCCAGACCCGAGACATCGTACTGATCTCGAATTACGCCACGGTGGTTCGCCCGTAGCGCCCGCGTCGATACCTGCCCGCTCGCGTCGATCGTGCTCCACGTCGCGGTTTTGCGGGAAGTCGTGTTGGCCTCGCTCGTTAACGTCGTGCCCTTCATGCTCAACTGCAGTGGCGGAATACTGGTCGAGCTCTGGAGTGAACCGTCGTGAATGATCAGTTGCATGCCGGGAAGCACTTCGAGTGGTTTTCCGGTCAGGTCGTGAAACGCCGACGCAAACTTGCCTGTCGAGGAATCGGCCGTCGCAACCGTTCTTCCCAGTTCGACTCCGCCACGGTCCAGTACGTGCATGCTTATTACGGCGCCCGGGTGTACGGTACCGCTCACCTCCGAGGATCCCTCGCGGACCAGAATTCCCCGCGTCTGTCCGAGTGCAATCACTTCATCGCCGGATGGAGTCACAATCGTAAGTTGCCCCTCATCCCCCAACGTGACCGGTGCGTCCGGCAGGCTGAAATGAGCAACACCATGCGAGTCGCTGCGCAGACGGCCCACCACCGTCGCGCCGATTTTCCTGTTGAGGGTAAGCGACATAGACTCGCCGGCCGGTGCGTACGCCTCGATATTCGGGCTCCCCGGATCCAGCTCGAGACGCACCCGGGGAACGTTGACCGTGCGCGGGTGCCAGATCGAGCCAACTCGCACCACGTCTCCACCACTCAAGGGAATCGACTTGCCGCGGCTACGCAAAGCAATTTGAAATGTCCCATCCGGGGCAGGCCGAATTCGCCGTGATACCAGAATTTTGCCCGCTCGGATCAGAGTCACACGCGGCGCGTTTCCGACCGTCCAACCACTCACGAGCGGGCTCCCGATTGTCAGATGCACGCCGGGAACGAAGGCACTCGCCGCTTCCTGGTCGCCGGCGGCATCCGAAATGGTGGCAACCACAAGTTCGCCCACCGGAAGAAAGGACTTTTGGGCGCCGGTTCGACCCGCTAGTCGAAAGCGACCCTTCGCTGACGATACCGTAACGGTTGTGTCGTTTGCTGCCGCTCCCACCCGCGTCATCGTCACGGGAATCGATGCGCCGGCTTCCGTCATTCCCTCTACCTCGCTCGATCGCGCCTTTAGCTCGAATTGCAGCACACGCATGCTTGCCGTCTTCCCCGTGCTCCTCAAAGTAAGTAAATCACCCGGTTGCGTGCGGACCGGATTCCCTGCGACATCGTGCAGCATCGCGACAAAACCTCCGCTGTCCGAGTCGGACGTCGCCTCTGCGACTCCCACGATGTCGCCTCCACGAGAGAGGGTCAGTGCCACCGACTGCCCGGGTAGCACCATGCCGGTCACCAGTGCGTGATTGTCGACCAGAGTCACTTCAGGACGCCAGGCGTGCAGCGCCGATCGAAATCCAACCGGCCACAGCGACGGAGCTACCTGGTGGGCGATCTGTATGAGCACTGCATGTGAAAGCTCGTCCTGCGCCGCGCTCAGATCACGGGGTCGTACTCCGGCCAGTGAGGCCACTCCCGGCAGATTCAGCAGTTGCGATGCGGTCGCCGTTCCTCGCAACCATACCGCTGCCGCGGCCGGAATGACCTCGAAGCGCTGAATCAAGCCCTGCGATCGTAGCTCGTCGAGCGACGGCGCGATCGCCTCTGCCTCGCGAGTTATGGACGCCTCCGTTCGGGCCAGCGCGACGGCCGGCGTCGAGGCTCCAACGCTGTGCGATTCCGGAAGATCGAGCAAAAGCAGGCGGTCGACTGGGGGTACAGCTGCGCTGCGCGAATGAGATCCGACGTGCGTGGCCAGGTCCGAGGGGAGCTTCAGCCCGAGCGGGAACGTGGGCCAGCCTCT
This sequence comes from uncultured Chloroflexia bacterium, assembly GCA_963737125.1. Lineage (GTDB taxonomy): Bacteria > Chloroflexota > UBA5177 > UBA5177 > UBA5177 > JANWJD01. Next base: position 2,080,974 of record CAVTRL010000001.1, on the reverse strand, counting down.
CGGCGGATTCACCAGCAGCGGGTCGTGGCCCGGAAGCCACAGGTACGTTTCGTGCTCGGCATCAAACGTCTGCAGCGGATCGGTGCCCTGGCCCGTCCACCCGTATGGGTCGACGACGTTGCAATCATGAAACACTGAAAAGTGAAGATGCGGTCCGGATGAGTTTCCCGTGGTACCGCTTATACCGATTTCCTCGCCGGCCTCGACTTTCTGGCCCTGCTTGACCTCGATCCGGCTGAGGTGTCCGTAGAGGGTTACATACCCGTCCTCATGCTGAATCAAGACCATTTGCCCGTATCCCGCGTACGGGTCGCTCGAATTCCAACCTGCGAATCGTATCGTGCCGGCGGCAGCGGCTAACACCGGCTGATACACCAGACCAAAGTCGTATCCGTTGTGGCCGTCATAGTTCACGAACTGGCGCAACGACGGAGCCCAGTACGCCGGAAATTCGTCGGACTCCTGTCCGTCACCCGCCGTTGCCGTAATTCCGTTCGCAATAACGATTTTGCCGTCTACTGAGTAGTCCGGGCTGTCGTGATCGAGAAATGATACGACCTCAGTCCATCCCGAAAAGGGTGCTACAAGGAACGGAAGTGAGCTCGGGTGACTCTTGCCCCGGCAGGTCAGCTCGGACGGCGATGCCGCCGAAACCGACGAGTATGGCTGCGTGATGCTGCTGTCGTCTGGTGGCGGCGAAGGGTTCACAACCTGCGGAGGAACGTCTATCGCGGCCGGCGGGGCGCTGGAAACCGTCGCCTGCGTTGGCGCCGGCTGCACCGGCACGCGCGGGTTCAGCGTCACCCCCGGAACTTGTGGTCCGGACTCGGGTTTCGAGTAGACGCCTGGCGCCACTGTTGGTGGCACATTGGGCTCAGACACCACGGCCGTCGGCTGCGCGTGCTCAGGCGCAACGTCGATTGGCGAGCTATCGATTTCCGGGGGTGCGGTCGCCGCGACCGTCGGCTCCGTCATGGCGGGCGAGGTTGGCTCGACCGCGACCGGGGTCACCGTCGGTGCGTCCGGGGCCACGCTGTCCGCCCAGGCCGTCGGCGCGAACAGTATGATGGCCAGCATCAGACACGCGATTCTCGCGGCATGCAACAAAAGCAGCACCTTTTCCGATTGCAAGTACAAGGATGAGTATACCAGCGTCGGGTTCTCACCGGACTTGATCGCAGAGTGGTTCTCGGCGTACGCACTGGGACCGGGAAAGCGCGCCGTCTCCATCGAGTGGTACCGCGGTACGTGGCCTTGCCCGTATTACTATCGGGCGTTAATCTAGGCTGGCTCCATCGCCGCCTTGGCGCAGACCCGGTACCCCGGGACGGAAGGTGTTTGCGGCCGACTTCTCCATGCGAAAACCGGCGGATTGAGCGGTCTTTCGCAAAACCTGTAGGGGCGAACAACATGAAGCCAGCGTTAACTTTACCTAAATACACGTTCATGCTGTACTTGCGGTATCTTCACTTTGCGTGTAAGCTGAACGGCATCCCCTACCCGCGCACAACCGAATCTCCGACCCTGGAGTAGTCCCCTGCGGCACACTAAACCGTCATGGCCCTTACGGGGCGCCGTTGTGATGGCGCTGATTACGGCGCTGATTGCCAGCGCCTTCCTGCCGTCTCTGTTACAGGCTGTGGCCGCCGGCACGACTGTGGCGCAGGTCGCCCAGGTATACCACGGTCATATTCCCGCATCGAGTTTTCATCGATTGCAGGTTGGAGATCAGCCAGGCGAAGCCAGTGCCTGTGTGTCGGACACCAACACGGGAGGCACGGAAGGCGCTGGGCTTGGGTGCTATGTCGACATCTCGCCGGCGGAAGCCTTCAATCCGCTGGGTGTGCAACATACGGTGACCTTTACTTGTGAAAACAGTGCCCAATCGCTGACCTTCTCCACGGGCACTCAGCCGGCTTTACCGGCCGGATGCTACAACGTGACGGCGTCCGTGGAGGATTCTACGACCGGCAACGCTTCCACCTTTGACGCTGCCACCTGTGCTAATGTCCGGGTCCCGATTACCTCAGCCACGATCAACTGCTCTGGTGACCAAAACCCCATCTGCGCGGTAGGCGCCGCCGGCCCGGGCGGAGGAAACTGCCAGTTGCAACCCTGTCCTTCTGGTTTCACGCTCACCGACACCCTCTGCACCGCCCCCCCGTCCGCCAGCGGAACGTGTCCCACCAACTCGACCGCAGTCGACAACTTTAGCGGCAGCGTAGCCTATTGCGTTGCCCCTACCTCGACAAGCGCAGCGGCCTCAAATCAGGTTGTCCTGGCTATCAATTCGAGCGCGCCGCACGTCTATTACATCCAGGTCAATGGCTATATTGGCACCACTGCAGATGGCACCTGTCCGGCCGGTACGACTCTCGTCAATTCCGTGCCGTTACAGGCGTCTGACGGCGCCAGCGCCATTGTTGCGACTGCCTGTCAGTTCTCAGTGCGCGCGGAAAAGAAATACATCGAAGCAACCAGCATAAAAATTCTCCCGATCGGTACGTGCACCGGTACCCTCATCGCGAGTGTGACAAACGCTAATTTCGTGACGCCGTGTTTTTTCAAGCTCAAGGCGATCGGCACAGTAATCCTCAAGTCTGGGGTCAACTGCAACAACGGAACAGAGCCACCCGACGGCGCTAGCGCGATCCCAGCCGGGTTCCTGCCCGACCCTGTCACGCTTATCAATCCCGTGTATCAATGTGCGGGCGACACACTTTCGGTCATTGACGTTGGTGTCCCGGGAATCCAGCTGAATCTCGCCTCGACCAATGGCAGCTTTAACCCGGTATGTATTCCAGTGTCACGAGCGGAAGCACTGCTCACCACCCCCACTCCCACGCCTTCGGTTTCGCCCACCCCGACTATTACGCCTCTCCCATCTCCTACACCCGGTCCCGGCACGCCAATTCCCAGTCCCACGCCTATACCGACGCCGGCTCCTTATCAGCAACCTGCCGCCTGCACCGAGAGCTTGGGCGGGTCCGCTCCAATTCAAACAACGGTGAGCTCGGTCGGCCTGGCGGGTAGCCCGGTGGGCCTGGCCGGAAGCGAAAGCGTCGCGATTGCGGCCAGCATTGTTGCGCCCCCTATACCCGGACAGGACGTGATCTTGCAGGGTAACCTGCTCTTGAGTGGCTCCGGCGCCTCCGGCCACACGATGTATGGGACGATCTACTACCCGACCGGCACAGTCTTCTGCGATACAGGCATCACGGATGTTAGCGGGAATGCCAGCTGCACTGAGACTCCCACTCCCACCAGCGGTCTTAAGTTCCCGCAGTATGTCCCAACCGACATCAGCTTCATCGAGAATTGCGAAGAGTACGGTATACATTCATACTTTGTCGATCCACGAGTCAGTCCACCGCTTGCATCGGCGACCTTCGGTGACCCGTTTTGCGTCATACCAACCGCGTTCGGCACCCTTTCGATTCAGGCGACCTTTTCCTCGAGCGTGAATACCCAGCCCAGCTTGTCCACCGGAAACGTGCCACTGGGTCAGGTTCTCTATGCCACCCCAAGCCCCACGCCGGCCACTCCCTTGCCGGTGCCGTCGTTGACCATCCCGGTGTCCGGCATCGCCCTGCCCACCTCGACCGCGATCGGCTCCGTAACCCCCGCTGTTACTCCAACCAACACGCCTGTACCCAGTAGCACTCCCACGCCCGTCCCAACTGCCACTTCGACGCTCCTGCCCACCGCCACGCCCACTCGTACCCCGGTCGCGGTATTGCACTTCAACGTGGATGCGGCCCGAATTACGAAGCCGAAGCTCGAAAGCAAGCGGCAGGGCATGGATCAAGTGACGCCCGGCGAGAAGACCTCGCTTGTCGTGTATTACACCATTAAGTCGATGCCCAAGCCAGTCCGGCGTGTGACGCGCTACCAGATTAAGGACGCCACCGGACACGTCATCTTTGATGTGACGTTCCCACCCGGGACCGAATCCAAACCCGGGCAATATGCGCGCTACACCACCTATACCGTGCCGCTTTCCCTGTCTTTCGGTGTCTACTCGTATCGCGCAACTTTGACCCTGGGTACAAGAAGCGAGGGCCGAACCTGGGTATTCGCGGTTGTGCGGCCGTCTAACTCCGTTAGCGCCCTATCCGCCGGCAGCACCCTCGATACGCGCGCGTACTAACCACCGGGTACCAGAAACCCGTGGCCTCTGGCCCTCGCAGCGCTTAGCGGTCTCCGGGATCGAGGTAGCTCACTGCCTCCACGCGGTTTCGGGCATGCAGCTTTCGCAGCACATTCTGCACGTGCTTCTTGACCGTCGACTCCGAAATGTACAGTTGCTCGGCTATTTCTCGGTCGCGTGCTCCACGAGCGATGAGTCGCAGGATTTCGTCCTCGCGTTCGGTTAAATTCGCTGGAAGCTTTCGAGATTGCTCTATTCCACCGTGTTGAATGTACTTGACCATTCGTGCCGCCACGAAGGGAGAGAGCGACGATTCTCCTTCCATGGTCTCTCGAATCGCCGACGTTACGTCCTCGGGCGAGACGTCTTTGGTCAGGAACCCGATTGCACCCGCTTTGATCGACTCAAACAGATTCTCATCGGTATCCGATACGGTGAGCATGACGATGCGCACGTCGGGAAGCTCCGCCACGATATTTCGGGTGGCCTCCACGCCGCTCACTCTCGGCATGTTGACGTCCATGAGAATTACGTCGGGTGCCGCCTTGACAGCTCGCGCGACCGCTTCCTGCCCGTCACTCGCCTCGGCCACTACCGACATGTCCGGTTCCGCGTCAACGATCTGCTGGACACCGCGGCGCCAAAACACGTGGTCGTCAACGAGCATGACTCTTATTGACTTTTCCATGCGTGACTCCTGCCTTGCATTAGGCGGGGAATGGAGCCGACGACCGGACTTGAACCGGTAACCCCCTGTTTACAAGACAGGCGCTCTACCCTTGAGCTACGTCGGCACACAGCCAGTATTGTACCGGAAGACAAAGCTCCAATCTCGCGGGCGTCATTTCGCTCGTGCTTGCGTCGTGCGCTGGCGTACGACTTCGTACATCGCGATCGAACCGGCCACGCTCGCATTGAGACTGTCGATCGAACCCATCATCGGCAATGAAATCCTGAAATCACAGTGCTCTCGTGTCAGCCGCCGCAGTCCGGAGCCCTCCCCACCGACCACCAGAGCCAACGGTACTGTGAGATCCGCATCGTACAGGGAAGAACCAGCGTCGGCTTCCAGCCCGACTATCCAGACGTTCGCCCGTTTCAGTTCTTCAATGGATCGCACCAGATTGGAGACCTCGGCAATCGGTAAGTGGCTAAGGGCGCCGGCAGACGACTTCGCGACCGTACCCGACAACGGAGCGCTCCTCCTATCGGGAACGATCACGCCTTGTACGCCGGCGCACTCCGCGGTACGCAAGAGGGCGCCATAATTGTGTGGGTCCTGTACCTGATCCAGGATCAAAAGAAACGGCGGCGTCGAACGATCGGCCGGCCGGCGAAGTAGGTCAGCCACGCTCCGTACCCGCGGAATTTCGATCCGCGCTGCCACTCCCTGTCCATTTCCGCCCTCGGCCAGACCCTCAATTTCTCCTGCCGAGGCGGCACGCGTTGAAATGCGCTGTGCTTTCGCCAGAGTAAGTATTTCCTGGACCGTGGGCGACGCCGATACACCGGGCGCGTGGATCAGCGACGTGACCCTATGCGCGCGCAGAGCCTCCAGCACTGGATGTCTACCCCATATCCAGAAGTCATCCTCCTTCACGGCGTCTCTTCCAACAATGCGATCGCGTGCGCGCTCATTCCTTCGAATCGTCCCTCCGGCCCAAGTCCTTCGTTCGTCGTTGCCTTGATACTCACTGCATTTTGCGGCACGTCAAGCGTTCCCGCGATGATACCTGTCATCGCGCCGATGTGAGGGGAAATCCGGGGACGCTCAGCAACCAACGTCGCATCCACATTCACGATTCGGAATTTGGATTCTCTTAGCAGTTGGGCAACTCGCGCCAGGAGATCCACGCTAGAGGCGCCTAGGTACGCCGCATCGTCCGTCGGAAAGTGGCGGCCGATGTCGCCGAGCGCTGCTGCCCCCAGCAGCGCATCCATCAACGCGTGCAGTAAAACATCGGCGTCGGAATGGCCCTCCAGGCCATACTCCGACTCGATCTGTACGCCGCCCAATACGAGCGGTCGCCCCCGCGTGAGTCGATGAATATCGAAGCCCAACCCAACGCGCACTAGGTGTCGGTGTCGAGGCGTACCAGTAGGCGCGCCAGTTCCAGATCAAGTGCGGTGGTAATTTTAAAGTTTCCGATTTCGCCGGGATACACGCCGACGCGATAATTGCATGCTTCGAGTAACGCCGCGTCATCGGTTACACCGGTATTGACGAGGTCCGTGGATCGGTGGCATCTCAACAAGACGTCCTTGTAGAAGACCTGCGGAGTTTGCACCATTCGAAGCACGGACCTGTCGACTGTGTGAACGACCCGGCCTGAATGATCCACCTGTTTGACCGTGTCAGTCACTGTCGTCCCGGGAACCACGCCGTCGTACTGGTGTAACGCCGCGACTCCCCGGTTGAGTAGCATTTGCGTCGCAAAGGGCCGTGCGCCGTCATGCACGGCCACCATGTGCACGCCGGAAAGCGCGTCAAGCCCGGAGAGCACTGAATCCTGCCTCCTCTGACCTCCTTCAACCACCCGAATGTTGCCGGCAAACATGCTCAGTTCCTCACGTGCGCGACTTTGACTGTTGCGCCCTACCACCACAACCGTTTGCTCCGCGCACGGCGCTAACTCAGCGACCGAGTGCATAAGTACGTTTGTAGCTCCCAATGCTGCCCATATTTTGTCCACTCCACCCATCCGGGAGCTCGAGCCGGCCGCCACGACGATCAGCCCCAATCCAGGAATGGCGGCATCGGGTCGGGTGCCGTGTGAAGGGTCGAGTTGACCGTGCTCGCCACTGTGGTGATCCATGCGCTGTGTGAGTTCTCCCTGCGAGTCGTTCCCGGCTCTCGCCAATCGTCGGTGATGTAGGGCGTCAACGTGTCTTAACGTATCCTATCCGCCGTCGGGTAAAGGGAACGGCACGCCGCGCGTGCACACGGCACAACTACTGCTCCCTGTACATGCCCCGATTGGCGGCTCGAAAGCTGCCTGTCTAGAGATCCGGGACAACCGGCTACTTCGGTAGGCAGCCCACGACATCAAGCGCATCATAAAGATGTGACACGCCCACGATTTCATGGTCGCGCATGCCTTCGAGATCTCGAACGTTCCGAGCGGGGACGATGCAGCGGCTGAAGCCCAATTTACGCGCTTCCGCGACACGCTGGCGTATCCGGCTCACCGACCGCACTTCGCCGCCGAGCCCAATTTCACCGACTGCAGCGACGTTCGACATCGGTTCATCTCTTAAACTCGAGGCGATGGCCAGACAGGCGGGTAGATCGGATGCCGGCTCGGTGAGACGCATTCCGCCGACCACGTTGACATAAACATCCTGGGAGCCAAGCGAAAGGCCGGCGCGCTTGGAAAGCACCGCCGTCAGTAACGTCAGGCGGTTCAGGTCGATGCCCGTAGTTGTGCGTCGCGGTAGTCCAAAGTGGGTAGGGGTCACGAGTGCTTGCAGCTCCACCAGCAAAGGACGCGATCCTTCCAGCGTCACAGCCACCGCTGATCCTGAAGCTCCCATGTCGCGTTCCGAAAGGAACGCTGCAGAGGGGTTCTCCACTTCAATCAGCCCCTCTTCCCGCATATCGAATACGCCGACTTCGTTGGTGGCCCCAAAACGGTTCTTGACCACCCTCAGCAGCCGGTACGCGTGGAACTGATCCCCCTCGAGGTAAAGGACCGTGTCAACCATGTGTTCCAACACTTTTGGCCCTGCAATGCTGCCTTCCTTGGTGACGTGACCTACCAGAAATGTAGCGATACCGTTGCTTTTCGCCATACGTGTAAGGCGTGCCGTCGATTCGCGTACCTGACCCACGCTACCTGCAGCGGAGTCGAGGTCGGTACTCTGCATCGTTTGGATGGAATCGACGACTAACAGAGCTGGCCGCATTCGCAACGCGTGTTCCGTGATGCTGTCGACGTCCGTCTCCGCCAGGATGAACAGCTCATCCGAGACGCGGCCTATGCGGTCGGCCCGGACTCGTACCTGCTCGGGAGATTCCTCCCCCGTGACGTAAAGAACCGATCCCACCACGGAAGCTGCCAGATTGCTGACTTGAAGCAAGAGAGTCGACTTTCCAATTCCTGGCTCACCGCCCAGCAGCACGACCGAACCGGGTACGATTCCGCCTCCCAGCGCCCGGTTGAACTCCTCAAGCGGCAACTTCATCCGGGAATACGACACGTTTTCGACAGCGCCCAGGCGAAGAGGTGCTGTAAGAGAAACGCCCCGCAACGATTCCACTCGGTTCGTTGCGGGGCGATCGATCGTTTCGACTAGAGAGCTCCAGGTGCCGCAACCCGGACACTTGCCGTACTCACTAGGATACTGTCCGCCACATTGCTGGCAGACGTACTTCGTATGTACCTTGGGCATTAACTTTCTGCTTCGGCCGCGCTCAGTTCCGGAGTCAGAGTTTCTTCCGCCCGTAGCTCAATGCGGTCGTCCACCACCTGCACAAGTACCCGCGAGCCCGGATAGAACTTTGCTAGAAGCATGCCCTCGGCGAGAGGATCCTCGATCAAGTTTTGAATTGTGCGGCGCAATGGTCGCGCGCCGTACGTCGGGTCAAACCCTTTCGCTACCAGGAAATCCTTCGCTTCCGGCGTGACGTCCAGCTCGATTTGCTGCTCCACGAGTTGCGCCTTCACTCGGGCCATCATCAAGTCGCAGATCTGATGCACCTCCGCCTGAGTCAGAGCCTTAAAGACGATCGTCGCATCAATTCGGTTCAGGAACTCGGGTTTGAACGTGCTCTTGAGCTCGTTCATGATCTTACGGATCATTTCATCATGCTGCTGCGATTGGCGTTTTTCGTCGTCGCTTGTGCTGCGGTTAATCTTGAACCCGAGCTGAGCGTCCTGGTTGAGCAGGCTCGCGCCCACGTTTGAAGTCATGATGATGATGGTATTTCGGAAGTCGACGGCGCGCCCCTTGGCGTCCGTTAGCCGTCCGTCCTCGAGAATCTGCAGGAGGATGTTGAAGACCTCGGGATGCGCCTTCTCGATCTCATCGAGAAGGATGACCGAATACGACTTGCGGCGCACCGCCTCGGTGAGTTGACCGCCCTCCTCGTAGCCGACGTAGCCCGGAGGCGCTCCCACCAGTCGGGCTACGGAATGACGCTCCATAAACTCCGACATGTCGATCTTGATCAGTGCTTCCTCGCTGCCGAACATGAATTCAGCCAGGGCCTTTGCCAGTTCGGTCTTGCCGACGCCCGTGGGCCCGAGAAAGATGAAGCTGCCGATTGGTCGTCGTGGATCCTTTAAACCTGTACGCGCGCGCCGTACCGCACTTGAGATCGTCGAGATCGCCTCATTCTGGCCGATAACTCTGCTGTGGAGTGCTCCCTCCATTTCCAGCAGTCGCGCCGACTCTTCTTGCGCGATTCGCATCACCGGGATTCCGGTCCACATGGCAACGATCTGCGCCACGTCCTCTTCATTTACTTCGAGCTGTTCGCTGCTTTGTTGGTTGTGCCACCCGTGCTCCAGCTCTCCGATGCGATCGCGCAATTTCTGCTCTTGATCTCGCAGTTGCGCGGCCAGCTCATATTTTTGGTGCTGAATCGCACTATCCTTTTTGTCCTGGATATTCTCCAGTTCCTTCATCGCGTCTTTGAGATTCTGCGGGGCGACTGCTCTTCGCATGCGCACGCGCGACGAAGCCTCATCGATCAGGTCAATCGCCTTGTCGGGCATGAATCGATCGGTAATGTACCGCTCCGCCATCTCGGCTGCGCTCTTGAGTGCGCCGTCCGTAATTTTCAGTCGATGGTGCTCTTCAAATTTTTCACGAAGTCCGCCCAGAATCTCGATCGTTTCCTCAACGGTAGATTCGCGTACCGTGATTGGCTGGAAACGACGTTCCAACGCCGCGTCTCGTTCGATGTATTTGCGGTATTCGTCCAGCGTGGTGGCGCCGATGGTTTGGATCTCACCACGTGACAGTGCGGGCTTCAAAATATTCGCGGCGTCTACTGCGCCCTCTGCCGCGCCGGCGCCCACGATGGTATGCAACTCGTCTATGAATAGGACGCAATCACCGGATGTACGAATCTCTTCGATGATTTTCTTCAATCGCTCTTCGAACTCTCCGCGGTATTTCGTACCTGCGACTAGTGAGCCGATATCGAGCGTGAGAAGCCGCTTCCCTAGCAGGTTCTCCGGAACCTCTCCGCTTACGATGCGTTGTGCCAGGCCCTCGACAATTGCGGTCTTGCCGACGCCCGGCTCCCCGATCAACGCGGGATTATTTTTCCGGCGGCGAGAAAGAACTTGCAGTACCCGTTCGATTTCGTCGCCGCGACCCACGATAGGGTCGAGTTGACCGGCTCGCGCCTGTGACGTCATATCGATTCCCAGCTGATCGATCGTCGGGGTCTTGCTCGAACGTCGGTCGCCATGTTGCGGGGCGTTTCCGGTCTGGGTAAGGACCTTGATCACCTCGGACCTCACCTTTTCCAGGTTCACGCCCAGACTTTCCAGCACTCCCGCCGCAATGCCCTCGCCCTCGCGAATGAGGCCAAGTAGCAAGTGTTCGGTGCCGATGTAGTGGTGCCCCAGTCGGCGAGCCTCGTCCACGGCTAATTCGATTACTTTCTTGGCACGTGGCGTAAGCCCAATTTCGCCCATCACTTGTCGCTCTCCGCGACCGATGATGAATTCCACTGCGCTTCTCACCTTGGTGAGCTCAATGCCGAGGTTAGAGAGGACTTTCGCCGCTACTCCCTCACCCTCGCGAACAAGCCCCAGAAGGAGGTGCTCGGTGCCGATGTAGTTGTGGTTGAAACGTTGCGCCTCTTCCTGAGCCAATGTCAGGACTTTGCGGGCACGCTCCGTAAAACGGTCAAAACTTCCGCTCATGCTCATGTCAATACTGTCCGATCACGATGTCTGCGCTGTATTTACGTGCGACACGCCTACAGGATGCTTACTCGCCTGTAGAGCGCTGTGACGCACTTGAAGCAACTTCCGTACCTTCGCGTCCAGGCAAAAGGGATGATTCGGCAGGAATTGACTCGGGATCGCTGCCTTCATCGTGCAGCTCCTCAGCCACCTGAGTTCCATTTGGCTCGAATGAAGCACTCGTCTGGTTTTCTTCCTCAAACTTGGCTCCCGGTGCCTCTGCCATTGCCGACGCGAACGATGTCGGTGCTTCCTCCCCATATGACTCCGACGCGCTGTAGACGTCGTATTCCGCATCCGGGTAAGGAGTGTATTTATCTATTTCGCCGTAGGACTGCCCGCCATTCACGTTGGCTGGTTCGGCCGCTTGCCGAACGCTCAGGCCCAGTCGTCGGCGTTGATTGTTGATGTGGATGATCTTTACATTGACGTGCTGGTTTTCCGATACTACTTGAGCCGCGTCCTGCACCGGCATGTCCGTTAATTCGCTCAGATGTATGAGACCTTCCAGGCCTTCCTCGACCTTCGCGAAGGCACCGAACTTGGCCAGCTTCGTAATCACCGCAGGGACAACTTGTCCAACGTGATATCGTTCTTCCACGCTGGTCCATGGATCTGGCAGGGCCTTTTTCAGGCTGAGCGCTATTTTCTTACTGTCACGGTCCACGCTGAGGACCATGACGTCGATTTCTTGCCCTACCCTCAAAACCTCGCTCGGGTGATTGACCCGGTTGTACGAAATCTCCGACACATGCACCAGGCCGTCGGCGCCGCCAAGGTCGATGAATGCCCCAAAACTGGTGAGGTTACTCACCACGCCGCGACGAACCTGGCCAGGCTCGAGTTGGTCCATCAACTCATCCTTGCGCTGCGTCCGCTGCTCTTGGACTGCGGCGCGCTCCGAAAGGATGAGGCGATTACGGCTGCGATTGATTTCGATGATCTTCAGCGGGAGACGTCGGCCGTTCATTGCCGCCAGCGTTTGCGTAACTTCCTCGTTTTCGCCGTCTTGCCGCGTGACGTTTCGAAGATCGAGAACCTGAGACACGGGCACGAAGCCACGCACTCCCTTTACATCCACGATCAAACCACCCTTATTGAAGTCCACGACCGGTCCTTCAATAATGGCGCCGCGATGATATAGATCCTCGATTTCTCGCCACGAGCGCTCCATGCGCGCCCTGCGCAACGAAAGAATTGCGTGGCCCTCCTGGCCTTCTGGCTGCATGACATACACCAAAGTCTTGTCACCAACCTGCAAGGTCGGTCCTTCTTCTCCTTCGGAGAAGAATTCTCGCGCGGGAATCACGCCCTCTGATTTCATGCCTACGTCGATGAGCATCTCATCGGGATCGACGCGTACCACCGTTCCTTCTACTGTTTCGCCGCGGCGCAAACTTCGGAACGCGTAGTCATTGTCGCGCAGTAGAGCAGCCATCTCGTCGTCGGCGCCTGAACCCTCCGAAGGGAATTGCGTCTCTGCTGCCTGGGCCGGCACGCCTCCCTCCATGTATTTGGAAGGCATGTCACCCATATTGTCGTTATTCATCTTTCTCCTTCGGACCACGGGCGATGCCTCGTGCCAATCGGGTGGTCCTTTATATGCCACAGGCCCAGGAGATTACAGAATCCCTGGGCTCAGGCACTCAAAGTATACCAAACAGCCTTCCTGCCGTAAAGAGAGGCAGAAGGCCGCGTTTACATAAAATAATTCTCGTCGGATGGAGTAGGCGGACTCTCGGATACAGCTTTAGGAGAAGTAAAAAAAGGAAACCGCACTGGCAGCGGCCGATCGTCCCACCGAGGTAGACCCGGCAGTATTGTAGGTGCTGGAGTGTTTCACGACCGTGTTCGGGACGGGAACGGGTGGGTCCACAGCGCCTTTGGCCACCAGTGCGGTTTCAGGGGGTACCTTGGAACCGCTGAAGAGACATCACGACGACCGGTGCATGAGAGGGGTGGACGAAGAAGAAGGCCTCGACCGATTAGTACGGCTCAGCTCCGACGATTACTCGCCTTCCACCTGCCGCCTATCAACCAGCTAGTCTCGCTGGGGTCTTACCTCATTGCTGAGTGAGACGTCTCATCTTGGGGTGGGCTTCGCACTTAGATGCTTTCAGCGCTTATCCCGTCCAGACATAGCTACCGAGCTTTTGCCCCTGGCGGAACAACTCGCTCACCATTGGTCTGTCCATCCCGGTCCTCTCGTACTAGGGACAGCTCCCCGCAAACGTCTTGCGCCCACGACGGATAGAGACCGAACTGTCTCACGACGTTCTGAACCCAGCTCGCGTGCCGCTTTAATGGGCGAACAGCCCAACCCTTGGGACCGACTCCAGCCCCAGGATGCGACGAGCCGACATCGAGGTGCCAAACCCTGCCGTCGATGTGAACTCTTGGGCAGGATAAGCCTGTTATCCCCGGGGTAGCTTATATCCGTTAAACCACGGCCCTTCCACTCGGATCCGTAGGTTCACTAAGCCCGACTTTCGTCCCTGCTCGACCTGTCCGTCTCGCAGTCAAGCTCCCTTCTGCCTTTACACTCTTCGGCTGATTTCCATCCAGCCTGAGGGAACCTTTGGGCGCCTCCGTTACTCTTTAGGAGGCGACCGCCCCAGTCAAACTGCCCACCTGCCACTGTTCTCCAGCCGGATCACGGCCTGGAGGTAGAACCAAAAACTGCCAAGAGTGGTATTTCACCAGCCCCTCCCCGACCCCCGCAAGGGCCGGTTCACCGGGTCCCACCTATCCTACGCATGACAGCCCCGGGTCCAATGGCAAGCTACAGTAAAGCTCCACGGGGTCTTTTTGTCCTGTCGCGGGTAACCTGCATCTTCACAGGTATTTCAATTTCGCCGAGTCCCCTGTCGAGACAGTGCCCAAGTCGTTACGCCTTTCGTGCGGGTCGGAACTTACCCGACAAGGAATTTCGCTACCTTAGGACCGTTATAGTTACGGCCGCCGTTTACCGGGGCTTCAGTTCAAGCCGTGAAGCTCTCCCTTTAACCTTCCGGCACTGGGCAGGCGTCAGCCCCTATACTTCCGCTTTCGCGTTGAGCAGAGACCTGTGTTTTTGATAAACAGTCGCTTGGGCCTGGTTACTGCCACCCAAGCGGGCTTCCCGCGCGTGGCGGTACACCTGCTCGGGCACCCCTTCTCCCGAAGTTACGGGGTTAATTTGCCGAGTTCCTTGACAAGGGTTCTCTCGATCGCCTTGGTATTCTCTACCCACCTACCAGTGTCGGTTTGCGGTACGGGCACCAGCCCATCATCGCTTAGAGGCTTTTCTAGGCAGTTTGGGCTCAACGACTCCAGTCATCCTTACGATGACCTTGGTCCCGACCTTACCGCGTGGCAGCGGGGATTTTCCACCGCTGCGCCGGCTACATCGGGACACGAACCATATCCACTGGCTCGCTCTGCCTACCCTCCTGCGTCACCCCATCGCTCCAGTCTGGTGGTAACGGAATATAAACCGTTTGTCCATCGCCTACGCCTCGCGGCCTCGGCTTAGGCCCGACTAACCCTGAGCGGATGAACCTTCCTCAGGAACCCTTAGGTTTTCGGCGCGCATGATTCGCACATGCGTTGTACGCTACTCATACCGGCATTCTCACTTCCGATCGCTCCAGCCCTCCTCACGGTAGACCTTCACGGCCATCGGAACGCTCCCCTACCGATCACTCTTTCACAAGAGCAATCCCACGGCTTCGGTGCTGCGCTTGAGCCCCGCTACATTGTCGGCGCCGGAACACTTGACCAGTGAGCTATTACGCACTCTTTCAATGGTGGCTGCTTCTGAGCCAACATCCTGGTTGTCTGTGCATCCCGACATCCTTTCCCACTGAGCGCAGACTTTGGGACCTTAGCCGGTGGTCTGGGCTGTTTCCCTTTTGACGATGAAGCTTAGCCCCCACCGTCTGACTCCTGCGGAGCATCGTGTGGCATTTGTGGTTTGATTGGGGTTGGTAAGCGGATTGCGCCCCCTAGCCCATCCAGAGCCCTACCTCCACACGACTCGATCCACAAGGCTAGCCCTAGAGCTATTTCGGGGAGAACCAGCTATCTCCACGTTCGATTGGCATTTCACCCCTATCCACAGTTCATCCCCCAGATTTGCAACTCTGGTGAGTTCGTGCCTCCACGTGCTGTTACGCACGCTTCACACTGACCATGGATAGCTCACGTGGTTTCGGGTCTACTCCCTCCGACCTTTTGGTGCGCCTTCTTCAGACTCGCTTTCGCTCGGGCTCCGCAACCTCTCGTTGCTTAACCACTTCTCGGCCAGAGAGCGTAACTCGCCGGTTCATTCTTCAATAGGCACGCCATCGGCCATCCTCGCTTGCGCGGTATAGGCCTTTGACTGCTTGGAAACATGCGGTTTCAGTACTCTTTCACTCCCCTCCCGGGGTGCTTTTCACCTTTCCCTCACGGTACTAGTTCACTATCGGTCGCCGAGTGTATTTAGCCTTGGGAGGTGGTCCCCCCAGCTTCCCACAGGGTTTCTCGTGTCCCGTGGTACTCACGTGCCAATCCGCCGAGTCATCCAACCGTCGCCTACCGGGCTCTCACCGTCTCCGGCCACGCGTTCCAGCAATGTTCGACTGATTCGGATGATTTCTTACTCGGTGGAGATGCTATCCCATCTCCCAATTGGTCGTACAACCCCAGACGCATACAGGCCGGATAGACCGTTTGATGCGCACTGGTTTGGGCTCCTCCCCGTTCGCTCGCCACTACTAGGGGAATACATCTCTTTTCCTCGCCCTACTTAGATGTTTCAGTTCGGGCGGTGCCCTCCTACGGTGTCTATGGATTCAACACCGGGTGCCACCCCTTACCGGGTGGCGGGTTGCCCCATTCGGAGATCGTCGGATCAATGCTTGGTTCCAGCTCCCCGACGCTTATCGCAGCTACCCACGTCCTTCTTCGGCACTCGACGCCAAGGCATCCACCGCATGCCTGTTCTTCCTTCTTCCTCTGTCCCCCGTCTCATGCACCACCGCGCCACACCAGTCGATTACTCCCCAGCCGTTCAGTTGAACAACCCGGGATTCCTCGAACTTGCGTGCGGCACATCGGTGCCACGGTATGATCGTGGTCATCATGCATCCGGTCGCACTCGGCGCACCACCGGACCCACTCGCACGATCACTGTCCTTTCTTGCTCGACCGATCCCCTTGCACCACCCGGCCACCGTCGCCAGTGACCCGGGCGCGTTACGGAGATCGCTCGAGGACTCGTCGTGATGTCTCTTCAGTTGTTAAGGTACCGGCTGCGCCACGCCTGTTCACTGCTGTGCAGCCGTGAACACCGTGGGCCATCATGGTGCCGTCGGTGGCATCCGGCGCGTGTTTTCACTCGCGCCAGGTACAACTAACGGCTTGTCAATATACTGCCTTTGCCCCATCCACTTCAAGCCCACCGGCCGGTGCCATGTGGAGATGCGGGGATTCGAACCCCGTGCCTCCTGCGTGCAAAGCAGGCGCTCTACCAAGTGAGCTACATCCCCATCCGGGCTCGTGCTGGTGGGGCATCCTGGACTCGAACCAGGGGCCTCAGTCTTATCAGGACTGCGCTCTAACCACCTGAGCTAATGCCCCCTGGTGTGGGATGCGTCAACAATCCAAGAGAGAGATTCCAAAGAGTCATCTGTATTGGTCTCATCTGCCACACACCAGACCATCCCGTTGAAAGGGCTGGATGGTGTGCGATCGACCTAGGCGGTGTGAACCACAGCACCATGAGTGCTGCCGTGGTCCCACGCTATCCCTAGAAAGGAGGTGATCCAGCCGCACCTTCCGGTACGGCTACCTTGTTACGACTTCACCCCAGTCACCTGGCCCACCTTCGACGACTGCCTCCCTTGCGGGTTGGCCCACCGGCTTCAGGTGTTCCAAGCTCCCATGGTGTGACGGGCGGTGTGTACAAGACCCGGGAACATATTCACCGCTGTGTGCTGACCAGCGGTTACTAGCAACTCCGACTTCATGCAGGCGAGTTGCAGCCTGCAATCCGAACTGAGACCGCGTTTGCTGCGATTCGCTCCCCCTCGCGGGTTTGCTGCGCGTTGTCGCGGCCATTGTAGCGTGTGTGTAGCCCTAGGCGTAAGGGCCGTGCTGACTTGACGTCATCCCCGCCTTCCTCCGGGTTTCTCCCGGCAGTCCCGCCAGACATCCTAACTGGCAGTAAGGGTTGCGCTCGTTGCGGGACTTAACCCAACATCTCACGACACGAGCTGACGACAGCCATGCAGCACCTGTGCATCTGCCCTTTCGGGACCGTCCATCTCTGGACGTGTCAGATGCATGTCAAGCCTAGGTAAGGTTCTTCGCGTTTCGTCGAATTAAACCACACGCTCCGCTGCTTGTGCGGGTCCCCGTCAATTCCTTTGAGTTTTAGCCTTGCGGCCGTACTCCCCAGGCGGGACACTTACTGCGTTTGCTCCGGCACGCGAGGGGTCGATACCTCGCACACCTAGTGTCCATCGTTTACGGCTAGGACTACCGGGGTATCTAATCCCGTTTGCTCCCCTAGCTTTCGCGCCACAGCGTCAGTCGCAGACCAGGAAGCCGCCTTCGCCACTGGTGTTCCTCCGGGTATCTACGCATTTCACCGCTACTCCCGGAGTTCCACTTCCCTCTCCTGCACTCGTAGCACTGCCGTTACCGCTGACCCTCCCCAGTTGAGCCGGGGGCTTTCACAGCGGTCGTACAGCGCCGCCTACGCGCTCTTTACGCCCAGTAATTCCGGACAACGCTCGCCTCCTACGTATTACCGCGGCTGCTGGCACGTAGTTAGCCGAGGCTTCTTCCTGTGGTACCGTCTTCTACTCTTCCCACAGAAAAGGAGTTTACAACCCGAAGGCCGTCATCCTCCACGCGGCGTTACTCTGTCAGGGTTTCCCCCATTGCAAAAATTTCCTAACTGCTGCCTCCCGTAGGAGTCTGGGCCGTGTCTCAGTCCCAGTGTGGCTGACCATCCTCTCAGACCAGCTACCGATCGTCGCCTTGGTAGGCCTTTACCCCACCAACTAGCTAATCGGACGCAGGCCCCTCACACAGCGCATTGCTGCTTTCGTCATCGCTGACCACATGCGGTATTAACACCGGTTTCCCAGCGGTATCCCCCACTGCGCGATAGGTTCCTACGCGTTACTCACCCGTCCGCCACTAGCACTGACCCCGAAGGATCGGTACCCGTTCGACTTGCATGTCTTAGGTACGCCGCCAGCGTTTGTCCTGAGCCAGGATCAAACTCTCCATCATATCCCCATCAAGGGATCATTGGATCGTTCGAGTCCTTCACTCTCTTTGGAATCTCTCTCTTCGATTGTTAACGTACGCGACCCACAAAAGATGGAAAATCCGGCGATCGCTCGCCGCATCTCCCTACCTTACCAAACTCTTCCTCCTCCCTTCAACCCCGTTCCCTACTTTTCTCGAATCCTGCTCAGCCGGGTTGCAATGCGCGACCTATCGCGTTACTATCCGGAAGATACTGGGAGGCCAACATCGACGAGCAGAATACCGGCACCGAGCTTATAGTCACCCTCGCGCTGCTCATGAGCCTGTTAATCGCAGTCATCTTCCTTGCCAACCTGATAGGCGCCATTCACGTTTTCGACTGACACACTGACCCGTGCCTACTCACGGGCCGGCTCCATCGTCGCGAACGCGTCGGCGTAGTGGGCGAGAAACATCCCGATCTAGGGCGAGCCCGCGTATGGATCTACTAGCTGAAGCGGATCAGGGCCAACCGGCAACGGCCAGAACGGGTCCATGTTCGCAAAAAAGCGTGGCGCTTTGACCGGAGCGCACTCGTTTGACGGGCACTCCAGCGACGGATCCTGGATGTGAGCTAGAAGCGCCAGCTTTCGAACTCTGGCGCGCTGGCGGCCGAAATGTTGCAAATCTCGCAATGTCGCGTGGTATAGAGACTTCCGCTTCGGCGATACATGTTTGTGGGAATACAGATCCCATAAATACGAAACGACAATCACGTAATCGCGCGTTTCCCGGTAGGGGGGCACGCCGTTGTATTCGGAAACGGCGTTCGGGCCGGCATTGTACGCCGCCAATGTCAATTTCCAACTCGGAAAGAGCGCGTGGTACTCCGCCAACAGACGCGCGCCGGTGAAGACATTCTCTCGGGGGTCCCAGGGACCGTGCAGCACTTGCATCAAACCGCGAGCATCGGCCGGGCTGTACGCCAGTGGGTCCCCATCCGACTCCATCGTCATAACGGCTGCCAGTAAGCCCGCATTCAAGTGATACCGCCGAGCAGCGGGAACGATGAGAAACGCCCATCGACGCACGGACTTGGGCACACCCTTTCCCCAACGCAAACGGGCGTTCTGCTTGAGCTCCGCCGGCGACGGAAGGGGTGCTTCCGGTGGCACACTGGACGGCGCCACGGCAGGTGACGTCGGCACCGCGGTGCTCGGCGCGCTCGATTGATTGGCCGCCTTTGCAGTCCGAGTCGGTGCCGTTCCCGGAGGCGGCCCCTCGGCAACGGTCGGAAAATACGTGGGAGTGGGTATAGGTGTGTACTGCTCCCGAATCGCGGTCGGAGCCGCCAGCGGCGTGCTAGTCGGAATCGGCACGGCTTCCGTGGCCACCAGAACGGTTGGTTCCGGTGAAATGGCCAGCGGCGTCGCTGTTGGCACGGCGTCATCCGCCGCCGCACCCCTGAAAGGTGTTGCCCAATAGAGCAACACGGCCACGACCGCTAAGGCGATGAAAATCAGCCGCCGGGTAGTAGTGAACATAAGGCGCTCAAATTATTGCACGCGGCAATGCAACCCGCGCTTGCAAGGCGATGTCGGCCTTACTCGATGATCGTGATCTCGGGCACAAGACTCTCCCCGATCTCGATCGAGCCAAACGAACGGTATGGTGCCCAGCGTCGGTCCGTAGGTGAGCCGGGATTGAAAAGTAGCTTCCCGTCCTGCACCTCCGAAAACGAGGAATGACTGTGCCCGAACAGGATCGCATCCGCCTTCGGCGTGTGACTGGCTGCACGCTGCGCCGCCTGCAAAGCCGTACGCCCGCCGACATGGCCGTGAATGAGCACGATTTGCTTGCCCTCTACCGTCAGCGTGACTGTCAAGGGCAACTCGGCAACCAACGCTGTCTCGTCGTTGTTCCCGTGCACCGCATGAACTGGAGCGTACGTCCGCAAGGCCGTTAACACAGCGCGCGATGTGAAGTCGCCGAGATGCGCGATTACGTCGGCTCGCTCAAGCGCCTTCAGCAGTGCCCGAGGTAGGGTCGAACCGCGCTGCGGCACGTGTGTGTCCGCTACCACCACCATTCGAACTGTCATGTCCCGTAAAGAACGCTCAGCGCCGCTATTACGTTCACTGCTCCGTGTACCAACATCGATCCGTAGATGCTGCGTGTGTAGGAGAACACGTACGCAAGAGCAATTCCCAGGAAGGCAAGGATCGGCAGCGTGTGGGGCTCGAAGTGGGCAAAACCAAAGAGGAGGCCGCTTCCCACAGCTCCGAGAAACACTGACAGTTGCCGGCCGAACCGTTTGCGCGCGACCTGGACGACTCCCTGAAACACAATTCCTCGAAATAGCGTCTCCTCCACGAGGGGAGCCTCAACTCCAGCCCATAGCAGAATTGCAATTGCCTTAAGTACGCTGACGTGGTTACCGACCGGCAGCTCCTGTTGTGCGTTTCCCTGCAGATGATACGAGGGGAAAAACGTCGAGAAGGCCGCCGTCAACAGCGCAACCCCTATAAAGATCGGCACCAGACTGAGTAAGGCCGCCCGCACGGCAGGAAACGAAATCGTTCGAAAACCCACCTCCTGCAACCCGCCCGCGGGTCGATGCACGAGCAGCAGTACCACACAGGTTGCAACCCCCAGCGCCAGAAACTGATATGCCACTATTCCAAACGCGATAACGTCTCGCTTGTAGAGCCCGTTGGCAGCAAACGCCAGAATCGTGTCGCCGATGACGTAAATCACAAAGGCCAGCCCAAACGAGCCAACGGCGATGCCCGCACCCCACCAAACTGGCTCAACCCGCGCGAAGTCAGAGCGCGACGCCTCGGTCGGCTCTTCAGGCATGCGCCACCTCAGCGTCGGCAGCGGCCCGAATGCGCCCATCGATCACCATCGCTAGGATGTTTTGAATGTCCGGATAGAGGATCCGGTCACTGTCCAGGTGTGGCACTTCCGAACGGATCAGTCGATGGACAGCTTCCAGTGGCGGGCTGCTGCGCAGCGGGCGGCGATAGTCCAGGCCTGCCGCTCCACACAACAGCTCGATTGCAAGAACAGTCTGCACGTTGGTCAGAATCTCGACAGCCTTGAGTCCCGCCGTGACTCCCATGCTTACGTGATCCTCCTGGTTAGCGGACGTGGGAATCGAATCGACACTGGCGGGATGAGAAAGCACCTTATTTTCGGAAACGAGTGCCGCTGCCGTGTACTGCGATACCATCATGCCGGAATCAACCCCGCCTCGCATGGTGAGAAACGGAGGCAGCTCGCTAATGTGCGGATCGAGCATGGCCTCAATCCTCCGTTCGGCGATACTGGCTATTTCTGAAAGTGCGATTGCGGCGAAGTCAAGCGCAAGAGCGAGCGGCTGCCCGTGGAAGTTTCCGCACGATATCACGTCGTCAAGCCCGAAGATTAACGGATTGTCCGTGACCGAGTTGATCTCCGTCTCGACCACGCGCTTCACGTATCCAATCGCGTCCCGCGACGCGCCATGCACCTGCGGCATGCATCGAAACGAGTACGGATCTTGTACGCGATGATCGTCGTCCCGGTGCGAATTGATGATTTCACTCTGCCGCGCGAGGTGGCGAAGTCGTTCTCCCACCAGCACCTGACCGGGGTGTGGCCTGGACTCATGGACGCGCGCGTCGAACGGCCGATCGGTCCCGCGAAAAGCCTCCAGCGAGAGGCATCCGGAGATGTCCGCCACGTCAAGGACGTTCTCGGCGTCACTCAAGAGCAGCACGCCCAGTGCGGTCATTAGCTGTGTTCCGTTTATGAGAGCCAGACCCTCTTTGGCTGACAACCGAACAGGGGTCAACCCCGCGGCGCTGAGGGCATCCGAACCGGAGAGTAGCTGGCCCTGCATGTAGGCGTGACCTTCGCCAATGAGGACCAACGCCAGGTGCGCCAGTGGTGCCAGGTCGCCGCTCGCGCCTACCGACCCTTTGGCGGGAATGCGCGGCACGATACCGGCGTTGAGCATATCAAGAAGTGCCTGCACCGTGGATGGCCGAATCCCGGAGTATCCACGGGCCAGCGAAGCAACCCGCAGGACAATCATTGCGCGTACCACGTCGCCTGCGAGTGGATCACCGACCCCCACGGAGTGACTCACAATCAAGTTACGCTGTAACGTCTCCAAAGCGTCTGGAGGTATGACGCGGTCGGCAAATTTTCCAAATCCGGTCGTAATCCCGTAGACAACTCGTCCCTTATGGGTCAGGTCTTCAACGACCTCACGGGACTTCTTCATGGCATCCACGGCCGTCGGACCAAGTTCTACCGAGCGTCCGCCTCGTGCCACGCTCACCACATCTGAAACCGTCAAGAGTCCACAGTTTATAGTGAGAGGAGTCATGGGCGCTCACATCGAAGTGCGCGTGTCCGTGCCGTCTGAGAACCGGTCACGCCGTTTCCACTTTGCCCGTTGGCCGGCACAATTCGAAAAGGAAACACGTAGGAGTCATGAGCAAACCCATCATCGGACTGACATGTCAGCTATTTCCCGAGCCGATACCGAGATCATCGGTAAATCAGCAATACGTGGACGCCGTTGTCGCGGCCGGGGGCTCGCCGGTTCTCCTGCCGATCGGGATCGACTCGAAAACCATTCACGACATCTACTCACTTCTCGACGGCATACTTCTGCCCGGAGGTGACGATATTTCTCCGGCTCGCTATGGAGAATCGCCTCATCCAATGGTAGGGGATGTAAGCGATGCACGAGACTCACTCGAGCTCGAGTATCGCGAGGCTTGCCCTACGAGACGACAAGCCGATTCTCGGAATCTGTCGCGGCATTCAGCTACTCGCGGTCGCCGCAAAGGGAAAGCTGTGGCAAGACGTTCCGTCCGAATATGAATCCGCCCTGCCGCACGACGTGCGTGAGCACGGGCGCGACCACCTCTGCCACGACATCGACGTAGAGCCCGACTCGCGACTAGGTGATGCTATCGGGGCGCAATCTGCGACCGTGAATAGCTTCCACCACCAGGCAGTGCGTGACGTTCCGAATGGTTTTCGGGTCACGGCCCGAGCTCGAGACGGTATCGTGGAAGCGATTGAATCGAAGCACCACCGGTTCGCCATGGGCGTGCAGTGCCACCCC
This sequence comes from uncultured Chloroflexia bacterium, assembly GCA_963737125.1. Lineage (GTDB taxonomy): Bacteria > Chloroflexota > UBA5177 > UBA5177 > UBA5177 > JANWJD01. The sequence continues at coordinate 2,057,543 of CAVTRL010000001.1, read as the reverse complement.
GAAGCGATGTGGCAAACCACCGCACCAGAGTTTGCGGGACTCTTTCGAGCGTTCGTGGATGAGGCTCGCGCTCGACCGTCGCACATCAGGTCAGAGGCGAGCTGACTGAACCCGAGCTCACGCGAAGCGCTGGCGTGGCCTTCTCCGGCGCTTCCTGATTACTTCACCTGAATGGTACGGGAAGCGCTGACCGCCGAGTGTCCGAGGGTGTCCGTCACCAGGACGCGCAGCGAGTACGACCCTGCACGCGGGAACGTATAATGCGCTCCCTTGGCGCCCCCTTTCACCGTCTGGCTGCCAATTTTCCACTGATACGACTCCGGGTGCACTCCCTTTGCGTGGAACGTCGCCTTCAGTAGGACAGAATGACCGGAGCTATAAGAGCCGGCGGGGACACTGACCGTCGGTTTGTCGACGAACCACTGGAAAATACGCTGAAGCACCTGAGCGCGAGTGGCGTACCCGGTGTTGTCGTTAATGCCCTCAAACCCGAAGGAAAAAAGCACTCCCCGTCCCTTGTACGTCGCCTTGTGAGTAAACGACGGCTCATCGCTCGATACAACGGCCACATCCGTCCCTTTCCCAAGCGCCAAGTTGGTCGGTCGAAGCGCGACTTTGCCGTAGGCATTGCCAAACGGGGCGGCGTTGCCGAAGAAGGGCGTGAGCCCGTTTACTCCGAACATGCTGTCTCCTAGGTCCGATTCAATCGCCTTGCTATACACCGCCATATTGGTACCTGCGCCGTCTCCACCGCTGCTAAAGTCGATTGCTTTCATGCCGGCGAAGATGTAAGGATTCGCGTGAACTGACTTCCTCGTGTCGGGTTGGGCACTGGGTTTGGTTGGCGAGATGCCGCCCTTGTGCGCGGAATCGTTGTCGTTGTTGTCGTAGACGCTAGCATTGGCGTACCCGGTACCCATGACGACGGCAGACCAGAAGCCATCCGAAAGCGTTACGCCCTCTCCGGTAACGAATACTTTACCTCCCGCGTCCATGTACTGATGCATAGCACTCGTATCGAGCGAGGAAAGCGGCCCGTCCAACGCCTCCGGGTCCTGGTTGTCGGCGCCAAATCCCCCAAGATTCGCACCCGTATAGAAAATGACGGCCGAGGCAGACTTCATGTCGGCATACGAAGGGGAACCAAGCTTCGCCTCGTCCCAGTACGTATACGGCTCGCCGATTGCCTTGAGAGCATTGATGTAGTACGAGGAAACATCCTTGCGTACCGGTGGCTTCGCGGGTGGGGTCGGTACGAATCGACTCGCCGTATCGTCGACGAGCAAGACGCTTCCCGGTGTGACCGGCCCATTTATCACATGGGCGAAATAGGGAATGTGCAGGCTCTCGCTTCCCTGCGTCATCACGATGTACCCGTCAAAATCATTATTTGCGGCAGATGTGTCGGCCGAAGCATTGACCGCGAAAGTAGCCTGCCCGCCGCTCGGAACCGAGACCGATGCCGGTGCAGAGAGTGTCAAGCCGCTACTCGGACCATGTTCCGCTTGCACCTTGATGTTCCAGGTACCGCTGCCGCTGCCGGCGTCGCTCAGCGTGAATGTTTGCGACTGGTGGACCGTTCCGCTCGCCACATTCATCTCGCCGAACGTGGCCGTATCCGGTTCAGCGTATGCCGTGCTCGCAATAGCCCCGCTCACGTTCAGAAGCCCCCCGCCGATCTCGGTAACCGAAGGTGTAGGTTGCGAGGGATCCACCACCACGTCTGATGAAGCAGTTTCCTTCAATACTGCGCGTACTTGCGCCGGCGTCCACTTCGGATGAGTTTGCAGTACCAGAGCGGCTGCCCCCGCGACGTGCGGCGCCGAGAAGCTCGTCCCGCTTGCAGATGTGAAACCCGACGGGTTATACAGCTCGCTATTCGGAATTTCCGCTTCGGTAGCGGAATAGATGTCCTGTCCAGGCGCGACCAAATCCGGTTTCATTGCGTAATCGGCGTCATACCCACGCGAGCTGTAGTCCGAAAGCACGTTCGGCGTCTCGCTCGCCGCGCTCAGTGTGGGATCCAGGGTAAGCTGAGCGTCAGGGTGCGCCTGGAGATAGTCAAGCAGGGCCTTTCCGGCATTTTGGCTGATCGACATCGCCGGCAGCGTTGCCGATTGAACGTCCATTTGGAATAAACTCACATCGTTCACGTTGTCGTAAATGATCGCTCCGATCGCCCCTTGTTTCGCGGCATTGTTGATCTTTGTCTCAAAAAATGTCGTTCCGCGCTCGATCAAGGCGATCTTACCCTTCAAGTCCTTGCCTGCAAAATCGTTTGCAGTGGGGTCGGTCGTGTCGTCGTTCGGCAGCCGGCCGAGGCCGACATATACGATCGGAGCCGGCCCCACTGAGCCGGTGAACGGATGAGATCCTTCGTTCGCCTGAATGTTGACGAGGTTCGCCGGCACGTCTGGCGTTCCAGTCACGTGCGCCGTGGACGAAACCGCCTGCGAATTGGTGGTTGAGCCAACCGCGATAGCCGAAGGCGCCGAACCTGGCGAAGAGACACTCTGGTCTGTAGGCCCGGCATTGCCCGCCGCGATCACCATCGTCATTCCTGCCTTGGTCGCCAGGTCCACCTGCTGCGACTCGAAATCCAGACTCGGATCGCCGGAAGAGAAATCGTCTCCGAGACTCATGTTTGCCACGTCCGCACCATCGAGGAGTGCAGCTTCCAGGCCCGACAGCACCGAGGTGTCACTTGCCTGACCGCTGTCAGCAAACACGTTGTAATTCATGAGGTACGCGCCGGGAGCCACACCACTTATCTTCGGACCGAGTGGCGTTGGTGTGTTGTAATCGCACGCCTCAATGGCGGCTCCCATCGTGCCGTGACCCACCGAATCGGCGGCACTGTAGGGTGACGTTGGATCTGATCCGAACGCTCGCGCCACGATCACCTTGTTGTTCGTCAGCGCTTCGTTCGCGGCGTTGTCGTAGCGCCGGCCAAAGGGCGATGGCGCAAATCCGGCATCATTGAAACAAGGGTTCGTAATGTCGATGCCGGTATCGATTTGTGCAATCATCATTCCCTTGCCCGCATTTGGGCCACCGCCAAGATGCTGCCACGCCTCAATGGCATGGACCAACCCGAAGCTATTCACGTCCAGTGGGTGATAGTAATGTTGCGGGATAACACCCTTGACGTCGGGCAGATTTCGCAACGTGCTTACTTGGGACGTGGGCAGGGTGAGACTGAAGCCGTTGAAGAGGACGTGAAACTGCCGTATCAGACGGAACTGAATCCCGTGCTGTCGAATGTACGACAGCTCCTGGCCCTGATACGACGTTAATGCGTTGCTGTACCACCGCGCGGGAAGCAGTGTCGCATCCAGTCGGAAACGGTTCAGTGTTGCCTTGTCCCGAACCTTCATGTTCGAATCCGCCGCAAGCGGAGCACCTTTCAACTCCACCATGACCGAAGTCATGGCAGGCGTCACCGTTGACGCTCTCGCTGCAGACAGGGGCAAAGTGGCGCAGAAGGCGCAAACCAAGGCTAGAAAGGAAACGAGCCTGAACATAGAAACCTCATGTGCGATCGCGGTGAAACTTGAAAGTCAAAACTCGTTCAGGCTCGCCTATGGTCGTGCGATTCCGACAAAAACAGGCCGGACTGAGTTACAGAAGTATACCCATCGCTCCTTAGAACGAGATAAGTCAAGGTCGTGTGAGCGGGCTAGACTTCTCACTCGCTCAGACACTTCCACGGAGTTCGGAACGTCTGCGTGGTCCGCAACAAGTACGTGCCGGTGAGCGGTTTGCCGCCGGCCGGGATGTTACTGCTCCCTATCCTGCGCTGCTACTCACTTCCTGCTATTACCGTCCCGCGCTCGCCACTGCGCGCTCCACACGGAGACCGGCCGTCTCCTCTTCCACCGCTCGTACGAACCGAGTGACCGCTTCGTCAGCCTGTTCCTCGTTCGTGATCAGTGCCGGAAGGAGGCGTATCGAGCTCCGCCCTGCGCCAAGTACCCACAGCTTTTGCTTGAAGACGCAGTTCTTGACAATCCGATCGCGCAGTTCCGGAGCGTAGCGCTTGGATTGTCGATCTTCGACAAACTCGATTCCCTGCATGAATCCTCGTCCGCGCACTTCGCCCACGCTGTCGTTGCCGGCCAGCTCCTGGCGCAAGCGGTCCATCATCATCGCTCCGACACGTCCGGCATTCCCGATCAATCCTCGCTCCTCAATGCTTCGCAGGACGAAGAGTGATAACAGTGCTTGACGCGGCTCCGCCGAAAACGTCTCCGAGTGGCGGGAGCTGCGCTCGAAAATCGGCGCGCGCGCGATCGTCGCTCCTAGGGGATACCCTCCGCCCAGCGCCTTTGCCGTACAGATCATGTCGGGCGCCACGTCGGCGTGTTGAATTGCCCACCACTTCCCAGTGCGTCCCAACCCGGCCTGCACCTCGTCGGCGATCAATACAGCCCCTAGCTCGTCCGCGATCTCTCGTAGCCCGCGCAGAAATGACACCGGAGGAACCACGATTCCCCCCTCTCCGCTCAACGACTCCACCAGGATGCCGGCAATGTCGGTACCCTCGTCGTGGATCGCCTCGCGCAGCATATCGAGTGAATACTGGGCGCAAGCCTCTGGATCTTCCCCCACCGGACATCGGTACGGGTATGCATACGGTGCGCGAACTACCGCCAGCGCCTGCGGGAATCCCTCTCTCTGAATCGCTTTACTGGCGGTCACCGCCAGCGCGTAACCGGTTCGTCCGTGAAAGGCGGGCCGAAACGCCACGAAGCGCTGGCGGCCTGTTTGGTCCATGGCCGCTTTGAGTGCGGTTTCCACGGCTCGCGCGCCACTGGTGGTGAAAAAGACCTGCTTTTCGAAGTCTCCAGGGGCGCTTGCCGCCAGCCGTTCCGCTAACAGGATATGAGGAATGTTGTCGAAGTCCTGCCCTGGAAGTTCCTCGATGACTTCGCCCAGCCGTCGCTCGAAGTCCACAATGCCTTCGGGCCGGAAGCCGAGGGCTCTGACCGCGACACCCGACGTCATGTCCAGGTACTCGTTGCCCTCGAGGTCGTACATCCACACGCCCGAGCCTCGAGTGTGATCTATCACCGGATAGACTTCCCTGCTCTGGGTGGACGTCGCCAGACTCTGTTGCGCGCGTTCAATCCAGTACAAGCTCGACATCGGAACGTCCGTCAGCCCGGGTACTAACCACTTCAAGAGGTCGACTTGTTCGGCATTCATTCACGCGTCTCCTTCAGCAGACTGGACTAGATATTCCATGAGCGCCTTTTGGGCGTGCAGCCGGTTCTCCGCCTGGTCGAACATGACCGAGTGAGTGCCGTATGCAACCTCAGGCGTCACTTCCTCGCCGACGTGCGCGGGCAAGCAGTGCATAAAAATAAATTCGGGCGAGGCATGACGCGTGAGCTCCTCGTTCACCTGATACGCAGCCAGCAACTGCCTGCGCCTCTCCTGTTCGCTTTCGACTCCCATCGACACCCAGGTATCGGTGTACACCACGTCCGCCCCCGTCACTGCCTCCACTGCGTCCTCCGTGATGGTGAGCTTCCCACCGGACATCCTCGCGTTCTCGTCCGACAGGCATGTAAATTCCGATTCGGGAAAGAGTGAGGACGGCGCCGCTACCCGCATGTCAGCCCCCAGTCGTGTTGCTCCTAGCATCAGTGAGTGTGTCACGTTGTTGTTGCCGTCCCCCACGTAAGCGATCTTGGTGCCTGCAACCCGGCCGGTTCGTTCGCCTATCGTCAGCAAGTCAGTCAGGCTTTGACACGGATGCTCCCGGTCACTCAAGCCGTTGATTACAGGTATACTCGCGTTCGCCGCCAATTCTTCAACCGTGGAGTGACGATCAACTCGCGCCATCATCAGATCCGCGTAGCGGGAAACCACGCGTGCAGTGTCGGCAATAGACTCGCCGCGGGAAAGTTGTGACGAGGCGCGGTCGACATACACCGCATGGCCACCCAGCTGTGTCATCCCGATTTCAAACGAGAGGCGGGTGCGCGTCGACGTCTTCTCGAAAAACATTACGAGAGAACGTCCCGACATCACGTCGGACCGAGGGCTCTTCTTCAATGACTCCGCGCGCGCAAACAGCGCTTCCATGTCGGTCACGGTTAAGTCGTTCTGGCCCAGAAAGTGGCGGAGCATGTCCTGCCTTTCATATCGAAACCCGGGCCCAACGAACCACCCGTCCGAATAGCGCTGCCGATTCTACCAGAGTAATTTGAGGAAGACGGTTTCCCACTGTATAGAATGACCTGCGAAATTTGGCCGGCGGGTGGAAAGCGAATGACGGATACGATTGTTGTTGCTTTTGGTGGAAACGCAATAACGCCCTCGGGTGAGCGTGGCACCCTCGAGCAGCAGAGAGATAACGTCAGGAGAATGAGCGCCGAGCTTGGTCGGCTCCTGGTCGACGGCTATCGGGTCGTGGTGACGCACGGCAATGGGCCACAGGTTGGAGAGATCATGCTACGCTCCGAAATCGCCAGCCACACGGTCCCACCCCTGTCCCTGCACGTGGCTGGGGCTATGTCGCAGGGACAGATAGGCTTCATGCTCCAGCAGGAAATCGGCAATATTCTCCGGGAGTACGGCATGGATCGCGCCGTCTGTTCCGTCATCACTCAGGTCGAGGTGGATCCCAACGATCCCGCCTTCTCTACGCCCACCAAACCGATCGGACGTTTCTATCAGCGCGAAGAAGCCGATGCCCTGCGCGAACAGCATGGGTGGAATATGGTAGAGGACGCTGGTCGGGGATACCGAAGAGTTGTTGCATCCCCCCGGCCGCGCCTGGTTATCGAGTGGCCGGCAATTCAAAGTCTAATCGCGTCTGGTGCGCTCGTGATCGCGGCTGGCGGCGGTGGCATTCCGGTCATGAGAGATCGCGACGGCCGGCTGGGCGGCGTGGATGCCGTCATTGACAAAGACCTCGCGGCGCAAAAGCTTGCCTCTCTCGTCGGAGCGCACACCCTGGTATTGCTCACCGAAGTCGAAGCCGTCGCGGTGAACTTCGGCACCCCGGAACAACGGGTGCTTCAGCTCGTCGGGTCCGATGAAATGCAGCGCCACATGGCAGACGGCCAGTTTCCCGCGGGCAGCATGGGGCCAAAGGTGCAGGCGGCGCTCGATTTTCTGCGGGACGGTGGCGCTCGTGTCATTATCACGTCGCCTTCCCTGCTCGTCTCCGCCGTGAACGGATTCTCCGTCGGAACTCAGATCGTACAAGCACTGCCGGTTGCGGCGACCGCCCAGCCCAATCGGTCGGAACGTTCTTCTTGATCGAGTTGTCGTCGATCGATATTCAAGCCATACTCCCCCACCGGTATCCGTTTTTACTGGTCGATCGAATAGTGGAGTTGGAACCAGGCGTCAGGGCAGTCGGGATCAAAGCCGTGACCGTCAATGAGCCCTTCTTTGTCGGCCATTTCCCCGGGTATCCGGTAATGCCGGGCGTACTCGTCGCCGAGTCGCTGGCCCAGGTCGGCGCCATCGCCGTATTGAGGGATCGGTCCGACAACGCCATCCCGTTTCTGGCAGGGCTGGATGGATTTCGGTTTAAACGGCAGGTAGTACCCGGTGATACCTTGCGCCTTGAAGTAACCTTGTCACGCGTACGACCCAGAGCCGGAAGGGGACATGGCCGGGCCACCGTTAACGGGGAGACGGCGGCCGAGGGAGAAATCTTGTTTGTCCTGGGCGACATTCAAGGCCGCTAGCTCGTGGCCCAAGCCTCAGCAGGTAGAGTTGTCGCACGTGGGGCCGTTCGCAAAATTGCGTACGGCTGCATCGCCGTGCTGGGAGCAGTTTGCCGTCTGCGCCAGCGCCGTCCGCCGGTCGATTCCGTGGACCGCATATTGGTCATCCGAATCGACCTTCTCGGCGATCTGCTTTTCACCCGTCCACTGATAACCGCTTTGCGAGATCGGTTCCCGGAAGCCTCGATCAGCCTTCTAACGCTCCCGTATACGTCCTCTCTCGGCAAACACTTTGGCGAGGTAGACGAGCACATTGTCGTCGACACCAACCGCATTCGCACCGTACGCGGCCTCGTGACGCCCGGCACCTGGCGAGAATACGCCCGCGTGCTCCGCGTCGTGCGGAGCCGAAAATTCGACGTAGCCATCAGCGTGTGCGGTCGAATGGCCAGTTTGTGTGCATTTCTTGCCGGCGCTCGTCGAAGCATCGGGTACCAGGCGGAAGAATACCCGTTTCTCCTGAACGACACGGTGCCGGGCGGACGCTACGAGATTCGTCAACATGAGGTCGAGTACGTCCGTGGCCTCGCCCGGCACCTGGGCATCGAGTCACCACCCGCGGTATTGCAGCTCGAGTCGCCTCACTCCGGCAATGTTAACGCGGAGACCCTGTTGCGATCCGTGGGCATCGCCGAATCGTCTCGGTTCGTGGCGATTCACGCCGGCGCAGTAAACGGTTCGGCGAAACGCTGGCCTTCCGCGAACTGGGCCCGATTTGCCCGCCGTGTCATCGATGAGCTCGGGGTTGCGGTCGTTCTGGTGGGCGCCGCTTCCGACGAGCCAATCGCTCGGGAAGTTCTGCGTGAGTCCGGCCCTGGCGTAGCATCCCTCGTCGGCAAGACATCGGTGGATGATTTGCTCGGAGTACTTCAAAGCGCGGATCTGGTCGCCAGCGGTGACAGCGGACCACTCCATCTTGCGGTTGCGCTCGGGCGTCCCCTTCTGGCCGCCTACGGCCCAACCGACCCCTACGTCCATGGCCCGTACCATCCCTCACAACCGGTCAGCGTTCACCGCGCCGACATCCCGTGTAGCCCGTGCTTCAGCATGGCTGCTTCCGCTGAATGTCCGCTCGGAGACCCAATCTGTATGCGTCTCGTCACCGTTGACTCGATGGTCGAGGGCGCCCGTCAACTCCTCATGCAGCCCGATGGGATTTGAGTCGCAAGCCCAACCCTGCTTGATGTGTCCCTCGGCGCGGTCTTTCCGTCAGCCATGCGCGAACACCAATTTCTGATGACGGAGCAAGATGCTCTGTAGAATTCCAAACGAAGCCAGAGTCGTGATAATCGAGCTGCCCCCATAGCTGATCAACGGCAGCGGAATCCCGGTGACGGGCATGAGCCCGAGGTTCATGCCGATATTCACAAACGTCTGGAACATGAGCATCGCCAGAATCCCGCTGGCGAGCAGCCGGCCATACACGTCCCCCGACATAAAAGAAACCCGTGCAATCCGCATCAACAGGGCCACGAAAACCACAAAGAGCAGCAAGACTCCTACGAATCCAATTTGCTCCGCAATTACGGAAAAGATGAAGTCTTTGTCTTCGACCTTCAAAAGGCCGAGCTGGCTCTGCGTCCCCTGCGAAAAGTGCTGTCCCAGGAAGCCTCCGGAGCCTACCGTGATTTGAGAGTGAATGACGTTGTAGCCGGCGCCCAGTGGATCTTTTTGAGGGTTCAAAAATATTGTCAGCCGGTTCTGCATGTACTGGAATCTTTTTATATGACCCATCCCGATCCAAACAATTGGAAGGCTAACGGCACCGATAGCCCCGAGGACCGCGAAGCGTCGCAGTGGAATTCCGGCCATCAGTGCCATTCCTACCCAGATGGCCACAAAAACGGCGCTCGTCCCGAGATCGGGCTGAGCCAGCACCAGGACGACCGGAATGATGACGAACAAAAGTGAGATCGCTACCGATCCGATGGATTCGATAGAAGACTCCCGATCCGAGAAGAACTTCGCGAGAGCCATCACCAGGAACAGCTTCGCGGGCTCCGACGGCTGCAGCGGTAACAGGCCCAGGTTGATCCACCTTTGTGCCCCGTACTCGGCTCGACCAATAACGAGCACCACCCCAAGCAACATCAGGCTCCCGGCGAATAATGGATATGACACCGACTTCAGCAAGCGGTAGTCGAAATTGGTCAGGGCGATCATGAACGCCAGCCCGACACACGCGTAGAGCGCCTGGTGGAGCGGGGTACTGATCGTGACCCCGGATGTCGGCCAGCGGGAAATCGCGAACAGCACGAATACCCCAAACAGCACGAGACCCGCTGGAATTCCGAGCAGTTGAAAGTCGAAGTTGCGCCACTGCTTCACGTTATTGCGTCCCGCCGCCTGAGGGCACCAGGAACTGCATGAACGTCGCTAGAGCCAGTCTTTCTTCAAGGGCGGCAGATGGAAGTAGTCCTCGAGCACTTTGTGAGCGATCGGGGCCGCCGCGTACGCACCCTCGCTGTCGGCATGGGGCACCAGGACGCACACCGCCACCTGCGGGTTCTTGAATGGCGCGTATCCCACCCACCACGCATCGGGACCGCCAATGTCTTCAGCGGTTCCCGTCTTACCGGCTGCGTCGATTCGAGGGTCGACCACGTTGAAGCTCGTGCCAATCGGCAAGGGTGTGACCGACTCGTGCATGCCCTGCTGGATAAGGGCCAGATTTTCCGGGCTTATCACGTTCCGCCGCACGATCGACGGTACAAACGGTTGGATCACTCGACTGGTCGGCACCACGCCCTTCTTCGGCACGACTTGACCCGCGATGTGATCCACAATGCGAGGTTGCAACACGTTGCCGCCGTTCGCGATCGTTGCGGTCACGTTCACCATTTGCAGCGGTGTCGCCAGATTCTGCCCCTGACCGATAGCCATGTTGTAATCGTTCCCGATGTGCCAGCTCTCGCCGGCGAGGCGCAGCGGACCAACCGGAAGGTGGTTGAACCACGTCTTGGACGGCACGAGCCCGGGTGCCTCGCCGGGCAAGTCGATTCCTGTAGGAGATCCCAGTCCCATCATGCGCGCGTACGCTGCCAGTCGATCCCCGCCGATCTTCGGCATGTTGGGATCAATATTGGGATTCCCACCGGTCACCGTATAAAAGTAGATGTCGCTCGAGCGTGCCAGCGCGCCCACGATGTTCAAGGTGCCGAGTCCCCCCGGCTCCCACCCGTTGAAGATGCGGCACGATGTGACGACATAGACGCTGCAGAGCTTGATGAATCCGGTGTCGTCGATGTACCGATTGACATTTGCTACACCCGTTCCCAGTGCCGCCGCCGCGGTTATGATCTTGAATGTCGATCCGGGCGGATACTGGCCGGCAATGGCGAGATCGTCGAGCGGATGAGCCGGGTCATTGAGCAGCGATGCATAGCGCTTTTCGGTGATTCCGCTCGAAAACCAGTCATTGTTGTAGCTCGGCAGGCTCACCATGGAAAGTATTTTTCCGGTGTGGACATCCTCGAGAATCGCAACGCCTGAGCGGAGACCCAACTTGGCCAGGCCAGCGGCCAGATCGGCCGCAACCTGCTTCTGCAGTTTCCAATCGATCGTGAGGTAGACACTATCCCCGGGCACCGATGTGCCCTTCTTGAGAATGCGTACCGGACGCTCGCCCGAGTCCACCTCTACCTGTTCCGTTCCATTGACGCCGTGAAGATATTGGTCCATCTCGGCCTCGACTCCGGTACTCCCAACCTGGTCCGAATTGAGGAAGTGCTCTGCCGGATAGAGTGCCGAATCGCTCGCATACGTCTTGGGACCGATCGACACCGTGTATCCGAGAAGGTGCGAAAGCGACATCTGCGGGTCCCAACGGTAACCGCGCACGCTGGAAGGCTCGGCCCGCACTCCCGGTAGCTGAGAGTGCAATTGCTTGATGATCATCGCGGTTTGAGGACTGATATTTGGTTTGATCAACGCCGGAGCGTAGTTTCGCCATTCGTTCGCCGCCACCATGTGCGCGATCGTCGTCGCATCAGGGGTGTTGTGCAGCAAGGACGACAGCTCGCGGTAAATCGCACCCGCCCCGTTCGCCGGGATACCGTGCGGCACGATCATGACATTCCAGCTCGGCGTATTCCATACGAGTTGCCGCCCGTCGCGATCGTAGATAATGCCGCGCAGTGCGTCGACCGGTTCGAGCCGGATTTTGCTCGTGTCCGCCTGCTGCTTGTAGTAGCTCCCCATGACTACCTGTACGTACCAGAGACGGCCGGCAAGGATCGTGAACGCCAGAATGACGCTGACTCGAAGCGCCAGAAATTTAGTCTTCTTTTTCACCAGTGTGCCCTTGGAAGCGGATATACCCTTTGCTCCACCCGCTGCATGATGCGAAACAAAGGAACGTTTAGCACGGCATTATAAAGAGCGACCGGAAGCACCGTATCACGCAGAGCGTCGATCCACACGACTGGATGATTCGTACTCTCCAGAATAAAAAGCGCGATGCAATAGAACAAGATCGTTGCACCGAATACCGTGGCCGGCGGCAACAAGGCATGCGTGCGAATAAACGTACCCTGGCCAAGGCTCACCAGCGAAGCGACCACCACCAGCGAAACGGTATTCGTACCTGGCGGCCAGCCCGAGAAAACATCGAGGCACAGCCCGGCGATGAACGCCCACAGCATGCCTTCATCGGTCCCCCGCAATATGCCCCAGTCGACCACGCAGATGAGCACGATGCCGGGTAAGGCGCCGCGCACCGCGAGATGTCCGGCGATCGTGCTTTGTAGCAGAGCCAGAATAGGGAGCAGCCACACGGCGGTCACCGCGCCTGGGTGCAGGTTGCGTACGTTGATCACGGGTTTCTCATCAGTTTAAGCGGGTCCGACGGCACGAAGCTCTTGACAACCTGAACTATTTCGAGGTCCGAGAAGTCAGCCGCCGGCTGAATGACGGCGGATTGGAACAGTGCCGTGTTCGTGTGGTGCACGCTTATGACCTGTCCCAGCAGAATCGTCCGCGGAAACAGATTCGCCTGTCCCGATGTCACGATCAGATCACCCTTGTGCAGCGTGGAGTTGGCAAGCACCCAGTCAAATTGTGGTAGTCCCGAGTACTGTCCCTCCACCAGACCCGCGGCCCGCGTCTTCAAATCAAGTGCGCCCACCGAGCTGCTGGGGCTCGTCACCAACTGCACCCGTGAGGCATTCGCGATCACGTCCACGATGGACCCCACGAAGTAACCGCGGTGCGAAACAACTGTCATGCCGTTTCGCAGGCCGTCCCTGGATCCTCGGTTGATGATGATGTACGGCGACAGGCTATTCGGGTCCTGCATGATCACTCGCGCCGTCAAGAAGTCGGTGTGACTATTCTCGTCGTCAAATCGAAGCATGGTGCGCAGGATCGAATCATCGTGCAGCTTCGCTTGTAGCAGCATGTTTTCCCTGGTAGCCAGACCAAGCTGATCCTGTAGCGATTTGTCTTCGTTGCGCCAACGGTAACCCTGCGTCACGCCCGACACCAGGTCGCTGGTACTCGATGCCACGGCCGTAGCCACGGATGCGAACGGCGCGGCAATACTCAGGACCACGCCGTTTACGGGTTTCATCCAACGCCCTAAAAGCAAGACGAGGACAGCCGCGACGAGGAATACGACCGCGAACCGTCTTCCTCCCCGTGTTTCAACCATTCAGACCGCCTGGCTCCCTTACCGTGGGACTTTACCATCCTGCGGTGAAACGAAAACCTTTCGAAGAGTGTCAAGGTCTTCCAGGCAACGACCCGTGCCTCGAACAACGCAAGTCAGCGGATCGTCCGCCACGGTGACCGGCATTTTTGTCTCTTCGGCGATGCGCCGGTCGAGACCCTGCAGTAACGCCCCGCCCCCGGCCAGCGTGATGCCCTGATCCATGATGTCCGCCATAGCTCCGGAGGGGTTTCCTCGATCGTCGTCGTCACCGCTTCCACGATCATCGCCACTGGAGGCTCGATTGCCTCGCGAATCTCACGGCTCGACACCTCGACCGACTTCGGCAAGCCGCTCACGACGTCTCGTCCTCGCAGGGTAACCTTCGTTTCCGGTACGTCATCATGCGCGGAGCCGGCGGTAAGTTTTGTCTGCTCCGCGGTGCGTTCGCCGATCAGCAGACCATGCTCGCGCCGCGCGAACTGCAAGATCATTTCGTCGATTTCGTCCCCTGCCACGCGCACCGATCGGCTAATGACGATACCGCCCAGCGAGATCACCGCGACCTCCGTCGTGCCGCCTCCGATATCCACGATCATGCTGCCACTCGGTTCGGTTATCGGCAAGTCAGAGCCAATTGCGGCCGCCATCGGCTCCTCTATAAGGTATGCCTCCCGTGCGCCGGCATTGACTGCCGCGTCAGACACTGCCCGCCGTTCAACCTCCGTCACCCCCGACGGAATACCAACCACGACCCGCGGGCGGGGAAGCAGTGCAACTTCTTCGTGCACCCTGTTGATGAAGTACCGCAGCATGCTTTCGACGATCTCGAAGTCCGCGATGACTCCGTCCTTCAGGGGACGAATCGCCACGATGTTGGCCGGTGTGCGGCCGACCATTCTCTTTGCTTCAGCGCCGATAGCAAGCACCCGCTTCGTGCGCTTGTCGATGGCCACGACGGACGGCTCTGAGATGACGACGCCACGACCTCGAACAAATACCAGTGTGTTGGCGGTGCCTAGATCGATCCCCAGATCCTTGGAGAACATTCCAAACAACGTCGAGAGCGGACTGCGCATTCAGGTCCTTTCGGCGACCACGACATCAGGCAAGTATAACACAGCAATATTGCGGTACGGACGCCAAAATACGCCAAAACGAACGCGCATTTTGACAGGTTGTAATCGGCTTTGGTATGCTCTGGGCATAGGCAAAAGGAGGTGATGTGCAATGGATAGTAGTCATTGTTGCCCGAGCATTTGGACATCTTGCACGGAGGTGACTGTCTGCTGACAAGCCTCCAGCGCCCCTTAGCAAAGGGCGCGCGGGAAGTCTAACAGCCGGTAACACGAGGAGGCGCCCAGAGGGTGCCTCCTCTTCTTTATTTGTCCAACAGGAGTCCATACGTGTCTCCGCGCCTCCGCATCGACGAGCTGCGGATGATGATCGGTACGGATGCGATTGGATCCGACCTTCAATACCGTGAAGTGGTCGACTCCACCAACCGCGTCGCTGCTGCTCTGACCCCTGCTCGGTGGAAACCGGGGACCGTCGTCCTCGCTGACTACCAAACTGCCGGTCGTGGACGCCTGGGGCGTTCCTGGCATGCACCGGCCGGCAGCAGTGTGATGCTTTCCGTGTTGCTTCAGCGCGACTCCTCGATCTCACCCGCCGATTACGTCATGATGGCCGCGCTCAGCGTGCGCGATGCGGTTTCAGAAACACTCGGAGTGGTCCCCGAGATCAAGTGGCCGAATGACGTGCTGTTACGAAACCGCAAGGTCGCCGGAATCCTGTGTGAGTTGAGCGTCCAGGATAGCGTCGAGCGAGTCATTGTGGGCATCGGCATCAACGTCCGCTTCGGTCTGTTCGGGCCGGAATCACTGCCCGAGGGAGGCACCTCACTTGATATCGAAAGCGGTTCCCCGATTGAGCGAGAAGCCGTGATCCTCGCCCTTATCCGCGCCCTCAACTTGTGGTATCGTGGTCTCACGCACCGGCCAGATTCGGTTTTTAACGCTTGGGCCGCTGCGCTCCAAACGATTGGACGTACGGTAGTCGTGAAAACGGCAACCGATGCCTGGACAGGCACGGCTTTAGGTGTGCGTCGCGACGGAGGCTTACTCGTAGAAACACCCGACGGCCACGTACGAAGCGTGTACGCTGCGGACGTCTCTGTGCGCCACACATAGCGCTCCCACCCAAGTGTGCCCACGGCGCGGACCGTATGGGAGATATCGATAATCGGTGCCGAACGCGCCGTCAAGTGCGCGAGTCTTCTGAAAATGCAAATACCAGGAGGGATTGAGTGA
Source organism: uncultured Chloroflexia bacterium (assembly GCA_963737125.1). Classification (GTDB taxonomy): domain Bacteria; phylum Chloroflexota; class UBA5177; order UBA5177; family UBA5177; genus JANWJD01. The sequence continues at coordinate 2,041,833 of CAVTRL010000001.1, read as the reverse complement.
ATACGCATCACCGGCCGACACAGATTTCGGCGGAGTTCAAGGTCGAGCTGGAAAAAGACCTCGAGCATCTACGAAATGACGTCCGTCCCGCGATTGCCGATCGATTGAAGTCGGCCCGCGAAGGTGGTGACATCACCGATAATGCCGCGTTTGAGCAAGCAAAAGAGGATCTCGCGCGCTTGATGAGCAGGATCGCCGATATCGAACAGACCCTGCGCGAAGCCACGGTGATACACCACAACGGAAATGGAAAGCCGCGAAAGGTCGAGATCGGCACCATTGTCTCAGTCGCGCGCGACGACGGACGCGATTGTACTTACAAGATCGTGGAATCGCTTGAGGCTTCACCCACCGACGGTAAGATTTCGGACCGCTCCCCCATTGGACACGCCCTGGTTGGACATAAGCGGGGAGACAAGGTGTCCGTCGAGGCGCCCGCTCGCACCGTGTCGTATACCATCGTCGACATTCAGTTCATTCACTAGCACGCCGGTTCTGTGATCCATCGAGACGACATCGGCGCACTGCGCGAACAGAAACTTCGAGAGCTTCAAGACCTTGGCTTGCCTGTCGCGCCGAACCGGTACGAGCCGACTCATCACGCCGCCGAGATCGCTGGCCGATTCGATGAGCTGGAAGGCAGGCGCGTGTGCGTTGCGGGGCGCCTCATGCGTGTCCGTGTCATGGGGAAGGCGTCGTTTGCGCACCTGCAGGATGCAAGTGGTCAGATCCAGGCGTACTTCAAGCTCGACGATCTGGGGGAAGCCAGGTACCAGTACTTCAAGCTCCTTGACCTCGGCGACATTATCGGCGTTTGCGGAACGGTCTTCAAGACTCGCACCGGCGAGGTGTCCGTCCATGCCGATGACCTCGTCCTGCTTGCCAAGTCGTTCGCCCCCTTACCCGAGAAATTTCACGGGCTCAGTGATGTGGAGACTCGCTACCGGCAACGCTATCTTGACCTGATCGCAAACGAGGAAGCGCGGTACGTCGTGCAAACCCGAAGTGCCATCGTGCGCTGCATCCGCTCGTTTCTCGATGGCCGCGGCTACATCGAGGTTGAAACGCCGATTCTGCAGCCGCTGTACGGCGGCGGCGTAGCCAACCCTTTCGTTACCAGGTACGCCGCGCTCGATATGGACGTCTACCTTCGAATAGCGACGGAATTGTACCTCAAGCGCCTCATAGTCGGAGGTCTGGAGCGCGTCTACGAGATCGGCAAGGATTTTCGGAACGAAGGATTTTCTCGGAAGCACAGTCCCGAATTCACGATGTGCGAGTTGTACCAGGCCTATGCCGACTACCGAGACATTATGAAATTAATGGAGGAACTCGTCGCCTCCATCGCCACGTACGTGCACGGCACCACCGTCGTCCCCTACGGTGACCACCAGGTAGATCTCGCGCCTCCCTGGCACCGTTTGTCTATCCGAGATGCGCTGCGCGAACATGGCGACCTCGATATCGATGCCCTTGCCACATCGGAACAGTTGGTCCGCTGTGCCGGAGAGCGTGGCATCGAGCTGCCGGCCGGAGCTTCCCGCGGTGAGATGGTCGAGAAACTCGTGAGCGACCTGGTTGAACCGAATCTCATTCAGCCCACTTTTTTGATCGATTACCCGATCGATTTCCCCGGGAGCTTGCTCGCGAAGCGCACCGCCGGCAATCCACAGTTGACCGAGCGATTTGAGGCCTATGCGGCCGGCATGGAGCTCGGAAACGCGTTTACCGAGCTCAATGAGCCGGACGATCAACGGAGGCGCATGGAAGAAGCCGCCAGATCAAAAGAGGGTGGGTTGGGCGACGTCGATGTTGATTTCCTGCTCGCTCTGGAACACGGCATGCCGCCCACGGGTGGCCTGGGATTTGGCATCGACCGCTTGACGATGCTTCTGACCAATGCACGTCAGATCCGGGAGACGATACTCTTTCCGCTCTCGAGACCTCGGGAGGCGCACGATGCTCAATCGTGAGCTGATCCGAACGCAGCCGGATCTCGTCAAAAAAGCGATCGAGCAGCGCCGGGACACAGCGCCTATCGATGAAATTGTCTCACTCGACAAAGAGCAACGCCGGCTCAAGACCGAGACGGACGGCATGAAGGCCGAGCGCAACCGGCTATCGAAATCGTTCGGTGACAAGAGCCTGGACGACGCCCAGCGGGCCGAACTGCGAGCCCGTGCCTCGGATCTCCGTGACCGCATCTCGGAGGGGGATCGGCAGATTGAAGAGCTCGAAACCAGAATTCACGAGCTCGAGCTTTGGGTGCCGAATATCCCGGCGCCCGATGTTCCACTCGGCACCACCGAAGAAGACAACGTGGAGCGGTGGCGTTGGGGCGAGCCACGGAAATTCAACTTCGTTCCCAGGTCGCACGACGAACTCGGAGAATCCCTGGGGTTGTACGAGACGAAAGCCGCCGTCGGCATGTCGGGAACACGCTTTCATACCTTGCACGGCGCCGGTGCTCGCATGGAGCGCGCGCTCGCCCAATTCATGCTCGACATCCAGACCCAGGAGCACGGCTTTACCGAAGTCTGGATACCCTACCTGGTACGTCGAGAAGCGATGATCATTTCCGCGCAACTCCCCAAATTCGCTGAGGACGCATATTACCTCGAAAGCGAAGACATGTATCTGATTCCGACTGCCGAAGTTCCGCTCGTGAATCTCAGTTCCGGAGAAATCTACGAGGCAAGCGATCTCCCACTATTGTCGACCGCGGTGAGCCCGTCGTTTCGTAAGGAAGCAGGAGCGGCCGGACGGGACACCCGTGGACTCATCCGAGTGCACCAGTACGACAAGGTGGAGATGGTAGTCGTGTGCCGGCCCGAAGAGAGTGATGCGTGGCTTCAGAATCTCGTGAAATTTGCTGAAACCGTACTGCAGAGGCTGGCGCTTCCTTATCACGTGCTCGAGATGAATACCTCCGACCTCGGCTTCGGGCAGGTGAAAAAGTTCGACCCCGAAGTATGGATGCCGAGCCGGGAAAAGTACGTCGAAATCAGCAGTTGTAGCAACATGGGCGATTTCCAGGCACGGCGTGGCAAGATCCGCTACCGGCCGGCGCCAGGTGAGAGCCCGAAATTGGTGCACACGCTGAACGGTTCAGGCGTCGCGGTGGGACGCTGCCTGGCGGCGATCTGGGAAAACTACCAGCGTGCCGACGGCAGCATCGCGGTCCCGCAAGCGCTCGTACCGTACATGAATGGTTTGACCGAAATCCGATCGGCCTGAAAGCGCGATACAATGACCCGGGCGCCAAAGCGCACCTGGAGGGATGGCCGAGCGGTTTATGGCAGCTGTCTTGAAAACAGCCGGGTGATGAGCCCCGGGGGTTCGAATCCCTCTCCCTCCGCCACTTTCTCCTGCCAGCTCGGCATGCCCTCCGAGGCCCGTTGACCACCCCTCCTACCCTCCTCTACAATTTGAGGGCCTGGAGAGGTCGCATAGAGGCCTAGTGCGGCGGTTTGCTAAACCGCTAAGGGGTTTTGCCCCTTCGAGGGTTCGAATCCCTCCCTCTCCGCCACTTTTTCCCAGGACTTTGCGCTGAGTAATCCGGACTTCGTCCGCCCATGCGCTTGCCAAGATCCTGATCTCGCCGCCAGGATCCCATTCCTCGAGCATGCGCTGCCGGCGCAAGCGGAAGTCTGCGGGGAGTTCGAGGCTGTGCACGATGGCACCCCGGAGTGCTGCCTCACATGGTTCAAGAACCAGAAGCGATGATTAGCCGCTGAGCCGACAGTCTACCGATCCACCATGTCGGGTCAGGTCTTAGCAGAGAGAGTTGGGATAACAGTTCACCGGCGTATTGTCCACGATGGTGTCGTTCGCGAGGGAGGGCTGTGAGTGCGAGTTGTAAATGCCGCCCCCATATCCGACGCTCTGAGGGCCTCGGAAGGCTGCATTCGAGCGAATCGCGTCGTTCGTTAGCGCCGGCGTCTGGGTGTCCGCGTAGATGTAAATCCCTCCGCCTTCACCAAAGCACTCCGGGCCTGCGCACCCGGCGTTTCCATCGACTGCGCTATTGGTCACGCTCAGGGCATCGTACGAGCTCATGATCCCTCCGCCCTGGCCGGCACAGTCGTACCCGTCGCACGCGGAGTTCCCGCCGATGATGCTGTCACGCACACTCAATTGACCCGCTGCGCTCCAGATTCCTCCACCTCCACCCGTGCACATAGACGCATCACACGTAATGTTTCTACTAACAGTGCTGCTAGTGACAGTCACCGAGCCGGACGAGTTTGCGATTCCCCCGCCATCGGACGCGCACCCGCTCGCCGTGCACCCCGTGTTGCCGGTCACCGTGACGTTCATCAAAGTCAACGTGCCCGTGTTGTATATGCCTCCTCCGTACCCACCGCTGAAGGAGCACTCGCTGCCAATGCAGGCGGCGTTGCCCGTTACGGTGCTGTGGCTCAGCGTGAGGGTACCCTCGTTGAGGATGCCGCCGCCGCCCGGGGAGCAACTGCTCTGTGTGCAGCCAGCACCTCCCGTAACAGTCAACCCGGTGAGCGTGACCGTGTAGCCCGCCCCGACCGTTATCACGGTTCCCTCTGTTTCGCCGTTGACCGTCACTTGTCCTCCCACGCTTTGAACGTCCACGTTCGCGCCTATGGTGAGGAGCTCGTCATACGTGCCTGGGGACACGGTAATCGAGTCCCTCTGGGTTGCCGTGGTGCCGTCATGGGAAGCACAGCTCAAAGCTTGCCCAATGTACGGAAAGCGGTTGCTCGGAGAGTTCGCGCTACAGCTTCCATTGGTATCGGTGCCTCCAACGGCCACGTAGTACGTCGCATCGCCGGCTGCCTGCGCAGTTGCCGCTTCCGGCCGCATCCCGGTTGTAGACGCAATCAGCAGCAGTGCACCCCACCGTGCCGCACGTTTCTTACCGTTCATCGCTCCCCTCCTTCTGGTTTCCGAGTATACAGTTGCTCCGTCGCGAAGGGATGTGTGAATCGATACCGCGCCAGGGCTCGTGCATTGTCGATAGAGACGGTAGAGCCGCCCTGTGTGGCGGCTTGCCCCGGGCCTTCCCAAACGGTCATCCTTCGCGGTAATCGACGAGCGTTCGTCAAAAAGCATGGCCACGTCGTCCTTAATTCGCGAGCCCTATACATCGTACTTTCCGCTTCCACACTTCGGGCTCCGTGACGATCCGAACATCCAATGGGAGAGATGCGGGGAATGCATGGGGTCGATCACGCGGCAGGGCATAACTGCGCGTTCGTCATCCGCGCGTGCTCAGATCAGCGCACCCCCCGCCACTCTCGTCTACCTCACTGTCAGTGAAATTAATGCAATAACTCAATTGTTGTAGGTGTACAATGATCGTATGAACGCAACGAACCAAGGTCCAAACCCACGCCGCTGGCTGATCCTTGCCATTTGCTGCCTCTCACTTTTGATCGTCTCCATGGACGTGACCATCGTCAACGTTGCGCTTCCTTCTATCGAGCATGACCTCCACGCGTCAGTCAGTGGCTTGCAATGGACCGTTGACGCGTACACGCTCGTACTTGCGGTCCTGCTCATGCTATCCGGGTCCACCGCCGATAGGTTTGGCCGGCGCCGCGTCTTTCAGATCGGTCTCACCCTGTTTACGTTTGGGTCACTTCTGTGTAGTATCGCGCCCGGTCTTGGTTGGCTCATTGCATTCCGTATGCTCCAGGCCGTGGGCGGCTCCATGCTCAATCCCGTCGCAATGTCGATCATCGTCAACACGTTCTCCGATGCGACGGAGCGGGCCAGGGCGATTGGCGTCTGGGGTGGTGTCGTCGGCGTAAGTCTGGCACTTGGCCCGGTCGTGGGTGGCGTGTTGGTGACCGGGGTCGATTGGCGAGCGATCTTCTGGGTCAACGTCCCGATCGGAATCGCTGCAGTCGTGCTCACCCAGGTCTTCGTGCCGGAATCGAAAGCCGAACATGCCCGGCAGCTCGATCTCCCGGCACAGATACTGGTCATCGCTATGCTGGGTACCCTCACTTACGCGATCATCGAGGGGCCGTCGTTCGGCTGGCACTCGCTGCTGATCATCTCCCTCTTCATCGCCGCTGCCGTCGCCCTCGGCGCACTGGTGGTGGTGGAACAGCACCGCCGAGAACCCCTCATCGACGTGCGATTTTTCCGAAGTGCCCCGTTCTCGGGCGCGACTCTCGCCGCTATCGCCGCCTTCGCCGCGCTTGGCGGTTTCCTCTTTCTCAACACTCTCTACCTGCAGGACGTACGGCACTACAGCGCGTTAGACGCCGGTCTTCTCACCATTCCCATGGCTGTAATGACCGCGGTGTTCGCGCCATTGTCCGGCAGACTGGTGGGATCTCGTGGTCCTCGGCTCCCGCTCATCGTGGCCGGCTTCGCCATCGCTATCTCGTCCGCCGTCCTGGTCACTCTCACGACCACGACTCCAATCTGGCTGCTGATAGTGGTGTACGTGGGCTTCGGTCTCGGTTTTGGATTGGTGAATGCCCCGATCTCCAACACCGCCATGAACGGCATGCCCCGTGAGCAAGCCGGAGTAGCGGCGGCTGTCGCTTCGACGGCCCGGCAGATTGGCAGCTCTCTCGGGGTGGCCATAACTGGGTCACTGGTGGCGGCGACGGCGGGCATCGGCTTCGTAATGGCGAGCCACGCTGCCTGGGGCGTAATCTCTGCATCCGGAGCGATCGTCGTGGCCGTGGGTCTGCTATCCACCGGCACCTGGGCGGCCGGCACCGCGGCCCGAACGCGGGAGTTGCTTCAGCCTGAAGAGGAGGTGCCGGGTGAGCGTTCACTCGTCGCCGCGCGCTGAACAGGAGAGCGCGGTTTGGTCAGCTATGCAAGCCTACGTGAAAGACCACACCCGCGAGAGTACGCTGCAGCGGGCAGTCGGCTTGGGACCGGGAGTTGGCCTCATAAAAGTTCTCCAGCTTCTACGGGCCGGCCCACGGTCGCTGGTCGAGATTGCCGATGCCAAGGGCATTGATGCCGGCTACGCCACCGTGCTGGCCGACAAACTCGAGTCGCGTGGGCTGCTGCAACGCAAGCCTCATCCCGACGACCGTCGCCGCAAGCTTGTGGCCCTCACTCCGGCCGGCATGGAAATCCTCGACAGAGTGGACGCGATTCTGGCCGAGCCCCCGCCCGGCTTCGCGCGCCTGTCGCCCGACGATCTCGACGACCTACGCCGCCTCTTTGACCGGCTCACCTGACCGCGCAACGGGCTCGACCAGGTTCTCCGGTCCTTTACCCTATCCCTGTTGAATCTGGCGCCTACGGACGCATCTCGGTTGGGTGCGAGCCCATGAGCCTACCGGGCAGTCTCGCGAGGCACCCTCTGAGGTCCGGAGCGTGCGGCCGAAACCTGCATCACCAGGACGGCCGACACGATCATAACGATGCCCACCCATTGAACGCCGGCGACCGCTCGACCCAGCAGCAGCAACGCGAAAATTGCCACCAGCGGCGGTTCGAGCGTGGTCACCAGACTGGCGATCGTCGCCGGTAATACTCGAAGGCTGCTATTAAAAAACAGGTATGCCCCCATGGTCGGCCCGATCCCCAGGCACGTCAACAACAACCATCCCGCCGCATCGAGGTGTAGCTGCACGAGGCGTGCTCCCTCGCTGGGGATTCCCCATGCAAGGACTCCGACCTCACTTACCGCGAATACCAGCAGGAGCGTAGCGTTGGGATTGATAGCTCCAATCCGGCGTCCGTGACTGTTAAGCAGCGTGTACCAGGTGAACGCCAGACCATTCGTCAATCCCACCAATAGCCCACCGGGCGCGCGTATGAGCTCTTGGGGACTGCTGATGCGTGCCGCCAGCATGCATCCAAGGAGGTTGACGCCAATCGCAGCGGCCTGAATGCGACGTAGCCTGCGACCAAACAGCACACGCTCCGTTATGGCGATGAACGCCGGAGCGCTGAACCCCAACGCTGCCGCCGCGGCCGGACGGTTGGTTTGCACCGATGCCGCCCACGATACGTTGGAGACTGCTATGCCAAGTCCAGCACCGAGAAACCAGGGTACGTCTCGCATGCTAATCCGGAAAGCGCCTCGCACTTGAAGCAGCACCAGTAGCCCCAATAAGGGAAGTACCAGCAGCACTCGCCACACGCTGATTTGAATGGGACTGAGGTGGTACGACGAGCTAATCCGATCTATCAAGAGCGCCGAGGAGGCCCAGCACAGGGTGGCCGCAAACGCGCGCGCCATGCCGCCTGCCCGCCCCTGTCCAAACGCCTCCGCGTTTATCGGGCTTCTGCCGCGGTTGGTGTCCGGCCAACCTCGAAGTGCTTACCGTCCGGCTGCGGAATCGCCTGGGTTCGGTTCCGTACGCGCTCGGAGGACCGCCCGCCCTGAGCGGTGACCGGTCCCGCGGACATCGATTGACGTGCATTACGTGAAATTCTGTGCCTCAATCGCGTGCGCCGTCCTCGAGGCCGGCACGCGAGAAACCGTCCGAGATGTGCGCCAGGAACGGTGTGGCATCGAAAACAGCTTCGAGCTCGGCGCTGTTTAGCCGGTCGATCACCTGCGGCTCGAGCTCGATAATCGCCCGGAACGACTCGCCACTGGACCATGACAACATTGCACTGCGCTGTACGATGTCGTACGCCTCTGACCGCGACAATCCGCTCTCCACCAGCGCCGTCAACACTTTTTCGGAAAAGTACAGGCCGTGTGAGCCGTCGAGGTTCGTCCGCATTCGTTGCTCGTTCACTTTCATGCCCTGAATGATCGACGTCGCAAGACCCAGGATGTAGTCAACCAGGGTCGATGCATCGGGAAGAATGACACGTTCGACTGACGAGTTGCTGATGTCGCGCTCGTGCCACAGTACGATATTTTCCAGTGCCGGCACCGTGTAGCCCCGTACAACCCGTGCAATCCCGCTGATGCGCTCGTTCAAAATTGGATTGCGCTTATGCGGCATCGCGCTCGATCCCTGCTGCCCTTGCCGGAACGGCTCCTCCACCTCCAGAATCTCCGTGTGCTGAAGATTTCGCAGCTCAGTCGCAATCTTGTCAAGTGAAGAAGCCAGCAACGCAAGCTGCAGCACGTACGTCGCGTGACGGTCACGCTGCACGATTTGCGTGGCTGCAGGTTCCGGCATCAGTCCGAGAGCCGCTGCCACCCGCTCCTCCACCTCGGGCGGGACGTTGGCGTGCGTCCCCACCGCACCTGCAATCTTTGCCACTGCTACCTCGGCGCGTACCCGTTCCAGGCGCTGTCGATGGCGCTCCATTTCCGCGTACCACACCGCCAATTTGAAGCCAAACGTAATCGGCTCCGCATGCACGTTGTGGGTTCGCCCCATCATCAGTGAACCGCGATACCGCCGGGCCGCAGTCGCCAGCACGTCCTTCAGTGCGTCCACGTCCGCTATCAAAAGATCCACCGACTCCACGAGTTGCAATGCCAGCCCGGTGTCGATCACGTCCGAGCTGGTCAACCCCAGATGGATCCAGCGAGCATCCGGCCCAACTGTTTCCGCCAGATTCCGCAGGAACGCGATGACATCGTGCTGCGTTTCCTCCTCGATCTCCCGAATCCTGGCCAGGTCGAAGGTGGCTCCGTGGATCGCCGCTAGCGCTTCCTCTGGAACTCTTCCGAAGTGCGCCCAGGCTTCGGCTACCTGGATCTCCACACGCAGCCAGCACTCATACTTGTGCTCGTCGGACCATATGCGGCCCATCGCGGGACGCGTATACTTCTCGATCACGTCGCGGTCCGGGTCGATCGCGTGATCGTGCTACAGATCATTCCCATTCGATCGTCGCCGGCGGCTTCGAGCTGATGTCGTACACCACTCTATTCACCGCTCCAATTTCGTTGACGATGCGATTGCTTATCGTTGCGAGCACGTCATACGGGATCCGGGCCCAGTCGGCCGTCATCGCATCCTCGCTCGTCACTGCCCTCACCGCGACGACGTAACCGTACGTTCTAAAGTCACCCATCACCCCCACGCTCTGGAGCGGTGTTAGGACCGCAAACGATTGCCAGATTTCGCGGTACAGACCGGCCCGCCTCACTTCCGACACCACGATGTGGTCGGCCGCACGCAGAATGTCCAGGCGTTCACGCGTAATGTCCCCAATCACCCGCACTGCCAGGCCTGGGCCGGGAAACGGCTGGCGCCACACCACGGACTCGGGAAGTCCTAGTTCGAGACCGACCCGTCGCACCTCGTCTTTGAATAGGTAACGTAACGGTTCCACCAGCGTGAAGCTCAGATCCTCCGGCAGTCCTCCCACGTTGTGGTGGGTTTTGATTCGCGACGCGGCGGTACCTGTGTCGTGGCTCGTGCTCTCGATTACATCGGGGTAAAGCGTGCCCTTGTGCGAGGAACTCGATATTCCCCAGCGTGGCCGCTTCCGATTCAAAGACGCGAACGAACTCATCGCCAATTATTCGCCGTTTCTCCTCAGGGTCCACGACCCCTACAAGTCGGTCGAGGAAGCGGTCGGTTGCGTCCACGTGGATCAGTGTGCCGGCGATGTGTTGTTCGAAGACTGAGATGAGATTCCTTGCCTCATCCTTGCGCAGCAGACCGTTGTCCACGAATACGCATGTCAGTCGGTCTTCAATGGCACGCGCAATCAGAGTTGCGGCCACTGCGCTGTCGACACCCCCGCTCAATGCGCACAGGACTCTTCCGCTGCCAACCTGGTGGCGAATCGCGGAAATCGCCTCTTCCACGAACGCCTGCGGAGTCCAGTTTGTTGCACAACCACACACCGTGTGCACGAAGTTGGCAAGAATTTTCTGTCCTTCGTCGGTGTGAAGCACTTCCGGATGAAACTGCAGCCCGATCGCTCCTGCCCCGTTGCCGATGGCGGCGAAGGATGAATTATCCGTTTCCGCGAGTGGGTAAAATCCTGGTGGCACGGCATCCACCCGATCGCCGTGGCTCATCCACACACGCGACCCTTGCGTCACCGAATCAAATATCCCATCGTGCTCCAGGAGCCGAAGTGTAGCCGGACCGTACTCCCGATGAGTCGAGGCCGCGACCACCCCACCCAATTCGATGGCCATCAGCTGCATGCCGTAACAGATACCGAGAACGGGAATGCCGCTCGAGAAGACCCGAGGATCGCACCGTGGAGCGCCGCTCTCGTACACGCTCGACGGGCCGCCCGAAAGCACGAACCCCTTGGGTTCGAGAGCCATGAGCTCCTCCCACGGCGCGCCGTGCGGCAATATCTCGCAGTAGACGTTCGCTTCTCGAATCCTTCGAGCGATAAGCCGGCTGTATTGCGAACCGAAGTCGACGATTACGACCGTGTCTTGCTTCTCCGCCGGACCAATAGGGTGCGTGCCGGACTGCGCGTTGTCGTGCAACGATCGAATGGCATTCGGCTGGATTCCTGTATCCGACACGTGGCCCGTCGGCGGCGAGGAACTGGCGACTTCCGCCCGACCCTGTGTGCGCTCGCTCATTCCGTCCTTCCTGACACGAGTTCGCTCGACACCGGCAACGGCCCGTCGTGCGCTTCATCGCTGGCATTGATTTTAGCTTCGAGCGCCTTGCGCTGTGCTCGACGGATTTTCGCTGCCGCCATCCTGCGTCTTTGGACCGGAGTTTCCGCTGTCAGGGGCGGTAGGGGTGTCGGCCTGCCTGCGTCATCTAACGCCACCATGACGACGTACGCCGACGACGTATGCTGCTTTTCGCCGGTCAACATATTCTCTGTTTCTACCCGTACACCGACTTCCATGGACGTGCGACCCACATCATTGACCGACGCGGCGATCACCACCAGATCACCCACGTGCACGGGATGCAGGAAACTCATGAAGTCAATCGCCACCGTCGCTACCCGGCAGCGCGCGTGCCGGGTGGCCGCGACGCCGGCGGCTTCGTCCACTATCTTCATTACCACCCCACCGTGGACATCACCCCATGGATTGGCATCGTCTGGCATCATTTGGCGCGCCAGGGTTACTTCCGAGGCGGCCACCGTTTTGACCGCTTTCTCGTCGCTGTTACCATCAATTGTCATAGTGCTTCCTCTCGCCATATCGTAAACGCTTACTTCGGCTCGGTACAGGTGCGAAGCGCTCGACGCTGTCTACATCTCGTACCGGTCCCCACTCCCGAAGTCACTCGGGCAATACGGTAGCTGGTGGGGCAAAAGGAGTGTCCATGGAATGGGATGAAATTAAACGCGCCATGGTGGTGTTCGCGCACCCGGACGACGCCGAGTTTGGCACAGCGGGAACCGTCGCGAAAATGACGTCCGAAGGAAAGGCCGTCGTCTACGTTGTCTCCTCCGACGGCAGCAAGGGAAGTTCCGACCCGAATATGACCTCGGTCGAGCTCACCGGTCTTCGTCAGCGCGAACAGCGTAACGCCGGTGAGGTGTTGGGCCTTGAAGACGTGTGCTTTCTCAATTTTCCCGACGGGATGCTTGAGCCGAATATCGAACTCCGCAGGGCCATAACGGGAGCAATTCGCCGCTACAAACCCGATGTGGTCTTCGCGCAAAGTCCGGTGCGCGACCTTGGGACCAGTATTTTTGTTCAGCATCCCGATCATCTTGCTACCGGCGAGGCAACCTTCGGCGCCGTATACCCCTGCTGTCGCGATCGTCTGACATTTCCGGAGCTTCTCGCCGAGGGGTTGGAGCCACACATCGTCCGCGAATTGTGGGTGACCGGGACACCCACTCCCGACCATTTCATCGACATCTCGTCCACTATTGACGCAAAAGCCCAGGCGCTTCGGGCACACGCCAGCCAGGTAGGCGAGCACCAGACCGAGATGATACGCGACCGCGCCCGCTCCCTGGGCGAGCCCCACGGGTTCGGCTACGCCGAAGGCTTCAAGCGCATCGTGCTTCCGGGGTAGCCTATGAACGCTCCCCGGCCACGTTGAAATACGTAATCACCGGATCGTGATCCGGCCCCAACGTCACCAGGTTCACACTCGCCCGCATTGGATAGGCCGTCGAGTGCAGATTAGCCACCGTCAGTGGTGTGCCCAACAGGCCCAAGCGCATAATCGCAATTGGGTCCGCGTGCGACACCGCCACGACTGCCTGGCCCGCGTGACGTAAAACGACCGAGCGCAGAAAGCGGCTTATCCGGTTGAACACCGCTTCCATGCTCTCGTCCTCCGGCTCCCGTTTTGGTTCGTAGAAACTGAATCCGGGCGTCATGATCGCGTTCGGACTGCCCTGATAGCCCGACTTCACTTCGATGATGAGCCCGGAACGATGCACCGGAATCCCGCGTTGCGCTTTGGCGATGATTCGTGCGGTCTGCCGTGCCCGCAGCAGCGGGCTGGTATACATCGCATCTATTGGGCGGCCGGATAGAAACCGAGCGACACTCTCCGCTTGCTTTATCCCTGTTTCGCTCAGGCCGAATCTCGGCAGGCGCCCGTACAGAATGTCCTTCGGGTTGTGAACCTCCGCGTGCCGCGTCACGTATACGTCCGTGCGTACCGCTGCTCGGATCGAGCGGCCGTCGGTGGCCGGCACAATCACCTGCGCAGACACATCAGCTCAGTTTGCGGCCTCGAAAGATATTCGGCTCCTTTAGCACTCACCAGCACATCCTCCTCCAGGCCGATAGTTCCGGCGGACGTGTGTAGGCCGTATTCAAGAGTAAAAACGTTGCCCTGTTCTACCAGCAGTTCGGGGCGGTTTCCATAGCGCGGCCAGCGCGGACCGAGGAGCGCCCCGGCGTCGTGCGTGGACTGTCCGAGCTGATGTCCGAGTGAAAAGCTTGGCTCCTCATATCCGGCGTCCGTCAGGACTTTCCGCGCTACAGCGTCCACCTGGTACCCCGGCACCCCGGGAGCTAAGGCCTCGAACCCCGTCTGCAGTGCCCGGCATAGGGTCTCAAAAGCTGACTGCACCTCGTCGGGAGCGTGCGTTTCCTCCTCCCTGAGCACATACCAGGTCCGCTGTAAGTCGGAGCAATATCCCATCGATTTCACTCCGAGGTCCACGTGGACCAACATTCCAGGTTCCAGCCGAATGTTTCCCGGGCCGGCGTGACCGAAGGACGAATCTGGGCCGAAATTCACGGTCGGGTCGTACCCCGGGTCCCAGGCCGCGGTCACTCCCGATGACGCCATCGACGCGTGAACGAGATCGAATAGTTCACGCTCCGTCATTCCGAGTGCCAGACGCTCCTCGATCTCTGCAAACAGCGGCATCGTGAGTTCAATTGAGTTCCTGATCCTGCGAACTTCTTCCGGAGTCTTCCGTGCTCGCAACGCGGTTAGAACCGGTTCAGCGCTGACCAGACGATTGGCGAAGCGCGTGCCGGCCAGAATTCTAGAAAGCAGCAGAAACATGCCGTGTGTGATATTGTCCGCCCCTTCGTCGCTCTCCGAGAAGCTCAAGCCGATTCTGGCCGGATCGACTCGCTCCAGAAGTTCGAGCAATGGCGGGGCAATGTCATGGACGTATCCGACGATGGTATCGTATGCCCCGACCCCTCGCACATTGTCCATGTCTAGTGTGGCGACGATGGCCGTCGACTCCCCGTGTTGCGTAATGACAAACGCGGCGGGCCAGGTGACGCTGGTTCCGACTGCCAGGTTACCAACCGGTTGAGAATGTTCGATCGACTCGCGGGCGAACTGGACGATCCACAGAGGAATATCGAATTCGACGAGCAGTGACGCAGCCTGTCGCACCTTCTCGGCGACCAGGTTGTCGGAGCCGTTCGCCGGCTCGGTGCTTTGATTCACTGATTTCGTGTTGTCGGCTGACACCGTGCCGCCCTCCTTGAATGCCGTGCATCAATGCGTCCTGAAACTCCGTCGCGGGTATGCCCGCGCAGTGGCAATGGGGTGCCTCGGCAAGGAATTATACCGATACTAAGCCGCACCCGAGATCGTGGGATGTGCGAGATTGTCTCGATCAAAGCGGTCACGGTGGGTCCAACGCCGCACCCCTTGATACTGTGTAGGGAGCGGGGACGGCAACCTCCGCCGATAAACGCTCGGTACTATTTGGGAGTTAATCCATGGCTCGACGTCGTTCTTTCTGGGTCGCTGTGGCCTGCGTCCTGGCCTGCGTCGTCGCCCTTATTGCGTTCGCGCTCTCGAACCGGACCTCATCACAGGCTGCGCCGGCGCAGAGTTTCTACGTAGCACTGGGTGATTCCAACGCACACGGCCATACGCTCGATAGTGTGACCGATGATCCGCAGTGCCACAGTCCGAAGGCGCCCGGATATGTCTGTGTCGTCTATCGGTATATGCAAAAGAAATTCCCGGGCGTCGTACTGCACAACTTCTCGCGCAGCGGCGCCGATTCCTGTGAAGTAGCGGGTGCCGGACACGATTGTTCGAGCTCTACACCACGGGTGTCTCAGCTCGTGGCTGCAGGAGCGTTTCTCAAGAAGCATGCAGGCCACGTACGTTTGGTGACGATCGACATCGGCGGAAATGACATCCTTGAGCTGGCGCTTGCCGGACTCGAGAACCTGCCTGCCGTCCAGACCAAGCTGCCGGCTGTTTTTGCCCAGTACCGCACTAACCTTGATGCGATCTACGCTCGCCTCCGCGCTGACGCGCCGCATGTTCGCATCGTCGCATCGACGCAGTGGAATCCTCTCGGAGGGCTCCAGTCGCCGCTCTTGCCTACGGGCTTCGCTGCTACCGCGCAGTCAGCCCTGGACTCCCTCAACGAAATCATCAAACAAGAATCACCAAAATACCGAGTCAAAGTCGCCGACACCGCGGCCGTTATGAACGCCTACCCAGGTGGTGGCGTAAAACTGAGCTATGTCGTGCAAACTGAGCTGTCGGGAGCACCCGATATACACCCTACGCCCCTCGGGCACCGTATTTGGGGCGATACCATTCTGAAAAAAGTGTTTGGCCCCAGCGCGCCCTAGCGCGCCGTGCACTGACGGTCCACTCTAGAAGCGAAGCCTGGAGTGAATAGGATCGGTCGCTCCGGCCAAACGGACGTCTAACCGCCATAGGGAGAGAAGAGGGGGACTGGAAAACCACATGGAAGGTTTTATTCGACAGGGGCTGACGTACGACGACGTGCTGCTCGTACCCCGTTACTCTGACGTTCGTTCCCGCAAGGACGTCGACACCTCCGCACAGCTGACGAAGCGTATACGGTTGGACATGCCGGTCGTCAGTGCCAACATGGACACGGTTACGGAGGCTGACATGGCAATTGCGATGGCGCGGCGTGGCGGAATCGGCATCATTCACCGCTTCAACACCATCGAGCAACAGGTGTACCAGGTCCGGCAGGTCAAACGCTCCGAGAGCTTTGTCATCGAAAATCCGTACACTGTCGAGCCGACCAGTACGGTGGGCTATGCCCGCGAGCTGCTGGAAGATCGAAAGATCACCGGACTTCCGGTGGTCGATCGAGCCGGTATGCTGGTCGGTCTGCTATCCGGCCGGGACATCCTATTCGTGCACGACGATAGCCGGCTGGTCTCCGATGTAATGACGCCGCGAAGCCGCCTCATTACTGCCCCTGTGGGCACCACGATCGCCCAGGCCGAGGATATACTTCAGATCCACAAAGTAGAGAAATTGCCGCTCGTGGATGATTCCGGCAAACTGAGCGGCTTGATTACCCTACGCGACATTTTGAAGCGGACCCTCTACCCGGAATCTTCCAAGGACCAGAAAGGCCGCTTGCTCGTCGGCGCCGCCATTGGTGTCGTGGGAGACTTCGTCGATCGGGCCGTCGAACTGGTTCACTCCGGATGTGATGTGTTGGTGCTCGATATTGCGCATGGACACAGCCAGAATGCGATAGCTGCCACGCGCGAGATCAAAGTGCGCCTTCCAGACGTAGAACTCATAGCCGGCAACGTGGCCACCGGAGAAGGCACCCGCGATCTCATTGAGGCCGGAGCTGACGCAGTGAAAGTCGGCGTTGGCCCGGGGTCCATCTGCATAACGCGCGTGGTGACCGGTGTTGGCGTCCCGCAATTGACTGCCGTCATGGATTGCGTGCGAGAAGCGGACCGGTACGAGGTCCCGGTAATTGCCGATGGTGGCGTGCGGCAATCCGGGGACGTCAGCAAGGCCCTTGCTGCGGGAGCCTCCACGGTCATGATCGGCAATATGCTCGCGGGTTCGCGGGAAAGCCCGGGTGTGGTCGTCGTGCGCAATGGCCGGCGCTTCAAGGCGTCGCGCGGAATGGCTTCGGCCGCCGCCACACTCGAGCGCCGTCGCCGCGAGAAGCCCGGGTGGGAGGGAGAAACCGATCTAACCGAGGTAGTCCCGGAAGGCGTCGAGGGGATGGTGCCGTTCAAGGGCGATGTGTCCGATGTCCTGGTCCAGCTTGTCGGCGGCTTGCGATCAGGTATGAGCTACCTGGGAGCGCGCAATCTCACCGAGTTCCGCGAGAACGCGATTTTCATGCAGATTACCGGTGCGGGCGTGCGCGAAAGCGAGCCTCATGACATCGAACAATAACCGCGTGCGGCAGCCGAAAATGAACTGGCTTCGCCGCGTCAACATTCGGTACACTAACACGCTGGTCGGTCGACCGGTGTTTGCGGGCATGGTTTAACGGTAGAATGGCTGCCTTCCAAGCAGCAGGCCGCGGTTCGATTCCGCGTGCCCGCTCCAAAATTTGTTCGGGTGCTTCGCGCGGTAGTCGTACCCGGTACGGAGTGCGACGTTTCATGCGTACATGTGCCCTGCTTGTCCTCGTGTGCTTGCTCACATTGGCTCTGCCGTTACCGCGCGTCCACGCGGCCGCCCCTGCACCTTCCGCTCGCGTGGTGCCTGCCAGAGCGACTATTCGTGGAAAAGTAACCGTGATTGGGACACATCTACGTCCGCGCTCGACAATCGCCCTGCTGCTGGCAGTTCCCAACCTCAAGGTTCGCCGCGTTGAACGCCTGCTGGGCGCTACCCACGCTGACGCGAAGGGAAATGTGCGAGTTACGGCTACCATTCCGTTGGTGACGACCTGTGGCTCGGCGTCGATCTATCTCATCTCGAACCAGGCGCCCACCGAAACCAGGGCTAGCTTCTACCTCACTGGATGCTCGGCTAGTGGGAAAAAAGGCGCCCCTCCGGCGCCGCCAACCTCACCGCACAAGCCCTAGAAAACCTGGCGTTCGGTATAATTTCCTGAGGTGCGGGCCCATGGCGCAGCGGCAGCGCAACGGACTCATAATCCGCGGGTCGCAGGTTCGAATCCTGCTGGGCCCACCAGACTTCCCGCCGGCACGCTTTCTTGCCCGGTGGAATGCGCCTCTAACCCACCCTCTCCGATCTGGCCTCGACCGGTTGCACACTCCGTCGCGCTGCGGCCGGCTCTCGCCAGGGGGTGGTGCTTACCGCGCTGTATCGCGCGCTCGCCCGCCTCACTTGAATTTCTCCTGAGCGGCCGCTACGTCTACGGGTGCCACCCTACAATCGCGGCATTGAAGGCTGCAATCGACGCCATCATATAGAAAGCGCTGCGCCGGCTCCTCACGCCAGGCAGACCGCGCGCTGCTTCGACTCCTTGCGGCCCTCACTCGTGTGGGGACCATCGTCCCTCCGGCACGGTGACTGCTGGGGCTAGGCAGTGGCCGCAGTCGGTGACCTTAATAGACGCAGGCTACGGGACCGGGCAGATCTGACAAATGCGATCCCGAGCTCAAGGAAGCGTCATGAACGAGCAATTCGAAATACCACAGTCTTCCGGCTGGCCCCGGATCATACCGAGGCGAACCGAAATCGGCCGGCCCGGTCATTGCGAGCGCGCACTGTGATCACGCACGCGTCTCGAATCCTCGCGCACTCGAACATCAGCGGCCCGGCCGGCAGTAGCCGCTTTCTTTCTCTTCTTGTATCGGCACTTGCAGCGACAATCTGGCTGCTGATCATGGTGCTGACCAACTTCAGTCCACTTTCAGTCGCCCTCGGGCTACTCGGGTGCGTGCGGGTTCTCGAGACGTCCGGCTACTCACACGGCGGACATCGGTCCCACCCCCGCTGATGGAAACGGATGCGCCGCTCAGTCCGTGGCCCGTCAGTTTACAGTGGTTGGCCGCTCGATCGACCAGCCGGGGGACACTTTCCTGGATAAACCCGTGGAAAACGCCGCCATCTGGTGTACAACGCGTGGAGGATCCACCGAAGATATCGCCGGAGACTCGGAACGCTGGCTCTGTGTCGTTCTTCACCGAATTGCGCACGAAGGCCGGGCCGGGCACCGAGGAAGCGTGTACCGAATCTACTCAAGCTCCCATCTCTTTACATAACGAAAGTCCCCGTCGATCGGCGACCGTCGGCCAATGGACTTCTGAACCGGCAAGCGTAAGATGTGCCCTATACCGTTGTTTCGCTCAGGCTGATGTGGGACCAGCGTTGATCGCTTTGCACCTTGTATCAGAGCACGTGTAGGAGCAGGGGAATGCCGAACTACCTCCCGAGTAATACCGATTCGTCCGCAGCCACTGGCAATCCGGCTTCCGAAGTCTGTAAGCGAACGCCGCAATCACTCGGCGATCTGCGCATCTTCTGGGGCCAGGAGGTCTACCGGCTTGAATACCTCGTGCATCTGCTGGACACGGGCCGCATCAAAGAGGAATACCGGCCAAAATCGGCATGAGGGGAAGCGTCGGCCAAACGACGCCTACGGTGCGTCGGCCCTGGACGCCGTTCCCGCCGCAGGCACATTCGCGAGCTCCCTTATACCTTGCTCATCATTCCGAAACCGGTTGCGGTACACGCGCCACCATACGTACCACGCTGGCGTCGAGATAACGATCACAACCAGGGCAGTGAGTTGTGCCTGCTTCAGCCCCAACGCCACCACGGCATTGTCGCGCGCGAAAAAGAGGACAAACTGCCCGGCCGAATACAACACGAGCCACAGCCAGAACAACGTGCCAGGAACTGGCAGGCGGAAGCGAAGTCTCCAGAGGAGACCGAAAAGTGCCAGACTGAAAAGCAACTCGTACGCGGCGGCCGGCGCGTAAGCCACCGAATGACTGGCAACGAATGTATTACTCGGTGATGTGTAGCGAGTCGCCCACGCCGCAGTGCTGGGGTATCCCACGATATCGCCGTTGATCAGGTTCCCAACGCGCCCGATGGCTTGCGCAACGGGAATAAAAATCGCGGTCGCATCAAGCAATCTTGGGACACTTACGTTCGCACGCCGGCACGCGATGTAGAGGACCGGCAAGCCAAGAAACACCGCCCCGTAGAACGCCATTCCGCCTTCCCAGGTCGCCAGCACGTTCTGAGGGTGCCGCAAGTACCATCCGAGGTTGGACTGCGCCACGTAATAGAGGCGGCCGCCAATCAAGCAGGCGGCGAGCACCGGCCAGAAAACTTCGTAGGCCTTTTCGCGTGAGATGCCCAGTCGCTCAGCGTACGGTAGAGCAACGTACAACCCGGCCGATATCCCCACCACGTACATGAGCCCGTACCAGTGGACCGAGAGCGGCCCCAACCGAACCAGTACGGGATCGATCCCGATGTCGATAACGCCCACCGGCTCGGTCACCGGGTGGGTAACCCTGGAGTATTTCTAATCCGAATATCCTTCCTGCGGAGCCTTCCCGAGGCTGATCGAAATGCCCACCATCAAGAACTAGTGGCTGAACGTGGGCGTGGGAGTGGCCGCGGTCGTTGCTCCAGGAGTTGCAGTTGGCACTCCGCTCCCCTTTGCCACGGGCGTCGGTGTAACCGTGGGAGTGGGTGTTGTCGTGGGCGCTGCCACTCCTATGGCTACCACTGCCGCTCTCGGGTCGTATACCGAATCGATTTCGTCGACGGACACATTACCGTTCGGTTTGGTGATCGTGCGCTGCAAGGTTGTGGTACCACCATCGGTGGCCCATGCCACCTGTTTTCTCTCGTCGGGCGCCAGTGACGGATCGACCCGCTCTACCGGCGGGCCCGGCTTGGTCACATTTGAGAGGTGGCCGAAGGAATCGACCGCAACTTTCC
This sequence comes from uncultured Chloroflexia bacterium, assembly GCA_963737125.1. GTDB lineage: Bacteria > Chloroflexota > UBA5177 > UBA5177 > UBA5177 > JANWJD01. Next base: position 2,020,927 of record CAVTRL010000001.1, on the reverse strand, counting down.
ACCCGAGATGCGGACCGTATACATAGATCGTTACGGTCTGGCGTATCGGTTCCACACTGGTCTGCAGCAGAAGGTATTTGCCGGTGCTGTTGTGAAATACCAGATCCCAATTTCTCGCCGGATTCACGACCGCGTCAAAACCGTACGGAGGCTCGTACCATGGAAACCGGAATTGGTGCGCGTGTCGCTCGGTTAACTGCAGCCCGGATTTATAGAGGGCGCGTAAAAACGTCGTGGCCACTTGCTGCATGGCACCGCCTGCGCCCGGAACGATTTCACCGCCTACCTTCGCTTCCTGGTCGGCATACACCGCATCCGCCCAGCCGGTCGACGTTTGCACCAGCTGGTTGAATGACACATTCTCGTCCGGCGTAATGACAACGTTATTCAGCGCGCCGGCAATCGTCGTGATGGTGTTGGTTCTCGCTTGTCCCGCCCCTGCAAATGAAGTCGTGCCGGCACCGATCATCGTCGAAATGCCAAGGCTCGCCGGGTTGGTCGGATCAAACGGCGGTTTGGTGGTAACAATCGGTAGTCTCAGCCGGGAGGTCGGCTTCAGTGAAGTCACCGCCCGTAAAATGGCGGAGTACGAAGCATCCGTTTCCAGCGTTCGCCCGTTGTGGCTCGGTGTGACCTGCCTGACTTGATTAGCCGAAAACGCCAGCTGCGCATTTGCTGGGCTTCGATCCACCGTCGAAGCCAGCCAATTTACGTAGGCCCGCACGGCATTCGGGTCCACGTCCATCCGTATCGCTGCCTTGTGCTTGCCGATCTGGGTCGAGAAGTGGATCATGCGCGCAAACGAGTAACGCGTCCCCACCACGATGCGTTTGCCCACCTGCATCACCGGCGGATGATTCAAAAAGGCCTCAACCCGCTGCTGTGACTGGCGTGCGTCGGCATCGGTTATCACCGGCGCAATCCGGTTTACTAGAAGCACGCGAACCTGTTTCGATAACGAACCGAGGGCGTCGTGTGCCACTTGCTCGGAGTTTCCCTCGTCCAGTGCAGTGCCCGACTGGCTGTGATGCAGCACCACCGACCAGGTTTGATGACTGATCGAAAGACTCGCATTTGAGGATCGCGTGAATACTACGGGCGCGACCACCCGGCTGAGGTACGCCCGTAACTGCGGCTCGTTCAGCCGGTATAGAAGCGCGACCTCGTGTGTGGGGTGAATGGGAAGCCGGTCAATGAGGTTGCTGAAGAAGGAGCCCTCGCGGCCGATCGCTTGCGCGTCCTTGACCGTGCCCTGAATGTCGTACTGGAGGCCAATCTGGTTACGCGTCGGGTCCCACGAGTGAGCTCCGTATTGAAGTCGCAGCGGCACCCCGTAAATGGCGGCTAATTTCCCGTCGATCAATTTATACGCCTGCGTGCTGTCCAGCCCGCTGAGTGACGTCTTGTCGACCAGAACTCCCGGAAGTATCACGCCCCGGTACTTTGAGAAGGCGTACGTGGTGTACGTCACCGAGAAGATGAGCGCAACCGCTATTAGAAAGACACCGTACGCGATTGGCGCCCAGTGCGACTCCTTTTCCTGCAGTCGGCGCAGAGCTTCACGGCGCGGAAAATCACGACGTCGCGGGGCAGAGCGTATAAGCTCTTCCCGCCTCACCCGCTCGGGAGTGGAGGGCTGTGACGGTTCTCGTACGCTGCGTGCCATGCTACAATCTGGTCACTTATGTTAAAGCTCGGGCGCGCAAGCACGCAAAATACGAGGCGTTCGTATCGTGCGCTTTAAGCAGTTCGTCGGAGTGGGCCGCGACCTCGAAGATGCTGTCAACGCATGGCTCGCGGAAACCGAACCCGATATCACCCAAATGGTGCAAACGCAGCTCGAGAACGGGATTGCGCTCGGCTTTCTGTACGGCGAGAGCTTTCGCGGACAGGAGCTGCGATACGCGCAGGAGGGCGGCATCACGGGTGGCCTGGAGCCGGCCGTCACCACCGATCAGTTTCCCGACAAGCCACTTCAAGTACCCATGGAGCCGTAGTTCCGACTGGCTGCTTGTCTTCGTGTTACCGCCCCTGTTGCAGCCAGCGAGCCGCCTCACATGCGTGATACGTGAGAATAATGTCGGCGCCGGCTCGACGCAGACACGTTAGGGTCTCGAGTACCGCCCCCTGCTCGTCCAGCCACCCCTGGGCGGATGCCGCCTTCACCATGGCGTATTCACCGCTGACGTTGTAGGCCGCCACCGGAACGTCAAATGCGTTGCGGACCTCGCGAATAATGTCGAGGTACGGCAAGCCCGGCTTTACCATCACGATATCGGCTCCCTCCTCAATATCGAGCGCAACCTCTCGCATCGCTTCGCGGCGATTGGCTGGATCCATTTGATACGACCGGCGATCGCCGAACTGCGGGGCGCAATCGGCTGCATCGCGAAAGGGCCCGTAAAAGACCGAGGCGTACTTCGCGGCATACGACATGATGGGCACGTCCGCCATGCCGGCGGCGTCGAGCGCGTCTCGTAGAAACCCGACTCTTCCGTCCATCATATCGGAGGGTGCCACCATGTCAGCTCCGGCGCGCGCCTGGCTTTCCGCGATCCGGGCCAGAACCGGAAGTGTAGCGTCATTGTCTACTCGTCCGTCTCGAAGAATTCCGCAATGACCGTGCGACGTGTATTCGTCAAGGCACGTGTCGGTGACCACTAAGAGTTCCGGAGTCGCTTCCTTGATGGCTCGCGTAGCGTTCTGCACGATACCGTCCTCGCGATACGCATCCGATCCAATTTCGTCTTTGTGCTCGGGTAGACCAAATAGCATGACGCCGCCCACTCCCAGGCTCCAGAGCTCCCTGGCGAGTCGCGGCAGCAGGTCCACACTCCAGCGAAATTGACCCGGCATCGATGGAATCGCATCCTGCCGTGAGGTTCCGGACTGCGCGAAAATCGGGAAAATCAATTGATCCGGCGCCAGATGGTTCTCGCGAACCATCGCCCGAAGGGCGGGCAGGGTGCGTGTCCGCCGTAAACGCGTGCGCGGAAAACTCACTGACGATCCGCCGAGCGAGGCCACATTACCGAAATGCCTCGGCCACGACCGCTGCCAGTGCCGGCAGAATCAGTACGGCCAGGAGTAGCAAACTGACGGCCAGTATGAGCGGATTTCCCCGCTTCCCCTCCTGCAGGCCGCGGCCAACCGTCCGCGCGGCCTGCACGCTCGACAGTCCCGGCAAGAAGTTCCGATACGGATCGGTTTCGAATTCGAAATTCACAATCTCTTCCGGCTTTGAGGCCCCCAGCACGTGCCAGTACGGATTGACCGCTGTTCGATCCTCCGCACCAGGCACTACCGTGTCGGAAAAATCATCGTCGTAATTCATGGATATCCACCGCTCAGTGTATCGTGCTGCGCTCTAACTTGCGCATCAAGAGTCGCGGTACCGGCGCCGGCGCAGGGATTGTAACCTTTGTCGATGCCGCCGACACGTTTACTTCCCGTGATATACCGGAGCCTGGCGCTCGCCCACGGCGACAGGTTCAAAACTGACTGCGTCCCCTGCCACCAACTTGTACTCGACTCCATCATACGTGCCGTGCGGGCCGCTGCTTGCGGCCTCGCCGTGTAGGTGGCCGTACACGCAGACCGTAACCTCGTAGCGATCCAGCAACTCCTTATAACGACTTGTGCCGGAGCTGGGATAGAACGGAGGGTAGTGAAGTGCCACCACTGTCGGGAATCCCGGGACTCTGCTTTCGAGCGAGGTCTGCAAACGGATCAATTCCCGGTTCAATAACTTTTCATCATTGTCCGTCCATTCCAGACTTCCGGGAACCGGAGAGCCCTTGCTCCCGCAGACGTTGAAGCCCTGCACGAGAAATGAATTGTTATGCAAAAGCTCGATATCTTCCGGAAGCACTGCACGTACTCGGTTCGTAGTTTTGCTCGACCACCAGTAGTCGTGGTTCCCACGCACTAGAATTTTGTGGCCGGGCCACGCGTGCAATCGAGCTAGTGTCTCTCTCGCCTGGTCGAGATGAAGCGCCCAGTCTATGTCGCCCGCTACAATCACCGTGTCATCAGGCTTGACCCGAGCTTCCCAGGCGGCGGCGAGCCGATCCACGTGATTGCTCCACTGCGGCCCAAATACGTCCATTGGTTTGGACGGCAGGCCGGTGACGGGATCGCGCTGTGAGGCGTGAATGTCCGCGATTGCCCACAAGGTCAATGTTTTGCAAACCGGCGAGGCTCGGCAGGACGGCCGCTATCTGCTCGGCGCATTCTTCCTCAGCCCGCGTGATCGTGAACGAATGAGATCTGTTGCGTTATTGTTCCACAGTTCGCGAGCCCGTGATCGACTCTCGCCTCTTACTCGGACGCTGCCCGTCGTCTTTGCGCTCGGCCTGATGTCTGGGTGCTCGCGAACTTCTGTCCATGCTCGAGTCAATCCGCCTCCCGCCAATGCATACTCCGGCGTCGGGCCCGGCATCACCGGAGCTACCGTCCTGATCGAGCCACAGTCCGGGGTCGGCCCGATTGTGAAATTACTCGACTCCGCCAACACGTCGATATTCGTGGAGGCCTATATCTTGACTCAGCACCGTATCATCCGGGCCTTAGAACGTGCTGCCACCCAGGGAGTAAACGTCTACGCGCTTCTTGACCCTCATCCTTTTGGCCTGGGGACGTCGCCGGCCGGCACAGCGGCTCAGCTCGCGGCTGCAGGTGTGCACGTTCGCTGGAGTTGGGCTCGCTACGTGTACACCCATGCTAAATTCATGGTCCTTGACGACCGCACTGCCATCGTGTCGACCGCAAACTTCTCGGGCGCCGCGTTTACCGTTAATCGAGAGATCATTGCGGTCGATCGCCGTAGAAACGACGTACACGACCTCTCGAATGTCTTTCGTTCCGATTGGGATCACCTGGACGTTCGGAGTTCAAACCGTAATCTCGTGTTGTCCCCGGCTTCCAGACCGATACTCCGCTCTCTGCTGCAACGAGCATCCCGGGAAATAGATGTGTACGCTGAAGAGGTCGCCGATCCCGCACTTGACCGATTCTTGGAGCGTGTCGGCCGCCGCGTGCGCGTCCGCGTTCTGGTAGCCTCCACCTATGACAGTTCGGGACTCTCGTCTCTTCGCAGTGGACCTGTACAGGTGCGCCGCTTGAGTACCCCGTATATCCATGCGAAAGCACTGGTCGTGGACCGAAGTTTGGTCTTTGTCGGCTCTGAAAACCTGAGTCCCACCTCACTCGACCTCAATCGAGAAGTGGGGCTGGTGCTGCGTGGCGTACAGGCCCGGCGCATCGCCCGAGTGTTTCAGCAGGACTGGACGCGCGCCGTCGCCACGTATCCGTAGCCGGGAGCCTGCGGGTGGCGCGGCTGGCGCTGTGAGTGCGCCCGTGCGTCAGTGCACGCTATACTTCAAAGGTTTTGTGCATGCCGGAAAAAATGTGCTTGTGTGCGGCAGACTTATACCGTAGTTACGGGTTCCACCAACCTGTTGTGTACGCTGGTGGTGTTGATCCGAACGGTGATTGAAAGTCTTCACCAACAAGGGCGCGCCCGGACCGCAATAACGCGTCGAGTCCCGCAGTAGACGAAGCAGGCGCAAGGAGAGTCAGTGAGTAGTTTGGTTGTCGGCAGTATTGCCATCGATACTGTCAAAACACCGTTCGGAAAAGCAGAGGAAGCGCTCGGCGGCACGGCCGTATACTTCGCGCTGGCCGCCAGTTTGTTCACCGGCGTTCAGCTGGTGGGCGTAGTCGGAGACGACTTCCCCGAAAGTGCGATACGGCTCCTGGAGTCCCGTGGAGTCGACCTGAGCGGCCTGCAACGACGTCATGGTGAAACGTTTCGGTGGGTCGGCGAATATGATTACGACATGAATGTCGCCCATACGCTGGACACCCGCTTGAACGTGTTCGAGACGTTCCACCCCTCGCTGCCGGAGCACTACCGTAACGCCAGGTTTGTCTTTCTCGGGAACATCGATCCCGAACTTCAGCTTGACGTTCTTTCTCAGGTCCGTGACCCTGTCCTGATAGCCCTCGACACTATGAACTTCTGGATCGAAGGCAAACGCGAGGCGTTAACTACGGTGCTGCGCAAGGTTGACACCGTACTGATCAATGAGGGCGAGATCCGTGAGTACACCGGAAAATATAGCGTGCTTGAAGCAGCCCGCGAGATGCTCGCCCTTGGGCCGCGCCACGTAGTTGTCAAGCGCGGCGAGTACGGGGCGCTTCTGTTTACAGAAGACGAAATGTTCCTGGTGCCGGCATTTCCTACCTGGGATGTGCGAGACACCACCGGTGCGGGCGATAGCTTTGCCGGCGCATTCGTTGGCTACCTCGATCAACGAGGGTCGATCCAGCTTGAGGATCTCAAAGCGGCCGTGGTGTACGGCAGCGTGGTCGCCAGCTTTGCCGTGGAAGACTTCAGCGTGAACGGACTACTGCGAGCAACCGAATCCTCAATCACCGGCCGGTACGAAACACTTGCCGGCATAACGCGAATCGATCTACCCGAGTACTCGAGATCTAGAAATCTCATCGTTGAAGGAGTGTAAATGATGCAGACCGATGTGGCCCCAAAGGGCGATGTAAAGAGCCTGGGACTTGCCGATAAAGGAAAGGTACGAATCGAGTGGGCGGACACCACCATGCCCGTCCTGCGCATGATCCGGGAGCGGTTCGCCGACGAACAGCCGTTGAGCGGCTTGCGAATCGCCGCCTGCCTCCATGTCACCACTGAAACGGCGAACCTTGTTCGAACCCTGAAAGCAGGCGGAGCTTCCGTCTATCTCTGCGCGTCTAACCCACTGAGCACACAGGACGACGTTGCCGCTGCCCTGAACGTTCACTACGATATCCCCACCTACGCAATCAAAGGGGAGGATCGAGATACCTACTTCGGCCACATCGACGCAGTGCTCGATTCAAATCCGAACGTGACGATGGACGACGGCAACGATCTCGTCACACGCATTCACCAGGATCGCCGTGAGCTCCTCGAGACAATCTTTGGAGGCACCGAAGAAACCACCACCGGCGTGATCCGTTTGCAAAGCATGGCTGCCGAAGGCGCGCTGGCCTACCCGGTCGTGGCCGTGAACGAAGCGGATACCAAGCATCTTTTCGACAACCGCTATGGCACCGGCCAGAGCACGATTGACGGATTGCTCCGAGCTACCAACATGCTGCTGGCCGGCAAACGAGCGGTGGTGGCCGGATATGGATGGTGCGGCCGCGGACTCGCGAACCGACTTTCAGGATTGGGCGCAAACGTCATCGTGACCGAAATCAATCCCACCCGCGCCCTTGAGGCAGTCATGGACGGCTATCTCGTGATGTCGATGGAAGAAGCTGCCAAGGTTGCCGATCTCATCATTACAGTGACCGGGAATCTCAACGTCCTGGACGAGAGGCACTTCAAGGTGATGAAAGACGGCGTCGTCATCGCCAATACCGGCCATTTCAACGACGAGATCAACATCCCGGCTCTGGCTGAGTTGTCCACCGATCATGTCGTCCTGCGCGATTTTGTTGAACAATACAATCTTGAGGGCCGCAAAATCTATCTGCTTGCCGAAGGCCGGCTCTTGAACCTGTCCGCAGCCGAAGGTCATCCCGCTGCCGTCATGGACATGAGCTTCGCCAACCAGGCTCTCTCCGCCGAGTACCTCCAACAGCGCAAAGGAGAGCTTGAACCCGGCGTGTACGTCGTGCCGCAGGACATCGATAAGGAAATCGCTCGTCTCAAGCTCGCCTCCATGAACATCACGATCGACACGCTGACTCCCGAGCAAGAAACATACATGAGCTCCTGGCAATCCGGTACGTAGATTCATCCTGGTAGATAGCCGAACTGAAGATCTCACAGAGGAGCTGCCGTTACTACGGTGGCTCCTCTGTACAATTCGAGGGAATGACCGATACAAACTCTGAGAGGCTGAGCCGATGGCGACCACTTCCAGGTCTGAGAATCCGATCAAGTTTGGTACCGATGGCTGGCGCGCCGCCATAGCCGACAAATATACCTTCGAAAATGTGCGCATCGTCGCACAGGCAACGGCCAACTTCCTCAAAAACAAAGGACCGTCGAACGATCCTTTCATCGTCGGCTACGACATGAGGTTCGGCTCAGAATTTTTCGCCCAGGCTGTCGCCGAAGTGTTGGCCGCCAACGGCATCCACGTGCTACTGGCGTCCGAGGCAGCTGCTACCCCGGCGGTGTCCTATTCAATCCTCACTCACCGGGCGTCCGGCGCCGCCATGATAACCGCAAGTCACAATCCCTGGACCGACAACGGATACAAATATAAGCCTGAGTACGCTGGGTCGGCCGATCCCGAAACCGTGCAGGCGCTCGAAGATCAATCGGAGACTGTGTTCAGGGACGGTTCTGTACAGCGCGTCGATCTCGAGGCCGCACTTGCCGGCGGCCAGGTTGAACGGTTCGAGGTCGCACCCAGCTACTTGGCACGACTGGCCGAGATTGTCGATCCGAATCCTATAAAGAACACCACTCGTAAGGTCGTGGTCGACCCCATGTACGGCGCCGGCATGGGATACCTGCCGGAGCTTCTTTCCGGTGGCTCCTTACAGATTACCGAGCTGAACAATTACCGCAATCCGTTCTTCGGCGGCGTCAATCCAGAACCGATCGCGGTCAACCTCGGAAAGCTTATGAAGGCAGTACCGGAGCAGAAAGCGGACGTGGGTCTCGCGCTTGACGGCGACGCCGACCGCTTCGGACTGGTCGATGAAAACGGCGTGTTCATCAACCAGTTGCTCGTCTATGGCCTCCTGATCATGTACCTGCTTGAAAAGAAGGGCTGGCGAGGAGCCATCGTCAAGTCGGTGTCGACCACCTCCATGGCCAATCGCCTCGGCAAGCAATTTGGAGTCGATGTCATCGAAACACCGGTAGGATTCAAGTACATCGGCCCGGCAATGCGCGAGCACGATGCCATGATTGGCGGAGAGGAGAGCGGCGGTTACGCGTTCCGAGGTCACATCCCCGAACGAGACGGAAGCCTGGCGGCACTCTACATCATGGAGATGCTGCAGGCGTACGACATGCCCATGTCGAGGATCGTCGAGCACCTTCAGGAAATTGCCGGCCCGTCGCACTATAAACGGATCGACGTGCGTTTCCCGGAGGAAAAACGAGAAGAGGTCTACGGCCGGTTTGCCGGCGAACATCCTTCCGAAATCGCGGGACAAACCGTTGAGAGCGTTCAGACTCTCGACGGATATAAGTACTTCCTGGCGGACGGAAGCTGGCTCCTGGTGCGATCGTCGGGGACCGAGCCGCTCATCAGGTTGTACACCGAAGCATCAAGCGACGAGATGGCGGACAAGATCTTGAATGCCGGCAAGCAAATGGCCGGCCTCGATTAACCGGTAGGCGTCGCTTCCTTCGTCCGAGCTCGAAAGAAGACGCGAATCGGCGTGCCGAAAAAACCAAACTTGTCGCGAAGTCGATTCTCCAGGAAACGCCGAAACCCGAAATGCACCAGCGTCGGATTGTTCACCCACGCCACGAAGGTCGGAGGATTGACGGCCACCTGCGTGACATAAAACACCTTGAGAATCTTGCCACGCGACGAGGGAGTCTGATGCTCCGCCAGCATTCTACGGACCGCGTCGTTGAGCACTCCGGTGGGAATCCTCTTCTTGCGTTCCTCCGCGATTTGCAGTGCGAGATCCAGTACATTCTCGACGCGTTGGCCGGACTTTGCCGAGATGAACACAATCGGAACGTATGGCATAAACTTGAACTCATTTCGAATGAGCCGTTCGAATTGGGCCATTGTGTGGGACTCCTTCGGAACCAGGTCCCACTTGTTGACGGCAACCACCATCCCCTTCGCTTCATCCTGAACGTAGCCCGCTACGTGCGCATCTTGCGCGGCCAGCAATTCCGTCGCGTCGACGATGAGAACCGCGACATCGGCCCGGTCTATTGCTCGCATCGCTCTCAGAACGCTGTAGCGCTCGATGCCGCGAGTAATTTTTCCCCGCCGCCGTATTCCGGCCGTGTCCACCAGCACAATTCCCCGACCTTTGTGCTCGACCAGCGTGTCGACTGCGTCCCTCGTCGTGCCCGGCACACTGGACACGACCGCCCTCTTCTTGCCGGTGAGCGCGTTCACCAACGACGACTTTCCCACGTTCGGACGCCCGATGATGGCTACCCGGACTGTTTCCTCGTCTTCCTCCGGCTCGCTGCCCTTGGGAAGAACCGAATTCACCCTATCCAGGAAGTCGCCGGTATTGAGGCCGCGTGCAGCCGATAACGGTATGGGGTCGCCCAGTCCCAGGGCATGGAACTCGACTGCGTTGTGTTCTTGCTTCGGATTGTCCGCCTTGTTGGCCACAACCAGGAGAGGCTTGCGGGTCCGGCGCAACATCTCCGCGATATCGGCGTCGACCGGCGTGATTCCGGCACGGCTGTCCAGGATGAAAACGATCACATCCGCCTCTTCGATGGCCAGTTGAGCCTGCTCGAAGACACTTTCCGACATGTCCTCGTCCATCCCCGGGATAATGCCCCCGGTATCGACTACTGAAATCCGGCGGCCGCGCCATTCGTACTCACCGTAGAGCCGGTCGCGCGTCGTGCCGGGTAGGTCCTCCACGATCGCCGCCCTTTCGCCCACCAGGCGATTGAACAGCGTGGACTTCCCAACGTTTGGGCGCCCGACGAGCGCGATGAGAGGCTTGACCACTTGTATGAACCCTGCTTTCCACGGAATTGCAATCGAATGAAAGAACAAGAGACCGATCCCGGCGTCAGCGTGACGGCAGTGGCGTGCCCTCTAGTCGCCGTGGTCCCAGACCGCATCTCTCAGCAGAGACAGGACATCGTTGAGTACTTGACGCTGCGTGCGGTCACCAGTATCTACCACTATAGCATCGGGTGCCTTCTGGAGCGGCGAGTGCAGCCGGGTGCTGTCGAACAGGTCCCGCTGGCCAAGCGTTGCAGCGGCCACCCCTTGCTCCCCGCTGTTAAGGTCGTCACCCCGCTCCAGTGACCGACGTCGAGCCCGCTCCGCCTCGGATGCCGTCACCCAGAATTTCACCGGGGCGTCCGGCAAAACCGTGGTACCGATGTCGCGCCCAACCATCACAATGCGGTGGTTGGCTGCGAGACCGCGCTGCACGGCGACCAATGCACGTCTTACGCTGGCGTGTGATGATACGGCCGAGACGTATGCATCTATTTGCGGGGAGTGCAGGGCGCGGCCCGCCGGCTCCCCGTTCACTTGCAGCCCGTCCGGAGGTAGTGAAAACTGCATTCCGGTTGCGACGGAGCCTAGTGAGTCCGAATCGTCGACCTGGATTCCGCGTGCGATCGCTTCGGCCGTCACGGCACGATACATCTGGCCGGTGTCGAGAAATGAGTATCCGAGAGCCTGGGCCAGACCTCGGCCCAGGGTCGACTTGCCCGAAGCAGCCGGACCATCGATTGCGATCTGCGAGGGGAGGGCCGTCACGGCGTTCTCCCGACTGGGCTTGCCGCCGCGTCACGGACTGCCTGCACTTCGCCTGTGGACAACTCGCGCCACTGACCCACCGCGAGCTCCCCCAGAAAGATGGGCCCCACACGCGTTCGCTGTAACGTTGAAACGGGGTGGCCAACCGCCGCCAGCATCAACCTGATCTGACGCTTCCTCCCCTCGTGGAGCACAATTTTCAGAATGGCGCCTCCGGGCGTTTCACCACGCACTTCGATCAGCGCCGGCGAGGTTCGCGACCCGTCGGCGAGCGGCAGGCCCGCGCGGAGGCGTGCCAGCGTATCAGCCTCTGGCCTGCCGTTCACCGCGACCTCGTATTCCTTCGGAATTTCGAACCGGGGATGAGTCACCAGGTTTGCCCAGTCGCCGTCATTGGTCAATAGCAGCAGTCCAGTCGTGTCCCGGTCGAGGCGGCCCACCGGATACAGCCGAGTCGCGGACCCTACCAGCGACAGTACAGTGGTCTCACCGCGGCGGCCCACCGTCGATGAGATAACACCCGCCGGCTTGTGGAGCGCGACATAGACATGTGAGGTCTGCCCGCCGATCGCCGCCCGGCCGACGCGAATATCATCGGCCTCATCATCGGCGCTCTCGCCCAGTTTGGCGACCCGACCGTTGACCGTGACTTCACCGCGCTCGATGAGCGCCTCAGCGCCACGCCGGGATGCAATGCCTCTCGAAGCCAGTATCTTTTGAAGCCGTTGCCGGGACATGGTACAGGCTCCCACTCTCAAATCCACGCGAGTGCGTCTCGCACGCCGCTAGCATGGAACATCCACACCTATCAAGCTTGTAAAGGGATGGAACCGCATGTCCACCATCGACACTCTTGTCACTGCGATTATCGAGGATTTAGAGACGAAGAACCGAGCGCGAGATCGTGCTCTGGTAGAGTCCCGCCAGGTGGTTCGCCACGCCGCCACCGGTATCCGTGCCCTGCACCGCGGCGAGTACGTTCGAGCGGAGGAGATCCTGGAGGCCGGGCGCTCGATGGTTCTGGATACTCGCCGCGATCTGGAGGAGTATCCCGACTTGTACTGGGCAGGATACGTACAAGACGCTCAGAAAGAGATAGCGGAGGCGTGCATCGTTCTAGCAATCCTGCGCGGCACAGAGTTACCAAGCACCGGCGACATCGGAGTCGAGCCGGCCGCGTTCTTGAACGGCATGGCAGAGGCCGCCAGTGAAATGCGAAGGTACATTCTCGATGTGATCCGCCGCGGCGGCGAAGCAGAAATGAACGAGGCCGAGCGCGTACTCCAGGTGATGGACGACATCTACACCAACCTGATCACCGTCGATTTTCCAGATGCCATCACCGGCGGGTTGCGCCGCACCACCGACGCGCTCCGGGCAGTGCTGGAGCGAACCCGTGGCGATCTGACCATCAGTTTCCGCCAGGCGGAATTAGCCAGAGCTCTGGGGCGTCACAGCCCCTCGGACCCTGTAACTGACCTTGTTTGAACATTGTTTTTCCGCCAGATGTGAACTACAAGAAAGTCAAGGTACACCGCAAGCCACTAGCACCTGTCTTGAAATACCTTGTACACCACCATAGATTGTGGTACAGTCTGTCCAAGGCGATTCAAGGACACGAGGTGGAGCTCTCATGAACGCGGGCGAGTACGGACTGCGGCGGGCGCCGTACGCTCCCATCAGCGCGCTGCAGCGATTTTTCGATCGCATCCGGGACCGCCAGGCGCCGGATCTGGTGGATCACACCTACCTGGAAAAACTCAACGTGGCCAGCAACAACGAATATGCCTTGCTGAGCGCCTTGAAGTTTCTTGGCATCGTGGACGACCGGGGCAAGCCCACGCACGCCTACCGGCTCCTTCAAACCACCGATCGCTTCGAACTGACCCTGCAACACCTTGTACGAACCGCGTACAAGGCTCTATTCGACGTTGGGGGCGAGAGTTTTTCCACCGACGACCTCGTCAATTATTTCCGGGTGACGAGCTCCGCCTCGCAGGCAAAGAACGCTGCTCGTTTCTTCCAGGCCGTCTGCCGGCTGGCCGCCCTCGGCTCAGGCGAACAGATAACGGAATCACCCGCTGAGGACGCTGTCGAGGACCAGTTCGCCACGGAGCAAGATCCCTCGACTGAAGTTGCTGTGACCATTGCACGCGCGCCTCTGGATCCGCGCCAAAAACCGGAGCGTGAGCTGGAAAAAGCCTCCGCCCTACTCATGGCGAAAGCACGGCTAGTGGAAAAGCTGCCGGCCGCCGATCCCGCCTGGTCGGCCGCCGAGTACGCCTCGATCTGCGAAAAGTTCGTGCTGATGTTCGAGAGTCTCGACCGACTTCAGTAGGGTTTCTGCTCACGGCTCCAGTACCGCGGGCGTATGTCGCCGGTGTAGGGGGCTACCCACTCGCCGCCCGGAAAAACTGCACTCCGGCGCGCCGCCATGCCTTCATCAGGGACCTTGTGTCGAAATGTTGAAAAGCCAGTCCTTGTAGTGAAAGTACAAGTGACTTGAACTAGTTGAAGTAGCGTACAAGGTCCTTGTCCATTTATGATGGTTCCCGTCACCCAGATCATTGTGGAGTCGTCGTGCCGTGCCAGATACCTTCGTTCATCTTCATAGCCACACGTCCTACTCGCTTCTCGATGGCCTCGCCCGCATAGACGACCTGCTGCACGCGGCCGTGCAGCACGGCATGCCGGCACTCGCTCTCACCGACCACGGCACGATGTTTGGTGCCATCGAATTTTTTAGCCGGGCCAAGGAGATCGGCGTCAAGCCGATTATCGGCTGCGAAGTCTACGTCGCCGGCGAGCCACTCGAGACGCGCGCCGGTCCGCAGTCGAAGAACTACCACCTCGTCCTCCTGGCCGAAAACGAAGTGGGCTACCGAAACCTGATTCAACTGACTACCCAGGCGCACCTGCGCGGCTTCTATCGCAAGCCGCGCGTCGATCACGCGCTTCTGGAGCGTCACTCTGAAGGACTTATTTGCCTGTCGGCCTGTGCCAGCAGTGAAGTGGCTCGGCTCATTCTCGACGGCAACCTTTCCGGCGCGGAAGAACGAGCTGACTGGTATCGCCAGGTGTTTCCCGATCGGTACTACCTGGAATTGCAGTACCACGAGCTCGAATTCCAGAAGACCATCAATCAGGGCATCGTCCACCTGCATCAACGCCTCGGCCTTCCGCTAGTGGCGACCAACGACGTGCATTACGTGACCGAACGCCAAGCGTACGCGCATGAAGTCCTGCTTTGCGTCCAGACGCAAACCACCATGAGCGACCCAAAGCGGATGCGCATGGAGTCACAACAGTTCTATCTCAAGTCTCCGGCACAGATGAGCGCGCTCTTTGGCGGATATCCCGGAGCGCTCGCCAATACACTCAGCGTGGCGGAACGGTGCAACTCTGGAGCTTGATTTCGGCCGGCCCCATTTACCGAAATTCGAGTCACCCGATGGAATGACATCCGAGCAGTATTTGCGGTACCTCTGCACAGCGGGGCTGGCGCGACGGTACCCGGCCGCGTCACCCGAAATCCATGCTCGCCTGGAGTACGAGCTGGGCGTCATTCTCGGAACTGGCTTCGTCGATTACTTCTTGCTCGTGTACGACGTCATTCGGTTCGCTCGCGAGGCAGGCATCGCGGTAGGCCCGGGACGGGGAAGCGCCGCTGCCAGCATCGTCGCCTACTGCCTCTTTATCACCAACGTCGATCCCATCAAGCACGGGCTCTCCTTCGAGCGTTTTCTCAATCCCGAGCGCGTCTCCATGCCGGATATGGACCTGGATTTCGCGGACGATCGTCGTGACGAAGTCATCCGCTACGTCAATGAAAAGTATGGCCGGGATCACGTGGCGCAAATCATTACCTTCGGCACCATGGGCCCGCGTGCCGGCGTGCGCGACGTTGGCCGCGTGCTGGGAATGCCGTACCCCGACGTCGATCGGGTAGCCAAGCTTGTCCCCAATATGTGCTCGAAGGTATCGAAGGCCAAGGAAGAAGTGGCCGAGCTCCGACAGTTGTACGAAACCGATGAAGCCATGCGAGGCCTGCTCGATACCGTAGAAGATCTGGAAGGGGTCGCCCGTCACGCCTCCACTCATGCTGCTGGCGTCGTGATCTCGCGTGATCCCTTGGTCGAACACGTGCCCCTTTATAAGGTTCCCAAGAGCGAGAGCGTAACCACCCAATACGCCATGTCCTCTATCGAGAAGCTTGGTCTGCTCAAAATGGATTTTCTCGGCCTGCGCACGCTGACCATCCTGGAGCGTGCGCGCACTCTGATCGAGAACACCTCCGGAAAGCCCTGCATCCTCGACGAAATTCCGCTCGAGGACCCGAGTATCTATGAAATCTTGAGCGCCGGCGACACCTTCGGGATATTCCAGGTCGACGGCGCCGGCTTCCGCAAGCTTATGCGAGAGCTACGTCCCACCGAATTCAACCACATCGTGGCCGCCGGAGCGCTCTATCGGCCCGGACCCATGGAGCACATCCCCGCGTTCGTCGCCAGGAAAAACGGGATGGCCGAGGTGCGCTACGATCACCCGGCGCTCCGAGAAGTGCTGGAGGAGACGTACGGGATCGTCGTGTATCAGGATCAGGTCATGCGGGTTGCGGTACTCGTCGCCGGCTACTCGATGGGTGAGGCCGATCTTCTTCGCCGCGCTATGGGAAAAAAGAAAGCCGAGGAACTGGCAAAGCATCGCTCGACCTTCATCGAACGCGCTGGCCGGCTCGGAACCGATGCCGCTACCGCCGAACACCTTTTTAACGTAATCGAGCCCTTCGCGGGCTACGCCTTCAACAAGGCACACGCCGCTGCCTATGCCGTTATTACCTGTCAAACGGCGTACCTCAAAGCCAATCACCCGGTCGAGTATATGGCCGGATATCTCTCGGCCGAAAAGGAAAATGCCGATAAGGTCGCAGAGGCCATGGCGGAGTGCGCCCGGCTAGGTATACGAATTCTGCCACCGGACGTCAATCTTAGCGACCTGGACTTCACTTTGGAAGATGGCTGCATTCGGTTCGGACTCAGCGCCATAAAGCACGTCGGCACAGGTGCAATCCAGTCACTGCTCCGAGCGAGAGCCGAAGGTGGTCCTTTCGCCTCTCTTGAGGACCTCTGCATACGGGTGGACGCAGGGACTATCAACAAGCGGGTACTCGAGAGTTTGGCCAGGTGCGGAGCACTTGATAGCACCGGGATCGAGCGCAAGAGAATGGTCGATGGCCTCGATCGCATCGCGTCGTTCGCTCTCCAGATACAACGTGCCGCTGCCTCGGGACAGGTTTCACTCTTCGGCGAGGCATCCGCCGTGGCGCCTGCTCTACATTTGCCCTACGTCGAGGCGGCGTCGCTGGACGAGCGTATTGCCTGGGAAGAAGAACTGTTGGGTACGGCTGTGTCCCGCCATCCCATCGCCGATCTTGGTCCGGTTTTCGAAGCAGCCAACGTGTTACCTGTCGGTGACGTTACGGCGGAACAGGAGGCGCAACGTATCGCCGCCGGCGGAGTGATCCGGAAACTCCGTTCGTTTTCAACCAAAGACGGCCGGCCCATGGCAACCTTCCAGTTGGCGGACCTGCGGAATTCCGTCGAAGTGGTCGTGTTCAGTCGAAGCTATGAACAAGCCGGACCGAAGCTCGCCGATGGCGCGACCGTCGCCGTCGAGGGTAAAGTCGACGCCTCCGATGGCAGACTTCGCATCCTGATGACCAGTGTGTTTACCGTTGACGAGATACGGGAGCGGCCGCTTCCACCGCTCGGAAACGGGAAGAAGACCCAGGCCGGCGCCTCCGCATCGGCGCCTGGCACCGGTACCGCCGATGCTCCGGTTTCGCCGCCCAAACGGGTCACCGTGGAAATAGTGCGCGGCGGCGATCGCCACGCCGATCTCGAACGCGTTGTGGCACTGTACCGCGTACTGCAAAAATACCCTGGCAACGACCACGTCGAGCTGCTGGTGCGTACCGGGGCCCGCGCCCGAGCCGTCTCGCTGCCCAACAATAGTACGAAGTACTGCGAGCGACTCGTGGATGACATTCGAAAGGCCGCCGATGGCGCCACCATCCAGGTAGACGGGAAGAGTGTGTCGGCATCGTCGGCTTCAGTGGAGTCCGGCTAGTTCTCGTCGCTGGGTAGTCTCCACACCATCATGGTGGCCAGTTCGCCCCTTTCCAGTCCGTCGCGCTCTTCCGGTACAATCACCAGCCCGTCGGCGTGTGCCAGAGGCATCAGCATAGCGGAGTCCTGCGGACCTGCTAGCGTGGCGTGGTACTCTCCGCCCTCGTAATGGAGGCGCGCTCGCGCGTAGGTGCGTCGATGCCCGCCGTTCTCGATGGAGTCGTCGAGCCGAACTTGCAGGGTAGGCCGAAACAGCGGCGCGCCCAGCATGCGTCGGATCGCCGGGCGGCCAAATAGCTCGAATGTTACCATCCCGCTGGTGGGATTCCCTGGCAGACCAATGACCGGCACACCACTGAACGACCCAAACAGTAACGGTTTGCCGGGCCGAACGCGGACCCGCCAGAACGCCAAAGATCCGCCCTTTTCCACAATCTCCGTCATATAGTCGAAATCACCCACCGAAGCTCCTGCACATGTCAACAGCAGATCGGCGTCCGATGCTCCCTGTAGTGCCGATTCGATGTCCTCGCGGTTGTCCCGTGCCGTGGCCAGAATGCGCGGCATTCCGCCGGCGTCGGTTACAGCCGCGGCCAGCATGACCGAATTGCTGTTATAGATCTCGCCGGGCCGCAGTGGCGTGCCCGGTTCCACCAGCTCGTCACCCGTTGTCAGAATGGCAACCACGGGGCGTCGGACTACCGGGACGTTCACCAACCCAACTGCGGCCAGCAGTCCGATACTGCGGAAGTCGAGTTGCGTCCCGGCGGCAAGGAGCTCCGCCCCCGCCGGGATGTCCTGCCCCGCCCGACGGACGCAGGCATTACGAAGTACGGGCGCTTCGATCTCGATATCCGTTGTGCGGTCGCTGACCTCTTCAAATGGAACAACCGCGTCGGCGCCCGGCGGGAGTGGTCCACCGGTCATTATTCGGGCGCACTCGCCTTCTATCAGCGTGCGGGACCGCTGCTCACCGGCGGCGATGTGGAATGCCACCGGTAGGACGACTGGATTGTCCGGTGAAGCGCTCGCCGTGCTTTCGCTCACGACCGCGAACCCGTCCATCGACGAATTGGTGAACGGAGGCACGTTCATCGGCGACTGAATCGAAGCGGCGAGGATACGGTGGGCCGCCTCCCGCAGCGGTACCTCTTCCCTATCAAGTGGCGAGAACGCTGCCAGAATACCTGCGAGCGCCTCCTCGACGCTCAGTAGATCAGCCTGCTTCGCCACGCAGGATCTTCTCGTACAACAGGCGGGTCGAAGGTGCTGGCTGCGCCGCCAGGTGCTGCGCGAACAAGCGTTCCGCATAGCGATAGAGCTGGATAGCTTCGCCCCGTCGACCGGCGCGCGAGAGATACAACATTAATGCCTGATAGGCGTTTTCTCGGTACGGGTCGATATCGAGAACTTTCTTCATGAGACGCACGCTATCCGCATATTCGCAACGGTCGGCGCAGATCGCCGCCACCCGAAACATCGAAGAGATCCATAGCTCCCGCAGTCTCTCCCTACGATCGCTCGGCCAGTCGTCGTACAGGTTGTCACGCAGGTAATCTTCTTTGTACAGAGCCAGAGCCCCCAGAAAGAGCGAAAGCGCGCGTTCCATATCGCCGTCTTCCTGAGCACTTTGTGCCACCTTCACATGAGTTTCGAACTCGTGTGCGTCTACCCAGATGTTGCCGTTCACATTGAGTCGCACCATCGTGCCGTCCATGTGCACGTATCCTTCCGCCAGCGCTCCTCCGGGTAAACCAGGGTGTACGTTTTCTAGTAGTGCGCGCAGCCGTGAGTCCGCCTCCGCGTCGTCCAGGTCCGGCCAGAGCAGGTAGCGAATAGTAGAGCGCTGCACCGGTTGGTCCCACTCCGTTACCAGGTACTTCAGTAGCAAGCGTGTCTTCGGATCACCGCTTTCCTCGTCCAGAAGCAGCGTATCCCCGGCCAGCACCCGGAACGGGCCAAGCGCAAAAATGCGAAGCAGGTCCGCGCTGACGGTACCGGTTTCCGAGCGTTCGAGCCACACCCGCACTCTCAGCAGAAGGTCTTCGAGATCGAAAGGCTTGGGAATGAAGTCGTTGGCGCCCCGTTCGAGCGCCTGCAGTATGTCGTGGTGACTGGACTTCGCGCTTAAGACAATCACCGACGGGTGAGAGTGCGAGGAATCGGCTCTCAGCGCGTCGAGAACCTCAAAGCCGTTCATTTTCGGCATCATGAGATCGAGAATAACCAGCGACGGATTGAGCGCCGCGATCTTCGTCATGGCGTCCATGCCGTTTGAAGCCGTCTCGGTGGTGTAGCCCTCATCAACTAATACAGTTGTTAGGAACTCAACAATGTCCGGCTCGTCGTCGACCACGAGCACGGGGCCGCGCCGGTTGTCCATCCGTGCCCCCCATCCCAGCCAGGCTCTCTATACTTACGACTATACTCCACGACAAAGGCAACATGGACCCATACCAGAACATCGTTGACTTCTACGATTTAGAACACGACCCATTCGACGAAGACGCCTCGTTCTACAACAATATCGTTCGAGATGGCCCTGTTCTGGAGGTCGGCTGTGGAACGGGGCGGCTGTTGCAGAAACTGGCTCCGTCACGACTTCAGCTTCACGGGGTCGACACGTCGGAAGCGATGCTGCGAGCCGCACGGAACCGCCTCGTCGACGTGCCGAACGTGCATCTGCACCTCGGAAGTGTCGAATCTCTGCGGCTCCCGTACAGCTTCAAAACCGTGCTCGTGCCCCTCAACGTCCTCTGGCACATCACGACGCTGCAAGGTCAGATCGAAGCGTTGCGCGCGATTCGAGACCACATGAAACGAGATTGTCTGCTCGTGGTCGATGTCTCCAATCCCCTGAATATGGTTGACCGAAGCGGCGGCCGGGAAGTCCGGCAAAGGTTCGCTCAGGAGACGCCGAATGGGTTCGTACAATGCTTTTCCACAGCGGAAGAGTGGAGCGAGGATCAGCGCTTGAAGATCGCCCTGTGGTACGACCTGACCGGGCAGGACCAGCAGGTGCGGCGCACCCGAGCCAGCCTTGATTTGCGCTACACCTATCGGTTCGAGCTCGAGCTCATGATCGAGATGACCGGTTTCGTGGTCGGCCAGGTCTATGGATCGTACGATCTCGAGCCGTATTCCCCTTCGAGCTCCAATATCATCGTCGTCGCCGCCTCGGGCTAGCGAGCTGTCGCCGTCTGTTCTGCGCCGCCGGCCAGCGCGCGCTGCATCGCCTCCCGTTCCTCGGGGGTAAGCGAGTACGATGACGCTCCACCTTCAACCGGCTTGGCGTACAGCCGGCTGTCTGTGCGGGAATGCAGCGCGGTAATGACGACCCCGTCTCGCCGGCCGTCGAGCAACGCTATGGCGAAACTCTGATCGCTGCCCGTGTCGTGAAATGGACTGAAGCGCACCAGCCCGACGTGGCGCACGGCGGACGGCATGATTCGGGCTATGCGATCGTGTTGTTCCTGCATGTTGGCCACCGATTGGGCCGTCCGCCGCACCGTGCTCAGGTATTCGGCAAGCATGCGCGCCGTATTCTCTTCCTCCACTCCGGCGAAAATCGCGTCGTAGCGCGCCTCGAGACTTCTCGCGAAATTGCGGACCCGCCAGGTCCACACGAGTGCTGCCACGACGGCGACGAGCAAAACGAGCCACAGCCCGAAGGCGTGCTGATCAAAACTTGACGATAATCCACTCACGTATTGGTGATTCACCTTTGGTCGAGTACGGCCCCAGTATACTGCCCGACGTCTTCAGGAGGACATGTATAATGCGGTCGCCCCTGCGTTCGATCCATGTTTGCATGCACGCCGTTTTTGGGGCTACGGGTGCCTAGGAGCGAGATAGAATCGTGGCAAAAAAGGTACACGGGCGCACCCCGGCGAAGTCCAAGACGCGGGCGCGCCGCGCACCGGCCAGTTCCCCGGTAAGGTCCGCATCTCCCGCCGTCGGGCAAGACGAGTTTCCCACCGGTCAGGCGGTTCAGACGCCCCCTGCACCCGCGCCAACTTTCGCGTCGACGCGCAACCCTGGCGTAGCTGCTGCCACGTCCAGGCGGACTCCACCCGCCAGACGAGCCCCGGTTTTAACCTTCAACTACGACTACCTTAGAGGCGACGTTCAAAAGCTTTCGATTTTTGCGCCCTCCATGGTCGTTCTGCTGATCATCGCTTTTTTCATCTTCCGCTAGCCACATCCACGCTTTGGATACTGGAGAGGCAGAGTCGCCTCTCCGTCGTGTGCCGTCGGTCGACAGTGTCGTCCGGAGCGAGTCCCTCCGTCCTTACGTCGGCGAGTTTCGGCGGGATCTTATCGTGCGCCTCGCACGCGCTATGCTTGAGATCGTTCGAGCCGACGCCATGCTCGGATCGCCCGTACCAACACCGGAAGAGGTGGCGAGAAGTGTAGCGGAACGCATCCGCAACGAGTGGGTAGCGGCGCCCGGACACGCAATCAATGCGACGGGCGTCATTCTGCACACCAATTTGGCCCGTGCGCCTCTCAGTTCTCAGGCAAAGGACGCCATCCGCGCGGCATCAGGCTATTCCGCCCTCGAGCTCGACCTCGTTTCCGGCTCGCGCGGCGACCGCCAGACTCACGTCAGCCGGCAGTTGGCGGCTATTACCGGGGCAGAGAGCGCGTTCGTCACAGTCAATGCTGCTTCCGCCGTGCTCCTCGCTCTAACTGCTCTCGCCAGGCGGCGTGAAGTCATCGTCTCCCGCGGGCAGTCCGTCGAAATTGGCGGCGGCTTCCGCATCCCGGATGTTCTACAACAGAGCGGCGCAAAAATGGTCGAGGTGGGCACCACCAATCGCACGCGCCTCGACGACTACCAGGCGGCGTTATCGAATCGGACCGCTGCAATCCTGCACGTCCACCTCAGCAATTTTCGGCTAACCGGCTTCGTCCAGTCCGTACCGCTCGAAGATCTCGCCGCGCTGGCCCGAGACGCTCGAGTGCCGCTGATCGACGACAACGGCAGCGGTGCGTTGCTGGACACGGGCCGGTTTGGCCTGGCCCACGAGCCCACCGTCCAGGAGTCGCTCGAAGCCGGCTCGGAGCTGGTCGCGTTCTCCGGTGACAAGCTCATGGGCGGCCCGCAGTGCGGAATCCTGCTCGGACGGCGCGACCTTATCGCGAAAATAGCGAAACACCCCCTGGCGCGAGCGCTCCGCCCCGACAAGATCATTTTGGCCGCGCTTTCCGCGACCGCCGTTGCGTACCTGCGAGATGATGCGGCGTCAACCATTCCCGTTTGGCAAATGATCTCCGCGACGGCTGAATCGCTGGAGACCCGTGCTTCAGCCTTCGCTCGATCAGCTGCCACCGTTGGTATTACGCTTACTACCCTGCCGGGAGAATCCACTGTCGGTGGTGGTTCGCTCCCCGGCGAGTCCCTGCCCACCACCCTTCTGGCCATGCCGTCGTACGTGACCACCGAGCATCTCCGAGCTGCCGTTCCGCCCATCATCGCTCGTGCCCACGACGGCAAAACGGTGCTGGATCTCCGCACCGTCGCTACGGGTGAGGAGTCCGCCCTCCTTGCGGGAATTGCAGCGGCGTGTGCCGGCCGATCGCGGTCCACCGTTTGATCCTCAAACCTGTTGCGTACCCGGCCAGGACTCCGCATACTCTGATAGGGTCCCGAGGTGAAGATCCACGAGGCCGCACCGCGTGAATTGCGCCCGACGCGAACCCCGGCGCGCCAGGTAGGCCGTTCTCGGGGGCCAAGAATTACACACCGCGCCCTCGCCAAACACCCTCGCTAAGGAGGAGAGAACCGATGTCCGCGTTATCCCAATCCGATCCTGAAGCGTTTGAAATCGTCGAACGAGAAAAGCGACGTCAATCAACCGACATAGTACTGATCGCGTCCGAGAACCATTGTTCCCCGGCCGTTCTCGAAGCTACCGGATCGGTGCTCACCGACAAATACGCGGAGGGGTATCCGGGCAAGCGCTACTACGGCGGATGCGAAGTCGTGGACGAAGCGGAAGACCTTGCGCTCAGCCGGGTACAGACGCTTTTCGGTGCCGAACACGCCAACGTGCAGCCGCACGCCGGGGCCATGGCGAATATGGCCGCGTATGCCGCCCTACTCTCGCCCGGTGATCGGGTTCTCGCCATGAACCTTAACCACGGTGGACACCTCACGCACGGCGGGGGGTTCAATTTCTCCGGAAAGCTGTATGACTTTCAATGGTATGGAGTCGACGAGCACTCGGGCACCATTGATTACGATGCGCTCGCCGAGCAAGCACGCAGCTTCCGCCCAAAACTTCTGGTGGCCGGCGCAAGCGCGTATCCCCGTATTTTTGATTTCGCCCGCCTCCGTGAGATCGCCGACGACGTCGGGGCCAAATTCATGTTCGACATGGCGCATATCGCCGGGCTCATTGCCGGTGGCGTGCATCCCAGTCCCGTGCCGTATGCGGACGTTGTCACCTCCACGACCCACAAAACACTCCGCGGACCGCGAGGAGGTCTCATTCTCAGCAGAGGCGAGTACGCCAAAAGCATTAATTCGGCCGTCTTTCCGTACATGCAGGGCGGTCCATTCATGCATCAGATCCTGGCCAAGGCCGTCGCTTTTGGTGAAGCGCTCCAACCATCCTTTCGCCAGTATGCCGCGCAAGTCGTAGCCAACGCGTCAACGCTCGCCCGTTCCTTGACCGCCGGCGGCTACACCTTGACCTCCGGTGGCACCGACAATCATCTGATGTTGGTCGACTTCCGCAACACCACTATCACGGGGAAATCCGCCCAGGAGGCACTCGAGTCAATCGGACTGATCGCGAACAAGAACCTCGTGCCCTTCGACACCAGGAGTCCCGGTCAGACGAGCGGGTTACGCATCGGAACACCGGCTGCAACCTCCCGCGGCATGCGTGAGGGAGAGATGCGGCGCATCGCGGATCTCATCGCGCGGCGACTTCAGGCGCCCGACGACGAAGCCCTTCGCCGCGCGTTGAGAAGCGAAGTAGACGACATAACGTCGGCATTTAAAGTTCCCGGTATTGCCGCCGCTATGCCGGTCGAAGCTGCATCCGGAGCTATCTGAGAATAGCGCTCCGGCCATCGGTACATTTGTTCCGGTGGCCGGGACTTCGATACGCTAGAACTGGTTTCCGGTGCGGGATCGTCTAACGGTAGGACGCTTGATTCTGGATCAAGAAGTTGGGGTTCGAATCCCTGTCCCGCAGCCAGGCATCGCCGCATTGCGTCGCCGGCCGCCTCACGAACGGTCGTTTTACCTCGATTTTGCAGGTCTTTTGGCCGTTGTTGCGACTGCCCGGACGCAGGTATAGTGTGTGCAATCGTCGTACGGGCGTCACCTGCCGTGATTGGGTGTCATTCAACCTCGTACGTCGCAGCGAGAGGTTGCACGTTTATGGTTATGATCGCGGAAAAGCGCGCGTATGCCCCTGCCCCTCCAACGACCCTGGCGGATATCGGCATAAGCAGTGCGAGCATCGACGATCTGCTCTTGAAGCGTCTGTTCAATGGGGGGCCCCAGACGGCCGGCGCCATCGCCGATCGTCTCTGTCTGCCGTTTCTCATCGTGCTATCGAACCTGAACGACCTTCGGCGTCTTCATCACACCCACGTGCTCGGTTCCGACGGCTACGGTGAGCGGAACTATATCTATGTATTGACCGAGGAGGGTGAGCAACGCGCCCGAACCGCTTTCGAGCGGAATCTTTACGACGGCCCGGCGCCCGTGCCGCTAACCGTTTACAACGCCTCGGTCCTGTCACAGAGCGTGCGGGACGTGCCCATCACGAGGCGCGCCATCGAGGAAGCGTTCAGAGATCTGGTTCTGCACCCTGACATGGTCAACGAAATAGGGCCGGCCGTCAACGCCGGCCAATCCCTGTTCTTCTATGGTGCCGCTGGAAACGGTAAAACTGCCCTCGCCACGCGCATTACCAAGGCAATGGGTGATGAAGTCTACGTCCCGTTTGCCATCGATCTCGACGGCAGCATCATCGAATTCTTCGACCCCGTGTGCCATATCCCCTCCGATAGTCAGAACGACCGTCTCGATCCACGGTGGATCAAAATTCGGCGTCCCACGGTGGTCACCGGTGGTGAGCTGAAACTGGAAAGTCTTGACTTGCAGTACAGTCAGCATCGACGAACCTATGAGGCGCCGTTTCAAATGAAAGCCAATACCGGCATGTTCTTGATTGACGATTTCGGTCGCCAGCAGATCTCGACGGCGGACCTGTTGAATCGTTGGATCGTGCCGCTCGAGCTTCGTGTCGACTTCCTGAAGCTGCAGACCGGTCGAAAACTCGAGGTTCCATTTGACGAGCTCCTGGTCTTCTCAACAAACCTCGATCCGAGCCAGTTAGTCGATGAAGCATTTCTGCGCCGTATTAAGTACAAAGTGAAAGCCCGGGACCCCAGCCGCGACATGTTCCGGCAAATTTTCCAGGCCATGTGTGCGTACTACAGCGTGCCGTTCGATGACGAGGGCTTCGACTATCTGGTGCAGGAGCATTACATCAAGACCGGCCGTCCGTTTCGCGGCGTACATCCTCGCGACCTGCTCGACCAGCTCGTGTCGCTCGCCAAATACATTGAGGAGCCTCCGAGAATGTCTCGAAAGCTCCTCGACTCCGTCGTGAAAACCTACTTTATCGCCCCGTCGTAACCATACTCGGCTGTCTACCGAAGATCCGTACGGCCGGGTCCGAATCAAATGAGCGGACCCGGCTGCGTCTTGTGCCGGTGCGGTCTATCGTTCCCGTGTGGGCGTGACTTCTGCCTCCAGCATTCGGGCGTAGTCCCGCGCTCGGGCGCGAAGCTGCGGAAGACTGTGCTTTGAACAATAAAAGCCGCCTTCCCACACCTCGTAAATCTCGCGCTCGTGAATATTTCCTTTGCACACAATGCAGCGTGCAATCATAGCGCCGTGACCGCGATCATCCTCCATACTTGCCCTCCCAATCACCAAAATTGTACCAGCAGTGCGCTCGGGCTCGATGCTCGCTACAATGCACGTTGGGCCCAGCAACCTGCTGTGGTGAGCCGCTTACTGAGACGAGAGGCGCAAGGAATGAATCCGATATCGGTGGCCGCGGCGTTGAGCCCCGCGTCAGTCGGCGTGCACGCTCGTGTGCAGGGCTGGCTGAGAACCAAGCGCACCTCGAAAGCCGGTGTAACCTTCCTCGAAATCAATGATGGCTCAAGTCTGGCCAACTTGCAGGCCGTTGCGCCGTCGTCCTTGCCAAACTATGAGTCGGACGTCTCCGGCGTAACCACCGGAGCGAGCGTCATCGTGGAAGGCGAAATCGTAGCCTCTCCAGCCGCCGAGCAGGACACCGAGTTGAGCGTATCCAGCTTTGAGATCATCGGCCAGGCGCACGAGTACCCGCTCGCCAAAAAACGGCACTCCTTTGAGTACCTGCGCTCCATGGCACACCTTCGTGCCCGCACCAACACCTTCGGCGCGGTAGCCCGCGTGCGCAACGAAGTAAGCCGCTCCATACACGCCTACTTCCAGGACCGAGGCTACCTCTACGTTCAGACTCCAATCATCACCGGAAGCGACGCTGAAGGGGCGGGGCAGATGTTTCAGGTTACGTCCCTCGATCTTAGTCACCCACCGCTCGACGGAGAGGCGCTGGACTTCTCCTCCGACCTGTTCGGTCGGCCCACCCACCTCACCGTAAGCGGCCAGCTCGAAGCGGAAATCATGGCGACTGCCCTGAACAAGGTGTACACCTTTGGACCGACCTTCCGGGCCGAAAACTCCAATACCTCTCGACACCTTGCCGAATTCTGGATGATTGAGCCGGAGGTCAGTTTCTGTGACCTTTCTCAGCTGTCCGACATTGCCGAGGAGTTTCTGAAGTGCGTCTGCACCGACGTACTTGCCAACTGTCCGGCCGATCTCTCCTTCTTTAACGAGCGTATTGACCCTACTGTGCTCGACACACTTCATCAAATCGTCGAAAGCGACTTTGTCCGCATAACCTATACCGATGCCGTTGAGCTGCTGACCGCCTCCGGGCAGAATTTCGAGTTTCCAGTGGAATGGGGATCCGATCTTCAAGCCGAGCACGAGCGGTATTTGACCGAGCAGCATTTCAAGTGCCCCGTCATTCTCACCGACTATCCGGCGGCCATAAAAGCTTTCTATATGCGACTCAACGACGATGGGCGAACGGTCGCCGCCCTCGACGTGCTGGTGCCGCGCATTGGCGAAATAATCGGTGGCAGTCAGCGTGAGGAGCGGTTCGACGTGCTGCAGCAGCGGATCGTCGAAGCAGGACTGGACCCTGCACAGTACTGGTGGTATCTCGATCTCCGTCGCTTCGGCACCGTGCCGCATGCCGGCTTCGGACTTGGACTCGAGCGAGTCGTGCAGTTCATCACCGGCATGCAGAATATTCGAGATGTCATCCCCTTTCCGCGCACGCCGAGGAACGTCGAATTCTGACCGACATGAGTTTCGAAGGATCGCGCACCGGTGCTTGACGTCTCAGACTCCACGGTGCGTCGTCGATTGGAGGCACGCGAGCACAAGTCGCTCTCGCCATACGCGGCTCGAAGCGCCCAGTCGCGGGGACGTTCCCGAGAAGAACCCGAATCTCCGGTTCGCACCGCCTTCCAGCGTGATCGGGACCGGATCATTCACTCGCACGCATTCAGGCGTCTGAGGGGCAAAACTCAGGTCTTTATAGCGCCTTCCGGCGATCACTACGCGACCCGACTCAGTCATGTACTCGAGGTCGCGCAGATCGCGCGCGACATCGCTCGCGCCCTCGGCCTCAATGAAGACCTTACCGAGGCAATCGCATTGGCTCACGATCTTGGGCACGCCCCGTTCGGCCATGCCGGTCAAGAAGCACTCAACGCCCTGCTTGGAGAGGGTTACCGGCACGACGAACAGAGCGTGCGGGTGGTTGAACGGCTCGAAAAGGGCGGCCGTGGCCTCAATCTCACGTATGAGGTCGTGGACGGTATTCGAACGCACCGAAAGCCGCGTGAAAACCTTGCCGGGTATGCCGTGGCGCCGTCATCGACGCTCGAAGCGGAAACCGTGCGACTCTCCGACGCTGTCGCCTACATCAACCACGACGTCGACGATGCCGTTCGCGCCCGTTTGATCGACGAGTCCCAACTCCCGCGCGATATCCTGACGCGAGTCGGACACACTCGCTCCGAGCGGATTAACACCGTCGTCTGCGATATCATCGGTACCAGTTGGGGGACCGATTTCGTTCGCATGACCGACGAAATGCTATCCGATCTGAACCGGCTGCGCGACGAACTCTTCCTCACGGTCTACCGAAGTCCGAAAGTCGTGCGCGAGGGCGAGCGCGCTATCCGCCTCGTAACGACCCTGTTTGAGTATTTCGTCGAGCACCCCGACGCGCTTCCCGACGACTTCCGGGATGATCCTCGTCAGGAAGGAATCGACCGGCGCATCGCCGATTACATAGCCGGCATGACCGATTCGTTCGCTATCGAGGTATTTCAGGCGACGTTCCTGCCCAGGATGTGGCCGCTTTAAACTCGCTCGTCGTGCGTGAGCTTCCGCTGGATACTGTACTCCTCGGATGGTCGAAAGGCATAGTGCCGAAGCATTTCCCCAACCAGTCCCAGCATGAATAGCTGTATGCCGCCGACGATCAGTATGCCGGACAGGAATAGCAACGGACCGTGCGTCTGAAAAACGGACTGCCCTTCAATCTTGAGTGCCAGGATGAAGAGGAATCCCAGCATGCCGAGAAACCATACTCCAATACCAAGAATCCCGAACAGCTGCAACGGCCGCTGCATGTAGCGTGTCAGAAACATCACCTTCAGGAAATCAAGCAGCCCTTTGAACAAGCGGCCGGCTCCGAACTTCGAGTGCCCGAACCTGCGCGGATGATGCTCGACTTCCAGCTCACCGATTCTGAACCCCTTCCAGTACGCCATTACGGGAATGAATCGATGCAGCTCGCCGTACAGCTTCAGCTCTTCCAGGACTTCGGACCGATACGCCTTGAAACCACAGTTGAAATCGTGCAGCGGAATACCGGTTGAGCGTCGCACCACAAAGTTGAAGAGTCGGGAGGGAACCGTCTTGCTCATGGGGTCCTGTCGGGAACGCTTCCATCCGGACACCAGATCGTATCCCTCGCCAAGTGCCGCCAGGAACCGTCCGATCTCCTTGGGGTCATCCTGTAAGTCCCCGTCCAGCGTCACCACTACCGCGCCCCGGGCGCGCTCGAATCCCGCCAGAAGCGCCGCCGTTTTTCCGAAATTGCGGCGCAGACTCAAGACCTGTACGCGGCTGTCAAGTTCAAAAACTTCGTCCAGAGCCGCCTGGGTAGCGTCCCGGCTGCCGTCGTCCACGAAGATGATCTCGGCCGACACCTTGAGTGCATCCAGCGACTCGGCAATCTGTCGGTAGAGAATAGGCACGCTTTCCGCTTCCTGGTACACCGGAATTACCAGGGAGAGTTCGGGAGCAGTCTCCGTTCCGGACTCGTGCACGTCGGTCAATGGAAAAGCTGTCATGGCGCCGAACCTTCTCGTTCCGTCCATTTCAGCGGTAAGAACGTGCCGATCCACCCGACGAACCAGGAGCAGCCAACCACGGCGAGGGCCGCGGCTCCTACTGTGAAGACGGCCCCCACCACGTCGAGAATCCAGTGATTCCCGGAGATAATCACGGTGGCGGCCATCGCGACGGGATACAGCACCGCGAGCACCCGCGCCCAGGTTCTTCGCTCGGAAATCCATATGCCGCACGCCACGATAAGAGAGTAACTGACGTGCAGGCTTGGCATCGCGGCATACGGGTTGTAGGTGAACGATCCCGGCTGATCCCCTCCCGCGGCGACAAGGTGGTGCAGTTGTAACGGATCGACGAAGCCATAGTTTGACAGCATTCGCGGCGGCGCCGTCGGATACACGTAAAAAGCCACGAGAGCGATAGCCGTGGTCACAAACATGAGATTTCGAACCACTGGATACGATTCCCTGTGCCGGGTGTACAGCCACACCAGTATGCCGATCGTGCCCACCAGGTGGCCGATAATGTAGAAAGCGTCAATTGCGTTCATCACAGGTCCGAATTGCAGAAAAAACCGCTCAAGGCGCTGCTCGACGAAAAAGCCATGGCTCCACTCCAGATCGAGCACCCGGTAAGAATGTAAAAGTGCGACATCGGGCGTCGTCGGCGAAATGCGTCCGCGCGTAAACTCGTACGCCTGCTCCAGTCCCAGTACTGCCCCGATCTGCCAACCAAAGCGCACGTATTTGTCGGCCCAGCTTCCCGCTGCTGCCGCCCGTGTCACCACGCAAAGGAAACACGCACCGGCGGAAACCAGCAACGCAATCGCAAGCAACAGGACGATGTCGCCGGTCTCGATTTGCTGTACCAGGGCGCCGGCAAAATCGATCGTGGATCTCCTTCGAACGCACTGTTCACCCACTATACCAACAGAATTCCGGTTCGCTCATTCAGCACCATCCCCCGTTCATACTCACCCTTGTTCAGGCAAAGTCACGAGAACAATTGGGGTGACAGAGGTGGCCGTTCGGCGTATAATGTGGCTGACCAGAAGGGTAGTGCCTGTATAGGGTTCTATCGGCGGTAAGTCATATGTGGATGGATCTATGGCAAAGGAAAGAGCGGTGGGAACGAGTGGTAGCTCGACTCGCCAGAACCGGCCGCGTGAAGGAGATCCCATGATCAAGATCGAGGTCACAACCGCGTTGAAAGACGCTCTTGAGCATGCCGCGTCGAGTGGGACTCCGCAAGTAGCGCTCTACAAGGACAAGCCTGTCGTCATCTTGAGCTACGAGGAGTACGAGCGGCGCTACGAGAGCGAGGACGAGCAAGCCGTTTAGCCGGTTTGCGGCTCGATCAGTCCGTAGGTGCCGTCCCCGTGTCGATAAAGGACATTCACGTTTTCCGTGTGCGCGTTCAAAAACACATGGAATGTGAGTCCCGATTCGATCATGTCCGCCATTGCCTCTTCTTCGAACTGGGGCTGCAATTCCACGCGCTCGCGAACTATCGTGGGGGCGTTACTTCCGTCCTGGAGGCCCTCCCGATCCGCTCGCTCGTCAAGATCGAGCGCCGTCTCCTCTCCCGATAGCGCGCTCGTGATTTTGTCGCTGCCATGTGACTTCGAGCGTTCCTTGAGGCGGCTCAGCGATCTGTGGAGCTTGTCCACGGTGTCGTCGATCGCCGCGTACATGTCCTCGTGCGAGCTCGTCACTCGCACCGTCCGCCCCTTGATCCGGGTTGTCGCCTCTACCCGGTTTTGCAGGCTCGAGTCACGGGTCTTTTCGTGGCAAAGCTCGACCTCGATGCTCTGGAGCCTGTCGAAGTAACGGTCGAGATTCGTCATTTTCTGCACGACGACGTCGTGTAATGCCTGCGTGACCACCAGATGACTACCCTTGACCTGAACGTCAACTTGCCCCGTGGGCCGGTGCGTTTGTTTCATGGCCGTCTCCTAGCTGTTTCGATAGTCGCTCGCCGCCCAACGCGCGAGCAACATGATACCCGCGGCCGATGCTTTCATCTCCGCAAATACCTGTTCTCCATCAAGTGAGAGCCGGCTCAGTGATCGGCAGCCTATGATGCCGGCGTTCCTTCCGGAAACACTGGGCGCTGTTTGCTTCCATCGGCCGCTCCCACCGCGCCATGCGTCTCGAGTTGGTCCATCAGTCTCGCCGCCCGTGCATATCCCACTTTAAGCCGTCTTTGCAGCAGCGACACCGATGCATGCTGGTGCTCGCGCACGATTCGAAGCGCCTCGTCAAAGAGTTCGTCCTGTGCTAGTGCCGCCTCCTTGCGCGCTTCCTCGAACTCCTGGGCCGCAATTCGTTCCATTCCGTGCTGCAGCGGACTGCGCTGCCAGAACTCGACAAGCCGCTCCAGCTCCTGATCGGTTACGTTCGCGCCCTGTAGGCGGACGGTGCTCGGCCCATCAGGAGGCATGTACAGCATGTCTCCTCGACCCAACAGCTTCTCGGCGCCGACGCGATCGAGAATCGTGCGGGAGTCAACCTGCGATGTCATCGCAAAGGCGATACGGGCCGGAAAGTTTGCCTTGATCAGTCCCGTCACCACGTCCACCGAGGGCCGCTGGGTCGCTATCACCAGATGTATGCCGGCCGCGCGGGCCAATTGCGCCAGGCGGCACACGGCGTCCTCGACGTCTTCCGGGGCCACCATCATCAAGTCCGCCAATTCGTCGATGATAAACACGATATATGGGAGTTTCTTGAGCCCATTCGCTTCCATTTTCTCGTTGTAACGAGAAATGTTACGGACCGTCGTCGTCGCAAAGAGTTGGTACCGCCGCTCCATTTCCCGCAGGGCCCACTGCAGCACACCGACGACCTTATCCATCTGGGTTACCACCGGGCTCAGTAGATGCGGGACCCCGTTGTACACCGTGAGTTCGACCATTTTTGGGTCGACCATCATCAGTCGGACGTCATCCGGCGTGTTGTTATACAAAAGGCAGCTGATAATCGCGTTGACGCAGACACTCTTGCCCGATCCGGTCGCCCCCGCTATGAGCAAGTGCGGCATCTTCGCGAGGTCGATGACACCCGGATTGCCCGTCACATCCTTGCCCAGGACCACTTTCAGCGGCGACTTGAGGGAACGGTAGGCGTCGTGTTCCAGCAAGTCCCGTAAAGTGACCATCGTGGCAGACGTATTTGGAATTTCGATACCGACTACCGGCTTCCCCGGTACCGGCGCCTGGATACGTATCGTGGGAGCGGCCAGGGCCAGAGCGAGATCGTTCTGCAGCGCCACGATACTCTTCACTTTCACTCCACGATCCGGCTGGACATCAAACTGCGTGACCACCGGTCCCGAGTGGAATCCTACCACCCGGGCTCCGACCCCGAAGCTCGCCAGCGTCTCCGCGATCCGCTGTGCCTTGTAGTCCAGATCGGGCGGAGCGACCTGTCCCTTTGGAGCGGCGACAAAGAGGTCGATCGGCGGTAACCCGGGCTGATTGCTCACTCCTGTTGTACCGTCGGAAATCGCGGCTTCCGGATTTTCGAGTCGGCGTTTTACCGCGGTGCCCCTGCCGTGGATGGGCAGGGGAGACTCATCACCGGCGCCGTCGACATCGTCGAGCAGAATCTCCTCCACGGCGATCGTATCGAGTACGCGCTTCTCTCGAAGCGCGACTATCGCCTCGCTGCTCGACTCGGTCGCGCGTGAGAACCACGCCGCCACTGGCATATCTATCACGAGGCCGATTCCCACCAGCAGCAAGCCTCCCAGCGCTACGTACGAAAGCGGCGACCGTGAAGCCGGACCAAGCAGTTGAAAGTCACTACCTTGGCCGAGCGCCGACCACAGGATGTGGACCGACAGTACTGCCGCGACGTACAGCAGGACGCACGTCCCGAGGAGCGTCCCGGCGCGCGCCAGGCTCATTCGTCTGAGCTCCGACATCCACCACGGGAAGAACCGTGAGGCCAGGCTGGCACCCAGCAGGACGCCGGACCATACCTCGGCACTTCCCGACATCGACGTGTGCAGTGCCTGCGAAAGAGCAACCGAAAATGCCGAGACCAGCGCCAATACGGCCAGTGTTAGCGTGCAAAGCTCGCGAACCGAACGCGGACGCGACATTCTCGCTGCCCACGCCAGTAGGGCAATCAGAGGCGCCCCCGGCGGGCTCGACGCGCGCGCTACACGCGGCGGCGGCTTTGTCTTCGTACGATTAGATCGTGTGTTTCTTGCTGCCATAGTTGAAGCAAGGGCTGCGGAGGGGGACGAACTGAAGCATAGCAGCATGCCGGAAACAAGTAAAGAACGAGCCCGAGGCGGCGACCTTCGAGCTCGTTCATAAGGAAGGGAGGTGATTGACTATCACCCTTTACATTACGCTGCAACTGTTGGAACTCCATGAGAAAACTACGCGTCTCGCTTGCCGCTCTGCTCTTTTTACTGACCGCCGGCACTGCTCCGAGCAGGGGATCGGCGGACTCTGAGTACCCGGCTCAACAGGTGCTTTTCGTCGGCGACCGTGCGTGCGGCGACAACCCTACAGACTGCGCTTTCGAGTCCTTTGTCCCGGCCCATCCCTTCCTCCATGTCGTGGTGCACGATCAGCCCGGAAATGCCGCTTGGGCCGTCTGGAAGGGAACTACCTGCGACGGTCCAACGACGGAGCTCGCCGGTGGAGAGCCGGTCGCATCGAGTGGCTTTCAAGAGGTAGTCGCCAACCTGGTCCCGGGCTCGCCCTCTGGCTCTCCGGCCTGTCTCCTCTTTCGAGGAGGATACGGCCGCAGTGTTACCTACTATGCCGCCTACACCGACGACACCCCCACACTGGATGCGCCCACAGTCCTGCCCAATTACCGGGCCATGGGCGGTCGCCCGGATGAAGGAGATGTGGACGTCACCTATATTCACCGGGACCCGTCTTACGATTTCGATGCACGGCCGAATACTCCGCGGGTCGGTCAACTGGTTACCTACACTGCTCATGTTGTAAACGCCGGGGGACGCCCCGAGCTCCCCATATCGTTTACCTGGTTCTGGGACGGCAAGCCGGTCTCGAGCGGCCAATCGTCCTCGCCCCTTCTTCCATTCGCCGAGCAGACCTATTCGCTCACCGAACCCTGGGACCCTGAGGATCACCGGCTCACCTTCCGGACGAGTACCACGAGCCCGCAGCTGTCGACGGATAACGACTCCCTTACGATCGACACAGCCGCGGTGTCGCTCGGGTTCTGGGTCGAGCGATCGGCGTACACCTACTTTCGTAGCTACCAGCTCCGGTACTGCACTGTTCAAGGCTGTAGCGGTTCAGACTCGCTCGAAGACTGGCTGCAGCGGCAGGTCGCCGCCTGGAACGGCATTTTACGTGGCGCGGCCTATCCCGGCATCGATCCGGCCGGGATCCACATGCGGGTCAGGGTGGACAAAATCGTGATCGTGCCGGACGGCGCTCTACCGTTGCACGGCGGGATTGCCTCCGACGACCCCGACAAGCTCGACCGTTCGGTCGACCTCCAGTGGGGCTTACCCTCGGCCGGCGTGCAGCAGGCCTATCCTCTCGCTCAGATCGGGCCGTTTCGAGTGGACTGGGCGTTATTGCACGAGCTCGGTCACGCTCGATCCCTCGCGGATCTGTACCGCTTCGATATCCCGGTGAGCGGTGGCAGCACGTTCGATATTGCCGCGATCGACCGCCAGGCCGTGTTCGACCCGGCAGACCCCTTCTCAGTCACGGCTCATCTGCGGGCTTTCACCGGTACCGACGGAGGCACGCTCCTCTATCAGAACGAGGAAAGGGACCTCATGGCGTGCGTCTGTTCCGATTACTACAGCGCCTATACCGCGATCGTCCTGAATCGCCTCGGAGACCGGCGGGCGAAGTGTGGAAACTACAACGCCCCGTGCAACATTGGAGACTGGTACCTCGACCTTCCGCCTCGGAATCTGCTTCGCATCGCTGCTGCCGCGAGGCGCAATCTCGCGGTGCGTGCCTTTTTTGACACCTCAAATACGTACGACGTCCACGCATTTAGCCAGACCGAATCGGTCCCGCTAAAGCGCGTCGGATCGGATTTCGAGTTGCCCGCCGATCCCTTCGACGACCGTGGCTCTGTCGAACGCGCCGGGCACAATCTCTTGCTCCTGGAAATATCCGACTCCGTCGGTCTCGACCGATTCTGCTTCATGGAACCCACCGCGTTTAATCTGGCGTATTGGCAGGGATATACCAGCCCCGCTCTGCCGGCGGTCTTCACTGTCCACCTCGCCCTGATTCACGACAACGACTGTGAATTGTCACAGCCGCCCGTCAGAGTCAATGAGCCGTTCGCCACCTCGGTCGCTCGATCCGGTGTCACCGTCTCCGCCGTGACGTCAACCCGGACGGCGCCTCACCGGCTGGTAACCGTGCGTCTGGTTGATCCCCTCGGGAATCCGATGCGTGACCGGCTGGTTCGCGTCTCCGCTGGCAGTGATCGCCCTCTTGCTCAGGGGTACACCGGTGCCGGCGGGCTCTTCACAGTCAACGCACCCTCCGCCAAAGGCGCAATCCACGTGGATGACGTGACCGACGATCTTACGCTTGCGCCGGGATCGTGAACTCCTCGGGCGAGAGAGGGCCCACCGCCGTGATCACCTGGCGCGGCCACACCGGGCAGTCTCTAAGCAGCTCACGCAGGTCCTGCAGCGTGACTGCTTCGATCTTCCTCCGTACCTCTTCCAGCGTTTCCAGCTTCCCCTGGGTCAGCCACGACGAGATCAGTCCCATCACGCGTTCGTTGGTGCTCTCGCCCCCGATCACGACCGAGCTGTTTAACTTCGCCTTGGCGCGATCCAGCTCGGCGTCGTCCACATCAAAGTCTTGCAGGCGCTTGAGCTCGCTCTGCGTCACCGCCAGGGCCTCCGCCGCCTTGTCGGGATCGGTCCCGATGTGCACCAGCATCATGCCCGTGTCTTCAAACTCCATCGCTTGCGCCGTCGCTGAATCGGCCAGACCTTCCTGGTACACCGCCCAGTAAAGGCGCGATCCAGTTTCGTCGCCTAGAATCGTGGAAAGCAAAGCCGCCGCGTAATACCGCGGGTCACTGCGCGAAACCATCGGCGTGCCGATCGCGATGTGCTGTTGCACGAACTTTTCGCGCTGATGAACGGTTGCCTTTGGGGTGAACACCGGCGTGCCTAGCTCGCGGCCGGGTGCGCCCGGTTCCCAGTTCACTGTCAAGCGCTCGACGTTCCGCTTGACATCGTCCCAATCGAAAGCCCCCGCGATCGAGAAGATGATGTTCTTCGCGCCGTACCGGTCGTTCCAGTAGCGCTTCATCTGATCCACCGTCAGCGTACGGATCGTCTCCGGCGTGCCCAGCGTTTCCCATGAAAGTGGAAATTCGCCGTAGAAATCCTGCATGAAGTGGCTGAAAAGAACGTGAACCGGTTGGTCCTCGTACCTCGCGATTTCTTCCAGGATGACATTCCGTTCTTGGTCGAAGTCCTCAGCGTCCAGCACCGGGCGGGTAAGCTCCGAGAGTACTTCCACCGCCCAATTGGTGTTCTCGCGTAACACCCTCGCCCAGTAGAACGTCATCTCCCACGATGTGGCGGCATTGTGGTCGGCGCCCATTTCTTCCCACATGCGGTCGATCTCGCCTCCGCTATACGTATGGGTCCGGCGAAATGCCATGTGTTCCAGAAAGTGGGACACTCCCATTTCCGCCGGATTCTCATCGCGCGTGCCGGTACACACCCAGAAAATCACTGCCGCGGATTCAACCCCGGGTATTGTCTGGCCGATGAGTTGCAAGCCGTTCGGCAACACTTCCGAGTGAAATGTACTGTCTTGTCTGGTAAGTGTCGTAGCCAATAATCTCTCCTCTATGCTCCCACCGGCACGCCGCCCAGAAGCTCGTCCTGCGATCTGGGCCCAAGCGCCACCACGGCGAGCCGATCCGTAATCTCCAGGCTGTGCAGCAGTTCGCTCACGTCTTGTAGCTGCACTGCGTCGATGCGCTGCGCGACATCCGAAAGGCTGTGCAACGTTTGCTCGAACCACCACGACCTGAGGTTCGATGCCATGCGGGCCAGACTGCTCTCGCTCCGCATCACCAGCTGGCTCTTCAGTCTCGTCTTGGAGAGCCGTAGCTCGTCCTCCGTCAAGCCGCCCTGCTCCAGCTTGCGCAGTTCATTCATCACCACCTCGACGCTCTCGTGCGCCCGTTCCGCGCTTGTTCCCACGTATACGCGCATCATCCCGGCATGCTCGAACCCGTCAAACCGCGCTTGTACGGCATAAGCCAGACCACGTTTCTCGCGAACCTCCTGAAACAGTCGCGAATGCGAGCTCCCACCCAACGCCTGCGCTATCAACGCCGCCACGTAATATCGGGGGTCGGCAACGCGCACCGCTGGGAACGCGAACCCGATGTTTTCCTGGCTCGACTCCTTGTGGCTCACAAACGCGCCGGGATGATACCCCGGCACCTCACCCGTCGAGCGCTCCCCCGCGGCCGGCCAATCGCCGGCCATCTCCTCCAGATCGCTCAGAAGGCGTGGCCACTCGAATCGTCCCGCCACCGAAATGACCACGTTCCGAGGCCCGAACTGGCGTCGCCAGAAGTCGACGATGTCGGTTCGAGTCAGCGCCGAAACGGTCTCTTCGGTTCCCAGAACATCGTTCGCCAGAGGGTTCCCTCGAAAGAACTGGCGGCGCAGCAGGTCCATCACCTTTTGCGCCGGCCGATCTTCCCGCTGACGGATTTCCTGGAGCTGGAGGGCCCGAACGCTCTGCAGCGCGTCCTCCGGGAACGACGAGTCCCGCACGCAATCGATCAACAGTTTGAGCGCCGGCTGCAAGCGTGTTCCGATCAATACGGCGCTCACCAGCGTCATCTCGACTCCGGCCGACGAATCGTAGCTTACACCGAGACTGTCGAAGCTCTCCGAGATCTGTCGGGCATCCATCGACCCCGTGCCGCGAAACAGCATCTGCTCCAGCGTGTGCGACACACCAAAGTTGTTCGTCGTTTCGTCTCGGGCGCCCGCTCCCACGAGAAACCCCACTGCCGCCGATTCAACACCCGCCATGGGCTGGCCAACCACCTGGATGCCGTTGCTCAATTGTTCGGCATAAAACTCGTGGGGATTCTCCATCAGTGTCCTTTCCTTCACGCCCCCGCTACCGGTGAGCCGGGAGTCAGGTTGATCGCCGCTCAGTATTCCGCGGTCCGCCGCACCTGGTTGAGGAGCGGCTGTCCTTCGAGGTATCGCGTCAAGTTTAGAGCGAAAAGCCGTGCCACCCGGTCTCTTGTTACGTCGCTCATGCCCCCCACGTGGGGACTCAGGAGAACGTTCGGCATATCCCACAGCGGACTCTTACGCCCGAGAGGTTCACTGGCGACGACGTCAAGTGCCGCCCCACCAATCTGACCGAACCGCAGCGCCTCAACCAGCGCTGCCTCCCGCACTACTTTTCCGCGGCCGATATTTAAGAATAGCGCCCGCCGCTTCATAGCTCGGAATTCGGCAGGCCCGAACGAGTTCTCAGTCTCGGCCGTCAGTGGCAGAATGACGACCACCACATCGCTCATGCCCAGGACCTCGTGCAGTTGTGCCGATGGATAGACGACGTCGGCGGGGGCATCCACCGGTTCCAACCACGGCGGATCGGCATATCCTGAGACTCCCTGCCGTGGAACTTCGCTCGGTACCAATACGGACCAGCGGGTGCCGATAACGCGCATGCCGAATGCGCGCGCCAGGTGCGCGATGCCGTCTCCGATCTTGCCCCACCCTACAATGCCCATCGTCTTCCCACGCAGTTCGCCCATGCGAAAGTCTCGATCGTTATGAAGCCACTCGTGGTCGTGTTGCGCCTGAACCAGTTGCGGTACTTGACGCGTTAACGCCAGCAGCAAGGCCATGCAGTGTTCTGCCATGGGCACCGTGTGAAGCCCCTGGGCTGCGGTGATCGTTATCGAGCTCTCCCAGACCGGGAGATCGCGAATATGGTCGACACCCGCGCTGACCAGTTGAATCCAGCGTAGGTCAGGCGTCTTGCTGGGCACATCGGTTGGTATCCGCCAGGTAAACAGCACGTGCGCCTGCCTCGCCGCCACGCGCAGTTCCTCGTCAGTGTGAGCGATCTGCAGGCTGACCCGTTCGTCGACCGCGGATGTCGGGAATCCTGCCGGAAGGTCGCCCGCGACGACGACCTTGACTCGTTCGGACGTCATAAGACTGGTTGTATTCCCAATCCCGGTCCGGACGAAAGTTGCAGTTTGCCGTCGATCACTGTAACCCCGGTGTACGGGTCGTCGTCAATCAGCAGATTGGCGTCGAGGTCGGCGTAATCGAGCAAGGGGGAGAGGTGTGCCGCAGCCGTAATGGCCACTGAGCTCTCTATCATGCATCCCATCATCACGCTGAGGTGATGCGCGCGTGCGCTATGGATCATTTGCAGCGCCTGGTAAATGCCCCCACACTTCATGAGTTTGATGTTGATACCGTCGACGTACGGCGCTACTCGTGGTACGTCGGCCGGAACGATGCAACTCTCGTCGGCGAGCACCGGTAATGTTACGGCGCTGCGCACGTAGCCCAGTCCCTCTAGATCGGCGCCGTGTACCGGCTGCTCCACAAATTCCAGGTCGAATTCGGCCAGCTCGTCTATCCGTCGCACTGCTTCTTTGGGAGTCCATGCGGCATTCGCGTCCACGCGTATTGTTGCATCCGGCCGCTTCTCCCGGATCGCCTGAAGGTTTTCGACGTCCTGGGCCGTACCGACTTTCACCTTCAGCACGGAGTACTGAGCTGCCTCGGCCGCTTTTCTGGCCATGGCTTCGGGTGTGTCGATGCCGATGGTATACGAGGTTAGTGGCGTGTCATTGGGGTTGAGGCCGAGCAGCGCGTAGATCGGCGCGCCGAGTTGTTTGCCGAGAAGATCGTAGGCGGCCATGTCGATCGCCGCTTTTGCGGCCGGGTTGTATTCGGCGACCTCCGCCATGATGGCGTGGAGTGTGCTGATCGGCAGACTGCCTGGTTCGTCGGCAAGTCGATTGCCAAGGGCGTCGAGAAACCCGAGTACCGAGGCTTGGAATTCTCCGTAGTGAACTTCTGGTGCGGCCTCTCCAAAGCCGGTTTGCTCGTCGTGATTCAGCGCAACATACACATTGTTGGCGACGAGCTGCGTGCCCCGTGCAATCGTGAAGGGCTCGTGCAAAGTCAGGTCATGGGAGTAGTAAGAGAGGTTCATGGGACCTCCTTGTTTGGTGTTCGATTGTATCAAGGAGGATGCGGCGACCCCGTGACTGCTATCGCCCGGCTCAATACTGCCGGCGCCACAAGATGTAGTAGTAAGCAAGAAAATATGTCCCAGGTATTGACAGTCTATAGAACTTATGTTCCAATAAAAGAAGAATACGATCTATCTGTTCGTGGAGGCGAGAATGATCGTTTATCTTCGCGTGGTTCCGGGCTTTGGCGTTGCCGTCGAGGAATCCCATAATCCGGAATTGCGCTCGCGTCCTCTGGTCATTGGCGGATTACCACATCAACGTGGAATCGTTCGCGAAGCAAATTTTGTGGCTCAACGCTGCGGTGTTCGTTCCGGCATGACGCTGGCTCAGGCCCACCAACAATGCCCTGATGGAATTTTTCGGCAGCCCGATCTGTCTCGATACGAACGTGTATGGGATCAAGTCTGTACGTTGTTGCGCCGTTACACACCACTGGTCGAGCCGGTGGATATGGGCGAGGTGGCCTGTGATGTGACCGGTTGCGCACCCTTCGAGAGCGATAAGCGAAATGCCGTACGTGCCCTTGCCGTACAGGTGTACCGTTCCACCGGTATCGCTCCTTCAATCGGGTGCGCCTCGAATAAAGTAGTGGCGCAGCTCGCCTCCCTTTATCCGGAAGAAGACGGCGTTACAGTCGTCGAGCCCGGAAGGGAGCGAGCGTTTCTTGCCGATCTTCCGCTCTCCCTTCTCCCTGGTGTCGATCCTCACCTGGCTCTCACCTTTCAGGTACTTGGGCTCACCACGGTTTCACACGTCGCGGCACTTTCGCCGTCCGCTATGAAGCAACGCTTTGGGGTACTGGGGGAGCAGATCCACCGCTACGCGTGCGGTATCGATCCTCGCCCTGTCATGCCCCCTCCCGATAAGGATGAGATCGTCGCTCGCTACGAATGTGAAGACGGATCGATCCAGGAGGCGGTGGATGGTATACGCCGGCTTGCCGATATCTGCGCCACGGAATTGCTGGAACGCCGCGCCGCGGGAATGTTGGTAGGTTTGCGATTGATATGGACGGATTGGACCGACTCCTTACGGCCGCTGCCGCAAGGAGAAGAAAGCACTCAGCCGGCGCTGCTTCCACCGCCCGAACGTCCAATACCGCATCACGCCGCGGAAACGCCCGAAGTCTTTACAGTTCCC
This sequence comes from uncultured Chloroflexia bacterium, assembly GCA_963737125.1. GTDB lineage: Bacteria > Chloroflexota > UBA5177 > UBA5177 > UBA5177 > JANWJD01. The sequence goes on along the minus strand of CAVTRL010000001.1, from coordinate 1,978,401 downwards.
TATCGTGTGCATTCCATGTTGCCGCAGCCACTTCAAGAATCGGCTCCCATCCAGGCCGCGCCCGTGGCGCCGCTCCCTACGTATCCACCGTTGCCGCCCGTTCAGAAGCTGATGGACGATGAGCGTGTGCAAGAGGTCGTATCGATGGTTCGTACCCCGATCGATACGGCTCCTCCTCTGCTCGATCGCGCCCGAGAGCTCCTGATCCGAAGCTGGCCGTCCGCGCCGGCCGGAAGTGAGGAGCGCGCGCCGCGGCTCCGCGCGATCGAGTTGAAAATTGGAGAGTTTGCGAAACCGTCTCAGCTATCGTTCTCCGATTTTGATCGACTCGATGAAACAGGAACGCTTCAAGGATTGAGTACGGAACGCCGTCAGGTGCTTACTCGACATGACGAAACGTTTCAGGCTCGGTACGGAAGGACCGCCTTTTTACACCTGGCAGGCGTGGATTCGCGAAATATTCTCACCGAGCGCCGCTTCCGGTGGGGCAACGGCCTCCCCTGGAGTGGAAGCAGCTCGCTACGGAAACGATCGTGACAAAGCTGTATTTCGAACCGATTACGGTGGAGTGCGAGCAGGGACGTCCCCATGCCTTTACCTGGCGCCGGCAATCACACTGCATCACCGCTGTTTTAAAACGCTGGATCGTGCTCGTGGATTGGTGGCGCCAGGAGGTGTCACGACAGTACTACAAAGTCGAGTGCGACAACCTGGGAACCTACGAGATTTACCGCGAGCGCGATAGGTGGTTCCTTGAACGCCTGTATGACTGATGATCCATCTGCACGTCCACAGCAATTTCAGCTTTCTCGACGGCGCGTCCCCGCCCGATCGCCTTCTGCGGCGCGCCCGCGATCTCGGCATGTCGGCTCTGGCACTCACCGATCATCACGGCCTCTACGGAATAGTTCGTTTCATTCACGCCGCTCGTGCACATGGCATCAAGCCAATCGTCGGCGCGGAGATATGCCTCCGCAGGGAGGAGGCCGATGCGTCGATCTCCAACCCGCACCTGGTCCTGCTGGCGAAAGACCGGCGTGGGTACGCAAACCTCTGCCGCATTGTCACCAGAGCACAGCTTGATTATGAGAACGACCCGCAGATCACGCTTGCCGATCTCGCCCCTCTTGCCGGTGGCTTGATCGCACTGTCGGGTTGCCGGCGCGGTGAGATTCCGGCACGACTCCTTGCCGCCGATCGCGCAGGCGCGCTCGAAGCGGTCGGTCGATATCTCGATATCTTTGGTGAGAATTTCTGGATCGAGCTCGAGCACCATTTGTTACCGGACGATACCGCTCTCGTTGGGCAATTGCTCGAAATAGCGGCGCACACCGGTGTCCGTTGCACGCTCGCCAACGACGTTCACTATGCCCACCCCCACGAATACCGCCTGCGGGATGTCATGGCATGTATCGGAACACGAACCACGCTGGACGAATGGAATGAGCGGCGGCATGCCAACGGCGAGTACTATCTCAAGTCGGAAGATGAACTGCGCGCTGCGTTTGGCTTACCCGACGAAGTATTCGATGCCTGCATCGCCGCTACCGAGGAAATAGCCGCCTCCTGCAACCTCGAGCTCCTGGCCGTCTCCTGCCGGCCGCCGGATTTTCCGGTGCCCGAAGGGGAAACTGCTTTTTCCTATCTCTATCGCCTCTGCCAGGAAGGAGTGCGTCGCCTGTATCGGCCGCTCACACCGGCGGTAAGCAAACAACTGGCGCACGAGCTCTCGGTTATTGAAGAGATGGGCCTCGCCTCATTTTTCCTCTGCGTCTGGGATATCGTGCGCTTTGCCGGCGAGCGAGGTATTCGGTGCGCCGGTCGAGGATCGGCCGCCGATTCCATCGTGGCCTACGTTCTCGGCATTACCGCCGTCGATCCCATCGCCAATAATCTTCTGTTCGAGCGCTTCCTCAATCCAGGACGTGTCGGCATGCCGGATGTCGATATTGATTTCGACTCCCGGCGTCGCGATGAGGTCATCGCCTACATCCTGGAGCGCTATACCACCGATCACGCTGCCATGGTCGCGAACGTTATCACCTACCGCTCCCGTTCCGCCTTTCGGGACGTGGCGAAAGCTATGGGGTTCTCGCCCTCGCTCATCGACCACCTTGCCGGCAAGCTCAGTTATCGCGGGGTTTCACATATGCGCGAAGAGCTCGCACTGGCCGGTATTGCGGCCGGTTCGCCACCTCTCGTACCGGCTGAAAGCGGGATGAATCTCGTCGGGCGAACCGATGCCGCGGCGCCGCTCCGTCTGGTACTGGAGCTATGCGAGCAGCTCGACGGCTACCCTCGCCATCTATCTCTACATAATGGCGGCATGCTGATTACCGCTGAGCCGCTGGTGGATGTTGTACCGCTGGAATACGCCACCAGTGGCGTGCGTGTCTGCCAATTCAATAAAGACGATGTCGAGCTTCTGGGTCTGATCAAGTTCGATATCCTCGGGCTTCGCACGCTTTCCATCGTCGACGAAGCGGTGCGTGCGATTGAGCAAACACGCGGAATCAACCTCAAAATCGACGATCTCCTGCTGGATGATCCCGCCGTCTTCGATCTCGTCTGCTCATCGAAAACCATCGGCATCTTCCAGATTGAAAGCCCGGGACAGTGGGCTCTGCTCGCTCGCTCCCAGCCACGGACCTTTGGGGACCTGATCATTCAAATCGCGCTCTTTCGTCCGGGACCGCTGCAGGGCGGCATGGTCAATCCCTATGTAGAACGCCGTCTGGGGCGAGAACCGGTGATCTATCCGCATCCCAGCTTGGAGCGATGCCTGGTGGATACGCTGGGAGTCGTCATCTTTCAAGAACAGGTACTTCAAGTGGCCCATGATTTCGCGGGCCTCTCGTACGCCGACGCGGACGGCTTGCGGCGCGCCATGTCCCACTATCGAACCGACACCCAAATGGACGTCTGCCGGGTTGCATTTGTCGAGAGCGCGGTACGGCTCGGGCGAGATCGTGAGTTGGCCGAACAGTTGTACGAAGCAATCGCGTATTTTTCCGGCTACGGTTTTTGTCGTAGTCATGCCGCTGCCTTTGCGAAGACGGTGTACCAGACGGCGTTTCTCAAGGTCTACTATCCCGCGGAATTTCTGGCGGCGATTCTCTCCAATGAGCCGTGCTGTTACTACCCGACACAAACGGTGATCGAGGAAGCCCGAAAATGGGGGATTCGCGTGCTCCCGATTAACATAAATCGAAGTAATGCACGCTATACCGTCGAGCATGGCGCCATCCGTATGGGCTTGATGCAGGTCAAAGGTATGACCGAGGAGGCCGCCGGCCAGATTGTCGAGGCACGGGGCCACCGCTCGTTCTCATCGTTCGTGGAATTTTGGCAGCGATCCTCCACGCACCGGGATGTCGCGGAAAATCTCATCGCCGTTGGTGCCTTCGACACCCTGGGACGTAATCGTCGCGCGCTGCTCTGGCAGCTCGAGGAAATCATACGAACGGTGCCGCGCGCTGCTACCCCGCATACTCGATCCCTGGTACCGGTCGGGGATGCAGCATTGCCCGATCTCCCACCTCTCACCGAGCTGGATGCCGCGGGACTCGACTTCACCCTGCAGGGCGCATCCGCCCGCTACAGCATCATGTCGTTTTACCGGCGTTCCTTGCGGCGGGCGCGTGTGCTGTCTATCGGTCAGCTCGAAGGCCGGATGGCAGGCGTGCTGGTGCGTACCGCGGGGATCGTTATTAGCCGGCAGCAGCCTCCCACGGCCAAGGGAATGACCTTTCTCGTGATTGCCGATGAAGAAGGCGAGTTACCGGTGGCTGTGTTTCCCAACGTATATCGCGACTATCGACTCGTGATTAACGGTAGTTCGGCACTCGTCGTCGAGGGCACTATTCAGCGGGAGCGACACGTTACCTCGTTCCTGGCAAAGCGAGTCTGGCGAATGAACGATGTCGCTCAGCTCGACACCACGCCGGCGTTTCCCCACGTCGATCAGCCACGCTTATTCGATGCCGGTGCCGTGAGACGGTACCCGTCCTCCTAACGACCGCTCCACCAGCTCCAGCGTCTCACGCGTCGACGCATCAAATTCCTGCGAATGAAATGGCATCCACGCGGCCCCCACCAGTCGCCCGTTGGCGCTATTCCCGATCGAGGGGTCCTCGACCTGCTCCAGTGCCCCGCCCACGATCTCGCCCAAAAACGTGTAACGCGGGCTCGTGATCCGCACCGATTCACCGGCGCGCGGGCCATCCACGAACAGGAGGCGGCGAATCACGATGGCAAGGCCCGTTTCCTCGGCTACTTCCCGCACCGCAGCTTCCGCCGGCGTCTCGCCCGGTTCTATCCCCCCACCTGGCAACACCCAGTAGCACCGTGCGCCGTGTGCGTGCGCCGCCATTAAGACCCGATCAACGTCCAGCAGAACCACCTGCGCGCGCACACCTACCTCGGTACGGGCTCGGCGCGAAGCTGTTCCAGATGAACCAACAAGACCGACACATCCGAGGCAGTGACACCCGCGATCCGCGACGCATGACCGATCGTCCTCGGCCGCACTCGCGCCAATCGCTCCTTCGATTCGGTGCGAAGTCCGCGCACTGCGCTGTAGTCGACGGAAACCGGGATAGCGCGTTCCTCCAACCGCTGCAGGCGCTTCACCTCGCCTTCCTGGCGTGCGACGTAGCCGGCGTACTTCACCGTCGTCTCCACCTCGCGTGCAACCTCCGGCGAGACCCCGTTCGGCATCAGACCCAGCTCTTGAAGCATCCCCACCTTTACATCGGTGCGGCACAGAAAGTCCCGTGCGCTCACGTTGTGCTTGGCCGGCTTGCAGCCCAGGGCATCCAGATGAGCGGCGGTTTCGCGATCAAATCGCAGCCACGTTGTGTCCAGGCCGGAGACGATACTTTCTATCTCGTGCGCGCGCTTCTGCTGCCGGCCGAATCTCTCCGCGTCGATCAACCCCAGCTCGAACGCCAGAGTACTCAACCGCTCTTCAGCGTTATCCTGCCGCAACAAAAGCCGGAACTCCGCCTGTGAGGTGTGCATTCGATACGGCTCGTCCATGTCCTTGGTGACCAGATCGTCGATCAGAACGCCGATGTAGCCCTGGTCCCGGCGGAGGACCACCTCGGACTCGCCTCGCGCTCGTCGTGCCGCGTTCACTCCCGCCATGATCCCCAACGCGGCCGCCTCCTCGTATCCAGTCGTGCCGATAATCTGCCCTGCCAGGAAGAGGTTACGAAGCGTCTTGGTTTCCAGACTGTGCGAGACCTGTGTGCCGGGTAGGTAGTCGTACTCGATCGCGTAGCCGGGGCGCATCACCTCACACTGCCGCAAGGCCGGGATGCTCCGCAGCATGGCCGTCTGCACGTCCTCCGGAAGACTTGTGTTGGCACCCTGCACGTACACTTCGCGGGTTTTCCAGCCTTCCGGCTCGAGAAAGAGCAGGTGCGACTCCTTCTCGGCGAATCGCACGATCTTCGTTTCGATCGACGGGCAGTACCGTGGGCCCGCGCTCGTTATACCGCCGTTGTACATCGGAGCACGGCTCAGGTTCTTCCGGATGATGTCATGAGTATCCGCGTTGGTCTGCACCAACCGGCAGGGCAATTGCTCGCGCCACCCGTCGCCGGCACCCGCCTCACCCACTGTCCCGAGATCCGCGATGGGGGACTGTGCCGAAGGAGCGGCCCTTCTACCGGAACGATACGCCTCCCGGGCGTCGTCGCTGAAGAACAGGGGAACGTCGCTTCCGGGTTGTAGGACGGTACGTGCGTAGTCAATGCTCCTGGCGTCAATGCGCGGAGGTGTCCCAGTCTTGAGCCGGCCAAGCCTGAAGTCGTGGCGTGCCAACGACGAGGACAGGTTGTCCGCCGGAAACTCTCCAGCTCGCCCCGCCGGATAGCTCTGGTCGCCCATGACGATTCGTCCCTTGAGAAACGTACCCGTCGTCAACACCACGGTGCGAGCGCGATACGTGACACCGGTGCTCGTCACGATACCTGCCACGCGCGGCCTGTCGGAGCCGTTTTCTACCAGCAAGTCGTCGACCAGAGCCTGTTTTACAACCAGATTCGGCTGTTCTTCCAGCACCGACTTCATCGATTGCGAATACGCATGTTTGTCGGTCTGAGCCCGAAGCGCCTGAACGGCCGGACCTTTGCTCGTGTTGAGCATGCGGATCTGAATGCTGGTCCTATCCGTATTCCGGCCCATCTCGCCACCCAGTGCGTCGATTTCGCGCACCAGATGCGCTTTGCCGGGCCCTCCGATCGACGGGTTACAGGGCATGAGCGCAGTATTGTCCAGGTTTAAAGTGAACGCGATGGTACGGCATCCCATGCGTGCTGCAGCGAGAGCGGCTTCGCATCCCGCGTGCCCGGTTCCTACGACGATGACGTCGTATTCGTCCGTGCGTCGGCTGGTCGAGTGCGTTACATCGAATTCCATAATTGGCGCCCGATTGTATCAATGGACATGGTCCCCGACGTACGCTTGGGTATGTTTGGCAACACCAGGCTCGTGAACGCGGGCACGACCGGGACCCTCCGGGCTGGGGGAAAACTTGTATAACTCACCTCCTCGCTTTTGCCCGGGCTGCGGCGGTTCGCTTGCCACGCGCTTCGTACCGGCCGAAGAGCGTGACCGTCTCGTCTGCGATGCCTGCTCCGAAATCTTTTACATCAATCCCAAAGTGGTGGCAGGCACCGTGCCCGTCCACCAGGGTCGAGTTTGGCTGCTCCGCCGTGCCATCGAGCCGAGATTGGGGGCTTGGACGTTTCCCGGCGGGTTCATGGAAATGGGAGAGTCGGTGGAACAGGCGGCACGGCGCGAGACGCTCGAAGAGCTCGGCATGACGGTCGAGATCGTGGGACTGTTGGGCATCTACTCGCGGCCCGCCGCGCCCTCCGTTCTCATCGTCTATCTCGCCGACGCCGTCACGGAACCGGTTGGCGGCCCGGAAGCACTTGAATTTTCCCTGTTCTCACCGGCCCACATCCCCTGGGACGAGCTCGCCTTCTGGAACACGCACGCCGCGCTCCGCGACTGGGTGAGGATCGCCGGTCGCACACCGGTCGTGGGACCCTCGTGACGGGGAACTCTGAAGCGAGGACATCGCGAGGCGCCCGGCACCGTCCACGGATGTGCCCGTACACTCGTGTGACGATACGTCGGACGAAAAGCGCCTGAGGGCGCGCTTAACGTACACCCAACACAAGGAGGACCAAGCGTGAGACTGCATCACGTGGTGGAAGCTCAGGCCTTCAACCGAGGCATGCTGGAAGAGTTGTTCGCCAGTGCTGAAGAGATGGAGCGCGTGGTGTGGAATGGGAGCTCCAGGCTCCTCGACGGAAAAATCATGGCGAGCCTCTTCTACGAGGAGAGCACGCGCACGCGCTTTTCCTTCGAAACGGCCATGCTGAGACTCGGCGGAAATGTCATATCGACCGAGAATGCGCGTCAGTTCTCCTCGGTATCGAAGGGTGAGACGCTCGAAGACACCATCCGCATTATGAACGGCTACGCCGACGTTATCGTCATGCGGCATTACGAAAGCGGCGCCGCCAGACGAGCGGCGGATGTGTCCCGAGTCCCGGTCATCAATGCCGGTGACGGTACCGGTCAGCACCCCACGCAGGCCTTTCTCGATTTGTACACGATTCAACGGGAGCTTGGCCGCCTCGACGACCTTACCATCGCTGTGGTGGGCGACCTGGCCAATGGCCGCACAGTCCGCTCGCTGTGTTACCTTCTCGCCAAATATCGCAATACCCGCATTTACCTCGTCGCGCCCGATGTGGTCCGCATGCAGCCCGATATCAAGTCCTACCTTGCTCGGCACGACGTCTGGTTTCGTGAGGAGACAGACCTCAAGAGCGTGATAACCGGCGTCGACGTCGTGTACCAGACCCGCATACAGAAGGAACGTTTCGGTGATCGCGAGGCGGACTACCGGGCAGCCAAAGGCGTGTACGTGATCGATCGGGCCATGGTGGAAACGATGAAGCCGGACTCCATCGTGATGCACCCGTTACCGCGCGTCGACGAAATCACGGAGGAGGTCGATTCCGATCGCCGCGCCGCCTATTTCCGTCAGGCACAAAATGGCTTGTATGTTCGCATGGCACTGCTTGCCGGCTGCCTCGGGCGAGACCTTGCTCCGTTGCAGTCGCCAGTACCAGACGCCTGAGGCCGGGTAAAGTACCATTAAGGTTCTCAGCCACGCGCAATAAGAAGGCGAATCCGGTACGTGAACATCGACCAAATCGTAGAGCAGCTCCTCCATGACCCCGAGGTCGCTCCCCATATCGCGGCGTACCGAGAGTTTCCCGGTGCTGAGGCAGTCTTCGCGGATTTTCCTGACTTCGTTGAGCCGAGACTCGCTTCCGCCTACTCGCGCCGTGGGCTCTCCCGCCTGTACTCCCATCAGCTCCAGGCAGTCGAAGCCATCAGCCGGGGCGAGAATGTAGTCGTCGTCACACCCACCGCGTCCGGCAAAACGCTCTGCTACAACGTGCCGGTGCTCGACGCCATCCTCCGCGACGATACCGCTCGTGCCCTGTACCTGTTCCCGACCAAAGCACTCTCGCAAGACCAGGTGAGCGAGCTCCTGAACGTGGTCGACCTTCTCGGTGTTGGTATCCGCACGCATACGTATGACGGGGACACTCCGCAGACCGCCCGGAAAGCAATCCGTGATGCCGGCCATATCGTTGTCACCAACCCGGACATGCTGCATACCGGTGTTCTGCCCCACCACACACGCTGGTTCAGGTTGTTCGAGAACCTTCGATACGTCGTTATCGACGAGCTCCACGTCTATCGCGGCGTCTTCGGGAGCCATGTCGCGAACGTGATCCGGCGTCTCCAGCGCATTTGTCGTTACTACGGCTCAGACCCGACCTTCATCATGTGCTCGGCAACCATCGCCAATCCCGCCGAGCTGGCCGCTCGCATTCTCGGCAAGCCGGTAACCCTCGTCGATAGCAACGGCGCCCCACGTGGCAAGAAACACGTTCTCCTCTACAACCCACCGGTCGTCAACCAGCAGCTTGGTCTCCGCGCCAGTTCTCGCACGGCCGCCAGCACCCTGGCGGGCCGGTTGCTCAAGAACAATATCCAGACCATCGTTTTTGCCCGGTCGCGCACCGGTGTGGAGCTCCTCCTCGAATACCTCAGAACCGCCGTGGGAAGGGGTAAGCGAGACACCATCCGGGGCTACCGCAGCGGCTACCTCCCGCTCCAGCGACGTGAAATCGAGCGCGGCCTGCGCGACGGCTCGGTGCGAGGCGTCGTCACCACCAATGCGCTCGAGCTGGGCATCGATATCGGCGCTCTCCAGGCCTGCGTGGTGACCGGTTTCCCGGGTACCATTGCCAGCGCCTGGCAGCAAATGGGCCGCGCCGGCAGACGAAGCGACTCGTCCCTTGGAATCATGGTCGCTAATTCATCGGCGCTCGATCAGTTTCTTATCACGCATCCCGAGTACTTTTTCGGCCGGTCGCCCGAGGCCGGGCTCATCGACCCGAACAATCTAATCGTGCTGGTGAATCACGTGAAGTGTGCCGCCTTCGAGCTGCCCTTCGAGGACGGAGAGGAATTCGCGCTCGACGCGACCGCGGATATCCTCGCATTCCTGGCTCAAAACGAGCTTATTCATCACGTTGACGGCGTCTGGCACTGGATGTCGGAGTCATTTCCGGCGCAAGAAGTCAGCCTTCGGTCCGCCGCCACCGACAATGTCGTCATCATCGACCAGGGCCCACCGGCTCGTGTGATCGGTGAAATCGACCGGGTTTCCGCGCCTACCATGGTGCACGAGGAAGCCATCTATATGCACGAGGGACAGCAGTATCAAGTCGAAACGCTCGACCTGGCGGAAAAAAAGGCGTTTGTCAAGGAAGTTGACGTCGACTACTACACCGACGCCGAGCAGGCCGTCAAAGTCACTGTCCTCGACGTATTCGCCGGTGACGGCAAGGGCGCCCGAAATCACGGCGAAGTGTCGGTTACGTACCTGCCTACCATTTACAAGAAGATCAAGCTGCATACGCTCGAAAATGTCGGGTGGGGCAATATTCATCTCCCCGAGGACACGTTTCACACCACCGGATACTGGTTCTGCGTACCCGCGTCGGTCGCCGCCACCATTGACCGAGGTCAGCTCGAAAGCGGTCTGATCGGAGTCGCGCACCTGTTGGGCCATGTCGCGCCGCTGTTTCTCATGTGCGATGCCGCCGATGTTGCCGTATGGCCCGAGGTTCGTTCGACCTTCACCGGTACTTCCACGGTTTTCATGTACGATCGAGTGCCGGGGGGCGTGGGGTTCAGCAAACGGTTATACGATCTCCATCAGCAGCTTCTCATCAATGCCGGCACGGTAATTACGCGCTGCCCGTGTGAACGCGGCTGCCCGGCCTGCATCGGCCCTTTGTACGAAGTTCAACCGAATGCCAAGCTGTCTGCGCTTCGACTCTTGAGCGTTTTGATCGACGAGGTGCGACAACCAGCCGGTACCGTCAGGGCGACAGCTCGATGAGCCTCAACGCCAGGCTTCAGCTACTGCATCGTGAGCTCGGCATGCCGGAGACGGTCGAAGCCCTCCCACCTGCCGCGGTGACTCCACCGCGAGACCGATTTCGGCTCGTTGACCGGCTGCCCGGCCTCGTCGAGGTCTCCGTCGATGGCCGGCTGCTCGTTGCCGACACCGTCCTCAGCTCCGAGACGGTCCACGGCCTTCATGCCTTCTCGAGAGTCACCTCCCTGTCCCCGGCCGGCATGGCGATGGTCTCGAAGGATCCCGAGCTGGAATATACGGACCTGACGCGATGCCTCTTTCTCGATACCGAAACAACCGGGCTTGGCATGGGCGCTGGAACGTACGTGTTCCTCGTTGGGGCCGGGTTTCTGGACGGCACGTCCTTCCGTGTGAAACAGTTCTTCTTGACGAGCCCGTCGCACGAGGGCACATTTCTCGACTCTCTGTCGGAATTCCTGGCCGATTTCTCCACCGTCGTCTCGTTCAATGGAAAGGCTTTCGATCTTCCGTTGCTGGAAAACAGGTTCGTGATGCACCGGCGCCAATTTCCCCTGCGCGCCCGGCCCCACATCGATCTCTTGCATCCGGCGCGTCGACTCTGGAAGAGGCGCCTCGAAAGTTGCGCCCTCTCTTCCCTGGAAGCCGCCATTCTAGGGCTGGCACGGACGCAGGAAGATGTCCCCGGGTGGGAAATCCCCAGTCGATATTTCCGGTATCAGAGAACCGGTGACTCCCGGGAGCTCGAGGGAGTGTTTTATCACAATCTGCAAGACATTCTTTCCCTCGCCGCGCTCACCGTGCATGTGGATCGGCTAATCTCCGATCCTGTCTGCGGTCTGGTCACGGATGGGGTAGACTTTCTGTGCCTCGGCAAGACGTTTGCGCGCGGCGGTGATGTCGACACGGCCGTGCGCTGTTTCGAGGAAGCACTCCGGCGTCCGATGATTCCTGCCGATCGTGCCGACTGTCTTATTCGGCTGTCGACCTTACAAAAAAGAGAACGCCGCTGGGACGCTGCTATCACGATCTGGGAGACCCTGGTGGACGAAGGTGGAGATGCATCCCTCTATGGACGGGTTGAGCTCGCCAAGTACTACGAGCATGTCGAGCACGACTACATCTCAGCGCTCGACCATGTCCAGCACGCGCTGCGCAAAGCCGAGCTTTTCGAGGCGCCCTGGCCCGATGCCAGCGAGCGCGACCTCAACCACCGCCTTTCACGCTTGCTGAATCGGTCGATGAGAAATGGTGACTGGTCAGGTATGCGATCGTGAATTTCGGCCGGCCCGATCCTGCCCCGCGTACCGTTCTAGAACCACCCGGCTCTTGCCCGACGCCGAAGTCAACCCCTATTACCCTGTCCTGAGGAGCGCAACCATTGGCCATGAAAGTGCGGAAGGCAGTCATTCCGGCTGCCGGACTGGGAACCCGGTTTCTTCCCGTTACCAAGTCGGTACCCAAGGAAATGCTTCCGATCATCGACAAACCGGTCATTCACTACGTGGTCGAGGAGGCGGTCCGCTCGGGAATTGAAGAGGTAATTCTCGTGACCAGCTCCGGAAAGCACGCGCTTGAGGACTATTTCGATTCCAATTTCGAGCTCGAGGCCAACTTGACCGCCACGGGTAAGCTGGCCTTGCTCGAAAAAGTCCGCGAGGCCACCGAACTGGCAAACATCACCTACGTTCGCCAAAAATATCCGCTTGGAAACGGGCACGCTGTACTGACGGCAAAGCACGCCGTTGGTTACGAGCCGTTTGCCGTCCTGTGGGGCGACGACGTGCTGGTCAATGATCCTCCGGTTCTTCGCCAGCTCATCGACGTTGCCGAGCGCTACGACGGCCCGGTCGTCGGGGTCAGACGTGTGGGATCCGCCGATATCGAAAAGTACGGTATCCTCGACGTCGAACGGATCGACGGCCGGGTGAGTCGTGCCTTATCCGTGGTCGAAAAACCAAAGCGGGGCGACGCTCCATCCGACCTGGCGCAAATCGGCGGCTTCGTCCTGACGCCGGATGTCTTCGATGTTCTGGAACGTACCACCGAGGGCACTGGTGGAGAAATCTACCTGGCCGATGCCCTGAACGTCCTGATGGCCGAGCGCACCGTCTACGCCGTCGAATTCGACGGCCTCCGATACGATGCCGGCAATAAGTTCGAACTCCTGCGCGCCTCGATCGAGTTCGGATTACAGAACCCCGATCTAGGCCCGCAGCTTCGCGAATATCTGGCGAAGCTCGATCCGGCTCAGATCTCCGGCCGTGCCTGACACGTGCGCGAAGCGGAGCTGCGAGCTATCGCGCTCATTGTGGCTGCCGCACTTCTCGCCGCCGCGATTGTGCATGCGGCAGCCGGAAGCGCTGCACCACCTATTGCCGCCGTAACCACGCCCGCTCCCGTCGCCACTTCCGTGCGCCCCACTCCTGTGCCGTCGGTCGTCCCCGGTCCCCTTGACGGCCTTCCTACTCCTCGTGGGCAAGCACGCCGTCGCCCTGTTGCCGTGGTGGTCGATAACTACTTTCCGGACGCGCGGCCGCAGGCCGGCTTACAGCAAGCAAGTATCGTGTTCGACGCTCTCACCGAAGATGGCGTCACTCGTTTCCTCGCTCTCTATCTCGAACACGACGCGGCGAACGCGGGCCCCATACGCAGCGCGCGACCCTACTTCGTGGACTGGGCCGCGGGCTTTCAGGCGCTTTTGCTTCACGCCGGTGGCTCTCCGAAGGCCCTACTGCTCGTGCGCAACACACCGCAAATCGTCGATATGGACGCGTTGAAAGGAGGAAGCGACGTTCGCCGCCTGGCTTCCCGGGTTGCTCCGCATAACCTGTACGCCAATATCAGTGCGCTCGGCAAATCGGCAACCCCGGCCTTCGCCCCAACCGTGACGCCCGGGTACGGCCTGTCGTTCAAGCCTGCTGCCGGGTTGCCGGCTCGCGGCCGTGCGTCCACCATTCGGATCCTGTTCTCGACCCCTTCGGTCAGCAGTGCGGCCGGCTATGCGGTCACGTACCGGTATCGGCGTAGTCGAAACGACTACCTGAGATTCTCGGGTGGCGTGCCGTTCCGTGACGCGGCATCCGGGCGGCAGATATCCACCGCCAACGTCGTGGCGCTCACTGAGCCGGCCACTCCTATCGCCGGCGATCCCCTGCAGCGCATCTCCATCGGCGATCTGGGGACCGGCCCCGCGGTGGTTTTCAATGATGGCCACGCCTATACAGGTAGGTGGTCGAAACCATCGGCCGGTTCGCCCCTGCGGCTCCTGTCGCCCAGCGGCTCAGCGCTGCGTTTGGTACCCGGCCAAACGTGGATCGAGATCGTCCCTCCAGGCGGATTGCTGAGCGGCCACTCGTGAACATCGTCGTCGCGCCGCAGGGGTTTAAGGGAAGTCTTGACGCAACCGACGTCGCTCAGGCGATAGCACGCGGCGTGCGGCAAGTCTTCCCGAGCGCCCAGATCACGGTGCTACCGGTGGCCGACGGAGGCGAGGGCACGGTGCGCGCGCTCGTGCAATCGAGCGGCGGTCGCACCGTGACGTCGCGCGTCATGGGCCCACTCGAGCGGCCCGTTAACGCCACCTGGGGAGTCCTTGGCGACGGAGTCACCGGAATCATCGAAATGGCGGCGGCGTCCGGATTGCCGCTCATCCGCCGCGACGAGCGCAACCCGTCTCGCACCACGACCTTCGGAACCGGCGAGCTGATTCTTCACGCCCTGGATGGAGGAATCCGCAAGCTCATCATTGGCATCGGAGGCAGTGCCACGAACGACGGCGGCGCGGGGATGGCCACTGCGTTGGGTGTGAAACTGCTCGACGCTCACGGGAGGCAGCTTCCCCTGGGGGGAGCCGCGCTCATACACCTCGACCGGATCGACCTCTCGGGCCTCGACCCACGTGCACTGGACCTCACGGTCGACGTCGCGTCGGACGTCAACAACCCACTTACCGGTCCAATTGGTGCGAGTCATGTGTACGGGCCTCAAAAGGGAGCGGATGCCCGCATGGTCTACGAGCTTGATCGGGCCCTCGATCGCTTCGCTACCGTTCTCGAGCGGGATATCGGGATCTCCGTGCGCGATGTACCCGGTGCTGGAGCGGCCGGGGGACTGGGGGCGGGGCTCATGGCCTTTCTCAACGCTCGCCTGCGGCCAGGGGTGGACATCGTGTTCGATGCGATAAGGTTGCCCGATCATCTGGCCCGTGCCGACTTGGTCTTCACCGGCGAGGGGCGCATGGACCGCCAGGACCTGTATGGAAAGGCCCCGATGGCTGTCGCACAACGAGCCAGAGAGCTGGGTGTCCCCTCGATCGCCGTCGTCGGAAGTACCGGCCGCGATTACCACGTCGTCTTCGACCATGGCCTCGATGCCGTTATCGGTACGACGAATCGCCCCATGCCGCTTGACCGCGCCGTTTCGGAGGCTCCCCGCTTGATTGCCGAAGCCGCCATGCGTGCCTGTCGTTTGATACGGGTAGGAACGCGCTTGCGACATGAAGGACTCGAGTCCGGGGCGTAGGTCTTGCCGGGTAGGTGTAACCCGAGAGCCGTATACTGAAGGGAGATACGCCGGCAACACCCTCTCGTTGGAGTGGTGTTGCTTTTCACATCGGGAGCATTCGTGAGAAACCTTTTCCGCCGTCGATCTACGCCGCAAGTGACCGAGCAGGAACGCGAGCAGATCGAGGGCGCGGTGCAAAAGACCAAGGACGGGGTCTTTAACCGCATTTCCGATCTCTTTCGTGAATCGGTCATCACTGAGGACACCTGGGACGAGCTCGAGGAGCTGCTCATTCAGGCTGATGTTGGACCGGTAACTGCCGCTGCCCTGGTGGCGTCGGCTCGCAAAGATGTCGAGCGGGAAGAGCTCAAGACCTCGGTGGAAGCCGAGACTGCGCTGCGCCGCCACATGGTCGAGGTGCTGGGCAATGACGACCGGGAGCCACTCGAAGACATGCCGCCGGGCACGGTTGTACTCATGGTTGGTGTCAACGGCTCTGGCAAAACGACGAGCACCGCGAAGCTCACCCATTACTTGCAGCGTTTCGATAGATCCGTCTACCTTGCCGCCGCCGACACCTTTCGGGCCGCCGCTATCGATCAGTTGCGAATCTGGGGGGAGCGAGCCAAGGTCCGCGTCGTCGCCCACCAGCAGGACGCCGATCCAAGCGCAGTCGTATTCGACGCCGTGCAGGCCGCGGTACAACGGTCCGTGGACTTCGTCATCGTCGACACGGCCGGTCGGCTTCACACGAAGTTCAACCTCATGGAAGAGCTTCAGAAGATCAAACGCGTCGCGCAGAAATCAAACCCCGATGCCAGAGTCGTCTCACTGCTGGTCCTCGACGCCACCACCGGACAGAACGCGATCTTGCAGGCAAAGAGCTTCCTGCAAAGCGTCAGCATGGACGGGATCATCCTGTCCAAGCTGGATGGAACCGCCAAGGGCGGCGTCGCCTTTGCCGTCTATAACGAGCTCAAAATGCCGATATGGTTTATCGGAACGGGCGAGAAAATCGATGATTTTGCTCCGTTCAGCCATCTAGAATTTGTCAACGCGCTCTTTCAGTAGCGCCTTGGCTCCCACCTTCGAGGTGTTTTCAGAATGTTTGAAGCGCTTTCCGATCGTCTAAACGATATTTTCACCGGCCTCCGCGGTAAGGGTACGCTCACCGAACGCGATGTCGACACCGCCATGCGGGAAATTCGACTATCGCTGCTTGAAGCAGACGTAAACTTCAAGGTCGTCAAGGACTTTGTGGCCCGCGTCAAAGAGCGATGCATCGGCGCGGAAGTGCTGCAAAGCCTCACGCCGGGGCAGCAAGTCGTAAAAATCGTCCACGAGGAATTGCTCGATACGCTGGGCGAAACCGTCCCGGCTGCAACTTTCCAATACGCCACCCTCGATCATTTTGCTGGCCGGCCTTCAGGGCTCCGGCAAAACCACCACCGCGGCGAAACTGGCGCTGTCCCTCCGCAAGCAGGGGCATCATCCGTTGCTCGCGGCACTCGACATCTATCGACCCGCGGCCATCGAGCAGTTGATTTCGCTGGGAAAACAGCTCAATATCCCGGTATACAGCGAGGGCACGAAAGCCGACCCGGTTCAGATCGCCGCGAATGCCGTGCAGGAAGCCCGTAAAAACGCAAATACAGTCGTTATCCTCGATACCGCCGGCCGGCTCCACGTGGATGCCGACATGATGAGCGAGCTGGTCAAAATCGAGCAGCGCGTCAAGCCGCATGAAGTCCTGCTGGTCGCCGACGCCATGACCGGCCAGGACGCAGTTCACGCCGCCCAGGAATTCCATGCCGCGGTCAATATCACCGGGCTCATACTCACCAAGATGGATGGCGACGCCCGTGGTGGCGCCGCGCTGTCGATCCGCCAGGTGACCGGCGTGCCCATCAAGTTCATGGGTACCGGCGAAAAAACCGACGCGCTGGAGCCGTTCTACCCCGATCGCCTGGCGCAACGCATCCTCGGCATGGGTGACGTGCTGTCGCTAATCGAAAAAGCGCAGGAACAAATCACCGAAGAAGACGCCAAGCGGCTCGAAAAGAAGATGCGAACCGCTACCTTCAATCTCGACGACTTTCTGAGCCAGATGCGGCAAATTCGGAAAATGGGTCCGCTCACGCAGCTTGTCGAAATGATTCCTGGCATGCGCGGCGCGATGAAGCAGATGGGCGGCATGCCGGACATGAACGACAAGGAAGTCAAACGGATCGAGGCAATTATCACGTCCATGACCGCCCAGGAGCGCCGGCAGCCGTCCATCATCGATGGAAGCCGGCGCCGGCGGATCGCAAAGGGCAGCGGCACCACCGTTCAAGAAGTCAACCAGCTCCTGAATCAGTTCAAGGAGATGCAAAAGATGATGAAGCAGTTGACGTCCGGCAAGAAGCGTCTCCCCAAGGGCTTCCCCGGCCTCTAAAATACCGCGCAATCTGCCGTTTGACCGCGCTGCGTGTCGGCTCTATACTGCTTTGAAGCCCCACCCGCTTGCTCCCCGAACGACCGAGGATTCCACGTAGTGTATTTTGGCGAGTACGAGCGGACCGTCGACTACAAGGGCCGGCTGACGGTGCCCGCCCATCTCCTGGTTGCCTCCGACGACACCGACTGGAGCAAGGTAATGGTGCTCAAGGCGGAGCCGGAGTGCCTCTACGTGTACGACCTGGAAACGTGGAAGGCAGTGCTCGACGAGGCCTATCGCAGCATGGACGACGACGAAAGCCGCCTCTTCATGCACCGGGCACTCGGCGATGCCCAACTTTCCGACGTGGACAACTTGAAAAGGATTACGATATCGGCGCCCCTCATCGACCACGCGCACATCGAAAAGAAAGCAGTCGTGGTCGGCATGTTCAACCGGCTCGAGGTCTGGAATCCGGATATCTGGAAGTCGTACCTGGACGCACTGGACGATGTTCCGGTACCGTCAATTTCCGACCTGTCTCGAGCCAGGATCCGCGAAGTTTCGTAGCGTTTTCAAGCACCGCTCGCATCCCCCTACACTTTAAATGGGGCGACACTGCGACGCGCCGTAAATCGCCGGTATCGGGACAATTCAACATATGACCCTGGTTGGCTTAACGCAATTTCTCTCCCAGCTTGATTTTCTGTCGTCCCTTGACGCGGACCCTGAATGCCGCCGCATCACCGGTTTGCTCTCCGCGGCCCGTCCTGCCGTGCTGGCTTCCCTCGTACATCGCCGTAGCCGCCCGTCCCTGGTGTTGGTGCCCCATGCGCAGCAGGCACACGACATGTACACCGAGCTGTCCGAGTGGTCGGATCGACGCGTGGCCCTCTATCCGGCGCTGGACTCCATGCCATATGAACGTGTCCGCGTGGACCGCGCAGTGGTCGCGGCTCGCCAGTCCATCGCCGCTTCCGTCGCCCGGGGAGACGTCGACGTCGTCGTGGCTTCCGTACGCGCTCTCATGCAGACTATCGACCGGCCAGATAGTGCCGGGAACTCGCCTGCCGCGTTTCGCACTGGGGACCGGATAGCAATCGGCGCCCTACTCACCCAGCTCCTCGAACGCGGATACTCAGAAGTCGACCTCGTCGAGGAGGCAGGTACGTTCGCGCGTCGTGGTGGCGTCGTGGATGTTTTTCCCGCCGGAGACGACGATTCGGTCCGTATCGAGTTTTTCGGTAACGAGATCGACTCCATGAGAAACTTTGATCCCGTCACCCAGCGCTCCAACTCAGATCGGACCGAGGTCACGGTGCAGCCTATGGCATCGCTTTCTTCATCCGTCCGAGAGCAGGCGCTGCACGAGCTCCTTGCACTCGACGCGTCGGAGATGACGGCAGAAGCACAGACATTGTGGCTGGACGATCTGGCGCGCCTCGAAGCGGGCGCTTCCTATGAGGATGTTGCTGCCCTGGCGCCGTACCTCATGCATGACCCGTGTTCCCTTATCCAGCTCTTCCCCGCCACCGCCGACGTGTTCGTTATCTCACCGGACGAGCTGTGGGGCCTGGGGGACGATCTTTGTTCGCAGAGCGAGGAGATTCTGACGTCCCTGGTGTCAGCCGGAGCGGTCCCTGCGGGTTTGCGAGACCCTCTCCTGCCTCCGGCGGATTTACGCCAAGAAGTCATGAGCCGGAGTTACCTCGAGCTCTCCTCGAGTACGGAGTCGGCAGAGGGCAGCGTCGACTGGTCCGGATTATTCACGCCCGCGCCGGTCTACGCCGGACGTATCAGAGCATTCGAACAGCACATCGCGCACCGCTCAGTCCCCACCGCCATCATCGCCTCCCAACAAAACGAACGTATTGCCGAGCTTTTGGCCGACAGCCATGTAGCCCTCCACATCTGCCCTGAGCTCCTCGTACCGCCCGAATCGGGGATCACGCTGACTCATTCCACCGCCGCTGAGGGCTGGGTTTTGCCCTCCAGGTCAATGGAATTGATCACCGATCACGAGATCTTTGGCCGTTCCCTCTATAGGCCGGTAGCACGCAAGCCGCGCAAGGCCCGAGAGGCATTCTTCACGGAGTTCTCGCCGGGCGATTACGTGGTTCACCTGGAGCATGGCATCGGACGTTTCGAAGCCGTAACCCGCATGACAGTCGAGGGGGCCGAACGAGAGTACGCGATCGTGCAGTACGCCGGGACCGACCGCGTGTACGTGCCGACCGACAGCCTCGAGCGTCTGACCCGCTATGTCGGAAGTGGGGACAGCAAACCACAGCTCAGCAAACTGGGAGCGGGCGAATGGCAGCGGGCGCGCCAGCGCGCTCGAGCAGGCGGCCGCCGACATAGCCCGGGAACTGATCGATCTGTATGCGCAAGCCGCCGCACGCGCGAAGCACACGCCTTTGGACCGGACCTACCGTGGCAGCACGAGCTCGAAAGTTCCTTCCCGTATCCCGAAACGCCGGATCAGCTGCGGCCGTGGAGGAGGTCAAGGCGGATATGGAGATGCCCCACCCCATGGACCGCCTGGTTTGCGCCGATGTGGGCTACGGGAAAACGGAGGTGGCCGTCCGTGCCGCGTTTAAAGCCGTCATGGATGGCAGGCAGGTGGCCCTTCTTGTACCCACGACTATTCTGGCGCAGCAGCATTTCGAGACCTTTACAGAACGTTTTGCCGCATTTCCGGTCCGCGTCGAAGCGCTGAGCCGCTTCCGTTCGCCGGCGGAACAACGAGCCATCATCTGCCGCAGACTGCCACCGGCGAGGTCGATGTCCTTATCGGCACGCACCGCATTTTGCAAAAAGACGTTCGCTTCAAGAATCTGGGACTTCTCATCATCGACGAGGAACAGCGTTTCGGAGTGAAGCATAAGGAACAGCTCAAACACGCTGCGCGAGTCGATCGACGTTCTAACACTCACGGCGACACCGATCCCGCGTACGCTGCACACGGGCCTGGTGGGAATCCGCGAAATTAGCGTGATCGAGACTCCACCGGAGGGGCGTCTCCCGATCAAGACCTTCTTGCAACCGTTCGATGACCGGTTGCTGCGGGAAGCGATTCTGCGCGAGCTGGATCGCGATGGACAGGTGTACGTCGTCCATAACAAGGTGCAAACGATTCAGGCGATGGCTGAACGCATGCGCACGCTCGTGCCCGAAGCGCGAATCGCGGTGGCTCACGGCCAGATGGATAACACCAGTCTGGAACGAGTGATGCTTGCCTTTGCCCGCGGCGAAACCGACGTCTTGCTCTGCAGCACCATCATCGAGAACGGGCTGGACATTCCCAACGTCAACACCATCATCCTGAACAATGCGCACAAGCTCGGGCTCACGCAGCTGTATCAGTTGCGAGGGCGGGTTGGGCGAAGTGCCAACCAGGCCTATGCCTATCTTCTCTACCCGCGCGACCTCGCCTGAGCCGTGATGCCGCCGCGCGCATGGAGGCTGTCTTCGAAGCGCAGGATCTGGGCGCCGGCTTCAGCATCGCCATGAAGGATCTAGAGATACGAGGCACCGGAAATCTGCTCGGCGCGGAACAGAGCGGTCACGCTACCGCTATTGGCTTCGATTTGTACACCCGGATGATCGGCGAAGCAGTGGAACGTCTCCGCGGTGTCCCGTGGAGGAGCCACCCACCGTCTCGCGTGAATCTGCCGCTTTCCGATTTCTGCCGCCCGAGTACGTGGGAAGCGAGGGGGAACGCCTCACCCTGTACCGCCGCCTCTCGGCGCTGGAGGACGCTGCAGGAGCTTGCATTCCGCCGAGGAAGAAATGCGCGACCGCTTCGGTCCACTGCCCGACGACGGTGAAAAATCTTCTCACCATCGATTCGCATCAAGATTCTGGCTGCGGCCGCCCGCGTGCAGTCCATTACCCTCGATGAGGACACGCTTTCCCTCCGCCTGGATACCGGTGGGCTCTACGATCGCGTCGCGCTTTACCGAAGATATGGCGCCGAGGCCCGCATCTCTAACGCGTTGTTGCGGATGCCCCGCCGGCTCCTGTCGGCCGATCCCGTTTCGGACATCACCGCAATGCTGGCCGATATGGCGGAGCTTCGGTACTTCCCTCGCCACGCCGGTCGCATCAGCGGACGAATGACCGGAAAAGCGCAAGATGTAGCTATTTCGCGTGCGTAGAAACCCACATTTAGTGGTATTTTCCCGAACAGCGTGTACGCGCTCCTTCCGCATCTGGTACACTGGGAGCAGTATATAGAACGCGGAGACACCTTTGTCAACTAAATTGGTGATCGTTGAATCGCCGTCAAAAGCAAAAACAATTGAAAAATTTCTAGGCGCAGACTATCAGGTCATGGCCTCGGTGGGGCACGTCATCGACCTTCCCGAAAGGGCTCGGCGTCGATACGCGACGTAACTTCACGCCCAAATACGTCGTTATTCCCGGGAAAGAAAGAGTGCTCCTTGACCTGAGAAGGGCCAGTAAACGTGCCGACGAGGTGTTCCTGGCCCCCGACCCCGACCGCGAAGGCGAGGCGATCAGCGCCCATCTGGCGCGAGCACTCGAGATTCCTCACGCGCGGCGGGCGGTCTTCAACGAAATCACGAAGAACGCTGTCCGCGAGGCGATCGCGCATCCTCGCGAAATAAACGAACATCTGGTCGACGCCCAGCAGGCACGCCGCATCCTGGACCGGCTGGTCGGGTACAAGATCAGCCCTCTGCTCTGGCGACGCGTCCAGAAACACACCAGCGCAGGGCGCGTGCAATCGGTTGCCGTGCGGCTCATCTGCGACCGCGAGGAAATAATTCGTGGTTTTGTGCCGGAGGAGTACTGGACGCTGACCGCCCTGGTTTCCAAGCCGAAGGACAAGAAACAGTTCTCGGCTGAGCTGGTTCGGCGTCTCGACGGTGCCGAAAAAGAAAAGATACGTATCGGCAGCAGTGACGAAATGGATGCGGTTCTGAGCGGGTTGACCGGCGCAACGTACCAGGTGGCGCAGGTCGAGCAAAAGAAAACGAAAAGCATGCCGGCTGCGCCCTACAGCACCAGCTCTCTGCAGCAGGACAGCTCGACCCGACTTCGGTTCTCGCCCAAGAAGACCATGAAAGTCGCTCAGGAACTGTACGAGGGAATCGACCTGGGCGAGGGCCGGACCGGTCTTATCACCTATATGCGAACCGACTCCACCCGCGTTTCCGACGATGCTCAGAAGTCCGTGCGCGGCTACATTACAGACACCTTCGGCGCCAAATACCTGGGACCGGGTCCGAAAGGCAAACAGAAGGCCAACGTCCAGGGTGCGCACGAAGCGATTCGCCCGACCGAGGTCAGCCGCCTTCCGGCAGGTCTGCAGTCCAGCCTCAGCGCCGATCAGCTCAAGCTGTACTCGCTGATCTGGCGCCGGTTCGTCTCGTCGTTCATGGCGCCCGCGGTTTTCGACTCGGTAAGGGTCCCGATCCATGCCGGCGACTACCTCTTCGCCGCCACCGGCTCGTCGCTCGCCTTCGAGGGCTACTATGCCGTGTGGGGCCGTGACGAAAAAGATACCACTCTGCCCGATCTCAACGAGGGCGACGCCCTGGTTCTTCACAAGCTCGATCCGCAGCAGCACTTCACCGAGCCGCCGCCCCGCTATACCGAGGCCAGTCTGGTGAAGGAGCTCGAGGAGCTCGGGATAGGACGTCCCAGCACCTACGTGCCGATTATCAGCACCATTCAGCAGCGCAAGTATGTAAAGCTGGAAAATCGACGATTCGTGCCGCTCGAGCTGGGCGAAACCGTGAATCGCCTGATGAAACAGCACTTTCCGGAGATCGTGGACGTGCAGTTCACCGCGCAGGTGGAATCCGATCTCGATCAGGTGGAGGATGGCGCGCAGCAGTGGACCGACCTGCTGCATTCCTTCTACGGCGACTTCAAGGCGACGCTCACGCAGGCCGAGCACGAGATGGAACGAGTAGAACGGCCCGTAATTGAGATCGGCGAGGCATGCCCGGTCGACGGAAGTCCGCTGGTCATCAAAACTGGTCGGTTTGGCGAGTTTATCTCGTGTTCGAACTATCCGGAATGTACCTATTCTCGACAGTTGCAAACGAAGATAGGTGTCGCTTGTCCTCGCTGCGGAAGCGACATTGTAGAACGACGTAGCAAACGCGGCCGCGTCTTTTACGGCTGTGGCACGTTTCCCAAGTGTGATTACGCACTCTGGGACAAACCCGTGCCCGAGCCGTGCCCCCAGTGCAACGGGCTCGTAGCGCTTACCACGCGCGGCAAGCCCGTACTGCGCTGCACGGAGTGTGGTCACGAGCAGACTCCCACCGAAGCCCCGCGTGAGTTGGTCACTGCGCGTTGATGAGCGGCGTGTCCCCGCGAGGGAACACATGATTACACAGATAGACGATTTCTTGTCCGATCTCCGGCTGCGGCGTGGGGCGTCGTCCCACACTGTCGACAACTATCGCCGGGACCTCGTGCACCTCACCGACTGGCTCGGCCAGTGCGGCGCTACTGAGTGGTCTTCCGTCGATCGCGCCATCGTACGCCGCTGGATCACCTGGATGCATGGAGAGGGCTACGCGCCCGCCAGTATCTCCCGGAAACTCTCTGCCCTTCGATCCTTCTTCCGGTATCTGGTCCGCGAGGGCCGGATCACGGCCTCACCGCTGCTGCTGGTCCCGGCCCCGAAAGGGCGTCACACGCTTCCCACCGTTCTCACCGCCGAGGAGGTCGAGCGGCTCATTCTTGCTCCGGACCAGGCCACACCGCTCGGCGCTCGCGATCGTTGCCTGTTCGAGGTGCTGTACGCCACGGGACTGCGCGTGAGCGAGCTCCTGAGCCTGCGGCTGTTGGATGTCGATTGGCCGCAGCGATCCATGCGTGTACTGGGAAAGGGAAACAAAGAGCGCATCGTTCTCCTCGGAGATCTGGCCGTCGACGCGCTCGAGGCCTACGTGCACTCCAGCCGGCCCGTGCTCCTGCGGGCAGGTAGCTGTGACGCACTGTTTGTCAGTCACCTCGGCACTCCGCTCAGCGTTCGCGGGTTTCACGCCGTGTTGCAATCGTACGTCGCCGCCGCCGGTATCTCCCGCCATATCACGCCGCATACCCTGCGTCACAGCTTCGCCACGCACCTTCTCGAAGGCGGCGCCGACCTCCGCACCGTGCAAGAGCTCCTTGGCCACGCCAGCGTGAGCACCACTCAGGTATATACCCACGTCTCCGAGGGCTATCTCCGTGACGTCTATTCTCGCGCCCACCGGGGAGCGTGATCGTGCAAAATTTGCGCGCCACTACCATCGTTGCCGTGCGTCGTAACAGTACCGTTGCAATGGCCGGCGACGGCCAGGTCACGATGGGCGACACCATCATGAAACAGTCTGCCGTGAAGATCCGGACGATGTCCGGAGGACAGGTTCTGGCCGGCTTTGCCGGCGCGGTGGCCGATGCACTGACCCTTTTCGATCGTTTCGAGAACCAGTTGGAGCGGAGTAGCGGTAATCTGCGAAAAGCCGCCGTCGATCTCACCAAAGATTGGCGCACCGATAGATATCTCCGCCGGCTGGAGGCGCAGCTCGTCCTGGCCAACGCCGAAACCTTGCTCCTGATCTCGGGCGACGGCGAAATAATCGAGCCGGATAATGACGTTATCGCGATCGGTTCGGGAGGCAACTACGCCTTGTCGGCGGCGCAGGCTCTACTCAAATTCACCGACATGGAGGCCGCCGAGGTCGCACGCGCTGCGATGGACATCGCGGCCTCGATCTGCATTTATACGAACAATCAAATCACGCTCCAGAGCGTGGTAGGCAACCCTGAAAACGTTTCCGGTAAAGGGGAGAAAGGTGACTGATCTTAACCCTCGACAAATTGCGGCGGAGCTCGATCGATACATCGTCGGACAGTCTGAGGCCAAGCGCTCTTTGGCGGTGGCACTGCGTGAACGCGAGCGCCGCAAGCGCCTGTCTCCAGAGGTACGCGCTGAGATCGGTTCGAAAAATATACTCGTGATCGGCCCCACCGGCGTTGGGAAGACCGAGCTCGCCCGGCGGCTGGCAAAGCTCGTCGACGCGCCATTCCTCAAGACCGAGGCAACCAAATTTACCGAGGTCGGCTATGTCGGCCGGGACGTTGAGTCGATCGTGCGGGATCTGGCCGATGCCAGCGTTTCCATGGTCCATCACGAGCGCGTGTCCGAAGTAAGCGACGAGGCCGAAAAACGAGCGGCTGAAAGAATCGTCAACTACCTGATCGAAGGCGCGAAGGAAGGCGAGGCGGAAACCGAGCAGCGCGCCCCCGCATCCGAACGAGCACATCTGAAACGGAAGCGCCGGGCGGTTGCGCAGCAGCTGGCCGACCACGAGCTCGAGGAGCGTGTGATCGAGATTGAGATAGACGGGGAAGAGTCCTATGGCTCGGTCCTGGAATTTGTATCCGGCATCGGCTCCGACGAGATCCACGAACAGTTCCAGGAGTTCATGAACAACGTCAATATGACTCGCAAACGGTCCAGACGCGTGCCTGTTCGAGAAGCTCGCCGCATCCTTTCCGAACAGGAAGCCGCGAAGCTCGTGGACTGGGAAGACGTGGTGGAGACCGCCTTGCGGCGGGTTGAAGAATCGGGCGTCGTATTCGTCGATGAAATCGACAAGCTGGTCACCCGCAACGGCGATTATGGCGCCGACGTATCCGGCGAAGGCGTCCAGAGGGACCTCCTGCCGATCGTCGAGGGCGCAAGCGTCGCTACGCGCTACGGCATGGTCAACACCGACCATATCCTCTTCGTGGCAGCCGGCGCCTTCAACCGCGCGCGGCCGTCCGATCTTTTACCTGAGCTGCAGGGTCGGTTCCCGATCCGGGTCGAGGTAAAGGACCTGTCGGAAGAGGACTTCGTCGCCATTCTTACCGAGCCGGAAAACGCGCTCATCAAGCAGTACAAGGCGCTGCTCGGCACCGAAGAGATCATCCTCGACTTCACCGAAGACGGCATTCGCGAAGTAGCTCGCTATGCCACCGCTCTAAACGCCCAGGCCGAGAACCTGGGCGCCCGCCGCCTCTATGGCGTCATGGAGCGGGTTTTGGAAGAAGTAAGCTATCGGTCCGACGAGTTCACGGGTCAAACCGTCCAGATCGACCGGGCGTACGTGCAAACCCGCATGGCCGGCGTGCCTCTGACCGATGAGGCGAGTAAGTACATTCTCTAATTGGCGGCGGTCAATTTGACATAACCATTGGCGTCCAACTCCGCGGAATCCGGAGCAGGGGAGTCTGCCTGTGGTACACTAATCGCAGAAACGGCCAGCGGCGACGCTGGTCTTTTCTACGCTCTCAATTCACACGCACTGTGACTGTGTACCGTTGCCGCCACTTCGGCGGTTCGTACCCGGGACGATCGGTGCGGAGGTTCAAAAACACAGGAGGATCCTACTATGGCAGTCGTCGGCATGAAACAACTCCTCGAGGCAGGAGTGCATTTCGGGCATCCCACTCGCCGCTGGAACCCGAAAATGAAACCGTACATCTACACCGAACGCAACGGTATCCACATTCTGGATCTGCAGAAAACGGTGGGTTTGCTCGACCGAGCCTATAACTTCGTCGAGGACGTCACCCGTAACGGGGGACGTGTGCTCTTCGTCGGCACCAAGAAACAGGCCCAGGATGCCGTTGCCGAGGAGGCAAGCCGCGCCCAGCAGTTCTACGTCAACCAGCGATGGTTGGGTGGTTTGCTGACCAATTTTCAGACGATTCAGCAGCGGCTCAAGCGACTCGATGAACTCGAAGGGATGAAGGAATCCGGTGCCTTCGACCGCTTGCCCAAGAAAGAACAGCTGAAACTCAACGACCAGATTACCAAGCTCACGCGCATGCTTGGTGGCATTCGAGGAATGCGCCGTCTACCCGATGTCCTCTTTATCGTGGACACCAAGAAGGAGCATATCGCGATCCACGAGGCACGCCGTCTCGAGATCCCTATCGTGGCCCTGCTTGATACCAATTCCGATCCCGACGAGGTCGACTACCCCATACCGGCTAACGACGATGCGATTCGGGCGGTCCGGCTACTCTCCAGCAAGATCGCGGACGCTGCCTTCTCGGGCTTGCAAGAACGGCAGAGCACCATGGCCAAAGAGGAAGCCGAAGAAGACGTCGACGTGGTTTCCTACCAGGGCGGCTATACCGCCGATCCGGAGGGGTATGACGCCTCCATTGACGCGGCCGACGATGTGGATTCGTACAACGGTGCTACCGCTGATGCCGCCGGCGTGGCAGCCATCGATCCGGTAGATAGTGTGGTAAACCCGGCAGACGCCGAGGGTGAGCTGGCCAGGAACGCTCATGCTGCTGCTCCCGACTCGGCGGAAGGCGACGCATCCGCCAATCTCATCGAAACAGCTCCGGACGCCGAAAGCGGCTCGCTTGCTCCCGCCGCCGACGAATCCCGGCTCGGAATTCATCCCGACGCCGCGGAGTGAAACCTATTTGGACGTTCGGAGATATCTAATAGGGAAACGTGAAAGGACCGCACCACCATGGCAGTGACCACGGATGCAATTAAATCGCTCCGGGAGGAAACCGGAGCCGGAATCATGGAAGCGAAGAAGGCTCTGCAGGACGCCGATGGCGACCGCGACAAAGCAAAGAAGCTGCTTGAGCAGCGCGGCGCGGCCGGTGTCGAGAAGCGCGCCGGCCGATCGGCCGCCCAGGGAATCGTGGAGCCGTATATCCACCTCGGCGGTCAGATCGGCGTGCTGGTCGAAATGAATAGTGAGACCGACTTCGTGTCTCGTACCGACGAGTTCCGCGAGCTCGCGCACGAAATCGCCTTGCAGGTGGCGGCTAACAATCCGCGCTTCCTCAACATCGAGGATATTCCAGCATCTCAGGTTGAGGAGCTCAAGCAGTCCTACCGCGAAGAAGCCGCCAAAAGCGGGAAGCGTGAGGATTTGCTCGATCGAATTGCCGACGGCAAGTTCAAGGACTTCGCCAAGCAGAACGTGCTTCTCGAGCAGCCGTACGTGCGCGACGACTCGAAGACGATCAAACAGTTGGTGCAGGAGCTCTCCGTGAAAACCAGAGAAAACATCGTGGTTCGACGGTTCGCACGGTTCCAAGTAGGGGCCTAGATGGACTTCCTGGGCGACGACTCGTCGGTCAAGTATCCTCGCATCCTGCTGAAGCTCAGCGGGGAGGCGCTGCTCGGACACGAGGAATTCGGCATTGACGCCGATGTCGTTAACTCCATCGCTCGGGAAATAGTGTCCCTCCACTCGGCAGGTGTGGCCATCGCGGTGGTCGTCGGCGGGGGTAATATCCTACGCGGCGCCACCGCCGCCCAACGCGGTATGGATCGCGCCACCGCCGACTATATGGGCATGCTGGCCACCGTCATGAACGGCCTGGCCCTACAAGACGCCATAGAGTCGCTGGGCGTGCAAACACGCGTGCTCAGCGGTATCGAAATGGACAAGGTTGCCGAGCCGTTCATTCGCCGTCGCGCTGAACGACACCTCGAAAAGGGCCGTGTCGTCCTGCTCGTAGCGGGTACCGGGAATCCGTACTTTACAACCGACACAGCCGCTGCCCTGCGTGCCGTGGAGCTCGGCATGGACGTGCTGCTAAAGGCGACCAAGGTCGAGGGCGTGTACGATCATGATCCGATGTTGGTCCCCACCGCTCGTAAGTTTTCGACCATGGATTATATGGATGCTCTGAATCTGCAGGTGCAAGTCATGGACGCAACCGCTATATCATTGCTGAAAGAGAACAATCTACCGATAGTGGTCTTCAGCCTCGCACCGGGTAATATCCGGAAAGTCGTTTTTGGAGAGGCGATCGGCACTCTCATAGCTCGCGATGTGGGCGCAGTGCTCGCCGGGGGGAAGTAACGCATGGACGAAAGCTTTGCGCGCGAGACCGACGAGCATATGGAGAAGAGCATAGCCGCGCTTCGTCGCGAGCTCGCCAACATCCGGACCGGCCGGGCGAACCCCACCGTGATCGAACACCTTACCGTCGATTACTACGGTGCGCCTACTCCACTACAACAGCTCGCTAACATCACCGCGCCCGACGCCCGCCAGCTCCTGGTGCAACCGTACGATCGATCTGCCCTTGGCAACATCGAGAAGGCCATACGCTCCTCCGACTTCGGCTTCAATCCCACCAACGATGGCACCACCATCCGGATCGTCATCCCGCAGCTCACCGAAGAGCGCCGTCGCGATTTTGTGAAGCTCGTTCACAAGCGGGTTGAAGAGGCCAAAGTTGCCGTGCGAAACGTACGTCGCGACGCCAACGAATCGTTAAAGAAGCAGCGGAAAGACAAAGAGCTGTCGGAGGACGACGAAAAGCGCGCTATCGAAGCGCTTCAGAAGCTGACGGATCGTGCCATACGGGAAGCGGACGCAGTCGGCCAGGCTAAGGAAACCGAGATAATGGAGATCTAAATGGTCGCTGAATCACCCACACGTGTTGAACCCGCGGGGCCGGTCGTGCCGGGACACATAGCGATCATCATGGACGGTAACGGTCGGTGGGCGCAGCGCCGTCACCTGCCGCGCACCGCCGGACACCACGCCGGAGAGAAAAACATTCATCGCATCCTGCGCGCCTGCGTCGACCGCGACGTACGCATGCTGACCGTGTACGCGTTCTCTACCGAAAACTGGGGACGGCCCAAGCCTGAAGTCAACAGCTTGATGGCACTTTTCGCCGATGCCAGCGAACGCGAAACACGCAATCTCCACAAGAACGGCGTCAAGGTCTGTCACGTCGGCACCATGGAAGGCGTCGGCGAGCAGTTGCGTCGCTCCATCGCCCACGCCGTCGAGCTAACCCAGCACAACGACCGCATCACGCTCAATGTCGCGTTCAATTACGGCGGACGGGCTGAAATTGTGAACGCCATCCAACGCATCGTGGCGGACGGCGTCCCCGCCGAGGATATCGATGAAGCGCTCATTGGACGCTATTTGTACACGGCCAGCCTGCCTGACCCGGATCTCGTGATTAGAACCGCGGGAGAGATGCGGCTGTCGAACTTCCTCATATGGCAGGCCGCCTACAGCGAGTACTATTCGACGCCCACGCTCTGGCCCGACTTCTGTGAGGACGATCTCGATGCGGCCATACAGTCGTACGCCTCCCGCAAGAGAAAATTTGGCAAGCTGTAGCATTTCGTGACGACCGCGGCCCGGCGTGTCTAACCTCACCGCGCGCGTCGTAACCGCGGCCGTCGGTATCCCGTCGGTCATCCTTCTCGATTACATAGGGGGCGGTGCGTTCGCGGTAGCCATCGCCGCTATTGCGGCTCTCGGCATGTGGGAGTTCCGCTCCCTGCTCCAAGCCGCACGATATGCCCCGATCGCAGCTATCGTTGTACCGGCCGCCATGCTCGCGGCGGGAGCCCCACTGTACCGTCACCCGGCGGAATCGACCTGGATTGCACTCCTGCTGGCTGTTATGGTCTCTGCCGGCTGCTTCTATCTCCTCCCCGATTCCGGTGACAACCGGCTGGCAAACTGGTCCCTGGCCTGTTTCGGTGTTCTCTATGTCGGCGTGCTGCTCGGTCAGCTCAGCGTCTTGCGGAGCTGGGAACATGGAGCCTGGTGGGTAGCGGCGGTGTTCGCTATCACATGGGCCTACGACACCGGCGCGTATACTTCCGGCCGGCTCTTTGGCCGCCGTCCCTTCATGCAACACATCAGCAGCAAAAAGACCGTGGAGGGAGTGGAGGGTGGTCTCACCCTTTCCACCCTGGCTGGTCTTCTGACCGTGCCGGCACTGGGCTTCACGCCTGTCCAGGGGCTGGCCTTCGGCTTTCTATTGGGAATTGCCGCTCAGGCCGGCGACCTCGTGGAGTCCATGATAAAGCGTCAAGTCGGCGTGAAGGATTCGGGTGCCATATTCCCGGGACACGGCGGACTCCTGGACCGCGTCGATAGTCTCCTGTTCACCGCTACCGTCGCGGTTTACACCGCACGTGCCTTCGGATATGGCTCGTAACCTTCTCATCCTGGGCAGTACCGGCTCCATTGGACGCCAAACACTCGACGTCGTGCGTTCCATGGACGGTCGCCTGACTGTGTACGGTCTCGCGGCACGCTCCAACGTCGCCGAATTGCAACGTCAGGCGCTGGAGTTTCACCCCAACGCGGTCGTTGGCGCCGCCGAAACAGTCGGTCAGCTCGCCGGATACGCGCCCGAAGTGCTGGCGGGCGACGCAGGCATGGTGGAGCTCTGTACCCGTCCCGAAGTAGATCTGGTCGTTGTCGGCACCTCCGGCGAGGCCGGACTGCGTCCCACCATTGCGGCTCTGGAAGCAGGCAAACTCGTCGCGCTCGCGAATAAAGAGACCCTGGTGTCAGCCGGACCGCTGGTCGGTGCCGCGGCACGCCGGGGAGGCGGTCAGCTCGTCCCGATCGACAGCGAGCACAGCGCTATCTGGCAGTGCCTGCAAGGCGAGGATGCGGTGGCCGTCGAGCACCTGACTCTCACCGCCTCGGGAGGAGCGCTGCGCGATCTATCGGCCGGCGAGTTGCAGCTCGTCACTCCCGCTCAGGCGTTGAGCCACCCCACCTGGTCCATGGGCCGAAAAATCACCATCGACTCAGCGAACTTGATGAACAAAGGGCTGGAAGTGCTGGAAGCGCAATGGCTGTTCGATGTCGCCATGGGTGCCATTGACATCGTGCTCCATCCGCAGAGTATCGTGCACTCACTTGTGACCTTTCGCGACAGCTCCATGAAGGCTCAGCTCGGACTTCCGAATATGCGACTCCCCATTCAGTATGCGCTCAGTCACCCGGAACGGTGGCCTAGCTCCCTGGCGCGCCTCGACCTCGGCACGGTGGGTTCGCTGGACTTCGCGCCGGTGGATCTGTCGAGGTTTCCTGCCTTGGCGGTTGCTCTCGAGGCCGGCCGAAAGGGCGGATCGTATCCCGCCGTGCTCTGCGCCGCCGACGAAGTAGCTGTCGAAGCATTTCTGCGCGGCACGATTCCCTTTACCCGAATACCGTCCATCGTCGCTCGGGTGCTCGAGCTCCACGAGCCTTGTGAGTCACCAACTCTCGAACATATAATCGAAGTAGGTTCATGGGCACGTTCATCGGCGCGACACCTGGCGTTCGGCTGAGTCCTAGGGCATGACCGTAGCAGTCGGCATCCTCACGTTCTTCGTGATTTTGGCTGTACTCATTCTGGTTCATGAGCTTGGGCACTTTACGCTTGCGAAGATCATGGGCGTTCGAGTCGAGGAATTTGGACTCGGTTTTCCGCCGCGTCTCAAGTCGTGGACACGGGGTGGTACCGTCTATTCGCTGAACGCCCTGCCCCTCGGCGGCTTCGTAAAGATGACCGGGGAAAATGGCGAGTCCGACGATCCCGCGAACTTCGGTGCCAAACCGCCCTGGAAGCGGCTGCTGATCCTGCTATTCGGCCCCGTGATGAATCTGAGCCTGGCAATCGGGATATTCTTTTTTTCATTCCTGGCAGGGTCGCCACGCGGCCTGCCGGTGGTAACCGCGGTCAGTCCCGGCAGCCCGGCCGCGATCGCCGGCATCCATACCGGCGACACCGTAGTCTCGGTGAACCGCCAGCATATTCAATACCTATCCGACTTACAGGACGCCACAGCGGGCTATTTGGGACACAGGGTGACTCTGGAACTCGTCTACCGGGGCCATCAACGGACCGTTAGCCTGGTGCCCCGCAGGAACCCGCCGGCCAACCAAGGCCCCATGGGGATCGCGTTGACGAAGGTTATTACGGTTTCTCACACTCCGCGTGAAGCCCTGGGTCTCTCCGTTGGTCAGGTAGTCTCGATGGTCGGCAGTATCCCGCTGCTGTTGCAGAACGTGTCGAAACACGGTGGAAGTCAAGTGGCGGGCCCAATCGGGATAGCAGACATAACGACGCACGTTGTGCAGCAGGAGCCCCAACAGGGACCGAGCCCACTTTTCGAGTTCATCGCCCTGTTAAGTGCCAATCTCGGCGTGCTCAACCTCCTTCCCATTCCGGCCCTCGATGGTGGCCGGATTGTCTTTGTCCTGTTGTCCTGGGTGCGCCGTCGAAACCTCGATCCTCAAATCGAAGGCATTATTCATCTCGTCGGCATGGCCGTGTTGCTCATGCTCATCCTGGTAATTTCGTACAACGATATCGTCCGGTGGGTCAGCGGAGGAAGTTTCTAGCACCCCTGGCCACATCCCCGATGAGGGCCCCTCAACACCGACTATTTACATAATACCTATTATTTGCACTTGCGTTGCGGTGGGTCAGCGGGCCTCACAGGCAGTACTGGTCCGTTCCGTAGACATTCCTTACCGGCTCGTAGCAGCGTTTGCAGCCCAACACCATCCTGGCGGGACGTCCGCGTGGACCAGAGAGTCGCATGACGAGAAAAACTCGCTTTCGCAACACCGGCGCGGGTAAAGGCGTGAAGGAAACTCTGGATCCCGAGACGCTTCGCCGGCTCTATGTCGACGACGGGCTCACCCAACGCGAAATCGCTCGCCGTTTTGATTGCACGCCGCAATACGTTTCACTTTTGCTGATCGAGTACGGACTCCGGTAAAGCCCCCTCCCCCGGTTCACGAAAAACAAGAAATCCAGACCGTCAGTTATGTAAAGCCGCACGGCATGTTCCTGTGGGCACGACCTTTCGGCGGCGAGGACTGGTCGATATTTTCAGAAGTGAAACCGGGCCGTGCAAACCGCCTCCAAACTCTTATTCCAGCAGAGCTTGCACTCTATGACGTGATCGACGAGTCGACTGCAGTCCGGCTGACTTAGTTTTCGGCACCTGTCACGCAGTCCGCATGGACGGTCGAGCCGGGACTCGGAGCGCCAAATAGCCCTCTCCTATACTTGTGCATGACGGCCGTTTTTCTGCTGCGACACCCCCAAACGACCTGGAACAGCGTCTCACGGTATCAGGGCCGCCTCGATGCTCCCCTCAGCGCGGCGGGAGAGCTGCAAATGCGTGCCAGGGCCGGCACCTTTCGCGGCGAGTCGCTCGATTGCGTGGTATCGAGCCCGATGAGGCGGGCCAGGTGCCTGGCAAGCGCCATCGTGGAAGCTACGCATGCCCCGCTCCGGATCGACGATCGCTTCACCGAAATCGGCCAGGGACCGTGGGAAGGCCTCTTTCTGGGCGAGATCAAAGCGCGCTACGGGCAGCTCTACGCCGAGTGGCATACTCGACCCGACCGCGTTACGTTCCCGCGCGGCGAGTCGCTCGCCGACGTCTCGCGGCGCGCCACGTCTGCCCTGACTGCCGTCTTCGACGAGTACCCACGCGGCAATGTGGCGATCGTGTCGCACTCCGTTGTCATCCAGGTCCTCGTGGCTCGTGCCTTGCATCTCGATTTTCGATACCTACATAGCGTTCGAATTCTCAACGCGAGCGTATCAACCCTCTGTGGAACCGGCGGACCGGGTGCTCTGTTGGCTTTAAACGTAATGGACGGTCTGTATCATTCGGCTGTCGCCGGCGCACGCGCGTTCGGTTGCGCAGACACTGTAACGAGGAGGCAAACAACGTGACGAAACCCGTATACCACCGGCAGTCTCGAACTCCGTCGTCAGAGCAGTACCAGCTCATGTCCGGCGACGAACGGATTGGGTACCTCGATCTCCACTTCGGACACGCCGAGGTGTACGGAACGCTCGTTCTTGAGTCGGAGACCCCCGACAGTGAGGTGGAGGAGCTCATAGAGCAGATCGACGAGGATCTCGTACTCTCCAGCGACGTTGCGCGCGAGGATTTTTTCGTCCGAGTCTTTGTTGGCCGAGAAATAACCCTCTTCAGCGACGAGTTGCTCCACGACGAGTTCCCGGATACTGCCGAAGAAAACGGCGACCTGGAACCGTAATCCGGCCCGTTTCTCGGTGTGGTAGCCTTGACATGGAACTATGGGAGGGCATATGAATGTACACGAACAATTAATGGCCGTGCGCGCCGATCTCGAGGACCGGGACGCGAATGGCAAGACACTTCGGGTTGTCGACAAGATGATCAAGCTCGCTGAACCACAGCGCGAAAGCGGTCTCAGCGTCTCTCGCCTTCAAGTCTTGCGCCACATGATGAAAACTCCGGATGTCCTCAACGACGAAGACATTCGACTGGACTTCATCAGCCTGGAAGGCGATCTCGAGGATGAGGCGACTCAGCGTTCGACGAGCGCACCGGCGTTTGACGACGTTGAACGTCGGCCGAAACTAAAGAAGTTTTACAAGAAGAAGTGATCCCGCGCTAGGATCCTGCTGCCGTCTCGGCCTTGGGTGCTGGCTTCGATTCGGTCTTCGGTTCCGACGCCTTTGCGTCGCCGCTCCGTTCAGACCCACCGTCGGTCTTTCCGTCTGACGAGCTCTCCCCGGCTTTGCCGGCCGGCGCGGGAGTCGTCGTGGAAGTAGACTTCCGCGAGTCGTTCACGTAGAACCCACTGCCCTTGAATACGATTCCCACCGGCTGAATGACCCGCCGTACCGCGCCGCCGCACTCCGGACATGTTACGACGGGATCATCATTGATCCCCTGTCGTACTTCGAAACTATGTCGCTCCGGCAAACATTGATATTCGTATAACGGCACTCTTTAGACCCCATTCAGCCACGTAAGGACGTGTGTTCTTATATCCGATTGTAGCGATTCCGCGCCCATCCCGGCAATGACTCGCTGGTATAATGCTGCGGTGAGTGCAACGTTCTGCGCCGCATACCCGGAAAAGTAGAAAGACACTGTGTCTCTTTTTGGACCCATAGATCTGGGTCGGGCGCTCCAGATGATCGTGATCATCTTGATTGCGATCGACATTCATGAATTAGCTCACGCCATTGTGGCCGATCGCCTGGGCGACTCGACTCCACGCCGCCTCGGAGAGCTCTCGCTCAACCCGTTGGTGCACATGGACCAGGTCGGTTTAGTCCTCCTGGTTTTGACCTCGCTCGGCGCGTTTGCTTTTACCTACGGTCGAACGCACGTCACGCCCACCAACCTGAAGTACGGTCCCCAACGAGGAAATGCGATCGTCGCTATCGCCGGCCCATTGTCGAACCTTGCCGTGGCCGCCGTACTGGGCGTTTTCCTCTCGGCCTACCAGTCCGGCCACTTCCAGTCCGTCGGCATCAACGTGGTGCAGTTCCTTTTTCTGGCCATGGTGCTGAATATCATTTTGTTCATCTTTAACCTCATTCCGCTTCCGCCGCTTGATGGGTTTACTGTGCTGGGTGGCTTTCTCTCCGCTCGGCAAATGTATTCCCTGGCGCCGCTGCAGCAGTACGGCCCGCTGATCATTCTGGTCCTGTTTTTCGCGGACCCGGAGATTCACGTGATCAGCGGCATAATCGACCCGATTCGTGACCACATAATTCAGCTTCTGTGTTCAGCCTGCTAGTGGCACTTCAAAGGCGCACGCTGCCGTTATCCACCATGCAGCTGTCACTACCGGGTTTTGAGGGGCCGGTGGATGCCTTTGTAACCATGGTGAGCCGGCATAAGTTCGCCGCCGGCGAAGTACCGGTGGCCGAAGTGACCCGTCAATGCCTATCGCACCTCGTTCAGGAAAGCACGCTCGATCTTGAGTTAGCGGGTGAGCTCATGGCAGCGTCCGCGCGCTTGATGGTTATGAAATCATCTGATCTCCTGGCTATGCCTATCCACCAAGAAGACGACGACCTTGAAGCCGGGTCCTCCGACAAATCGGCCCTGGTCCCGTTTTCTGACTCGATTTCGCTTCTACACGAATACCAGGGCCGGGAAAGCTTTCCACTTTCCGGTCCTCCGGTCGGCCTCGCGCCGCGGCTCGAGCCCCGTCCTTCTCGCCTGCTCCTGTCAGCCTGGTCGACCATGGCGTCACGCGCTGGGGCAGCTCGTGCCAGGCTCGCCGTTCAAGCGCCATCCTTCATTCGTTTGGAAGCCGCCATCAGCGGGTTGATCCGGCGACTATCTCAGATGCCTGCCTTGAGTTTCTTCCAGATGGTCCGCGATAGCTCGCGGGGTGATGTGGTGGTGCATTTCCTTGCCGTCCTCGAGCTGACGCGCCTCAGCAAGATTCACACGCGTCAGGCGTCCCTTTTCGGCGACATACACGTGGAACGTACCGAGAATGCTGCCCAAACCAACAGCCGAGTGGGATGATGACAAGCTGTTGGCCGCTCTGGAAAGCGTTCTGCTGGCGGCGGGCGGTGCTGTCTCTCTCTCGTCACTGTCGCACGCACTCGAGTTGCCGGTGCGTCGGGTACGCGACCTTCTTCAAGAGGGCATGTCTCGACGGTCCGGCGGTATCCGTATCCAGCTCGATCGCGATCTCGCTCAGTTGGTCACAGCCCCGGAATTTGCCGAGGTAGTCCATCGCTTCCTTGGAACCAGTAAACCACCTGTATTAGGCCGCTCTGCCCTCGAAACCCTCACCGTAGTCGCCTACCGGCAGCCCATAACCCGGCCGGAGCTCGAAGCCATCCGTGGTGCAAACAGCGATCGTGCCGTTCAAACGCTGCTTGCCAGGGGATTGATCGAGGAACGCGGCACGCGTATGACACTGGGACGCCCGACCGAATACGGCACCACCTTCGGTTTCCTCGAATATTTCGGGCTCTCATCGCTTGCCGAGCTTCCACCGCTACCCGAGCAAGCCGAAAACGTGCCGACACTGCAAGACATCGGCATGCGACCGGATGCGACCCATGAAAAAGGAGCCGATGGGTAAATTCCCATCGGCTCGGTCC
Source organism: uncultured Chloroflexia bacterium (assembly GCA_963737125.1). Lineage (GTDB taxonomy): Bacteria > Chloroflexota > UBA5177 > UBA5177 > UBA5177 > JANWJD01. The sequence goes on along the minus strand of CAVTRL010000001.1, from coordinate 1,940,254 downwards.
CGGGCAATAGTCCGTGGTACGTATCAGCGTTTGGTGTATTGCGGCGCTTTGCGGGCCCGCTTCAGCCCGTATTTCTTCCGTTCCTTCATCCTCGCATCGCGGGTCAACAGGCCCGCCTTCCGAAGTCCGACTCGCAAACCCTCGTCGTGCTTGAGTAGCGCCCTGGCTATGGCGTGCCGAATTGCACCCGCCTGGCCCGACAACCCGCCGCCCGCTACTTTCACATCGGCGTTGAACCGGCCCATTTGGTTGATCGCCTGGTACGGTTCCTCGACGATAGCGGTGAACGTGTTTCCGCCAAAATACAGGTCGACTGGTTTCCCGTTCACGATGATTTCGCCGGTACCAGGCACCAGGCGCGCACGTGCCACCGAAGTCTTCCGGCGCCCGACGGCGGCTGAATAATGCTGGATCGCCATACTTCCTTACCCCTCACTCTCGGTTGAATACCGTGCGCCGGTTTTCTGACCGACGAATGCATAGCCCAGGTCACGTGGCCGCTGAGCGCTATGCGGATGATCGGCCCCCGCATACACCTTCAACTTCCGATACATATCTTCGCCGAGGCGGTTATGAGGAAGCATTCCCCGCACCGCCTTTTCAAGGACCCGTTCCGGATGTAGTTCCAGCATCCGGCCCAGCGAGAACTCGCGCAAGCCACCGGGATAGCCGGAGTGCCGGTAATACGTCTTGTCGGTCAATTTCTTGCCCGTAAAGGCGACTTTTGCCGCATTCACGACGATCACGAAGTCACCCACGTCGTTGTTCGGCGTGTAACTTGGTTTGTGCTTGCCGCGCAGCACCCGAGCGATGTCCGACGCCAGACGCCCAATGTTTTGGTCGGTGGCGTCGATCACATACCAGGACTGCTCGATTTCACCCTTCTTCGGTATATATGTTTTCATCGTTTCTCCTCAGGCGCCGTCACGGCGACATCGCTTTGTTGCTTCGGGCCGGTGGTCGTCCGTTCGCTGTGATCCTCGACCTCGCCGTACTGCACCGCCATCAGATACAGGCCGCCGGCCGGTGCGGTCAGTCCGGCCTCAGTTCGATTGCAAGCGCGCACTATCTCGGCAAATTTCTCGGTCGTGATCTTTCCGCGTCCCACGTCGATCAGCGTCCCGACCATCGACCGCACCATTTGACGCATAAACCCTTCGGCCCGGACGTCGAATCGAACGATGTCTCCATCACGCCAGAACTCCGCGCTCCAGACGGTGCGCTCGCGCGAGGCATCGAAGTTGCTCGGCACAAACGATCCAAAATCGTGACGTCCCACCAGCTGTTGCGCCGCTTCATTCATCAGGTCTACGTCGAGTCGCGGACGCACGTGCGCCGCTCGCCCTTCCCAGAATGGAGACCTCACCGGCCTGTTCCAGATGACGTAGCGGTAGTGTCGGGCGCGTGCGTCGAACCGCGGATGAAACGACTCGTCTACGTCGCGTGCCCACGTCACGGCCACGTCCCGCGGTAGCATTGCGTTAGCGGCGCGCTGCAGTGTGTTGGCTCCCAGTCGGCTTTCCGTGGAGAAAGCGATGATCTGAGTCACGGCGTGCGCTCCCGCGTCCGTTCGTCCGGAGCCAACCACGTGAATATTTTCCTGCGTAACGCGCGAAAGCGCGTACTCGAGCGTTGCCTGCACTGTTACCTTACCGGGCTGACGCTGGAAGCCGGAATAGGATGTTCCAACGTACTCAACCGCACAACAAATCCTGCGTGACGTTAAACCGTCGACCTTTCTTGTTCGGGCACGAATTCGATCCGGGCCATGGGCGCCGCGTCGCCGTGGCGTGGCCCTAGCTTCACAATCCGGGTGTAGCCGCCTGGCCGCCCACTGTACCGCGGACCGTAAACGTCGAATAATTTTTCAACCAGCATGCGATTGGGGAGGCGCTGCATGGCCAGTCGCCTCGCATGCACGTCACCGCGCTTGCTCGAGGGTCACCAGACGCTCCACAAAGCGGCGCAGTTCCTTGGCGCGCGTCTCGGTCGTGTTTATCCCCTCATGGATCAGCATGGCGGTTGCCAGGCTGCGTATGAGCGCTATCCGACGATCCGTCGGCATGCCAAGCCGTCTCCCCGATTTATGGTGTCTCACTCTCGTGTCTCTCCCCTGGTGCTAGTTACGAAAAAAGCAGGCGCGCAATGCGCCTACTCCTCTCCTCTGTCGACGACGACCGGTACTGCAAAGTCTTCGGGCACGAGTTTCCGAAGCTTCAGCCGCTCGATCAATTCGTCGTAAGACTTCTGACCGAAATTGCGAATGTCCATGAGGTCTTGCGGGTTCATCGTGACCAGTTGACCGACCTTCGTCAGCCCGGCTCGCTTCAGCGAGTTTTCCGCCCGCGCTGACAGTTGCAGATCCTCGATTGGCGTTTCCGCTTCCTGGGAGGGCAGCGCCCGCGCCGAAAGCGCCGGCTTCGAAGCGCCCGGCAGCGCCTCCTGACCGAACGTCGAGAGGTGCTCGAAATGCTGTGTTAGGATCGCCGCCGACTGCGTCATCGCATCGTTCGGATGAAGCGTCCCGTCCGTCCAGATCTCGAGAATCAGGTGCTCGAAGTTTGTCATCTGACCAACCCGAGTGTGCTCGATCGTGAAGTTCACGCGTTCGATCGGCGAGAAAATGCCGTCCACCGGGATGCGCCCGATTGGCGTTTCTTCACGCTGGTCCGTGATGTCGTGGTACCCCACCCCTCGTTCGACCACGATGTACGCGGCTAGCCGCGCGCCAGGCTGGTCGATCGTGCAGAGGTGTTGATCCGGGTTGACGATCTCCACCTGGTCGGTAAGCCGGATATTGCCCGCGGTCACGTCGGTGTCCCCGATCGCGTCCAGCGAGAGCTCGACCGGCTCGTCCGAGAAAGAGCGAAGTCGAACCTTTTTCAAATTGAGGATGAACTCGGTAACATCCTCTTTGACTCCCGGAATATCCGAGAATTCGTGCCGGATACCCTCGATTTGCACGGCCGTAATTGCCGCCCCTTGAAGCGACGAAAGCAATACTCGGCGCAGCGCGTTTCCAATGGTGACGCCGTAACCCTGTGCGAGCGGCTCGACTTCGAACCGAGCGTAGGTGTCGGAACTTGTCGTGCATTCAATTCGTGGTAAAGAAATTTCCAAAAAGCATTCCCCTTTGTGAGCTTCTAGCGCGAGTAGTACTCGACTATCAGTTGCTCGCTAACCAGTGCGTCAACATCAATCCGCTGCGGCGCGGCAAGCACCCGTCCATTCATGGCCGTTGTGTCGACCTGTACCCACTGCGGCGCTTGTGCCCGCTGCGCTTCCAAAAGCGGCTCCCGACGTGAAATACTCCGTTTTGGCGCTGCCCTCGTCGAGGGTCACGACATCGCCGGGCTTCAGTTGCATCGAGGGGACGTTGACCTTTGTGCCGTTCACCCGAAAATGAGCGTGACTCACCAGCTGTCGGGCCTGATCTCGCGAGCTCGCGAATCCCATACGATAGATAACGTTGTCCAGGCGGAGCTCCAGGAGCTGAAGCAGATTCTCGCCGGTCATGCCGGATCGTCGCTCCGCTTCCTCGAAGAGAATCTGGAACTGATGCTCCAGTACTCCGTATATTCGGCGCACCTTTTGCTTCTCGCGAAGTTGCAGCGCATACTCCGACGGTTTTCGCCGGCGAGCCTGCCCTGACTGTCCCGGCGGGTACGGCCGGCGTTCGATTGGGCACTTCTTGGTGAGGCAACGCTCACCCTTCAAATACAGTTTCATGCCCTCTCTGCGGCAGAGCTTGCAGTCCGGGCCGGTGTACCGAGCCATTAATCCTCCGTTTTTACAGTGCGATGCCGCTGCCTGAAGCAGCGGCTAAAAGTGAGTGAAAGCAGCGTGAGGCTTGTAGTCCGCGCCTCAGCGGTTCGCATCAATTCCCTCGGGGAGCTACACCCTCCGGCGTTTGCGTGGCCGAGTGCCGTTATGGGGCACCGGAGTAACATCAGTGATCGAAAGCACGTTCAAACCAGTTGACTGAAGAGCTCGAATTGCCGATTCTCGTCCCGGTCCCGGTCCCTTCACGAACACGTCGACCGTCTGCATACCGTGGTCCATCGCCCGTCGAGCTGCGCCCTCCGCGCTCATCTGCGCCGCGTATGGGGTGCTCTTACGCGAGCCTTTGAATCCGGCCGTGCCGGCACTACCCCAGGCAATCGCGCTGCCGGTCATATCCGTGATGGTCACCAGGGTATTGTTAAATGTGGCGTGAATATGTGCGTGACCCCGCGGGACAACTCGACGTTCTCGTCGTCGTCCGCGCTGGGGCCGCTTCGGCGCTGGTCTTCCCATACTTCTCCCTCATTCCGTCGACTTCGCCCGCACGGGCAGTTCGGTACGCGTGAACGCGCGCGTTACTTCTTCGCCGCCGCCTTGCGTCGACCCGCGACCGTCTTGCGCGCGCCGCGCTTGGTACGAGCGTTCGTCTGGTTCGCTGGCCATGTACCGGCAGATTCCGACGATGTCGAAGCCCCCGGTAGCAGCCTATTTCGGTCAAGCGCTTGATGTTGAGTGCCACTTCTCGGCGCAGATCGCCCTCAACCCGTAAGTCTCGGTCGATAACCTCGCGCACGCGCTGCACCTCGTCCTCTGTCAGGTCACGGACACGCGTATCGGGGTTGATTTGCGTTTTCTGCAAAATCTGTCGACTCGTGGTGAGCCCTATGCCATAGATGTACGTAAGTCCGATTTCCACACGCTTTTCGCGAGGAACGTCAACACCAGCAATTCGTGCCATATGCCTTCTTACCCTTGCTTTTGCTTATGCCGCGGATCGGTGCAGATCACCATGATCACGCCGCGACGACGAATGATCCGGCACTTATCACAGCGCCGCTTAACTGATGCAGAAACTTTCATAGCTGTCCTACTTCCGGGCGTCTATCGCGCGTGCAGCCTATACCCCGCACACTGCAAGGGGCGAAAATACGTCCCCAAGGGGTAATGACGGACGCGTGACACGCCGCTCACGTTCATTGTACAACATTCGACGCCTGAAGTGGTATACTCCATGCGTTTCCCGTATCGGGCACCGACAGCACGTCCGCGCCCTGCTCCGTGATCACGATCGTGTGCTCGAACTGAGCCGACAGCTTACCGTCGGCTGTCACGACGGTCCAGCCGTCGCGAAGCGTTCTCGTGTCGTAGCTCCCTGGTTCACCATCGGTTCGATCGTCAGAGCCATGCCGGGGCGAAGGCGATGCCCCGCGTGGACTGCCGGAAGTGCGGCACGGTTGGCTCTTCGTGCAATCCGCGGCCGATACCGTGCCCCACATACTGGCGTACCATGGTGAATCCACGCGGCTCGACAAAGTCCTCGATCGCCGCGCCGATGTCGTGGAGATGGGCTCCTGCCTGTGCGGCCTCGACTCCTACGGCGAGCGCCTGCTCGGTGACTTCCATCAGCCGGCGAGCTTCCGGGTCCACGTCGCCGATTGCAACCGTGACCGCGGCATCACCATGATAACCCTCGTAGATCGCGCCCACGTCGAGCTTCACCAGGTCACCATCCATCAGGCGGCGTTTGCCGGGAATTCCGTGTACCACCTCGTTGTTGATGGATATGCACACGCTCCCCGGAAAGTGATTCACGTACGGAAACGCTGGATCACCGCCCTGCGACTTGATGCTCTTTTCGGCAATGCGATCGAGCTCCTTGGTCGTCATGCCGGCCTGGGCCGCGTCCCGCAGCTGCACCAGCGTGTTGGCGACGATTCGAGAAGCCGTTCGCATCAGCTCGATTTCGCGCTGAGACTTGATCGTGACACTCATTTGACTGGCCGCAGCTCGAGTGCCTTGTCCACACTCGCTTGAACGTCGCCCATCGGCAGTGCGCCGTTGACTTCGCGCATGATCCCCTGCTTTCGGTAGTACTGCACCAGTGGAGCGGTTTGCTCCAGGTAGATCTGCAGGCGTGTTCCGATCACCTCGGGCGTCTCGTCGGTCCGTCGCTCCAGCGCGTGACCGCACACATCGCACCAGCCTTCACGCTTCGGAGGGAGCGTGACTACGTTGTAGATCGCGTGACATTGGGGGCACACAATCCTTCCCTGCAGCCGCAGCGTGATGATGTCATCGGGGACATTTATGTAAAGAGCCGCATCAAGCTTCCGTCCGTCTCCCGCGAGTGCGCCGTCCAGGGCTTCCGCTTGCGGCTCGGTACGTGGAAACCCATCCAGTATGAACCCTTCGGCCGCATCAGGCTTCCGGAGCCGTGCCAGTACCAGCTTGATGGTGAGTTCGTCCGGTACGTAGTTCCCCGCGTCCATGTACCCCCGCACTTTCCGCGCCAGATCCGAATCTTCGCGACGTATCTCACGAAAGATGTCACCGCTGGCGATGTGCGGTACCCCTAGCGTTTCCTGCAGGTGCTGGGCTTGAGTGCCCTTTCCGGCCCCCGGAGGGCCGAACACAATGAGATTCATGACCTACCTATTGATGAAGCCTTCGTATTGACGCATCATGAGTTGCGCTTCCAATTGCTTCATCGTGTCGATTGCCACGCCCACCACAATCAGCACCGCCGTGCTGCTAAACGTGAAGGTGTTGATGTTGGTTGCCTTGCTAATGAAGAACGGAAGTATGGCGATGATCGCCAGGAACAGCGCACCGGCCAGGGTGATGCGCGTCAATACCTGAGTAAGGTAGCGCTCGGTTGCCTTGCCGGGACGGTGACCCGGAATGAAACCGCCGTTCTTCTGCAGCGTTTCGGGCAGATTCTGTTGCTGAAATGTCACCGCCGTGTAGAAGTACGTAAACCCGACCACGAGAAAGAAGTAGATGAGCCAGTACTCCCAGCCCGTCGACGAGATGTTGTTGTAAATCCAGTGGGCGGCGTTTCGCAGCCAGGTCTGGCTCGCGGCGAAGAAATACGTCGATACCGTGCCCGGCAAGATCACGATCGAGGCCGCGAAAATGAGAGGAATCATTCCCGCCGAATTCACGCGCAGCGGAATGTGCGTCGACTGCCCCTGGTACATGCGGTTCCCCCGGATCCGCTTCGCGTACTGCACCGGAATGCGCCGCTGCCCCTCGGACATGAAAACGACCGCGAAAATAACTCCTATCGCGATGATCGCCATCACGACCAGGAACACCACATTTCCGGCGGAGATCTGCTGGCCGAGCAATGTAGGCAACCGCGCCACGATTCCCGCGAAGATGATCAGCGAGATGCCGTTCCCGACGCCGTTCTCCGTGATGAGCTCTCCCAGCCACATCGCCAGGATCGTCCCCGCCGTCAGCGAGACCAGCACCGTGATCGTCGGGAAGAAGGTCGACCCGCGAAACAGGCCAAAGTTGCTGAACACCGTAACGTTGCTGAAGTTGTTGAGCGCCAGCATTTGCCCGTAGCCCTGGATCAACGCCAGCGGAATGGTCAGTAAGCGCGTATATTGATTGATCTTGTTCCGGCCGTACTCGCCTTCTTTCGAAAGCTCTTCCATACGCGGAATGATCGGAACCAGCAGCTGCATCACAATCGAGGCCGTGATGTATGGGTATACACCCATAGCCACGATCGAGAAGTTCTGCAGAGAGCCGCCCGAAAAAATGTTCAGCATTTGCAGAAGATTGTTGCTGTTCAGTACGCTCGTCAGCGCCGTGTGGTCCACGTTCGGCACCGGTACGTGGGCCGCGATCCGGAACACCACCAAGAGTCCGAGCGTGAAAAGAATTTTCCGCCTCAGATCGGGAACGTTGAAGGCGTTGATTGCTGCTCTAAGCACCGGTTACCTCCGCGGCGGGTGCCTCTACCGCGCCTCCCGCAGCCTCGATCTTCTGCCGGGCGGAGGCCGAAACCTGAACGCCGGAGAAGGACAGGTTCGTGGTCAGTTCACCGTTTCCCAGTATCTTCACCAGTGGCTCGCGTCCGTGAATCAGGCCTGCTGCTTTCAATGCAGCCGGATTTACCGACGCACCGCTTTCGAAGATCGATAGCTTTTCCAGGTTCACTACTTCGTAGTGCGTCTTGAACCGATTAGTAAAACCGCGCCGCTTTGCCAGGCGGAAGTTACGCGACGATTCCCCTCGGAAACCCGCTTTTAGTCCACCCGCACGCGCCTTCTCGCCTTTTGTTCCCTTCCCGGCCGTCGTACCTTGTCCGCTTGCGTTTCCGCGCCCCAGGCGCTTGCGGTCCCGGTTCGATCCGGGAGCCGGTCTCAGTTCGTGAAGTCTCATGCTGTCTCACCTTGGTCGATTTCTCTCCAGGTCACCAGGTGACCCACGGTCTTGATCATGCCGCGAATGGTCACGTTGTCTTCGTGAACCACGCGATCACTGAGCTTGCGAAGACCGAGCGCCTCGATTGTCTTGCGCTGATTCGGCAGGCGGCCGATCGAGCTGCGCGTGTACGTAACTTCAAGCATTCGCGCCATCATCTGATCCTTCGTCATTTCGAATATCCGGTGGCGTTTCCGCTCGGCGAAGACCCAGTTCCTCCAGCGTCTTGCCGCGGGCCGCCGCCTGCTCCTCCGGAGAACGAAGCGCTTGCAATGCTTTCATGGCCGCTTTCACGACATTGATCTGGTTGTTGCTGCCGTGATTCTTACTCAGAATGTCGTGGATGCCTGCCGCTTCAACCACGGCACGAACCGCGCCGCCCGCGATCACTCCGGTGCCCGGAGCAGCCGGTCGCAGCATCACGCGGCTTGCGCCGAACTCGATGTCGACCCGATGCGGAATGCTGGTCCCCGCCATGGGCACCCGGATCAGGTTCTTCTTCGCCTGGTCCACGCCCTTGCGAATGGCCTCCGGTACCTCCCCCGCTTTTCCCATGCCGGCTCCCACCAGTCCGTTGCCGTCTCCGACGACGACCATGGCGCTGAAGCTAAAGCGGCGTCCGCCCTTTACGACCTTCGCAACGCGGTTCACCCGAACGACGCGTTCCTCCAGTTTGAGATCCGATGTATTGATTCGTGGCATAACGTTCCTCTAGAACTCCAGACCGCCGGCCCGGGCGCCATCGGCGATAGCCTTGACCCTGCCGTGATACAAATAGCCGCCGCGGTCGAATACCACGCCGGTGATTCCCAGTGCTCGCGCGCGCTCTGCCGCTAGCTGCCCCACGGCCCGAGCCCTCTCCACTTTTGTGCCCGACTTGGGCGCATCGGCATCGCGTGTGGACGCCGCCACGAGCGTATTCCCAAGGTCGTCGTCGATGAGCTGAACGTACACGTTCGCGCTACTTCGGAACACGTTCAGCCGGGGCCGCTGTGCGGTCCCCGCCAATCGCCTCCGAATGGTGCGATGCCGCCGTTCACGCCGTTGCCTGGCTACCTTTGCTGTTGATGGCATGCCTTTTCCTTTACTCGCTGCGGGCCACGCTCATACGTCGCCCAGGAGATGAATCGTTACTTACCGCCGACTTTACCGGCCTTGCCGGCCTTGCGGCGTATCACTTCGTTGTCGTAGCGAATGCCTTTGCCCAGATACGGTTCGGGCGGGCGCAAGGCGCGAATTTTTGAGGCGATCTCTCCAACCATCTCTTTGCTGTTGCCGCCGACCACGATACGAGTCGGGGTCGGAACGTCGAAGCTTATTCCTTCCGGCGCGGCTACCTCAATCGGATGCGAGTACCCGAGAGCCATTCTCAGGTTCTCGCCATCCTTGGTAGCACGATATCCAACCCCGTTGATGATCAACCCTTTCGTGAAACCGGTTGTCACGCCGGTTACCATGTTGGCTAACAACGAGCGTATGAGTCCGTGCAATGCCCGTACGTTTGGCTCGTCAGAGTCACGGGAAACGATGAGTCGCCCGTCCACCTGTTCGATCCGGATCTGCTCGGGCAGCGCCTGGCGCATCTCACCCCTCGGTCCTCGCACGGCCACCGCGCCGTCGGCGATTGCGACCTCGACGGCCGGCTGGAACCGGAATCGGAAGCCTTCCTATTCGTGACATCCTGTCCTCCTACCAGACTTCCGCCATCAGCTCGCCGCCCAGATGCCGCCGCCGAGCCTCTTGACCCGTCATGATGCCGCGGTTGGTCGACACCACCACGGTGCCGATTCCCCCGAGCACCCGCGGGATGTCGTGCATCCCCGCGTAGACTCGCAGGCCTGGCCTGCTCACCCGTCGAAGGCCGTTGAGAACCGGTCGGCGCTCCGTGTCGTACTTGAGATGAAGTCGAAGCGATTTGCGTTTGTCTTGCTCGGTTATGTCAAAGCCCGAGACGTATCCTTCCTCCTGTAATATTTTTGCCAGCGCCAGCTTCACTTTGGAAAACGGGATTTCTACCGTGGCGTGGCGCGCCTGCGAGCCGTTACGCACGCGAGTTAGCATGTCTGCGATGGGATCAGTCGAATTCACGTATGCAGTCTCCTACCAGCTCGCCTTGATGACACCAGGAAGCTGCCCTTTGAGGGCCAGCTCGCGAAAGCAAATACGGCACAGGCCGAACTTTCGAATGTAGGCACGCGGGCGGCCGCATCGCTCGCAGCGGTTATGCTGCTGGACAGGATATCGCGGAGCCCGTTTGGACTTGGCGATCATCGATTTCTTTGCCACTATTGCTCTCCTTGACCCTTGAACGGCATACCGAGAAGCTGAAGCAATCGCTTCCCCTCACGATCTGTATCGGCGCTCGTCACGATCGTGACCTGCAGGCCGCGCACCCGGTCGATTCGGTCGTAGTCGATTTCCGGGAACACGAGCTGCTCTCGCAAGCCGAGACTGTAATTCCCATGCCCCTCGAACCCGCGGTCCGACAAGCCGGAAAAATCCCGAATACGCGGCAGCGCCGCACTGATGAATCGGTCGAGAAACTCCCACATGCGATCTCCGCGCAGCGTCACCATTGCGCCGATTTCCATGCCTTCTCGGATCTTGAACTGGGCGATCGATCGTTTCGCCCGTGTCACCACCGGCTTTTGTCCGGCGATGATCGCGAGATCGCCCACGGCGGCTTCCAGCGCCTTGGCATTGGTAAGCGCCTCGCCGAGTCCGATATTCAAAACGATTTTCTTGACGGTCGGAATCGCCATCGTGCTCGTGTATTTCATTTCGTTGCGGAGGGCGGGTGCCACCTCCGTCTCGAACTTCTGTTTCAGTCGCGGTTTGGTCCGCGTAGCAGTTGCCTCAGTCATGTTCGTGCCTTGCCGGAATGATTTCGTTGCAGTGTTTACATACCCTGACGTGCGAGCCGTCACCGAGGACCGTCCGCGATTCGCGGGTCGGCTTGTGACAGTTCGGACACACCAACATCACGTTGGACCGATTCAGCGGAGCGGGCATATCGATAATCCCCGCCTGTAGGCTTCCCGGCTGGCGGCGTAGGTGGCGCTTCACGATGTTCGCGCCGTCGACCACCACACGGTTCGCTTCCGGCAAAACACGCGTCACTTCGCCGCGTTTGCCCCGGTCCTTGCCGGCGATGATCACGACTTCGTCGCCCTTTCGAATACTCATCTTCGGGCGCATTTTCCGTACCTGTTGCTGCTTGCGAGGCATTACAACACCTCCGGTGCAAGAGAAACAATCTTCATAAAGTTTTTCTCGCGCAGCTCGCGCGCCACGGGCCCGAAAATGCGGGTACCGCGTGGATTTTTCTGGTTCGTCATGAGAATGACCGCGGCATTGTCGTCGAACTTAATTGTCGATCCATCGGGACGACCGTATTCCTTCGCGGTTCGCACGACGACCGCGCGGACCACATCTCCCTTTTTTACGGCCCCGCCCGGGTTGGCCTGCTTCACGGAAGCTACGACAATGTCTCCAACACCGCCATATTTCGCGTTCGATCCTTTGATGACGCGAATAACGCTGATGACTTTTGCGCCCGTGTTATCAGCCACCCGCAGCCGGGACAGATTCTGTATCATTCCCTTCTCTCCTACGCTGTGGTATGGTCTGCCTTCCGGACGATGTCCAGAAGACGGTAGGTCTTGTTCTTACTTATTGGACGGGTCTCGGCAATGATCACAACATCTCCGATGTGTGCGTCGCCGTTCGCGTCGTGTGCCTGGAATTTCCTCGTCTGCTTGATACGTTTCTTGTACAGCGGATGCGTCACCACGTTTTCGACGGCCACGACGATCGTCTTATCCATTTTGTCGCTTACCACGCGACCTGTCTTGGTCTTGACTTGAGCCGGCACCTATGCCTCCTCTTCTCGTTCCGCCAGCAGCGTCAGTATCCTGGCGATCTGTCGTTTTGCATCCCTGAGGCGCGCCGTGTTCTCAGTCTGACGGGTTGCCAGCCCGAAGCGAACTCCCATCAAGTCGTTTTGCGCGTCTTGCAGCCGCAGTTGGAGCGCGTGAGTGTCGAGATCCCGTAGCTCCCGTGCCTGTTTCGTTCCCATTCCTACTCGCCTCCCGCCGTGCCGCCCTCGTCTTCGCGAACGAGGAATCGGGTTTTGATCGGCAGCTTGTACGAGGCCAGTCGCATGGCTTCTTTGGCCATCTCCTGCGGCACTCCCGCCAGCTCGAATATCACGTGACCCGGTTTGATCACCGCCACCCAGTGATCGGGCGCTCCCTTTCCTTTACCCATGCGGGTTTCGGCGGGCTTCTTGGTGATCGGCTTATCCGGAAAGACGCGAATCCATACCTTTCCACCTCGGCGTACGTAGCGCGTAATCACACGCCGCGCGGCCTCGATCTGGCGGCTCTCCAGCCACACCGGCTCCAGCGCCTGCAATCCAAATTCACCGAACGACACTTCAGTGCCCCGCACCGCCGTGCCGCGGTTTCGTCCACGCATGGTCTTTCGATGTTTGACCCGCGAAGGCATCAACATAGTGCTACTCCTTCACCCCACCTAAGCTTGCGCGCCGATTGGCTCCGCTTCGGCAGTGATCGGCATGGCCGGCTGTTTCTCCAGCACATCGCCCCGGTAGACCCACACCTTCACGCCAATGACTCCGTACGTCGTCATGGCCTCGGCAGTCCCATACTCGACGTCGGCTCGGAGCGTTTGTAGTGGCACGCGGCCACGTCGATCCGTCTCGGTGCGCGACATTTCCGCTCCACCCAGCCGGCCCGACACCGTCACCTTCACGCCGAGCGCTCCGCGGTCCATCGCGCGCTGAACGGCCTGCTTCATTGCTCGCCGAAACGACACGCGCTTTTCCAGTTGGTCCGCAATGTTGCGCGCCACCAGCACTGCATTGGTGTCCGGTTGCCGGACTTCGATGATGTTGACCTTGACCTTTTTACCGGTTTTCTGCTCGAGGAGCTGGCGTAGCTGCTCGACATTCTGGCCGCTCTTGCCGATGATGATCCCCGGTCGCGCGGTGTGAATCGTGACGGTGACATTGTTCGCCGAGCGGTCGATGTCGACCTCCGCGATACCGGCATTGACGTGCCGGCCGGCAATAGCCTGGCGGATCTGTAGATCCTCGTGCACGAGCTGGGTGTAACCCTTGTCGGCGTACCAGCGCGCGTGCCAGGGCCGAATAACCCCCAGGCGGAAGCCGTTCGGGTTGACTTTCTGACCCATTTAAAGGTTTCCTTTCTCTTCCACGATCGCGGTTATATGCGAGGAACGGCGCAATCGGGGCGCTGCGCGGCCATGCGAGCGAGCCTTGAAGCGCTTCAACGTCGGACCCTCGTCGACGAATATACGGTGGACGTACAGATCGTTGACGTCCAGTTCGAAATTGTTCTCGGCATTGGATGCGGCCGATTTCACGACCTTGTACACATCTCGCGCCGCCGAATTCGGCATCAGGCTCAAGATGGCGAGCGCCTCGCGGACCGAACGCCCACGTACGTTGTCGACCACCAGCCGTACCTTCTGAGGGGACCGGCGGATATTTTTCGCTACTGCTCGCACTTCCATCACAAACTCCTAGCGGACCGAACCCGAACGTTCGCCCTTGATGTGGCCCCGGAAGTGGCGCGTGGGAGCGAATTCCCCGAGCTTGTGCCCGACCATGTTCTCACTGATGAAAATGGGAACGTGCCGTCGCCCATCGTGCACGGCGATGGTCAGGCCCACCATATCGGGAATGATCGTGGAGGCACGCGACCAGGTCTTGATGATGCGCTTCTCCGTAGTGCGTGTCGCCGCCGCCACCTTCTTGGCCAGCGACGCTTCGATGTATGGACCCTTTTTGACCGATCTCGACATTCCTCTTCCTATCCCTTAACGGCCGGATTTACGCCGACGTACGATGAACTTGTTCGTGGACTTGTTTCGACGTGTGCGATAGCCCAGCGTCGGTTTACCCCACGGCGTCTGCGGCTGGCCACCGATTGGCGCTCGACCCTCGCCGCCTCCGTGTGGATGATCGACCGGGTTCATCACCGAGCCGCGCACCGAAGGGCGCTTCCCGAGATGACGCGACCGTCCCGCCTTGCCGATTGTCACCAGCGAGTGCTCGCTGTTACCAACCTGACCGAGCGTCGCCATATTGCGAATGTGGATCAGCCGCATCTCCCCGGAAGGCATACGTATCGAACCGTAGTCCCCTTCTTTTGCCACGAGCTGCGCCTGGACTCCGGCGGACCGCACCAAAACGCCGCCGCGGCCCGGCTGGAGCTCCATGTTGTGGATGTAGCTACCCACCGGGATGTTCGCCAGCGGAAGCGCATTGCCTAGCTTCACTTCCGCCTCCGGTCCAGACGAAATTGCATCGCCAACCTTCAGTCCGTTCGGCGCCAGGATGTATCGTTTCTCGCCGTCCGAATACTGCAACAGCGCGATGCGGGCCGAGCGATTTGGATCGTATTCAATGCTCGCCACTTTCGCCGGCACGCCCGATCTTATTGCGCTTGAAGTCGATCAAACGATACTGGCGCTTGTGGCCACCGCCCTGATGCCGGGTCGTGATGCGTCCCTGGTTGTTTCGTCCGGCACGCTTCGGAAGCGGCCGCAGCAGCGATTTCTCCGGCTTCGATTTCGTGATCTCGCTGAACGTCGAGACACTCATGCCGCGACGTCCCGGCGATGTTGGCTTGTACTTTTTTACAGGCATGCTTTGTCCCTTCTCGCCTACACGGCCCCGAAGAAGTCTTCGATCCGCTCGCCGGAAACGAGTGTCACGATGGCCTTCTTCCAGGGACTGGTTGGCCCGCGGCGGCGTTTATTGATAGCTACAAATCCGGCGCCCCTCTCTTTGGACGGGACCGTTATCGTGCGCACCGTTGCCACGTGAACCCGGTATCGATCCTCGACGGCACGTCGGATCTCGATCTTGTTCGACCGCATACTCACCTGGAAGGTGTACTTGTTTTCCGACGCGAGCTCGGTGCTCTTCTCACTGACAACCGGACGCATTAGAACCTCATGCGTTTGCATCGGTAAGCAGCCTTTCTATTTCTCGTATCCCGTCGACCGAGAAAATCAGGTAATCGTGATCCAGCACGTCGACGATGTTCAGGGTCGACGCGGGCTTCATATGCAGTCCGGGAGGTTCCGGCCCGCCCGATTCGTCGACTCGGCAACCCGGCCGTCCACCAGCAAAATCTTGCCCTGATGCTTCCAGGTTGCTCAAAGCAGCCACCATGCTCTTGGTCCTGGCTTCTTCCGGCTCGAGGCTCGATACCACCAGCACGCGCTCGTCGACGACCCGCGACGACAGCGCCGAGCGCGTGGCCTGGCGCCGCATCTTCTTCGGCATCCTGACTTCGTAGCTTCGGGGCCGCGCGGCGAAGGCCACGCCGCCTCCTCGCCACACCGGCGAAGTTCGGCTGCCCTGACGCGCACGCCCGGTGCCCTTCTGACGCCACGGTTTCGCGCCGCCTCCGCGTACTTCGCCGCGCGTCTTGGCTTTTTGCGTCCCGAGCCGTCGATCCGCCAGCAGACGCAGCACCGCCTGGTGCATCAGCGGACCGTTGAGCGGAGCAGCAAAAATCGTGTCACTCACGGTAATGGTGTCGACCTGCGCACCGGTCAGGTCTCTCACGACGAGTTCCGGCATCTTGCGCTCCTACCTATTCCCGTTCTTGACGGCCTTGCGGACGACAATGACGCCGTTCTTCGCGACCGGGCACGCCACCCCGCACCAGCAAGAGGTTCCGATCGGCAATCACATCAACCACCGCCAGATTCAGTACGGTCGCGCGGCGGTTGCCCATGTGCCCGGACATGCGCATTCCCTTGAACACGCGCGACGGCGTGGACGCTGCGCCAATCGAGCCGGGAGCCCGATGTCGGTCGGACTGGCCGTGGGTCTTTGGCCCGCCTGCAAAGCCGTGACGTTTCACGGTTCCGGCAAAGCCTTTTCCCTTCGTGCCCATCGTGCCCCCGACCGCTCCCACCGTTACATCCACCTTCTCGCCCTTGGCGAAAATGTCGACGCGTACCATGTCGCCGATCCGAGCACCCTCGCCGTCGACTCGAATCTCGTGCAAGTGCCTCAAACCGGCCACCGGAATGCTCTTGAGGTGGCCCTTCTCAGGCTTGGTTAGCTTTTTCGTCTCCCTGTAGCCGAGCTGCACCGCCGAGTAGCCGTCCCGCTGCGGGGTCTTGATCTGAGTCACGTAGTTCGGGCCAACCTCGAGGACGGTGACCGGGACGGCCTCTCCCGTCTCGGAAAAGACCTGCGTCATGCCGACCTTTCGGCCCATCAGAGCGTTTATCATTCTCCCTCTCCGTCCTACAGCTTGATCTCGATGTTGACGCCCGCCGGCAAGTTGAGCCGCATCAGCGCGTCAACCGTCTTCGGAGTCGGCTCCAGGACGTCGATCAGCCGCTTGTGAGTCCGAATCTCGAACTGCTCGCGAGAATCCTTGTCGTTGAAAGGTCCGCGCAGCACCGTGTAGCGATTGATCTCGGTCGGAAGCGGCACCGGACCGGAGACATTCGCTCCGGTCCGCTGCGCCGTGTCCACGATCTGACCTGCCGATTGATCCAGGATCTTGTGATCGTACGCCTTGAGGCGAATTCGGATGCGTTGCTTGGTCAGTGTTCGTCCCACGATTACACCTGAATGACTGGTGACGGCGCCAGAGCCGACGGTGCGGCCGCCTTCACGGATGGCAAAGCGCAGTCCCGGCTCAATGGCAATCGGGGCGATCAGCTTCACCTGCATCTCGATGTTGTCTCCCGGCATCACCATCTCGACGCCTTCGGGCAGCTGGATCTCGCCGGTCACATCGGTGGTCCGGAGATAGAACTGCGGCCGGTAGCCGTTGAAGAAGGGGGTGTGCCGCCCTCCCTCATCCTTGGTCAACACATACACCTGGGCCAGGAACTCGGTATGCGGCTTGATGCTCCCCGGCTTGGCCAGCACCATCCCCCGCTCCACATCGGTCCGCTCAATGCCGCGCAGCAGCGTCCCGACGTTATCGCCCGCCTCCCCCTGATCCAGCAGCTTCTTGAACATCTCCACCCCGGTCACCACCGTGTTGCGGGTGTCCCGGATCCCGACGATCTCCACCGTCTCACCGACCTTGACCACGCCACGCTCGATCCGCCCGGTGGTCACCGTGCCGCGTCCCTTGATGCCGAAGACATCCTCGATCGGCATCAGGAACGGCTGGTCCACCGGACGGGGCGGCGTGGGGATGTAGGAGTCCACCGCCTCCATCAGCTCCAGGATGCTCTTCACCCCACTCTCGGTCCCCTTCCAGCGCCTTGAGTGCCGACCCTCGGATCACCGGGACATCGTCACCGGGGAACTCGTAGCGGCTCAACAGCTCCCGGACTTCCAGCTCCACCAGATCGAGCAGTTCCTCGTCATCGACCATGTCCACCTTGTTCAGGAAGACCACGATGTTGGGGACCTCCACCTGGCGGGCCAGCAGGACATGCTCTCTGGTCTGCGGCATCGGTCCATCGGCCGCCGAGACCACCAGGATGGCACCATCCATCTGCGCGGCACCGGTGATCATGTTCTTGATGTAGTCGGCATGCCCCGGACAATCCACATGGGCATAGTGCCGGTTGGCGGTCTCGTACTCCACATGGGTGATCGCAATCGTGATCCCCCGCTCCCGCTCCTCCGGGGCGTTGTCGATGTCCTCGAACTTGCGCTTCTGCCGCCAGCCCCGCTCCGCGAGCACCTTGGTGATCGCTGCCGTCAGCGTCGTCTTCCCGTGGTCGATGTGCCCGATCGTCCCCACGTTCACGTGCGGCTTGTTTCGCTCAAATTTCTGCTTTGCCATTTCTCTTCCGTCCTATCGAACGCGGTCAAACACGCCGCAGATGCTTATCTGCGGCCGCCTGCCGCTTCGGGCTCAACTTGAGTTTTTTTCCGAATCTCTTCCGCGATATTTGGCGGAACTCTGCTCGTAGTGCGACGGCTCCATGCTGAACGACGCGCGTCCCTGAGTCATCGAACGCACGTTCGTCGCGTAGCCAAACATCTCGGCCAGAGGCACGAAGGCCCGTACCACCGTCACGTTGCCCCGAGGCTCCGTGCCGTCGATCTCGCCCACGCCGCGCGTTTAGGTCGCCGATGACGTCACCCATGAAGCTCTCCGGCGTTGTCACCTCGACGCGCATGATCGGCTCGAGCAACGCCGGTCCGGCCTTCTCTGCGGCCGCTTTGAACGCCATCGAGCCCGCGATCTTGAACGCCATTTCCGAAGAGTCGACTTCGTGGTACGAGCCGTCGTAGAGCGTCGCCCGCACGTCGATCACTGGGATAGCCGGCCAGGATGCCGCCATCCAGCGCCTCGCATAATGCCGTTCTCGACCGCCGGGATGTACTCCCGCGGCACTGAGCCGCCGACGATCTTGTTGACGAACTCGAAGCCGGTGCCGGGCTCGAGCGGCTCGACCTCGATCCACACGTCGCCGAACTGGCCCGTCCACCGGTCTGGCGAACGAAACGACCCTCGGCCTTGGCGGAACGAGTGATGGTCTCCTTGTACGCGACCTGCGGCCGGCCGACGTTGGCCTGCACCTTGAACTCGCGCAGCATGCGATCGACGATGATCTCCAGGTGCAGCTCGCCCATGCCGGAGATGATGGTCTGCACCGTCTCCTGGATCGTGTCGCATCCGGAACGTCGGGTCCTCTTCGGAGAGCCTGACCAGCGCCTCCGACATCTTGTCGGTGTCGGCCTTGGTCTTTGGCTCGACCGCCACCGAGATGACCGGCTCCGGGAAGACGATCGACTCGAGGATGATCGGATGGTCCGGGTCGCACACCGTGTCACCGGTGAAGGTGTTCTTCAGCCCGACGATGGCGATGATGTCGCCCGCCGACGCCTCGGTTATGTCCTCTCGGTGGTTGGCATGCATGCGCAGCAGACGACCCACGCGCTCGCGATTGTCCTTCGTCGTGTTGTAGATGTACGAACCGGACGTAAGCTTGCCGGAATAGACGCGGACAGTACGCCAGCCGGCCCACGTATGGGTCGGAGACGATCTTGAAGGCCAGGCCCGAGAACGGCGCCGATCGTCCGGCTCACGCGCCTCTTCCACGTCGGTCTTCGGGTTGATGCCCGCCATCGGGGGAACGTCGAGCGGCGACGGAAGGAAGTCCACGACGCCGTCGAGCATCGGCTGCACGCCCTTGTTGCGCAGCGCCGAGCCGCACAGCACCGCGACCATCTTGTTGGCAATGGTGGCGCGCCGGATCGCGGCGCGGATCTGCTCCGGCGTGATCTCGCCGCCATCCATGTGAGCCAGGTAGAGCTCAGCGAACTCGTCGTCGACCAGCGAGAGCTGCTCGAACATCTTCTCGCGCGCTTCCACCGCGGCATCCATTAGATCGGCCGGGATCTCGGTCTCATTGAGTTGGGTGCCGAGATCGTCGGTGTAGATGATCGCATTCATCTCGATCAGGTCGATGACGCCCTCGAAGTCGCTCTGGCGCCCGATCGGAAGCTGGATGACCACGGGATGCGCGCCGAGGCGATCTTCGATCATGTCGACGCAACGGTCGAAATCCGCGCCGGTGCGGTCCATCTTGTTGACGAAGACAAACCGAGGAACGCTGTACTTGTCGGCCTGGCGCCACACCGTCTCGGACTGTGGCTCGACGCCGGCAACGGCGTCAAGCACCACGACGCCGCCGTCGAGAACGCGCAGCGACCGCTCCACCTCGACCGTGAAGTCGACGTGGCCGGGCGTATCGATGATGTTGATTCGATGGTCGTTCCAGAATGTGGTCGTCGCGGCCGACGTGATCGTGATGCCGCGCTCGCGTTCCTGCTCCATCCAGTCCATGGTGGCGGCGCCTTCGTGGA
Organism: uncultured Chloroflexia bacterium; assembly: GCA_963737125.1. GTDB lineage: Bacteria > Chloroflexota > UBA5177 > UBA5177 > UBA5177 > JANWJD01. The sequence continues at coordinate 1,920,168 of CAVTRL010000001.1, read as the reverse complement.
CCTCGCCGACCTTGTGGATCTTGTTGGTATAGAACAAGATGCGCTCCGTCGTCGTCGTCTTGCCGGCGTCGATGTGCGCGATGATGCCGATATTTCGTGTTTTGTTGAGCGAAAATTCCTGTGCCATGCGTGTGTGACAACACCGTGGGCGACCGAGTTACTCTCCCGCGCTCTCGCCGGGTACGAGCGTTCAGCAGTCAGAACTAGAACCGGTAGTGCGCAAATGCTCGGTTCGCCTCGGCCATGCGGTGCGTGTTCTCCTTTTTCTTGATCGTTGCCCCGACGCCTTGGCGGCGTCGAGCAATTCGGCGGCCAGCTTCTCCGCCATCGATTTGCCTGATCGCTTGCGCGCAGATGTTATGAGCCAGCGCATAGCCAGCGCGCGGCGGCGATCCCCACGGATCTCGACCGGCACCTGATAGGTCGATCCACCGACGCGGCGCGGCTTGACCTCGAGAACCGGCGTCGCGTTGCGCAAGCGCCAGCTCGAACGTGTCGATCGGGTTGTCGCGTCCGCGCTGCTCTACGAGCTCGAGTGCGTCGTAGAACACTGACTGCGCGACCGTCTTCTTTCCGTCGTGCATCAGATTGTTGATGAACTTTGCAACGGTGCGGCTCCGATATTTCGGGTCGGGAGTTATCACTCGTCGCGAAACCTTGGCTCGCCTTGGCACGTACTTCCCTCCGTTGATCTACTCGATGGCTTTGCGTGGTGCGAGTCCCAACTCGCTTGTTGCTCTGACACGTGATGAGGCACTGCCATGGATCGTGGCCATGCTTGGCAGTGCCTCAAGGATGATTCACTTGTTGACGGCAGGCCATGCGGCCTGGGTATCAACTGCCTTTAGGACGCTTGGCCCCGTATTTCGATCGGCCCTGCTTCCGGTTGTTTACTCCAGCAGCATCAAGCGTGCCACGAATGACGTGATACTTCACGCTCGGGAAGTCCTTCACGCGTCCCCCGCGGATCAGTACCACGGAGTGCTCCTGAAGGTTGTGTCCCTCTCCGGGGATGTATGCTGTTACTTCGCGGTTGTTGCTCAGCCGCACCCGGCAGATTTTGCGGAGCGCCGAATTCGGCTTCTTCGGCGTCATCGTGCGCACCTGGGTGCACACGCCGCGCTTCTGCGGTGCGCCCTTGAGCTTCAGTCGCCGCTGCTTCAGCGTGTTGTACGCAAACTGCAGGTCCGGCGCCTTCGATCGCTTCTGCGCCGGTCTTCCGCCCCTTGCGCACAAGCTGACTGGTGGTCGGCAAACCCTGTCTCCTCGGTGACGAACTGAGCGCAGTCCCCACGGACGGGGACTGCGCTCCATCAGTATATCAACCTATGTGCTGACTGGTCAAGGTCACCAGTTTCGGCTCTGCCGTCAAAGATCTCTTCCGCCGCCGGGCGCAACCAGCACTTCGCCGTTATGCGAATCGCCGTCGAATCCGTCACCGTTGGGAACGACGTCCTCCAGCAGTTCCGCCGCTTCCAGCTCGTCGATCTCACCCGCGAACAGCGCCTCGCGCGGCTGCTGGCGAGCCAGCAGCCCGGTGCCGGCCGGGATCAGCTTGCCGATGATGACGTTCTCCTTCAGGCCGACCAGTCGGTCCACCTGGCCGCCGATTGCCGCGTCGGTCAGGACCTTCGTCGTGTCCTGGAAGGACGCGGCAGCCAGGAAGCTATCGGTCGTCAGGCTGGCCTTGGTCACGCCGAGCAGGACGGTCGTCGCCGTGGCGGGCTCGCCGCCCTGCGCCAGCACGGCGGCGTTGATCGCTCTCGTACTTGAACCGATCGACCAGCTCGCCGGGCAGCATCTCGGTGTCGCCGGGAGTGTCCACGCGCACCTTGCGCAGCATCTGGCGGACGATCACCTCGATGTGCTTGTCGTTGATGTTCACGCCCTGGGTCCGGTACACCTTCTGCACCTCGTCCACCAGGAACATCTGCACGTCTTCGCGTCCCATCACCCGCAGGATGTCCTGCGGATTCGAGGAGCCGTCGGTCAGCTGCGTCCCCGCCGTTGACGAACTGCCCGTCGGCGACTCGCAGCTCTGAGCCAGCGCCGGCACGGTGTACGTCCGCACCTCGAGCGGCTCCGGGGCGATGATGATCTGCCCGTCGCGTTCCGTCACCCGCCCGGTGGTCGTGGCGACGATATCCTCGCCCGGTTCCTGTCTTCTTCCCGCGCTTCGAAGGTCGGGCGAGTACCGTGCCGGGCTGCACGATGTCGCCGTTGGCCACCGCCAGAGTGTGCGTGGTGCCCAGCTCGTGGCGCTCCGTTGCCTCCTCCTCGGCCGACGATACCATGATGCGCTGCTCGTTGTCGTCGCGCTCGATTCGCACCATGCCGTCGATCTCGGAGATGACCGAGCCACCTCCTTGGGAACGCGCGCCTCGAACAGCTCCTCGACGCGCGGAAGACCCTGGGTGATATCCGAGCCCGCGACACCACCGGTGTGGAAGGTACGCATCGTCAGCTGCGTGCCAGGCTCGCCGATCGACTGCGCGGCGATGATGCCCACCGCCTCGCCCATCTCCACCGGATGTCCGGTGGCCAGGCTCCAGCCGTAGCAATGCCGGCAGATTCCCTGCTTGGCCATGCAGGTCAGCGGAGACCGCACGATGAACGTGGCCGTCGGGTCCTTCTCCATGCGCGGCGCTGATCTCGTTCGCGGCTTCCTGGTCAACTGGCACGTTCGCATCCAGGACCAGGGTGCCGGTCTCCGGATCGTAGAACGGTGCCGCACTGTACCGGCCGATCGCTCGCCGGTGCAATCGGCTCGATGATGCCGTCGGCTTGTGACTTGTCGCGCAGCGTCAACCCGCTGGTCGTGCCGCAGTCCTCCTCGCGGATGATGACGTCCTGAGCCACGTCGATGAGCCGCCGCGTCAGGTACCCGGACTCGGCGGTGCGCAGTGCCGTATCCGCGAGCCCCTTGCGAGCGCCGTGGGTCGAGATGAAGTACTCGAGCACCGTCAGTCCCTCGCGGAAGTTCGAAAGGATCGGCAGGTCGATGATCTTGCCGGATGGGTCGGCCATCAGGCCGCGCATGCCGGCGATCTGGCGCACCTGCGTGAACCCACCCTTCGCCGCGCCCGACACCGACATCATGTAGATCGGACCGTGCGGGTCGAGTGACGTGGTCACCGCCTCCTCGACTTCCTGGCTGGCCTGAGTCCACACGTCGACCGCCTTGCGGTACCGCTCTTCCTCGGTGATCAGTCCTTCTTCGTACTGCTCCTGAACGCGCAGGACCTCGTCCTCCGCCAGAGCCAGGATTGCCGGCTTCGACGTGGGAATCGTGATGTCGGCGACGCTCATCGTGATGCCGGAATGCGTCGCGTAGTGGAATCCGAGTCGCTTGATCTCGTCCGCCACCTCGGCGGTCTTCTCCTGGCCGTACAGCGCGTAGACCTCGGCCACCACGTCTCGCAGCGAGCCCTTGTCCTGGATTTCGTTCCTATAAGGTATGGCGTCCGGCAGCGCCTCGTTGAAGACGATGCGGCCCACCGTGGTCTCCAGCGCGTACGCCTTCGTGCTGTTCGGTAACAGCACCAGGTCATCTCGATCGATGAGCCCCGCGCTGATCTCGATCTCTTCATTGTCGAGCAAGTGCTGCGGGATGCCGACGTAGATCTTGGCGTGAAGCGACACGCGGCCCAGCTCCAGCGCCTGCAGCGCCTCGTCAAAGGTTGAGAAGACCATGCCCTCGCCCTTGGCCCCTTCTTTCAAGGCCGTCAGGTAGTAGCACCCGAGCACCATGTCCTTGGTCGGATTCACGATCGGCTCGCCGCTGGCCGGCGACAGCAGGTTGCGCGAGCTCATCATGCGCGTCCGCGCCTCGTTCTGCGCCGCCCGCGACAGCGGCACGTGGACCGCCATCTGGTCGCCGTCGAAGTCGGCATTGAACGCCGTACACACCAGCGGATGGATCTGGATGGCGCTTCCCTCGACCAGGACGGCGTCAAACGCCTGGATTCCGAGTCGGTGCAGCGTCGGAGCGCGGTTCAGAAGGACCGGATGGTCCTTGATGACCTCCTCCAGCACGTCCCAGACCTCGGGCCGTACCCGCTCGACGATCCGCTTCGCGCTCTTGATGTTGTGGGCGAAGTTGCGTTCCACCAGCTTGCGCATGACGAACGGCTTGAAGAGCTCCAGCGCCATCTTCTTCGGAAGTCCGCACTGGTTCAGCTTCAGGTCCGGACCGACCACGATGACCGAGCGACCCGAGTAGTCGACGCGCTTGCCGAGCAGGTTCTGGCGGAATCGTCCTTGCTTGCCTTTGAGCATGTCCGAGAGGCTCTTGAGTTTGTGATTGCCGGAGCCGTTCACCGCGCGACCACGACGACCGTTGTCGATCAGCGCATCCGTCGCTTCCTGCAACATCCGCTTCTCGTTGCGCATGATGATTTCCGGCGCCCCGAGCTCGATCAGCCGCTTCAGCCGATTGTTGCGGTTGATAACGCGGCGGTAGAGATCGTTGAGATCGCTGGTGGCGAAACGTCCGCCGTCGAGCTGCACCATGGGCGCAGAGTTCGGCGGAATCACCGGCAATACCGTCAGGATCATCCACTCCGGCTGCTGATTCGACTTGCGGAATGATTCGACGACGCGAAGCCGCTTGGTCGCCTTCTTACGGCGCTGGCTCGACTGGCTGGAATTACGGATCTCATTCCGGAGCTCCACTGCCAGGTCGTCGAGGTCGACCTGCAGAATGATGTCGCGGATTGCCTCGGCGCCCATGCCGGCCTCGAACAGGTACCCGTACTTCTCTTTGAGATCCCGGTACTGCATCTCGTTCAGAAGCGCCATCAACTTGAGCGACTCGATCTCCTCGATCCGCTTCTGCGTATCCAGGCGTACTGCTTCGATCTGATCGTCGATGCCGACTCGACCCTGCTGCAGCTCCGCATCCGCCAGCGCTTGCTCAGTTTCCTGCTCTTCGGTGTGTCGCGTCAGCAGGTGATCGCGCTCTTGCGCGTACTGCGCCTCGATTTCCTCGACCTCTCGTTTGCCTGTTCGAGACCGATGCCACTTGCCATCACTTCGTTCACGGACAGCGTGCGGCGCTCTTCGAGCTCCTGCAGTTCCTGCGCGCGGCGCATCTCCGCTTCCTGCATCGTGGCGGCCAGCTCCTCGCCGCGTTCGCTCACGCCGCCTTCGATGGCCTGAATCTTCTCGGCTTCGTCGGCTCGCGCCTTGTCCAGCGCCCGCCTCTTCTCGTCCTCGTGGACTCGTGTGACGATGTACAGAGCGAAGTACAGAATGCGCTCGAGGTTGCGCGGAGATACGTCGAGCAGCAGCCCGAGCCGGCTGGGCGTGCCCTTGAAATACCAGATGTGGCTGACCGGCGAGGCAAGTTCGATGTGGCCCATGCGCTCGCGGCGCACCTTCTCGCGGGCCACTTCCACGCCGCACTTGTCGCAGATGATTCCCTTGTACCGAACACGCTTGTACTTGCCGCAATAGCACTCCCAGTCCTTGGTAGGACCGAAAATGCGCTCGCAGAAAAGCCCATCCTTCTCCGGCTTGAGCGTGCGGTAGTTGATCGTCTCCGGCTTCGTGACCTCGCCGTACGACCACCCGCGAATCTGCTCGGGCGATGCCAGGCTGATGCGGATCGCGTTAAAGTCGTTTACTTCTAACAATGTTTCCTCCGAAACGGAACCTCGATCGAGCGTTGCACGGAGAGGGGCGCTTTTGTCCCCTCAACCCGTGCTGACTTCGGTCGTTTTCTTCTAATCGCCCTTCTCAAAGCCGGTGATGTTGACGTCCAGACTCGGAATCTGGTCCAGCCCCGCCTCGTCCGCAAAGTGCACTTCTTCCTCGTCCTCGTTCAGGACCTCCACGGAAAGAGCGAGGCTCTGCAGTTCCTTCACGAGCACCTTGAATGACTCGGGCACGCCGGGCTCCAGAATGCTCTCCCCTTTGACGATCGCCTCATAGGTCTTCACGCGACCGATGACGTCGTCGGACTTGACCGTCAGCAGCTCCTGCAGGATGTGCGCGGCGCCGTATGCCTCGAGCGCCCAGACTTCCATCTCGCCGAAGCGCTGGCCGCCGAACTGCGCCTTACCACCCAGCGGTTGCTGTGTAACGAGCGAGTACGGACCGGTCGATCGTGCGTGGATCTTGTCCTCCACCAGATGCGCCAGCTTCAGCATGTAGATCTGCCCGACCGTCACTTCCTGGTCGAACGAATCGCCGGTGCGGCCGTCGAAGAGAAGCATCTTGCCGTTTGCCGGCAGGTGCGCCTTTTCCAGTTCGTCGACGATCTGCTGCTCCGTCGCGCCATTGAAGACCGGCGTCGCGACCTTGTATCCCAGATCGGCCGCCGCCCATCCCAGATGCGTTTCGAGCACCTGTCCGATGTTCATGCGGGAAGGCACGCCCAGCGGATTGAGGATCATCTCCACCGGAGTTCCATCCGGGAGAAACGGCATGTCTTCCTGAGGAACGATGCGTGAAATCACGCCCTTGTTGCCGTGACGACCCGCGATCTTGTCGCCCTCCGAGATCTTGCGCTTCTGCGCGATGCTGACGCGCACCAGCTGGTTCACGCCCGGCTGTAGCTCGTCGCTCGCCTCTCGGCTGAATACTTTGACGTCCACGACCTTGCCGCGCTCTCCCTGCGGAACGCGCAGCGACGTGTCCTTTACCTCACGAGCCTTCTCACCGAAGATCGCGCGCAAGAGTCGCTCTTCGGCGGTCAGCTCCGTCTCGCCCTTGGGCGTGATCTTGCCGACCAGAATATCGCCCGGCTCGACCTCGGCGCCGAGATAGACGATCCCTCGCTCGTCCAGGTTCTTCAGCCCTTCTTCACCCACGTTCGGAATGTCGCGGGTGATCTCCTCCGGGCCGAGCTTGGTGTCTCGGGCGTCCACTTCGTGCTTTTCCATGTGGATCGACGTGAACTTGTCGTCCATCAGCAGCGTCTCGCTGATCAGGATCGCGTCTTCGTAGTTGCCGCCTTCCCAGAGCATGAACGCCACCAGGAAGTTCTGCCCGAGGGCCAGCTCGCCTTGATCGGTCGAGGAGCTGTCTGCCAGTACGTCCCCGTTGACGACGCGTTGTCCCTTCGTGACGATCGGGCGCTGGTTGATGGTCGTGCCCTGATTGGACCGCACGAACTTACGAAGCGGGTAGTGCGCCGTCTCGCCGTCATTGTCACCCGTGACGACGATCTCGCGGCCCGTCACGCTGCGTCACCGTGCCCTGGATCCTGGATAGCACGAGCTGGCCCGAATCGTACGCGGCCCGCCGCTCGGTTCCGGTGCCCACATACGGCGACTCCGGTCGAAGCAACGGCACCGCCTGCCGCTGCATGTTCGAGCCCATCAGCGCCCGGTTGGCGTCGTCGTGCTCGAGAAATGGAATCAGTGCGGTCGCCACACTGACCAGCTGCCGCGGCGACACGTCCATGTAACTCACGCGCATCGGAGGTTCCATTTCGAAGCCCTCGCCGATTCGGACGGATACTCGCTCTTCGGCGAATTCGTCGTTATCGGTCAGCACGGCGTTCGCCTGCGCGATCGCGAACTCCTCCTCTTCGTCCGCTGTGAGATAGACGATGTCCACGGACGCAAACGACCGTACCGGCACCGCGTCGATTTCCGACGCTTGCAACTTCTGTAGCAAGCTGTCGTCCACACGGTCGCCTTCACGGCCGATGATTTCGCCGGCCGAGTCCGCCACGGTGCGCCGCAGTGTGCGGTTAATCAAATGCGGAGAGTTCGGTGGCAGTGTGTTATACACCCGTCGATAGGGCGTCTCGATGAATCCGTAAGCATTGGTCCGAGCGTATGTCGCCAGCGACACCATCAGGCCGATGTTCGGTCCTTCAGGCGTCTCGATCGGACAGATTCGACCGTAATGGGAGTGGTGAACGTCGCGGACGTCGAATCCCGCGCGTTCACGGCTGAGGCCGCCCGGGCCGAGCGCGCTCAATCGACGCTTGTGCGTCAGCTCCGACAACGGGTTCGTCTGGTCCATGAACTGCGAGAGCTGGCTGCCGCCAAAGAACTCTTTCATCGCGGCGACCACCGGACGAATGTTTATCAGCGCGTTCGGCTTGGCCGATTCCACGTCCTGAATCGTCATGCGCTCTTTGACGACGCGCTCCATGCGCAGCAGCCCGATGCGGAACTGGTTCTGAAGCAGCTCACCCACCGCGCGCACACGGCGATTTCCGAGATGATCGATGTCGTCGCGGTGGCCGCCCCCAACGTTCGAGCGGATCATCTCTTTGACGATGCCGCCCAGATCCTCTTTGGTAAGGATCTGCAGGCCGGTCTCCTCGTGCACGCCCAAACGCTTGTTCAGCTTGTAGCGTCCAACCCGGTTCAGGCTGTAGCGGCGGTCGTTGAAGAACAGAGAATTGATCAGACTTCGCGCATTCTCCAGTGTCGGCGGATCGCCCGGGCGAAGCTTCTTGTACATCTCGACCAGACCCTCCTCTTGCGAGTGGGTGGGGTCGCGGTCGAGCGTGCTCTGCAGATACCGGTGATCGGAGCTGCTATCGACCTCTGCCAGCAAGTCGGCCAGTTCCTCATCCGTGCCGTAGCCGACTGCTCGCAGCAGAGTCGTCACGGGAATTTTCCGCTTGCGATCCACCTTGACGGTCAGAATGTCACGGTTGCTGGTCTCAAACTCGAGCCACGCTCCCCTGTTCGGGATAAGCTTCGCTCCCCACAGCGCGCGCCCGGTCGAAGGATCTTCCTCGGCCGTGAAGTACACGCCGGGAGATCGGACCAGCTGGCTCACCACGACGCGTTCCGCGCCGTTGATGATGAACGTGCCCTGATCGGTCATGAGCGGAAAATCGCCCATGAAAACTTCTTGCTCGGTGATTTCCCCCAGGGGCTCGCCCTCGGCGGTGACTTTCTTGACCAGCCGGGCTTTCACCGCGAGTGGAGCGGAATACGTCATGTCGCGCAGCCGGCAGTCGGCTTCGTTATACTTCGGCTTGCCGAACGGCGCATCCGGTACGATGAACTCGAGCGACATCTTGCCTGCGAAGTCCGTTATAGGGGATATTTCTTGAAAGAGTTCACGGATACCCTCTTGCTGGAACCAGCGAAATGAGTCCAGTTGCATCTGGATAAGATTGGGCAGCGGAAGAACTTCGCCAAATCGTGCGAACGAGACGCGTGGATCATCGGAGACTTGTACAGCCATTCAGACTCCTTGGAGGGACGAGACAGTCAATAAACCCGATCAACGGACAAACAGCACTTGCCCACGGACAAGTGCTTAAGTGCGGCGGCGAACCTCTATCGTTACATATAACAGGACTTTTGTCAACCTACTCCGTAACGCCTTGTTAGCCGTCGCTCGTGCGTTGAACCTATGATCGTTCGATCACTAGCTTGAGAATACATGAACTCGCTATGATAGACCAAATTTTTTCGTTCGCCTCCAGACTTCGAGCCCGTGCACGCCTCGTCGACACCTGGCTCTGCGTGGGAATCGATCCTTCACTGCAGAGTCTACCTGCGCATCTCGCTCCCACCGTCGACGGCCTGATCGAGTTTTGCCACGCGATCATTGACAGCACGGCGCCCTATGCCTGCTCCTTCAAGATTAATTTCGCCTTTTTCGAGGCTCTCGGCCCGGAAGGGTGGCAAGCGCTGCGCACCGTCCGCGATCACGTGCCGCCCGAGGTACCGGTTATCGCCGATGCTAAGCGAGGCGATATCGCGAGCTCTGCGGGCGCGTATGCTGATGCGGTTTTCAATTCGCTCAAGTTCGATGCCGTGACGGTAAATCCGTACCTCGGCTGGGACGCTTTGGATCCGTTTACCTCGTGGTCGGGCAAGGGTGTGTTCGCCCTATGCCGGACGTCTAACCCGGGCGCGGGTACGTTTCAGGACCTGGCGGTGCGAGGCAAACCGCTCTACCTTCACCTCGCCGAGTCGGCTGCCGCGCAGACCTGTACCGCGAGCCTCGGGCTCGTCGTCGGAGCCACGCAACCCGAGGCGCTAACCGCCGTGCGTGCCCTCAGTGAAGACCTGCTCCTCTTGATGCCTGGAATCGGCGCCCAGGGAGGAGACGCGGCGAGTGCCTTCCGGCGGGGCTCGAACAGCAGCGGCGACAATGCCGTCGTTGCCGTCTCTCGGGATATAATCTACGCGTCCGATGGCCGCGACTTTGCCGACGTCGCATCCCGAGTGGCCGGCCGTCGAAGCCGTGAGTTTCGCCCGTATTCGAGATAAAACGCCATGCAGGTCGTCGCTTATCGACTCGGAGATGTACTCGAGCTGCGTAAGCCACATCCCTGCGGAAGCCGGACCTGGCACGTCGTCCGGCTCGGAGCAGATATTGGGCTCCGCTGCGATACCTGCGGACACCGCGTGCTGTTGCCGCGTGTCACCCTGGAGCGCCGCACGAAAAGGTTCATCACCCGCGGTCCGGAGACGGAAGCCACGCTCGAGTAACGTGCCTCGATCCCGTCCAGGCTTCCTCCTACGCGAGGTGACGCTTCATGATGTGGTAGTTTTCCAGCGCCTTCCCCGTACCAACCGCTACGCAGTACAGTGGAAACTCAGCCACATGGCACGGTACTTCGGTCACTTTGGTCAATAGTTGGTCGATATTGCGCAGCAGCGAGCCGCCGCCCGTCATCACCATGCCGCGGTCCATGATGTCGGATGCCAACTCCGGCGGCGTCTCCTCCAGGACCGCACGTACGGCGTCGACAATCGCCGTGAGCGGGTCCGCAATTGCCTCCACGATTTCATTGGTGCTTACCGGTATCGACTTCGGGAGTCCCGTCACCTGATCGCGGCCCCGTACCTCCATCGTCAGCTGGTCCTCCATGGGAAGGGCGCTGCCGACCTGGATCTTCACCTCTTCGGCCGTAGCCTCTCCTATCATAAGACCGTATCGTCGGCGTATGTGATTGGCAATCACTTCGTCGATTTTCATGCCACCCATGCGAACCGTGCGAAACACGACAATGTCGTTCAGACTGATGACCGCGATCTCGGTCGTTCCGCCGCCGATGTCGACGATCATGTTCCCAATAGGCCCGGCGATGGGTACGTTGGCGCCGATGGCGGCCGCAATTGGTTCCTCTATAAGAAACGCACGCTTTGCGCCCGCTTGCACCGCGGCGTCGTGCACTGCCCGCTTTTCCACACTGGTAATCCCGGCCGGTATGCAGATCATTACCTCTGGACGAAACATCGAAACGTTTCCGCAGACTCGGCGGATGAAATACCTCAGCATCCCCTCGGTCCGAACGTAGTCCGCGATGACGCCGTCCCGCATGGGACGTACCACTGTGAGGCTGGCCGGCGCCTTGCCCAGCATTTGACGCGCCTCGTCACCGACGGCCACGATCCTGTTGTCGTCGGTGACCGCCACCACCGACGGCTCGTTCAGCACGATTCCGCGACCTCGCACGTACACCAGGACATTCGCCGTGCCGAGGTCGATCCCTATTTGTTTGGGCAGATCAGGCCTCCGTCCGAGGTCCGGGACGCTCGCGGTGGCGGCGCTGTTGCGCCACCCTGAGGCGCAGTAACGCCTTCTGGAGGCTGGCTGCCGCTTCTGCTTCTAATTGGGTTCCCCTATTTTCCTGGAGCGCCGCTTCGGCCTGCTCCCGCGCCTTCTCAGCTCGTTCGCGGTCAATTTCCTCCGACCGCTCCGCGACATCGGCCAACACCACAACTTTGTCCGGGCGAACCTCCAGGAAGCCGCCGGCAATTGCCAGGTGATTTTCCTCTCCGCCGACGCGGTACATCAGCTCTCCCGTTGCCAGGGGAGTAATAAGCGGTTCGTGACCGTGCAGGATGCCGATATCGCCTTCCGCGCCGCGCGCTACCACGATGTCCGCGTCCTCTTGTAGCACCATGCGCTCTGGTGTTACGACTTCGAGTCTAATGGGTGCCACTCGTCTGCCTCCCTAGGAGTCTTTCTCCGCGGCCTCGCGCACCTGGTCGATGCCACCCTTGTACATGAACGCGCTTTCCGGGATGTCGTCGCATTTGCCGTCGAGGATCTCTTTGAACCCGCGTACCGTCTCGGCAATCTGTACGTACTGCCCGGCAATGCCGATGAACCGCTCGCCCACGAAAAACGGCTGCGAAAGGAAACGCTCGATCTTACGGGCGCGCGAGACTGTCAATCGATCGTCCTCCGACAGCTCGTCGATGCCCAGGATCGCGATGATGTCCTGCAGTTCTCGATAGCGTTGAAGCACGCGTTGCACTCCTCGCGCCGCGTCGTAGTGATCCTGGCCCACGATCTTCGGGTCCAGTATGTTCGACGTGGACGACAGCGGGTCGATGGCCGGGTAGATGCCGCGCTCGACGATGGCGCGATCCAGCGCGAGTGTCGAGTCGAGATGCGCGAACACAGTGGCCGGAGCCGGGTCGGTGTAATCATCGGCCGGCACGTACACCGCCTGGAAGGACGTTACCGAACCCTTCTTGGTAGATGTAATTCGCTCTTCAAGTTCACCCATGTCCGTGCCCAGCGTCGGCTGATAACCCACCGCCGATGGCATCCGGCCCAACAATACCGATACTTCGGACGCCGCCTGGGCGAAGCGGAAAATGTTGTCGATGAAGAGAAGAACGTCACGACCCTCTTCGTCGCGGAAATACTCCGCCATGGTGAGTCCGCTCAGGGCCACCCGCATTCGCGCTCCGGGCGGCTCGTTCATCTGACCGAACACGAAGGCCGTCTTATCGATAACCCCGGATTCCTGCATTTCTATCCAGAGATCGTTCCCTTCACGGGTCCGCTCGCCCACTCCGGCAAATACCGAAAAACCGCCGTGTTCCTGAGCGACACTCCGAATCAGTTCCTGGATGATGACGGTCTTCCCCGTACCGGCGCCTCCGAAAACGCCGACTTTCCCGCCCCGGGCGAACGGAGCGACCAGGTCGATGACCTTGATGCCAGTTTCAAGAATCTCTGGCGTCGTGACCAGGTCCTGAAAAGCGGGAGGGACGCGGTGAATCGGCAATCGCAGGTCGGTGCCCACCTCGCCGCGATTGTCGACCGGATGACCCGTCACATTGAAGACTCGCCCGAGCGTTTTCTCGCCCACCGGCACCTGAATCGGTTGGCCGGTGTTACGAACTACCATGCCTCTGGCCAGCCCCTCGGTCGGCGACATCGACACCGTGCGCACCCAGTTGTTGCCGAGTGATTGTTCGACTTCCAGCACCACCGGCAGTTCGCGGCCGGTGCCCTCAACCTCGAGCGCGTAAAAGATATCGGGTGCCTGTCCCTCTTCAAATTCAACGTCGATCACTGGGCCGGTTATCTGGACGATCCGACCCATGGTTTCTCGTACGCCGTCCTGACTCCCACCTATTTTCTCCGGTGCCTGTACCATCGCGTCCTCTGCTTTCTAATGACGTGAACCGTACTGCCGGTGCCGGCAATCGGTCCGCATGCTTTCTCGTCAGCCGGTTCTCAAGGCCTCGGCTGCGCCGCTAATCTCTGCGATTTCTTTCGTGATCTCCGCCTGTCGCGCCTTGTTGGCGAGCAAGGTGAGGTCCTTTGCCAGTTCGTTCGCGTTGTCTGTGGCATTGCTCATCGCCACCATGCGCGAGCTGTGCTCGCTGGCCTTTGTCTCCAACAATGCCTGATACAAAGTGAACTCCACGTAGCGGGGCAGCAGCGCCGACAGCACCACCTGCGGATTGTCCGGTTCGTAGTCCCACGGTCCACCGAGTTCGGGCTCGTCCGACTTCTCACCCTCGGGAGCGATAACCGGCAAGAGCTGAACGGATTTGGGAGTCTGTCGAAGCGTACTGACGAACTCACTGTATACCAGGTGTACCGAGTCAACCGTCCCGTTCTCAAAATCCTCAAAGATCTGCTGGGCAACCGGACCGACCGCCGACGCCTCCGGATGATCGCCGATTCCGGTGAACTCCGCCACCAGATTCCAGCGCATCCGAAGCGCGAAATCCCGACCCTTCCGCCCCACTGCCACCACCCGCACGTCACCGCCTAGTCGATCCGTCAGCCGCACCGCTTCACGGTTCATATTGACCACGAGCGAGCCCGCCAGGCCTCGGTCCGGAGTCATGACCACGATCTCGGCTCGGTTACCGTCGCGCTTGGTCAGAAGTGGATGATCGCTGGCGCCCGATTTCTTCGCGATGTCCGCGACGATCGCACGGATATGCTGGGCGTACGGGCGCGTGTCTTCGACCCGTTGCTGGGCCCGGCGCATGCGTGAGGCAGCAACCATTTGCATGGCCTTCGTGATCTGCGCCGTATTCTTGATACTTCGTATGCGCCGCTTTATCTCACGCTGCGATGCCATTGCCGTCCTTCACTCTCGCGTCGACCCGGTCAACGCCCCGTAGTCCGGAATTACTCAAACTGTGTCGATTTCTTGAATTCGCCGATGGCGTCCTTCAGCTGTGCTTCGATCTCCGGAGTGATCTTGCGCTCGCTCGCGATGCTCTCGGAAACATCGGAGTGGCTGGCGTCCATGAACTGCTCGAACTGCCCCTCGAACTCGCCGACTCGGTTCACCGGCACATCGTCCAGGTAGCCGTTGTTCAGGGCGTAAAGGATCATGACCTCCTGTGCCAGCGTCAGCGGTTCGTTCTCCGGCTGCTTCAGCACCTCGGTCGCACGTTGGCCGCGTTCCAGTCGCGCTCTCGTTTGTGGGTCCAGATCAGAGCCAAACTGCGCGAAAGCCGCCAGATCGCGGTACTGCGCCAGGTCGGTGCGCAGCCCTTTCGATACCGAATTGATGGCCTTCGTCTGAGCTGCACCCCCCACACGTGACACCGACAATCCGGTGCTTATCGCTGGGCGAATACCGGCATAGAACAGATCCGACTCCAGATAGATCTGTCCGTCCGTAATCGAGATGACGTTGGTAGGAATATAGGCCGATACGTCGCCGGCCTGCGTTTCGATGATCGGCAGTGCGGTTAACGAACCTCCGCCCAGCTCGTCGTTCATTTTCGCGGCACGCTCCAACAGGCGCGAGTGAAGATAGAACACGTCTCCAGGGTATGCCTCGCGTCCCGGTGGGCGGCGCAAAAGCAATGACACCTGACGATATGCCCAGGCGTGCTTCGACAGGTCGTCGTAGACCACGAGCACATCCTTGCCGTTATCCATCCAGTACTCGCCGATCGCGCAGCCGGCATAGGGCGCCATCCACTGCAACGCCGCGGAGACACTCGCCGGAGCGTTGATGATCGTCGTCCACTCCATCGCGCCGGCAGCCTCCAGCGTGGCTGCTACCGCCGCGACCTTCGAGTCCTTCTGTCCGATGGCCACATAGACACACAGCAGGTTCTGGCCCTTCTGATTGATGATCGTGTCAATCGCAATGGCCGTCTTTCCGGTCTGGCGGTCGCCAAGGATCAGCTCCCTCTGGCCGCGCCCGATCGGAATCATCGAGTCGATAGCCTTGATACCGGTTTGTACCGGCGTGTCGACCGGCGATCGGTCCACAACACCTGGCGCGATTCGCTCCACGGGTCGGGTCTCGGTGGTGTTCAGATCGCCCTTGCCGTCGATGGGGCGGCCGAGCGTGTCGACGACCCTACCTAATAAAGCGTCACCAACCGGAACCTCGACGATGCGTCCCGTCGTCCGGACCTGCGTGCCTTCGGTAATGTCCTCGTACGGACCCATGACCACGACACCCACCGTGTCTTCGGCCAGGTTCGACGCAATGCCGAGCACCGGCTGGCCCGTGGTGGGATCGATGATTCCCGAAAACTCGACGAGCTCGTTGGCCAGTGCGGCTTGAAGCCCGTACACGTGGGCGATACCGTCCCCCACGTCGATCACGGTACCGACGTTGGTCTCGGTTTGCGCCGTTCCAAAATTCTTGATGGAGTCGCGAATGATCTGTTCGATCTGATCCGCACCTACAGCCATATCTATCTCCTGCTTCGGTTGTCGTGAACGAGTCTCGCCTGGCTCCCCGGCCCTCTAAACGGCGATTTCCTGGCGCAGTCTTTCGAGGCGGCCGCGCACGCTCGAGTCAAATAGTCGATCTCCGATCTGGATGATGATGCCGCCCAGAATAGACGGGTCAACATGAACTCGTAAGTTCACCTGCCGCCCCCCGGTCACGCGCCCCAGACGCTGGCCAATGTCCCGCGCCTCGCCGTCGCCCATCGGACGGGCTACCGTTATGTCGGCTTCCGTAACACCCCGGGCCTCGTGCTCCAGTCGCTCGAAATCCTCCGTAATACCGGGCATGAGTGCCAGCCGGTGCCGGGTAACCAGCAGCATTGCCAGGTTCATCACCTGCGGGCGCACGCTCGGCATGATCTGCTTCAGCGTTTGAATCTTCTCATCGGTCGACGCGTTCGGATCCCTGAAAAATGAAGCGGCCGATGGCTCGGTTACCGCATTGGTTGCCGTCTGTAAATCCGCCAGCCAGCCGGCGGCATCACCCTCGGCCTGAGCTACCTCGAATGCCGCGTGCGCGTACCGGCGAGCGCTGGTCGATGGTCTCATTCGGGCCGTCCGTTTCCGAGCTGCGACAGCGAATCGAGGATGAGGCGTTGATCGGCGTCGGCATTGTGATTGCGCTCCACGATCTGTTCCGCACCGTCAATCACGATATCCGCCGCTCGTCGACGCAGCGCCAGCTCTGCCTGCCGGCGCTCGTACTCGATCTCATTCTTCGCCTGTCCCACGATGCGCGCATACTCTTCACGTGCGCGAGTTTCGATGTCGCGCTGGATAGCCGTGCTGGTCGTCTGAGCACGCCGCACGATGTCTTCGGCCTCGGTCCGCGCCTGTTCCACGTCGCGCTGCGATTGTTCTCGGATCTTCGCCGCTTCCTGGCGATTCTTTTCCGCGGCCTCGAGTTGTTCCTTTATTTGTTCGGCACGCGTGTCCAGGGAAGTCGTCACGGTCTGGCCGATGGTCCGTCCCCCTAAAAAGCCGGGACGCCATCGTAAAACCAGGAACACGATAAGGACCAGCGCTACAATCTGCGCTATCCACCACACGATGTAGTTGTCCGAGAGAAGCGTCGCCCCGAGTAGCATGATCTACCTCAACCCTTCTCGCTCTACCACGGCAGCGGCTAATTCGCGCGCTTCCGGTGAATCGTAGGTGTAACCGGTTGCACGCGATGCCGCCAGTACGGATAGGTCCACAATACGGCCGCGTAGAGACTCCGCCGCTGTCTCGCGCTCTCGCGCGATGTCGGCTCGAGCCGCATCCAGCAGCCGCCGGAACTCCTCCGTGGCATTGGCCACCTGCTCCTCGCGGACTCGATTGCCTTGCGCCGTCGCCGCGTCCACTTCCGCCTGCGCACGTCGCCGAGCCTCGGCATACACGCGTTGCACCTCTTCCGCCCCGCGCTGTGCCTCTTCCTGACTCGTGTTCGTAGCTGCCAGGCCCTCTTGCACCGCTCGCTCGCGTTCCTCTCGCGCTTTACGAACCGGCTCGAAGACCAACGTCTGCATGATCCACACGGTAAACAGAAAAATGACGAGTTCGACGACCAGCGTTGGAATGCTGATGCTGACCGGCCCAAGCATGATCTCTTACGGCTTTCCGAACAGAATAACCAGTCCGAACACCAGAGCGATAACCGCGTACGCTTCGATCAGGCCGACACCGATGAACATCCAGGTTGTGAGCAGTCCGCGTGCTTCCGGCTGTCTCGCCAGGCCGGCCACCAGCTGCGACGTCACGAGCCCGTCGCCCACACCCGCGCCGATCGCGCCGCCGCCGATCATCAGACCGGCCCCGACATACGCACCTGCTGCCTGGGTTGCACCTGCCGCCGTCAAGGATGCCGCCATGAATACTAAATCGTTCAACTTCTTCCTCCCTTAGTGGTCGTGTGCGGGCTCACTTGCAATCGCCATGTAGGCAACCGTGAGTACCGTAAAGATAAATGCCTGAATCGACCCTACGAATATGCCGTACGCCACGAAAACCGTGTTCCAGATGGCCGTGATCGGCGCGCCGAAGGACGGTGAGAGAAGGTATGCCCAGACGATAAGCAGCACTTCGCCTGCCAGAATGTTGCCGAAGAGACGAAAAGAAAGCGTGAGCGGGCGAGATAGCTCGTTCACCACGTTCAAAATCACGGACACCAGATTGAGCAGCAACTTGAGCGGTATAAAGAGGGGATTGCCCCCGGTGACATGCGTCCAGTAATGTCCCTTGTACGCGTTCAGTCCGCTTGTGCCCAGGAACTTGGCGTGAAGCAAGAAAAACACCAGAAGCGCGAGCGCAAAAGTCGCATTCACGTCCGACGTGGGGGAATGCAGATAGACCGGAACCGGAATCAGGCCAAGCAGGTTCGATATCCAGATGAAAAAGAAGAGAGTAAGCGCTATCGAGGCGATGCGCCCGGAGTTGCGGCCCAGGTTCTCCTCGATGATGTTATTCAGGAATTGGATGACACTTTCCACCGCGTTCTGCAGCCGCCCGGGCGGCCCCGAAGTGATGTGCGTTCGAATGTAGAGACCCAATAACAACAGAATGCCGACCACCAGAAGCGTCAACAGCACGGTGTCTAGATGGAGATTCCATACTCCGGTTTTCGATTGACCAAACAGCCCTACCTCCCAGTGGTCGCCAATAGGGAGGGCCACGCCGAGAAGGCCCGTCAGCGGATTCATAGCGGATTCCCCTCAGGAGTTGGTTTTGGGTCAAGCGGCGGCATAGTCCGTGCATGAGACCAGTAAAAAGCTGCCAGGATGCCCAGCTGCGCTACGACAAATCCACAGGCACAGCCGATGGTCAGCGGCAACGAGAAATGAATCAGCACCACCGTTGCGATGCCGATGATTGTAAAAGTCAGCAGCAAGCCCACCTGCATCACCATTAGCGCCTGGGCCACGCTCGCCGTCGTGGCGGCATACTCGACGCGCTTCGACAGGATCAATCCGTTGACCAGTGACAGCCCCGCTCCAATCGCGACTCCGCCCCCCACTGCCCGATTTCCGGCGACGTACACGCACCAGCCTGCCACCGCCACCACTGCCGGCACGATGGGATTCACCCGGCCAAACTTGTTCAACATCGGCGCGATTGATCGCGTCATGAAGTTGTCTCTCCCATTGCCAGTCTGTATACCAGGTAAAAGCTCGAGATGAACCCCAGAACTACCCCAGCTATCAGGAATAACGGCGCGGTATGAAGAATTCGATCGAGGACCAGGCCAACCCCGAGACCAACCACGATGCAGAGCGCAACGTATCCACCGATCGTTCCGGCCAACGCAACGCCGCTTTTCGGACGGCTCTCTGAAGTTGACATTCGGGGAGACAATCGGCACCCCTCTCCGTGCTCAATCTATCATCTGCGCGGATTTTTCGGCAAACTATTGGAAGTTGACAATTCTACTTTTTTACGTATTCACGGGCATGATACACTCCGGATAGACAATTCGCATTCGATATAACTTCAGTTGAGGCGCTGGGCGCCTCTTCGTTCTGTTCGGAGGTAGCAAAATGGGCATGATTCTGGAAAGTATTCGGCAACAACAGCTTAAAGAATCGGTTCCGGATATATTTCCGGGTGACACGGTGCGCGTCCATGCCCGCGTTGTAGAGGGTAATCGAGAGCGTATTCAGGTATATGAGGGCACCGTTATCAAGGTTGCCCGCAGCGGTCCGGACAAGAATGTAACCGTGCGGCGGCTGGCCCACGGTATCGGCGTCGAGCGTACGTTCCTGATTCACTCTCCGCGAGTCGATAAGATTGAGGTCGTCCGCCGCGGCGACGTTCGCCGTGCCCGTCTTTACTATTTGCGCGACCGAGTTGGCAAGGCGACCCGGGTGAAGGAAAAGCGCTACTAGACCTGGCGCCCTTTTCCCTACAGAGCCGAACCGCCGTGCCCTCGATCGCGGGTACACTCCAGACATGAAAGTACGGCCCGGTGTCCCTGTGCGCCCGCACCTCCTGTACGAGCGCCGGCAGCTGCGTGCCGGGCTCATGTCCGTGGCCGGCGTGGATGAGGTCGGACGCGGAAGCTGGGCCGGCCCGCTGGTGGCCGCCGCGGTTGTACTTCCGCTCGGGCGCCGAGGCCTGCTTCGCACTCTGGAATGCGTGGCCGATTCCAAGGGCCTGTCCCCCTCCGAACGCGAGGCGGCATTTCGAGCGATCGTCGATTCGGGCGCCGGCGTGGCGATTGGCTGGGCCACCCACCAGGCGGTTGACCGTGACGGACTCGGAAGCGCAAACCGCGCAGCGTTGTGTAGGGCCGTCCGGCGCCTCCCATCGTCACCGCATTCTGTCCTGGTCGACCATTTCCATTTGCCCGAGTGCGAGCTCCCTCAGGTAGCCATCACTCACGGCGACTCCATCTGCCTCTCGATCGCCGCGGCGTCCGTGGTCGCCAAAGTCGTGCGCGACCGCTGGATGCGGTTCGCCGACATGCGATACCCGGGCTACGGTTTCGGCGCGCACAAAGGATACGGCACGGCCCAGCACCGGCGTGCCCTGGAAACGTTGGGGCCATCACCACTCCACCGGCGCAGTTTTGCTCCCGTCGCGCACTACCTGCAATGCCGGGAACCTTAGGCGCATTCGGCGAGGCCTGGGCCGTCGGGTTCCTCACCCGGCAGGGCTTTACGATCGTCGATCGCAACGTGCGCTTTCGCGGCGGCGAGCTCGATGTGGTCGCCTACGACGGTGGTCAGCTCGTCTTCGTCGAAGTCAAGTGTCGCCGGTCGAGCGCCTTCGGTTCACCCGAAGAATCCATATCCGCCAGGCGGTACGCACTGTTCGAGCGTGCCGCGCTGCACTATATGGAACGCGAGAAAATAACCGATCGCGACGTGCGGCTCGATGTGGTCGCGCTCGTGGTCGGCCATGACGGAACGGTAGTTCGCTGTAATCATCTTCGAGGAGTCGAGTCCCCCGCTCGCTGAGCGAAGCCGTCAGTGTGCCGGAGGCGAGGCGATCTCGATATCTCGTAGCGAATTCACCAGGCGCGCCGCGGCAACGTTGGTCCAGTCCGACTTCAGCACGTAACCGTGGGTCGGATCACCCTGGTGGCTGGTTCCGTTGAGCGCCCAGAAAGACCAACCGATTTCCGGATGTTCTTTTAAGTAGCGCATCCAGTACGTGAACCAGAGCCCCTGACTACCCGCCGCCGTGTCTTCGACGCATCCCGCCTGCGGGCCGCACGTCCCAAATTCTCCGATGAATATCGGCGTCTCTTCCGTGCCGGCTGAGGGCTTTTCTAGAAATCCCCAGTGACTATCCCACACTGCCGATAAGCTCTTGTAGGTCATGCTCGCGCCAAAAAACGGCATCTGCCACTTGATAGGCCCGTATTCATGGGGAGAGTATACGAGTTGATGCGGGACATCGAGCGCCACCGGGTATAACTTCGCCGGATATAAAATCCCTCCCCACCAATAGCTTTCGATACCATCCTGCCAGGCAGGATTCGGATACTGCTGAATTCCCTCCACAAAAATCAGCAGATGGGGATTGAGGGCGAGGACCGCGTTCCCCGCTCTCTCCGCCGCCAGACGCCAATCGGTCGCGCGATTTTCGATCCCGTTGTACGGTCCCCAGGTCGCGCCCTGATGCAAGTAGGTGTTCACGGACCACGGGCCGGGCGGCGCGGTGTGCGGTTCGTTTCGCACGTCGACGCCCACAACCGTTGGATTGCCTGCGTAGCGCGTGACCAGCGTTCGCCAGTCGTTCAGCCACGCTGATTCGGGATAGCTTGACGTGTACCACAAGCCGTTCTGCTGTGGCTGCGTGCCCACACTCGACCGCCCGTTGTCGAGGATGATCCGCAAACCGTGTGCGCCCGCGGACGCCACTATCCGGTCCATTATGTCGAGTGCATGAAGCCCTTGCAGCCCCGGATTGGCCGTCAGATGATCCGACACTACCGGGTTCGTCTCCACTAGCTGGTTCGAGAACGGAAGCCGAATGGCGTTGAACCCCAACGCCGCCACCTTTGCCATAATCGCGTCCAGCGGCTGGGTTTCCAGACCGGCCGGCACATAGTAGCGATTCTCCATTCCGAACCAATTGACCGCCGCGATCCTGATTGGCCGGTCCTCTGCATCCACGATTCGGTTGCCGTCGGTATGCCAGTACCCGTCTGACGTTGCGCCCGCTTGAGGCGCCGCACTCAGCGTGTGATACGACAACGAAGGGTACTGGACGAGGGATGGCGCGGCCGGAAGTCCGCCTGACGCACCGGTGCTCCACACCGCGATGGCCACCACGTTATCCCCGCGGGGATTCAACACTCCGTCCGGGACGTAGAAAACGTGCTGCGGCCCCTTTTGCTCCCAATACCGGCCCATCAGCCAGCCGTTCACCCAGATCGTGGCCACGTCGCTGGCGTGCGGAATCTCGATTCCAACCGGCGATTGGTCGTGCTGCGGCTCGTTCAGCGTGAAATGAGTTCGATACCAGCCGACCGGGGCCGAGACCGAACGGGCGACCCAATTGTCCGGCATAGTCACGGTCTGCCACGACGAGTCGTCGAAACCAGGCGCGTACCAGCCCAGTCGCTCACCCTGCAGACCGCTCGCATTCATCACGCCGCGCGTCGTATCGGGCGGAGACTCGCCCCCGAGATCGCCCTGCAGCAGCCAGCGAATTGGCACGTTGGACGAAACCGCCGCGGAAATAATACCCTGCGGACTCTGCGCCAGTTGGCCGGCGGTCCACCCCTCGTCATGCCCGAGGCTTTCGGTGAGCACCGCGATGACGTTATCCGCTCCCGGTCGCAGTTGGTCCGGAAGGATGGGAAACGATCGCATCTCGGCATAGGCGTGGGGCGGATCTGCCAACGACTCGTCGGCGGTGCCCAGAAGCGACCCATTGAGATACACACTGTACTTCTGCCGCGCCATTACATCGACCGAGGTCTCCGCGCCGGTTGCGGTGAAGTGCCCGCGATACCACACGAAACCATAGTGAAAGCCATAGTCATCGGCCAGCAGGTTCGACGTTGCGGGCACATTCGGGTTTGTCGTGCTGGTGTGATTTGCGGCGACCCATGAGCTGTCGTCGAGGGCCGGATCGATCGGCGCGTTTTCCGGAGCAAATTTCCAGGTAGCAAGCGCTGGGAGGGCGAGCGTGGGCGCTCCGGTCAGCGTGCCAAGTAGCGTGGTGCCCATCTGCGGATCGGGCGCAGCGCTCACCGATCCGTCAATATCGAGGGACTGGCCCGCCGGCGCGCCGTACACTCGCGCGCCACGTCCCTGCGACGTCCTCAACACCATGCCGGCCGGTGAAGTGGTGACCAGGTCCGGGCCCGACACGATCAGGTTGTTTTGCACCCAATAGTACGAGGCTCGGCCGGCCGTCGTTATCAGAATCCGAAGCGGACCGTTCGCCGTGTCGATCACCACGGTACGCGGCTCCTCCGTGTGCAGGTAGTTCAGCCGCAGCTCGCCGCTGGACCGCGTAACGCGAACGTCCGCATTGTGCTCGATGGTGATGGAAGGGTCGGTCGTGGCGAAATCGGTTTCCCCCGCCGTGCCTGCTGGGCCGTACAGAACGAGATACGGTCCGAGCGCTGTCTGGGTATCGGTCAGCACTTGCGACGTTGAGTAATTGAGATGCAACGGACCGATCGTGGCGTTGGCCAGCAGTAGGGCAGCGCCGTGTCCGGGAAGCGTGATGCCCGTATTTGCCTGCTGGGGGATGGTAACGCGGCTGGCTCCCAATGCCAGTGAAAGCTTCGTAGTCACGCTTGGTCCCGCGTCGCCGTGCCTCAAAAAGAGAAACTCTTCACCCGACTGCGGGTCGGTGCGCGTATGAAGCACGACCTGGGGATTCGTCGCCTGAGCGACCGTCGGCGCGGCGCTGGCCCCGGCCAGCTGCGGGCCAAATGACTGCAAAAACAGGCCGAGCCGGTGCGCCGCGTAGTATGCCGGCCGCAGCGCGCCCGACTCGGAGATCGGCGCTCCGTAGTCATATGACGTGTACACTCCCGGCTCACTCATGTACCCCCAATTCGTCCCGCCGACGAACATGTAGGTACTCATGCAGTGTCGTTCCCTGTGCTAGGGCGGACTCGTCCAGGGCCGTTAACCAATCGTCGTTCAGTGTTTTAGCGATCGCGTCGTACCCATTACCGCCCCATGGATCGAACGCCCCTCCCTGCAATTCGGATGCGAACATTGGCGTGGTAATGCCCAGTTTGTTCCTCAGCGTGTCTTCCCAGGTATCGATGCCCTGGAAGTGAGTGTCCCACCACTGATGGCAGCAGCTAAAGCCATATGGATAGCTGTCAAACGCATAGAGGTCGACCACTTTGCTCCAGTCCCCTTTGAACCAGTAGTCGTTATGGAAGATCGGCACCGTGATGCCTTCCGCCCGCGCCGTACTGTAGAGATCCTGCATGTATTGCGGCACACCCTGGTCCTGGCTGTACTCGTTCTCGATCTGTACAAGTACGACCGATCCGCCGTTCGTCACCTGGTGGCGAGCGACGATCGGTAGGATATGCGCGTACCACTCTTTCGCGTATTGCTCGTAGAGCGGCGAGAATACCGGAACTGCCGTCGTCCCGTTCCAGCTCTGGTTACGCGGGTACAGCGGTTGGCGCAGCAGCCAGCCGGGAAGCCCGCCCGCGTCCGCCTCGCCGTTCATGTACGGGCCCACTCGTGCGATAACGTAGAGACCGAGCGAGTCGGCAATACTCAGAAGTTTATCGACATCGCGTACGCCCGTGAAGTCGTACCGGCCGGGCGCGGACGAATGGTACGCCCAGTCGAAGTAAATCGACACCGCGTTTAGACCGGCTGCCTTCATTTTTTCGAGACGATCCGTCCAGAGCGTGGGTGAAGGAAGCCTCCAGTAATGGAATTCACCCCCGTAGAGCAGCACTCGTTTCCCGTCGATGAGAAGACTGTGCGAATCCCAGGTGATGGTGTGTGACTGCTGGATCTGAGCGCGCGCCACGCTGGGCGTCGCCACGGACGGAATTGCGGAGGTCAGAAGCACTGCCAGAAAAAGCAGGTGCTTCGCCCAACGCACGGCGGGTAACGTCAATGAGACTTCTTTGCTCGGGAAAATGTCGAGATGCACGAAGTACGGTTGTATCACGCGTCAACACCGCAGCGCAACCGGTCCGAAACTGTTTGACACCCCCCGATGTGATCCGTATTCTGGTGTGAGCCTGTCTCACGTTCTGCCTCCCCGGTGATGCTGGCGCAATTTAACGAACACCACACCGGAGGACACTGATGAATATCGGACGGCTTTGCGCGATCGAGGGTACACGATCGCTGGACACGCACCAACGAGTAAGCGAGTACCTTCGACTGATGTGCGCTCGCTATCCCGGCATGGGTTTCAGCTCGCACGTCGAGTGGGTGGGCGAACAGACGGTCGACGCACTACGGCTGTTGTTGTCCGATACCAGTTGCACCGAAGAGGAACGCCGAGCCGTGGACAGGTTCCTTCAGTTGGCGTGCGAGGAGGTACCCGGAGCTGTATGAGGGTCTCGTCCCGGGCGGCCGTTCCGGGCAGTCCGCTTCGTTCGCTTGTCCTCATACATGCGTTCGTCGGCCAGCGCCACGAGTTCTTTCGCGTTCGTGCCGTCCACCGGACACCGCGCAACTCCAACGCTGACAGCGATAGGAATCTGGAGTGACTCCGACATCGTGGCGATCGCCGCCACGATACGGGAGACGATCCCGCCGTCCGATTCCGTCGAGCCCGACAGAAGCACTGCGAATTCGTCGCCGCCGTAGCGACCCGCGAAGTCATACGGTCTGAGAACGCGCTGCAAGGCGGTGCCCACGTTTCTAATCACTTCATCGCCCTTGGCATGTCCGCGCGTGTCGTTGACGTGCTTCAAATTGTCCAGGTCGATAAATACGACGCCGAAGCCGCTCCCAGTGCGCCTGCTGAGCGCGATCTCTCGTTCCAGAATCTCCTCAAACGCTCGTCGGTTCGGCAGCCCGGAGACCATGTCGTGCGCCGCCAGCCGAAGGTACTGGATCAGATGACCGATGTGAGTGGCGACCGCGCTTGCCGAGTCGATATCGTCCGCCGTGTACTGGCGTCCCCCAGTACGATCCGTCAGGTTGAAAACACCTTCAACGCCGTGTTCGGTTAGTACCGGCGCGCTCATGAAAGTTTGGTCTCCCTTGGAGCCGAACAACGCAACGCCGCGTTCCACCACCAGACCCGCGATGCCGTGTCCGACCGGCACCCGTACATTCGACATGATTTCCGAATCGAGCCCGACTGAAGCCGCCACCACCAGTATGGGCTCGGTACCGTGCCGCAGCAGTAAACTCGCCCGACCCGCATGAAGCAACGTCACTCCGGCATTAAATGCGGAGTGAATCGGCGATGGTCCGCGCCCCTGTGCATCCGGTGCGGGCTTGTGGGTGATCAAGCGCCGCTCCCACTGTATGAAACCCCACGCCGAAATTTCACCCGATGCTTTGGCAGGCAGCAGCGCTGTCGTAAGCAGCACATAGCAGAACGAGCGTCGTGCATCACTCGCCATCCCCCCTCGACGATCACCTGGTTCTCATGTTACTCCACGATTGTCAGCCTGCATACCCCTCACCGTGGCATTCGAGCAAGAGTTGCGCATTGGGCTCCCCGGTACCCGCTCGCCTCACAACGCCAACATCGTTTCATTCACCGGCTGGAACCGTCGCCGTCACCTCGTCCGCCAGAGGTGCCCGCTTCGAATACAGGTGCCGATCGTCCGATGTGAGGCAGCGGCCGGTAGACAGTTCGAACTGCCAGCCGTGCATGGTGCAGGTCAGGATATCGCCGTCGACCTCGGCGAAGCGTTCCAGGTCCGCTTTCAGATGCGGGCAGCGCTGCTGAACCAGGTAATCACCGCAACGCCACAATCCCTGTACCGGCGACTTCTCCGCGTAGTAGCCCTCGGCGTACTGAAGCCGCTCCGTCGACAGTCCCTTGAAGAAATTGTAGACGTACTCGTTGTACGGCCCATCGCGCTCAGCCTCGAACCGGCAGGATAAGAACAGTTCATTGACCCAATCCTCCTCTCGGCGCAAAATGCACGACTCCACCAGGCGACGATCGATGTGAAACCTGTAGCGGTACTGCTCGCCGGCGTGCTGATACACTCGCCGTTCCAGAAAGTCGACGATCACATGCACGTCGCCCGCTTCCAGCAGCACTCGCCCGTTGACGCCGGCGCAGGTCAGATCCGCCTGCTCGAGTAGCGGTTCCCACCACTCCTGCAAAGTCGGGATGATGTCTACCTGGCCGACCGGCCAGCCGGCCTTTTCCGCTTCGATTGCCGGCATGCGTCTCGCCTGATACGACTCCAGGTACCGGAGCTTCTCGGTAAAGATTGCGTCAACCTCTGCTTGCGGGAACGGGTGTTCAACCGCGCACTGCCCGCCCTCGAGTGAAATAACGCTGCCCGGTATGACGAGGTGGCCGGAATCTACGCCGTGCTGGTGCAGGTATTCGAGAAACACGGTTTGGTCTGGAAACGTATTAGCCGGGTCACGATCGATATCGTTGAAACTGAAGAGGTCACGGTCCAGAAAACACGGCGGACCGGCGGATGGGAACACATTGTGAGCACCCACCTGCGTGACATATCTCAGCGCCCGCGCCATTTCCGTCTGGCGCTTCTTTCGGCCCTGCGCGTCCTTTACCTTCGGATGGAAGTTATAGACCATGGGAAACCAGATCGCGCCGGAGAACTGCAGGAAATGCGCATCCAGCGGCGCGAAGTCTTGAAGTGGTTCGAGATCGACCGGTCGTGAGTCGTTCTGGTTGTAAATGCGCGTCGTCCCGTCGTCGAGTGCCAGCCCTGAATCGCCGATGGGCCCATCGGTCGGCGCGATCAGCGGCACGATCATGAACCGCAGTCCGTCGCGTTCCTCCGCCACGTTCGCACGCGTGCGGATGAAGTGCCGGAAGCCCAGCTTCTCGAGCTCCTGTTCGAGGTGGTTCAACGGGTATTCGGGAAGCAGAACAATGGCGTCTTTCGAAACGTGTTCCGCCAGGAATTTCGGATCGAAGTGATCGTGATGCAGGTGCGATACATACAGATAGGTCGGATTCCGAATCGTCTCCAGATCGATATTTTCGTTGCTCGGAAACGGAAACCAGGAGGCGAAAAATGCTGGATTGAACCAGGGATCGCACAGGACAGTGCCATGGGAGGTCTCGATAAACAGTCCCGCCTGTCCCAGGAAGGTAATTCGCACCGGATGCTCCTATATCGTTCTCGTATGAGGCCGGTGCGATTCAATACGCACGTGCCTCACGAGTTTATCAAGGGCCCGCCCTGCGCTTGACACGCGGCGATCAAAGAGAAGTTCTCGCTCGGTTGATGAAGGCTGTATGCGCTGGAGGGCGACCTTCTCATCCCGAAGTGGTCGTCCCGGGACGGAGACGGAAACGGGCGTACCAGGCTCGCGGCCAACTCTTTCTGCCGCGTCTTCCATAGCTTTCCCTCACCATAGGATGCCCTTTTTCTCAGAACGTGGTTGGCCGTTCCACTACTGTTTCCTCAGCGCGGCGCTAAAATACGTGGTCCAATTCTCGAGTGTTTGGCCGTGCATGCAGTCGGAACTTCAGAGCCGGCCGTCGACCGGTCCAGTCCGAGCCATGAACCTTCTCCTGCGTTATGTCGTCATGTCCGCTGCTCCAGAGCGAGTACATCGGTCAGAATTTCGCTGGGCGGACTGGAAGCATCGAGGTAGACACGCTCTTTGCTCTGTCGATCAATTAGGTATATGCCGGCGGTATGCCTGACCTGACCCGCCGAATCCGAAGGACCAGCGTAGATGTGATATTCTGCCCAAATCGGAATGAGCCGGCCCATTGGTCCCAGCAGGAAATGCCATCGGTCCGCCATTCCGTATTCTCGTAGGAAGCGTTGCGCCGAACGGCGGGTATCGTGGAAGGGGTCAGTGCTTATTGCGATCACAACCAGGCCGCCGCTTCTCGGCCCGAGTTGTCGCGACACCGTTCGGAGCTTCCCGGCGATGACCGGACACTCTGTTTTGCAATGCGTGTAAAGAAACGAGAGAGCTACAACATGCCCGCGCATACCAGACAGGGAGACGGTCTCTCCGAGTTGGTCGCGAAGCGCGAACGGCGGCGCAGGGACGCTCGGGAGCACATCGCCTTGCAGTCTTGGCGGATCGGTACTCGATCCACACGCAGCCATGCAGACAATTAAGATGAGACCGGCCGCCAGTCTGGGTCGCCGTAGCCGGCTCAACAAGTGCGCGGCACCGGTGCGCAGAGAATACATCACGCCTCCAGTAATGTCGTATAAGTGCCTATAACCCGTGCGGCATTCATGTGCTCACGCGAATCTTCACTGGAAGCCGGATGAAACTGCCGTTGGGTAGGTAGACCAGGAAAAGCAAACCCCAGTGGCCACCCATCCCGAGTTCCACCGTCCCGCTAAACACCCCAGCCTTGGAGGTCGGATCGAGGACCGCGACGCCAGTACCCATCGTCATATCGAGCATCGTCGTGAGGACACGCACGCCCGCTTGTTTGAGCGGCTTGCCGTTCCTCTGCCGAAGAAGGATTGTCATCTGGTTGGAGCCGGCATGAGCCGGTGTGACGGTAAGCCTTCCGGTCAACCCAGATGACGATAGTGTGTATCCCGCGGGGGGCGGCGGTGCGAACCCAAATGGAACGGGATAGTAGAACATCACCGAGGTAGCGAGCAGTACACCCGCTCCCAACACCGGATTCACCCGCAGCCACCGCAGCAAGCTCCGTACGGTGGATACGAAGCGAGCGTCAGTGCTCGCCACACCCTTATTCAGACCGCGTCGAATGAGAGGACGGATGACGTACACCGCGAGCGAGCTGGTAATCATCATGAGGCCGATCAGCAGAATCTTGACAATGAGGGTGCGACCGTAAATGCTGTTGAAAAATGCGTACCAGGACGGTACGTGCACCTTCGCCGAAAACAGACCGGAGACGACGTACAACGCGACGCTCAGGTAGGCAACGGGCGAGAAGTGCGAGAGTGCGTCGAGGAATGTCACGATCGGGCCAATCCGGCGGCGCAATTCGAGTGCAGGAACTAGCGCTACCACCAGGTAGATTTGGCCGCCGAACCAAAGCGCATCTGAAACAAAATGTAACCAGTCCGCCACGACTGACACCGAGACAACGTTTTCTCCACGTACCGTCCCGATTGCTGCAGATGCCGCGTGGCCGCTGGCAGCGAACAGGTAGAGGTACACGACGCCGGATATGAGCAGGAGGCCGGTAGCCGTATCCCGGTCGGACCGAGACTCCAGCCGGTCGTGCGACACACGCAAATGAAATAGAAACGCCATCAGTGTGAGCAGCACAAGAACCTGCCGGCAAATCCAGAGACGTCCGTAATTCGCGGAAAATTCGGCTGACCAGGGCGCCTCCGAAAACAGCTTGCCCCAGTCGTTTCCGGCTAATGCGTACGACTGTGTACCTATCACGACACAGCTCGACGCCAGGAGGAATACCAGTGACGCCGCGATCAGGAAATTGCGTCGCCGAAGCTCAACCCGTAAGAGACGTGCGTCGATCCGCGAGGAGACGGCCGCGAGCACAAAGAAGGGAAACGCTACGGCCCCCACCCAGACGACCGAGCTCAGCAGCTCGATCCAATGTGCCAGCAGAGCGGTCAGAGTTGCAGCATCCGGAAACGTCTGCTGCCCGGAGCTCAGTGAGACGCCTGCAAGGGAGGGAAGCGGGCCGCGGTGCTTAACGCTAAAGACAAACGACCCGTGCAAGATGTGTCCGTCGTCCGCACTTACCGACGTCCACAGTACAAGATATGATCCCGGCTGTAGATGGGACAGCCCGATTTCAAGCTGCTTCGACTGCCCAGGCACGATGACGGCATTTCCGGCCGAGCGATTGTGCCGGTATCGGTCCCATACAAGAATCTTTGAGGCGCTGCTGAGGTCCTCGCTAAACCAGATATGGACCTGAGCGGGCGAAATTGGAACCACGGAGTCAGGCACGGGTGTAGAGCGTTCGAACAATGCATGCGCTGACGCGATTCCTGGCGACGAGAGTGGCAGCAGAGACGCCGCCACCGACAGGATGAAAAGCGCTATTCGCCGCATGACGCGGCGGTCAGAGTGTGTCATGAGGTCGATCGAGACCGCGAGCCAACGAAAGCGTCTACGCGCGTCCCGTGATGGGCGCCTTGACGAGACGCTCGTCGCGGCTCACGGCCCGATCCCTCTATTTAACGACGCTGAAGTACACGATGCCGCAGGCGTAATGACCGTCCTCGGCCGAATGGGTATACCACACGAAGTAATACTTGTCTGGCGCCAGCGCCGGCAGCTTGAGGGTCATCTCCTTCGGGTTCTTGTAGTTGACGATAGAGTGCGTCTTCTCGTTGATCAGACCGTGATCCGCCACGCCTTCGAACACGTTCACCCAACTCTTATTGGGATCCAGACTCTCGGCGAAATAGGCCGTTAGTGTCTTTGGCGCCGTCTTGACGTGAAACACTTCTCCATTCTTGATGTTGGCTGTGGTGAGGCTGGCATGCGCGAGTGCCGAATGGGCGAAACCTCCGGCCAGGGCAATCGCGAGTGAGCAGGCGACGAGAATGCGGTATTTCACAGTCAGTCCTTTTCCAGGGTGTGAATGCGGTAACGAATGCAGGTGTGCAGGTAATCGGCCGCGTCCTCCACTTTGTCATCGTTGGATTGCGAAGTCGCGGTGCGATTCAAGCTAACTAGAGGCAAGAATGTCCATGAGCAGCTCGGCGTCCAGCCGCATGTGTGCGCCACCGCGCTTGCCACGCCCCGTCCGCGAGAGCTGTCCTCTACCGGTGCCGGCTTCTGCGGCACCAGAAGAGATCGAGCCCCGGAATGGCGTTAGCATGCAGCGTGGGAGGCATTTCTGGGAGGCGACCGTAGACCGAGGGAGCCGGCGCGCAGGCGCAGGCTGGGGAAATACCAGTCCCACACGACGTGCCGGGCCGTCCGGCCGAATGTACTGTCTAGCAGCGCCAGGAGGACGCGAGCCACGTGTGCTGCCCGGTTGGTACGATGCAGGCACCCGGAAACCATCCACAAAATCAGAGAACCGCACAGCCCCAGCAGCAAGTGCAACGGTATGACCGTTACGTGTTGCGGCGAAAGCAGTACCTGAAAGCCCGGCGGCGATGGTGAGACTGCCAGGGACTCGAGGTTTTCCTGAGCGAAATAGATGCACGTTTGGACCGTACTCAGGACGACCGCAGTGACGGCGATCGATCGCGGCGCTACGGAGGGCAAACGAGCGGCGACATGTCCTTGATACCGCTGCGGCAAGCGTCGTCGGAGTCGGTGTAATCGGAGTTGTCGTCGTCCCAGAACGAACAGAGCTCCGGCGCCGGCCACCAGCATACCGGCTGCCAGCGACACGCCCAGCTGTGCCATGTAGTAGCGATGAGGCGTCGTCGCCATGACATCTTGAAACCGTCGCCCGTACACGATGGCATACTCGGTCTGGTGCACGACCCAGGTTCCGGCCAGCGCCACGAAGCCGAACGCCAGCAGATTGATCCAGGCGCCGCCATACGTTCGCCATCCCGCCAGAGACGGAACGACTGACCGAATGTAGTGCCGGTCTGCTGAACCTGTTCGTCGCATAGACACTGCCTCGCACCGGATCGTGTACGCCGCATTATAGTTAGCGCAAGTACGCACTCACACACGGCCCGTGCGAGGCGACACGGCCAGGTCGACATCACCTACCCGCTCGCCGTGGTCTCTCCTGCTGCCCTTTTAAACCACCGGGATGAGCTGGCTCCAGCCCCGCTCTGGCAACCAGGGCTACGCTTGCGTACGCGAGTCTGCCGCCTTGCCGACCCAGGTAAGTCGCCGGTCGCTCGCATCGCCTTCACCGGATCGACAAGAAAGTTGTCGAATGGACCGGCTCACTGCAAACGTCCGATGCTGAGTGGCGACGCGGCCCGTTGGGGAGGGTCTCGCAGGCGAATATGTGTGTGCCGTTACGCCGCATGGCGCATATCCTGAAGGCGTCCACGCTCAGCTCGACTTTTGCCCAGCTTGACCTTATTGGAGCGAGCAACCCGGTCAAAATCCGGTGGATACCCGTACCTGTCCCATTCGACCTTCGACTTCAAAACCCGCCTTCCGTTGCAGCCACAATAGCGGCTCGGTCTCGACACGCTAAGCCAATATTCTCAGCACCAATCGGACCGGGACTTCGGAGCATGGCGATCCCGTCGTGAGCATAGAGCAGCATGCCCGTCTCGAACGCTTTGTTATTGGGAGGTATAAAAGCAGTGTCGCCGCCAGGCGTCCCCAGGCAGCGCACGGCGACCCGCGTCTCCGCGTCCACGCAAGCATCTCGAATCGCATACTCGGACAGAGTTGCGTGATCGCCTACTCGGGCGGCCGCTCGTCATCATTTTCCAGTAGTGGGAGAGCGGGGGGCAGGGCGAAACTTCGTTCCACCACCCATCTGTCTGGCGGCAGGACGAAGCTTCACTCGGCCTCCGGCGGCATTTCAACTTTCGAGTCGATCCTATGGGCCCTTGCTGCCTCTCCGCTCCCGTGCTGAACCGGCTCTCTAGCGCGTGTGCTTCATGCGCCCGTCCACGATTGTCCCGAGCTTCACCATGTCGGCGACCTTGATCGACTGGTTCGACTGGACGATGATGTCCGCGGAGTACAGGCCGCGCGTAAAATTGAGGCCGAGGCTATGGACACGAAGCCCATGCGAGATCGTCGGACTGATGATATCCACGATGTATGCCTGTTCGCCTACCCCGTGCATCACAGTCACCTTACCGAGAGTCGTGCTCAGGTTCCCGATCAGCTTGTCCTCCGCGATCGCGTGTGCCACGCCGCAGGAAGCGCCGGACGAGCTCTTGTACGTGTATACATCGATGAGCGCACTCAGAACGCTCTTTGTGCCGACCGGCCCAACGAACGTGGCGCTGTAATGAGTGAGAGGCGGCCGCGATGCACATGCTCCAAAAACGTATGACTGGCCGAAGCCCGCTGCCGAGGCCGAGAGTGCGTTACCGAGGACATGGTGCACGTCCGCCAGCGTGAGAGAGACCGATTTTGCATTCGCGGCATGGGCGGGTCGCCGTGCCGGCGCGGCACCGACGCCAGAGGCGAGTGCGCCCTGGCCGATGAGTAGGATTGCGAGCATAGTCAGGCTCGCTCGCAGAGGCGCGATCCGTGTGATGGTCATAATATGCTTCCTTTTATCCTCAAGAACGTTTCGTCTGACTGCGCGGCCCGTGGCCACGCCGCTCATGTCGCCCAGCGAAAAATCGCGGGCGGAGTGCCAATCCGTGATGGACCTCCTTCCTTTCTGCCTACACTGTGCGCCCCTCAGCGCTAGCTGGCCAGGCAAAGTCGGAAGAGTTTACCCACGTACTTCGCCGGTGATGGAAACCTGAGACTGTGGGAATCGGTTCGCACTGTGAAAGAGGCACCGCGATCGACGTCCACCGGCGTCAGCCTGCCCTACACCTGAGGCACGCCCGCAGAACCGGACGGCGTTCGGTCCGAATGGAATCCGGTATATATCCTGCAATATAATGAAGGACTGGACTCCTTTTGACACCGATGGAAGCCCCGGCGAGATGCAATCGAGAGGAGAAGGCGATGAACGACGGTGAACGGTGTAAGGTCATTGTGGTGGAGGACGATGCTCTCTTGTTCATCGCTTCAGGGGATGGAACCGTGACTATGCGTGCGGTGCAGCGCATCACCTGGGACGCGTTTCTGAAAGCGAACGAGGCGAGCGGTCGAAGTCATCTTCTGGCCGATATAGTTCGCCGCGTCGTGAACGAAGTTGACGCAGCGCACCCCGTGCGGAGTGAGACGCGCGCCCGAACTGCGGCTGGGTAGTCATCCTCAACACGCCGCACGCTTCAGCGACGGTGCTAAGGCTATTCTCCATCTCATCCAGAGCAGTTGGCTGAATCATTGAGCTAGCCCTGAGTAGCCATAGTGACGGAAGTAGCCCAGGGCATCGCTTCTGGTGACGAGATTGAGGGCCGTCCCGATCGCTGCTTCCAGGGCCTCTTTGGCCCGAACCCCGACACGCCGCAGGTATGCCTTGATCTTGCTGAACGCCTGCTCGATCGGATTGAAGTCCGGCGAGTAGCTCGGCAGAAGTTATCTATATCCGAGCGCGTCCAGCATGTCAAACGGGCCGGCCACGTTCCGCGTCGGTTGTGAGGACGCGCGGTTAGAGCCATGCATCGGGGGCGAATGGACTTGTCAAAACAGAGGCTTCGGACTCGTGACGGTTTCTCGATTGTGACTTACGCTCGATTCACTCACTGGGGGAATAGTGTTCGACGCGAGACAACAACAGAAAACCACATGCCAATTTGACACCGGTAGGGCGACCTAGTTCCCAGGTCAGCAGATTTCGACGCGCGTCGTCCGAAGTCAGTCTCATGAGACTCACAATCCAATGATCGAGCCGGCCCCGGTGCGACGACTCGTCGGCACAGAACACGTTCAACTCGATGACACGCAACTTCCGGAGGGTAGCATCGTCAAATTTTGGCGATGGATCGCCGGCGACCTACGCGACAACGCGCTGCGAGGCGAGTTTGCTGAGTGGCTAGTAGGGCTGCTCCTTGACATTCCAATGGACGTGCGGATCGGTTGGGATTCGGTAGATCATCGTCACAACGGCGTGAAGATTGAAGTCAAGTCAAGCGGGTATATCCAAGGCTGGAGTCAAAAAGCACCGTCACGAATATTCTTTGGACCGCTAGTGAAGCGAGCATGGAACGCCGATCTTGGGGTTTTGGATGAAATACCTCAGCTCAACGCCGATTGGTACGTGTTCGCGCTGGAAACCTGCAGGGAAGGGCCAGAATATAATCCGCTCGATCTCTCGCAGTGGCTGTTCTATATCGTGCCGCGCTCTTCCCTCCTGCATCTAGTGAGCGGACAGGGACTGTCGCTCAATCGAGTTGCAGCCCTTGCAGATCCGATGACGGCTCATGCACTACGCAACGAAGGTCCAGGAATCATCGGACTGATTTCAGCGATTCAGAGAGCACCGAGCTTCTGAGAATCACTCTTGTCGGTGAGCTCGAGTGCGCCCCGCGAGTGTCCGCCGCCGTCATGCAACAATGCCCGTCAGCCGGTTGACCACTCGACGCACGCCTTCGAAGGTGACTGGGCACAGGCCAATATCGCCCCTCGTGCGAGGGAAGAAGGTCATGGTGACTCGCCCCCATCATTCATGGGGCGGGACCCTACTCGAATCGGCTGCGACCCGGAAAAAAGCGTTGCTCAATTGCTCGATATCGACGTCCTGCTTTCCCGCAACTCGCTTCATGAAGTCCTCGATCGGCCAGGAGACCGTCCGATCATGGCGCAGCATATGATATCCCACGTATTGAACCTTCGCGCGATCGCCGCCCACCAGTGCGTATAACAGGAGTTGATCGAGCCACCGCCTATGCATCCGTCGATGTATCGGCGTCTTCAGGTCGAGCAGACACCCGTCTACTACGACGTCCGGGCTGGTTCCGATGTTCCCTACCCCGACGTGGGGATCAAACGCTACGTTTCGGGAGAGCCACGCGCGGCCAATCGCCCGCTGGAAACGACGAGAGAGGAGGCAGATGTCAACGATCGCGGCCCGTGGAATTAGTGCGAAGAAGTCGTCAAGCGTTGCCCCATGCCGTAAGTCGCGAAGTGGTCCGACGTCATTGTCGTCCTTTGCGATGACCTTGGTGTCGATCGGATTGAGCGCCGCGCGATACCGGCAGAGCCACGCTTCGTCGTCGGGTGACAGGCGACGCCTGGCGGGTCGCACCCTATGTTGAAATTCGCGAAGCGCCAGGAACAGGTCGGCCGTTACTTTCGGGAGCGACGCGGTAATTCATCCGTTTCGGCCGTACTTGATGGTGGCATGGTCAGCGAGGGCAGTGCCGCGATCAAGCGCACACTCCACAGAACCGGCACGGTTCCAGAACAGGGCCACTTCCGTAGGTGTTACGAAGGAGATACGTAACAGTAGCGTAGTTGTTAACGATCCCGAACATTGAGGATTCCTGATCACGAAAGCCGTCTCGACAGTCCGCCGCCTCCCGTATTTTCCCACCCTTTGTTGTAGACAATGATGTATAAATTACTCGGCGGAGCCGCTACGAGCCATCGGCCGGCTGCTTTGCGACGAAGTCTGGAGCCGCATTTTTGGCTAAAGCAATGGGAAAACAGTGGCGGGAGTGCATGGGAGTCGAACCCACCTGGGAAGCCGAAAGCGCCCCCCACAACGGTTTTGAAGACCGCGCCCCTCACCGGAGAAGCCGCACTCCCTCCGAGACAGTCTCGCAACCGACACCCCGGCATGCAAAACTTGTGCGTACCATTCGCTCGTCCAGAGCTCTCGAGGAGAATCCGTGCGTACCCTCATCATCTCCGATATCCACGGTAACCACGTCGCGCTCGAAGCCGTGCTGGCTGCCGCCCGTCCCTTCGACAATGTGATCTGTCTGGGAGATCTCGTCGGTTACGGTCCGGATCCAAACGAGTGCGTCGAGACTGTTCGGCACCTGGACAGCCTGGTGTGCCTGGCGGGAAATCACGACCTCGGTGCAACCGGGCGTATCGATACCTCCGTGTTCAGCTCAGGAGCAGCTTCCGCCTTGGCATGGACCAGCCACGAGCTCGTGTCTGGCTCACGTGACTTCCTCAATAACCTTGCATCGACCGCGCAGCTCGACGGCATGTTTCTGGCCCACGCCAGTCCCCGTGATCCGGTCTGGGAATATCTCGAGTATCCCCGCCAGGCGGTCGACAATTTTCAGCTTTTCGATGACAGCGTGTGCTTCGTCGGCCACACCCACGTCCCGAGAATCTTCGAAAAAAGTGCTGCGGACGGCTCGAGAGGCAATGCGCGTGAAGTGTCGGCCGTGGGTTCTCTCGATCTGCGCGACGGCACACGTCGGATCATCAATCCCGGCAGCGTCGGCCAGCCCCGCGACGGTAACCCGCTCGCTTCCTACGGAATCCTCGATACCGAAACCGGCACGTATTCGTTGCAGCGCGTGGAGTACGAAATCGCCGAGACACAACGTCGCATCCTGCGAGTCGGTCTGCCTCCGTCACTCGCCTCGCGACTCGCGCACGGCATGTAACCGCAGCGTTCCGGTTACGGTGACGGCTGCACGCCCTGCACGCCGCCGGCCGGAGCCGAATTGGACGGTGTGGTGGGTTGCACCGGGGCCGCGGTGGCCACCTGTTGCGCCGGCGCCTGTGGAACAGCGGTCGGCTGGGCCGGCGCTTGCGGCACAGCAGTGGGCTGGACCGGAGCCTGCGGAACGGCGGTTGGCTGCGCCGGAGCCTGTTGCACCGGCACCTGTTGCTCCGGCGCCTGTTGCACCGGAGCCTGTTGCACCGGGACCGCCGTGGGAAGTGGTGCCGGCTGCTGCTCGACGGAGGGCGCCTGTGTCGTCGCCGGGGCCTGATATGGCGTCGTTTCTACGTTCTGCGGCACCGGGAAGGCTGGTGTTATACGTTCCCACTCCACAGTACGGCACGATGCCCGCGAATATGTCGTACCCCATGGTCGAGTACGACGCATACGCGCCAGGCAGTCGGCAGGTCGTTCCGGCATCGACGCCGGGTGGCTGGACGAACGGCTTCACCGGCAGTTTCAAGATGTTGAACTCCTGCAGCATGAAATCGTGCCAGATCGGGGCTGCTCCCGTAATACCCGTCGTACCCACCATTTGAGTGTTGTCGGCATTCCCGACCCACACCCCGGTTACCACGTCAGGCGTATACCCAACGGTCCAGTTGTCGGTAAATCCGTTGGTCGTACCGGTCTTCGCCGCCGCCGGCCGTCCCACGTTGAGCGGGCTGTCCAGTCCGAACTCGCACACCGCCGGCGTACAACGCGAATCGTTGTCCGAGAGCACGTTGTTCATGATGTAGGCGTATTGCGGCTGCACCACCTGAACCGGCTTCGGGCCGTCACGTTGCGCATCGTAGAGCAGCTTGTGCGTTGTCCGGTCGTACACGCGTTCGATCGAGACCGGAGGAACCGTGTTGCCGAGCGTGCCAAACGCTCCGAACGCCGACGTTTCTTCAATTAACCGCACGCCCCGCTCCATGCCTCCCAGAGTCGTTGCCCAACCGCAGCAATTCGGGTTGTCCTGGAACAGGCTCTTGATGCCCATCTTCACTGCCTGCTGACCGATCGAGGCACGCACGCTTCCCGCCACCGACGCGTCGTACTGCTCCACCTTTACCGCCGGTATATTCAGCGAGTTTTGCAGTGCCGTTCGCAGCGTCACGGTACCATGCCACAGGTGATCGTAGTTCGTGGGCTCGTACCACCCACCGTCGGCCGGGTTCCCCGTGTCCGGAATCGCCACCGGCTCGTCCAGCACGGTCGTTGCGGGCGAAAGGCCATGTTCGAAGGCGTAGATGTAGTTGAATGGCTTGAACGACGAGCCCGGCTGGCGCGGCGACGTGGCCATGTTGATCTGCCCGCTGATCGCAACATTCTTGTAATCGGCACTTCCCACCATCGCCAGGATGCAGCCGTAGCACGACTTGCGAAGATCGATCGATACCAGCGCCCCATCAGTCACGTGGTAGTCCGTCAGCCCTGCAATCTGGTTTTGAACGATCTGCTGCGCCTTTTCCTGCAGCTGCGGATTGAGCGTGGTCCACACGTCCAGACCGGTGTAGATTTTTCCCTTAAGCTGCGGAATGTTCTCCAGCTCATTCACCGCGTACTCCACAAAATGCGGGAAGATTTTCACCGTGGGAGCAGGTACGAACTTCCAGGAACGTACCTCTTTCGAGTTCATAACACTGTCGATTACCTGATCCTGCGTCAACTTCTGCGGGTTCGCCAGGTAACCGTGAATGTACATGAGACGCAGCACCTGCCGCATGCGGTTCTTTGCCGCAGGCAGGTTATCGACCGGGTTGTAAATGCTCGGTGCCTGCGGCAGTCCGGCGAGCAGCGCCGCCTCGGGCAGATCCAGCTGCCAGACGTTCTTGTTGAAGTACGTTTGGGCGGCTGCCTGCGCCCCACGCGTCAGGTTTCCATACGGCACGCTGTTCAGGTAGTACCAAAGAATCTTGGTCTTCTGGTACTTCTGGGTCAGCTCGCCGGCGAGCACCAGCTCCTCCGCTTTACGACTCCACGAGGGATCTGGACGGAGCATGTACTCCTTCACGAGCTGCTGTGTGATCGTGCTCGCGCCCGACACGATATGGTGCTGCGTGAAATCCTGATATGCCGCACGCACGATCGAAAGGGGATCGAAACCGGGATTGCTGTAAAACGTCGCGTCTTCGGTTGCGATCGTCGCATCCTGCATTATCCGGGGTATGCCTTTGCCGTTATCACGCCCGACCAGCCAGTCCTCGTGTTGGGCCAGGTAGTACGCCGTCGGATGGCCCGGCGCAACCAGCGGCTCGACTACTCGCTTGCCCCGTTTCGAGGACAGGTCCGCCATGTCGTAGAGCACGTGGCCCTCACTGTCGCGGATCAAGCTATTCTGGAACTCGAAGCGCGCCTTGAAATTCTTTAGCGACGGCAGATTCTGGCCGTAGAAGAAGATCGACGCGGCGCTTGCCCCGGAAGTCAGCATCATGAAGCCGACAAACAGGACAAGTGCAACCCGCCAGAGCGGGTGCGATTGCGATTTAGCGTGTCCGTTAATGGCGCGATAGGTGGCGCGCCTGCGAAGTGCACGAGAAGCCATTATCGGTCATTATGCCGTACTTCGTCCGTATTCGTCTACGTGGCACTGCTATTCTGGAAATCCCCGGCAGTCTTATCCAACCACCAGCACACGGTAAGGAGATGGATCGATGTCGCGTGACACCTTCGTAACTCGGGTCATTCCCGAGCCCGGTATCGAGCTGCTTCGCCAACACGTCAGTGTCTCGGTCAACGAGGACGATACGCCCCTCTCCGCCGGCGAGCTTCGTGAAAAAGCCGGCTCGAACGATGCCCTGGTCACGCTGCTCACCGACAAAATCGACCGCCGTGTGCTCGAGGCCGGGCGGGGACGGCTCAAAATCGTCGCCAACGTCGCCGTCGGGTACGACAACATTGACCTTGACGCTGCAACCGACCTCGGTATCCTGGTGTCCAACACTCCTGGCGTGCTCACCGAGACCACAGCCGATTTCGCATGGGCGCTTCTGATGGGAATCGCCCGCCGCACTGCCGAGGGGCATGCCTTCCTGACCTCGGGCAAGTTTCACGGCTGGGGCATCATGATGCTGCTCGGTGAAGACGTACACCACAAAACCCTCGGGCTGGTCGGCTATGGTCGGATCGGAAGAGCCGTGGCGAGGCGCGCTTCCGGCTTCGACATGACCGTTCTGTACTACGACCCCGTGATCACCGACGAGCAGGCTCGCGAGCTCCTGCCGGCTCGCCAGGTGAATCTTGCCACCCTTCTGGCCGAGAGCGACTTCGTCTCGGTGCACACCCCGCTCACTCCTGAAACGACGCACCTCATCGGAGAAGCAGAGCTACGCTCGATGAAGCGCTCGGCGTATCTCATTAACACCTCGCGAGGCCCGGTCCTGGACGAGGCGGCATTGGCCCGCGAGCTTGCGGCGGGAACCATTCGGGGCGCGGCTCTCGACGTCTACGAACGAGAGCCGGAAGTCCATCCCGGCCTGCTTCATCTCGATAACGTCCTGCTCACGCCACATATCGCGTCGGCCACCGTGACCACGCGCACTCGCATGGCGACGATGGCCGCCGAAAACGTCATCGCCGCGCTGGACGGTCAACCCGCGCCAACCGCGCTCAACGCCGGCTCCCTATCCCGCTGACACCGTCTTTACACCCGTGTTGGCGCAACCTCGCGCCGGCTCTCGATCGTGGCCCGTATGCGCTCGATCGCCCGCTCCAGGTTTTCGACCGAGTTCGCGTACGACAGGCGCACGTACCCTTCACCGTTCTGCCCGAACGACGTGCCGGACAGCACCGCCACGCCGGCCTCGTACAGAAACAGATCGGCCGCTTCCTTCGAGCGCATTCCGGTCTCCGAGATATTGGCAAAGGCGTAAAATGCGCCCTGCGGCACGCTGCAACGGATCCCCTCGATGGAGTTCAAACCCTCCACCACGATGTCTCGGCGCGCTCTGAACTCGCGCACCATGTCGTCCACGGAATCCTGCGGTCCCTGTAGCGCCTCTATGCCGGCCAGCTGGGTGAATGCCGCCGTACACGAATTACAGTTCGTCGCCAGTCGGCTCACCTGCAGGGCCATCTCCTCCGGCATGATGCCGAAACCGAGGCGCCATCCGGTCATCGCGTAGGTCTTCGAGAAGCCGTCGAGAATGCACGTCCGTTCGGCCATGCCGGGGAGCGTTGCCAGACTTGTAAAAGTACCCTCATACAAAATGCGTGAATAAATTTCGTCGCTTAGCACGAAGGCGTCGTACTGAACTGCCACCTCGGCGATGCGATGCAGGTCCTCGTCGCTGATCGTGCAGCCCACTGGATTCGACGGCGTATTGACCACGATCAGCTTCGTGGCCGGACCCACTCGCTCGATGAGCATGTCGACATCCCAGTAAAATCGACCCTCACGCTCCACGAATCCAATTGGCACACGCGTTGCCCCGCAAAAGTTCACCATCGATTCGTAGATGGGAAACCCCGGATCGGGATAGATTGCCTCGTCGCCGGCCTCCAGCAACGCGAGCATCACATAAAACATGATGGGCTTTCCGCCCGGCGTTATCACCACGTTGGGCGCGGAGATCTGTAAGCCCTTGCGAGTCGACTGATCGGCCGCGATTGCCTGCCGAAGCTCTGGTATTCCAGCCGACGGAGTGTAATGCGTGGCCCCCGCCGTGAGCGCCTTCGCCCCCGCCTCCACCACGTTGGCAGGCGTATCAAAATCGGGCTCGCCGATCTCCAGGTGGATGATGTCTCGCCCTTGCGCCTCCAGCTCGCGGGCGCGCGCCAACACTTCAAAAGCGGTTTCGGTGCCGAGCCGATCCATGCGTGTCGCCAGCTTCATTTTCGCCTCCGAAAGCCTGCCGATCGTTGCCCCGGTCGCTTCTACACCTGCAGTATATCCTTGTGGGTGATGCCGCTTTTTCGTAGCTGCCGGCGACCGTCGGCCGGTGGCCGGATTCAAAAATGCGCCCTGCTTGTCACCCTCTTGCTGGTCCTCGGCGGCTGCACCGTCTCGGCCGCTCCAGTTCCAACTCCTGCGCCGACGCCTCTTCCCAGCCCCACGCCTACCTCGCAGGTGACCTTCCAGGTTGCAGTGACTCCCGTTGTCGTTCGCGCGCGCCGGGCGACCCCCACTCCCCGACCCACCCGCTTCGTCCCTCCGGCCGGCCCGTTCATCACCCTTCAACCCGATTCCGGTCCGCCCGCCGACGAAACCATTACGGTCATCGGCGGTCACTTTCCCGCTAACTCGTCAGTCGAGATTCTGTGGTCCCCGTCGGGCAAGCTTGCCCCCCTGTCCACCACGGGCTTTACCGATCGCCACGGGGGATTGCGCACCACACTGTCAGTACCCGCATCCGCCACCGGAGACTATCGTGTCGTCGCTCGGGTCACGGGTGTTCTAGCCGTTTTTGCCGTCTACCACGTGGTATCTCGGGCGACGCTCGAGGTAAGCATCCTGGCTGGTAAAGGCGACGGTACCCTCGCTATCGTGGGGAAGAAGTTCATCCCCAAGTTTCACCTGACGCTCATCGCCTATCCCGCCGCCGGCGGTCGAGCCCCAATCGTCCTCGGAAACGCGCGGGCCAACGCGCGTGGCGCGTTCTCGTTTTCCGTTCCCACCGACTCGCTTCATCCCGGCCAGTACATCCTGCGTGCCTGGTCCGCCAGCAGCCTCGCCGCTCAAATGGCCCAGACTTTCTTCGAGGTGGTCGTTTAAGTGACAGATCCGCTCGAACTGTCCGAACCCATCATCACCGCCCAGCAGATCGAGGCACGGCTGGATGACCTCGCCGCCGAGATTCGG
Organism: uncultured Chloroflexia bacterium; assembly: GCA_963737125.1. Lineage (GTDB taxonomy): Bacteria > Chloroflexota > UBA5177 > UBA5177 > UBA5177 > JANWJD01. The sequence continues at coordinate 1,876,286 of CAVTRL010000001.1, read as the reverse complement.
GCCGATTACGCCGGCGGTATCCTTCCTCTCTCCGTCATCGTCGTACTGAAAGGTGCCTGTTTTTTCGCAATGGACCTCTTGAAGAGGCTGGATCTCCCCTGCCGCCTCGACTTCCTGCAAGCGTCCTCGTATCGGGGTTCCGGCTCAACCGGGGAAGTGCGTCTCCACAGCGATATTTCCCTCCCCATCGCCGACACCCACGTCTTGCTCATGGAGGACATCGTCGATACCGGCCTCACCGCCTCCTGGCTGTCGAGCCACCTCGCCAGTCACCGCCCGGCGTCGGTGAGTCTCTGCACGCTCCTGAATAAGCCGTCGGCTCGCAAGATCGAAGTGAATATCGACTACATCGGTTTCACGGTTCCCGAGGGGTTCGTCCTGGGCTACGGGCTCGATTACGAAGAGATGTACCGCAACTTGCCCGCCATCCACGTGGCACGCCATTCCTGAACGAGCACCTCGTGTCAGCGTGGAACGCCGGTTAAATACACCGGCACTCCGCCCCGTATAGTGGAATGAGAGTGGCCGGCACACCGCGTCGGTCCGCTTCCTCGTTTGAGTGCAAGGCGGCTTTCGCTGTATCACGTATCCCCATGTTGAGTAACACCACGTCGATTCCCACCCAGATGCGGGCATTGGTCAAATCGTCCGCCTCGGTAGGCGCCGAGATTGCACTGGTTCCGGTGCCGTCCATCGGTCCAGGCGACGTACTCGTACAGATTCTGGCGACCTCGATCTGCGGAACGGATCTGCACATCTACGAGTGGGACAACTGGGCACAGGGTCGAGTACATCCCCCGTTAGTACTCGGACATGAAGCGGCCGGCCGTATAGTCGCCGTGGGTGCCGAAGTCAGGTCTATCTCACTCGGCGCTTACGTCGCTGTCGAGAGCCACGTTACCTGCGGCCTATGTTACGAGTGCACGCACGGCCTGCAACACATCTGCCGGAACGTGCAAATCATCGGAGTCGACCGCGACGGGGCATTCGCCGAATACCTCGCCATTCCGGAAAAGAACGCCTGGCCGACCGACCCACGGTTTCCCCCTCGTATTGCGACCATCCAGGAACCAATGGGCAATGCCGTTCACACCGCCCTATCTGCTCCGCTAGCAGGCGCCAACGTGGTGATCTTCGGAGCAGGACCGATCGGTCTGTTCGCCGTGCCGATCGCCAGGGCCGCGGGTGCCCGGCGCGTCATCACGGTCGAGCCCAGTCCCTTCCGGCTCGCGCTGGCCGGCGCCCTCGGCTCCGATGTATCAATCGACCCCTACGCTGAAGACGTCGTCCGGAGCGTGCTTGCCGCCACCGACGGCGATGGCGCGGATGTCGTTCTGGAGATGTCCGGAAACTCGATCGCAATCTCCCAGGGTCTCAGCGTTCTACGTTCCGGCGGTTATATGTCATTGTTGGGCATACCGAGCCGGCCGGTCACCGTTGACCTGGCCGACGGGGTGATTTTTAAGGGCGCGACGGTCCAGGGAATCTCCGGCCGGAGAATGTTCGAAACGTGGTTCCAGACCCGAGGTTTCTTAGAGGCCGGAATGGACCTGTCCACCGTTATTACCCATGAGCTCCCACTGTGCGACTTCGCCGACGCCTTCGAGCTGGTTCGCACCGGCGCTTCCGGTAAGGTCGTCCTGTATCCCAATTCCTCAAACTCCGTCGCGTAGTACAGGTAAAGGGGTCCCTATGAATCCGGACGTCATGGCGTTTGCCGAAGATGAAGTAAACAAACTGCGCGCCGCCGGCAGTTTTCGTCTCCCCCGTCAACTCGAAAGTCCGCAGGGGGCTCGCGCTGTTTTCGATGGCCGCGAGGTCATCAATCTCTCGTCGAACAACTACCTCGGCCTTACCAATCACCCCCGAATGGTCGAGGCGGCTCTGCACGCAACCACCGAGTTTGGTGTCGGGAGCGGCTCGGTCCGAACTATCGCAGGCACCATGTCCTTACATGAAGAGCTCGAATCTCGGCTTGCTGCCTTCAAACACACCGAGGCGGCGTTGGTGTTCCAGTCTGGCTTTACCTGCAATAGCGGCATTATCCCCATCCTCGCCGAAGCCGGGGATGCGATTCTCAGCGACGAGCTCAATCACGCCAGCATTATCGACGGTATCCGGCTCACACGGGCCGAACGCAAAATCTGGGCTCATGCCGATATGAGTTCCCTGGAGTCGGCGCTCCAGGCCACGCAGTCCGCACGAAGGCGCCTGGTCATCACCGACGGCGTGTTTAGCATGGATGGGGACGTCGCCCCCCTTCCCGATATCGTCGAGCTCAGTGAGCGTTATGGCGCCATCGTATATGTGGACGATGCGCACGCTAGCGGCGTGTTTGGCGCCGACGGTCGCGGCACGATCGACCACTTCGGCCTGCACGGCCGGGTGCACGTACAGGTGGGTACCCTTTCCAAGGCGATCGGCGTTCTGGGTGGCTACGTCGCTTCCACCCGTGCTCTTCGAGAATTGCTCATTCAGCGCGGCCGCCCGTTCCTATTTAGCACCTCCCATCCGCCGGCCGTTGCCGCCGCCTGCATTGCCGCGCTCGAAGTACTGCAGTCCGAGCCGGATCGTATCCGGCGCCTGTGGGACAACACCCACTTCTTCAAAGCCGGGTTGAAACAGCTCGGCCTCGATATCGGTAACAGCGCCAGCCCGATAACGCCCGTCATTGCCGGTGACGGACAAAAGGCGGCGCAGCTCAGCAACCGGTTATTCGACGCCGGCGTCTTCGCCCAGGGCATCGGATATCCGACCGTGCCGGAGGCCAGGTCACGCGTCCGAACTATCGTGACCGCCACGCACAGCCGGCAAGATCTCGAGACGGCACTGGATGCATTTGCCCGAGTGGGGCGCGAGCTCGGTCTCGTGCCTGATGAAGCAACAACGAGGAGAGAAACGTGACCGTGGAAGTACAAATCGAGCAATCCCTCACCGAAGTGGATGCCTCATCCACAATCGTCGTGTTTGTGTTCGAGGGCGAGGAGGTAAGTACCTACCTCTTCGACGAGGCTGCCCACCGCGTGGTTCCTCTTGCTGCTTCCGGCGAGCTGAAGTCCGGCCTCTACGAGCCCACCATTCTGCGTGGAGAATCGAACCAAAGCACCATACTACTCATGGGAGTCGGGGAGCGCGACGCCTGCGATATGGTCGTTCTGCTACGCGCCGCCGAAGCGTCATCGCGATTCGCTCGCAGTCGAGGGCTGACCAGACTGGCGTTCCTGCTGCCCGAATTCAAAGATGCCGCCGCGGCGACCCGCGCAGTGGTCGAAGGGGCGGTCCGAGGAAGCTACGACGCGGGCGTTATGAAAACACGCGCCCCACGTCCCGAATCTCTCCAGAGTGTCACCGTTGTCAGCGATCATCCTTCGGACGAGCTCGCCGCCGCCGCCCGTCGAGGCCAGATCGTCGGAGAATCGGCCAACATCGCGCGCGATCTGGTAAATCTTCCGCCTAACGAGTTGACGCCCAGACTCTTTGCAGAGCGTGCCGCTGACCTGGTGCGCGACCTGAATCTCGAGCTGGAGGTAGTTGACGAAGCCGGTATGCAGGAGCTCGGCATGCGCACTTTGCTGGCCGTCGCCGCGGGTAGCCGCCAGCCGCCCCGTCTTCTCATCCTGCGCTACGGGTCTTCCGACGCCGGCGTAAAGCTGGCTCTGGTCGGCAAAGGGCTCACCTTTGACAGTGGAGGACTGTCTTTAAAGACCGCCGAGGGTATGGAAACCATGAAGAGTGATATGGGAGGAGGAGCCGCCGTGGTCGCCGGTATGATCGCGATCGCGCGGCTCGCTCCCGAGGATATTTCTGTCACCGGGTATGTCGGCACGACTGAGAACATGCCCGGCGACAACGCCATGCGTCCCGGCGACATCGTGACGGCGCTTAGCGGCGAGACGATCGAAATAAATAATACCGACGCCGAAGGGCGACTTGTGCTCGCCGACGTGCTTGCCTATGCGGAGAGCTGCGGCGCCACCCACATGGTTGATTTCGCCACCCTGACGGGAGGGGCCGTTGTCGCCCTCGGCGCGGCCGCCAGCCTGAGCGCGGGACGGCCTCACTCGTGGGTAACTCAGGTGGCGGACGCCGCCGCCGGTGGGTTCGAACGCGTCTGGCCTATGCCGCTGTATCCGGAATATCGCAAGGCGATGGATAGCGTGTTCGCCGATATCAAGAATAGCGGCGGGCGGTATGCCTCGGCACTGACCGCCTCGGCCTTTCTTGCCGATTTCGTGCGTGAGGTCCCCTGGGCCCACATCGATATTGCCGGCACCGCGTTCGTCAGTGAGTCCCTTCCCTACACGGCCAAAGGCGGCACGGGTGTCGGAGTGGCCACAATCGTCTCGCTGGTCGAACAGCTTACCAGCGGCAGCCTGTCCGGCCAGAAAGGAGAAGAGCTGTGAGCGAACAGCAGAGGTATCACAAGGGCGAGCTCGTGCCGGCAGCCGGCACCTACCGCTGCGAGGAGTGTGGAGAAATCTGGACCACCGCCGAAACCGGCGTCCGGTTTCCTCCCTGCGATGTCGATAAGAGCGGGCGGTCGAGTTGGGTCCGCGTCGACCCGCACTCTCATCAGCCGGTGTAGAGCCACGTCAGCCAGTACTCCCGGGGACGAGCGCCGCCTGCAAATCGTCCGGCGTTGACTTGACCGAGGGTCGTGAGACTCAGCGCTACTCTTGCCAAGAACTATGTGCGCTATCAAGTAGACTCTGCTCGTCGCTTGCCGGCACGCTGGCGATGGCCAGGTCGATCTCCTCGCGCACGCAGTCATCCTTCTCCGCGTCGAGGGCGCCGAGAAGCACCTCCAGAGCCTGCCTTGCCACGCCCCGCTGCGCGATTTGTCCCAGGGCCCAGGCTGCATGCCCTCGCACGATCGGGTGCTCGTCGCCGGTCAATGCCAGCGCCAGATCGGGTATTTCGCCCCCTGTGCCGGTATTGCCGAGAGCGATTGCGGCATTACGCCGCAGCATCCATACTTTTGCTCGCCTGATCGCGGTGCCGCGAAATGCCTCGAGATACTCGGAGTGGGTGAGGCGCAGCAACGTCGCAGATCGAATGCTTGCCGGATCCCGTCCGCAAACAGTCCGGCGTTTGCCGTCCTTCGTTCACGCGGCTCGGGTTCCGAAATCCACGGACCGTCTATCGTCTCACCGGCAAGTACGCGTCGAACCTCTTGCGACCACTCTCGCCGCGCCGCGCTCGTGCGCAGGTGCGGCAGCATAGTCGGCGGGCACACGTCCTGACAGATATCACATCCGAAGACCCATGACCCGATGGCACTCCGAAGTTCCAACGGGATCGCGCCGCGATGTTCGATTGTCAGGTACGAAATGCACTTCCCGGCGTCGATCGAGTAGTCCGGACCGAGAGCTCCCGTGGGGCACGCGGTGGAGCACAGGTGACACGCTCCGCAGTCCCGCCCTAGCGGCGCATCCGGGGCAAGTTCCAATGTTGTCAATATTTCACCCAGCAGCACGTACGATCCAAACTCCGACGTGAGGATGTTCGTGTTCTTTCCGTACCATCCCAGCCCCGACCGCGCTGCCAGTGCTTTGTCCATAACCGGACCGGTATCCACGTACCATCTATGGTCGCCGCCCATCGCCTCGCGTAAGCGTCCAGCCAATTTTTTCAACCCGTCGCCCAGTACCGCGTGGTAGTCTCGTCCCCAGGCGTAGCGGGCGATTGTGCCGCTTCCCGGCACGGGCGGTTCACGGTGTCCTGCCCAGTACGACAGACCGACACACACCACCGACTTGGCGCCCGTAAGAGCAGCCTCCGGTGTCGACGACACCGCGGCCCGGTCGGCTGTCATCCACTTCATTTCCGCCTGCCGTCCCTGCTCCAGCCACGCCAGGTATCGTGCCCGCTCCTCGTGCAGCGGCGAGGCCGCCGTGATGCGGACCAGATCGAACCCCGCTTCGCGGCCAAGCTCTTTGACCGCCCGGGCGTCCCCGGTCATCACCGCGCGGTTCGGCATCCTTTAGGAGTCGGGTCCGCGGACCGGCGCGCCCTGCGAGCGGAGCAGATTTGCCAGCTGACTCGCGTTGGTAACCCCGAAGTCGGCGTAGCAGTTATTCATCAGCACGTGGACCTCGCGTGTTTCCCTGGACAGACTCTCGATTTTGGGTACCCACTCCGCGAGCTCCGACTCATCGTATAGGTACTTGAAGCGCTCCTCCACACCGACGCCCCGTTTATCCCACGTGTCCACCCGACGCCCGTGAAACCGCACGACGGCCAGGTCCGAGGTAGCCTCGGCAAACGGTGGAACGCTGGCCGGGGTACCCTGCGGTTCGTCCACCGAGGTGTACGCGATACGCTGCTCCCGCAGGAATTTGAAGGTCTCGTCCCGGTGTTTGTCGCTCAGCCACCCGGGCTGGCGGAACTCCACCGCGAGATCGTAGTCCGGCAATTTCTCCCGCGCGCGGCTCAAACTTTCCAGGTTGTCGCGGCCGAAAAAGAACCATTTCGGGAACTGTAGGAACACCGCGCCGAGCTTGCCGGCGCTGTGTACGGGCATCAGCCCCCGCCGGTACATGTCCCAGATTTCGTCCACCAGTTCACCCGGAAGATCCTTCGAGTAAACCTGAGACTTCTTCTTCAACTCGTTCGGGAGCGACTCGCGGATCCCCTTGGGTATCGACTTCAGCGGCGTGGGATGTCCGGTGAACAGCCGAAACGCCTTGAAATCGAACGTGAAGTTGTCCGGTGTGCGCTCGACCCACAAAACCGAGGTCCGCTCCGCCGGAAGACTGTAGTACGTGCTGTCGACCTCGACCAATGGGAACCGGGACGCGTAGAAACGCAGCCGATCCTCCGCGCTGGTGGCGTCGTCCGGATACCACTGCGCCGCCAGAAGCGTCGGATCGGTCCACGATGCAGTGCCGTTTAAGATGTCGCCCATGACGATCCGGAGCTACGAGGCCTGCTGATGGCTGTGGGCATCGGCGATCTTCTGCGCTTCGTACGGCGGCACCGGTTCGTAGTGAAGCAGCTCCATCGTGAAATCGCCACGCCCCTGCGTGATCGATCGCAGCACCGTCGAGTAGCGCAGCATCTCGGCCATCGGAGCGTGCGCGACCACGCGCCGGAGCCCATTCCCTATCGGGTCCATCCCCAGCACTTTGGCGCGACGCGAGTTCAGGTCCCCGATGATATCGCCCATGTACGTCTCCGGTACTCGCACCTCGACGTTCATAATCGGTTCCAGCAGTACCGGACTCGCCTTCGCCATGCCCTCCTTGAAGGCCAGCGAACCCGCGATCTTGAACGCCATTTCAGACGAATCCACGTCGTGATACTTCCCGTCGTACAGCGTGGCGCGCACGTTGATCACCGGATACCCGGCCACTGGGCCGTGTGCCAATGCCTCCTGAATTCCCTTGTCAACCGCGGGAATGTACTGCTTGGGCACCGCGCCGCCCACGATCTTGTTGACGAATTCGTATCCACCGTCCGGATTGGGATCGAACTGCGACCCACACGTCGCCGAACTGGCCACGGCCGCCCGTCTGTTTCTTGTGACGTCCTTCCGCCTTGGCGCTGGCGGAAATCGTTTCCCGGTATGGCACCTTCGGCTCGCCCAGCTCGATGTCCACTCCGAACTTCCGCTTGAGCCGCTCCACAGTTATCTGCAGGTGACTTTCTCCGATCCCCGACAAAATCGTGTCACCCGACTCGCCGTCACGGTGTACGTGCAGGGTGGGGTCCTCCTCCGCGATCCGGGTGAGCGCGGCTCCCAGCTTGTCCAGATCTGCCTTCGTCTTCGCGATCACCGAAGCCGAAAACGACGGCTCCGGAAACGCGATGCCGTCCAGCAGGACGGGCTTCTCTTTGGACGCTAGCGTGTCGCCGGTGTGGGTGTCGTGCAACTTCGCCACCGCGCCGATGTCGCCCTCGCCGATCTGAGCCACATTTTCCTGGTGCTTGCCTCGTACCACCAGCACCGGCCCGATGTGCTCGTCATGCTGCCGGGTAGCGTTGAAGACGTGCGAATCGTTGCGGATCGCTCCTCCGTAGACCCGGAAGTACGTCAGCTTCCCCACGAAAGGGTCGGCAATCGTTTTAAAGACCAGAGCGCTTAGTCCGCCGTCCACGTGGCCGTTCGTCTCTGACGGATTCGGAACGTATTGGATTAGCGCATCCAGCAGCTCCGAAACGCCCATATTCGCCGTGGCCGATCCACAGCCCACCGGAATCAACTCGCCCCGGGCGGTGGCCGCGTGCAGTGCTCGAATCAGGTCTTCGTCGGCCACCTCTTCGTCGTTTAAATACATGTCGATAAGGGCGTCATCCGTCTCGCAAATCGACTCGACCAGTTGGCGACGGTACTCGTCGACACCCTCGCGTAACTCTTCCGGAACGTCGATTTCCGTTGCCCGGCCGCCGCGGTACGTATACGCTTTGTTCCTCAAAATGTCGACCACGCCGTGGAAGTCCTGCTCGCGGCCGATCGGCAATTCGACCGGCACCACGCGCTTGCCGAACCGTTCTCGGAGCGCGCCGACTACCGCCGGGTAATCGGCGTTTTCCCGATCCATCTTGTTGACGAACGCAATCTTGGCCAGGTTCCGCTCGTCGGCATACTGCCACGTAATCTCGGTTCCCACCTGCAGCCCGTCGACTGCCGAAATGACCAGCAGAACGGCGTCCGCAACACGTAAACCCTCCCGCACCTCGCCGGTGAAATCGGCATAGCCGGGGGTGTCGATCAGATTGATCTTGTAGCCGTTCCATTCCACCGGCGCCAGCGTGGCGTTGATCGAGATGTGGTGCTTTACCTCGTCCGGATCCCAGTCGCAGACGGTGTTGCCCTCCTCGACCCGTCCGAGGCGCGTGGTACACCCGCTGTTGAACAACATTGCTTCCACCAGCGACGTCTTGCCCGTTCCCTGGTGTGACGCCACAGCGACATTGCGGATCCGGTCAACAGGATAATCTTTCACAGGTGCACCTCCAGCTCCTTGCTATCGCCGTAACGTCGGCGTTGACAACAATGTCGAACAACAAGTCCCCGCGGCAACGTGCATCGCACTCCCCTCGGTTGTGCGGCTGCAGTCAGGGCATCATAGCTGCGCTAACCTCCTCGACAATTCCGGCTCTGCGAGCCGCGCGTTCCAGGTCATGGAGCAAATCCGCCGGAGATTCGAGACCAATCGAGAGACGGAGCAACGAATCCCCTAGTCCTGATGCGCTGCGTTCGGCCGCCGAAAGAGTACGGTGCGACGATAGCTTTGGATACAGGATCAGGCTCATCGCATCCCCCAGACTGGTCCCGGCCGTGATGAGCTCGAGACAGTCCATGAACCTCAGCGTCGCTCGCTCGTCCGCCCGCACATCGAACGCGATCATCGCCCCGTATCGACCGCCGAAACTCTCCTGAGCGTGGGTCAGGTCCACTCCCTCGTGTAGCCCCGGGTAGTACACGCGCTCGATCCACGGGAGATCGTGCAGCCGGCGTGCGATTTCGAACGCGCTGGTGCACTGTCGCTCCATCCTCAACGGCAATGTCTTCACTCCCCGAATCGTCAGCCACGCGTCGAAGGGGCTCAATATATTTCCGAGCACCGTGCGAACATCGTGCAGCCGCCTGCCAAACGACCGGTTGGCGGCGACGTATCCGGCCGTGACGTCGCCGTGACCGGCGATGTACTTTGTGGCACTGTGAACTACCAGGTCTGCTCCACTCTCGATAGGACGGAACAGGTACGGAGAGGCGAATGTGTTGTCGATCACGACTCTCGCCCCGTTGGCATGAGCTACCTCAATCAATGCCGGTATGTCGGGAACGCGCAGTAACGGGTTCGAAATTGACTCGAAACAGAGAATTCGTGCCGGGTCCTCCCGGAGCGCATCGGCAACGGACGGAAGATCGAGCACATCGACCGCGACGTAATTGATCCCGAATCCCTGTAAATGGGCCAGTAGGCTCCGCGTGACACCGTAGAGGTCTCGCGCCACCACCACCGTGTCGCCGGATTCCAGCCCGGTCGCGAGCAAGGCTCCATTCATCGCCGCCATACCGGATCCGAATGCTACCGCCACGTGGGCGCCCTCGAGCGAAGCCAGCACCTGTTCTAGCGCGCCCACCGTCGGGTTGGCGTTGCGGGAGTACGCGTAGAGGTCGCCGCCCGACGCGAGCGCTGCGTGGACGCCGTCGACCGAATCATAGCTAAACGTGCTCGACGCGGCAATCGGCCCGACCGTCGCGATCGTATCGTTGATCCGGATTCGGCCGCCGGCCTGAGCGGCCCGTGTTTCAAAACTGAGAGCGGGATCGTCCATCTTCCCAACATTCACAGAAGAGAATCTGTCCTAGAGTACACTGTCGGCGCAACGCGGCCCTCTCTGGGTTATGTCGAGAGCCGCGGGCATCGAGGTTGGTATAATCCGCCGTCGGTGTGACAATCGTACCGCACAGGAGGCGAAGATGCCCGTCACCGCGATTGTCGGCGCTCAATGGGGCGACGAAGGCAAAGGGAAAATTACCGACCTCCTGGCGCAGGACGCCGACTTTGTCATGCGCTTCGGCGGAGGTAGTAACGCCGGTCATACCGTCATCAATGAATTCGGCGAGTTCAAGCTGCATCTTACGCCGTGTGGCATTTTCAATCCCGACGCCATCAACTTGATCGGGACTGGTACTGTCGTCGATCCCGATACGCTGGCTGGCGAGCTGCGTGACCTCGCCAGGGCAGGAGTAAGCACCGAAGGCCTTCGTATCTCCAGCCGGGCACACCTGATCATGCCGTATCACATCGAACTCGACCGGCTTTCCGAGGAGTCACGCGGTAAGGGGGCCGTCGGCACGACTCGGCGCGGCGTGGGTCCGGCGTACGTCGACAAGGCGGATCGCATTGGAATCCAGGCCGGCGATCTCCTCGACGAGGCCGTACTGCGCCGGAAACTTGAGACTGCCGTGCAATTCAAGAACGCGGTGTTGGCCGGTGTATACGGTCTACCGGCCCTCGATCTGGAGGAATTATGGAAGCGCGCGAGTAACTGGCGCGAGAGCTTCGGGCCGATGATCGTCGACCATGTGGAAATTCTGGAAGAGGCACTGGCCCGGGATGCGTCCATCCTGGTGGAAGGGCAGTTGGGGGCTCTTCGCGATCTGGACTGGGGCACCTACCCGTTCGTCACATCCACCAGCACGATCGCGGGCGGCGCCACGGTCGGCGGCGGAATCCCGCCGCGGCGCATCACCACGGTTATCGGCGTCGTGAAGGCCTACACGACGGCCGTTGGTGAGGGGCCGCTCCCCACCGAGCTGCAAAACGCCGATGCCGATCTCCTTCGAACCCGCGGTGATGAATACGGCGCCACCACGGGCCGGCCCCGCCGTGTCGGGTGGTTCGATGCCGTGGCGACTCGCTATGCTCACGCCTTGAATGGGTTCACCGGCATAGCCGTAACCAAGCTCGACGTCCTGGATGGCATGCCGGTAATACGTCTCTGTACCTCCTACCAGGCCCAGGGGCGGCGCTATACCTCCGTTCCCATCACCTCGGTTTTCGAAACGGCCGTCCCCGAGTACGAAGAGTTCGAGGGCTGGTCGAGCGTCACCTCGGAGGCACGATCGTGGGACGAGCTGCCCTCGCAAGCGCAAGCGTACCTGCGGCGCATCGAGGAACTGGTGGGAGTGCCAATTACCCTCGTGTCCGTGGGGCCCGATCGAGACCAGACCATTCACTGCCCCTGACTTCGCTCTCGAAATCGGCCTCGCCCCGGCCGTCCGTAGTGAGAACGTGGAGTCACGCGTGGTACAACGTGGAGTGTGGTGCGATCCAGAGAACTTGAACGTTTTCACCCCCGACATTTTGCGTCGCGGTGCATCCATCGCCCTCATCGGCGGTGGGGGAAAGACTGCAGTGTCGCGCTGCCTGCGTGAGCGTGCTGCCGCCCTCGGGCTTCGTACCGTCATCACCACCACCACGAAAATCTGGCCGCCGGCGGATATGCCCATCGTCGTGGGCGACGATTCGGACGCTTCGGACGCCGGCATCCGCGCCCATCTCGATACATGGCCGTATGTCACCGTCGCCCGCGCCCGGTCAGACGATGGCAAGCTGCTCGGAGTGTCACCCGACCGCGTGCCGGTCATAGGTCGCCTACCCGGCGTGGACCTCGTGCTGTGCGAGGCGGACGGCGCTGCTGGTTGCCCGCTCAAGGTGCACGGCACACACGAGCCGGTCATCCCTGGCGGCTGTACGGACGTATTTGTTGTTGCCGGGGTAGACGGCGTGGGCATGCTTCCCGCCGATCGCGTGGTTCACCGGTTCCCACTGTATCAGCGCCGCTTCCCCCATGACCCAGGCACTGCCATTTCCCCGCGCCGCGTCGCCGAGATCCTGCTTCTGGCCGGTGAGAGAGTGCCGGCGTCCGCCCGTCTCGTGTATGTAATCAACAAGGCGGACGGCCAATTCTCTCGGGAGCGCGCCCGCGAAATCGGTGCCGTTATTAAATGCATGGTCCCGGCCGCACGAATCGCCGTCACGTCGTGCCTGCCGCTCGCCCCGGCTGGCGAAGAACACCCGAATGCCTCCATCCGTGGCGCCGGTGGGTCCCATGGATGACTTCGCGGCCGCCATCCCTCTCCTCCGCCAGGCGCGCCGCGATGGGCGCGCCGCCGTCGTGGTTACCGTGATCGGAAACACATCCGAGCTCGATATTCACCCCTCTCAACGTATGCTTGTCGGCGAGTACGGGATCGAGTTCGGAAACTTCGGCCCTGTCGTCAACGACCGGCTGGTCCACGACGCACGCCGAGCGATCGAGGAACGACGGCCCCGGCTTCGGTCGTATACCGTCACCCAGCAGTCCTGCCTTCCCGCTCGCGCCCAGAGCGGAAACCTTGACATCTACTTCGATCTACTCGCTCGAACTCCTCGCCTTATCGTCGCAGGAGGCGGTCATATCGCACAGCCGCTGGCCAGCATCGCCAAAGTGCTGGAGTTCGAGGTCGTCGTGGTTGACGATCGACCCGAATATGCCAACCCGTCGAGGTTTCCCGGCGCTGACTCAGTGCTGTGCGGCAACTACCCCGAGACTCTATCCGCTCTCGAAATCGATCGTGATACCTACGTCGTGCTCGTCACCCGCGGCCATGTCCACGACTCGGCCGCACTGCGCGCAATTATTCACTGTCCGGCAGCCTACATCGGGATGATCGGTAGCCGAAAACGAGTCCGAACGGTCCTCGATACGTTGTCGGATGAAGGCTTTAGCCGTGAGCGTCTCAGCACCGTGTACGCCCCCATCGGTCTCGATATTGGATCGACCACACCCGCCGAGATTGCCGTCGCGATCGTCGCTGAGATGATCATGGTGCAGCGTGGCGGCTCGGTCTCCTCGCTCAAAGTATCCTGGCCGTGAACGGCTCGAGGATGCGCGTCGCGGTTCGCGGTGGAGGCGATCTCGGCTCGGGCACGGCGATCCGCCTCTGGCGGTGTGGCTTCGACGTCATCGTGTTGGAAACCGATCGCCCCATGTCGGTTCGGCGCACCGTCTCATTCTCGGAGGCCGTGTACGACGGTCGTGCTGCCGTGGAAGAAGCGCGTGCCATCCTGGCCGAGTCCGCGGAACATGCCATGCAGGTCTTGCACGCTGGTCACATACCGCTTCTTGTCGATCCGGCCGCGCTATCCCTATCCGCGCTGCGCCCCCACGCCGTGGTCGATGCCATCATGGCAAAGCGAAATTGCGGCACGACGCGCTCCATGGCCGGCTCCGTCGTCTGCCTTGGCCCCGGTTTCTCAGCCGGCCAGGACTGTCACGCCGTGGTCGAGACCAACCGGGGACCGCATCTCGGACGGGTTATCTGGTCCGGCACCGCCGAGCCGAATTCCGGCGTACCGGGGCCGGTGGGTGGCGTTACCACCGAGCGCGTCGTCCGGGCGCCGGTAAACGGCACGCTCGCCACTGTAAAATCTATTGGCGACGTGGTGACGAAAGGCGAGCTCATTGCCAATGTCGATGGCCGGCCTGTCCGTTCCGAAATGCATGGAATCATTCGAGGAATGTTGCGCGATGGCTTTGAGGTGAGACCCGGCATGAAGATTGGAGATATCGATCCGCGACTCGATCCTCTGCTCTGCCGGCTCGTCTCCGACAAATCCCTGGCGATCGCCGGTGGCGTGGTCGAGGCGATCTGCCTGGCGTCGAGCCGCCATGACTGACCTGCTCGAAGTCGTCGAGGACGTGCTGGCTCAAGGTCGTCCGGCCGTTATCGCCACGATAGTCCATACGCGCGGTTCGACTCCCCGGGAAGTAGGGGCTCGCATGATTGTCGAAGATTCGGGAAAAGTGGTCGGTACCGTTGGAGGCGGCTGTGGCGAGGCCGAAGTTTGGAGCGAAGCTATGAAGGTTATGCAGACCAATCAGCCGAGCCTTCTGGAAGTCGATCTGCTGACCGACACCGACGACGAAGGGGGGCGCGCCTGCGGCGGGATCATGTCGGTGTACCTCGAGCCCTTGCGTATCGAGCACCCCGGTTGATACCGATTCTCGGGACATGAGACAATACCCGAGAGGCTAAGACGGAGGCCGCCCGCATCGTCCGGTGCAGAAAGCGAACCAGGAGCGGTGGAAGCCTGGGATGCACGTTCGCTGCTCGATCTCTCCTGAGCTTCCCGGCGAAAAGCAGCCACACTGCACGTAGCCGAGGACGGGACAGCTTCCCGTTATCAAAGCCGGTGCACCTGCTACGGCAGTGCACGTCGAGTGAGCGTCAGCGCTAATTTGGGTGGTACCGCGGGATTCTTCTGTATCTCGTCCCTCTTTCGGGACGATTTTTTTATGCGGAGAACGAGTTGCAACCAACCGAAGCGCTGTATTTGACCGATAGCTACGCGCAATCCTTTACGGGCCGGATTATAGGCGTGGACGACCAGAGCGTGGTCCTGAACCGCACGCTGTTCTATCCCCGGGGCGGAGGACAGATGGCCGACACGGGATCCCTGCGCGTCCTCGACCGCGAGTACCCCGTTATTGCCGTCGAGAAACGCGGCGATCAAATTCACCACGTGGTAGCGGACGCCCCACCCGCCATCGGCCAGACAGTCGAGGGACACATCGATTGGGATCATCGCTACGTACAGATGCGAACCCATACCGCTTTGCACGTCCTGTGCGGCATTATTTACCACCGGTACTCCTCTACCGTCACCGGCTGTCAGATGTATCCGGACCGTGCTCGCATGGACTTCACTCTCGGCGACCTGTCGCGGGACCGCGTGCGCGAGATCGAGCGCCTCACCAACGACGCCATTCGAGAGGGATATCCGGTTCGCTCACAGTTCATTCCTCGGCGGCAAGCGGACCTCATTCCGGACTTGGTCCGCACCAAAATCAATCTCGTGCCGCGTCACATCGACCCCATCCGCGTGGTCGAGATCGTCGGCCTGGACCTGCAGGCCGACGGCGGTACCCACGTCGCCAACACGCTCGAGGTCGGCTCTATTCAGATCACAAAAACCGAGAACAAGGGGCGGGAGAACCGGCGAATCGAAATCGTGCTGCAGCCGGTATTCGAATAATAAGGGAGTTCACTGCATGTTCGAACAGGTGCCGAAAGAATTTAACGTTCCAGCCATTGAGAAAGAGATTCTCGAGTTCTGGGACTCAAAGCGATATCGAAGATCGCTACCTCGAGCGGAATGCCGGCTCCGAAGAGCGTTTCTCCTTTCTCGACGGACCGATCACGGCTAACGGTCCGATGGGCGTCCACCACGCCTGGGGGCGCACGTACAAAGACCTCTGGCAACGCTACAACACCATGCTGGGAAAGAAGCAGCGGTACCAGAACGGTTTCGACTGCCAGGGACTCTGGGTCGAGGTCACCGTCGAGCGCCAGCTCGGCTTCAAATCCAAGCGCGATATCGAGGAGCTACGGCATGGCCGAGTTCGTGCGGCTGTGCAAAGCCGACGTTCTGAAGTGGGCCGACTTGCATGACCCGGCAATCCCAGCCGCTGGGCTACTTCATGGACTGGGACAACTCGTACTACACCCTGTCGGACGAGAACAACTACACGATCTGGCACTTTCTGAAGATCTGCCACGAACGCGGCCTGCTGTACCGGGGAACCGACGTCATGCCCTGGTGCACTCGCTGTGGCACCGGTCTCTCCGAAACTGAAGTCGCCGAGGGCTACCAGGATCTGACGCATCGCGTCTGTCTTCGTAAAGCTTCCTCTACTCAATGCCACACAATTGCAGCTCGGTCCCGAAAGTAGCGGACAGGTCTCTCTGCTGGTCTGGACCACGACGCCCTGGACCCTGACCTCGAACGTCGCGGTCGCCGTCAATCCCGATCTCACGTATCGCACTGTACGGACAGGGTGACGGAATTCTACGTTGTGCAGAAGGACACAGCGTCCCGCACGTTCGGGCATGACGTCGAAATTTTGCGGGAGTTTCCTGGCTCCGAGTTGCTCGGTCTGGCACTACCAGGGTCCGTTTGATGACTTACCGGCCGAGCTGACGGGCGCCGAGCACGTCGTCATTCCGTGGGCCGACGTCAGCGAGCTTGAAGGGACGGGCCTCGTGCACATCGCTCCGGGCTGCGGGAAAGAAGACTTCGCGCTCGGCAAGGAATTTGGGCTGAAGGTGGTCGCGCCGCTCGATGGCGCCGGACGTTACCTCGACGGCTTCGGATCTGGCTCACGGGGCGCGACGTCCACGACGTCGCCGACGACTTCATCGACGATCTACGTGACCGGGGCATGTTGCTGTATCGCGCCCAGTCCTACACCCACCGCTATCCCACCTGCTGGCGATGCGGAACGGAGCTCGTGTTCCGGCTCGTCGACGAATGGTTCATCTCCATGGGACCGCTCCGCGAGCCGATGATGGAGGTCGTCCGCTCTATCCGCTGGATCCCGCGTTCGGCCTGGAGCGTGAGCTCGACTGGCTGCGCAATATGGACGACTGGATGATCTCCAAGAAACGCTACTGGGGACTTGCTCTGCCGTTCTGGGTCTGTCCCTCCGGCCACTGCATGTCATCGGCGGCAAGGACGAGCTGTCCGCAGCGCGCGCTCGGCGGAATGGATACCCTCGAATCTCCGCACCGTCCCTGGGTGGATGCCATTCACATACGTGTGTCCCGAGTGCGGACAGGTAGCCGAGCGCATCGCCGACGTCGGCAATCCCTGGCTCGACGCCGGGAATCGTGCCGTTCTCCACGCTCGGCTACAGTACCGATCGCGAGAACTGGCAAAAGTGGTTTCCGGCCGACTTCATCACCGAGAGCTTCCCTGGGCAGTTCCGTAACTGGTTCTATTCCCTGCTCGCCATGAGCACTGTGCTGGAGGATACGGCTCCGTTGCGCACGGTGCTTGGCTTTGCTCTGGTACGTGATGAAGCAGGTCGCGAGATGCACAAGAGCTGGGGAAATTTGATTCCCTTTGATGAAGCGGCCGACCGCGCCGGAGCCGACATCATGCGCTGGCTCTTCATGCGACACAATCCGGAGTCGAACGTCAATTTCGGATGGGGCTCCCTGGACGAGGTCAAGCGGCGATTGCTCGTTCTCTGGAACACCTACAGTTTTTTCGTAACCTACGCGAATATCGACGGATGGTCGCCCGCCGCCGAACGGCCCGGCATCGGCGAGAGGCAGCAACTTGACCGCTGGATCCTCTCCCGTTTGCACGTTACCATCGAGCGCGTGCGAGCCGGTCTCGATGACTTCGATGCCGCCGGTCCTTCTCAGGACCTCGAGCGATTCGTCGAGGAACTATCCACCTGGTACGTGCGGCGTAGCCGCCGCCGGTTCTGGAAGAGCGAAAACGATGCCGACAAAGAAGCCGCCTATGCCACGTTGTACGAATGCCTCGTCACGGCATCGCGCTTGTTTGCTCCATTCATGCCGTTTCTGGCCGAAGCCCTCTACCAAAATTTGGTCGTCGGCGTCGATCCGACGGCTACCCCCAGCGTCCACCTCACCAACTACCCAACTGTGGATCGCTCGCTCGTCGATGAGGCGTTGCTCGATGCCATGCAGGCGGCCCAGAACGTTGTGGCGCTGGGACGTGCTGCACGCGAGAGAGCCAACATCAAGGTTCGGCAGCCACTCGCTCGCATCTTCGTCAGAGCGCCATCGCCACAGTTTGCCGCTGCTCTGCGCGGTGTCGAGGATATCGTTCTCGAGGAGCTCAACGTCAAGGCCCTGGAATTTGCCGCCCACGACCGCGACTTCGTGTCGTACACGATTCGGCCAAACCTGCCCACCCTTGGACCTCGCTACGGGCGCGACCTGCCTGCCATCCGGGCGGCCCTTGCGGCCCGCGATCCGGCCGAGATCGCTCGACTTTCCGAAGAAGGCGTGGGAGTGGTCCTCGACCTGGGCGGCACCGATGTACAGCTTGAGCCCGGCGACGTGCTCGTCTCGGCCACACAGCGAGAGGGTTACGCTGCCATGTCGGGCAACGGCTACCTCGTCGCGCTGGACACCGAGCTGACGCCTGAACTTCTCTCCGAGCGCCTCGCGCGCGAGACGATTCGGCGCATTAACGACTGGCGTAAATCCGCCGGTTTCAACATCGACGATCGCATCGAAGTTCGATACGAGGCCTCACCGGGACTTGATGCCGCGATTGCTGCAAACCGGTCGTACATCATGGGAGAAACTCTTGCCGCCACGCTCCAGCCGTCCCCCTTCACAGGGCGAGGATTCGTTGCCGAGGACACATTCGTAGATGAGTGGCTGCGAGCCGAGTTGCAGCTTCGTGCCGTGGCAGTGGTTTCCGGTGAAGCGTAACGTCGCGCGGGTCGCTGGGGGCGTCCCGGAACCGCCTGCGCCGAGCGTGGACCGCAAGCCGTGAGGTAGTGTGAGTCATGAAAACGCCGGACCCACGCATCGTCTCCTGGACGCTTACCGGTTTCGTGGTGGGAGTCATACTCACGCTGCTCGCCACCGGGGCGCTCACCCATGGCACGTCGTCGGCCAATGCCGTGGCTACGCTCCCCCCACGCGTCCGGTCGGCCAAGCTGCCTTACTCCAATCCGTTAGGAAGCTGGTAACACGCCAGCTCGGCGCCTCCTATCCAAACGTGAAACAGCAGCGCCTGGTAGAGTTGCGACTTGACCCCGTCGATCTTGCCCTTGATTCCAGGGCGCAAGCCTCCCTACCCTCCGGGTCCAGGTCGGTCTTCATAGAGTTCCGGCTCTACGATCACCCATTGGGACGCGCCTGGCGGCTTCGATCCGCCAAAGCGGATGTGTTTTCACTTCTCAAAGCCCTGTATACCAGCCGGCTTCCCGTGTACGACGTCGAATTGGTAGGGCTGTTTCCCCTACGGAGTGGGAAGACCCTCGTTGACTCGCGCGCGCTCGTCGCATTCATCGATCATCCCACAGCCGACCGGATTCCCTGGAAGAAGTGGGGTCGCGACAACGAAGGCCGTCTGTGGTCCATGCTGGACTACCGGCATCTCGACGCCCGTTTCGCCTGAAACACGGCGGGATCGAGCGTCCGCGAGGCTAGATACGGCGTTCGGCCGCCATAATGAGCGCCTCGGTTCTGTCATTCCGGTCCGGAGTTGGGCAGCTTTTCACAGATATGTATGCCCACGCCGCGCGCTGGTTACTTTGCATAACCGGCGGTTCGGTGTATAACTTTCCACAATACAGGGGCGTTTTCCACAACGTGCCGCATATTATGCACATTCACCCGTCGTTTCCGTAAAGCATCGACCGCACCGCCAGCACGTCGTTTCGAAGCTGATGGTCCTCCTGTAAAGCCGCGCTGATCTTGTCCCATCCGTGCATAACCGTTGTATGGTCTCGGCCGCCGAGGAGTTGCCCGATCTGTTCGAGCGACGAGCTCGTCTCTTCGCGGACCAGGTACATACCGATCTGTCGTGGAACGACAATCGACTTATCTCTGCTCTTTCCCGTGAGATCCTCTGTTGATAGCGAGAAGTACTTCGCAACACAGTTGATGATCGATTGCGGCGTGAGCTGCGCGCGCCGTGGTCCGCTCAAGCTGTCCAGCGCGGCTGCCGCCAGGTCGACGGTAAGCTGCCGTTCGTTCAAAGACGCATACGCGATAATCCGATTCAAGCTGCCTTCGAGCTCGCGGATGTTACTCGGTACCCGACGTGCTAGATATTGGATGACGTCTTGCGGTACTGGGAGATCCTGCAACTCTGCCTTTGACCGCAGAATCGCGATTCGCGTCTCCAGATCCGGCGGCTGGATGTCCGCGATGAGCCCCCACTCGAACCGTGATCGGAGGCGCTCCTCGAGCGGGTTGAGCGCCTTTGGCGGCTTATCACACGACATGACGATCTGCTTTCCACTGTCGTGCAACGCGTTGAACGTATGAAAGAACTCTTCCTGTGTTGATTCCTTGCCACTAATGAACTGAATATCGTCCACGAGCAGCACGTCGACCAGGCGATAGTGATCTCGGAATTGGTCGTTCGTGCTGTCACGAATCGCTTTGATCATCTCGTTCATGAATCGCTCGGAGGTGGTGTACACAACGTTGAAGTCGGGAAAGTCGTGCTGAACGGCGTGACCGATGGCATGCAGCAGATGGGTCTTACCCAGTCCCACTCCGCCATAGATAAACAGCGGATTGTACGTTTGGGCCGGCCGCTCGGCAACCGCTCGTGCGGCGGCGTGTGCGAATCGATTGCTTCCGCCGACGATGTAGTCCTCAAACGTGTATCGAGGATTGAACTCGGGCCGGTTACCGTTAAAGAACGCCCCGTTCGCCATGCCGTTGGGCCGTCCCCGGCCTCGCTTCGTGTGTCCATGCGCAAGCTCACTCATCACTTGAAATCGCACGGTGAGTCCGCTGTGGCCGGCGTCGGCCAGCGTCTTCCGGATTACGGATGAAAGCCGTTGCTCCAGCCACTCACGGCCGTATGTTGTCGGCACGCCGACCGTCAGCACTCCAGCTTCACACTCGACACCCCGGGTGGGCCGAAGCCAGGTATCGAAGTTGGCGGGAGCCATGCTGCTCTGCAAACTCGAAAGGACCGATCGCCAGATGGCCTGCGCTTCCAATGGAACTCCGGTCACCTTCAAAGTAACTCGACGGCAAGGGTCGGTGGCGTCATGGTATCAGACACGCACACCATCCACAATCGGCGAATTTGTGTCTAGTGGAAGCAGGAATCCGCATCGGCTACCACATACTGCCACGCCTCTCGGCCTATACACCGCATGTTGTATTTCCTCCAACGGGAGATGTGTGAAATTTGCATCATGAGAATTTTTCCAACCTCCATCGAGCGGTGTCACGTGCCGGTACCGCATGGCTACAAAAGGCCGCACTGGGGGCAGTGAAGACTACGAACGCAGTTTCTCAAGCACTGTTCGCAGGTCGTCGGGAAGCGCTGAATGAAACGTCAACACCGCGCCGCTCGAAGGCGACTGCAGCGTTAACTGTGTTGCGTGCAGGAACTGTCGATGAAGACCGGCCAGGTGTGTTCCGCCGTACAGTGCGTCTCCCGCCAGTGGATGGCCCGCCGCGGCGAAGTGTACCCGGATCTGGTGCGTCCGTCCCGTATCCAGCCGCACCCGCAGATAACTGAACCCCGGAAGAGCTTCAAGAACGAGGTAGTGCGTGAGAGCGAACCGGCTTGATATCCCATGCACTGCCATTCGTTTTCGATCTGATGGATCTCGACCGATCGGTGCCTCGATTTCTCCCTCGGCCGGCGAAACCCGCCCCCCGGCGAGCGCCAGGTACTCGCGTCGGGCCATCCGCGTCGAGATCTGTTGTTGCAGTGCTCGCAGGGAGGCATCCGACAGTGCCACCACCAGCAGTCCCGACGTGTCTTTGTCCAATCGGTGAACGATTCCCGGCCGCACTGACCCTCCAACTCCGGACGTCTGGGGGAAAAGTGACATCAGCGCGTTCGCCACGGTGCCGGATCGGTGCCCGGCCGATGGGTGTACTACCATGCCGGCCGCCTTGTCGATCACCGCCAGATCGGTGTCCTGGTAAACGATCCGGAGCGGCAGAGATTCCGCGGTCGCCGAGAGCGGCGCCGGGCGAGAATACGTTCCGTCGATCCTATCACCCGCGTGAACCTGCGCCGCCGGTTTCGCCTGTGACCCGTTGAGTAAAACTCCACCATCTCGTATCGCCGCTGCCGCCTCCGATCGTGACAACGAAAGGTGCCGCGTCAAGACAACATCCAGTCGGCACCCGGTGTCGTCCTCGGTCGCCTGAATTGCAAACCCCTCCGTCACTGACCTTGACCGGGATCCGGGGCACGCACCCAGAGCAGCAGTATCGCTACCCCAATCACAATTGCGCTGTCGGCGAGGTTGAACACGTACCACCATCGCAGATCGATGAAGTCGACCACGTATCCCAGTCGCACCCGGTCGACCAGATTACCAAGCGCTCCCCCCAGAATCAGACCGAGCGCAACGCGTACAATCACGCTCCCGGCGGCGATTTTACGGTAGTTCGTCGCTATGGCCACGATCACCACCGCGGCCACAACTGCAAACACAATCCCGGCCGACTGGAAGAGACCGAATGCCGCCCCGCTGTTGCGAGTGAAATCGATCCGTACCAACCCCGAAAAGAGGTTGACGAATTTGCCGTGCGAAAGGTCGCGCATCACCAGCGACTTGGTCCACTGGTCGAGCACGAATACCAACATCGCCGTCACCGGCAGAGCCAGGTTACGACGCACGCGACCTCTCAGTTGGACGTCGCGCACGTCGTCGCTCGCCGCACCGTCCCTGCGCCGGGCTCCATCCTGACAACCCGCTTCGATTATCGATTCGATCGCTAGAATGTGGCGGCAACGCGAAGATACGGAGGTACGCCCTGCGCATCGGCATGCTCGGACCGGTATCGTGGCGAACTCCGCCGCGGCAGTACGGCGCCTGGGAAACCGTGGTCAGCAATCTCACCGAAGGGCTTGTTGCTCGCGGATACGACGTGACGCTGTTCGCCACCGGGGACTCGCTTACTGCTGCCGACCTTGAGGCGGTTGCTCCTCGCTCGTACTCGGAGGATGCCGGCATGGACCCCAAGGTGTGGGAGTTTCTCCACATCGCGGGCGCCATGGAGCGGGCAACCGACTTCGACTTGATGCACAACAACTACGATTTCATGCCCCTTACCTACTCGCGGTTTGTCACCACGCCGATGTTGACGACCGTGCACGGCTTTTCGTCCGATCAGTACCGTCTCGCGTACCGCAAATATCGGGAAACATACTTCGTATCGATAAGCGACGCCGATCGCGATCCCTACCTGCCGTACGTGCGGACAGTGTACAACGGAATTCGCCTTGAGGATCACACTTTCAACGCCGAAGGGGGAGACTACCTGGCTTTCGTCGGGCGCATTCATCCCGACAAAGGGGTGCACCTCGCCATTAAGCTCGCTCTGGAGAGCGATAGACAGCTTGTGATTGCGGGAATCATCCAGGACGAAGAGTACTTTCAAACGCAAATCAAGCCGCACCTTGGCGGGAAGATCGAGTTTATCGGTCCGGTGGGACCGAAGGAACGCGATACGTTGTTCGGCGGCGCCTTCGCCGGGCTCCATCTCACCACGATTCCCGAGCGCTTCGGACTGGCCATGGCGGAGTCCATGGCCACCGGCACACCGGTCATCGGTATGGACCTCGGGTCCGTTCGGGAAGTCGTGGCCGACGGCGTTACCGGATTCGTGGTCGACAGCCTGGACCGGGCCGTGGCCGCGGTTGATCGGGTACCTGAACTGTCCCGCCGCGCCTGTCGCGAACGGGTGGAGCGCCTTTTCTCCGTCGACGCCATGGTAGACGGCTACCTCGACGCGTATCGCAGCATACTGGGCGAAGGCGCTGTGACACCCACCGCCTGAGGTTTGACCACCGGAACAGCAAGTTTCGGCGGTGACCGGCTTTCCGTTGATTCGAGCACTGGCCACGACCGAAATCCTGCTCAATGGGGCAACGAATCCGAAGCCGGCTCTGCCCGACCGGTCCAGCGTACCTGCAAAATGGCGCGTCCATCGACCGGCCTTCAACGTCACGGTTACCGGTACCCCCGAATGGCCACGTACCGCCAGCAATGCCTGTCGCGCTTCTTCGGCTGGAAAAGGAATCACCGTGAGTCGAAGCGTTTGCGCTTGCACCGGCGGTCGTGATGTCCCGATGGGAGTAGCAGCAATGGGTGTGCTCATTCACGCCCAGTGGAGCAGTCAACCGTCTGGCCGGCGTTGGCGTCGCCGTGACCGTCGCCGCCACGGTAGACGGCGCAATGACGGCCGAATTCGGTGAGTCCCATTCCCACACACCGTCCCCGGTTGTCCCGACGAAAAGCCGGACCACAGCGCCGCTCGAATCGTACGCCAGCGTCGACACGTAACCGTCCCACCCCGGAAATACGTTCTCCCAGCCGGAAGCACCAAGCGCGAAAACCCCGTGTTCGGTTCCTGCCATCAACTGACCGCTCGGTGACCAGGCCAGCGTATCGACCACCGCATCCGGTACCCGAGACGGCATCGCGGACCATGTCGTGCCGCCATCGGACGATCTGTATATGCCACCTCCGGCGGTGGCCGCGTAGACCACCTGGTCCGTGCTGAACGTCGGCGATGTGAGCGCCTGCATGGTAGGAAATGGCCCTGGCACCGTGCCGGCCGGCGACCACGAAAATCCGGCGTTCACGCTCTTGTACAGTCCGTGGTTGATCGTCGCCGCGAACACCGTCGAGTCCGACGCGAAATTCGAGGAAAAGCAAAAGGACCGCACGTCGTTACCTGCCATGCCGCCGGCACGCTCGAATGTCGTTCCCTGATCGCGCGACACATACACGTAATCGGCGGCGGCAATCAAAGTCTTCCCATCCGGCGAAAGAGCGGCAGTCTCGATCGCGTTAGGCGCCAGCGAAGTCCTCGACCAGGTCGCACCGAAGTCGAACGAACGTTGAAGCCCCGCATCCTGGGTGCCGGCGAACAGAGTACTCCCGCTGCCGTCCACCGACGTTACAAACGTCGACGGAGTCACCGTGCGTTTCCACGCTCCTGTTTCGTTGTCGCGGATAAACAGTCCACCGTTCCCTCCCACTAGCGTCGAGCCGTTGACATCGATCATGCTGCTGACCGAAAAAGCGTTGAGACCCGAGTCGGCGGTCTGCCAGCTTGCTCCGCCGTCCGTCGACAGCGACACGCCTCCTCCTGCCGTGCCCGCGGCCAGCGTTGCCTGCGTCCCACCGGCAATCATGCCCAGCGCCGTCACGTACGGGTTGCCCGGCGCTCCGGTCCTGGTCCAGTCGAGGCCATTGTCGGTGCTGACGTACACGCCGTTTCCGCTCGCCGATCCCGCGTACAGCCGTGTGGACGTCGACTCCACATCGGTGGCGAGCGTGTCGATTCGGTCGTTTGGAGCTCCCACCAGGCTCCATGTTGTGTCCGCGTCCGAACTGAGCCAGATACCGGCGTCGGTGCCCACCAGCACCCGTCCGCCCGGCAGTGTCGTCATAGCGAGTGCCCGCCGCTGTGCCGGGAACTGTCCCGCCGTCGTCCACGTCACGGCATTGTCGGTCGACATTTCAAGGCCGCCGTCCTCCAACCCGGCATAGAGCCGAACGGTTCCGGCAGCGTCAACGTCCTCCGTGAGTGAGATAACTGCCCCCGCCCCCGAACTCGGAGCCGCCCACGTGCTTCCGGCGTCGTGTGAGGTGTACACGCCGCTATCCGTCGCTACGAAGACCGTTCTGTCGGTGGAAAACCCCGGAGAGAACAGCACCGCCCGGCAGAAATGATGGTCTAGTCCGGCCGCGCCCAGGGTCCAACTCTCGCCTGCATCGGTCGAGCGAAATACGCCTTCATCCGCGGCCGCTAACAGCGTCTTGTCGCTGGCGAAGTCGGGCGATACGGCGAGGGACGTGACAACTGGGTCGGTCACTCCCAGCGACGAGGGGTGCCAGGTCTGGGCCGCGTCGCTGCTGCTGAAAATCTTGCCCGAGAAGCTGGCGGCCCACAACTGTGCCGCCCCGCCCGGCACTCCCGTCACCGCGAGTGCGCTGATCCAGCCTCCTGCCGGCCCAATTGAGGTTGGAGATGCCGAGTCAGTCGCCAGAGCGCGTTGTGCGAGCGGCCCGGCGAAGGCTATCGTGGCCAAGCTGAGGAAGCGGAAAAAACCTGTCAAATCCCGCGATTATACGGCATTGTCGCCTCCCGAAGCGTAGTGTAGGCTGGTACGGCGACCCTATTTCCAGCTTCCAAGGAGAAGTGATATGCGATTCAAAGTCGGCATCGTTGGTGCGGGAAACGTCGGCGGCACCGCCGCACAGAGAATTGCCGAACGGAACTATGCCGACATCGTCTTACTCGATATCCCGGCCGCCGAAGGACTTGCCAAAGGCAAGGCACTCGACATACAGCAGAGCGGACCGGTGCTCGGCTACGAGTCGTCGGTGTCCGGCGCGGTGGAGCACGAAGCTCTTGAGGGCTGCGACGTCGTGGTTGTCACCGCCGGATCGCCGCGCAAACCGGGCATGAGCCGGGACGATCTGGTGGCGATCAACACTGCTGTGATGCAGGAGTGGGGCGCTGCCATTCGGGCTTTCGCACCGAGCGCAAAAGTGATCGTCGTCACGAATCCACTGGATGCGATGGCGCAGGCAATGTTTCGAGCGACCGGTTTCGAACGCGAGCGAGTCATCGGAATGGCGGGCGTGCTCGACTCGGCGCGTTTCCGTGCTTTCATCGCTGAGGAGCTGCGCGTCTCCGTAGCGGATGTCACCGCTTTTGTCCTGGGTGGGCACGGCGATGCGATGGTCCCGCTACCTCGCTACTCCACCGTTGCCGGCATACCGTTGCCGGAGCTCCTATCCGACGACCGCATTGCC
The DNA here is from genome assembly GCA_963737125.1 of uncultured Chloroflexia bacterium. Taxonomy (GTDB): domain Bacteria; phylum Chloroflexota; class UBA5177; order UBA5177; family UBA5177; genus JANWJD01. The sequence continues at coordinate 1,849,460 of CAVTRL010000001.1, read as the reverse complement.
GCGCTGGTTCAGCGTACGGCGAACGGCGGCGCGGAAATAGTAAATCTGTTGAAAACCGGCAGCGCCTTTTACGCCCCGTCGGCATCGGTGCTCGCCATGGTGGACGCCATCGTACTCGATCAACACCGCGTCCTCCCGTGCTCGGTGTACCTCGACGGTGAGTACGGGTATCGCGATGTATTCTGCGGCGTTCCGATCAAGCTAGGTGCGGCTGGAGTCGAGCAAATCGTCGAGATCGAGCTGCGCGGGGACGAACGTGCCGCTCTCGACAAATCGGTTGAAAGCGTGCGCGAGCTCCTCTCCGTGATGGCATCGGCGCCGAATCATAGCTGATGACGGGCTCGTCGCTTTGGTACCATCGGGCACGCATATATCAGGGCCGGAGACTGAAGGAAAAGTAATGATTCGAGACAGCTCGCGCTTCCGGAGGCACCGGGGCGCGTGCCCGTACTACCGAGAAAACTGGACGCATGGGGAACAGCATACGCCGGACGGCGAGTTGCTGCTCTACGAAGTGTATTGTCTGAAAGGGTGGCCACCCACCTCCACCGACGAGCAGAATTCGTGCATGTGCAGCACGCGGCGATGTTGGCGAAATGGAGAAGATCACCGGATATCTCCAGAAGAAAGCGCTGCCGAGACTGCGTCCAGTACTGCCTGACTTAGTCGACCAGCATGCCGTGTAACCGGCTTGCCAGGTCCCGTAATTTGTGCCGGAACGCGATCATCGCCGGGTCGTCTCGTTCCGCGTAGGGCGACTGAACGGCGAAGTCGTCGATATCGGTTACCAGAGCGACCAGCTCGAGCGACAGGGCCCAGTATTCCTCGAGGCGGCTAAATTCAACCTCAGCCTCAGACGCCAGGAACTCCAGCCCTTGAGCTTCTTCTTTCAGCAATCGTATTTCAGTTCGAGCGGGCCGAGACATCGACTACGCCTCCCTCGTTAGTTCTTGGCGTTTTCTCCGCGGAACGGCGCGACAGGTACGTTAGGTCGGAATGGAGCCTGGTTCGTATAATGTCGTGCTTCGGTCCCGCACCGGAGATTTTTTGCTGCCGAACCGTCCAGGCGACCCTGTCGCCGGTGGAGGCATGAGGGGTTGTCGTCAGGCATGCGAGCACTTATTAGCGTATATGACAAGTCGGGCGTGCTGGACTTCGCCACCGGACTTCGTGAGCTTGACGTGGAGCTTCTGGCCACCGATGGCACATACGAGTTTCTGAAAGAAAATAACGTAGAAGCAAAGGCCGTGTCCTCCATTACAGACTACCCCGAAATAATGGGCGGCCGTGTCAAAACCCTCCACCCGGCAGTTTTCGGCTCGATCCTGGCGGATCGCGGTAACGCCGAGCACAATGCCGTGCTCGAAGAACGAGGTCTTACTCCGATCGACCTGGTAATCGTCAATCTTTACCCGTTTGCCGATGTCATGTCGTCCCGGGAGGTCTCACGGGATGACGCCCTGGAATACATCGATATCGGAGGGTCCGCCCTTATACGAGCCGCCGCCAAGAATTTCGCGCATGTGACGGTCGTCGTGGACCCTGACGATTATGAGGACGTTCTGGCCGAGCTCTATCGTTACCGCGCGAACAAAGACAAAACCAGAAAGCGGCTGGCAAAGAAAGCCTTCGCCCACACTGCCGCCTACGATGCGTTCGTAACGTCATACTTTGTCGATCCCGACGACGGCGAGTTTCCCGACGCTTTCAGCATCTCGCTTACCAAGATTCAAGACCTGCGATATGGAGAAAACCTGCACCAGCGGGCAGCTCTCTACGGCGATCTCCCAAAATCTCACGCGCTTGAAAAACCCTACAGCATCGCGAACGCCGAGCAGGTCCACGGCAAGGAGCTCTCCTTCAACAACCTGCTCGATGTCGATGCTGCCTGGTCAATGGTGACCGACTTTCAGGCACCGACCACCGCCATCGTCAAGCACACCAATCCCACCGGAATCGCCGCCGGTAAAGACTTGCGCGAAGCCTATTTGAAAGCGTTCGCAGGCGACCCACAGGCTGCCTACGGCGGTATCGTGGCGGTCAACCGCACGCTGGACGCCGACACCGCCGAGGAAGTCGTGCGCATGTATTTCGAAGCTGTAATAGCGCCGGACTTCACGCCGGCCGCCATCCAGATTCTCTCTCGCAAGAAACCTATTCGGTTACTCGCAGTGCGCTCTGGAAACGGCGGCCGCACTCAGGACACATCCTGGATTCCGTACGCCAACCTGGATTTCAAGCGTATCGACGGGGGTTTCCTGGTTCAAAGTCGCAATATCGCGTCCGACCCCTCCGGCAGTATTCAGGTTGTGTCCAGTCGTCAGCCCACCCTTGAAGAGCTCACCGATCTCCATTTCGCCTGGCGTGCCGTAAAACACGTCAAATCGAACGCGATCGTACTCGCCAAGAAGCTGTCGCTCGTCGGAGTGGGCGCGGGACAGATGAGCCGGGTCAATGCCGTCGATCTCGCCTGTGGCATGGCGGGCGATCGCGCCCATGGCTCCGTACTGGCGTCGGACGCCTACTTTCCCTTCCCTGACGGTGTGGAACGCGCCGTGGCGGCCGGCGTTACCGCCATAATTCAGCCAGGTGGTTCAATCCGCGATAAGGAGGCGATTGATGCCGCCAACCATGGTGGGGTTGCAATGATCTTTACCGGCCTTCGCCACTTCAAGCATTGACCGGCTTCCACGTCGGACGTTTCGACCTCTGGCCACCAGACGACTATTCCTGACCCGACTACAAAGAGGAGAGAGATGAGCATTCGTAAGATCGGCGCAGTCATTTCATGTATGTGCCTCGCTCTACTGGCCGTCATGCCAGGCGCTCGCGGCGTTTCCGCCGCAACCCATACCAATGCGAGACCGGCCGCGATGGTGATTCACGCCGGATTCCTCACCGTCGGATCCGACACTACCTATCCGCCTATGGAGTCCAAGGATCCGACGTCGCTGAAATTTGTTGGCGCCGACGTCGACCTGGCCAATGCGCTGGCGCACGCCATGGGGCTCAAGGGCGCCGTCATCGTGTCCAACACGTTCGACACCCTGATTCCCGTCATGCTCACGCGCCACAAGTTTGACGTTATTATGTCAAGCATGAACGACCGTCCGGATCGGCGCAAGCAGGGGGTCAACTTCGTCGACTACATGCGCGCGTCTGAATCGATCCTGGTTAAGAAGAGTAGCTCGATTCACGCCAACAGCTACGCCGGTATGTGCGGCCATACCGTTTCCGTGGAACGCGGGACCACCGAGCAAGACGGGCTGACGGCCGCCAACAAAACCTGCAAGAACAAGATCAATATCAAGCTCTTCGCTCAAGACACCGACGCGTACAACGCCTTTGCAGCCGGTCACGCCGATGCCTACTCAAGCGATTATCCGGTCGTAGCCAACTACATTCGTGCCCAGCCCGGCAAGTACCGAACTGCCGGAACGGCCTTCGGCGCCACCGAGGACTATGGAATCGCGGTTCCGAAGACTAATGGCCCGTTGTTGACATCCATCACCAAAGCGTTCCACACGATCCGAATGAACGGGCAATATCTCAGGATTCTCAAACGCTGGGATGTTCAGGGAGCCGCTATTTAGCTAAACTCGCTCAACGACCGGCGCGATACTCGAGGGGGCAGGGCTGGCGGGCCCTGCCCTCAACCTATGGAGGACGCCATCGACTTCGAACCGAGCGTTTTCTGGCACTTCCTGTTCTACGGCCCGATTATTGATGGCGCAAAGACCACACTCGAGCTGTCCGTATTCTCACAGGCAGCGGGCATCTCGCTGGGGTTGATCGCCGCCCTCGGCCGGCTGTCACGTCACCGCTGGTCGCCGGGCCGCCTGGTGGCCGGGCTCTACATCTGGCTCTTCCGCGGCACGCCTCTGCTCGTGCAAATAGCGTTCGTCTATTTTGCCTTGCCGCAGCTCACCGGTGGCAACCTCTCCATTAACGAGTTCTGGTCGGCTGCGATCGCGCTCAGCCTCAACGAAGGTGCCTACATGGCGGAGATCGTGCGCGCCGGCATTATGTCGGTCGATGCCGGACAAATTGAAGCGGCGGAGTCTTTGGGCATGACCAGGCGCCTTTCCATGAGGCGTATCATACTTCCGCAAGCCGTCCGCTTCATCATTCCGCCAACCGGCAATGAGTTCATTTCCATGCTGAAAAATTCCTCTCTGGCCTCCGTCGTGTCGGCGGCCGAGCTCTTTTACCAAACTCAGCAGGTCTACTCCGCCAACAGCCGGTATTTCGAGCTGCTGTGCGTCGAATCTGCCTGGTATCTAGCCATGACCACCGTGGCCACGTACTTCCAGGGACACCTTGAGCGGTACTTCGGACGCGGTTTCAGCCGCAATGTCCGCACCCCCGGAATGATGCAGCGCGTGTTCAGCGGAAATGCGAGGCGAGCATGACATCTTCTTCCATGCCCATGGTCGATATTCAGGACGTCCACAAACGATTCGGACACCTGGAAGTGCTGAAAGGAATCTCGATCAGCGTTGACCGCGGCAAAACCGTCTGCATTATCGGGCCGAGTGGGTCCGGCAAGAGCACGCTGCTGCGTTGCGTCAATCACCTCGAAAGGATCGAACGCGGACAAATCGTGGTCGACGGCGTTCAGGTCGGATACCGCACCGTGAATGGACGCTTGAAGGAGCTGCCTGGACGCGCCGTGGCACAGCAGCGCATGGATATCGGCATGGTCTTCCAGCGCTTCAACCTGTTTCCTCACCTCACGGCTATCCAGAACGTCGTCGAGGCGCCGATACACGTCAAGGGTGTGAAAAAATCGGAGGCAATGGAGCGCGGCATGGCGCTTTTGCAGAAGGTTGGGCTGGTCGACAAAGCACGCAACTACCCGAATCAGCTCTCCGGCGGCCAGCAACAACGGGTGGCCATCGCTCGCGCATTGGCCATGGAGCCGAAGGTCATGATGTTCGATGAAGCGACCTCCGCGCTCGATCCGGAGCTCGTCGGCGAGGTTCTGGCAGTTATGGAGCAATTGGCGCACGAGGGCATGACCATGCTCGTGGTGACGCACGAAATGGCCTTCGCACGCGAGGCCGCCGACGAGGTCTGCTTCATGGACGGCGGCGTGGTCTGCGAGCGTGGAGACCCCGATGAGATATTCACCTCGCCGCAACAGGAGCGGACTCGCTCCTTCCTGAAAGCCGTGCTGTCGCCCCGGTCGCTTTGATTTCTGATGCAAGTAACTGTTTTGCTCTTTGCCTCACTCCGCGAGAGGTTCGGCGCGGGTCGACTCGAGCTGGATCTGCCCCCTGGATCGACTGCCGGCGACGTATTCGACGAGCTGGCCCGCCGCTGCCCGGCCATCGAACCGCTGCGAGCGTATACCACCTTCGCGATCAACCGTGAGGCCGGAGGACGCGGTGAGCTACTCGCCGCCGGTGACGAGGTCGCGTTACTCCAGCCGGTAAGTGGAGGAATCGGTGATTGAGATCAGGCAGACCGAGCTCTCGGTCGCGGAGTGCCTCGCTGCCGTCCGCCGTGCGGGCGCCGGAGGGCTCGTTGTTTTTGTCGGGTCCGTGCGAGATTTCTCCGAAGGCCGATCGGTAAATTTTCTCGAATACGAAGCGTACGAGCCGATGGCGCTTCAGAAGATGGAGCAGGTTCGTTCGGAAGCCGCCGCGCGCTGGCCGGTGCAGGCCATTGCGATCCAGCACCGTGTCGGTCGACTTGAGATCGGAGATGATGCCGTGGTCATCGCGGTATCGTGCCCGCATCGCGCCGAAGCGTTCGAAGCGTGCCGCTATGTGATCGATCGCTTGAAGGAGATCGTGCCCATCTGGAAGAAAGAGCACGGCCCCGGTGGCGACAGCTGGGTGGGAGGACCTACGGATGGCTCGGCTGATCCCAGCCGCGCTCCCGGGCAAGATTAAAGATATCCCGGAGCACCGTCAGCGCGGTCGCCGTCCCTCCTGAGACGTGCCCCAAATTCTCCACGCTTGCGGTGAAATCGCCCAGAGGATCGGTGTGGATCACGATCCCCATCTCCGACCTGCGCAGGCGGCCCAGCGGGTGGTTCAGGGCCTTGCGCTCAACTCGCACCTCCGCGTGCACGTTGTCGCCCGTCCGACTCGCCTTCGAGACCAGCTTCAGGACGTCGCCATCGTCACGTGCCGCTCTGATAACGTCGGGAGGAACCGCCCGGATACCTTCACGGTCTACGTCCCTGATCCCGAGATTCGAGCCGAACGCCGTGTTGGCCAGTATCGCGGCTTTCGCGGCCGCGTCCCAGCCATCCACGTCCAGCGTGGGATCCGTTTCCGCGATTCCCATCTCCTGAGCCGCGCGAACCCCTTCGTCGTACGTTTCTCCGTTGAGCATGGCTTCGAGTATGACGTTCGCGGTCGCGTTGACCACGGCTTCGAAACCCAGGATCGTGATTCCCGGCAGGCCCCGGCGCATGATCTCGAGTGCCGGAAGCGGCGCCCCCACCGTAGCCGAGTACGAAACCGTCGCTCCCTGCTTCCTGGCCATCGTCATGAGGTCGCGATAATGCAAGACCAACGCTCCCTTGCTCGCCAGTACTACGTCCACTCCCCGCCCCAGCGCCGCCTGAATTGACGACCAGCCGGGCTCCGCGTCTACGAAGTTTGTGCTCGCCGCCTCCACGAACACGTTCGCTTCGCACAGATTCAGCATCTCCACGCCGGTGAGTCCGGGCCGGCCCCCCGCCGCTCTCGCCACTGAGCCGTGCTGCTCCTTGGCCGCGAGCGCGGCACCGGCGTCGACTCCATTGGGATCTACCAGTGCGCCGCCTTGATCGGCCACCCCCGTGAGCACCAAACGAATGCCGTATCGCTCCTCATAACTGTCCCTGTTCTCCACCAGTAGACTTGCCAGGCCCCGCCCGACATTTCCGAATCCCGTGACCGCAACCTTGACATTCATGGCCATGTCTCCCTCTATCCATCGTTCCAAATTAGTGAGACTTCACGTCCACCGTGTATCTGAATGCGCCGGGCGCCTGCCTCCGGACGCCCGCCGCCAGGCGAGCGTAGTCGACCGCTCGCTGTGCCGCCCTTTGAGCCCACCTCATGTCTTTGTAAAGTGTTTCAGCTCCGGATCCCGTCTCCGATAACGGGTCTCTCCAAATTTCGTCGCACACGCGTTGCAGGGCGGTGCCCTCTACCCAGTCCCACGTCAGGACGTCCGCGATGAAGCGAAGGTATCGGCCGGCGGTTGAAGACGTGCTTCCCGTGTCCAGGGCGCGAATGGAGTTACCGATTCTTCCGGCATATGTCGTGTACCGGATAGCAGCGATCTTCAGACGAACGGCGAGGCGGCGCGTGCCTGGTACGTTCGCCCTCGACACCAAGTGCCCCAGACGTCCAGTTTGATCGGAAAGCTGTTGTGATTGGGTGGTCAGCCACTGTAGCTGTCGCTTCATACGGTCATATCGTTGTAGCGCTGAAATCGGTGGACCTGTGTGAGCGCACCCGCTCAGCAGTACGAGCGCCATGAGCGCCGTAAGTCTCGCCTTCAACTGGATGAGGTGACCTGCACGATGTCGCCGGGCTTGATGCCGAATCTAGATGCGGCGCTATCGTTGCGGACGGCAACCTCCACAAATCCATCGCTGCCGATGAGAGCCGTTTCCGGGGCATCTTGATAGGTTGTCGAGAGTCCCACGATCGTACGTCCACCTATCGAGAACACCGGTCGGGGAGGCAGGTCGTTTCGCCTCAGGTCGCTAATTGCATTGCCGAAGTGGTCGATGTGAACGATCGTGCCGCGTATACCGTCACCCTCCTCTGAAAGGCGATGACGTGGCAACAACCGCACTGTATCCACCTTCGGCCCGAGCTCGCGTAGATCCACGCCGATGGCCAGGTGCGCGGCCGCCGGCGCGAAGACGTCCCGCCCGTGAAACGTGCCACTGACGGTAGCCAGTTGATACGCAGGATTCGTGAGCTCCACCGCTCGACCGCGAGCCAGGGTTCCCTCGGGCAATGCCACAGCGTCCTGTGCCACCAGAATCTCCGTGAAAACGCCGTTGTCCGGACCGATGTAGGTCCCGTGGCCGGTTTCGATGGCAAGAGCCTTGCGAGCGGTCCCAACACCCGGATCGACGACCACCAGGTGTACGGTGTGCGCCGGAAAGTACCGGAATGCCGAACGCATGAGGTACGCAGCTTCGGAGACGTTCTGGGGCTCCACGGCGTGAGAAATATCGACGATTCGTGCCATTGGGGCGATCGTCAGAATAACGCCTTTGACGATCCCGACGTACGCGTCCTTTGAACCAAAATCAGTAGTGAGAGTAATGATCGGAGGCGAAATCACGACACAGCCTACCACGCTCGCGGGACGGTCTAAACTGCGGGAGTGCAACGCCGGCGGATAGGAGGATTCGGCCTATGCTTCGAGGAGTACTGGTGAACTTGCGGTCCATCGAACCAGACGACTACCGACTTCTATGGCAATGGTCTAACAACCCCGACGTCATGGTGTATTGGGGACACCCGGGAAACACTCCATCGCTGGCGGAAGTCACGCGCACCGAAGCCGACAACGCGGCTCGTGGAAACTCTCGCAAATATATCGTCGAAACGAGCGACGGCCTGGCGATTGGCCAGATCGACTACTACGACTTGGATTGGCAGGCTCGCTCGGCGTCCATTTCCATCATGATCGCCGATTCCGCGCACTGGGGCGGCGGGTACGGCACCGACGCCATGAGAACCCTGCTCGGCTACCTCTTCGGGGAGCTCGGCCTACACCGAGTCTCGCTGAACGCTCACGTCTCCAACGTTCGCGCCATCCGTTCGTACGAAAAGAACGGGTTCAAGGTCGAAGGCACACTTCGGCACTGGGCGTATTTCAACGGCTCGTGGGTCGACGGCGTGGTCATGAGCGTGCTGTCTCACGAGTTCGAGACGCTCACGAATCGCCCGACGCCAAAAGACCAAGAATCTCTTCCCTGAGCAGCATGTTGGCGGCGCACACGTCGTGCACCGCCGGCGTATACCGCGAACCGGCGAAGTTGGTAACCGTGCCACCGCTTTCCTCGATCAGCAGTACGCCCGCGGCATAGTCCCAGGCATATGCGAATCGGTGGACCATGGCATCGAATCGACCGGCCGCCACGTACGCCAGCGCCAGCGCCGCCGAGCCGATATTCCGCGTGCGCAACACGCGAGGCGAGAGTATTCGCATGTCTTCGAGCCCTCGCTCCGACCCCTCGTCTTTCATGTCCGCCGTCACGTGCACGAACGCGCGCGCCGGTTCGGTAATGCCCGAACAGCTCAATCGCTGCCCGTTGCAGTACGCTCCCTGTCCCGACGCCGCCGAAAACGTTTCCTTCCGAATGGGGTCCACCACGGCGCCCAACACTGGCCTATCTTCATCGTAGACCGCGACACTTACGCACCAGATCGGTACGCCCCGCGAGAAGTTGAGCGTGCCGTCCACCGGATCGAGATACCACACTCGGCCCGATGTACCTTCTACCTTGGATCCTTCCTCCCCCACCACGCCGTCGTCCGGAAACTCCCGGCTGATCCGTTCCAGCAGAAAAGACTCGCTTGCCAGATCCGCAGCCGTCACAACGTCTCGGTCACCCTTCGCTCGCGTCTCCATTCGATCGCTTGCAAAGTAAGAAAGTGCGATCGCCGCCGACTCTTCCGCCAGGGCTCGTACCACTGCAATTTCACCTTTGGGTCCCAAGGCATCTCCATTCGCGCGCGTCTACCGAGACGGATATGCGCTACGTAATTTCACTGATAAATCCCAAAAAGGGCCTCATGTATACTGTCTGTAACCCTGATAGTGCCATTTCCCGCGCTAAAAACTCGTGAGGTTATGACTTTTGAACTTACAAAGTGTTCTTCCGGCGCGTGCGCCGGCTTTCGCTGATCTGGCTCTGGGTCCACTCCTGGGCAAGCCCGTCATGGCGTATTACTACGTTACGTACAAGTGCAATGCCCGCTGCGTCTTCTGCAATATTCCAGACGGTCCTATGGATGTTTTGCCCGTTTCGCAGTACACCTCGACCGAAGACAGCATTGAACATTTCGACATATTAAAGACGCTCGGCGTGCGGCTCATCGATTTCACCGGCGGTGAGCCCCTGCTCCGCAAGGACATTGCAACGCTTCTTCGTGCCGCCAAGGATCGGGGCTTCAGGACCCAGATGACCACCAACTGTACCCTGTATCCTCGACGCGCCCAGGAACTGCGCGGCTTGATCGACATCCTGAATTTTTCGCTGTGTTCCCCTGGCCCTGAGCCACATAACACGCTGCGCCGCGACAACTCCTACGACTCGGTAATCAAGAGCCTCGACATTGCCCGTGAGCTTGGAGAACCCTATCAAGTCATTTTCGTTCTCACCAATGACAATGCCGACCTGCTTCCGGGCATGATCGAGCTATGCCGGGAAAAGCAGTGCATCTTGAAAGTACAGCCCGAGTGGGAGTATTTCGGAAACGATGGTATTGCCATCGACCAGTTGCAAAAGGCGAGAGACATCGCCTTCGAGAAGAATGTCTACGTCAATTGGGGAGAACTCCGCGTGTTCGAGGCTGGTGGCAACCAAATTGAGAAGCGTTCCTGCAAAGCCAGTAATGCAGTGCTCGCCATCTCGCCGGACGGCTATCTGCTCTACCCGTGCTATCACAAAATCGCGCAGCGCATAAAATTCGACCGAAACATCATCGACTTCTTCGAAACCGAAAAATGGAAGGAAATGCAAAACAAAGCGGGCAAGTTCAAGTTTTGCGATGACTGCAGCAATCTCTGCTACATACATCCATCCTTCTATTACAAACTGGATCGCAACTTCGTGTTGAGCGCATTCGCAGACATGCGCTACGTGAAAGAACGCTGGCGCATCGATCGTGCGCGCAAGCGATCCCTTACCTCGCAAGGCGTCGTCGTCGCGGCGGAGTGAAGATCGGTCTCGTCACCGATTTCTACTATCCGTGGATTGGTGGCCCCGCCCCACTAATTCGAAACCTCGGCCACGGGCTCGCCGCTCGCGGCCACTCCGTCTATCTTCTCTGTCCCAGTGAGACCGGCCCGCCCCGTTCGGATACCGATGGCGCTATCGAGGTGCACCGGGTGCGTACGCTCCCGGTACCATTCGGCTACCACATGCGCGTGGCCTGCAATCCCCTGATGGATACCTCGCGCTGGCTCGACACCGTCTCGCCCGACGTCGTCCACGTGCATCACCCCTTTCCGCTCAGCGCGGCCGCAGCATGGTTGACGGCACGCCGGAAGATTCCGCTCATCGCGACCAACCACACAGTACCCGCGTGTTCGCTGTGGGGCGTCAACCGGCACCATACTCTGTACCGTGCTCTTTCCGTCGCGCTCGGCAAATGGATAACGCACGTCCTCGATTGGTGCGATGAGGTAACGACACCGACGCGAACGGCGGCCGGATTGCTCCGTGAGATGGGATACCGAGACGTCGTTCTGCCGATCTCTAACGGCGTCGACACCGATCGTTTCGCTCCCGGCCCCTATCCGTTCGACCTCGCACGCAGATTGGGCGTGGAAGGCCGACCGGTCGTGCTCTACACCGGCCGGCTCGACGCCGAGAAACAAATGGACGTCTGGCTGCGGGCTGCTGCCCTGGTAGCGCGCGACAGCGACGCGCTGTTCCTGGTCGGCGGCCAGGGGACCGACCGGGCGCGCCTGGAGGCACTGTGCCGTGAGCTCGGTCTGCAGGACCGAGTACGCTTCTTTGGCTATCTCGACGAACCGGAATATCCATCGGTCTACCGCCTTGCGGACGTGTTCTGCATCACCTCGACCGTCGAATTGCAGAGCATAGCGACCCTTGAGGCAATTTCCACCGGCCTGCCCGTCGTCGCTGCCGATGCCGCGGCCTTGCCGGAGATCGTGCGGTCGGGCGACAATGGTTTGTTGGTCGCTCCCGGCGACTTCACTGGCGTGGCAGGAGCCATCCTTCAGATTCTGCACGACGAGAACACCCGGCGCCGGATGAGCGAATTGAGCAGAAACCTCGCGCTCGAGCACACCATGTCGAACACCATCGAGAAATACGAGGCGCTCATGGCCGGCGCCTCGGCCCGGGCGCGCACGGCATAGAAATGAGTTCTTCGAGCACGCAGGTCGCGGACGGTGACCGACCGGGCGTCGCCCAGCCCGGGCCCGCAAAAAAATCCGGTTTCGCGGCGGTGCTGCGGAACCGCGCATTTCTTTCTATCTGGTCCGCGCAAATGTTGTCTCAAACCGCGCAGAACAGTCTCTGGTACGCCCTTATCGTCATGGTCGCGAATCTCACCGGCCAGACGCCGGCCGGCATTGGCTTCACCATCATTTTGGTACAGCTTCCCACCGTCCTGTTCAGTAGCCTCTCCGGTGTACTGGTGGACCGTGTCTCGAAACACGCGATCCTCGTGGGCACCAACGTCGTTCGTGTAGTGGGTGTCGTGGGGTACCTCGCGTTTATAAACAACATTCTGGTGCTGTACGTCGTCACCTTCGTCATTGCTGTGGTCAGCCAGCCGTTCGCTCCCGCCGAAGGCTCAACCCTGCCGCTCCTGGTTGAGGGTGAAGAGCTAATAACGGCAAATTCCCTCTTTCAAATGACGTTCATGGCATCTCAGGCGGTTGGCTTCGCGGTCAGCCCGGTCGCCATCGGGATATTCGGACTTAGCCGCACGCTGATTATCATTGCAGCGCTCTTTGCCGCCTCGGCGGTGCTTCTGGTGCCGTTACCGAAAGTCACCAGGAAGCGAGCTCCCAGGGAGGATCTGCCGATCATGGCGCTTGCCAGGCGGACCTGGCGAGACCTGGTAGAAGTGACACACTTCGTTTTGGGTGACCCACCGCTGGCGATCGCGCTCCTGCAGATAGCTCTGGCGCCGACCCTTCTACTGGTGCTGGCTGAGGTCGGCCCCGACTACCTCCACCACGGATTGGGCATCGGCCAGACCAGCACGTCACTCTTCTTTCTTCTCGCCCCGGCTGGGGCCGGACTGGCGTTGGGTATAGTCATCCTCGGTCAATGGGGCTACCGGTTGCGGAAGGACCGTCTCGTGCTCGTGGCACTCATGGCGCTGGGGATTACCGTGATAGGGCTTGCCTCTGTTCCGACCATCAGCGAATTCTGGATCAGCTTGCGCAATGCCGGCCTCGCCATACCTCAGGGTGTAACGCTCACCGTCACCATGGTTCCGATTGCCGCCCTGATGGGAATAGAAGTGGCATTCATCAATGCGCCGGTGCAGACCATCGTGCAAGAACGCGCCGCCCCCGAGCTTCGCGGCCGCGTGCTCGCATTGCAGCAGACGCTGACGGCCGCTATTGCAATACCCCCATTGATTCTGATTGGCGGCGTCGCGGCGGTGATTGGCACCCCCGCCACCCTGACGCTGGTTGGTCTAGTTATCGTGTGCGTCGGCCTGACCATCGTCTATTACTCCTGACCGCCGCGGCACCGCTCTCAGTCGAAGTCGGCCGGCCAGTCGGGATGGTCTCTGTGTTCGAAACAACGTTCGATCTGCGCCGCCGTCACCCGTCCGACCGATAGCTCCGGTAGATCGTGCCGCTGGAAAAAATCGACGTCCGTTGTCTCGATACTCACCGTCGGTGAGCCGCCTTCGATCTCGCACCGAAAGAACGCCTTATACGCGTGGAACGGGATCGGCGGGTGTCCCTGCTTCGTCCGATCCAGCAGGGCCAGCAGCTTGACCGCGCGCGTGCGGTAGCCCGATTCCTCCCAAATCTCCCTCACCGTGGCCTCGCTCGGCGTATCGTAGACATCGGCCCATCCGCCCGGAAGCGACCAGCGGTTGTCGATTTTTTCCCGCACCATGAGAATAGCGTCGTCGCGGAAGACAACGCCTCGCACGTCGATTTTCGGCGTCGCGTGTCCTACTTCCGCGTCCATCATCCTGCGTACCTCGGTGCGTGCGAGGCCGCCGTAGCGTGCCATCATATCGGCCGCAATGTCGCGTATCTCGTCGTACCGTGCGGCGTTGAACGGGTCGTTGTTGTACTCCAGACCGTTCTGAGCGGCTGCCATCAACCGCTTGGACCACTCCAGCCACAGATCATCAGAAGTCGCCCGGGCCGCCTCGTCCACGCCTTACCTGAGCGCTTTGAACGCGTCGAACATGTCTATCCCAACCCGCCATAGTGGCCTATTCTGACGTACCATTCGAAAGATTTCCTTGCGCCGTTCCTTCTTCGACGTCGCGTCCACCGTCAGAAAGTCCTGCGCGGCCCGGTTGAGAATCCGCGGATACTGGTCGAAAAACTCGCGGTGCGACCGGAAGAACCCCGGCGCCTTTCTCAGGTCGTAAAGATCCTTCATCACGAAGCTCTCGTGCAGCGATCGTTCGTACTGCGCCAGCGACTCCGACGAATAGTCGTTTCGGTTCTTCGCTGCGATCGCCGTTTCTCCCGCCAGCCGTCCGCTCGTAATCGCTAGATTGGCGCCTTCCTGGTACATGAAGTTGACGAATCCAGCCGCGTCGCCCAGCAACATATAGCCCGGCCCGTAGGGGCGTGGTAACTCGTCGTAGCGCACTTCCGGAATCAAGTGTGCCAGGTACTCCTTGACCTCGGAACCTGCCAGCAACGGCGCGACCGCGGGGTGCGCCTTCATTTCCTCCAGCAAATCGTTCGGACGTTTCAAGCCCTCCACCAGGTGGCTTACGATCGCCCCGAAGCCGACGGAAAGGCTCTCCTTGTTGGTGTAGATAAAGCCACTTCCCATCATGCCGTGCGCCATCTCACCCGTCAGAAGGATCGTCACGCCCTCGTTGCTTGCCACGTTGAAACGCGCGTTGATCGTTTCCTCGGGGAGCGCGTGCACCTCTTTAACAGCCAGAGCCGCGTTCTCCATTGTGAAGTCTTTCCGAATGCCGGACTTTACCGCCGCGAACGCGTTTATGCCCTCGGCGTCCAGAACCACGTCGGCAAACAAATCTCCTTCGCGCCCGGTCCGAACCCCCACGATTTTGCCCTGCTCCCAGATCAAATCGGTGACCTGCGTCTCCGTGATCACGTAGGCGCCCGCTTCCTCGGCTTTTTGAGCGAAGTAGGGATCCAGCTTCGCTCGCAGGACCGTGAAAGCGTTGTACGGTGGCCGCCCGAACTCGGGTGACCGGAATCCCGACGAGACAACCGAGGTCTCCCCCAGCAGCCACATACGCTGTTCGATAACCGGCCGTTCCACCGGCCCGTCTTCCCAGAAGTCCCCAAAAACGGACTGAGCCGCCTCACGAAACAACACGCCGCCCATCATGTTCTTGGCGCCCGGTTTATCGCCGCGCTCTATCACCACGACACTCATGCCGGCCCGGGCCATGGTTAACGCCGCCGCCGACCCGGCCGGCCCCGCGCCCACCACGATTGCGTCGAATTTCTCGTCGTCCACTAGTCGTTCCTGCCGGAATTCGTCATGGAAGTCCGAATACCGCCCGCACTGCGTCGACCGACTGACTCGCGTAATTGAAGAAACCGGTCGGTATGATTCCCAGCCCGATCGTACCCGCCAGTGTGGCGCCGATCGCCCACTGAGCGAGCGGCGGAACCAACGAGGTAGCGCCCTTTTCGCCTTCCGGCTGCATGAACATAACCACCACCACTCGCAGGTAGTAGAAGATCGAGACAAGACTGGTTATCACGCCGATGATCGCCAGTTCGGTGTGTCCGGCGGCCACCACCGCCGAAAAAGCCAGATACTTCGCGAAGAACCCGGCGGTCGGTGGAAAGCCCGCCAGGGAAAACATGAATACCGCCGTCGCCCCCGCCAGCTCCGGATTGCGTCTCCACAGCCCTCGGTACGATGCGATCTCATCTCCGGCCAAGCCCTGGCTCTCGAGCACGCTGATAACGATGAAAGCGCCGATATTCATGAAGGTGTACACCAGGAAATAGAAGGCAATCGCCGTAATGCCCGCCGGATTGTTTGCCGCCATCGCCACCAGAATGTAGCCGGCATGAGCGATCCCGCTGTACGCCAGCAAACGTTTCATGTTCGTCTGCGTTAGTGCCAGGACGTTTCCAACCACCATCGTGACGATCGCGAGCGCCCAGATCACCCCGAACCAGTGAGACTGCACGCCCGACAGCCCAAATGTGAACACTCGAATGAAGGCCGCGAACACCGCCGCCTTGGTCGTCACCGACATAAAGGCCGTCACCGGGGTCGGCGCGCCCTCGTACACGTCCGGCGTCCACATATGGAACGGCACAATTGAAACCTTGAAAGCGAAGCCGACGATCATCAACCCCATACCCACGAAGAGCAGCGGGCTGGCGGCCACGCTCGGCCCACACCCAAGGCCATGCAGGCAGTAGTTGATCACCCGCAATTGCGTCGAGCCTGTCGCGCCGTAGACCAGCGCCATGCCGTAGAGCAAGAAGGACGACGCAAACGAGCTCAACACGAAGTACTTGAAACCCGCCTCCTGCGACCGTGGCCGCGAGCGTTCGAAGCCCGACAGGATATACAGCGCGAGCGAGAGCATTTCCAGCGCCAGGAACAGAACCATGAAGCTCGTGCCGCCGGCCATCAGCATCATTCCGACTGCCGAGGCCAGCAACAACGCATAGAACTCGCCGGGATCGAACTCGGAAACGGCGATATAGCTTGGCGAAAGCAGGATAGCCAGAGCAGCGGCGAGCACGATAATGGCATCGAAAAACACCGCGAAGCGATCGCTTGTCATGGTGCCGTAGAACGCCGACGCGCTGCCGGCCGTCCACAGGTGCGCAATGGCCACGGCCGCGGCCACCAGTATTGCCAGACTCGCGTACGTCGTCACGTCGAGTCGCCGGCGAACCGGGACAAAGACGTCCAACATCAGCATGATGAGCACGCCCGCCGTCACGATGAGTTCGGGGAGCACGGCGCCGTAGTCGCTCGCCGTGACGTGAATCGGTATGGTCGTCACCAGAAGAGGCATCATCGCCCTTGCACGAGTGGGGTACCGGCGCTCCTGCTCTGCACGAGCGCGGTTAGCGGAGTGGTCGTAGGGTTCATACGCTTCATAAGAATATCCGGCTGTACCCCGATGTACAGCACGAGCAGGAGCAGGGGAACCATCAACAGTCCCTCGCGCCGCACCAGGTCACCGGGCAACAGCCGGCGGCGAACCGGAAATTGATACGCCGTCGTCTCTGGATCTTGCGCCGTCGACGCCGTGCTCTGCGGTGCGACGGTCACCGGTCCGTTCATGGTGTCCTGGAAGAAACGAATCATATACCAGGCGGCCAGAATGACAGTCAGCGCCGCCACCGCCGAATACCAGGCGTTCTCCCGGAAGACACCGATCAAAATCAAGAACTCTCCAGCGAACGACCCCATTCCCGGGAGATCCAGTCCCGCCAGAATGAAGACGAAGAACAGCCACATCAGCCACGGCCGGTGCCGTCCCAGGCCGCCCAGATCGGCCAGCGTGCGCGTGCCCGTGCGTGACGCAATAAAGGCCACGGCAAGAAACAGTCCGGTAATGATCACACTGTGGTTGATCATCTGTAGTACGACGCCGTTGAAAGCCGTCACGTTGAATGCGAAAATGCCGAGCGCCATCAGATTCATGTGACTCACGCTCGCGTAGGCCACGATGCGCTTGATATCGGTCTGCACCAGTGCCAGACCAGCCGCGTACAGCATACCGATGATTGCCAGTATTGAAACGAGGCCGCCAAATTGCCGGGAGGCGTCGGGAAATAGCGGTAGGCAATAGCGCAAAAACCCGAAAATACCGGCTTTTGATAGGATCCCGGACAGCACGATCGCGAACGGAATCGGAGACTCCGCATACGCCGTTGGCGCCCACGTGTGAAACGGCCAGATGGGAATTTTGATTGCAAAGGCCAGACCAAACGCGAGGAAAAGCCACGTCTGCGCGGCGCCGCTGACCGGGTGAGCGATCAAGCCGTTGGGGCCGACCATGTCGAGCGTCCCACGCTGCGACCACAGATAAAAGATTCCCACGAGCATCAGGAAACTTCCAGCGATCGTGTAAATGAGGAACTTCATGGTCGCGTAAATCCGGCGCTGCTCCCCCCAGATACCGAGCAGGAAGTAACACGGGATGAGCATCGCTTCCCAGAACACGAAAAACAGAAACAGATTGAGTGACGTAAACACGCCGAGCACTGCTGTTTCGAGAAATAACATAAACATCAGGAAAAGACGCAGCCTCATCGCGATCATGTACGTGGCTGCGAACAGTGCTACCGCGAAGATCAGGGTTGTCAGCGCCACCAGGTAGACACTGATGCCATCCACCCCCACCCAGTACGTAATACCGAGACTGGTGACCCAGGAGTGCTGGTGGTCGAACTGAAACACCCACATTGCACCGTACGTGGATCCGGACCATTCGAATTTGCCGAGCAGGAAAAGCGCGAGTACCAGGTCAACCGCGGCCGCCAGCAGGCTCACCACGCGAACTTGCGAATCCGTACCGAAACCCAACGCTATGAGCAGCCCAACTACTCCGGGAAGAAAGAGAACCACGCTGAGCAACGGAATACCCAGAGCATTCGACGCGATCGATACGGGCATTCCTAGCGTCCTCCCACGACGTAATAACCGACCACCAGAACTGCCCCGAAAAGGATTCCCAGAGCGTAATTCCTGACGAACCCGGTCTGTAAGAAGCGCAGGCGGCCACTGCTGAAACGAACCAGCTTACCCACCCCGTCCACCGAAAAATCTATGACATCTTGCTCGAAGAATCGATTCACCACGCGGCCGGTCCACTTCGCCGGTCGAACGAACAGCATGTCGTAACCCGCGTCCACGTAATAGCGATTGGCGAGCAGTCGGTACATGGCCGGCGCCGATGCGGCTACGTTCTCCGCGCTGGGGGAGCGACGTGCGTACACCGACCATCCGATGAGCAGTCCCAGCGCCGTGGCGACGAGCGTCACGGCCATCGATTGCCAGTAAAAGGGTTGTGCCTCCAGCGTCGGGCCATTCACCGGAAATCGGTGAAACACCGGCGACAGCCACGTTTCCAGCAGGTTGTAGCCACCGGGAATCGCGATGTAGCCACCGACGATTGAAAGCACTCCGAGCACCGCCATCGGCACGCGCATCGAGATCGACGCCTCGTGCGCGTGGTCGTGTAACTCCCGGTCACGCGGCTCGCCGTAGAACACCAGGTACAGCAGGCGGAACATATAAAGCGCCGTCAACCCGGCCGTAGCGACCGCCAGGCCCCACACAATCCAGATGGACGAATCGCCGTGCAGAGCGCGCGAATACGCCGCACCGATCACGTCCTCCTTGCTGAAAAAGCCCGAGAACAGCGGAGTGCCGATGATCGCCAGGAATCCAATCAAAAACATCAGATGAGTGAACGGCATCTTCGTGCGAAGGCCTCCCATCTTGTGTATGTCCAGCTCGTCGTGCATGGCGTGCATCACCGCACCGGCGCACATAAACAGTAGCGCCTTGAAAAATGCGTGTTCCAGCAGATGAAACATTCCTGCCGAGTACACCGCGACACCCACGCCCACGAACATGTACGCAATTTGACTCATGGTGGAATACGCCAGCACCCGCTTGATGTCGTTGTTCGCCAGCCCCATCCCGGCTGCGAACAGCGTTCCGATGCCTCCGATAAACGCCACCGTGTGGAGCGCATACGACGATTGCTGGTACAGCGGGTAGGATCGTGCCACGAGGTAGACTCCCGCCGTCACCATGGTGGCGGCGTGGATCAACGCGCTCACCGGCGTCGGCCCCTCCATTGCATCCGGGAGCCAGGTGTGCAACGGAAGCTGTGCCGACTTGGCGACCGCGCCCACCAGCAAAGCAAGGCAGATTAGCGTCGCAACCTGACCGTTGTACGGCAGCGTGTGGGCGTGACTGAACACCGTCGCGAAATCGATTGCCCCGAAATGCAGGAACATCAGGAAAATGGCGATCATCAAGCCCCAGTCGCCGATGACGTTCATCACAAACGCCTTGCGGGCCGCGGATACCGCCGATGGCCGTTCGTAGTAAAAACCGATGAGCAGATACGAGGTGAGCCCTACACCCCCCCAGCCAACCAGCAGCCAGAGATAGTTGTCGGCCAGCACCAGCAGCAGCATGGTGAATATGAAAAGATTCATCTGCGCGAAGAACCGCCGGTACCCGTCCTCACCGGCCATGTACCCGATGGAATAGACCATGATCAGGAACCCGACACCCGAGACGATCAGCGTCATTAACGACGAGAGCGGATCCAGCAACAGACCGAATTGCAGATGAAACGTGCCGGCGGTAGCCCACGTCCACCCGATGTCGTCGTAATGCCGGGCAGCTTCCGGCTGTCCCTGCAGCCAGGCAAAGCCCAGCACTGCGCACACGAAAGCTAGGCCGATAGTCCCCGGCCCGATAACACTCACGGCGCGATTGCCCAGACGGGTCCCCAGCGAGTTCACGATGAATCCGAGCAGTGGAAGCAACAAGATTCCCCAGACGACGTGTTGCATCGACCTAGCCCCTCATCTCGTCGAGTTCGTCGGCATCAACTTGCTGGCGGGTTTGAAAGATCGAAACGATCAAGCCGAGTCCCACCACCACTTCCGCCGCTGCCACCGTCATGATTATAAAAACGAACACCTGGCCGTCCGCCGAGCTCAGGTAGTGCGAAAACGTGATGAAGGTCAGATTCACCGAGTTCAGCATGAGCTCGATGGACATGAAGATGATTAGTGGGTCGCGCCGCGTTAGCACGCCCACCGCGCCCAGCATGAACAGAATCGCGCTCAGTACGAGGAAATGATCCGGACCGGGGGTCACTTCTGAACTGTCCTTTCACGTCTGCGGCCCAAGGCCACGGCTCCGATCATGGCCACGATCAAGATTAGCGTCGTGCCTTCGAACGGAAAGACGAATTGCGTGAAGAGCGCCACTCCGAAGGCGGCCACGTTACCCGTCGCCAGCTGATTGTTGAAGGTACCGCGCAGGCCGGTCAGCCCGTGGGGCGACTGCGCCACGAAAAAGACGATGCTCAGCAGCAGGATTGCCCCGAACGCCACGCTCATAAAACGCTGACCCGGTAAGTTTCTGCCAACAAACGGGTAATCCTGAACCCCGAGTAGCGTTATGACAAACAGGAAGAGGACCATGATAGCCCCGGCGTAGACCAGAATCTGCACGGCCGCTATAAACTGCGCGTTGAGCAGGAGGTACAGCACCGCCAGTTGCGAAAGCGTGACGATGAGCGATAGCGCGCTGTAGATTGCGCTGCGAGCGGTCACCACCCCAACGCCACTGATCACGGCGAAAACCGCCGCTACCCAGAAGACAGTGCTCTCGACAGCGTCCAAGGCCCCCTCCTCAACTCGTAGTGCTTCCGGCTAGGCCGGAAGTTGCTCAAGGTCGCGCGGTGGATCGAGCAGCATGTCCTTGCTATAGATCAGTCCGCCCCGGGTGTAATCCGAAAGATCCAGAATGGGTTCCAGTGTGATCGCTCCCGTGGGGCACGCTTCTTCGCAGAAGCCGCAAAAGATACATCGCAACAGGTCGATTTCGTAGACCTGCGCAAAACGCTCTCCGGCCGACACCCGCATATCCGGCGTGTTTTCGGCGGCTTCAATGTAGATGCAGTCGGCGGGGCAGGCGCCCGCGCACAGATAGCAGCCAATGCAGCGCTCCAGACCGTTCTCGTACCGGTGGAGTGCATGCCGTCCGCGTGTCCGCTCCGGCAAATGCCGCCGCTCTTCCGGGAATTTGAGCGTGACCACCGGCCGGACCATATTCCTGAACGTGACTCCCAGACCACGCGCAAACTCAAGTAAAGCCACTTCTTCCCCTCAATACATACGGTGTAACAATGCGCGCCGCTCCCGATTGCACGCGCGTCGGCGGCGGTCTTAACTCAAGGATACATAGAAGGCCGTCACCAGCATGTTGACGACTGAAAGTGGAAGAAGAATCTTCCACCCAAACCACATTAACTGGTCGTACCGTATACGCGGCAATGTAGCACGCACCCAGAAGTAAAAGAACAAAAACACGATCGTTTTCGCGAAAAACCAGAACACGCCGATCAGTTGATACCACGGAGCACTGGTCGTCAGCGTGAAAAGTATGCCGTTGCCAATCCCGACCCAACCACCCAGAAAGAGCGTTGTCGCCAGCGCGCTGATAGTCACCATATTGATGTACTCCGACATGAAGTACAGCGCCCAACGCATCCCCGCGTACTCGGTATGGTATCCACCGACCAGTTCCTGTTCCGCTTCGGCCAGATCGAACGGCGCGCGGTTCGTTTCCGCGAACCCTCCAACCACGAACAGCATGAAGCCGATCGGCTGGAGCAGCGCGAACCAGCTTAAACCGGAGCGATTTTGTGCCAGAACGATACCCATCGGGCTGAGCGTTCCCGCCAACAGGACCACTGCGATAATCGACAGCCCCAGCGAAAGTTCGTACGAAATCATCTGAGCGCTCGATCGCAAACCACCCAGGAGTGAGTATCTGTTACTGGAGCTCCAGGCGCCCAACACGATGCCGTACACCCCGAGCGAAAGGATCGCCAGAAGATACAAAACCCCAATATTCACATTGGCTACCGCCAGCACCCGGACCTTGCCGAACAGGGGAAGCGGCGGGCCGATCGGCACAATTGCAAACGCCATCAATGCCACGAATACCGACACCGCCGGAGCGAGAAGGTAGATCCCCGTTCTCACCTCGCGCGGGGTAATCTGCTCCTTCAGCAGGAGTTTGAGACCATCCGCCAGCGGCTGCATCAGACCGAACGGGCCGACTCGGGTAGGACCGTACCGCGATTGCATTCGGCCCAAAATCTTCCGCTCCGCGAGCGTGAGATAGCCGAAGGCCGCCAGCAGCAGCAGCAAGAGCACCGCGCTCTTGATAACCGACTCGATCACCGTGTCCACGGCATCATTCGGAGACGGGATATTGAAAATCAGCAGATAGGTCCCGGTGTTCACGGCGCGCTACACCGGCTGCAGAGCGCGCGGCCGCGCTCCGGTCGAACCCAGAGACTCCAGCGAAAGGCCTTCGTACGCCGGCACCTGCTCGCACATCTGCGAAAATACCTGGCGTGGAAGGGTATAGTCCAGACCTCGGTCGAGATATTGAGATAAGTCCACCAGGATCTCCCAGTCGGCTCTGGCGATGCCCGGCGCGGGTACCGTCTCCGAAATGGCCTGCAGACGGCGTTCCGAGTTGGTGAACGTTCCCGACTTCTCGGCGAAGCTCGCCGCTGGCAGTATGACGTGAGCCAGCTTGGCGGTATCGGTGAGAAACAACTCGTGCACTACCAGCAGATCGAGGGCTCGCAGCGCTGCCTCGATCTCCGGCCCGGATTCGTTTTCCACCATATTGGCTCCCAGCAGGAATGCCGCGCGTACCGGCGAGTCTGGCCCACGGAGCGACTCAGCTAGCGCTGGTCCCCATGGCCCGTGCTGGATGGAGGGAAAGATCCCAAGGTCACGTGCACCCATCGAATTACAGTCGTCCAGAAGTGGAAGTACGCCGACCTCGCCGCGCGTGTCCAGGGCTTTTAGAAGATCCGCCAGCGCAGTCAACGCGTCGTCCTTGTCGACAACCCCCTCGAAGGAGTCATCGTACACGACCACGTACGGGCCCTCCATACCGGCGATGGCTGTAATTGATTGCTCCATGCTCCCGTCCAGGTCGGGGAGTTCTGTTCCAACAGGAGCCGAGTACGCGGCAGGCGAGCGCCCGCGAAACGATGGCGATCTCCTGTGGCGCGTATTCGAGCACCTGGTGCGCTTTCGATGTGAGCGATATTTCGTTCGGATTCACCACCACGAGGTTCGCGCCGTCCTTATTGACCGCCTGACGGATTCGCAATTCCAGTACTGGCTCGCGTTCGCTCGGATCGGCGCCCAGCAAAAGGATAGTCTTCGCGCTTCGCAAGGCAGTGAAAGGAACGAGAGCGGCATCGATCAGGTTCATGGCCGCGCGGCCTTCATCCGTCAAATCGAGCGCCGGCCGGGGATAGTGATCGATACTGTCTGTACCAACCACCTCCAGCATGAATCGCTTGAACACGAACAGATCCTCGTTCGTTAGACGAGGCGACGCGATGCCGGCGACGCTTTGCGGGCCGTCCTCCGAAAGTACCTGCTGAAGCCGCTCGGCGATAAACGAAAGCGCCTCGGACCACGAAGCTTCCTCAAAGCCGCCACTGCGCCGAATCAGCGGAGAACGCAGTCGCTCCGGACTGTTGATGAACTCGAAGTTGAACCGTCCCCGGTCGCAGAGCCAGCTGTCGTCGACCTCCGGGTTGTCGCGAGACAGGAATCGTATGACCTCGTCGTTCTTCCGCACCGACACATTGATATTGCACCCCATCGCGCAATGCGGACAGACGCTCGGCCGGTTTTTCAGTTCCCACGGTCGAAAATTGAACCGCTGCTTGCGGCTCGGTCAGCGCGCCCACCGGACACAGCTCGATGACGTTTCCCGAAAAATTGGAGACGTACGGCTTTTCCTGGAACGTGCCGACCATTGTGTGGTCACCGCGGTCGAGCAGGACGATCGACTTGTCCTCGGCGATTTCGGCGCAGAAATCGCACGCATCGCCAGCACAGGACGCAGCGCTCGCGGTCGAGGGCGATGGTCGGACCAAGAGCAATCGGTTTCACGTGATGCCGTTTCGGCTCGATGTAGCGGCTCGTGCCGGGACCGTAGGCAAATGTCTGATCCTGCAGCGGACACTCGCCGCCTCGGTCGCAGATCGGACAATCGAGCGGATGGTTCAGCAAGCAGGAACTCGAAGATGCCGCGCTGCGCCTTCTCCACGATCGGGCTGCGCGTCCGCACCACCATGCCCTCCGCTACCGGAGTCGAACACGCGGTTATCGGCCCCTTGGTCATGTCCCTCCTCGCTCGACCAGGCAGGTGCGGCACGCGCCGACCGGCCCCAGCTTGGTGTGATAGCAAAATATCGGGATGTCGATGCCGTGCGCCTTGCACGCCTCCCACAGCAAGCGTGCCCTTCGGCACGCTGCATTGTGCTGGCCGTCGACGGTAAGAGTGACCTGGTCTTCCACGAAGTCCTCCGGCTGCGTCGCCAGTTACTGTTTGATACTGTTCGAGTACGCTGCGTCACGCCACCGCCCGCGCTTTCGTCGCGTACGGGCAGCCGTGCTGTCGGAATGTGTTCCTCATACTCGTCGTAGAAATACTTGATCGATGCCACGATGTTCGACGTCGAGAAATCTCCAAGTGCGCAGAACGAACGCCCGAGGATGTTGTCGCAGATGTCGAGCAGCAGCGGCAGGTCCTCCTCGCGGCCCGCGCCGTTCTCGATGCGGCGTACCGTTTTCGCCAGCCACGGCGTGCCCTCTCGACAGGGAATACACTTGCCGCACGACTCGTGCGCGAAGAACTCGCTCAGCCGCAGCTGCGCCCTCAATAATGCACACGTCGTCCGGGATGATGATGAAGCTTGCCGATCCGAATGCCGAGCCGGCCTCGCGATATGCCTCGTACGACAGCGGAACGTCGATGATTCTCTTGCCGTTCCCGGCAACATCGGCGCAGATGCCCCGCCGGGGATGTACGCCTTGAGCTTCTTGCCGTCGCGCAGGCCTCCCGCCAGATCTTCGAGCAGTACCCGGAACGGCGTGCCCATGTTCGACTTCGTAGTTTCCCGGCCGGTTGACCGGGCCGCTGATCGAACAGATTTTCGTGCCAGGGCTCTTCTCGGTGCCGTACGATCGAAACCACGCCGCGCCGTTTTTCACGATGTGCGGCACATTGGCGATCGTTTCTACGTTGTTGATAACGGTCGGCTGGCCGTACAGGCCCTTCACCGCTGGAAACGGCGGCCGAAGTCGCGGGAAGCCCGCGATACCCTTCGAGCGAGTCGAGCAGCGCGCTTTCCTCGCCACAGATATACGCGCCGGCGCCCCGGTGCACCACGATCTCGATCGTTGTACCCGGATCCGAAGACGTTCTCGCCCAGGTAACCGGACGCCACCGCTTCCTGCGATTGCCGCATCCAGGATCTCGCCGATATAAAGAAACTCTCCCCGGATGTAGATAAACGCCTTTTGGCAGCCGATGGCGTATGCCGCGATGCGCCACGCCTTCCAGCAACTGGTGCGGATTCCGTCTCCATCAGCTCGCGGTCCTTGAACGCCCCCGGCTCGCTTTCATCGGCGTTGACGACGAGGTAGGTCGGGAGCATCCCCTTCGGAATGAAGCTCCACTTTCGCCCGGTCGGAAAACCGGCCCCGCCTCGCCCCGCCAGACCGGAGTCGCGACACCACCTGCGTCACTTCCGGCGGCTGCATTTCGGTGACGCGCGCGCCGCAGAGCGTCGTAGCCGCCGTTCGCGACGTACACATTGAGCCTCATTGATGTCCGGAATGACAGTGTGTCGAAACAGGAGGTGGGTCCATCTACGATCCTCCGCTTTCACATTGTTCGGACCAGACTCCGCCGAATGGCGAAGCCCGGGCCGCGCCGCGGTCTCGAGCTGCTAGCTCGCGTGCGGCGTCGATCAGCGCATCCACCTTCTCCGGAGTGAGGTCCTGGTAATAGCGGTGATTCACCTGCATCATCGGGCGCCCGGTGACAGGCCGCCAGGCACTCCACTCTAAACAGCGTGAACATGCCGTCCGGCGTCGTTTCGCCCGGCTCTATACCCAAGCTTCTGCGATATGTAGTCGATGATCTCGTCCGCGCCCATATACGAGCACGGCGCCGTCTTGCACACCTCGAGGACGTAGGTGCCCACCGGCTCGGTGTAGATACATGGTGTAAAAGCGTGGCTACTTCCTCGACCTGATCCGCGTCCGATGCCCAAGCAAGTCGGCCACCTCCTCCATTGCCTCACGGCTCACCCAACCCACCTCGTTCTGGGCCACGTGCAGCGCGGGCAGCAGCGCCGAGCGCTTCAGCCGGATACTTCGCGACGATCGCCTGGATGCGCTCGACAGCGTCGACCGAGAGTACCGGCATTAGCGATCCACCTCGCCGAGGACGATGTCGATGCTGCCGATGATCGCAATCATATCGCTACACCATGTACCCGCTCGCCATCCTGCGGCAGCGCCTGCAGGTTGTAAAACGACGGCGCACGCATGTGGAACCGATACGGCTTCCCGCTCCCGTCGCTCACCAGGTAATACCCCATCTCCCCTCGGGCCGCCCTCGATGGCGCTGTACACCTCGCCGACCGGAGGCTTCAGACCCTCCGTGAACAGCTTGAAATGGTGGATCAGCGACTCCATGCTCGTGACGATCTCATCCTTTGGCGGTGGGACGATCTTGCGGTCGTCGATTCGCCACGGGCCGTCCGGCATTCCGTCCAGTCGCCTGTTCGATGATGCGCAGGCTCTCGCGCATCTCCCGCACCCGGCACTAGAAACCGGTCGTATACATCCCCGTGTTCGCCGACGATCACGTCGAAGTCGAAGTTCTCGTAGCCGCTGTACGGCGTCTCCTGCCGGATGTCGTACGGCACGCCGGAAGCCCGCAGCGTTGGTCCGGAACAGCCCATCTCGATGCGCTACCTCGGCCGGCAGGATGACTCCGACCCCTTTGGTGCGCTCCAGCCAGATCTCGTTGCGCGGTCAGCAGCTCCTCGATATTCGTCGATGCGGGCCGGCATGTATCTTCAGAAAATCGCGGACCTTGGGCTCGAACTCCGGCGGTAGATCGGCCATCAAACCGCCGATGCGGAATGAAGCACGTCATCATCCGGACGCCGCTGATGGTCTCTTTGATGTCGAGTATCTTTTCGCGCTCCCGGAAGCCGTACATGAACATGCTCAGCGCGCCGAGATCGAGCGCGTGGGTCCCGAGCCAGACACAGTGGCTGGAGATTCGCTCCAGCTCGCCGAGCAGGACCCGGATCCACTTCACCCGTTCCGGCACCTCGATCCCGAGCAGTTTTTCCGCGGCCAGCACGTACGCGAGCTCGTCGAGCATGTTGTCGAGGTATCCCATGCGGTCGGTCAGCGTGATGACCTGCTGGTACTTCAGTCGCTCGCCGGTCTTCTCGATACCGGTGTGGAGATACCCAATGTCGGGCACGACGCTGACGACGGTTTCACCGTCGAGCTCCAGCAGCAGTCGAAGCACGCCGTGGGTCGACGGATGGTGCGGCCCCATGTTGAGGACCATGGTGTCGCCGCGTGCGTTCGGTGGTGACCATGGAATCGAATCGCCTAACCTTGTCGGCTCTTGGGACGCGGCAGTGCGATTTGAGTCTGCGGGTAGTCTTTGCGCAGGGGATGTCCGATCCATCCCTCCGGCAGCATGAAGCCGTCGCAGGTCGGGATGCCCGTCAAACTCGATGCCAAACAGGTCCCATACTTCGCGTTCGGCCCAGTTGGCGCGCCGCCACACCGGAATGACCGTCGGCACCGGCTCGCCGTCGTTCGTCTGCACTTTCAGGCGGAAGCGGATCCAGTGTCCGGCACGAATCGTGATGTGATACACCACATCGAAGCGTGGGTGCCGATCGAGCCAATCGGTGCAGGTCACGTCCGAGCAGAAGTCGTAACCGCAGTTCGTCGCGACAGAACGAGCAGCACGTCTACGATTGCGCTCGCGCGACCAGCACTGCCGTCACCTCGCCCCGGAATTGCACGACGTCCAGCACTCGTATCGCCGAACACTTGCTTGCAGTACCGTCGGCTGTCTCCTCGCGGGGTCACAGCTACACTCCGCGCGCGCTCAGGCCATGATCGGAGGCGGGCGGAATGCCTGCTTGATCTTGTCCTGCAGCATGGTGAATCCGTACATCAGCATGTCCGGCGTGGGCGGACAGCCCGGCACATAGACATCGACCGGCACGATCTGATCGACTCCCTGAACGATTGCGTAGTTGTTGAACACGCCGCCCGTGGAAGCGCATGCACCCATGCTGATCACCCACTTCGGGTCCGGCATCTGGTCGTAGACCTGGCGCAGTACCGGCGCCATCTTGGTGGACAGCCGGCCTGCAACGATCATCAGGTCCGACTGTCCTGGGGCGAGGCCCGGAACACCTCTGCGCCAAAGCGGGCCACATCCCAGCGGGCCGCGCTCATCGCCATCATTTCGATGGCGCAACAGGCTAGACCAAACAGCGCCGGCCAGATCGAGTTGGCCTGCGCCCAGTGGCCCATCTGCTTGACCGTCGTCGTGAAGATACGCGCCCTGGTGCGTGGGCAAGTAGTCAGTGTCGCCTCGCTCACGGAGAGTGCGCGGCTGAATGATTGAGACGCTTTCAATTGCGTTCGCATCGGGTGTTCCATCTATTCCCAATCGAGCGCTCCCTTCTTCCAGATGTAGACGTACCCTACAAGAGGACGACTATAAAGATGAACATTTCAATGAAGCCTGAAAAGTGCAAGACCCGAAGCAACATCGCCCACGGATAAAACGAAATCGCTTCGATGTCGAACAAGAAGAAACAGCATCGCGATGACGTAGAACTTGATCGGAAACCGCTGCCTCGGCGGCTGGATCTCCGTCATTCCCGACTCGTACGGATGACAGCTTTTCGCGCGTCGGACGGCACGGCCCGACCACGAACGTGATGAACATATTGGTCACTGCAAAACCGCCCGCCAGGATCGTGAGGATCAGAAGCGGGACATAATCCTGAACCATGCTTCCTCACGCCATAGACGCTGGCGACAGGTTCTCATCCGCCCGGCTGATACGTACCTGGAATTCTTGCCGGTCGCCTGTTTTACGCCGTCAAAACCTACTTTTACATTACCACAAGGTGCCGTTCGGGACCCTTCCGTGAGCACCAGTTGTACACTGTGCGAGGAGTAACAGTGCCAGGCATGCCTGCTGGCATCGGTGGGAGGAGAACACCATGCGTAACGCTGCCACGCGCCGGCGCGGCTTCATTGACCTGCGGCGCATCATCGATTGGCGACTACATCGTGCTCGTCGCGAGCGTGTTGACGCTCGTGAGTCTGTTCTTACCCTGGTTTACGAGCAGCGTGCCGCGCCCCCACAGTGAGTGGGCCTTTACGTATTCGGAAGTCGCCTCCGTGGTCGTCATCGTCTTCTTTCTTGCCACCGTGTTTTTGGTCGTTGTACCCGGCGATTGCGGCTCCCACCGGACTTCCGCCACTTCCGTTCGGCACACCCATCGTCTATCTTACGGTCGGTACCGTGCTTCTCCTGCTGTTCGTGTACCAGCTGGGGAAGTACGCGTGCATTCAGTGCCAGGGCATGAGCCGTGGCTTCGGCATATGGCTTGGCGCTCATTTCCGCTGTCATTTACATCATCGGCGCGGTCATCCGCTGGGGCTCGCGCCCCGTGCCGCAGGGTGCAGCGCGGACCGTATGACACCTGAGTCACGGCCCACGCCCCGTGCGTGCGCCCCGTGGCTCAGAGCTTACCTGCAAAGGTTGGCAACAGGAAGCCGCCCTTCGCATGCTGATGAATAATCTCGACCCCGAGGTCGCCGAGCGACCGGATGAGCTCGTCGTCTATGGTGGCACGGGACGAGCGGCGCGGAGTTGGGAAGCCTTCGATGCGATCGTCGAGCTGCCTACGCTCGCTGGAAAACGACGAGACCCTGCTGGTCCAGTCCGGGCAAACCGGTTGGCGTCTTCCGCACGCACGACCTGCGCGCCGCGCGTGCTCATCTGCCAACTCCCTGCTGGTTCCGGCCTGGGCCAACTGGGAGAACATTCCGGGACCTCGAAGGCCGGGCCTGACCATGTACGGCCAGATGACCGCCGGAAGCTGGATCTACATCGGTTCCCAGGGAATCGTGCAGGGAACGTATGAAACGCTGGCCGAAGTCGCGCCGGCAGCACTTTGGTGGCTCCCTGCGGGCCGCCTGGTCGTCACCGCCGGGCTCGGCGGCATGGGAGGAGCTCAGCCGCTCGCCATCACCATGAACGGTGGCGTCGCGCTGATTGCCGAAGTCGACGCAGCAGAATCGCAGCGCCGCCTCGAAAGCGGATACCTCGATGCTGTCGCCCCGTCCTGACGGAAGCGCGTTGACCAGTGCGCGAAGCCGCCGTACAGTCCGGCGAAGCTGCTCTCCATCGGCGTGCAAGCCAATGCGGTGGATCTTCTGACGCACTTGATCGCACGCGGCGTCACGCCGGATATTCTGACCGATCAAACCTCGGCGCACGACCTGCTCAACGGGTATGTGCCCGTCGGCATGACTGTGCGAACAGGCCGCTGCCACTGCGCGCGTCTGACCCGGAACGCTATCTCGAACTAGCGCGCAGCGACCGTAACCGAACACGTCGAGCCATGCTCGACGTTGCAGCGCTCGGGGCGCGGTGACCTTCGACTACGGCAACAACATCGGCAACACGCCTTCGACGCCGGGCTTCGCCGACGCGTTCGCTTTCCCGGTTTCGTGCCCGCGTACATTCGTCCGCTCTTTTGCGAGGCAAAGGCCCATTTCGGTGGGTCGCTCTCTCCGGCGACCCGGACGGACATCTTTCGGACCGATGATTGCTGCTGGATATGTTTCCGGCGACGACGCTTCCCTACGCCGATGGATCGATTGGCCCGCGAGCGAATCCAGCTTCCAGGGATCTGCCGGCGCGCATCTGCTGGCTCGGCTACGGGGAACGAGCCCGACTTCGGCCTGGCCTTCAACGATCTGGTGCGACAGCGGAGAATTGTCAGCTCCGATCGTGATCGGCCGCGATCATCTCGACTCGGGATCGGTGGCATCGCCCAATCGTGAAACCGAATCCATGAGGGACGGCAGCGACGCCATCGCCGACTGGCCGATTCTCAATGCACTGGTCAACACCGCAGCCGGCGCCAGTCGTGGGTCTCGTTCCACCACGGCGGAGGCGTCGGCATCGGCTACTCTCTCCATGCCGGCATGGTGGTCGTGGCCGATGGCTCCGACGAGGCGGCGGAACGACTTCAACCGTACTGACCACCGACCCGGGCACGGGCGTCATGCGCCACGTCGATGCCGGCTATCCACGAAGCAATAGACGCGGCCCGGGAGTCGAGGCATCTACGATCCCCATGCTGCCGACTCGGACCGAATCTACGTCACAACAACAGTTGTGCCCACCGGGGCCCAGTCCCAGATGAATTGAGCCGCGGCGAACGGCAGATTGACGCAACCATGTGTCCCCAGAATAGTATTGCCGTTTCCGAGATCGGTCGGCGCCAGGTTTGACCCGGGGCCAAAGTTCGACCGCCACGATGCGTCATGCAGGCCCTTCGCCACCGTCGAACGGCATCCAGAACTGTACCGGCGTGGGATCGTAGTAGTACGGCGACCCGATGGGCCACGGCGAGTGGAAAACAAACGGGCTCGCTTTGAAGTAGATGTGGAACACGCCATGGTCCGTGGGGAGCTCCGGCCCGCCCGTCGTGACCACCGTCGAGTACACCGCGGTCGACTTCTCGTACATAGTCGCGGTCTGATTTTCCGTTGAAACCACGATCATCTTGGCGGGAATGGTACGGTCATAATCCGCGTCGATGCGCTGTAGCTCGTCCTCGAGGGCAAGTTCTCGGTCGACCGCGCCCGCTACCGTCGTTTGGTCATGGATTGCACTCACCAGCCCGGTGACGGTGCTCGAATATGCCGAGGATCGTGTCGTCAGTAGAGAGAGCAGTGACAGCCGGCTCTGCGCCTCGTTGGCTTCCGTATCGGCGAGTGTTTGCACTCCGGCGAGCGTTCCGCCCGATTTCGACAGGACGCTGCTAAACGCCGCTTTTCGTGCCTCCACCACGGAGCTCAGCTTGAGCACTTCGGCGCGCACGGCGGTCCGCACTGCCCTGCTCGACCGCGTCGACGTCGAGCTCGAGAGAGCGCTCTGCTGCGCCTTCTGCACGTTCACTGCCTCCGAGGTATCGAGATCCAGACGAGCCGCGATCGTGATAAGTCGCCCCAGAGTCGTGAGCGCACCTGTCGCAGCGTGTCGGGACCGTATCCGCTGAAGTTTGTCTGCCGCCTTCACCTGCCGGGCCAGTACGCGGTAGTCGGCCGCCAGGGCACGGTAGTAGGCCGCGCTGGCGGTGTCCCAGAGCGGAGTGCTCGGCGGAGCCGGCCGCCGCGCAAGCTGGGCCGCACGGGCCTGGAAGGGCGACAATGCTTTGGAACGCATCCCGTCGGTAGAAGCTGATGCCAACGCATGAACGGCCACGGTCCGCGCCGCCGTGAAAGTTCCGTATGCGGCGTTCCGGTCCACAACCTGCGTTGCCCGAGCCGTGCCGAATGTGGCGCACAGCAGCAAAACGAGGGCGACGGTTACCCACCACCACACACGCCTGCGCATGGATCCTCCCTTTCCTACCAGTAGTATGCAGCGGGCACAATCGGATTACAAAACCTTCCCCGAGGTTCGCGCCGTGATTGCAAAAGAAACTCGCCATCAATCCGCTCTCCGCTCCGGTACCGACTACCTTCGTGTTGGTTTTCTCAGCGCCGGACACCTGGTCAACGACATGTATGGCAACTTCATAACCTCGCTCATGCCGTACCTGGTACTTCGACACAGCATCACGACCGCCGCGGCCGGTTTCGTGCTACTCGTGTACCTCATCGGAAGCTCGGTGTTGCAGCCTATTTTCGGCTTGATGGCCGATCGCACCGGTCGCCGTATCTTTGCGATCATCGGACCGCTCTGGGTCGGCGTCGCGGCCGGCATCATTGCACACTCGAACACCACCTTCACGGTGCTGCTCGTTGCTGCCATCGGCGGCCTCGGTACCGCTGCATTTCACCCCCAGGCGGCCGCCATGGTGGACTCGGTGAGTCCCAGCAACAAGGGGCGGTCCATGGCCTTTTTCTCGATGGGAGGCAATATCGGTTTTGCGCTCGGGCCGGTGGCCGCGGCGGTTGTCGCCACCGTAGGCCTCGATTGGAGTCCCGCTCTGCTTGTACCCGGAGCGTTACTCACCATCGCGCTGGCACGCTACACGCCCCACACCGGCGCCTCCACGGAAGTCTTCTCGTGGCAAGTGCTCAAGACCTCCGTGGCCAACGTCTGGAAACCGCTCACACTTCTCGTGTCCGTCATCGCGATTCGAAGCTCCGCCCTCTACTGTTTGATCATTTTTCTTCCCCTCTATTTCCATTTGCGTGGCTTCGCGCCCGAGCTCGGCTCGTACTTCGCGTTCGTTTTCTCCCTCGCCGGAGCGGCAGGTGGACTGGTGGGAGGCCACCTTTCCGACATGCATGGCCGCAAACCCACTGTCGTCTTATCGCTCTTGGTCTCGGTCCCACTGCTGGTCGTGGCGCTTTTGGTCCCGCCGCTCTTCGTGTGGCCACTGATCGCGCTCTCCGGTGCCACCATGCTCGCGTCAAATTCCGTGACGGTGGTCCAGGGGCAGGAATTCTTACCCTTGAATCGAGGACTGGCCTCCGGTCTGACGCTCGGGCTCGGGTTCGGCCTCTCCGGTATCGTCGCGTCCGTTATTACGACCGTTTCCGAGCACACCGGCGTACGGACAGCTATTTTTGCGGCGCCGGCCCTGGCGTTGCTGGCTGCGCTTCTCGCCACGCTGGTGGGGTCGCGATCTCGCGCCGCCGGAGCACCGGCACGGCCCCCGACAGAGTCGAGATCGATAGCGTGAACGAGTCGAATAGCGCGTCCGCCGTCGCCCTGTTGAAGTCCGGAGCTCGCGCCCTGCGCCTCGACTTGTCGCGCCGTCAGATCGAGTTGTTCGAAGCGTATTGCTCCCGTCTGATCGAAACCAACCGGTCCTTCAATCTCACCGCGTTTCGCACGCCCGAGGACGTGATGCAGCGTCTCATCGTGGACTCATTGTCTATCGCCCCGTATCTGCCTCGGGATGTGGTTGACCCGGGTAAAACAGTGCGCGCGGTCGATGTCGGCACCGGCTCGGGTGCGCCGGGGCTGCCTCTCAAGATCCTGTTTCCGGCCTGGTCCTTTACCTTCGTTGAGTCGGTCCAGAAAAAAGCTCGATTTCTCTCCCGTATGCTCGAAGAGCTCGGTCTGGAGGACGTCGCCGTCGAGGCACGCCGCGCCGAGGAAGTCGCCTGGTTGGACCGCTTTCGCGACGCGGCCGACCTCTGCTTTGCGCGCGCCGTAGCGGCACTCCCCGCGCTGATCGAGCTTTGCAGTCCGTTCGTCCGTTCCGGAGGGTTCTTGGTCTTTCCCAAAAGTGGCGATGTCAGCGGCGAAATCGCCACCGCTACGGCCGCCGCGCGCGCTCTGCGGGTCGAATGCACAGCCCTGACGCGAATACCGGTCGACGTTGGCCTCGGAGACGACCGGTACGTTGTCATCTACCGAAAGGTAGCGCGCACGCCGGAGGGCTACCCGAGGAGAATCGGCCTCGCTACTAGCCGGCCACTGGGCGGGTCCCCGGCTTGAGCGAGAGCGTCATTTCATGACCTGCCAGCGCCACGAAGATGCACGAGGCACCGATCGCCTGTAGGTGTGTGAACGTGTTGCCGGCCAGCAAGAAGCCAAAGAAGGTTGCGAAGGCCGGTTCCAACACTAGCACCAGAGCCGTTCGGGACGGAGACAATCGCTGCTGCACGAACGTTTGTACCCAGAAGGCCGCGGCGGTCGCGCCCGCTGCGGTGATTAGTAGCGCAACTCCCACCGTCGGCGCCACGGGTGAGTAGCCCCGCATGGTTGAAGCTCCCGCCGTGAACAACACCGCGGCTGTCGCAATTTGTCCGACTGCTACCTGCCCGGAATTTCTACCCGTCGACGCTCGTCCTAACAGGATCAAATGGACCGAAAACGCCAGGGCCGTGGCGAGCTCGAGCGAATCGCCGAGTACGATGCGGCGACTCATGTGAGTGCTGCCGGTCAGTGCCAGGAGCGCGACCCCGGCAAATGCCACCAGCACTGCTACCACAGTCACCGATCGAGGCCTCGATCGATAGGCGGCAAACTCCAAAAGCGGAGTCAACACGACAAATAGCCCGGTCAACAAGCCGGCCTGTGAGGCGGTTGTGTACTCCAGTCCCACCGTCTGAAAGAGATAGCCCGCCGCCAGCGCCAGACCGGGCATGATCCCGGAGGTTATGTCCCTCGCTCCACGCAGCAGGAGCGGGCACAGTAACAGTGCGCCAAACGCGAACCTGAGCGAGAGAAACGGAACCACCGGGTAAAGTCGGATCGCGTTCTGGACCACCACGAAGGTATATCCCCACACGGCTGTGACGCATACCAGCGCCAGGATCGCAAACCACCTCAAATCGCCGACCTCGATCTCGACCGGTCAAGCGGTATGGGCCTCATACGCCTCACCTATTGCGCGTATGGAGCGTCGCGGTTGAGAGCCGCGCGGGTTCCCCTGGACCGTGGCAACGCGGCGCTTGCTCCTATGAGAACGGCGACCGCCGCCAGCGGAAGTAACGAGACCCACCCGCTTAAACCGAAAAACATTCCGAGGTTGGGGGCGATCTCGTTGCGTTGCAGTGCTGGAAACGAGTAGTTGACCAGAGGATATCTCATTCCGGAAGGCGGAAAGAGCTCTCCGCCCAGAAACTCTGCCCAGACCGCTCCAACCGACCAGATAGTGAGTATCCCGAAAACAAGTACGCCCGGCCTCGCCCTTGCCACCGCGTCGAGGTAGAAAAACAGTGCAAATGCCAGAAACGGCACGATTGGCACGAGATACCGCGGTCCGTCCACCTGGCCGCCATTCCAGCCCCAATACGAGCTGATTGCAAGAATGAACGCCAACGCCGTGCCCAGGCATAGGACCGCTTCCACTCTCATGCCCCGGCGGCTCATCACCACGCCCCCGGCCAGAGCCAGCACGAGAACTGGCGAGCCGTAGAACAAACCCCGGAAGGGCCCGATCGTGAGGTCGAAAAGTGCAGCGAGGTGCGGATACGTGAACCCAGCGTATCCGCCGGCCTGAGCCGCCGACCAGCAAAAATCGTGC
The DNA here is from genome assembly GCA_963737125.1 of uncultured Chloroflexia bacterium. Taxonomy (GTDB): domain Bacteria; phylum Chloroflexota; class UBA5177; order UBA5177; family UBA5177; genus JANWJD01. Next base: position 1,812,651 of record CAVTRL010000001.1, on the reverse strand, counting down.
GAGTAACCGGTATCCAGAGGATTTCCGAATGCGGCCGCGTTGTACGCCATCAGTCCGCCAACCGGTATCACTCCCGCTATCAGAAACCCGAGTATGGCGGATCCGGAGCGTCGGCAAACGTACAGCCCGTACATCCCGATCGTCACGATTGCCAGCGCTACCGTGTACTCCGTGAAGAAGGCAAAGCCGAGCAAGAAGCCCGCGGCGAGCACCGCTTTTCCGCCGGCAAGGCCCCTCCCAAATAAAAAGAGCAAGGCGAACGCGGTAAATAGGCAGGCGGCACTTAGCTGGTGAGAGTAGAAGACCGTGGAGTACGGCAGGGCCACCGTTGCGAAGCCGTAGACCAGTGTTGCCGCCAGTCGCGTCCAGAGGCGCCGTGAAAAGAAGCCCAGAAACCAGAAGAAGAATGCCAGAAACGCCGCGGACGGCAAAGCCACTGCCCCGACCGTGGTCACGTACTTGGAAAGCGCCCAGTCCCGAAAAGGCGGATACAGTCGATTCCCCCAGGGGATGAATTGCACGTTCCCGCCGCCCCCCGAACGTTGACAGCCCCCCAGATTGGTGCCTTTCGGTGCGGGCGAGTTCTGAGTCGAAGTCCTTCCCAGACGTATCGCAATGTTCCAGACGCCGTTGGACTCGACGTCCTTGATGCCGGAATCGACCAATGGTGCATTTCTTCCCAGCGCAAACGCCGCGTACACGGCCGCCCCTAGCACCGCGGTGCCCGGGGCCTTGTCGCTGTAGAAGTGTCCTCGGAACTTCGCCTTGTCCCAGGTATTGAAGTGAAATCGATCGATTCGCAGAGTATGCAGATCCACCAGCGCTCGCGTCAGGTCAAAGCGCGAATCCTGGTTCCAGTCCGCCCAACGGGGAAGAAAGTAGCCGTACACGACCAATGCCAGTACGAACACGCGCAGAGCCGGCGCCAGCCTTGGCCTCATGTCGCCGGGACTCACTGCACCTATGCTTCCTCGAGTTCGCGCATTCCCGACGGGACGTACGCTCTCGCGCGTTCGCGACGCTTCATCCGCTGTCGCAGCCAGGGCCAGCCGTGCATCACGCTTGCGTAGCCCATCCCGGCATAGACAAAACCCACTACCGCGTCAATCACGTAATGCTGTCCCAGGTAGGTGATGCTGAACAGCAAGAGCGCAATATAGATCAGTGCCAGGTACCCCCAGCTTCCGAACTGACGCCGCAGGAACAAGAAGAAGAGTAGCGGATACATTGCGTGTTCGGAGGGAATGGCCGCCACCTGGTCGTAATGGAGATGCAGGCTTCCGAAGAAAATCGTTCCGTGATATGGGTTGTACCAGCGTGACGCGATGCTGTTGAAAAGGTTCTGTACGCCGGGAAGATAGACGTGCGCGTGCGCCCACGCCCCGCGCAGGCCGCCGGGATAGTGCGACGCCGCGACCCACGGGTACAGATACTGATTGCCGACAGCCACCAGAGGCTGAGCCGCCATCCACGGAGGCACCGCCGGGTACACAATGTAGGTCACGAATCCGGCCAGCGCCACCAGTACGAAGGTGATTGCAAACTTCTGGAAGAGCGCTCGATTCGTCGACCAGAGAAGAAAGCCTGCCGCCAGCGGAGAGAGGAAATGCAGCATATACATGGTTGCCGCCAGCACGTCCCACGGCTCCAGACGACCCGGATGGTACAGGTGCTGCTGGAGCCACACCGACGGCACCGTGCCCCAGAACATCCACTTGTCCGCGGACACCATTTCGGTCAGATGCCAGGGGAAGGTGAATCGAGTAGCGAGCGGCGATGCAAGTTGCCAGGCCAGCAGCACCGCGATGAATACACCCCAGTCGCGCACGAACAGTAGTGCTCGCCCTGACAGAAGGGCAGCGACAAAGAGAATGATCGCCACCCACTCCACGGTCAAACGCATGTTGAAGAACAGAAAAAGGCCCGCAACACACGCTACATAGACCGCCAGGACATACGGCGTCGCGCGCCTGTAGGTGTCGCGCAAGCCGGCTGCGCTCCATTTCACAGGCAATAAGATAGATGCTTGGGACGTCCGCCTCGTAGCATCTTTTCGACCAAACATTCTACTCGCGGGCGAGATCGGTCGCAACAATTCGTAACCTATCGAGGGCGGAAGAACCGGGGACCGAACGGAGTGCGCCCCGCATGCCACTCGTTCGTCTGGTCGCCGGCGTCTTTGTATGCGCACTGAGCCTGAGGATGGTGTTCGGGCTCATCGTCGCCAATACCTATGACTACGACGAATTCGTGTTGTTACTACTGGCGCGTGACTTCGCGCACGGGGCCGTCCCGTACAAAGACTTCATGTTCTTCCATCCTCCCGGCGCACTCGTGTTTTTTCGCGCTCTGGAGCCTCTCAGCTCCCTGTGGTGGCCTCTGGCACGCCTCGCCGAGGCCATCGTGGACTCGATCACGGCGGTACTGGTGCTCTTGATCGGGATCCGGCTGTTCGATCGCCGTACCGCGCTCCTAGCCGGCTTGCTGTATGCCGTATCGCCCCTTGCCATGATTGTCGGTGTGCGCGTTGGTCAGGACCCGCTTCTCACCATGCTGGGAACGGCCGCGGTTGCCTGTCTGGTCCGTGGCGATCGGAATTGGTACTTCACCGTTGGAGCCGGCGCTCTGCTGGCCCTCGCGGTGTGGGTAAAGTTCCCGGCACTCTATTTCGTTCCGGTCTGCATTCTCCTCTCGCCCCGCCGCGCTCCCTTGGTACTGCTGAGCACGGTTGTCACGTTCTGCTTCTTGCTTGCTCCCTTCTATGGCAACCTCCACGCCGTGTACGCGCAAACCGTGACATTTCAGAGCACTCGGTGGACCATGTCAGTCGACCAGCGGATCGAGACGACGTTGCTCTTCTGGTTGGCGCTCAACGTGTTATCGATTCCCGCCCTCTTCCGGCCGGCACCTGCCTGGTTGCGAGTCGGCTTTCTCCTCGCCGGAGCATTCGTCTTGGCGCCCCAGACCTACTACCACTACTTCGTGCCGGCGCTTCCGTTTGCTGCTCTACTCGCGTCTCGATCGATCGTCGGTCTACGACCTCCGGCGATTCGACTCGTAGCCGCGATCGCCCTCGGCGTGGCGCTTGTCGCCGGCATCGTGGTCCGGACCGGAGGCGTCAGTCCACTGTTTATTACCGCCGCTCACCTATCGGATGTAGCTCCCACCGTTCACCTGCTGGATGCTCGCACGACGCCGTCCGGCGCGATCCTGGGTGATCGTTTCGAATACGCCTATCTCGCGCATCGGCCCGCCCTGGCACATTACTTTTGGAATATCGGCGTGCTGGTGAATGCACGCTACCTCGAGCGACGTGTGGGAGCGGCACAGGCGGTCGTCATGAGCAGCGGCGCGAGTAGCGGCTATCCGCCGGGGTTTGTGCGATATCTCGACGCTCGGTACCGCTACGTCAAATTGCCCACGACCACGGTGTGGCTCGTTGGCCGGCAGCCGACGACGCGGTAATCCCCCGCGGTCTCCCATGGGGTGGATCTGGTCGGGGCGAGAGGATTCGAACCTCCGACCTCAGCGTCCCGAACGCTGCGCGCTACCAAGCTGCGCCACGCCCCGTTGTATCCACCTGCAAGCCCGCTGATCGCGAACCGGCCCAGCATTGTAGTCAGCGCATGAAAACCCAGTCAATCATGCGCGCAGCCGCTTAACGCAGCGCCGACACCCATCGAGCGGTCCATTCCTCTAACCCGCACTCCTCGAGCAGCCAGCGATCTCGCGTGCGCAGCGCCTGACTCTCGTCGGCCGACAGGTTAAACGGGGCAAGAGCCGCGTTCGGATCGTTCACCAACAGATTGCGGTATTCACCGTCAGTCATCAATTTGGTCGTCACGTCGATCAACGCCCGCAAGCTCAAGCTTATCCTCCCGCACTATCCCAGATTCCACAGTTTAAGCGACAAGACTCGCGGCACTTTGCGTCCCGGCCACGTCCACATGCCCGGATGTCATCTCCGTCGTAGCACACCGCCGGTGTGCGGTGTGGCCCTGCCCCTCGAACCGGCCATCCACGACCGCGCGACACACCCCACCACCATCATCCCGGGCTGACGGCCTGCCTCCACCCCAGCCGCAGGCGCCACACCACACCGGGTGCGGCCTACGGCCGTCGCAGGTGGTGAGACACGGCCGTGGGGTCCTTGTGCTTCCTCGACATTGCCCAGCGGGCAGCCATTCGTGGTTTGCCGCCCGCACGGTAAAATCTGCCCTTTCTAGCCGCGGCATCCTACCCGGGAACCGAACTGCAACGAAACGTCTATCGCCGTTTCCGTCTCGGCAGAACCGCCGCCAGCAGAAGCAACAAAGCCGCCACAAACGCGATCGTCGTGAACACGGGATCTCGGTGTAGTACCGTACTGGAGGCAAACAGAATCGTCAGCACCAGCAGGCCGTAGAGGACCCTCCGAATGGAGTACTCCACGCGCTCCATCGCACGGGAGACCGCTTCGATTCTCTGGCTGAATTCGCTCTCCATGCCTTGCACGTCGGACAACGTCGTCGCCGCCAGGTAGGGCAGCGAATAGGCCGTCGCTCCCAGGTTACGGGCCTCCCTGCGTAACGATTGCAGAGTCGGGATCACGCCTCGCTGCTCACGCAGTAAGCTTCTCGCGTACGGCTCCGCTACTTCGACGAACTGGAAACTGGGATCAAGCGCGGTCGCTAATCCCACCAGCGTGCCGAGAGCACGCCCCAGAAAGGCGAAATTTGGAGGAACCCGCAGCGACTCGGAAAACAACACTTCCTGTAGCTCGCTCAGTACCAGACGCGGGTCGATCGTCTGGAGCTCTCCCAGCGACATCTCGTAGAAGGTGTCCACGATCCAGGTCAGGGCCTGCTTGAGAGCGCGTCGGTCCGCCCCGCGCGCCACGAAGCCCAGGCGCTCTGCGGCCAGGAGCACCTGGTCAAAGTCGCGCCGTATGACGCCGAGAAAGATCCGTCGTATGCTATCGCGCATAGTCGGCGTGATCTCCCCCACCATGCCAAAGTCAAGCAGCACCACCACCGGACCGGGACGCACCGCAATATTTCCCGGGTGAGGATCGGCGTGAAAGAATCCCACCTCCAGCACTTGCTTGAAATACGCCCGCATCAAGATATCGGCGACCATGGTGCGGTCGATTTGCAGCCGATCCAGCGCGGCAAAGTCGGTCACCTTCACGCCCTCCATATACTCCAGCGTGATCAAACGGGAAGTGGAGTGCGACCAGTACACGCGTGGCACGGCGATCCCGGGGTCGTTCCTGAACATGACTGAGATTCGTTCCGCATGGTGGCCTTCGGCCGTGTAATCCAATTCCAGGCTCAGTGTTTCCTCAAACTCCTTGAGCACGCCGGTCAAGTCGACGCGGCGCTTGATCGCCGTGAACCTCTCCAGCCAGCTCACGATGTACCGCAGACTCGCCAGGTCCGCCGCCACGATCGACTCAATCTGAGGCCTCTGTACTTTGACCGCGACTCTCTCGCCGGTCGGCAGCGTGGCCCGATGAACCTGCCCGAGCGATGCCGCCGCCAGGGGAACTTCCGAAAAGCTCGAGTAAAATGTCTCGAGGGTACCGCCCAGTTCCCCTTCCGCTGCCGTGCGGATCTCCGGAAACGGAACTCCGGGCACTTCGTCCTGCAGCAGCGACAACTCTTCGATATATTCGGGTGGGAGCAAATCGACGCGGGAACTCAAAAACTGCCCAACTTTGATCAGTACGCCGCCCATCTGTAAAGCGGTAGTACGGATCTTGCGTGCACGGCTTCGATTTAAATTGCTGTTACCGAAGAAATCGTACGATCGGCCACTTACCCGGGCGACCAGATACTCCGAAAAAAAACTGAAAACGAGTATGAAAAACAGCCAGAGAATTCTGGCGCTGCGCCTACGGCGCCCGGTTACCTGTTTCGACATGTAGCACCATCCGGTCTCATGTTCACGGCATTGGCGAAAGGCGCGCAAGTATCCATGACATCTCTACAACGGACGCTGCACGACGCAGTCGAAACGCATCGCTTCGCCGAGTGCCTGGCACGCTCCTTTCACGGGGGCGAGGTCGTCCTGCTTACCGGAGAAATTGGCGCCGGGAAAACGGTGCTTTCGCGCGGTATCGGCGCGGCGCTCGGTGTGCCTTACTGGCGGGGGAGCCCCACCTTCTCCCTGATTCACGAATACGACTCCTGGCCCCGTCTGGTACACGGCGATCTCTACCGCCTGGAGGCCCGGGAAGTTGAAGAGCTGGGACTCGAGGAGTACGCCGGCCACTCCACCGTCCTGGTCATTGAATGGGCCGATCGCGCCGCCCATTACCTCGCCTCGCTCCCGGCGGAGCGGCTGGTGCGGATCAACCTCGAGCACGGATCGGGCGACAGGCGGCTCATGACGGTCCACGATTCGGCGTCGGTAGCCGCCGCGCAATGTTGATCCTGGCCATCGACACGTCAACCGATCAGGCATCGCTCGGACTTCTGCAGGAACGCGCCCCTCGAGCCGAGTTTTCCTGGACAGCGAGCTCCAATCACTCCGCTCATCTTTCGCGTTTGCTGGACGTACTCATCGAGACCGAAAACCTCACTCCAACCGAGATACATGCCGTGGCCGTTGCCACGGGGCCGGGATCGTTCAGCGGGCTCCGGGTGGGTCTTAGTTTTGCCAAGGGCCTCGCGCTGTCCCTCGACGTTCCGCTCATAGGCGTCGGTACTCTCGATGTCATCGCGTTCTCGGCGTCGTGTCTGGGTGGCACACTGATTGCGTCATTACCGGCCGGGAGGGGACAGATTTACGCTGCGCGTTATACGTCAAGCGAGGGCAACGTCGTCATGATGGGCCACATCGAGCTGACGACCCCGGTTCAGGCGGCCAACGGCATTATGCCAGGAACCGTGCTGTGTGGCCCGGGCGCGGCCTCGATAGCGGCCGCCGGTGGCGCGACCGCCGGAGAGTGGGTCGTCGAACCGGACTATTTCCGGCTGCGTCGAGCGACGTATTTGGCAGAATTGTGTAGACGGTGCCTTGCAGCTGGCGGCGAAGACCAGCGTCACACTCTGGAGCCACTCTATGTGCGCCGGTCCGCCGCCGAGGAAAGACGGTTGGCGGGAGGGGAGTAAGTCGTGAGACTCGTCGTCGAGTCCATGGAACTGGATGATATCGCGCAGGTGCTTGAAGTCGATAAGGAGAGCTATGCGCTTCCCTGGCCTGCCAGCGCCTATCGTCACGAGATCATGCATAATCGCAACGCCCACTACATCGTCCTGCGCCAGACGAGCACCCCGGCCGATGAAGACGATCCGCGCGACGAACGGCCGAAGTTTCCCTTCGGTTTTTTTCGAAAGCCATCACGGCCCGATGGCTCCTCCTCCGACCGCGCCGGTACGATAGTGGGATATGCCGGCATGTGGCTGATGCTGAACGAGGCGCATATCACGACGATCGCGATGCGCACCCAGTGGCGGGGAAAGGGCCTGGGCGAGCTCTTGCTCGCGAGTCTGATCGAAAGTGCGCACGACCTCGGATCTCACCGTGTCACCCTCGAAGTGCGCGTTACTAACGAGCCTGCACAGAATTTATATCGAAAATACGGCTTCACCCAGGAAGGGCTGCGTCCTCGCTACTACAGCGACAATAACGAGGACGCCTATATCATGACGACTTCCGATATCCGCGCTGAGAGCTACCGCCGGTCGTTTGAGGAGTCGGTCCGCGCCCTGCGCAACCGTTTCGAGGCGGACCCGAGTCTGCCGGTGGAAGCGCCGGCGGTAACCGCGGTCGAAGATGCCGGCGCCCTGTAACGCGATCGCGCCATGCTAATACTCGCCGTCGAAACGTCCTGCGACGAAACCAGCGTTGCGGTAGTCCGCGACGGTCGGCACATACTTTCTAACGTTGTTTCGTCGCAGATCGCCATTCATGCCCCCTACGGCGGAGTCGTCCCTGAGATAGCAAGCCGGCAGCACGTCACGTCGATCGTCGCCGTGGCCGAGCTCGCGCTCGACCAGGCAGGAATCTCACTCGGAGACATTGAAGGCGTGGCAGCCACCCGTGGCCCCGGCCTCGCCGGCTCGCTTCTTGTGGGCTTCAACTTTGCTCGCGCTCTGGCGTTTGCCCGGTCACTGCCGTTTGCGGGCGTCAATCACCTTCATGGGCACGTATACTCCGTCTGGCTCTCAACCCAGGATCCGGCGCCCCCACCCCCGCTGCTGCCGATGCTCGCCCTCATCGTGTCCGGTGGGCACACCGAATTGGTGTTGATTCGTGACCACGGATCGTACCAGGTCGTGGGCCGAACTCTGGACGACGCGGCCGGCGAAGCGTTCGACAAGGTTGCACGCCTCCTGGGACTGTCCTACCCGGGCGGCCCGGCAATTCAGCGTGCCGCCGCCTCCACGGCCGGCACTGCTCTTCCCCGCGCCTGGCTGCCCGGCACCTACGACTTCAGCTTCAGCGGCTTGAAAACGGCGGTTTTACACGCTGTCCGAGCCGCTCACGGCGAAGTTGCGCCCGCCGGCAACGCGCCTGGCGTCGATCCACCGGCAAAGACCGGTGAGCCTCTCGACCAGGCAGTGGTTGCCGGCATAGCCGGTGCCTTCCAGGACAGCGTGGTCGACGTCCTGGTGAAGAAGACGATCGCGGCATCTGGCGCGTTGGGTGTCGCGTCGATCGCGGTCGTCGGAGGAGTCGCCGCGAATGCGGCCTTACGCGCGAGAATGCACGCCGAGAGCAATCTGCCGGTCTACGTCGCCCGGCCGGACCTGGCAACCGACAACGCTGCCATGATCGCCGCCGCCGCCCACTATGAGCCCGATGCCTGGGACCGGTCCGACATAAACCCGTCCCTGCAGTTCTAGTGGGTCACTTGTGTTGATGACTGCCAATCGACGGCAGTAGGCTTGTGGCAGGTATTCGCCGCCTCGCCTTCCCCGGAGTCTGCCATGCCGGCTCGCCAGAAAGATCCCTTGCGTCCCCTTACGCCCAACGAACGCCTCCACCTTGAACTAGTGAGTCGATCGCGCACCGATCCCGCCGCTCAGGTGGTGCGAGCCAAGGAACTCCTCGCGGTCGCGGATGGCGCAAGCTTCGAGAGCGCAGCACGCCGTGCCGGTCGCAAGAGTGGCGATGCCGTTGCCCATCTGGTGACCCGGTTCAACCGGGACGGGATCGACGCGCTGGTCGAGCATCATGGTGGTGGGCAGCCGAAGCGCTACACCGAGACCGAGCAAGAGCGGATTCTGCGGGAGGTGCGGCGCACACCGGATCGGAACACGGATGGCACGGCGACGTGGTCACTCACCACGCTGCGACGCGCGCGCCGGATGGCCTGCCCGGGATCAGCACCTACACCATCTGGTGCGTCTTGCACGATGCCGGCTTTGTCTGGACCAAGGATCAGAGTTGGTGCGAGACAGGGACCGTGGTCAGGAAGCGGAAAAGTGGAACCGTGACGGTCGTCGATCCCGATGCCGCAGCGAAAAAAAGTTGATCCAGGCGGCATATACCCAGTCCCTCCCGCCGGTCTGGGCAGAAGACGAGGCGGGTCCGTATGGGACGCTCCCCTATCCCGGCTCCCACTGGCATCCGGCTGGAGAGCCGGTTCGCTATCCCCATGAGTATGTCCGGGAAGGCACGGCCAAGCAGTTGACGCTCTTCCATCCCGCCACTGGGCACGTGCGGGTGAAAGGGGTGCGAAGCGGTGCTAATGCCATCCTGCATCCCTGGCTCGAAGCGGAGTTGCTGGCCATCCTGGCAACCCTGCCTAAGCCGGACGCCCTCCCGCCGGAGGAGAACCGACGGTGCTGGCAGCGCTGGCAAGAGGGGCTGACGATCCGCACCACCCTTCCTCAGGACCTCCCACCGCTCCGCATGCTCCTGGTCTGGGATAACCTCACCGGGCACTACACCGTCGATCTCATCCTGTGGCTCTTCCACCACGGGATCATGCCCCTCTTCACCCCGCTGGGCGGCTCGTACCTCAATATGTGCGAGTCGATTCAGCGCATCCTCAAGCGGCGCGCACTCGACGGCGCCCATCCCAAGACGCCCGAGGAGATCATCGACTGGCTGGAGGCAACAGCCCGTGCCTGGAACCGAGAGCCGACGCCCTTCGAGTGGGGTGGGAAACGGCAGGCCCGACGCCAGCGAGCACGGGAGCGACGTCATGCCCTCGGTGGCTCAGGTGCCTATACCCGGCGGCCACTCCACCGCCGACGGGCAGCCTGAGACAAGGGTTGTGACCAATACACGTGACCCGCCAGGAGTCGAGCGCAGCCGGCTGGCGGGGCCGCTCCCCATCTCTTCGGCTGAGGACGAGATCTTCCGTGGTCTTACGGATGTCTTCCCCTCTGCGCCGGTATAAAGTCGAGCTATCGAGGCACCGAGATGACCCGCTCCGCTCCGATCTCACAATGGATGGCCTACCTCGCAGCAGTCGCCGGTGCGGTGCTCGCTGCCCTCGGAGTGTGTGCCGTCGTCCTTGGCACAGCTCTGTACGACGACAGAGTATTGCGCTTCCCCATCGGCGTACAAATAGCCATCGTGGTTGGGGTAGTCGGCCTTGGGATGGTCCCCTGCCAGATGCTCCTCCGGGCAGCGAAATTGGCGCGCCGGGCGGATCTGCCTGCAGCCAGGAGCGCGTCTCTTGCAGGAGGGGTGGTTCTTCTGCCCGGCATCGGAGCGGTCGCCCTGTTCAGGGTCTTCGCCAACCCCTGCTGGGACAACCCAAGCTGTACGGGCGGGTCATCCCTCGAGGACAGCATCCTCAAGGCTGCGCTACTCGTCTTGCTGCTGGCCGCAGCCGTTGCTCTGCTTCTTTCGCCCCTGCTCCTTCGCGCGGCACGACGATCGACTGAGCACATTGTGAGCGGGCACGGGCCCTGACATGTCTGGGGAGATGCCCAAAGGGTCGCCGCGGATACAGCAGTTGTCCGTGAAGTCGTTCCTGGTCATTGGTGCCCTTGCGGTTCTGGCGGGGATAGGTGCCAGCACGCCGTTCCTTCAACGTCCGACCAGCCTCTCATCGAGTGTCGGACCGGGGACCTTTCAAGTGGTGGTGGCGGCGGCAGACGGGATGGTGATGCTGGCTCTCCTGGCCGTGGCGTCTGCGGCTGGCGTACTCTGGCCGGCCGGCGCCGCAATGGTCAGCGCTAACAAGCCGTCCCCCCACTACGGGCCGGTGCCGAAGAATTGCCCACCCCGAGCTCCAATGCAGCGACTCGCCGGGGCCTTTCACCACGCGTTTGGTCGAGCTCCGCTGTGGGTCAATCCGTCCACAGTGGACGGGATCCTCCACACGAGGACCAGGCCGCGTGCCCCGTACCAAAAGGCTGTCTCGGCGGCAGGCCCCGCGCTCACAGACGTTATCACGGTGCGTGGATGGAACCTCGCATCGGGTAAGGCGGTTATGTTTGGAGACAGTCCGCAGACCGCTGGCCCGGTTCTGCGCTTGGATCCCATGTCGGATGCATATAGGCGCGACAAGAACGCCAGGCGATTCCTGTTCTATTGCGGCTATCTCTTCTTCCCATCCTCCGGCTCCTACGTGCTGGTGGGGCGGTGGAAGCACAGGGCCGAACTCTATCCGTTCTTGGTTGGACGCTAGCTCTGGAGCACAAACGGTCGATGATTGAGACGGTGATGCGCTACCTTTTCGGTGGGCCTAGATCGGCCAGGTATACGGAATCGTCCGAGCAAACATATCTGCGCTGTCCCCTCGGTCGCGGTACCCGGCTGTCCACCTACGTGATTCTCCCCAAGAGACCATCGGTAGTCATCCTCACGCGTTCTGTGCAGGACAGGCATAGAGTGAGTGCTGCAAGGAGGGACTCATGGAACCGACCGCTGCAACACGGCACAGGAAACAGCAACTGACGATACGAGGGGACGAGCCGGGCATGTCCGCGGGCAGACACGTGGCGTGGGCGGTCGTGCTGGCCGGCCCACTCTGTGCCATCCTCTCGGCCCTCGCGCTCCTCTCCGGTTCAATTGCGCAGCGATATGGCGGATCTGTGTTCCTCACCAGCCTCGCCTTCGCGCTGCTACCGTGCGGTGCGCTGCTCTTCTCAGCTGCTCGCGCGCGAGACGGCATCTACGGTCAGGCTACGATCATCTATGCCCTTGGCGGTATCCTTGCCTTTGTCGATCTGGTCGTAGCCGCACTGTCCGCCGGCTACGCCAATCCCTGCTTCGAGAAAGCGAGCTGCACGGCCGGCCCAACGGCCGGATACGCGTTTCTCACTGCGGCCGCCTTCGGCTTCCTCATCGCCGCAGTCATAGGAATTATCCTGGGCCCCGTCGCGCTACTATTCCTGGCTCGTCGAGCGGCATAGCCGTGACACATATACGGCAGCATCATTCCGTACTCGTGCCCTTCCTGCTCGCTCTCGTGCTCACCGCAGCAGGAGCCGGCAGTCCTGATTTCACAACGCGGGCTGCGTCTCCCGCGACTGAGCAATCCGCCCTACCCTCGGGAACGGCGGAGGAAACGCTCCGAGACATCTCGTGTCCCAGCGTGCGCGTGTGCTATGTCGTCGGAAGTCAGGGCTCGATCCTCAGTACGCATGACGCGGGGGCCACCTGGCAGGCACAGCCCAGCCGGTCGCCGAGTTCCCTTGCCACGATCACCTGTCCCGCTATCAGTGCCTGCTTTGCCCTCACCGAAGGCTGCCTCAATGGCTCCTCTCCGCTTCCTGTGCTGAACACCACTAATGGCGGCCGCACCTGGGCGGAACGATCTCACCCGCTAGGATGCGCTCTCCCCGGACTTGCCTGCGTAAATGGGTCTACTTGCTCGGTTCAGCTCTTTCGGCCCCCCTCGGGGGACGAAGTCATCCGGACCATGGATGGCGGCAGGAGCTGGAGGAGCACGGGAGCGCTGACGCGTGATTTTGGCGGCGGTGTATCAGTGCCGCTCTCCTGCCCCAGCGCCACGGTCTGTTACGCGGGTGGCTACAACGTAATTGGACGGAGCACGGGCGGCGCGAAACGGTGGCTCATCAGCCATGTTGGCGGAGCGGCGTGTTCCCCCTTAGCGTGCTACGAGTTCCACGCGATCGCCTGTCCAACGCAGCGCATCTGTTTCGCCGGGGCGAGCTACTACCATGGCGGCGTGTACCACGCAGTGGCCGTTACCACCCAGGACGGGTTCCGCACCTGGAAGCGCCACTTGATCCCCGGACTCGGCGCCGTGGCTGGAGGACCGGGTCCAGGAGCCAACCACGTGCTGACCCCGGGCATGGGTGCCCTTTCCTGTCCCACGCCGACCACCTGCATTGCCCTGGGCAGGGCAGGAACCACCGCCAGGACGACCGATGGAGGGAAGAGCTGGAGGGTGGTGAACCTCCCGGGCGCGTCTCCCCTTACTGCCATCGCGTGCCCCAGCGCCTCTACCTGCTACGCCGCAGGCAGATTGCGCCGGTTGGTGCGCAGCAGCGACAGCGGCAAGACGTGGCATGACGTGGTCCCGGCGATCTTCTTCTCCGGCACGTACAACGCCAGACCGCAGCTCCATACGTATTCCCCGTGGTTTACCGCGACCGGACCGTGGCAGGTAACGGCGGGCGTGTATCCCGATGCACCTCCGTGTCCCGGTGTGACCGGCGTGCGCATCGCCGTGCAGACCGCGGCCGCGAAGCGCGTGGCAGTTCCTGTTCGCGGTCTGATGCCGGGACCGGGGGAGTTTTATACCACGGTGCGGATCAAAGGCAGGCTGCGCGTAGACATCGTTTCGGCACACTGCGCCGACTTCAGCGTCCGAATTGACGGGGTACGGTGAAAGGGAGGTCCGATGACATGATGCAACGATTCTCATGGTTGGCTGTTGCTGCTGCAGCGTGCGCGGCACTCTCATCACCCGTTCCTGGTACCCATGCCAGCGGCCTGTTCGGTCGTATAGCCTTTCGTGCCACCTATCACGGGATGTCTCACCTTCCGGACGCGCACCAGTTGCGGGAGGCGGTTGTTGCGAGCGGAACGGCAACCATCCTCGGTCGCAGCACTCTCCGCTCCCACAGCGTCGGCGTTCCCAATCCGAGCGGCTGTATTCCGATGAAAGGACCGGGGCGGCTTCGTGGCGCCGGAGGTAACAGCCTGACGTACCGCTCCACGTTCTCTGCCTGCTTCCGTCCAGTCCCTCCAGGTACACCTGCCCAGGTTGGGACGTTCACGATTACCGGGGGCACGGGGCGGTTCGCACATGCTCGTGGGCGCGGAACGTACACGGAGCAATTCGTGCACGGGCAGCACGCTCCACCTGGACCCGTAACGGTGACATTTCGGGGTACCGTGCAACTGCCGTGACCTGAAGGCGGACATGCTGTGAAAACGTTCTGCGTCCTTGGCGGCCTTGCGGTTCTGGCTGGGATAGCCACCAGCACACCCTTCCTTCACCGTCCGAGCGGCCTCCCAATTAGTGTCGGGCTGGGGACTTTTCAATGTGGAGTGGCGGTGATCGTCGGCATCGTGGCCCTCAGTCTTCTTGTCGTTGCCTCCGAGCGAGGCATCATCTGGCTGGCGTTCCTTCGGCCGCAGAGGTACCACCGCGGCGCTCTTCAATCCCTACAGTATGCTGCCCTGGCTCTCGCTGGTGAAGTCGTCCTCTTTCTCAGCCTCGTCGCCATTGGCTTTCAGAGTTTTTACACTAATACTTCGCCGGGTCCCGTGGTGCTGGAGGAGGTGCTGCATGGCCTCATGGCGCTCGTGGCGGTGGGAGCAGGGGTGCTGGTTGCACGGGCTATTCTCCTGCTTGGGCTTCCGCTGACCACGAGTCGCTCTTAGTGGGTCAAGGGGGTCGGCCAGAGCCATTCCCTCGTGGCGCCTTGAAGGGGTCACCCCGGAGACGACGAGCAGCACGAACCAGTGGCTTTGACCAACACAAGTGACCCACTAGTTGTCGTCCGGCGGCTCCCTGGTCGTAGCTTCCTCGTACCTCGCCATGATGAATAACAGATCCGACAGTCGGTTCAGATAGCGCAGCGCGAATGCGTTCGTTATGTCGCCTTCGTGATAAAGCCGGGCCACCTGGCGCTCAGCGCGGCGAACCACCGTGCGTGCCACGTCCAGCGCGGCTCCCGCCACCGTCGCCCCCGG
Organism: uncultured Chloroflexia bacterium; assembly: GCA_963737125.1. Taxonomy (GTDB): domain Bacteria; phylum Chloroflexota; class UBA5177; order UBA5177; family UBA5177; genus JANWJD01. The sequence continues at coordinate 1,797,585 of CAVTRL010000001.1, read as the reverse complement.
CACCACGAATACCTTTCCGATTTCGACTTCCGCTTTGAGCACTTCGCTTTCCTTTTCGAGGCGCTCCACGTGTTCCGATCGAATTTTGAAGTCGACTTTGGCGTAGTTCTCGGCAGGCGTCGCGAGCTCCGCCATCAGCACGTATAGATCCTGCTGGAGCCGGTAAATCTGATCTTTGAGCGCCGCATCGTTCGAGATGCGCCCGGGCTAGCCCCAGCGCGGACGTCGCCTCGTCGACCGTTCCGAACGTTTCCGGACGGGGATGGTACTTGGGCACGCGTTCCGAGCCGAGCAGATCGGTCCAGCCTTCGTCTCCCGTACCGGTCGTTACCCGTGCCATTGCCCTGCCCCTGAATTGAGTGTGCGTCGTGCGCCTGCACAGCCACGAAGACGGCGCGTTGACAGTGCCGGAAAGCCATTTCTATACTTTAGATTGTCGCGCCCGTGGCGGAACAGGTAGACGCGCTAGGTTGAGGGCCTAGTTCCCGTTAAGGGAGTGCTGGTTCGAGTCCAGTCGGGCGCACCAATCATCTCGAAACCCTACGGCGCCCTGTCGAAAAGTCGGCGGGGCGCCGTCATTATGCTGGCGGACCAAAATAAAATGATTCGAACCTCTATCTATATCGGCGCGTCGGTTCTCATCTGGTTCGCGGAGGGCTTCCTCTTCAGCCGGTTCCTGGCATTCTCGGTCGCGCAGACTGCACTCCTCGGCGTCTTCTATTGTGTCCTGCTGGGCGCGGCGATAGTCGGTACGCGTGCCATGCTGCGAGCTCCCTCGCACACCGCTGTCGAAATTTCGCAGTGGCGCGCGTTGTCGGTGGCACCAATGGCAACCACCATCGTAGGGTCGTTTCTATCGCTGCCGCTGGTGCTGCTGGTGCTTGCACTGAGTAAGCTGTAGACCCCGTCAGGTCTGCCCGCTCAGGCTCTTCTTCGTCACGTTCGTCCGGACCCACTCCACGATATCGACTGTCGAGGCACCGGGCGTGAAGACCTCCGCCACGCCCATCGCCTTTAGACTCGCCACGTCACCCTGAGGAATCGTTCCTCCGCCGAACACCAGGATATCGCCCGCATCCTCTTCTCGCAGGAGGCTCAGAATTCGCGGAAATAGGGTCATGTGCGCCCCGGACAGCAGGCTCAATCCGATTGCGTCCACGTCTTCCTGCACTGCTGCGCTTACCACACCCTCCGGAGTCTGATGGAGACCCGTGTAAATAACTTCGATGCCGGCGTCTCGCAGCGCGCGGGACACGACTTTTACCCCGCGGTCGTGTCCGTCCAGCCCCGCTTTTGCCATCAGGACGCGAATCTTTCCTTCCGCCACGACTTCACACTCCTACTTTGCCAGCGGCCCACCGTGGCAGCTTACACCAGAGCGGGCTCTCGATAACTTCCGAACTCAACCTTCATTGCTTCCGACATTTCTCCAATGGTCGCGTACTCGCGTACGGCCGCCAGCAGCGATGGCATGACGTTCCGGCCGTCCGCCGCGGCCAGTTTTACCCGCGCCAGCGCGTCGTGTACGCGGTTTTCCGTCCGGGCTTTTTTGAGTTCCAGCACGCGCGCCACCTGCGATCGTTCCACCTCGGGATCGATACTGAGTATCGGGAATATCGATCGGCGCGTCCGTCACGAATTGATTGACTCCCACCATCACCTTCTCGCCGCGTTCCAGTTGCCGCTGATAGTGGAACGCCGACTCGCCGATCTCTCGCTGGAAGAATCCGGCCTCGATCCCTGCCAGCACGCCGCCCAACTCCTCGATCCGTCGCGAAGTATTGGCGTGCGCCGGCCTCCATTCGTCTGTCAGCGCCTCCACGAAGTACGATCCGCCGAGTGGGTCCACCGTGTTCACCACGCCGGTCTCGTGGGCGATGATCTGCTGCGTCCGGAGCGCAATTTCAACCGCCTTCTCGGTCGGTAAAGCAAGCACCTCGTCCATCGAGTTGGTGTGGAGCGACTGCGTGCCGCCCAGCACCGCCGCCATCGCCTCCAGAGCGGTCCGCACGATGTTGTTCTCGGGCTGCTGGGCCGTGAGCGACACTCCCGCCGTCTGCGTGTGGAAACGCATCAGCCACGATTTCGGATCCCTCGCTCCGAACGTATCCCGCATGATCGACGCCCACATGCGTCGCGCCGCGCGAAACTTCGCAATTTCCTCGAAGAAATCGATGTGCGAGTTCCAGAAGAACGAGAGTCGCGGTGCGAAAGCATCCACCTCCAGGCCCCTCGCAATGCATGCTTCTACGTAGGTCACGCCGTCGGCAATCGTGAAAGCCAGTTCCTGTACGGCAGTCGCGCCCGCTTCGCGAATGTGATAGCCGCTGATGCTGATCGGGTTGTACTTTGGCATGTGCTCCATCGCAAATTCAACCGTATCGACGATCAGTTTGACGCCCGCTGCCGGGGGATAAATCCATTCCTTCTGGGCGATGTACTCCTTCAAAATGTCGTTCTGTAGCGTCCCCGTGAGTTGAACGCTCGGAACGCCCTGTTTCTCCCCTACGGCGACGTACATTGCCAGCAGAACAGCGGCCGGAGCGTTGATGGTCATCGAGGTGCTGACCCGATCCAGTGGAATCCCTTCGAACAGCACTTCCATGTCGGCCAGCGAATCCATCGCGACGCCGGTCCGTCCCACCTCTCCCAGCGCGCGCGGATCGTCCGAGTCGATTCCCATCAGAGTGGGATTATCGAAGGCCACCGAGAGGCCGGTCATGCCGTGCTCAAGCAAGTAGTGAAACCGCTCGTTTGTATCCCGAGCTGTGCCGAACCCGGCAAACTGACGCATGGTCCAGAGACGGCCGCGATACATATTTCCGTAGATGCCACGCGTATACGGGTACTGGGCAGGCCAGCCGACCTTGGCCTCAAAGCTCGCGGGCGGCGTGTCGAGCGGCGAATACAGCGGCTTGATGCCGTGATCGGAAAGAGTCGTGAATGAAACGGCGCGATCCTTCCCGTACCGATGCTCGCGCCATGCCTGGAACTCGGCCTCGAGACCTGCGTTATCGTCCAATCGATGCCTGCTTTCTCGGTAGTCGGTCTGCGGGTAACAGACGTTCCGCCACCTCGTAGGGGCTCAACTCCCGGCGTGCTGCCTGCTGAACCATGCTGGTAAATTCCTCAGTTTGGAGCTGTGGTAGCAAAAATTCCGATCTCAGACGCCTTTCCACGATGTCCACTATCTCGCGCTCGATCCGGTCAGTCCGTCGCTGCTCGAGCTCTCCGCTTCGCTCCAGGTAGTCACGATGCTTGGTAATCGCCTCCCACAGGTCTTCAATACCGGCGTTCTGTGTGCCGATGGTTTCCACGATGGGAGGCACCCATGGCGGTTGCACGGGCGCGGTTCTCAGCAGTTCGCGTAGCTCCGCCACCGTGCGCTTGGTCTGGGGATGATCCGCCTTATTTACGACGTAAACATCTGCAATCTCCATGATGCCTGCCTTGATCGCCTGCACACCATCCCCCTGGCCCGGCGGCAAAATCACGATCGTGGTATCGGCCGTCGACGCCACCTCCAGTTCCGACTGTCCCACTCCCACCGTTTCCACCAGGACGATATCGTTCCCCATGGCATCGAGGATCAACATGGCGTTCAGAGTCGCCGTGGCGATGCCGCCGAGATGCCCGCGTGCGCCCATGCTGCGAATGAACACACCGGAATCCGAAGCGTGGCGCATCATTCGGATCCGGTCCCCCAGAATCGCGCCGCCCGAAAACGGGCTGTTCGGATCCACCGCGACCACCGCAATGGCGTCACCCGTTTCGCGCACCACGCGTATCAATTCGTCCACCACCGTGCTCTTTCCGGCGCCCGGCGGTCCCGTGACGCCGATGAAATACGCCTTGCCGGTGTATGGGTACACCTCCCGCATCACCGCTTCTACCTCGGCGGACTGATCCTCAATCAGGCTGATGAGCCTTCCGGCAGCTCTCCGGTTGCGCCGCCGTAAACCATCGACCAGCACATCTGTGCTCGGCGTCGCCATACCGGGGTCATCCACCGCGCAGCAGGTCGCGCGCGATGACGATACGCTGGATCTGATTGGTACCCTCGTAGATCTGGGTCGCCTTCGCATCGCGCATGAACCGCTCGGCCGGAAACTCTTTGATATAGCCGTATCCGCCCAGGATTTGCACCGCGTCGGTCGTAACCTTCATCGCCGTATCAGTCGACATCAGCTTTGCCATGGCACGCCGACGACGTAAACGGGCTTCCCCGCGTCGCAGCGTGCCGCTGCCTCCCACGTCATCAGCCGCGACGCGTCGATGGCGGTTGCCATGTCTGCCAGCATGAACTGGATGCCCTCAAAGCGCGCAATCGGCTGGCCGAACTGTTGGCGTTCCTGTGGCGTACGACGATGCCAGGTCCAGCGCCCCTCGCGCCAGGCCGACCGCCTGGGCGCTGATCCCGATCCGCCCGCTGTCCAGAGCCTTCATCGCCACCCGGAAACCCTGTCCCTCGTCGCCCAGCAGGTTCGACACCGGCACCTCGACGTTGTGCAGCACTAATTCGCCGGTGGACGACCCTCGCAGGCCCATTTTGTGCATCGGCGCCCCGAACGACAGTCCGGGCGTGTCCGCCTCCACGATGAACGCCGAGATGCCGCGAGCTCCCGGCTCGCCGGTGCGTGCCATCACGATGTAGAGTCCGGCCTCGCCGACATTGGTGATAAACGTCTTCGTTCCGTTCAAGCGATAACAGCCGTCGACCAGAGTGGCGCTGGACGTCAGGCTGGCGGCGTCCGATCCAGACTCAGGCTCGGAAAGCGCGAATGCCGCGAGATACTCCCCGCGCGCCAGTCGGGGAAGATACCGCTGCTTTTGTTCGTCACTTCCGAAAGCAATGATTGGTTCGGTACCCACCGACGTGTGCACGTCGAGAATCACGGCCAGCGTGCCCGAGACGGCCGCGATCTCCTCCACGAAGAGCGCGAAGCAGACATGGTCCAGCCCGGTCCCGCCGTACTGCTCCGGCACGACGATGCCCAGCAGATCGAGCCCCGCCGCCGCCTCCACCAGATCGCGCGGAAAGACATTGTCGCGGTCGATTTGCGCCGCGCGAGGCGCCACTTCACCCTGTGCGAAGTCGCGTACCGCGTCGCGGATAGCTTCCTGATCGTCGGTCAGAGTGAAGTTCATCGGGCGTTCAACACCTGGCGGGCAATCACCACTCGCTGGATCTGTTGCGTACCCTCGTAAATCTGCGTGATTTTCGCGTCTCGCATATGGCGCTCCACTGGATACTCCTGCATGTAGCCGTACCCGCCGAAAAGTTGGACCGCCTCAGTCGTCACGTTCATCGCCGTGTCGCCTGCAAACAGTTTCGCCATCGAAGATTCCCGCGCGCACGGGATATTCGCGTCGCGCAGACCGGCCGCCCGTAAGGTTAAAAGCCTGGCGCCGTGAATTGCTGTCGCCATGTCGGCCAGCATGAACTGCATGCCCTGGAATTCGGCAGATCGACTTTCCAAACTGCCGCCGGGTCTTGACGTACTCCGTCGCGTCCTCCAGCGCCGCGCGCGCAATACCGACCGCCTGCGCCGCGATGCCGATCCGCCCCGCGTCGAGCGTGTCCATCGTGACTTTGAATCCGTTTCCCTCGCCGCCCAGCACGTTCTCGACCGGCACCTCGACGTTCTCCAGCACCACGTCCGTGGTCGGTGCGCCGCGGATGCCCATCTTCTCGTAGTGAGTCGTGAATGAGACACCCGGCCATGCCTTTTCGACGATGAAGTCTGTGATCCCGTGCGTTCCCTTCTCGGGGTCGGTCACCGCCGTCACGATGTACATGTCCGCGACCTCACCGTTCGTGATGAAGATCTTTCGGCCGTTCAGGACGTAGCAATCGCCATCCTTCACCGCTGTCGTCCGAATCGACGCTGCGTCCGAGCCTGCCTCCGGTTCGGTCATCGCCAGTGCGCCCAGCGCCTCTCCGCGCGCCAGCCGTCCCAGATACTTCTGCTTCTGGTCTTCGGTGCCGAATAGCCAGATGGGCTCGCCGCACAGCGAGATATTGACGTCCATGATCAGGCCGGTACTGGCGCACGCCCGGCATAGCTCTTCGACGATCAGCGCAAACATTAAATACCTTTGGTCTGCGCCGCCGTACTCTTCCGGAAACGGCACGCCCATCAGTCCCAGTTCCCCCATGGCACGCACCAGATCGACCGGATACTCACCGTCCCGGTCGATCGCCGCTGCGCGTGGCAGCACTTCTTCGCGTGCGAACGACCGTACTACGTCGAGAATGTCGGTCTCGTCCTGGGTCAGCTCAATATCCACGATACGCTTCGGCTCCGCTCAAGACACCACCCGGACGCTTTACCTGAAGGGGAGGCGTACCACGGTCGCCTCACCCTGCGCCATGCCGCTGCAGATGCCTGCCGCGCCGTACTCCACGCCGCGGCGGCCCATCTCGAGGATCAATGCCCCCAGAATGCGCGCGCCCGACGCGCCGATCGGATGTCCGATCGCCACTGCTCCGCCGTTCACGTTGACGTTCTCGCCGTCCAGCGAGAGCATTTGCATGCTACGCAGCGTCACCGCCGCGAACGCCTCATTTATTTCGAATAGGCCGATCTGATCCAGGTCGATCTTCGCCCGTTTCAAAGCGCGAAGGATGGCATCCGCCGGCACGGTATGCAGATAGCGGTTCTCGTCGTTTGCCTCGCCCTGCGCCAGGTGAATGGCCAGCGGCGTGACGCCGAGCGCCGCCGCTTTCCGGCCCGACATAACCACCAGCGCGGCCGCGCCGTCGTTGACGCCGGGAGCGTTTCCCGCCGTCACACTGCCCCCCGGCTTGAGCGGCTTGAGCTTCTGCAATCCTTCGAAGGTCGTGTCCGGGCGGGGCTGTTCGTCCCGATCCACCAGCAGTGCCGGTCCCTTTCGCTGCGGTACCGAGATTGGCACGATTTCGTCCGAAAACTTCCCGGCGTCCAGCGCTGCGGCGTACCGCTGCTGGCTGCGCAGCGACCATCGATCCTGGTCCTCCCGGCTGATCTCGAATTCCGCGGCCACGTCGCTTCCGTACTCGTGCATGGGGACGCACCCGGTAGGACAGTTGAGACCGTCGCGCATCATCGCGTCGACCAGCTCGCCGTCGCCCATCCGGTATCCGAAACGTGCGCCGGGCAAGAGGTACGGAGCATTGCTCATGCTCTCCATGCCTCCCGCCACCACCACGTCGGCGTCCCCGGCCCGGATCATCTGGGCGGCCAGATTGACCGCCTTCAGACTGGACGCGCATACCTTGTTGACCGTCAGGGCCGAAACCTCTTTGGGCAGCCCGGCTTTCAGTGCCGCCTGCCGCGCCGGGATCTGACCCAGACCGGCCGTGATGACCGTTCCCATGATTACCTGCGTCGACCTCGTCGAACGGCACCTGCGCCCGTTCCAGCGCGGATCGAATCGACGCACGAGCCCAGATCGATCGCGCTCAATGGGCTGAGAGCGCCGCCCATCTTTCCGAACGGCGTGCGGGCCGTCGAGACAATAACTACTTCTTCCATGACGCTATTTTCTAGAAAGGTCTGGTGCCTGCGGTGCGGGCGCACGTTCGAGTCGACGCGCGACGTCTACTCCCACTGTATTACGCGCCCAGCAGTCGGGCGATAACCGTCCGCTGGATCTCGGAGGTGCCTTCCCCGATTTCACCGATCTTGACGTCCCGCCAGTATCGAGCCACCGGAAACTCCTCCATGATTCCGTAGCCACCATGGATCTGCACTGCGTGGTTCGCGGCGCGTGTCGCCACTTCCGTCGCGTAGAGCTTTGCCATGCCGGCAGCCATCCGGAAGTCCTTTCCGGCATCCTTCAGCCAGGCAGCCTTATACGTCATCAAGCGGGCCATCTCGATCTCCGTCGCCATATCGGCCAGCCGAAACTGGATCGCCTGGAATTTCGAGATTGCCCGCCCGAACTGGCTCCGCTCGCGCGCGTATTTGAACGAGGCATCATAACACGCCTGCGCCAGCCCTACGCTCAGCGCCGCCACCGAAATCCGGCCGCCGTCGAGAATCGTTAGAAACTGGTGAAACCCCTCACCGCGTGGGCCGAGCAGCCGGTTCTCCGGCACTTGCGCGTCGTTGAACGCCAGTTCGTGAGTGTCGGAGGCCCGCCAGCCCATCTTGTCGTAGTCTTTGGCAATCGAGTACCCGGGTGTGCCCCTCGGCACGATCAAATTGGATATCTCCGCCTTACCGTCTGGCAACGTTCCGGTAACGGCGGTGATAGTTACTCCCCCGCTCATGGTCGTGCCGGAATTCGTGATGAACGATTTCACCCCGTTCACACGCCAGGAACCATCGGTCAGCGTCGCTTGCGTGCGCGTCGCACCGGCATCTGACCCCGCGTTGGGCTCCGTCAGGCCGAATGACCAGAGCGACTCACCGCGCGCTAGCGGAGGCACGAATTCGTGTTTCTGCTCCTCAGAGCCGAATAGCAGAAACGGCATGGTGCCAAGCGACGTATGAGCTGCTACCGTGATGCCCACTGAAGCGTCACCGCGTGAGAGCTCCTCAACGGCCAGCGCGTAGGTCAGCGTGTCGGCACCCGCCCCACCGTACTCTTCCGGTACAGGGAGCCCCAGGAAACCGAGTTCCGCCAATCCCTGGATCACGTCGTACGGAAACGGAGTGCTCCCGGTCGTAATGCTCCGCCTTCGGTGCCATCTCGTTCGTGGCGAAGTCGCGGGCCAGATCTCGCACCATGATTTGTTCGTCGGAAAGGTCGAAATTCAGGGTCAGGCTCCCTTCCGACGCTTGATCTCCGCCGTCAAAGCGGGGACGATTTGAAAGAGGTCGCCGACTACTGCCAGATCGGACAACGTGAAAATCGGCGCACCCGGGTCCTTGTTGATTGCGATTATCGTCTCTGCGGTCTGCATCCCCACCCGGTGCTGCACCGCTCCGGATATCCCCATCGGCAATGTAGAGCGACGGCTTGACCGTCCGTCCCGTCTGTCCAACCTGATGCGAGTACGGTATCCACCCCGCGTCGACCGCCGCGCGAGAAGCTCCCACCACTCCTCCCAGCGCGTCGGCAAGCTCCTGCAAGAGCGCGAAACGGCTCCGGTCCGCCCAGCCCCCGGCCGCCGGACACGATGATCGCGGCTTCCTCCAGCGGTATCGGGGCGCCCTGCTCCTCCACCACCTTCTCGATTCGGACACGTTGCGTGGGCTCGCCCCTCGCGTACTCTAGGTTGCTAATGGCGCCCTCACGCGGCGTCTCGCGCGCCTCGAACGCATTCGGCCGAACCAAAAACACACCGGTTGTGGCGTTTCGAGTTTCAACCGTCGTGACGTAGTTCCCCCCGAAAATCGTCTCCTGCGCCTCAACATGCACCGTCTCGCCAGGTCAGATCGACCACACCGGATACCAGACTTGCCCCCACCCGGGCCGCGACCCGTGCGGCGATATCGCGGCTGTGGCCGGTATCGGGAAATAGTACGGCGCCGAGGCCGGCGATTGCCGATCACCTGGGCCACGATCTCCACGTGCGGATCGACCAAAAAATCGCCGAATGCGGCATCCTCGCACACCAGAATCTCATCGAATCCGTGGCGGCGAAGCACATCGACGCATCGTGCCGCTCCCACTCCCAGCACCACACCGGTTACGGTTCCATCACCATTCCCGGCAAGCTCCGCGGCCTTGCTCCCTGCTTCCAGCGCGGTACGCTTCGGCACGCCATCCTCTTGCTCTACATACACCAGAACACGTGGTTCCATCCGTTTCGCTTCCTTACCGTTCGTGCCGCATTAGATAAATTTCCGAGACTGCAGGAAATCCGCAATGGCGGCTGCCGCTTGCTCCGCTGACTCCGGAGTCAGAACCTGGCCGGGCTCCCGCGCCGAGCGCTCTTTTGCGCCCGAGACAATGGTTCGCGCCCCGGCGAAACCAACCTCCTGCGGATCGACCCCTAGATCGGAAAGCGAAAGCTTGGCGATTTCCTTTCGCTTCGCGGCCATGATTCCCTTAAGCGACGGGTATCGCGGGTCATTGGCTCCCTTCACCACGCTGACGATGCACGGCAGCTCGGTGGATACCTCGGCGTATCCGCCGGCAATCTGCCGGTCGAGGTGGACCGTCGATCCCGAGATCTCGACTCGCATGGCGTATGTCACCAGCGGAAGGTCGAGTATCTCGGACAATCCGCCCGGCACCAGACCGGATCGCGCGTCGGTGCTCTCCGTGCCCAGCATTACCAGGTCGAAGGAAGATCGAGTCAGCGCCTTTGCCAGCACCGTGCAAGTCCCGCTCCAATCCGTGCCCACCAGGGCCGGATCGGTAATCAGCACTCCTCGGTCCGCGCCCATGGCCAGGGCCTTGCGAATGGACTCTTCGGCCCCCGGCGGTCCCATTGTGACGATTGCCACTTCACCACCGTGTACGTCGCGCAGCCGCAGCGCCTCTTCGATGGCGTACTCATCGAACGGATTGATCACGTTGTCGACGCCCTCGCGTTTGAGCCGGAAGTCCGAAAGCAGCTCGCGGCGAGCCGTGGTGTCCGGGACCTGCTTCATGCAGACGACGATGTTCAAACACTCACCTCGATACGTACTGGCGTATTCCGCTGCCGGTGCCTCCGGCTGCTGGACGCCGTCTTTACACCGAATTTGGGTCGTCTGGCCGGTCCCATGAACCGGTCCCTCGGTGCCCTGAGTCGTTTCTTGCCATTCGCCCGCGCTGATCAGCGCTGCGGAAATTGGTAGCGCATACGGGATTCGAACCCGTGGTCTCCGCCTTGAGAGGGCGGTGTCCTAGGCCGCTAGACGAATGCGCCACGACGTCTGTTCTGCCCAAGCCGGCAGGCACCGAGAAATTGTAGCAAAGCGGCCGGCGCAGGCATCGCTGCTCCCCCGATACGCCGGATCAAAACGTAATGAACGAAACGACATCCACGCCGTGTGATTTCAGGCGTTCGCGTCCTCCCAGCACCGGCAGCTCCACCAGTACGACCACCCCGATGGGAACTCCACCCAGCTCTTCGACGATCTCCAGCGAAGCCGCCACCGTGCCGCCGGTTGCCAGTAGATCATCCACCAGCAGCACGCGCTGTCCCGGCTCTACCGCGTCGCGATGCATCTCGAGCGTGTTGCTCGCATACTCCAGCGTGTACTCGCGAGTCACCTTCTCAGCCGGCAATTTGCCCAGCTTTCGAATGGGTGCAAAGCCCACGCCGAGTTGATACGCGATTGGTGCGCCGAAAATGAACCCGCGTGATTCCATCGCCACCACGACGTCGACGTCCCGGTCGCTGAAAGGCTCGCACATCAGGTCCACCGCGTCCCGGAACAGGTCTCCCCTGCCGAGCACCGTCGTTATGTCGTAAAACAGGATCCCCTCATGCGGGAACCCGGGCACCTCGCGGATGTTCGAACGCAGGCGTTCTACCATATCAGTGTGCGGTGTCATAAGCATCGCATTATAGGGGAAAGCGTCACGGTCCGGACCGGGAGAGCGCCAGTGCCGATTCAATTGGACGTCGACGAAAGAACCGTCGTCGATTGCTGGGAGCGGCAGTCCTTTCCAACACTCTCTCTCGAGGCGCTCGACTGCAGCGTTGTCTTCCGAGGCATGCCCTCCGACGCCGGTGGGCCCGATTACCAGGACGCCATTCTCGCCATCGGCGGCAGAGCTGTGGTCGGCGGTGACATCGAATTTCACGTGCGATCCAGCGACTGGTACCGGCACGGCCATCACCTCAATCCGGCGTACAACCGGGTCATCCTGCATGTCGTTTGGACCGACGACGGTACGAGCACGCTTCGGACAGACGGCAGTGTAGTGCCCGTGCTGGCCGTTGGGGATCAGCAACGTCTCGGCCTACCGACGAGCCGGCACCTCCTGCCACATCCCTGTATCCAGTCGTTTGCCGCCTTCGACACCGAGCCCCTGCTGCTGGCCATCCACGAGTTCGGTCTCGAACGATTTCGCGCCAGAGCCGACACCTTCGCCGCCGACGTCTCGGCTCTGGGATGTGACGAGGTCGCCTATCGGGCCCTCCTGGAGGCCCTCGGCTACTCAGCCAACCGGGCCGCCTTTCGCGCCCTCGCCGAAGCGGTGCCGTATGCCTGGCTCATGAGCCTTCCCTCGGCGGATCGCGCCGCGAGTCTGCTCGACGCCGCTCGGCTCGCTCCGGCAGCCCGTGTGCGCCCGCCGGCACGCATTGACCCCGATCTGTGGAGGCTCTCCCGGCTCCGGCCGGCCAACCACCCGGCACGGCGGATCCATGGGGCGGTGACGCTTCTGTCTCGCGCCGAACGCTCCATCGGCGCCGGACTGGTCGAATGGGTCCAGCGCTCCGAGCACCCTTCGGACCTGCGCCGCAGGCTTGTCGTACCCGCTACCGACGGCGCCTTCATCGGGGCCGGTCGAGCCGATGAGCTTGCCGTTAGCGTGGTTCTACCGCTGGTAGCGGTGCTTGAGCCGTCCGACGGACGCGCCGCCTGGCTCTTCCAGCACTACCCGAGTCCGCCGGACACCCGCTGGACGCGCCACATGCTCCACCTCATGCAATCCGCCGGACACGAGATCCCGCGAGCCCGAGGCGCTCCTCAGCACCAGGGGCTACACCACCTCTATCACTCGCATTGCCGCCGCGGACCATCGGGCCAGTGCGCACTCTGTCAGCCACTCCACCAGTAGCCGCCGGCTAGCTCACCCGTTCCAGCGGCGCCATGTCGTACCAGTCGTCTCCCACCTTCATGTCGATCTCCAGTGGAACGTCAAGCGGCAGCGCGTGCTCCATGACGTCCTGCACGAGTCGCGCCAGCTCGGTTAAGCGGCTCAGCGGAACGTCAAACACGAGTTCGTCGTGCACCTGCAGCACCATGTGGGTGTCCGGAAACCGGTCCCTGATCTCATTCTGCAGCCGGATCATGGCCAGTTTGATGATGTCTGCGGCAGTGCCCTGGATCGGCATGTTGATCGCCGCCCGCTCGGCCGCGGTGCGAATGCCGGGATTGGACGAGTGTATATCGGGTAGGTACCGGCGTCGGTTCAGCAGCGTGGAAACATACTGGTACAGCACCGCACGCCGGCGCATGTCATCCATGAAGGCCTTGACCCCGGCATAGGTGCGATTGTAGTTCGCTATGAACTCGGCGGCTTCAGCCCGTGAAATCCCGGTCTCGTGTGCCAGCCGGTTCTCGCCGATGCCGTAGATAATCCCGAAGTTCACGATTTTCGCGATCCGGCGTTGGTCGGGCGTAACGGCATCCAGGTCGACGCCAAACACCGCCGACGCGGTCGCGCGATGCACGTCCAATCCGGAGCGGAACGCTTCCACCAATTTCGGGTCGTGCGACATCGACGCCAGCACGCGCAGCTCGATCTGCGAATAATCCGCGGTCAGCAGCACGTGGTCCTTCTCCAGTGGAATGAAAGCGCGGCGGATTTTCCGGCCGATGTCTCCTCGAATTGGAATGTTCTGCAAATTGGGACTCGATGAGCTCAGCCGTCCGGTCGAGGTCGAGCACTGGTTATAGTCCGTATGCACCCGTCCAGTTTCCGGATTGATCAGCACCGGCAGCGCGTCGATGTACGTGCTCCGCAGCTTTACGAGTTGCCGGTACTGCAGTAATTCGTCGACGATTGGATGCTTGCCGCGCAGCCCCTCGAGCACTTCATTGTCCGTCGAGAACCCGGTTTTTGTGCGGCGGCCGGACGGCAGCTTGAGTTGCACGAACAGCAGCTGTCCCAGTTGCTGGGTGGAGTTGATGTTGAATCGGCCACCCGCCAGTTCGTAGATGTTGGCCTCCAGTCGGCCGATAATGTCGCTCATTTCAACCGACATTTGCGCCAGCACCTGGGTATCGAGCTTCACTCCCACAAGCTCCATCTCGGCCAGCACGCGCACCAGCGGCATTTCCACCGTGTGGAATAGCTCGGTCAGCTCCATTTTGGCGAGCTCCGGCTCCAGTAGACCCTTCAGCTCAAGTGTGAGGGCAGCATCCTCCGCCGCATACTCACCCGCCACGTCAATATCGACGCGGTCCATCGTGATCTGCGACTTGCCTTTCCCGATCAACGCGCTGATCGGCACCATTTCGACGTGCGCGTATTTCAGGGCCAGAGCGTCCAGCGAAAGATTTCGGCCGGTCTGCTCCACCAGGTACGCGGCCACCATGGTGTCGAACTCCAGCCCGGCCAGGCGAATCCCGTAGTTCGCCATCACGGCATAGTCGTACTTCAGGTTGTGCCCGACTTTCGCCCTTGCCTGGATCCGCCAGCAGCGGTCGCAGCGCTTTGAGCACCACTTCGATTTCGAGCTGCTGGCCCTCGGCGTGATTGACCGGAACGTACCAACCGGCCCGCCGCTCCGTGGAAAACGAGAGCCCGACCAACCGGGCACGCATCGGATCGGTGGACGTCGTCTCGGTATCAAATGCGAAGATGTCGGCGTTGGACAGATCCCGCACCAGCGCTCGCAGCTCCTCCTCTGAACGTACCACCGTGGTCCGCACGTGCGATCCCAAATCGGCTGCTGGCGGCAGTACTGGCGCCGGGACCGAACCAAAGCCGCCGCCGTTCGCCGTCCCCGGCGTCTCCAGGGTTTCGATCTCGAACATGGCAAGCTGTTCCGGGCCCGTGTCGTGCTTTTTCCATGCCGGCTCACTGGCCGCCCGTGGCAGAGCGCTCTGAATGCGCTCGATCAGGCTGTAGAACTCCAGATCGCGAAATAGCTCTACCAGTTTCGCGCGGTCGCCGCCCGTATTCCGGGTGTCCTCGACGGGCAGCTCGATCGGCGCGTTCCGGAGTATAGTCGCCAGCTCGCGGCTTTCGTACGCCTGGTCCGCGGCGTCCTCCAGCAGCTGCTTCATGCGCGCCGGCAGTTCGTCGAGGTGCGCAAATATGCCTTCCAGCGAACCGAACTCGGCGACCAGTTTTGTCGCGCCCTTGTTGCCAATTCCGCGGACGCCCGGAATGTTGTCGGAAGTGTCCCCAACCAGCGCCTTCCAATCCGGAAGCTGGCCCGGCTCGATGCCATACCGATTCCGCACCGCGTCCACGTCATACTCGGTAGTCTCCGCCACGCCTCGCCCCGGCGTCAGCACGTGAACCCGGTCCGACACCAGCTGCAGCGCGTCAAGATCGCCGGTAACGATCAGTGTGTCGATTCCCTCTCGTTCGGCTTCTCCGGCCAGCGTGCCCAGGACATCGTCGGCTTCGTACCCGTCGAGCTCGAAAATGCGAATACCGAGCGCGTCCGCGACCTCCCGCACTCTTGCAAACTGTCCCGCCAGGATCCTGGGCATCGGCGGCCGGGTCGCCTTGTAATCGGCAAACCGCTCGTGCCGGAAGGTGGGCACCGGCCGATCCATGGCCATCAGGATGTGCGACGGCCGCTTCTCGGCCATCACTTTCAGAACGATGTTGGTGAAGCCCAACACCGCATTGGTCGGTTCGCCGGCCGAAGTCGCGAGGTCTTCCGGCAACGCGTGAAACGCACGATGAACCAGCGCGTGCCCGTCCACCATCATGTAACGAGATTCAACCGCCGTGCCCGCTGCTTCGTTATCCAGGCTGCACCCCTACTGCGTGCCCTTCGCCGGCCGCGCCAAGATCGGAGACCGCGCGCCCGATAGCGAAAATACAAACGATAACAGGATACCGCCTAACAGCCCACCCACGTGCGCCGAGTTGTCCACGTATTGCGTCGCGGCCGCCAGGAAGAGGCTGATCGCTACCAGCGGCAACATCGACGACGAGATGCCGCGCCGCACGTTTGCCGGGATAACATCGCTATCTTGAAACCGGACCGTCAACAGCGCACCCGCCACGCCGAAGATAGCCCCCGACGCTCCGACGGCCAGCATATCCGTGTTGCCGCCCCACACTGCGTAGGTGAAACTCGCCAGCGAACCGATGATTCCCGCGCCGAAGTAAATGGCCAGGAACTTACTACTGCCGTACAGCCGCTCCGCCAGGGTGCCGACCGCCAGCAGCGACGCCATATTGAACAGAATGTGCGTCAAGCTTCCGTGCAGAAACATTTCTGAGACCACGCGCCACCACTGGCCATGTTCCATCAGAATCGGCGAGAGCGCTCCCCAGGTGCGCACTGTACCGTCCGAAACCGGTCCGCCGTGCAGGACCGTCGATACTTCCGTGGAACCGCCCGACCACACCGTCAGCGCGAAGACCAGCACGTTCGTTGCTACCAGTGCATAGGTCGCATACGGCCGGCGGCCCTGCATCAGCGCGTAGAACGAGCTCACCCGTTCGCGGCTGGCCAGTCGCCGTGCTTCAAATTGTGCGATGTCCCGGGCCGGCTCACCCTCGGCGCGCAACGCCCGCTGGAGCGTGGCGCGAATCACCTCGCTCCCGCGTCCCGTCAGTGTTCCACCGGTCAAATCCGCCACGTAGCTATGCGGCCGCAGTCCGGGAATGAATGCCGCCGGCACGAGCTTTCCAGCGTGTTTGGCAGTCAGCGCCGAGGGGCTATCGGCAAACACCGTTACGACGTGTAAACCGATTGGCGAGCCACGAAAAACACCCGCGTCGGCTAGACCGGCTACGAGCCGATCGACCCGCGTCTGCAGCTCGTCGGTCGTCGTCCCGTCGCCCCTCGTAAAGGCCACTATCGACGGCGCGCCCGGCGTATCCATCAGTATGACGTCGCTCCATGCGGCGGCCCATGGCGGTAAAGTCCCTACGCGTTCCGCCGGTACCAGGCTGCGTCCGCCGTCGGCGCCGAGCTCGTACGATGCTTCACGGATGAATCGATCGTAGCGCTGAACGGTGATCACGTCGTCAGCAGTTCCAGTCGCTCCACCAACCGGCGCACACGTTCGTCGATCTCGTCGCCTCGGGCACGCTCGCGCTCGACGACGTCGTGCGGGGCCCGCGACGTAAAGTTCTCGTTCGCCAGTTTCGATGCAGTCGCCGCCTGCGCGCGTCGCGCCGCTTCCAGCTCGCGCGTAAGCCGATCTCGTTCCGCCTGCACGTCCGTCATCTCGCTGAGCGGGATGTACAGCGTCGAGTCCTCGACCAGCACTGCCACGGCATCGGACGGTTGCTCGTCGATATGCTCGTGAACCACCAGCGGGTGTAGCCGGGCTAGCCGGCCGACGACAACGGCATTTTCCTCGAAGACCGGAAGCAAGCGTTCGGCGCTGACCGACGCGCCGATAAAAACCGACGGGTCCACCTTGTACTCCGACCGCACGGCGCGCACCGACGTGATCGTCGTCCTCACGATCCCCAACGCCGCTTCCGCCTCCGGATCGCTGAATCCCGGCGTCGGCCACGACGCCACCATAATGCTTTCCGGCCGGTCTCCGGCGGTCAGCCCAAAAGTGGTCCCCGCCGCCTGCGCCCGCCGAAAGTGGTGCCAGATTTCCTCCGTGAGGAACGGCATGAAGGGATGCAGTAGACGGATCCCCACGTCGAGCACCGTGCGTAGTACCGCGCGAACCGTGCGGGCGCCCGTGGAATCTGAACTGTCGAACAACCGAATCTTGGCAATCTCGAGGTACCAGTCGGCGAATTCCGACCAGAGGAAATCGTGCAGCTGCTGACCCGCACCGCCGAATTCGTACTGCTCGAAGTCCGCGGTTACCGCCTCGACCACGCTGCTGGCCCGGCTCAGTATCCACCGATCCGCTGCCGCCAGCTCGATCTCACCCTCATCCGCGTCTGTGCTGTTCGACAGGATAAAGCGCGCTATATTCCACACTTTATTCGCGAAGTTACGCGCCTGCTCCACTCGCTCGGCCGAGAATCTGACGTCCTGCTGGTGCGTACTTCCCGACGTCATCAGGCCAAAGCGCAGGGCATCGGCCCCGAATTCGCGGACCATTTCCATCGGGTCTCCACCGGTACCCAGTGATTTACTCATGCGCTGGCCGAGTTCGTTGAGGATCGTCGCGTTGATCAGGACCCGGGGAAACGGAACCTCCCCGCGAAACTCCAGCCCGGTCATGATCATCCGCGCAATCCACAGGTACAGAATCTGGCTCGAGGTGTTCATAAACGACGTCGGATAAAAACGTCGGAGATCCTCGGTGTCGCGCGGCCAACCCAACGCCGCGAACGGCCAGAGTGCCGAGCTAAACCACGTATCCAGAACGTCGGGGTCCTGATGATCGATCGCCTCACCGCACTCGTTGCATGCCGGCGGCCACTGCCGAGCAGCGTTTGCGTGACCGTTCACGCAGTAATAGATCGGGATCTGGTGGCCCCACCAGAGCTGTCGCGAGAGGGTCCACGGTCGAATGTTTTCCATCCAGTCGAGGTAGACCTTGGCCCACCGCTCGGGCACAAACCGCACCGTTCCATCCCGCACCACGTCGATCGCCGGGCGCGCCAGTTCCTCCATTCGCATGAACCACTGTTCGGATAGCAATGGTTCCACCACCGTTCCGCAGCGTTCGCACGTCGGGACGCGGTGCTCGTGCAGCTCGGTCCTTTCGAGGAAGCCCGCGGCCTCCAGGTCGGCCAGTACCGCGGTTCTCGCCTCTGCCACCGTCAGTCCGGCGTACGGACCGCCGACCTCCGTGATGATACCGGCCGCGTTGATCGCAATCGGACGCTCCAGGTTATGGCGTTCCGCCACCTCGAAATCGTTGAAGTCGTGGGCCGGTGTGATCTTGACCGCGCCCGTACCGAAATCCATGTCGACCATCGAATCAGCGACGATCTCGAGCCGGCGGCCGAGCAACGGCAGGGTCACGTAGTGGCCAATGTACTTGGAATACCGGTCATCTTCGGGATGCACCGCAACGGCCACGTCGCCCAGGATCGTTTCCGGCCGCACGGTGGCGACGACGATCTCCCCGCTTTCGTCCGCCAGCGGATAGCGCAGGTAGTACAGAGGGTCCTGGCGTTCCACGTCTTCGACTTCAATATCGGAGATTGCCGACTGGCAACGCGGGCACCAGTTGATCACGCGCCAACCCCGGTATATCTTCCCCTGATCGAAGAGCCGGATGAAGAATTCGTGAACCGCGTCCACGTAGCCGGGGTCTAACGTGAAACGCTCTCGGCTCCAGTCGAAACCACAGCCCAGGGCGCGAAATTGGCTGCGAATATTGGCAGCGTACAGGTCCTTCCACTGCCATACGCGCTCGACAAACTTTTCCCTACCAAGCGCGTGACGATCGATCCCTTCCAGCGCCAGTTGCTTCTCCACCACATTTTGCGTGGCGATTCCGGCGTGGTCCGAACCCGGAACGATGAGGGTGTTGAACCCGCGCATGCGCTTGTAGCGGCCCAACACGTCCTCGATGCCGAAGGTCAGCGCGTGACCGATGTGCAAATCACCGGTGACGTTCGGCGGCGGAATCGTGATCACGAAGACCGGCGCATCGCTCTCGTCCGAGGGTTTGAATCTGCCGTCCTCTTCCCACCGCTTGTACCAACGCGCTTCGGCCTCGCCCGGGTCGTACCGCGGCGCCATAGGGGCTGCGGGGTCTTCAACTAGCGTCATTCCATCGTCCTCTTTAAACGGCAATAGCCTCTAGCCGCCACAGCGGCGACAGAGGTTGAAAAGCGTGTCGATTCCGCTCTTGCCAACTAGATCGCGGGAGCGTATACGTTCAGTTTACCGCCCGTCGTTCCTGGCGGGCAACGCGCGTACCGGCGTGACGCGCGCCGACGTAGCGACCCGCAGCTCGTCAATCGATACCACGCCGGTTCGATGCAGTATCATGCCCTCCTTACCGATTTCGACCACCGTGGACGCGGCGCCGTGCACCACGGCTGCGTCGTCCACCAGTATGGCGTCGACTAAGCCGCCCAACTGAGCAAAAGCTTCGTCGGCCGTTCGCGCCGACGGCCGGCCACTTATATTGGCGCTCGTGCCCGTAACGGGCTCCCCCAGCGACTGAAGTACGCTGAGGCAGGATCTGGCGCCCGGCACGCGCACCGCCACCGTGCCCAGACCCCCCGTCACCGCCCTCGGCACATTCGAAGTCGCCGGCAACACTAGAGACAGCGGTCCCGGCCAGAACCTTCCAATCAGCTTCCAGCCAAGTGAAGGAACCGCGGACACCACCATCGGCAGATCGGCCGCCGTGGCCAGCAGCACCGGCAACCGAAGCGATGGATCACGCTGTTTGATCGCGTAGACCCGTTCCACACTTGCTGGCGCGAAGAGACTCGCCGCGATGCCATAGCCGGTATCGGTGGGCAGCACCACCAGCCCTCCGCTCCGGATCAAGGAAACTGCCCGCAGTTGCTCGACTGCATTGCTTCCATCTAAAAGCAAGGTCGGTTGCTCGCCGTGCGAACGTTCCGGCACGTGACTCAAGCGCCCACCACCACGACCCGATCCCGGCCCGCGTAGTCACGCAGCACCCGGTAGTCCGCAACGCCGTGCGACTCCAGCATCGCGCCTACCGCCGTTGTTTCTCGGGGGTCCACTTCGAACAGGACGGGTGCGGTCCATGCCCGCCGACGGCGTTCCCGAAACAGGTCGTTGTACAGACTCAGCCCGTCCGGTCCGGCCGTCAGGGCCAGATATGGCTCATGCCGCACGTCGGCCTCCAGCTCGGCCATCATGGCGGTCGATAGGTACGGCAAATTGGCAACCGTGAGCGACGGCTCGGCCGTTATTGGCTCGAACAACGAGCCGAGCGGCAGCGTGATCCGATCCGTCAGCCCGAGTTCATCACGATTGACGGCCGCCACCCGCAGTGCCGCCGTGCTTACGTCCGTGGCAGTCACCCGCGCGTCCGGAATGGCGCGAGCCAGCCCGATCGCCAGCGCGCCGCTGCCCGTACCGATGTCGGCAAAATCCAGCAGGTTTAGTCGGCGTGCGATACGTACTGCTTCTTCCAGCAAGACCTCGGTTTCCGGCCTTGGCACGAGTACGGAACGGTTAACCGTTAACCGCACCCCATACCACTCAACGAATCCGCGCAGGTACGCCACCGGCACGCCGGTCGCCCTTTCCTTCACCAGCCGAATAAACCGTGCTCGCGCCGCCGCCGGACAAACATCCTCTGAATGCCCCAATACCCACGATCGATCTTTGGCGAGCGCGTGCGCGAGAAGCAATTGTGCGTCCAGCGCCGCTGTCGGCGAAGGCGTCAGCCGCCCACGTGCCCACAGCTCGGCATCACGTACCGTCGATCCCTCCGGTTCGGCCGAAACGGTGGCAGCGTTCTCAGGCCGAATCGCCGTTCAATCCTTCTTCTTGTTCGTGCGCCACCAGCTGCTCGATGATGCCTCCCAGATTCCCACTGAGCACCGAGGGCAGGTTGTGCACCGAAAGGTTGATGCGATGATCGGTAACCCGATCTTGCGGATAATTGTACGTCCGGATCTTTTCGCTGCGATCGCCGGTCTGCACTTGCGACTTTCGAAACTCACCCATTTCCTTCTGGCGGCGCTCCTGTTCCTTCTCGTATAGGCGCGCTCGCAGCACCGCCATGGCACTGGCTCGGTTCTGGATCTGGGACCGCTCGTTCTGGCAGGTCACCACGGTGCCGGTCGGGAAGTGCGTGATCCGCACCGCGCTGTCCGTCGTGTTCACTCCTTGCCCGCCGTGACCGGCCGAGCGGTACACGTCAATACGCAGGTCTTCCGGTCTGATTTCCACATCGAACTCTTCCACCTCCGGTAGAACGTGCGTGGTCGCCGTCGAAGTGTGGATACGTCCGCCAGACTCCGTGGCCGGCACACGCTGCACGCGGTGGACACCGCTTTCAAACTTCAGTTTGCCGAACGCGCCCGTCCCTTCTACTTTGACGATCGCTTCCTTGACGCCTCCAATGCCGATTTCGCTCAGGTCGAGCATCTCCGTGCTCCATCCCTGCTGCTCGGCATACAGCGTGTACATTCGGAGCAGCTCGCGCGCGAAAAGCGCTGCCTCGTCGCCGCCCGCGGCCGCTCGAATTTCCAGTATCACGTTCTTCTGATCGTTCGGGTCCTTGGGCGTGAGCGCGGTTTTGAGCTCGTCCAGTTGCGCTTCCCGAACCGGCTCCAGCTCCGCCAGCGTCTGTTCGGCCAGTTCCTTCAGTTCGGGGTCTCCACCGTCACCCAGCAGTGAACGTGCGTCGATGATCGCCGCGTCCGTCTCGCGGAATGACTGAATCGACGTCACAAACGGCGTGAGCTCCGAATGTTCACGTGCGTACTTTTGCAGGAGAGCCATGTCGGAGAGCGTTTCGGGCCGGCTCATCAGCTCGCCGAGTTCGGCGTAGCGGCGCTCAATAGCGTCGATCCGTTCCTCCATGGTCAGGTCAAGACCGGCTGAACGGACTCGTATGCCGGCGTCTGCGCCCCACGTCCCCGAACGAAGGGGACACCATCGGCCAACAGAACCGGCTGCAGCGCTGCAATCGCCACTTCCACCTGATCGTCCGACGGTTCACGCGTGGTCAAGCGCTGCAGCCACAACCCGGGTTGCAGGATCATCCGAACCACCCAGACTCCGTAGAAGCGCGCGCCAAAACGCAATATCTCATAGCTCACCGCGGCTACGACCGGGATGAGCACGATTCTTGCCAGGATCGCCAGCGCGATTGGCGGATGTCCGATAAGCGCGAATACCAGAATCGAAATCACCACCACCCACAGCAGAAACGCTGTCCCGCACCGCGTGTGCGTCAGCGAATACCGCTGAACTTCCGCGGGTACCAGCGGCGCACCGTGTTCGAACGCGTTCACCGTTTTGTGTTCGGCGCCGTGGTATTGAAAAACGCGGTTCATGCGTTCCACGCGTCCCATGAGGGCCAGGTATCCCACGAATAACGCCAGTCGAACGATCCCTTCCACCAGATTCTCCTGAAGTGAACCGGAGGACAGGCGGCCTTCCGAGCGCGCCGCCAGCAGGGGAAGCACGAAAAACACGCCCACTGCCAGCGTCAGCGAAATCGTCATCATAAACAAGAGCAGGCGCTTTGGAATCTCGCGATCCATCTGTCCCTTTGCTTGCACGTTCGCCGAAAACACCATCATGCGCGTGCCGAGGATCATCATCTCCCACAACACCACGAGACCTCGCACGAAGGGCAGCCTCGCGAATGGGTTTCGATACAGCGCATCGGGTAGCTGATGAGTCCGCGACAACAGCGTCTGATCGGACCGACGCACCACCACCGTGGCCTGGCGTTTGCCGCGCATCATCACGCCTTCTATAACTGCTTGACCACCGTAGTAAAACGCTGCCATGGCTCAATCCTACACCTACAAAAAATGGGGAGTCGCATCAGCGGCTCCCCATTCGGTACGGGTAGTGTTACTTGTCGATATTGAACCGACGTCGGAATCGTTCGACCTGTCCGGCCGAGTCGATAATTCGTTGCGTACCGGTGTAGAAGGGATGACAGTTCGAGCAAACGTCGACCCTGATCATCGGCTTCGTGGAACGTGTCTGAAAGCTGTTCCCGCACGCGCACTGCACCGTGGCGTCCGCGTACTCGGGATGTATTCCTGGTTTCATGTGGGAGTCCTTTCGTTAGGAAGCGGAGCGAATCTGGTTCACAAACAACCGCACTTGTCGAATCAGTCCCGGCATTTGTCGAAGCACACTCAGAGTCAACGTGGCCGCCTGGGTCTTGTCACGTTGGTCCGGCTGCATCGGTCGCTTCCTCATAAAGTCGGCCAACTGCAAAAAGAGATTTACAATGAGGCTCGCGGCCGTTAAACCGCTGGCTACGATGGTTAGTCTCCTCATCAGAGGAGAAGCCGGAATGGGCTCCCCGGGTATCTTCACATCGTCCATGGTATTCCCCTCGAGAGACAATAAAGCCCGGAGCCGAAACTCCTGGCTGTAGTATGTCTCGCTTCATATGTTCGCTCTAAGTATAGCGCTCCTCGCAGCGATCGGTCAAGGATAAGCGCGTGCCACACGCTCACATTTTGCTTGCCGTTTCGGGAAGTATTGCGGCCTTTAAAGCGGCCTCCCTCGCCGGCGAGCTGGTGCAGGATGGGCTCGACGTGACGCCGCTGCTCACCGAGGGCGGCGCTCACTTCATCACCGCGGCGACTCTGGAAGGAATTACTGGCCGGAAGGCGGTCACGTCCCTCTGGGAAAATGGCAACGCCGGTGCCACCATGGCCCACCTGGCGCTGGCTACCTCCATCGACCTACTGGCCGTGGCGCCGGCCAGTGCCGACACCATCGCCCGCCTGGCCCTGGGACGGAGCGATGACCTGCTTGGAGCCGTGGCCCTCTCGTTTCGCGGTCCGCTGGTAATCGCGCCCGCCATGGAGACCAACATGTTCGAGCACGCCGCAACGCAGGCCAACTTGCGGCTGCTCGCCGAGCGCGGTGCGCACATTGTCGGTCCTCAGTCGGGCCGCCTGGCGTCGGGAGGCATCGGCCCCGGCCGGATGTCCGAGCCTGGCGTCATCGCGGATCTCATCAGATCGGTGTGCGTTGTCGCCCCCCGGCGCACGCTCGGTGGCAAAAGGGTGCTGGTCACGGCAGGACCAACCCACGAGCCAATTGATCCGGTGCGCTATATCGGTAATCGCAGCTCGGGCAAGATGGGCTACGCCATTGCCGCTGAGGCGGCGCGGCGCGGCGCCGGCGTGACGCTCGTCAGCGGCCCCACCGCTCTCTCACCTCCCCGTTCCGTGAGTGTGCAGAATGTCGAGACCGCTGCCGAAATGCGAGACGCCGTCATGGCGAGCGTCGGCGCTCAGGACGTCGTCGTGATGTGTGCCGCCGTCGCCGACTTCACGCCCGTGCAGGTACACGATCGTAAGCTGAAGCGTGGGGAAGTCACCGAGCTCACACTCCAACCGACCCCTGACATCGCGGCCGATGCCGTAGCCGCCGCTCCTTCCGCCCTGCATATCGGCTTCGCCCTTCAGACCGGTGATCTGGTCGCACAGGCGCGGGAAAAGCTGCAGCGCAAGGGTCTATCGATGATCGTTGCCAACGAGCACGGACCGGAACACTCACCGTTTGGATCCGATCGCAACCGGGTGACCTTCGTGTTTCCGAACCGCGAGCGAGTCATTCCCGAAACGAGCAAGAGCGAGGTCGCCAGACTCCTCTGGGATGAGGTGGAGCGGCTGTTATCTGTCCCCTCACCTGTCGATCAATTCCCGTAGAGCACAGCCGCGACCAGGTGCGCCCCGACCGCGTGTAGCTCCTGCCTGGCCGCCTGCAAGCTCCTCCGCGACGTTTTTCCCTGTTCCACCACCAGTGCCACCGCGTCGGCCGCTGCTGCCAGGATAAGCGTCGTCGGATCTTCCAGCACCGCCGGGGACCCGGTCACCGTCAGTATGCCGGGAGCGTTCAAATAGCCCCGCGCCGCTGCCGGCGTACGTATGTCCGGTGGTGCGTGGTTCTCTCCCGCCGGCGTCGCGGTGGTATCGCCCGGCGGTACCAGGTGGCCACCCGGATCTAACAGGAGAAGACGTACGGGTATCTCTCGCCCGCGCAAACTGTCCGAAATTTCCGACGCGATACCGCGCACGCGTGTATCGGCCAGCGGGCTCGTCACCAACAACGATTGCATCGCCTCCATCGTGATCTGCAATTCGGCGATGAGCATAGCGAGCGAACCGAGCGTCATCGGCTCAGCCTCGTCACCCGTACGCCCAGTATGCGTTCCACGTCATGCTCGTCCCGAACGTTCGCATCGAATGCATCCCACAGCAACGCGACACCGCCCGCGATCAGGAGGCCGAGCACGAATTCCAGCGCCAGTCGCAAACGGGAGGACGACGCCGGAACAGTCGCTACCGACGCCGGCGACACGACCGAAACAAACGTACGGCCGGCCATATTCTTCCCCACAAATCGCGCGCGGTCGGCCGACATCGCCTGGGTCAGCACCCGGTCCGCGGCCAGTGCCGTGGCGCTGTTCGCGTTGTTTACGCACAGCGAGACCGTTCGATCGCGCCGCGATCCCGTCACCTGCCCGTAGATGTCACTTGTCGAGCTTGAGACCTGACCGGAGAGATGAGCCGAAATAAAACTGGCGACCGATCGCGACGACGCCACGTCAAGAATATCGTCGCCGAAAAAATTGGCGGCAGTTTCCCCTGCCAGGAGTTCGCCGGCCGCCTCCAACGACGTGGGAGGAGCGGCGATGAGGCTCGGAGCGGAAACATCCGCGAGGTACAGCGTGCCGCACGCCTGGTAGCCCGCCGCGTGCCGGCTGCGGGCGTAGCTCGCACCGGCCGCGATCAGGTCCAGGGCCACGATGACCGCCAGAATCAGCCAGCGGCGGCGAATCAGGCCCCCGTACGCGGCCCACTCCATCGGTCAATACGCCCCGTGTCTGGCAACGACCGCGACCACGGTTCGCAGCAAAATCGCAATGTCCAGGCCAATCGACCAATTTTCCACGTAGTGGATATCCATCATCACCATCTCGTCAAAAGACAGATCGCTCCGTCCGCTCACCTGCCATATCCCGGTGATGCCTGGCTTCACTTCCAGACGTCGCATTTGACGTAGATCGTACTGCTCAACTTCGTGCGGAAGTGCTGGACGCGGGCCTACCAGGCTCATCTCGCCCTTCACCACGTTCCACAACTGCGGCAGCTCGTCAAGGCTCAGTCGCCGGATTCTCTTTCCCAGCACCGTGCACCGCGGATCATTCCGAATCTTAAAGAGCGGCCCATCGCTTTCATTCATCGCTTGTAGCGACGCCGTCACATCGTTTGCATCCACCCGCATGGTCCGTAGCTTCAGGCACAGAAAGCGGCGGCCACCCACGCCGATCCGCTCTTGTCGAAGAAAGCCCGGCCCGGCCGACTCCAGACGGATCAATAGCGCCAGCAGTAACACCACCGGCGTCGTCGCGATCAAGAGGATCGATCCCAACGCCACATCCGTGAATCTCTTCGCTACTCGCGCGACATTTCTCAGCGGGCGCTCCTGCACGTCGATCAATGGGATACCCGAGATGTCGTCCATCTGAACCCTACCAAGGCCCATTTCGAACAGGTCGGGCACGAGCTTCACTCCGACCCCGAGGCGTTCGCAGCTACTGAGAATGGGCCACATATCCTCGTGTGCCGAAGCCGGAAGCGCGATTATCACCTCATCGATCCCGGCGCTTTCCACGATCGACGGCACGTCTACCACCGTGCCGAGCGCCCGAAAGCGGCCGAAGTTTTTTACGGTCGGCGATGATCGATGCTCTACGAACCCCACGAGCTGATAACCGAAGTCCGGCCGGTTCATCACGCTTTGCATGATCATCTTTCCAACGTCGGTAGCCCCGACCACCAGCAGTCGTCGCACACCGCGTCCTTTTCGGTAAAGCATCGTCTGCATACTTCGGTGCAGAGCGCGCCCCGTGATCACCAGAGCGATCGCCAGTACCCATACGTACAGGATGACCGCACGTGAATATTCCCACTGATGCAGCATCGCGTTGATCACCACAATCGTCGCCACCGAAATGGTAGAGGCGCTGAAAACGTTGATCGCCTCTCCCACTATGTCCCCGCCCATGCGCCGCCGGTACGAGTCTTTCGCGATTAGCACCACCATCATTACGGCCGCGAGCAAAAGCGCAGGCGGCTGATACCGCCAGAAACTGATGTGCTGTTGTATTGTCGGCCCCAACCGCAGCGTGTACCGAAGCCAGTAAGCCAGAATGAAAGCGCCGTAGATCAGGACCAGATCGAGGGCCGCCGTGGTCACCGGCACGAGTCGCTGAAACGAGGTGGAACGTGCCTCTCGTCCGGCGCTGACGCGCGGGCTCCATTCAATCAACGTGCGGTTTCCCTGCGGACGCGTTCATACACGGCGACCGTCTCGGCGGCCGTACGTTCCCAGGTAAACGTTGCGGCTCTCGCCAAACCTCGCTCAACCAATTCGGCGCGCAGCGTCGAATCTTCCAGGACGCGCGTCAGTGCCATTTGGAGAGCCTCCTGGGATCCGGGCGAAACGGTTAGACCTGCATCACCAACCACCTCGACCGAAGTCGGAACGGAAGAGGCGACGACCGGCACTCCACACGCCATCGCCTCGAGTAAGGGAAATCCGAAGCCTTCGTAGGCCGACGGGTAGGCGAACAGGTCGGAGGAATTATACCAGAGTGGTAAATCCTCCCAGCGTACGTATCCGGCAAAGAAAACGTGCTCGGACAGGCCCTCAGATCGGACCAGATCGAACAGATCTTCAAACATCCATCCTCGCGCACCGACCAGGACCAGCATGTGCGGAAGTTGCAGCTCGCGCCGGAGGCCTGCATATGCCCGGATCAGGACGTCGATGTTCTTACGCGGCTGAAGTGTTCCCACGTGCAAGATGTACGGGCGGCCGCCAAAGTGCGAGACTCGAAATCGCTCGATTGTGGCCGCTGCCAGCGGTCGAAATGCCGGTGACACGCCAGAATGGACCACCGTCACTTTGCCTTCTGGTATGCCGAGCAGCTCTACCACATCCGCCCTCGTGCCGGCTGAAACTGCGATAACGTGCGTCGCCCGCCGCACAGATTGCGCGACGGCCAATTTCAGATACCTCGACTTCGCGGCGGGAAACATGCCCGGCAGCCGCAAGAACGACAGGTCATGCACGGTGACGACCGATGGAATCCGCGCAAGGAGCGGCACCACGTTCACCGTGCCGTGCACCAGATCCACGTCGTGCCGACCGGCCGACCAGGGAAAACCGGTTTGCTCCCACGCGATTCTGAGGACCGGATGGACCGTCGGCACGGCCGTGACTACCGAATGGACCTTTTCCACCGGCGGGGCGTCCTTTCCGCAAAAAGCTAGAAATTCGCTGTCGTTCGCGGCTCCTGGCAAGTATCGGAGCAGCTGATACGTATAGAGGCTTACCCCGGCTGCGCGATAATCGGCGCCGGAGTGCAGCAAATAGGCTGCTATGCCTACTTTCATTCCGCCGCCTGCACACCGAGCACGCGCTCGTCTCCGATCCGGCGTGTCACTCGTTCGCTATCGAGAAACTCCAGGAGCGAGAGCGCGTACTTGCGCGACGTGCCCAGTCTGTCGCGCAGCGTAGACACCGTCAGCGAGCCCTCGGCACGTATCGCCTCGACGGCTGTTCTTTTCACAGTGTCGAGCGCCGCACGCTCGAAATACAGCCCCGTGTCCACTCGCACGATTTCGCCTTCCTCGACCATCGCCTGCAACAACGCCGCGTCCGCCCCCGTTTCCGCCATCAAGACCGTCGCACCGGGCGGCGCGTACGGCGTTGCAGTCAGCAGCTCCTTGACGGCGTCCGCCTCGGCGCGGCGGCTACCGGTACCGCCGCCGTGGCCACTGGCCGCGACACGCGCGCCGCTCACCCGCACAATCCCCCGGTCCGCCAGGCACTCCAACACGTCCGCCCAGCCGGCGAATCTCCAGCCAACCCTCGTTCTGAGCTCCTCACGCGCCATGCCTAGCGCCAGTGGATGCCGCGCGTGGTACCCGCTCAGAGCCTCTTCCACCTCACGCTCCAGCCGGTCCCACCCTTCCTTCGAGAGGTATCGCTGGCCCACCCTGACCACACTTCCATCCGTCGTCAGCTCCTGCAGTGCCGAGGACGTCTCGGCCCGGGTCAGGCCGGCCCTCAACTCGATCGACTCGATGGAAAGTGGTGACGCGGCAGTCACCGCCGCTCGCACGCGGTCGTGCTGGTTCGGCGACATGAGGTCACTCAACCGCTTCAGTGCCGACCTGTCGGATCTGCGGTGACGTGGCGCCGTGTCGGTGATAATGCCCCCGCCCACCGTGCGCGCCGGGGCCGGTAGTCGGAGTACGAATGGCTCATCACGGGTTATTGCCTGTGGAGTCTCAAACCGGAGTTGTCCCCAGCCCGATTCCCCGGGCGGCAGTTCGGCTCGCTCGAAGAGGGCGAGCGTTGTCGCGCCTTCCGCCGCGCCGACGTGGGCCATCACGGTCATTCCGTGACGCAAAGCGTGCGGCGCCGACCGAGCGACCCTCAGCCATACGTCCGCTCGCTGCGTGACCGCGACTGCGCCGGGTGCCGCCAGCACATCTCCTCGCTGCAGGTCCGACGCGTTGAGCCCGTAAAGATTGACGGCCACGCGCGCGCCCGCGGTCGCCTCATCCACCTGCTTGCGATGCGTTTGCAGGCCCCTCACTTTCACCCGCCGGCCCGCCGGCAGCAGCGTCAGTTCCATGCCTTCGGTTACCGTGCCGTCGTGCAACGTACCGGTTGCCACCGTGCCGAAGCCCGCGACTGAAAACGCGCGGTCAATAGGCAGGTACGGTCGTCCACGATCGCGCGGCGCCGGGCTCGCCGCGAGCGCGGAATCAAGTGCCTGCAGCAAGCGGTCCAGACCTTCCCCCGACTGGGCGCTCACCGGAACCACGGAGCTGCCCTCCAGTGAGGAGCCCACAAGTTCCTCGCGTACCTCTTCGGCCACCAGCTCGCGCCACTCCTCGTCCACCAGATCGCACTTCGTCAGCGCCACTACCCCATATCGGACGCCCAGTACATCGAGAATGTCCAGATGCTCCCTGGTTTGCGGCATGATCCCCTCGTCGGCCGCCACCACCAGCAGTGCGACATCCACTCCACCCGCGCCCGCCACCATGGTTTTCACGAATCGCTCGTGTCCCGGGACGTCCACGATGCTCGCCTCCACCCCGGACGGCAGCGTGAGCCAAGCGAAGCCAAGGTCGATCGTCATGCCGCGCCGCTTCTCCTCGTCCAGCCGATCCGGATCGATCCCCGTGAGCCGTCGAACGAGCGTGGACTTGCCGTGGTCTATGTGGCCCGCCGTTCCGATCACTTTCATTCTTTACGCGCCTTCGACCTGATCGTTGCCTCCAGTACACGTGCGGGCCGTCGATCGCTTGCCCGCCGGCTCCGCCGGACGTCCCGAACGGCCCCTTTGCACTGTACAATCGGTTGGTTGGCGGCGGACGTCGGCAACAGCGCGGTGTGTGCGGGGGTGCGAGGGGTCAATGGACGAAAAGGCGTTAATTCTTGTCGCGGACGACGATCAATCGATCCGGGGCCTGCTTCAAAGCTTCCTGGAAAGCGAAGGTTTCAATACCATTGAGGCCAAGTCCGGTCGTGACGTCATTCCGGCCCTCACCAAGCACCGGCCCGATGTCCTTATTATGGACGTCCGGATGCCGGGTATGAGCGGTCTTGATGTGCTGGACCAGATGAAAAAAATGCATATCGACGATGTACCGGTCCTCACGATGACCGCCTACGGCACATCGAACGTCGCCATCGAGGCCATTCAGCGCGGCGCCTACGACTACGTCACCAAACCATTCGAATTGGATGACTTGCTTATCACCGTCCGCCGAACCCTCGACCACCGCAATCTCGCTCGGCGGGTCCGCGCCGTCGATGAAACCATTCGCGACCCCCTGGACAACATCATCGGCAACACAATGCCCATGCAGCAGGTCTACAAAACCATCGGGCAGGTGGCCCGCACCGAGGCCACCATCTTGATAACGGGCGAGAGTGGCACCGGAAAGGAGCTCGTGGCGGGGGCTCTACACTTCAATTCCAACCGGCGCAATGGACCCTACGTCAAAGTGCCGTGCGCGTCACTGACCGAGACTCTACTTGAGAGCGAGCTTTTCGGTCACGAGGCCGGCAGTTTCACCAGCGCCGTGAAGACCCGGAAGGGTCGCTTCGAGATGGCCGACGGTGGCACGATTTTTCTCGACGAAATTGGCGAAATGTCGCTCAACACCCAGAAGAAGTTACTTCGCGTTCTACAGGAACGCGAATTCGAGCGCGTCGGAAGCAATACGCCGATCAAGGTAAACACCCGTGTCGTCGCCGCCACCAACCGGAATCTTGCCAAGGAAGTGTCGGAAGGTCGCTTTCGCGAGGATTTGTACTACCGTCTCAACGTGATCGCGCTCGAGCTCCCGCCGCTCCGCGATCGAATGGACGACGTACCGCTGCTGGTCGAGCATTTCCTGCAGAAATACCGGAATGACGCCCCGAACAACAACCCTCGCATTTCCGAGGAAGCACTCGACAAACTCATGACCTACAACTGGCCGGGCAACGTACGGGAACTGGAGAACTCCACCCATCGGGCCATAATCCTCGCCAGGGAGTCGGTCATCACGCCCCAGCACGTCGTGTTCACCGGTGCCCCGGGTAAAAACGGCAACCTTTCATCGGACGGCGTGCAAGACAAGGTTGCCGCCGGCGTCAAACTCAAAGAGATAGTGGCCGAGGTCGAGCGTCAAGCGATCGAAGCCGCTCTGGACCAGGCGGATGGCAACCGTGGCCAGGCCGCGAAACAGCTCGGCATCCAGCGCACGATGTTGCAGGCCAAGATCAGAGAGTACGATCTGGCGTAGCCGCTTCACCTGCGTGGTACGTCCCTGACCGTCCGCCCGACTTGAGAGTCAGTCGTACACCGTCAATCGTCATGCCGCGATCGACCGCCTTCAACATGTCGTACACCGTCAGGGAGGCCACCGCCACGGCGGTCAGAGCTTCCATTTCCACACCCGTCGGCCCTCGGGTGATCGCCCTCGCGCTCACCCGCACCCGTGACCCCGGCTCGTCGAGCTCGAATTCCACCCCCACATGGTCCAGCGCCAGTCCGTGACAGAGCGGGATGAGCTCCGAGGTCTTCTTCGCGGCCAGGATTCCGGCAATACGCGCCACTCCCAGTACATCACCCTTCTCGGCGCTGTTGCTTCGCACGCGGTCGAGCGTCGCCGGCAGCATGCAAACATATCCCTCGGCCTCGGCGATTCGTGTGCTGCTCGGTTTCGCCGCCACGTCGACCATGTGCGCCTTGCCGTCGGCGCCCACGTGCGAGAGCCCGGAGAACCCTTCGTCATCGGTCATGCTGTAATCCTGTACGTTCGTTTTCCCGCCTTGGTCGCGCCCCGCCCAGGTCTATAGAATCGAGCGGCTTTCCCTTCGTTCGTACTAGAGGAGTTCATCCTTGCGCGTTTCCCTTCGTGGAACTCTGGCTGCTTTGAAAGCAACGGCGACCCTGCGACGCCTTCAATTACCCTACAGCCAGATCGAGGGCCGGCGCCGGGGATTCATCATTCTGCAGATCGACGCCCTCTCGCATGAGGATTTGGGCCGTGCCATGGCTGACGGGCATCTACCCTTTCTGAAGCGCTTGATCGGCTCGACACACGCCGTATCGCAGTGGAGGAGTGGCGCTCCAAGTGATACCGCGGCAATTCAGTGCGCCGTATTTTACGGCAAAAAGACCAATGTGCCCGGTTTTTATTGGTTTGACCGGCGGAAACAGAGGCCCGTCATCTGCAGCTGGCCCCTCGATATGGCCGCGGTGGAAACCGAGAACGCGAACGGCAGCGCGGGTCTCTTTCGCCACGGCAGCGTGTATATGGGCATGGCCTCCGGCGGCGCGCAGCGTGCAGTTTTTACCACGAGCGCCCTTGGGCGCACCTCGTTCCCACCCAAGCTCACTGGGATCGACGTGTTCTTGCTACTCGTACTCAATCCCTGGCGCCTGGCCCGAGCTGCCTTTCTCACCGTCGCGGAAGTGTTCATAGAGATTTACGAACAGGCGCTGTACCGCTTGCGGCGCCGCTATGTCGCGCCTGAGGGCATCTTCCCTTTGACCCGGGCCTTCACCCACGTACTGTTTCGCGAGCTCACCACCCTCGGCGTTCGCCTGGACATATTTCGAGGCGTGCCTGCCATCTACGCGAATTACATCGGATACGACGAAGTCGCCCATCATCTGGGTCCGCGCAGCACCGCGGCCTATCGATCGCTTCGCGCCCTCGATCGTCAGATCCGGGATATTCACCGAGCGATCAGCGCGCTCGGGTTGCGCCCCTACGACCTCTACATCATGAGCGACCACGGCATGACGCAGTCCCTGCCATTTCGGCACCTCTACGGCCAGACCCTCGGTCAGTTCATCGCCTCGCACGGCGTTCAGCCGCCGCGTGCCGATGAGCTCGATGGCCGCGGTTATCGAGACCTGGCAACTCTGCAGCAGTTGGAAGAGTTGTCTGCCGAGATCGGGCCAAAAACCAGTTCCGCCACGAGCTTTTTCGTGGATCGAGCGATGCGGCTGGCAATGCGCATCGGTACCGGCCCGCTCCAGGCCGGACTGGCCGAGCAGAGCCACAGTCCGGTACTGGCTATCTACTCCAGCGCTCTGGCCAACGTCTACTTCACGCACGAGAAAACCCGTCCCGGGCTGGATGCCGTCGAAGCGATTGCTCCCGGTTTGCTCGATGCCCTCGTGCGGCATCCCGGAATCGGCATCGTCCTGGTGCAGAACGAGGATGGCACCGTGCTCCTCCACCGCGAGCGCCGCATCGAGCTCCAGTCGGCGGCCCCGGAAGACCTCGAATTCCTGCGGCTCTACGACGATCCCGAAATCGTGCGTCGTCAGCTCGTAAATCTCGCCGCCATGCCGTGCGCGGGCGACCTCATGGTGTTTGGCGCGTACGACGGCGCGACTGTCGTCAACTTCGAGGACCACGGCGGCGCGCACGGAGGCCTCGGTGGGGCGCAGATGTTCCCCTTTATGATCGCGCCCTCCGGACTGCATGAAGCATTCGCGGACGTGATCGACCCTACCGAGCTCCACGCCTATTTTTCCGGCCAGTACCAGCTTGGTGGGCGCGTCTTCGGACTCCGACCCGACGTCCAATCGGGTGCATCGGCCGGCGCTGCGGCGAGTTAGCCACACACTCGACCGGGTTGACATCCATCTTCACCGCGCATTAACATACAAATGAAAGTTTATGAAATACACACTTATATGTAGGTGCCTGGCGTGGCCGACCCCGTAATGTACTTTCGTGCCCTGAGCGATCGTAAGCGCTTGTCCATCCTTGAGTATCTGGCGCTGCACGAACACGTGCCCGTGTCGCAGTTGAGTGTGGAGTTCAGGCTAAGTCAGCCGCTTATGTCGTGGCATCTCCGCGTGCTGCGGCGAATCGGCGTGGTAAGCACGCTTCGCACCGGCCGGCAGGTCCTGTGTTCGCTGAATCGACCGCAGTTGCGGGCCTACCAACAGCAGATCGAAACCATGTTCCAGTTGACAAATCTAGAGCGAGACTCGGAAGCCTCGAGTCAAGCCGACAGCCCGTCAAATACCGTCACCAGCCCCTTACCCACCAAGCAGTAGCCAAAGGAGAAGCAGCGTGTCGAAGGTTCGAGTT
Organism: uncultured Chloroflexia bacterium; assembly: GCA_963737125.1. Taxonomy (GTDB): domain Bacteria; phylum Chloroflexota; class UBA5177; order UBA5177; family UBA5177; genus JANWJD01. The sequence goes on along the minus strand of CAVTRL010000001.1, from coordinate 1,762,566 downwards.
GGAATTATCGGGGTAGGAAATTGCGCCTCATCCCTTGTGCAGGGCGTGCAGTACTACAAGGACGCCAAGGACGACGATTTCGTTCCAGGGCTCATGCACGTCAATTTGGGCGGCTATCACATTCGGGACATCGAGTTCAGCTGCGCCTTCGACATTGACGCTGAAAAGGTTGGCAAAGACCTCTCGGAAGCGGTTTTTTCAGGGCACAACAACACCTACAAGTTCTCTGACGTGCCGCGCCTCGGAGTCAAGGTTGAGCGCGGGATGACCCACGACGGATTGGGCAAGTACCTTTCGGAGATCATCACCAAAGCACCCGGTCCGACCGCCGATGTCGTTCAAATCCTCAAGGACACCAAGACCGATGTAGTCGTCAGCTACTTGCCCGTCGGCAGTGAGGAAGCGACGAAGTGGTATGTCGAGCAGGTGCTGCGGGCCGGATGTGGATTCGTAAACTGCATCCCGGTCTTCATCGCCCGCGAGGAATACTGGCGCCGTCGCTTCGAGCAGGCAGGACTGCCGATCATTGGCGACGACATCAAATCTCAGGTGGGCGCTACCATCGTTCACCGCGCCTTGACCACCCTTTTCAAGGATCGTGGAGTCAAGGTCGAACGCACCAGCCAGCTCAACGTCGGCGGCAACACCGACTTCCTCAACATGCTGGAGCGCGACCGCCTCGAGTCAAAGAAGATATCCAAAACAAACGCCGTCACTTCGCAGCTCGACTACGACGTCGGCAAGGGCAATGTGCACATTGGACCAAGTGACTACGTGGAATGGCTCAGTGACCGAAAGTGGGCGTACATTCGGATGGAAGGCCGATCCTTCGGAGACGTTCCGTTGAACGTCGAGATGAAGCTCGAAGTCTGGGATTCTCCAAATTCCGCCGGTGTCGTCATCGACGCGATACGCTGCAACAAGCTGGCGCTTGACCACAACATATCCGGCGCCCTCGAGGGGCCGTCCGGGTACTTTATGAAATCACCGCCTGTCCAGCATAAGGACGAGCTCGCTCGCGAGATGACGGAAGCGTTTATTCGCGCCACGGCTCTGGTTGAAGAGCACAGCCCCGTGACGGCAAGCTCCTAGTACACGTTCATGGCGCTGTACCTGGTCATTCAGATCAGTGCGTTTCTTTCGAGATTCATACCCCGTTCATGGCGGTACCTGATTGGTACCGCCGTGGGCGACTGCGTGTATCTCTCCTGGCCGGCCAAGCGCAGGATACTCCTCGCCAATACCCGGGCGGTTCTCGGTGGTGATGCTTCCGACGGCCACGTGCGCACTATCGCGCGCAAGTCCATGCGCAATTACTGCAAGTACCTCATCGAGTTCCTCGACCTACCCAACATGTCCTCGTCGGATGAAATCATCGCGTCGATGAAAATCCACGGGCTCGAGCACTTGTTGGCCGCCGTCGCCCGCGGCAAAGGCGTCATCATCGCGAGCGCCCACTTCGGCACTATTGAGGTCGGCGGCCTGCGTCTGCAAGACTTCACGGCTGTACACGCCGTCTACGATACCTTCCGACCCGCCTATCTGGACAGACTCATTCAGCGCAAGCGTCTCCAGAAAGGGATCCACCTGATTGGCGTGAACGACGCGCGCGGCATGCTGAAAGCGCTCCGCACCGGCGGCTCACTCACCCTGCTCTTTGACCGGCCACTCCCTCCTGATGAGGGCGTAACCGTTCGCTTTTTTGGACGGGAGACGGCCGTCCCCGGCGGACCGGCAGTACTCGCCTTGAAAACCGGAGCAACACTCCTTCCGGTATACATGTTCCGGCAACCCGATCAAACCTTCGAGTGCCGCTTGTTTCCGCCGGTGCCCTGCGCCGAGTCCGGCAATCGGGACGCCGACGTCGCCGGCATCATGCAGAAGCTCATGGACACTCTGCAAACGGTTGTTCGGGAAAGGCCCGACCAGTGGTACATGTTTCGTCCCATGTGGCCGGAACGTGACCATGCCCGCACCGGTGCCGCATCCTTGAAGACGAGCGGGGACCTGAAAGCATAGTGTCCCCGAACGTTGCCCTGTACGTCGCCCTCCGCCTGGCGAGTCGCACCCTCGCCATGGTACCGGCTCCGCTCGTCTACCGGATGGCCCGTGTTGCGGGCTGGGCCGCATACTTCGTCGTGCCGCGCGCCCGGGCGGGCGTCACCTCGAATCTGTCGATTGTGCTGTCCGAGCCGGCCGGTTCGAAACGCGTCCGCCGACTCGCCCGCAGGACGTTCCAACACGACGCCATGAACTGGGTCGATACTCTGCGCATCGGCTCATTGTCTATTGATGAGATCGAACGCATGGTACATGTGCCCGATTGGTCAGCGGTTGACGCGGCGATGTCGGCCGGGCACGGTCTGATCATGATCACACTGCATCTGGGAAACCACGACCTGGTCGGCCAGGTGCTTGCATCCCGCGGCTACCGGCTCACCGTCCCGGTCGAGCGGATGAGCCCGCCTCAGCTCTTTGAGTTCCTCGTCAAGGAACGCGCCGCCCACGGCATCAACATCGTGCCGCTCGAACGGGCGCCGCGCGAGATGATCCGTGCTCTCAAGGCCGGCGAGATCGTGGGCGTCGCGGGAGACCGCCATATTTCCGGCCGAACGGAACCCGTCGAGCTCTTTGGCCACGTCGCGGCTTTACCGGTTGGCCCGGTTGCGCTGGCCAGGCGGCTCGGCTCTCCCTTGGTCCTGGCCGTTGGCATACGAAAGAGTCCGGGTGCCTTCGACGGCCTCATCGTACCTCTCCCCGTACAGCGCACCGGCGATGTGGACGCCGACGACACTGCGAACCTCGATGTCCTCGCCCGGCAGATGGAACGCATCATTGCCCGCTATCCCGAACAGTGGCTGGCATTTTCACCCGTATGGAGCGCAAACGCCGGCGCGAATGGTGCTGCTACCATGAGGCATCATAAAGAGGCGGCTGTTTAAAGTGTCTGAATCAGCACGTTCGGAAATTTTCGACGGGTCGCTCGGGAGTGTGCCTCTTCCAGGCAACTTCGCCGTGCCAGCGACGGTACGGCGGTGCAACGCGTGAAGATTGCGCTGGTCTCTCCGTACGATTATCCCTACCCCGGCGGCGTTACCAACCATGTCAAGCATCTCTATCGAGAATTTACCGCGTTGGGACACGACGTGCGCATCATGGCTCCGTCTTCCAATCGCAATCTCGAGCGAGAGGAAAGTGATGTATATCGAATCGGAAACGTCCGTCGCGTGCCGGCAAATGGATCGATCGCTCGCATAACGCTGTCGTTTCGCCTGTCCCGGCGAGTTCGGGAAGTCCTCGCATCCGAACGGTTCGACATCGTGCACGTGCACGAGCCCCTCATGCCGTCGCTCCCTCCCACCGTATTGCGATACTCTCGCTCGGTGAATATCGGGACGTTTCATGCCTACCGCGGCTCGTACTACGGATATTTCTACGGCCGCCCCGTACTGCGGCGAGCGTTCCGAAGTCTCGACGGCCGCATCGCGGTATCACGCGCTGCTAAACGCTTTGTTCGCCAGTACTTTATGGCCCCCTACAGAATTATTCCGAACGGGGTCGAAATCAATCGTTTCGATCCCGGGTCGGTCGAGCCGCTGCCCCAGTTCTCCGATGGTCGACCCAATATCCTCTTCGTCGGCAGGCCGGAAAAGCGCAAAGGCGTCGGCTATCTCCTCCGGGCCTACCCGCTCGTCAAGGCTGCGTTCCCCGATGCGCGCTTCATCGTCGTGGGCGCGGGCGACTGGCAAAACTCGCGCTACGTCGACTACCTCGAGCGTCACGATATGAGAGATATCATCGTGGTCGGCCGGGTGTCCGACGACGATCTGCCCAGGTACTATCGAAGCGCCGATGTCCTGTGCAGCCCCGCCACCCAGGGCGAAAGCTTCGGGATCGTGCTTCTCGAAGGCATGGCCGCCGGCCTACCCGTGGTCGCGAGCGACATCGAAGGCTATCGCCAGGTCGTGTCCGATGGCCGGCAGGGCCTCCTTGTTCCCCCACGCGACGAACGCGCGCTGGCCGATGCGCTTTGCACGGTCTTACAGAGCCCTGCATTGCGGCTGTCCATGGGAGTGGAAGCCAGACACTCCGTCGTGGAGTATTCCTGGCCGCGAGTGGCCGAGCAAGTCCTGGAATTTTACGTGCGCACCGCGGATCGCTCGCTACACGAATACCTTCCGGCCGATGTCGCTGCGACCAGCGCGGTGATGTAGCAATGTTCCCGGCCGCCATGCAGGGTTGGGCGAAGCGGGTCGCGGAAACAGTGGTGTCACCGCTCGCCGAGCGTGACGTGCATCCTAACGTTGTCACCATTGTCGGTTTTATCCTCAATCTCGTGACCGCCGCCGTCCTCGCCACCGGCCATCTGTCTGCCGGCGGGGTGTTGCTGCTGGTCTCGGGAATGTTCGACATGCTCGATGGTGCGCTGGCTCGCGTCGCCGGGAGTCAAAGCGTCTTCGGCGCGTTTCTCGACTCACTCCTGGACCGATACTCCGAGGCCATGATTCTTCTGGCGCTTCTCTACGTTTTTGCGACTCGACATGAAACGGCCGACGTGCTCCTCGTGTACGCGGTTGCCATTGGTTCGCTGCTTATAAGTTATGCCCGCGCGCGCGCCGAAGGGCTGGGACTCGAAGCCAAAGTGGGAATCGCGCCGCGTCCCGAGCGAGTAATATTGCTCGGCCTTGGGCTGCTGATCAATGGGACGACCATTGTCATCGCCCTCGTGATCCTTGCCCTCCTCACGCACATTACAGCTCTGCAGCGGCTGGTCCATGTGTGGCTGCAGACTCGCCGGCCGGTCCGGCGTGAGCCTAGCCCAACCTCGCGGCGAGGCGCCGACCCGAAGGAAAGTCAGGCAAATACTTGATGCACATCGCCGACCTTTCGGAGACCGGCGGACGCGCGGGCGCGTCATGAGCTCAGCGCCCATCCCGCGGCGACTTGCCCTCCTGGCCGAAGGCTATCTCGATTTCCATCATGGGAAAACCGCAGTCAGCCTCCTTCGCTACCGGCCGGCTGACGTGGTAGCCGTGATCGATAGCACCCACGCCGGAAGCAGCCTTCGAGATGTGCTTGGCCTGGACGTCGACGTGCCAATCGTCGCGTCCTTTCAGGACTCGCTGCAGTATTCGCCGAATGCCGTGCTCATTGGGATTGCACCGCGTGGAGGCGGTCTGCCTCCGGAGTGGCGCCCGCAGCTGCTGGCCGCCATCGAACGCGGCCTCGACATCATCAGCGGTTTGCACTACATGCTGAACGACGATCCCGAATTTACAGTGGCCGCGGCCAGATCGGGTGCTTCTCTCGTCGATGTGCGGCGCCCGCCATCCGAGCTCTCGGTGGCGGAGCTCCTACCGCGACGCGCCGGCTCGGTCGTCGTCACGTTCGTCGGAAGCGACTGCGCCATTGGAAAAATGACCGCCGCGCTGGAGATGCACACGGCGGCACAACGCGCCGGATTGTCGACCGCCTTCGTCGCCACCGGACAAACCGGCATCATGCTTGAAGGTTCCGGTGTCCCGGTCGATCGGGTCATCGGCGACTTCATGTCCGGCGCAGTGGAAGGCTGTGTGGTGAAAGCAGCCGAAGAGGCCGACTGGGTCTTCGTGGAAGGACAGGGATCGCTCTTGCATCCCGCCTATTCCGGGGTGACGCTCGCCTTACTCCATGGATCGTCTCCCGATGTAATGGTCCTCGTCCACCGTGCGGGCCAGACCCATATCGACGAATATTCCGTGCCCATTCCTCCGCTGGCCAGGGTAGTACAAGCCTATGAGTCGGCTGCCGGCTGGGTCGCCCCCGCTCGCGTTGCCGCGATTGCGCTAAATACCAGACACCTGGACGCTGAAGCTACCGAACGAGCTCTGGCGGAGGCGCGCGAAGAAACCGGTCTACCCGCCTTTGATCCAGTAAAATCCGGGGGAGAGCCGCTTCTGAACGCACTACGCGCTTTTGTTGCCGAAGGTCGCATCTCTCCAGGGAGTTGATCGAGGCTGACAGAGCGATCGATGCCTCCGGATCCGGAGAGCGGGAAGGGGGTAGAGTGAGCGACGCCATCCGTCTTACGTCACTCGTACGCGGGGCCGGCTGAGCGAGCAAAGTCAGCAAGGCTGACCTGGCGTACGTGTTACGTCATCTACCTCGTTCCCCCGACGACCGGCTGCTGATCGGAGACCATCCCGCCGACGATGCCGCCGTGTATCGCGTCAGCGCTGAGCTTGCGCTCGTGCAGACCGTCGACTTTTTTACCCCCGTCGTCGACGATCCGTACGATTTTGGACGGATTGCCGTGGCCAATTCCCTCAGCGATGTGTACGCCATGGGCGCCACACCGCTCACCGCGCTGAATGTGGTCGGGTTTCCCATTAATTCCCTGCCGGTGGAAATCCTTAGCGAAATTCTCCGTGGCGGAAGCACCATGGCGGAGCAAGCAGGCGTCGCCATCGTGGGTGGGCACACCGTCGAGGACCAGGAGCCCAAGTACGGTCTGGCCGTGACCGGAACCGTGCATCCCGATCGCTTCGTTTCCGCTCGAGGAGCGCGGCCGGGAGATGTCCTCGTACTCACCAAACCGATCGGCACCGGTGTCGTCACCACCGCCGCGAAAGCGGGCATTGCTTCCGACGCCTACATCCGGCAGGCAGTTCGCTGGATGACGGTCCTCAATCGAGACGCCTCGTCGGCAATGCTGGCCGTGGCGGCCCACGCCGCTACCGATGTCACCGGATTCGGGCTGCTGGGACACCTGGCCGATCTCTGTGATGCCTCCGGCGTGAGCGCCGTGGTGAACGCCGCTGCCGTGCCCTTCCTGCCCGGCGCCATGGAGTACGCGGCCGGCGGCTACGTACCCGGCGGCACGAAGTCCAACGTCGCATTCGTCGAGCCACTGATAACCGTCTCTCCCACCGTGTCTGCTCTCGTGCGCCTGCTCCTCTGTGACGCCCAGACTTCCGGAGGTCTGCTTATTGCCATGCCACCCGACAGCGTGGCGGCGTTTACCGCCAGCGCGAGCGCGTCCATGCTGGCTGCTACCATCGGCCGAATCGTTCCCCGCGACACGGCGACCATCACAGTCACCGACTGACTGAATCAGCGTTTCTGTCAAAGTAATCCTTGACAATACGACGCTTAAATCTCATGTGCCTGATATAATCAAGTACGCAAACGGTGTTTGCGCGGCGAACCGCGGGAAGTCGTCTCACTCTCAGGGGCGGTTAGCGGTCGCGCGGACGGAGTTGAGCGCCGTCGAGCCGGTTCTCGAACGTCCGACCACTTCTTGGAGCCCGGAAAAGGAAACGAAATGACAGAAGATATTGAAGAAGAAACGGAAGTGACCGGCATCGTGCGTCTGCCGGTTCTACCTCTGTTCGAGACGGTAGTATTTCCGCACATGATGAACCCCATCCAGGTCGGACGCGAGCCATCGCTCCGAGCGGTGGATGAGGCGGTCAAACAGAGGCCCCATCGCATCGTGCTGCTCACGCAGAACGACGCCGGCACACAGGACGTCGCGCCCGGCGACCTCATGGATATCGGCGTGCTCGCCACGCTCGGACCCATGTTCCGCCTGCCGGACGGAAGCGTCCAGCTCCTCGCCCAGGGGGAGACGCGCGTGCGCGTCCTGTCCTTCACCAAGACCGAGCCATACCTCGAAGTCGAGGCCGAAATCATCTCCCAGGAAGTCGAGCCATCCGCCGAGATCACGGCCCGCATGGAAGCCGTCAAGGAAAAGATTGCGGCCTATATCAACCTGCGTGGCAACCTCCCCGCCGAGGCGCTGGCCAAAGTGCACGACGTGCAGGACCCCGCCTGGCTGGCCGATCTGGTCGGTTATATGCCTGAGATGGAGTCTCAGGAACGCAAGGATCTGTTGACGCTACTCGACGTTTCCGAGCGCCTGAAACGTGCCAACCAGCTCCTCTCTCAACAGATCGAGGTCCTTGAGCTCAAGAGCCGCATCAGCTCTGAAGTTCAGAAAAATATCGACAAGACCCAGCGCGAATATCTCCTTCGGGAACAGATGAAGGAGATTCAGCGCGAGCTCGGCGAGCTCGACCCGGAACAGGCCGAGGCGCAGGAGTGGCGAGACAAGATCGAAGCCGCCGGCATGTCCGAAAAGGCACGTGAAAAAGCTGAGAAAGAGGTCGATCGGCTCGAGCGTATGCCGGCTGCTTCACCTGAAGTCGGCATGATCCGCACCTATCTCGATTGGCTGGTCGGAATGCCCTGGTCGGTAAGCACGGAGGATCAGCTCGATCTGCCGGCGGCCGCCCAGCAGCTCGACCTCGATCATTTCGGCCTCGAAATCGTCAAGGAGCGTATTCTCGAACATCTCGCCGTGCGCAAGCTGGCAACCGAGCTACGCAGTCCCATAATCTGCCTCGTCGGCCCTCCGGGGGTCGGAAAAACCAGCCTCGGCAAGTCGGTCGCGGCCGCGCTCGGACGCAAGTTCGCCAGGATGTCGCTTGGCGGCGTCCACGATGAAGCGGAGATACGCGGCCACCGCCGAACCTACATCGGCTCCCTGCCCGGACGCATTCTGCAGTCGATTCGAACGGCGGGTTCGAATAATCCCGTGATCATGCTCGACGAGATCGACAAAGTAGGAGCCGATTTCCGTGGTGACCCGTCGTCGGCCCTGCTCGAAGTTCTCGACCCCGAACAGAACTCCGAGTTCTCCGATCACTACCTCGAAGTACCGTTCGACCTGTCGAAGGTGCTCTTCATCACGACCGCCAACGTGCTGTACACGATACCGGCGGCGCTTCGCGACCGGATGGAAGTTATTGAGCTACCGGGCTATACCGAGGCCGAGAAAGTGCAGATCGGTCTACGCTTCCTCGTGCCGAAACAGAAGCGGTTCCACGGCATCGAGCCCGACCAGCTCGAGTTCACCGAAGCCGCCGTCCACCGCTTGGTCCGCGAGTATACGCGTGAATCCGGTGTCCGTCAGCTGGAGCGCGAAATTGCCTCCATCTGCCGAAAAATCGCTCGACGCTTCGCCGAGCACGGTCCGGAAACGGTGACGGTGGACTCCGACGACGTGCCCGAGTATCTGAAATCGCCCCGCTTCACCTGGGGTATCGCCGAAGAGCACGACGAGATTGGAGTCGCTACCGGGCTGGTCGTCACCGAAGACGGCGGAGACGTCATCCCGGTCGAGGTCACGCTCATGGACGGCAAGCCAAACTTCATTCTCACCGGCCAGCTCGGCGACGTTATGCAGGAGTCGGCCCGTGCCGCGATGTCGTTCGTCCACTCTCGGGCCCGTGAGTTTGGTATCAATCCCAACGCCTTCGAAGAGCACGCCATTCACATCCACGTCCCCGCCGGGGCGATTCCGAAAGATGGTCCCTCGGCCGGCGTCACCATGGCTACTGCCCTCATCAGTGCTCTCTCCGGGCGGCTCGCCCGCCGTGAGGTCGCGATGACCGGCGAAATCACTCTGCGCGGCCACGTCCTGCCCATCGGAGGGCTCAAGCAGAAAGTGCTGGCCGCCCACCGGGCGGGCATACGCACCGTCCTGTTCCCGCAAAAGAACCTCAAGGATCTTGAGGAAATCCCGGAAGACGTGCGCTCGGCCATGAATCTCGTTCCGGTGGATCTCATGGATCGCGTCGTCGAACATGCCCTTCTCGATCGCGCGTCCACCGCCGAAGTGATGCAATACGCCCACTTCGACGCGGTTCTGCTTCCCGGTCTTGAGAGCTCCTGGCAGGTCCCGCCGGCCGCACCGGCCGGCTAGTTACCTCTCGGCGGACGGACTGAGTACACAAGCACTCAGTCCGTCCGTTCTTTGATAGAAACGCGCTCATGCATGACTGTTGACAAACACACGCTCAAGTCCTTACACTGAAAGAGCACATAGAAGTGACGCACGACAACGTGCGCACACAAGGAGACAAAGTAGATGGCAAAAGTAGTTGGCATAGATCTGGGTACGACGAACTCAGTTGTCGCCGTCATGGAAGGCGGCGAGCCAATGGTGATTCCCAATACCGAGGGCAGTCGCCTGACGCCGTCCGTGGTTGCGTTCACGAAGACCGGTGAGCGGCTGGTCGGGCAACTCGCCAAGCGGCAAGCCGTCGTCAATCCCGAGCGAACGATCGCTTCCATCAAACGCAAGATGGGCACCAACGACAAGGTGAACATCGACGGCAAGGGATACACCCCGCAAGAGATATCCGCGATGGTGTTGGGGAAACTCAAGGCCGATGCCGAGAAGTACCTGGGCGAAACCGTGAATCAAGCGGTCATCACCGTACCGGCGTACTTCAACGACAGTCAGCGCCAGGCGACCAAAGACGCCGGCACGATCGCCGGGTTGGAAGTCCTGCGTATCATTAACGAACCGACCGCGGCGGCACTGGCCTACGGTCTCGACAAGAAGCAGGCGGAAACGATTCTGGTATTCGACCTCGGCGGCGGCACCTTCGACGTGTCCGTGCTGGAGGTCGGCGACGGCGTCTTCGAAGTGAAGTCAACTGCCGGCGATACTCACCTGGGCGGGGATGATTACGACCGCCGAATCGTCGACTGGATCGCCGACGATTTCCAGGCCGAGGAAGGCATCGATCTCCGCAAGGACCGGCAAGCCCTTCAGCGCCTCCTCGAGGCAGCCGAAAAGGCCAAGGTCGAGCTTTCCAGCGTCGTCCAGACCGAAATCAATCTGCCGTTTATCACGGCCGATCAGAATGGCCCCAAGCATCTCATCAAAACCATAACCCGCGCCAAGTTCGAAGAGCTCACCGATGACTTGACGCAGCGCTGTGTCGGCCCGTTCCGACGCGCTCTGCAAGACTCGAAGCTCAGCGAAAAGGACATCGACGAAGTAGTGCTGGTCGGTGGTTCGACTCGCATGCCCGTCATTCAGCAGCTCGTCAAGGGCATGACCGGCAAAGACCCGCATCAGGGTGTGAACCCGGACGAGGTGGTCGCTATTGGAGCAGCCATTCAGGCCGGCGTGTTGATGGGCGATGTGAAAGATGTCGTCCTGCTCGACGTCACACCTCTCTCGCTGGGTATCGAAACGCTGGGCGGTGTCAACAACGTGCTGATTCCGCGCAACACCACGATTCCTACCGCGAAGAGCGAAACCTACAGCACCGCTGAAGACAATCAGACCGCGGTCGACATTCACGTCACCCAGGGCGAGCGGCCCATGTCGCGTGACAATATGACTCTGGCTAGGTTCCGCCTGGAAGGCATTCCACCCGCTCCCCGCGGCATGCCTCAAATCGAGGTCACGTTCGACATCGACGCCAACGGCATCATCAACGTCCATGCCAAGGATCTTGGTACCGGCCGTGAGCAGAGCGTCAAGGTCACTGCCTCCACCAATCTCACCAGTGCCGACATCGATCGAATGGTGCGAGAGGCCGAGCAGAACGCGCAGTCCGATGCCGAGGCGCGAGCCGCGGCCGAAGAGCGCAACACCGCCGACACGCTTGCCTACAGCACCGAGAAGACGTTGCGCGAGTCAGGCGATAAAATCTCCGACACCGATCGTCAGACGGTGCAGAACGCACTCAACGAGTTGCAGGCCGCGCTGAAAGGCAACGATGCCGCGACCATCCGTAGCGCGCGCGAGCACCTCGAGAGCGCCTGGGCGCCAGTCGCGCAATCTCTCTACAGCCAGGTCGGCCCCGAAGCGGAAGCAGCGGGCGCGGCCTCCTCGGCCTCGCCTGGTGGGGCGCCGAGCAGCGACGACGACGTCGTGGACGCTGAATTCCGATCGAGCGACGATCACTAAGAGACCGTCCGGGGCGGCTTTCGAGCCGCTCCGGCACAGTCTCGACGGAGAGAAATGCGATGACAGATGAAACACAGGAATACGTCACGGCGGGTGCCGAAAACGGCGACATGGACCCGCGATCGGTAGAAGAAATGCAAACATCCCACACGTCGGCCACGCCCGAGTCTGTTGAGGACCTTCAACGTCAGCTCCAGGAGAGTCGGGAAGAAGCGGCGGCGCAGCAGGAGAAGTTCTTGCGCGTCCGCGCCGACATGGAAAACTACAAAAAGCGAATCGAGCGCACCTACGCTGAGCGCTCCCTCGGCTCGAAAAAAGAGCTGTTACGAAAGCTCCTGGCCGTGAAGGACAACCTCGAGCGCGCTCTTCATTACGGCGGCTCATCCGACTCCGATGGTGAGAGCCTCATGGAAGGCGTTCGTCTCACGCAGTACCAGCTCGATCAAATGTTGCAGAAAGAAGGCGTCGAATTGATCGACGCCGCCGGCAAACCTTTTGATCCACACCTCGAAGAGGCTATTCAGACGGTGAATGATGCCAGCGTTGGAGATCAGACGGTGGTTCAAGTTGTCCGCAGCGGATACACCTACGGCGATGAGGTCCTCAGGCCGGCGCAAGTAATCGTTAGCGTCCACGAGAGCGATAGCTAAAGTCGCGCGGGAGCGGGCCGGCTCGGTGCAGGACACCGCAAGCCGGCTCGCCCCCCGGCTCGACCCGGGGCGGAGAACACATGGAATATCGAGACTACTACAGCATCCTCGGAGTCAATAAAAAGGCGTCCGAGAAGGAAATTAAGTCCGCGTACCGGAAGCTGGCACGCAAGTACCATCCCGACGTGAACCCGGGCGACAAAACTGCTGAAACCAAATTCAAAGAGATCAACGAGGCACACGCGGTTCTCACCGATCCGGAGCGGCGCCGCAAATACGACACGCTCGGGCCGGATTGGGAAAAGCGCATGCAAAGCCGGCCGCGGCCCGGTAGCGGAACCTACACCACCCAAACTGGCGGCGCCGGTACCGCTGACTTCAGTGACTTTTTCGAGACCCTGTTCGGGGCTCAGCGAGGCGCGCCAGGCGGAAACGGCGGCTTTGACATCGGCTCAATTTTCGGCCGGTCCAGAGCGAAAAACTCGTCTACTACCGCGCAGCGTGGTTCCGACGCCGAGCAAGCCGTCGACGTAACTCTTCAGGAAGCGTTTCACGGCGTCGAGCGTAACTTCACTGTACAGACCGCGGTCCCCTGCCCCACCTGCCACGGTACCGGTCTGCAGGGCGACGCGCTGTGCCCTACCTGTCATGGTCAGGGAACCGTTGCCCGGACCAAGCGTCTGGACGTTAAGATCCCTGCCGGCGTCCGGGAAGGGTCGCGCGTTCGAGTAGCCGGCGAGGGCAATCCCGGCGAGTCGGGCGGCAAGCCCGGTGACCTGTATCTGGTGGTGCACGTCCAGTCGGATCCCGTCTTTCGACGCGAGTCAGACGACCTTCACGCCGAAGTCAGCGTGCCTTTGACCACCCTCGTGCTGGGCGGTGAAATCGCGGTTCCCACCCTCGACGGTCAGGTAACCATGCGCGTGCCCGCCTCATCGCCCAACGGTCGCGTCATGCGACTTGCCGGTCAAGGGATGCCGAGCTTGAAAACGAAGCAACGTGGCAATCTATACGTCAAGCTCAACGCGTCCCTCCCCACGACCCTCGACGAGAAGCAACGCGAGCTCTTTCAAAAGTTAGCCCAGGCGGGCGTCTGAGTCACCATGGAGGAGCAGAACGATGCGTGAACGGAGGCGTTACACCATAAGTGTCGCCGCGGAGCTGGTAAACGTCCATCAGCAGACCCTGAGGCACTACGAACGCCTGGGCCTGGTAGAGCCACTTCGCGGCAAGGGAGAGATTCGCTATTACTCTCCGCAGGATATCGAGCGCATTCAGCAGATTCGACGGCTGGTCGAGGAGCTCGGCGTCAACCTCGCCGGCGTGGAAGTCATTCTCAACATGCGTGACCAGATGGAGCGAATGCGCTTCGAAAGCACCGAATCCATTCGTAAGCTGAGAGCCGACCATGAAGCCGAGCAGCGCAGGCTCAGGGAGATCATTCGCCGGCTTCAGGGATCACCTGAGGAACAGAGCGACGGAGTCGCCTGAGCGCTCGCATTCGTATTCGCACCTTTTTCTTTTCATTTTTTTCTAGTGACTGAGAGGCAGTCATGAACGTACAACGATTCACCGAGAGAGCGCAGAACGCTCTCACCACCGCCCAGGACGAGGCTTCGCGGCGCGGCAATTCGCAGGTGGAAGAGGAGCACCTTCTGCTTGCGCTCCTCAACCAGCCCGAAGGCATCGTTCCGATGCTGATCGCCCGCGTCGGAATCAGCCTCGACTCAATTGCTTCACAGAATACCGCGCTCTTGCAGCGACTGGCCACGGTCTATGGTGGTGCGTCCCAGCCCACCATTTCACCGGAGTTGCGGAACGCGCTTGTAAGGGCGCACGACATTATGTCCGACATGCGCGACGAGTTCGTCTCTGTCGAGCACCTGTTTTTGTCTTTAGTGGACAACCGCGACACCTCCACTGTCGCGAAGATGTTGCGGAAGTCCGGTCTCTCCCGCGAGTCCATCCTCAGCGCCCTCACGACTATCCGTGGCAGCCAGCGGGTCACCGATCAGAATCCCGAAGGGAAGTACGCCGCCCTCGAGCGTTACGGACGAGATCTGACCGATCTGGCCCGCCGCAACAAGGTCGACCCCGTCATCGGTCGGGACGAAGAAATTCGCCGCGTCATCCAGGTTCTGTCGCGCCGTACCAAAAATAATCCGGTTCTCATCGGCGAGCCGGGCGTCGGCAAAACGGCGATTGTCGAGGGTCTGGCCCACCGCATCGTCCGTGAAGACGTTCCTGAGCCAATCAAGGGTAAGAAGGTAATACAGCTCGACCTGGCGGCAATGGTCGCCGGCGCCAAGTACCGCGGCGAATTCGAGGAACGCCTCAAAGCCTCATTGAAAGAAGTACAAGATGCCGAGGGCCAGATAATCCTCTTCATTGACGAGCTCCACACCGTCGTTGGGGCCGGTGCCGCCGAGGGCGCCATGGACGCGGGCAACATGCTCAAACCGATGCTTGCCCGTGGTGAGCTCCACATGGTCGGTGCTACCACGCTTGACGAGTACCGGAAACACATCGAGAAAGATGCCGCGCTCGAACGCCGCTTCCAGCCGGTTCTGGTCGCCGAGCCGTCCGTCGAGGACACCATTAGCATCTTGCGCGGCCTCAAAGAACGCTACGAAGTCCATCACGGCGTGAAAATTACCGACGCCGCGCTCGTCGCTGCGGCCCTGCTCTCCAATCGGTACATCGTGGATCGTTTCCTGCCCGACAAGGCGATCGACCTCATCGACGAGGCTGCCAGCCGGCTCCGCATGGAAATCGACTCCATGCCGTACGAAATCGACGAAATCGAGCGGCGTATCGTCCAGCTCCAGATCGAGAGTGCCGCCTTGTCGCAGGAGAAGGAAGAGGCGTCACGCGACCGGCTGGAGCGCATTCAGCGCGAAATCGCCGAGCTCCAGGGCAGATCCGACGAGTTGAGAAGTCGTTGGCAGGCCGAAAAAGACGCCATAACGGCCATTCGCGAAACCCGCGAACGGATCGAGACGACCAAGAGCGACATCGAGAGCGCGGAGCGGCGGCTCGACCTCGCTCAGGCTGCGCAGCTCCGCTATGGCACCCTGGTCGAGCTCGAGAAAAAGCTCGAGACGGACGAGGCCCGGCTCTCGGATATGGGACAGAAGGGCCGGATTCTCAAAGAAGAAGTCGGTGAGGACGACGTCGCCGAAGTAGTCGCCAAGTGGACCGGCATTCCGGTCTCCCGGCTTTTGGAAGGCGAGATTCAAAAACTGGTCTCGATGGAGCAGCGCCTGCACGATCGTGTCGTGGGTCAGGACGAGGCCGTGGTCGCGGTTTCAAACGCCGTCCGCCGGGCGCGCGCCGGTCTGCAGGATCCCAATCGACCGCTCGGCAGCTTCCTCTTTCTCGGCCCCACCGGAGTCGGTAAAACGGAGCTCGCCAGGGCTTTGGCGGAATTCCTGTTCGACGATGAGGCGGCCATGATCCGCCTCGATATGTCGGAGTACATGGAGAAACACACTGTCGCGCGGCTCATTGGCGCGCCGCCCGGATACGTGGGATACGACGAGGGTGGCCAGCTCACCGAAGCCGTGCGGCGACGCCCCTACTCGGTGCTCCTGCTCGACGAAATCGAAAAGGCGCATCCGGATGTCTTCAACGTGCTCCTTCAAATCCTGGACGACGGGCGCCTCACCGACGGCCACGGTCGTGTCGTGGATTTCAAGAACACCGTCGTTATCATGACCTCCAACGTGGGAAGCCAGGCCATCGCCGACACGCAGTCCGACGATTACGACGCCATGCGAGAAGCCGTTACCGACGTGCTGCGAGACCACTTCCGCCCCGAGTTCCTGAATCGCATCGACGAGATCATCATCTTCCGGGGACTCACCCGCGAACAGATCGAGCACATTGTCGAGATCCAGCTTGAGGCCCTACAGAGGCGCCTCGTGGGTCGCAAGTTGCGACTTAACCTCTCCGATGAGGCAAAAGACGTACTGGCCGAGCTGGGCTGGGATCCCACCTACGGCGCGCGGCCCCTCAAGCGGGCGATCCAACGGAATATTCTCGATCCCTTGGCTCTCAGCGTCCTTCAGGGCCAGTTCAAAGACGGCGATACTGTCGACATTCGAGCCGAAGGACAGCACTTGACCTTCCATCCCGGCTCGCCCTCTGAGCAGTCCGAACCGGCTGAACCGGTGGCGAGCGTCAGTTGACGCTCACCGCCGGATCGGCGGCGCGTGGTAATTCGAAGTGCCGTGAGCAGGCGTTCCCTCCCGGGCTGATCTGTTCTCGTGCCCAACCGCGCCACACGGAGAAACCGCTTTGAACCGGCGATACGTGCACTCCGCCGCCGGTCGCGTCGCCGCCCCCATCCTTGGCGTCGCCTCTGTCCTCGCCGGCCTGGCGGCCTCCAGGCTCATCGCCGGCAGTCCACCTATTCCGATCAACGTGGTTATCTGGGGAGCGATGGGAGCGGCCAGCGCGTTTCTGGTCTTCGCGTCCGAAGGGCCGCAACAGCGTCCGCCGTCCACTTTCCAGGCCGCCATGGCGGACGGCGTGGTTTCCGGGCTGGTCACTGCCATTGGCGGATCGGTCGTGGATCTCGTGGCCGCCAGCGGCGCTGGGTCGTCCAGTGCGGGATCGGTTACCTTTCCCGAAGTTCTCGCCGCCGCTGGTTTGTCGCTGCTGGGCGGAGCGGCCGTCGGCGCGGCTTGCGGACTGCTCGCGCTCGCCGTGGGTGGACGCGACCGCTTCGTGCGCGCTCCGCTTGCTCGGCGCAAGAAGCCCGCGAGCGGCAAACGCGACCGCCCCGCTCAAGCTCGGCGAAAGAGTGGCAAGCGGTAGATTTCTCACCGTCCGCTGCCATTTTCGCGGTGATAGAATGTGCCACCGCACGGAGGAACGACTGTTGATCGACCGCGACACCGTCGAGCACGTAGCCCGGCTGGCGCAAATTGCGCTTTCTCCCCAAGAAATCGAAGAATTCGCCGTGGAGCTCTCCTCGATCGTCGCGCACATCGACAAGCTGAGTGAGCTGAACACCGATTCCGTCGAGCCCACCGCGCACGCCTCGCGGGCCGGTTCAGTCATGCGCGATGATGTGCCGGTTCCCTCGTGGTCGGTCGAACGCGTCCTGGCGAACGCGCCACATCGAGTCGGCGATCTTTTCGAGGTCCAGGCAATTCTCGAATAGGCGCGGCCCCGCTCGAAACTCCACCTTGGCTGAGGAGCCATCCGTGAGCGACGCTCTGTTTTCCACAATCGAAGAGACTTCGACCGCCCTCCGGTCCGGAAAGGTCAGTTCGGTGGAGCTCACGACCCGCGCACTCGAAACCATCGATCGCCTTGAGCCGGCCCTCAACGCATTTCTCACCATTACCGCCGAGGTCGCGCTACTCCAGGCCAGTGAAGCCGACGGTCGCCTCGCCGGAGGTACGGCCGGCCCGCTCACCGGAATACCCATGGCCGTCAAAGACATTATTTCGACCCGCGGCGTCCGTACTACCTGCGGCTCCCGGATCCTCGATACCTACGTGCCTCAGTACGATGCCCACGTCGTGGAGCGTTTGCGCGCCGCCGGGGCGGTCCTGCTCGGCAAGACCAACATGGACGAGTTTGCCATGGGCAGCTCCAACGAAAACAGCGCCTTCGGGCCCGTGCACAATCCCTGGGATCTGGAGCGCGTGCCGGGCGGTTCAAGCGGGGGTTCAGCCGCTGCGGTGGCCTCGGGCGAGAGTGTCTTCACCCTTGGAACCGATACCGGAGGGTCGATTCGCCAACCCGCCGCCCTCACCGGCGTCGTCGGTTTAAAGCCCACCTACGGGCGTGTCTCGCGTTTTGGGGTCGTTGCCTTCGGTTCGTCCTTGGATCAGATCGGACCAATCGCCCGCTCCGCGCGCGATGCCGCCATCGTCCTGGAGGCGATCGCCGGGCACGATCCCCGTGACTCGACCTCTGCCGATCTTCCCGTCCCTCACTATCTCGAGTCCATGACCGGCGATATTCGAGGGCTCAAGCTCGGCGTACCAAAGGAGTATTTCGGTGGCGGCCTCCAGCCGGGCGTGGAACGAGTAATTCGGGACGCAATCGAGGTGTTCCGCGCCCAGGGGGCGGAAATTGAAGAAGTATCGCTTCCCCACACCGACTACGCGCTCTCCACCTATTACCTCATTTCTCCCGCCGAGGCCATGGCCAACCTCGCTCGCTTCGATGGAGTTCGGTACGGACTATCCGAGCCCGGCGAAGACCTGTGGGACGCGTTTGCTCGTACCCGTGACGCCGGCTTCGGGAAAGAGGTAAAGCGGCGTATCCTGCTTGGAACCTACGCCTTATCGGCCGGTTTCTACGACGCCTATTACCGCAAGGCGCAGCAGGTTCGCACGCTGGTTCGCGCCGACTTCGATAGTGTGTTCTCACGGGTGGACGCGCTGGTTTGTCCCACCACCCCGTCCACCGCCTTCCGAATTGGCGAAAAGGTCGACGACCCGCTCGAGATGTACCTGTCCGACGTGTACACAGTGCCGGTTAACATCGCCGGAATCTGTGCCATCTCGATCCCGGCCGGCCGTGTCGATGGCCTGCCGGTGGGTCTGCAGCTCCTCGGCCGCCCGATGGGCGAGACCGCTATACTGACGCTCGCCGGCGCCTTCCAGCGGGTCACCGCTTTTCACACCGAGTATCCGGCGGCCGCTGCCGCCGTTCCGTCCGCCTGACCATATCTGCCACCATGAGGCACACCGCAATCATGTCATCCGCGCAACCACTGGAACCGGTCATCGGTCTCGAGGTCCACGCCCAGCTCACGACCCGGAGCAAAATGTTCTGCGCCTGCTCCGCGGCCTATGCCGACTCGCCGCCCAACACGCACGTCTGCGCCGTCTGCGGTGGCATGCCGGGAGCGCTTCCGGTCATCAATCGGCGGGCCGTGGAGGGTACCCTGCTTGCGGCCCTCGCCCTGGACTGTACCGTTGACGAGAAGAGCAAATTCGACCGAAAGAACTACTCGTACGCCGACCTTCCCAAGGGGTATCAGATTTCCCAGTTTGACATGCCGATCGGTCGAAACGGCGAGCTCACTTTCTATAGCAGTGGAGAGCGATTCGTCTGCGGCATCACTCGCGTCCATCTCGAAGAGGATACGGGGAAGACCACCCACACCACCATCGGTGGGCGAGGCGTGAGTCTGGTTGACTTGAACCGATCGGGCGTGCCTCTGATGGAAATCGTGAGCAAACCCGAGTTGTATTCTCCCGAGTCAGCACGCGCCTACTTCGAGGCACTTCGCCAGATCCTGATGTACCTCGGCGTGTGCGACGGAAACCTGCAGGAAGGCAGCATGAGGGCTGACGTCAACGTCTCCCTGCGGCCGCCCGGGGGGCCTCTCGGCACGAAGGTCGAGGTCAAGAATCTCAATAGCTTCCGGGCGGTCCAGCGCGCTCTGGAATACGAGATCGAGCGCCAGTCCGAGACACTGGCACGCGGTGAGCAGGTGCAGCACGAAACTCGCGGTTGGTCAGAGGAGGGACAGGTCACGCTCGGACAGCGCACGAAAGAATTCGCGCACGATTATCGGTACTTTCCGGAGCCAGACCTGCCCTATCTCCATTTTGATGAGTCGGACTTGCAGTCCCTGCGCGCCGGCCTGCCCGAGCTGCCGTTCGCTAGATTCGAACGGCTACAAAGCGATTACGGGATTACGGCCCATGCCGCCGGCGTCCTCACCGCGGAAGCATTCCTGGCCGACTTTTTCGAGGCCGTGGTGGCCGCCGCGCCCGAGGTTTCTCCCCATGTGACCTGCAACTGGGTTTTGGGCGAGACGCTTCGGCTACTCAAGGAATCGTCTCCCTCCCAAACCGGAGTTCCGGTTTCAGCCGGCGACCTCGGAGCCTTGCTCACCCTGATGCAGGCCGGAACCGTGAGCAATAGCGCGGCCAAAACCGTTCTCGAAGACATGTTCGCCACCGGCGAGCCCCCCGGCCGGGTGCTCTCCCGCCTCGGTCTGGAACGAGTAGGCGACGAACGTGAAATCGAAACCCTGGTGGCCGGAGTGCTGGCCGCGAATCCCAGCAAAGTCGATCAGTTTCGAGCCGGCAAGGAGCAGGTCGCCCAGTCTCTCTTCGGCGACGTCATGAAAGCCAGCAAAGGCAAGGCCGATCCGCGCATCGTCCGCGACATCCTGAATCGACTCCTCCGGGAGGCCACGTAGTACGCTCTTGCTCCGGTTTCCCGCCAGTGGCTACACTACACTCTGCGGGCGATTAGCTCAGTTGGTTAGAGCGCACGGTTCACATCCGTGAGGTCACTGGTTCGAGTCCAGTATCGCCCACCACGCCGTGCGCTCCTAGCCTATCTTTCCGTTAGACATAATGGCGCGCGCGTAGATCATGTACTTCCCGCTGTAGCCGCTCACCTTCGTGAACTCACCAAAGCACGTAATTAACACCAGTCCCCGTTCTTTGGTGCTTCCGAAAATGAATTTGAGCGGAAGTTTTTTGTTCGTGTACGAGGTTCCCCACTGCACGCGAAACGAAACAGGCTTACCGGTCTTGTAATAGACCTGAACGACGTCGCCCGCTCGTAGATTATGTAAATTCCAGAACACCGCCGGGCAGCAGTACGAGTCGAGATGGCCGTACACCGAGGCCCTTCCCGGCATGCCCGGCTTGGGTCCTTTGTCATACCACGCGACATCGCCCCACTTATTCGGCGCGTCTTTCTCCGACTTCAGATTGAGATCCACACTTTCAACCGGAGCCTTCACGCCTATTTTTGAAATCACCACCATTTTGGGATACCCGGCCGGAACGTACAACGTCGGAGCGGGCACTTTCTTTTTCGCCGGCGCGTGGGCGACCGGAGCCGCCTTCTTTTTCGCCTGCGCCTGGGCACCGGAAGCCGCCGTGCCGAACAGCAAACACAGACTTATGAGCGCGACAATACGCATGATATTCGAGTACTTCACGATAACCCTCCCCACTGAGCGAACACCAGAGCTATGATACCACCCTTATCCGCCCGGCTGGTACCGTCCGTGAGCCCGCGAGGTGCTATCATTAGGCTCTGTGGTTGGGAAGCGTGTCGTGCGCTTTGCCGTGCGCGCGACACTGGGGGTTGCATTTCCCCAACCCCGATCAGGCGGTATGGTTGACGACGACTCCACCCCACAGCGGCGGTGTGCGCTTCGGCAATCGCGTAGAGCTGAGAATCGGCTCTCCTTTCCGCGTGCCCACACCAGTCCATGGAGGAATGAAGCATATGGAAGACTGGCAAGAATGGCAGATCCGAGCCGATCAAATCGCGGAGTCGCTGAACGCCGACGTGCGCTCGCTCGACGCCGAGTATTTTTCGGCGGAGAGTGCCAATAATCTACGGTCGTTCTGGCCGCGTTTTCGTGACCTGAAAGAACGAGTCCGGACCGCGCCCGCCATTCGACTCGAGGCGAAACTCGATCTCGAAAAGCAGCTCCGGGGACTTGGGGCCAGGGCCTACAAGCTCCAGGAAGCGACCTTCTCCCGATCCAATGGGCGCAAAGACGAAATACTGGCCGCCATTGCCGCCTTGCGGGAGACCGTCGATGCCTTGAAAACTCCCCGCGAGTTACGCACCGTCCGGCGCGACATTGACCGCATTCGGGAGCAATTTGACGCCGGTTCCCCTCTGGTCGCTCCCGATCGGCAGGCCGTCTGGGACGCCTGGCGAGAAGCCAGCCAATTTGTATGGCAACGGCTAACCGCCGCCTGGGATGAGAACGAGGCATACCTGCGGGCCATCCTTGTCGAGGCCCGTCAGCACGCCGAGAGTTCGAACGTCGAGGGCGTTCGCCAGAGCGTTGGACGGTTCTTCGAGGCTCTCCGTACCCGCGAAGCCAAACAAGAGTCGATCGTGCAGATGAAAGCGGAAGCCGAGGGCATTCGGCGCGAAGTCGAAGCCCTTCAGGAGCGCCGGCAGACGCAGCGCGTCGCATCACAGGCAGCGCAGTCTGTCCCCGCGATCGACTCCTGGAAGGCCGAAGTACAACGAAATCGAGAAGCAATCGCTCGCCTCGCATCCGACGTGGCGGAGCTTGAACGACAGATCGAAAGTTCGACCTCTATTCTCGAGCAGGCCATGGTACGCGGAAGCCTCGTCGACAAAAAGCGCAAGCTCAGCGAATACGAGCGCAGTACCCGCGTGCTCGAGCAACGCATCGAGACTTCGGAAGAGGCTCCGCTCATGTCGGCGGGCTGACCGAGCCCGAGCCATCGGCCTATAGTAGAAGTACATTCGTCGATTCACCCAGGCGCAAGAAGGAACGGGACATGGCTGACCACGATCTCACGGCGCAGCTCTCGGACTGGATTGTCAATCTCATGACAGCCGCCGCCGAGCCATCTCCGACCCGAGACTATTATTTTGTCCTGCTTCGTCAGGGACGTGGAGTGCCGGAAGCGGTTGGCCTTGCCGTCGACGACCTCCTCGAAGAAGTCCGATCGGCTGTCTCCCGCGAAGAGAGCTATAATCCCCGCACCCATCGGGCCAGACTGGGTCTGCAATCGAATGTCCCATTCAGCGAACACCGGCTTCCCCGGCCCGCCCTCGTGCGCCGCATCGTTCAGGAGCGGATCGGAAGCGCTCCTACCGGGGCTGCGCGCGGATATCGTCGTGGCGGCAGGTAAGTCGAGGGTCCATGCACGCCTACCGTGAAACGGCCGATGCCCGAGCCGCCATCGAAGACCTACTGGCCAACAAGTCGTTACGCAGCGCCGACCGGGCCAACCTGGACACTATGCTGCGCCAGGTGCGGCGTGGAAACGCGCTGGACTACCAGCAACGCTACAACCTGTGGGCCTACGTCAGCCGGTACTCGCGGACGCCGAGCACCACCTGACCGTGGACAACGCTGACAGGTCGCCGTCAACGGCGGGCGCCGTATGGCACATCGTCGGCACATGACCGGTCGTTCCGGCCGCGAACGCTTTTACCTGGCCGTCAGCGTGATGTACATTCTCGTTGGATTGTTGATCTCGGTACGCAGTCTGCTGGCACACGTGTATTTGGTCGCGCTGTTCGGCGTCGTATTCATCGCTCTCGGCGTCGTGAGATTGCGTGACTACTGGGCGTTTTATAAGAAGCCCGCGCCATGAGTTCCATCTCGAGTCATGTTGTCGGCGGGATTGCCGCCCTCTTCTACGCGGCCACGATCATCTCTATCCTGCGGTGGATGCTACACGTGCCCAAAATCGGTGATATCGAACAACACGTCAAGCGAGTGCAACGTGAAGCCGGCCGGTTCGCGCGGATTGTAGTCCCCGTCCAGGGCGATGTCGTATCCGATCGACTCGTCGCCCTGGCTAGCCAGATGGCCAAGTTCCGCGGGGCCACCATGGACGTGCTGTATGTCGTCGAAGTTCCGCTACAGCTACCGCTGGACGCCACCGTCAATGAGCAAGGAGTCGCGGAAGCCGCGTTTCAGCGCGCCGCGAAGATCGCGGGTCGGTATGATGTCAAAATTAACAAGCGCATGCAGAAGGCCCGTCAGGCCGGCCCTACCATCGTGGAGTACGCCCGCGAGCACAACGTCGACCTCCTGATGATGGGTGACGTGGCGAAGTCCAACCGGCGAGGAACGCGCTACGCGAAATCGGTAGAGTACGTCCTGGAGAACGCACCGTGCGAGGTCATCATCGACCGTCCTCCCATGGACTGATTGACGCCGGCAAATAACCAACAAGGAGCATACGTGTTAGAGGGTAAGCGAATAGCGCTGATTGGCGGCGGCGTCATGGCGGAAGTCATTGCGTTGGGTCTGGTGCGCAGCAAACTGGTTGATGCCGGCGACGTCACCGTCTCCCATTACCGTCAGGATCGCCTCGACGAGTTCGCGCGGCTGGTTCCCGTCACGACGACGCTCGATAACAGCGAAGCGTATGCTTGTTCGGACATTGCCGTCCTATGCGTGCGCCCGCAGGCGATGGATGCCGTCCTGCGGGAAATAGCCCCGGTCGTGCGGCCCGATGTCCTGCTCATGACCATTGCCGCCGGCCTGGCATCCTCCTTCTACGAATCACGCCTCGGTATCGCCGTCCCGTTCGTTCGCGTGATGCCCACCTTCTTCGGGCGCATTCGGGCCGGTACCACCGGGCTCGCCCTCAATCAGCACACCACCGCCGAGCACCTGGCGCTCGCCTCAAGAATGTTCGGGACCATCAGCGAAAACGTCATCGTCATGCCCGAACCGGAAATTGACGCGTTTACGACCTTCGGGTCCACCACCACCGCCACGGTGTACGTGCTCCTCGATGCCCTCATCACCGCCGGGTCGCTGGTCGGCATGCGCCATCAAGCATCGCACTCCCGGGCGCTCGAACAGGTGATAGCTGCGGCGCGCAACGTCGAGGCCACCGACAAGCTCCCGTCCCAGCTCCTCGACGAGCTCTGCACTCCAGGCGGCGTCACTGTCGAGGGCGTCAAGGTACTCGAAGAGCGCGCCATGCGCGGAACCGTTATCGACGGCGTGCTGGCCGCCACCAGGCGCGCTGGAGAGTTTCGGGCTACGACCGACGCGACCTAACTAACGGCCCTCCGCCACGCCCGCCGTTCCCTGTCGGCGACTTCGTCGGACGAGCTCCCGCTCGTCTCTCGCAGAGTGAAGTAAAGCGCACCCGCCGCAGCCAGCCCCGCAACTGCCAGAAGCAGAGCGATGGCAGCGCGCGTACGCTGCCCCAAAAGCGGATGAAGGGTATCTGCCCACCAGAATGACAGCGTATTGATTGTGTAATTCTCCGCTGGAGTGGTGTATGTGTAGGGGTCCGGGTGGCCTGTCAGGTCGTACCGCGTTTCGCCCAGTAGATGGAGCCGGGCCACCTGAGACAATCCGTCGAGCTGCAGAAGAATGGGGGATTGCTCCACGTTCCAGTAGTAGTGGTAGTGCGACGCGCCCCAGTAAAACGGTTGGCCGCTCCAGTCGGCGGCCGACGACTCGGACTGCAAAGTCGCCTGTAGGTGATACCAGAAGCGCCACGGATTCAACGACACCGCGGCCACATTGATGCACAGGCTCATCGCCGTCAAGCCGAGCACGGCCGCTTTCAGCGAGCGGCGAGCGACCCTGAACCGGCTCAGAATCTCACCCAACGGGATGATCAGGTAGGGAACCGCCGTGTACAGATAACGCGGTCCCCACGCCGGGTCGCCGTGCCAGTACAGCACGTTGGAATAGAACGCAATCGGCGTGATCACCAGAACCGCGCAGAGCGCGAAAAACGCCCGATTACGCCGGTAAAAGTCCCGAAGCGCGAACGGTAGAAGAAACACGAGCGGCAGATACCACACCAACCCCTTCCCAGGACTTACCAGCAGGCCGGCCAGACCACTCAGAAATGGCTCTCCGAAAGTCTGCTGATGCAGCCCGGTAAGAAACGGCGATCCGAAGCGCCACACGTTCCACAGAGCTACCAGCAGTAGCCACGGCGCAAGCCCCAGCCCGCAGACTGTCAGGTCAACCAGGGCCCGTCTGCTGCGGTATCCGCTCCTGTGTGCCAGCCACACGTAGCCCGCCAGAATCGGTACGTATATGAGCGCATCGTACCTGGTGAACACCGCCGCCCCCATAGCGCTCCCCGCCCCAGCCAGCCACCATCTCGACGACTGCCGGCCCCACGACGAGCGTGCGCAGCAATACACGGCGAGCAAGAGAAAAAAGTCTACCTGGGTCTGCTCCAGACCGCTCTGAGCGTCCGGCCAGGCCACCGTGGCGAACGCGAAAATGAGTGTCAGTACCACGGAAACGCGGCGCGAATACCCGATCAGGCAGCACGTTTCGTACACCAGGAGTGCTAGCAGCCAGCCCAGGAAGAGATCCAGCGAATGGGTCGCGTAGAGCGTCGTTATATCGTACGGTAAGTGAAGGTGGTGTGCGAGAACCTTTCCGATCACGTACAACGGCGCCATGAGAACTGCCTGTCCGGGCGCGTAGAACGCGTAGAGATGGCCGCCTCTGCCGACCGCTACCCGCGTATCGCGCGAGGCCGGATCGGACAGCCATGCCCGATGATGATCCACCAACGCCTGCGACGTCTGATATCGCAACACAGTATCGCCGTTGTTGCGAAGGTCACTCGAACCGGTTGCCAGGTACGCGCACAGTATCACAATCGCGAGCAGTACTCGATGGAGTGACCGCCCGGATACGGCAGCGTTCACACCGAGCGAGCGACGACCTGCAGCCAGTTCCTTGGCAGTTCCGTGATCTTCAGCTCGTCGTATGCTTTGGCTACCGCCCGCTGCAGCACAGGTATCGCAATGTCGGTCGGGACGCCTGGAAGCGCTCCATTGGCGAAGTCGGAATAGTGGCTGATGTCTTGCCAGCTCTCGCACGTCATCATGGCCTGTTCGACATGCATCGCTTCCACCACGAACCCGTGCCGCTGCAGCAGGCTGCGATACTCGTCGGGCGAAAGCCACCGCATCGCTTCAACCTTCCTGCGATCGGGACGCAGCCCATGCTCGTCTTTCAGCATCTGCATCGCCCCTCGCATCCACACCTTGTAAAAACGCTCGGTCCCCGGTACGTAGCAGCCCTCGTAAAACGACGTATTGAAGCCCAGAACGCCCTGCTTGTTCAGCGCGGTCGACGCCTCATCGAGAACGACATCTTTGTCGGGCAAGAGATGGATCGCGTTGCAAAAGAGAATGACGTCGAGACCTGACGCCACGTGCGAAAACGCCTGGGCCGTTCCTCGCACGAATGCTGCGGCGTTTCCCACCAGTCGGCGGGCCTTGTCGAGAGCCGACTCGGATGGATCCACTGCGATAACTTCCGCCGATTCTCGTCGCCTCAGCAGTCCGTCCACCAGGAGCTGCGTCACGGCCCCCGTGCCGCACGCCAGGTCGAGCGCCTTTTTGATCGGAAACTGAGGCAGCATGCTCCGGATCTGCAGCGTCATATCCACCAGCTGGTAGTTGACCGTCCGATAAAAGTCGTGCTGTGCAAACGCCTCGAAAGTATAGTCCGGAGTATTTCCGGTCGTCGCCATCGATGCACCCCTCCCGAGCGGTTTGCCTTCCACTAGAATACCAGAGTATGGCCGATGTACCTATGCAAACACCCCGTGTCGCCCTGGTTACCGGAGGGTCTCGAGGTATCGGCAAGGCCGTAGCGCAACGACTCTCCACGGTCGGTATAACGGTCGCCATAAACTACCGTGCCGGCCGTGCGGAAGCGGAAGCCACCGTCCGGGAGATCGAGAGCGCCGGCAGCCGGGCAGCCGCCTTCCAGGCTGACGTCGCCGATCCTCGACAAGCGGAGGACCTTGTAATACAGGTTGAAGAGGCGCTCGGTCCGATTGACGTCCTGGTGAACAATGCCGGAATCACTCGCGACCGGCTCGTGGTGCAGATGTCGACCGACGACTGGGATGCAACCTGGTGCACCGATCTCGCCGGAACCCGTTCGGTGAGCCGCGCCGCGCTTCGCTCCATGCGGCAACGGCAGGCTGGAGCCATCGTAAACGTAAGCTCGGTTGTTGGCGTCACCGGAAACGCCGGTCAATCCAACTATGCGGCCGCCAAATCGGGAATGCTCGGACTCACGCGTGAGCTGGCGGTACAGGCCGCCGAACACAATGTCAGAGTCAACTGTGTAGTACCCGGCTACATCGTCACCGACGCCACGTCGCACCTCACGGAGCCGCAACGTGACGTCTGGAAAGCTCGCATTCCCATGGGTCGCTTTGCGGCGGTAGAAGAAGTCGTCGGCATCATCGTGTTCCTGGCCGGCCCCGAGGCCACGTACGTGACCGGCCAGTGCATTGCCGTCGACGGCGGATTTTTGGCGGCGTCCGGCTGGGGCTTCGCCTCCTGACCGGTCGAATCTCCTCGTCCGAATGGGAACCTGCCTCACGGCGTGAGCTCACCCTGCTTGGCGCCTACTTCCTCTTTCTCGTAAGTGTCACCGATGTCTTGAACGTGCGGCTTGGCGTCGAATTACTGACGCTCGCCACCGCCGTTGGGGCGACCTTCATCAGCCGAATGCTCCGCCCCTTTCTGCGCGACTGGTGGCCTTTCCTGGTTGGGCTCATCATGTGGAACCTGAGCGGTGCCATAGCGGGTAAGTCTCCCTTTCCCGTACACCTGCAGCCCATGCTCAATCTTGATTCCTGGATCGCCTTCGGCCATCAACCGGTTCAGCTACTCCAACACGCGTTCTACGTGCCTGGCCACGTCGGTCCCCTCGATGTCCTTACCTCCATCGTCTACAATCTGCACCTGCCCGAGCCGTACATCGTCGGCTATATCCTGTGGCGTATCAACCGCCCGGTATTCTTTCGATATGCTGCTTCAGTCCTGATCCTGCTGGTCCTCGGCTTCCTCACGTTCGTTGTCTTTCCCGCCATGCCTCCGTGGATGTCCTCATTGCGCTTCGGCCGGCCGGCGCACGTGATCAACGGGTTCAATCCGGTAATCCACTCCCACCCGCTTCCTTTCCACGGCACGCCCATCTTCTACCTGTTCCACCTCACCGGTGATGCAGTCGCGGCCTTCCCCTCCGAACACGCGGCGTTTCCCCTGCTCGAGGTGCTCGCCTTCATCTCGCTGTTCGGCCGGCGCGCCTGGCCACTGCTCTTGTGGCCCGCGGCGGTGCTCTTCTCGATCCTGTATTTGGGCGAACACTGGTTAACCGACGCTCTCGCCGGCTACGCCTACGCCGCGCTGGTGTGGTTCACCGTGCGGTATGTAACTCGGTGGCAGGCGGCATCCACGCCCGCCTGACGCACCTTCCTACCGTGAGCCCCCGACGTTCCTCGGCAGGTCAACCGGTCCCTGTGTCTGCTTCGTCGCCCGCAGTTCGAGCATGACGTACAGTGCCGCCGCGAGCACCGCCAGGGCAACAAAGGCCAGTAACTTCTCGAGCTTTAGAAGCCACAGATCCAGCCCCCCGAGCGCGATACAGAGCACGTAAAGCAACAGCACGGTGTTGGAGTGGCTTATGCCCAGATCGAGCATTCTGTGGTACACGTGTTGCTTGTCGCCTGACATGAAACTGCGCCCCCGAATCTGCCGTCTGACGATGGCCCATGCCACGTCCAGCACCGGAACGATTAATACCAGTAACGCCGTGCCGACCTTGGTGGGGCCCACGATTGAGAGCGCTGCCAGCGAAAACCCCAAAAACATCGCACCCGAATCACCCAGGAAAATCTTTGCTGTGTGCCAGTTGAACGGCAGAAATCCCAGTAGTGCGCCCGCCAATGCCAGCGGCAGCACGAAGTCGGCGGGATGCGCGGTCGAGGGCAGGAAGAATCGGTGCTCCTGATACGCTTCCCAGGCCCACGTCGCCATCAAGATCGACGTAATCGCCGCAATGCCCGCCGCCAGACCGTCGAGCCCGTCGAGAAAGTTGACCGTATTCATCATTCCGACCAGCCAGAACACGGTAAACACCACACCGATCGCCGACGGCACGGTGTATCCGGGCGCGGTCAGAGGGCCGGGGACACTCACGTGCACGACAAAACCGAGTCCCGACACAATGGCCAGGCAGGCCACTCCAATCTGGCCGGCGAGATGCGTCAGAGGAGGCAACGTCATCAGCTCGTCCGCGATGCCAACCAGTACTGCCCCAAGTCCGCCGATCAAAACCCCGATAACCGCGCCTCGCACCGGCAGTACCAGGAAGCACGTAACCGCGAACCCGATATACACCGCCGTCCCGCCCAGTAGCGGGGTCGCGCGCGTATGGATCTTATTTCCCACCGGCAGATCGACCGCGCCGATCCGCCTGGCAACCAGCCCGGCAACCGGCGTGCACGCGGCCGATATACCGGCCGCGATCGCGATGGGAAACAGCCAGCTCAGCGGTGAACCGGGGGTGACGTCGAGCAGAGTACTCTCCTTCAGCTCGAGGCCGACTGCGGTTCCGGTTGGCGGATCGTTTCGCGCGCGTCCTCCAAATAGCGGCGTCCCACTTCGTGATATCGCACTCCGGGGGCAAAGCTCTTGTCTGACCACGCGCCAAAGTTGTCCACGATGACCGTCCCGGGCCGTATCCACCGCTCCACGTCGGCCTGGCGGTACGCGGTATGCCCTGTCACCAGCACGATCCCGTCACAGTCCTGAAGTCCCGCCGGAAAATCGAGCGTCGCGACGCCGCAGATATCTTCGACATCCTGAGCGCTATAGTACGGGTCGTGCAGCCTGAGCCGGGGCGTGTCTTTCAAGCAGTCGAGCGCATCCAGCGCCGGTGATAGTTTATGCATCTTGGCATCCGGTGTGTACGCCAATCCAAGCACCACGATCGATCGGCAATCCTGCAACAGTTCCCGCAACCGCACGTCGTATAGTCGGCTGAAGTATCCCTGGTTCAGCGTCACGGCATCTCGGACCGTGTGAAGGTGCGGGTTGTCGGCGCCTCCCTCCGCCAGCACGTAACGGGGCGCGAGCGGGATACAATGTCCGCCGATGCCCATCGAGGGATGGAACAGCGGCACATTCCATTTCGTGCTGGCCAGTGCCAGCACGTGCGTCATGTCGTACTCTGGGAACGCCAGTGAGAGCGTGTTGCCAAGTGCTAATCCCTGAAAACGAATCAAGTTCTCGATGACCTTCGTGAATGCGGCGTGATATGCATCGCGAGCCGGGATGATCTCTCGGCACACCAGCGCGTACACCGCCGTCAAGACAGCGGTCGCCTGATCGCTGGTTCCCCCGACGATCCGGGGAAGATTCTCCAGATTGTGCTCGGACCCCGAGAACCAGTCCCGCCGAGGCGCCGCACCCACCAGCACATCCACGCCGGGCTGCAGCCCCGAAGCGATCAGTTTGGGTAGAACCACCGTGTCGATCCACGTCGGCTGGATCGTGCTCTCGATAATGACCGTTGGCACCACACCGTTCAGCTCACTCGCGCGTATCGTTTCGCAAATGAGCGGCATGACATCCTCGAGCGCCGCCGAGCTCGGCTCGGCTCCGCGTTCCGTCGGCACGGCCACGATGTGTACGGCAACGTTATGCGCGATCATATCTTTCCACTCGGTCGTCGCCGTCACGTTGGGATTTTGTTCGCGTACGCGCCCGCTCGGCACGATGTCCGTGGTCAGAAATCGCCCCTGCCGGATTTCGTCCACTCGAGTCGCGGCGATGTCGTAACCGATACACCGTACGCCCTTCCGGCTGAAGTGGTACATCGCGCTTGCGCCGATATGTCCACAGCCCCACACTCCAAGGGCCGACGATTGAGTGGTGAGCGCGTCAAGCGTGCGCTTCCCCACGTCCCGTGCATCCATGTCTTAGCTATCCTTTCCTTCCCGTATGACGGACCAGGCGAAGCGCGGCAGCACCAGCATTCGTCGCCATCGCCAGGGCTGCTGCAGTAACCTCCACAACCAGTCAAGCGCGTGTTCTTGCATCCAGACCGGCGCGCGCCGAGCCCTGCCCGCCAGGTAGTCGAACGTCCCGCCGACGCCCATACCGACCACGGCGCCCGTCCGCCCCAAATTGCGCGCGAGCCAGACATCCTGCGCCGGAGCGCCAAAAGCCACGAATAGAATATCTGCGGCCGACGCACGCACTAAGTCTACTATGGTCTCCTCCTGTTCTGGTGCCGGCGAGCCGGCGAAGGTGCCGGCAATCGACAGGTCGGGGATCTCACACCGCAGCCGCGCTGCCGCCTCGCCTGCGATCCCATCACCCGCTCCCAGCAGAAAGACCCGTTTCCCCTCCTGCGCAGCTTTCCGGCTCAACGACCAGACGAGGTCCGAGCCCCCCACCCGGCCCGGAACCTCAACACCCCGGCGGCGCATCGCCCACACCACTCCGGCGCCGTCCGGTGTTGCAACGTCAGCGTTATTCAGGACGCGTCGAAACACCGGGTCTCGCTGCGCGAGCATCACAAACTCCGCATTGATCGTCGCGATCTGGGTAAGCTCTCTCCGCGCGAGTCGTTGCGACGCGCATCGCACCACCTCATTCTCGGTAACTCGGTGTACCGGAATGCCGAGTACTCTGACCGCGTCAAACGGGATGTTTCGAGCCATCGAGCGCCCCTAGCACGCGCCGGGCTACATCCGCCGGCGTTATCAGACCCAGACATTCTCGTGTGGCGCATCCGTTTCGAAGTCCGATCTCGAAGTCCCGATACATGCATGGCCGGCATGGCACGTCCGCGGTGACTATCCCTCCGCCGAGCGGTCTCCATGCCGAGTCGTTCGACGGACCGAAAACTGTCAGCGTCTCGGTACCTGCCGCGGCCGCCAGGTGCGCGACTCCGCTGTCGTTCGAGAGCAGGAGCGCACAGCGCCGCAACACGGCCGCAAGCTCCCCCATATCGGTCTTCCCTACCAGGTCCACCGCACCGGTTCCCAGCCTGCTCAGAACTGCGTCGGCTGCGGCCCGGTCGAGTTCCGATCCCACGACCACCCAGCGCGCTCCACCTCTTTCCCGCACGATCGCCGCCGTTTCGGCGAAGTTCGAAGGTCCCCATTGTCTGCCAGGACCGTACCAGCCCACGCCGGGGTGCACCGCCAGCCAGATCTCGTTCGTCTCGGCAGTGCCCAGTAAGGCAGCGGCGCGTGCAGTGTCCTGCTCGGAAATCGAGACTTCCAGTCGAGCAGTTCCCGGCGCGTCGAGCAGCGCCGCCACGTCGAGCCAGTAATCGGATTCGTGTACCGCTCCAAACCCACGGTCCTGAACTCGATGTGTAAAGAACCAGCCGCGGCCGTTGTCCAGGCCCGCTCGATTGGGCGCGCCCGAGGCGAGCATCACGAGCGCAAACTTCACGGCTCCCCACCGCGTCGAAAGGTGCTGGAACGCCACTGTCCAGTCCGGACTCTCGGCCCTCAGCCGGGAGAACAGCCGTACGAACCGGAGGGCGGCGCGGACGCTAGTCAGCGAACGCAGCCCGTCAAAGAGGTGCTTGTCGATCGGCACAATGTCATCCGCCAGTCCCAGACGGCGCACGTATTCGCCGGACGACGGATTTGACATCACAAGCAGTCGAGCCTGTGGGTAGCGAGTCCGAATCGCCCGCACGGCCGGTACGGTAAGTACCGTATCGCCCAGGTCGCCGAAAAGTAGCAAAAGGACTGTCGCCGGCATAGAAACGCGCGCATCAGCGCCACTTACTATACGGGACGCCGGGGCTATGTTCGGCGCCCAGGCGTGCAGCCGGCGTGGCGGTCTCAGCCCGTTTTTCGGGGGCTCACCTGAATTTCCCCGAGGATCTTCGACAACGCCTGAATCGCCAGACCTTCAACTTCGTGATCCAGCTCGCGTGGACGCACTACCAGTCTGTGCTGGCCCGTCTTCACCTCTTCAAGCACCACCTGCATGCCGTTCTGCGATCGCACTTCTCGCACCACTCTCATCAGCCCGCGGCGCACGCAGATCATCGTCCAGACGTAGTGGAAGAGCTGCTGCGACCGCACTTGATCGTCCCGAACCGACTCGACCAGATCGTGTATGCGTTGGCGTACCTCGAGCTCGTGTCCATTCACCGCGTGTGTATTCCACCGGGGATCGAGAGGTAAACCAGTCCGAGAACAATGAGTAGCGCGCTCCATTGGGTCATTACTGCTCCCTCGCCGAAGAATTAACTCCGACTATACGCGCGTCTCTCTTCCTCCGGATCTCCACCTGGGATGCGTGTACAAGCCTGCTTTTTATGTAAAACAGGGCGAGCAAGCTGGGTTCGGGAAGCTCAAATTCAAGCTGGATGCCTCAGTCCACACGTCTGCGACGCGAGTTCACGACTTTATCCGCATTCGCATCCACAGCCGCACCCCGCTCCATGCAACGCACGAAAAAGGGGCGTCCGGTTCTGGCCGGAACGCCCCGCGGAAGCCACGGAAAGCGCGTTTAGCGGAACTGGTCAGCGTTCTGTTCAAAGTACTCGGCGTTCAATATGGTGAAGCGCTCGTACTTGTCGGGTACCTCTTCCTCGGGATAGATCGCGTCGACCGGACACTCCGGAACGCATACCCCGCAGTCAATACACTCGTCCGGATCGATAAAGTACATGTCGTCCCCCGGCATGGTGTGGATGCACTCCACCGGGCAGACGTCAGCGCACGATCCATCCTTGACGCCGATACACGATTCGGTAATAACGTAGGTCACTCTGCACACTCCAGCGGGGTATTCCGCACGATACTTTCAGTCTCTAAACTAGCCCATAATACAAGAGTGACCGTGCCCGCCCCTGTAGGGCGCAGGCGAACTGTCCGCCGAAGGGCCCTTTAAAGGGCCAGGATTCCCACCCGAGGTTGTCGTTGTTTCTCTTTCGAGCACTTGCCAGTGGTAGCTCCGGCAACGCGTACCTGCTGCGCACCGATACGTCGACGCTTCTCTTCGATGCGGGTCTGCGATTTCCTCTGATGATGAAGCACCTTTCCGCCGAAGGCCTGGCGCCGAGCGATCTCACCGCCATCCTCATTTCGCACGAGCACCGCGACCACTGCCAGGCGGCGAGCGATCTGGTGTCGCAGTACAAAACGCCGGTGTATGCCAACGAGAAGGTGCTTCGGGCAACCGGTCTTCATAGCGAACGGTCGGCGGTTGTCCTCGACGTCGGTGCAACTCAACGATTCGGAGACGTGGAAGTCACCACTTTTGACGTGCCGCACGACTCTGTGTGCCCCGTTGGCTTCTTCATACGTGCTGGTGACCGAACGATTGCCCTTGCCACCGATCTCGGACGCTCCACCGAGGATATCGAGAGCGCCGTTTCACGGGCCGATCTGGTCGTCATGGAAGCAAATCACGACATCGACATGCTTCAGAACGGTCGCTATCCCATTCACTTGCGCCGCCGCGTCGCCGGGCCAACCGGCCACCTCTCGAACTCCCAGGCGGCCACGCTCCTCGTCAACCATCTGCGGGATTCGGATGTCGAGGTGTGGCTGGCGCATCTGAGCAAGGAGAATAATTCGCCCGCTCTTGCACTCCGCACCGTGCGCCAGGCTTTTGCCCGGGTCGGCCTGGGAAAGGCCGCCATAACCGTCGCCGCCCGCGACAAGCCATCGGCCCGATGGAACGGTGTTCCCCGTCCCCGCCAGCTCAGTCTATTCGCAGAAGGGTAGAGCAATTTCATGTCGGTACAGGTCTCACGACGTTCTGAAAGCTTCAAGGAATCGGTCATCCGCGAGATGACGCGTCTGATCTCCTTCCATCATCCCGACGACGGCATCAACCTGTCGCAGGGATTCCCCGATTTCTCCGCGCCCCAGGAGCTCAAAGACGCTGCCTGCGCCGCCATTCAAGCCGACATCAACCAGTATGCGATCACCTGGGGAGCCAAGGCCTTCCGCGACGGCATCGCGGCCAAAATGAAACGTTTTCAAGGTCTGGACGTGGATCCGGAACGGGAAATCACCGTCTGTTGCGGGGCAACTGAAGCTATGGTGAGCGCCATGCTGGCCCTGCTGAATCCTGGCGACGAAGTGATTATTTTCGAGCCCTTCTACGAAAACTACGGTCCCGACTGCATTCTGTCCGGCGCGACGCCCCGGTTTCTTCCGTTGCAGCCCCCCGATTGGTCCTTCGACCGAGACGCGCTCGCCGCTCTGTTCAACGATCGCACCCGCGCCATCGTCCTGAATACCCCGAACAATCCAACCGGCAAGGTCTTCTCGCGTACTGAGCTCCGGTTCATCGCCGACCTCTGCATCCGCTGGGACGCGGTCGCTCTGGCGGATGAAATCTACGAGCACATGGTCTACGACGGCCTTGAGCATGTCTCGATCGCTACCCTCGACGGCATGCGCGAACGCACGGTGACTGTCAACGGGTTGTCAAAGACCTACAGTGTCACGGGGTGGCGCGTCGGATACGCCGTCGCGCCCGCACCGCTCACATCGGCGATTCGAAAGGTCCACGATTTTCTTACCGTCGGCGCTGCCGCACCATTGCAAGCCGCCGGCGCCGTCGCGGTTTCATTTCCCGATTCCTACTACCGTCACCTTCGCGATAGTTACCGCGAGCGGCGAGATTTCATTATCCCGGTGTTGGAAGAGGTAGGGCTCCGTCCCTATATGCCGCGCGGCGCGTATTACGTCATGTGCGACATATCCGACTTCAACTCACCCGACGATGTCGCCTTCTCACATCGCCTGGTCAAGGAATACGGAGTGGCTACCGTGCCGGGGAGCAGCTTCTATAGCGCGCCGGAACGCGGGGCGCAACAGGCTCGCTTCGCCTTTCCCAAGAAGTTGGAGACGCTCGAACGTGCCGCGGCGCGTCTGCGTGACATGCGCTCGACGTGGAAGGCGGACCTCAGCGGCTCCGACCAAAAAGCATCCTGACCGCTTACCCCGGCCTCGACGCAACACTGTCCTCGTCAGCCATCGCGCCGTCCTTATCGCCTCATCGAGTGGCCGGTCGCTGTTGTAACGCCTCCACGTCGTGTGTCAAGTCTCGCTGTAGCGACGCGGAAGCGTGGATCGACGTCGCGTAGAGAGTCCCGGGTAACACGGCGCCGTTTCCTTGCGGCTGGAGACCGAGTGCGGCTTCCACTGTGGGCGCTACATCGACCAGTCGAGCCGGATACGTAGAGGTCTTGCCGGCATACGTTCCCGGTCCGGCGATGATGAGCGGCACGCTCTGGTCGCCCCATTGAATGCCCGACCACGCGCTTTCCGCCGCGCCCGTCGCTGGCTTCAGTGCCGTGAAAGGTGCATAGACGATCACGACGTCCGGCGAGTTTCGGGACGCGAGGGTGCTCAGGAGTGCCGCGCAGGCATGCGCGAATCCCGCTGACAGCGTTGCACCAATGAATTGCGGCGCATATGAGACCGATGTGGCGTTTGTCGCCTTGTAATACAGCGCGTCGATGCCCTGCGTGCCGGCCGCTTGCAGGGCCTGCGCTACCGGCTGGGCCTGAAGTGGATCGCGCAGTCCCACGAAGGCCGTGGCATCGCCGGCAATATAAGTCGGCTCACCCCCTGCGGCGACAATCGCGTTCGACAGCTTACGGCGCAATATCTCCGTTCGCACCGTCTCGAATGTTCGGCCTGACGTGACCACGAACACCGTGCTCTTGTACGTTCCCTCGTGTTTCGCTGCGGCGACGATTCTACCGATGTCCGTGTCGATACCGCTCACGATGCCTCTGGTC
Source organism: uncultured Chloroflexia bacterium (assembly GCA_963737125.1). Taxonomy (GTDB): domain Bacteria; phylum Chloroflexota; class UBA5177; order UBA5177; family UBA5177; genus JANWJD01. Next base: position 1,725,098 of record CAVTRL010000001.1, on the reverse strand, counting down.
TCTCCCGGCGCGAGCTGCCGCGGATTTGCTTCCTGCGCTAATGCCAGTTCCGGGAACGTTACAAACGTGACCGAGGGATGAGTCGCCCGCATACTCGAGACCGTCTCGCGAGCCACCCAGTCGTCCTGGCCTCCGGGTTTCCATCCATCCAGGACATTCCGGCCGGCGGAGCCCTGCGCGACCGGAGCTTCGATCGCTGTAACCGGCGACGCTGAGGCCGGTAACGCGTGCCCCGCTTCCGCCACCGGCACCCATGCTCGCGCTTGCCGTTTGGCGCAGACCACGAAGTCGGCGACCCACGTGCCCGCGGCGGCGGCCGCCCCGCAGTTCGATCCGGCCACCGAGAGCACACGTGCTTTACTCTGTCGCGCCTTGACCTCGGCCGCGATGCTACCGACCCCGGTTGGCTCCATCACCTGGTCAAGGCTACCCACCAGCGCTTCCGCAGCGAGTGTTGGCCGTACCACCGTCTTCGAAGACGAATCGTACCACACGTCGCCGATTACACCGTGCACCCGGGGGAACGACCCGGTGGCGATTGTGGCCGCTGACGCCGCGGGAGCTGTCTCCTCCTGTCCGATCCACGCTCTTGTGTAGGCCACGCCATCGGCCTCCAGCGCACTGACATTCGGCAGCCCTCCCGATCGAAACGTCGCACCATTCGCGCCATCGACGATGAAAATCACGGCATGCGTTGCCGGTCCGCCATGCAAAGCCGCGACTGTCCCCGCCCCCTGATCGTGAAAGTGGATCGTCAACAGTGCAGAGGCCACCGCGGCAACCGCCAGAAAAAAGGCCATGACGGTCAGTCCTTCATAGGGAGGCCGGCCGCTCCTCCCCGAACTCGGTGTGCCTGCCGCTGGGGACCGGCGCACGGTTCGTCCCCGTGCCGGAACGGGTTTGTTGGCCGCCGAAGGGCGCTTCGATCGCCGGCGCGATCGACCCCGGCTTCGCTTATCAAACACGCCAAACTCTACACGATTGCTGTTCCGGCGTGACGGTAAGGACGTCGTGCCTCGGGCTTTTCACGTCAAGCGGTTGCTTGTTCTTGCCCTGAGCTAGCCACCCTGATCGACCTCCTGACTGTCTGACACTCCCTGAGACCCACGGCGGGTTCCACGCACTACGAGGGCTCGTGTCCCAAACCGGCTGATTGTGCAGCGATGCGAGCCTCCGCCCGGTCGGCGAGTTGCAGTTTGTCGAGGATCGACGACACATAGTTGCGCACTGTCTTGGGGCTCAGCACCAGGCGCGATGCAATCTCCGCATTCGAGCAGCGGCGGGCGATGAGTTCGAGGACTTCGTATTCTCGATCGGTCAGTTCCGGAAAGATTGGAGCCGACGAAGGCTGTTGGGGGCGGCTAAGAAGGTGCATCACGCGATGCGCCACACCGGGTCCAAAAATAGCCTCACCGTTGGCCACCGCGCGTATGGCGCGCACAGTCTCTTCCTGCCGCGCGCCCTTCAGTAGATAACCCCTCGCGCCGGCACGAACGGCGGCAAAGACCGAGTCATCGTCTTCAAACATCGTCAATATCAGCACCATGACGCTCGGATTTTGTTGGACGATGCGCCGCGTCGCCTCAATCCCGTTCAGTCCCGGCATCTTGATGTCCATGAGAACTGCGTCAGGAACGAGCGAGAGCGCCAGTAGCGCCGCTTCGTGGCCGGTACTGGCCTCGCCAACCACCGTGAGGTCCTCAACCGACTCGACGAGAGCCCTCAAACCGTCACGGAAGAGCGGATGGTCGTCGGCCAGAAGCAGACGTATCACCGTTCAGCCCACCGCTGCGGGGGCCGGCGCCACCAACGGCATTCGGGCCCGAACCATGGTTCCACCCTCCGGGCGAGGTCCAATTGCACAGATTCCACCCAGCTCCGCCGCGCGCTCGTGCATCGAGTGCAGTCCAACCCCGTGAGCTGGGCGTTCCGGTACACCCCGTCCGTCGTCGATCACTTCCAGCAGCAGAGACGTGTCGTCGACCGCAAGTCGAATCCGGCATACGCGCGCATCGGCATGTCGGATGACATTCGCCATCGCTTCCAGCGCGATACGATACGCCGCTACCTCGACCGCGGCCGGCAGGGGAGCCAGCTCGTCGGGTGACTCCACCACGAAGCGTGTCTCGCCGTCGAGCTGAGTCGTGTACTGGCGCAATCCGTCCACCAGACCCAACTGGTCGAGTGCCGGCGGGCGAAGATGGTATACCAGGCGGCGCAGGTCGACAATCGCATCCTGCATCTGGTCCGCGACGCCGGCGAGCAAGGCGTCGGCCTGGTCCGGGTCACGGCGGAGGAGATTCCTTGCTGCTTCAACTTTGAAGGATCCGCTCGCCAGAGTCGGCCCCAGGCCGTCATGCAAATCGCGCTGTAAGCGCCGCCGCTCCTCTTCACGCGCGGTGACGATTCGTTCTCGGGACTGCTGAAGGTCCCGGGTCAGCGTACGCAGTTCGCCGGTCAACCTGGCGGCCTGTACCGCGATGCCCGCCTGACGCGAGAGATCGTCCAGCAGGAGGGAATCAGCGCGGCTCAACTGCTGTTCCCCGGGACGCAGCGCGATGTGCAGCTCCCCGATTCGCTCGTTCTGGATCACCACGGGAAGTGTAATTGACCGCGACCCTTCGAGGGTGCCTTCGCGCGCCGTCGGTCCGTCGGAAGGGTAATGGGCAGCCGGAACCATGGTACCCGCATCGTCGATGAGAAGCATGACAAAGGGTAACTTCAGCGCTCGGCCGATCGTCTCCACAATGGCAGGCTGCAGGTCCTCACTCGTCAACGCGCCGTGCACCCGCTGACCGAGACGAGCCAGCACGGCATATGGCTCATCTCGGTCGCCATACACCAGCCGAGCGACGTGGCGCTGCAGCCACTCCCGTAAGGGCTGGAACAGAATGGCGACCAGTCCGGTCGCGATGAGCGACAGTGTAGCTCCGCGCCCTGCGGGCAAAAGTGTCCCGACATAGCCCACGATCAGGACGTAGCTGGCTATGACGAACACCGTCAAGGAGCCGTAGATCAACGTCCGGCTGAGAATAATGTCGATGGCAAAGAGGTGGTAGCGCAGGATGGCGATGCCCATGAATGCCGGCAGTGTCGTCATCGCGATCATCACACCCACGCCCGCGACGCTGTTGTACGTCATCGCGTAGGCCGCCACGTTGAACGCGATGGCCAGAGCAGCCCCAAAGGTAAACCACTTCAACTGCTGGCGGACCTCACCGCGTGCCGTCCGGAACCGCAGTATGAGCGACACCACCGCGGCTGCGAGCGCGACGAATGCCGCGGCATCGACAGCATCGCTTATGAGCAGGGGAACGGAAATGATCCCCGTTATGTTGTTCACCGGGACGCTGTCGATGCGGCCAAGCCGTACGACGTAGATCAACCTGTCGAGTGCTAGAGCGGCCAGGCCGAACCACATGACATATCTCCATCTCCTGCCCGGTAGCTCCCCGGTGGGAAAGAGCAGAAAGAGCAGCAGTAGCGACGACCAGTAAAACGACCACTCCCAGGTGGCAATCCAGGCAATGAAGTCCGCGAACGGACGGTCGGGGCGACTCGGGTAATCTGTGCTGAACTCTCCAACCGCGAAGCCCAGTCCGACGGCAATCATGAGCCAGCCAATCCGGTTCCGGCGGCGTCGGGTTACGATCAGCGCACCAACCGCTGTGAAGCTTATGGAGGGCAATGTCAGCACCGTCGACCCGAGCCAATCGAACACACCGACCCGATGGCCGGGGGTCTGCTGGTTCCGCAGCGTGACGGCAAACTCCATGGCCGCAACCGTGACGGTAAGCGCTGCGAGCGTCCACTGGAGCCACGAGCGGTTATTGAAGCTCATTCTCGGTAGTCCTGTCATCGGGACCCTACGCTTTCGCTTCGACTTCCTGCGCCATCATCTGCCCTGCGGCGTTGCGTGTCCAGTGACACTGCGCCGGCCTTGGGACCGGCGCACTTTACCAGGAGCACCGAGCCTACCGTGCGCTCGGCAAGCCTCCGCCCGGCGATACAATCCCGCCGGGACGAATCAGCAAGTAAATGCTGACGACCAGTACCCACAGCTCGAACAGAAGGTCCGCGATGAAGGCGGTGGGAGGAACAATGATTGCCAACCCAAGGATAACGGCCGAGAGCCCGATCCAGCGTGGAGCGACCTTGGTGACGAACAGGACGTACCCAATGAGGAGTGGGAAGAGCGCCTCGAACAAGTAGGAGACGACACTCAGCTGCTGAGCGATGTCACGGATGACGACGAGTGTCTGTGGGTTTGTCCCATTGCGTCCGGCATGGAGCAGGGCGACCCATATGCCATCGTCCACGGCAGCTATGCCGACTAGGAGTACAGCCCCGATGAAGCCTGCCGTCGAGAGCCAGCCTGACCCCCCTTCCGCGTCGCGCGACGCCGCCCAGAGCCAGGCCGCGAACATAGTAAAGAACAGGAAACCGACGACCTCGACGTAGACGCCGGCGGCGAAGCTCGATTGGTTCGTACCGGCTGCCCACGTCACCAGCCCGGTCCCGTTCTTGCCCATGGGGAAATCTCCATGCATGGCATAGCCGACCGTCGAGACGACGATGCTAATCAGACCGGCTGCCGCTGACGCTCGAGTCCATGTGTGTGTCGGCTCTGCCGCCTCACGTGCGGACGTGTTTCGTTCCATAGCCACGCTATTCACTGTTCTGCCTCCTTCATGCAATCCATAAATGGTTCTCTATCGAAGGCATCGTATTCCCCGTCACGTCACGTCGGATAGAGGCGACGTCCCTCCGGAGTCCCAATCGGATGTCCCATAAATGTCCTTTGGTTCAAGTTTCCCCGGGCGTGGGCGCCGGGGCCAGACGCAACCTGTCGCCGCCGGCATTCAGCGCTTCACGTCCGGTGAAGGCTTGCCTGGCGCCCTTCCTGACCGATGCGGGGTGCCGCTTCGTGCTCCGCATTCCGAAGTCGCTCCATGCTGGAGCTGCGCGTTCCGCACTCACTCGCGCCGCAGAGCGGCGTCAATCAAGAGCTCACGCCAGAGAAGTTGGGCACCCACACACCCGACTTCTCCCGCGCGCGTATAATGACAAGTATTCTTAAGAATCGGTTGCCGTCAGCCAAGGAGAGTTAATGACGACTTTTATGCAGTCAGCGCAAGTGTTCTTTACGTCGGAGTCCGTGACGGAAGGACATCCGGACAAACTTTGCGATCAGATTTCAGACGCTGTCCTCGATGCAATCCTCGCCCAGGACCCCACCGCTCGCGTCGCCTGCGAAACCTCCGCGGGAACCGGCTTCGTGATCATCTTCGGTGAAGTGACAACCTCCGCGAATATCAATGTCGCCGAAATCGCCCGAGACACGATCCGCGAAATCGGCTACAACCGCCCCGAGCTTGGGTTCGAGGCCGGCACCTGCGAGATCGTGGTCCGGCTCAACCAACAGTCCGCCGATATCGCGGTGGGCGTCGACCACTCTCAGGAATCCGATTCATCCAATGCGCAGATCGATCAGACCGGCGCCGGCGACCAGGGCATGATGATCGGTTTTGCCTGCACCGAGACGCCGCAGCTCATGCCCTTACCGATCGCTCTCTCCCACGACTTATGCCGGCGGCTTTCCGAGGTCCGGCGCGACGGAACCCTGCCCTACCTCCGCCCTGACGGCAAAGCGCAGGTAACGGTCGAATACCACTATGGCCGCCCGATTCGCGTCGACACCGTGCTGATTTCGGCTCAACACGACGAAGACGTCGATCAAGAGACGATTAAACGAGATTTGATGGCTCACGTCATAAGCCCCGTCATCGGTAACGATTGGCTCGACAGTAACACAAAGTATTATGTCAACCCAACCGGCCGTTTTGTCATCGGGGGGCCACACGGTGATGCCGGCTTGACTGGCCGTAAAATCATCGTCGACACCTACGGGGGCATGGCCCGCCACGGTGGCGGCGCCTTTTCCGGCAAGGACGCGACGAAGGTAGATCGGTCGGCGGCCTATTTCGCTCGTTACGTTGCCAAGAACCTCGTTGCCGCGGGCGTCGCCGATCGCCTGGAGATCCAGGTTTCGTACGCAATCGGCCGTGCCCATCCACTCTCCATCATGATCGAGACCTTCGGTACGGAACACATTAGCGATCAGCAGGTACGCGCGCTGGTAGACGACCACTTTGATTTCCGTCCGGCCGCCATCATCCAGTACCTGGGTCTGCGATCGCCGATCTACGCCAAAACAGCCGCTTACGGCCATTTCGGACGAGACGACGTCGATCTTCCCTGGGAGCGTCTCGACATGGTCGATACCCTGCGTTCTGCGATCCGAAGCGGTATGCAGGCTGTCAGCGTCTAGTCGTCCTGGATACACACCTCCACACCCCGCCATGGCCCGGTGGGTCTCTCACTCATGTGGCGAAACGATGCTAGTTGGTCACGTCGGGCTGTAATCCGCTGTGGGGTTATGCTCCGTGGAGTACGTGCTGCCCCAACAGCTCGAAGGTGGCGGGTGTTCTCGAAGGCCGCATCCTGCCTGCAGATTTCCTCGAGAGCGTAGGTTTTCCTGTTCAGGCGGCAAACCACGAACGGCTGCCCGCCCGCTGGGCAATGTCGCGCGAGCATGGGCAGGACACGCGCACGTCTCACCACCTGCGACGGACGTAGGCCGCACCCGGTGTGGTGCGGCGCCTCCGGCTGGCGTGGACACATGTCGCAATCCCGGGATGATGATCGTGGGGCGTGTCGCACCGTGGTGAATATGGGCGGTTCGGGGGTCAGGGTCACACGGCACACAGGCCGTGTGCTACGGCGGGCTTTGCTGTGGAGATGCCACCCGGCCATGACGACGTGCCCGGGTGGCATCTCCGATAGGTGCGGTCGCCTCACCATCGAGCTGATCGGGTCGTTGGAGGCGGACGAAGGGTAACTCTCACCCCGCAGTCAGTCCACAACGCGAGCGTCGCCGGCTCGGAAGTGGACATACCCTTGCTCGCCAATCCCCCTTCAGAGCTGCATCTGCTGAAGCGCTCCAGATCTCCGAATGCGGGAAATATCCGTGTCGCGTCTCACGTATCCAAAACGCCACTCATCCGGTGCGACATTGATCGTGAGACGGTTTCTCGGGAAAGGACTCGAGGCCCGAACGTGGTCAAATCACCATCGCTCAGAGGCCCTCGCCTCCGAGCCCGGCCTGACGGGCTCGAACGATGGCCTTCGCTCGATCTGTCACCTGGAGCTTGTCGAGGATGACCGAGACGTTGTTGCTGACGGTCTTGGGACTGAGGACGAGCGTGCGTGCAATCTCTCCGTTTGAGGCGCCTGAGGCCATCATGCCGAGTATCTCCCGCTCTCGCGCCGTGAGCTCTGGAAACGGGCCGGCCGGGTGAGGCCCAGACGCGAAGTGCTGCAGCACACGACGCCCCACGCTTGGACCAAAGATCGCCTCGCCACCGGCGACCGCTCGGATCGCGCGCAGGATCTCCTCCTGCTGTGCGCCTTTCAGGAGATAGCCTCGTGCCCCGGAGCGCATCGCCGAAAACACTGCCTCGTCGTTCTCGTGCATAGTCAGCACCAGGATGGCAATGCCTGGCGTTTCCGCTATCAGCCGGCGTGTCGCCTCGAATCCATCCATGCCGTCCATCTCCAGATCCATGACGACCACATCGGGACGTGCGACCCGGGCTACCTCTACGGCCTCGCTGCCGGACGCCGCTTCACCACACATGTCGATGTCGTCGATGGAGCCTAAGAGTGCGCGCATCGCGCTGCGGATCAGCGGATGGTCATCCACCACCATCACCCTGATCATGCCGGTCTCGTCTCCAGCGGGAGGCGTGCGACGATGCACGTTCCTTCGTTCTGTACCGATGTCACCTCAAGGCTGCCACCCAGTTCGGCGACGCGCTCTCGCATCGAGGTGAGACCGAACCCAGGTGAAATCGTTGCCCCCAGGCCGGCGCCGTCATCCTGGACCTCGATCTGCAACGCTCCATTCACCGAGAGGTCGATCACACAGTGTCGGGCTCCCGCGTGGCGAACGGCGTTGGTGAGCGCTTCAAGCGCGATCCGGAATGCGGCTACCTCGACGGCCGCCGGCAGCGGCTGGAGCCCTTCCGGTGCGCGGACATCCACACGCATGCCGTCCCCGTGGCGTCGGGTGGCATGGACCAGTGTGTTCGCCTGGTCTCGGAGTGCACCGGCCAGGCCCAGTTCATCCAGGGCCGGCGGGCGGAGACCGTAGACCAGGCGGCGAACCTCGTCAACGGCCGTCGTGAGTTCCTGGCGCAGCTCGGCCAACAGCGTATCGGCTGCCGCCGGCTGGCGTCCAAGAAGGTTGCGTGCCGCGTCGGCGCGCAGGCCGGCCGCCGTCAACACGGGGCCCAGGCCGTCGTGCAGGTCTCGCCGAAGTCGCCTCCGCTCCTCTTCCAGCGCTGTTACCAGCCGTTCCCGAGAGCCCTGGAGAGCCTGGTTCAACGCGGACACGCGTAGCGCGACTGCGAGCTGCGGCGACAGTCGCTCCAGCAGGCGGATATCCCTCGACGAAAGCGCGTCTCCGCTACGCGGTGTTGCCACCAGCGTTCCGATCAACTCCCCCAGGTGAACCAGGTTCACACTCGCCTCACCCTTGCCGCGCGTGCCTGTACCGGCCTCCACGCGGCCCGCGGGCGACACCACGGCAAGCCCCTGGAGCTTGAGGCTGACGGCCAATTCCTCCACCACCTCGTGCAACAGGTCGCCGGCCGAACCCGCGGCTTCGAGCTGCTTTCCGAGCGCGTCGACGAGGCCCATTGGCTCTCGGCGCTTGCCGTACAGCAATCGATTAACCAGAGTCTGCATCGCCTGGCGAAATGAGAGAGCGCACAGCGCGACGGCGACCGTGGTTATCGCTTGCACGAGCATGGTTTGATCCCGGCCGGCAAGGCGCGCCAGGGCACCGACCAGGGCCATATAGGTAGCGACTAGAAGGATGCTGAGACCTCCGTAGACGAGCGCGCGGTTGATCACCAGGTCGACGTCGTAGAGGCGGTACCGGGTAATGGCAAGAAGTATGGGCGCCACGAACAGGATGACGGCGATGGTCGAGACCAGCACCGTCACTGCGCCCAGGTTGACGGGACCGAGGGCGAGAAACGTGACAACGATGGGTACCGCCAACAGGGTCAACCACTTCAGTTGCTGACGCTCGTCCCCCCGAGACCTGCGAAAGCGCAGGATCAGTGACGTCGCAGCTAGCAGACCGGAAACCATCATCACGGCCGTTACGGGTCCCCATAGGGCGCCAGCCAGGGGTACCGCGAAGGGATTGGTCCGGGACGCCATCCACTTCGGAACGCCGGAAGGGTCAAAGGGGCTGGTGGCAGCACTGAGCGCCCATAGGGGGCCGGCCACGGCCATAACCCAGACCAGTGGTTGCCAGCGAGGAGTCAACGGTCGCCCCTCAGGGAAGAGGGCAAGGGTGAAAAGAATGCTGATTGGGAGCGGGATCCACGCCCAGTACAGTAACCACACTCCAATGTCGCCGCCGGGAAGCGTACCTGGATAGCGGACCAGCGCGAGATACGCGTAGAGCGGCCCCAGTCCGGCAAGGCCGTTGCCAAGACCGCCCAGAATGAACAGCCAGCCAATGGGATTGCGCTGATCGTGGCGGACGACGATGAGGCCGGCACACCCAAATGCCACCGCTGTGAGCACATTGAAAGTCTGGTAGTCGGTTTGCACTCCAGGCGGCAACCTGGCCACGGTTCGGAGCACAAGGGTTGCAGCGGCGCACAGCATCGTCACCACGGCAAGCGCCGAAGCCAGAGTGATCTTCGCCCCCGCTCGGGCCGGAGTATTCATGACCGATAGTGTAATTCTTCAGACTTCCCGCCCGGTAGGGTGCCCGTTCCCGCTTTTGACGGGCAATTTTCCCGACCGAGTCGTGGCGGCGACCTCATGTGCCGGGGATACGGCGTGACTGATACTGAACGCCGAGCCGACATTCAAGGCAACTCAGGAGACGGAGGTCACGGATATGCAAGCAACAGTCTCGACTCCAGTAGTGCACAGGGTCACGGAGCTGCGGTTAGCCAGACGGTCCCTGGCGGCAGTAGCGTTGATAGCGGGACCGCTTCTAATCGCTGCACTGCGTGCGCTCGTGTCGTACGGGACGGACACGTCACAGACCCTGGCGGCAGTACGGGCGCACCCCGATGCCCAGCAGGCGATCCAGGTACTTGGGCCGCTGGGTGGCATAGCGATGGTGTTCGCCACGCTATGTGTGGTTCGCCTCATCTCTCGCCGGACCCCGATTCTTGCCGCGATTGGCGGTGTCATCGCGGTTGCCGGCTGGATGATGGTACCGATGTTGAGCGCGTCCGATGCCCTCACGGGAGAGATCGCGAAGCAGAACCTCGCCTCAGGCGCTGCATTGTACGACGCCTACAACAACACTGTCGGGATTGGCCTGATGTCGTCGATCTTCATCGCCGGCCATATCCTCGGCATGCTGGTCCTTGGTATCGCGATGCTCCGTGCCCGGCTGACGCCGGCATGGGCTGGTATAGCCGTCATCGCCGGCACGATCCTGCATCCGATTGCGTTCTTAGTCCTCAGCTAGTCATCCCCTGGACGCCGCCTCCTACGTCATGGTCGCCGCTGGTTTCGCGGCAGTCGCAGTGACCGTATGGCGCTCCACGGATCCGCAGTGGGACCTCTCCCCTGAACTCGGCGCCCTACCCGTACGGCGAACAACTAACTGATTCAAGGAGGTATCGAATGACAACGGAGACAACGAGGCACCCACGACCACCCACTGTCGTCGCCGGTGGAATCATCATCGCCCTGGGAGCGCTATCCAATGTGGCAACACTTGCCACACCGCTGCCCGTGCCGGTCATCGTAATCGGAGTGTTCCTCGCGGCAGCAGCCGCGGCAGCGCTTGTGGGTATCTGGCTAGAGAAGAGTTGGGGTCGCTGGCTCGGGGTCGTCACTCTCGGTGGAACGATTGTGATCGCGGCGCCGGGCATCGTCTCCGCGCCCAGCCGGGGGGTCGCATCGCTTGCCATCGGCACTGCCGGGATGGCAGCTATCGGTGTGATTGTTCTTCTGCTCCCAACGTCCACGGTCGAACGATCGGCGCCGTGAAGCAGTGTGAGTCAGTGGCCAACGTGTGGTGCGGGTCACAAGCTCGGTAGACTCCGATATATGCGCGGAGGAGAGCTGAACAACAACCGGCGGGAGCGGTGAAGCAAAGGTTGCGAAGACCACCACGCCTGCGACCCGATCGAGTCACCGGAGTTCAAGGCTACGGAAGCAGAAACGTCCGGCGCTACCTGCGTCGCCGAAAGACCGGGGTGGACAACGTTCGCCAAAGGTGGGACAGTCGGACGCTGGATGCGCTGGGTTTTGTGCGTTTCCTCCACTGGCGGATCTGCGGTGAACATGTCCTCGCTGGGAAGCGGGCACCCATCTGGTTGTACGGCGAGACGCTCCTTCTCGAGTTCTCGGACGAGCCGCTAACGCAGTACAGCGTAGAATACGAGCCAGATCAGCGAAATCTGAGAGGCATCTTGCCGCGACAGCTCTTCAGGACGGAGTATCGATCGCCACAGCTCCCACTCTGGGAATTCGGGGATCGAGAATGGCTGCAGGACGTCCGACTCCCGACCTACAAACGGGAAGTCAAACGCTGTTCTGCGGCAACTCAAGCCAATCTATCGCTATGACCACCGATGACGACCAGACCGTGCTCCAACTCTCCGTCGAGGAGTTCAAGCAGCGCATCAGGATCATTGAGGGTTATGAGGCCGAGCGCCTGAGAGAGCGGTACATCGATCGATTCGTCGATACGACGTCCGACTACTTCTACCGGCTCATCGCGGACAGTGGTCCCCAAGGTGATGAGGTCTGCTACACGGGCTATCTGTGGGACACCTTGAAGCACGCACAGCTGATCGGTGAAGACCCGCTGCTGGTCAAGCTACGGGCGTGGGGCGACATCTACGCGTTCTGGGACCTTCACAATGCCACGAAGATCTTCATCGAAAACTACTGGAAGTTCCCTCTGAAGGCCGTTCTCTACGGGCGGGCTGTCGACTTCCTCGAGGCGATCTCCCACGACGCTAACGTCGACCGGTGTGAAGACATGATCCTTCCCGAAGACGTGTACTACTTTAAGGAGCGCATGCGTGCGAGCCTCGTCTTGACGCACGAGACCACCGTGGGCGGCGAGCGACTCTGCCTTGAGGCGGAATGACTTCCCCGGCCTCTTTCTCGGCCGCAGATATGGCAGCTATGCGGATATGAAGCTGTGGCGCGGTGTGCTACGCAGGCATCTCTTCTAGCCCTTTGTCCCGTTTCCAGTACTTAAGGTCCTGTTCCGCGCGCCGTTGCGTCGGCCCCTTGTAGCCATACCCGACCGCGTGCTGGTCCGCGTCGAGCAATACGATCGTATACACACCTGCCTCCTGCCTCAACGTGACGTAGACCGCGTCGCTCATGGCGCTCCCTCCTGAAGTCCCTACGGTTCAGTGAATATGCTGCTTTTGATGCTGTAGCCGGTCGGCACTACGATTGAATCGTGCCACGAACCGGAGACAAAGTGATGACGATACATGCCGAGAAATAGATTTATTCATTGGGATCGCCGGCTGTACCTAGTCTCCCACAGGAAACTGCGAGCGTCGTGGGCGAACGGCCCCATGATCTTCGTCACGCAATGCGGTACCAAGGGCGCCGTTTGGGTCTGCATCGCCGTGGTACTGTTCGCTTTCGGCGGCAGCACTGGACGTGCCGCCGCCACGGTCAGTTTTTGTGCCTTGCTCGTCGCGGAAACAGTCATCAACCTCGTACTCAAGCCTGCTATTTCGCGAGATCGTCCGTATGCGCGTCGTGGCCCCGGCAGGGTGAAATTCTTGCTGATTCGCGCTCCCGATCCGCATTCCTGGCCGTCCGGACACGCCGGCTCATCATGGGCCGCCGCCGTTCCGCTCGCCATCGCCTATCCCGCGGCAGCCATCGTATTTTTAGCAATGGCGACTGCCGTGGCCTACTCACGCGTCTACGTCGGAGTACACTATCCGCTGGACGTCGCCGCCGGTGCGCTTGTCGGGGTCGCCTCGGCGATCGTGACGCTCACCCTCTGGTCTGTGCTGTCCCATATTGGCGTCCTCCCCACGGACATCTTCGGCGTTCACCGGATCTATTGACCCGTGCCGGCTGTGCGAGCCCGCGCGACTGACCGCGATGCCACCTCTCTCGACACGCTGGCCGCGGCGATGCGCCTCATCCACGTCTTTCCGTCCGTAACCGTCGTCATCGCATCGACCCTCCTCATTGCCGTGGCTCATCACGGTATCCCGCCGCTTGACGTTCTTCTGCGTGGCGCGGGCGTCGTGGCCGGCTCACAGATTGCAGTCGGCTCGCTCAACGACTACGTCGACCGATCCGACGACGCGATTACCCAGCCCACGAAGCCGCTGGCAAGCGGAATAATCGTCCCTGAGGTCGCTCTCGCCATGACGGCCGCGGGAATTCTTGCCTGCCTGGTTCTGGCGGCGACGTTCGGCGCGGCTTCGCTCTGCCTGGCTGCGGTCGGCCTGGCCTCAGGCGTCGCCTACGATCTCCGGCTGAAACGCACGCCGTTCAGCCCTCTGTGCTACGTCGTCAGCTTCCTCTCGCTGGTCACCTGGATCTGGAACGCCGTTGGTGCCCTGTCACCACATCTCCTGCTCTTGTATCCTCCTGGCGCCTGCCTCTTGCTCGCCGCCAATGTGGCGAATGCCCTCCCCGACTCCGATAGCGACCGATCCCTGGGCCAGCGGGGTCTCGCCGTACTCCTTGGGACGCGGAATTCCGTGCGCCTCGTGCTGACCGTTTCACTCGCCGGAGCTGGTACCGCTCTGGCGTTGAGCGTGTTGCTGCGATCGCCCGCCGGTGCCGCCATCGCCGTCCTGTCACTCGGCCTCGGTACGGCCGCTCTATGGGCCTCGCTGCGCTTCCCGAAACAACGTTCCCTGTACGTGCTAATCTTTCGCTTGGTGGCTCCCGCCATCGTCTGCACGGCCCTCGCAACCGTGCTGGCGCTCTATGCCGTTCTGTGATGGCGTTCGACCTGCAGGCGCGTATCACAACGTCGAGAGCAGCGGCACGCCTCATTCCGTTCGTTTATAATAGTACAGAAGTTCTAGCTCAATGCAGTCGGAGGTCACGGTCGTTGAAATACGAGTTGCGCTCGTGGTACGAAAATCACACTTGCCTCTACACTGACGACCCGAGGGTGAAGGACCTGGCGGTTCTCTCGCCCGATTTGACGATAGTCTCCACCTATTTCAAGAACCGAAGTGCGCCTCTTCCGTTTGCCTGGGATATCGTCGGGAATCGCGAAGTCCTGGCCGGCGTGTCTTCGAGGTTTTCGACCAGAAGCAGCGGGAAACAGACGCGCGAGTAGGGCTGTGGGCTTGGGCTGGCTTACAATAGAGTTAACTTCTATACAGTTGCATTTCGAGGGAAGGTCCAGCCGGTTTGAGCTCGTTCGAGAAATTATTTTCCGACGCGAAGTCGCGCGTCGAGCAGACCGAGCCCAAGTCTGTCTCCGAACTCGGCAATGATGGCGAAGCGAACGTCATCGACGTCCGTGAAAAGGTGGAATGGGACGAGGGACACATACCCGGTGCAACTCACGTTCCACGCGGCTACCTGGAGCTCCGGATCGAAAACGTCGTCAAGGACAAAGATGCGCCGGTTGTCCTGTACTGTGCCGGCGGCACGCGCTCCGTACTCGCCGCACGAACTCTGCAGGACATGGGGTACACCAACGTCAGCTCGATGACCGGTGGCTTCGGCCGCTGGAAAGATGAAGGCCTACCCTTCGTAATTCCTCGCACGCTTTCCTCCGAACAGATGGCGCGATATAGCCGTCATGTTTTAATTCCCGAGGTCGGTGAAGAGGGACAGCTAAAGCTTCTCGACGCCAGGGTCTTGTTGGTTGGTGCGGGAGGCCTTGGTTCCCCTACGGCACTGTATCTGGCAGCCGCGGGAATAGGAACGATCGGCATTGTCGATTCCGACGTAGTCGACGAGAGCAACCTGCAGCGGCAAATTCTGCACACCACCGAGCGGGTCGGCATGCTCAAGGTGGAGTCCGCGAAACAAACACTCAACGCTCTCAACCCGGAAGTGGACGTGATCGGCTATGAGACGCGCCTGGTTCCGGAGAATGTCGCGGACATTATCAGTCAGTACGATATCGTGGTTGACGGCACTGACAATTTCGATACTAGGTATATGATCAACGAAACCTGTGTTGTGCAGAACAAACCCAATGTTTCGGCCAGTATCCTCAGTTTTGACGGACAGCTAAGCGTCTTTAACCCACCTGCCGGGCCCTGTTACAAGTGCGTGTACCCAGAACCGCCGCCCCCGTCCCTCGCGCCGACCTGAGGTGAGGCTGGTGTCCTGGGCGTGCTTCCCGGGGTAATGGGTCTTCTACAAGCAAATGAGGTCATCAAGCTCATTCTTGGTATTGGCGAGCCGCTAATCGGTCGACTGCTTATGTTTGACGCGCTGGCTGGCTCGTTTCTTGAACTGCGGGTCCGCCGTGACCCACACTGCCCGGTCTGCGGCGATGCGGCCGTCGAGTCTCGGCGGGCGGCCGAAACGGTGGCCGTCAGCTAATCGAATGTGGACCACTGCGAAGGAGAAAATTTAAGTGAGTAACGTACGGATTCCACCTGTGCTGCGAGCGCATACCGGCGGCTCCCGCGAAATCGAAGCCACCGGCGACACTGTCGGTGCGGTCCTCGATGAATTGACGTCGACCTACCCCGGACTGCGCGAGCAGCTCTTCGAGGGCGGTGAGCTACAGAAGTACGTCAACGTGTACTTGAACGACGAAGACATCCAGTTCCTTCAGAAGCTCGCAACACCGGCCGGGGAACGCGACACCATCGTTATCCTGCCCGCCATGGCGGGTGGCTAGCCTACACCTATGCAATCAACCGAAGTACGAGCCGAGTGGGCGCGACACTCCGTGGTCGGCGCCAGCGTCCTCGATGTCATCGGCAACACGCCGGTCGTCGAGCTGCGGCGGCTGAATAGCAACCCCAACGTCCGCATTCTGGCCAAGCTCGAAGGCGCAAACCCCAGCGGAAGCGTCAAGGACCGCGTGGCAAACTATCTCGTCAAAGAGTTCGAGTCGCGCGCCGATTCTCCCGACTACATCCTCCTCGAGCCGACCAGCGGCAACACCGGTATAGCGCTTGCCATGGTGAGCCGCGTCAAGGGATATCGCGTCGTCACCGTGATGCCCTCGAACGTCACTCCCGAGCGAAGAAAGCTCCTGGAGATTTTTGGAGCCGAGATCATCGACTCACCTGCCGAGCTGGGTACGAACGGCGCGATCGCCGTGGCCCGCGAGCTCGATCGAGAACAGCACTACTGGGTGCTGAATCAATACGCCAATGCCGCGAACCCGCGGGCGCACTACGAGACCACCGCGGTGGAAATTCTACGGGACGTCCCTGAAGTCGATGCTTTCGTGGCCGGCCTGGGAACGGGCGGCACGCTCACCGGCGTGGGGCGGCGTCTCAAGGAGGAGCGGCCGAACGTCAAGATAATCGCCGCGGAGCCTCATCCCGGAGATCTCGTACAGGGCCTGCGTAGTCTGGCGGAGGGCTATATTCCCCCGATCCTCGACTCCAGTGTGCTCGACGGGAAGTACCTCGTCACGAACCAGGACGCGGTAGTCGGCATGCGCCGGCTGGCGTCCGAAGAAGGCATCTTTGCCGGCGTCTCGTCCGGCGCAATTGTCCAGGCCGCCCTGCGTTACGCCGACCGGATGCAGCGAGGGTACCATCGTGGCCCTGCTTCCCGACGGAGGCTGGAAGTATCTGAGTGGCGATCTATGGACCGCCGAGGTATCCTCCCTGGAAGCCGGTCTGGAGAGCGCGTTTCTGTGGTAGTTCCCGGCGCTCTGATCGACGAGCTGGTGGCACATGCTCGCCAGGGATTTCCCAACGAGGTCTGTGGCTTGATAGCCTCCGAGAACGGCCGCGCGGTGCGTGTCTACCCCATCGAAAGCTCCGATCCCAGCCCCGTCACGTACCGTATGGACTCGAAGCAGCAACTCGACGCCTTTACCGAGATGGACGATCGCGGCTGGGACCTGGGCGCGATCTACCATTCGCATACCCACACGCGCGCCTACCCGTCCCAAACCGACATCAGTCTCGCCTTTTACCCCGACGCCCTGTACGTCATCGTGTCGCTGGCGGACGCCGAGCACCCCGACGTCCGCGCTTTTCGCATCGATGAGCTCCCGGGTGAGCGAAATCGAGCTGGAACGCGCCTAGTCCCGGACAACCGTCTGTGTTTGTTCTCGCATGAACTGCTGTACGTAGTACGGGCCGAGCGCGGATTTGCCGGTCGACCCACTCATTTTCCAGCCCCCGAACGACTGTATGCCGGGCCACGCTCCCGTGGTGGCCCCGCTCCGCCGGTTAACGTACGCCACGCCGACTTCGATCTCGTCGAGGAAGCGCGACGCTTCATCCTCGTTCTCCGTAAAGACTCCGCCGGTGAGCCCGAACACGGAATCGTTGGCCAGGCTCATGGCCTCGTCGAAACTTTCCACTTCCGCCATCGCTAGAAACGGGACGAAGAGTTCCTCGAAAAAGTACGGATGGTCCTTGGGCAAAACCGCAATGGTCGGTGCGCAGTAGTACCCGTCGGAGCCGTCCGGTCCTTTCAAGGTCTGGCCTCCGATGAGCACTTCGCCGTCGCGCGCGGCGCGCTTGCAGACTTCCTGGAATCGCTCGTACGCCCCTCGATTGATGACCGGACCGGTGAACACGTCCGATTTGGACGGGTCGCCGACGGTTAGCTCCTTCGTACGCGCTACCAGCCTGTTCCTGAATTCCTCCGCGACCGCGCGGTGCACGTAGACCCGTGAAGCCGCGCTGCATTTTTGCCCGCTGAATCCGAACGCGGCGCGCGCGGTTCCCTCCACTGCCTTATCAAGATCTGCGTGCTCGCTGACGATAACGGGATTCTTCCCTCCCATCTCGGCGATGCAGGGGCGTGGGCGCTCCGCGCTGAACTCGTGATAAATGCGTGTTCCCACTGCCGCCGATCCCGTGAACGCGATGCCATCCACATCGGGATGTCCGGAGAGCGCCTCCCCGATTCCGTTTCCCTCGCCCATGAGCAAGTTGATTGCTCCCGGGGGAAGTCCGGCGTCCCGAAGACACTCAAACACTTTCACTCCGGTGAGCGGGGTCTGTTCGGACGGCTTGAATACCGCGGTATTGCCCGCGATCAGCGCGCCGGCCAGCATGCCTGTCGTCAAGGCCACCGGGAAATTGAACGGGGAAATCACCACCCATACTCCGTACGGGCGCAGGCGACTGTAATTCACTTCCTGGGGCGAGAGCTGACCGAGCTTGATCACGAAGCCGTCGTGCTGCTCCATCTGATCGGCGTACGTCTCGATGAGATCGGCCGCTTCCTCGACCTCTCCCATCGCCTCGAGCCTCGATTTGCCGGCTTCGACCGTGATCCACGCGGCGATCGTGAACTTTCGCTCTCGAAAGATCTCCGCCGCCCTTCGCATGATGACCAACCGCTCTTTCCAGGGCGTCCTCGACCAGACCCCGAACGCCTTCCGTGCCGCCTGGACGGCGGCTTCGGCGTGCTGCGGCTTGCACTGTGGAAACGACCCGAGGGAAACCGCGAGGTCGCTTGGGCTGCGATCGTCGAACCGTTCCGTGATGCCGGTTACCGGCTCATTATCGATATACGCCGAATACTCCTTACCAAGCTCCGACGTAACCTGCGCCAGTGCCTTTTCGTACTCCGCGTTGAAAGCTTCCAGCTGATCCACACTCATGGTGACGTAAGTGATTTTTTGGTCCTGTACGCTGGTGACCATAGGTCCTCCTGGTAGTAAGCAGTTATCGGCAGATGGAAGCATTCCATGCTAACAAGGGCCAATCCCGCGTGGGCCCGCAGCCACGAAGGTTTCGATACGGGCCTGAATGGAATGGCCTTTTGCGATCACCTGATCGGAAGTTTCACAATCGATCGATGCGGCCGTGGCAGGCCCGTCGCGGGAGGGAGGGTCGGAGCATGGACGAAGCAGAAAAATTGGACGAGGCGCTGCGGCATGCGCGCGCCGGTGTAAAGGCCCTCGAGGCCGCTCGCAGCGCGGCGGCCGAGTCCGGGCACGTCTACCCCACCCACATATATCTATCGGCCGTCGAGTTCGCCCACGCGATCGAGGTCGCCATGAAAGTTGCCCTCAGATCGGGTTGACCGGCGTCTCTCAGGAATTTTCCCAGTACAGGAAAAGCGCAACTTCACCGGCGCGGTAATCGAGATTCGTATACAGGTGGTCGTCGAATCCCGCGATCCGAAATCCGTGCGACAGGTAAAAGCTCACAGCGGCATAGTTCGTGGTCTGCGTTTCGACGCGGATGCCTCGGCACTTCCTTGCCGTTGCTTCCCCCCGTAAATGCGTCAGCAGCCCACTGCCTGCTCCTCGCCGCCGCCGTTCCGGACGGACGCGGATATCGGCCAGCCATAACGAGTTGTTCCATTCGGTACGCGTCCAGGTAGCGAGCCCGATCAGATCTTCTCCTTCATAGGCTCCCACGAATTGAAACGCATCCGGGCCCGCTGATTCCGTATACAGAGGCAGCCACTCGTCCACCGATCCGCTGTCGTACACCTTGTTCAGAGCTCTCTCCAGCGACTTCTCCCGCAGCGTCCAGGTCACCCGATCTTCGCCGTGAGCTCGTTCCAGTTCAAACACCCTTTCGGAACGGTAGCCACTCGCGATCGGCTTCGCTGCACGAACTTCTCGCAGCGTCATGGCGCGGCACGTGACGGGTTCCACTCCGGGCCACTTCACGGAAAGTGAATGACCTCGGTTTGTACGTTCAAAAGATCTGCTTCGAACGGCAGTCCGTCCAGATAGCGCACGATGCTCGATACCACGGAGTCAACGTGCGATGTATCGCCGGAGACGCACGCGAAGCCTAACACCGCGAAGTTCCAATGGTCGTTACGCCCGACTTCGGCGACACTCACCTGAAATCGGTGCTGCGCGTGCGCTATCACCGATCTCACGATGCTACGTTTATCCTTCAGCGAATGAGTTCCCTGCATGTGAAGCTCCGCTCGCACCACCCCTATGACCACTGGCTCGCATCTCCCAGCAGTGCCCCCGCTAAACCGGCGTGGCCCTGCAACACGGCTGCCGAGGGCAGCGGCCGGCCTCCGGCGAGCTGCATCGTCTCCACCACCAGCAGATCGTGACCGGTGCCCACCAACAACTGGCCCTCCGAATCAACGCTTGTCTCTCCCGGACGAAGCGCGCCCGGAGCCACGTGGGCCCTCAACAGCTTGACCGGTTGCCCGTCCCATACCGTGAACGTGCCGGGCCACGGGTCAAACGCCCGCACGCGTCGCTCGATCGCGGTTGCCGGTTCAGACCAGTCCACCCGGCCGTCCGACTTCTCCAGCCGAGAGGTGTACGTGGCCGCCTCTTCTACCTGTGGTTGTCCGCGTATCTCGCCCCGGCACCATGCGTCGAGATGCTTCATAAGAAGATCTGCGCTCATGACGGCCAGCCGTTGTTCCAGTTCACCGGCGGTTTCATGCGCCCCTATCACCGTGCGCTCCTGCGCCAGTACCGGGCCGGCGTCCATCTTCGGAACCATCACCATCAGCGATGTTCCCGTCTCTGTGTCGCCGGCCAGAATCGGGGAGGAGATCGGCGACGCGCCGCGATACCGGGGAAGCAGCGAAGGATGCAGATTCAGACAGCCATGAGTCGGTGGGTCGAGGAGGGCCTTGGGAATGATCTGACCGAACGACGCCACCACCAGGAGATCTGGTTCAAGCGACAAAATATCTCGGACGCTCTCGGCGTCCCGCACTTTCGGCGGCTGTAACACCGGGATTCCCCGTTCCTGCGCGTACGACTTCACCGGGGTCGATGTGAGACGCCGCCCCCGCCCCGCCGGCCGGTCGGGTTGCGTCACGACCGCCCGAAGCTGAATGCGTCCTTCGTCCGACGCCCGGTCCAAAGCGCGCAGAATGGGCAGCGAGAAATTCTCGCTGCCCATGAATACTGTCGAGATTTCGGAAGTCACCGGTTTGTTTCCCGCGTTACGAGGTTGCTCCCACCGGTTGACGGTCGAGGCTCTTTCCCACCATGATCACTTCCTCGACCAGCCGATTCGAGTAGCCCCATTCGTTGTCGTACCAGGCGAAAACTTTTACAAAGTCCCCGTCGACCACCTGTGTCAATTCCAGATCGACGATGCAGGAGGCTGGATTGCCCACGAAGTCCGCGGACACCAACGGTTCGTCCGTGACCGTGAGAATTCCGGCAAAGCGGTCACTTTCGGCCGCTTCCTTGAAAGCAGCGTTGATCTCTTCGGCGGTCGTTTTTTTGCCGAGCAGTACGGTCAGGTCCGACAGCGACACGTCGAGCGTCGGCACTCGCAGCGACACACCATCAAAAATTCCCTTTAGTTGCGGCAGTGCCTCCGCCGACGCACGCGCTGCACCCGTGCTGGTGGGAACGATGTTCTGCGCCGCCGCCCGGCCCCGGCGCCAGTCGTCATGCGGGCTGTCCACCAATCGCTGATCGGCAGTGTACGAATGCACGGTCGTCATGAGTGCCTTCAAAACGCCGAATTTTTCGTCCAGTATTGCCATGACGGGCGTAATGGAGTTCGTGGTGCACGACGCATTTGAAATAATTGTGTCCGTCTCCGAGTCATACTTTCCGTCATTGACGCCGAGCACGAACGCCGGCGCGCCACTCGCCGGAGCCGAGATGACAACCGATTTTGCGCCGGCCTGCAGATGCGCTTCCGCCTGCTCTCGCTTCGTGAATCGTCCTGTGGATTCGATGACCACGTCCACATTCATGTCTTTCCAGGGAAGCTCGGTCGGCACCCGCACACTGAGAACCGGATACGTCTTCCCTCGAACGACCAGTGAATTCCCCTCCGACCGTACATCCCGATCGTCCGACCTGTGCACCGAGTCGTATTTCAGCAGGTATGCCATGTTCGCGACATCGCCGATGTCGTTGATCGCCACCACTTCCAGTTCGGGCCGCTCGATCGCAACCTTGAATGCCTGGCGGCCGATACGGCCAAAGCCGTTTATGGCTACTCGTGTGGTCATTGGTTCTCCTTCGCCCTCGTGTTTGAGTAAAACGGAACATCTTCGAACGTGCGAGTCATTCCTGTCAACTCCCGCATTTTAAGTGAAGCGGCACGAGGGGATTTGCGGGCCAATACCGGCGCTCCTCGCTCAGGGTTGTCCCGCCACTCGGAAAATGCGGATAATCGGACCGTGGGCCTCTGCCGACGGCCATGTGGCCGGCGCAGCGCGGGTCTGCCCTCTCACCAGATGCCACGAAATTACTTCAGACTTCATAAGGGTGGCCACGTAACGCCATGCAATTTGTCCGCGCTGGATCCCGACCGAGATTGTTCGTTCTCGGGCTCGACGGATCCCCTTTGCCCCTCCTCACTCGCCTCATGGCCGCCGGTGACTTGCCAAATCTGGCCAGAGTGTTCGAGCAGGGCTCGGCGGTCGAAATGAATTCTTCACTTCCCGACGTGTCGGCGGTTGCCTGGACCTCGATCAACACCGGAATGAACCCCGGTAAACACGGAATCTATGGATTCGTCGACCGTAAACCGGGCACCAACACGATGGAAGTTATGACCTCGGGGCACACCAAAGCCCAAACCATCTGGCAGCTCATGAGCGCTGCCGGTCGGCATTCGGTTGCCATTAACGTTCCTCTGAGCTATCCCCCTCAGGTAATCGACGGCGTCGTCATCTCGGATTTTCTCGCCCCTGCACTGAGCAAGGCCGTCTATCCCAGCTCCCTTTTTCCGACGCTCGAATCAATGGACTATCGCATCGACATAGACCCGTGGGCGGCTCGGCAGTCCCTCGACGCGTTTGCCAAAGATTTCAGTTTTACCGCCGAGAAGCGGGCGGAGGCCGTGCTGCACTTGATGAAGTCCGAGCCGTGGGAATTTTTCATGGTCGTCTTCATGGAAACTGATCGCCTTCATCACTTCATGTGGCAGTACATGGAGTCAGAAGATTCCACCTACGGCCCGGTCTTCCTCGACGCGTATCGACAGATCGACGAAATCGCGGGACGCATTATCTCCCAGCTCCACGATGACGATCGATTGATCATCTTGAGCGATCACGGATTTACCAGTCTCACCAAAGAGGTGTATCTCAACGTCTGGTTGGAGGAGCAGGGATTCTTGTGCTTCCACGGTGGAGTGGACAAAGGCCTGGACAGTATGCGCCCCGAAACCCAGGCTTTCAGCCTGGACCCGGGACGCATCTACGTGAATCTAGTCGGGCGAGAGCCGTCCGGCACAGTTTCCCCACAAAACATGAGCTCCGTCACGGACGAACTCGCGGCACGCCTGATGTCACTCACCGACCCCGAGTCCGGCGCGCCCATCGTGAAACAGGTATATCGGGCCGATGATATATACGCCGGCCCCTGGCGCGACCGCGCCCCCGATCTGCTGGTCATGCCACACGATGGGTACGATATCAAGGGAACGTTTGACTCCTCGTCGCTGACCGGCCGAGGCAAGCTGGTCGGCATGCACAAGTACGATAACGCCACTCTGTTCGTCCGGGATCACCGGATCACCGTGGAACACGCCTCCGTTCACGACGTTTTACCCACCGCCTGCGCTCTGGCGAATGTCGACTGCCCATCCGACGTCGACGGCAAATGTGTGATTGATCTGTGATCTCCAGGGTCACGTTGTGCCATCGGCTGCCTTCCGGTGTGCCCGCGAAAGTGAGTGATCGGTGAGAAAAGTACACGTCGTGGGATTTGACGGTGCCAGCTGGCGCTTCATCCGGCCGCTTGTGGCCGCCGGTGACCTGCCGAATTTCAAGCGGCTCATCGACGAGGGCGTCTCCGGGGAGCTGACCTCCGTCGTGCCATTCCAGAGCGCCGCCGCCTGGGTCACCTTCATGACCGGCAAGAACTCCGGTAAGCACGGCGTCTTTATGTTCCAGGACTACGACGCCCTCAGCTATAGCTACGCCGGTCGCACCGCGAATTCACGCTATTTTTCGGGTCAGACTATTTTCGATATCGTGGGCGAGCTCGGCGGCACCGTTTCGGCCGTGCGAGTTCCAATGACCTATCCCGCCTGGCCGATCAACGGTGTGATGGTGTCCGGATTCCCGACGCCAGGAGATACGCCCGAGTCGTTCCATCCACCCGAGCTCAGGCAGACGGTCGGTTCGACCACTCAGCCCGATGAAGATCCGGATTTTCGAACCCTCACCGTGGATCAGCAAGTCGCCAGCCTCGATCAACAGATGAATCGTATGTCGTCGCTTATTCGATCCATGCTGACGCGTGAGCACGACCTGTTCATGGTTGTGCACCGCGTCCCGGATCCCGTTCACCATTTCTTCATCAAGTTTGCCGACTCTCGCACACCGGCCTTTGATGAGGCAGCGACCCAACAGTGGGGGGATCTCGTCAATCGCTTCTACCGAAAAATGGATGAAGCGCTGGGTGAGACCTTGGAAACGCTTGGCGAGGATGACACCATCTTCGTTATATCGGATCACGGTGGCGCCATCACACCGCCTCGTCAGGTCAATTTGAATGTGTGGCTGGCGGAACGAGGGCTGCTCACCCCGTACACGCCGTCCAGCTCGAAGTCGCTGCGGCAGCAAGTCTACGCGCTCAATCAGAGATTGTTGCCGTCTCGTCTCAGATCGGCGCTTCGGCGACGTGCTCCCCGGTCGATCCAGGGCGAGTTGCGCCAGATGTGGCGCGGTCTGCAGGGCGTGGATTTTACGCGCTCGCAGGCCTATCACTTTCCCATGAAGTGCTCGCCGCTCGCCGGTATCGTGATAAACGTACAGGGCCGTCAGCCGCAGGGTATCGTTCCACCCGAACGTTACGAGGAAACTCGAGAGACCATCATAGGAGCCTTGCGCAACTTGAAGGATCCACGCACCGGCGAAGTCATCGTGCAGCGCGTGTATAAGCGAGAGGATCTGTACGAAGGACCGTTCACGGATCGCGCCCCCGACATCATCGTCTGGTTTCACGATCTGTACCGAGAGGGGTTGTTCTCGCAGGGCCAGCTGGTGACCGATGTCCCGTTTGACGAATTGGTACAGGTCTCCGGCGCCCACGATGAGAAAGGAATCTTGCTCGCAACGGGGCCGGGGTTGCGGCGCGGAGTCACAGTGGACGGTGCGAAACTGATCGACATGCCGCCGACTATTCTTCACGCCATGGAGTTGCCAGTTCCGGCCGATATGGACGGCCGGGTCCTGAATGAAATCTTCGCAGAGTCGGACCGAGCGGTCGAGTCCGTCGATATGGATTTATCAAAGAAAACGGCCGACAGTTACCTGTCGGAAGACGAAGAGCAGTTGATCAAAGACAAACTAAAGGGTTGGGGGTACCTGTAAATCGTGACAACCGACACAACTAGCACGCCTCACTTCGGTGCCGTTCCGCACGGCGGTATTTTGGTCGATGGATTCGCCTCCGAATCGGAGTCATCAGCGCTCGCCGCCCTGGCGCCATCGCTCTTTCAACGGGAGCTCAACGCGCGCGAGGCTTCCGACGTCGAGATGATAGCAATCGGCGGCTACAGCCCCCTGCTCGGGTTCATGGGTGAAGCGGATTACCGCGCGGTAGTCGACACCATGCACCTCGCTAACGGCCTACCCTGGACGATTCCGGTAACTCTCTCGATCTCGGAAGAGGACAGGGCGGGAGCCGCTCCCGGAAATCGTATCGCCCTGGCCTGGAACGGCACTCCCATTGCCGTTATGGACGTGGAGGAGCAGTATTCCAGGGACCAACAAGCCGAGGCCGAGAAGGTCTACACGACCACCGACGACGCTCACCCGGGCGTGGCTGCCCTCTACCGCGAGTATCCGACGCTTATCTCCGGACCCATTCGCGTATTCGGTGCGCTGCCGAATCAAACATTTCCCAAACACCGGCTGCCCCCACGCGAGACGCGCCGATTATTTGCCGAGCGCGAATGGCGCACCATCGTCGGCTTTCAAACTCGAAATCCGGTACATCGGGCACACGAGTATCTGCAAAAGTGCGCGATGGAAATCGTCGACGGACTTCTGCTGCACCCGTTGGTTGGCGAAACTAAATCCGACGATATCCCCGCCGACGTGCGCATGCGGTCGTATGAGGTCCTGCTCGAAAACTACTACCCCAAAGATCGC
This sequence comes from uncultured Chloroflexia bacterium, assembly GCA_963737125.1. Lineage (GTDB taxonomy): Bacteria > Chloroflexota > UBA5177 > UBA5177 > UBA5177 > JANWJD01. Next base: position 1,698,839 of record CAVTRL010000001.1, on the reverse strand, counting down.
GTATTGCTGGCCGTCAATCCGGCGGCGATGCGCTACGGAGGACCACGCGAAGCAGTGTTCCACGCGCTTATCCGCAAAAACTTTGGCTGTACGCACTTCATCGTGGGGCGCGACCATGCCGGAGTCGGCAACTACTACGGCCCCTACGATGCCCAGCGAATCTTTTCAGATTTCGACGCCGGCTCCCTCGGTATTCAGCCTCTCTTTTTTGAAAACTCATTTTTCTGCCGGGCGTGCGGAAACATGGCAACCGAAAAGACGTGCCCCCACGACGCCGGCCAACGTGTTTCGCTCAGCGGAACCCAGGTGCGTGAGATGTTACGAGCCGGCCAGTTACCACCGCCCGAATTTTCCCGCGCGGAAGTCGCCAGAGTGCTCTCCGACGCGATGCAAAGTGAGAAATCCTAGCGATGCAGGCGGTGGACTAAAAGCACGCGCGCTATGAATCTCGGGTTTCCTATCAGGTAACGTCTCCACAGTTTGCGAGGTTCCACTGCAAGTCTGCACATCCATTCGAAACCGTGTTCCGTCATCCACGCGGGTCCACGAGGAATCCGGCCGGTGACGAATTCAAAGAGGGCGCCGACCGCCCATACCACCGGTACGTCGAGCTCTTCTCGATGCTGAGCTATCCACTTTTCCTGCGTGGGTGATCCCATCCCCACCAGTGCAATGTCCGGCTTGCACCGGTTGATCATTTCTACGGTCTCGTTGCCAACTTCATACCCGGATGCCGCACCCCGAATGTCGATCCCGGGGTGCGAGAAACGCAGACGATCGGCCGCCGAGTCGGCTACGCCGGGAGGTCCTCCCAGGAGAAACAATGACAAATCGTGCGCGATCGCGTAATGACACAGGTTCTCGATCCAGTCGGCGCCGGTCATGCGCGACGGCACCGGTTGGCACGCCAGCCGAGCCCCCAAACGGACTCCAGTGCCGTCGCAATACACTATGTCGCTCGCGGCCAGCACCTCCCGATACTCGGCATCACCTTGAAGGAGATTCATGCAGTGCACGTTGACGTACATTACGGAGATCGGGATTCGCTGCCGGGCCGCGCGGCCAACCGCCTCCAACAGCGAACTGAGATCGAAGCAATCGATCCGGATACCGAGCAGCCGGATCGATAACGGAGCCACGGCCGTCGGGCGATTCAACGACTCACCGTGTCGCCGGCGGCGCATCCGCGCGAGTACTCACCGCTTTCTCTAGCCTGGCTCTCAGACGCCTCTCAAACTCACACATTACTATCATGGTAGAAGCAAAGGACGTTATGACCGTAGAAGAACGGCTGGCCGTCACACTCGACCAAAGACCCGCTACCATGCCCCGATTGCAAGCGCTTTCGGGGCGTTTATTGCAACGCCTCCCGGGCCAGGGCGGCGCCTTCTGGGTCCTGTGGGCGGCAGCGGTACCAAAACTTTTCGGGCCGATTTTTACCATCGGTCTGAGGCGTTTCCTTGGCCCGGGAGTATCGGGATCCTACGACCTCGCGGTGGCTCCGTATAAGCTTCTGGACAACTTCCGGAACTTTGGTACCGGCCCTGCGCTGGTATACGAGCGATCCGTCAGCAAGAGCGTCGCCGACACCGCCTGGACGCTCAACATGATCTTCGCCGTGATCGTCACCGCCGCGCTCAACGTTATCGCGCACTGGATAGCAGTCTCGTACTATCACCACGCGGTGATCGAACCGATCATTCGGTGGCTCTCGATTGCTTATATCTTTGCATCCGTCGGCTCCGTGCATTTCTACCTGTTACTCCGTGATATGGACTTCCGGGCACGTTCGATCCCGCCTTTAGGCCAGGTCATAGCCGCCGGTGATATCGCCGTGCTTTTCGCTGTGTGGGGCTTCGGAACCGGTGCGCTGATCGCGCGCGAGCTCACGTCGGTGATCGCCGGTGCAATCCTCCTTTGGGCCGTGTACCCCTACCGTCCCTCGATCAGGCTGATCCCCAGTATCGCCTGGAAGCTCTTTCGCTACGGAGCGTGGATCGGGCTGGGGCTCACCATTTTGTATCTTTCGCAAAATGTCGATGTCTTGATCGGCGGACGGTACATCCGTAATGTCAACGACATCGGCTTTTACACGACATCCTGGAAGCTTGCGTTTATAGCCGCGAGCGTGTTCACGCTGGTTGCCAGCAGCATGGTGTTTCCCGCCCTGAGCCGCCTACAGAACAACGTGCCAATGTTGCGCGTGACTCTCCTGCGCTCGATCCGGCAGCTGGGGCTAGTGATGTTTCCCGCCGCTGCCCTCCTGGCCGTCGTTGCTCCGGTAGTGATTGTTCCGCTCCTCGGCTCGAAGTGGACGCATTATCGCGATTCCTTCATCGTTCTCTCGTTACTTTCGTTCTACGCCGGTAATCGGACCATGCTGTCCATTTTCTTCGAAGGATATAAATCCATCGGTAAGCCGTGGCTGGTATGGGCCTACAACACCGTCAAGCTGGCAATCATGGTTCCTGCCATGTACGTAGGCGCCCACATCGGCATCGTCGCCCTGGCCTCTGTCTACATTCCCGTGCAGCTGTTGGAGTTTCCGGCGGCGCTCGTCTTGGCGGACCGAATCCTGAAGGTCTCACCCCGTGAAGTGTGGAGAGCTGCCAGCGTACCGATCATCGGAACGATTGCAATGTCGGCCGGGGCCGTGGTTGTCGAAATATTGCTTTTGCGCCTTGTACATCCACCCGACATAGTGACACTTGCTGCCTCCGTGTTGGTCGGAGGGATCGTGTATCTCGGCAGCGTCGTGCTCATGGATCGTAGAATCCTCAAAGAAGGCTTTGGCATCCTAGTTCGCGGGCTGTAAAGTCCGGTGCCCCGGGGGTCCGTCCCGCCGATGCGGCGGCAAGCGCTGCTCGCTTCGATTCTTACCCTCGGACTCGGCTTGCGCGCGTGGGGGATGTTCTGGGGCCTGTACGACGCCGACGTATCCCGGCGACCTCATCCCGACGAATGGACCATCTATTGGCTGTTTCACTGGTTTACGGCCAATGGCAACCTCGATCCGTGCCCAAATGCAAAGACCGCCTGCTTCTTGGACTGGGGCACGCTGTATCCGTACATCGCGTACGCTGTGCATTGGCTGCTCCTTCCCCTGCAGGCTCTGACTCCAGCTCACAGCTTTGGTCCCCAGGCCGATACCGAGTTTGTATGGACAGTCATCGCCGGGCGCACGACCTCTCTGGTCCTCTCGACGCTCACCATATTCGTTGTGTACAAGCTCGCCGCTCGTGCCTACGACGAGCAAACAGGTCTGGTGGCCGCAGGTATTACCTCCGTCTCCGCACTACTCATACAGTTGGCACATTTCGGTACGCCCGATTCAACAACCATCTTTTTACTCACCTGTACCCTCTACCTCATCGTTCGAGCTACGGAAGCGCCCGACATCAAAGTCTTCGCATTGGCCGGGTTACTGTTGGGATTGAGCATCGGGTCCGAGTACCACATGGTGCTGTTGGCTATCCCGCTCTGCGTCGCCTGGTGGGGCAACACTGAAAATCGGAATCCCCGGTTCTTGGCAGTCGCGGCCGTAGCCGCACTCGCCGCCTACGCCGTCAGCAACGTGTACGCGCTGGTCCACATCTCGAGCTTCATCAGCGCCACCGAACATACCCTTCGCATCCGAACCGTGGACAGTAGCGTTCAGTACGGTGATCGTTGGGCAGCATTTGGCCCGGCCTGGCTCTACGTCATTCGGTTTCCACTTGGATACGGCGTGGGATTTGCCCTCGCGGGCGCCATGCTGGCCGGTACGGTGTGGGCGATCATTCGCCGCACCGGGTCGGACTGGGTGCTGCTGGCCTGGCTTTTCGCCTACTTTATGCTCGTCACTCTATCGCCCGCCAAATTCATGCGTTATAGCGCGCCGCTCTTGCCCGTGCTGGCCGCCTTCACCGGCCGGGCCGTTTGCGACCTGCTACGTGCTCGTGCCATGAGCATTGCGCGCGGCGGTCTCGCACTTGTAACTGCCGTCGCCATTGTCACCCTCGCCTACGATGCCGCCTACGACGGGCTCTTCAGCGTGACCGACTCGCGACTGGCCGCTGCCCAATGGGTCACCCGTCACGCTCCCCCATCCACCCGAATCCAATTCGAGCAATTGCCCAACGGTCTCATCAATCTTCCCTACTTCTTCGACGGTGGCCGGTATCAGCCCTGCTTCAGTGAGTTCCAGTCCTCACGTCTTGCGGACGGCGCACGGTACGTGCTCACCGATAGTTACGACCTTGAGGAACACCCTCGCATTCTGCAGGCCGACGTGACTGCTTTTCGCTCCACCCTCGCACGAGACAAGGCCTTGAGAATCGCCCTGACAGTTCACCACGTGCCCGAACTGCTTGGCTGGCAGTTTCCCATTGACGGCAGTCCTCACGATTGGCGCTACCCCAGTCACGTGATCACGGTATACGCATCGGCCGGAAACGCTTCAGCGGTCGGTCCGTCCTGCTACCCTAGCCTCGCCGCCGCGCATGCTGCGCTCTACCCGGCGCAATAGGAACCGTGGCCGTCCGCACCCTACGTGCTTTCGACTTCGCCTTCGGGCGGGCGCCTGCTTCGCAGATACTTTTCCAGCTCTTCAATGAGTTCCGGAGCGGCCGCTGATGGATGCTCGCTCGCAAAGTGCTTCTCCAGTTGCTGGACGTATTCCATGGCGTCCGGGTTCTCACTCAAGGCCTCGTTGATCTGGTCCTGAAAAGCAGCGGCCCGCGTCTCCAGCGAGCCCAGGGAAATATCGAGGTCCGTCAGGGCGAGAGTACGGCGCAGCAGCGAAAGCGCAACATGAGGATTCGGCGACGCGGAAATGTAGTGCGGAACATTTCCCCAGAGGCTCACCGCCGGCCGATCAAGCTCCTTCCAGGAGTCATGCAGCACGCCCAGGATACCGGTCGGGCCTTCGTACGTGGACGTGCGAATGCCGAGCGAAGAAAATCGAGACGCTCCGAGTGGAGCGGTCGCAAATCCCGTGACTCTCGGCTCGACCGTGTGCGGGACATCGGCCAGCAGCGCACCCAATGTGACCAGCTGCGACGCGTTAAGACTTTGAGCAATGCTCAGTACCACCGAGCAAAATGAACGCCATTTCAGCTGAGGCTCGGTGCCGATCAGCAGCACGATGTCGTGGTCCTCGTTCGGCAGCTCGTGGGCGTAGAACTCGTTGAGTGGCCACTGCAGGGACCGCGCCCCCTGGGAGGTCAACCGTATCATCGGGCGGGACTCCGTGAAATCGAAGAATTCCTCGGGATCGATTCCTGCGAAGCGCGACGCTGACCACATCGTGCGTAACGCCGACAGCGCGAAAGTAGCCGCCTGCCCGGCATCATTCCAACCCGCGAACGCTGCCAGAATAATCGGCTCGCGCAGTTGCGGTAGGTCTGCGCTGTCCAGCAAGTACTCACTATCCATGGCGCTCCGTCCTTCCTTCATGGATTGTGCCGACACAGACCGCGAAATACCAAATGGACGACCTGGACTCGCCACGGGGACCAGCGCTCGTCGCAAAACGTCCGGCAGCGACCGCCTCGTCTGACGGTCGCTGCCGGCTCGATGTGCTCTCCCGATGCCCTACCGGGCCGTATTGTTTCGCGCTCTTTCGACGCGCCGCCTGGTGGCCGAAGCCTCTAGATATCGTGATACAGGAAGAACTCGTAGGGATGTGGACGCAGCTGGACCGCCTCCAGTTCGTTGGTTCGCTTGTAGTCGATCCAGCTCGTTACGAGGTCCTCCGTGAAGACTCCGCCTTTCAGCAAGAAGTCGTGGTCTCCTTCGAGTGCGTCCAGCACTTCGGCCAGACTCCCGGGTACGCTCTTCACCGCATCGCGGGCGGCGCCCTCCAGTTCGTACAGATCCGCGTTTATCGGCTCCGGTGGTTCAATGCCTTTCTCAATTCCCTCCAGGCCGGCCATTAACATGGCCGGGAATGCCAGGTACGGGTTCGCCGAAGGGTCGGGCGAGCGGAATTCGATACGCCGGGAATTTGGGCTATCGCTGTAGGTCGGGATCCTCACGCACGCGCTGCGGTTCCGTGCTGAGTAGACCAGGTTGATCGGTGCCTCATAGCCTGGCACCAGACGTCGGTACGAATTGGTAGTAGGAGCGCACAGCGCCAGAAGAGCGGGTGCATGTGCCAGGAGGCCGCCCACGTAATGGCGTGCGGTCTCGCTGAGCATTCCGTATCCGTCGGCATCGTAAAAGAGGTTGACGTCGTCCTTGAACAGACTCTGATGAACGTGCATGCCCGAACCGTTGTCCTGGAAGATCGGCTTCGGCATGAACGTAGCGACCAACCCGTTGGCGGCAGCAGTGTTCTTGATGATGTACTTGTACGTCATCACCGCATCCGCCATGGTGGTCATAGTATTGAACCGCATGTCGATTTCCGACTGACCGGCGGTCCCGACCTCGTGGTGGTGAGCCTCGACATCGACCCCCGCCGCCAGCAGCTTGTCGACCATTTCCGAGCGCAAGTCCTGTAACTTGTCCATGGGAGGAACCGGGAAGTAGCCCTCCTTCGTCCTGGGACGGTAAGCGAGATTCGGAGTGCCGTTTCGCCCGGAGTTCCAGATTCCTTCATCTGAGTCGATGTAGTAATATCCCGCGTGGCTCGTCTGGTCGAACGAGAGGCTGTTGAAGACGTAAAACTCGACCTCCGGTCCCCAGAAACTGGTTGTTGCCACGCCGGACTCTTTCAGATATACCTCAGCGCGGCGCGACACCTGGCGGGGATCGCGAGAATACGGTGTGAGCGTGACTGGCTCGTGGACCGTACACACCACATTGAGCGTGGGCACCGAAGAGAACGGGTCGACAAACGCCGTTTCCATGTCCGGGAGCAACACCATATCGCTTTCGTGTATTTTCTGAAATCCTCGGATGCTGGATCCGTCGAAGCCGAAGCCTTCTTCTATTGCTTCGGATGTCACCTTATGAATAGGCATAGTGAAATGCTGCCACCCGCCGACAAGATCGACGAAGCGCACATCCACCTGCCGGATTCCTGCGTCACGGGCCCATGCCAGGGCGTCGCTGGGTTCCGGGCGGGAAACCCGCCACGATTCAACCTGTGATACAACCACTGAATCAATCCTTTCCACCACTTTTATTGACGATAGCCATCAATCGGACACAACCGATAGATTGGTTCACACAAAAGGGCGACACGCCGACTGTGCAACGTGCACAACGCCCGAGCGCTCCCCGATCCCTCATACAATGTGGAAACCTGAATTCTCGGGCCGACGGAGCGTGAGCCTGCCTGTGCGTCAAGAGCGTGATATGACTGCCGAACTGGACTGTTCTGATCCCTCGGTAGCACGGGCCGTCAGACGACAAATTCCGGGTGCCGTCGCGGTCCTCACCACGGTCTTCGGCCCCTCCTACCGTGGCGCCACTGTTACGGCGTACGCCGTGGCGTCGATAGAGCCCTTTCAGGTACTGGTTTCATTGGACGGCGAGTCACAAATTGTCGGGTGGGTATCGTCGTACGGCTCGTTCGCAATCAGTACGTTACCGTGGCCGGAGCAGTTCCTGGCCGACCAGTTCTCGGGCTTCGCTCCCCTGGCTTCCGGCTCATTTCAAGGCATTCCGCATGTTATCGCTGAAACCGGCGCGCCGATTCTTGCTCGCTGCATTACGTGGGTGGATTGCACCGTTGAAAGCTCGTTTCCCACCGGGGACCACATCGTATTGGTCGGACGGGTAGTAGCGTGTGGCCGAGGCTCAGGAGAGCAGAGCGATCCGCTCATCTATGCTGCTAATCGGTACGCCCGGCTATCGTAGCTCCCTTGCCGGCAAGCGCCCGTAAACGCAAACCGAGATCGATCGCAAACACCGAATCCGCGTCATCCCATTGAAGTTGAAGAGCTTCCTCGATGCGCCGTAGTCGATACAGCAGGGTGTTTCTATGCACTGCCAGGCGCCGCGCCGCTTCCTTGGCGTTCTTACCGGTCGCCAGGTACACGCGCATGGTTTCCAGCAGCTCGCGATGTACCGCTGTTCCGTCGAGGAGTGGGCCCAGCGTCGCGTTCACGAATGACTCTCTGTCCGGCAGAGCCGAGAGCAGCACGACTAGCTCGATGTCTGAGTATTTTACCGGCCGCCCACTGGAGTGTTCGAGCGCCTTCAACGCTTCCTTCGCGCTTCGTTCCATACCTCGCATTCCCTCATACGGCCTTCCGATACCGCAGGAAATGGCGCTGGTTCTGATCCGCGTCCGTAACCCGTCGAGGAGCGAATCACAGATTGCGCGCGAGCTCTCACGAGAAAACACCAGATACGCACTGTCGGAACGTGCCAGCACACACTCGCCTTCCCCGTGGCTCAGCGCCGTTACGGAGCGTTGTAGCGTCTCCCCCGACACCTGTTCTGCCGAGAGGGCAATCGCTGTCCACGTGCCCTTGATGTCGGATTCATCTAGCGGCCCGAGAGTCGATCGGCGGGTCAGTAGCTCGTCGAGGGTGGGCGGCTCAACTACTGGTGTGCGGCTCAGGATGATGGACATGGCCGACGACAGTGCTGACATAAGAAGCTCGTCCTCGTCCTGCCGTTCGTCTCGCAATCCAAACGCGGCAATGACACCCTTTCGCTGTCCACCTCCGCGTATCTCCATCGAAAGCATCCGGGGTGTTACAGGCGAGGAAGCGCGCCCGCCGGCGCTCCGGTCGAGGGCTTTTCGGGCACGCACCATGTCATCCGCGTTGGGGTACGAATGCTCCCCGGGCTCCACGACGACTTCCCCTCCGCGATCGAGCACGACCTCGGCGCCGGTTTCCCGCGCCGCGGTCCGTAGCAAATCGGAAACCGTCGCCCCGGCGATCGCGGCATCCACGAAGGTGCGATGCAAGCGTTGTTCCAGGGCAAATAGCTCTCGGCGACGTCGAACGATGTAGCGATCGATGCGCTCGCGCGTGGCGTTCAGATCGAGCGAATCCGAGTACAGCGGCCACCGGTGCCCGACAATCCGAAAGATCGCTCGCCACCGATTGCGGCTCCACACCAAACAGCACGATCCCGGAAATCCCGGTATCGCAGAGATCGCGTGCCCCGAGCAACGTTTCAGACGCCCGCGCGGGAGGCACGAGGACCAGCTCACCCCCCTCGATCCTCCCGAGTCCCGTAGTGCGCATAATTAACGGGTACGAGACATGGACGTGCAGGTGGTCATGGCCGGCGATGGGCCGCCACTTCTCCCCGAGGACGTGGTTCAGCACCGATAAAACCGACGGTTCGAAGCCCGAGCTGCGCAGCACCTTATTTCACCGTGACGCTCTTCGCCAGGTTGCGCGGCTTGTCGGGATCGCACCCCAAAAGTAACGCCAGTTCGTATCCCAACAGCTGCGAGGCTGCCGCAATCTCAAATGGCGACGACTGGCCGCCGGCCACCGGGATCGTTACATCGAACTCAGCTTCCTGTACCGGCGAAAATCCTATGGTTAGGGCGCCACGAGCACGCACCTCGGCGGCCGCTGCCAGCGCTTCACGCCGGTACTCTGCATCCGGCGCCAGAATCAAGCAGGGCGTGCCGCTTGTCACCAGGGCGATCACACCGTGCTTCAGTTCGCCGGCGGCGAAGCCCTCAGCATGTAAGTACGATACCTCTTTGATTTTCAGCGCCGCTTCCAATGCCAGCGGAAAATTGCGATGCCGGCCCAACACGAACAAATGTTGGTGATCGACGATACGTCGCGCGGTCGCCTTGAGCAAACCGTGCACTGTTTCTCGCGCCAGAAGCGATTCCACCCGCACATCCGCCTCGCGCAAATCCATGGCGCCAAGTGCCGGCTCGCCTGCCAGCGTTCGCGCGGTCAGGTGCATGATCGCCACCATCGCGGTATACGTCTTGGTTGCAAGTACGCACCGTTCTACCCCGCACTCCAACAGCACGCTCAAGTCGGCGAATCGATCGAGTGTCGACCCCTCGCCGTTTACCAGGGCGGCGCACATAGCGCCCCGTGCGCGCGCCGCTCGGACTGCTTCCAACACGTCGAGTGTTTCGCCACTCTGAGAAAATGCCACCACCAGGCTGTCCTGCTTCAGGAGCGGTTCGATCAGCGACATCTCCGAGGCTGGTGCGGTCACGGCGTTCACGCCTGCCAGCTCGGCCAGGAGGTACCGCCCCGACATGGCTGCATGGTGGGCGCTTCCGCACCCGATCAGATACACGTCGCGCGCGTTCGATATCAGCTCCGCCAGGGCCGACGCATCATCTCCCTTTGCTTCGGCGACGTGTCGCAGTACCGCGGGTTGCTCGTGAATTTCCTTCGCCATGAAATGGGAGAAGCCGTCGAGACCGGCTCGGTGAGTATCCCAGGTGATCTCGCGGATCAGCGCGTCGAGCGGCTTCCCGGTGGCAACATCGTACACCGTGGCTCCGTCGCTCGATAAAGAGGCGGCTTGGCCGTCCTCCATAAACGTCATGCGGCGGGTGTGACCGAGCAGCGCACTTGGATCGGACGCGACGTACATCCCCCGGTCACCCCAGCCAATCGCGACCGGGGAGCCGTTCTTCGCCACGACGATCTGATTCGTCAAGGCATCCAGCACTGCCACTGCGCTCAATCCTTCCACCTGACGAAAGACCGTCAAGAGAGCCCGCATCAGATCCGGTTCCCGTTGGATTTCCTCCTCCAGTAGGTGTACGAGAACCTCGGTATCGGTCTGCGACCGAAACACATGACCTGGTCGGAGGCGACCCGCCAGATCCTGATAATTCTCGACGATTCCGTTGTGGATCAGCCCAAATCGTTCCTCGCAGTCCGAATGTGGATGGGCGTTTGCATGAGTCACACTTCCATGTGTGGCCCACCGCGTATGCCCCAGGGCCGCATGAGCGAACGGCAAGCTCGTGGTCGCGTTGGATATCGGACCCGTCGCCTTATCGAGTACAACGCGCGAGTCACTCGCGACGGCAATTCCCCATGAGTCATATCCCCGATATTCGAGAAAGCGCAGCCCTTCCAGTACCACCTCAGGGCTCGACGGCTCAACCGAAATGAATCCGAAAATTCCGCACATATCGTTCCTTGCGCACGCCTCTCAAACCGCCTGCACCATGCGTGCACTCACCGGCGCACAGTCAACGGCGTGAAAGAGCGTGAGTAGATATCTGGATCGCTGTCTTAAGGGTACGCCAGCACCAAAACTTCGATCGGAGCTCGCTCACTCTTGCACGCTCTGAGACGTATTAAGCCGCACCAGCGGCGCGCCGTGAACCCAAGACGCGTTTAGGTGCCGTCGCGCGACTCGGATCTCCCCGTCAGTCGGTTGGATGATCGGCGCCCACGATCTCCGCCTGCAACCAATCTCGGTTGAACTGATTCATCGCCTCGCGTACTCCTTGCGACAGAATGCATGTCACTGCCTGGTCGCCCAGGTCCAGCAATCGAGGTAATAAGAGTTCTTGTTCCGGTGGAAATTTTCCGAGCACATGATCCACTGCGCCGTGTACCGGGCGGCCAACCCCGAATCGCAGTCGCGGAAACGCCTGAGTGCCGATGCTCTGAACGATCGACTTCAACCCGTTGTTCCCGCCCGAGCTGCCGTCCGGACGGATGCGGATGGTCCCAAATGGAATATCGATATCGTCGCACAGCACCAGCAGGCGGTGAGGCTGGACCTTGAAGTACCGCATCAATCGCGCGACCGCAATGCCGCTCTCGTTCATGAACGTGTCCGGAACAGCGAAAATCACCGGCGCCGGTTCGGCTCCCCGGGCGACCCGAGCCGCATGCTTTGACTTCTGTAGGCGCAACCCGTGCCGCTCCGTCATGGTCTCCACCGCCTGCGCGCCCACGTTGTGCCGGGTGCCCGCATAGCGTGGACCGGGATTTCCTAAGCCAACCACCAGGTGCAGCCCGTCGATCACGTCCGGTGGTTTTCGCCTGAAAAACGCCACTTCACGCTCCTCCGCCCGAACCAGCCTGCACCGCCGCCACTTCCGAAAGACGCACCCATTCGGCGATGGATAAAGTCTCTGCCCGCCTGGTGCGTTCTATGCCGGCGTCGTCCAGAATGTTGGCTGCCTCCGCACGGTCCAGCTGCAGGCCACTGCCAAGCGAGTTAGTCAGTTGTTTCCTGGGCATGCTGAAGCCGGCTTTCACCACCCGGAAGAACTCAGCTACATTTTCAGTGGGAAGCTCGGTCCGGGGAACCAGTTTCAGTACAGCGGAATCCACTTTAGGTACCGGGAAAAACGCTCGTGCGGGTACCCGCGCTTCGATCTCGGCGGCTGCGTAAAATTGGACGCTGACGCCGAGTAGGCTCAGGTTGCCGGGTGATGCGACGATGCGTTGCGCCACTTCCCACTGCACCATAAGGATCATCAGAGACGGTTTGTGCTCCATCTCGAGAAACCGACGAAGCAACGGACCGGTGATGTAATACGGGATGTTGCCCATCAGCTTGTACGAACCCGTGAAAAACTCGGCGGGTTCAAACGAGAGGGCGTTTCCATGCCACAGGTGTAGGTTGGTGGCCCGCGCATGTTCGTTGCGCAGAATCGAATACAACGCGTCGTCGAGCTCAATCGCCACGACACGTTCCGCGCGTTCCAGTAGCGCGCGCGTTAGAACCCCGGTCCCCGCTCCTATCTCCAGGACTTGGTCCCGGTCGTTCAGATCGGCGGCCTTCACTATCGCGTCAAGAACGCCCCGATCCCGGAGAAAGTTTTGTCCCAGGCGTTTACGCGGTTTGAGATCGTGCCGGCGCAGCACGATAGCGGCACTGTCCTCCTGAGTCTCAGACGTCACGACGACCTAGAGCACTGACTTCGTCGCTTGAACCGCCTGAATGATGAGTCGCTCGGTGTCGACCCAGTACGGGCTACACGATATCAGCGTGATCGTCGGCTGCGCGGTTGGCGCCAGAGGACCGATATCCGACGGATCGACCGTGAGTTGGCGGGTGACAATGTAGGTGAAAACCGAGTGCGAAGTGTAGAGGTAGATCTTACTACCGGGCGTAAGCTCGTCGAGACGCTTGAAGATTTCACCCTTGATGTCGTCGTGCGCGGCGTACGCCCCGTTTCCGTCCGCTCCGGGGTTTGGAGACGTGGCGAGATGACCTACCGACCAGTCGGCTACTTCCCAGACGCCTTGCACTGGAGGCGTTTGCACGACTGGTGCGTCCACGTCGATTTTCGGAATCACCATGCGTATCGCCGGGCCACCTGGTGTCGCGGCGAGGGCAATCTGCCGGGGTACCGCTACTTGCTGACGATGCGAAAGGGCCAGAGCGAGCTGCTTCGCACTCTGCCTTTGTGCGGCACTCCAGTGTTGGACCGGCGGCGTGCTGCTAACGCCACGGCTGAATCCAAACAGACCGATGAACGCCAGCAGGGCAACGCCCGCAAGCGTCAGCAATCCGCCCAAGAGTCGAACAGCAGTTCTCAGATCCCACTCCCCTATGTATCCATCGTCAGTATACTGCCCAACTATACGGCTGTCAGGAGCGGAAGAGCCAGGCGCAGCGCCTGTCCGCGATGACTCACCGCGTCTTTAGTCCGGGCATCCACCTCCCCGAAGGTGCGGCCAAACGGCGGATAGAAAAAGATCGGATCGTAGCCGAATCCATTGCCCCCCATTGGGGAAGCGGCGATCACGCCTTCCACCGCCGCCTCCACCACGTCAGTCGCCCCTCCCGGTCGTGCCACCGCTATCGCACACACGAAACGCGCCGTGCGTTCAGCTGACGGGAATACCGTGCAATTGGCGAATCACGAGTGCATTGCGATCGTCGTCCGTTGCACCCTCTCCGGCATAACGGGCCGAGTAGATCCCCGGCGCACCGCCCAGAGCGTCCACTACCAGGCCGGAATCGTCGGCCACGGTGACCAGCTGGCTCGCATGCATGAAAGCCTCCGCTTTCAGTACCGCGTTCTCGCGAAAGCTTGAACCGGTTTCCGCTATGTCGAGACTGATACCCAGATCGTCCGGTGTACTGATCGATATATCGGAAACACGGCGTAGAATGGAGGTCAGCTCCCGCAATTTTTTCTTGTTATTCGATCCACAGAGAATAGTGCGCATATGGTCGCAGCCTTGCCCTCAACTCTAACGGCCGGTAGTCGCCTGGTAGAACCCGTGCGCGGCCTCTACGTGCACATACCGTTTTGCCCTGCTAAATGCGGGTATTGCGCCTTTGTAACTCACATCGGCAGCGTCAAGCTCATACCCGCGTACGTGCGTGCACTCGCGGTGGAAGCTGCAATGCGCTGGCGACAGGTGTCGGCTGGGCCGCTGGAAACCGTGTACTTCGGCGGGGGTACTCCGACGATGCTTAGCGCCGAACAGGTGTCGGAGCTCTTGAACGGGCTTCGACGCCGTATTCGGTTTGTCTTCAGATGCCGAAATCACAATGGAAGCACACCCCGCGACCGTTTCACCAGCCACCCTGTCGGGATATGTCCGGTCCGGGGTCAATCGCCTCAGCTTTGGAATCGAATCGCTCCAGCCCGCGGAACTGGAATCTCTGGGGCGAATCGGCGGCGCAGCCGGCGCGATCCAGGCGATCGACTGGGCGAAAACCGCCGGATTTGGAAACATCGCGGTAGATCTCATGTACGGAATTCCGCTCCAAACGGGAACGAGCTGGGCACGTACGCTCGACCGGCTCATCGAGCTCGACGTGCAGCATGTCTCACTGTATCCACTTGCGGTCGAGTCGCAAACGCCGTTCGAGCGCATGCGGCGGGAACAGCGATTGATCCTGCCCTCTGAAGACGCGGTGGTCGCCATGTACCACCTCGCGTGTTCTCGGTTGAGGGATGCAGGTTTCGAACACTACGAAGTTGGAAGCTGGTGCCGGCCCGGATTTGAATGCAAGCACAACCTGGCATACTGGCGGAACCAGACGTACCTGGGCATCGGAGTCGGCGCCCATTCATACATCGGGTCGCAGCGCGCCGTGAATATCCGTCAGACGTCGAGATACATCCGGCTCCTGGATGACGAAACGGACCCGGTATCGGAAATAGATCCGATCGACCACGCTACTCGGACCTCGGAGGCCATCATGCTGTCCCTGCGTCTTCTATCCGAGGGACTTGACCTGGAACAACTCGAACGTTCGTACGGCCTCGATCTGAGCCGCGGCCGCGCCGGGGACATCGCGCTCTTTACCGACCTGGGCCTGCTGGCTCGCCGCGACGGTCGCCTCTACTTGACGGAAGTAGGCGTGCCGCTGGCAAATGAAGTCTGGGAGCGACTTGCCTTCTAAGACCGAGGCCGTGCCGTGGTGTGCCCGTCCGTCTGAACGGGCCGGGTGCCGTGGTCGCGCTCGTGTCCGGACCGATTCGCGGTTTATGTCGAGCGATTTATCCACATGTTGACAAGAACTGGGGAAAACTGTAACGTAAGACCTGCGTGTTGGCCCAAGCATTTCCCATGTGTCTTGCGAGCCGGGCCGCCCCGTCAGGGGTGGCCTGGCTCAATCTGTCTCGGATGAGGTGAGCGCTTGCGTACTCTTCTTGTTTTCGCTGTTGCAGTTGTTTCGTGGATTCCGTCCGCGGCTCTCGCCGCGCCTGTTCCTGTAAGCTCGGTTGCGCTTTCGAGCCGGACCATTCACCCCGGCCAGACCGAGCGCATCTCGCTTGTCGCTCGTGATCTCGACGGTAAACCGCTGACGACCGCCACGGTCAAGGCTACACTGCAGATCGGCAAGAAATCTGAAGCCTTGATCTTTTCCAAACCGGACTCGGCGGGGCTGAGCGTCGGCCACGTTCAGAGCTCCATCGAGTGTCGCTTCCGGCACCGCCATCGTGCATCTGACCATTTCTTCGGGGCTATTGCGCCAGAGCCTGCAAACGAAATTTGCGCTCTCGACGGTCAAAGTGCAGGCGCGCCCCACGGCGGGAGCGACCAAAGACCTCCAGGTTTCGGCGCGCGCTCTACCGCCGAACGTCGTACCACCCGCTCCTGTCTACATCGTCGTGTACGCGCTCAATCACGGTGCCGTTCAAGCCGGAGCCGGCGTGCGCGTGAAGGTAACCTTCAAAGAGGGTGTGGTGACATTGACCGGCGTCACCGACGCCAACGGCGTAGCGACGATAAAGGTCGATACCAGCAAGGCGCGCGAGAGTGAATCAGTGAACGTCTCGGCGTCCGTTACCTGGCATAGCTCGTCTTCGACCAGCACAACGCTTTTTGACACAAACCTAACATCCGGCCATGCTTCCCCTGTCCCGACGGCTAGGCCTGCCGATACCATCTCACCTGGCGTCGTACAGGCAGCTACTCCCAGTCCGACCATGGCTCCCCCTCCGTCCCCTACCGCGACCATCGGCGTCACTCTCAGCCCCTTCGCTACTCCAACGCCGTATCCCACTTCCACGCCGTTTCCGACCCCCACTGCGTATCCGACTACGACACCGTATCCGACTGCAACACCGTATCCGACGCCGACGGTCTACGTGGCGCCGACCGCCAGTTCAACGAATACTCCGGTTCCGACCGTCACACCGGTCCCGACTGCCACCAGTCTGCCGACGGCGACCGTGACTCCGCTGCCGACCGGCACGTCGACCCCTACGCCCGCGTGCCCAGGCAGCCAGAGCGGGTGCATGCAAGCCATGTTGAACATACTCAACACCACGCGCGCCTCATACGGGCTGTATCCCTTGATTTTGAATGTAACCCAATCGAACGGGACGTCGAACTGCGTTGGTTCATATGGTCACTCAGAAGCGATGGCGCAAAGCGGGGAGATCTGGCACACGAACTCCGCGTATCCCGCAGCGTCTTTCCCGTCAAACATATGTGTTTCCACCTCATCCGCTGCCGAAAACGTCGGTCAGTTCAGCAGCAGCAGCGAGTTGACTGATCTTCAGTCGATGAACAACTTGATGATGAGCGAGCCTCATGACGCCAGCACCTGCGCGACACAGGTCAATCATGCCTGCGATATTCTGACCACCGCATTCCACCAGGTCGGCATCGGCATCTACAACGCCAGTGGGCGAACCTGGTTAACCGAAGACTTCGTGCAGTAGGCTTTTTGCCGGGGCTCGATCTGTCAAGTTCGTACGTGGGTAGTCAACGGCGGATGAAGCCGTTGCCTACTCAGTCGTCGCGCGCCTGCTCACTTCCTTGCAAGATTCGCACGTGCAGATGCTTCGCAAGTATTCGAATGAGTAAATCCCGCTGGAGTGACCGCTCGCCCAGACCGGCATGACTGCGTAGGTACCGACCGCCGTGAGATCGGTCATTGAGTACTCATCGGCGGGAAGAGTCTGTATAGTCGACAGCACGCCGGGCCGTCCCCATTCTCCCTGGCATACCGCGCATGGGCAAGCCCATCGCAGATATTCGGCACCGTATACACTTCGGTGGCCGTCCGCCCAGTCGACGGTCAGGGTTCCCTGGCCGCGATCCGCTTCGATCCCGATCGGCTCGGAGGTCATACCGGCAGGCTGAGGGCCGCCACCAGTTGCGCCGCCGCCTCGTAGCGGCCGAACGATGGCACGATGTAGAGTCCCGCGGTTTTCTCACCGCACTCGCGGATCATTTCATGGGCTATCAACAGGCCTTCCGAAATTCCGTCCGGCCCGGCCCGTTGCATGCGATCCAGAACCTCTTCCGTCAGCTTCACACCCGGCAGCTCATTGTGCAAAAACAGGGCGTGTCGGTAGCTCTGCAGCGGGAGAATGCCCATAATAACCGGGATTGGAATCGGCCCTGCTTCGGCCAGCACTCTGCCGAAAAGGTCGGCATCGAAGACCGGTTGCGTCATAACGAAGTCAGCGCCTGCCTCCACCTTTCGACCGAAGCGCTCGATCTCAAGTCCCAGATCCTCCGCCGTTGGGTTCAGCGCACAGCCCACCAGGAACTGAGTAGGCGTCCCAACCGAGTTTCCACCGATATCGGTCCCGGAGTTGAATTGCTTGATGATCCGTATCAGACCGATCGAATCCACATCGTAGACCGCTTTTGCATCGGCGTAGTCCCCCATGGTGGGTGGGTCACCGGTGAGGGCCAATACGTTGCGCACTCCCATTGCGTGTGCGCCGATGAGATCCGACTGGATCGCCATAAGGTTCCGATCTCGCGTCGTAAAGTGAAGAATCGTTTCGATCCCAACTTGACGCTCGATCAAGACTGCGCTCGCAATCGCACTCATTCGCACGCGTGACATGGCACTGTCGACGACATTGACCGCGTCGACTCCTGCCTCCTTTAATAACCGCGCGCCCTGCAGAGCCTTCGACGGATTTGCGCCCCGCGGAGGCCGTACTTCAACGCTCGTGACCCGTCGCCGCGCGGCCAGTCTGGAGGCAAGCTGAGAGACGCCGGTGGTTTCGCCCGTCTCGGTATCGAGCTCCTGAGTTCGGATCACTTCCACCGCGGAAGCGGCCGGTCTCGCCAGCGTCTCCCGCAAAACACGGATGTGGGCCGGCGTGGTCCCGCAGCACCCACCAACCAGACAGGCCCCCGCATCGACCATTTGTCTTGCCATGTCGGCCATGTATTCAGGCGACGAGAGGTAGATGAGGCGGTTGCCCTCGCGAGTTGGCCAGCCGGCATTCGGCATGGCTGTTACGCGCGGTGCCCCGGCCTGCACCAGTCGCCGTGTCACATCCAACAAAGTATTCGAGCCCACGCTGCAATTTGCGCCCGTCGCGTCGACCTCCAGCGCGCCCAGAGTGTCGGCGACCTGTTCCGGTGAGTACCCCAGGGGCGTTCTCAAGTCCTCCGCAAACGTCATCTGCGCGACGATCGGCAGATCCGACGCCTCGCGCACCGCCCGAATGGCCTCGGCGATCTCCAGTAAGATCGCTGAAGGTTTCGAGAATGAAAAGGTCAACCCCGCCTTCGAGCAGCCCCGAGACCTGTTCCTGAAAAGCAGCGAATACTTCGTCGCTGGACGTATGCCCGAACGGCTGCAGTGCGCGGCCCGTCGGTCCGATCGAACCCGCGACGAACACCGGTTCCCCAACTATTTCCCGGGCACCCCGTGCGATCCGCGCTCCCGCGTGGTTGATGTCGCGGACCCGGCTCTCCAGGGCAAACGTTCCGAGCCGAAATCGATTCGCACCGAACGTGTTCGTTTCGATTACTTCAGCACCGGCCACGATATAGTCCCGGTGGATCTGCTCGACGAGGTGCGGCCGCTCCAGGTTCTGAGCGTCGAAGCAGCGATCGCTGCTCACCCCGCGCTCATGAAGTTGCGTGCCGAGCGCTCCGTCGGCCAGGATCACGTGGCCGTCCTGCAGTCGTGTCCGGAAGGGATGTTCCATTGCTACACCACTGCACTCATGCGTGATTCTAGGGAATCAGACTCGAACGCAGCCAGAGTCCGGGTCAAGCGCCAAAAAGCCTCTTCCACCACGGCGAGGATCTGCGCCCATTCTCCAGAAGCTTCAGATCGCTCTCCCGCTCCTCGAGCTTGCCCTGTAACCAGCCGTTTCGATTGGCCAGCACTGTCATGTCCTGGTACAGAGCGTCGTGACGTTCCGTGATGTGGGCAAGCTGTTCCTCAAGGAGACGCGCCCTGCCCGCCTCCTCGGCAAGGCGAGCCAGCTGAGCCAGCAACGCGTCGATATCGACCGTGGACGAGCTCCCGGCCGGGGCGACGTGCTTCGTCTCGGCGTCCCCGTTGCGGCGCACTGCCCGACTCTTGATTGCTCGTCCCGTGTCGTGCTCCGACCGAGTTCTCTGCTCCCGCCCTGCTTCCGAGGCCGGCCGGAAGGACTCGGGAGTCGGTACATGTTCCCCTGCGCCGTTGTCTGGAGCTACGGACCGCGCCGAGCGCCTGGCAAACGAGCTTATGTCGATGAGGTACTTCCCATCGACTAATCGATGCTCGACACTTCCGGACTTGATACGGCGGCGAATAGTCAGCTCTGATACGCTGAGCGCAGCCGCTGCTTCCCTTAGGGTCATCCAATTTGATTGATCAAACGACATGACTACACACTTATCCCCGCACGTGCGACTATTATAATAATGGCTGACGGTTGACTCGTGCCCGGGATGGCACATATAGTACGGCGACGAGAGGGCTAGCCACTGTGCGGCCATGTCGAACCCATGCTTCGGAGTCCGCACGTGAGAGCTCGCGCTTTTTTGTTTTTTCCCGTTCTGCTTATCTTGCTTGCCGCCTGCGGGGGAAGCGCCAATCGCGCGTCGCTCGCCAAAGCGGCCGTTACCACGTATTGGAAAGACGTGAACAGCGCCAAGTTGGACAACGCGTACGCCCTGCTGACACCCGGCATTCAGCAGTCCCGTCCAAAAAGCGCATACCGGCAGGACATGCTTGGCTTCCTGTCAACGGTGGGATCGGTTACTCCCAGCGTATCGAAACCCAGCGTCAATGGCGACCGCGCGGTAGTCCCTGTCCTGTTAACGTTCAGCAGGCAGCAGAAAACGTTAGAGGCCTACCAGCACCTGTATTGGTACAACGGCGGATGGCGAATTACCGATGAAAACGGCGGCGTGTCCCAGACCAAATAGGTGCCGAGCATGCACCGAGATGCAACCGTGACGGTTCGCCAGTCACCCTCCGTGCCGTTTGCCGCTCCTCGCCCGGAAATCGCGAATCGCGCGCTGGCCGAACTTGGACCGATCGGCAGACTCCGAGCGCTGATCGGTCGCCACGTTTCGGTCCGCTGGAAGTTGACGCTCTGGTACGGTGTCATGTGCCTGGCCATTCTCGGCATCGTGGGTCTGGGCATGCGCGCGGCCTTGCATCAACAGATCAACGCGTCGATCGATTCCACCCTGCGCGAAACCGCGGGCCGGATGCAACAGTCCCTCGCCACCAGTCTCGTGGCGCCGGGGCTCAAAGTCTCTTTAAATCCTGCCTGCGAAAAGTTCGGGGTGAGCGTTCAGCAGTATTGCCTGCAGGTCAAGCGAGACCTCGACCTGCACTCGCAGGAACTGACCGCGCCGGGCCAGGTGGAGCAAATTGTGCTGGACGAGTACCCGCAAGTAATTCCGGGCCGTGCCGCCAGTCCATCGGTTAACCGCACCCTCACGCCCAGTGGACACGGACAGATACCGATGGGCAACTCTATAGAGCAAATCAGCCTGCCGATCCGCGTGGCGCAGACCGGGACTCCCCAGTACGCATCGGTAAACGTGAACGGTCAGGATCTGAGGGCGTACGTCGTCGCGATTTCACCGCCCCCGGCGATCAGGGACCAGGGGGTGTATGGCGTACTCGAGATCTTTCAGAACCGGCAAACGTACGACGGCATCGAACGCACCTTTGATTTCATTCTCTTTCTCGGAATCCCTCTCGGCCTTTTGGTTGCGTTAGTGGCTGGTTGGTGGATCGCTCGCGCCGCGTTACGCCCCATAGACCGATTTTCTCGCACCGTAAAGGCGATTGGAGAGTCGCGTGACCTGGCGCGCCGGCTCAACTTCATAGGTCCAAGCGACGAAGTCGGTCGACTGGCGGAGACGTTCGACGGCATGATGGAGCGCCTCCAGCGCGCCTTCGAGACGCAGAAGCGGTTCGTGGCCGACGCGTCTCACGAGCTCCGCACTCCCCTCACCGCCATTCGGGGAAATGCCGACCTTATGGCTTTTGCTCCCATAGAGGAACGAGAGGCGTGTCTTGCCGCCATCCGAAAAGAAGCCAATCGCATGAGCCGGTTGGTGGGAGACCTTCTCTTGCTCGCGGAGGCCGACGTGGAGTCGCAGCCTCTTCAGTTGCGCACCGTGGATCTCGATGAGCTGCTGCTCGAAGTGCATCACTCCGCCACGGTGTTGGCCGATGGCCGCGTCCAGGTCGTGCTCGAGCGTGCCGATTCGGTGTCCCTTCAGCTAGACCCCGATCGTATCCAACAACTTCTTTTAAACCTGGTGGACAATGCGGTAAAGTTTACGCCCGAAGGCGGAGTCGTGACGCTCTCGCTTGCGGCTCGCGATTCCGACGTCCTGCTTGAAGTGTCGGATAGTGGGGTCGGAATTCCCACCGAGGACCAGGCCTTGATTTTCGACCGGTTTTATCGGGTTGAGGAAGCGCGCTCGACACGCGGCAGTGGTCTGGGTCTCGCGATCTGCGCGTGGATCGTGTCTGCTCACGGCGGCCGGATTTCAGTGCGGAGCCAGCCGGGAATGGGCAGCACGTTTGCCATCACGTTTCCGTACCCCCGCGTTGAAACAACACCAATCGCCGACCACCCATATGGGGCACGACGCCGAGTAGTCAGGTGAGATCACAATGTTGAGTAGTCCATGGGACCACCGTCGTGCGTAATCACCTCGCCGCGCTCGCGTTGACGCTTGGAATACCGGCGAGTAATCACGTTGCCGGTACCTACACCATGCAGCTACAGAGCGCTCGTCAACCAGCGCCTCTCACCGGACAGCAAATCGCGCGCAGGATGGTGAAGGCGTTAAAGGCAGTCGCCCGAGTCCAGGTTACAGGTAGCCTGACGAGCCCACACGGCATGACCGATCACTATGTATTGCGCTACGAGGCCACTGCCCGTGAGTATGTACAGGAGACCGGCGGCATGTGGGCCCACGTCCAGGTGGGGAATCGGACTCTCACCGGTCTGCAGTCGATCTCAATCGGCACCAAGCTATACAGCTCAACCGACGGCAAGCATTGGCTTTCCGGCATACGCATGTCCCGACCGACGGCCCTCGACGCGATCAGTGTCAATCCCGTCATGGCGCCGTGTTGCGTGAGCGGCCCCATTGCCAGCGCGCATGTACAGTACGTGGGCATCAAAAACTCCCCGTATGGGCGCGTATACGCGTTGCAATACCAGGCAACCTCGATGACCGCATCAATTTACGGGACACTTCTGGTGGACAGCAAAACGTACCATCCGCTCCAGTATTCGGAGTACAGCCGGCAGGTGGACGAACAGGGCGCGTTTACGATTACCTACGGTGGATCGTTCCATATAGAGCCTCCGCAGAGCGCTCCATGAACCTGAAGTCGTTGCCCGCGGGACACGCGCCACGCTCTGCCTATAGCCGCCGCCTGTCCCTAAACGCTGCATGAACGTGTGCCGGCTGTATTGACTCAGGTGAACGCGCCCTGAACGCACCGGCGGGCATGTTGGCATCATGCCGCAGCTGCGCCTTGCTTGAAGATGAATGCTAGATGAATAAGCGATGAAGAATTCTTCACTCTGTGATTGACACCCTCCAAATCCTCCTGTATAGTGACTCCGTCGGGGTATGCTCCATTCGGCGTATCAATCGCGTGCCCACATTACACAGAAGGGGGTGGTAGCAGAAGGTAAAGCTCTCGGGGGGCCAGCGATCGTCCGGCGGTGAACGATTGCAGCCATGGCGTCGGCCGGGTCTCGGTGAATACGGGATGCGCGTCCGCGAGGCAACCGAAGAGGCCTACATTCCAGGCGAACCGCCGACCATTCGGTCAACGACTACTCTCAAAAGCTCTCAGGAGGTACAAGTGCACTTACGCAAAGCGGCATGGCGCAATTTACTCAGCGCCGTAGCCCTTGTAACGTTTGCACTGCCACTGGCGACCGCGCCTTTGGCCCAAACCGCGAGCGCACAGGTAAATAACCCGGATCCGGTATACAACCCACAGACCATTACAGGAGCGGGAACGCTCACTCCAGGTCCGGTGGCGTTTAATCCGATCGGCGTAAACCACACTGTGACGTTCACATGTAACAACGCGGCTCCCGGCGCAAGTAACCCGGGAACGACTGCCGCGGGCGCCGGATGCTACGGTGTTACCGCGTCGGTACAGAACTCGACGGCGGGCACGGCCGCTACATTTGTGTCTGGCACGTGCAGTGGCTCAAGCGCCGCTGTTTCTACTGCCAGCATTAATTGTCAGACGCCTCTGCTCAACTCGACCTGTACGTCACCCACCGGCATCGCCGCAGTAGCGAATCCCGTGCCGGTTCAGACGGGGACGTCCGTGCTCTGCACCGTCACGATCGTGAGTGCCGCCGAGGCAGCGCTCTGCACCAACGGTGGCGGCATCGTGACGGCTCCGGTTGTGACACCGGTCCGTGGGAACGTGTACGTTCTCTCCGAATTCGAACAGTCAGGCCAAATTCACGATCAACTCCGGCGCTCCGGACGTGTATACCTTTACCGTGAGTGGCTACGTTCCTGCGTTCTTCCCAACCGGAGGAAGCGGAGCGGGCACCTGCCCGGCGGGTACTTCCGGACCAACCGTGGTGACCGTGCCTTCAGGTTCGGCGACGACCACGACGTTCCTGGCTTGCCAGTTCTTGGTATCGGTCCAGAAGAAGTACGTGGAGATCACGACCATCCTTCTGACCGGCACCACCTGCGGTGGCCAGGTCACGTACTCCGAGGGCCTCAAGTCGTTCTTCGGGCCGACCTGTTTCCTCAACGCAACGGCGACCGGCACGACCGAGCTCAAGACGGGCGTCGACTGCGCCAGCGAGCCTCCGGCAGTGGCCAGCGCCCTGCCCGCGGAATTCGCCGGTACAGGCGCCACGTATAGTTGCGTCAACGGCACCCTCTCAGTGGTTGGCATTCCGTCATCACTGTTCACCGCCGGCAACAACCTCGCGTACACCTACAACGTCACCGGACCCGGCGGCATCAACAATGCAACCGGCACCTCGGTCGGCGGTCTCTGCGCGGGCACGACCGGCACGACTTCGACGCTGGGCGGCAGCACGGCTACCCTTTGCTCGACCGGCATCGGTACGGGCACGGTTCAGGCCTGTTTCGCGCCTGCGAACACTGTAAACACCCAGCCTGGCGTCTGCAGCAACGT
Organism: uncultured Chloroflexia bacterium; assembly: GCA_963737125.1. GTDB lineage: Bacteria > Chloroflexota > UBA5177 > UBA5177 > UBA5177 > JANWJD01. The sequence continues at coordinate 1,674,140 of CAVTRL010000001.1, read as the reverse complement.
CATCAACTTCTCGTTCACCGCCCCGACCCAGTCCCGGGTCATCCCGTACGTCCGATGGGCCGGTGAAAAGATCGTTCTGACGAAGTGCTTCGGTGGCGCCGGTTTCGGCAACAACGGACTCTTTGCCGGCTCTGTGGTCGAGTTCAACCTGCAGGCCGATAGCGCGGTTGGCGCGACTCTGATCCCCGCGGCCCTCGACACCACCGGCACGGAAGCGCCTGGTACGACCGGCCCGGTGGGCGGCGGCACCAGTACTCCTGCTCTGGCCGGCAGCAACACGGTGTACACCGTGGCCGATCAGAACGGCTGCGCCACTGTCATCGCCTACGCCACCAATGAAGGCGTGGTTGATGTCGATGCCGCTCTGTACAGCACGGGCGTATCGACCACCGTCGGTGGCGTGCAGCTCGTCAACGAGCACGCATTCGAGGTGTACTTCCTCAAGTTCGATCACCTCGACCTTGAGAACATCACGTTCTCGACCTACCAGACGGCAACGGCCCTCTCCCCGGCGCTCACCTTCACGAGCTCGAAACCAGCTCCTGTCGGATTCCCCGCGTCGTTCCCAGGGTCACTCGCCGCTACCTTCACGCTCCCCAATCCTCCCGGAACGGGGCAGGTTGCGGGTGGCACCTACGCGGTGCCGATCTGCAATATCGACTACGTGCGAGCAATGGTTCACGGTTACTTCGAGATGCCTGGTGACCCCAGTGGTCGGCCGGCTTCCAACGTAGCCCTCACCGGAGCAAGCAGCGTCAACGGTACCGGAACCGCCGCCGCGGGAAGCTACGTGCTCCCTGCCGGTCGATGGGTTCTGCCGGAAGACTGGCCGGTGTTGGCCACCTTCGCGGGCTTCACCAGTGGTTCACCGCTGAACATCACCCCAAGCTCGGTCTATGCCTGGGATCTGAACAGCGGCTGGGTCTTCAATCCGAATGGTGAGAATGCGGACCTCTGCTTCACCGACACCAGCACCACGACTCTCTCCTCGACGATTCCGGCAGCGAACACCGCTCCCGGTCCGATCGGCGTGGGCAACTACAATACCGGTCCCTGCTACGGCAACGACGGCGCTCTGTATGCGGGCAACCCGTACAGCACCGCACCCGGTGACTTCAACACTGGCGATTGTGCCAGTGGCCTGACAGTTGGCATCGGTCCCTTCGACGCCACGCAGGCTTGCCGCACCGATAACACTGCCACGCAGACCTTCGTCGGATCTCCCTCGGCCTACGGCGGAGCGCCATACGCCACCGTCTTGCAGCCGCCGGGATCGACGATCCTGTCCGCGACCAGCGCGAGTACGTTTGCCCTCGGGCCGCTCAGCACCAACTCGACCTACCTGCCTAACGGCACGTTGAACGAGTGGGATGCTCCGATGCCGCCGGCACAGGTCAGCTTCGGTATCACCAGTGGTCCCGGCACCCTGGACCAGGTGAACAAGACCGGCCTGTACGCTCTCAATCTCGGCACGACGTACAACTCGAACGGGACCGTGAACACGCTTGGCGTCGCGGCCTTCCCCGATCCGTTCTACTCCGAAGCCATCCCGGCCAGCCCGCTGATTCCGCCGATCCTCAATAACGGTGGGTATCTGTGGGACACCTACGGCTTCCGCGGAGGCACGGTGGCTGGATTCACCACGACCGGTGCGATCCTCGAAGGCGCCGGTACAACGACGACGACGGTCTTCGGCTCGACCTGCACCACCCCGAATACCACGACGATCACCGTGACCAACGGCTCGACGTACGTGGTCGGCACGCAGGTCTACCTCTTCACTGGCGTAACCGGTCAGTACGTCCTGTTGAACATCACGGGCGTCAGCGGCAACGTGCTGACAGTGACCCCGGTCGGGAACGAGTCCCTTGCCTTCTGCACCGCAGCCGGCCAGGTTCTCCAGAGCAACGACATCGGCTTGACCCTTCCGTCGGCCTCGTCCATCGCAGCCGGCTCAACCGTGACCGTCCAGCAGCCGAATGGTGTCTCGTACACCGCAAGCGTTGATGCAGTTGTCGGCAACGTCATCTACCTCAACAACTCGTTCGGTATTGCTAGCGCACTGGGCAACTGCGATCCGTATCAGGACGCCTCTTGCATTACCTCGATCCTGCAGACGGGAACGCTCGTTACGACGGCCGCTTCCATCGGGACCGCTCCACTGCGAAACGCTGGACTTCTCACTTCCACTGGCGGCATGGGTCCATATCCGTTCTGGCAGTGGGTCGGCGGAACCTCCGGTTTCGGCACCTCAACGTGCCCGTCCGGCTTCGGAACCTCGACCAACGGATGCGTCCAGGCCATAACCACGACCTACTCGAGTGCTACCTGCACGTCGGTAGGCGGTGTGGTAAGCACCATCGCGACACCAATCGTGGTGGGCGGCACCACGACCATCGCGGGCGGTTCCTCGATCTGTACGGTTGCCTCGGTGCACCGGCCTGGCTAATGAAGCCACCGTCTACTCCGACAATCACGGTGAAGCGGTGGTCAGCCTCGAGACAGGCCTGACGTCCGGCACCAGCCTGCAGACGGCTCCGGTGAACGGCGTGTGCGCTGCCGGGTACTCCCTGGCTCCCGCGACGGCCACCACCGCTGCGAACTGCATCCTGAATCTGGCGCAGCTGGGACTGTCGACCGGTGCTCCGTTCGGCGCCTTCCAGAACGTCAGCGCGGCAACCGGTGGTCTGGCGAGCCCGACCGCGACTAACACCGGCTGCTTCGCGAGCTCCGCGACGACCGCGACAGTCGCGGCGACCGGTGCGGCCGCCTCCGTGGGCGCAAACGGTCCTGCACAGGGCCAGATCTGCGTGAACGGCCTTGGTGGTGTTGAGTTTGGCCCCGGCGCGGTGCTCGGTACGACGACCCTCCAGGCCGTCGCCGACTATCCGTACACCCGTGGCGACCATGCCCCCATCACCTCGGGCGTGTTGACGAAGGTCTTCACCTCCGGATTCGTGAAGTCCCTCTCCGTGACGCCTGGTCCTACCTCTCCTGCGGGAACCGGTATCACCAACTACAACGTCACGATCACCGCACTCGACATCTGTGGTAACCCGCTCGTCGGCGAGCCTGTCCAGGTCTTCGCCCTCGGTAACGCCGGTGCAGTCGTGCTCGCGCCTCTGGGCAACGGCACCGCTCTCGGTACGGGTACCGCCAATGTCGTCATCGGTTCGGCCGGTACGGCCACCCTCTCGCTGGAAGTGCTGCAGAGCGCCATCGGCAACCAGGGTCTGGTCATCAAGGCCGTCTTCCCGCTCGAGGCTGTTGAGCGCATCTACGTCGTGCAGTCCGGCACCGCCGGCCAGCAGACAACCGTGCTCTATGGCCCCGGCTACAACCAGATCGGTGGACCCTCCGGCAGTAACTTCAGCATGGCTGAGGCAGTGTTCTCGTACAACGCCACGACCGGCGCGTACGCCAATGCCACCGCCGCTGCAGCGAATCTGTCGAGCGCCGCCCCGAGTTGCACAGGGTACTTCGCGTACTTTGCAGCAGCTACCGCTGTCAATCTGCCTTCGACCAGTCAGGCAGGGAACACCGCGGCCTGCACGCTCTCTCCGGGCTTCAACCTGGTTGGTAATCCGTTTGGTTCAGCCGCGACGATCCAGTCCGGCTTCACGGCGTACCACTTCAATGGCACGTCCTACGATGTGACTCAGACCATCCCGGTTGGTGGTTCGGTGTTCCTGTACAACCCGAACACATCCAGCACGACGGTGACTCTGACCGCTACGTAGACCCCGAACGGGTAAACGAAAGGGGCGTCCCCTCCGGGGGGCGCCCCTTTTCGGGTGTTCGAACACCGCGGACATTCTGCACAGCGGGCGGCGACTCGCTCCGCGCTCGCGACTTGACTGCCCGTCAAAGCGTCCCTACAATGGCATGGCGTCTCGACCAACAGCTCACTTGCCGCACGAAAGGCGATCTATGAAGCCCTTGCTTGCCCTGGTCCTCATCCTGACGATGTTCCTGGCCGGAGCTACCTCACCCGTCTTCGCCAAAGGACCTACTGCGGCTAGCTCGTTTAATACCGGTCAGTCACTTCTCAAGGCCGGCCAGTACAAGCAAGCTCAGGCGGCCTTTCGGCAGGCCATTGCAAAGCACGACCACGTGGCACTATCCTACGTCGGCCTCGGAAACGCGGATATCGATCTGGGCGACAGCGTGGCCGGATTCAAGGCATACCAGCAGGCGGCCGCGCTCATGCCAAAGAGTGCCGCCGTTAACTACTACGCCGCGTACGCTGCCTTGAATGCGCGCGCCTACACCTGGGCTGTGACGTATGCAACCCGATCGATACAGCTCCTCCCGAGAACGTACGCTTCGTATCACTTGCGATTTCTGGCCTATGGAAGGCTAAAGAACAAGAAAAAGCAAGTGGCCGATGCCCACATGGAGGTTATGCTCGAGTCCCGTAGTCCCGATCCCTGGAATGACTACGGCATCGCGCTCGGAAACGACGGCCAGCTCAAGCCTGCCATCTCCGCGTTCGGTAAGGCTATCAAGCTCAGACCTGGATACTGGGCCTATTACAAGAATCGAGCGATCATAGAGATCTACACCAAGCAGGATACCCAGGCGCTCGCCGACTTCGAGAAGGCGGCCGCACTCGCTCCGGATCCTGCCGACAAGCAGTTGATGTCGAGCACCGCTGCCAAGCTAAAAAAGCGGATGCATCATTAGTCTCGGCGGCGTCACATCGAGGTCGAGATCTTCGTTGATAGCTGGGAGGAATAGTGTGCTTCAGCGTGCTTCCGTGGGGGCACTCGCTCTGCTCGCTTCGCTAATGATTGCCGGTTGCGGCACGGGCGCCAAGCCGGCGGCAACGGTGAACGGGCACGACATATCGATGTCGGCGTACACACAGCAGGTCTATTACGTTCGTCAGGTAGCCGTCGACAGCGGCGGCATCGATCAGTGCCAGCCAGGGAGTCCTGCGGCCGACTGTCTCGCACTGAAATCTGGCGCGCTTACCGATCTCATCGACAATGAGTTGGTGAATGAGTACGCCGCGGCGCACCATATAGCCGTGTCGAACGCCGATTTCAATCGAGAGTGGGCCCAGATCTGGCAGGTTCGATTTCAACACAATCCGGCGATGCTCAAGGCATTCTCGCAGCGAATGAGAATTAGCCAGAGCGACGTCAAGGCTCGCGTGCGCGAGGACATGTTACGCCAGGCGGTGGAGAACCAGGTCGTCCCCGCCATGACCGGTCCGGTTCCCGCGATGCGCGCCGCCCGCATATTCACCGCCACGAAAAAGCAGACCGACGCGGTCCAGGCCCAAATTCGCGCTCATATCCCTTTCCTCCGCATCGCGCAGTCCCTTACCAAGGACGTAAAATCTCCGTGTGCCGAAGCAGGGAACTGCGGCGACTCCGGGTGGCTTCCCGATGCGCTTTTGCAGCCGTACGAGCGCTTTTTGACTAAGGAGCCGGTGAACAAGCCTTTGGGGCCATATCGCCTCCAGCAGGGATACGAATTTTATGTGGTGGAAGGCAAATCCCCCAGGCATGCGACCAGTCCCGATCAACAAGCTGCCTTGCGCGCGCTGGCATTCTCGAAATGGCTTCTTACGCAAGAGCATCGTTCGTCCATTAAGAGAAACGTTCCTGCGTGATGTCTCAGGCCACGTGGCGCGGAAGGGTGAATGAAGAGCGTTTGGTCCATGGTGATGGTGTTGACGGTGGTCGCCGGCGTCTGCCTTGCACAACCGGTGGCAGCATACAACCCAACCCATTCTGCATTGCGCGTGTTCCCGTACGAAGGGCGCCCCGGAAGCACGCTGTACGTTTCGGGATACGGGCTCAATCCGAAGACGGCACTCTACATTCTGTTCGCATGTCCAAATGATTTCGATCCACATGCCAGCGAGTGGAATAACATCACAATCATTGCTCCCCCGTTCGGACCGAAGACGAACGACCAGGGCGACTTTGCGGGGTGGAGCATGAAAGTACCGCATCTCAACCACGTGGCCAGTTCCGGTTGTGCCGTGTACGCCTACGACGGCGGAACGTCGGGTTACGGACCGGCGCAGCCTGGCACGTACTACATTCTCGGCCCCAAGGATAAGGTCCTGCCTTGCGACGTTCGCATCTGCATGACCGTAACTCCGGTTCCAAAGCGAGTGCGCTCCGGCCGCTTCGAGAATATCGAGGTGCAAGCCTGGGGAGGGGCGATTGCAAACGTTCAAGTCACGTTTCCGGGCTTCGGACGGGCGCTTCAAACCGTCGATCTAGATTGGAACGGCAGCGGTCATGCCCGCATCCCGGTCCCCGGAGGTATGGCCGACACGTCGAATGTACGCATCTCGGTCCACTGCCGGCTCGGTAAAGCAGCCGGCACCAAAGTGGCTGAATTTGACGTCGTTCATTGAATCCTGATTGCGCCGGCGGAAGGGCGCCGGCGAGAGTTACATCGGAGGCGCAAGCAGCGTTAGTCAATAGTGGGGAAGGTCAAAGAGAAGAAAGGAAGTTCTATTGAAGCGACGATTCATAGTGACAAGCATCGCGGTGACGATGGCCGCGGCGGTAGCGGTGGTGCCGAAATTTAGCTCCGCTCAGAGCACGTCCGGCTGGCCCACCTTCCACGGAAATGCCGCTCGCAGCGGCCTGAGCACAAATAGCGGTCCAACAGCATCCACGGCGAGTTCAATATGGCAGTTGCAAGGCGCCGTTAATAGCTCGCCGGTTGTCGACTCTACCGGCACAGCGTACCTCGGTGATGACAACGGTAATGTGTACGCGCTCGATCCCGTATACGCGCGCGGGGCAGGACACCTGGGTGCCCCCAGGTGGTCGTTTGCGACGAAGGGTCCAGTTGAGGGCGCCCCGACATTGTCTCCTGACGGCCAGACCCTGTACGTTGGCTCCAATGACGGGTTCCTGTATGCACTCAAGACAGCAGACGGAACAAAACTTTGGTCTGTCGATTTTGGTGGTCCAGTCATCGGCTCACCCGTGTTGAGCAGTGATGGATCGACTCTGTACGACGCGACCGTCAATGGCACGATCAAGGCCGTGACCACGTCCAGCGGCGCCGTTTCATTCACTCGTTCCCTCAACGGGGGCATCAGGGGCAATCTTGCCCTGAGCCCGGACGGGTCGACGCTCTATGCAGCGGTAACGACTTCTCAGCTAGATGCTATCCCGATAGGCGGATCGGCAGGGACTTCGGGCATCACGGCCTTCTACCTCAGCGGTCCTCCCGTCGGCTCGCCGGCCGTGGATCCACAAGGGAACGTGTACATAACGACCGGGGCCGGAACGCTCGATTCCTTCGCCGCCTCCAACCCCGCTTTCAGGGCCGGTTATCCCTACATCATCCCTAATCGCGCCATCGCCGCTACAACTCCGGCGATTGCGAATGGGCTCGTACTTTTCGGTGCCGCGAACGGCGTTTTCACGCGGTCAACTCGTCGAGCGCCCAGGTGCAGTGGCAGTTCCAGACAAAGGGACCAATCGAATCGTCCGCCGCCGTAGGGTCGAATGCGTCCGGCATCTATTTCGGATCCGACGATGGCACCGTCCACGCCCTCGATGCAAACGGAAATTCTTTGTGGACACGCACGGTAGGCACGTCCGTTTCGTCATCGCCGGCCATTGGCCCGGACGGGAGTCTGTGGTACGGGTCTGAAGGCGGCGAGGTTGACCGCATCCAGAATCTTGCTCCACCGCCTGCCATTTCGACGCCCACTCCGGGTCCTTCTCCCACGCCGGGACCGACCAACACTGTCGCCCCAAGCGCGACACCCAGCCCTTCGCCGACATCCACTCAACTTCCGATGCTCCCCCTCACGGTGAGTGCCAAGAAGTCAGTGGCCCCGGGCAAGAAGCAGTCGGTCTCCTTTGTGACGGCAGCACAAACCGTCATCCACATACGTGTCGACTATCCAAACGGTGACCACCAGTCGCACTCGGTAACTGCAAATGCGTCGGGACACGCGTCCTACAGCTATACCCAGGGTGCCAGCAAGATCAAGCACAGTGGCTTCACCGCCACAATCACGGCGACCGTCGGGTCGGGCTCGACGTTGAACACACAGAAGGCAACCTACACGATTGGGTTCGGACAGATCGACGTCTCGGCGCAGCCGCGCACGATTGCCGCTAAAAAGAAGCTCAACATCTACATCCACTCGAAAGTCGGCAAGAAAGTGGGTGCCTTCCTGCTTTTCCCCAGTGGCAAGTTTGTCAACATTCCCTCCACGGCGGGACCCAAGGGCTGGGCACACATCTCATACACGGTTCCTACCAAAGCAACGCGCGGTTCGAACCACAAAGTCACGGTCATTGCTCGACCGCTCAACAATCCCAAGATCTCGAGCAGAACGACCTTCACGATCAAGTAACTGTCTGAATCGACGGGTCTGCGCCACCTACCTGTGGCGCAGACCCGTAATTTTTCGGCGAGCACTACATACGGGTCTCGACAGGGCGCCGACGATGTCATGTAGTATGTTCTGGCTGTGAGCACGAAAGGAGTTGTCATGCGTCGTACGCCACTGCTGGCCCTGGCGATTCTCGCCTGCATGGTGACACTTCTCGCCAGTTCGTACCGCGCTATTCCGGGACACGCCGCTCAACAGTCGTCGACGGCGTCGGCCAAGAAGTGTAAAACCCACACGAAGGTGGTCAAAGGCAAACGCGTCAAGGTCAAAACGTGTACCGCTATAAAGGTGAAGACGCCCACCAGGACGCCCACCCCGACCGACACTCCCACCGCGACGCCTACCAATACGCCGACGCTGACGCCGACGAACACCCCTACCAATACGCCAACTCCGACGGCCACTTCCACTCCCACCCCTCGACCGCCGACCGTGGTTTCCACGACGGTTAGAGCGGAGCTCGCGCAGGGTTACGGCGTCGATCTGGTGGTGTGCGGTTTGCCGGCGCTGGCAACCGCATCGTTCACGCCCGATCCCTTTCAGGCGCCTCAGGACGTTTCGTCGTCCTTACACGGCGGCTTACGCACCCAGTTGGCAATATCCTTACCGTACGGCACGGCCTCCAGCACCTACTCGCTGCATATCACGGCCCTGTACAAAGCGCCGAACGGCACTCCTGTTGCCCTCCCCGCCGGGGGAGCGTTGATTACCCCATCCTGGCTTCTCCTCGGGATCGATTCCAACGGCGCGGCAACCTTCAGCGTGCCCGCGTCGCCTTCTCTGCCGAGCACAACGAATTGCTCGGCCACAAATCCTACCTTCGCCCCTTTGCCAACGCCGACACCCTCCGCGTCGGACGTGTCGGTTTCCGCGTCCATGTCGAGTCAGTTTCCGCCTAGTGGCTCATTGGTTACCGTCACTGGAACGCTCTTAATATCTGGCCGGCCGCAGTACGGAGCACTCATGACTGCGCACTGGTACTTTCCATCCAACATCGCCACGTGTGTCGGTCTCACATCCACTACCGGGCAGGCTTCGTGTTCCTTCACGAACTCAAACGTATTGCCTAATTACCCCGTACAAGTGCAGATATCGTTTCAGGTGAACGGCGTCCTCTATTACGCCTACACGCTGTATTACATGTAAGCAGCGCGACCGCCGCACGCTGGGAAAATATGACTGACCGGCACGCGGACCCTGATTGACATCACAGCCCCAGGAAGAACGTGCGTATGAAACTCATTCGTTTTGCCCGTCCAGCGCTACTGATCGTACCGGTTTGTCTCGCGGCTTGCGGTGGCAACAAAGCTGCCACTCTGAGCACGCCGAAACCCTCGCCCAAGACCGCTCCGACAGCCGCGCACCAGGTCGTATTGCAAGCCACCATTCCCGATCATCCGTCAAAGGGAGCGCCACCCACCCCAACCCCCGGTCCGGCTGGGTCTCACGGTAAGCTTCCCACCGTTCCCCCGCTTCCGACGGCCACCAGCATCCCCGCGAAAGCGTATACCGCGGTCATTTTCGGCACGGTAACGGATAAAAAGTCCGGATCCCCCATCCCCGGCGCGCTGGTTTCCGTCGTGAATTCTTCCCATTCCAAGCGCACGACGTCCTACGGCGAATTTCGCTTCTCATTCCCGTCCGGGGTAGCCGCTCCCGTCACAGTGAGTGCGCCCGGATATGCCGGCGCGCTGGCTATGGGCAAACTCCGTGTCCACCAAAAACTGCGGGTAAATTTTCAGCTCGTGCGAATCGTGCCGGGAAAACCGGTCGTGCCGCCTCTGCCAACCATCTTCGGCTCCTGAGCATTACTCCCGTTCCGTCGACCTGAGCCGGTATACGGTGCCCCCTCCTCGTACCGTCACGGGTCGATAGTGGGTGCGTACCCAGGCGATGTAGGACGGCGCCAGATTGAAGTTTCCGGTGGCGATGACCAGTGCGGCCCGGTACGATCGGGTCGCACCGATAAGGTCCGCCGCCGATAGCTGACCCGCGTAGAATCGCACGTTGGACGGGTCGCAAAGCGGGGGCGGCACCATGCGGCCGGCCTGCTCCGCCACTCGCACGTTATCGGCAGCCACAAACTCGTTGGGAGAGGTACTCACGGCCACGTAGTGGGCCAAAACCGTAACGTTGCCCGGCGTTGCGTCCAGAAGTGTATGTCGGTCGCTCGAAATCAACCGCGGCAGGAAAGCGCAATAAAGCAAGGCCCCTGAAAAGCCGAGAACCAACGGAGTTGCGCGCCGCCCCCTTATCTCCCCGACGAGCGCCGCCGCACCCACACCGGCACAGACCGCGAGCGACGTGCTGAGAATGGCCGGATGATGAGGGAACAACGGCCGAAATAGCGCCAACATTATGAGTTGGCCTCCCAGCCAGGTTGCCACGAAGCCGAGAGTATCGAACCGTCGCGTAACCGCGAGCGCGAGCACGCCAAGCACTGCCAGCCCGGTCAGACCGCCGTCGAATACGAGGAACTGCCAGATCACGTGCAGCGGCGGATCCAGGTTGGGAAGCGGCGTGGTCGACGCCGCGCTATGAAGCGATATTACTTGCGACCATTGCTGGCGAGGCGAGACCAACGCCAGATCGAGCGCCAGGGGCAATCCCGCGAACGCGCAGAATGCGCCAAAAGGCAGGATCATGCCTCGCAACGAGCGCTCCCTCGATGCAATCAGCCAGAAGACCGGCAGAAACGCTTCCAGGGCGAAAAGCTTCATCAAAAGCGCGGCGGCCAGCACCAACCCCGCGCCCGCGATCGCTATCCTCGATCCGGTACGACGATAGCGGACTGCCAGGGCCAGCGAGAGAGTCATGAAAGCCATCATCGGTCCCTCTGCCTCCACGGCGTGGGAGTACAGAAGAAACGGAGGCGAGACGGCTAAAACCACGGCCGCTACCGCGCCTGCCGGCGGACCTGCCAGTTGCCAGGCCAGCCATACAGCCGCCAGCAGCGCGATCGCGCCAAAGATTATTTCCGCGGTTCGCGCTGACGCGATCGAGTCCCCCCCGAAGCGCATGAAGGCAGCGAGAGACCAGAAAAACAGCGGCGGTTGCGCCGAGTACACCTGACTGAACAGCGAGTACCCGTGTTCCACCAACCGGCTGCAGGCGGTGTAGCGCCACTCGTCCGCATCGTCGAACGGATACTGGCTCGTGGAATACGCGTACACTCCCCGGTGGGTGTACTCCCAGAGGGCATAAAAGGCACCTGAGAGAGCCCCGAGGGCAAGAGCCGACGCTGTGATGACCACGGCAGCCCGGCCGCGGGCTGGTTCGCGATTCACCCTCACCTGGCAGTCACCCGGCTGCCGCACCCGCCACCGCACTGGCAAATCATCGCCCGCGCTGTGCTCGGGCCGGAAAGCAACCGGGCTGCCGGCGGACGGTTCGCCTGCCGCCCAAACGCGGGCGATGACGCGCTCCGGCCAGATGGCGCGCACATGTTTCCGGGTCTCCGCGGTGCGCCAAACATATGGTGTCGAATCTTCCTCTCCGGTTTTCGCCTGTGCGCGTGATTCTAAAGGAAGCAGAGGCTCCCTCCGCCGAAGATGTGGTTGGTACAATTGACGTATGGCATGGGGAGAAGCGCTGCGTCGCCTTGCACGGTGTCGCCAGATTCAATGTGCGCTCGTCCTACTCGTGCTCGGCGAGTCACTCATAGTCGTGCGTGCTCGCCCGTTTTCCGACTTCTATTTTCCGTTCTGTTGGTACGGGCTGATCCTTCTCATGGATTGCGCGTCCTTCCTACAGACTGGTCGGTCCCTGATGCGCAGCGTGCGAACTGTATTTCTCGTGATGATTCCGCTGTCTGCCGTCTTTTGGTGGTTGTTTGAGTGGCTGAATCTGGCTGTCGACAACTGGCGATACGTCGGCGCCGGACAGTACACCGGACTCGGCTTCGCGGCCTTCGCGTCCATGGATTTCAGTACGGTCGTGCTCGCCGTATGGTGCACTGCCCGTGTTTTCTACCTGCTCATACCGATCCCGGATCGTCAGCCTGGAAAGGAGCCTCCGCCGGCTGTGCTCCTGTCGGTGGGGGTACTGGGAGTAGTTTCACTAATTCTGGCAATCACGCTCCCCCGCTACGCGTTTGGGCTGGTCTGGGTCTGCCTGGCGCTGATGCTCGATCCGGTGAATGCCCGGCTGGGTAGACCGTCCATTCTCGGCTACCTGTGGAATCGGTCCTGGCGAACGCCGCTATCGTTCGCCCTGGCCGGCCTTTTTTGTGGCGTCTTCTGGGAAGCGTGGAACTATTGGTCACTTCCCAAGTGGATATACAACGTCCCATACGTCGGGTTTTTCCACGTCTTCGAAATGCCCCTGCTGGGCTACTCCGGGTACCTTCCGTTTGGAATTGAAATGTTCGTAATGGTCAATTTCGCACTCCCTCTGCTGGGTCTCGGCACCATCGACCTCGAGCTGAAACGCCGCGTCAGCGCATCACGGGTACCCGCCGCTTCCGGTCACGAAGCGGACGGTGCGGCAATCAGTCCGCGAGCGTAAACATCGGTCGGGGCGCGGTCTATCGTCCCTTGTGCCAGGGCACGAGCACGCGCTCCAGCAGCACCATGAGCCCGAAGAACAAGATGCTCATGATCGAGACCGCCAGCACCGATGCGAAGAGTCCCGGCTTGTCCAGCCGAAAGTAGAAGAGATTCAGCTGGCCGCCTACACCGGTCGCCTGCGATGGATTGGTTGGGAACCCGAATATCGAATGCAGTCCCACGCTGTCGAGCAGGCTTCCTACCGGGTTGATTCCCGAGTTTGCCATCCATTCCCCGACGATCGCGCCGACAAAAGCGAGAGTCGACGTTATCTTCAGGGACGAGAACAAAAACGGAATCGCCGAAGGGAAACGGAGCTTGATGAAGATTTGAGTCCGCGAGGCGTTCAGAAGGCGCATCAGTTCGTACACCCGCGGATCTATCGACTTGAATCCGACCGTCATATTGACCAGTGTCGGGAAAAACGAGATGAGGATCGTCACTCCCACTACCGCCAGAGCCTGAGAGTTGGACGACAGCAAGGGCGCCTGGTCAAACAGAATAATCAACAGGGGAACGTAGACGACGATCGGGATCGTCTGCACCAGTATCGCGAGTGGGTAAAAAGCTCGCTCCATATTCGAGGAATACGCAAATATCGTGGCGCCCAGAATCGCGAGCGCATTGCCGATTATGAATCCGGCCAGCGCATCCTGAAGCGTCACCAGAAGAGCGTTTCCCAGGTCCGGCCAGTCGTTTTGAAGCCCCTGAAGCGTCGCGCTCAGATTCGGGAGCTCGTACGTCGGAATGTTGAGCGCCGTCGGCAGCCACTGCCAGACGGCCAAAAACACCGCCACCACCACGGCCGGCAGAATGAACCGCGATATCGCACGCCACGCCGAGTCGAGTGAACTTCCCCGATTCTCCTGAGATGACCGCTGCGGAAGTGGACCGCTCGCGGGCGCCTCGGTTTCAGCCTGCTTTGCCATGCACCGGTCGTCCTTCCAGCGTCCCCAACAACTCGGTCTCGATATCGAAAAACTGACGCGATCGCTTGATTGCGGGGTCACGCGGGCGAGGCAATGGGACGTCGACGATGTCCATGATCCTACCCGGACGTGGACTCAGTACGATGACTCGGTCGCTAAGGTAGATCGCTTCTCCAATGCTGTGCGTGACGAACACCACCGTGCTCTGCTTCTGCTCCCAGATATTCAAGAGCTGCACGTTCATGTCGTCGCGGGTGATCTGATCGAGTGCGCCGAATGGCTCGTCCATTAGCAATAGAGGGGGATCGTACGTTAAGGCCCGGGCGATGCTGACCCGCTGTCGCATGCCCCCGGAGAGCTGGTCGGGACGCTTCGCGGCGAAGTCGCCCAGACCGACCAGCCGGAGCAAGCTCTCGGAAGTCGAACGTTCCGCCTCGCCTCGCCGCCGCAAAATTTCAAGCGGCAGGCGCACATTCCGTAACGAGGAGCGCCACGGCATGAGCGCCGCATCCTGGAAAACGAATCCGATCTCGCGCTTGCGCCGGGCCACTCCCGCCGGCTCCCCGTCGATCGAGACGGTGCCCGTATCCACGGGCAATAGATCGGAGATGAGCCGGAGCAAGGTCGACTTACCGCATCCCGATGGCCCTATGACGGAAACGAATTCGTTACGCTGCACGTCGAACGTGATGTCGCGTAATGCTTCCGTCGGTTGGACTCCGGGGTACGTGTAACACATGTTCTGTACCTCGAGTAGCGCCACGTGTCCTCCCCGCGCTCCAGCGTGAGGAACGCCGAACTACCGGCGTCCCTCAGCGCAGCGGCCCTTATTGCGGCCTTACATCTTGTTCGGATTAAAGGCGTTGGTGAATACCGATGACACAGCCGGTTCGTGCGTGATCAGTTTGTACTTGAAGAAGGGTGTTCAGGCTGTCCTGCCAGTACTGCGCCGTCATGCGGCCGCTGAATTGACCGTGTGCGTCCCGCGAAAATGGCACAAAGCGCTGCGACTCGAGCACTTGCTGCGTCAGGTTCGATTTGGCGCTCACGCCTTTACCCGCGCGGGAAGTATTTTGCCACCGTAATCTGTGCCGCCTGGAGAGGATGCGAGTGTGCCCACTGAAATCCTCGCGCCACGATGGCCGTAACCTTACGCACCAGTGCCGGGTTGGATTGCATCAGGCCATTGGTCGTGAACATCACATCGTCGTAGAAGTGAAAGCCGTACTGGGCAGCCGGAAAACTATGGTTCTTGACGCCCTGCATGTCCAACGTGATGGGTTCGTTCGTCAGAAACACTTCGTATGCGTCAACCGAGCCGCTCGTAAGCTGTGAAATATCGAATGAAACCGGTACCAGTTTGTAGTCGCGTTGCGGCTCCAGTCCGACTGAGGCGAGCATCGCCTCGGGCACGTAGATTTCGTGCGGCTGATACCCGATCTTTTTTCCTTTGAGTTGCTTCAGGCTCGTAATGTGACTCTTGTTGAGCACAGTGAGACCAAAGACTGAGTGCTGCGTATCGGTGTAGAGCGCGACATCTTTCACACCCTGTGCTCGCGCGATCCCGATTGCGGCTCCGCTCTGAAAGCCGAATTGATTGCCGCTGTGCTCCGGGACGTCGGTTTCCGGTACGACGCTCGGGGACCAACCGGTGTAGGTCATGTTGATGCCCGCTGCTTTCCACCAGCCGAAATGGTCGGCCACCCACAGTCCCGAGAACTCCACATTCGGCAGCCAGTTCAAGTAGAAGTGGATGGTAGTCATTGCTCGTGGCTGTCGGGCGGTCGAGCTCGCCAGGGCATTACTACGGCCACCGCCAAGTCCAGCGCCCACAATCGCCAGAATCGCAACGCCGGCCAATAGCGACCAACGCAACCTGTTACGCATCCTTTTCTCCTCCGCTGAATAGTACGTTTCTAACTCTCCTCGTCGTGGAGCGTGTGCGATAGGGCAGTTTAGACGCCTCCTTCCCGGGTCCGGCACCCGAAGCCACGTCCGTGTAGTGCGTTTCAGCATATCGGAGCAGGTACGCCAGGTCCAGTAGATACTTTTCACGTACTTCCTCGAGGCTCTCACTCCGGTCCTGTGTGACCGCTGCAACCGTTCATCCACCGGCACGCTGCGGCCGGTCAGCAGTTCGGGCCTCTCTACACGGTTCGGTGAAATCCATCCGCCGCACCTCCGATCGCGCTTGCAAGGGGCGGTATAGCGAGTGAACTCAAGGCGTGCACGGCCGACTATCTCGCACGCGAACGCTGAAGCAGGTCATTGGCAGCTTTATTCTGTTGTCGCGCCAGTTCCTGCGAATCGCAGCGCATCAGCCGCCCATCCCGTACCACGAAGCTGCCGTGTACCATCACCGCGGCTGGCCGCGGACCTCCGAGTACGATGCCGGCAACCGGGTCTGCCTGGGCGCCGGCCAGTTCCAGCGATTCAGCATCGAAGAAAACGATATCGGCCGCCTTTCCCACTTCTAGGGCGCCAATATCGTCGCGGCCGAGGCATTCCGCCCCTCCCCGCGTGGCGATTCGAAGAGCCGTTCGCACGGGCATCGCTTCCACTCCGTCGCGCGTCCTCGCCGCCAACACCGCTTGCTTGATCTCCTGGCGAAGGTCATTAGCATCATTGGACGCGCTTCCGTCGACTCCCAGTCCCACCGATATGCCTTCTCGTAGAAACCCGGCAATGGGCGCGATCCCGGAACTCAACAGCATATTCGAGGTCGGACAATGCGCCACGCCAACCCCGTGCGCGCGCATCTTCGCGATATCGCTCGGCGTCGGATGAACGCAGTGCGCCACCCACACGTCAGGTCCCATCCATCCCACGCTCTCCAGAAGTTCCACTGGGGTCATCCCGAACTCGGCTCGGCTGTACGCGTCTTCGTCCATGGTCTCTGCAATATGGGTGTGCAGTTTTACGCCGCTCGCCCGCGCCAGCTCAGCCGATTCCCGCATGAGCTGCGGTGTCACCGAAAATGGGGAGCAAGGCGCGAGTGCTATTCGTACCATTGCACCCGGACGGGAATCGTGGAAACGATCGATGGCCCGTTGGCTGTCCGCCAGGATTGCATCGCGACTTTGCACCACGGAGTCGGGCGGCAATCCTCCGTTCGACTGTCCCAGGTCCATACTTCCGCGTGTAGCGTGAAAACGCACGCCCACCGATCGTGCTGCCTCCACCTCGGCGTCGATGAACGCCTCACTGCCGGGAGGAAACACGTAGAGGTGGTCCGACGATGTCGTGCACCCCGAAAGAGCCAGCTCCGCCAGTCCGGCACGGGTTGAGGCGTAGATCATCTCCGCGTCCAGACCGGCCCAGATCGGATACAACAGCTTTAGCCAGGGGAAGAGCGTCCTGCCTTCAGCCTGCGGGAACCCCCGGGTGAGCGTCTGGTAGAGATGGTGGTGCGTATTGACGAAGCCGGGAAGTGCGATGTAATTGGCGGGCATCGAATACCTCGCCGCCATCGCTCGCGGGCAGGCTCTCGCCGATCTGGGTGATCCATCCGTCCTCGACTCGTATCGAGACATCGCGGAGTTCCGAGCCCTCATCGTTCATCGTGACGGCCAGACGGATATTCGACAGGGTAAGCGATGTCATGGAACTATGAGCGGAACAATCCGGAAAGATGACACGTCGACCAGGCCGTGATCGGTTATCCGAAGCTGAGGGATAACGGACAGTGCAAGAAATCCGAGATACATGAAAGGCGTATCGAGTACCACACCCAGACCCTGAAGCGTTCGTTCCATCGCCGATATAGCGGTCGACACCTGGTGCGCTCCGCGCACGCTCATCAGTCCGGCCACTTCCAGCGGTAGCTCATTGACAATCGTTCCACCGGCCGCCACGACCAGTCCTCCGCCCATGCCGATCAGTCGATTTACACAGATGAGCATGTCGGAGTCGTTCATGCCGGCCACCACGATGTTGTGCGCGTCGTGTGCCACCGTCGAAGCAAACGCGCCACGTCGCAATCCGAATCCGCGCACGAATCCGACGCCGCGGCGTCCTGTCGCATGGTGCCGTTCCACCACCGCGACCTTCGCAATATCATCCGAGGCCGATGCCCTGACTTTTCCGGCGACGATGCGCGCCGGAGCAGTACCTTCACCGGTTACCACCTGATCTCGAATAATTTCGATAATTCGAATGCTCTCACCGACTGCCCCGGCGACCTCAAACGCGTTCGACTCCGGCGTGCGAGCCCTTACTGTATCTCGTACATCGGCCGGGACTCTCCGGGGACTGGAATGGCATCGAGACGCCGCCTTCGGCCACCAGCTGCCCGTCCTTGTACACCTCCCGCGGCACGAACCGTTCGAGGTCGGGAAGTACCTGAATGTCGGCCCGGTATCCGGGCGCGATCGCTCCGCGGTCCGAGAGGCCGTGCCAGCGCGCCACATTGAGGCTCGACATTCGAACCGCCGCGGCCACCGTGATTCCCGCTTCAACCGCCGTCCGCACCATGGAATTGATGTGTCCTTCCTCGAGCAGGGTGCCGGCCTCTCGATCGTCGGTTACGAACATGCAGAAATCGTCACCGTATTCCCGCACCAGAGGTAACAGGTCAACCAGGTTGCGGATCATCGACGCCTCGCGGATCATGATCCACATCCCGAGCCGCCTTTTTTCCAGCGCTTCCTCCACCGTGGTGCACTCGTGGTCGCTGCGCGGACCCGACACCACATACGCGTTCAGACTTCGGCCACGGACCTCGGGAGCGTGGCCGTCGATTCTCGTGAAGCCGGTCAGCGACATTTTTTCCATGAGTTCCGGCTCCGCCGCGATCGCTCCGGGATAATTCATCATTTCCGCAAGCCCGATGACCCGGTCGTGGGCCAGGAGAGGAGCCAGATCCGAAGCCTCGAGCGGACCGGCTGCGGACTCAAATTGGCTGGCAGGCACGCAGGACGGCAGCATCACGAATACATCAAGCGGAAGCGCCTGACTCGAAGACAACATGTACTCGATGCCCGTCACTCCAACAACGTTTGCCAGTTCATGCGGATCCACCACGACCGTCGTGGTGCCAAGCGGGACAACGCATCGAGCGAATTCCGCCGCGGTGAGCTTGGAGCTCTCAATATGGCAGTGGCCATCGATGAAACCCGGTACGAGCACGGATCCTGTGACATCGACCGTTGTCGGCCCGCTGTACTCGCCGACGCCCGACGATGAATCCGTCGGCGATGGCGACATCGGCTCGGAATACCTCGCCGGTGAACACCGAGAGGACGCTGCCGCCCTTGAGCACGAGGTCGGGCGGGGAGTCGCCTCGGGCAACGGCGACCCAGTGACTACGCATGTTCGGCGGGGCCGCCCTTTCCACCCATCGTGAGGGCCATGATCGCCTTGGCGGTATGCAACCGGTTTTCGGCCTCGTCGTACACGACCGACTGCGGACCGTCGATAACTCCGTCGGTGACTTCGTAGCCGCGGTCGGCCGGCAAGCAATGCATGTAAATGGCGTGGTCTTGTGCCAGAGACATCCGACGCTCGTCGCAAATCCAGTCTTTGTATTGCTCGGAAATAGCGAGGGCCTCTTCAGGGCGAGAAAACAGACTCTCGATGCCCCAGCTCTTGGGATAGACGATGTCCGCACCCTCGAATGCCGCGTCCATGTCGTTGACGATCTCGAAGCTTCCGCCGCTGAGCGTGGCGTTGGACGAAGCATCGGCCACGATGTGACTCATCAGTGAATATTCAGGCGGGTGAGCGAGCTTGACGTGCATTCCAAAACGTGTCATGAGCCAGATCAGTCCCTGCGGGACCGACATCGGTTTCGCGTAGCTCGGAGCGTAGGCCCATGAAACGGCAATCGTACGTCCTCTCAGTCCATCGGGAAACTTTTCTCGCATCGTCATCAGGTCGGCCAGGGTCTGGGTCGGATGGTCGACATCCGACTGCAGATTGATCACCGGCACGTCGGCGTAACGGGCCACTTCACGCATATACGTCTCACCGGCACCCGGCTCGAGATCGTGGCGAATGGCGATGCCGTGCCCGTACCGCGACAGGATGATCCCGGTGTCCTTGGGGCTTTCACCGTGCGAAATCTGCATCACATCGGGAGTCAAGTCGTGCGCGTGTCCACCGAGCTGCGTCATCCCCGCTTCGAACGCATTTCGGGTCCGCGTGGACTTGTCGAAGAAGATCATGAAGAGAGTCTTGTCTGGAAGTACCCGCGTCGGGGATCCCAGAGCGAAGCTTCGCTTGAAATCGTGTGACACGTCCAGGAGCGTGAGTATCTCTTCCGTGGTCCAGTCCTGGGTCGTGATGAAGTCCCTGCCGCGCAGTGTCGTGATCACTGGTTCTCCTTGTTGGCGGATTCGCCGGCGCCTACCGCGCGAGGGAAAGCGAATGCCCTAGCGGATGACCGGCAGACGTTTCTCGGACAGTTTTTCGATGTCGCGTTGTATCGTCGGGTGCTCGCGGTCGGGAACCTCCAGCTCTGCTACCTCGCCGCACAGTTCTGTGGACAGGTAGCGCAGTCCGTTGTCGCATATGATTGTGACGATCTGTCGCAGCTCTGGATGCGCGGCAGCCGCTTTCAAAGCGCCCACGACGTTACACCCGGACGAGATACCGCAAAAGATGCCCTCCTCGCGAGCAAGCCGTCTTGCCATGGCGATGGCTTCGTCCGAGCTCACTTCCACCACTGCGTCGAGCACGTCCAGGTGCAGGTTATCCGGAATGAAACCATCGCCGATGCCTTCGATCCGGTGCGGCCCCCAGCCTCCACCCGCCAGTATCGGGCACTCCGCGGGCTCGATCGCAAATACCTGTACTGTTTCCTTCCTCTCCTTCAAGTAGCGGGCAACGCCGGTGAGCGTCCCTCCAGTTCCCTGCGCATCGATAAACGCGTCGACGGCGCCGCCGGTTTGCTCCCAAATTTCCGGACCGGTGGTCGCGTAGTGCGCCGCTATATTGTCAGGATTCGTGAACTGTGAAACTTCCCAGTATGTGCCGGAAGATTCGCGTTTCAATTCCTCCACTTTTTCGATCACGAGATCGACGTCGCTCTCCCCGCCCGGCGTGAGTACCAGTCGAGCTCCGTATGCGACGATCGTCTTCTTCCGTTCATCGCTCATTCCTTCCGGCATGACGATCACCGCCGGGTAGCCCTTGGCCGCGGCCGTCATCGCGGTCGCGATCCCGGTGTTCCCGGTCGTGGCTTCGATAATCGTCATACCGGGACGGAGCTCGCCGCGTTGTTCCGCTTGAGCGACCAGGAAAGGCAGGATTCGGTCTTTCACGCTGCCGCTCGGTCCAAAATACTCCAGCTTGGCGAAGATGCGAGCGCTGGCGCCCCGCGTTACCTGTCTCAACTCGACCAGCGGCGTGTACCCCGCTGTCTCCAGAATGCCGCCCGCCGGCTTGGCTCGCCGGTCCCATTCCACGTTCTTGTGGGTCGATACGCTGGTACTCACGTGTTCGCTCCTTTTGCGTCCAGTGCCGCCAGAACTTTCTCCGCGGTCATCGGCAGGGAATGAAGTCTCACGCCGATGGCATCGTAAACCGCATTCGAAATGGCCGGTGCGGGTCCGTTGATTGCGATTTCCGCGACACTTTTCGCCCCGAATGGCCCGGTTGGCTCCTCCGCCTCAACCAGGATGGTCGTAAGCTTTGGCATATCGTCCGAGCAGAAGATCTTGTAATCCATGAAGCTGGGATTCAGCACTCGGCCGTCGTCGCCGACCACGATTTCTTCGGTCAGAGCGTAGCCCAGTCCTTGCGTCACCGCTCCCTCGACCTGTCCCTCGCAGATGTCGGGGTTCAACGCCTTGCCGACGTCCACCGCGGCCACGATATGGACTGGATGGATCACTCCAGTTTCAATGTCCACTTCGACTTCGGCAAACATCGCGACAAACGGAGGAGGACTTTCCTTAGTCGAATGTGTCCCTCGTCCCATGATGAGCGTCTTGTTTTCCCCGTAGAGGCATTCGAGCGCGACCTCTTGCAGAGTGACCTGCTTCCCGTTGAATGCGGATACCACGCTGTCATGGACGAGCAGCCCCTCCGGGTCTTCGTCCATCATTCGACCTGCCGCCGCGACGATCTGCTGCCTCGCGTCCTCGGCTGCCTTCAAGACGCATGTGCCGGTGATGTAGGCAGTGCTGCTCGCATACGCACCATAGTCAAACGAAATATCGTCAGTGTCCCCCGAGCGAATAACGATATTTTCCAGTGGAACCCCCAGGACTTCCGCCGCGATCTGGCACAGCGTTGTATCGCTGCCCGTCCCAATGTCGGCTGATCCCACGTGCAGATTGAACGAAGCGTCCTCGTTCATCTTCAGTGTTGCGGCGGCCAGCTCGTCCCCTGCTACCCCGCTTCCCTGCATAAGAATGCACATACCCACGCCCCGGCGGCGGGTCCCCGAGCCTGGGTTACCTCGCTTTTCTCTCCACCCGATGGCTTCAGCGCCACGTTCCAGGCACTCGGGAAGCCCGCACGAGTGCATAACTCGTGGCTTCTTACCGCTACCTTCTCCCGCTGCCGCGCTCATCAGATCTGTGTCGCCGACCCGGATATGATTCTGACGCCGAAACTCCAGCGGGTCCATGCCGACCGCCTCGGCCGCTCGATCCATCTGTACTTCCATCGCGAAGAAGCCCTGCGGAGCCCCATACCCTCGAAAGGCACCCGAAATCGGCAGATTGGTGTACACAATGTCTGCATAGAACTTCATGTTCGGCGTGCGATACAGCGGCAACGGTTTAGTGCCGGTATTTCCGGTCACAGTCAAGGCATGTGTCCCGTACGGGCCGGTATTTGAGAGGACATGGAGAGAATTAGCTGTTACCGAACCGTCGTGTCGCAGGCCGGTGCGCACGGTAAGGTGCTGAGGATGGCGCATGCGGGCAATGGTGAACTCGTCGGTACGATTGAATTCGAGCTTGACGGGTCGCTTGGTACGCATAGCCAATACCGCTGTTATGGGCTCGGTGACGACTTCTTGCTTGTTTCCAAAACCACCGCCGACTCTGGGTTTGATGACATGGACGTTTCGCACCGGAATTCCGAGGGCAAAGGCGAGCATCCGCCTGCAGTGATAGGGAATCTGCGTGCTCGTGCGGACCACCAGGCGCGAGTCCTCATCGAAGAAACAGATCGTAACGTGCGGTTCCAAGCAGGTGTGCTGCTGGTACTGCACGAAGTACTCGTTCTCTATAACGATGTCCGCGTCCGCCAGTCCCTGCTCGACATTACCCATCTCGACGTCGATGTGGGCGGCGATGTTGCTGCTCGCATCGTAGATGCCGTAGCTCTCCTCTTCGTCATGAATGACGGGAGCCCCCGGCAACATGGAATCGTGCATGTCGAAGACCGCCGGAAGAACCTCGTACTCAACATCGATCAGCGCCGCGGCCTCTCGTGCAATTTCTCGGCTATCTGCCGCTACTGCGGCGACCGGGTCGCCCACGAAACGCACCTTTTTGTCGAGGATATACATGTCGTAGGGAGATGGTTCCGGCCACGACTGTCCGGCGCTGGTATACGGAATCCGGGGAACGTCGTCGTGGGTAATGACGTCGCGAACTCCCGGCAAACTGCGCGCGCGAGAGGTGTCGATGTTAAGTACGCGTGCGTGCGCATGCGGGCTCTGCGCCAGTTTGACGTGCAACAGACCCCGGATGTCGACATCGTCCGTGAACGTGCCACGACCCGTACTGAGCTTGGCGGCGTCTACCCGCGGCGCTCGATGTCCGACGACCGCGTGCTCAGCCTTCATGCGAGTCCCTCAGCGATCGGGCTGCGTTAAGTACCGCCTCGATCGGTTTCTTGTACCCGGTGCATCGGCAGAGATTTCCTACCAGGACGTGTCGCACGTCGCTCTCGGTGGGCGCAGGATTCTCGCGCAGGTAGGCTGCCGCCGTCACAACCATTCCGGGAATACAGAAACCACACTGCACTGCCCCATTACCGGCAAAGGCCTGTTGCACCGGATGCAGGCTGGAATCCCGTTCCAGCCCCTCCACGGTAGTCACGTTTCTACCTCCGGCCTGTGCCGCGAGCAGGATGCAGCTATCCACTGCCAGGCCGTCGATCAGCACCGCACAGGCGCCGCATTCGCCCGATTCACAGACGCGCTTGGCACCCGTGAGACCCTGTCGCCGGAGCACGTCTAACAACGTTTCCCTGACGTCGATTTCCCATGCCACTTCTTCGTTATTGATTACTGCATTGAATTCCACGGGCCCTAACCTTTCACTTTCAGCCCAGAGCGTTCACTATGGCCCGGCGCACCAGCACCCCGCTCATACGACTTCGATATTCCGCGGAAGCGCGCCAGTCACTGATGGGCGATATGTCCTCGGTCACGGCGTCGGCAACCGCGTGCAGTACTTCGTCGGTCGGCCTTTGCCCTTCGAGCAGCTGTTCCGCTCGTCGAGCTCGGATTGCGGTCGGCGCCACGGCCCCAAGTGCGATTCGAACATCGCGGAGCTGGTCACCATCCCGGCGGAAGGCCACCGCGACGTTCACCTGAGCGATGTCGGATTTACTTCTCGACAGCTTGATGAATCCACCGGTCCGTTGTGCGGCTTCGACCGGCACGCGAATCTCACGGATGAGGTGATTTTGGAGACTCGTCCGATGCGGGCCTAACAGAATGGACTCGATGCTCACGCCGCTTTGAACGTCGTCCACGAAACGCAACTCGGCGTCGAGGACCATCATCGCCGGAACGCTATCAGCGGCCGGCGACGCATTGGCAATATTGCCGGCTACCGTCGCGGCATTGCGAATGACCCACGGAGCTGTCTCCCGAAAAGCTCGCGCCAGCATTCCGCCGGCCACCGATTTCATCGCAATTTCAGCATCGCGCAACAGCGCCGCGCCGCCGATCGCGTACGAGTCACCGTCGAGGCCGCAATATCCCAGACCAATATGCCGGATATCTACCGCTCTCGCGGCTCTCTCCGGTCGATGAACGAGGAGATCGGTACCACCTGCCAGGTAGACCGCTGCGTCACCCAGCTCGCTCTTGAGTCGGACCGCCTCATCGGGGGAGCTGGGACGGCAGTATTCAGTCAAATTCCTCATGTTATGTCACTCTCATGCGACGCCATAGCCGGCGGGCTTGCGCACGCGACTCGGACCGGATCTTTTCCTCATCGACGTTTATCATTTCTCCGTGTCGCATGACCCACTTGCCGCCAACCATAACACTATCCACATTTTCAGCAGACAAGGCAAACATCCAGTGCCATGCCGCATTGGAGGGGTGAAGGTCGGTTGGAGGATCGTACTTCAAGACCACCAGATCGGCCGCTGCGCCCGGTTCGAGTGAGCCAATGGGCATGTCGAAGTATTGCGAAGCTAGTGCTCCGCCGGCGGCTAACATGGTCATAAATTGATCCGGATTGGCATCCATCGACGCTTCGCGGGCACGAAAGTACGCCGTTCGGCTCTCGGCAAACATGTCTCCGTCAATGCCGTCGGTACCCAGCGCCGACCTTCCTCCGAACTGATCCACCGGTGCTCGGCCAACACCGTTATTCATGTTCGATCGACAGTTGTGGATCGAGCCAGGACTTTTGCGCGCGAAGCACCACGAGCTCCGTTTCTTGTAGCTGAACGCAGTGGGCGGCTATCGAACTCGGACCGAAGATGCCGGCACTATTGAGGCGCGCAACCGCGCGCTTTCCCGAGCGGCGCAGCGCGTCCTCTTCATCACAAGCGTCCTCGGCCACGTGGATGTGCACGCCGGTGTTGTGCTGCCGGGCTAACTCCGAGAGCTCCGCCAGAGAGTCGTCCTCGAGCGTGAAGCTGGCGTGCGCTCCAACATTGGAGCGTACGAGACTGCGCTGGTTCGTTCGCAAGAACCTGTCGTTTTCGCGGAGCCCGGCATCACGGCGAGCCCGCCCATCGCGATCACTAACTTCATAACACACCACGCCCCGTAGGCCAACCTGTTCCAAGCTCCCGGCCACGACGTCAAGACTACCTTCGATCGCGTTGGGAGAGGCGTGATGGTCGATAAGCGTGGTGGTCCCGGCACGAACGGCGTCGAGTGCCCCGATCAATGACGATGAACGGATACTGTCTTCATCGAGTGCTTTGTCGAGCGGCCACCACACACGTTGCAAAATCTCCAAAAAATTGGTCGGTGATGCGGCAGGGCCGGGCATGCCCCGGGCAAGCGTCGAATAAAGGTGTGTATGTGCGCACACGTTGCCCGGTATTACTAACTTCCCGGCGCAATCGACCACTTCGTCGAATTCCTCCCGGGACCGGCCGTCGGCGATCTCCCGAATTGTGGTGTCCCGCACGATAACGTCGCCGGTTCGCAGCCGCGGAGGTGAAAACGTGACGAGCGTCGAATTGGCAAGTAGAACGGTCATGATCTTCTCCTCGAGTTGTCAAGCCCGACAGCCGGTAGCCTTTCTGGCCGAATGTCTATGCCACATCTCAAACTCGGTCGCTACACGCACTCGGTCACATTTTGTCGGCTCGGGGCGTTGACACTGCAGAGAATATTGCATATCGAGGAGGAAGACATGAAAATCCGAGCCACCGGGAGCCGCATCGTCGTGGTGTCCGCCACCGTCGTGCTGTTGTTAGTCACTGCCTCCGCCATGGCAGGCCGTGTGCTGGCGCGGAGCAATTCCAACTCCACGGCACGTCAGGTGACTCCCGCTCCGCATACCGTGACGGTTTCCGGCCATGGCGATGCCAGCGCCACGCCCGACATGGCGACACTCTCCGTCGGAGTTCAAACCAAGGGCATCGATGCACAGTCTGCTCTGTCCGCCAATGCCGAGAAGATGAATGCGGTGCTCTCCGCACTGACTGCTCAGGGAATTCCAGCGGACCACATTACCACGTCCGATCTGTCTCTTTACCTCGATTCTCAATCAAACACGTACCAGGCAAGTCATACACTGTCAGTTAACCTCGACAACGTCGACAAAGTCGGAACGGTGCTGGATGCCGCGGTGAGTGCCGGCGCAAACGAGTCCTGGGGAGTGAGCTTTGGACTCAAGGACGACTCAACGGCTAAGGCGGCCGCCATCCGGGCCGCGGTCACGGACGCACGCAACAAGGCAGACGCCATGGCGTCTGCTCTTGGGCTGAGTGTCACGGGAGTGAGTTCTGCGTCGGAATCGACGGAAAACGTGCCGCTCCCATTTGAAGCTCCGCGCGCCGCTGCCAGCGCCTCTTCCACGGCGACGCAGGTTCAACCGGGTCAACTTTCGATCTCCAGCGACGTGTCGATCGTCTACACCGTTGGCTGACGGGTGTCCCGCAGAATCCTTTCCAGAGCCGCCGCGAAGACCGCGCGAGAGGCAACGGCTCTACGTCGGGCCTCGTTGGTGGCACTTTCCGACGCCTTGAGAACCAACTGTGCTACGTGCGCATCCGAAGCGGTCTCGGCGAAATACACGCCCGATCCGCCGGTCACTTCGCGGAACACCGGGATGTCCGAGCATACGATCGGTACTCTCAATAGAGCCGCTTCGAGAATCGGCATACCGAAGCCCTCTTCGAAAGAAGGTAAAAAGACGACGTCGACGAGTTGAGCCAGCTCTCGAACGGTTCGGCGAGAAGGCGGATGACCGAGCAGGTCCGTGAGGAGAAAGACCGAGTTCTCGACGCCGCTTCCACGGATGGCGTCCCTGAGAGCGGCAAGCACGGTGAGGCTCTCCGCCTCATCGTGCGGAGATGACGCGCCCGTGATCAGAATCCGTGGAGCACGTCCCAATCGACCGATTGTCCCAGCCAGGTGCACGGCACGCTCCAGCCCCTTGTGGCGCAGCGCCTTGGCAGGCACCAGCACGGTTACTTCGGCGGACATCAGCTCCGATTTACGCACGACGCTGTGGCATTCCGGCCCGATTCCCAACCACTCCTCAACATCTATGGGAGGAGTAACTACCCCGATTGCCTCGCGGTCAATGTCCAGCAGTCCCGCCAGCTCATCGCGTCGGGTCTCGGAAATCGCGATCCATGATACGGACGAACGCAGCTCGCGAGCAGCCGCGGTTACTTCCCGTCCCGCCGAGTACGTGTATTTGCTCGCCGCGCTCATGTCGGCGCACCAGCTCACCCACCGCATGTCCGCACCGCTTATGGATGAGAAGCGCTAGAGCCCGGGTCAGCAGCGGATTCAGAGCCACCGTAAGCACGTTATGAACCCAACAGTCCGTGCAGCCCTGGAGAGCGTCGCCCAGATCGTCCGCGAGTTGGCGCACGTACTCTTCGTGCAGCCGCGGGATCACCCGCGCCGCGACCGATGGGAGCATTTGTGGTATCAGCCTCACTTCCTCGCCGGTTGCGCTTGCTCCTTCGCCGGCAATCAGCAGCACGTCGTGCCCCAGCGATTGAAGCACGGCACATTGTTGACCCATCAGCAACTCGACACCGCCGATCGCGGGTGATGCCGTGAAATGCAGAATGGCAACACGTCGCCGCGTGGATTGAGAATGTGATCGCCGGTAGTGCACGCTCCCCGGCCCTCGGTCCTCTTCGCGGGGGGAATCGGTACCAGCTAGCATCTTTGTCCTAAAATAGGTTATTGGGAAGTGTCGGAAGCGAGGAAGATCGCGCGCATGGGCTCTATCACGCACCCCGCACACGGAGCAATACACGCTGACGGGACACCATGACAGGAGTAACCCTTTGATTTCCTCGATTCGCGGAACACTGAAGCAGAAGTTGCCCGATCGGGTGGTGGTCGAGACTGGCGGCTTGGGCTATGACGTGTTTCTGCCGCAATTCGTCATGCGCGGTCTTGAAGGCCATGCCGAAGGCGAGTCGATTGAGTTCAATATTTATTACCACGTCAGCGATCGCCAGCTTCGGCCCATGCTTATCGGATTTAATAACGAGTTTGAAAAACGCTTTTTCGAAAAATTCATCTCGGTTGAAGATATCGGCCCACAAAAGGCGGCCAAAGCCCTTGCTCTCTCCGTATCGGCGATCGCCGGCGCCATCGAAGCCGAGGACATTTCGGTACTACGCTCGCTTCCCGGTATCGGCGAGCGAACCGCCCGAAAAATGGTA
Organism: uncultured Chloroflexia bacterium; assembly: GCA_963737125.1. Classification (GTDB taxonomy): domain Bacteria; phylum Chloroflexota; class UBA5177; order UBA5177; family UBA5177; genus JANWJD01. The sequence continues at coordinate 1,645,248 of CAVTRL010000001.1, read as the reverse complement.
GCAACCCTTCGAGGAAAGGTAACCGAGGAGGCCTTGCTGAGAGATGCGGGATTTGACACGGTCCCGGGCTCAATTCTCCCGCCGGCCGGAGCGCGATTGCGCGACGACGGAATCGACATTCTGGTGAATCTCGGCCACCGCAGGTCGGAGGCAGCCACTAAAATTGAGAGTGCCTTGAAGCGCCGTCCGGAAATCACCTCGCCGGAAGATCTGATTCGTGAGGTATACCGTGGCGAGCGCGGCGAAAGTGTTTAAGCGAGGTCACGCCTTGTACATCGAAAGGACATTCCGGTGCCTCGGATTCCGGCCCTAACCCAGCAAGGCGGATCGGAAGACGTCGATTCCGACGCTGAAGAACAGTCACTTATTACCAATTTACGGCCACACTCGCTCGAAGAGTACGGGCGGGCCGGACAGCGCGTCGTGGTGGAAAACCTTGAAATCGCCATCGAGGCAGCGCAAAAGCGCGAAGAACCGTTGGACCATGTTTTGCTTCACGGCCCACCTGGTCTCGGTAAGACCACGCTGGCGCAGGTGATCTCGCACGAAATGGGAGGCCACTTCGTAGGCACCTCCGGCCCGGCACTGGAACGTCAGAGCGATCTCATGGGCATCCTTTCTAATCTGGATACCGGAAGCGTCTTGTTCGTCGACGAAATCCATCGGATGCCGCGGGCGGTCGAAGAGTTCCTGTATGCGGCAATGGAGGACTTCACCGTCGATTTCGTGATTGAAAAGGGCACACACGCTCGCACCATCAAGTTTCCGATCAAGCAATTCACCCTGGTGGCGGCTACCACGCGGATGGGTATGATTAGCGCCCCCTTGCGCGATCGATTTGGCCTTCAATACCATCTGGATTTCTATGAACCTGAAGAATTGGTGCGAGTGGTCATGCGGTCGGCGCTGCTCCTGCACACGCCAATCGACGAAGACGCGGCATTTGAGATCGCGCGTCGCTCCCGGGGCACACCGCGCATTAGCAACCGGCTGCTCAAGCGCGTGCGCGACTTTGCCGAAGTGCGCGGCGAGGGAGTAATCACCGTCGATATCGCGCGTGAAGCGTTACAGCGTGAAGGCGTGGACGAACACGGCCTCAATGAGCTGGACCGCCGCTATCTGCAGACCATCGTGGAGTTTTACGATGGCGGTCCCGTTGGTATCGATGCGTTGGCAGCGACTATCAATGAGGAAAAAGATACGCTCGTAGACGTCATCGAACCGTACCTATTGAAACAAGGCTGGGTGGTGCGTACTGCTGGAGGACGTAAGATCGGATCGCAGTACCAATCACCGGGCATCCGCCAGAAGCCACTCTTTGGCTAAATGAGGGCCGTAACCGGATCGATTGACCGCATCGTATTCCAGAGTCCGGATAGTGGCTTCTGCGTGGCTCGATTCATCGTCACTTCCGGGGACGACGATCCGTCGGGCACCACGACGATCGTTGGAACCATGCCCGACATCCGAGAAGGCGAAAACCTGGAGTTGGAAGGCGACTGGCAGGTCCACCCAATCCACGGACGCAACTTTCGCGTTGAGCGCTTTCACCCATCGACTCCCAGGACCGCGGACGGCATAGAGCGCTACCTGGCTTCGGGAGCTGTTGCCGGCATCGGCCCGGTCACCGCCAGCCGGTTGGTAGACCACTTCGGGGATCGTACGCTCGAAGTGCTGGATTCCGAATCGCACCGGCTCGGTGAAGTTGCCGGGATCACGGAAAAGAGAATGGATGTGATTGTCGAGTCCTGGGCGCAACATCGGAGCATCCGGGACCTTTCGATGTTTCTGCAAGAGCACGGCATCAGCCTCGCACTGGCAACCCGCCTGCACAAGAAGTACGGCGACACGGCGATCAGCGTACTATCGGCCGACCCATATAGCCTCGCGCGCGATATAGAGGGCATAGGTTTCAGAAAGGCCGATGCCATCGGTCGGAAGCTCGGAATCTCGCCTCGTTCCATATCTCGATATAGTGCCGGGCTTCGGCACGTGCTCTCCGAAGCAGCCGATGAAGGACATGTGTTTCTTCCTCTGAACGAACTCTACACACGCGCAGCGGAGTTACTGGACACGTCGATCCCGCTGCTCGAACCGGCCCTCCTCGAATCTGTTCAGAGGTCCGATACAGTACTCGAAAACGAAAGAGTCTATCTCGCGGCGTTTCACCGTGCCGAGGTTGGTGTGGCCGACGAGTTACAGCGCCTGGCCATGACGGCGTCTTCCTTGTCGCTCGATCGCACATTTGATTCGGCAGCGGTGACGGCCGCCGCGGCTGGCGCGCAGGGACTCGAGCTCGCCGAAAAACAACTGGAGGCTGTGCAACAGGCTTTGACCCGAAAAGTGAGCATCCTCACCGGCGGACCGGGAACCGGAAAAACGTCGACGCTTCGCACCATCATCGCCGCTCTCGACATCGCGGAGGCCGACTACTGCCTGTGCGCTCCTACCGGAAGAGCCGCCAAGCGAGTGGCAGAGACCGCCGGGCACGCCGCATCCACCATTCATCGGCTCCTGGAATATCAACCTGGCCTTGAAGTGTTCAATTACGATCGCATTCGCCAACTGCCGTTCGACTTCGTGATCGTCGATGAAGTGTCGATGCTGGACCTTGTGCTCTTCTATCATCTGCTGAAGGCTATCCCCGGGGAATCGCACCTCGTTCTCGTCGGAGACGCCGACCAATTGCCCTCGGTGGGAGCGGGCACCGTGCTCAGGGATTGCATTGCTTCCGGCGCCATTCCGTCAGTCACACTGACCGAGCTCTTTCGGCAATCGAGTCACTCACAAATCGTGCAGGCGGCGCATCGCCTTATCCAGGGAATCGTTCCAACGATCGAAAATGGACCGGATGATGACTTATTTTTTATTCGGACCAACGACGAGCCTCGAGCCGTTACCACCATCAAGCACCTGGTCGGCGAGCGCATCCCAAACCGGTTCGGTTTTCACCCGGTGGACGACGTGCAGGTGATTGCGCCTATGCATGCCGGAGCGGCCGGGGTTGCCGCGCTCAACGTGGAGTTACAGCAACTTTTGAATCCGAGCAGCCCTGGCTCCGCCGAGGTGCGGCGGGGAGATCGGCTCTTTCGGCGCGGCGATAAAGTCATGCAGACCCGCAACAACTACGACAAGGAGGTGTATAACGGCGATGTCGGGAGGCTCGTGCAGATCGACGAGGACGGAGTGCTGACCGTTCGCTATCCCACGCCCACCGGAGATTCGGTCGACATCGACTATGCTCCCGATGAAGCCGATGAGTTGGCCTTGGCGTACGCCCTCTCCGTGCACAAGGCTCAGGGAAGCGAATTCCCGTGCGTGGTGATGCCCGTGGTTCCGCGGCATGCCATGCTTCTGCAAAGAAGCGTTATGTATACAGCTCTGACTCGCGCGAGCCGGCTCTGCGTGCTGGTAGGCTCGGCAACCGCTTTCGAGCGGGCGGTCCAACGCCAACAGGCCAGTCGACGGTTTTCCAACCTCGCTCCCCGGCTGGCCGGCCACGGTGAGGCGCTCCCCGACGGGCTACTCTAAGGCGTGGCGTTTTTCCTGGCAGCCCTGGCAACCATCGTTAGCGTTGTTGATCCGGTCGGAATAGCGCCCCTTTTTCTCGCCGTGACGGCCGGAATCGCCGCCAAGGAACGGACGCGCGTCATCAACCGCGCGGTCGCCGTAGCGACCGTGGTTTTGCTCGTTTTTGCGGCAGGTGGCCAGAAGCTTCTGACATCTCTCGGCATCACCGTACCGGCATTTTCCATTGCCGGCGGAATCCTTCTGCTCCTAATCGCGATTGACATGCTCTTCGGGCGTATTTCTCGTACCAGAGAGACCCCTGAGGAAGAACAGGAGGCGCTGCGTAGCAGCGATGTCAGCGTGTTTCCACTTGCCATACCAATTCTGAGTGGACCCGGTGCTATCGCCACGGTAGTGCTGTATATGTCACAGGCCGGAACCGACGCCCTGAAAATTACAGCGGTGCTCGCAGCGGTATTTATTTCTATAGCCGCCTCGTATCTCTCGATGCGGCTGAGCACGTTGCTCCTGCGGGTCCTCGGCGAGACTGGGGTCCACGTGATAGGGCGCGTGATGGGTATCTTGCTCGCGGCGCTGGCAGTGCAATTCGTGCTGAACGGCGTCGCATCGTACTATCACCAAAGCCTCGCCGGTTGAGCGTTACGTTTGATGCTGATGTTCTCGCTCGTAGCGTTCAGCAGCTCGTTTCATGATAGTCAGCGCTAGGGTGGCGCATTTCGTCCGGGTAGAAACAACGTCGCGCCCCATCTCCTCCATGACGTCCTCGTAGCTCATGGCCTTGACCTGATCGAGCGATTTACCGACAAGCTCCTCGGTTAGCATGGATGCCGCCGCCTGGCTGATAGTGCACCCTTCGCCCTGAAACGCCGCCTGCACGATGGTCCCTCGGGAATCGACGGTTGCGTACATCACGACAATGTCTCCGCATCCCGGATTGCCACCACTTGCTTCTATATCCGCGGACTCCAGTGCGATCTTGTTCCGGGGATGATCGTAATGATCGAGAATGGATTCGATATAGTCTTGCCTGGAGAGCATTCACCGCCTCGCTAACTAGTTCGGAAAACCGGCACCCTCATAATACTGTGTCGATTTCCCACAGTTTCCGCATCCAACCGAAAGACAAGGAGAGGAGTAACCCGTCGTGTCGCATGTCTGCATTCTCGGCGGCGGGTACGCAGGGCTGCGGGTAGCCCGGGCGCTGCCGTCCATGCTCGGGACTCGATGGTCTATCACCCTGGTCGATCGGAACGAACACCATCAACTCCTGACGCGGCTGCCCGAGCTCGTATCCGGGCGCATTCAGAGGCCCAGCGCTGAGATTGCGTTCGCTCGCGTGTTGCCGCCCGGCGTGAGTCATCTCCAGGCAGAGGTAATCGCGGTAGACACTCGAAGCCGGAATGTGATGACGGCGGAAGGCACGATGAGTGCGGATGTGATCGTTTTTGCCATGGGAACCGCCCCCGACATCGCGCCCTCGTCTGGCGGTACCGACTATGTTTTCACAGTGAAATCCGTAACGGACGCCCTGCATCTGAGAGACGCACTGGAGTTGATGCGACGGCAGCAGCCGGTCGTTCGCGTGCTGGTCGTTGGCGCCGGGTACACCGGTATAGAAGTCGCCGGCGAACTGAGCGCTCCGTCATTTCAATCAGACGAGGACGTGCCGCGTGGAAAAGTACAGGTGCGGATTCTCTCCGAAGACTCCCGGCTTCTTCCACACGCGAGTCCTCGGTTGAGCGCCGCAGCGAGCCGCGTGCTCTCGGGTCGCGGCGTCCCGATTTTACTGAAAAGGCAGGTTGCCCGGATCTCGCCAGGTGTCATAGACACGACGAGCGGGGAACGGTTTGAGGCCGATCTTCTGGTATGGGCCGGACAGAACAAGGTGTCGGTAACGTCCTCCGGCGGTTCGAGTTCGGCCCCTGGAGGAAAAATTTCGGTGGACCCATATCTTGCCGCGAACTCCTCCGGTACATTCTTTGTAGGTGGTGACGCCGCACGGATTATTGACCTCCGGAATGGCGATCTTGTGCCCTCCTCGGCCCAGCTCGCGATACAGGAAGCAGGCCTAATCGCGCGCAACATTGACGCCCTGCGACGGGGAAAACCCATGTCGGAATTTAGGCCCAGACCTCTGGGTGAAGCGGTCGAGCTGGGAGGACATGACGCGGTCGCCGAAATCGGCGGCACGATCCTTACCGGCCGAGCCGCCCTGGCGCTCAAGCGTGTTGCCCTTGCTCGATATTTATCCAGCCTGGCGGTCTTGCGCGCCTCTTCCGGTGGGTAGCCTCAGCCTTCCGGAAAGCGTCGGAAAGGCGGCTTCGTGGTATAAATTGGTAAGAAAACGGTGCAGTGGAGTCCTAGTGGCGCATTTACTTATGTGGCTCTTAGAGATGGTAGTCAAGGGCTTTGACCGTCTCCGGATCGAGTACCACCGAGTTGCGAATTCCTCACGGGAAGGTCGCCGGCGTCACGCACTCTGCCCCTGGGAGACTGACGGCCTTCGCATGTCGGTCTGGTTGGAGGAGTCATGGGCAAGGAACGGCGCCAAAGCCCGAGCACGTTGCTCTGGTTTATTAGGCACAAATCGTACGTCCCAATCTCGGAAATTCGACGTCGGTTCTTCGTCGAAAGCGACGATGGCACATTTATCGAGGCGGGAAATAATCGCCGCGCGTATGTAGGCCTCCCTCAGGGGACCGCGCTTTCGCTTGAAAAACTCTGGCAACAGGGCAAAATCGGGTTTGAATTTTCGGCGGAGTTCGACGCTCACGTCCTGATTGGAGTGTTTCCCATGGTCCCCTCAAAGGATCATTTCAACGGTAATGGGCGTGGGCCCAATTATCCGCGACCGCAGATCGAGCCGGAGGACAATGGCGAATGGGCTATGGCGCAGAAAGACGAGCATGACGGCGCAAGCAGTTAAATCTTCGCCTGTTTCTGCGACGCGAACCCTTCCCGGACGCGGCCGGTGGTGGGTGCAACCGGTAGCAGTGGCCGTCGGTTTTACACTCTTCGTGATATACGCGTTCTGGTCGGTGGCTTTTGGATCGGGGAACCACTCCTGGGTGCAAGGTCCCTACCTGTCACCGTTCTATTCGCCATTGATAAAGGTACCCATCTGGCCACTCTCATCCGCCTTTCTGGTGGCCTGGGTGCCGTTGGCCTTCCGAGGAACGTGTTATTACTACCGCAAAGCGTACTATCGAGCCTTTTTTTGGGACCCGCCGGCATGCGCCGTGGCCGAGCCCCGAAAACGAGAGGGATACAAGGGCGAGCGTGCCTTTCCCTGGGTCCTCAACAATTTTCACAGACTGTTCTTGTACCTGGCGCTTATCGTTCTGGCGTGGCTCTGGTGGGACGCGCTTAATTCCTTCCGGTACCGCGGTCAGTGGTACGTCGGCGTGGGCTCGATCATCATGCTGGCGAACGTGTTGCTCCTGAGCGGGTACACGTTTTCCTGTCACGCGTTGCGTCACCTGGTGGGAGGAAGTGTAGACTGTTTTTCCTGCGTACGTGGCGGGCGTACGCGTCACGGGCTCCTGGGGCTCGTGACCAAAATCAATCCGTACCACGGTTCCTTTGCGTGGTTCAGTTTGGTGTCGGTGTGCGTGGTCGACGTCTACATACGCATCGTATCGTCGGGCGTATTTGGTTCCTGTTTCGGCCCGCATTCCGGGTGTTGATATGTCGGAAAACTACGAGACCTACGAGCACGACGTCCTCATAATCGGTGCAGGCGGCGCCGGGCTACGAGCTGCCGTGGCTGCGTCCACGGCCGGAGCATCGGTCGGCGTAGTGTGCAAGTCGTTATTGGGAAAAGCGCATACCGTCATGGCGGAGGGCGGCATGGCAGCTTCCCTCGGGAACGTCGACTCGCAGGATAACTGGAGAGTGCACTTCGCCGACACTATGCGTGGCGGCCAGATGATTAACAACTGGCGCATGGCGGAAATCTTTGCCAAGGAAGCCCCCGACCGCGTATTCGAGTTGGAACGGTGGGGTGCCCTGTTCGACCGCACGCCCGATGGCAAGATCATGCAGCGCGCGTTTGGCGCCCACAGCTACCGGCGTCTCGCGCACGTGGGAGATCGCACCGGCCTGGAGTTGATCCGCACGCTCCAGGACAAAGCCGTTCACTCCGGGATCGACGTGTATATGGAAGCAACCCTCACGCGCCTGATGACGGATGGCGGACGCGTATGCGGCGCTTTTGG
>CAVTRL010000001.1:0-1632500 GCA_963737125.1 uncultured Chloroflexia bacterium | reverse complement strand
CTCGGTGGAGATGCTATCCCATCTCCCAATTGGTCGTACAACCCCAGCAGACATACAGGCCGGATAGACCGTTTGGTCCGCACTGGTTTGGGCTCCTCCCCGTTCGCTCGCCACTACTAGGGGAATACATCTCTTTTCCTCGCCCTACTTAGATGTTTCAGTTCGGGCGGTGCCCTCCTACGTGTCTATGGATTCAACACGCGGGTGCCACCCCTTACCGGGTGGCGGGTTGCCCCATTCGGAGATCGTCGGATCACAGCTTGGTTCCAGCTCCCCGACGCTTTTCGCAGCTACCCACGTCCTTCTTCGGCACTCGACGCCAAGGCATCCACCGCATGCCTGTTCTTCCTTCTTCCTCTGTCCCCCGTCTCATGCACCACCGCGCCACACCAGTCGATCACTCCCAGCCGTTCAGTTGAACAACCCGGGATTCCTCGAACGTACGTGCGGCACATCGGTGCCACGGTACGATCGTGGTCATCATGCATCCGGCGCACTCGGCGCACCACCGGACCCACTCGCACGATCACTGTCCTTCTTGCTCGACCGATCCCCGTTGCACCACCCGGCCACCGTCGCCAGTGACCCGAGCGCGTTCCTGAGATCGCTCGAGGACTCGTCGTGATGTCTCTTCAGTTGTTAAGGTACCGGCTGCGCCACGCCTGTTCACTGCTGTGCAGCCGTGAACACCGTGGGCCATCATGGTGCCGTCGGTGGCATCCGGCGCGTGTTTTCACTCGCGCCAGGTACAACTAACGGCTTGTCAATATACTGCCTTTGCCCGCATCCACTTCAAGCACACCGGCCGGTGCCATGTGGAGATGCGGGGATTCGAACCCCGTGCCTCCTGCGTGCAAAGCAGGCGCTCTCCCAAGTGAGCTACATCCCCACGGGCTCGTGCTGGTGGGGCATCCTGGACTCGAACCAGGGGCCTCAGTCTTATCAGGACTGCGCTCTAACCACCTGAGCTAATGCCCCCTGTGGGATGCGTCAACAATCCAAGAGAGAGATTCCAAAGAGTCATCTGTATTGGTCTCATCTGCCACACACCAGACCATCCCGTTGAAAGGGCTGGATGGTGTGCGATCGACCTAGGCGGTGTGAACCACAGCACCATGAGTGCTGCCGTGGTCCCACGCTATCCCTAGAAAGGAGGTGATCCAGCCGCACCTTCCGGTACGGCTACCTTGTTACGACTTCACCCCAGTCACCTGGCCCACCTTCGACGGCTGCCTCCCTTGCGGGTTAGCCCACCGGCTTCAGGTGTTCCACGCTCCCATGGTGTGACGGGCGGTGTGTACAAGACCCGGGAACATATTCACCGCTGTGTGCTGACCAGCGGTTACTAGCAACTCCGACTTCATGCAGGCGAGTTGCAGCCTGCAATCCGAACTGAGACCGCGTTTGATGCGATTCGCTCCCCGTCGCCGGTTTGCTGCGCGTTGTCGCGGCCATTGTAGCGTGTGTGTAGCCCTGGACGTAAGGGCCGTGCTGACTTGACGTCATCCCCGCCTTCCTCCGGGTTTCTCCCGGCAGTCTCGCCAGACATCCTAACTGGCAGCAAGGGTTGCGCTCGTTGCGGGACTTAACCCAACATCTCACGACACGAGCTGACGACAGCCATGCAGCACCTGTGCATCGGCCCTTTCGGGGGCCTCCATCTCTGGGCGTGTCAGATGCATGTCAAGCCCAGGTAAGGTTCTGCGCGTTGCGTCGAATTAAACCACACGCTCCGCTGCTTGTGCGGGTCCCCGTCAATTCCTTTGAGTTTTAGCCTTGCGGCCGTACTCCCCAGGCGGGACACTTACTGCGTTAGCTCCGGCACGCGCGGGGTCGATACCGCGCACACCTAGTGTCCATCGTTTACGGCTAGGACTACCGGGGTATCTAATCCCGTTTGCTCCCCTAGCTTTCGCGCCACAGCGTCAGTCGCAGACCAGGAAGCCGCCTTCGCCACTGGTGTTCCTCCGGGTCTCTACGCATTTCACCGCTACTCCCGGAGTTCCACTTCCCTCTCCTGCACTCATAGCACTGCCGTTACCGATGACCCTCCCCAGTTGAGCCGGGGGCTTTCACACCGGTCGTACAGCGCCGCCTACGCGCTCTTTACGCCCAGTAATTCCGGACAACGCTCGCCTCCTACGTATTACCGCGGCTGCTGGCACGTAGTTAGCCGAGGCTTCTTCCTGTGGTACCGTCTTCTACTCTTCCCACAGAAAAGGAGTTTACAACCCGAAGGCCGTCATCCTCCACGCGGCGTTACTCCGTCAGGGTTTCCCCCATTGCGAAAATTTCCTAACTGCTGCCTCCCGTAGGAGTCTGGGCCGTGTCTCAGTCCCAGTGTGGCTGACCATCCTCTCAGACCAGCTACCGATCGTCGCCTTGGTAGGCCTTTACCCCACCAACTAGCTAATCGGACGCAGGCCCCTCATCACAGCGCATTGCTGCTTTCTTCATCGCTGACCACATGCGGTATTAGCACCGGTTTCCCAGCGTTATCCCCCACTGCGACGATAGGTTCCTACGCGTTACTCACCCGTCCGCCACTCGCACTGACCACCGAAGCGATCAGTCCCGTTCGACTTGCATGTCTTAGGTACGCCGCCAGCGTTTGTCCTGAGCCAGGATCAAACTCTCCATCATATCCCCATCAAGGGATCATTGGATCGTTCGAGTCCTTCACTCTCTTTGGAATCTCTCTCTTCGATTGTTAACGTACGCGACCCACAAAAGATGGAAAATCCGGCGATCGCTCGCCGCATCTCCCTACCTTACCAAACTCTTCCTCCTCCCTTCAACCCCTTCAATGCTGTTTGTTCTGCATATTCCGGGAGAAGCTCAAGCCGAAAGAAATTTGGTCGGATCAAGTAGATCATATCAGAAATAACATTAATCTTCCACTGCGTTTGACAGCCGGCCGCCCTTGATCCTTCGATCGCGATAGTGGTCGTGGTGGAAATGCCGCCACGTTCTAGAATGCCACCACATTACTGCAAGGGAACACAATGGCGAAGTTCATTATCGAAGGCGGAAAACCGCTTTCGGGCGACATTTACGTGGCAGCCAACAAGAACTCGGTACTGCCGATGATGGCGGCTTGCCTGCTAACCGATGACGATTGCTTCCTCGAAAACGTCCCGGCTATCGCGGATGTACGCACCATGGCGGCGATACTGCGAGAGCTCGGAGCCGTGGTCGAGCGGGAAGGCGAAAGTCGCCTGCGTATCAATTGCGCGGGAGTCAACTCGTATTACCCACCGGAACATATGGTCGAGCGACTTCGGGCTTCGATTGTCCTTATGGGGCCGCTCCTGGCCCGCTTTGGGAAGGCGAAGATGCACCATCCCGGCGGCGACGCCATCGGCACACGTTCGATCGGCACGCACATCCATGCGCTGCAGGCACTTGGAACGACCTTCGAAAGCGGTGACAACTTCTATTCGGCCCGGACGTCGCACGGTGAACCGGACACCTACGTCTTTCTTGACGAAGCGTCGGTAACGGCCACCGAAAATGCGATGCTCCTAGCCGCGTCCCGGCCGCATCGCACCACCATCGCTAACGCTGCCAGCGAGCCTCATATCGCTAACCTGGCATTGCAGCTCGGGAGCATGGGAGCGCGCATCGTCGGTACGGGTAGCAATGTCCTGTGTATCGAGGGGAGCGCACACCTGCGCGGAGCGACCTGCGAGGTATGGCCCGACCACATCGAAGTCGGAACCTTCGCCGCGCTCGCCGCGGCGGGCGGTGGCGAAGTGACCATACACAACGTCGTACCGGAACACCTCGATATGATCTTGCTTGTTCTTCGAAAAATGGGTGTCGATTTCCAGATCGAGGGCCGTCGAATGCTGGTACGGCCGGCCGCGCTCAAGGCCGTTCCCAAAATACAGACGGGACTATGGCCCGCCTTTCCAACTGACCTGGCATCCATCTTTATCGTGCTGGCGACGCAGGCCAGCGGCATGACGCTGGTTCATGACTGGATGTACGAAGGTCGCATGTTCTTCGTCGATAAATTGAGAGAGATGGGTGCATCGATTGTGCTTGCCGACCCACACCGCGCCGTGATCACCGGTCCATCCCGTTTACGTGGGCGAGAATTTGTTAGCCCGGACATTAGAGCGGGCATTGCACTGGTCATGGCGTCGCTCATTGCCACCGGGCGGAGCGAGATAGACCGCATCGAGCTGATCGACCGGGGGTACGAGAGAGTTGACGACCGCTTACGCGCACTGGGCGCGACGATCGACCGCGTCGAGTAAGGTCGCTGCAACTGCTGCCAGGCTGTTACAAAATGGGGTTTTGGCTCGTTATAACTATTGAACTACTGACAACTGAATAGGGAAGGCTCGGGCTCAGCACGCATACAGAGAGGCTTCCCCGAAAGCGCACGGCCAAACACCGTGCGCTCTTCTTTTTTCAGAGTAAGCTGAAGGGCAGAGGTGGCTATGAATCCAGTAGTAAAGCTTGGCGTGCTGTGCGACTACGCTCTTACGAGCCAGGATGGGAAGCTCAGCGTACTTGGAATATTCAGCCAGATGAATATGGCTCAACTGCCTGGCGTGTCTCCGCCCTACTTCGCGGTGGTGGTGCTGGCAGTCGATCAAGGGACCTATTCGGTGCGATTCGGAGTCGTCGATCCCGTGGGCCAGCAAGTCCTGACCGATGCCCCGCCGACGTTTGATATGGAGGTCGAGACTGCCGGCGCCGACACTAACCTCGTGATTCAGTTCAACAACTTGCCACTGGTCCGACCCGGCATTTATCAAGTGCAACTCTATATCGACGGCCGCTTGACCCATTCCTTGCCGCTCAGCGTGCAGTCGGCAGGGAGTCCGGAACTGGGCTACGCGCGGCCGAACTGACGTAACCTTTTCAATCGTCGAGCGCCGAGCAGGCACGTGCGCCCACGTCACACGAATCTGGAGCGCAGCAGAGTCAAGACCTCATTGCGGTTGTCGTCCCGAAGCGTGATCACTTCCACGTTTTTGTGGGCCTTTACCCGATCCGCATGTGGGTTACGTCCTTGCATAATGGTACCCAGCAGAGGATGACCCGCTCTCACCGCCTCGAAAATAGTCTGGCGGAAGGCCCGGGAAAAGAGTTGCATGCGTCCGATCTCGTCCGCCACGAGAACGTATCCCCGATCCAATCCTCGCTGCAGCGCGGCAACGCCTACTCGGTCTAACTCCTGAAGATCCACGCCGTACTTCGACACCCGCACAGGCCCCGGGTGCCCACCGGACGCAAGTAACGCCATGTCTCCGTCAAGTGTTACGATCCGAAAACCTTCACGCACTCCGCTACTTTGCAAGTCTTCCGTGTAAAAGCCCGCGGCTTTCATGCGCATGGTGCTCACCACCTGGCGAATGAGCGTAGTCTTGCCACTTCGCGGCTCACCCGTAACGAGATACGCTGTCTTTGTGATGAAGTCCTCCCGGGTTTGGCACAAGCCGAATCGACATCCTGCTCCTGGTACACCGTCCACGACACGCATCTGCACCCTTCGCGATCCCAGTCAATTCACCAATGGGATCACGTCATGGGAGTGCCCGGATTCTAACTGAGATGGTGGTGGATATGGTCTCGGACCCGCGTTGTGCCCGGAGCACGAGTACCGCCGACGAGCGGCGGAGCTCAATCTCTCAACACCTGCTTACGGTGGCTGGTATGGTGAAATGACGAACGAGCAATTTCGGGTGTTCGGAACGGAGACGCCGTGACAGTCACGCTGGCGACGGGTATCGACATTATCGAAATCGACCGTATCGCGCATGCCGTGTCCCGCTTCGGAGACCGTTTCCTCGCTCGCTGTTACACCGAAAGGGAAGTTGCATACTGCCGTGGCAGATCGCAGCGCCTGGCAGGTCGTTTTGCCTCGAAGGAGGCAACGTCCAAAGCATTGGGCATCGGCGTCAGGCACATTCGCTGGAGGGATATCGAGATACTTCCCGATGCTCGCGGAAAACCGCTCGTGTATTTACACGGAAGAGCGGCCGCCATCGCTGAAGCTATGGGCTTCACCGGTTTTGACGTAAGCATCACGCACTCCAGAACGGACGCTGTAGCTGTTGTCGTGGGCTGGAAGGAATCGGCGCCGTGAAAGCAGTCGATGCAAGAACCATGCGCACTATTGAATCCTCGTTCGTGCAAGCCGGTGGTTCTCTTCGCGATCTGATGCAGCGGGCCGGTGAGGCCGTTGCACATGAAGCTCAACAGATCTGCCCGCAGGGAACGATATTGGTGGTAGTGGGACCGGGGAATAATGGCGGAGACGGGATCATCGCCGCGGAAGCTCTGCGTTCCCGCGGACGTGAGGTAACGGTCTATGCCTTCCGCCGGCCAGATACATCCCCGTTTGCCGGCCCAGTGACGACCGCCGAATCGGACGAATATCAGACAGAGCTTCGACGCTTGGTTGCATTTAGTGCGCTGGTCGTGGACGCTGTGTTCGGAATGGGACAAACACGGAACGTTGAGGGACAGGCTGCTTCCATCGTAGAGACGATAAATGACGCACGCGGTGACACGTCCCGCGTGCTGGCAGTTGACGTTCCCACCGGTGTCGATAGCGACACAGGCGCTGTATTGGGAACCGCGGTGCGCGCCGATTGCACCCTGTGCACAGGGGTAGCAAAAATTGGAGCGGCCGTTTTCCCGGGAGCAGCGTACACGGGTGAGATGAAAGTCGACGGCATCGGCCTGCCGGATGGCATAACCGGCGAGGTCGGCGACTCGATCACCGATAGCGCGACGGCCGCCGCCCTCCTGCCGATTCGCGAACTGGATTCGAATAAAGGCAGCAGCGGGCGTGTCACCGCGGTGTGTGGCTCGCACGACTTCACGGGTGCGCCAGTATTTGTATCGCTCGGAGCCTACCGCGCCGGCGCCGGACTCGTGGCGCTTTCTCTACCGGACCGAATCCTGGTCTCCGTCGCTGCCCGTGCCCTGGAACCGATTTTTCAACCGCTGGAAGATGAGGAAGGGAAACTCGGTCCCGGCAGTGCGGCGGCCATTGACACTGCGTTAGAGAAAGCCAAGGCGTATGCCATCGGTCCTGGCATGGGTCTGTCGGAGGCTACCATTGGACTCCTCACGAAGTTGCTCGAGACACTCCGAAAGTTGCACCACGTTCCGGGAGTAATAGACGCGGATGGGTTGAACGCGCTCTCGCATATAACCGGGTGGCACATTGGGCTCCCGAACCTCATCGTCACCCCGCATCCCGGCGAGATGTCACGGCTGACTGGCCTGTCGATCGATGAAATTCAGAAAGATCGGATCGCAACCGCTCGCCGGTTCTCGCAAAGCTGGGGTGTCACGGTGGTCTTGAAGGGTGCGCGCACCGTTGTGGCGGCGCCGAGCGGAGCAATCGCGATTAATCTGAGCGGAGGACCGAATCTCGCTACCGCGGGCACGGGCGACGTTTTGACAGGCATCATCTCCGGCTTGCTTGCACAGGGGCTCAAGGCGTGGGACGCGGCGCGAGCCGGCGCCTTCCTGCACGGCCATGCCGGCGATCTCTGGCGTGCCCAGCACGGCGACGCCGGGATGTTGGCCAGTGACCTACTCGACCTGGTTCCTGCGGCCAGGCAGTCAATACTCCAGACAAAGGGTTCAGCATGAATGTTCGCGACCTCATGCGATCGCCGATTGTGATCGCCCGTCCCAACACCAGCGTCGGCAAAGTGGCCGCCATGATGCTGAACACCGGTCTGATCGCCATTCCGGTCGTCGATGCAAACGACGAGTTGGTGGGAATGGTAACCCAGGCAGACCTGATTGTAAAGCACGCCCACGTGCACGGGCCTACGTACCTGGGAATCTTGGGCGGCATTATTCCTTTCGAAACCAGGCGCCAGGATGAGGAAATGCGAAGAGCGCTGGGTGTCACGGCCGCTGAGATTATGTCCACCAAGATTTCCACAATTGGACCAGATGACGACGTTGACGACGCTGCGACCGTGATGGTAGAGACCGGCCAGCGTGCCGTGATCGTGGTCGCGGATGGCGCCCCCGTCGGCCTGGTAAGCGAGTCAGATATCGTACGACTGCTCGTCGCGGAAGAGGGGAATGACGACGGCGCTGCTTCGGCCTGATCCATTCCTTCCCCTGGCTTCGCATGCCGATTGGGGCGGAAGGACAACTCGCGCTGAAGTCAACCTCGATGCCGTGGCGCAGAACGTGCAGGCCCTTTACGACCTCGTATCGCCCTCTACCCTCATGGCGATCGTCAAAGCCGACGGCTACGGTCATGGAGCGGTGATGATTGCCAAAATCGCAGTGGCCTACGGCGCAGGCTATCTGGGCGTGTATACGGTGCGCGAGGCGGTCGTCCTCCGCGAGGCTGGTATCACGGCTCCGATACTCGTTCTTGGGCCGTTTAGTCAGGGGGAAACAGCGAGCCTGTGGGAGCTCGACATCACTCCAACGCTCCACAACCTTCGCGCTGCGGATTGGCTGCACCGCGAGTCACCTACCCATCTCAAGCCGTTCCATGTGAAAGTCGACACCGGACTATCGAGGGCCGGCCTTGCCGAATCCGAACTCAGGGGCTTTCTTCTCGACGTTCGCGAGCGTTTCACATCGCTTGTCCCGGAGGGTCTATATACCCATTTCGCTTCAGCTGATGAGGAAGACGCGTCGCTAACCCTCCAGCAGCTGCGCAGATTCTCAGCTGTCCGCTCTGCGTTGCAACAAGACAACATCCATTTCCCAATCGCTCATACGTCCAATAGTGCTGCTCTTCTGTCTCTCCCCGAAGCCAGATTCGACCTGGTACGAGCGGGCATTGCTTTATACGGCTACTATCCCTCCCCACATGTGCCGGCGACGGTTCGCTTGCGCCCAGCCCTGCAACTGGTCTCGTCTATTTCACGTGTCACCACCATCCCGATCGGCACGGGGGTCGGATACAGCCACGAGTTTATTGCGAGTCGCCCAACCACGGTGGCGCTCGTGCCGATTGGATATGGCGACGGACTCCCTCGCCGGCTGGGCAACGCCAAAGGGACGGCGCTGGTGCGCTCGCACGCAAGTCCGATTATTGGGCGTGTCTCGATGGACCAAATCACGCTAGACGTCACCGACATTCCGGGTGTCTCGGAAGGCGATCCCGTTGTTCTAATCGGGTCTGACGGCTCGACGTGGCAGGATGCCGATCGCCTAGCAACGCAGGCAGACACCATCAGCTACGACATTCTCACGGGTCTGATGCCGCGCATTCCCCGCCTGTACGTGAAAGGCGGCAGAGTCGTCTCAACCCTGCGCTCAAGCACGGCGCTGCAATTCTCTGGAGGCGATAATTCCGGGTCCGCGTGGGCCAGATCGTAGGTTCCGGCATGGGCCTTCCCGGGTCGCGCTCCATGAAGAGGCCAACGTCGGTCCGAGCTCGAGGGTGATCGAAGGCCAGCAGCAGTCCGGCGAGTCCGTCACGCGTATGGCTCCGCGCGCAATCGGAGCAGCCGCAGTGATCATCATGCTGGGTAATCTATCGACCAGCTTGCTCGGATTCGTCCGTCAAGCAGTGATGTTTCACACGTTTGGGCGAACAATGTACACCGACGCGTTCGTCGCGGCCTCGACCGTTCCTCAAATGTTTTACGACCTCACGATTGGGGCCGCGGTAAGCGCTGCCCTGATTCCAACGCTCACGGAATTGCTCCACCGCCAGGGTAAAGAGGCGGTTGCGCGCGTCTCGGGTACAGTGCTCGGCGTTGTCTGGATAGTACTCGCACTCGTTACAGCGGGACTGTTTCTCGCGGCTCGTCCCGTTATGTCACTTTTGCTGCACGCGGGAGGAAGTCGGCATCCGGGAGAGCTCGCGCAATCTGTCGTCTTGGTTCGGATACTTCTCCCGTCTTTGCTGTTTCTGGGAACGTCCGCGGTATTGCTGGCAACGCTGTATTCCGTCCGGCGATTTACGGTACCGGCCTTCGCCACTGCATTCTTTCATCTCGGTATCGTCGCTGGGGCGGTGTTTCTAGCAAGACCGCTCGGAATCGCGGCGCTTGCGCTGGGAGCGGTGGTTGGCGCTGCCGCGCAGGCAGTGGTTCAAGGGCCGGCGCTGCTACGAGCCGGACTCCACCTGAAAATCCGATTCGCTCTAACTCCGGAGATCAAAGCAATCGTGCGACTCTATGCACCCGTCGCGATCGGACTTCTGGTCAGCATCGCCGGTCAGGTCATTGATCTGAATTTTAAGTCGCAGCTATCGACCGGAGGCATTTCCGCGATGTCGGGTGCGACGACACTCACGCAGTTCCCGATCGGAATTGCGGTCGCGGCCTTGAGCTTCGCCATTCTGCCCAATCTATCCTCTGCGGCGGCACTCGGTAACATAGGCGAATTCAAAGAAACGTTGACCTTCGGTATCAGGTTCGTGTTATTCCTCACGGTTCCGGCTGCTATTGTCTATCTCGCGCTCGGGGTCCCCATCATTCGTTTGCTCTTCCAGACCGGTCACTTCACGTCATCTGATACGTCACAAATGGGATCGGCACTCATGGGTTACGCGCCGCAAATTCCCTTTGTAGGTCTCGATCAACTGCTGATCTTCGCGTTTTATGCGCGGAAAAACACCAGGACGCCAATGCTGGTTGGCGTCGTGGGGGTGGGAATCTACGTCGCGTCGGCATTGCTGCTACGGCCAGCCTTCCAGATTTTCGGCCTGGCCCTGGCAAATACCTTGCAGAACTCCCTTCACGCCGCCATCTTGCTGGTGTTGCTTCTCATGTCGGTAGGCACACTGCAGGGCTATAGCCTGTTAGGCAGCATCAGTCGCACATGCGTCGCCGGCGTAGCGATGGGCTGCGCCGCCGCAGCCGCGAGCTTTGTCATGCAGAGAGCCGGCACCACGGGCATCGTCGCGCACGCGCTCAGCGTAGTTTTCCCGGGATGCTGCGCCGTCGCGGTCTACATCGGCGTTGCCGCGGCTCTCGGCAGCGACGAGCTTCGCACGACAGTATCGATCGCGCGCGCCCGCCACTCATCCTGACGGCACGCAGTGTCCGGGCTCGGAGGACGCCGAAACCTCTGCAGTGCTGTCAGCCAGTGAACGGGGCCTGGTCGCCTGGTGCGGGTGACAATTTCGAGAGCGCTTGTTGCACGAGCGTCTCCGGCAAATTACTTCGCTCCAGAGCGGATAGCTGGGCGGGCCGGTCAATATCGACTCGTTTAAACTCCACCTCGACGTCGGACGACACGTCGACAAGAGCGACTTCGGCCTGCTCAACGCCATTCACCGGACCAACACCGATGAAGACCACGCCCTCGGTTTCCCGTCTAAATGAAGTTGCTGCGTGACCCGAAATCACCACGTCCGACTGCGCATCACGCACAATCACGTGCAGAATCGATTGAGCGGTGTCCGGGCGCACATATTCGTTCAAAGCTCTCGGGCTACCATGCGTCATCAAAACGCGCTTTGCCGAGCTAACCGGAGTCCGAAACGCGCCGCCCATGAAAGCCCGAAGAAAGAACGTTCGGCGATATTCCCGGGCACGCTCGTCAAGGGCATCACCTTTGACGGCGAGACCGCCGGCGCCTGCTCCGATGCGAAGATCACGAGGGAGGTCACGCAGCCAGGCGGAGTTCACCTGACTCAACGTCTCGCGCGTCCATCGAATCGCCTCCATATCCGCGAGCTCCGACGCCACATCGGGGAAGTCTCGACCAGACCCGATGCGGCTAAACGCCACAGCATCGTCGTAGTTGCCGAGCACCGTAGAAACGGATTGTGAACGCAGTAGCTCGATAACTTCGTTGGGCTGCGGTCCGTAGCCGACGACATCTCCGGCACAGACGACACCGTCCAATCCCGGGTGATCGGTCGTCAGCATATCCAGGACGGTTTGCAGGGCCACCGCGTTACCCTGTATATCCCCAAGTACTGCAAATCGCATTGTGTTCAGGCCCCTTTGCCCTCTTTACGGCTTCTTCTACGCTACAATGCTGGAAACGTACACCGCTATTCTTCCGCATAATCAATGGAGCTTCACCGTAAGCGGCCCAGCGGTGGAGCATCGACAATCACCTGGAGGTGCACCGTGTCAGACGACAACGACGAACGAAAACTGTCGGTGAGCGTGCCTATTGGAGCCATCGCTTCGGCAGCAGTATTGGCTTCGGCCATAGCAAGCTATATCTATATGAACCGCTCTGGCACGAGCCAGACATTGCCGGCCACCGAGGCAGTCAAGGCAAAAGGGAAGGGTCTGCGACGCAAGGTTGGTCTGACCACTGTCATCACCTTGCTCGAAAACGATGCCAGCCGTAAAGTGGTGCTGGCGGCTCTGAGGGCTATGGCGCGTCGCGCCTGAGCCAGGCGCGCATCTCTTCGTAAGAGCGCGCGTTCAGCACGTCCGACTTTTCGGCCCAGGCCCGTCGCGCCATGGCGACGCCATACCGGATATTGTCCATATGTATCGGAGCATGAGCGTCTGTATCGACGACTAACATGACGCCCAAATCTTTGGCGCGGCGTGCGTGCACATCGACCAGATCCAGTCTCTCGGGAAACGAATTGATCTCCAGCGCAGTCTTCGTACGGGCCGCGGCGGCGAAGACCGATTCCAGGTCTACCGCATACGGTTCTCGCTTTCCGATCAACCTTCCGGTCGGGTGACCGATTGCATCCACGTGAGGGTTTTCGATCGCCCGAACGATTCGTTCGGTCATCTGTTGTTCTGTTTGGTTGAAGCCGGAATGCACCGATGCGATCACCCAATCGAGTTGCGCTAGCACCTCGTCAGGAAAATCGAGCGTTCCATCCCGTCGAATGTCCACCTCCGAGCCAGTCAGCACGTGAATATCGTCGAACGTGCCTGCTATCCGGCGTACTTCTTTTATTTGTTCCAGGACCCGTTCCACGCTCAGTCCGCCGGCAACGCCAATGCCGCCGGAGTGGTCGGTGATGGCTACGAACTCATACTTGCGGGCGCGAGCTGCCTGGATCATCTCGACGATCGGCAGGGTGCCATCGCTCCAGTCAGTGTGAACGTGTAGGTCTCCGGCAATGTCACCCACGGAAACGAGCTGAGGAAGACGGTGGATGCGAGCGGCGGCAATTTCACCATGGCCCTCGCGCAGCTCAGGCGGAATAAAATCCAACCCGAGGGCATCGTAGAACGCCGGTTCGTCAGCAAACTGCGTGCGCTGGCCGGAAGCCACGTTACCGATTCCGTACTCATTCAGGCTCAACCCGCGTGCAAGTGCGTACTCGCGCAACTCTATGTTGTGATCGCGACTGCCGGTAAAGTGCTGCACGAGCGATCCGTATGCCTCTGCCTCGACGATGCGGAAATCGACCTGGACGCCACTGTCAGTGATGATCGTGCTCTTGGTGTCCCCATGATTGAGTACCTGCGCAACCTGCGGCAGCGACACGAAGCATTCCATGGCGACCTGCGGATCGGCCGACGTCCCCATGATGTCGAGATCCCCGATTGTAGGTAACCAGCGCCGCAGACTCCCGCCGGGAACCAGATTCGCCAGACCCGGCACCGTTCTCAGGGCGTCGATCAACTCCTCCACGAGAGGTACGGCACGTCCAATGGAGATGCGAGAGTCACGCTTGTTGACGCGTGTCAGCGCACGGAGGACGTTCTGGGCAGATTTTTCTCCCAGGCCGGGCAGCGCCGACAACCGGCCGTCCTCAGCCGCCGCCCGCAAGTCGTCAATGCTTAGAACATCCAACTCGGTAAACACTCGACGCGCCAGCGAGGGACCGACACCAGGCACGCTCATGAGGCTGCGCACCCCTTCCGGGTATTCGCTGCGCAGGTCATCGAGGAAAGAAATATGTCCGGTTTCCAGCAGCTCCTCGACCTTTTTCGCAATTCCCTCCCCGATGCCCTTGATCTTGACCAGACGGCCTTGCGCCACGAGCACCCGCACGTCCTCCGTTTGATTTCCGAGTGCCTTTGCCGCGTTTTCGTAGGCCCGTATTCGGAAATTGCTTTCACCTTTGAGTTCGAGAAGCTCTCCTATCTCACCCAGGCGCGCCGCAACATCCGCATTGTTCACGTATCACTCCATTCAGTCGAGTCTGGTCCAGTATCACGTATCCTTAAGAGACACACCATCCGGTGTTCCAGTGATCTTGTCCAACAGTTCGCCGCGATCTGCCATTGGTAGACCGGCTGGAGGTCCGAATGTTTTTCGGGAAAATGCTCGGTAAACAAGCAATGAAGCGAATGGGCGGGGGCAAATACACGCCGCCCAACAAGATGCAAGCACTGATGCGACTGCCGCAACTATTGCGTCTCGGATACGCCCTGATGCGTGATGATCGAGTGCCTTTATGGCAGAGAGGCGCCGCGATAGGAGTGATCGGCTTGATCTTTTCACCGGTCGACGTTCCGAGTCTCATTCCGATAGCGGGACAGTTCTGGGATTTCACCCTTGCGGTGGTCGTTCTCGATGTCTTCATCCAACAAGCACCGGCCCACGTCGTGAACGAGCATATACGCGCACTCGGGTTGGAAGGCAAAATTCCTTTGCGAGACGAGTGATCGGAAAGTCGCGCGCGAATGTGGCCGACTAGTGAAGAGGGCATAAGCGCGCCGGACCAACAGAGCGTACCACTGGCGGCGCGTATGCGCCCTCGCTCGTTCGACGAGTTCGTGGGCCAGGAACGAATTCTTGCGCCGGACCGCGTTCTTCGAAAGACGATCGAGAGCGACAGACTCACCTCGATGATTCTCTGGGGACCACCCGGCAGCGGTAAAACCACGCTTGCAGAGATCGTCGCGAGCACTACTCACGCTCAGTTCGTCGCGGTGAGTGCGGTAAGCGCCGGTGTAGCGGACCTGAGGAAGCACATCGACGCGGCGCGAAAACTCAAGGAACTCAGCGGCCGTCGTACCGTGCTATTCATCGACGAAATTCATCGGTTCAATAAAACTCAGCAAGACGTGGTATTGCCGCACGTCGAACTGGGGACTGTCACGCTGATCGGCGCGACAACCGAGAACCCGAGTTTCAGCGTCAACGCGGCATTGCTCTCTCGATGTCGTGTCTTTCGGCTCGAAAAACTCTCCGATCACGATCTTACGATTGTGGTCCAGCGTGCCATTGAGGATCCCGTGCGAGGCCTCGGCTCGGTAGATGTGGCATACGACCCGGATGCTCTACAGAGACTCGTGCGCATGTCGGACGGTGACGCGCGCGTTGCGCTCACGGCGCTGGACATGGCGGTTTCGGTGGCCAGAGACGAAAAGGGTGAGCGGCCGACCGTCACCGTAGCCAGCGTTGAAGATGCGATGCAGCGACCCGCGCTACTGTACGATCGCGCCGGCGACATGCATTACGACCTCATTTCAGCCTTCATCAAGAGCGTACGCGGATCCGATCCTGACGCGTCGGTGTATTGGCTGGCGCGCATGCTCGAGGCCGGCGAAGACCCACTGTTTGTCACCCGCCGCCTTATCATCCTTGCGTCGGAAGATGTGGGTCTCGCCGACCCGAATGCGCTGATGCTGGCTGTCGCTTGCCACACCGCGGTGCAATCGATTGGAATGCCCGAAGGCTACCTGCCGATGACTGAGTGCACGCTCTACCTGGCGTTGGCGCTGAAAAGCAACAGTGCAATCCTGACGTATACGCGCGTCCGTGACGACGTAGCAACCAGCCTGAACGAGCAGGTGCCGTTCCACTTGCGCAACGCGGTAACCGCTCTCGGGCGCGCCGAAGGTTTCGGTGCCGGATATCAGTATTCCCACGACGGCCCGGATCATTATGTCGAACAACAGTACCTTCCAGGCGGTTTGCTCGGCCGAAAATACTACGAACCGACCGACCAGGGCGTCGAAAGACGCCTGAAGGATCGCCTAGAACAGCTACGGGAACGGCATACGTGAGCGCCCGCTTGGAGTATTCCGAAAGTATCGAATGGCTCGAACAGCTCTACTCCCGTCCGCACCTTCCGGCCTCGGTCGTAGAACTCAGCCGGGCCGAATTCCTATTGCGGCAGTTGGGCGATCCCCAAAATTCCTTCAAATCCGTGCACGTGGCCGGCACCACCGGGAAAGGGTCGACCACAACCATGATCGGCGGCATTCTACAAGCGTCAGGCATAAAGGTTGGCGTTTTTAGGTCTCCGCACCTGTACAGCTACCGCGAGCGCATGGCGGTGGACGAGCGAACCATCGACGAAGAGATGTGGGTTCGATCGTTTCTGGCCGCTTCCAAAGTCGCGAGAGGCATGGAAGCCGGCGTATATACGGGATACACGCACGGACGCCCCACGCTTTTTGAAGTGCTCTTCGCCATGACGAGTTGGTACTTTCGCGAGTCTGGCGTGCAGTGGGCGGCGCTTGAAACCGGTATGGGAGGGCGATTGGACGCTACCAACACGGTACAGAGCAGTGTGGCCGTCATTACCAACGTCTCACGCGAGCACACGCAGGTTCTTGGCGAAACGCTCGAGGCCATCGCCGCCGAGAAGGCAGCCATTGTGAAGGGACCCGAAGAGGTCGTAACTACCGAAGAGCAGGAATCCGTTTTAGGGGTCATTCAGGAGCGAGTGGCCTCGCAGCAAGCACATATGCAGCGCCTGAACCAAGATTTTTGCTTCCACACTGAGAGCCGTAGCCTTTCCTCGCAGGATGTCGCGCTGGAAGACGCGACAGCACGACTAACCGTCACGTTGTCTACAGGAGCCGCATACGCGGCCGTAAACGCCTCGGCGGCGTTTGCCGCGGCACGCGCGTTGAGCCGCCACGACGTCACGATCAGCGACCGCGAGGTAATTCGGGGTCTTCAAGCGTCCAGAATACCCGGGCGCTTCGAGGTTGTCGGTGAGAACCCTCTAGTCATCCTCGATGGCGCGCAGTCAGTGGCAGGTATGCACTCTCTGCGGCGTTCTCTCCAGGGCGTTCTTCCAGAAGGAAATGTGGTACTGCTATTCACAGCGATGGCCGACAAAGACTCAGACGCCATGGCGTCGGCCATTGGCGACGCCGTCCAGTCTGTGGTTCTGACGCGCGCACCCGGTACCAATCGAGCCGCAGGCGTCTCTGCACTCGGCCGTTCGTTCGACGGCAAGGTTCCGCACATCATGTGCAACGATGACCCGGACGAGGCACTGGCATTGGCTCTACGCCTGGCCGCACCGTCGGGAACTCTAATCATCGCTGGGTCTCTCTATCTTGTGGGATGGGCTCGACAACGATTCATTCGGAGAGAAATATGGACGTAAAGATCAAGTTGCTACCACTCTGCACCCTTCTCGTTTTCGCCTCGCTGTGCACCACTGCCCATGCTCAAGCAGCGATCCCTCCTGCCCCTAACCAGTTCGTCGCCTCCACGGCAGTCAAGGCACTTACGGGAACGCGTGCAGTCGTGTATCGCTCGCACGGACTGAAGCTTGGAATCGAGGACGCCAAAACGGCACGACCGTATTACTTTGGTCGAGGTCGCTTCCCGGAATCCCAGCCCGTCTGTTATCGCCTGGCCCGGCCGGTTTGGTCGACGGAATCATCCGCTTTCCCACTACTGGCAAAGCTGTCGTATTCGCATATCTCGTGCAGGCAGGACAAGTGTCATCCGCCCTGGCCGGGCACCCGTCTGGCCAAATAAGCGCAGCGGAAGGCGCTCACTTCCACGGGCTGAATTTCACCCTGCAGTCGCCGGATTCGAGCCACGTCGGAAGCGTCAAGTACAGGTTCGATGCGAAGTACGTATGGTCGGGATCGACGTATAGTCTCGGGACGCGAATACACGTCCCCGATTACGCCGTGACCGACTATCCTCGCCCGAACGCCACGTTCGCATCGAAGGCGGGTGATGTCACCCTGATCCGCCTTGAAGTCGCGAATACCGAAGCGTCACAGGAGACCGGGTTGATGAATCGCACCTACCTGGACCCCGACAGCGGCATGATCTTTGTATGGAACACGCTCGTCCTGGAATCATTCTGGATGGAAAATACGTATATTCCACTGTCGATCGCCTTTCTCGGCCCGGACGGCACCGTGCAAGAGATACAGGACATGGACGCGCTCACGGAAACACTGCATACGCCGCAGCGTCCCTATCAGTACGCCATCGAGGCGAATCTCGGCTATTTCAAGAATGCGGGAATCGCAGTAGGAAGCAAGCTCTCCCTTAACTTCACAGTGTGAGACGGGCACACTACGCGAATTGCCGTGCTACACTTTCTAGAGTTTGTCTAGAGTTCCGCAGAGGAAGGGTTGTTCAGTGGCACAGTGCGATGTGTGCGGCAAGACCAAGATGTTCGGCCGCTATATTCGGAATCAACACAGTATCGGGTGGGCACGTCGCGCACCCAAGAAAAATCGCGTCTTCAATGTAAACGTGCACAAGACCAAATTGATGATCGACGGATCGATGAAGTCGGTCAAAATATGCACGCGATGCCAGAGGACGCTCCAGAAGGTCTAACTGGAAACCCCCTGGCCGGTCAGCCCACCACGCGCCGTCAGCTGGATGTCCGGTCCGCCGCGATAAACGCTGCGGTCATCCCCCAGTTCCCCATTACCTAGTTGGTTCCTGAGCTGACCGCAGGCAGCGCTGATATCCAGTCCCTTGGAGTAGCGAATAGTGGCGTTCACTCCTGCTTGTCGCAGCGTGGCGCAGAATGAGTCGGCATCAGGCCCGGCGCTGCGGGTGTACTGTCCTTCTCTGAATGCGTTCCAGGGAATCAAGTTCACATGAGCCATGCCGCCCATAGGGCTCAGCAGTCGAGCCAACTCGTGTGCGAGTGGTAATGCGTCATTGGTCCCTTTCAGCAGCACGTACTCGAAGCTGACTCGCCGCCGGGTTCTCGCCACATACTCTCTGGCCGCGGCTATGAGTTCCGATATTGGGAAGTGGGAATTGTACGGAACGAGTGACGTGCGCAGCGCATCGTTCGGCGCGTGCAGAGAAATAGCGAGGTTTACTTGTCCGCCCCATTCGGCGAAACGCCGAATCTGCGGAACAATTCCAACCGTGGAGATGGTGATGTGTCGTTGTCCCAGCGCGAATCCCGCCGGGTTGGTGAGGCGGCGAACCGCTTCGCGCACCGCTGATGTATTGAGAAACGGCTCGCCCATGCCCATGAAGACGACGTTTGTCACTCTTGCCGAGGGACGCAGCCGGTGCGCGAAAAACAGCACTTGATCGGTTATTTCGTGCGGCGTCAGGTTCCGCCCGAATCCGCTCAAACCCGTGGCGCAAAAGGTGCAGCCCGCGGGGCAGCCAACCTGGGACGATACGCACACCGTGTATCGCGTGTCCTCGGCCACAGGCGATGACGGAATAAGCACCGTCTCGACAGTTCGGTTGTCCCACAGTGAAAACAGTACTTTTTCCGCCTGATCGCTTGGTGAACGGCGGTGAGTCACCACCCGAAGACCGCGCAACGGCCTCTCGGCGGCGATGCTTTTACGCAGCTCTTTGGGAAAATCCGTCATCTCGGCAAAGTCGTGGATGGCCCGGCAATTCAGTGCCGCGAACAGCTGGCGCGCGCGGTAAGCAGGAAGCTCGCGCTCTTTCGCCCATGCCTCCAACTCAGGCAGATCGAACGTGCTGAAAGGAATATTAACCGGATCTTGCTGCGGCACCGTCCCTACCTCCAACGTCAAACAGATGCGGGAAGCGTGTACAGTTGAACGTCCAGCGAGCCGCAAACACCTCATTTTATCATCGACTGGGAAGAAGTATTTATGATCGTTGACGCCCACGTGGCCCTCGATTCCGAACGATATCCGGTCGAACGCGCGGCCGAGGTCTTATCAGGCGCGAACGTCGGTAGCGCCGTCATCTTTGCGCACCCTCGCTCCCGAAACATCGATGCGCAGAATCGCTACGTCCTGGACGCCGCTCGACGGTATAACTTCTCTCCCTTCTATTACATTGGAGGCAACCCCTTTACCGACACACGGCCGGACGAACTGCTCGTCTCGGATGATATCGGCCAGTACGCTGGAATTCGTTGGCATCGCTGGATCGGCGAAGGGATCGATCGCCAGGGCCTTCTCGACCGTGACGAGCTCGAGTGGGCGGTGAGTCTCATGGAGTCGCCTGAATTCGAGGCCGTCACTTCCGCCGCCGCTCATTACAACCTGCCGGTGCTGTTCGAAGAGAGCTTGTCGGTAACCGTTGAGTTCGTCGTACGTTACCCGTCGCTGGACATCATCATTCCTCATCTCGGTGCGCGCAGCGGGGGGGAAGCGAACGTCCTCCGAGATCTCTGGGACAAACCCAATGTGTACTTCGAAACGAGCCTTGCGCAGCTTGACGAAATCACACTGGCACGCGTGGGGTCGCAGCGTATTTTCTTCGGGTCCGGCTATCCTGAGGGCGACCCGATTACCGAATTGGACAAGATCGACCGACTGCCGATTCCGGAAGAAGTGAAAGAGGGGATGTACGGGGACAACTTGTCGATTTTGCTTACTGGCTATAGCTCGCCGTGAGCTCTTCCGACTCATCGTCCAACCAAGTCGGCCATGGACGAACTAAGGTCTCCTCCTCACTTCGGACTGCCTCGGCGGTACTCGTGGCCAGGATCACTTCCGAGGCAGTGAGGAAGTCGGGCAAGGGTGGAGGGTCTTCGCTTCCCGGGCTGGTCGCTTCCCGTCTACAACCGGACGTCGTCCGTATCCTGGCAAAGCGACTCGAAGCCGGGACGGCAATAGTAACTGGAACCAACGGGAAAACGACCACGGCGAGAATGCTGGCGGGAATCCTGGCGGCGGCGAACTACGTCGTCGTGCGCAATGCTTCGGGGTCAAACCTCACACGAGGAGTTGCAAGCGCCCTACTAAGCAATGCGCGTATTCGTGGCTCGTCAAGTGGCGCCTCGCATCGGTTTGGTCTTTTCGAGGTCGATGAGGCTGCGCTTCCCAAAGTCGCATCCATGGTGGCGCCCTCGACCCTCGTACTCAACAATCTATTTCGGGATCAATTGGACCGATACGGCGAGGTCGCGACAGTAGCACGGTTGTGGAGCAATGCGATCTCGGATCTACCTCCAGCCTCGATTCTCATCGCCAACGCGGACGACCCACTGGTGACAGACGTCGCTCTCGCGGGCGCGCACCCAACGGAGTTCTTTGGCATCCGGTCACTGGTCGCAACCGAGAAAATTACTGAGCATTCGAGTGACGTCAAGAGTTGTCCCCGCTGCGGCGGAGTCGTGAGCTACTCCCTTTCGACACTCGGCCACCTCGGACACTACCAGTGCTCGACGTGCGATTTTCGACGGCCGCAACCCACGGTATGGGCTGAGGACGTCGCACTCGACGGTGTCAATGGATCCCGTTTCACCCTTCGCACCCAGTCGCAGACATGGCACATTGCACTTCCATTGCCGGGTCTCTACAACGTGTACAACGCGGTGGCGGCCGCGGCAACCGCACTTTCGCTCGGCGTATCCGGTGAGTTAATCGCGCCTGCCCTTGGCACGATAACGGCTGCTTTCGGGAGAATGGAACGAATAGCAATCGACGGCAAACTGCTCTACTTAGCTCTCGCGAAGAATCCCGCCGGGCTCAATGAAGTGTTGCGGACCCTCGTGCAATCCGAGCAGCCGCCTCATCTGCTCATGATGTTGAACGACAATACAGCCGACGGACGCGATGTCTCCTGGATTTGGGACGCGGACGTGGAGATGCTGTCGGGTCTCGTTAAGCACATCACTTTTGCTGGTACTCGGGGCGGCGACATGGCATTGCGCTTTAAATATGGAGAGGTACACGGCACTGACGGAGAATCCCCGGTGATAGAGCCGGATACCTCCCGCGCGCTGAACAGTGCTCTGGCGTGTGTTGAAGCTGGAGGTGTGTTGTTCGTGGTGCCAACCTACACGGCAATGCTGGATGTACGATCCGTGCTCGCAGGATTGGGTCATGTCAAACCGTATTGGGAGGGATGAGTGGAAGTCACGTTGCACTTGTTTCATCTGTACCCAACGCTGCTGAATCTCTATGGCGATCGCGGGAATATCATCGCGTTACGCCGCCGCTGCGAGTGGCGGGGCCTTCAACTGGTGGTCCACGATATCGGTCTGAATCAAGCCTTCCCCGATGAGCGTCCTGATCTATTTTTTATGGGCGGGGATCAGGATCGTGAGCAAGGAGTCGTGGTTGAAGATTTGCGGAATCGGCACAAAGCGGATGTAGAGCGATCCGTGGCTGCAGGTGTACCGTTTCTCGCCGTGTGCGGCAGCTATCAATTGTTGCAACACTTCTATCGACCGGCCGAAGGACCCGACCTCGTAGGGCTAGGGTTGATCGACGCTCATACCATACATCCCGGGCACAGCGTACCGCGATGTGTGGGAAATATCGTGATCGAGTGGAATAAGACCACTGTCGTGGGCTTCGAAAACCATGGTGGCCGAACGTATCTCGGGAAGGAAGCACAACCGCTCGGCAAGGTTCTCGCCGGCCACGGCAATAACGGCACGGACGGTTTTGAGGGTGCGCGAACCGGTAACGTGTTTGGAACATACGTCCACGGGTCACTGTTGCCAAAGAATCCTATCCTCGCCGACTTTCTTTTGGCACTCGCCCTGCGGCGCCGCTTTCCCGATTTCGAGCTCGAGCCACTCGACGACTCCCTGGAAGAACTAGCGCACGATACGGCCGTAAGGCGAACGGAGAGAATCCGGTCGCGACCCGCCTAGGACGAGGAATCCGAGTCTGTCGAGTCATCCTGTTCCTCCTTGACGGGGCGTTCTGCGGGGAAGTGGCTACACTTCATCGGAGGGAAAGAATGCGGGTTGTCGCGCAACGCGTGTCTTCCGCCTCGGTTACCGTCGCAGGAGAGTGCGTGGGCCGGATCGAGCGCGGCTTGATGCTATTGGTTGGTTTTGCTCAAAACGACGGCGTCGAGGCGGTCGATCGTGTCGCGGACAAAATCTCCGGAGTTCGAATTTTTGATGACGCCAATGGAAAAATGAACCTGTCCATTTCGGAAATCGGCGGATCGATGTTGGTGGTCTCCCAGTTCACACTCTACGCAGACGTGCGGAAAGGACGCAGGCCAAGCTTCTCGCGAGCCGCTCAGCCGGAACTTGCGCTGTCCCTATACCAGCATTTCGTCGCACGGCTGGTGAGTTCGGGATGTTCCGTGGAGTGTGGCCGGTTTGGGGAGAAAATGCTTGTTGAACTGGAAAACGACGGACCGGTGACAGTGATTTTCGATAGTGCCGAGGTCTAGCGAACGTTGAGACTCGAAGGGCGAGCTCCCCTGCGTATTGACTTTGGTGGCGGGTGGACCGACGTGCCGCTTTATGCCGAGGAGCACGGCGGCGCGGTTTTCAGCACTGCCATCACGAAATATGTCAAGGGGCACTTCGCGCGTCCTGACGCCACCGGCCTCTTGCACGCCTTGAGAGGCGACCGCAGCTACGTTTCATATCGGGTGGATATTCCCGCTGGATCCGGTCTCGGCTCGTCAGCGGCTCAGCGTGTCTTGTGGCTGGCACTGTTGAAGACCAGTACCAATAACAATGCGAGTCGAACAGAGATCGCGAGGATAGCTTGTGACCTGTCGAAAGCGCTGGGTATACTTGGAGGGAAGCAAGACGAATATGCCGCAGCGCTCGGCGGCATGCACTTGTTTTCGTTCGACGCGTCAGTCCGCGCACAGAGGACCGACCTGTCGCTTCAGTTGCTGGAAAATATGCGGGCGCGACTCGTCCTCGTCTACAGCGGAATATGCCGCGTCTCCGGCG
Organism: uncultured Chloroflexia bacterium; assembly: GCA_963737125.1. GTDB lineage: Bacteria > Chloroflexota > UBA5177 > UBA5177 > UBA5177 > JANWJD01. Next base: position 1,608,808 of record CAVTRL010000001.1, on the reverse strand, counting down.
CTATCCACGAGGCTGTCTGGACTTCGTACCGGTCGGGAAATCCCGCCGTGCGACCGGCTCTCGATGGACTTAAGCGCGTTGCCGGCGACATGGCCCGGGCTCTTGCCGCCGAGGATCTTGACGAATTTTCAACCCTTCTAAGTGAGAACTGGACGTATCAAAAGGCTCTACACCACTCTGTATCCAATTCGCGGCTGGACGATCTGTTCGACTTCGCGTGTGCCCACGGTGCGACCGGCGGCAAAGCCTGCGGCGCGGGTGGCGGAGGTTGCTTCATCTTTATGGCTGGCCCGGGACAATCCGAAGCGCTTCGTACCGCTTTGCGATCACGACACGTCGACATCATCGACTTTGACTTCGACTCGTATGGGGTCTTTATCAAGAAGGCTTAGCCGCCTCCTCTCCGGAGAGAAGCCTCAATGCAGCATTTGAAACACGTGCTGCCGTTCGTCGGTCGCCATAAGGTGCGCATTGTTGCAGGAATCGTGTCGATTTTGGCGGGCACTGCCTTTTCGGTACTGCAGCCCTACATACTCCGCCTCGCGATCGACAGCCTTTCAAAGCATCTCACTACCGAGGGATTGACGAAGTATGCGCTTGTCTATCTCGTAGCGGCCACGGCTCAGGCAGTTTGCGCGTTCACGCAACGCAGCACGATCAATCGCGTTTCACGGTTTCTGGAATACGATTTGCGCAACGCCGCCTTCGCGCCACTTGCAGACGCTGGGGCAGGACTTTTACGGCGAAATGCACACCGGCGATCTCATGGCGAGACTTACAAACGACCTGAACGCGGTGCGGCAATTCGTCGGCATGGGAATGATCAGCCTCATAAGTACGGCCATCATGCTCGTGGCCGTTGCCGTCTTGATGTTGATCATAAATCTGAAGCTTGCCCTGGTCGCGTTCGCCGTTCTGCCCTTTGTGTCCGTGTCGATGGCCATTGTGAGCCGCACCCTGCAGCGGCGATATCGCCTGGTACAGGACCAGTTTGGGCGTGTTTCGACGTACGCTCAGGAAAATTTTTCAGGCATCCGTGTTGTGAAGGCGTTCGTCCAGGAGGACCTCGAAATTGAGTCGTTCGGTCGAACGAACGAGGAATACGTCACCCGCAATCTCAGCTATGTGAGGCTATCCGGGATCATGTGGCCTCTGATGACGTTCGTCGTCGGCATCGCACTGGCGCTGGTGCTGTATGTGGGAGGTACCGAGGTCGCCAATCGGCAGATCTCCACCGGCGAATTCGTGCAGTTCAACGCCTATCTGGCGATGCTGTCGTGGCCTATGATTTCGCTTGGCTGGGTCATCAACATGTTTCAGCAGGGTGCTGCTTCCATGGGACGGGTAATGGAAGTCATGCAACGGGAACCCTCTATCAAGGACTCCGGCCGCACGCTTGGATCTGCCACCATTCGTGGCGGCATTGAGTTTCGCAATGTATCAGTCGGATACGGCGCGATACCCGTCCTTAAGAACGTATCGTTCACGGTCGAATCGGGTGAAACAGTGGCGATCATAGGGATGACCGGTGTGGGCAAGTCTACCCTGATGAGTTTGGTGCCACGCGTCATCGAAGCATTCTCGGGTGAAGTACTGGTGGACGGAATCGACGTCAAACGCATTCCGCTTGCCACTCTGCGCCAGGCTGTGGGATACGTCCCGCAAGACACGTTCCTGTTCTCCGCAACCTTGCGGGAGAACGTCATGTTCGGCGTGAATGACGCCTCGAACGAGGAGATTGAGCGAGCTATGCGAGTCTCGCGACTCGACAAAGATCTTGAACAATTTCCCCGCGGGTTGGACACCATCGTTGGTGAAAGAGGAGTTAGCCTCTCAGGCGGCCAGAAGCAACGGACTTCCCTGGCGAGGGCCGTGTTGAGGGACCCGACGATACTGATTCTCGATGACGCCATGTCGAGTGTGGACACACACACCCAGGCCGAAATCCTGGCAGGGCTCAAGGACATCATGGCCCGGCGCACGACGTTGATAACTTCCATGCGTATATCGACCGTCAAGGACGCAGACAAAATCATCGTCCTGAACGACGGGAGCGTGGCGGAGGAGGGAACACACCGACAACTCCTGCTGCGCGACGGTCTCTACGCCCGCATGTATCGGCGCGAGTTGCTCCGGCAAGAACTTGAAGTGGAAGACACCATGGGCGCACTACCGGAGTCGACATGAGACCTGTTCTTGAGCATGATGAAGACGAGATTCTGGGCAAGGCGTACGACGGGCGCTTGATGCGCCGTCTTTTGCCATATCTTCGGCCGTACCTCGGCAAATTGACGATCTCTATACTCCTCCTGCTTGGTACGGGCGTTCTCGATCTCGCTGGGCCATGGCTGACGAAAATCGCGATCGATCAGTACATGGTCCCCCGCAAGCCCGAGGGCCTGAAGTTGATTTTCCTGCTGTATATGGGGACTCTCCTCGGAGGTTTCGCCATGCGCTATTGGGAAAATTACTTCATACAGTACATCGGCCAACGGGTGATGTATGACCTTCGGAACGAAATCTTTTCCCGCTTGCAGCGGCTGCCTCTAGCGGTTTTTCGATAGAAACCCGGTGGGCCGCCTTATGACTCGCATGACGAGCGACATCGACGCTCTCAACGACCTCCTGACACAAGGGGTGGTTTCGATCCTGGGAGATATAACCACCCTCATCGGCATCGTCATCATCATGTTCATCGTGGTGAACTGGCAACTGGCATTGGTTTCACTCGCGGTCATGCCGATCATCGGTGTCGTTTCCCGCTATTTTCAGCGAGCGATGCGCGTGATATACCGAAACATTCGAGTACGACTATCACGCGTTAACGGATTTCTGAACGAAAACATTACGGGGATGACTATCGTCCAACTTTTTGGACGCGAGAAAACCATGATGGGCGAATTTGACGCATTGAACAGGGACTATCTCACGTCCAATCTGCAGTCCATCTTTGCCTACTCGATTTTCTCGCCAATCGTCCTGTTTCTGGGCGCCCTGTCCGCCTCCCTGCTTTTGTGGGTCGGCGGGCACGGAATCATATCTCACTGGGGAGCAGCATTCACGTTCGGCTCGCTCGTCGCGGCGCTGCAGTACACCGATCGGGCGTTTCAGCCGATCCGTGACCTTGCCGAGAAATACACAATTCTGCAATCGGCAATGGCGGCATCGGAACGTGTCTTCGGACTTCTCGACGAAGAATTGGAACCGCCCGATCCTCCCCGGCCGCGTCACCTCGATCGGGTTCGAGGAGACATTGAATTTCAGAATGTCACGTTCGGGTACGATCCGGCGCATCCCGTACTCAAGGATGTGTCCTTCCGAATCCGGGCGGGCGAAAGCGTGGCGATCGTCGGAGCGACGGGCGCAGGAAAAACATCTCTCATCAGCATTCTTTCTCGGTTCTACGATATCCAGGACGGCCACATTCTGCTCGACGGAGTCGACATTGAAGATATGAAGCGAGCCGAAGTCCGGCGGCACATCGGAACCGTGCTGCAGGACGCTGTGTTGTTCTCGGGAACTATCACGAGCAACATTCGGCTGCACAATCAGGACATAACGGATAAGCAAGTGCGCGACGCGGCGGTTTTCGTGAACGCGGACACTTTCATCGAACGCTTACCGGACGGGTACGATCACGAAGTGCGAGAGCGAGGAGCAAATTTTTCTTCTGGGCAGAGACAGTTGATCGCATTCGCTCGGGCCATCGCGTTTGATCCCGAAGTTCTGTTAGTGCTCGACGAGGCAACTTCGAGCGTGGACACCGAGACCGAGGCGCTCATTCAGGACGCGCTGGAGCGATTGATGCGAGGCCGAACGAGCATCATCATCGCGCACCGTCTCTTTACCATTCGCCACGTCGACCGCATCATTGTCCTTCACAAGGGCAAAGTGGTCGAGCAGGGTAACCACGAAGAACTGCTGGCGCACGGCGGCTTCTACCATCGTCTGTATCAACTCCAGTATCAAGAGCAGGAGATAGCGCGGGCGTAGGCTACGTTTCGTCCGCCTCCATTGATTGCATCAGTTGCTGCAACGCCGACAACGTAGACGGATCCAGCGACGGCTCGTCCTCCGGCGGGTTCTCCGCTTCTTGAGGTGCCTTTGGTGCCTTCAAGTCTTTTAGAGCGGCCAGTGCGGCTGTCTTGACCTCTCCGATCTCGTCCTGGCTGAGACGCAGCAGAGCCTCCTCCCCGGTCTCGGGAGTGGCGAGAGCACCGATGGCCCGCGCCGCCGAGGTCCGAATGAGCGAAGACGTGGAGTGCGAGTAGCGGATGATGGTGGGGAGCAGATCAGACAGTCCGATATCCGACGCGATTCGAATCAACTTGTTGATCAACCGTGGTGCGCGGGTCTCGTTGAGTGCCACCAGCATATCGTCCGCCAGTGTATCGGCGTCACGCTTGGGATCGAAACCGTACTCCATGATCACCGCAAGCGGGTCCGACGCCGACCGCGAAAGAGACGCCGCGGCAGCAATCCACGGCGCGACTACAACCGACAGCTTGGCATCGAGTACGTCCCGCTCGTGCATCGCCACCGCGTCGGGGTAGTGAGCCTGAAACCAACGATAGATCAAGAGAGTCAGCTCGGCATCACGATACGCGTACGCCAGCAGTGTGGGATTGAGAGGGCGCACCATCCAGTCCGCCCGGCGAACCGACTTATCGAGATGCAGATCAAAGATCCGTCGCGCTAAGGCTGCCATCCCGTCCTCGCGTCTTCCGAACACGGCGAGTGCTATCTCTCCCACATCGACGATATGACGCGGCGGGATTCCAGAGCTTTCGAGGAGGGCTGCGTCCTGACCGCCGCCTAAAAAAACCTTGCGGGCCGGTCCAGCCATGAGATCCCTGAGAGGAGAGAGATCGGTGCAGCGAAGGGGATCTACCAGCGCGCTTACCGATTCCGACGCAATCTGTATGAGCGCCAGCACGTGAGTCCATTCCTGGAGGCCACCCAGCCGGCGTTCCACCTGCTGTCCCATTTCGATGTCGACGCCAATGGCGTCCGCGTCTGCCAGGCGTTCCACCAGCTGACTCAATGAGCTCACATCTCGAACGTGGATTCGCTCAAACCGGGCCGGATCGTAGGTGGATTCGGCCGTCATGCGGTGCCGGCGGATGGGAAGTACTGCTGAACAAGTCGTTCTGCCATTTGAATGCTGTAGTTTTGCCCTCGGTCCTGCGGATATACCTGTGACATGTTCGCCAGATAGAGATTGTTCACGGGGGTCACGTGCGACGGCAAACGGTCAGGGTACCCCAGGGTGACAATCGGTTGAGCAAATGGAGCCTTAAACGTTCTGTAGTCAGTAATCCACTCCTCCTGAAACGCGGGGTTTACGCGCTTCAGTGCGGGCACGTAAAGGCGAAGAGTCTCCTCGGGCGTCATCGCGAATAATTCGTGGCTCATCGGCAAATAATTTCCCAGATACACGATGCGCTTGCCGTCGTAGTCACTCCGAGGCATGTAATTGGTGTGTTCCACGAGGGCCAGAAACGGATATCCAGGGTCGTTGATGTTGAGCCAGTACACGTCGGTGAGCTGCCGGTCGAGCATCAGCACCATGCAGTGCGCCCCAAACGATTGCAGATTCCCATACTTCAGTGCGAAGTCTCCTTGAAGTTCGGACGTAAGATTGATAGTCAATCTGGTCGGAAGCGTCGACACGACGCGGTCGAATACGTCGTCGCCGCTGCTGCTTCGAACCATAATGCGCCCATCGGGCTGCGGAACGATCGCGGTGACCTCGGTGGAGAAGTGTGTTGCTCCTCCGCAGCGTTGAATTGCCGATACCAGGCCGTCGTAAAGCTGCTGGAATCCGCCCTTCAGGTAACCCAGAGACGTGCTTCGAAAGTGCGTTCTTGCCCAGAACCACGGCATGGCTATTTCTGAAGCGCGGTCGCCAAACTTTGCCTGCAAGAGCGGTCGCCATAAGACGTCGAAAACCCGCCGCCCCATGTATCGTTTGATCCAGTCCTCCGCAGTCGTGCGTTCCAGGCGGTGATAGTTGGGCTCTTTCCGCAGGTACAGCAGCGCCATCCCGAGCCGAACTCGGTCCAGCAGGGGAAGTGGTGAAAATCGAAGCAAGCTTGTAGCGGAGTCGAGTTGGTGAGGTTTACCGCCAATCAGCGTGCTCGTGACCGGCCTCGGCCATACCAGCTTGCTGCCGAGCCCCAGTTCTTCGATCAGCGCAATTGCCGATGTGTCGGAGCGAAACAAGTGGTGGTAGAACTTTTCCACGTACGACGGGCCAACTCTGAACCCTGCGGCGAGGCCACCAGGCTCCGATTCTCGCTCGAACAGCTCCACGTCCGCACCCTGTTGGGCCAGTCGTAACGCTACGGTGAGCCCGAGCGCTCCGCCCCCCAGAACCGCGGTGCGAGTCAAATCTACTGCCTTAAAAAAACGCGTTAGATGCCTTCGGTCCATGATAGTACGCAACAGAATTTCGCATGCACGAATTGCCGTCGCACGTCGAGCTGCCAGTTTGCACCCACGAAGGCTCCAGGTGTGAAGCGCGGGTCTGAAGCAGGAGCGCGACATCTATAGTCAGTAAGATGCCCTATATGCCAGAGGAAAGGTGAACGGCCCGATGCAACACCGCCGAATAATCAAACGAGGCCCTGTAGTAGTTGCTACACACGAGGACGGCTCGATGGACTCGACCTCGGCTGCCACCCAGGGGTTGTTTTTGGCCGATACGCGCTACCTCAGCACCTTCAAGCTCACCATCGGCGGCCAAACGCCGGTACTCCTTGGTTCGAGCGAGGAGATCCTATTTCAGGCTTCGTTCCTGCAGACCAACGCGGCATACGATGACGTCCCGGCACGTTCCATTGGCGTGCTGCAGCGCAATTCAATCGGCGATGGATCGGTGAACATTCACATCGTACTTGCAAATTGGTCTGGCACCGCGCGGAATATTCCCGTCGATATTGAGGTCGATAGCGATTTCTTCGACTCCTTCGAGGCGCGCGGGGTCAAACGAGTCCGCCGCGGCACCATGGAGCCCGTGCAAGTGACCGACAACCGCATCGAGCTTAAGTATGTCGGTCTCGATCACGTAACCCGTCGCACGAAAATCGACGTGACACCGACCATGACGAGCTTTGAAGACCAACATATGCGCTTTGACATACACCTCGAGGAGGGTGACCGGGTTGCAATTGAACTGCAAATATCTCTCATCCAGGAAGCACCGGAGGGCGTAAGCCTTCAACCGCAACCGGAGGTCGCGCGTCGTCCTGAACCAAGTTGGTTCGATGCCGCCTCCCAAATCACCACATCGCACACGATCGTCAATTCGATCATGCAGCGCAGCATCGATGATCTGCAGGTCCTGTTGACTGAGTTCCAGGACGGCTGGGTGCCGGCCGCCGGATTGCCGCGTTTCGCGGTTCCTTTCGGACGCGACTCCCTCATTACCGGGTTGGAAACACTCGTTTGGAATCCGAACCTGTCGCGCGACGTACTGCAATTTCTCGCGGACCGGCAGGGAAAAGAGGTAAATCCCTGGAACTACGAGGAACCGGGCAAGATTATGCATGAAATGCATACTGGAGAGCTCGCACGCCTCAAAGAAGTCCCGTTCGGTCTCTTCTACGGCTCTGTGGATTCTACGGTACTTTTTCTCATCCTGGGCGCCGAATACATCCGGTGGACCAGCGATATGGAGTTCTACCGCAAGCTGAAACCATCCTTTGAGGCCGCCTGGAAGTGGATTGACGACTACGGAGACATCGACGGCTCGGGTTATGTACAGTATCAGGCGCATACTCCGCCGAAAGCGAGCTCGGACGCGTTGACAGTGGGTCTGTTCAACCAGGGCTGGAAGGACAGCTCGGTTGCAGTGGCCTATTCAGACGGCAAGATCGTGACCGACCACCCGATAAGCCTGGCGGAAGTACAGGGAGACTTGTACCGTGCGCTTCACCTCTGGTCAGGGCTCTACCTGGCAATGCCGGCCGAAGAGGGACTCAGCGAAGAAGGGAGCCGTTTGGCTTCCCGAGCTGAAGCGCTAAAGAAGCAGTTCAACAAAGATTTCTGGATGTCCGATAAGCAGTACTTCGCAATGGCCCTCGACGGACATCACAGACACGTGGATTCTATTACCTCAAATCCGGCTGAATGCCTTTGGGCTCGATTGATCGACGACGAGCATGCTGATGCGCTGGTGCACACTCTCATGTCCGAGCAGATGTTCACGAGCTGGGGACTTCGCACGATGGCCCAAACCGAGGCGGCCTACAACCCGTTCAGTTATCACAATGGATCGATCTGGCCGTTTGAGAACGCTCTCATAGCCTCGGGTCTCAAGAAGTACGGCTACGTTCGCGAAACGCAGGCGATATTTGACGCGATGTTGGACGCATCTCTCGCATTCGAATATCGACGTTGGCCCGAGGTCTACGCGGGAGTAAGTCGCGAGGTTGGCGGCGTATTGGCGGTTCAACCAGATGCTTCTCGTCCCCAGGCTTGGTCGGCCGGTGCCATCTTTTCTTTGATTCAAACCATTCTGGGCATTGCGCCGGCGCCATTTTCCCGGCGCATCGACATCACTCCAGCTTTGCCTGCCTGTCTGCGAGAGATCACGGTGACCGGCATGTGCGTAAGCGGCGAGCGCCTGAGCCTGCGATTCGTGCGCGATGGCGCGTCGGTATTGATGGAAATCATTGAAAATGGCGGAGATCTGGATATCATCGTGCACCCGGCGGTGCGAAACCACAAACTGTCGAGGTCGCCCTCAATGCCGGCGGCTTCCGGCTAGATCGAAGAGCTTGCGAGCGAAATGCCGGGGCCGCGCTCTATGGTTCCGACTTGGTCAATAGCGTGGCCGCAGCCCCCGATGGGCGGAGATTCTCGATATACACCACCTCGTTGCGAGGAATCACCATGAGGTCCTCGGGTCCCTGGACGTCCTTCACAAGCGGCACGAGAGTGCGCTGCGCCGGCTGTCCCGCGCTGCTCGACTGCGACGCGAGATAGTAGACGTGTCGGAGCACATACGCCTCTGCGCCCGCCGCTGATAGTCTGCCGAAATACAATTGTCCATTTGTCAATAAAACGGACTGGAAATCGCTCCTGTTGATCGCGGCCGGCAAATTACTTGAAGATCCGTCGAGATGCCTCGTGATGGTTGCAGTCGCGATCACGATGAGAATGAGCAAAACAATCGCCGCGGCAGCTCGCGTTGCCTTCCGAAGACTTGTGCGCGATATAACCAGGTCCCCGGCGGAAGACGACGTCATCCGGCCCCCGGCGTGGTCAAGCGTCGGAACGTGTCCTCGACGGCCAGCTCGCGAACCAATACTTCTGGTCGCAGGCGCCTAGCTTCCGATGACCTGATAGTTGTACCTGACCGCGCTTGGCGATGCATCGGTGGATGCCACTTGATAATTAAGAGTGAAGCCCGTGTACTGCCCACTCGAGGACGACACCGTAAGAGTCACCCAAACCGAAGGGACGACCGCCCCGCCGTTTTGATTCGGGTTGCCAACCGGCGTGACGACGACGTTGGGCGCAGTCGAATACGGCTTTATAAACGTGTACTGTGCTGTCGTTACCGAACTGTTTGTCTGGCCCGCGGGAGGCGTCACGGTCACCTGGCCCGCTACGTCAGTGTCACCGCCCGCGGTGATATGGGTAGCTGCGCCCTGCGCAGTGGAGAATATCAGATCCTTTCCCTGACCCAATGTAGTGTTACCGTTGTTCTGGACGTTTCCATTCACCGTGACAGTACTTCCCGCCAGAGTCAGTGGTCCTGGGCCCGAGTTCCCGGAGGCGTTGGGAGCCTGCACGCCGGAAGCAGTGAGTCCTCCCGCGCCTGCGATGGTAAGGCTATTCGCAAACGTCGCCGGCCCACCGACGGTTAGCCCTGAATTCACCGCCAGATTATCGGTGGTCAAAGCCCCGTTAGCATTGACGTTCAGGTTAATCGTCTTCCCATTTGCGCTCAAGCCAAGGGGGGAATTGGAGCTGGAAGCCGACCCCAGGTTGAGCGACGAGATGGAGGCCCCGCCCAAATTGAGGCTGCTGAGGTTCAGGCCGGTGACCGTTGCGTTTGTAAAATTGACGTTGCCGGCCACCTGCAAATTGCCGAACGCCCCCGATCCCGCCGAGAGCGAGCCGCTCGTGGTGATGTTACCTGCCGACAGTGCACCTGAATCTGTAATCGAGGAAGCACTCACGCCCGCGCCCGCGATGTTCCCGGTCGTGGTTACACCGCCCGACCCTCCATCGACGCCGGTTCCTTCAATTCGTCCGGCAACGTTGAGGACGCCTCCCACCGTGGCTGCGCCCGTCACCGCCAGGGTCGATCCGTTCATGATCCCGGTCTGCAGCGTTCCTGTTTGCAAGTTTCCCGAAACGGTCTCACTAGCCGCGCTCAGGGCCCCGGTGACATTCACCGTATCTGCCGTCACTCCACCCGACGTAACGCTGAGTCCCTTCCAGACCTGCAATCCACCGTGTGCATACTGGCGGCCATACACGCTTTGATTCTTCTGCACTCGTAGCACATCGGTGACCGTGAGCCGTCCGTTTACGGTATACGACTTCGGCGCTTTGGTCACCGAGTCCCGAGAAATGGGACCGCCCTTGGCAAGTACCCCAGAAAATGCGGACGTCGTCATGATGGCGCCGCCCAGCAACGAAAAGACAACCCTACGGCCTTTGATTATGCGCAACAGTTCCTCCTGCGGACGCTTGGTTACCAGCTTTGCAAGCATTGAAGTGCTCGCCTTGGCCAAAATCGCTACTTCCACTCCCGGCTAGCCTTTCTGTAAACGTGGACGAGCGGCTATTCGTAACTCCACGCCTCCTAGTCACCATCTGAAACTTCGTTTATCCATTCGGGCCCACCTCCCGGCAGGTCGGCGATCCCGAGATGATACGAATCCGGTCCATCGTACGCCTCAAGGGTTCGAAATTCTTCCGACGACATTCGCACAGTGACCCTGCTCATCGTCAAATTGACGACCTCGCTCGCCGGAATGGACACGGTGTGCACGGGCGGCGCGGTATCGACGAGTATCCCGTGAAAGATGTCGCCCGAGTCGAGGGCGAGCACCTCCCGTACACGGCCGACATTGACGCCATCCGAGGAATACACCGGACATTGAGCCGGAATAGCGCGCCAGGAGGTGGGATCGTCCTCGGATGACGTATCAGACACCATCTACAGCGGCCCCGGCCTGCGCATCTTCGAGTGCCGCGACACCAGGCAGAGTGCGCCCTTCCAGAAACTCCAGCGAGGCACCACCCCCGGTCGAAATGTGCGTCATCTTATGTGCCAGATTCATTTGTTCCAGCGCCGCCACCGAGTCGCCACCTCCGACAACCGTCACGCCGTCGCTATCCGCAACGGCGCGGGCCACGGCGCGAGTGCCGCTCGCAAACTGCGGGATCTCAAAAACTCCCATGGGGCCGTTCCAAATGACGGTTCCGGCAGCCTGAATAACCTCGGCAAAAGCCTGCTCGGTTTCGGTCCCGATGTCGACGATTTTCCAGCCCGGCGAAACTTCGCCGATACTCACGGTCCGGGTATCCGCACCGGCCGCGACCTCTCGAGCGATTCTCACATCGCGAGGAAGGACCACATGCTTGCGCGCCTCCCCCGCCAGGTCGAGAAAGTGGCGCGCTTCATCCAGCTTGTCGTCTTCGACCAGCGAGTCTCCAACTTCATGTCCCTCAGCCTTGAGAAGCGTGTTCGCCATTCCGCCCCCGATTAGCATGCTATCGGCAACATCAAGCAGGTGGCTGAGTACACCGATCTTGGACGAAATCTTCGCGCCTCCGATAATCGCTACCAGCGGGCGAGTCGGGCTGCTGGTGGCCATGCCCAGTGCTTCGAGTTCACTCTCCATGAGAAACCCGGCTACCGACGGCAAAAAGTGCGTGATCCCTTCGGTCGACGCATGCGCGCGGTGCGCGGTCCCGAAGGCATCGTTTACGTACACGTCCGCCAGCCGCGCCAAGCTCCTGGCGAAAGATGGGTCATTTGCTTCTTCCTCGGAGTGAAACCGAAGGTTCTCCAGCAGAAGAATTTCTCCCGGGACGAGGTGCTCTGCCATGTCCTCAACGTCGATTCCGACTGAATCCGGGGCCAGGTGCACGGGACGCTCGATGAGCTGCGATAGTCGAATTGCTACCGGCCGCAGACTCGAGTCGGGGTTGACCTTGCCTTTCGGCCTCCCGAGGTGCGAGGCCAGCACGACCCTGGCTCCGTGGTCGAGAAGATAGCGAATCGTCGGTAGAGCCGCGCGAATGCGGGTATCGTCTGCAATCTGTCCGTCGACCAGGGGAACGTTGAAATCAACCCTGACGAGGACTCGCTTCCCTTCGACCTCAATATCGCGCACCGAGCGTTTGCCTACCATCGTGCCTCCGTCGTACTTCATGACGCTCCAGGAACGCCGCCATTATACGGACGGCTCGCCAAACTGTGCGTGGCCGGGACGCCGAGCCGTATCGACAGAGTTTCCATTGGGACCTACCTCTTCCATTTCATACAATGAGCGGTTCGATTGAATTGGCCGCGCGGGCGCGTAGCTCAGTCGGCAGAGCGCGCGGCTTACATCCGCGTGGTCACAGGTTCGAGTCCTGTCGCGCCCACCACCTGGTCACTGCTTGCACCCACTCAGTGCGGCTGCGTTCTTTAGGCCGCCGTTACAATGGGAGCATATATGCCAGGCCAGAAGTTGGACGATATCACCTGACCTGATGAAAAGCATGAGGAGGACCGATCGTGACCGCAGATCACTCTCAGCAATATGCCTTCTTCCGAGACAAGATAGTGCCCTATGAAGATGCCAAGGTCGGTGTGATGACCCATGGGCTCAATTACGGCACCGGCGTGTTTGAGGGCATTCGGGGCTACTGGAACGCGGAGCAGGAAGATCTGTCCCTCTTGTTGGTAAGAGAGCATTACACCCGCTTTCTTCGCAATACGCGTATGGTTTTCATCGACGTGCCATATTCTGTCGACCAGTTGGTGGACTTCACGCTCGAGTTGTGCCGCATCCATGGTTTCCGCGAGGACGTGTACATTCGTCCCATCGCCTACAAATCGTCGGAGCACATCGGAGTGTCGATGCAAGGCATCGCCGATGAAATGGCCATCCTGGCCATCCCGTTCGGCGACTATGTCGATATGAGCAGGGGCCTGGATGTGTGCGTCAGCTCATGGAAACGCAGCGACGACAACGCGATCCCCGGCCGTGGCAAGATTACCGGCAACTACGTCAACAGCGCTCTTGCCAAAAACGAGGCACTTATCAATGGATACGATGAAGCGATAGTGCTGAACAGTCTGGGGTTCGTGTCCGAGGCGAGTGCGGCCAACATTTTCCTGGTGCGCGACAATACACTGGTAACACCCTCGGTGGCGGATGGCATTCTGGAAGGCTACACGCGTGCTGCCGTTATCACGCTGGCGAAGAACGAGCTCCACATGGAGTGCATCGAGAGGTCGGTCGGACGCAGCGAGTTATACACCTGCGACGAATTGTTCCTGTGCGGTACCGGCGTACAGGTAGCTCCCATCAGGAGCGTCGACCGGCGTGCCGTCGGGACGGGCGAGACCGGACCTGTCGCTCGAACCCTCCAATCGCTCTACTTTGACGCGGTGCGAGGCAAGTTGTCCTCCTACTCCGACTGGCTGACACCCGTGAATATGCCAGTGCGTACGCCGGAAATAGCATCGGTGTAACGATCCACGAGTGAGACAATCCAGGTCGGTGCCGGAGAGAGATCGCGACACGTGCTTGCGGCTTTCCAGAGGCAGAAACCTTCAAGACAACCAGCTCAAATGACCTGGTCGTGGAACTACAGGTGACAGAACCAACGATTCCACCCCGCAGCGCCTACGTTTTGCAGATGTTCGGCGCCATCGCGGACCATTATGACGTCATGAATTTCGTTATGACGATGGGTCAGGATCAGCGGTGGCGTAGGGATGCTGTACAGGCGGCCCATATTCGCTCCGGAGATCGCGTGCTCGACGTGGCAACCGGCACCGGCGACCTGGCGGTTGCGCTCGCGGAGCGCGTGCAGCCGGGCGGTCACGTGATCGGAGTCGACTTTTCGGAACCTATGCTTCGCCTTGCTCGACTCAAGGTGGCGCACAAGGCGCTACCGATTTCATTCGTGACGGGAGACGCCCTGGACCTCGATTTTTCGGACGACTCGTTTGCCGCAACGCTTTGCGCTTTCGGCTTACGAAACGTCGACGACCGCCTGCAATGTCTGCGCGAAATGGTCCGCGTGACGCTTCCCGGTCGAAACGTCGTTATCCTCGAGTTGACTCCGCCATCGAATTTGCTGGCTCGACAGTACATGGACCATGTCATCCCGCGGCTCGGACAGTTGCTGGCGCGCGCACGCGATGCGTACAGCTACCTTCCCGAGTCTGTATTCGAATTCCCGGACGCGCAGACTCTGGGCGCGATGATGCAGTCGGCGGGTCTGCGCGGAGTGACGTACCGGTACCTCAACTTCGGAACTGTCGCGCTCCACTGGGGCACCAAACCCGCGTTAACTTGGTGCCCGGCTACCTGGCGAGAAGCGGCATGCCGCTTCTCGCCAAGCACCTACCTCGTATCTGACTTGTTCGCTCGCTGCGAAATCACTGCTTGTGCCGCCGCCAGGCGAGCAACAGGTACGCGGAAAGGCGAGCAGCTGACGTAGTTCAGACCGATGGTCTCGCAGAACTCGACCGAGCTCGGATCTCCGCCGTGTTCGCCGCAGATTCCAATCTCGAGGTCCGGCCGGGTCGCTCTGCCGGCCTCCACCGCCATCTTCATCAGCTTGCCCACTCCCGTTCGATCCAGTTCCTGAAACGGGTTAGTCGGCAAGATGCCCATCTCGACGTATCGGAGCAAGAATTTACCTTCGGCGTCATCGCGGGAGTAGCCAAACGTAGTTTGCGTCAGATCGTTGGTTCCGAAACTGAAGAACTCAGCGTCGCGCGCTATTTCATCGGCCGTGAGGGCCGCCCGCGGAACTTCGATCATTGTTCCGATCTTGTAGTCCAGGTCCACGCCTGACTCCGCCAATACCTCTCGCGCTACGCTTTCGATTCTAGTTCGCGCGAATTGCATCTCCTGGAACGTTCCGACCAACGGCACCATGATTTCCGGCCGGACGTCGATCCCCTCGGCCTGCAGCTCGACCGCAGCCGTGAGAATCGCCCGCACCTGCATGTCGATGATTCCCGGATAGAGTATTCCGAGGCGGATACCGCGCAGCCCAAGCATGGGATTCTGTTCTCGCATGCCGCCGACCGCCTGCAGCAGTCGCTCCTTCTCGGCCAATTCATCAGGTCTGTCGCCCTGTAACCGCAGGGTCGTAACCTCGACGATAAGCTCCTCGTACGATGGCAGGAACTCGTGCAACGGAGGATCGATGAGCCGAATCACGACCGGCAACCCGTGCATCGCGCTCAGGATACCGCGGAAATCCTGCTTCTGTATCGGCAAGAGCTGTCGAAGCGCGTCACGATACTCCGACAGTGCGGATCGAAGACTCCGCCCGCCGGCGTGCAGCCGCCAGCCGCTCCGTGCAGCCGAGAATCGTGCCGTCCTGCACGTGCAGCATCCTCTTCGAGCTGCGCCAGATCTCTCTCCACCCGTGCCGCCTCGTCGGCCGACAGGATCATCTGATGAACGATCGGCAGACGCTCTTCCTCAAAAAACATGTGCTCCGTGCGGCATAGACCTATGCCCTGCGCTCCGTACTCGCGTGCTCGCTCGGCATCGCGAGGATAATCGGCATTTGCCCACACCTGAAGCCTGCGGATATCGTCCGCCCACTGCAGTACCTGAGACAGCTCCCGTTCCTCTGAGAACTTGGGAGCGATCGCATTGATG
The DNA here is from genome assembly GCA_963737125.1 of uncultured Chloroflexia bacterium. Lineage (GTDB taxonomy): Bacteria > Chloroflexota > UBA5177 > UBA5177 > UBA5177 > JANWJD01. The sequence goes on along the minus strand of CAVTRL010000001.1, from coordinate 1,592,936 downwards.
GCGCCAAGAAAGACCTCGCCGGTGGCACCATCGATACTGATTGTCTCTCCCTCAGTCACGGTCTTGCCATCGGCAACCATCTGGCGGTTCGCGAGGTCCACCCGAAGCGTTTCCACTCCGGCCACACATGGCTTTCCCATTCCGCGAGCCACTACCGCGGCGTGACTGGTCGCACCACCACGTGCGGTAAGAATGCCCTTCGCCGCGATCATGCCGTGGACGTCGTCCGGAGATGTCTCGGGCCGGACCAAAATGACCGCTTCACCGGCGGCCCCCATGTCGGCGGCACGATCGGCGTCAAAGACCGCTTTTCCAACCGCGGCGCCCGGCGAGGCATTCAGGCCCTTCGCCAGCAATCGGCCATCCTGCACCGCCTGCGCTCGGTCGCGTTCCTCGAAACGCGGCAGGAGCAGTTGCACGACATGTTTTGGATCGATGCGCAGGAGCGCCTCTTCTCTGGTGATGAGGCCCTCGTTCACCATATCGACGGCTACCTTCACGGCCGCGGCAGCCGTACGCTTGGCATTGCGCGTTTGCAGCATGTACAACTTGCCGCGCTCGATAGTGAACTCGAGATCCTGCATGTCTCGGTAGTGTTGTTCCATCCGCGTCGCTATTTCCTGGAACTGCTCGTACGCTTGCGGCATTTCGTCCCGCAATGCGCTGATCGGCTGTGGCGTGCGAATACCCGCCACAACATCTTCACCCTGGGCGTTGATCAGGTACTCGCCAAATAACTTTTCGTCGCCCGTCGATGGGTCGCGCGTAAAAGCTACGCCGGTGCCCGAATCGCTGCCCATATTGCCGAATACCATGGCTTGCACGTTTACCGCCGTGCCGAGATCGTGTGCGATTCCTTCGTTTTCTCGATATGCTCGAGCCCGGTCTCCGTTCCAACTTCGAAATACCGCGGAGATCGCCGCCTCGAGCTGCTCGTATGGATCGGTTGGAAAGTCGCGGCCGGCGTTTTCTCGGATTATGTCTTTGAAGGTACGCACGAGAGCTCGGAGACCGCTGACTGAGAGGTCCGCATCAGTGGGCGCTCCCTCTTCTGCCTTGCGCGCTTCGAGCGCGTGCTCGAAGGTCGCCGGGTCCAGGTCCAGAACGATCTTGCCGAACATTTGAATGAAACGCCGGTATGCGTCCAGTGCAAAACGCTCGTTACCGGTTTGTTGTCCCAGTCCTTGCGCCGTTTCGTCGTTCAGTCCGAGGTTGAGCACCGTATCCATCATCCCGGGCATCGAGAAGCGTGCGCCCGATCGAACTGATACCAAGAGCGGGTTCGACTCGTCACCGAATTTGCGGCCCGTCTTGGATTCGATGGAGCGCATGCCGTCTTTCGCTTGCTCCCACAATCCTTCCGGAAAGTGCTGCCCGGCGGCCAGGTAGCTGTTGCATGCTTCGGTGGTAATGGTGAAACCGGGCGGCACAGGCAGACCGGCACGGGTCATTTCGGCAACGCCCGCTCCTTTGCCACCAAGAAGATTGCGCATGGTGGCATCCCCTTCATCGAAGAGATATACCCACTTCTTATCTGCCGTCCCAGCGGCAGATCGCTCACTCTGTACCTGGGCCATTCGTGCGACTCCTATCCCGCTTACGTCTTTGGGGCTCTGCGTGCGTCAGTGAAGCACCTTCCCCGACGTGAGCCTATACATACCGCTCACGCCGGGACATTATACTAGCGTCTAGCGGCCTGACAGACGCCCTCTAGCTGCTGAGCTGCGCGGCAAACAAGTCAGCCAGCGTGTCAATGTGGTGGCGCTGTTGAGTCATCGTGTCGCGATCGCGCACCGTCACCGTGTTGTCTTCCAGAGTCGTGTAATCGACGGTTACACACCACGGCGTCCCGATTTCGTCCTGGCGTCGATATCGTTTGCCCACGTTGCCGATCGAATCCCACGCCACCGTCATAGTTGGTTTAAGTCTGGTGTAGATTGCACGCGCCCGTTCAACAATGTCCGGTTTGTTAGCCACCAGTGGAAACACTGCAACCTTATTTGGCGCCAGGGTCGGTTTGAGACGCAACACAGTGCGCCGATCCGACGGTTTCGGGCCCACCTGTTCCTCCGCGTACGCATCCAGTAGCACCACGAGAAACGTTCGATCAACTCCGACCGCCGGCTCAATCACGTAAGGAACGAACCGCTCGTCGTTCTCGGCATCGTAGTAACTGAGATCAATTCCTGACCCGGTCATATGAGCACGCAGATCGAAATCTGTGCGGTCGGCTACTCCCTCCAGTTCGCGGACGCCGAATGGGTAATCGTATTCGAAGTCTGAAGTCTGCGTGGAATAGTGCGAAAGCTCCGATTTCTCGTGGTCTCGAAGTCGAATATTTTCCGGCTTGATCCCGATGTCTTCGGTCCACCACCGCATGCGCTCACGTCGCCAGTAATCAAACCAGTGGTCGTCGGTACCTGGTTTGACAAAATACTCTAGTTCCATTTGTTCGAATTCACGACTACGGAAGATGAAGTTGCCGGTCGTTATTTCGTTGCGAAAGGATTTGCCTATTTGAGCGATCCCGAATGGGATCTTATGCGGCGATGACTGTAATACGTTTCGAAAGTTTACAAACGTGCCCTGTGCCGTCTCCGGTCGTAGATATGCGACCGATCCCTCGTCTGCTACCGGTCCGACCTGAGTGTGAAACATGGTGTTGAACTGGCGGGCCTCGCTCAATTTCCCACCGCATTCAGGGCACGTCGTGACATCTCCCAGATCATCCGCTCTGAAACGACGTTTGCAGCTCTCACATTCGACCAGCGGGTCATTAAAATTCTGCAGATGTCCGGATGCGGCCCACACCGCCGCCGGCATAATGAGTGTTGACTCGATTCCCACTACGTCATCCCGTAGGTGTACGTTTGCACGCCACCACGCTCTTTTAATGTTCTGCTTCAGCTCGACGCCGAGCGGACCGTAGTCCCAGAAGCCACTCAATCCGCCGTACAGGTCGCTACCACCAAACACGAATCCTCTTCGCTTGCAGAGAGCGACTAGCTTGTCCATCGTCACGGTCGATTCTTCTATGGCCATAAGAAATACCTTTTGTAGGGGGTGATTGATAGTAGACCGTAATGCACTGGGTCCCGACATGACTGACGACGCGTGCACATCAGGTGTATCGAAAGATGGCCTGCAGTACGTGGGAAGTCATGGCCAGGTTTGCCGAATCCAGGCGCCCAACGCTTCTGCCTTCACGTTAGACGGCACGAATACGTACGTGCTGGGTCGACGTCATACGCTGATTATTGACCCCGGCCCGGATGATCCGACTCACATCGCGCACGTGACCGAGATGCTACAGAGCAGAGGAATGGTAACCGCCGCCATACTTCTCACGCACCACCACGTTGACCATGCCGGCGGTGCGATCGCGGCTGCCCGTGAATGGAGTGCACCTATATGGTCTGGCGGGAACGACCATGACCATTCCACCTCGGTCCTGCGGACCCGGCTGTTCCGTCCGGAAACCGTTCTGCACGCCGACGGCCTTGAGCTGCGGGTCGTGAACACGCCGGGGCACACCCGGGACAGCGTTTGTTTCGTGCTCGGTGACGGTGAAGTGCTGTTCACTGGCGACACCGTGCCTGGAGAGGGTTCCACTGTGGTGTCACCGCCGGAAGGTAACATGCTCGACTACATGACGTCGCTCCGCCGGCTACTGCGAATCAATGCATCCTATCTGGCGCCGGGCCACGGTCCCCAATCCGCCACGCCGGCCGCACGCATCCAGGAATGCATCGACCACCGAATTCTCCGCGAAGAGCAGATCTATATGGCAGTGAAGGAAGGTCTGGACCGCGTTGACCTCCTTGTTTCCAAGCTATATTCGGAAACTCCTGACGAGTTGCGCGAGCTGGCTGCCGGATCGGTCAGGAGCCAGTTGGAAAAACTGGAGCTCGATCACCGCATCCGGCGTGACGGCGACCGATGGGAGGCCACCTGACGATGTGTCGGAAGTTCGCCGGTGACGCACGCATCTGAGATCGGCGCTTAACAGGACGAGCATACGGTGCTCGCGGGACATCTCGGAAGCCTGCATACCCGGAGTGACACCGTGTAGGTTCGACTATCACTTCAGGGATTAGCATCGTACGACAGAGGGGAAGGGTGGGCTTCGGAATGGGCTCTGAAAATGCCTCGCATCGGCCAGGGGTTCCGCGCAGTTCCACAACAGTTGCGCCCGGTTATACGCCCGTTACGGTCGCCTGGAATGTGGTAACACCGGTCATGGGATCGCTCGTAGCCGCGCTGTGCATCTTTCTCGTGCTCGCGCGTTTCGATGATGCAGTCCAGAGGTCGGCGTGGATCGATGCCTCTGGGCAGGCACGAGGACAAATCGACGATCGATTCGGAAATCCGCTTGCCTGGTCGGTACCCTCGGGAACCGGAGCCGTACGAAAATACGCAGGCATGGACCTGGGTCCCCTCGTAGGATTCCGTGATGCCGGCGGGCATTGGCATGGCCTCGAAAGCGAGTATTCGGCCTTGCTCGATCCGCCCACGGACAGCTTCGGACTCGCCAATCTCAGGACACGCTTATCGGCTCGGGCTATACGCGGCGACACCGTAACATTGACCATCGATTCACACGTACAGCGCGCAGCGATGAAGGCGCTCGGTCGCGGTCGGGGCGCGGTCGTCGCTCTGGATCCGAGAAACGGCGACGTGTTGGCGATGGTCAGCAAGCCGGCGTGCGACCCGAATGCGATGACGCGCGCAGCCGCGTTCCACGCGTGCGAGGGTGCGCCCACTGGCCCTCTCGTCGACAGAGCGACGAGCCGACTCTTCGCGCCCGGGTCGATATTCAAAATAGTGACGCTCGATGCTGCGCTGAATACCGGCCGCTTCCATCTGACGGATCTTTTTTCCGGCGCGGATGCTTTCGGGCCAAGCCCGTACTTCGATAACTCCCTGTATCCGTCAAACGTTACCCGTTCGGATCTACATGTTCTCACTCTCTCTCAGGCGCTCGCGTTCAGTGACAACTTTACGTTTGCCCATATCGGGCTGACACTTGGTGCACCAACCTTGTTAACGTATGCCCACAGGTTCTACATCGGTCGACAGATACCGTTCGATCTTCCGGTGAGTATCAGCCAGATTGCAGACGCTTCGAAGCATCCCTCGCTCTCAGTTCTGGCGCAGAGCGCATTCGGGGCCGGCGTGGACCGGGTTACTCCGCTTCAAATGGCGATGGTTGTGTCAGCTGTCGCCAATGGTGGGAATCTCATGGCGCCGCATCTCCTGGAACGCATTGACGGGAGCAGCGGCGTCGCCGTGAAAAAGTACACTCCCCGCCTGCTCGGCAGAGTGGTCAGCACTTCGACAGCGAAGCAGGTTGCCTCCGCGATGTCGTTCGTCGTGAATCACGGTTCGGGCTTCAATGCTGCGATTCCCGGCATACAGGTGGCGGGGAAGACTGGTACCGCGGTAAGCGGAGGCAACCTTCCGAACGCCTGGTTCATCTGCTTTGCACCCGCTAGTCACCCTGTGGTCGCGGTCGCCGTACTAAATCAATTCACGGGCGAAGGCTTTCAATTTGCGGCTCCCATCGCGCGGGCAGTGCTGCTTGCCGCGTTGAAGGAGCGTGGCATTCATCCAAAGTGACCGCGACCTCCCTGGAGCCTGGCTGAAGAGCACATTCCAGGGCCTAGGTCTCGCTGCCGACTCCTGCTACGGTATGCAGTACGAGGTGTCGTTCGCTTTTAGTTTGCCACCGCAGCGCAACACCAGTGGACTATAATGCGCGCAGGTCAATTGCGGGAGGTACACGTGGGCCGATCAATCGGCGGAAATGCCGGCAGGCCAACAAACCGCAGACGGATCAGCACGGCACTTGCACTTGCGGCCGCGGTGGTTTTACTTTTCGCGGTGGTAGGCGTCGTGAGTGCTGGATCGTTCGTGGCGGGAAAGGTATCGGGAAGCTCCGCTACACCCACTCCAACCGTCAAGCCGCCAACCACGAGTGCTCTGGCGGTACAAGACATACGCCGTGCCGGGGCCCAGGCTACCGCGATCATACGGCAGGCTCGGGCCGCCAGCGATGCAATAGTGAAATCCGCGACTACGAAAGCACGCCGTCAGGCATCCTCTATCGTGTCCTCCGCACGCCGGACGGCGCCGGTGGCGGCGCCCACCCCGGCTCCCACCACTCCCCCGGTTGCCCCTCTCGCCTCCACGCCAGTCGCAAGCGGGGCAGCGTCCACCGTGCCCGGCTCAACTTTCGGATCTGCGGGTAGCTCGACCGGTGCGTCCTCATTGCCGAATACAAATTCCGGAGCAATAGTGGGCGGCTCGGCTTCGACGACCCAGGCGCCGGATTTGCAAGGATTGCCAGCGTCATGGCTGGTCGTTGGGTACAACGCCACATTTTCCAGCGCAACGGGTGGAGTCGGCACTATCTCGGTGATAAATCGAAGCTCAAAGCTTTTCAGCGGCACGGCAATGGTGAAGTATCAGAACGGGCAGTCGGCCAGTGCGGCGTTTTCGGGTTTGCTGCCCGGTCAGGCAGTTGTCCTCCGGCTATACGGCGCGACGTACCCGGGCGGGGCCTACCACATCGTGATGTCGGGTTTACATTGACGGGGTTCCATTTGGTGCAGTGAAGATGCAACAACACAGACTCTGGATTGGCGCCGGGCGCCATCGATCGTGTGTGGAACCATCGTTGCGAACTGGGTGGCACGTGGATTGCCGATTCAGAGGCGGCCGACAGGGCCGGAAAGGTATGGTGTATCGGTGCAAACCGCTGAACCAAGTCAATACTCCAAGTCTGCTGCGACAGGCCCCAACCCCTTCCTCACCGCGCAGAAACAGTATGATATTGCTGCTACATTTCTCAATATCGATCCGTCAGTAAGCACCATTCTGCGAGATGTCCAGCGCATCCTGACCGTCAATTTTCCGGTACACATGGATGACGGGTCGATACGACTCTTCACCGGATTTCGAGTGCAACACAACCTGCACCGTGGTCCGACGAAAGGCGGAATTCGCTATCACCCTCATGTGACTCTCGACGAGGTCAAGGCGCTCGCCATGTGGATGACATGGAAGTGCGCGATTTTCAATCTACCGTTCGGCGGGGCGAAGGGTGGAGTCATAGTCGACCCCAAGCGCCTCAGTCAGTCCGAGTTAGAGAATCTTACTCGCCGATTCACATCGGAGCTCTCTATTCTGATCGGGCCAGAAAGCGATATTCCGGCGCCCGATATGGGCACGAACGCGCAAACCATGGCCTGGATGATGGACACCTACAGTATGCACAAAGGCTATTCCGTACCCGCCGTGGTGACCGGTAAACCTTTGAGTATCGGGGGCAGTCAAGGTCGGGACGAGGCCACTGGGCGCGGCGTGATGATCGTCACGATTGAAGCTTTGAAACATCTGGGACTATCCCCCGACGGCGTCAGTGTGGCTGTACAGGGCTTTGGGAATGTTGGAAGCCACTCCGCACGTTTGCTGGCTGAGCAAGGCTGCAACGTGGTTGCGGTGAGCGACGTGTCGGGAGGGCTCTACGCGTCAGGCGGCATCAATGTCCCCGATGTCATTCGCTACGCGCAGGAGCACGGAACGATACAGGGATTCCCGCACGCCGACCGCATCACCAACGATGAGTTATTGACGCTGCCTGTGACAGTCCTCGTGCCTGCCGCCCTGGAAAATCAGATCACGATTGACAACGCCAAAGATGTGCAGGCCCGGCTGATCACGGAAGCTGCGAACGGTCCAACCACCCCAGAGGCAGACGACGTGCTCAGAGACAAAGGCACGTTTCTCATCCCGGACGTATTGGCAAACGCCGGCGGCGTAACGGTGTCGTATTTCGAGTGGGTTCAGGATCTTCAGCACTTCTTCTGGACGGAAGAGGAAATCAACGAACGGTTGCACAAGATCATGAGACACACGTTTCAGCGAGTACTGGCCGCTCGGCAGATGCACGACGTCGACATGCGCCTGGCCGCCTACATTCTGGCAGTGCAGACCGTCGCCGACGCCTCAAACGCCCGTTCAATCTATCCCTAGTCAGCCGGCTTCAGTCAGTCGTCGAGCGGGTAGATTCGATCGACCGACACGGAGACCACGACCCGCTGCTGCTCCGCCATCGCAGCGTCGTACTCTTCCCAGTCCGGGTGCGGCTTTCCCGCGATTTGTTCATATACCGTTCGCATCAGTTCCCGAGCTTCCGGTAGCGCCTAACATCTCCGCTTGCCCCTCCACCGAGATCCACTCCCAGAAACCGTTACCGAGGACGGTCAGTGTGACACGAGGCTCGCGCGCCATATTCCGGGCCTTCTGAGTTTTGCGGGGAGTGGTAAACCTGAATTTTCTGTCGGCGTATGTAGCCGACACCGGGGCCATGTGAATTCGGCCATCCTGCTTGAGAGTGGCGAGCACAATATGGTGATTTAAGTTGAGGAATTGTTCCGCTTGGTCTCGGTTCATCGCACTTCCTTGGTGTAACACTGGCCGTATCGATACTGTAATTCAAAGTTGAAAAAAGCACGAAGTCGCCGGGCGGCCAACTGAATGCGGGGCGTCCCACGCGGCTGACGGTCTTTAAGGAAAGGGATCTGCTTGAACGAGTTTGAACTGATTCGCCGGCTGAAAGCAGTCGTGCCTGAGGGGTCGGCAGTGGTGGGCATCGGCGATGACACGGCCGTTCTGGACATGGGAGGGCCCGAGATGGTACTCGCAACCGTCGATATGTTGGTGGAAAGCGTGCATTTCCAGCTCCACCGCACGACGCTGTACGACCTCGGAAGGCGAGCTATCGCCGTAAATGTTAGCGATATTGCGGCCATGGGTGGCACGCCGTCGTATGCGCTCGTCTCGCTGGCGGTTCCAGAGTCGCTTCCCGGCGAGTCCATCGAATCCGTGTACGCGGGGCTCGCCAGTGAAGCGTCGCGCTCTTCGATCGCCATTGTGGGAGGGAATATGTCGAGGATACCGGGTCCCTTTTGCATAGACCTGACCCTCCTCGGCCATGTTCCCAGAGGCGAGGTAGTGCTTCGATCCGGAGCAAGGGTCGGCGATATTCTCGTGGTAACGGGCACATTGGGTGGATCAGCGGCTCGCCGGTTGACGCTTGAACGAAGTGTACCTTTGGACTCGACCAAACGATCGACCCTCGATCGAATCCCTCAGGTCCCAACCTCGCGCGTCGACGTGGGGCGCACACTCGCGTCGCTGCACATCGCGCACGCCATGATGGATCTGAGCGACGGCTTGGCGGGCGACCTACACCACCTGTGCGACGCGAGTGACGTCGGTGCCGCCATTGACTCCGATTCCCTCCCGATATCCCAAGACACCAAGGACCTCGACGCGGGACTGGGAATCCCTGCTGTGGAGCTCGCGCTGCAGGGCGGTGAAGATTACGAGCTCCTAATCGCGATGTCCCAGGAGGACCTGGAGCGCGCGCGTGCCAGTACGCCCCTGTGCACCCTTACTCCGGTCGGTCGCATCACTTCTCGCGATGACGGAGTGACCATGTACAGCGGCGCCGGTGGCGCCCAATCGCTGCAACCATCTGGTTGGAAGCACTTCTAACCATTCCTTGTTCGGCGAGTACCTACACCTTCTTGTGCTGCGTGTGCGCCGCACTGGTACCGTCCTCAAGTACCGACGTTTCGTAATCGGAGAACAGGGCCGGTGCTTCTATACGCATGATGTGCAGCACGTCAATCGCAACACGACGAATCTCGGGCTCAGCATCGGGTGCACCCCGATACTCTATGAAGTGCCGCAGTGCCCGAGCATTGGCTGTAAACAGGATTTTGGTCTCGGTCGCATTTGGTAAGACGCTGCGGGCAGCCTCGCGCGCTCGTTTGCGCTTGTCACGGCGCGCCATATCGGGATATTCGTCTTCCATCTTTTTCGAAAGCTTTTCCGCCAGCCGGATGTAGGCGTCATGCGAGGCACGGACCGACTCCCACCAGACTTCATGAAGTTCCGGATCGGACGCGATGATATCGGGCTCCACGAAATTGGCGGTTGATTCATCCACGTAGCGTTGGCTGAGCTGGCTGTATGCCCAGCCCGCCCGGTGGCGAATCAGCTCGTGAGAGAACGATCGAGAGACGCCGGTAACGATGAAATTCCAGGCAGAGTGTTCCAGCACGCTTCCGTGCTCCATGGCGATAATATTAGCGAGATAGTCGCGATTCGATCGCCGCCCTTGCTTGTCGCCAAAGGAGAGATAACACACTCGTCCTGCCAGTTCCGAGATCAGCTCTGAACCGTTCTCGGAGTCGGTATCCCACGACGAGCTTTCGTCCGATAAGAACTCGGCCACCGCATCAGAATCGATGCTGGTCCGACCAACCAGATAGACACGTGGTCCGGTGAGCACTTGCACGCGCTACTCGCTCCTATCCACTGCGGGAAAGACGCCGGGTGCGACGCCCGGTCGACAACCTCGCGGCGTCATGCATTGGTCCCTTTGACATCACGACCATCCGCCGTTCGCGATACCGGTGCTGCAACCAGCAGGCCCAGCGGTACCCCGATGAGCATGCCGAATTTCAGCTCAGCCGTGACGAAGGGAATAAGTAGAAAAACCAGCAGAGCCACGGCAATGCCGAGCAGAATCCATCTGGTGGTTCGACCACCAGGTTTGTACACAAAGTCGGCAGCAGCAATTGCGAGGGCCGGTCCGATGAGGAGTGCAACGATGAACACGTCTGGTGCCTTGAAACAGTTCTTTTCGGCCAATGGTAGCATCGGGCGAGGTTGAATATGCTGTTGGCAATCGACATCGGGAACACGAACGTTGTCGCCGGCGTTTTTCAAGATGAGGCACTTGTCGCGCGTTGGCGGCTCGCGACCGATGTGCGCCGCACAGTCGACGAGTACGCCGTCCTGCTTAGCTCGCTCTTCCAGGTATCAGACGTCGACCCGGGCGCGTTTACGGGAGCAATCGTAGCCAGTGTCGTTCCGGAAGCGCAGGAAACACTGCGGCGAGCGCTTGTTCAGTACTGGAACCTCGATCCGATGACCTTTGCACATTCGCTGGACATCGGCGTGCCTGTCCTTTACAGTCCGCCGGGTGCGGTGGGCGCCGACCGATTGGCGAACGCCGTGGCCGCGAAGCAGAAGTACGGCATTCCCGCGATCATAGTGGACTTTGGCACCGCTACCACGTTCGATGCCGTTTCGAGGGCCGGCGAGTATCTCGGAGGGGCCATCGCCCCCGGCCTGGAAGTTTCCGAAGATGCACTGCTGGCAAGGACCAGCCAGTTACCCAGGGTCCGACTCGCGGCTCCTGCGGCAGCAATCGGAACCTCTACTCAGATGAGCCTGCAGTCCGGCATCCTGTTCGGCTACGCCGGTCTGGTCGACGGCCTCGTTGTTCGGATGTCGGCGGAGCTTACCGGCGACGTCCACGTCATTGCCACAGGCGGTCTTGCACCGACTATTTCAAGCCTTTGCCGGCAAGTACAGCATGTTGATGTCGACCTCACAATGAACGGTCTGCGACTCATATACGAAAGAAATGCGTAGTCGCTTGATTCATCGGGCGCACGCAAAGGTCAATTTATCGCTCGAAATCCTCGGAAAGAGACCGGACGGGTTCCATGAAATCCTCACGATTATGCAGACCATCGAACTGCATGACGAACTGGAGATCCACCCGTCCGACACGATATCTCTGGACTGCACAGACGCACGCTTGAACAGTCCCGATAATCTGGTACTTCAGGCCGCGCATCGACTTCGAAGCCGGTACAAGGTGGCTGCAGGTTGTGCCGTACGACTGCGGAAGCGGATTCCCGTGGGAGCCGGCCTCGGCGGCGGAAGCAGCGACGCCGCACGAACGTTATGTGCGCTGAACGAGCTATGGTCCATAAGACTGTCGCTCAACGAGCTCGCCGCCATTGCCGCGGAAATCGGTTCCGATGTTCCCTTCTTCCTCCGCGGAGGCACCGCGCTCGTGTCCGGGAGGGGAGAAACGGTAGAACCCCTCGCGCCCCCGTCGACATCCTGGTACACGCTGGTAAACCCCTTGGTCCACGTGCCCACCGCGCAAGTCTATGGGGCCTTACGGTCTAGCGAGTGGTCTGATGGATCAAGGACCCGCGAACTGGCACACGCGATCGACGCCGGCGGCGACGCGCGTATTGGAGTGAACTCTTTGGCGCAACCGGTCTTCCGGCAGTATCCGAAGTGCGAACATGCCTTCCGCGCTGTGTCGAAATTCGCTCCTCGCCGCACCCTCGTATCGGGCAGCGGGCCAACTATTGCCGCACTGTGCGAGTCTCGAGAACAAGCGGTTCTAATCGCAGAACAGTTCCAGGGTGACAGATGGTGGACGGCCGCCACGCGTTCCGTCGATGACTAGAACCAGAGCGGCCTGTATGCTCGTCGGACTGGCTCTGTGCGGCCTTCTGCTCGCCGGATGCGGATCGAGCTCCCCGGCTAGCACCGAGAGCGATGCGATCGCTCGGCTGCAGACTGCCCTGTCAACCTATAACCGGGCAACACCGCGCAATGTGAGAGCAACGGGGGACGCCTGTGGGACGGCATTGGTCGATCTCAAAGCCGCTTCCCTGCTTGCAAACCCCGTGGGCACCGGCAGTGACCGCCAGGTACGAGAAGATCTTCATGCCGCGTATATCTCGGCTCGGAGCGGCTTCTCCGATTGCTCGGCCGGTGCCCGTGCCATGAGCTACATCATCATGGCGCGCGCCGATACGGAGATAGCAGCCGCAAATAGGTATTTACGAAAGGCAAGAGAGGGCGACTAACCGAGCGTATCCCCGCGGCGGCCGGCATATTTCCCACGACTCTCGCCGCACCATCGCACTCACCGACTGAAGTCCAGATACGCCGTCCTTGCGAAATCTTCGGGGTCTCTGGATCGCAATTCCTCGTCAAGCAGCTCCGCCACCGGACTATTCACGGTCCAGGAACGGTTGGAAGCGTCCAACCAGGCAGCGGCCGCGGCACTGAACCGTCCATGGGCCGTGAATAATCCTCGCCGCATTTCTCCGGTCGAGCCCCGAAAGAGTTTTGTAGCACGCAGATTCTCGTCGTAGTTGAACAAGCTCGGCCATATCAGTCCGGCGCCTCCAGCGGAGTGCACGTCGGAAATCGCCGACATGGTGGCTTCCTCCGGGGCGTCGTTCGAGAGGATGCGAACAGCCGATGTGTCCGTGACGAGAGGCGGCAATCCTCCCAGAGCGCGTGTAAATAACACCAGGAACGGCGCCCAGGTCTCCTCGTGCCGCACCCAATCCGGCTGCCAGTCGAGTCTAATGAAAAACCCCACGCCGTATTTGGCGAGAGCAAGGGCCACCAGAGACTTACTTTTCACCACGTCCCGGGCTGACACTCCGTGCCACAGCGGCCGGCCGGCGGTGGGTAATCCACCGAGTACCAACTCAAGCCACTCGGCAACATTCTCCGCTGATCGCGCTGGGGTCGCCGACATCATCCCGTCACCCACGATCCAGCCACGCACCGCGGGATGTTGCGCAAACTCGCCCACCACCTCCTGCACGAGGTGAACGCTGCAGCGGAGTGCAACCGGATCCTCGTACAGACGACGCAGGGTCCGCATCGGGCGCATCTGAAAGTTCATGGTTATCTCGTAGCTCCAGTTCGGCAGGGTGCGCTGGCCGAAGCAGTCAGCTACCGCTACCGACACAATCGCCGTGATGCCCGCATCAGCAGTCGTCCCGAGGACGGCCTCCAGCGCACGCATCATCTCGACGTCTACTCGCTCGTTATCTGCCTGGCAAGCATCCCAGGGGAGCTGAAGATGAAGTACGCGTATGCCCGCTGCGGCCGCGAGATCTAATTCTTTCCGCACTTCGTCAAGTCGAACGTCGCTCCAGAAGTAACCCGCTGTGCGGGCGGGCCAGTACGCCACCGGCAACACAAACTCGGAGTCGCCGACCCCGCCCTTCACAGGTCGAACGTCGCCCGCGTAGGGAGTGCAATTGACATCTTAAAAGGAGCCGCCGGGAACATCTGTTAACCGTGCAGACCCTGCCCGCCGGCGGGCGGGACGAACGGTTCGGGATCCTGCCATTCCTCTTCGATCAACTGCACGTGTTCCAGCCAGTAGGCGCTGGCAACTGTGGAGACAACCTCATCCGGAACATTTGGGGTGGCTTCGATAGCCATGCGAACGCGTTCTCCAGCTTCCTGGTGCCATACCTTTATTTCCCAAACCATGCGACACTCCTCCAAGGACGGCGCGCGAGTGCACCGGTAACGCCACTTATGTCTGCGTTCGACGTGTGAAGCGACTACTCAGAGTACGCCACCGTCGCGTGCCCATTAGACTCCGGACAGAAATGCGGCCCCCCGGTAAGCGGTTGACCGCAGAGAGGGCATCGGGGACGGCTCCGTGAGACAATCGATGCAATGTCTGAATTGAGCGACTCTATCTGTTCTCGTTGAACCCTGATAGCAATACCCGTCAACTCAAATGGCGATGTAAAGTCGGAAGCCTCAAGAGTGAACATACCGTCGTTTGCATCGTATCCCAGTGCCAACGTACCGACGTGAACCTCCAGATCGCCAACAATGCCCGAAGCCTCAGTGCGTGCACCGGCGTACTCGACACTGGCGGGAGTTCGCTCCAGCAAATCGGTCAGTGCGGAACCCAATGCCGCTAATTGTTGCTTTTCCAGCCAGAGAGACACGGTGCCCTGGTGCGTGTGCGCCACCACGCGGAAGGTTCGCTGTCCGGGTTCGCCGAATGATTCAGCCTCGATGCGTTCCACCTGGCCAATGTCCAAGCGTCCATCATTCATGACCGATTATAGAGCTTCGGTTACCAGCGGTACGGTACTGCCTTGTAGCGAGGATCCGGGAAACAACCGTCCGCGATGAGGCGCTCCAGGCGAGCTATGAAACCGCTCCACTCTCGGTTCGACAGCAGATCCCTCAATTTGTCCCTCTGGCCCCCATCTCGGCCGAGCTCTATCCGCAAGCGCTTCAGGTCCGCCAGGTCATCCGGGGTCAGTGCCGTGCCTGCAAAGTGCCACAACACCGTGCGCAATTTCGGCTGATAGTGGAACGTTAGACCGTGATCGATCGCCCAGAGCTTTTCGTTGTCGCCTATGAGCAAGTGTTCCGGTTTCCGATCGGCGTTATTGATTAGCAGATCGAGAAGACAGAGGCGCCTGAGCTCGCGTACGTTCACCTGTCCGCTGTCGTGCGCCTCGATAAACAATTGAAGGGAGCCGCGGCCATACAGGGAGTCGGTTCTCACGGTGGGAGGCACGAGATTCCACGCCAACAAGTTATCGACCATCCAGGTTGCGATCTCGCGTCGGAATAACGTGCCGTCCGGAAAATCGTACAACGGATACTCGCCTCGCGCCGGCTTGTAGACGGCCAGGCTTTGACCCGCTTCTCCACCGTCGAGAGTGACTAAAAACGTGTGGTTGCTTCCGTAGTAGATGGGCTCAATGCTAATCGGCTCCGCCGTCTGCAATAAATCGACGATGTCGGTCCGGTTGGGGTCCCAGGCATGTCCCTGCCCTTGATATCCAGTTCCCTCCGGCATGAGCGATGGGCCTTCCATGCAGCAATCACTATCTCCTGATTAAGTGTATCCGGCGTCCAATTTACGAGCGGTCGCGCTAGGCACGGAGCACTGCTATAGTCTCGGTACGAGCATTTTTGCAGTCCGATCAGAACCAGCGACAGGCAAGCGCAGCCTCCCCGGAATCGCGCTGAGTCGCACCGTTGTCCCAAACCCACGGTGATCGTCTATGAATGCGAATCTTTCCCACCTGCGTGCACAGGCCCGCGATCTTCCCGAGGCTCCTGGTGTCTATTTTTGGCGCGGCGACCTTGACGAGATCCTGTACATCGGAAAGGCTCTCAACCTACGGTCCCGTGTATCGTCATACTTTTCGACCGCATTGCACGATCGACGTATTCGAGACTTGCTGTCACATGCCCGAAGCATTCAGTACGAGTTGACGTCAACAGAATTGGAAGCACTGTTTCGCGAGTCGGCCCTCATCAAACGCGAGCAGCCACCGTTCAATCGAGCATTGCGGTCAACCCGTATGCCGTACTATCTCAAGTTCGACGGTGCACGTCGCGACCCGTACATGGAAGTAAGTCGAGAGGCGGATGACCCGACTTCGCTCTACTTCGGTCCGTTTCGCACCGGCCGAGCCACACGCGAAACAATGGCATACCTGCACGCTGTGCTCCCACTTCGCAAGTGCAAAGCCCAGATGCCGAAGTGCCGTCCCTGCCTGTACTACCAGATGCACACCTGTGCCGCCCCGGCATTGGACGAGGCTCACCGTAAAAAGCATCAGGAGGCCATCGCGCAATTGTTCGAGCTTCTCGACGGACGGACGGACAAAGTCACGGTGTGGTTAACACAGAAGCGAGACAAGTTGTGCGAAGTGCTACTTTTCGAGCGTGCCGCTGAGGTGCAAGAGCGACTCGATACGCTCAGCGCGCTGGACCGCCAGCACACGATCCTGGAAGCGGCAATTCAGTGCCGATGTGTCTTGATACGCCAGACGGGCGTGGCAGCTGATGGAGAAAGGCTGCTGCTTATCGCGCATGGGCAGGTAGTATCAGTTCGAGACGCAGCCCACTTCGAACCTGCCGATGTGGCGCGCTGGATTCACGCACACGCGCCAATTGTGGCAGTTATGAGCCGCCAACAATCCGAAATCGACGCAGCCTCTGTTCTGGAGCGCTGGATCGTATGCAATCGTACGACTGTCAGGTGGGTGGCGATTCCTCCTTCCGACAGCAACGAAGAGCTCGTGGATCGAATCCGATTCGTATTGAACGGCCAGGAGACCGGTCCGACCGCGATGACCGCACGCGCGCGGGCGAAGCCGGCTCGCCGATCCAGAGTACGCCGGCACGCACCACAACTCGCTGACGGCGGCTAGGACACCAACTCGAGATTCGACCTACCGGTGCGAGAAGCTACGACTGCTCAGCCAGGCGTTGCGGAGGGACCAGACGAGGCATGAGCGTCATGCCGCTCGTTCCGCGTTCCTTACGCTCCAGGGTCCGGCAGAAGATTTCAATTTCCCCGGGCGTAAGACTCAGGAACACGATACCGCCCACGACACCAGCGACCGCGACGGCCGGCACGTCGACCAGCTGATTTATGCCCAACTCCTGTCGCATGATGAAGTGATCCTTCCGAGCCAGGACGACTGTTCCAAGCATTTGCTCGTGTGCGTCGAACACGTGCATGCCGAACTGAATCGGGCCTTGACGCGAAGAACGGCGCTGCACCCTACTCCCTCCTCGACTGCCCAGGAGAATGATAGTCGTAATTTAAGGCTGTGTCGGACACGCTGTCAAGCGACTCTGAAGATATTTAACGGTGTCTACCGCGCTTTGGTGTCCACCAAATGTGGACTCTTGGGTAAAACTTAAAAGGCCTTGAGTTTTTGCGTTCCGCACGTCAGAATACGAGTACCCCACCTTAAGGAGGTCGCCCTTCTGTTACGTTCCCCTGTTAGTGTCCGTTGAAGATAACAGGGAGGGGACCGGCAGTATGGCCATCGTATTGGAAACAGCCCTCGTTGAACAATTGCGGCGCCAAGAAGAAGACGCGTTTACGTTCATCTACGAGCGGCATAAAGCGCAGATCTACAACTATCTTTATCGCCTGAGCGGAAGTCGGGAACTTGCCGACGATTTGACGCACGACACCTTTCTCAGTGCGTACGAGTCACTTCCCAAGCTGCGTCCCGATTCGAATATCGCTCCCTGGCTCTATCGGATAGCGTCAAATCGATTCCGAGATATCTTGCGCCGCAAGAAAGTAGTTTCGTGGTTGCCGTGGGGCGACTCGCCGCGGAGTGAAACGCAGCTGGCTGTCCTGGGCGGCGAGCAGTCCCTCCCCGAGCAGGAAGCGGTACAGGCAGCTTTGAGTGCCATGAAGCCCGAATATGCACTCTGTTTGATTCTGAGACTTTCGGAAGGATTTTCTTCCGACGAAACGGCGCAGATCCTGGGAATATCGCCTGAAGCAGTGCGCATGCGCCTATCGCGCGCCCGACAAATGTTCAAAGCGGCGTACGCGCGAGGGGAAATAGGACTTATTGGATGACCACGTGTGACTCGTTGAAGCTGTCCCGATATGTGGACGGCGATCTGCCCCCAAATGAACGCCTTTCCGTGAATAGACACCTCCGGCATTGCCACAGGTGTACTTCCGAACTCTCGGACCTGCGAGAAATGGACAACGTATTGCGTTCATGGGGAGCTCGGCGCGCTCCTGCACCCGAGACACTGGATGCGCGCATTGACCGATTAGTGAAGCTTCGGGGTGACAGGCGACCCGTCAAGCGCGTCTTTGCTCTCGGTCGAATGATGCCCGCTGCGCTTGGCAGCTCGATCGCCGCCGTGTTGGTACTGCTCTCCGTCAACCTACACGGAGTGTCCCAGTCTCCCAGTGCAAGTGAGACGGCCTGGGCGAATCAGCAATCGTCTATTAAGCGGCAGGCTGCACCGCTTCTGGCGGCACGTCGCTCCTCTGCAATACTTGGAGGACAGTCGAAAACTCCGACCGGTACGCTTGGTAGACACGCTATTTCGTTTGAATTGAATTAGCGTTCCGGCGCGGATCGCGCTGCTCGACCGAGTCCATGCAGCCGTGGAGTGTAGCGTTGTTTAGTTCTTGGAAAGCGTGCGGGTTGGTGGTTGGCGTCGCCTGCATGCTTCCCGCCATGACCCAGGCGAGTCAACGTTCACTTTCCGCGAAGCCGGCGCCGGTGCCACACGCAACGCCGACCAAAACTGTCGTGAAGCAACCGATGAAGTCCAAGATCCGGCCGCTGCGACTGGCCGTCACGGTAGGACCTCGCACTGACCCGGCTCTCGTTTCCGACGAAGAGAACGTTGAGCTCGCGAACCTACTATATTCCGGTCTCGTTCGACTGGATGCTTCGTACCACGTGGTGCCAAGTGATGCCGCGCGCTTTACGCTTTCCAAGGATCACCGGCACTACACGTTCCATTTGAGGGCCGGACTGAGATTCAGCAACGGTGATCCAGTGACCGCCGAAGACTACAAATTCGCGATTGTGCGCAGCCTCGACGCTTCTGTCAAGTCATCGACAGCGCCAGTGTATTTGTTTGACATCCAGGGCGCCGGTGACTTTCTCACCGGGAAGTCGAAATCGGTAAGTGGAATCAAGGTGATCAATTCGTCGACCCTTGAGATCATTACTCGGTGGCCGGTGCCGTACTTCTTGATGGAGCTAACCTACCCAACGAGCTATGCCCTGGACGAGAAAGCCGTCAGAAAGCTTGGCGCGGCTGATAACACCGCGTGGTACTCGAACCCCGTAGGGAGTGGTCCCTATCGGCTGAAGTCTTGGACCCCGAATAGCAAAATGGTGCTGGTGCCCAACAAGTACTTCGCAGGACCAAAGCCGACCGTCAAAGAGATCGTAATATCGCTTGGGTCGCTCGAAGGCACTGGTCTCGACCTGTACAATTACGTCCGTCAGACAGTCGACGTCGCGAACCTCGGGTACGACAGCTCTCTCCTTGGACAGACCGGGATACGGCAAACGCTGGCGCTCATTATCGACGGCATTTACATGAACGTTCGTATGTCTCCCTTCGGGGACAGACGGGTGCGCCGCGCGCTGACCATGGCGCTGAATAGAACAGCACTCGTCTCCTCGGCCTTGGGAACGACCGTCACACCGTTTGGCGGTTACGTGCCTTCGGGCGAGCCAGGCTACGATTCGTCTTTGAAGCTTCTGCCCTACAACGTCAAGCAAGCTCGAGCCGAGCTTAAAGCGGCCGGCTTTCCCGATGGCAAGGGCTTCCCGTCGACCACCCTGTATTACCCATCATCACCCCTTCTGGCTAAGCTGGTACAGGCGGTCACTCAACAATGGCGCAAATCCTTACACATAAATGTCGATAGTAAAGGTCTGGAGGAAAATGCGCTTTTGACCAAACAAGCTCAAAACTCCCTCCCCATGTATATCTCGGGGTGGACCGCGGATTATCCCGACCCACATGATTGGCTTTCAGCACAATGGAAGTCTGACGCGATAAATAACAACGTACGCTACAGCAATAAAGCCTTCGATGATGCCGTAGCGTCCGCAGATGTCACCTGGAATGTACAGCGACGAAACCAACTGTACGATGCTGCACAGGAGATGCTCGTGCAGGATGCGGCCTGGTTGCCCTTGTACATCCCGCATCGCCTCACCTATATTCGACCGACTGTAAATAATCTCTACCTCACCGGTTACGGCGTTATGCCAGGTACCGGATCGTGGGCGGAGGTCTCGCTGACAACCAAAGTAGAGAAGGCGCGTTGACGCGACTACCGCTGTTCTCAGGTAGACTCGGCCCAAACGCGGTAGGGTTCGAGCGTGTTTGCCGGCTCCCCCATCTCGGTATCCGGACGAGAGCATCCCATGGGCATTGCACGTCGAGTGGAAGCTGCCATGTCGTCTCTTGACGCCACAGCGGGGGAATCGGTAACAGGACACATATCACCGTCTGTGGAACTCGAGCGGCCGTCTCCGACCCTGCCTGCGACGAGCTTGGACGCGACGACTGGATCAGCCTGGAGACGGGGGTTCGCCGTACCCGTAGTGACAACCGAAGCAGCGCTTTACGCGATTTGTATCGCTTTTGCTTTCACCCTCCGCATCTGGGATGTTGGGAGCCGCGCCATGCACGGGGATGAAGCCGTACATGCCTGGCTAGCGTGGAACTTGTTCAAGGGCACGGGATACGCCTATGATCCCGTGTACCACGGCCCGCTCCAGTTCCCGGTAACCGCGCTGTTCTTCTTTCTATTCGGGGTTTCGAACGTCAGCGGGCGCCTGATGTCCGTCCTTTTCGGGACGGCTCTGGTTGGACTCCCGTACTATCTGCGCCACTGGATGGGTCGCGGTTCGGCACTCTGCGCGGCGGCACTGATAGCCATTGCTCCCTCCTTTGTCTACACGTCGCGGCTCGAACGCGACGACATGTTCACCTGCTTGTTCGCGATGACCATGGCCATCGCCCTGTTTTCGTACGTGGCTACCCGGCGCCCCCGGTATCTCTATCTGGGCACGGCATCAATTGCGCTCTCGCTCAGTGCCATGGAAAACACCTACATCACGCTGTTTATCTTCGGCACGTTCGTACTGATTGTTCTGTTTTGGGAGAAGGCGCCGAAGGTCCAAGCCGCGCAGCGCTTTCTCTTGAAAGCCGGTTCCATCGACCGTATCGCAGGTTGGGCACTGGGCGTGTATGCCGTCGTGCTTATCCTTGCGTTTGCACTGACGGTAACTACCGGTTGGTATCTGCCCGTGCCGCTCTTGCTCGGCATTGGATTGCTCGGCCTCGTGAGCAGGCAGGTGAGCTGGAACGTCCACGCGTCGGGCGAGACGCCCTTTGTCGATGCCGTGCGCTCACCGTCGAGAGAGCAGTGGCTGAACGCTCTCACCATCGTGGTCGCCATCCTATTTCTGTTGTTTTCCACCTTCGGTACGAATCTCCATGGGATCTGGGATTCGTCCCAGGGCATTCTGAATAACGGTTGTTCATATAACAAATTTCCTTTAAATCCGTGCCGGCGCGACATAGTCGGAGGCCTCTTCTATTGGCTCAGCCAGCACGAAGTTCATCGTGGCGGCCAACCCTGGTTTTACTACACGCTGCTTTTTGGACTGTATGAACAAATCGCGGTGGTGTTCGGCTTGGCATCTATCGTGTGGTTTGCCAGACGTCCCACCCTCTTTACAACATTCCTTACGTATTGGGCGGTACTCGCCTTCGGTATTTATTCCTGGGCCGGTGAAAAGTTTCCCTGGCTGATGGTCCATTCGTTGCTGCCGTTCACGCTCCTCGCCGCCATGTTCATCGTGGAAATGTTAAGCAGGGCGGGGGCGGTACGCTGGTTCGCCGGAGCAATCCTCGCGATCCTGGTTGTGCTCGAGTTGCACAGCATGTACGAGGTGAACTTTGTAAACGGCGCCGATCCCGTCGAGATGATGGTCTACGTGCAGAGCGCGCCGGACACGCCGGCCGTAGCAAACAACATCTTGTCGATCTCGAACAAGGTGACGGGTGGCGACGATCTTCACGTGAGCATTGACACTGACGACACGTGGCCGTTTGCCTGGTACTTGCGCGATATGCCGAATGTGGGCTACCCAAGCGAATCACAGCTTTTGAAGCCCCCGTTTTCGACTAATCCGGTGATCATCGTGGACGATGCCCACCAGGCCGCGCTCGCCCCGCTTCTCAAGAATCAATACGTTGGACGGCACTATATTCTGCGGTGGTGGTTTCCGGAGGACTACAAAGCGCTAACCTGGTCTTCAGCCGCGCGGGATATCGTAAAGCCCGGCACCTGGAATGTTGTCTTCAAATGGTTGATAGAGAGACGCCCGTTTGGGCCAAAAGGGAACGTTTCGTTCTACTATTACGTCAAGCGCGGACTCGTAAGTCCGTTCTAACGCAGGGAGTTCCAGAGTGGCTGATATCTCCATAGCCCCACGACGCGAGAGGGCGGATTGGCTCGATCGGCCGCTTGTGCCGGCGTGGCTCCGGCTCAGCGTACTTGCCGCGCACTGGGAAATCATCGTGTACTCGGTGATTGTGGTGGCCGCGCTGACGCTGCGCCTCTGGGACGTGGGCGCCCGCGCCATGCACCATGATGAAAGCCTTCACGCCTATTTTTCCTGGAAATTCTACGTCGGTCAGGGCTACAGCTACGATCCATTGATGCACGGCCCCCTCCAGTTCGAGGTGGTACCGCTTTTCTATCTGCTGTTTGGAGTGAGTGAAGCTTCGGCTCGTTTACTTGCGGTGCTGTTGGGCACAGCGCTAGTATTCGTGCCCTACTTCTTGCGCTCCTATCTCACGCGGCCCGGGGCACTACTCACCTCTCTGATGATTTGTATTTCCCCCGGAATGGTCTATTTTTCGCGGTTTATCAGAGATGACATCTACCTGGCATTTTTCACCCTGGTGCTGTTCACGTGCATCGTCCGTTATGTCGACACTCCAAAACCGATGTACTTACACATCGCCGCCGCAAGTATGGCCCTGGCCGTGGCTTCAATTGAGGCTGCCTACATTACGTTCTTTATTTTCGGTACCTTCATCTTTTTTGAATGGCTGAGAGAGTACCTTTCCGGCGGCTCCGGCCCCGTAATTTCAGCGTTGAAGTCGATTTCGCTGGATACCTTTCTAACCAGCCTTAGCATTTTCGTCGTGATCTTGGTCCTCACCTACTCCACGTTTTTCACAAACCCGTATGGTATTTGGGACACGCAGCACAGTCTCTTCAGCCCGGACCGGAAGGACATCCTTGGCGGCCTCACGTACTGGAAAGCACAGCAAGGAGTAGCGCGCGGTGGTCAACCGTGGTTTTACTACCTTCTGGTACTTCCCCTCTACGAACAGTTAGCCGTTGTCTTTGGCATTGCGGGTATCGTGTACGCTTCCCTGCGGCGCACCTTTGCGACCAGTTTTCTGGTCTGGTGGGCGCTGGTCAGTCTCGGTATGTATTCGTGGGCCGGTGAAAAAATGCCGTGGCTCTCGATCCATATCGCGCTACCTTTCATGCTGCTGGCCGGGCTTTTCCTCGGTTCCGCGTACCAGTCGCGCCGGCGCCTCACCTGGTTTGTCTCTCTTCCGGTTTTTCTTGTGTTGCTGGTGCTCGAAATCCATTCGATGTTCGCGCTGAGCTTCGCCGATGCCGCTAATCCCACCGAAATGCTGATTTACGTCCAGACGTCTCAGGACGTGCCGAACGTCGTCGGAGAGCTGAACGGTCTTGCCACTCGCACCGGCCAGGGCAAAAATCTGACGATCGGTCTTGACAATACGGATGTCGGTGGCTGGCCGTTCATCTGGTACTTGCGAGACTATCAACGGGTTTCCGAAACGGCAGCGTTTGGATCCCCGGCGTGCGGCGGCCAGCTCTGCGCCGCGCTGATCATGCTTGAACCGCAATACGACGCGAACAGCGCTTTTCTTGCAAAGCACTACGTGGTCCAGAAATACCGTTGGAACTGGTGGTTTCCTGAAGACTATAAGCAATGGTTCCCGGACCACGTCACGGCCCTCAGCCAGGCACTGCGCGGACAGAAAAGCTCGGTCAGCGTATTGCCGACCGGCGCCGAATGGAGCAGTCTGTGGAATTGGCTCGTCTACCGACAACCGTTTGGCATCCGCGGAGCACGAAACATGTATTTCCTGGTCCGCCGTGACCTGGTGCCAAACCAGCAGCAATTCAGCACCATCCCTTCGTCCGTCACGCCCGCGAGCCCACCCGAAGCCACCATTCCCTCGCTCACGTCCTCCTTGGTCGCCTCGATCGGCGCGGGCGGTGCTGCCGGCATGCAAGGGCCGCGCGGTGTTGCTGCGAGCGCGCACGGAGATATTTACGTTGCCGACCCCGTGGCCCATCGCGTGCTGAGGTTTTCCGCGAGTGGCACGTACCTGGGGAGCTGGGGAAAGGCCGGCACCGGCGCGGGCCAGTTCAGCACCCGGGATTCGCCTCAGAGTTTGACCGTCGGCCCTGACGGAAACGTGTACGTGGTCGATACCTGGAACCAGCGAGTAGAAGTGTTCACTCCCTCGGGCAAGTTCGTACGCCAGTGGGGCGGAGGGGTAATAGGCTCAGGTCCAGGGCAGTTCTACGGTCCTCGCGGCATCGCAGTATCCCGAGCCGGTCGCGTCTACGTTGCCGACACGGGAAATAAACGTATCCAGGTCTTCTCAACAAGCGGCCATTTTCTCACGTCGTGGGGATCAGCAGGTACGAGCACCGGTCAATTCCAGGAGCCGTCATCGGTCGCAGTTGCGCCAGATGGCACGGTCTTCGTGTCAGATTACTGGAATCGTCGCGTGCAAGTTTTCAGTTCCGCCGGCACGTACTTGAGATCGTGGTCGGTCCCCGATTGGACATTCGGTTCCTACGACGAGCCCTATATTTCCGTCAGCGCTACTGGTTCACGCGTGTTCGTCACCGACCCACAGGAACAACGCGTCGTTGCCTATTCGCCAACTGGACGATTGATCGGAGCCCTCGGATCGGGCCGGCTCACGACGCCAATCGGTGTGGGAGCTCTGGGCGGATCTCGCCTCGCGGTGTCCGATCCGGCCGCCGACAGGGTCCTTGTTTTCTCGATAGCGTCCACCGCGCGATCGGGTCCATCCTCGCATCCGTCTCCTCCACGAAGTACTAAACCCTAGCCAAATGGCGTCCGACCCGTTCACGCGCAATCGAATACCGGGGTGGTTCCCAATCCAACCACTCGATACGATGGTCGCGCCGGAACCAGGTCAATTGACGTCGAATGTAACGACGCGTGGCGACCTTATACCCTTCAACCGCAGCCTCCCGACTCGCAACACCTTGTAGATACTGCACCATTTGCCGGTACCCCAGGCCATCGAGTGCCGGAGAATTCGGAGAATATCCCATTGCCAGGAGTATCTCAGTCTCCTCCAGCAAACCGTTTGCGAACTGTTGGTGCACACGCGCATCGGCAATGTCATACAGGAGACTGCGATCCATGTTCAATCCTAAGTAGAGTGCGGGCATCGAGTGGGTGGGAGGCAGGGCCGGGACAGGGCGACCGGTGAGCTCGTTGATTTCCAGCGCGCGGAGGATTCTGGGAAGATTGTGGGGATGAATCCGTTGCGCCGCCTCCGGATCGCGGTCCACCAGCATGGTGTGGAGCGTGCCTGGGCCGGCGAGCTCTTCCTGAGCACGTAGCGCCGCCCTCAACGCGTCATCCGGCGCCACCGGTGGAAGATGTGTCCGGTCAAGCAAAAGTGATACGTAAAAACCGGTGCCACCGACGACGAATACCGGCCGATTCAGCCTTGCCTGTGCAGTCAGCACGCGCTGGCCCTCCTCCGCGAAGCGCTGGCCTGTATACACGTCCGACGGTTCTACCAGGTCGACCATAAAGTGAGGAACGCGGGCGCGTTCGGAAGGAGTCGCCTTAGCGGTACCGATATCCATGTATCGGTACACCTGCCGTGAGTCCGCGCTCAGCACGACGCCGTCAAATTCCTCGCACAGTTGCAGCGCAAGGGCGCTTTTTCCTATTGCGGTAGGACCCAGTATCGCCACGATCGGGCCATTTGACGCTGAAAACACTGTTTCATCCACCGTTGAACCGATCAAGGAAGCGTTGCATGGAGTACCTACGTCTGCCTCGTCGGCAGCGCCTATGTCCACCAACAGCTAGTGACGCTGTGCTAAAATAGGCGTATCGTCGCCGTCCGTGCGGGCCGTACCGGCCGGTGGACGGCGATACGTAGTACTGGGGGAATCGATACGGCATGGGCCTCTTTTCGAAGTTAGTTTCAGATCCTAATCAACGACTCCTGAACCGTCTGCAGGCGACGGTTGAGGATATCAACGACCGAGAGTCGGAGTTCGAGAAATTGTCGGACGCCGAGCTTCGGTCCAAGACTAGCGAGTTTCGACAGCGCCTCGAGGCCGGTGAATCGCTGGATGACCTGCTGGTGGAAGCTTTTGCCGCCGTCCGCGAGGCGTCGAAGCGCACCCTCGGACAACGCCACTATGACGTCCAGCTAATGGGTGGCATGGTATTGCACTCGGGGAAAATTGCTGAGATTCGCACCGGCGAAGGCAAGACCCTCGTGGCTACTACGGCGTTGTACCTCAATGCCCTCGTGGGCAAGGGGTGTCACCTCGTTACCGTAAACGACTATCTCGTGCGTCGGGACGCCGGCTGGATGGGGCAGGTCTTCCATGCTCTGGATATGTCGACCTCCGCCATCGCAAGCGATATTTCGGTACAGTTCGATCCGGAATACGCGGACGAAAGTGCCGGGGATGAGCGGTTGCGCCATCTCCGCCCCACCGATCGACAAAGCGCCTATCGCTGCGACATCACCTACGGTACAAACAGCGAGTTTGGTTTCGACTATCTACGCGATAATCTCGCCCTGTCACTTGAAGACACTGTTCAGCGCGAGCACTTTTATGCAATCGTCGACGAGGTCGACAACATTTTGATCGACGAAGCCAGAACTCCGCTCATTATCAGCGGTGAGGCAGAAGAATCGTCGGAGATGTACCGTCGCTTTGCGCAGGCGGCGCCCCGACTCCAGGCCGAGACGGACTACACGGTCGATCTAAAATCCAGAAGTGTTTCGCTGACGGATGATGGAGTGGCGAAGCTGGAGCGCTTGGTCGGAGTCGACAATCTCTACGACGAGAACAATTTCCAGCTCGTGAACTACATGGAGCAGGCGGTGCGCGCGCATGTCCTGTACCAGCGTGACAAAGACTATGTGGTGCAAGACGGCGAAGTCGTCATTGTGGACGAATTTACGGGCCGTATGATGCCCGGTCGACGCTGGAGTGACGGCCTCCACCAGGCGGTGGAAGCGAAAGAACGGCTCGAAATCCAGCGCGAGAACGTGACCCATGCGACTGTCACGCTGCAAAACTACTTCAGAATGTACGACAAGCTTGCCGGAATGACGGGCACGGCTGAAACTGAAGCGGAAGAATTTCACAAGATTTACGGACTTGACGTCGTTGCCATCCCAACCCACCGGCCGATGGTGAGGCGGGACATGCCCGACCTGGTCTTTCGCGATGAGCATGCCAAGGTCAAGGCTATCGTCGAAGAAGTCAAAGAGCGACACGCCAAGGGCCAGCCCGTATTGATCGGTACCACGTCCATCGAAAAGAACGAAGAGTTGTCGCGCCTGCTCAACCGAGCGGGCATCGACCACAGAGTATTGAACGCGAAGCAGCACGAAAGGGAAGCGAACATCATCGCCGATGCCGGACGTCCGGGCGCCGTGACCGTTGCCACCAATATGGCCGGTCGTGGTGTCGATATCCTGCTTGGCGACGGTGTGCCGGAACTGGGCGGACTCGCGGTAATTGGCACGGAGCGCCACGAGTCTCGACGCATCGACAACCAGTTGCGTGGACGCTCCGGCCGTCAGGGCGACCCGGGCTTTTCACGGTTTTATCTGAGTCTTGAGGACGAATTGATGAGCCGTTTCGTCGGCCCGCGCGTCAAGACCATACTGGAACGCTTCGGAATGGACGGCGATGAACCGCTCGAACACAAACTCGTAACCCGCACCATCGAGCAGGCGCAAACGAAGGTCGAGGGAATGAACTTCGATTACCGCAAGCATCTGGTCGAGTATGACGACGTGCTGGCAAAACAGCGCAGCATCGTCTACGAGGACCGCAACCGCATCCTGCACGGCGAGAACGTCCGTGACATCATGATGCAGCTCGTCGAAGAAGAAGTGGCGGCGCTGGTCGATTCAAATTGCACAGGGCCGCACTCCGAAGAGTGGGATACGATCAACCTGTATAACTCGATCGGCACCATTATGCCGCTGCCGCCCGACATGACTCCCGAACATATGGAATCGTACTCGCAGGATGAGTTGGCGGATGCTCTGATCGAGGCCGCGCATGTCACCTACGAGGAACGTGAGGCAGCGCTTGGCGACGAAGTTGTACGGGCCTGGGAGCGCCGGGTCCTGCTGGTAACCCTGAGCGGCCTCTGGATACACCACGTCGACGCCATGGACGAATTGCGTGAAGCCGCGATGCTGCAGGCATTCGGGCAACAAGACCCTCTGGTGGCATACAAACGTCAATCCTTCGACATGTTCCAGCAGTTCCAGGTCGTATTCCGGCAGAACGTGGTTCATCAGATCTACCATTTACTATTTCAACCCACCGCCGCTTTGATCCTCCACGAAGGGTCGATGGCAGCCGAGGAACCCGTGGCTGCCGGCCCTGCCCCACAACCGGCACTGAACGGAAATGGAGCAAGCAAAACCGCTCAGGCGGCCGCGGTTCACGCCAAGCGGTCCAAGGCGGCGGTTGGATCTTCACCTGGCGGCAAAATCGGCCGCAATGAACCCTGCTATTGCGGTAGCGGAAAAAAGTACAAATTCTGTCATGGACGTGCATAAAAGTGGAAGAACTCCGAAGTACTATCGACGACGTAGTTTCCCGTTTGGCTGCCCTGAAGGTGCATCTTTGACGTACCTGGAGCGCAACGAGAAATTTCTTCCATCGAGGAGTTGAGCTCTGCTCAGGACTTCTGGGACGATCCGAAAGCAGCCGGCAAGCAGATGCATCGTCTAACAATGCTTAAGAGCCGCGTGGATGAATGGTCTCACTTAAATGCCGACGCCACCGGCCTGCGTGACCTTCTCGAGTTGGCCGCGGCTGAAGAAGATGCCGGTGTGGTGGCGGAGATTGACGCCGACCTGCCCGCGTTGCAGAAACAAGTCGACCGTCTCGAGTTCCAGACGCTGCTTTCGGGTGAATATGCCGAGAATGGCGCCATCGTAAGCGTGCATGCCGGAGCCGGCGGTACCGAGTCGCAAGACTGGGCGGACATGCTGTTGCGCATGTACATTCGCTGGGCCGAGCAACACCGGTTCGAAGTACAAATACTCGAGCGGTCCGAGGGTGAGGAAGCGGGAATCAAAAGCGCAACCATTCAGATTGACGGGGCATACGCCTATGGTCACCTTCGCGGGGAACGCGGAGTACACCGACTGGTACGGTTGTCACCGTACGATTCAGCCCACCGTCGCCACACGAGCTTCGCGCTGGTTGAAGTCCTGCCGCAAATTGAAGGTGCCGAGGAGGCGATCACGATCAATCCCGACGATCTACGCGTGGACACGTACCGATCTTCGGGAGCGGGGGGGCAGCACGTCAACAAAACGGATTCGGCCGTGCGTCTCACGCATTTGCCCACCGGGATCGTCGTTACCTGCCAGAACGAACGCTCGCAGCTTCAAAATAGAGAAGTCGCCATGCGAATTCTCGCCGCCAAGTTACTCGAGCGACAGTTGGAGGAACGAGAGGTCGAGCAGGCCCGGCTCAAAGGCGAGCATGTAGCCGCCGGGTGGGGAAACCAAATCCGCTCGTACGTGCTTCATCCGTACAACATGGTCAAGGACCTGCGTACTCAACACGAAACGAGCAACACTTCAGCGGTTCTGAATGGCGAGCTGGACGAGTTCATCGAGTCGTACCTACGAGCAACTCCATACGCCGCTCCTGAGCCGGCGCAGGTATAACACGCGGTGGCAGTACTGCCCAGAAACGGAGGGGATGCGAAGTGACGACTCGGCGCGGAGGGTTGTTGCTCGGCCTGGCGATCGGCGCGGTGCTTTCCGTTATTTTCGCGATTGGGTTCGTGGCCGGTACGGCGGTCGACCAGCGCCGCGGTGCGGCGGCGATCGACGCTTCTGATCCAAACGTCCAGGAATTTCTATACGCCTATCACCTCGTAACTCAGCGTTCCTATTTTCGGCCCTTCAATAAGCACACCTTGGTGTACGCCGCCATCGACGGCATGCTTTCGGCAACCGGCGATCCGCACACTCTGTTCCTGTCACCCCCACAGAACCAGCAAGCGGATCAACAGTTGAACGGCTCAAACTTCAGTGGCATCGGCGCGATCGTCGTGCCCTACGATGGGAATCTGCAGGTCGTGGCCCCGCTCCCGCAGACACCTGCCCAACGAGCCGGATTGCGATCCGACGACATCATTACCAGTATCAACGGAACTCCTGTAC
This sequence comes from uncultured Chloroflexia bacterium, assembly GCA_963737125.1. Taxonomy (GTDB): domain Bacteria; phylum Chloroflexota; class UBA5177; order UBA5177; family UBA5177; genus JANWJD01. The sequence continues at coordinate 1,562,354 of CAVTRL010000001.1, read as the reverse complement.
CACGCCTAAGCGGTTCTGCCGCCATCGCCCGCATCCACGGTCGTACAGGGTCGTACGTTGTGCTACGGGTCAAACGGGGTTCGGAAAAGCCGTTCGTGGTGCGGGTGCAACGAGCGCAAATTGCAGCGGTCACGGCCTACGGGCGAATGTTGCCGCACTCCATCGGCTATATCCAGATCATGAGTTTCGGCGACACGACAAGTGATGAAGTCGCCCGCGCGGTCGCATCGTTGAAGCAGCAGCACATGAGGAGCCTGATCATCGATCTTCGCGGAAATCCCGGGGGATACGTCGATGCCGCTCAGGACGTGGTGAGTCAATTTCTCACTCACGGCACGATTGCCTATGAAGAGAGTACGAGTCACCATTTACAGGCGCTTCCGGTAGTGCCGGAAACGCAGGCGCCTTCCGTCCCGCTTGTGATTCTGGTCGACCAGGACAGCGCCAGCGCGGCCGAAATCACCGCGGCTGCGCTCCGAGATAATCACCGTGCAGAAATCATCGGTACCCGCACCTACGGCAAAGGGTCTATGCAAAGCGTCTTCTCGCTGGCGGACGGCTCAAGCATCCGCATTACCGATCGCCTCTGGCTGACGCCGCTCAAGCGATCTATTGGGAGTGTCGGGATCAAGCCAGACATCTACGTGGCGGAAACGGGCATCCGGCCGGGGAATGTAGATCCGCAACTTTCTGCGGCCGAGCACTACCTCCATACCGCGACTAGATGACGTTTCCACCCTGGCTCGCCCTCGCCGCACTGCTTACGCTCACGGTCGCGCTCGTCTACCAGTTAATACGGAAGCGTTTCGGTTGGCGCGTGGTCGGGTATTGGGGCGTGGTATTTATCGGGTTCATGGGCGCAGAGCTCATCGCCGAAGCGGCGGGCTGGAGCCTCACCCGGCTAGGAGATCTGAGACTAGGGCCGGACGTGCTTGGAGCGTTTGCCGGGGTAGGAACACTCCGATTATTTCGCCTTTGAATCAGGTCGGGCGGGTGCGCACAGACTCAGGTCCAGACGCGGTTTTACAAAATTGTTCCGGTGAAAGTGACTTCACATCCGCAATCCCGGTCAATACGTAGTCGGGCGAGGGCGTGAAAGGCCCGTCCTGAGCGTAATGGCCCTGTAATACCTGTATGGTCGTGAACTGGCCGGGCCGCTCACGAGCCAGATCGGCCAGAATTCTAGCCTTGTCGTCAATCATTACATAGTGGTTGGCCGGGTACGCTGCCATCACGGATGACAGCTCCCGTTCCTTGTGGACGCATATGACGACCCGGCCGCCAACCGCGGCCGACAAGCCGCTCTCCCTGATCTTTTTTGCCTGGAACACCTGATCACCGTCGGAAAGAATTACCGGGATGCCAATCGAGTCGAGGTACGCCAGTGTCGCAGGAGCGTCGGGGTAGACGAACGACGCGAATGGCGGGTGCTCAAAGATTGAGTGGATAGCTGCTTCGTCGACTTCCCCCGAGTATTCCTCCAGAAACCGGCGCACGGTCTCCGGGTAGTCAATGTAGTCCCTTTCCTGGCGCACATCTTCGTAGATGTCCCAGAATCGAGCGCTTTTCTCCGCGCCCACGACAGACTTCACCTGCTGGCGCAAGTAGTCCTTCAGTGCGTCGTTATCGAGCAGTGTATTATCCACATCGAGCAGAAAAATGATGCTCGCACTTGTCTGGTCGTGACTGCCCTTGCCGTCGGTTTCCATCGTCCGCCCCTTCACTAGCCACGCTAACAAAGCTTTCGGATACCGTGCACGAATCCGCCTGACCTATGCAGAACCCCGAACCTGGTGGCTGATTCCCCATCATCGTATTGCGCACGACCCAATCCGAGTGTTCTGAGCCGGCAATTTGCGTCACGCTCGGGGCGGTTACGCCGTCCCCGCCAGAGCGTGATATACTCCCATGTCCGTTCTTGAGCAAACTCGACTGTGAGGCAGTACGCATTGAAAGATACCTTACGGCTTGCCGAGCTGATTCTCGCCGCAAGTCTCATTACGCTCATTCTGATGCAGTCCCGAGGCACCAGCCTGGGTAGTGTGTTCGGCCAGGAAGGCAGCGTGTTTCATACCCGTCGTGGTGCGGAACGCGTGTTATTCAACGTCACTATCGGCGTCGGTATTGCGTTTTTGATCATTTCCGTGGCCTTAGCCCACGTCAACGTCTGAGAATACGGAAAATCAGCCGGCTGATACTGATTCCAGGCGAAGCGAGAGCACATTTGACGCGCCCTCGCCACTCAACGTGATGCCGTAAAGCACATCGGCGGCCGCCATAGTCGCTCGGTTGTGAGTGACGACCACGGCCTGAGTGCGCGTGCTGATATCGCGCAGTGCGGCCAGGTAGCGGTCCACGTTTCCCTCGTCCAGTGCTGCGTCCACTTCGTCAAGCACGCAAAATGGCGTGGGGCGCATTCGCAACACGCCAAACAACAGCGACGATGCCACCAATGACCGCTCGCCCCCCGAAAATGACGCGTTGGAACGAGCACGTTTGCCGGGGAGCTGAGCAGCGATGTCCACGCCCCCGGATTCCGATGACCACTCGAGGCGCGCACTTCCGCCCGGAAGCATAACTTCGAACACTCGGGAAAACTCTTCGTTGACAGCCGTGAACGCCGTCTCAAATCGAGATTTCATCTCGCTATCGGCAACCTCCATCATATGCCCCAACGTATCGGCCGCGGCTTGCAAATCTGCGACCTGGGCCAGCAAGTAGCCATGTCGTGTCTCAAGCTCGGCCGCCTCTCGCGTCACTGACTCGTCGACACCGGCATACTGCGAGGCCCGCCCCCTCAAACGCCTAATATCGGCGTCCGACGGCGCTGGATCGTCCGAGGGGCATAGGTTCGCGGGCTCGATGCCCAGATCGACGACCACTTCAAGGTCCACCCGCGTCAGGTCGTTGAGCGCTGTCTGTACCTCCGCAAGAGCTCGTTCGTGCCGTGCCACCGCACTGGTCGCGGCAGCCCTTGCCTGGCGCAGTTCAGTGCCCCCGGCATATCCAGGCGGGCGCTGCTCCTGCGCGGCACGCAAGCAGTCAGTGTCGCGCCGGTGACCCACTTCCAGCCGCCGGATCTCTTCCTCCAGACTCACCAATTCGGACTCATATGCGCGGACCGCACACTCCAGGGCCGCGTCTTCTTCCTGCAGTGCCGGCAGATCGGTTCTCGTCCGTTCACGTTCTTCTTCCAGGGCGATTATTACCTGTTTTTGGGCCATTAGCTTGGATTCCGCCATCGCCGCATCATGAGCCGAATCTCGGTACTCATGTTCTGCTTGGGCCAGGGAATTGCGCAATACTTTCAAATCACCGGCCGCACTCTGAGCGAGTCTGACTGTTTCTTCCTCTTCCATCCGTCTCTCGGAGAGTGACCTCGCCAGGTCCCGGATGTGGTTCTGAAGGCTCTCCAAACGGTTGCTGAGTTGGGCGTGCTCCGAATGCGCTCGTGAAAGTTCAGGGCCAAGATTTTCAATCTGTTGAACCGTGAGGGCCAGCTGATGCCCGAGCCCTTCTCGTTCCCGCCGATCTTCGTGTGCTCTGCGGCGCGCGGCTTCGGTCTCTTCCGCACTGATCGCCATGGCCGCCGCCTCCGCCTGCCGCGCATTTCGAAGGCGTCCAGCGCGGCTTGAAAGAACGGCGTGTCGCTTCTGCGATTTACCGACAGCACGGCGGAGTTGGAGAAAGTTTGCCGCTCTATCGTTCTGCGGATGCTTCTCTATCCCGGCGGGCGACCAACGTTCTCCCTGCCGGCTAACAACTTGCACTTGAGTGGTGCCCACTCGACGTCCGGGAAGATCCTTTATGTTGTTCCATGTTCGTCGGGCCGCGGACGCATCATCGACCAGGATGGTGGTATCCAGAGGATTGACACACTCCGCCGGCATAGCGCGAACTACTGAGTCGGCCCATATGCAGTCACTAAGATGCGATTCCAGTGAGTTGCGCCATCTATGGAGCTGCGCGTCGTCTGCCGGGTGTAAATGAGCAGAAGAGGTCTGCTCGAGACGCACCCAGGCCCACTCACCGAGCGCCGAGGCTATCGCCCTCTCCCAGCCAGGCTCGACCTGGATTGTCTGGAGAACCGTGCGAGCCGTCTCGTCGCCAAGGGAGTCCAGCGATCTGCGCAGGGCTTGTTCGCGCCGGGCTTCATCCGTTACCAGACGGTTCAGGCGGGCAACTATGACATCGAAGCGGGACAAGCGCTGGCGAGCGCGCTCCCAGCGCGCCTCGCATTCGTTTAGTCGCTCGTCACTCACCACGGAAGCCGTCTCGATGCACTCCAGGCGAGAGAGCAAGTCACTCTGAGCGCGCTCCAGCGTCTCGGCGGTGACCTTGTGATGCTCGAGACGACGTTCGATTTCCCGTATCTGTCCGGCAACGGTTTCGCTTTCGCGGCGCAGTGCCGACAACTGGCGTCCTGTTTCCTCAGTGGCCCGCGAGCGAGACTTCGCCGCCATCTCCAACTCGGCCGACGTCGCCTCCCTTTCGCGAACGCTCCTTCGCTGCTCGTCAACCCTCTGCGCCGCTTCCTGGGTGGCCGTACGAGCCCGATCAACAAGCATCTGTAACTGGACGAGCGATTCCTCCACCCTGAGATATCTCGCCTGCAGATCTGCCAGGATTCCGTCGACGCGCTGCTCCCGGGCGCTCAGTGCTTCACGACGCTGCCGGGCCGATGCGATCTGTTGGTGTAGCACCCCGCTTTGTTGTACCGCCGCGTCCAGCGCTCGCTGACTGACATGCTGAGCAGCCAGTAAGGTATTGACCGATTGTTGCCACACTCGTTCTCGTTCAAGGACTGCTTCGGCAGCGCTCTCCAGGGCGGTAAGTTGAGACTCGGCCTCACGGCGATTCCGCTCCATTTCAGCAGCGCTCGTTTGGTGTTCGGCTAGCCGCCCCAGCACTTCACTCCGCCGAGCCGCATGCCAGTCGTGAAGACGGTGGCGGAGCAGGACCTGCGCCGCGTTACGTTCCTGAATCGCGCGCGATTGGCGCCGCAGATGCCTCAATCTCGGTTCCAGTTCGGCGAGTATCGCCATCACCATAGAGATGTTCTGCTCGGTGGTCCCAAGCTTTTGCCGGGCTTCCTCGCGCTTGACTCTGTATTCGGAGAGGCCCGCAGCCTGCTCCAGCAGCGCCCGGCGTTCAGAAGGAGTGGCCGACAGGAGTGCATCGGCCATGCCCTGCGTTACGACGATATGTCTGGCACCATCGATTCCCACCCGTCGTAGCGCATCAAGCACGTCCTTCAAACGCACCTTTTGCCCATCCAGGAGGTACTCGCTCTCTCCCGATCGAAACAGCCGGCGACCCACGCTCAGCTCATCGGAGGATGTCGAGTCCGGTGGGGAGGGAACGAGCTGCCATGGTTACTTCGGCAACGCCCATAACATGCCTCGCGCCGGCGTAGATGACGTCTTCGGCGCGTTGCCCGCGCAGATCGCGGGTGCTTTGTTCGCCCAGGCACCAGCGAATAGCGTCGACGACGTTGCTCTTGCCGGCACCATTGGGTCCGACAAGGGCCGTTATTCCAGAAGTGAACTCGAAGCGGGTGGGGCGAGCAAAGCTCTTGAAACCGTGGATATCGAGGGTCTTCAGGTACAGCGTCTTCTCCGGACCTCGCTTCGATCGACGAGTCGCCAGCCGCCGGCGATCGATGAAGCAGTGAATTCTTGTCGAGGCATAAACGTATTTAAGCGGGTGAGTTTACGCGTGCCGGTCGGACAACTCGTCCGGCGCTCCAATGCCCGCTAAGACCCGGCCGGCACGGGTTACTGTAGCGTATCAAGAACGATTCTGTGGGCGAAAAGCTCACCGAAGTGTACCGGTCGGGAAAGCATTTTGTTAGACTGGCGCGTTCAATTTCTGTGCGAGAGAGGCAAATTGTGGGAAGTAGACCGGTGCCGAATCCACGTCGCGGAATTCTGCGCGCCGTATTGACCGTACTCGGATTGTCAGTTCTCTTGCTGGTGGCGATTTTCGTGGTGTCGTCTCTCACGGCTCCAAAGGCGAACGCGCCGGTTACACCGCCGACACCAGGTCCGATTACACCGGTTACCGCTCCGACTCCTCGCCCAACAGTAGGGGCGACTTCCAAACCGGCGCCTTCTCCAACCAACAAGAAAAAGGTTCTTGGTGACCGACTGGTGCGCCAACCAACGACGTACGTAATGGAGGAAGCACCGTCCAGCTCGCTTGTCCGGAACGGCTCCGCGCTCGCGCGCGGACTTTCCGCGGCCCACCGAGGCTCGCCGCGCGTGTGGTTCTCCCACCCTTCCGACAACGGTACAAGGGCACTGATGCACGTCGTCGTGAATACCCGCACCTCGAGCGTCGTGGGAGTCGCCGATCCGTTGGTGCGCCCGGTCTGGAGCAAGGACGGTCGCTCTCTGATGTACGCGCTTGTGTCGGCCAATACGCCGTCCAGCGGCGCTCGGTGGATGTTGCGCGAGTACGACTCACTGAAAGGCCAAAATAGAACCATAACATCCACCAGGGCCGTATCGGTGATTCCGCTCGGTTGGATTCAGGGAAACCCCCTTTTCCTGAAGAGCAACCTGGTAGACACCTCCGTCTATGCAGTCGTCGACGGGAGAACGAAGTACCTTGGAGTGCTTGCTCCGCAGATCATTACTTCTGCGCGGCTATCGCCTCGGGACCCAGTGGTCGCATTTGCGGCGCCTACCAACTGTTACAACTGCACTCTCGAGTTTTTCGATCTCCGTCGAGATGTCACGTGGAGCGGCCCGACCGGTTTTACCAGCGAGTCCGACTTTGCCTGGACGTCCGATGGGCGATCGATCGTTCTGACGCTGCCTGGCAAACAACTAAAAGTATCCGACGTTCCCGGATCGACGCCGGCCTCGAGTTACGCTGCCGGAGTGGCTCACGCTTAATCGCATCTTGTGCGGGCAGCATGTTTTTTGCAGGGCGCACGCATACCGCCCTGGGTCGCCGGCGTCGCAAACGACCTCAGGTCACCGGGATCTCGCGGCAGGGACAAAACGTGCGGTGAGACGCTCGATCGTTCTGTTCTCGTTAGTTGGACTGGTGCTTCGAGTCTGCATCGCCGCGCCGATCGTCGCCAATGCCTGCGCCCCGCCCACGACTGCCGCAGTGGCCGCGGCATTTGACCTCGCGGGGAATGGCTTGCTTCCCGCGAGCTATCCCCGGTACTACGCGTCTGGCCCAGTGAAGTCAATTCCGCCTGTTCTGCTGAAGGCCATAGGGTGGGTTGAAAGCGGTTGGAGACAATTCGACCAGTCAGGCCGCCCCCTTGTGGCGCCGGACTTTGGCTACGGCGTCATGCAGGTAACATCAGGCATGGCTGGGGCCTTCGGAGACGTCCGAGGGGCCGTACCACCGGATGTCCAGTCGAAGATTGCCACGAAATACGCCTACAACATCGCATACGCTGCCGGCATTCTCGCGTCGAAATGGGCCGCGACACCTCGAATTGGAAACGGCGACCCATCGGTTCTTGAGAATTGGTACTACGCACTCTGGGCCTATAACGGGTGGGGTTGGGTTAATAATCCCAACAACCCGAGATTCGATCGCGTCGGAACGCCTGCGCAGAACCCGGGGACCTTCCCGTACCAGGAACGAGTACTGTACTTTGTCGCGCACCCACCGCACGACAGCGTCGGCAATCCGCTGTGGGCTCCCACCCAGATCGCACTTCCGGCGGCGTCCATCATGGGGTCCACGCCACACAGTTTTACACCGTCGATAATGCACCGTCAGCCCGTGCCCGCACTTTCGGCGGTGTACGGGAGTCCCAGCAGGGTGATTGGAACCACGGGCTCCTCGATATCCACGGTGGTGCAGGTAGAAAACACTGGAACTTTGCCATGGCCGTCGACGGGATCGCTGGCCGTCACACTTGGATACCACCTCTTGTCAAGCGCCGGTGATCCATTCGCTACACTTTCTCCGTTTAGTAAGGGTGTCGTGGCCTTTGCCGGTGGAACGCTTCCACTGGCACGAGACGTTAGCCCTGGCCAGTCGGTTTCACTTCCGTTCGTAATCCGGGCGCCAGCTATCGCCGGCAAGTACAAAGTCGTCTGGGACTTAACTCAGGGCGCCGGCACATGGTTTAGTTTCCAGGGCGTGCTACCGCGTCTCACCGTGCTTCGTGTGTCTGAACCTCCGCTCCCGACGCCTGTTGCCACGCTCACCGCAACTGCCTTGCCCCGTGTGGAAAACGTGGAATACGTCGCCGACACATCATTCCCGGACGGCTCAATTGTCGCGGGACGTCAGACATTTGACAAGGGTTGGCTCCTGTTCAATTCCGGTCAAACACCCTGGGGACCCGGTTGGACGGCTCGCCGAGTCAGCGGCACCAAGTTGGGCCCCACGTCTGTTCCGCTGCCCGCAACCTCTACCTGCCACACGCTTGACCTGATAGTTACGATGACCGCCCCGGCCAAACCGAATAGTTATTCCGAGACGTGGCGAATCTTCGATAAAAGTGGCGAAGCGGTGGGAGATCAATTTACGGTGGTTGTCGACGTGCGGGGCACAACCACTGGGGCCACCCCGACGCCGGTCCCCACGCCCTCCCCGACTGCCGTTTCGACTCCGAGACCGTCTCCCACCGCAACCGCGGTAGGGTAACCCCCAAACGAGTGACGTCAATGCCGGTGGTATAATTCGTAATGCCGGCAGAGGCAGAGAGTAGACTCCAAGCACAAGGGGGCCCACCATGTCGGGACATTCAAAGTGGGCGTCGATCAAGCGGTCGAAAGGTGTCACCGACGCCAAACGCGGTCAACTTTTCACCAAGCTCACTCGCGAAATCACAGTAGCGGCGCGTGACGGGGCGGACCCCGCCGGAAATGCGCGACTGCGTCTGGCGGTACAGCGAGCCCGTGACGCCAATATGCCCATCGAGAACATTGAAAGAGCAATTAAACGCGGCTCCGGTGCGGGCGACGGCACGAATTACCAGGAAATGTGGTACGAAGGCTACGGGCCCGGTGGAGTTGCCGTCCTCGTGAGCGTGCTAACCGACAATCGAAACCGTACCGCGGCTGAGATTCGGAGCACATTCCACAAGAGCGGTGGGAATCTCGGCGAGTCTGGATCGGTCGCTTGGTTATTCGACTCGCGTGGCATTGTAACCCTGGACGCGGCGGGTCGAGACGCGGACGACATTGCGCTGGTAGCCATCGACGCCGGAGCTGAAGATGTGCAGGTCGACGGCGACACACTGGAAATTTATACCGTCCCAACCGACATGGAACGCGTGAGGACCGCACTTGAAGATAGCGGAATACCGGTATTGAGCAGCGAATCGGCTTTGGTACCGAAGACCAGCATGCAGGCGGATGAAAAAACGGTGGAACAAACACTGCGCCTGGTGGACAAATTAGAGGAACTTGACGACGTACAGAACGTCTACTCGAATCTCGACGTCTCCGACGAAGTTGCCGCATCCCTTGCGGGTTAAGCGATCAAGGACTCCACGGGTGTGCGAGAAGAGAGCCCTGGCGACACCAGACTAACCGGCGCCGTAAAGCTCCTGCTGGTAATCATTGCGATTATCGCCGCTATTGTGCTGTTGCGAGAAGTGGCGTCGATACTGGCGCCCTTTCTTTGGGCTTTACTGGTCGCGTACCTTCTCTCGCCGATCGTCAATTACTTCAACGTAAAGGGCGGATTGCCTCGCCTCTGGTCCGTGACTTTGCTCTACGCCTGCGTGGGACTCGCCCTTGTGGCCGCATCGCGGTACCTCTATCCTCCGGTTGTCTCCGACGGAACCGTCTTCCTGGAGGACATTCCGCGTCTCGAAGCTGCCCTCATTGGGCTTGTCGGACCAAAGCCTATGGGCATCGACATTACGAGCCTTGTTGCCCAGCTCTCGCACACAATTGGTGGCTACACCAGTAACAACAACAGTGCAAGCCATCTTCTGGTCAATGCCTTCGAGACCATCGCCAAGGTTTTTCTCTTTCTTGTATCGACCTTTTACTTGCTCATGGACGGGCCGCGCATTCGGCGAGTGGTGATCGGTGCGCTGCCTCGCGCTCATCGCGAAGAGCTACATGGATTGGCACACCGCATCCACGTGACGTGGCAACAATATATTCGAGGCGAGCTGACGCTGTTCGTTCTGATGACTTCCGCCACGACCATCAGTCTGACTATTTTCGGTGTACCCGGTGCGATTTTTCTCGGTTTGCTGAGTGGAGCGCTTGAGCTTCTACCGCTTGTGGGTCCACTGACGGCCGGCACGATCGCCGTGGGCGTGGCCTACTTCAACGGGTCAAATCCGTGGGGCTGGAGCCAGATCGCCTACGCCGGCGCAATTGCCGTTCTCTATCTGGTTCTCCGAAATCTCGAAGACTACTTTGTCATTCCACACGTCCTGGGTCGCGCCGTGCGTCTGCATCCACTCGTGATACTCTTTTCGGTGGCCGCGGGCGGCGTGATTGACGGACTCTTCGGTCTGATAATCGCCGTCCCGCTCGCAGCCAGCCTGCGAGAAGTCGGCAGCTACGTCTACGCCAAATTGCAGGATGAGTCTGTCCCGTGGGAGCAGGAGCCGGAGCCCCAGCCGGACAATGTTCCCCTTGAGTCGAACTCAGAGCTACCGGAGAACGGCTACCATGCGCAACCAGATTGTGAGCCTGCAGGAGTTACAACAGTACAGCCGGTGGATACGGGAGCATGACCGCACTCTCGTGCTTACCAATGGGTGCTTCGATCTCATCCACGTTGGCCACGTGCGTTATCTGGAGGCGGCGCGCTCCATGGGAGACGCTCTTGTCGTCGCGGTGAACAGCGACCGTAGCGTACGCGCCATTAAAGGAGACGGCCGCCCCTTGACTCGTGAAGCAGATCGATTGGAAATAGTAGCTGCCCTGGAAAGCGTCGATCGGGTTGTGCTCTTCGATGCAGTCACGGCGACTGATGTCGTGTCGACTGTTCGTCCGGCAATTTACGTCAAGGGCGCGGACTACTCGCCCAATCCCGAGGACGAAACATTTCCTCCCGAGGGCGCAGCCGTCCTCGCATATGGCGGCATGATACGAATCGTGCCGTACCAAGATGGTTACTCCACCAGTCGGATCGTTCGCGATTTGACTTCCGAGTCAACCAGCCTGGCCTAGAACTCATACAATTCCAGCATGCTGGCCCATCTACGACGCAACCTGGCATTCGCCGGCTTTGTGCTTTTCGCCGGGTGTGGCTCGTCGCATCCACCGACCGCTGTCCGATCTGGCGATGGCTCGGGACTCGCAGCAGTATCCCAGGCCGAGGTACAAGCGTACATGCGATACGCACTCGGTTTTTATTCCTGGGTAGACCCGTCAGGACCGTCGAAGGCCCTGACATCCTGTTCGTCCAGCAATCAAATCACCGAGTGCAGAACACTCCGGAAGCAAGTCATCAGCCGGCTGCTGGAAGAAAACATCGTCGCTCAATACGCAAAGCAGCATCGAATCCGATTGTCGAAGCGAGACCTCAGGAAAGTCGATGGAGAGTTCAAAAGCGTTACTTCGACTTCTTCCGGCGGTAGAAAGCTCGGGGCGGCGACGAATACAACATCTGCATTTATGCACCAACTGCTTCGCAATCAATTGCTTGTTACGCGCGTGGAATCCGCCGTCGTGCCGAAGTCGCTGCTGGCTGGGCCGAGCTTCAAGCTTCGAAAGTTCACGTTCGATGCCGGCGATGCGGGACACAAGCGTGCACTCGACCTGGCTACCGGCGGCGACGCCGGCACGCAGACCCACGCTCCGCCCGTCCACTGGGTCGCGTCTCATCGGCTGGACGCGCAAGTGCGTCGTGATGCGGCACTTGCCTCGAATGGCGACTTCATTGGTCCTTTCTCACTCGCCGGCAAGAACGTTGTGTACGAGGTGCTGGCTCGGGGCCGTCACACCTATGGCAAACCGGCACGCGAGCAAGTGCAAGCCGATTATTTTCGTCGCTGGATGTCAAAAAAAGTTGCGGAAGCCGAGTCGAAATGTGAAAAACAGCACTCGGTCGAGTTAGCGTGCTCGTTAGCCCATCATTAACAATGTATGAAGGAGGTATGAAGGCGACGTTAAGATTGCGTTGACACCCCGACTCGGTGCTTGTATGATGGTAACGCTGAGGTCGAAGTATGTTCGCAATATTCCGCGCTGCGTAAGCGAAAGGGGGGATGAAGAGAGCCAGGAGGGGTTGGCTTTCCTCATTAATCTGGCAGGAGTGAGGCCCGGCCAGATGAGGGTTCTCGATCGCGAGTCCCGATGCTACGCGCAGCGGTAATGTGCCGCCAATATTTTTATGCGGTGCCCGGCGACCTGAAAGCAAAGCAGAGCGCAAGGAGTCCTGAATGAAGAGGCGTTTGTCCCTAGGATTAGCGTTGCCCGTCACCGTCGGCATGTTGGTGGTCGGTATGGCAATGCATTCCCCATCTCATACGTTCGGCGCAGCGAGCACACCGCCGCCGCCGCCGACGTTTATTCCCACGCCGATCGGTCCGCCGCCGCCGCCGCCTATTGCGACGTCGACGAGCACGCCGATAGCAACGGCTACGTCGGCACCGACTGATACGGCCACGGCTGCACCGACGGCCACGACTCCGCCGGCTGTGCCGACCAACACGCCAAAGCCGAAGAAGGCGACGGCTACGCCCACGACGGCGCCGACTACAGCGCCGCCTGCGGTATCCCCGACCCAACCAGCAGTACCAACGCCGGTTCCGGTCGCGACGATTCCCCCCACCGGTTTCGGTGGAATGTATATGTACAGTACGGCGAAAGCCGGGCGCCTGGTAAATACCACGTTCGCCCGCTCAGCGGCGCTGTCGCCATCCTCGCTTCCGCAAACCGGCGGAGGTTCTGGCAACGGGCCGATGAATCCACTTGCTCCTCTCTCGTTGCTTGCTGCAATTGCGATTGGCGCCGGTCGATTCCTGCCGAGGCTGCTCAAACGCTAATCTGAGCTCACTGGAGGCGTCCGCCCTGACGGGCGGACGCCTCTTCGTATTTCTGAGAGGTGACGTACATGAGCACCCGAGTCGGCGTGCTGACAGTGAGCGACCGCGTTTCTCGTGGCCAAATGGCCGATCGTGGCGGTCTGGCGGTCGAGGAAGCGCTGACTGCTGGAGACGTCGACATCGTCCGGCGCGCTGTCATAGCTGACGAACGTGACGAGATCGCACGAATTCTGCGCGAATGGGCGGATGACGGTCAGATCGACGTGATCTTCACGACCGGAGGTACAGGCCTCGGTCCGAGGGATGTTACTCCCGAGGCCACGTTGAGCGTGTCCGATCGTACCATCCCCGGAATCGGCGAACTGTTGCGCGCGAAGGGAACGGAGCACACCCCATTCGCCGCGCTCTCCAGGGGTATGGCGGCAGTTCGCGGATCTACTTTAATTGTCAATCTACCGGGCAGCCCGAGCGGCGCGCGCGAAGGCGCGGAACTTATCGGACCGTTGCTGGCTCACGCTTTATCGACTCTCCGGGGCGGTCGACACGACGACTCAGGCAATCGAGGCTGAAGCTCCCAAAATTGATCGACGCAGTGCTCCCTCGCGCGAAGTCGTGGTGAGCGCGATAAGATGGTCGTTCGGTTCGAGCAGCGTTTCCGGTCCTGCCACGATCGGCATCCCGTTGCGGATGAGCAAAGGAACTGAAGTCTCCTCAGGCAGTATGAGCTCGGAAAGCCTGTGCCCGGTGGCCGGTGAGGTTTCAGTTAGTTGCAATTCAACAAACTCGATTCCTCCCTCGCGCAATGTGAGCAAGTGAACGAACGGATGGCCGGGTATCTCCTGTCGAATTACCGAGAGAATCACTTCCGTGGCGCTCACCGTGGCGTCGATTCCCAGCTTTCCGAAAATAAACTCGTTTCGCGGGTTGTTGATGCGCGCTACAGTTCGCGGGACATTGAAGCGTCGCTTTGCCACCTGGGCGATTACAAGGTTGTCCTCGTCATGCCCGGTGACCGCGGCCACGACATCGGCTCGTCCGGCCCCGGCCTGCTCTAAAATAGCAACCTCCGCGCCGTCCCCCTGAATGACGGTTGCGCCCAGTTCGCGCATGATGCGGTTGGCTTTGACCGCATCCTTCTCAATCACCAGGACTTCCTCTCCCTCGGTCAGGAGCGAACGAGTGAGGTGGTAGCCAACTTTGCCGCCACCCACTACCACGATATACAACACTTACGAATCCTTTGCCGGACCCACGACAAAGTCAAACAGGCGCTGCGCGCCAAGAATCGTGGGCGATACAGTGATAAGTCCCAGTTCATCGTAGATTCCACTTCGCTCCGCGTCGTAAACGCGTGCCAGCGCGCGAGTGGCGCCGAGTACGCGGGCAACCTGGGCGGAAGTGACGTTCGTGTTATCGGATGCCGTGAGCGCCATGAAAATGTCGGCCGTGTCTGCTCCAGCGAGTCGCAGTATGTCGGCGTCGATCCCATTTCCGAACACGGTATCGCCGGAAAAGCTCGGCGAAAGACGGTCGAAAGACGACTGGTTCCAGTCAAGTACTGTTACCGAATGTTCTTCATCGAGTGCGGACGCCACTCGCGCTCCAACACGCCCACATCCAAGAATCACAGCCTTCATCGGCCCCCTCCAGGCTGATTATAGGGATAGTCAATTAGAATCAATCGCCATGACCGACGGTCGCCAGCGCACAGCGTTTTTCGATTACGACCTGCCGAACGAGCTCATTGCCCAGGCCCCCGCGGAGCGTCGAGATTCGTCGAGGCTCATGGTGGTGAACCGGAGTAGCCGGTCTATTTCCCACACGACCTTTGACCGACTTCCCGACTTCCTCGAGGCCGGCGATCTTTTGGTTTTCAATCGCAGCCGGGTCATCCGTGCCCGGCTCCGGCTTGAGCGTCCCAGCGGAGCACGCGCTGAAGTCATGTTATTGCGCGAGCGGGGACCCGGTACGTGGACGGCGCTCGTGCGGCCCTCGCGCAAGCTGGCGGACGGTACGCGCCTGCGCGTGGCCGGCAGCGACGCGTTCATAACGGTTGCCGAGCCCCTTTCCGACGGGCAGCGCGCGGTGCGCTTCGACTCCGGAACGGATGTCCGTGAACTTCTCAGGACATTCGGAGAGATACCGTTGCCTCCCTACATTCGAGGCAACACTCAGCACGATGAGCGCTATCAGACGGTATATGCCGATCAGGAGGGTTCGGTGGCAGCTCCCACTGCCGGCCTCCATTTCACTGACGAGTTACTGGAAAAGCTCCGACTATCCGGCGTGCAACAGGGCTTCGTCACCCTGCACGTTGGAGCGGGCACTTTCAAGCCGGTGACCGCGGATTTCATCGATGAGCACACGATGCATTCCGAGTGGGGGGAAGTCCCCTCTAGTGTCGCGGCTCAAGTAAATGCGACCCGAGCCGCGGAAAACCGGGTTGTCGCGGTAGGCACCACGTCGACTCGCCTACTGGAAACTGCAATGACCGCGGAAGGCATGCGTAGCTGGCACGGCGACACCGACAGGTTCATCACTCCGGGCTACACTTTCTCTGCAATTGATGCACTCGTGACCAACTTTCACTTGCCGCGCTCTACCCTATTGATGCTGGTTTCCGCCTTCGCAGGACACGACATTATCGTGCGAGCCTACGATGAAGCGATTCGGCTCCGCTATCGGTTTTTCAGTTTCGGTGACGCAATGCTCATTCTGTAGCGGAGCCATGAAGCTTCCCTCGATCCTGGAAAAAACACGTGAATCGCTTGCGCCGATCGGGACTGCCACTGACGACTATCCGGCCGCACGCAGGGCCGCGGTATTGCTCCTGTTGTACCCGCTGAAAGGACGCATCGCCTTCGTCCTGACAAAGCGTCCGGACACGCTATCCCGGCATCCGGGCCAGATAGCCTTGCCGGGCGGCATGGAAGAAGCTGGCGATGAAACTCTCTGGCACACGGCGCTGCGAGAGACACAAGAGGAGCTTGGTTTTCGCGCGGGACGCATCGTACCGCTCGGTCGATTGGATGAGGTCCAACCGAGGGTGGGAGACAGTCTCATTACGCCGTTCGTGGCCTGGAATCCGGTTTCCCCGAGATTCAAGCCCGATCCACGCGAAGTGGAGGACGTTCTCGAAGCGCCGCTCGACTGGTTGCTTGATCCCCGGCACAGTGCGGAAGAAGTGTGGGAAATGAGGGGAGCCTCCTGGAACGTCTCCCTCTACAGATTCGAGCACTGGGCCGTGTGGGGCATTACGGCGCTTATTCTGAACGACTTTCACGAACGTCTGGCGCCCGGTCAACGGCAAACGCAGCCGGGTCGCGTGCGTCCGGCTCGGTAACAGTCATCATCGATACCAGAACTGGTTCCACGCGTCCCAGAAAGTGCGGCCCCGTGACAGCACAGTTCGACCTTGAACCTCTACCCCGGTCCTTCCGCGAAATGGTGCCGCCGCGTCGACGGTGGCCAGTTCAACGCGAAATTCGACCGGCGACGCCGGCTTGTACGGCTTGGGCCAGTCCTGACGTGCCTGAAGCGCGGTCCGCGAGCGATCTTCGATGAGTCGGCAGGCCGCACCCGGAGTCAAGGAGCGGGCGGAGAAGCGGCTCAATCCGATCTTCACCGGCGCAGTCACCACAGTCGGCCCCAATAAATCCTGTACTTCATCGCAGGTAGCAACATCACCTGCCACGAAAACGGCCGGTGCATCCCAGACCCCGCACAGTGCTGCAAGAATACCGCTTTCTCCCACTGGGACCCCGTTGAGGTAGGCGTTGTACCACGCTTCACTCGAAACAGTATGCGAGAGCACGCCGTTCGGAGTGCCGGCACGGGCGTGTGCGCCGACGAACAGGACGGCGTCGGTGCCGACCTGCAGCGGCTCGACATACCTGGCCCAGGAGTGCCCCAGCACCCATTCGGCACCCTCGTCCATCAGTTCAGGCACCAGACTTTGGAATGACCAACCGTGACCCGCGCCATGACAGTCAATCGCGGTGACATCCGTCGCGCCACCGGCGCGGGCACCCCGCACCGCAGCGTTCATTTCGTTCGTAAACAACGTCCGGCATTCCGCGTACATACCCGTACCGCCGGTAACCTGTTCCCAGGACTGAATGCATGCCACGCCTTCCATATCGCCCCAAATCATTACACGCATGCTTCTACTTCCCTCCCATATACCATCTCGATCCTCTACCTTGAATCAGGGTACTCCTGAGCCTCAACGATGGACGAGACGGCGGCCCAACACGGGTTCAACCTCTGAATCGGTCGAAGGAGAGATGGTGCAGCCGGTGCAAAACGCAGCAGGCCAGTCCGTGCGCGAAGGAATGGCGCGGACCAGCGTGGACCTCCATTTCGTCGAAACGGGCGTGCCCGGGCGGACTATCCTTCTTGTGCATGGCATAGGTATGGACTGGCGGGTGTGGCAGGCGACCATGCGGAGGTTGTCACCTAATTTCCATGTTTTGGCGATTGATCTTCGAGGACACGGAGGCAGCGAGAAACCGGCGCAAGGGTACACGCTCGCTGATTACGCGGCGGACCTAGAGGAATTTGTAGAGAAACTGAAGCTTACCGATGTCACGCTGATCGGCAGCTCACTCGGTGGTGCGGTGTGTGCAGCCGTGGAGGCTCCGGTTGACATCGTGTCGCGCCGAATTCTGGTCGACCCACCCTTGAACGGAGGGCCGGTTCCAGACCCGACCATGTTCGTGGATATTTTGCAACTCAAGCACCTCGGCGGTGACGCTCTGGAGCGCTACCTCAGCGAGCGCAATCCGCGGGCCGGACGGCATCTCACGCGCGCTATGTCCGAAATGTGGAGACACGCTGCAGACGGAGTCGTCGTTGAAATGTTGGCGAGGGAACAATCCTACTACGATCTCAGTAAGTATCTGAAAAACATCGAGAGCCCGACCCTGCTCGTTCAGGCCGACCCCGCTCTGGACGCGGTACTAACTGACGACGGAATCCGCGACGCGCTTTTACAGTTGCCGCATGGGTATGCCACGCGGGTCTCCGGCGCTGGGCACGCCGTCCATGCATTCAAGCCGGTGGAATTTATCTCCCTGGTCGAACAATTCATCGACTCGGGCCGGCTCTGATTGGCCGCACGTAGCCGTCAAGGCAGGAAGTGGTCGTCCTACAATGGGACACATCGGGGGCTATAGCAGGACTCGACCGGAACGAGGCAAGAAAATTCCGAGAGCGGAATCGTGAAAAAACTCAATTGGGGCCGTCTCCTTCTGATATTGGGCACCGTACTGGCGCTGTGCGCGGTGATGTATGTCGCCGGATACATGATGGTGCGGTTTTCGCAGGCGATTCTGCTATTCGTACTCGGAGCGCTAGTAGCCTACGTCCTCACCCCTTTCGTGAACGGACTGCAGGGGATCGTGCGAATGCGGTGGCTTGCGATTCTGGTCACGTATTTTGTCTTTGCCATTGCCTTGACATCGCTGGCGATCATGTTGTTTACACCGTTTATCCAGCAGAGTCAGTCACTGGTCGATAACCTCCGCACGCCGTCTCGCGGAAGTCTGCAGACGATCGTCCAGGTAGAGTCTCAGGCGGGCGCACTACAAAAGAGACTGGCGTCGCAAGCCAAAAAAGTCGACTCCGGAGCCGGCCTTTCCGCCGTAACTCTTGCGCATAATCGGAGCGCCATAAAGAATCTGCAGCACGCGGTCACAGATCTGAAGAACGGTACTCTCTCCGGCATCTCTCGCGCTCGATACGCACACACCAAGACCTCGGCAACTCGTATACCCGCAGCGCCTGAGCCCCAGACTCAGGTACCGCCCTCGTATGTCTTGCCCATAAGTACAGCGCTCACACAATTGATGGATAACTATAACGTCGCGGTCGAGTATCCGAGCTCCATCGATACCGTGGCCTTCGGGGTAGCGGCGGCACGAGCCAAAAAAATGCGCACGGCCGCCAGCACGAATCTTCACATTATGTCGACGACTCCGATCGCGGTCCTTAGATCTCAGACCTGGCTGGATGAACACGGCTTGCATACCGATATCCATACGAAGTTTGGTGACGCCGCAAATCAGGTCAGTTCCCGCGGCACGCTGGTCCTCGACAACGCCATTACCATACTTTCGGAAACGGCCGGTATACTGCTTGATTTCGCGCTGGTCCTGATCATTGCCTTTTACTTTTTAAACGACGGTGGGCGTATCGTGCATACCACGGTAAACCTCGTCCCTCAGCAATACAAGGAGCAGGCGTGGTTCTTCGTGGTAAGTCTGGATAAAGTCATTGGCGGATACATACGAGGTCAGCTCTTTCTTTCCTCGCTTGCGGGGCTGCTCGGAGGGGGTGGAGCGGCACTTCTCGGCGTGCCATATCCCCTCTTGATCGGAATAATGACGTTTTTACTCCAGACCATCCCGGTCATTGGGCCCATGGTAGCCATCGTGCCTGCAATCCTGATTTCTCTATTTTTCATGCCCGTTGTTACGACGGTGTTGCTGGCGGCATGGTTTCTCATCTTTCAGCAGATCGTCACGAATGTGCTCGGTCCGCGCATCAACAGCATGGCGGTCGGCATTCATCCGTTGGAGGCCATTTTCGCCGTCCTGGTAGGCTATCCGCTGGGCGGTTTTCTTGGAGCGTTTCTGGCGGTGCCCATGGCCGGAATCATTCACATTGTGAGCCGAGAACTCTATGCCTACTTCGTACTCGGCAAATCGTTGCCCACGGCAGTCGCGCCCCTGTCCAGCGAGATGGCTCAAGCTTCGGCGGGCGTCGATCCCAGGTCACTGGGCGAAGTGAACGAGCCACGGTCGGCAACCGGCTAGGCTGCTACAATCCCATCCGAAATGATTGCCTTTAACGCCAGTGGGCGTGTCCGATAATCGAAGGAGACACAATGCCTGTTCCAAAAGGCAAGCGCCGGAAACGACCCAGAACGAGAATCGCTCGTTCCACTGTTGATCAGCCGGTGCAGACGCAAGAAAGCGGTGCGAGTCCGGCGAAAACGAGTCGAACGGCGCGGCGAGCGCGGCGGCAGCCCCCGCTTTGGGTAAATGCCGGGTTAGGCGTGCTCATGATCGTCGCCGGTGTGTATTTCACGCTGTTTTCTCCGGGTGGCCTTTCAACCCCGGCACGCCTTATTTTGCTGGTTGGGTATGTCGCCATATCGGGCTACTATTTCTTTAAGGCGTACCGACAGTACCGTCAGCGTGCCGCGCTTTAACCCGTGTTTCGTTGCCATGCAGCGCCAAAAAGCTTACAATTGGGGTGTCAAGTTTACCCACGGGAGGTGGGCATATGAGTAGTAAAAAGTGGTACGGACGAGATGCCGGACTACAGGCACGCATGGCGTTTACGATGCTGCTTCTCACGGTCGTATACATCATTTTCGCCTTTGTCTTGTTCGAAAAAACGCATCTCGGAATCATCATCTTCGCCTTGCCGCTAGTCGGCCTGTTCTTTCAATACTTCTTTTCCGACAAAATCGTCCTATCAAGCGCGGGAGCCCGGATCGTCGACGTGCGGCAAGCGCCGGAGTTGTTCGGAACTGTCCAGCGCCTGGTGCAACAAGCCGACATGCCCATGCCACGGGTGGCCATCATGGACTCTCCAATGCCGAATGCGTTTGCCACGGGTCGAAGTCCCAGCCATGCCGTGGTTGCCGTCACGACGGGTCTACTTCGTCAGTTGACGCAACCGGAACTGGAGGCAGTTCTGGGGCACGAATTAACTCACATTCGAAACCGGGACATGATCGTTATGACCATGGCCGGTTCGTTCGCGGCGGTTGCAGCCTGGATAGTGCAGATGGGTTTTTGGTTCGGTCTGGGCTCGCGTGACGACCGGGACAATGGAAATTCCTTTGCCGTCATTTTGCTCGTAAGCGTCGTGGTAGCCGTAATCAGCCGGATGCTGGTGCTGGCGCTCTCGCGATATCGGGAGTATTCGGCCGACCGGGGCTCCGCGATACTGACCGGTGCCCCCGAACAGCTCGCGTCCGCACTTCTCAAAATCACCGGGGTGATGCAGCACATTCCCTCGAGGGATCTTCGAGAAGCCGAGCCGATGAGCGCTCTGTTTTTCGCGCCGCCCTCCAAAGCGGGCGTGATGACGCTCTTTTCCGATCACCCCTCAGTGGAACAACGCATCGCTCGGCTCCAGCGTGTGACTGAGAGCATGGCTCGGCGTTGAGCTGGCTGGACTCGATTTTGGGCCGGACACGGCCCTTAAAGTCGAATCTCGACCATCTCTTTGGGATGTCGACTGCTCAGATAACCCTGCAAACCGAATTCGATCTTCTACCCACCGGCGGGGCGGCAATATGTTTCCGCCCCGTCAGTAGCGGTCAGTTTGCCGATCTGCAACGGGAGATCGATGCGCTCTTGGAAGCGAGTAAGAAGGACGCTCCACTGTCATGGTCAAGCCGGGCCGACACCTACGGCTACCAGTGGATGATCCTGCACACGGATGAGTTTGCGAACCTCGTGGCGACAATCCACATGGTAAGTAGAGAGCTGGAAGATTCAGGCTTTGGAGAACAACTCCTCGCATCGGCGTTTCAATTCAAGGGTGCAGCCAGCGCCAACGTGTACTGGCTGTACAACTACAAGCGGGGAACCTTTTATCCGTTCGTTCCCAATCATGGACAAACCCGCGACAACGCGCTCGAAATCAGGCTCAGCGCAGTTCTCAAGGGCGAGCTCAATGTCGAGGGAGACCTGGAAAAGTGGTATGCCCTCTGGGGCATACCACTTGACACGTGAGCCTGCTACGCCGGTAATGGCGCCATCAGCCCCTCGTCGGTAAAAAACAGTTTAGCCTCGTCCAGCGACACGTCTTCTGGAGGCACGATCACTTCGGAGCCGACGACGCGCTCGGCCGCCAACGGCGCGCCGTGGCGGCGAATGTAGTCTATGGTTTCCGCCAGCAATCGATGAAACTGCTGAGTTTCACTGGCGTGCAGCGCGGCGGTCAAGTCGGTGTCCAATCTATCGAGTTCGCGCACGCCGTCGTCGTCGAGCTCGAACTGTCCGGTGCCGCTAATGCGCACGATCATTCGCCGGTCTCGAGCTGCTTCTGTTCGGTATGTCCGAGCTGTGCTTTCATCGCGGCCAACTGTGCGTCGACCTCGTTGCCCGAGCCAATCTGCGCGAGCTGGCGATCGATATCGTCGCCACCGCCTCCCGACAGATCGGTAAGTGCGCCTGTTTCCACGAGGTCGTCCAGGGCAGCGGCACGTGCCTGCATTTGCTCGGTCTTATCCTGAGCACGCTGGACCGCAAGGCCTACGTCTGCCATTTCCTCCGAAATGCCCGTCGCTGCTTCGCTGATTCGAA
This sequence comes from uncultured Chloroflexia bacterium, assembly GCA_963737125.1. Lineage (GTDB taxonomy): Bacteria > Chloroflexota > UBA5177 > UBA5177 > UBA5177 > JANWJD01. The sequence continues at coordinate 1,540,079 of CAVTRL010000001.1, read as the reverse complement.
CCTGAGCTTGCGACGCCGTGTACTGAGCCTTTATGGACTCCTTGGTTGAACGGAAAGTCTCGATTTTTGTCTGAAGTCGGGATTCGGCATCGGTCAGTTTTTGCTGCTGGGCTTCCAGTTGCGCGACCTGTGTATCGAGATTCGATATTTGATCTTGGAGCGCTACCTTCCGCTGTAATGCGAGGCGAGCCAGGTCTTCTCGATTGGCGGATAAGGCCTCCTTTGCCTGTCGGTCGAGGCGATCAAGATCGGTTTGAAGTTTATCGTGCTGAAGCTGCAACCGACGCTTCGACGTCACCATGTCGGCCAGACTCCGCCGTACATTCTGCAGGAGCTGCACCTGTTTTTCGTAGGAATAATCGAGTGTTTGATTGGGGTCTTCGGCCTTATCCAGGACTTTGCTCATTTTCGACTGAAGAATTGTGTTCATCCGTCCGAACATGCTCACAAACGTGCTCCTTGTACTGTGCAGAGGATGGGCGCAAAGCCACCAGCGTGCAACTCGCCATCGTGGTCCCCTGCCTATGTAGACTCACCCTATGGTACTCTGATACTGGTTTCACAGGCGTGCACTTCGCAGCATCACGGACTCGTTTTGGCTGAATCAGCAATTTCTCGATCCAGAACCAATTGGGTTCGTGCACCGGCCGCTCGGCTCATCGTACTTGCGAGTGGCCTACTCGTGGCGATGCTGGCGGCTACTCTCTACGGCACGGTGCCCGTACCGCCGCTAACTGTGATCAACGTGATCGCCTACAACCTGGGACTACACTTCGTGGGCAACCACTTTTCTGCGATCGATGCATCCCTCATCTGGTCGATCCGATTTCCGCGGGTATGCGCGGCAGCCACCGTCGGTTGTGCGCTCGCGGTCGCGGGGACCCTGTTTCAGGGTGTCTTACGGAATCCCCTCGCGGATCCGTACGTCATTGGTACCTCGGCGGGAGCGCAGCTCGGTGTGGCGATCGCGCTCGCACTTCCCTATGAGTTCGTGATATTTGGATTTGGTTCAATACAGGCAGCCGCCTTCATCGGCGCGCTATGCACGGTATTCACCGTGTACCTGCTGGCTCGTACCGGGGGTAGGACCCCGGTAGTTACTTTATTACTGGCCGGCTTCGTCGTGAGCTCGTTTCTCATTTCGGCGACGTCGTTCATCATGATCGCGTCGAACCGTATCAACCAAATCACCATGTGGACGATGGGAGGCATTGATATCAGCCGATATCAGCAACTCGAGTTCACGATTCCGTGCGTGATCCTGGGGACGCTTTGCGCGCTGCTCATGGCCCCATGGCTCGACGTGATCCTGCTTGGAGAGGAGCAAGCCGCCCACCTTGGGATGCGTGTCGAACGGTTCAAGGTCTTGGCCATTCTTCTCGCGTCGCTGCTTACCGGGCTGGCGGTCGCGTTAGCGGGTGTTATCGCGTTCGTTGGACTGATCGTCCCGCATGCCGCGCGGCTGGCATACGGGCCATCTCATCGGGTACTCGTACCGACCGCAGCCCTTGGCGGAGCGTTCTTCGTCGTACTTGTGGACTTGGTTTCTCGGACTATCATCGCTCCAACGGAGATACCCCTTGGCATAATGACAGCCGTATTGGGCGCGCCGTTCTTTCTGCATCTGTTGAGGCGCTCGCGGCAGTCGTATGGATTCTAGTCCAGGCCTGGGCGCATCGACAGTATCATTTTCCTTCGGACGCACCGAAGTAGTCAGCGGCTTTTCGCTTTCGATGTTGCCCGGACAGTCTGTAGCCCTCACCGGTCCCAACGGCTCCGGCAAGACTACGATCTTGAAAATGCTGAGTGGGACACTTCGCCCTTCGCGGGGCGGCGTGTACCTTGACGGCAAGGACCTGGCGTCATTCGGGAGTCGGGAAATTGCACGTCGCATAGCGGTCGTGCCACAGCACATAGATCCGAATTTGTCGTTGACTGTTGAAGAGATAGTCGGGTTTGGCCGGACTCCCTACGCGGGATTTCTGGGTTCGATGTCACCGGTTGGCCGGCATGCGGTGGCGGACGCCATGGCATTGACCGGAGTGTCGGCTCTGCACGGCAAGCGATTCAGCGAATTGAGCGGAGGCGAGCAGCAGAGAGTTACGCTCGCCATGGCAATCGCCCAATCTACCGACTACCTGTTGTTGGACGAGCCAACATTACATCTCGACCTGCACCATCAGCACGTGCTTCTTGAGCTGCTTCAGGAGTTGCGACTGACACGCTCGCTCTGCGTTCTGGCTGTGATGCACGACCTGAATCTGGCGGCGCTCTACTTCGACTCTATCGTGGTGCTGAACAGAGGAGTAAAGGTGATCGCGGGGCCACCAAAAGACATTTTTAGCAATGCTGCTGCTATGCAGGTGTTTGGTGCGCCCTTGCACACCATCACCCACCCACAGACTGGCGTACCGCAGGTCTTGTTGCGGCGCGGCCGGCGCGACGACTAGCCCTCGGCATCTAGACGGGCCATGACGCCGAAGGCCGCTGCGCCGATAAGTCCGACGTCCGCGCCGAACTCAGCACGGCAAACCCGGACGGCTGCTCTGGGGTGTGGCAGTGAGTACTGATGGACGGCTTGGAGAATCGGTCCGAAAAGCAAGTCACCGGCCTGTGTAATCCCACCACCCAGGACAACGACATCGGGATTAAAGATATTTATGCAATTTACAACCGCGGTGCCCACCGCACTGGCCGCATCCCGAAAAATGGAAGCTTCCGGTTCATGTCCCTGGGCCGCTGCCAGCGCGATATCACGAGCAGACGCCGGTTTCATCCCGACCTCGGGTCCCTCTGCCCTGTGCGCCTCAGCATAACGGCGTGCTATGGCACGACCCGATGCCACGGCTTCGACGCAGCCGACATTCCCACAGGGGCATACCGGCCCATGCCGGTCGACCGTCATGTGTCCCAGTTCACCGCCACTTCCCGACGTGCCTTCGAGCAGCATTCCACCGGCAACGACTCCTCCGCCAATACCGGTACTGATTGTGAGATACACCAGATTCCGCGTTCCGCGGCCGGCACCCAGGTGGTATTCAGCTAGCGCGGCAGCGTTCGCATCGTTCACGATCACAGTCCGGATGCCCAGCGCCTCGTGCAGCATATCCTGCAATGGCACTTCGTTCCAGCCGAGTAAGTTTGGAGGATCGAACACCACGCCACTGCGCGAGTCCAGCGGCCCCGGACATGCCACGGCAAGTAGTTCGACCTGAGAAAGCGCGATACGTTGTTCAGCGAGCGACTGGCGGCAGAGAGAAGCGATCTGAGCCACAACTCCATCCGGACCGCGGCGATGATCGGTGGCTTCCTGGAGGCGGCCGTGCAATCGGAATTGGTCGTCGGCGACCGCGCTACGGCATTGCGAGCCGCCGAGATCCACCGCCAGGATGTGCCTCACTGTCGATACCTTCTTGCGATCGCGCTCGCCTGGGAATCACCGGCATCCCCTTCGAGAGACCCATGCCGGTTGACGAGCTTTGCCGGCCCGGACGGTTTAAACCCTAGTCGATCAATGTCGCGTCAATCTCAATCGACGGCAGACGTCGGGCTTGTAGCCAGGCGACTGATTTCAAGCGTCCCCTGCCTTCGGCCGCCCCCACGTTCGTTTCGATAGTAGCGCTACGACACCCAGAACGACTAACAAGCCTAACCCGAGAAGCGCCGCCGGCGCCGTGGCCGAATGATGCGTGTCTTTCATCGGTACCTTACTTGGTTCGAGAACAGACTTCCTCACGTGCGTCGAAGCAATAGGCGAACCGGCCAACTCGCGTCGAACCGCGATATACTGACGTTTCGATAGCTTACCCAGATCCACGCCATACACACCGGAAGTCGAATCCGCGCGAAGGTGCAGGGTACGAGCCTTCGTCCCACTCCCTGTCAGATGCAACGCGACTTCGCGTCCCTTGGAGCCCGTTCCGACTAAAACCGTTCGCCCGGCCAGCGAGACAAGATACCCCGTCCACGATTTGGAGTGATCGAGCGGGTCTCGCTTCCCAGTACCAGCGAGCGTGGCCTTGGCGAATGCGGCCAGTAAATCAGACCGCGCCCCGTCCACACTGCCCGGTGCTTCGATCGATACAACATAGGGGAGACGGTACAAAGTCTCCGCCGCGACAGACTCCGAAATCGCCACTCCGCCTTTCAACATGTCGATGTGCCCGCTCACACCGTCCGCGCGCAACGCCTTCACCACGTGCTCGGCCCGGCTCCGTAGCGACCGTTCGAATTGGTCCGCTCCTGCCGTGCCGGATGGTAAATCGAGCAACAATTCTCGTGGAGATGCACCGCTCGGTAACTGGTCCATGCCCGGCCAGTGCGGTAATGGGTTCGTTATGTGTGGAGGTTTCAACCAGAGGTAGCTTGATGACTCTCCCTTGAACCCGTCCAGCGGGTCCTGCCCGTCACCCGACCAGCCGTATGGGTCAGTCGGCGTGCAGTTGTGGAAGACAGTGAAGTGCAGGTGTGGGCCGGTCGAGTGACCGGTGTTTCCGCTGATCGCGATCTTTTGACCGCGGCGCACCCTGTGCCCCACGCCTACCAACATCTTGCTGAGGTGGCCGTACAACGTAACGTAACCATTGTGGTGATCGATCATGATCATGTTTCCGTAGCCGTGCTGCGGCGCATCAGGGTATTCCAGCGCAGCGAAAATGACCGTGCCGGCGGCCGCGGCGTAGACGGATTGATATGTAAGATCGTAATCGTAGCCATTGTGCCCGTCGTAGTCTAGATATTGCCGTACCGCCGGATCCCAATACGCGGGGAAATCGGTGCGATGGTGTGTACGGTCAGGAACTGCTTGAAAACCGTTGGACACGACAGTCAATCCGTCCTGCACGAAGTTCGGTAGATCGTGATCAAAGTACGACACGATGGAGGTCCAACCGTGGTACGGCGGCAGCAGAAACGGGCCACGATCGGGTCTCGCTGGACCGTTACACGTGACCGGTGCCACGGAATCCTCGGCCGTGAGATTCAGCGCGGGCGTGGCAGTTGGCGTCGGGCTCGGTGTCGGCGTCGCAGTGGGTGTCGCGCGTCGTTTCTTGTGTTTCTTGTGCCGGGATACCGATCGAACGGTTTCATGGGCTGCCGTGGGTTTCGGTGACGCGGTGACGGTTGCGGTGGGCCGCGCCCTGGAGATGCGCTTCTTTCGGGCATGTCGCGCTCGCCGCTCCGGTGTCACTGTGATACGGGGTACAGGTGTTGGGCTGGGAGCCGGCGTCGAAGTTGGAGTTGCGGTCTGCACGGCAGTCGGCGCCGCCTCCGGAGACACTTCGACGGACGGACCTACCGCCGGGGTGGGGGTGGGAGTATCCGCAAGCGTCCTCTGTGGCCATCCGACGCCGATCCCGACGACCCAAAACACGACCAGACAAACGACTGCGGATCGGACAATGCAGCGTACACGCACGGTTAGTGGCGGCTGGGTGGAATGGTTCTCAGACCGAGACAGGGCACGGTGCCCCGTGAGTTCGGATCCATGCCTCGACTTCGTCAATCACCGAATCGGGCGTGGAAGCACCGGCCGTCACTCCAATGCGGTTCGCGTCCCGAAACCAAGCTGTCTCGAGATCGGACGGCCTCTCAACCTGGTAAGCACGTGCGCCCTCTTCCTGCGCCGCCTGCACCAATTTCATGGTATTGGCGCTGGCTGTGCCACCGATCGCAATGACCACATCGACGTCACGCGCCAGTTCTCGCACGGCACGTTGCCGGTCTTTCGTGGGCTTGCAGATAGTGTTGATCACTCGAATTTCCACTCCACGCGCAACCATCTGACCGACAAGCGCCTGCGACAAGGCGATAAATTTCTCGACGTTCGATGTGCTCTGTGAAATGAGAGCGACCCGGCGAGTGGGTTCCCATCCTTCGAGATCGCGCATGGACCGGATTACTTTCGCTTTGCCGCCGCTCCAGCCGACGATGCCCTTCACCTCTTTGTGCTCGGCATCGCCGTACACCAGGACCGAGTAACGTTGCTGCACTAGATCGTACGCCGTCTTCTGAATGCGCGTAACGAGCGGGCAAGTAGTGTCAATAATTTTCAAACTGCGAGCTTCGGCTCGATCTCGTAGACCGGGCGGGGCACCATGCGCAGTTATGGCAACCAGGGCACCTTCCGGCACCTCTTCGATCCCATCCACGACATGCACGTGTATTCTCTCGAGCTCCTCCGCAATCTGTGGATTATGCACAATTGCGCCGAGTGTATAGACCGTTGCACCAGACTGTCCGAGATCGCGCACTATCTCGATGGCGTCGCGAACGCCAAAGCAAAATCCCATAGAGTGCGCTCGAATAACTTCCATAAAACCTCGGTAAAGCGGGGTGGGCGTGGCTCTCTAATTGTACACCGGCGGAATTGACAATAGGCGGGTGCAGTTTACTCGCGACCGGTCTCACGAGTATCATCGGAGGTGGCTGAACGGTCGTTCGGCCACGAAGCGTTTTGAGGGAGAGCGACACCTGGCCTTACTGCTTCGGGAAGACGACGTGCGAGCGCTCCTCCCGATGCGAACTGCCATCGACCTTCTCGAGGAGGCGTTTCGCAGCCAGGACGCAGGAAGTGCGCACAACCACGTCCGTTCTCACGTCGAATTCTCCAATGGAAAGTTGTACTTTATGGCGGCGTCCCTCCGGCGTGCGGGTGCCGCAGGCATCAAGGCGTATGCACCGACGGGTTCCGGCATGAACTTCATCGTTACACTCTTTGATACCGACACCGGCTCTCTGATCGCGGTAATCGAGGCCGACTGGTTGGGGAGGATCCGTACCGGTGCGGCAAGCGCCCTGGCAACGAGATATCTGGCGCGAGAGAATGCCACAACGGCAACTATTATCGGCACGGGCGGCCAGGCGTTCACTCAGGCAGAAGGACTATGTGCTGTGCGAAAGCTAGAGACAATCAAGGTGTACAGTCGCGATGCCGGGCGTCGCCGGGCCTTCTGTGAAGCGCTGCGCGGAAATGTCGACTGCACGGTGACCGACATGCTGACCGTACACGAGGCGGTTGCCGGAAGTGATATCGTTTCGGCCATCACCTCGTCCCGTGAGCCGGTCTTTGACGGTTCATCACTCTCTCCGGGCACCCATGTCAACGCAGCCGGCGGCAATGTGCCCGACGGACGCGAGCTGGACGACACCACGTTTTCACGAGCGGCTCGAATTGTAACCGACGACGTGGACCAGGCGAAGATCGAATGTGGCGACCTCATTGGTGCGGTGTCGTCCGGCGTACTTCAGTGGGATTCGGTGCAGCCACTGAGTGCACTCGTCTCTGGGCACGCGCCGCGTACGCTTGCGGGCAAGGGGGACATCACCGTCTTTGAGTCGCAGGGCGCCGCCTTGGAGGATGTTGCCGTGGCCAAATATGTGTACGAACGCGCCTGCGAGACCGGTAACGGGCAGCGCATCGAATTCGGCGGGTCGAAATGAACGGCGAGCCGCATCGATTTGTCATCGTAGGGAACGGCGTTGCCGGCTCGACGGCGGCCGAGCACCTGCGTAAGCATAGTCCCGAAGCGCACGTTACGCTCATTGCGGGCGAGCCTTATCCGCTCTACAACCGCGTTGCCCTCCCGATTTTCCTCAAAGGCAGGGTGCAAGAAAAGAACGTTATGATGCGCACCCGCGAAGTCATCGAATCCCGCGGAATCGATCTTCTGCTCAACACCTGGGTGCGGGACATATGCCCACAGGAGAACATTGTCCGGACCGTCGACGGGCGGGAGTATCCATTCGATCGCCTGTTGATCGCCACCGGGGGCGTGCCTCGCCCGCTCGAGGTTCCTGGAGCTGATTTCCACGGGGTATACGCCTTTCAGACTCTGGACGACACCAAGGCGCTCATAGCTCGCTGTGAGGATGCCAGTTCGGCCGTTGCATTGGGCGGAAGCTACATCGCGTACGAGTTGGCCGAGGCGTTCTCTCACCGTGGTCTGCGCACAACCTGGATCATGCGTGGCGACAGGTTCCTGCGACGTCTTCTGGACGAGGACGGCGGCCATGTGGTGGACCTGTTGGCGCGCGACCGAGGCGTCGACGTTATCTACAATGACTGGGTTTCCGAGATCAAGGGTAGAGACGGCGTGCCGACCTCCGTGCAGACACTACAGGGCAAATCTGCCGAGGCGGACATGGTGGGATACGGTATCGGCCTTCAGTATTACACCGAGCTTGCGGAACAAGCGGGTCTTGATGTGCAAAAGGCCATCGTCACCGACGAATACCTTCGCACTTCTCGACACGATATATTCGCGGCGGGAGATGTAGCGGAGTTCTTTGACGTTATCATCAGTCGCCACAACCAGATGGGCACCTGGGACAACGCAGCATCACACGGTCGCTGCGTGGCGCAGAACATGCTCGGCCGGGAACAGGTGTTCATGGAGGTGCCGACCTATGTCACCACCATGTTCGGATCGCGACTGAGCGTACTCGGCCTAACTCCGGAAAGCCACCCGGATCTGGAACGTGAAGTGCAGGTGAACCTGGAGACGAGGAAGTACCGTGCGCTCTTTTTTCACGACCGCAAATTGGTGGGCGCGGTCATTATCGGAATTTTAAAAGGGCGCCGGAAACTCGAGGAGCTCATCAAGGGGCGACAGCCCATCGACGGCGACCGGCGGTCTCTCTTCGATCTGCTTGGTCCAATTGATGTGGTCGAAGCCCTTGAACCCTGAAGTCCATAGCGAGTCAGCTGAAGCTGCTCCCGGCGGGTCCTACACGTTCTTACCAATCGAGCGTGTCGAATATGGCATAGGGAGCGCGTCGAAGCTCGAGAATATTCTCGAAACTTGCGGAGCTACGCGGGCGGCCATCGTTACTACCCGCTCGATCGCCGATCGCAGCCCCCTGCTAACACAACTCAGGGAGCACTCGAACCGCATTCTCCCTGAGGTATTTTCCTCTGCCCGCCAACACTCACCATCTTCCGCCGTCGATGCGCTCACCAGGTTTTTACGCCAATGCAATGCGGACGCCGTGATCTCGCTTGGTGGAGGCTCGGTGATCGACCAAACGAAAGCGGCTTCACTTCGACTCCGGCAACAGTCCGGACGCCTACCGGTTCACATCTCAGTTCCCACGACCCTTTCCGCAGCTGAGTTCTCACCACTTTTCGGCGTGACCGACGAACGAACCAAGACCAAGATAGGCAGTAATGTGCGTGAGGCGACTCCCCGCTTCGTTATTCTCGATGCCGAGTTCACGGTCTACACGCCGGGCTGGCTGTGGCTTTCGAGCGGAATTCGTGCCCTCGATCACGCTGTCGAGACCGTATATGCGCCGGATCACCAGTACGCCACGGATGTCCCCGCGCTCGAGAGCATCCGGCTCCTATGGACGTACCTGAAACAATCGAACGATCCATCTAACCTCACATTCAGGCAGTATGCCCAGCTCGGTGCGTGGTTCTCGTTTTTCGGCGTGACGAATATAACGCTGGGGCGGAGCCATCTGCTGGGCAGACAGATCGGACCCCGCTACGACGTTCCTCATGGCTATACATCGGCGGTGCTCCTCCCTCATGTGATGCGACATTTGCAGTCGACGACTCTGGCACGCCAACAGCTCATTGCAGACGCGATACAATCCGTTCTTCCCAGTTCACCGGCGCTACGCGGCGAGGACGCTCCGTCGGCTGTTTCCGACTTCATTAAGGAGCTTGACCTGCCCACGAACTTACGCGCCCTCGAAGTGCCGCACAGCGATCTCGAATCCCTCAGCGGTGGCGACGCAGATAATCTGGCGATCCTTGAGGCCGCGTGGTGAAACGGGCGAATCGAGTCCGACCGTGAACGAGGCAGGTGCATGATACAGACAGTGATCGAGCTGTTTCTGGCATTATGCGGCCTGGCGGCGGCGGGAATTCTCGCCATTCGCCTGCTTGACAGTCACCGCGAAGCGTCGAAGAGGCAGAAGTAAAGCGCGGGCCATCAGTACACTGCGACTTTACGTGAACCGAGCCGGGTCGAAGCCCCTGGGCAATTGCCATGACTGGCCGGTTACAGCGCGAGCCGCCTGCGCTCCGCAGATGAAGGCCATTGAGACGCCATGGCCGGAATAACCCGCCGCCATGTACATGCCTTCGCTGTCCGGCACCCGGCCGGCCAACGGCAGTAGATCTGGAGTGAAGCCCATGATGCCGGCCCATCGCTGGACGATCTCTACCCGGTGACCCGTGAGGCTCCGACAAAAATCTTCGAGTCGTGCCTGTATCGGAGCGTGCAAATCCTCGACCGTTCCAACCTCGGTCGGGATGTCGAAGTCACGCCAGCCGCCGATTACCAGCTGGCCCGCCGGCGTCTGTCTCCAATACTGGTAACCGAAGTTGGCGTACATGGGGAAGGGGACAATGACGCGGCCGATTGGGTTGCTGGCGAGTACCTGGCCCCTCGTCGCCGCAATGGGCGCCCAGGGCAATAGTGTGGGTGTATACGCATTGGTCGCGAGGATCACGCGCCCGGCGCGCACCAGCCCGCGAGGCGTCCGAAGCTCATGGACATTCCCACGGCGCATCTCGACCACCGGCGAGTGCTCGTATATTCGCGCAGTGCCGTCGAAAGACCCGACAACGGCGCGCACGAAAGCCGCCGGATCGATTTCGCCGTTTCCCGGGTAGTACAGCCCGCCGGAGTATAGCTGATCAAACGGCTGCGGAAGATCATGGCGGTCGACTACGCACGTGCTGAAGCCCGCCTCGGCGAGCTGGTGCGCGGTGTCGACGAAGTCATCCATTTCGAGAGCGGACACCGCCAATGACATCGAACCACGTCGCAGGAAATCGCACTCGCTCTCGAATTGCTCCGAGAGCTGCGAAATGAGCCGATTATTGTCAAGGGTCAGGTTCCAGATTTCAAGCGCGACGTCCTTTCCATAGCGTTTACACGCCTCGCCGAAAGGGACAGCGGAACCGTTGAGGAGAAATCCGGCATTCCGACCACTTGCCCCGCTCGCGATCGATCGGCTTTCGAGGACTGCCACGCTGGCCCCAGAACCATTCAGCGCATAAAGCGCTCCAGCACCCGAAAGTCCAGCCCCCACAATGGCAACGTCTACCTCGATAGACTCGTCCAGCTCCGGATAACGCGCTTCTCCGTTACCAATCCAGAGCGACGTCACCGCGTGCACGAGTCCACGACAACCAGGGCCATTGGAGTGCGCGTTGCCGGCCCGAAGCTATCAGGCGGGCGCAAAAACATCGATCATGCTGCGCACGTCGTCTCCCAGCGGATACAACACCGGACATGTCGCGCCGGCGTCCACGTACTCGAAGACCTTCGCTCGAACCTCCTCGGGCGTACCGGAAGCCGTGATTAACTGGACGACCTCGTCGGGTACGAGCCGCATCGCAACACGAATCTGCTCTTCGCTCGCGGGCCACGATACCACGCTGTTGATTTCGTCCAGAAGTGTCTCACTCACGCCGCTGGCCTTCATGATGTGCGGCTGCTGACCGAGATACTGCGTGACCAGCTCCCGGGCGTTGTCCAGCGCCCGGTTCCGATCGCGGTCCATCGAGACCACTATAAGCTGTGGTCGGTCGACATCGTCAATGGAGCGCCCCACTCTTCTGGCACCGGTCTCGATATGCTCTACCGCTCGCACGTTATATTCCGGTGAGACGAGATAGTTCATCAAGACTCCGTCGGCAATTTCGCCACCAAGTTCGAGCATCTTATCGCCGGTGGCGCCGATGTACAGTGGCACATGTTTGGGGCTGCGGTCTCCGTGCACGATGTCGATTTGAACGTCGTGAAGCTGGATGAATTCCCCCTCAAACGTCACCGTCTCCATCGCCAGGAGTCGGCGGACCACTTCAACCATTTCACGCATAGCTTTCAAAGGCTTTCGCCGGTCGATTCCCACCTTTGATGCGAGGGGCTCCCACCATGCGCCAAATCCGCACAGGATGCGTCCCGGTGCGAGATCGTCGAGGGTCGAAAAAGTGGCCGCTGTTACCGCCGCGTTGCGCGCCCAGTTATTCAGTACGCCGCTTCCGACTTTGATGGTCTCCGTTACTGCGGCGAACGCCGCCATTGGCACGATTGCATCGCGAACCAATCGAGACTCCGCTTGCCACACCGACTCGAAACCACGCTGCTCAGCGTACTGAGCGTATTGCATGCCCTCACGAATCGGATGTTTGTCTTGTAGATAGAGGCCGACCCGGTCCAGGCGTCTGTCCACCGCGCACACCCCGTCTCACGTTGAAATGTAATGAAGTATACCCGGGTACCGAGGTTAAGTCGACACGGCGTGCGTTTCCAGTCCATGTAAGCGGGCGAAGGTATCACGCGCAATGGTCATCTTCACTTCCTCGTGGTATCCGACCCGAGGCGAGAAGCGGCGACGCTTATCCGCTTGCGTGAATCCCACCCGGGCATAGCTCCGCTGAGCACGCGCATTGGACTCATAGGTGTGAAGGTAGATCGACTCGAAGCCGAGATCCACGAAAAGATGACGCACGAAAGTGATGATTGCATCGGTCCCGTAACCACGACCCCAGGTGCTCTGTTCGCCGAGGTATACGCCCAGCTCGCCGGTCCCGTGTCGGCTGTCGATGTTGTAACAGCTCACCATCCCGATCAACGTGCCATCCTTCGTTAGAATGGCGTAGCTGATTCGTCGGCCGTCCGATGGCCAGTCGCGTTGGCCGACGATGTCCTTGAAATGAGCGTACGACCGACCACCCGGTATCGTACCGCTCCAGTACTGCAGCGTGTCGTCCCCGCTCCAGCGGTATCGACGTTGCAATTCTTCTTCCGAAAATCCCCAGGAAGCGGGGCGAAGTCGGGTTTTCTCGCCCTCTACGATTCCGTGCACCAGCACTCCAGTAGACGCTACTTTCAATATTCTACCCAAGGCGCAGGTCCCCGACGCACTAACCGGCGCCTGAAACCCGCGGAGGACTCACATGATTGTGTGTACTGCATGTGGAACGTCGAACCCTGACACTGCCACATTTTGTAGTAAATGCGCCCGAAAACTGGACAAAGAGACGCAAGACGCGGTGGCCCGTCAACGGGCGCAGCACGTGGCTACCGGCGTCAATTGGTCCAGCGTCGCGTTCGCTGTGATCGCCGTAATAGTGGTTGCCGCCGTGATCGTGTTCGTCGTCGCTCACGTACTGTAGAGCCGGTGCGCTGGCAAGCCTCCAACGTCATCTCTGGTAGAAACACCCCGGCCGCAGCCGCGTGTCACTGAAGCCCTATCGGTTTCACGTTCACCGAGAGCATGTCGAGGTCCCAGTCGCGGTACAACCGAGGCAGCATGTCATACGGCGTCCACTCGTCTTGCTGGCCGTACTTGCCGCGATATTCCTTCAGCGTTTCCCCGACGAAATCGAATTTAATCTGGCAGATGCGCAATCCGACCGGCAGAATGATGGAACACGTGGTATGGTTGCTGATTTCCATGGTCCACTTCGATACATATCCGACATCACCTACACCAGCACACTTGCACACTGACAGCCCTGAGCGACCGATGCTGCTCCGCGCGTGCATGGTGGTCGTGTAGCCGTTTTTGGCGCCGATTACTTCCCGCGTGTGCGCCAATATCGTGGTCCCTGGTTTCACCACTATGGTTCCATCGGCACGGATCGGCTCTCCCCAAAACGATCGAGCTTGCTCTTCGTCCGTGAAGTCGATCGTCTCCAGGTATTTTGTCGGCTGGAAGTACCACTCTCCCAGGCGGCAATCATACGAATTCGTCCCGAGCTGCCGCATATCAAACGGATCGATGACGACGTTGCCTCGTTCGCGTTCTTCGACAATTCGCTTATCAGAGAGCAGCACGATACCTCCTCATCTCTGCAGACGTCAGCGATTGTAGCAAGGCGACGACTTATGGGCGCGACTGATGAATCGCCGGAAGTGCGAAGTATACTGTGCCATCTCCAGTCTGGGACGGTGCATGGCGCACGATTGTATGCGGGCCTTCGACCTTGAAATACTCGATTTTCTACAAAGTCAGAATATCGAACCGTCCATCATCGTTCTCAGTACGCCGGCCGAACGCCAGTTTGGAGAACGCTCGACCAATGTTGCCTTTCTCCTGGCCAAAGAACGGCGGCGCGCGCCACGCCAAATCGCCGAACAGTTAGCTGCATCATTCAACGGGCTCGACTTCAAACTGATCGAGGCAGTCGAAGCAGCGGCCGGCTTTGTTAATTTTCGGCTGAATTATTCGAATTTCGTGCCGCTCGTGCTCGCGGAAATCGCCGAATCGGGCATTGACTACGGCGGGGGTGTTATAGCGGCAGGCGAATCGATCGTCGTCGAACACACGTCGGTAAACCCGAACAAAGAGTGGCATATCGGCCACGTGCGCAATGCCGTTCTCGGAGACGTGGTTAAGCGGGTTCTGCGACAGGCGGGACATTCGGTAGCGGTTCAAAACTACATTGACGACACCGGGCTGCAGGCCGCGCAAGCGGTGCTCGGTTTCACGGATTTCCCGGAAGCCCGCTTGGAGGGCGAAAAATACGATCATTGGCTCGGTCGCATGTATGTAAAGATCGGCTCGGAAATCGCCGCCGAAAAAGAGCTCCGGGAACGGCTCGCGGCGCTCAACGCCGATACCGACACATTGCCCAGCCGAGAGACCGGCGAACAATCGGGCATCGTGGCCCGGCTTCAGAACATCGAGCGACTTAAGTCGCGAGTGCTCGCCGTTATGCACGAGCTGGAGGACGGCCACCACCACGACGTGATACGCGGCATTTTATCCGCCCAGCTACAAACCGCGTACCGACTCGGTATCTACTACAACTTGCTGAACTGGGAAAGTCACCTCGTACAGTCCCATGTCTTCAACGAGGCGATGGAACGGATAGAACAATCCCCGCGCGTGCTGCGCCCTACGTCGGGTCGGTATGCGGGCGCTGTCGTCATCGTTACCGGTGAGCCCGCTGAAGGAGAAGACGAACCCAAAGCCGAAGTTTTGATCCGCTCGAACGGCATCCCCACCTACGTCGGGAAAGACATTGCTTACCACATGTGGAAGTTCGGCTTGCTACCAGAGCGCATCCGCTACCAACCCTACGCGGAACAACCCAACGGCGCGACGCTGTGGTCGACGTCTCTCTCCGGGGAAGCACGTAACAGTCCGCCACCAGACCGCGTAATCAACGTCATTGCGGTAAACCAGACCTTGCCGCAACAGGCTGTCAATCAGGCGTTACAGGTAGCCGGGTTCACATCTGCGGCGGACCACCTTCTGCATCTACCGTACGGGCTGGTGAGCACGCGCGAAGGCAAAATCAGTGGTCGAAAGGGCACCAACGTTTCGGCCGACACCGTGATCGACGAGGCGGTCCGCGTGGCCTACGATCGTGTCAAGGAAAAGCGCTCCGCCGACCTGGCGGATGAGGAAATGAAGAGCATTGCCGAGGCAGTGGGTATCGGTGCCGTCCGCTACTTTATGGTGCAATACAACCCACTGCGGGACGTGGTTTTCGATGTCTCCGATGTGGTGAGCTATGACGGAAATACGGGCCTTTACATTCAGTACGCGCTCGTCCGCATGGCCGCTCTACTGCGCCGCGCGCATACCGAACACAACATTTCAGAAGCCGAGATAGACAGCGGGGATCTCTCGCTGCTGAGACACGAACAGGAGAAGCGGCTCGTTTTTCATCTGGCACGGTACCCGGATACGATTGCGACCGCGGCCCGCACTCTGGCGGTAAATCTGGTCGCGGAATATGCGTACGAACTGGCGGGAATTTTCAGCCAGTTCTATCGAGATTGCGGCGTTCTGAACGCGGACGAGCCATTGCGAGCTTCCCGGCTATTGCTCGTACAGCGAGTCCGGGCAGTGCTCGTTAACGCGTGCGCCGTGCTCGGCGTTCCGGACATACAGAGGCTGTAATCGCACGGACCCATTTCAGGACGGATCCGTGCGCTCAGAAACGCCCGACCGCCCCGAATCCACAGCATGCCAATCCAATGATGATGAGAATTCCCGCAACTCGGCCGAGTCTTTCCGCGTTGGTCTGGGACTCGGCCGTCAACAACGCAACGCCCGCGCCAATGCCCGCGATTCCGGCGACGATGAGGCCGAGCCGTGCAATAGGAGAAAGCGATCGCACTGGACTGCCACGCTTGGCTCGAGCCCGTTCGTAGCGCCGTCTGGCCTTTCGTGATCGTGCCACGGTTAGGTTGGATCCTCGGCCAGGACGCGTTGGTCATCCTGCAAGCGTCCTGCGAAAATGCTGAGGGTGTCGTCGAGGTCGACGTACACTCGGGGCTCGGTAAGAAGACGCCGAGGATCGGCGATCCAGCCTTCCTGCGTAGTGAATGCGACTCTATACCCGACTTGCCGAACGTCGCTGATAACTGCTGGGCTGTGCGCTCCGTACGGATAAGCGAATACCGTCACGGTTTTGTGCAATCGAGATTGCAGCTCGCGCCGGCATTCGTTAAGCTGCCATCGCACGCTCCTTGGCCCTATAGACGTCAAATCCGGGTGTGTCATGGAGTGTGCTTCGATGTCCATGCCGTGCGAGGACATGGTTTGAACCTGCTTCCAGGTCAAATAGCGGGGCTTATTCAAAAATCCCGGAACGACGAAGAATGTCGCAACCATGTGCATCCGTGACAAGACCTGGTAAACGTCGGGAAATACATCAGTGTAGCCGTCATCAAACGTGAGGACCACCGGCTTACGGGGGAGTGACGTCCCGGAAATCAGATGATTCGCCAATGCACGCGCGGATACCACGTGATAGTGGTGAGCGCGAAGATAACGCATTTCCGCGTCGAATTGCGATGGAAGAACGGTGAGCCCACGTTCGATCGAATCGTCCGATGCTTTCAGCGTCTTCACGTGGTGGTAAATGAGTACCGGCACAAAGACCGCCGTGGTCCGGTTCCGTGGAGCCGCCGAAGTTCCACGCGGGAACAGCACTGTCGCGGCCACTATCAGCGCCAGGCCGACCGGTCTCAGCGAACGGTCCATGTGACCTGACTGGTGGGCGGAACCACTTCAATCCACGTCTGGCCGGGGTTAAACGATTCCACCTTACCTCCCCGGTCAAAAAAGCGCAGCGGCGCATTCTCATCGTGTTGTCGCCACGTACCTCGCGAGAGCGTACCGTCTCGGAAGTACCACGCCGTTCCAACGCCGATGGTGGGGATAGTGATACTCTCGGGGGTGATTCCCGCGTTCGGGTCGGCAGCGGCCGGTCCTGTCTGCATCACGATCACGTTTGCCGGTTGGATGATTTTGCCGGTGTTTTGATCGATATGCGGGACTCCACCCATCCATCGCTGGTACAAATCCGTGCGCCGATCGAACACATATCGGACCGCGTACTGAGGTTCCGGGCCAGGTGCCAGAGGGTTCACAAAGGCGATTTGGATCGTCGTGCCCCGTCCCCGCTGAGCGAGCGGCTTGGGTTGCTTGTGCAGAAGGTACGCGCCGTTATAGACCCAGTTCTGCCCGAGACGATTCGCATACTGGCGAAGCTTATACGTGCTCGTGTACAGGTTGTGCGGAGGGAGGCGGTCGTGGCTTCGCCAGTACAGCGGCGTACCGGTACTTTGCAAATTTACTTCCCAGCGGTTTTCGTCGATATTGAAGATATCGGGTAAGTGCCACAGCTCGGCCTGAGCGTCGTCATTGCCGCCGACGTGCGCGAGTATGCTATGAAAGGCCGCTGCCCAGTGGTCGAAATACACGCGAGTGCTTCGTACTGGTCCAACTTTGGTTGCATCTCTTTCCAGGTAGAACGCTAGAAAACGCGTGACTCCACCCTCCGCGAGCGTCTCGATGACAGTGCTGGCCGCTGAAAGCCCGGCTTGCGGCCGAGAATCCGGTGCGTAATTTTCCAGAATCACTCCGAGAGGGCGACGCAATGCCAGGGCGCGGGGTGTCGACTGGCCGTCGAGCGGCCCAGGAATAAACGCCGGGGGTTTGATCGCGGGAAGAGCTTTGGCTCCCAGAGAAGCTGAAACCGGCGCGGTGGTCGCATTACTTCCGCAACCACTGAGTAAAAGCACGCCGACGAGTACCAACCAGAGCGGGACAGAACGAGTCACGAAAACACCCTTCGATAAGCGAAGACGTGGAAATGTACCACACGTCCCTAACACTTGCCAGCGGTCGGCCTTTTTGCTCAAGTCGGAGTAAACCTCATACACTACCTCCGTGGATGACCGTGCCATGTATGCATCTCTGGTGCAGCGAGTCGTAGAGTCACCGGGAAACCACTGCTTCGTCTGCAGCCCTCACAACCCACACGGATTGCGGTTACACTTCGGCTACGCGGACGGTGAAGTGTCGGCCACATTCACACCGGATCAATGGCATCAGGGCTGGCAGGGCGTTATCCACGGCGGGATTCTCGCCGCGCTGCTTGACGAGGCAATGGCCTACACGCTTTTTTTTGCCGGCCTGCGCGGCGTCACCGTTCGCATGAACGTACGCTACCGAAAGGCTGTGCATGCCGGCGAAACGATAGTGGTGAGCGCCCGCTTGAGCCATGAGTCGCCGCGACTGGCGGACATCGTAGGCTATATACGCCGTGATGATGGTCTCGCTGTTGAGGCGAGCGCACGGTTCATGAAGCTCGGTACGTTACACCCGGATACGGCCTCCCCACTGGATCTCGATCAGTTGTGCTAGGTTCTTTCAGCCCCGCTTGAGCGGTCGGCCCCGACTAACTGAGCGGCAGAGAGTGTATGGACGCCAGTGCGCAGGGGCACGAAGGAATGAGTGGATGACAACGGAACCGAAAGAGTTCACGTGCGATATTTGTGGGGGACCACTCGGCCAGCAGCGTTGGCGTGGCTTCCCGCCCATTTGCGGCAAATGCGAGATGGAAACGATCCACGACACCCCGGATCTCAGTGGCCCGTATCTCGACTCGTACAACCGTCTCCGTGACCTTCGAAATCAGCTAGCCGACATTTTCCGGTATCTGGAGGTTGAAGGCGAGGATATGGTCGAAGGCGAACCAATCGTGGAAGTTATCGACCAGATCGAAGATCTGTCCCAAACGTTTCTGGAAAGCGTCGTCAAACCGGTCGACGAGTGGGAAGAGTAGCCCGAAAGCACTACGAGTCGCGCTCACGAAAGCGTCAGGTCTGGAACCCTTCTAAGTTCCAATCACCTGAATCGAAACCTGTCGCAATTTAGCGCGGTCCAGCTCGATCAGAAAGACGCGCTGCCACCTTCCAAGCACCATTCGTCCAGCCACCACCGGCACGCTTTCGCTTGCGCTGAGCAAGAGGTGCTGACAGTGAGCGTGCGCGTTCGGAGCTTCGCCCGGCTCCATATTCACCGTGCGCACGTCAAAGTTGTTGTGATGATACTCCCGGTCGATCGGAGCGATCCCCGAAAGAAACAACGCCATATCCTTCAAGAGTTCCGGCTCGCTTTCGTTGATCTTTATGGCGGCGGTGGTGTGCCGGGAGAAAATCACGACGATTCCGGTTGATATGGCCGATCGTGCAAGGACACCCTGAACGTCCTCTGTAAGATCAATGAACTCCGGTGCGCTCGAGGTCGCCCGGTGGACTGTCTCGTGATACGTGCGAAATGCCGGTACCGCTTGAAAAACTTGGTGCTCGATCATGCCAGGGAAGTCCCCCTACCTCCAAAGTAGACCACGAGTAACGGTGTTCGTCGTCAGGTCTCGGACGTGCATGGCACTTCGACGGAAGCCGGGCGCACCGGTGAGACGAATCAGTCGCCGCAACACCTCATATTACACCGACGTCAGCTCTAACTCGGAGCGCCCGGTGTGGGTGTCAGGTTATTCGATGCGGAGTAACCCCTGTCCCGACTCCACGCTTTCCCCGATCTGCACCATAACGCGTACGACGGTTCCAGCTTTATGGGCTCGGATATCGTTTTCCATTTTCATGGCCTCGAGCGTAACAACTGCTTCGCCGGACTGCACCTGGTCTCCCGGCTGCTTGTGCACGCCGACCACTGTCCCGTGCATGGGGCTGATAAGTTCCGGGCCGCTCTCCACAGGACGGGCCTTTTGCGATCGAGAACGATTGACATTTCGACCGGAGTGACTGGTGGTGGACTGCTCCTCCTTGACTCGAACGCGAAACAGCCGTCGGTCGACTTCTACTTCAAACGACCGGAAATCTCCGCTTTCGGTGGAAGCGCTCACCAGGGATCCGCTTGGGGTGTCGCGCATGTTTTCCACGATTCCATCGCCGAAACGGTCCATAAACGACGTCGTCACGTCACCCGCGGCGAAGACCGGGTGTCGTAGTGCCGCGTCTGCAAAGCCAATCGTCGTCGCCGGACCAACCACGGAGTACTCGTGCAACGCCCGGAGCGTACGCGCTCGCGCCTCTTCTCGCGTTGGCGCCCAACAAATCAGCTTCGCGATCAGCGAATCATAGTCCGGTGGAATACTATAGCCCGCGCTCACTCCTGAGTCGACACGCGTGCCAGGCCCGCCCGGTTCACGATACGACTCGATTGCAGAGGGGGTGGGGCGGAATTGATTACGCGGATCCTCAGCATTGATTCGTACCTCGATAGCGTGCCCGCGTAAATATTCCACATCGTCAGTCAGGCTAATGCGCTCGCCCGCTGCCGACAGTATCATTTCGCGAATCAGATCGGTTCCGGTGACGGTTTCAGTGACCGGGTGTTCGACCTGGATGCGCGTGTTCATTTCCAGAAAGTAAAAGTCGCCGTCGGGAGCGAGCAAGAACTCCACCGTGCCGGCACTGTCGTACGCAACGCTCCGGGCGGCGCTCAAGGCAGCGGCACCCAGGCGGGATCTCAGGTTCGGGTTCACCGCGGGACTCGGGCTCTCCTCGATCAACTTCTGGTGCCTGCGCTGCAGCGAGCAGTCTCGTTCGCCCAGATGGACAAGTGTCCCGCGGCGATCTCCCAGCACCTGGACCTCCACGTGTCGTGGCTCGGGGAAGTAGCGCTCGACGTACAGCCCGGGGTTTTTGAAGTAACTTTGTGCTTCGCGTCTGGCAGCCTCCAGCGCATCCGCGAGTTCCTCCTCCTTCCACACCACGCGAATTCCTCGTCCTCCTCCGCCACCGGAAGCTTTGACGGCCAGCGGGTAACCGATCCGCCGGCCTACCGCGCGCGCGTCCCCCAGACCCGTCACTTCGCCTTCCGATCCCGGGACGAGAGGTACGCCCAGTTCCGAAACCGCGGCCCTGGCCGCTACTTTGTCGCCCATGGTCCTCAAGGCACCGAGCGATGGACCGATAAAAGCTATGCCGGACTCTTCCACCGCTTTCGCGAATTGAACGTTTTCGGACAGGAAGCCGTATCCGGGATGGATCGCATCCACGCCGGCGCGGCGCGCCACCGCTAGTACCGCGTCGACATCGAGATAGCTAAGGGCCGCCGGCGACGGACCGAGGTGATACGACTCGTCTGCGGTTGCCGTGAAAAGGGCATGTCGATCGGCGTCCGAATAGGCTGCAACCGAAACAATGCCCATTTCACGCAGCGTGCGGATAATGCGCACGGCGATCTCACCCCTATTTGCAATCAGAACTTTTCGGAACACTAGAGCCCCGTCCGCCTCGGGCGTGGATGCCGCCGGTCGCTAACCGCCAAACCACACGCCTCAATTCGGGCAACATCCCTCCAGTGATTCGGTGCTTCCTTGCTGCCTTCGGGCGTCTGATCGGCCGTCATGTAGGCGGATACAGCCGCGAGCACGACCGCATGTGTCTGTCGTTCGTCTTCAACCTTATCCAGTTCCACGTTGCCTCCCTACAGTGGAATGTTGCCGTGCTTTTTGGGCGGCAGCGAGGATCGCTTGTTCTTTGTCATCTTCAATGCGTTAACAAGGGCAGGTCTGGTGTCCTCCGGTCGAATGACATCGTCGACGTATCCTCGCGCGGCGGCGATGAATGGATTTGCGAAGCGCTCTTTGTAGTCAGCGATCAGTCGGTTAACTCGCTCACCATCGTCCGCCGTTTCCGATAACTCGCGTCTGTGAATGATCTTCACGGCGGCGTCCGGTCCCATAACGGCGATTTCAGCCCCTGGCCAGGCAAGGTTGACGTCGGCTCGAATGTGCTTGGATGCCATCACGTCGTACGCACCGCCGTACGCCTTCCTCGTAATAACCGTAATTTTCGGCACGGTGGCTTCAGCAAAGGCGTATAGAAGCTTCGCGCCATGACGAATGATCCCACCGTGCTCTTGAGATGTACCCGGCAGGAAGCCCGGCACGTCGACCAGCGTGATGAGTGGGATATTGAACGCATCGCAGAAGCGGACGAACCTGGCAGCTTTTTCCGAAGACGCGATGTCGAGGACACCTGCCAGGTGTTCCGGCTGGTTAGCCACGATTCCAACGGTCTCGCCGTCCATGCGCCCCAGACCGATGATGATGTTTCGGGCGTACGAGTCCTGCACTTCCAGAAACTGGCCGTCGTCCACGAGCTCGGTAATGACAGTCTTCATGTCGTACGCCTTGTTCGGCGAATCGGGGATCAGGGACGCCAACACCGCACTGGTTCTGGCGGGATCGTCCGATGTCTGTACCCGAGGTGGATCGTCCAGGTTGTTCGATGGGAGGAACGAAAGCAATAAACGCACGTCTTCATAAACCTGCTCTTCGGAATCTGCCGCGAAGTGTGCCACTCCACTCTTCGTGGCGTGCGTGCCGGCTCCGCCCAAATCCTCGAAGGAGACTTCTTCGCCGGTCACAGTCCGCACCACATCCGGCCCGGTAATGAACATGTAGGAAATGTCGCGGACCATAAAAATGAAATCGGTAATGGCCGGCGAATACACGGCCCCGCCCGCGCACGGTCCCGCCACGACGGAGATTTGCGGTATGACACCCGATGCCATGACGTTGCGCCAAAATATCTCCGCGTATCCTCCGAGACTTACGACTCCTTCCTGAATGCGCGCCCCGCCGGAATCATTGATGCCGATGACGGGTGCGCCCATACGCATGGCGAGATCCATCACCTTCATGATCTTTTCGGCGTAGGCTTCGCCAAGTGAGCCGCCGAATACCGTGAAATCTTGCGAAAAGACAAAGACCTGGCGTCCGTCCACGGTGCCGTGGCCGGTCACCACTCCGTCGCCCAGGTACACCTTTTTTTCCAACCCAAAGCCCTGCGCCCGATGTGTCACGAATCGATCGAGCTCCACGAACGAATCGGCATCGAGCAGAAGATCGAGACGCTCCCTTGCCGTCAGTTTGCCCCGGTCATGCTGCCTCGCTTCCGTCGCTTCACCAGCTGGATGGAGGCTCTCGTGATAAAGGCGATCCAGCTTTTCGCGAGGAGACTGGTGCGCGTAAACCTCGTCACCGGACGCAGTCGAGTCTTTCAGGTCGGTCACGCTCGCACCCGAGCGTCAAACGAGCCAAAAACTGTCCTCAGAGCGTCCGAAACTTCGCCGATTGTCGAATAGACCGATAGCGCCTCTTTAAGCGGATAAAGCACGTTTTCTCCATTCCGCGCCGCCTCCCGGAGACGATCCAGCGCTCGTTGTACCGCCGTCCCATCTCTTTCTGCCCGCAGGCGAGTGAGAGAGGCCCGCTGCTGTTGTTCAAGGGCCGGGTCGGCGGAGAGGACCTGTGGCGCGACGCTTCCCATCTCCGCATGGAGATTCACGCCGATGATGCGTTTTTCACCGCGGTCGACCGCCTGCTGGAATCGATATGCCGATTCTTCGATCTGGTTTTGCATGAACCCACTTTCGAGCGCGGCCACAGCTCCGCCCATATCGTCGATACGATCCAACAGCGCACGTGCCTGCTCGGCCAGCTCATCGGTGAGTCGCTCCACCAGATAGGAACCACCCAGCGGGTCGGCGGTAGCAGTTACGCCGGTTTCGTGGGCCAGGATTTGCTGCGTGCGCAGAGCGAGCGTGGCGGCTTCCCGGGTCGGCAGTGACAGTGCTTCGTCGTAGCCATTGGTATGGAGGCTCTGAGTGCCTCCCAGCACCGCGCTAAGCGCTTGTAACGAGACCCGCACCACGTTATTGAGCGGCTGCTGGGCGGTGAGCGTCGAACCTGCCGTTTGCGTATGGAAACGCATCAGGAGAGACCGTGGATTTCGAGCTTCGAACCGGCTCCGCATGATCTCGGCCCAAAGTTGTCGAGCGGCGCGGAATTTGGCGACTTCCTCGAAAAAATCGCTGTGCGCGTTGAAGAAAAAGCTGAGGTTGGGAGCGAAGTCGTCAACCTCCAGACCGGCGTCGACGGCGGCCGAGGCATATGCAGTGGCATCGGCAAGGGTAAACGCGATTTCTTGGACCGCCGTGGAGCCCGCTTCCCGCATGTGGTACCCGCTGATGCTGATCGTATTCCACTGTGGCAAGTGTTGCCGCGCATAGGCCATCAGGTCTGTGACGAGCTTCATGGATGGTCGAATCGGGTAGATGTACGTGCCGCGGGCCGCATATTCCTTCAGAATGTCGTTCTGAACGGTCCCGTGCAGGGCGCTCCCGGCGACGCCGTGGCGCTCGCCAACGAGCTGGTAGAGCAGCAGGAGCGCCGACGCCGTCGCGTTGATGGTCATGGACGTGCTGACCCGGTCAAGGGGAATGTCGGTCAGCAGCGTTTCCATATCTGCCAGACTGTCAATCGCAACTCCGACCCGACCCACTTCGCCGGCCGCTCTCGGATTGTCGGAGTCGTATCCCATTTGCGTCGGGAGATCGAATGCTGTGCTTAGCCCGGTCTGTCCCTGGGCCAGGAGATATTGGAATCGCTCATTGGTCTCCCGCGCGGTCCCGAACCCGGAATACTGCCGCATCGTCCAGAGGCGACGTCTGTACATGTCCGGATAGATACCGCGCGTGAACGGAAACGAGCCCGGAGGCTCTTTGTAGCTCCCGGCGCCGATATCGTAGTAGGGCGGGCGTTGATCGAGATTTCCTCGCTCGTCAGCCGTACCGGTGTCAGTCAAGTGGATGTCTCCGGTGAAATTGGAACTGGACCCAAACGCGTGACGGTGGCCCGCGGGCAGGAATTCGCCCCAGCCTCAGCTCCCTATCGGCGATGCGAGTAGCGCCTGCACCCGGTCTGCGATGTCGCTGATCGAGTCGGCTACCGGCACCCCAACGGAGGCAAATGCTTCTACTTTGTGTTGTGGGCCGCCCACTCCTCCGGTAATGATCGCCCCCGCGTGTCCCATTCGCTTGCCCGGAGGAGCGGTTCGGCCGGAGATGAAGGCCACGACCGGTTTCCCCGACCGACTCCCGATATAGGCAGCGGCATCCTCCTCGTCCGTCCCGCCGATTTCACCGATGAGCACGATGACGTGAGTGTCCGGATCCGCGTCGAAAAGCGCCAGTGCCTCCGTGAATGACGTGCCTATCACGGGATCGCCGCCAATGCCGACAGTGGTGGACTGGCCGATACCACGACCGGTCAACTCGTTAACCATCTCGTAAGTCAGCGTCCCACTTCGCGACACAACCCCCACATGCCCCTCCATGAAGAGCTGATTCGGCATGATCCCGACTTTGCACTTGCCGGAGCTCACCAATCCCGGGCAATTAGGGCCAATCAGTCTGGAGCCGCGCTCCCGCACGAAACGAAACAGTCTGACCTCATCCTGCACGGGGATATGCTCGGTAATCGATACGATGAGCGGTATTCCGGCGTCAGCAGCCGCCATCACCGGATCAGCGCCCGACCGTCCCGGCACGAAAATCACTGCCGCGTTGGCGTCCGTTTCGTGCACTGCCTGTGCGACCGTATCGAACACCGGTATCCCATCGACATCCGTTCCACCCTTTCCCGGTGTAACGCCCGCGACGACATTCGTGCCATACGCGCGCATCTGTGAGGTGTGAAAACTACCTTCGCGCCCGGTCATGCCCTGCACCAACAGGCGTGTACTTTCGTCAATGAGAATGGCCACTACCGCGTCCCTCCCGCCGCCTGAACGGATCGTTCTTCGATTTGGCTGAGTACCGAGCGCGTCGCGCTCACCAGATCCGGGGCGGGCGTGAATGCCGAGCCTTCCAACAATTCCCGAGCTTCAGCTTCCCTGGTACCGGCGAGCCGTATTGCTACCGGAACTGGTATTTCGCGTGCGGCCGCGACTTCCAGGAGACCCTTCGCCACCTCGTCGCCACGAGTAATGCCGCCGAAAATGTTGATGACTATGCCTCGCACGTTCTCGTCGGCGAGCAATACATCTATGGCGTTCCGCACTACCTCGGCGCGCGCCCCGCCGCCTATGTCGAGGAAATTCGCGGGACTTCCTCCCACGGACTTCACGACGTCAAGTGTCATCATCACCAAACCGGCGCCGTTACCGATAATGCCGATGTCTCCGTCGAGACGAACGTAGGCGAAACCCTTTTCGCTGGCCATCCGCTCGAGCGGGTCCCCGATGGACTCGGACTGAAGCGCAGCGAGCTCGGGATGTCGAA
This sequence comes from uncultured Chloroflexia bacterium, assembly GCA_963737125.1. GTDB lineage: Bacteria > Chloroflexota > UBA5177 > UBA5177 > UBA5177 > JANWJD01. Next base: position 1,513,703 of record CAVTRL010000001.1, on the reverse strand, counting down.
ATAGGGAGCTGTCGTCGAGATCCACCTTGGCATCGGCGGCGATGGCTCGCCCGTCTTCCGTCACCGCGAGCGGATTGATTTCTGCCAGCAGTGCGTCTTTGCGGACAACCAGCTCGTAGAGGCCCGCGATGATCCGCTGAAGATCTCCGAATGCAGCTCGATCGAAGCCGGCGCTAAACATCGCATCACGAATTTGGAACGGGAGCAATCCGTACGCGGGATCGATCCAGGTCCGGATAATGGCATCGGGACTTGTGGCCGCTACGTCCTCGATATCAATGCCCCCCATGGAACTCAGCATCAGGATGTAACAATGGCGAGATCGGTCCAACGTGATTCCGGCGTAATACTCCTGCGCGATGACTACCTGTTGCTCGACGAGTACCTTCTCGACTGTCAAGCCCTTTATATCCATACCGAGGATGTCTTCGGCGGCTTGCCGTGTTTGGTCCGCATCGTTGGCTAGTTTTATGCCGCCCGCTTTGCCTCGTCCACCCACCAGAACCTGCGCCTTTACCGCAACGGCTCCCAATCCCCGTGCAATATCTGCTGCCTCTTCTGGAGTAGAAGCCACCCTACCCTGTGGAACGGGTACGCCCAACTCTCGCAGCAGCTCTTTGCCCATATACTCTTGAAGTTTCAAGGTAACCACCTCCTCGTGAGCCCCCGCCGGCCAAAGTAAATATACCTGAGCACTGGTATAATCCCGCACACGGCGGCCAGATCCCATCCGCCTGATCCATCCACGTAGACTGGTACGCCATTGATCGATCTTCTTGCTCTCGAATCTATTTTGGGACGCGTCAAGAAACCGGCCAGATACACCGGTGGTGAGTGGAACGCAGTGGTCAAGGACCACTCGGCCGTCGATCTACGGGTACTTCTAAGTTATCCGGACGCGTACGAGCTCGGTGTGTCCAACTCCGGCGTGCAGATCCTCTACACCGTGTTGAACAACCGCGCGGAGTACCTGTGCGAACGTGTGTACGCGCCCTGGCCGGATATGGAAGCGGAGCTTCGAGCGGCTGGGATGCCGCTTTTCAGTCTCGAATCCAAGCGTCCATGCGGCGACTTTGACGTCATGGGCTTCTCCCTCGGGTACGAGACGGTTTACACCAACGTCCTCACAATGCTCGATTTGTCGGGCATTCCGCTGAGGTCGCGGGACCGATTAGACCATCACCCACTTATTGTGGCCGGCGGCCATGCCGCTTATAACCCCGAGCCAATGTCAGCTTTCATCGATGCCTTCTGCATCGGGGACGGCGAGGAAGCCATGATCGACTTACTGGAATCGATACGACGCGTGCGCCGGGACCACGGTCCGGGGGCGCGGCGATCGGTCATCTTACCTCAGATCGCCACGATCCCTGGATGGTACGTGCCGTCTCTATACGAGGAAACACCGGCTTCCGACGGAAAGTCCGTGCATTTGACCGGCCCGCAGCTCCCGGTTCGCAAACGCTACGTATCCGAGTTGAAACCGGAATGGTACCCGAAGGCTCCGATTGTACCGTCCATGCGACCGATTCACGCTCGGGCGCAAATCGAAATCGTTCGCGGCTGTACCCGCGGCTGCCGGTTCTGCCAGGCGGGGATGGTCACTCGGCCGGTGAGGGAACGGGACGCAGAGCAAATCAAGACGTTGAGTGCCGCGGCGCTCGGCAACAGCGGATACAGCGAGATTTCCTTGCTCTCGCTCAGCAGCAGCGATCACAGCCAGATCGAGCAGATCGTCCAGAGCGCCTCGCAGGAATTTTGCAGCGAAGGAATATCGGTCGCACTCCCGTCGCTCCGGATCGAGTCGTTCTCCGTTGGGCTGGCGGATGCCATCAAGGACGGCAAGAAATCAGGATTCACGTTTGCTCCCGAGGCCGCCACCGAACGGTTACGGAACGTCATCAACAAGGTCATTCCAGACGAGAAGCTGCTGCAAACCGCCGATGTCGTGTTCAGCCGGGGCTGGCGAACTATCAAACTGTATTTCATGATCGGGCTGCCGACAGAAACCGACGCCGATGTAGCGGCCATCTGCACGCTCGCAAAACGAGTGCTGCAGATCGGGCGCAATTATCATGGCAAAGCGGCCGCGGTCCATGTCGGCGTGTCTACCTTCGTGCCCAAGCCACATACACCGTTTCAGTGGGTGGGACAGGAGGCGCGCTCAGTCGTCGAGCGACACCAGCAAATCCTGCAGCGTGGGTCCCGAATGCATGGCTTGAAAATCAGCTGGAATGAGTATGACTCGAGTGAAGTTGAGGCAGTACTCTCGCGTGGTGATCGCAAGATCGGCGACGTGATTCAGCGTGCCTGGGAAAACGGTGCTCGGTTCGACGGCTGGCGGGAGTGCTTTCGATACGATATCTGGATGGAGGCACTTCACCATGAGGGCCTGCAGCCCGAGTGGTACACACGCCGTGCCCGATCGCGTGACGAGCAATTGCCCTGGTCGCATGTTGATGCCGGGGTCGACCCATCCTTTCTCTGGAGCGAGTGGGAGAAGTCGCTCGCTGCCGGCACCACGGACGATTGTCGGTACGGGCCGTGCGGACGATGCGGCACGGACCCGCGTGCCTGTGGCGATGCCCACCGCATCAGGAAGAGCATACGGCTGGAACTCAAACGGGAACGGACCGTAGTGCCGATTTAGGCGACCGAAACACTCATCCGTGCCGTCCCGCGACCATATCGGCCACGATGACTGCCAGCACACTGACGGCTATCAAGACGACCGACCACCGGTGTGCGGCAAGAAAGGCTCCATTGAGAATAACCACGGCGGCGAATCCCGCGCCCCGCCGAAACGCTACACGCCAGCTTACGAATGAGTGTCGCCTCCGCTCCAGAAGCGACGCGACGATTGTACCGGTGGCTGTCAGTGCTACGGCTAGCGGTGCGAAGAATGCAAGGTAGGTCAGGAGCTTGCTGGGAGCGACGTTGAACACCACGGCCGCCCAGACCGCCCACCCGGCAAGTGCCAGGAGAGCCGTCGCGCCGAGATAATCTGAGTCCGGCGCTTGCCTCCTGGACAGCTTCCGACGCCGCACATCGCCAAGGTAAATGATTCGTCCGGAGGCGTCTCGATCGGGCTGTTCTCGTGGGTCGGGTCGCATGCTTTTCCTCGGCTGCGGCAATCACCGTCGTCATAACTATACGCGGGGAGCCCTTCCCACTCAAGCGATTCTGTCGCCGTTCTGCCTGCTAAAATGGCGCGACTTTGCGCGAGGAGATACAGGTGCATTCACCGCGTCCGCTCATGTTGACGAATTCCTTTGGACGTCAACTCGAGCGATTTGAACCGATCGAATCCGGCCGCGTCAAGATGTACACCTGCGGCCCCACCGTCTACAGCTACGCGCACATCGGGAATTTTAGGGCCTACATCTTCGCCGATACGCTCCGGCGCGTACTGTTGTACAACGGTTACGACGTAAAGCAGGTGCGCAACATAACCGACGTCGGCCACCTGACAAACGACACCCTTAGCATCGGCCTGGACAAGATCGAGGCGGCGGCACGCTCGCAGAACTCGTCGCCCTGGGATATCGCGCGGCACGTTACCGACGTTTTTCTGGAGGACGCGCGCCGGCTCAATATTCAGTCCCCGGAATACTCGCCGCGAGCCACCGAGTTCATCGAGCCAATGCTCAGGCTCATCGAGCAGCTCGTGGACCGGGGCTACGCCTACGCGGTCGATGGGGACGTGTACTTCGACGTCTCGCGCTTCTCCGGATATGGTGCGCTCTCTGGAAACTCAATTGAAGACTTAATAGGCGGGCACCGGGTGGAAGTCGGGGAGGGCAAGCGGTCGCCGGCGGACTTTTCCGTGTGGCGCAGGGCCGAACCGGACAAAATCATGCAGTGGGCCAGTCCATGGGGGCCAGGGGTACCCGGTTGGCATCTCGAGTGCTCGGCCATGGCCATCAGCCTACTCGGGCCTGAGATCGACATTCACACGGGTGGGGAGGATCATATCTTCCCGCATCACGAGGATGAGATCGCTCAGAGTGAAGCAGCCACCGGCTGCCGCTTCTCGCGATTTTGGCTCCATAATGCCTTCCTGCAAATTGGCGACGACGAAAAGATGAGCAAGTCGAGCGGTACCATATTCACCGTGTCGGACCTCATGCACCGAGGCATTCATCCCTTGTCGTTTCGCTATTTCACCCTACAAGCGCACTACCGAACCCCTCTTAGCTTTAGCTGGGACGCTCTGGCCGCGTCTCAAACAGGGCTGTACCGCCTGTGGGAGGCCGTCGCGGAAATTGTGGATGAGCCCCACACGGATCAACGTTCTTCCGAGGCGGAGAGGTTGGCAGAGCGCTTTCACGAGGCTATCAATCGTGACCTGGACATGCCGGTTGCCGTAGCCGTGCTACACGAGACCCTCGGATCGAAACTTACTGCCTCGGAAAAGGCCAGCCTCATAGCCGACTTCGATTCGGTTCTTGCACTCGATCTCCTCGCCATGGCCCATTGCCTGGTCGAGACGTCGGAGGAACAGCGGAGGCTCCTGGACGACCGTGCCCGGGCGCGTGCCGAGAAAGACTGGAAACGAGCGGACGAGCTTCGCGCCACACTCAATGCGACTGGGCTTGACCTCAAGGACACCCCCAGCGGTCAACGCACGATCAGGCGCGATCTACTGCCTTCGTTTCGGGACGACAATCGCCAGGGTGACACCGGTAACTCCGCCAACGGCGAAGCCGGCAGCTGATCCGACGCATAAACCAAGGGCGGCAAGTACCGGCAGCGAGACCACGGCAACTACCACGTCGACGACGTTCGACGGCCATATTGCGTAGTCTCGCACGTACGCAGCGGTCAAGCCGAAGAACGTAGCGGCGCCCAGCAGACCACCGCAAACCGCTCCAGCCAGCGCCGAGAACAGGCGGACTCGACCTCCGGCAAATCGGGCACGGCGGCCTACTGCCGAGCCGGTTATCAAACCCAGGAGAAACGAAAATACGAGTAGCGCCGCCAGGGCTACCTCCCGCGTCACGCCGGTCAGGTTATTAGTCGCGGGAACCAGGATGATGGCCATGACAATCGACGCGATCGCCGCTCCCACGAGTCCCCCCAGTACTGACATCCAGGCACCTTTCGTCTTTCGGTCGTTCCGAGCACAGCGTCCAAGTATACGCACGGCTGATAAAAGTTGACGAGCCTACAAAGTTTCGATAGGCAAGAATCGCACGACATGCGAGAATGGGCGTCAGAAGACGATCAACCGATTGTGAAAGGGGCAGAGATTTGAACAAGCGCAAAAAAGTGGCGTGGCACAAGCACCTCAAAACCGCACGCAAGCTGGACTTGAAGCGTAAGACCGCGAAGTAACCCGACTTATTTCAGGGTTAGGCCTACGTGGCTCCCTACCGACACGGCGCAAGGTGAGAGAGAAACGTCAACGCCTGGCGCAGCGACTTCACTGGAACGACCGTGACTGATCCATGGTTGGCCCGCGCCGGATCAACGTTCTCCGGGACATCGGGAACCAGAAAGTATTTTGCCCCAGCGTCGCGGGCTGCCACGATCTTCTGTTTCGCTCCACCGATCGCACCAACCGCTCCGGTCGCATCGATTGTTCCGGTACCGGCGATCTTGCAGCCGTGCGTTATGTCGGTTTTCGACAGGCGCTGAATGATGCCGAGTGCGAACATCAATCCCGCCGACGGCCCCACGATGTCCCCGGCGTTGATATGGATTTGCACGGGAAATTTCAGCTGATCTTCGACCTCAATTCCGATGAGCGCAGTTTTTCCGTGCTTATCCGGCGTCCCGTTGGTCGATGGGACAGTACGAGTGTTTACGGATATCAGCTTGCCTTTCCGCAGAATGCGAAGATGCACGGCAGCGCCGGGCGACACTCGATGGACGATCGGAGCGACCTGCGTAGCGCGCGTCACGCGCTTTCCATTGACATATTCCACCACGTCGCCTGCACGTAGCACCGACGATGCCGGCGTCTTGGGCACCAGGAAGACGATTCGCGGTCCAGTACGCGCGTACGTCGGTCGATACCCCGGGACTGTGTTGAGCGCGGCGGCTTCCGCCTCGTGCGTACTGTCGTTCATGAGCCCGGCGTTCAACTTTAGATATTGCGACTGTGATAGGCCGCCCGAGAATTGCTGCGGCTTTTCGAGATCGGCGTTGGGATCGAGCATTCCGTATACCTGCTGAAGCAAGTGATCCGCTTTTATGAAGGACACGTCGGTGAGCAGGAGTGAATCCGGTTTACCTTGAACTGGATGATGCGGGATGGTGATCATCGGCGCCACGGGCAGCGCATCTCCCGGCATCAGAATGTAGTAGTCGGAAGGCAAAATCTCGAGTGCGCCGACAATGAGAGCCAGCACCAGGAGGACCGACAGAAGGATCGTCATAAGCGATGGACGACGGCGCCGCGTCTCGACTGACTCTTCCTCAGCGGGCAGTGACATCGCCGCCTTCCGTAATCTGACGCAGCGGAGCGTGGCGCAGCTGAAGCCGCTTTTCACCAACCGAGTCAAATCTGATAGTGGCCAAGCCGCCGGCGGCGTCTCCTTCGACCATCGTGACCGTACCGCTCCCCCATCGAGCATGCGACACCCGGGCCCCCGGATAAGTGCTCGACAAACGTGCTCGCGCCGATCGAGCAGTGGATGCCTCGAGCGTCATATTGTTCGTGCCGATCTCCTCCAGGAATCTGCTCGGCTGACCGGTAACCGCGCTCCCAGCCAGAGATCTCTGTCGTGCGTACGAGAGATACAGTCGTCGCTGCGCCCTCGTTATGCCAACATAGCAAAGCCGCCGCTCCTCTTCGACATCGGCTCCGCGATGAAGCGATTTGGTGTGGGGAAGCAAGCCTTCTTCCAGACCCGTTATAAACACCGCTTCGAATTCCAACCCTTTCGCGGCATGCAACGAGAGGAGACATGTGCCGCTTCCCGAGCCGTGCGACGGCTCCTCGATCGCGATAGCGTCGGTAAACGATCGCAGTGTTGCGCGCGCCTTCATACGGCCAGCCGCAACCGATCTCAATTCCTCCAGGTCGTCGCGTACTGCGTCGGTGGCCAAGCCGTTCCGATCGTATGTTCCGAGTACGCTTTCGGCGGCAAGCGAGCACACGATCAATAAGGACTGCTTCCGGGCATTTCGAACCTTGCTAATGTCGTCCAGTAGCGCGCGAACCTCTGATGCGACGCGCGCCGGCACGTCGTTTTTTTCGCTCCGGTTTTCCACAAGTTTGTAGAGAGACACCCGAGCATCGATAGCACCATCCCGAAGTTCATTGAGACGTTGCGGTCCAATGCCGCGAACGGACGCTAGCAGGTTGAGCATCGCGACGTCGTCCGACTCCTCCACCGCCAATCGCAACAAACTTATCACTCGCTGCACGTGCGGGCGCTGGTAGAAGCTTTGACCCGAAAGCACCCTGTAGGGAAACCCTCGCGCCACCAACGCGTCTTCAATCGGCCGTGACTGTGTGTTCGTCCGGTAGAGAACGGCCACATTGTCAGGCTGGACAGTCCCTCGTTCGGTGAGTTGCAGGATGCGTTGCGCTATCCACTGCGCTTCGTCCTGCTCGTTCGCTGCCGCGAAGCAGACTGGGCGATCTCCAGCCGGAAGACTCGTTCGGATACGCTTCGCGGTGCGTTGCGTGTTATGCGCGATCAATGCGTTGGCCGCTCGGCCAACGTACTTGTAATGGCGGTAGCTGCGTTCAAGCGTCACAATTCGACGTTCGGGAAACTGCTGGGCGAAGCGCGAGAACCCGCGGGCGTCGGCGAACCTCCACCCATATATCGATTGGTCTTCATCGCCAACCACGACCGTAGTTCCCGTCGGAGGCGCAAGGAGGAAGACCAGGTCCTGCTGCACCAGGTTTGTGTCCTGATATTCGTCGACCAGGAGTTCGTCGATCCTCGCGACGCACGCCAGTTTGACGCGCTCGTGCTGACGAAGTACTTGAAGCGCAAGATAGGGCAAGTCATCGAGATCGAGGGCATTCAACGCCCGCAAGGAACGATCGTACGTCCCTAGAAGCTCCCGGGCCGTGTCACTGGCGACGCCATACCTGGCGGCTGCGTCCACGATCTCAAGGCCACTTTTACAGGCACTCATCAGTAAGGCAGCGGTGGCAATCGGGAGACCACGCGAGCCACCCGTCTCAGCCAGAACAGCGGCCAGCGCTCTATTAGCTTCTCCCGTCCGCAGAACTGAGAAGTTTGGCCGAATCCCAATGGATCTTCCCCAACGCCGTAGCAAGCCGGCGCACAGCCAGTGGAAGGTACCTGCCGACACCAGCGTGTCGGTGCCAAGTAGCTCCTTCACGCGCGATCGCATCTCCGCGGCCGCACGATTCGTAAAGGTAAGGGCCACGATCCGATCTGGGGGTGCGCGGTATTCGAGCACGAGGCGCGCAATTCGATGTGTGACGACCCGCGTTTTTCCGCTGCCGGGACCGGCAAGGACCTCCAGCGCGTTTCCCGAGTAATACACCGCCTCGCGCTGTTGCGGATCTAGTTCAAAGTCGGCTAGCGGCAAGGACGCTCCGCTTTCCTCTCAAATTGACGGGTCACCAGAGCGGCGCCGGCTCAACCCACTATGTGAAAGTCGACGTCCCGGTGCGATGGAGCCGAATCGAGCGACGCCAGTGTATCGCCACCGTGCTCCAGTTCTTGGATTACATCCTGCCAATATGAGGCGTCATGCGAATCGAAATTCGTGTCTGTACCAATACTTGCTCGCTGCAGTCCGCGCCAAACCGCTTCACCCGGATATCCTGCTTCCGACAGCAGCGAGCGGGCCTCGTTCGCCATCCGCCTCAGGCTATTGCGCTCACTCAACGAGAGTGCTTTGCCATCGCCCAGGCGGCGGACAATGACCAATCCCTCGTCAGCCAGTGCTTGCATCTCGCGTCGTGCATCTTGTGTATTCATGTACTCCAAACTAGCACATATTGCGTTCAGCCCTACTAGCCAGGAGTCCAGGAAATGGAGGGACTAAGGTCCGGTCTCAGGCGGTAAACGATTCCTCGTACTCACCGAGAAGACGCACGAAGTGATTCAGAAACCGCTCGTATTCATCTCCGAAGTCGCCCCGCTGCTCCATATCAAACAGGAGATCCGCACCTCGCTGAAGACGCTGAACAAGCATTGAGGCAGGCGACTCCGCCAATGCATCGATCATATACTCCTCCAATAAAGCCCATATGGTCGAGGGACGTCTTCATATTAGTACGTGCGTCCTATTTTGTCAATGCACAGATATTCCGCGAGTCAATAGCAATGCAAGCATTTTGACCAAGTCCGGGACTAGCCGTGTCCTATTGGCGCTTGCTACTCACATCCACACGGCGCCCAGACGAAGTCCGCTGGCATCGTGCCATCCCATTTCTTCTGCATCCACATGAAGTTCCGGTATCTGTTCGAACGACTCAGTCACTCGAAAGTAATCACGGACGTGCGAGTGCTTTCATGTGACTGTTGACGTCACCGACGACATAGCTCGTCTAAAACATTCGTATCTTCGGCGTTCGTGCGGACGATAGAGTGCTCAAAAAGGCCAGACGAGCGAACGTCCGGCCCTTCACCTCAAGCGCGATTCTGGTGTTTCGGTCTACCCGTTGCGCCGTTCCATCCGTTCGCGTTTCATTTGCGCCCGACGCGCGCGCTTTTCGGCCTTCGCCTTCGCCAGCCGTCGTTGTTCCGACGGCGGTGTGTAGTATTTGCGGCGCTTGAACTCTGCAACAACCGTTTGCGAGTTACGTTTCCACCGCTTTACCATTCCCTCGAAGTCGCGTCCTCGTTCCTCCAATGTATTCCTTCTCCAATCGAACCATGAATGAGGTCTGTTTTTCGACCAACAGACAACTACCGCTTTATAGAATAACAGTACATGTATACGGTTGTCGGTGTGACCGTACACGATTGTAGCGCAGCACGGTTGAGTAGACTACCTCTCACCGTTTATCCCGGCGTCACGCATAATTCGTTCGAGCATCTCCACGCTCTCTGCAATGCCACGCAGACCGGCGTCGATATTGGTGAGCACAGAGGCCGAAAGTCGACGATCCGTCTCCGCGGCACGCGCCGACTGCAAATACTCTCGTGCCATACGCACGGCCTTGCGTAACGGCACACCGGCAAGACGCGCCTGTCGAATCAGCACGACTTCGTCAAGACCGTCGCCGTTAATCTTGCGCGTTCCTTCGCTGCTCGGTTGGACGTAACCGCGATCCATCCAGTGTTGGATTTGCCTCTCCGAGACGCCGGTCAATGCCGCGGCCTGACTCATGGTCAGCGCCAGCTTGCACCACATTTCCGTTCGCCTGGGCGGCTCGAAATGGAAATCGGGATCCGTCATGACGTTACTCTCCCAGTTGAGTCATGCTACCCCGGGGTGCCCGCATCGTCAACCAGGTCGTCGGTGCGGGCAGGTTGGCCGTCCTGAAGGGAAACATAGGGCTCTCGAACTTGGACGGATCTCTCTTTTCGATCCACATCCGTCAAATCCGGCCGACGAGTTGCGGTAAGCCTTTCGGCCTCAGCTCGACGCCATTCGGCTACCAGGGCGTGATGGCCCGAAAGGAGCACAGGCGGTACTTCCCAACCACGAAAAACGGCTGGCCTGGTGTACTGAGGATATTCCAGCAGCCCATCGGCAAACGATTCTTCCAGGGTTGAAGCGGGGGCCAGTGCCCCGGGAATGAGCCTGGCGACGGCATCGCAAACAACCATGGCAGCCAGTTCGCCGGCCGAAATCACATAGTCGCCGATCGAAAGCTCATCGGTTACGAGATGTTGTCGCACCCGATCGTCGACACCCTCGTAGTGACCCGCTATGAACACGAGCCGATCCCTCGCCGACAGCTCAACAGCCACCGATTGAGTGAACGTCCGACCGTGGGGCGCTAGCAGTGTGATCGGCGTGCCCGTTGGAAGCGCCAAAGATTCCACAGCGTCGAACAGTGGCTCAGGCTTCAGCACCATGCCCGCCCCGCCACCAAAGGGGTAGTCATCAGTGACGTGATGTTTCCCCACGCCAAAGGGCCGCAAATCGACCAGCTCCACCTCAACGATGCCTCGCTCGACTGCACGCGCCACAACACCCTGCCGAAGCCAGCTCTCAAACATGGAAGGAAAGAGCGTGACGATCGTCAGCCGGTTCGGCCCTTTCGCCGTAACCGGTACCAGCTCAGTCAATCGTCGAATTGCAGCACCCACGGCCGGACGACTGCATACCGCATTGGAACGTTTAATTCGTGCACTGCATCGCCGATCGCTGGGATAAGATTCGCGTGTCCGTCCCGTTCCACAACCCACACGTCGTTGCTTCCGGTGCGCAGAACATCGGTGATTGTGCCCAGGTCAACATCATCCGTCGTGCGCACTCGAACACCCACCAGCTCGTCAAGGTAGTACGCACCCTCAGGCAGTGGAACCGCTTCGGAGCGAGGTACGGCGATATCGATATGTCCGAGTGCGGTAACCGCTTCGGGAGTGTCGATGCCCTGAAGCTTCAGCAGGATCCGCTCGCCGTGCACCCTGCTGCCCTCCACGCGGAACTCGCGGTTTTTAGGGCCTAAAAATACGGAGTGAAGGGACCCAAAACGGTCGGGGAAATCGGTGAGCGGTGTGACCTTGATTTCGCCTTTCACCCCGAATGCCCCGGCAATGGCGCCAATAACCATCCATGGATCGTCGCTCGAAGTCACGAGATGCAGCCGGCATCGTCACTCGATCTCGAGAACCGATCGAGTGTGGTTCTGGATCGAGGACACTTTCAGCAACGTGCGCATCGCCCGGGCCACCCGCCCGTGTCGCCCGATCACTTTTCCAATGTCGCGGGGCGAGACGTGCACGTGATAGACGGTAACGGCATCTTCCTCGGTTTCCGTGATGCTCATTTCGTCCGGGTGGTCTATGAGGGACGTCACGACGTAGTCAACCAGCGCACGCGTCATGTAGCGCTGTCGCCGGCAGTGGCTGCTGAAGCACCGGTAGGTGCTGACGAGCGGCGTTCCGCTTCCACATGCACGTATCCCGGCTTGCGCACCGTTTGCGGATCGATATTGAACTTGCTGAACAATTTCGCAACCGTATCGGACGGTTCCGCTCCCCGTCGCAGCCAATCGACTGCTTTCGCCTGATTGAGGTTGATTACCGCCGGATTGGTGAGGGGGTTATAAAAGCCCACCTGATCGATGTATCTGCCGTCGCGAGGAGATCGCGAGTCGGCCACCACTATGCGATAACTTGGTTGATGCTTTGCGCCCATTCGACGCAGACGTATCTTTACGGACACCGTTATTCCTCCTAGAGCCGGTTTCTTCCGGCCAAAGCATTACTAAGCGTGATTTCATCGGCGTATTCTAGATCGCCGCCGACCGGCAAACCGCGTGCCAGACGAGTGACATTGACGCCGAGTGGCCGTATCAGCCGCGTGAGATACATGGCCGTGGCATCGCCTTCGAGGTTAGGGTTCGTGGCGAGTATAACCTCTTGAACCCTTTCAGGGTCCAGTCGCTGCAGTAGCTCGCGGATTTTTAGCTCCTCCGGGCCAATGCCGTCCATTGGAGACAGCGCACCGTGAAGCACGTGGAATCGCCCGGAATATTGGCCGGTCCGATCGATCGCCACGACGTCCAGCGGCTCCTCAACCACGCAGATACGAGTGGTGTCCCGATCGAGATCGGAGCAAATCGAGCAGGGACTATGCTCCGTGATATTGAAGCACTGCGAGCAGAGCACCACATTGCGTTTCAGGTCGGTGATTGCATCGGCAAGTGACTGAGCCTGCTCCGCCGGGGCGCGCAAAAGGTGGTACGTCAGCCGCTGCGCCGTCTTTGGGCCGATGCCAGGGAGGCGTGCCAGCTCATCTACAACCCGCGTGATGGGTTTAACGGTTAACGGCATGGCGGTTTATCGCACCTCAACGGGATGGCCTGATAGCGCAATCCTACGACGGCGCCGCCCGACACTCATAGGCCTGGTATGCCCAGACCGCCCATGCCGCCGGTCGCCGAGCCCATTTTCTGCTGCTGCAGCGTCATGGCCTTCGCGTGCGCGTCGTGGATAGCGGCAACAACCGCGTCCTGCAGGGTTTCGACGTCGTCTGGATCGACGAATTCGGGATCGATAGTCAGCGATTCCACTTCCTGGTGACCGTTCATCACCACGACCACGGCACCACCCCCCGCGCTGCCTTCCACCTTTGATGCCCCCAGCTCCTCCTGAGCCTTCATCATATTTGCTTGCATTTGCTCGATCTGCTTGAGCATCTTGCGATCGATCACTTCAGCTACCTCCGTCCGCGCTGCAAGTCCGTGTTCGGACCGTCCGCCTTGCTATACGCCCGCTTAGCTCTATTTTATCAAGAACTGCCGTTCCCAAGTTGCTTTGCATGAAACTCACGTAAACGTTCCGAGGCCTCGTCGACGAATCCATCGTCGTCCGGCAAAGCTCCGGTTATCGCCCCGACTTCGTCCTTCGTGGTACGTACGCACGTGACGCGGTACGGCACTCCGAAGACGTCGGCAACCACTTCTTCCAGCAGCTTCCGCTTTTTGGGATCCGAAAATGCATTCCGATGGAACTCATAGAGGAAGCCCACTACCATTTCTCCACCGTTCAGGCGCATTAAATACCCCGAGCGAAGTATGGCTTGAAGACTCGGACTCTTCGATCGCATCGACGCAACGACGCTGTCCCAGGCGCTCGGTAGGTCGTGAGCGTCGTGATTCTGACCAACGATAGGTGTCGGACGTTCCGGGGTGGTTTCCGTTTCAGCTTCGGGGGCCGGGCGCACCGTGGGTTTTTCCGGGTCGGGGGAACTTGAGGACGGCACAATACTAGGTCGCGAGCCGCCGGGGAGAGTTGTCTCGGGCGGAGGCGCTGATTGCGTAACGGGCGATGCGGGCAGATTCCGAGCAGTACGATGGTGCTCCGGCTCGCTGAACACGAGTGCCGCCTGTAAATATGCGACCTGTAACGGCAATTCAGTAGGAATGTCGAACTTTGTTCCGAAGTCATCGGATGCAAGCATGCGCACCACCGACACTGCCTTCGCTTTGTCAACCAGGCGAGCGTGCCGGGTCAGCGAGTCGGCGAGAGCGGGATCGATCGACGTCGCTTCTTCCGGAGCGCCCACGCATCGAAGTAACACATTACGCCAGTATTCGATAAGCTGCGAGCCGAGTTGTCCCGGATCACCACCGCACTCGAGAAAGGTTTGCAGATCGGCCAACCCGTTACCCACATCGCCGGCGATGAGTGCCTCCGACATACGCGAAACCAAAAGAGGATCCGCCAGACCGAGCGCGGACCGCACATCTTCGGGCTCAATGACTCCCGATGTGAAAGCCGAAATCTGGTCAAGCAGTCCGAGCGCGTCACGCAGGCTCCCTTTGGCGTTGAGGACGATGAGCGCCAGTGCGTCGGACTGCACAGAGAGCTCTTCAGCGGCGGCTACGAAACGTATGCGGTCCGCCATGACGTCAGGTGCGATGCGCCGGAAGTCAAACCGCTGACAGCGCGACATGATGGTCGCGGGAACCTTCTGCGGTTCAGTGCTGGCAAACACGAAGACAACATGCGGCGGCGGCTCTTCCAGAGTTTTTAAGAATGCGTCGAAAGCCGCGCCCGACAAGCGGTGCACTTCATCGACGATATACACCTTGAACCGTCCGGCGCTGGCGGCGTATCCCACTCGTTCGCGCAGATCACGCACGTTCTCGACGCTGGTATTGGACGCAGCGTCAATCTCGACCACGTCCATCGCTCTGCCCTCATTAGCGGCGATGCACATGTCGCAGGTATTGCACGGATTGCCTTGATCGGGGTGAAGGCAGTTGAGCGCCTTCGCCAGAATACGGGCAGCACTTGTTTTACCAGTGCCTCGCGGCCCCGTAAAGAGGTAGGCGTGCGCAACACGATCGTGGGCCACGGCGTTCCGCAGCGTACGGACAACGTGTTCCTGGCCGACCAGGTCCTCAAACGAGCGAGAACGCCACTTGCGATAGAGCGATGACACAGGTGCGCCTCACAGACTGGAAGAACAGGTCGTATTCCTAACCGATACAGCACGCATTATATCGCCGCCTCGGATTGCGTTTTCCCGTCACGGTCGCCACGCAGCCCCATGTTGGCCATCACGATATCAATAGTGGGGCGGGCGAGAGAGGTCGCTCGATCGGCTCCGTAGGCCAGAGTGTCCTCGACTGTTTGAGGCTCGTCCAGGAACTGCAGGTAACGCTCCTGGACGGGACGAAGCGCCTCGATTATCTGCTCGGCCACCTCCTCCTTGACAGCGCGATATCCCCCACTTCCGAATCGGTCCACCAGTGCATCGGCACTCTGGCCCGAAAGGGTCTGATGAATGTTGAGCAAGTTGTAAAGGCCGGCCTGTGCCGGATCGAACCGCACCACACCGAGAGAATCGGTCACCGCTCGCGAGATTTTTTTCCGGATAACGTCTGGGCTGTCGAGCATCAATATCGCTCCGGCGGGCTCGCTCTTCGACATTTTCTTGGTTGGATCATCGAGCGCCATGATCCGGGCACCGATGCGGGGAATGAGAGGCTGCGGCACGACGAAGGTTTCTCCGAAAAGGTGGTTGAAGCGCTCAGCGATATCTCGAGTCAGCTCAACATGCTGTTTCTGATCGTCTCCCACGGGGACGAAGTGGGCATTGTAGGCGAGGATATCGGCTGCCATCAAGACCGGATAGTTGAATACCCCTGCGCCGGTCGAGTCGCGATCACCTCCAGATTTAGTTTTGAACTGGGTCATGCGGTTGAGCCATCCCATGGGCGTGATGGTGTTGAGTAGCCAGGCCAGCATGGTGTGTTCGGGCACGTGCGATTGCATGAAGAGCAGAGAGCGGTCCGGGTCGATACCCGCAGCGAGCAACATGGCAGCTGTTTCCCAGGTGCGCTGCCGTAAATCGTCCGGGTCCTGTGGAAGAGTCAGGGCGTGGAGATCGACAACGCAAAAGAGGTTGTCGTAGTCGTCCTGGTCACGCGACCAATTTCGGATGGCGCCCAGATAGTTCCCCAGGGTCGGGACCCCACTGGGTTGGATGCCCGATAAAACACGCGGCTTCATGCAGCAGGTACCTCGCTAGTAATCACGGTATCAGGGTCCCCACGGCGCCTGCGCGATCGGTGCCTGCAATCCGAGAGTGTTCCGACCTGACTCTCCTTAAGAATACGGTGCGGTCTGCCTCGCGTACACATGCAGGAGGGAATGGTTGCGGTGCCTCCTATCATGAGGCACATATGCAGCCAGTAGGAATCCAATGAGCGCCAACACAGGCACCGACGCTGATGACCGCACGGTACTGATTGTCTCTACCCACGCTTGCGATATTTTCACCCGCGCGGACGGCAGTACGACGTGCAGTGCGGGCGGCCCAGCGCTCTACATGACGAACGCCTTTCAGCTCCTGGGTGTGCCCTACCAACTCATCACCGGAGAGGTGGCGAGATCGGCGGTCACGCCTTCAGCACACGGCGAAGAGTACACGATCACCCCAATAGCCCCTATACCGTTGCCCGACCGCCTCGTAGGTGCGGCGATCGTGCTCTCACCGATCGTCCGAGAAATCGATCCCGACTCTCTCCCACCGATCTCAGGTCGATTGATCCTCGACCTTCAGGGATTTGTCCGGGAACCTGGCGTTTCTTCCTCGCACGTGAAGACTCGCTTCGATTTGGCGGATCTACTGCACGCGGCCGATGTGGTGAAGGCCAGCGAAGCGGAGCTCGGACGACTGACGGCCGACTCGCAGCGGGCATTGTCACGCGCTATCGTACTCGTTACCATGGGCGAGAGGGGCGTGCGGGTGCGCGTCGGGAATCGGGAAGAGGTCGTGCCCGCCAGGCCGGTTCGCTGCCGATCGACCGTGGGTGCGGGTGACACTTTTCTGGCGGGATTCACCGCGGCCCTACTGAACGGCGTGGGCGAAATTGAAGCGGCCCGACAGGCCGCACGATTCACGGAAGACATCTTACGAGGGCGCGCCGTGGATCGGCGTGCGAATCCACCGAGTGTCTGAATTTTAAGGTCCAGCGTGCACCGCGAATGGTTATGGGTCAGATCCGGCAGGTAGAAACGTGGCGGAAACTGCCGACCGACGTGGGTTCGGTTGCCCGCCATATTGCGTTGAGCGATGCTCTTTCTCGCCACGCCGAAGTAGCCACTATTTGGTGGCACTCCACGGAGGAAACGGCTCTCATCCTCGGTGCAGGTCAGAAGGCCTCGGAAATCGATCTGGCAGCCTGTCGAGCGGCTCAAGTGCGTGTCGTCGGGCGCAACGGTGGTGGAACCGCGGTCTACGCTTCGTCCAGCCTCGTGGGCCTCGACGTGGCTTTGCCTCCGGATCATCGACTCATCGATCAGGATGTTGTGGAATCTTATTGCTGGCTCGGAGAGACGTGGGCGGCAGCACTCAATGCGCTCGGCATTCCCGCACGCACCGTTAGCGTGACCGAGGCGCGAAATACCCGCGAGGGTCCGGGACCCAATGTCCACTCCGTTGCGGCGGCATGCTTTGGAGCGCTCTCTCCCTACGAAGTGCTGAGCAATGGGAAGAAGATCGTTGGCTTATCCCAGGTCAGGCGCCGGGGCCGCGAGCTACTGCAGAGCGGCGTGTACACATCCTTTTCGGCAGACGATATCATTCCACTTCTACAAAGTGAAAATGCAGCACAAAGTGCAGCTCAATTAGCTCAAGTCGCAACCGGCCTTAAGGAAGAGGCTCATCGTTCCATCGGGGTGCACGAACTTCAAGCGGCGTTCGAGCGGGCGCTGGCGACGAACGCGGCGGTCAGACTCCGGCACGGACGATGGACCAAGGAAGAACGATTGTATGCCGACACACATGAACCGGACCTGCAGTGAAGCCGTGGTCCGATGTCGGGCAGACGTCAAGCGGGATCCCCAACTCCGGGCATTACCCGGGTGCCGGATTCCAGCGGTAGGTCACACTGTCGTCGAGGGACGCGCCATGCAGTCCATCGTTCGTGCCACGCGGACCATCTCGAGGCAGTCATGAACCCGCACGAGATCTGCTCCACGAGCGATGCTCACGGCGACGAGTGCTTCCGTGCCTGCGAGCCGATCCTCTGCAGCGACGCCGAGCACTCGACTAATTGTTGCCTTGCGCGATGGGCCAACCAGAATCGGACACTGCAGATCTCGAAGTTCTGCGAGCCGGTCGAGGATCTCTAAGTTTTGTCGCCAGGTCTTCCCAAATCCCAAACCAGGATCGATCATAATTGCCGATTTGGATATCCCAGCTTCGGTGGCGCGAGCGATGAGCTGTTGAAGCCCACTTCGCACGAAGCCGACGACGTTCGGTTGACCGGCGGCGGATTCATTGTGAACGAGGACCAGTCCGCAGCCCGCCCGAGACGCAACCGCTAGCATATCGGGATCGCGCAGGCCCGAGACGTCGTTAATCACGCAAGCTCCGCGGGCGAGTGCTGCTGCTGCGACCTCGGCCTTTCCGGTATCTACGGAGATCGGCAGCGCCGTGCGACCACCCAGCAACTCGAGCGCTGGAATCGTCCGCTCCATTTCCACCGAGACGCTTACCGGAAAGTAACCGGGCCGCGTTGACTCTCCGCCGACATCCAGCACGTCTGCGCCGTCGTGCGCCAGTCGCTCGGCACGATCGAGGATCGCGTCTGCATCCCCCGCGATTCCATCTCCGGAGAAACTGTCGGGCGTCACGTTTATCACTCCCATGACGAACGTCCGACTTCCCCATTCCGGCGCCCACCGGTCAGACAATCCGCTGCTCCGCGCTCTCCACGAGATTCCGAAGGATCATGGCATTCGTCACGGGACCCACCCCGCCGGGAACCGGAGTGATTGCCGCTGCGATGCCTCTGCAGCCCTCAAAGTCCACGTCGCCGGCGATCCCCGTACCCACTTCATTGATTCCTGCATCTACGATCACAACGCCGGGCTTGATCATGTCGGCACGGATCAAGTTCGGACTGCCCGCCCCTACCATCAGGATGTCGGCCTGGCGGGTAAGGGACGCCAGATCTTTCGTCGCACGATGCACGAGCGTGACGGTCGCATCGGCGTGCAGCAGGATTTCCGATAGAGGGTGCCCTACCACGTTACTGCGGCCCACCACGACGGCATGCGCGCCCTTGACCTGGGCGCCGCTTGCTTCGAGAATGCAGATCATCGCCAGCGCAGTGGAAGGGACATGGCCGGGCATCCCTAGATAAAGCTTCCCAGCGTTGAGAACGGTCACGCCATCCACGTCTTTGCGCGGATCGACCAGCGCCGAAACGTCTCCGAGAGTCAGGTGATCGGGAAGAGGCATCTGAATCAAGATACCGTCAACGTCCGATGCAGTATTGAGACGGGCTATCTCCTCCTGCAAGCTTTCCCGCGACACCCCGGCATCGAGTGAAAGGCTCTCGACTCCGATCCCAACACGCGCCCCGAGACGTTGCAGTCGAGAAAGATACATACGCGCCGGAGCGGAATCTCCGATTGCCACGAAACACATTGTGGGATGGATATGGCGGCTCACCAGCCTCGCAACCCGGTCATGCAGTGATGCCAGCACGTCCGCGGAAATTGCCCGCCCGTCGAGAATTGCCGCTACCACCCCGGCTACCCCCGGATCGCGCCGAGAACGTACTGCGCGACGCGTTCCTCCACATCGGCCGCCGGCGCGAACGCGGAGAGTTGCTCCCGCACGCGCGCCACCCAGTCGCTATCTCGGATGGACGCCAGATTGATCTCGACGTTGAGTCGGGCCGCCTCGAAAGCGGCTCGCGCCGACCCGGCGGCAGTTCCCACATCGCTGATGGCCGACCGGTTTCCAATTGGGGCGAGCTCCGCGCTCAGCTCCAGAAGTGACGAGGCAACAGTCATAGTCTGAAGTGGGGGGGTAACAGCGCCCCGCAGAGCCTCTTGCATGCGCTGGCTGCGAAACTCCTTCTCAGCCTCCGTACCCTTTGGTAAGTTCAGCACGTCAGCGACGGCGCGATACGCGTCGATGTCTTCGTCGACCAGTTCCAGCGATCGGCGTGATAGAGTGGTTGCTTGCTCGCGAATCCGGCTCACCGGTTCTTCGACATCGGCATACCGTTTTCGGCCGAGAGTCAGACTGGCGACCATAGACAGCAGCGCACCGGCCATGGCAGCCTGCAGAGCTGCCACACTGCCACCGCCGGGCACGGGATCCGCCGAGGATAAACGATCAATAAATTCCTCCAGGTCACCCAAGCTATTCTCCCCTTCCACTCCTCTTCAACTACGACTCCCATAGGCACGTGCGAATACCGGAATGCAATAAATCGTCCTTGCATCATATCGTCACAAGCGCCAACCCACCGGAAGCGCATGCCGTACCGTCGAGCGGCGATCAGCCAGCGCACCCGCGACGGCCGCACAGTCGATGAAACCCCGATTTAACTCTCGGCGAGGCTCAGTATCATCGGGGTCCGCCTACAAGACGCGCGGGCTCGAAGGTTTTCGGTCCACGGACCACTGCGGTAGACCGCACTCCGTGCAGGCGTAGCACGCCACATTGACGAAGGCGTTTCCATCGAGGCGAATGCTTTCTTCAACAAGTACCGCAACTCCGCCTCGGCAGTAGCGACAGGGACGCGAATTCCCACCGGTCGACGCGTCGGTAGGATGTGGCGTGCGCCAGTGCACAGCGCCACGTCGCACCGCGAACATAGATGCTGCGATCACAATGGAGCAAAACGCGATGCAGAGCCCTAAGAGTAGTAAGTGAGGTAGATGCGGTATTGCGAACATCGCGGGCCTCCGGGAGCGGGGTTCTCGTGGGTTGATCGGGGAATGTGAGAAATAAATTCAAGCAAGAACGACACTGACGCTGGTACCGTCTCGACCGTCGCGAGTTGGTATCACGGAGGTCAGGAGACGTTCGCTGGCGGCGACTCGCCGGTTAAAGAGAGCCAGCCCTTCATTATCGGCGTCGCCATCGGACGATGAAATCACGGCTCCATCACGCCATACATTATCCGCTACGATCGTCGATCCGGGATGGGTCAATCGAAGAGCATGGTCGAGATAGAGCGGATACGCACCCTTGTCGGCATCGATAAACACGAAGTCAAAGGGCGGACCGGTAAGTGACCGTAAGGAGCCGTCCGCTGGACCGACGAGTATCGTCACCTGCGCGGAAACGCCGGCTCGATCGAAGTTACTTTGCGCTAGCTCAGCGTGCTTGGGAGCCACTTCCAGGGTAGTGAGTGCGCCTCCCGCAGGCATCGCTCTTGCCATGAGGACCGTGCTGTAGCCAAAGAGTGTCCCGATTTCGAGAATCCTTTGCGCCTTACTCTGCATGACAAGCACTTGTAGCAAGCGCCCCAGCTCGAACGGAACCTGAATCGCGGGAAGGCCCTGTTCTTCTGCCTCTGCCCGCATCTGTCGTAGAGTTTCGTCTTCCGTTCCGTAAAGCTCACGGACGTAGCTGGACAAAGAAGCGGATGTCACGGTCGTCTCCTTTGGTGACCTCGCCGACCAGGTCGACCTGGGAACCAGCGAAGCTGTGTAAGGGTGCTCACTTGACTGTAGTACGCCGCCGCCCCCACCGTCTCATTGTGCGCTATACCATAAGGAAATGCGGTAGAGAAGTAGGTGCAGGATGTACAAGACCTGGGTATCTTCCGGTGACATTGTTTCGCTTACCCGCGAGTTAGAAGCACACCTCAACGAGTTCGCTGAAGAAGTCGTGAGTGTGGCGTACGCAGTAAACAACGGTCACCACGTGTTGGCCGTGTACAAGTTGGTTGAGCCGGCGGACGAGACCTCTGAAGCCGTAGTGTCGGTTGCCGAGCATATTATCGAAGAGGCGCAGTCTTGAGGTCTGACCGAACATTGCACCTGATTGCGAGTCTCAGCCACAGGCGGAGCAGTCTTTATGGAACCAAATGACGCGTCTGAGCAACCCGAACTCAGCATCGATCAGGCAGCCGCGGCTGTGTCGGAACTGGAAGACATTCTCATCCAATCTTCCGAGCGCACCGCTTTTGATACCTTCTTCGCTCGGTCCCGTGCATTCGCGGAGTCACTCCGCACGGACGACACGATCGGCACGCACGAGCGAGGTGCTCTCGAACAGCACATCCGCGAGATGTGTCGACGCGCCCGAATTGAGTACGATCGACGCCAGTCCGACGCAAACGCCGCGCTGGGACTAGCGGCCGAGCGCCTGACGCTGGCAAATGAGACCCTGTCGGACATCCACTCGATTGCCGAGATCGAAGAGGTTCGGGCGGACCTGCGACTCGTCAGAGCGGGCATGGAGTCAACTGGCGGATGGGCATCCCGCGACATGCAAGCAAGAATCTGGCAGATGTGGCAACGCGCAAACGAAACTGCCTGGTCGGCACTCACGACTCAGTGGACAGAGAATGAGCATTCTCTGACTCGAATTCTCGATCGCGCTGAGGCCGAATTACAGGCGGGCCGTCCCAGGGCCGCCAAAGATGCCATCAAGTCTTTTCACGACCGCGCGAAAACCGATCCGTCGTCTCGAACTTCGCTAAAAACGCTGCGCCAACGCGCAAAAGAATTGTGGAACACATCTTCAGTGGCTTCGAAGGAACAGCACGACGCATATCTGGCAATAGCGCGGCGGCGGCTCGAACATATGCGAGGCCTCCTGCGACGAAATGAGTCGACCCAGCGCGAGGTGGAATCAGACATTGGCCGGCTACAGGCAGCTCTTTCGGAAGCTCAAACAGACGTTGCCGCCGCCCTCCTCCGAGGTCAGATCGATGGACGTCACAAGGAGCTGAGACGACTTGAAGCAGAATTCAAAGCTCTTGAGGAGCGGATTCGAGAAACCGAAGCAGTTGTCGTTTAGGCGGATTGCCCTCTTGGTGAGCCTCTATCGTTTTCCACCGCCGGAACTCGTATTCGGACCTCGGTTCCCGAATCAGGAGCTGAAGTCACTCGCAGGAGTGCACCAATCGATTGGGCACGTTCGTTCATGATGTCCATTCCGAAATGCCCGGAAAAGTCGTCATCGAGCACGAATCCCCTTCCGTCGTCTTTCACCACAATCTCAATGCTTCCCTCGACTTCCTTCATGGTCAAGGTGACCGAACGGGCGAGAGCATGTTTGCGTATGTTATTGAGCGCTTCTTGGACTACCCGCAAAAGTTCGATGCGAGCTTTCGGTCCAATTTCAGGCAGCTCTTCGGGTGTATCAATATCTACGGCAAGTCCCGATATGTGACCGAACTCCTCCGCATACGACGCAATTGCATCTCCAATCGAAGTTCCAGTGGGAACAGAGCGCAGCGTGGATATCGCTTGTCGCGCTTCGGCCAGAGCGGTTTCCAGGACACCTTCGATATCGACCAGGTCACTCAGCACGATCTTTGACGGTGAACGCTTCAGCCACGCTACACGCATCTTCAAGAAAGCGATATGCTGCGCCAGGCCGTCGTGGATTTCCCGAGCCAGGCGCGACCTTTCCTCGAGAACCGCTCCCGCGGCTACTTCCTCGTAGAGCAAGCTACGCTCGAGCAACACTGAGGCCTGAGAACCAAATGACCGCAGCAGCCGTACGTCCTCTTGATCGAATTCTCCAAACTCACCACGGTCCACGACCAGCATCCCGAGACGTCGGTGTCCGGCAGTGAGGGGCACGCCAAACTCCGTGCGCTGAACCGAACCGTCCTCAAACGCCACGACCACAGCCATCGGATCAAGCCCCTCCGACGGTGCTGATACATCGCTCATCAATACACTTCGGGACAGTGCGTCCGCGTGCGGTTCAAGTCGATCCGCCATGACGACACGCGCGTTTACGGCTAGTGCCCGGCCTACTACATCCACCACGTGCCGGATAATCCCGGGGACGTCTTGTACGCTCGGCGGCGTCATGAGCGCGTGCAGCGCCTCGAGCTCACGTGTTTGTAGATGGAGCCTCTTATAACCGCGACTCCACTGGAACCCGAGCGCAAGCAGAAGACTTGAGTAGAACGAGAGCCGCATGAGATCGCCCAATTGAGTGGCCTCGGGTACATATTGGTGGAAGGCATACTGAAGCTCGCCAAAACCAGCCACCGCCAGGCATATCGGCAACCAGACGAACCATCCGGGACCACGTCCTTCCCGCGACGCACGCCAGAACAGCACGCTTGCGCTGAAGAGCAGGATGCACGATGTCATTTGCAAGGCCGTCTGGAATCCTCCAGGTACGCGTGCGCCCGAAGCGAGGAATATACCCGTGGTCCCGGACACGACAAGCGCCACCGTCAAAGCCACCCCGAGATAGACCAGCTGTCGACGGCGACCGGGAGCTACCTGCCGATCGACCAGCAGGGACGCGGCAAATAAAAACATGGCTCCCACCACGCGCTGGAGGGCCCAGCCGTATGGCACGAAGTGCATCTGAGCGTCCCAGCCAAGCAGAAGGGGAAGGAGACCTGAACCGAGGCTCGCTCCGCCAAACACGAGAAACGCGTAGCCGACGTAGAAACTCGCCAGCCTCCCGTATAACAGGAAATCGGTGATCAGAAAAAAAGCAGCGCCCAGCGCCACCAGGAGCGAGGCAGTCGAAATAGCGATATTGACGAAATGGTTATGCGATACGGTGACTGCCCGGGGCACTACAAACGACACCACGGTAATCGCAAAGAGCACAAAGACGACGACTCCGGCCGTGATGCGGAATGGAGCGCGCTTGGAGGGCAATAGCTCCGAATCGCCCCATGACGTCAGAGACACGCGGGGTACAGAGGCCAAAGCGTCTCCCATGCGCCCACACAGAACGAGGCGGCACCGGTCATCGTCGCAAGTGTACTAGCTTCACGCACCAATGTGAAGCCTCACGGCCCGAGACCTAGGGCTTGTCCACGCGCCGTGCCACCCGTGTCACTGTTTCCACAAACTGGTCCATGTCGAAGGGTTTGCGCAAGAACGCGCTTGCTCCCAGGCGCGTGGCAAGCTCGCCGGCATTGTCCATACCGGTCACGAGTACCACGGGCGGAGCATCCTCGTTCATGGCGCCACGGATGCTCCCTATTACTTCGGCGCCATTCATGCTGGGCATCATGTAGTCCGTCACGACCACCGAAGGCAGGACTCGCAGAGCACGTTCGAGCGCCCGCGCGCTCGTCGTCAGTGTAACGTCGAAGCCAGACGAACCCAGTACGTGGGCCAGGAGGGCACCGAGATCTGCCTCGTCTTCGACGATGAGCACGCTCAGGGACAATTTTTCCCTCTCGACTCAACGCCGGCGGACAGTTCGAACCCTCGCCATTGCATCCGAAAAAAGTGCTTCAGCATGCGGAGATCCAGGTCGACGCCAATCCGTGAAACGCATGTAGTGATTTGGAGGCGACGGTCGGAATCGAACCGACGATAGGGGTTTTGCAGACCCCCGCCTTATCCACTTGGCCACGTCGCCACAAAAAAATGGAGCGGAAGACGAGATTCGAACTCGCGACCCCCTCCTTGGCAAGGAGGTGCTCTACCACTGAGCCACTTCCGCTCGGGTGTTTCAACCCACTGATGTTTAACATATGGCGTTTTGGACAGTCAAGGCTGATGAAGGCAGGAAGCAGCGTGGTATACTCGTCCGCATTTAACACTTGCGCCCGAGGTTTTTCTTGCCCTACAAGGCTCTCATAGTTCTTTGCGTTGCTCTTTCGCTTAGTCCAGTTTTTTCAGCGGCCGTCGCTCCGAACAACGCTTTCGCGGCCGGCCCGCGGGCGCCATTTAGCAGCAGTCCAATGCTCGCAGCGGTGCGAGCAACGAGCTCGCCGACGACCAAGGGCGCGTCGCTTTCCGAGTCTCCGCAACTGGTCGACGTGGGACAGCAAGTGACGTTCACGCTTCACGCCGTGCAGTTTATTCCGAACTCGAAGGTAGCGATACGCTTTCTATCGCCTCATCATGGTTACGCCGGTCCAATGCCGTGGGACGTGCAGTGCGGGTGCTTCCGTTTGGCCGTATCGCTAGCGAAACGGATACATCCCCTTGAGACTGCGCGTGCCAGCGCCGTGATCACTGCCGGTGGCTCGTCCACGACGGTATATAGCACATTTCAAATTCGCGGCCTGGCCCCAGGCGGACGCGCGTATGCCGTTGGGGGCACTCCGATACTTACCACGTGGGTTGGCGACCCAACACCGGTCGCTACGGAATTCCAGCATTACTGTGTCTGGGCCCGTACCAGCGACGCACTCGGGATACCCAACCTGAAAGTCCGATTGTCAGTCCATTTCGCCCAGCACACCGAGAACTGGACTGCGGGTACGACTGGCGCAAGCGGTGTCCTGTGCGTGCGTCGGTCCATCGGTCATCCCGCCGTTGGAGTTCCCGTACACGTCGTTGCGTACGCCGGTGCCCTGCAGGCGGAAACAACATTCACTCCGCACAGCTAGTACCCCGGCCACACGTCCGGCGTGAGGCTCGATAGACTTACGAAGTGTGGCCAAGGTCATAGTGCGCTCTGCGCTTCGTATCGCGCAATACTTCCATGGCCAGGTTGAGCTGCTTCAAGCGCTCTTCAGCGGCGCCTCGTCCCTCCGGGTCGTCATGAAAGTGGTCGGGATGGAATTGCCCCACCTGCGCCCGAAAGGCACGCTCTATGTCTACAAGCGCCGCATACCGTGACACTCCGAGCAAGTCGTAGATATCGACGCGGCGTCTCTCCGGCCTCTTTGACTCGTGATCCAGGGGTGCCCGATAAGGCCGAGGTTTTCTGCGTGCTGCTTGTGCGCGTTGCGCCCTCGACTGCGATTCGTCGTATGGGTCCCACCGTGGCCCGCCCGCGGAAAACGTCGGTCGAGTTCGATATACATTCGATATACCGCCGTTAGTTGCTTTCTCGTACTGTCGCCACGCCGGTACTTCTTCCTCTGCTCCGCTGGGATGGCTTTCCCCGATCGTGCCCACGTGATACGACCACAACGACCCACTCGTTTCCGAAGGGGAGGCCTGCTCGTCCACTTGGTCCGTGTGAGTCGTGTCAGACCGTCTGCCTCTGGCCCGAACCTGTATTCCGGCCCAAACGACCAGTGCCACCGTGAGGGCACCGATCAGGAAGACCGACACGTACACCAGCATACAGAGATGCTTTTCCCGCATAAATATGTTGTGGTGCCGAGGGCCAGAATCGAACTGGCGACACATGGATTTTCAGTCCATTGCTCTACCGACTGAGCTACCTCGGCGGGTGAAACCTTAAAGGCGCAAGATTCTATCACAGGGCATGTGACGCCCGGCTGCGGAATTGCGACTAAAGTCCGCGCTGCTCTTTCCAGGAAAGTAGCTCGCCGGTCAACATTGCGCCCTTTGACTGGAGATCGCTAATCGTGCGAGATCCGGTCAAAAAAAGCGCTCCGAGCAGTTCCTTCCGGAACCTCTCGACTGCCTGGTCCAGCTCCTCCGCGCTCTCGGCAGCGGCTCGCAGGAACGGCAAACCCACCCCTGCCGCGCTCGCCCCAAGTGCGAACGCGCGTGCGGCATCCACGCCCGTACGAATTCCGCCCGTGGCTACCAGTGGCACACCGCAATCGCGACATTCCATGACCGCCGCCGGGGTAGAAATACCCCAGTCCTCGAACGCGCTCGCCACTGAAACGTGGCCGTTCTCATGCTGTCCGCTGCGCGCGCCCTCGATCTTCACCATGCTTGTTCCACCGCGGCCGGCCACGTCGATTGCGGAAATTCCAGTTCGCGCCAGTTGTACCGCCACTTCCCGCGATATTCCCGCTCCTGTCTCCTTCACCATGACCGGTACATTTACTGTCTCGACGGCCTGGTGGATTGCTTCCAGAACGCCGCGAGCCCTCCGGTCTCCCTCCGGTTGAACGAACTCCTGGAGGTAATTGAGGTGAATAGCGAGGCCCTGTGCGTCGATGCTGCGGACCAGTTCCTGCAAATCAGCAGGGCCTAACCCAGGAACGCGCCCCTGACGCAGCAACTGAGGGGCGCCAATATTGGCAATGAGCACTGCACCGGGTGCGGCATCACGAGCGGCGGCGTACGTCTGCATCAAGTCGGATACGGCCAATCCCGCGCGTTGACTGCCGACACCCATCGCGAGACCGTACTTTTCGGCACTATACGCCAATCGCCGATTGATGGACGCCGCCAGATCGTGGCCGCCGGTCATGCCGGTGATCCACAGGGGAATTTGCAGGGGATAACCCATGAACGACACCCTGAGATCTACATCGTCGACGTCTATCTCCGGCAGCGCCTGATGGATGAGCCGAACGTCAAGCCAAGGCGATCGTCGATGATCTTCCACATCTCCATGCAGCGCAAGCTGCAGGTGTTCGAGCTTACGTTCGCTGATGACTTTTGCGTGCTCGTCGTCTATCATGTCTGCCTTCGAGTCGCTTGACGGTGCCGGAAATAGACGGGCATGGTCATCATCCACTTTTCGGTCGCTCCCAGGCTGGCTCGCCGCGTGAAGACGTTGAACGCATGTTTCTCTATGTCGTCCAGAATCCGTGAATAGAGCGTAGCAGCCAGATAAATGGAGAACTGAACCGAGTGGTCGAGGCGTGCGATACCGCTCATCCCCGATGCATAGTAGCGCCTTGCGTCGGAAGCCAGAGACCGCATTACCGAGCAGAACGCCTCGTTCAAGTGGTACTGGTCGAGCTCGGCCACCGAATAGCCACACCGCTCCAGGTCCGCAACCGGGAGGTAAACCCTTCCTCTCTGTAGGTCTTCGCCCACGTCCCGCATTACATTCGTGTACTGCATTGCAACGCCGAGATCGCAGGCGGCCAGCAGCGATTCTTCGTCATGCCTACCGAGCAGGTGGCACATGACCATGCCGACGCTGCCGGCTACCAGAACCGCGTAGCGTTGCAATTCGTCGCGGGTCTTCACAGTACGCAAATCGAGGTCCATCATAGCTCCGTCGAGAACCATGCACAGTAACTCTGACGGAATATGCGCTCGTTCGGCCAGGTCCCGCGCGGCGGCCACGAAGGGATTGGACGGCACTGAATCTAAATGGAAGCACGCTTTCCATTCCCGGAGCAAAGCGCGCACCTCGGCCCGATCTACGCCAGGAGAAACTTCGTCTACCAGATCGTCGACCGTGCGATAGAACGCATACATGATGTGGGTATCACGTCGGACCGATCGTGGAAGGAACAATGATGCCAGATAGAAGCTTCTCGCCTTATTTCGAGTGATGCGCGAAGCCTCACGGTCGATCGACCGTGCACGACGCCTATCCACGACCCCAGTCCTGCTGTACGCGCTCCGTCACAAGTCGGGAACCGATGATAACCATGGGAATCCCACCGCCGGGAACCGTGCTTGCACCCACGAGGTATAAATTGTCCAGTTGGCTGGCTTTGTTTCCGGGCCGCATGTATCCGACCTGGCGGAAGCTGTGCGAGAGACCGAATGCCGAGCCATTGGCCAGATTGAAGCGTGACGAAAAATCCTCGGGCGTGCACTCGTGCTGTACGACAGTGTGTTTTCGCAAGTCGTGCAGTCCCGAAGCTTCCAGCCGATCAAAGACGATCTCGCGAAATGCCGCTCCTTGTTTCGACCAATCCGTACCCGGCCCGAGCCTGGGTACGGGCACCAGAACGTAGACGACGTCGCAGCCGGGCGGCGCAAGTGACGGGTCGGTTCGAGTAGGAATGTTTACATACAACGACGGATCCCGTGGCAACTCTTTGCGATCGAAGATGGATTCGAAATTGTCGTGCGTATCGGTTGAAAGAAAGACATTGTGATGAAGCAAGTTCGGATAGGTGCGATCGACCCCGAGGTACAACAGGTATGCCGATGACCCATAGTCCAGCCGCCGCAGAGTCCGATCGGTGAACCTCCCGCGGCGCGATCGCGGCACGAGGGAAGCGTACGTGTACGGCGCGTCGGCATTTGACACGACGATGTCTGCCGGCACGAGACTGTCATCCTGCAACCGCACCGCACCTACCCGGCGGCGGTGCAGCGTAAGCCCCGTGACTCGAGCGCCAAGCCTGATATCGACCCCGAGTTCGCGTGCCAGCTTTTCGAGAGCCCGAACGATCCCGTACATGCCTCCGCACGGGTACCAGATTCCCTCTTCGAGCTCGGTGTACGGTAGCAGGGAGTACACAGCAGGAGCCTGTTTGGGGGCGAGTCCTAAATACATCGTCTGGAATGTAAAGGCATCGATGAGACGCGGATCCCGGAAATAGCGAGCTGCGTGCTTATCGAGTTTCCGGAGAGTATTGGTTTTCAGCATGTAATAGAGGTTTTGAGCGGTGGCGAATTCATACCAGTGACTGAAGTTCCGCTCAACAAACCGGTCGCGCGAAACCCGATATTTATAGCCGGCGTCCTCGATGTACCTGCGAAACGCCGTCGACGCACCCACCTCGAAGGACTCGAGCTGTCGTGCCATGCGCTCGTAATCCGTTGATACTTCGAGCGAAGTGCCGTCCCCGAACGTCACTTGGTAATTCGGGGACATGCGGACGAGTCGCAGGAAGTCGCATAAGCTTCGACCCACGGATCGAAATAAGTCGTCGAGCACATCACGCATGAGTAAAAGCGTCGGGCCAGTATCGAACGTGTATCCGGCGTCTTCGATCACGTTACAACGGCCGCCCAACTGCTCATTCTGTTCGAGAATCGTGACGTCCCAACCGGCGTGCTGCATGCGAATAGCAGAGGCGAGTCCGCCCAGTCCCCCGCCGATGACAATCGCTCTACGACTCACGTTCAACTCCTTACCGTCAACTTTTTCACCGTATCAGGTCCGAGCCGGTTTGTCAAAGGTTTGCAATGGCTTTGTATTATCTCCGCCTAAGTGTTAATCTCCGTAAAGAGCCCATAGGCGAGTCAAGCGAAAACAGTAACACGGACTGCACCACCATGACACTTGTCACCAGGAAGAAAACGATTTCCTCCAGCGGAACGTTGAAAACATATAGATCCACAATTCGGTCGTGATGCAAGGTCCATATACCTTGTGAAATTGCCACGGCATCGACCGTCGAGAGATAGACGGTAGCGATCGAAACGCTTAACGTCAGGGTGAGTCGCCTTTCCCATAGCTGGCGCCGACCCACAAACCACTGGAGTACGATCACCGGAACAGCCCAGCCGAGCTCAAAGATGAGATACGTAAAGTGGCCAAGCACGACAATCAGGACTTTCGCCGGTTGGCAATAAGTGCCGTCATAAGGCCAACCAGGAACGTCTGCAGGACGTAAAATCCGTATTCTTCGAGTGGAACACGTGCGATAACGAGTCCCAGTACGTGAGGGGAACGGTAGCTCCAGACCCCATTGGCAATGATTGCACTGTCCCAGGGAGCCGTATAGACGATTGCGACAAGTGAGATACCGCACAACACGGCGAGCAATTTGAACGTGACTACATGACGGATCACGATACTCAAACAGAGAATCGGCACGACCAGAAAGAGCAGCAGAAACTGCCAGTAGGTCACGGGAGAAACCGCGCGATGGCCGGAATTGGGACCGGCGCGCCGGGCATGCGCGGCGGGTACGCGCTCGGCACGGTGGCAGCGGTTCCCGCCGCCGTGGTGTCATCCACCATTGCTGCGCTGCAGGGCTGGCCGTCTCCGCTGGAGTCGGTGGCCGAGTTCCTGATGCAGTGGACGCCGCTACCCGTCGCGAATTTTATCCTTGCCCACGCGCCGACGCTGGCACGCCCGGCGGCGCTGCTCGGATCGCTGGCCATCGTTATGTTGTGCGGGGGCATAGCGGGGGCGCTATGTAGATCGATTACTGCAAACTTTATCGGTAGAGCGGTGAGCTGGCTGGCGGGGCTGACTTTCATTTCATTCGTACTGATCGTGGTGTTGCCTCCGGTGAATACAGACGCAGAGCTCTGTTTCATTGGAGCATTCTTTGCGTTCTTCGCCCTCATATCCTTCCGCGCACCGCACGTATCGGGGCGGCGGGAGTTCTTTGAACGGACTGCGACCATCGTAGGCGGGGCGACAGTGTTGCTGTCGATCTTCTCGATTGAGCCGGTCTTTGGGGCAATCGCGGCCCGCACGCTTTTCTCGTTCAGGCGTCCTCTTGGCCTGCAACTTCCGGGCATGACGGAGCTCGTTACCCCACCGAGCGACTTCTACATCATGGACAAGGTTCTTCAATATCCAGCCATCTCGCCCGTGGGCTGGAAGTTGGTCGTGGACGGAGCCGTGCAAAAGCACCTCGGAATTGGGTACGCCGACTTACTTTCCATGCCTCGCCAGAGCCGGTACATCACCATGGAATGCGTTGACAATGACGTGGGTGGCCGGCTCATAAGCAACGCGCTCTGGACCGGAGTACCGGTTGAGCACATATTGGATTCGTCCAACGCAACCGGTGACACGGTTGTTTTTTACGGTCTCGACAGCTATCCCGAGAGTACGCCGATCCCGGAATTGAAGTCGCGGGGAGCGCTGATCGCCTTCGGCATGAATGGCGTAACGCTGCCGCGCGAACACGGGTACCCGGCGCGTCTCATTGTTCCTGGCATCTATGGCTTCAAGAGCGTTAAATGGTTGACCCGTATGCAGGTCGTTCGTGGGTCCCGCGCCGGTGCCTGGCATGAACACGGTTGGAACGATACCGCGGTGATTCACACCACGACCCGAATTGATGTGGCGGCCCGAAACGGACGCGAGATTACGCTTGCGGGGATCGCCTTTGCCGGGAACCGCGGCGTAAAGGCAGTCCAGGTGCGGGTCAATGGCGGGCCCTGGCACGAGGCGAAACTCGGCCCCGTACTCTCCCGTGAAACCTGGGTACAGTGGTATGTCCTCTTGCATGGTCCTGGCCCGGCGAAGTTCGAGGTGCGAGCGATCGACGGGCAGGGGAATCCGCAGACTGCACGGCACCGCGACCCATATCCTGATGGTGCGAGCGGATGGTCGACCGCAACAGTGTGAACGCCGCCGTTTATCTGCTCGCGCAGGTATCTTGCGGTCTGCTTGCCGAACGCAATTATCGACGCCTTCCGGTAGTGAGTCCCGGCGGCTCGGCCTCCGAACCCAGCGTGTCAATTATCATTCCGGCCCGTGATGAGGCGCGCCGTATCAGCCCTCTTCTCGATTCTTTGACGGCTCTCCATTACTCGAACTATGAGGTCATTCTGGTCGATGACGATTCCTCCGATGAAACCGCTGCGCTAGCTCGCGCCGCGGGCGCCAGGGTGATTCACGTTGAACGGCTGCCGGCGGGATGGACCGGCAAAAGTTACGCCTGCCGCCAGGGCGCCAATGCGACCACCGGTGAATGGCTGCTATTTACGGATGCCGACACGATCCACAAGCCTGCCAGCTTGTCCACTGCCCTTGCTCTCGCCGAGAAAGAGGGGGCGGACCTGGTTTCGTTTCTTTGCCGGCAGCAGTGCGTCACATTCTGGGAGCGTTTGCTGTTGCCGTATGCGTACGCCCTGTACTTTGTCGGCCGTGCCAACATCAATACGACGACCCGGTCAGCGGTTGCCAACGGTCAGTATCTCCTGGTAAAGCGTGCCGCGTACGAGCGCTTCGGAGGACACGACGCAGTTCGAACCAGTCTGGTCGAAGATGTCGCCCTGGCCCAACGTGCCCGCCGTTCCGGAATGAGAGTTGTTCTTGCCGACGGCGCGTCACTCGTGGACGTTCGAATGTACGACGGTCTTGCCTCTCTCTGGGAAGGCTTTACGAAAAACTCCTTCAGATTTGTCGTAGCTGCACCTGTGTCAGGCGCCATGACGGTTCTTGCCAGTACTATCTACGCCAGCGCGCTACCTCGAGCCATGCGCAGTCGGTCAGCTGGCCAGGGTGCGGCGCTCTATACCTTGCCCGCTCTCTACCTCATGCCATGGTGCCGGAGGTTTGGAGTACCCATTGTCTTCTCCTTTCTTTATCCGCTCGCAGCGTTGATCTTCGGCCTGATCTCGCTCGATTCAATTCGCCGTTCCGTGCGGCCCGGCGCCACTGTATGGAAGGATCGACGGTACTGATATGTCTCGGTGGTCTGCCGCTGCCTCCCTACTGGCGCTCCCACGCAGCGCACGCGTTCTGGACCTGGGCTGCGCGTTCGGCTTTGGAACTCGTCTCCTGCAGGACCGCTACCAAGCGTTCGGCCACGATCTGTCAGCGCCGTACATCGGGCGAGCCATGCGGGTCGCTCCCCGTGCCACATTTACCTGCGGGCCGGCGGATTCCGTTCCGTACCCGAACGACTACTTCGATGGGATACTGGTACTCGACGTTCTCGAACACGTGCCGGACGTGGATGCCGTCGCGGTTGAAATCCGCCGCGTGTTGAAGCCCGGCGGGAAAGTGATCGTCAGCGTACCAAACCGCGGCACGTTCGCGTTTCTTGATTCGCTCAACGTGTATGAGTCGTGGTTCGGCCCTTCGGCCCCCGTCCCAACCGACGATCCATCGTGGCCACTGCGGAGGCACCATCGACACTTTCATCTCGCCGAGCTCACGGCAATTTTCGGGGACGATTTCAGGCTGCAGAGTGTTCGGTACACCGGACTCGGACTCGCCGAGACCGTGAACCTGATACTCCTCGTGCTCTTTCGGCGAATCCTTCACTGGCCGCTTGCATATTCTGTGCTGCAATACCTGTACTTTGGCGTCTATTTAGCTGAAGATAATGTGTCCACCGGTCCATGGGGCTACCACATGATGGTGGAGATGCAACGCGCATGAACCGCGTGGCGGTCGTGCCTTTCGGCTTCGGACTCGGCGACACGGTCAATATGCGCCCTCTCCTGGAAGCTATCGGACGGTGGCGGTCCAACTCGAACGTATACGCACTATGTCCGCAGGAATATGAAGCCCTGCTCCCCGTGGGGATCAAGGCACTCTCTCATCTCGCACATGTCCCCCTGTGGCAGCGACCCGGTCGAAATTCGGGCGCTAGGATGATTGCCCCGCTCGCCACACCGGGAGTAATCGGACCGGTCATCCGCCGCTTGCCGCGCGCTCGTTTCGCCATGCAGATATCACGGGTTTTACACCGAGAAGGTTTCGATGAGGTCATAAATTTGTTAGGTGCGTTTGGCCGCCTGGACCTGGATACGCTGTGGACTCCCGGTCCGTGGAGTTCCGATGCACGCCACCTCATCGACCTCATGTCCCAAACCTTGATCGACAAGGGGATCGACGTTCCTTCAGAGTCACGGTCGCCGATCATGCCGTATCCCCGGGTCAAATATTCCACCTCCACGTGTATGGTGCTCAACCCGAATTCGGGAAGCAGTCTGAAAGAAGCACCGCTGGATCTTTGGGTCGAGGTCGCTCGTGAGCTGTTGGTAAACGGCTACGAGCCGCTCGTGCTCGTCGGGACCAACCCTGAGCTAGCGCGTGAACTTGGAGCTCGTCAACCCCGGTTGCGGCTCATATCGACACCAAACCTGCGGACGCTGATCGAGCTCCTTCGCGGCGCCGATATGGTGGTTAGTCCGGATACCGGAGTACTGCACCTCGCCGCGGCCCTGAAAGCACCATACGTGGGTTTGTTCGGGTCTACCAACCCAAAGTTTCTGGGACCGTACGGGGCCACAGATCGCGACATTGTGGTCTCGCGGGCAGCGCATGGTGACGTCTGTCGAGTCTGCTGGACTGCCCAGCTTCTTCCGCTCGCACGATGCGCCCAAGGGTATGTTCCCAGCTGTCTGCAAATGCTGCGTGCTTCCGACATTCTCGATCGCGTTTTTCTCAAACTCGACGAAGCAGCGGCCTCAAGCTCACGATTGGCGCCGACGGCATTGTCAAGCTGACCGCTCCCCGTCAACAAGAGCTCTGCTGGGTTTGACTCGCGGAAACTTCGCGCACTAAGCTTCTAACGTCCAAGCAAACCAGGTGGCCGCGTGCGGAACGTCCGCACGAGGAAAGTCCGAGCTCCACAGAGCAAGGTGCTGGGTAACACCCAGTGGGGGCGACCCCAAGGAAAGTGCCACAGAAACATACCGCCGATTTTTTCGGTAAGGTTGAAATGGTGAGGTAAGAGCTCACCGGCAGTCGGGTGATCGGCTGGCCGCGGTAAACCCCACCCGGAGCAAGACCACATAGGAAGGCGTGGCGCCCCTGCGGCGTCTAAAGGCTGCTCGTCTCAGTCCTTCGGGTACGGTCGCTAGAGTCGGCGGGAAATCGCCGGCGTAGATAGATGGTCACCGCCGGGCCTACCGTGAGGTAGGTCCGGAACAGAACTCGGCTTACGGTTTGCTTGGACTCCTTTGCCGGACCGCGTCCCTGTGCGCATCGAGCGCGTGAGGCCCGCTGCTTAGGACTTTGAATCATGCGTCCGGTTCGTCCAGGCTCCCGTGGCCGGCGCACCCCGGCACGCTGCACCTGAAGCGGTGTTCAACCCAGCAGGCGGCGTGGTGCGTTGCCCCACACACCGGACAGTAGGCCACGAACTGACCGACTGCGATCGGCGATTCGCATTTTGGGCACACGCCGGCAGTTTCGGCCTCGACGACAGTCGCGACTCCGGTTCGTACGTGCAGATTGGACTCCGCCACGTGAGACGCTGCCGATTCCACCGGTTCAACCGGTGCTGTCGGTGGCTGGACGTTTGTCGGCTCGCCCGTTCGATCCACCCTCTTTCCCCGTTCCCGAAATTTCGGCCGCCGCACTGGAGTTACTCTCTCGTCGCCCGCCGGCACAGGTGACGAGACCGTCTTCGATCGGCTCGGAGACTTCTCCAACATATCGGAAGTTTCCACGGAACTACCGGCTACCGATGCCGGTTCTTTCGGCGGTGACGGTGCGCGTACCGGCGAAGAGAGTGCGGTGCTCGGCTCGAGCCCCGATTCGTACGGTGGTAAGTCGGGTACAAGCAAGCTCGCCCCAGGGAGCCGTGCATCCACGATCATGCCAACCAGGAAACAGACAAAGCCGATACCAAGAAGTAACACTGCCGCCAGTGTAATCGCGCCCACGCTATGTCCCAGCACGCTTTCCACCAGTAGCACCGCTGCGCCCAGCCAGGCGCTCAGCCGACTGTACCGCGTGAAATCACTCAATGCATCGCGAGACTGCTCAGCCACCCGTTACCCTATACGTTCTGAACTCGGGCCAGTAGTCGCTCGCGCATCTCCGTCGCTTCACTCATCGCTTCCATTGTCACAGGCCAGTGTTCTCGAAACTGGAAGTACCGTTGGAGTCTACCGTCCAGACCGGCGATCGTTTCCTCGACAAAATTCTTGCTGTTTCCCGCGAACCCGGCCGCGTCGAGGGCAGAACACGCGTCAGCTTCGAGATCCCCCTCCAGAAAACGGCCAGGGTATGGCATCAACGACTCGGCGCTCACCGGATGAAGCGCAGGATGGTCGTGTGACGCTTGCAACTTTGCCCGCTCGTAGAGAAACCGGATCACGTCTTGTTCCAATTTGGAAGTTGATGAATCCATGTACGATCCACCAGGTGGAGGACGATGCAGAATGCGAAGGTCTTTGCGTAGAAAAAATTCCTTGCCTTCCATGCGCGCATTGATGAGGTAATCGATGTCCTCGCCCCTTGTGATGCCTGGATCAAAGCCTACGGACCGCGCCAATTCCACGGAAAACTCCATATTGCCGCCGAAACAGAACGGAGTGCGGACCAGCTCCCCGGGTTCGTCCTCGATCATGGTCGTTGCTTCGTTCATGATCGAGGCCTTGCGGTCAAAGAGATTACTTGAACCGAGCTTGGCTGGATCGGTTTTCAAAAGAATGCTGCCGTCCTCCTGCTCGTAGTGGCCCGAAAGGCCATCGACTCGTACCCCTTCCACGGTGAGACCAAGAGACACCGTGGCCTTTTGCAGGAACTCGCTGTCCGTGACGATTTCGTCGTCATCAAGCGCTACGATGGCCTTCGATCGCAGAATGAGAGGCACGGCCAATTGAAGGTTTCGAATCTTTGGGTACTCGCGCAGATCCAGATAGGCGCGGGCCTGGTCCAGTCGCTGGTTTGTAAGCCAATCATGAAGAGTTCGTAACGCGGAAGGTCCGAACGTCAACGTCGTGATGGTCGGATATCCTCCCGCCAAACGCTGTACCGCGCGTTCCGCGTCCGTGGCCACTTCGTCGGCGGTTACGGCCACCAGCAAGAGCAGATAAAACTGCGAGGTATCGAGCTTCGCGAGGCTCGCGAGAAGACTTTCAAGAGTGCTCGGGCCGCCCAGCGCGGTTGGGTGGTCGTACACCGCGTCGCCCTGATGTGGCACGCCGCCGGCACGGGTCCAATAGGTTGGTACGACGATACATGTTGGCGGCAGCATGCCCCGAGAATATCACGGGCGCACGGTCCTCGCGCATGAGGCTGCACGGGCACGCCAGGCAACACGGTTAGTGCGGCAGCCCTCCTGGGCCGAAGCGCCCCGGGCTACGCGTTAACGGTGTGCGGGTACAGAGGTGGACTACGTACAAGATTGGTTATACTCTTTGAATGGAATTCGCGATGCAATTGGGTCGGCGAGAGAGAAAGCGACTTGCGGTACACCAGCAACTCCTGGAGTGCGCGGAAAAATTGTTCCTGGACCGCGGGGTCAGCGGCACCACCGTCGAGGACATAGCGGAAGCGGCCGACGTTGCCCGACAGACGGTTTTCAATCACTTTCCGTACAAAGAAGCACTCGCCCTTGAGATTTCGGCAAACGGGGTGCAGAAGGTCTCGCATCAGGCTCATGCCTTGCTGGAGTCGGGTTCCTCCGCGTTGCAAGTTCTGCGGCGGGTGAGTCAGTGGTTACTAGAAGAGGCAATTCAGCAGGGGGAAATTGCGACAGTCGCAGCGCAGGAATTACTGCACACCGATCCCGAACGTGCTCTGCGGGCTGAAGATCAAATTCCACTTATTCACCTCATTGAAGCTCTACTCCTCCAGGCATGCGAAGAACGCACAATGCGCAACGATTTGCCGGTAAAAACCATGGCTGAGGTATTGAGTAGGGTCCTGGTGACCACTATTGCGCGCATTGCGATCACATCTCGGGATGAAATTCGTCATGAACTGGATATTTGTTTTGAAATCGTGTTCAATGGAATTACGGAGAGGAGTATTTAAAGATGCTTTCGTGGAAAAATGCCCGGAAAATGGGGCACAGGCTGCTGAGCGCGACTTTGCGCTGCCGGCAATGCAGTCGACCGGCCGGCGAGCTCGTAGGGTTCGCCGACTTGAGTCTGGGAGACGCCCGCTTCTTGCCTCTGGATACAGGCTTTATGCCGCACAATCTGGGAGGCGAGCTTCGCTGTGGCAGGTGTGCCGGACAACTCTATCTGGACGACGTCGAGCCACTGGGGCGCAGCGTCCCACTGGAAGAGGCCGGCGGCGTACCGTTCTCCCAGGTAGTCCTGGGTGAGGTGGAGCTGGCGGATACGTCGGCGGCTTAGTACTCGGTCGGCGCACTGAAATGCGCCGACACACGCGCTGGGATAAATAGAAAGCTGCGATTCGATAGAGACCGAATCGCAGCTTTCTATTTGTATGCCGATCCAGCGCGAAGGTCACGGGTTGCAACCGGCGTGGTCTGAAAGAGGATAGGCTGGCAGTGCGCCGGTTCCACACGTGGTAAAGTCCAGAGATTACTACTGTCGCTCGACGACAAACAACTTCACTATTTTTTAGGATCGTTATGAACCAGAAACCTGTCGATCAGGCCGTACCTGACGCAGCATTATTTATTGATTGGGACAATTTGAAGGTCGGTCTCAAGGAGCTCGGCCGCCAACCAAACATTTCGTCCCTCCTGGACACAGTTGGACACCGCGGGCGCGTTGTCATCGCCCGTGCGTACGCCGACTGGCAACAGCGTTCGAATGCCTTTGACCCGCCAAATCTCTACGCGGCCGGTATCGAGCCGGTGTACGTTCCCGTACGGATGCACAGCGGCAAGCCCGTGAAAAACAGCGCCGACGTAAAGCTAGCAGTCGACTGTATCGATTTTTTGAACACTGCTCCGCACCTGAAAACGTTCTTCCTCGTGTCAGGCGACTCCGATCTCATTCACCTCGTCAACTTCCTTCGGGCCCGGGGGAAGCGTGTCGTGGTGATTGCCGTTGCGCACACCCTGTCGTCCATGCTGGCCGATAATCTCGACGAGCTATTGCTCTACGACGTCGATATCGAGCCGCCTCGACCGGCAGAGCCCGTCATCACGGGTCGAAAGCAAAAACCGGCCACCGAAACGCCGGTCGATGAGAATTCCCCTGACGAAGAGGCCTTTCACGTTCTTGCCGACTTACTGCGAAATCGCAGTAATCGCGTAGGATCGCTTTTTTCCTGGATCGGCATCCAGCTCACCCGTAAGGGAGTCGATCACCGGGCACTTGGTTTCGAGAGATTCAAGGATTTTATGCAGGAAGCTGAACGACGGGGATATATCCGTATCCTCACGCGCGGACTTCAGGATTGGGCATACTTGCCAGAACAGTATGACAAGATGACCGAAACCGAGTTAGCGGAAGAAGAGGAAGAGATCAACGAGGGCGACGCCGACCTCCACGGCACAGTCGCCGTGTCCGCTCTCGACGAGGACGGTCAGCGTAACCTTCTCCGCTACTTGCTCGATCTGGAGCGTCGGTCGGAGTACCTGATACCGCCCTACATCGTGTCGCACCTGGTTCGAGAAAGCGTGCTTCCGTCCCTCTCGCAGGGACAGCTCAGGTCGTTGATTCGGGACGCAGTGAACGAAAACATACTCATTCCGTCCACGCACACCGTACCCCATCGTTCCACGGGCAAGCCCTACGATCTACGCACCATTAAGGTGAACCCCGAACATAGCCTGGTGGGAGCGGTCCTCGCGCAAACTGAGACGTGATCGAACGCTAGCGCGCTCCAGTATGCATCGGCATGATCACGTGCGTGTAGTCCACCGAGTCTATGGGCTTAAACACGGCTGCCGAGTTCGGACCGCTTATCTCCAACCCGACCTGGGATGACTGCACCGCTCCGAGGACGTCTGAGACATATCGAGCGTTGAACTGTACTTTCGCGCTTCCTCCGTTCACGACGGCATCTATCTCGCCCCGGTCTTCGCCGAGTTCCGCCGCTGCGCCGCTGATCACCAGGTTTCCTACGCCAGCTTCATCACCCGGCTGAATCTCCATAGTGATTGCGTTTGAATTGTCCCGGGAAAAAAAGCTGGCGATTTTTGTCGCTTTCAGCAGGTCCCCGGTACTCACGACTACCTTCGTCGCAAATTTCGTCGGAATAATCTGTTTGAGATTCGGGTACGCGCCCTCGATGAGACGGGAAACGACATTCAGGTCGGTCGTCTTAAACACCACCTGGTTGCGGTTTGGTGTCACCGTAATTTCAACATCCACATCGTCGTCCGGCATGACACGCGCCAGCTCAGCCAGCGTACGGCCGGGTATAACCACCCCAAAGTCGCCACTGGAAGGGCTCGTCAGCGCGCCCTTGCGCATAGCCAGGCGAAAACCATCGGCGGCTGCCAGCGTCAGCTCCGATCCTGAAAACGTAGCGAGCACCCCTGTCAGAATTGGACGCGTATCGTCGACGGCAGTCGCAAATACTACCTGCTCGATCATTTCCTTCATGAGGCGAGCCGGCACGAGTGCCGCCGGTTCCTCGACAGCCGTCGGAATGATTGGAAAATCCTCGGCGGCCATGCCCCGAATATTCGCTTGATATCGACCTGACGCGATATGCGCGGACTGGCTGCCTTCTTTGACTGTGACATCAACAGTCTCGCCTGGCAGCGTATCAACGAACTCGCTCAGAAGCTTGGACGGCAGCGTAATTGCTCCCTCTTCCATCACCGTCGCGTCGATCCATGTGCTTATTGCAATGTCAAGGTTTGTGGCTGCAATCTTTACTCGTCCCCCTTCGGTCGCGAGTAGAACATTGGTCGTGATCGGAAGTGGACTTCTGGATGCAACCGCTCGCCCCGCTACCCGAAGTCCGCGACTAAAGTCTTCCTGGCTTGCGCTAATCTTCACGTGATCTCCTACCAAAGGTGTCGGATCGCGCCATGGTGATTCGTTGGCTTGCGGCCAAGTGCAAAGGGCGAATCGTCACCGCGCGGTTCCTGGTGGTGGGGCGCTCAGATTATACGGCACATCCCCGGTCACCAGGCAGTCGACGGCAGTGAGCCATCGACGCGAAATCCGTAATCGAGAAGCTGAGCGCCGTCACTGAACCTGGCCGCTTCCGAACTTCCCAGGTTGACCGCGATGATCCACTGGCTGCCACGACGTGCAGATGTCACCAGACAAGCGCCCGCCGCTGGAGTGGTCCCGGTTTTCACGCCATCAACGACCTTCGAGGTCCACAAAAGCGTGTTTAGATTCTTCCAGTAGTGAACCGATCGACCGTCGGCGGATCGAGCTGTCCAGGTGCGTGTACGCACGATTTCCGCGAACACGGGTTGCTGCATGGCCACCCGCGTCAGGTCGGCTAGGTCACGAGCACTCGTAACTTCACCGGGGACATCGAACCCGTTCGGAGACGAGTAGTGAGTATGCCATAGGTGCAGGTGAACCGCTTCCGCATTCATGAGCCCCGCGAAGGCCTCCGGGGATGGGGCGAGAGTCTGCGAGAGCGCCACTGCGGCGTCGTTGCCGGAGGGCAGTAGCATTCCGTGCAAAAGGTTCCATACAGTCATCGTTTCTCCCGCGTAGAGTCCGGCCGTCGAGCCTCCATATTCAGCTGCCAGGACGCCCACCGTAACGATGCGCGAAAGCGGCACGTGATGTTCCAAGATCACCAACGCCGTCATCACTTTCACGGTGCTGGCCGGTGCGCGCATGCCGTCCGCTTGTTTGGAAAATAGTACGGCTCCCGTCCAACCGTTTATCACGATTGCCTCCGGCGCAGTTAGCCGTGGGATTTCGGCGACCTGGGCCGCGGCTCGACTCGGAGCGAGAACTGCCAGAAGGAGGCAAAGCGCCACTGCTCGATAAACGACGATACGATTCCCTCCGACTCGTGCAGGCCTTGACGCGCGGTTGAATACTGGGCGTCCACGATGGTACCGCATGCCCTCATTTGCTCTCCAGCCGGGCGCTACCGTAAAGCGGGCCGATACACTGTGATGGACCGAGGAGTAGTAATGGAGGGCGATTTCACCATGACACGAGGGGCGAGCCGAGCAGCCTGTCATGATGCCTGAAAAAGACCCTGTCGCACTGGTCTACAGCCCCGGATTACTGTCGTACGATTTCGGTCCGCGGCACCCTCTGAGACCCGAACGCATTACCGTTGGACTGGATTTGTTGGCCGCGCTTCACATCTGGGATGCGCCGCGCGAGACAATGCAGGCGAATCCAGCGTCCGACGAGACGCTCCTCTTGATTCACGGT
The DNA here is from genome assembly GCA_963737125.1 of uncultured Chloroflexia bacterium. Classification (GTDB taxonomy): domain Bacteria; phylum Chloroflexota; class UBA5177; order UBA5177; family UBA5177; genus JANWJD01. The sequence continues at coordinate 1,470,444 of CAVTRL010000001.1, read as the reverse complement.
GCCGACTATATTGAGGCCGTGCGCACCGCTGAGCGAGGTACCCTCGCCGCCAACGAGCGAGCCCGGTTTGGGCTGTCGAGCTCGGACAACCCACCGTTCCCTAACATGCATCTGGCAGCGTCGATGGTGGCGGGCGGCGCGGCCGATGCCGCCTGGGCGGTGATGAACGGCACCAGAACTCACGTGTTTCACCCCGCCGGAGGTCTGCACCACGCCCAACAATCGAGAGCGTCCGGATTTTGCATTTACAACGATCCTGCCGCCGCGGCTGCCGTTGCAGCCAGCTACTTTGGCGCCCGTGTGGCGTACATCGATTTCGACTGTCACCACGGTGATGGTGTCCAGTGGCTGTTTTACGATGATCCCGGCGTGTTAACGGTGTCTTTTCACGAGTCCGGTCGGTACCTCTTCCCGGGCACGGGTGACGTGGACGAATGCGGTGAAGGCGACGGACGCGGTTTCGCAGTCAATGTGCCCTTTCTTCCCTACACGCAGAATGGGTCCTGGCTAGACGCCGTTCACGCCGTCTTGCCGCCGCTGCTTGAGCGATTTCGGCCCGACCTTCTGATTACGGTTCACGGCTGCGACACCCACCTTTGGGATCCTTTGACCCATCTTGCATTGAGTACCGACGCGTTCTACGAACAGGCACGCATCTCCCACGAGCTCGCCCACGTCTACTCGGAAGGGCGGTGGATCGCCTTTGGAAGTGGAGGGTACGATTGGCGGCGCGTTGTTCCGCGATCGTGGGCGATAGTGTGGTCCGAGATGAGCGGCCGGCCGTTACCGAACGAGTTACCCATCTCCTGGCTGGATCGCTGGCGTGACGACAACGGAGAGAAACTCCCTACACACTTCGCGGATAGGTTTACTTCCACTTTGACTCCCGATGGAGAAATTGAACGCGTCAACCGCGCGACCGTGGCACGCGTGCTTGCAAATCTTTCGACCTAACACTCGATCTTCGTCGCTGGCAGGTGCCGAGCCGCACGAGCGAGCCACATTGCATCGCCGTCTCGGTGCCCTGGCGGGATACCTTTATGCTGTAGTTGAAGGGACTAACATTACCCGATGACGAGCGTGACCAATCTGGAAGACAGGGAGCTTATCCGGCGTGCCGTTCAATCTGACCACGCCGCATATACCGAATTGGTGGATCGCTACAAGGAAGCGGGCTATCGAGTCGCGCTCGCCATTCTGCGCCATGGTCCCGACGCAGAAGATGCGCTGCAAGAAGCATTCATCAAGGCCTATATTTATCTCCACTCCTTCTCGGGAGAGTATCGCTTTTACACGTGGTTCTCGACTATTGTTCGGAATGTCGCGCTTTCGCAGCTTCGAGCACGTGACTGGGTTGTCGCGCCCATGCCGGATGAAGGTCTGAGGCCGATTCGATCGGTGATTGAAGACTGTCCAGAACTGGCGGCTCTGGCGAGCAGCCGGGCAGATACGGTCCGTGAAGCAGTCAACATACTTCCCGAACGCTATCGGCGCGTCCTCGTGCTCCGGTACTGGCATGACCTTTCGTATGACGAAATCGCCACCGTCACCCAACAGTCGCTCGGAGCCGTCAAGACACAGATTCGACGCGCCAAGCTGCTTTTGGGGGAAGGATTGCGGTCGGCCGACCCCGGCCTGGCTCTGGAGTAAGAACATGGCGATCCATCCAGGAGAAAACTCCGACCTCGCCGAGAAGCTGGCCGGAGACTTTACCCAACGGTTAGAGGCATCACTCCGCGCGGCGGATCGAGAACGCGTTAAACACCGCCGAATCTCCCGCGTTGGCCGGATATTGCCGCTGCTTCTGCTGGTCGGCCCGCTGGTAGCCTGGCGGCTCATGGAAGTATCACCCGATGGAGTCCACGTCGTCATCAATACCGTTGCGTGGACGGCATTCTTGCTTGACGTCGGAGTTCATATCGACTCCGCGGTATTGACGTCTCTTAATCTCCAGGCCGTGCCCACGATCGTTGGTGTCGCGCTCGCGCTGGTCCTTGCGATCCAATTCTTGTGGTTCACGCGGAATCAAGAGTGAGTCGCAGGCGGATCCTCATTGCCGGCTGGCTGGTCGTGCTCGGACTGAGCGCGACCGTGCCCTTGTCCGCGATATTCCGGGGGGTCATCCACGTCGGTACGCAGCCGATACGACTCTCGCGATCCGTTACTAAACCCGTTATCTCTCTCGGTTCCGACGTTATTCTCCCGTCCGGAGCCCACAACATCGTGGTAGTGGTGGGCGGCAACATCCGCGCTTCCGGAAAGGTTCGCGACGATTTGGTCAGCGTGGACGGAAACATTTACTTGCTTCCGGGTTCCAGTGTCGAGGGCGACGTGCTTTCCATTATTGGAGGCATTTACCGTGCCGACGGTGTCCGCGTTAGTGGCCGGCTGGGAGGAGACTTACATCATTGGGACGCCGTCGCTCAGCCCAAACTGCACCGACTGAGATCGACCATAGTGAACAGCGTACGTCTCGGCCTGGCAGCCGGCCTTGCGCTTCTTCTGGTCGGTACCTGCCTCACCATTGTTTTCCCGTGGCAGGTAGTGTTGATCTCGAGCACGCTTCGCGCTTCGCCTTTACAGAGCGTGGGCGCAGGTGCCACCAGCCTCGTCGCCTTCGTCTTCCTGGTTGCGCCGCTCGCGCTCAGCCTGGCGGGACTTCCCTTCGCTCTGCTGTTGGCGGCGGCGGCGACCCTGGCCTGGCTGTTTGGAATGACGGCGACGGCAGTGGTCCTGGGACGCGCAGTGGCCCGCAGGGGAGTTCCGTTGCTTTGGGCGACATCCGCCGGATTGATCGTGTTGGCGGTCGTCATGGCGGTCCCGGTCGTCGGACCGCTGACGGTCACCCTCGCCGGACTGACTGGAGCAGGAGCGCTGGCGGTCGCGCTGTTGGGTCGATCTCGCCCCGCTGCTCCACTTCTCTGAAACTTTCCTCTCACTCTGGACGTATATTCCGGTAGAGTTCTGATTCTGGCCCGCAAGGATCTGCATGGATCTGGCGATCGCGCTACCAACCGCTGCGTTTACGGCGTCGCAAATTACCGTAACGACTGCATTCTCACGACAATTTATCGATTTAACCGACCATATCGCCGATGCGGTCGTCTCCGCGGGTGTTGAGTCAGGAATGGTAGTCGTCGCGTCACGGCACACCACCGCGGCGATTGTCGTCAACGAGCATGAACCCGAGCTGTTGAAGGATCTCGACCGAACACTGCAGGCGCTGGCGCCGGAATCGGCAGCGTATTCTCACAACGCGGTTCCGTGTGGACCGGAAGAGCAACCGAACGGGCACGCTCATTGTCAGGCGCTCTTTCTCAGCGCAAGCGCCTCATTACCAATTGTGAACGGTCATATTGCGCTCGGACGCTACCAGCGTATCTTTCTAGTCGAGCTCGACCACGCCCGCGTTCGCACTGTAAACGTCCTCGTCATGGGTAACAACCACGCTGCCTAGATCTGAAGTAGAATTCTGTCAGCAGGTCACGGCTTCGAGGAACGTATCCACGCGACGACCGCACGACAAGCCGCGTTCGCACCTTTTGACATCCAGAACGGAGTGGCGCGGCATTCCAGGGACGCTTACGCTATAAATTATTTCGGCCACACCAGTCCGGTTGCTGAGAAGAATCTGACGTACCGACAGCCATCTGTGCGCGAACGGGTCAGAGGGTTAGGCAGGTAAATCCGTGGAGGTATACCTGGGTACTCAGGGCTGGAGTTACAAGGACTGGGTCGGCACGTTATATCCGGCTCGAACGGCCTCACGTGACTATCTTTCACACTATGCCGAGAGCTTCAACGCCGTCGAGTTGGATACGACGTTTTACGGCACGCCGCTTCCCGACCGAATCCGCTTGTGGGATCGCTCCACGCCTGAAGGATTTCAATTTACCGCGAAGACACCTCGCACGATCACACATGACCGACGACTCATTGAAGCACGGGATGAATTTGAGGAATTCGTCACTGTAATGAGCGGACTCGGTGCCAAATTGGGGCCGATTCTTATTCAGCTACCGCCCGACTTCACGATTGATGAGTGGGGAGCCCTGGAAGCCTTCGTGATGGCGTTGCCGGAGCATCCGCGATTCGCGGTCGAGTTCCGACATCGCTCATGGTTGGTCCAGAGAACGTACGATCTGCTCCGTCACTGCCGACTGGCATGGACGATGATCGACCTCGTGTACATGCCCAGGCGGATAGAATGTACGACTGACTTCACGTATGTGCGCTGGCTCGGCGATAGAAAGAAGATCCAGCGTGTTCATGCTACGCAGATCGATCGGACGGCGGAGCTCGAGGCCTGGGCTAACGAACTCGAGGGCGTCGCGCGCAGGGTGGAACGAATGTACGGATTCGTGAATAATCATTACTCCGGACATTCTCCGGCTGACGTTCGATTCCTGAATCGACGGCTTGGCATGCCGGAACCGCGAGGCTCAACCGACCGGCCGGAGCAGGGCACGCTGCTGTGAGTTCCGTCTATGCAATTCTCGAGTCGCCTCACAAGTGGCTCATATTAGCGGGAATCGCGTTCACCGCCGCCTGCGTCGGCGCCATCATGATGTTGGCGCTTACGTGGCAGCATGGCGTGGCTCGGGCTTGGTTTTACGTACTCTTCGTGGCGACGCTCTACTTCCTCGTGCGCGCGTTCCTCGACTGGAAACGCGGGGCAGAAACAGCAGCTATACAGCGGGATCGGGCGAGCAAAAGGTAAAGGCTGCCGTCTCCCTCGTCGTGAAGATCCAAACCGGCTCAGTGTGTGGGTGCAGTGCCCAACTGGCGTGCCAGCACCGCGGTTGGAGCATAAGCCACTTTCAAGACATTTTTGCTCACGTGGACGTACACCGACTGGGCACCATTCACGGTAGTTGTCGAGCCGGTCGTCGACACCCGCGCATTCCTCATTTGCACTTTCAAGTTTTGCACCCAGGCTCCGGCAGCGACCTTGGCCGTGGCAGGCGAAGTCCACACCATCTTGAGAAGCATAGCGCTCTGAGTGCCTTGCTCCAGGAAAATGTACCTGTCGCCTCGATAGGCATCGGTAACGGAATTGGCTTCGGACTGACCCACGTGCTGCCATAAGACCAATTCGATACCGAAGGCTCCATTGACGTCATCGTCTACTTGCTTCCAATCCGTGAAGCCGTCCACTCCATGGAGCGTCACGGTTGCGGGTTTCCAGTGTTGCTGATAATAACTTGGGTGCATGATTTCGAACGTGGAGCGGGGCAAACGCTGGTAGGCCTGGTCGACGGCCGCCATTCCACCCGACTTATATAGTTTCTGGACAAACTGCACGCCGGCGGTGTACGGAAAGTCAAACTCTCGTTGAATGGCGGCGGGAAGGGGCTTCACGGCCGGTTGGGGCGCTGTGACCAACGCGCGAATTTCGGACGGGGTGTACACGCGTGAAATGTAGAGCAGCTGCGTATTCACGGCATCGCCTTCGATGAGGGCGTGGTGAGCGCTCTCCGCATCCGAGTTGCGGTATGCAATGGCGTCTTCATCGGGCATCAGTTTTCGCAGGCCATAGTGTTGGTCTTGCAGCGCGTGCGTGTACTCGTGAGCGATGGCATATCGATCGATTCCGAAGACATTACCGGTGTCACTACGCACGTAGAGCTCTTTGGCGTCGTAATCGTACAGTCCGAGGACTTGCGAAGTGATGTTATCGAAGATCAGCCTGTGGTAGTTCACGGTCGGCCCAAGGAGGCCGAGGAGCACCAGCTCTCGCCGGGCAATTTCGATGTCCGAGTCGGTTTCTCCCTTACGAAGGTTTGCTTGAATAACCGCGTCGAACTTTTTATTCGGCAGGAACGCCGCCTTCACGGGGTGTAGTGGCGCTAGCTCGCGAATCTGTTGCGTGGCCTGTTCGATTTGAGCGAGGGGAGTAGGAGTGAGCGCACGAGCCGATGAGCCCGTCACCACAAGCGCCGCGAAGACGATCACCAGTGCCTGAAAGAAATGCGGCACTCAGGCTTCCACCCGAACCGTGCCCACCAGGCCAAGTTCTGGTGCGATTCCTCGCATTGCCAGGATTACGAATTCGATGTGTTCGTCCAGATCAACACCGAGATCTTCCGCCCCGTTCACCACATCATCCCGATTTACGCCGCGAGCGAAAGCTTTATCCTTCATCTTCTTGCGCACGGACTTCGATTCGAGATGAAGCAGGCTTTTGTCAGGCCGAACGAGTGCGGCAGCCGTAATTAACCCGGTCAGCTCGTCGATCGCGAAGAGAGCCTTATCCATGGTGGACAATCTCGGCAGTCCCAGATAGTCGGCATGTGTCTTGATCGCATACACGACATCGGCCGGATATCCCTGTGCTTCCAGTATGGCAGCACCGAACAGCGGGTGTTCGTTCGGGTCCGCCTCGGCATTGGGATTGGGATGTCCTTCATAGTCAAAGTCGTGTAAGAGACCCGCCAATCCCCAGCGCTCAACGTCTTCCCCAAATTTGGCGGCGTAGGCGCGCATGGCCGCCTCCACCGCGAGCATATGGCGGCGCAAGCTTTCGCTCTTCGTATGCTCGGTTACCAGGGCCCATGCGTCGTCGCGCGTGTGTTCGGCCAAAGAGACGCACTCCTCCTTACTGGAATTCACGGGTTCTGCTCGTACAACGAGTATATCCCGCAACGATAACGGGCACGCGCCCCCTTATAATCGCGCTGCGACCCTCTTTCCATGAGGGCCTGCCCAGGAGGCTACTATGGCTGAACACTTCAAAAACTTCGTTGGCGGCACGTGGGTGGAATCGTCCAGCGGAGAAACATTCGACAGCATTAATCCGGCAAATGCACACGAGGTCATAGGCACGTTTCAGCGCTCCGGTGAGCGTGACGTGATCGCTGCCATCGACGCTGCCGCCGCTGCCCTTCACTCGTGGAAAACAACGCCCGCACCGGCCCGCGCCGAAATCATCCTCCGAGTGGGCCGGCTGCTGGAAGATCGCAAGGAAGAGTTCGCCTGTCTGGAAACCAGGGAAATGGGTAAGGTACTGGAAGAAGGCAGGGGCGATGTTCAAGAAGGCATCGACATGGCCAAGTACATCGCCGGAGAAGGTCGCCGGCTCTTCGGGGAAACGGTCCCCTCGGAACTTCGCAGCAAGTTTGCCGCCTTGGTGCGCGGACCAATTGGCATTGTCGGATTGATAACACCCTGGAACTTTCCGGTAGCTATTCCGACCTGGAAAATATTCCCGGCCCTGGTATGTGGCAACACCGTGGTGTTCAAACCTGCCGAGGACACGCCGGCCTGTGCCACGCACCTGGTTGAGCTCTTCGAGGAAGCCGGCCTCCCGGCCGGAGTCCTTAACATGATCACCGGTCTCGGCCCGGAAGCGGGCCAGCCGATTGTGGACGACGAACGGGTGCGAATGATCTCATTTACGGGATCAGCCGTGGTTGGCCGCGAAGTCGCCGCGCGGGCCGGACGCTCGCTCAAAAAGTGCATGCTCGAGCTCGGTGGCAAGAACGCCATGATCGTGATGGACGATGCAAATCTCGATCTGGCACTCGAGGGTGCGCTGTGGGGAGCGTTCGGCACTACGGGACAGCGCTGCACGGCGACGAGCCGCATCATCTTACACGAGGCGATCGCCGACGAATTTACTGAGCGGCTTATACAACGTGCTAGCGCTCTGCGGATCGGCCAGGGTCTCGATCCTGATGTCGACGTAGGGCCGCTAATCAACCAACAGCAGCTCGAGACGGTACACCGCTATACCGGGGTTGGACTTTCTGAAGGGGCCGAATTACTTCTTGGGGGCCATCGCCTCACGGGCGAATCGTACGACCCCGGCTTCTTCTACGAGCCCACCATCTTCGGCAGCGTGCATTACCGCATGACCATCGCCCAGGAGGAAATATTTGGACCAACTGTGGCCCTGATGCCAGTGTCGTCATTCGACGAGGCGCTGACTGTTGCAAATTCGACCGAGTTCGGGTTGTCCAGCTCCATTTACACTCAGGACGTAAACCGGGCCTTCACCGCCATAGAGCGCCTGGAAGCCGGCATCACGTATGTCAACGCTCCCACCATCGGCGCCGAAATCCAACTTCCGTTCGGTGGGGTCAAGGCCACCGGAAACGGGCATAGGGAAGCCGGGTCAAGCGCGATTCGGGAATTTACCGAGATCAAATCCGTGTATATCGATTACAGCGGAAAGCTTCAGCGCGCGCAGATAGATGTCGAGTAAGCCGCAACACTCTTGTCTGACGATGTGGCGGGCAGGCGCGCGGTCGAGTTAGCATCAGTTGAGACGAGGGGAAATGGAGAGTCGTGTGGCTGTGCGGCGCATCGTCCAACTGGGCGAACCAATACTACGGCAGAAGGCCAAGAAAGTACACCGTGTGGACGACTCCATTCGACACCTCATCGACGACATGATAGAAACCATGCTGGACGCACCGGGCTCGGGTTTGGCGGCGCCGCAGGTTGACGTGCCTCTGCGCGTGATCGTCACGCACGTAGACGAGCAGTTTCGAGTCGTGGTGAATCCTGAAATCGTCGAGGCATCTGACGAAATGGAAGAAGCGTACGAGGGTTGTTTGAGCATGCCTGGCTGGACAGGCCCAGTGGATCGACACCTTCGCGTAACCGTGCGTGGGCTCAATCGTACCGGCAAACCGATCAAGCTTAAACTGTCGGAGTGGGAAGCACGAGTCTTCCAGCACGAGATCGACCATCTCAATGGCGTCATGTACATCGACCGCATCACCGATAAGAGCCTGCTGCACCGCGTGGAATCGCACGACGAGGAAGAGGCGCTCGAGGAAGAGGAAGCCCTGGCTTAGGTCTCTCAGTCGGCTCGGAGTAACTGACGGTACGCAGCCTCGCTGGCCAGCGCAACCTGCGCGTTGGTGTACCGCTCGAGGACGCGCCGCCGGCCACGGCGAATGAGCTCAACGCGCAAATCCGAGTCAGAGTAAAGCCTCAAAATTGCCGACGAGAGCGCGTGAGCATCACCCTCGGGGACGATCAAACCGGCGTCGGCAAGCACGCGAGGTATTTCCCCGGAATCCGATCCCACCACAGGCACACCGCAGGCCATGGCTTCGACTGCGATGCGCCCGAACTGCTCCTTCCAGCGAGGCGTCGTGAGAGACGGCAGGAGGACGGCATGGAGTCCTCGCAGCAAGCTCGGCATCTCGCGCGACGGCACCCTGGCTGCCACATCGACTCTAGAGGCCAGCCCATCGTGTTCAATGCGAGCCAGGATATCGGATCGCAGTGGACCGTCTCCCACTATCTTCATGTGCACGTCTTCGGGCAGCAGCGCGAGCGCGTCGAGTGCGACCCAGGCCCCCTTTCCTTCGACCAAGCGATTCAGAAAACCGACGGTGAAGGGCCCGGTAGGAGGCGTTCCGGGTTGAAACGTGTCGACGTCCACGCCAAATTGCGGCACCACGAAAATAGTGCGCGCGAAGCCCTTCTGGCGCAATACCGCCGCTGCTTCGTCGGTACCTGCGAACGCTCCCGATACAGTCGTGTACACGGCGTGTTCAAAGTTGCGGAAGGGTATAGGGTAACTGCGATTGATGTTCTGCCACGTAAAAAAAAGCGACTTCAATCCCGCGGCGCGAGCATTTCGAGCGCCCAAGAACGTCGCGAAGTTGTACGGTTCCTCATCCAGGTGCACGATTTGAGGCTGCATCGAGTGAAGAAGCGATTGTAGCTGAGGGTAGTAGTGCGCGTGAAAATGCCCGCTCCAGCGGATTGGCGTCTCGACAATGCGATACCCGGCGTCGTTCCCTGGCTCCAAATGCATGGTAGAAGCACCTTCACGCCAGTGCGTGGGAACAACTGCCGTGACGTCCACCCCGAGTCGAGCAAGCTCAACCAGCTTGTGCCGATACGACGACGCCAACAGTGCCCTGGAAACGATCAGTACCTTCACTGTGCGAGCACTGATCGATAGACGGCGGCGGTTTCTAGAGCCGTGGTTCTCCAGGAAAAGGTCGCCGCCCGAGCGAGTCCTCGTTCGGCGAGCACCGCACGTTCCTGCGACGAATCGAGCAATCGCTCGATAGTTCGCGACCACAGATCCGCATCGTCAGGCGGAAGCAGCACTCCACCATCCCCGACTACTTCCGGCAAGCTCGTAGCGTGGGACGCGATCGTCGGGACACCGGAGGCCATGGCCTCGAGTGGAGGAAGTCCGAAACCCTCGTAGGTCGAGGGAAAGCAAAAGAGCATCGCCGCGGCGTAAATCGCAGGCTTATCAACTTCGTCAACGTACGGCAAGAAGAGCACGCTCTTCGATATGCCGAGGGAGTGCGCCAACCCCACGGTGTCGGGATATAACTCGTCCGGCGCGGGAAATCGGGCCACGATGACGAGTTGTACGTCTCGATCGGCCAGCGATCGCGCCCGCAAAGCCCAGGCGCGGATAAGGATCTCGACGTTCTTTCGGCGTTCCGCGCCGCCCAGATAGAGAACGAAGCGTTCGGGTAGGCGGTACTTTTCCCGGACGTGGCGAATCGTCTCGGGCCGATGATCAGGCCGAAACCGTTCGTCGACCGCCTCGTACACGACGTAAACTTGCTCCTCAGGCACGCCCAGTGTCCGAATAATGTCGGCACGGGCGTGCTCCGACACCGTGAGAATAGCGCGCGCCACGTGTGGCACGGCCCAGCGCATCAGCCGAGCGTAGACCTCGGCCTGTCTGCTGCGGTGGTACCCGGGAAGAATCAGTGGAATGACATCGTGCACCGTCACGACCACCGGCACCTTTGAGATCGCCGGGGACGCAAAGTACGTCGAGTGCAGAATGGCCTGGTGTTTCAGCGCCGCCGCCACCGGTAGAGTGCCAATCTCCCAGGCGAGCTTATCTAACCTGGCCCCTACTCCTCGCCCGCGATTCATGAGCGCAAATGGTGACGCCAGCGATATCGCGGTGTTGCCGGCCCGAGACTCCCGGGCCTGGCGCAGGAAGACTCGAAACTGCAGGTCGGTGGCGGCAATCGGCAGCTCTCGTATGAGGTTCCGGGTGTAGGTCGCTGATCCGGAATACGGGTAGTCGAGCGGCAGTCCGCTGATCCCGATTTCAGGCATGTTGCGCCTGTTCGTACACCTGCAAGGTGGCTCGCGCCGCCCGTTCCCAGGTGAATTGGGCGGCGCGGCGTAGCCCTTTATCAGCGAGGGATGAAGCCAGCGCCCGGTCCTCAACCACACGCTGGATCGATACCGCGATATCCTCGATATCCAACGGATCGAACAAAACGGCACAGTCGCCGACTACTTCCGGCAAGGAGGATGACGTGCTGCAGGCGACCGGCGTACCACATGCCATTGCTTCCGCCAGCGGAAGACCAAAGCCTTCGTACAGGGACGGGTACACGAATGCGTGGGCATCTCCATACAGTGCTCTCAATTGGTCGTCCGCGGGCTGGACGAATGAGACGCATTCTTCCAGCCGCAGTCGGTCGACGGCGGCGTGTATAGGAGCGAATAACCACCCCGGCCGCCCGGCGATGACGAGACGATGTCTAAATCCGCGCTCGCGCAGCAGAGCAAACGCCTCCAGCAGTCTCACATAGTTTTTTCGGGGCTCCAATGTCCCCACCGAGAGAATGTACGGATCCTCGATTCCCATCGAGCGCACGGTGGAGTCCGCCATTTCGCGACTCACCGGGTGGAAGTGCGCGGATACGCCTTCGTACACGGTCGTAATCCGATTGGGTTCGATCCCGAGCAGGTCGATGCAGTCCTGGCGCGTGTTATCGGACACGGCTATTATCCGTGTGGCACGCCGGGCAGAACGGGGGACTACCATCTCGAGATATGCACGGAGTGTCGGATACGCGCACTCGGGAGTTCGCAAAAAGGCCAGATCATGCACCGTGAGAACGGTGGGAGTATGCATGGTAGGCGGCAGAGTAAAGTCGGGCGAGTGGAACACGTCGATTCTGCGGGTTAGAAATTGCACCGGCACCGGCAGACCAACACGGTACCAGAGTGCATTGGCTACTCGATCGGAAAGTGGTACTGCACGCACTTTGAAACGTGCGTTGAGGACAGGAAGACTTCCCTCGAGCAACCCGCGCGACCAGTAAAAGAGATTGAAGTTTGTACCGTCGTCAAGAGCAGACAGCGCCACCAGTAACGCACGCGTGTACCGGCCGATTCCCGCCGACTGTCGAGCCGCGGACGTCGCGTCGAATCCTACCGTCGTCATCTCACACAGGGTGTCGGAAATGCGACCTCTTACTGAGGAGATACACGATGAAGCCGAAAAAAGCGACGCTGTAGTAACTGAGAATGCGGTCGACCAATACGACAGCGGCCGCATCGACTTTCGGGATACCCAGGTAAATCATCATGCCGATCAGACCGGCCTCCACCAGCCCCAGCCCGCCTGGAGTGAACGGGATTGTCGTGAGCACGGCAGTCCCGAGCGCGAAGAACAGCACCGGAGCAAAGGGAATGGTAGAGATGTGAGTCGTGATCCCAAGCGACGTAAACACGAGCTGGAATCGACTTCCCTCCATGAGCCAGATTGCCATGGTGAGGCCGAGCAATAGGGGAATACGCCGAAAACTTTGCAACGCCCCCTCTTCAAACGCTATGTACCTCTCCTGAAAGCGAAGAGGGACAATACGACGAATACGCTCGCTGAACGCCTTCATGACAATCAGCATTGCGATCCCGACAATAGCAAGGGCCACCCCGAGGAGCAATATCTTACTCACACCGCCGAGTTTGTCATGGAAGACGACGAATCCGGTCGCGGCCATGAAAAGACCGAGCACGAGGATATCGATAATGCGCTCGGCCAGGACTGTGCCGATCGTTTTGGTCCACGAGATATGAGCCCACAGCTTGGCGAGGTAAGCCCGATACAGATCACCTAGCTTGGCGGGCACGACACAATTCACGAACCAGGATATGTAGATAATCTCGGTCAAGCCGCGAACCGACATATCGTCCACCGCTTGTGCATGCGTACCCCGATAGGCATTTTGCAGCAGTACTTTCCACCGGTATCCCCGGATCGGAAAGGTCGCATAGTAGACAACGAAGGCGCTCAAAAATATCCAAATGTTGAGATGCTTGACACGGTCCCAGATGGCGTGTGGATCGAAGCCACCTTTAACGATGGCCACCGCAAACACGACAAGCGCGAACGCGAACGACAATAGGGTCTTCCAATTCCCGACCCGGCTGCCGATGGAGAGCTCTTGCTCGGCCTCGCCTTCGGTCGGCTCGGCCAAGCCGCTTTGCGGCTCGTCGTCTATCAGCTCGATGCTCTTATCTTCCGCTGCCACTAATGGGTACTCTGCCCGTTCCTCATAGGCCACGAGTGGCGGCACACCCAGTCCGCATGCCGCCCGGCGGAGGCTAGAGCCAAAATGCAGCCAAGAAGGGTCGCCATTCCGTGGACGTATAGTACATCAAAGACGTTATGCAAACTCGTCGCAATAAGCGCACCCAGCACGCCAAGTACTACACCGACGCAGAGGGGATCGCGCACGACGCGAAGAATCGCATAAATGTACCACAGGGTACATCCGATCAACAATGTATAAGCGGTTAGCCCCGCGATGCCGGCCTCCGCTGCAATGTTGATGTAATAGTTGTGAGCATGCTCGAGCGATGCGTACCATCCGCGTGGGTGGAACATGGGGTATGCCTGCGAATAATTGCCTATGCCCACGCCCAAAAGTGGGTGCGCCGCAAACATGCGGACACCCGCGAGCCAGTGAGCGGCCCTTTCTACCGCCGAGAAATTCGCGTCCGTAACGTTTCCAAACGAGACGTCTCCGAGTCCGACAGCGGTCAAGACCCGCGTAATGGGTCCCGACGGCACTACGCCGACAGTCGCGCCCAAGGCAACGCAGATGACTCCCAGGCCGGCGACACCCACGAACGGCCGGATGCGTGTGAAAAGAAAGGCTGTAACCGCGAGCAACGCCACAAAGCCCGCCAGCAGCGCTCCGCGTGACTGGCTGGCTACCACTGCGAGGCCAATCACGGTGGCGGCTGCTCGAAAGCACCACCGCTCCCAACGGGAGGGCGAGGTCACACCGAGTGCCACGGCTAGTGGAAGCACCATGTTGAGGTACCCTGCATATGGATTCGGCTGATCGAAGGTTCCGTACGATCGGAAAAAGGCCCGGTGCAGCCCGAACGCGGCCGGGCCTGCCTGCAGAGCAAACTGATAGTATCCCAGGAACGCTTCGCTCAAGCCTCCTGCTACGAGCGCCCACGCGATTAGGCGCAATTGTTTTCGTGTGCGCGTAAACCAGACGGATGCGAAGTACACGGCCGCGAACTCTGTCCACTTGATCACTTCCGGCGCGGATGCTTTGATGTCGGCCGACTGCGTTACCGACAGCAGAACCGCGCCTAGGTAGAGCGCGATGTATGGCGCAAGCACTGACCCTCCGATCGGGTTTTTGCGAGCCACCACCGCGCTCAGAATCCATGCCACCGACAACTCGGCGGCGATGAGATCGGTAGGAGTTAGCGGAATAGACGAAGTGCTGGGTGCGACAACGCTTCCCCACGGAACCGTAATCGCGATCAAACAGATTCCGGCCACCGGGTATCGAAGTGTGAATGCAGTCGTCAAGGTCAGAGCCACAATCGCAAGGCTCCAGCTCAGCGGCAGCACGTAGACCAGCGCGATCCCGCACAGCCCGACAAGGAGCGCGCCCCACTGCAAGATGGAACGCGCGGGCTGCGCCGAGAGGGGCCCGACCGGAGCCATGGCTTTGCTCATACGGACCCAGGGACTCCTGGTCCACGGAGGTATGTGTCACGGCCGAAACTGCGAGCGGGAACCGTGATATCGAGCCAGGACACCGCACCACAGAAGATCCAGAAAAACAACGAGAGATCCACCAGGAAGTATGAATTGTCTATCAGACCGTGCAGCGTGGAAGCCACCATACTCGCGCCCACGCCCAGTACCATTGCTCGAACTATACGATCGTCCGTGCGACGCCAGATCTGTGCCGCGGTTCTATAGAACACCACCAAAATCCACAGAAACGCCACCAATCCGACCAATCCCGACGAAAGCCAATAGTCCAGGAACTCATCATGTGGATGAGACAAGCAGGGCTCGCTTCCGGCCGCGGGTTGCATGTACCCCAATCCCGGAGCGCATCCGGCATACGGATCCTGAGTTTTGGTAGGTGCATAGTAACGTTGGAAATTGTCAGGGCCGATGCCGGTGAGTGGCCGCGCTCGGATCATCGAAAGCGCTGAACGCCAGACGTCGATGCGGGTCTGCGTTGAGTTCGCATGACCGGACTGAAAGGCCCTGGTTACAGCCTGGTGCTTCACGGACGCGGCCAGCGCTATGACCAGGATGGCCATGAGGACCAACCACCGACCGCGCGGCACCATGACACTCACCACGAGGCCCGCGGCCACACCAACCCCGATCCACGCTCCAACTGAATACGTGAGAAAGAAGGGCACCACGAGGAGGATGCCCGCCACGCCGGCCAGTAGTCGAGCGGGCGTTGCCCGAATCACCAGCGCATAGACCAGCCACAATGGGATCACGCGGTCGAAGAGAAGTCCCAGATTGTCAGGACTGCCGTACAGAGCCTCTACCCGCTTTATTCCGGTACCGTTCACGGTCGACAGATCACGTTGGAGAACGAATTGGCCGAGTCCGATGGCGCCTGCCACCAGTCCTCCAACCACTATTGCCGCACAGATCCAGTACCAGTGAACACGCTCACGCACGAACAACAACACGAGAACGATATACGCGATAGGATCGATTACTCGCTCTCGAAACGCGTGCAGCGCAAGGTGTCGATCATTCGCCAACACAGTGCTCAGGGAAGCCGCTACCACGAATAAGACAGCGGGAACGAGGAACGGTGAGCCGGTGATACGCGATGCGCTCAACGGCGGTGAGCGCCGCAGCAGCACAATTGCGGCGGCCGCGATAACGTCGACCGCAATTAGCACCTCGGTGGGCGCAAAGGTAAGGTGGCCCAAATACTTTGGTTGCATGGAGAACGGCGCGAACGCGGGTACCAGAACGAGTGCCATCTCGAGACGAAGGAAGGTGAAGTACAGAAGCAGCGCCAGGAAAGCGCAAGTTACTGGAAGCCACGGGCTGACGTAGAATCCGACGGCAAGAAAAGCAAGTATTGCCAGAGACGCTTGATCGGTCCGCCACCCGCCGGCTACCCGGCGGTACGCCTCAGACGTACCATGCTGGCTGCCGAGGTTTGGAGCGATCGAAGTTTACTCCGAAATCCACTGGTCGACGTTGCGGGTGTAAGACACAATCTCCTCCGGTCGGAAATACAGTCCGATTTCGTATTCCGCAGTTTCGGGTGCGTCGGAGCCGTGTATCAGATTTTGTCCTATTTCGAGCGCGTACTGTCCCCGGATGCTCCCCGGTGCTGCCGTCACCGGGTTGGTGCCGCCCATAAGGTTTCGAGTTGCTTCGATAGCGTTCGACCCTTCCAACACGCCGACGACGACCGGCCCGGACGTTATGAAGCGGACCAGGCCATCGTAGAACGGCTTCCCCTTATGCACCGCATAGTGCTTTTCCGCAAGCTCTTGATTGATTTGCATCAGCTTCAACGCTGCAAAGCGTAAACCCTTTTGCTCAAAACGGGCGAGTATCGTTGCGGCCAGCCCGCGTTGCACCCCGTCCGGCTTGACTATGACAAGAGTCTTCTGAGTTTCCGACACCGTAACCTCCTGAAGCCGTATGCGCATTCCCGATGTGTTCTTGACGAGCGTATGCCGAATTGAGGTGGAAGCTCTAAGCACTTGTTCCGAGTGCGCGACGCTGGAGGTCATGCGTTGGACCCACTGCCGCCACGTTGATTCGAGCGGTACTCAAGTACAGTTGCGCCGCACGCCGCACGTCTCTTGGCGATACTTCGTCCACTAAACGTATCGCATCTTCCGGTGACACTACTTCATCCTGAAGTATTTCCTGCGATCCGTACCATCCGGCAACAGCATTCGTGTCTTCAAGCGCAAGCCACAGACGCCCACTGAAGAGCTGCTTGGCCTTCCGCAATTCCGCGTCCCGAACGAATCGCTTCTGTACGCGTTGGGTCTCGAGGAGTGCGCAGTCCAGCGCCGCTGCCCCCTTACGTGGCTCGGTTGCGAATGAAATGATTATTGAACCGGTGTCTTCGTAGTGGGCGGCCGACGCCCCCACATCGTAGGCCAGGCCGCGTCTCTCACGCATTTGCTCGAACAAACGCGCACTTGCGCCGCCTCCGAGGATGTTTGTCAGGACTTCTACCGCCGCGCGATCCCCGTGCGTGCGCGATACCCCCGGATACGCCAGGCAGACATTCAGTTGTTCGAAGCTTTTCTCTTCGAGCAGCCAGCTACCTGTCCCCTCAAAACCGGCCGCGGGCTGCGGAATCCCGGGCTGCACCCGCTCCCAGGTGCCGAAAGCTGATTCGACCAACTTCTGCACATCGTCCGGAGCTATACCGCCGGCAACCGCGAGCACGGTGTTATTCGGCCCGTAATAGTGACTAATATTCTCGACCACGTGGCGGCGCCTGAAAGCCGCCACGGAAGACTGGGTTCCAGCAATTTCGCGGCCAAACGGGTGGCCTGGCCAGAGAGCTTCGTCGGCAAGCACATACGCCCAATCCTGGGGATCATCCGCGATCATCCTGAGTTCCTCGGAAATCACTCCCCGTTCGCGGGCGACGTCAGTCGGACGCACGAGACTGTTCCGTAGCATGTCCGAAATCACGTCCAGGGCCAGCTCAAAGTGCTCCGCAGCGACCTTAGCCCAGTACAACGTCACTTCTTTATCAGTGCTCGCGTTGAGAATCCCGCCAACTGCCTCCAGCGCTCCGGTGATTTCGGCCGAACGGGGTCGCGTCGGCGTCCCTTTAAACAACATGTGCTCGGTAAGGTGGGATATCCCGGCGGCTGAGTCAGCTTCATAGCGCGAGCCAATCTTTACGAACGCGGCAATACTCACGGAGCGTAGCCAGGGCATCGGTATGGTAACGATGCGCAAACCGTTCGCCAGGGTGAAGTTATGCGTCTCCATCACTTGGAAACTGTACCAGGCAAGAGCTACTTCCGCTCGAATGAGCCGGCGCGCACCACCAGCACATTCCGGGCGTAGCCGTCCCCACCCCGCATGTCAGGCACGATGCGACGCGTGTGCCGGGAAGCGTGCGTGGATTGGATCTTTTGCGGCGAACCCGCGCAATCAGCTAGCCACATCCGGCGGAACACAGCGTGCGCTGCCACTGTGACAGCAGCGCCGGCATGGAGGAATGATAGACGGCCTGAGCGGCCACATCGTAATCCTGCAAGCGATCCTTGGGCTGAGCTGCCAACTTGTAATAAAACTTGCCGAACGGGACGTAGCCATATTTGAGAATGAGATATTTGACGAATGATCCGGCGAGCGCATATGCGTTTCCGAGGTTCGATCGAGAAAAACCCGCATCGCTCAAGAGTCGGAGTGGTACCGTCTGGCGAATGCCGGCTCGCGCGCATGCGTCCAGTGGGATGTAGGCCAAGTCGGAGCAGTAATCCGATAGGTTCGGGTCGGCTTCTCGATCCTCCAGAGCTACGGCCATTCCCTCGGCAATAAAGAGTGGAGCGGTACTGTAAGTGTTCCCGACCGGCCGGGGCTCGAACGACAGCTGGTACACGTGAACCGGTTCGTGGTAGGTGGGCCAGACGCTGGTCTGAATCGTGGGGGGATTAGCGTAGGGGTTCGTGCACCCTACATTTTCGGACTGAGATCCACAGGCGCCGTGTGTCAGTCGGTCCATTGTCCCGGTATTGGGATACAGGTAGTAGTATGCCGTCCGCGGCAGACGGACTTTGAACTTCTTTTCGATTTGAGCGCGCTCGTATTCCAGGTCGTTAAGAAACTGCTTGTCGCTCCCCTCCAGTTCGTAGGGGCTGTGATACACCGTGAAGTGAGCGCTTCTGCTGATATCCCAGTGCACGTGGAGATAATCCGAGCCCGCGATGCCTGGCGCCGTGGAAGATACCGTAGCACGCTTCCCGGACACCTCGAAGGTGTAGAAGGCGTACGCCGGAACAGCACGCGCGTCTGCCTCGAAACGGATAGTGGCGCCGTAGCGATTGCGCGACTGGCGAACGACATAGGTTGGTACGATCGTGATCTTACGAGTACCGCTTTCTCTCCACTCCGCCATGCGGGCCACCAGTTCGTTTGCAACGCTGGCCTTTGCGAATGTTTGTCGTATTTCGGTCGCGTTGGTGGAGTCAAACGCGTTCTGCCAACGAGTCGCGTCCGCCGAGATCGCCGCCAACGGAGAGCCCGGCACCCTGGGTTGTTCGCCGGCTTGCCTGATGTCTCGACTCGACACCGTAGTCGCTGAACTCACGCAGCCAGCCCCAACGAGGACGGCAAGCGCGACTGAGGAGCGAAAGAGGTGTAGTCGGACTAGCAATCTAGGGGACTGGTGCTTCAAGCCGCAGAGAACTCCAACTCCAATGTACCGAAATCATCGCCATACCCCGTACTGGGCTCGGCGCACGGGTTTTTCCGGCCTAAGGTCCCGGCACAGTCCTAACCAAGCGACTCTAGTGCCGAAACGACTGCGGGTATAGTGTGAGTACGGTAGCATTTAGAGACGGGAAGTCAGGAGGCCGAGAATGTCTGACACAGAGCCACAATCACGTGTGCCCTATGAACAGGCGCTTCGCATAATCGGACGTTACCTGGACGCCGAGCCAAGCTATCGCTTGCAAGTCGTGGAATCGGATGATGGCTTCACAGTCCAATCAGGTTCTTCCCGGTTTAGCTCGGTGGGTCGAACTGATCAGTTTTCCTGGGCACGTTTGAACGACTTGCTGATCTACCACACAGCAAGTCGCGGGCTGAGCCGACGACGGCACCGCCATAGTGGAATTTGGGACGACTTTCCGAATGGGCACGAGGATTTTTTTCGAGCCCTCGGTTTCAATCTTGACCGCGAGTCGGGAGGCAACCTTTCGGTCGACGAGGTGCCGGAAGGAATCACGGTGTCATACAGGCGCCCCCGTTCACTGAACGAAGGCCAGGAGACGGTGGAAACCGTCCATACAGTCATGCACAAAGATGAGATTCAGCGCCTCCTTGAAGCGGCTCAAGCGCGCCGAGCGGCCGGTCAGCAACCTACCGGTCAGGGCATTTTCGCGGATCGCCCTGAGGTCTAAAGCACGCAGTCTATACTGCTTGGAGGGATGAAGGCACGTTTCGGACGAGTGCTTGTTCTGATCTGCGGCATTCTGGCAGTACAGCCGGATCCGAGCAAGGTCGATGCCGCGCAGAAGCTCTCGGCTCAGCAGCACGTATGCATTTTCGACCACATGATGTTGCGGTCGACTTCTTCGGTATGCCGTCCGCGCGCCAGGATATATCCGCGAGCAGTCAAGGGAAGTGTCGAGCGAGCCATTTACGACGGCTCTCTGACGTTTGGTATTCCCTTTGAAGTGCTCCTCAACATCGCGAAATGCGAAAGCGGGCTGAACTCCCGTGCCGACAATGGCGCACATTTCGGGTTGTTTCAATTCGCGCCGTCCACCTTTACACGCGCCGCCCTACAACTGCGGAAGTCCACGGGCGTGGTGGCCCGAAGCTACTGGGACCCCCTCGATTCCGCGTACGTTGCGGGATACATGTTTGCCACAGGGGAAGCGCCACGGTGGGCGTGCGAGCCACCGTTGCCCTAACGATCGCGTGTGCGGGACCCATGTCACCATTCGACGGCGAACGCCGACGGGCAGAGATCGGCAAGTACACACTGCGCGCACTTTGGCTTTCGCGCGGAGCAAACCTTGCGGCCATGCCAAATCAGAAGGTCAGACATCTTGCCCCATAATTTTTTGGGAAGCAACATCATCAAATCCAATTCCACCTTCACCGGGTCCACATGCTTGGTCAGACCGAGACGACCCGACAAACGCAGCACATGCGTATCGACTGCGATACCTTCGTTGCGGCCGAACGCGTGGTACAAGACAACGTTCGCCGTCTTCCGAGCCACCCCCGGGAGCGTGATCAACGTCTCCATGGAACGAGGGACTTCTGCGTTGTAGTGCTGCGTCAGTGCGAGAGCCATCGCCTGAATGTTCTTTCGCTTGCTTCGGAAGAAACCACACGAATGTATGATCGTTTCGATCTCGTCCGGGTCTGCCAGCACGTAATCCTGTGGCTCTTGAAACCGTGAAAACAACTGCGGTGTGACGAGGTTCACGCGTTCATCTGTACACTGCGCGGACAGAATGGTCGCAACCAGCAACTCCAGCGGGTTGGAGTAGGTCAGCCCCGTGGATCGTCCTCCGTGGATCGGCTCGAGCCTGCGCACGATCTCGGCCGCTCTGGTGCGTGGGGATCGTGACCGGATCGCAGTTTTCGTCATCCGTACAGACTCAGGTGATTCCGTCAATGTGTAGGAGTGTCGCTCCCGCTGCCACCACGTCACCCGGCTGTACCGAGACCGACCGTATCGTGCCCGCGGCGGGTGCCTCCACAACATGCTCCATCTTCATCGCTTCCAGGACGATTAACGGCTGGAACGCGACGACTTGTGCGCCGGGTTGGGTGTTCACCTTCAAGATCGTACCGGGCATGGGCGCCTTGAGTATCGATTCGCGGCTCTCTCGCTCGATGCCGGCTCGTGCCGATTCTTCTGCGGCTTGACGCGCCAGCACATACTCCACTCCACGATGCAACACGTGGAATTCATCCCGCTCATAGTAAACAGAGGCTGTATGTACTTCGTTTCCGAGCAAGAAGGTCACAGCGTTTAGAGAAGCCGCCTGTACATGTACTGCGAGTGCTGTCCCGTTTACCGAGACCCGCCAGGTGGCGGCATTCGACTTAGCCGCTTCCACATGAAAGCGCTGGCCCGAGCTCGCGTACCGCATGGGCCTGGGCGCTCCGGACATTCTCCAGGCGTCGGAGCTCCTCCATGGATCGCCGTCAACTCGGGGGCGAATAGCTTCCCACAAGGCCAGAGCCACCAATATGACGGCCGGCACCGGCGGATCTTCGATGCCGTGCCATTCACGGTCGATCATCTCCACGTCGGTGTCGCCCGCCACAAAATCGCGCTGCGTCGATATCCACCGCAGAAATGGGATGTTGGTCGTCAGGCCCTCCACCTGGAAGTGCTCCAGGGCGTTGCGAAGTTTCGCGACGGCGAGCGGACGCGTTTCAGCATGCACGATCACTTTGGCGATCATAGGATCGTAGAACACCGAAACATCGTCTCCGCTCTGGACGCCCAGGTCCGTTCGAATGCCGGGTCCCGTTGGCGCCACTGCAACCCTGACGGTACCGGTGGCCGGCACGAAGTGGGCTTGGGCGTCCTCCGCGTACACCCGGGCCTCAATTGCATGGCCTGTGAGATCGACGTCACGTTGCGATATCGGCAGCGGGTCACCGGAGGCAATCGCGAGTTGGAGCCGAACCAGATCCAGCCCCGTGACCGCTTCGGTAACCGGGTGCTCGACCTGAATGCGGGTATTCACCTCGAGAAAATAATACCGGCCGTCCGCCACCAGAAACTCGACTGTCCCCAGATTGCGGTATCCGCACGCTTTTGCGATGCGAAGGGCGCTTTCCCCCATTTCGGCACGCAAAGCGCTATCCATGATGGGGCTGGGCGCTTCTTCCACGACCTTCTGGTGTCGACGCTGCAGGGAACAATCGCGCTCTCCCAGATAGACCATGGTGCCCGCGTTGTCCGCCGCCACTTGAATTTCAATGTGTCGGGGCCGCCGCAACAATTTCTCCAGAAATACAGTATCGTCGCCGAACGCGTTCACGGCTTCCCGCCGAGCGGCGCCAAGGCTCGGCTCGAGATCGATGGATGTGTGAACTATTCGCATTCCCTTTCCGCCCCCGCCCGCCGCCGCTTTGAGCATGACTGGGTATCCGATGGCACGAGCTTCCACCTCCAATCTCTGCAGTGAAAAATCAGGTCCATCGTAGCCAGGAACCACCGGCACGCCCGCTTCCTGGGCGGCTCGCTTCGAGGCCACCTTGTCGCCCAGCAGCGCGATCACAGATGGTGGCGGACCGATCCACGCGATCCCAGAGGCGAGAACTGCCACGGCGAAGTCAGCATTTTCGGCTAAAAACCCATATCCAGGGTGGACTGCTTCCGCACCGCTTTCGACCGCCGCATCCACAATCGCCGAGATACTGAGATAACTGTCCCGGGGCGCTGCTTCGCCGATCCGATACGCGCGATCCGCATTTCTGACGTGATACGCGCCGGCATCCGCATCGGAGTAGACCGCGATGCACTCAATTCCCATCTCACGGCAGGTCTGCATTATGCGGACGGCAATCTCTCCCCGGTTGGCGATGAGAATGCTAGCAAACATGCGGCGAATACACCATGCCTGTCAGGGCTGGATCGAAGGCGGCAGAACACGTGGAAATATGGTCACGAGCACTACATCCGGAAGACGCCAAACGGGCTTGCCGGTATGGGCGCATTGAGAGCAGCCGACAGTCCTAACCCGAGTACGGTCCTGGTATCGACGGGATCGATGATCCCATCGTCCCATAGACGAGCCGTACTGTAATACGGACTACCTTCCCGCTCGTATCGTTCGATGATCGGAACGGTGAATTGCGCTTGCGACTCCTCATCCATATGCACGCCACGCGCTTTCAGTCCATCCATTCGCACGGTGAGGAGGACACTGGCAGCCTGTTGTCCTCCCATCACGGAAATGCGCGCGTTCGGCCACATCCATAGCTGCCGTGGCTCGTACGCCCGCCCACACATGGCGTAATTCCCCGCTCCGAACGAGCCCCCTATAACCACCGTGAACTTCGGAACCCGGGCGTTGGCCACAGCCATCACCATCTTTGCGCCGTCTTTGGCTATGCCGCCCTGTTCGTACTGTCTGCCGACCATGAAGCCGGTGATATTTTGCAGGAATATCAGTGGTATCCTGCGGCCGGTACAAAGCTCTATGAAGTGAGTCCCCTTTAGGGCGCTTTCGGAAAATAATATGCCGTTGTTTGCTATCACGCCCACGGGGTAGCCCATGATCCGCGCGAATCCGGTCACCAGGGTCGTCCCGTACAGTGCCTTGAATTCATCGAACTCGCTTCCGTCCACAATTCGAGCGATCACCTCGCGAACGTCGAAAGCCTTGCGACTGTCGGCCGGGATCAATCCATACAAATCCGCCGCGTCGAAGAGCGGTTCTCGAGTCGGTGCAACTTCCCAGGGGTGTGGCTTGACGCGGTTAAGATTCCCCACGATTCGGCGCGTTATCGACAACGCGTCTGCATCATCCTCCGCGAGATAATCGGTGACCCCGCTGGTTTGCGAGTGGACCAGCGCTCCGCCGAGCTCCTCCGCGGTGACGTCTTCGCCGGTAGCGGCCTTCACCAGAGGGGGCCCCCCCAGAAAAATCGTCCCCGTGCCCCGAACGATAACGGTTTCGTCGCTCATGGCCGGTACATACGCGCCACCAGCGGTGCACGATCCCATGACCGCCGCTATTTGCGGTATGCCCTGCGCCGACATTGTGGCCTGGTTGAAAAAAATCCTGCCGAAATCATCCTTATCGGGAAACACTTCGTCTTGCAACGGTAAATATGCCCCGCCGGAGTCCACCAGATAGACGCATGGCAGGTGATTCTGGAGCGCTATTTCTTGCGCTCGCAGGTGTTTCTTGACCGTGAGGGGAAAGTACGAGCCGCCCTTCACAGTGGCGTCGTTTGCGACGACCACCACCTGCTGTCCATTGACCGATCCAATGCCGGTAACGATCCCGGCGGAGGGCGCTTCGTCGTCATACAGGCCCCAGGCCGCCAGCGTAGAGAACTCGAGAAACGGCGAGCCGGCATCGAGGAGAAGATCGATGCGCTCGCGCGCGACAAGCTTCCCTCGCTTGCGGTGCTTCTCGATCGCCTCCGGTCCGCCCCCGTTGCGCACCACGGAAAGTCGGGCATGAAGCGTATCGATAAGTTCTTTAAAGTAGTCCCGATTCTCGTCGAATTGGGGAGAACCGGATTGTGCGCGAGTTTGTAGAACGCTCATCCGCCCGTGGTACGAAGATGTAGGGCGCGAGTGAGGCGTCTCTTTCGCTTCACGTCCACGTCGTCGAATTGCAACGCTTCCCCGATCCGGTCCACCAGACCCTCACGTGCCATGCGGTCGGCTAGCAGAATTGCATTGGTGACCGCTTTTGCTTTCGACCGACCGTGACAGTTGATCATCACGTTGTTGACTCCAAGCACCGGAGCGCCACCATATTCTTCGTAATCGACACGGCGGCGAATCCGGTCCAGCGTGGGAAGCATCATGGCCGCGGCAATGCGAGCCAGAAAATCCTTGGAGACTTCCGCCCGGATCAGATGAAACATCGTGCCGACCACGCCTTCAGCCGCTTTCAGAAGCACGTTTCCCGTGAAACCGTCGCACACCACAACGTCCGCCGCGCCCTCGAAAACCTGATCACCTTCAACGTTCCCGATAAAATTGATCGGGAGGCTGCGCAGGGCCTCGTTCGCCTCCTTGACTTCCTTGGTGCCTTTTGAGTCTTCACTGCCATTGCTCAGAAGTGCGACGCGTGGCGCTTCGATGCCTCGCGAGAGGCGCACGAAGACGTCGCCCATCACCGCGAACTGCACGAGGTTCTCTGCCTTCACATTGGCGTTCGCTCCAATATCGAGGATGAAGAAGTCGCCAGTCTCGCAGGGCAGCGCGCTACCAAAAGCCGGTCGGTCGATCCCCGGCAACGGGCCGAGAACGGTTAGCCCGATTGCCATGATGGCTGCACTGTTGCCGCACGATACGACGGCGTCGGCTTCACCTTCCGATACAAGGTTGGTGGCAACGCGCAGAGTCGAGTCCCTACGACGCAGAGCCTGTGTCACGGGCTCGTCCATCGAGATGATATCCAGTGCCGAAACGGTTGTTAACGCTTTGGCGTCCAGCGCGAGTACGCGCGGTTGGAGCTCATCCGGCGGACCAACCAGTAGAACGCGTACACCTTTCTTGCTGGCTTCGAGTGCGCCCTTGATGATCTCGTCCGGTGCGTGATCGCCACCCATAGCGTCGACGGCAATAGTCTTGGTCGAGCCGTTGAGATGCACCGACATGGCAAACCCTCCGCCAAAGCTATACCTTTACCACTATACCGAGTTGGAGCAAGGAAGTAGCTTGAAGGGCGCCGGCGACCCGATCGAAGCGCGCCGCCTCACACGTCGAGGTTCTTCACGTCCTTCGCGTGCGTTTCGATGAACTTGCGGCGAGGATCGACGTTGTTGCCCATCAACACATCGAATATATCGCTGGCGCGGACAGCATCGTCGACGTCCACTCTCAGCAGGAGACGGTTCTGTGGATCCATGGTGGTTTCCCACAGCTGCTCCGCGTTCATCTCGCCCAGACCCTTGTAGCGCTGGATCGAAGGGTTCTTCGCTTTCGACTTCTTGACCAGCTCGTCGCGTTGCTCTTCGTTGTACGCGTAGTGCTTTTCCTTACCGATCTGAACGCGGAAGAGCGGAGGTTGAGCAATAAAGAGGCAGCCTTCATCAATGATCTGCCGCATGTGCCGAAAGAAGAACGTGAGGATGAGCGTCCGGATGTGCGCCCCATCTACGTCGGCGTCGGTCATGATGATGACGCGGCGATAGCGAAGCTTATCGATTGAGAAACGGTCACCGATACTCGTTCCCATCGCGGTGATCATGAACTTGATCTGATCGTAGGAAAGAATCTTGTCGAGCCGAGCCTTCTCGACGTTCAAAATCTTCCCTTTGAGCGGGAGGATCGCCTGAAAGACTCGATCGCGCCCCTGCTTCGCCGTCCCACCGGCCGAGTCGCCCTCTACCAGATACAACTCACACTTGAACGGATCGCGTTCTTGACAATCGGCGAGCTTCCCGGGCAAGGTCATTCCGTCGAGCGCAGTCTTCCGCATCACCAGATCACGTGCTTTACGGGCCGCTTCACGCGCCCGAGCTGCCGTCATGCATTTCTCGATGATCCGCCGAGCATCGCTCGGATTCTCCTCAAGATACGCCGTGAGCTGTTCGTTCACCGTCATTTCTGTTTGCGACCGAATCTCGGGGTTACTTAGCTTCACTTTCGTTTGAGCTTCGAACTGCGGTTCCTGCAACTTCACGCTAATGATCGCGGTCAAGCCCTCACGGACGTCATCGGAGGTCAGATTGGGATCCTGCTCCTTGAGGAAGTTGCTCTTGCGGGCGTACGAGTTGAGCGTGCGCGTCAACGCCGATCGGAAACCGGAGAGGTGCGTCCCGCCATCGGGCGTATTGATAGCGTTTGCGAAGCAGAAAACCGTTTCCGTATAGTCGTCGGTGTATTGCATCGCGATCTCGATACTGGAATCCTCGAAATCGCGACTGAGATAGATGGGCTTTGGAATCAGCGAAAGCTTGTTCTTGTTCAAATGTCGAACAAAGGAAGTAATTCCGCCTTCAAAGTAGAACGTGGTCTCACGCCCCGTGGCGTCCTCGCGCAAACTAATACGCAGTCCACGATTCAAGTACGCCATCTCTCGAAAACGCTGAGTCAGAAGATCGAAATCGAATGCGACGTCCGGAAAAATCCGTGGATCCGGCTGGAACGTTGTCTTGGTACCGGTAACAACTGACTTACCGACAACCTGCACTTCGGATGTAGGTTTCCCCTCGGAATACTGTTGGCGATAGATTTTCTTGTTTCGGCTTACGTCGACCTGAATGAACGACGATAACGCACAGACGACCGAAACGCCCACACCGTGCAGTCCACCCGACACCTTGTACCCACGTTTGTCGAACTTGCCTCCGGCGTGCAGTCGCGTCATGACCACTTCGAGAGTGGAACGACCAACCTTTGGATGCACTTCAACCGGAATTCCACGGCCGTTGTCCTCGACCGTTACCTGGCCATTTTCTTGCAGAACCACAGAAATGGAATCGCACGCGCCCTGCAATGCCTCATCGACGCTGTTATCCACAACTTCGTGAATAAGCTGATGAAGTCCCTTTAAATCTGTGCCTCCGATATACATTCCAGGACGGCGACGTACGCCCTCCAGGCCCTCGAGAACCTGAATATCTTCGGCGCCATATGATACGGTGGGTTGCTGCATGCGAATCCTTCCATGCTCGCTGCAAACCTACAGCAGAGCATCAATTGCTTCCTTCTTGGAATCGCGAGATGAGACGCACTGGAGTGCTTGACTCATCCATGGTCGAACGAAAAGCTCGAACACTCGTTCCAAAGAGTACGGCCAATTTTACCACGTTTCCGCGTATTCCCGCGACTTTTGGGACCAGGTGGCGTCATCACATTTCAACGTTTGCTTGGGGCTTTGCCTCTTCCAGCATTTCATTGATTCCGGCTTGAAACACTAGTCTAGGCTGCCGGCAGCAAGGCGTAAGGGGTCAACCATGAAGCTTTTATTAAAAATTCTGGCAGTCGTAATTTTGGGCCCGCTCGCAGCAGGTCTGTTGCTCATAGTGGCGGTCGTCGCGATGGTCGGGCTTCCCCTGGTCTGGGAAGGGCTCGTAGCCCGATTCACGTCGCCGGGCAAACCGGAGGCCGGCCCTTCGAGCAACGGGTAAAAGTGGTCGGGGTGCCCGGATTCGAACCGGGGACCTCCTGCTCCCAAAGCAGGCGCGCTACCAAGCTGCGCCACACCCCGCGTGTGAGCGACGACGACCATCCGCGCGCCGACACCGTATAGCTCAGTATTTTAGAGCCGTCCGGCGCAAACCTGCAAAGCGCGCCTCCAATCCCACCGGTGTGGGTGTCTAAAAGTTCAAACGCTGCATCAAACCAGAGGGAAGCAATCGTATAACCCCCATCACGTATTTCCAGAAGCGAGGAACGTATGCCACCGGCTTGCCGCGCTGCGCCGCCGATAAAATCGCGTTTGCCGCCACCTCCGCTGATATCACCGGAAAGAGCCGCGGCAACGTCAGTCCCTCCACCAACGATGTCTGCACGTACCCGGGTTTTACGGTGACTACTCTGACGCCACTGGTCCCCAAACGATTTCTCAGTGACTCCAGATACGCATTCAAAGCAGCCTTCGACGCTCCATAAGCAACGTTTCCCTTCCGTCCGCGATCTCCAGCCACCGAGGAAATGCCCACGATCGTGCCCTCCCGAGCCCGACCGAAGCGGGTGGCAGCGACATTGAGCCAGGCGACGGCTCCCAGAAAGTTGGTCTCGATCGTCGCTCGGTCAGTGGCCGTCGGAAACTCATTCGGACCAATACGGGGCATGACTCCGGCCGCGTAAACGACCAGGTCGAGCCCGCCCAGCCGCCGGGTAATGTCCCCGAACAGCGCTTCAACTTCCGCCGTATTCCGGACGTCGTGCTCTATCGCGAAAGCGACATTGCGTCCGCAGCCGGTGTTTATATCGGTGCAAATGGCTTCGAGCCGGCTGCGTCTGCGCCCGATCAGTGCAACCGATGCACCCCGGCGAGCAAGTTCTCGCGATATTTGTTCTCCGATTCCGGAGGAAGCTCCGACGACGATTGCTCGATCCCAGGGGACGGGACCTCCGGCGTTGTCCGCTGGCCTGGACATCAGGACCGACTGGTTGGAACGCTTGCGCGTCCATAGGTGGAGAGCATACGTGCCAGATCGGTCACCATATCCTCGATTAGCATGCCCGGCCCCAGTCTCCATGCCCAATTACCGTCGGGGCGGCCCGGTAGATTCATGCGTGCTTCCGTTCCGGCCCGTACGACGTCTTGCAGCGGCACGATCGCGAGATCGGCAACCGACGCGAGCGCAAGTCGCATTAGAGTCCAGCTTGGGTCGCTGACTTCGTGTCCTACATAGTCTCTAACAGCTTGCTTTTCTTCAGCGTCGACCGACACCCACCAACCAAGCGTCGTGTCGTTATCATGCGTTCCCGTATAGACCACGGTGTTGCGCTCAAAGTTGTGCGGTAGGGCGCCGTTGGCAGGGTCGCTGCCAAATGCGAACTGTAGAATCTGCATACCGGGGAAACCGTACCGATGCCTGAGAGCTTCAATCTCGGGCGTAATTACCCCAAGATTCTCGGCGATTATCGGCAGGGGTCCGAGCGCCGCGGCCAGCGCGTCGAATAGTCGCTCGGCCGGGCCGGGAACCCACTGCCCGTTCTCGGCAGTGGGATTGCCGTAGGGAATCGCCCATGCTCCCACAAAGCCTCGAAAGTGATCGAGCCGCACGATGTCGACAAAGCGTAACAGCATTCGAAACCGTTCGATCCACCAGCTGAAGCCGGTTTCCTCCATCACATCCCATCGGTAGTGAGGGTTGCCCCAGAGCTGGCCGGTTCGGGAAAAATAGTCCGGAGGCACGCCTGCCACGACATTTGGATGTCCCGTACCACTCAGGTCAAAGAGCTCCTGATGCGCCCAGACATCGACACTGTCGAAGGCCACGAATATCGGGATATCGCCGACCACACGAATTCCCAGCTCGCCGGCCCTCCACTTCAAG
Source organism: uncultured Chloroflexia bacterium (assembly GCA_963737125.1). Lineage (GTDB taxonomy): Bacteria > Chloroflexota > UBA5177 > UBA5177 > UBA5177 > JANWJD01. The sequence goes on along the minus strand of CAVTRL010000001.1, from coordinate 1,439,996 downwards.
CGTTCCCACTGATCGAAGAACAGGAATTGGACGAATCGGTGGAATTCGATGTCCTCTCGATGCTCCTGTCGCGACCGCTCCAGGGCATCATTGCCGCGGGCACGAAGAGCGGGCTCCCAATCGATCCAGGGAGCGCCGCCGTGCGCGTCTTTTAGAGCCATGTAGAGCGCGAAGTCGTCCAGCCACCCCGCGTGCTCGGTGGCGAACGCCACCAGGTCGTCGTGCCGTGCCCCTCCCGCCTGAAAACGCCGGAAGGCCTGCCGAAGGACGTGCATCTTGAGAGGCACGAGACGGCCAAAATCGACGCGCGCACTCGGCAAGCGGTTGATCGTGTGAACGTCTTCGGGAGTGAGCCAGCCTTGAGTGAGCAGGGGTTCCAGAGACACCAGGAACGGGTTGCCCGCGAAGGCAGAAAACGCGGAGTACGGCGAGTCCCCGTAGCCGGTCGGCCCCAGCGGCAGTATCTGCCAGAGTGATACCCCGGCGCGGTGCAGCGTTTCGAGAAATTCAAACGCTTCTTTACCAATTGTTCCTATGCCGCCTGGTCCCGGAAGAGATGTCGGATGTGCTAGTACGCCTGCCGCACGTGGAAACGCCATCGCATATTCCTTCGTCTTCGCCCGGCTTGGGCGGCAATCTATCGGATTGTAGGGGATAGCAAAGACCGCCGACACAGTTTTCAGGTTGGGTCTAATGCACCGTTATGGCCGGATTCGACCGATTCGAAACCCGGAAACGGCTCCCGCGCACGGGCGGCTTTCCCGATACGAACCGTACCGGAAATTTGTCAACGACGCCGCGTATGCTGTTCGATTGCGGTTTCGCGTACGATGTCTGGGGGGAAACACGGAAGGCGGTCGGTAGACGCGCTCGACGATCTGCCCGGCGGACTGCTCGGGATCAGCGGCTGAAGGTAGCGACTGGTCTGTCCTCGCGCACGAATTTAATGGTGCCGTCGAGGAAATGGCGCCTCTGACTTCAGGGGCTACGCTTCTCCCACGCGAAAACATTCCGACCGATACGAGGAGAAACACGTGCATGGTTCAGAGCCGAGCGACGGCAGCGCGACCGGCATACCATCCTGGGTTAAAGACGCCGTCTTCTACCAGATTTTTCCTGACCGCTTTGCAAAGAGCGACCTGATACCCAAACCGTCCAACCTCGAAGCATGGGACTCTCCGCCTTCAATTTATGGTTTCAAGGGAGGCGATTTACTCGGGGTTGCGGAGCGACTCGACTACTTGCAGGAGCTGGGCGTGACGGCCCTGTATCTGTGTCCGATTTTTCAGTCGACCGCCAATCACCGGTACCACACGTACGACTATTACTCGGTCGACCCTATTCTCGGCGGCAACGATGCGTTCCAGCACTTACTACACGAGGCGCACACGCGATCCATGCGCGTCGTGCTCGACGGCGTCTTCAATCACTGCAGTCGAGGATTCTTTCAGTTCAATCACATACTTGAAAACGGTGCGGACTCGCCCTATCTCGACTGGTTCACTGTCTACAAGTGGCCATTGGTCCCATACGGTCCGAACAGCGCCGACATTGGGTACTGGGCCTGGTGGGGTAATCCGGCTCTGCCGAAGTTCAAGACCTCCAATCCGGCAGTACGGGAATATCTTCTGCAAGTCGGCGAATATTGGATCAAGCAGGGAATTGACGGTTGGCGTCTCGACGTTCCGAACGAGATCGACGATGATAGCTTCTGGCAAGAGTTTCGGAAGCGCGTGAAGCGCGTCAATCCGGACGCGTACATCGTAGGAGAAATCTGGGGTGATGCGGGTCGGTGGCTGCAAGGCGATCAGTTCGACGCGGTTATGAATTACCCATTTGCAAAGGCAGCCCTGGGATTCTTCGCGGGACGTAACGGCCTGGATGCCGGCGCGATTGGCGGTACCGGACTCGACCCGGTGCGCATCTTGACGGCGGAGGAGTTCGGTCGAGATATCGAGACACTTCTGCATCGTTATCCCGATGAAATCACGCAGACACAGCTCAACTTGCTTGACAGTCACGACACCGCTCGCTTCATCAGGATGGTGTGTGGCGACGAATCGGCGTTGCGGCTGGCGATGCTGTTTCAGTACACCTTCGTTGGCGCCCCCTGTACTTACTACGGTGATGAAATCGGCATGGCCGGCGGCAACTCAGTGGAGAGCGCGCGCGGCGGATTCGAATGGGACGTGTCAAAGTGGAACACAGGGTTCTTCGATTATGCGCGCGCCTGTATGGCGCTCAGACACGCCTATCCTGCCCTTCGCCGGGGCAGCTACGAAAGTCTCTTCGCCGGAAGCGGAGCCTATGCATTTGCCCGGAGGTCGGATGACGGTCTCGTGGCAGTAGCCTTGAACACGGCAGCGGAGCCACGCCAATTCTCCATCTCGCTTCCGCCGGGAGTCAGATTACAAGAATTGAGGTCCGTGTGGGGAGATGGCGCTCTAGCTCAGGGAACCGGATCTTCAGCAACCTGGAGAGTGCCGCCGAGGCAGGCTTCCGTGTTCGTCAGCTCTGTCGCTAACCCCCAAACGTAGCCGCAGCTTCCTGCCTTTCCGGCGGAAGCAGGCGAGCTCCGGCGCGTCCCGGGAAGAGATCGGACAGACCCCGAAGGACGAACCGTGCCCCGAAAGCGGCGATTCATTCCTGTAGAACTTGACGCGCGGTGAACACCGCCTGGTACGAGAGTCCCGCGTTCTCTATGGCCGTGCGCGCCCCCTGCTCGCGATCGATGAGGGCATAGACTCCGTCGACGGCGCCGCCTGCCTCCTGGATGGTTTTCGCCGCCTCTAAAGCCGAAGCGCCGCTGGTCAGCGTGTCGTCCACCACCGCGACGCGTAAGCCGGTCCTCCACGGCCCCTCGATACGTTGACCGGTTCCGTGAGGCTTTGCCTCTTTGCGAACGATCAGTCCGTCAATGCCGGTGCCGTTCAGGCCGGAATAGGCAGCGATTGCACAGACGATCGGATCGGCTCCGATAGCGAGACCGGCAACCGCATCGATGGACCGGTTGCGCAACATATCAAAGAAAACCTGGCCGACCAGCGGCGCACCGGCGAACGACAGGGCGACGATCCGCGCGTCAAGGTAGTACGTCGAATGCGCGCCGGACGCCAGCACGAAATCGCCACGAAGCACCGCCCGCTCCCGAAGAAGCCTGAGCAGGGACTCGCGCGCATCGCACGGCTGCATTCGGTGTCGACCCTAGTCGTTTCCGCCGTGCATCAGGCGCTCCACGCGCCTCAAATCCTCTGCTATTTCACGTGACTGGCGATCGAGCGCATCAAAGACCGACTCAGGCTCAGCCTCGGCCGCTTCTAAATGGGTTAAGGCCTCGTCGATCGCTTGTTGTACACGCTCCCGAACCCGGGCCCCCGAATGGGCAGACAGGCGTCTTGCCTCGGATGCGCCCACTTCGAGGGCGTCGACTGCCCTGCGTAAGTTGTCGTTCACAACCACCCCTTCACATTGCCCCTATGGTATCCCACGGGCTCGTGCTTTGACAGGGGAGCCGGTACATCGCTTCAATGCAACTACACGTCCGGCGGTAGGAGAGAACGATGGGCTTGTTAGACGGCAAGTACGCCCTGATCTATGGGGTCGCAAACCGACGAAGCATCGCGTGGTCGATAGCACGGGCGATGGCGAGAGAAGGCGCCAAATTGGCGTTGACGTACCAAGGGGAAAGAGTCGAAAAGATGGTTCGTGAATGCGCGGACCAGATCCCTGGAACGCTTATCATGCAGGCCGATGTCACGGACGACGTGCAAATTGCCGGCGTGTACGACCGCCTACATCAGGAATGGGGACGCGTCGACACTCTGGTTCACAGCGTTGCCTACGCACCCGAGAATGAGCTGCGAGGAGAGTTCGTGGACACCTCGCGGGCCGGCTTTTCAACCTGTCTGGAGGTGAGTGCGTATTCCCTGGTTGCCATCACGAAACCCGCAGTGCCACTGATGACCGACGGTGGAAGCGTCATAACCCTGACCTATCTTGCGAGTCAGCGCGTGTTTCCCAGTTACAACGTCATGGGGGTGGCCAAGGCAGCTCTCGAGGCAAGTGTGCGCTATCTGGCGGCCGACCTGGGGCCAAGTAACATTCGCGTGAACGCGATCTCGGCAGGCCCGATTTCCACCCTGGCTGCACGCGGGGTGCGAGGTTTCACGGGGTTCGCCAAGGCGTATCCCGAGAGGGCACCACTACGGCGGGCCACCGACGCGGCGGAAGTGGGGGACACCGCGGTTTTCCTGGCGAGTGACTGGAGCCGCGGCATGACCGGCGAGATACTGTTCGTCGATGAGGGCTTTCATGTCCTGGGACTCTAGCAGCGGTTGCTAGGTCGTTGGGAGCATCCCCGGCGGCTGGGTGGGGATGTCGCAGGCGGTTTAATAGTGCGCGTTCTCCCGTCCTCGTGGTTGAGGGGCGACATTGGCAGATAGTACAATTCGTGAGCCTTTCTGCCCTCGACAGGCGTGCTGCCGTGCGGCATGTCTCGCATATCGATTGCTAGCAAGGGACAGATAGTTTGACCTCACAAGGCCGCGTGCCTTTCGTCCGAGTGGGCGAATGGCTTTCGCGACATCCGTACGTACTGCCGATCGCAATTTTGATCATCGGTGGGGCGTTTCGTTTCTATAACCTCAACTGGGACAGCGGGTACCAACTCCATCCGGACGAACGGTCCAACTACATGGTCGTCACCGGGTCCAACGGGCCTGGGCCTTTGTCGTGGCCGACGTCCTGGTCGCAGTTTCTGAACGTCTCGCCGTGCACCAACGTTCCCCACTGTTCGAGCTCACCGCTTGACCCGCACTCGTTCAACTACGGCAGCCTTCCGTACTACCTGCTCGCGTTCATAGCGGGCTTTTTGGGCATTCTCGGCCAGCATATCCCGCTACTGTCGTCGTGGGCGGCGTTTGACACGTATGGAGGGATGCCGGGCCTGGGACGCGCTTTGTCCGGATGTCTCGATCTTGTTGCCGTCGGCCTGGTCTTTCTGATCGCCCGACGTGTGTTTGGATACTGGACCGGCGTGTTGGCCATGGCTCTCACGGCATGTACGGTACTTGACATTCAGATGTCACATTTCTACACGGTCGACACTCTGGTCACGCCCCTCGCCCTTGCCACGCTCCTCGCGGCCGTTCACATAGTACAGACCGATAACCGACGCGCCTTCGTATTGGCCGGAATAGCCTTTGGAGCTGCGCTGGCAACGAAGACCACGGCTCTGATGCTACTCGTGCCACTTGGCGCATCGGCCGTGCTGGCGTCCTGGGCGTCGGCGCCCTGGAGCCGGACCGGCTCGATACTCCAGGATCTTGCTCGCCACTACGCGCGCGTGGCCGGAGCTCTGAACAGAAATCTGCAATGGCTTTTGGGTACGTATGTCATCGCGGCCGTCACGTTCGTCGTGTGCGAGCCGTATGCAGTGCTCGACCGCCAGAAGCTCTTGAGCGACATCGCCGAACAGAGCAGCATACTGGTGACGAACACCACGGGATATGGGGTGCCGTACATGGTGCAGTACGCACACACCATCCCGTACGTGTATCAGATTCAAAACATGCTTTTCTGGACGATGGGCCTGCCGCTTGGTCTGGCAGCCTGTCTGGGCGTGGTGTTCTACCTGGTTAGAAACGTCTTTCGATTCCGCGCGGACCAGGCCGTGCTGCTGCTATGGATACTGCCGTACTTCCTCTTTGTAGGCCGATTCTTCGCGAAGTTCAATCGCTACATGCTCCCGATAATGCCCGTGATGACGATTCTGGGGGCAGCCATGCTGGTCTTGCTCGCCACGAGCCTCAGAGGCCGGGTGAGGAAGGTTGGATGGACGCCTCTGGCCGTGGTGCTGATCGTCTCCTTCCTGTACTCGCTCGCCTATATGAACATCTACGAGCATCCGAACACCCGGGTCGCGGCCACAGCCTGGATCTATTCCCACATACCGGCGGGCTCGACGATCGCGGTAGAGACTCCCTGGGACGACACCCTTCCGCTTCCGACAAGCACGATGTCACCCACTCGCTATCGCACGATCGATCTCGACATGTACGCTGACGAGTCGAATGAGGCCGCGGTGCAAGCCAAGATTCGGAACATCACGTCGGCGCTCACGCAGGCCAATTACATCATTATGTCTAGCGAGCGGATGATCCGCTCTATTCCTCGCTTGCCGGGCTTTTACCCGGTTGCGACGAGATATTACGACCTGCTGCAGAGCAACGGGTTGAACTTTCAGCAGGAGCTGCAGTTCCAGGAGCACCCGCAGCTTGGACCGATCGTCGTCCATGACTACCCGGCAGATGAAAGCTTCCACGTATACGATCATCCCGACGTTCGAATCTACAAGCGCGTGCGGACGATTACTCCCGCTCAGGTGACCGCATTATTACAGTCACCACCGGCCACCATGGACTACTCCGAGAGGAGCCTACCAGTGCCGGTCCATCCCTCCTCCGCTATCCCGTCTCCCGACAAGCGACTGATGCTCAGCGGCGCGCAGTGGCAGAAGGATGCGAACGGGCCGACCTACGATCAAATGTTTCCGATCGACGGCTTTGCGATGAAGCACCCACTGCTAGTTTGGTTTCTATTTCTGGAAATCGTGGGCGTTTTGACATTTCCGCTGACGTTCCTGCTGTTCCGGAATTTTCGCGACCGCGGCTTCGTTCTCGGGAAGACGCTGGGCCTGCTGCTCATCGCATACGCGGTTTGGATCCTGGTGAGCCTGGGAGTTGCCACATATGACCGGGGGGTCATTCTTCTAATCTGCGCGTTACTTGGCGTCATTGCCGTTGAAATGTACATCCACCTTTGGAAGTCCATGTTGGTGTTCGTGCGATCATCGTGGCGCCGTCTGCTGGTAGGTGAGGCAGTGTTTCTGGCTGGGTTCGCGTTCTTCGTCCTCTTGCGCATGTGGTATCCCGACCTAGGACACCAGTTCTCACCGGTTTCTCAGTCCAATGTGGGCGCCGGTCGCATGGGCGAAAAGCAGATGGAGCTAGCCTTTCTCAACGCGGTAGTGCGCAGCCGGGTCTTTCCGCCGTACGACCCATTTTTTGCGCACGGTTACATCAATTACTACTACTACGGATTTTTTCTGGTGGGCACGATCTGCAAGGCACTCCAGATCGCTCCAAATATCGGCTTCAATCTTGCCGTGGCGACGTTCTTTGCACTGTTGGTAGGCAACATTGCGTCGGTTGCACTCACGCTCACGCGACGGGTGGTTCCCGCGATCGCCGCGGCCGCCTTCGTTGGAATATTCGGCAACCTGAACGGGATGTGGCAGGTGCTCCGTGGCCTGATGGGAGTCGCCGCGCTCCACTCAGCCGTGCCATTTTACGGCGGTGTGTTGGACGTTCTATCGGGTTTACAACAGGTGCTTTTCCACGGACGCACCCTTCCCGCCTTCGACTACTGGGAATCGACGCGCATTGTTCCACCGGTTGGAGGACCAATCACGGAGTTTCCCTACTTCACGTACCTGTTCGCCGACCTCCATCCACATCTCATTGCCTTTCCCATGACGGCGCTGGCCCTCGCTTTCGCGATCAACTTCGTAGGTCCGGTAGCCCGCGGCAGGGGAATGGCGCTTTGGGTTGTAATGGCCGGCCTGGTGCTCGGCGCTATCGCGGTTACCAATCCCTGGGATCTACCAACCTACGCCGTGGTACTGGCGGCAGGAGCGCTCGTTAACGTGTACTTCGTGCAACGGCGACGCGGAGTTCGTGCATTGACTGCACCGGTCATATGGATGTTTTCAACGGTAGTTATCAGCACGCTCTGTTACCTGCCATTCAAGCTGAACTATCAAACCGTCTTTACAACCGGTGTCGGACTGACGCGCAACATCACGCCCGACCTGCTGGGCAACACAATGAGCGCGAGCGACATGCGCGACGCTCTGGTGACTCCACTGCGCATCTTCCTCGAACACTTCGGGTTTTTCTTGTTCGCCCTGGCGTCCTACGTTGCGCTTCTCCTGGATGGCCGGCTACAGACTCGAAAGCGCTTATCAAGAGCGCTGGAATGGCTTCGTTTTGCCATTTACTATCGCGACCGAACCGGCCGTGTGTGGAGAGCCTTCCGATCGTCGCGACGCATGCTGCAGCCACACCCCGCTCGTATAGACCCGGCACTTGTGGCTGGAGCAACTGTGATTCTGCTCGGACTGGTTGTTTTTCAGTATTTCTTGCTGGCGTTTCTGTTCCTGTTTTCCGCGTGTGTGGTCACAGTCCTTTGGCTTGAACGCGAGTCCCTGCGAAATGAGCAAGTGTTGACGCTCGTCATCGCCCTTGTGCCGCTGGCGCTCGCCGCCGGTACACAGGTGTTTTTTGTCCGGGACTTCCTCGCCGGAGGGTCGGACTTCCGCATGAATACGATATTTAAGTTCTATAACCAGGCATGGGTGTTGCTCGGGCTTGTCGCGGCGTGCGCGATTAGCTATTTCATCGAGCGCGACGGTTCGATCTTTGGAACGAGAACGTCCACAAGCACTGCGAATGGCGAATCGCGCTACAAGCCTCTTCGTCGAGCGCCCCACGCGTCCGCTACCCCGCCGGCCGCCGCCTTTCGTTCCTACTCAACCGGTCTTCGTACGTTCTTGCAATTCCGCAGACGCCGGCAACCTCTGCTGCTTGCCGCTGGAGACGGGAGCGTGGACATGCGATCGGACTCCGACCGAGCTCTTCAGGTGGGACCGGGCACCCTGGACGACGAGACTCACGGAGAACTGTCCAGCTCGGTCCCGGAGAGCCACTCCCTCGCGCCCGACATCCCGAACTCCAGAACGAAACTGAGGGGCGTACGAATTCCGGTGCTTCGGCGCCCATGGTGGACAAGTGCGCTCATCGCGCTGACACTGAGCTGCTTGGTTTATACGTACGCGGGCGCAGTATCTCGGGAAACCGCTCGAAAGGACTGGCTGCCGGAGAACAGCGTTCCACTCACGCTCGACGGCATGGCATTCATGAAGGTGGCATATCCCGAGGACTATGACGCGATTTCCTGGCTCAATGCCAATGTCGCGGGCGCACAGGTAATCGCCGAAGCGGATGGTACCCCCCAAAATGTCGGAACGTACTACGATTGGCGTTCACGCGTGAGCCAGTTCACCGGGCTACCAGATATCCTCAGCGGCATCCACGAGGGTGAGCAGCGATGGTCGGACGAAATAGATCCTACGTCCCTCTGTTCCGGCCTGGCGGACCCAACCGACTGCCTGAACACCTTACATTCGAGGATTTACGACATAAACGCACTGTATGACTCTCCAAAGATTTCGGAGGCATGGCGCGTGATTCGTCACTACGGTGTTCGGTACATATACGTCGGATTTTCGGAACGGCAGTGCACGGCGGTCCAGTGTTATTCGAAAGCTGGTCTCGCAAAGTTCGACGCGATGGTCGGGCACGGCCTACAGGTTGCCTACCGCATCGGGAATACGACTATTTACGAAGTCACGTCCCAGTGATCCCGTTCCTGCAATGGTCTCTTACCGTCGAGATAGTCGGTGGAGCATTTCTGCCCCTAACCGTCTGGCTCTTTCGGGCCTTTCCCGACAAGGGTTTTATCTTCTCCAAGATCCTGGGCATGGTCCTCATCACCTATTTAACCTGGCTGATAGGATCCGCCATCCCGGTTGCACGCTCGATCGTCCTTCCCCTCATCATGCTCATAGCGTGTGGTGGCGTGTCCTGGTGGGTGCTCGGACCGGACACCGTAAAGGCAGTCCGCTCTACAATCCGACTCATTGCGGTTGAGGAAGCACTATTTCTCGTTGCAATGATCGTGTGGAGCGTTATGCGAGCCTACGTGTTCCACCCGGGTATTGCCCACACCGAACAGTACATGGACATGTCGTTCTTGAACGCGTCCATTCGCAGTGCTTCATATCCGCCCTACGACCCATGGATGAGCGGCCATACCATCAACTACTACTACATGGGCTACCTGCTGTTTGGACTACTCATCAAGCTATCCGGTGTCCAGGCAGCGGTAGGGTACAACCTGGCGCTTTCGTTCCTGTTCGCGTTTACCGTGGCCGCTACCTTCAGCCTGGCGTATACCATGATTCGCCACTACGTCTGGTCTTTGCTCGCTCCGGTCTTCGTAGCCCTGGCGGGCAACTGGCACGCTATTCTCGTCCAGATACCGCGGGGCCACGATCCTTCGACGACGTATTACTGGTTCTGGGACAGTACCCGCGTCATCGGTTCCAACACGACCATTACGGAGTTTCCGTTTTTTAGCTTCATGCTTGGTGATCTGCATCCCCATGTCATGGCGCTGCCCGTGGTCCTGCTGGTGCTCGCCCTTGCCGTGCGCGTTCTCCTGGATCGCGCTCGCATGCAATTCGAGCGAAGCGTAGCGTCGCTGCTGCCGTGGTTCATCCTGGCCGTCACGGTGGGAATGCTCTTCACCCTGAATAGCTGGGACTTTCCGACATACCTCCTGGTAAGCGTGGCCTGCGTGGCCGCTCATGGCTACATCACCGATGACAGCCGGCAGTGGTGGCGTCTACCCGTCCTGGTCAGCGCCTGCCTCGCCGCTGGATCACTCGTGTTGTATACGCCATTTTATTTGCAATTCCAGTCGCTGACTCACGGCCTCGGCTTCGTTTCCACACCCTCCGACATGGGGGAGTTCATTCAAGTGTTCGGGCTTCTCCTCTTGCCGGCGGCAGTCTTTGTGGGATCTCTGGCCCTGTTATTTCAACCCACCGGGGACGTCGCCGAGGTGCCACAATCGGGCCTGGCGGGAAACGAAAGCGCAGCCGAGGCCGGTAGAATCGGAATCGAGCGGGGCTTACAATACGCGCTGTACGGCGTCGTTTTTGTCGTTGCCATGGTAGGCGCCCACTTTCACCTGTGGGTGATGCTGCTACTTTTGGGGCTCGGCGCCGCCGGGGTTTTCGTTCTGCACCGCGTGCTCAACGCTGAAGCACTCATCACGGCCGACGCGATATCGCTGATCTTTATCGCGGTTGCCTGTCTGGTCGTTGCAATCCCTGAGGCGGTCTACGTGCGCGACTCGTTCGATGGCAGTTCGAGCTACCGCATGAACACGGTATTCAAATTTTACTACCAGGGCTGGGTGCTCCTGGGGATCGCCGGAGCATACGCCACCTACCGAACCTGGCACGTTCTCAGAACCGCTTTCTCTCCGCTGCTCGGTTGGGGAGCGGCGCTACTCATTGCCGTTGGGACCCTCGGGGGGCTCTTCTACACGGTCAATGCTCCCCAGTCGGCGAACCAGGGAGGAATTGCGCAAAGCCTCGACGGAACCTCCTCGCTGCAAGCGACGGCGCCGGGCGATTACGCAGCCGTACAGTGGCTGCGCGCGAACGTGAGCGGAACACCGGTGGAACTCGAAGCCACCGGCGGTGAGTACGATGCAAGGTTTGCACGTATTGCGACCTTTACCGGCCTTCCCACGGTGATGGGTTGGGCCGGCCACGAATACCAGTGGCGTGGGGACGATCCAAACATCGCCGTGCGCGTCGCCGACATCAAAACTGCCTACACGACGACGCACGTCCGTACCGCGGAAGCCATTTTACGGCGCTACAACGTACGCTACGTCATTGTAGGTTCAACGGAGCGACAAACCTTTCCGGCCGCCGGGCTAGAGAAGTTTTCGCACTTTATGCGGCAGGCATTCGCTTCCGACGGTACTACGGTGTACACGTGGTAGGACACGCGGATGGTACACTGGAGCGGCATCTAATCTAGCTGGGCAGCCACCGGGCTGCCTTTTTGTTTCAAAGGAGACCATGCACACCGCCTCCCTGGCGAACAACGAAGCGCACAAAGCCGTACTTCTCGCAGTAGAAGTCGCAGACGGCAGTTGGTCTGCCGAGGAATCACTCCAGGAGCTCGCGCGTCTGGCCGCCACCGCCGGTATCGACGTGGTGGGACAAGTAGTCCAGCAGCTCTCGCGCCAGAACCCTGCCACGTATCTTGGCAAAGGGAAGATCCGAGAGCTACACGATCAGAAGAGCGAGCTCGGCTTCGACACCGTAATCGCGGACGACGAGTTGAGTCCGTCACAACAACGGCACCTCGAAGAGGTGCTTGGAGTGCAAGTCCTCGACCGAACCGCGGTAATTCTCCATATTTTCGCGATGCATGCCCGAAGCCGAGAGGGCCGCTTGCAAGTGGAACTCGCCCAGTACCGATATCGTTTACCGCGTCTCGCGGGCCGTGGGGTAGAGCTGTCGCGGCTCGGTGGCGGCATCAATACGCGCGGCCCCGGTGAGTCGAAACTTGAGACGGATCGTCGACGAATCTGGCGTCGAATCAACGAATTGACTCGAGACATCGAGCGCATCAAGCAGCAACGGTCGGTTCATCGAAGGCAACGGCGATCAGCCGGGATCCCGGTGGTGGCCCTCGTTGGATACACGAATGCCGGCAAATCGTCGCTCATGAATAGCCTCACCGGCGCCGATGTACTCAGTACGGACCGACTATTTGCCACCCTTGACCCCACGACACGCCGTCTCGAGCTTCCGAATCACCAGCAGGTTTTGCTGACGGACACCGTTGGCTTCATTCAGAAGCTCCCTACAGATCTGATAGAAGCGTTCCGGGCAACGCTGGAAGAGATAACTGAGGCGGACTTGATTCTTCACGTCGCCGACGCATCGAGCTTGCAGGTTGACCGTCAAACGGAGGCGGTGGAAGATGAACTCGAGGAGCTGGGAGTGGGTGATCGCACCCGTATCATGGTGCTCAATAAAGTCGACCTGATTGCTGACGAACGTGTCGCACTGTTGCAACGATGGTTTTCCAGTCCGATCCTGGTATCCGCCACCACGGGATTTGGGATAGAGCTTCTGGAGCAACGCATTGCGGAAGAAATCGCCGCGGGGTTCGTGCCCATCACCGTGCGAATTCCCTACGGTATGACGCAGTTTGTGGCCCTGTTTCGCTCCCATGGAATGGTCGAAACCGAAGACCATCAGTCGGATGGCACCCAGATCCGGGGCAGGATACCCAGTGCCTTGGTCCCAAGTTTTCAACGGTTTCTCGCCTAAACCGCGCCTCCGGAGGCACATGTGCGTAAAGGAATATCGATTCTTGTGGGGGCCGCTTTTCTCGCCGGCTGTGGCACCTCGGGTACTACGCCTTCCGCCCACACAGTTGTTTTGGCGAGCTACAAGGATCCACAGTACGGGTTTAGCTTCAAATACCCTGCGACCTGGAAGATTCCGAAGTCTGGTGGTAGCGTTTCCAACATCGCCGGCGTAAGTACCTACGTACTACCGATTACAGTGCCGAACAACAGTGCGCAAATATCAATCACCATGGATAAGGACGTGGCGCCGTTCCCGCCATTTCAAAACGGGAAAACCGCGCCGGATCCCAACGGCCCGACCCACACCTTCCAGTACTTTCATGCGCACGTCGCCGGGTGGCCGGCCATGGATATTCGCCGCTTCACCGGCAAACAAATTACGGAACGGGACACTATCGCCAACACCACGACACGCAGCTACGACATCCGGGCGCTAACCATCAGCCCGCCGTTTTCGCCCGATGTCATGAGCGGCTACGAGAAAATCGTGTCGACTCTCAAACTGCCGTTTTCCTGACCGGCGGACGCCCGGTGCTACGCAAAATGGCAGGCGGCCCAGTGCTTGGGAGTTATCTCGCGCAGTGGGGGCGTTTCCGCCGCGCATATATCCTGTGCCAGCCAACAACGCGTGCGAAATGGGCAGCCGGAAGGCGGGTTGATAGGGCTGGGAACGTCTCCCTGCAGCACGATCCGCTGTTTTTTGATAGAAGGATCGGGAACCGGAATGGCGGAAAGTAGGGCCTGGGTATAGGGCATGCGAGGGTTGGCATACAGCTCTTCAGACGATGCGAGCTCCACCAGTTTCCCGAGATACATGACACCAACCCGGTCGCTAATATATTCGACCACACTCAAGTCGTGGGCGATGAAGAGATACGTGAGTCCAAACTCTTGCTGCAAATCCTTCAAGAGGTTCAATACCTGGGATTGAATGGACACATCGAGCGCGGATACGGGTTCGTCGCCGACAACGAATTTGGGGCGCAGCGCCAGCGCACGCGCAATTCCAATGCGTTGCCGCTGGCCACCGCTGAACTCGTGCGGGTACCGGCGGACATATTCTTTACGAAGACCCACGACGGAGAGGAAATACTGCACGATTTCCTCACGTTCCTTGCGATTTTTCATGCCGTGGACCATGAGGCCCTCGCCGATGATGTCGCCGACCGGCATGCGCGGATTTAGTGAACCGTACGGGTCCTGAAAGATGATCTGTAAGTCCTTGCGGGTGCGCTTCATCTCGTCGCGAGGCAAGGTAAGAATGTCCTTGCCCTCGAACAGCACCTGACCGGAAAGCGGTTTGAGAAGTCGGATGATAGACCGGCCAATCGTGGTCTTTCCACATCCGGACTCTCCAACCAGGCCCAGCGTTTCACCGCGCCGAATGGCGAACGAAACATCGTCAACGGCCTTAACCCATCCAATTCGACGGCGCATGATGCCGCCGAGCACCGGATAGTAGGTCTTCAGGTTTCGAACATCGAGCAAATAGTCTTCGTCGGCGTCGGGAGAAGTTTGGAGGCCTACGTGCCCGTTATCTTCCACCATGGAGAATCCGTCTCGCTTCCTATCCGAAATGGGTCGAGGACTGGGTCAATACAGCCAGCAGAAAACTTTGCGGCCATCGTCCAACGTCTTCAGTTCCGGCATTGTAGCGCATATATCCATTGCATACGGGCAACGGGGCGCGAATGGGCACCCGGTCGGCATATTCAACGGATTTGGAACGGCACCGGGGATGACGGTGAGCCGTTGGTTCCGCATACCAAGCGAGGGCATTGAGGCGAGCAAGCCTTTGGTATAGGGGTGCTTCGGGTCCTTGATGATCTGCTCGACTGTCGCTTCTTCCATGACCTTACCGCCGTACATTACGACGACGTCTTCCGACATTTCGGCAACAACACCGATGTCATGCGTGATCAGGAGGACGGCCGTGTTCACTTCGCGCCGCAAATCTTTGACGAGCTCGAGAATCTGAGCCTGAATCGTGACATCGAGAGCCGTCGTCGGTTCGTCGAGAATGAGCAAATCCGGTTCGTTGGCAAGCGCCATGGCAATCATTACGCGTTGCCGCATACCGCCGCTCAAATTGTGCGGATAGTCGCTGACTCGCCGCTCGGCGGCCGGAATGCCAACCATTTTGAACAGTTCCACCGCACGGTCCATGGCCGCCTTCCGGCTCACATGACGGTGCACGCGGACAACTTCGGCTACCTGATCTCCGACCGTATAAACGGGGTTGAGCGCGCTCATGGGCTCTTGAAACACCATGGAGATATCATCGCCGCGGATGTGCTGCATCTCGCGATCCGAATACTTGGTCAGATCTTTTCCTCGGAAGCGGATCTCGCCTCCCGCGATCCAACCCGGCGGATCGATCAATCGCATGATCGCGAGCGACGTTACACTCTTTCCCGAACCCGACTCGCCGACAATTCCAATGCTGGAACCGGGAGCTATGTCGAAGCTGACTCCGTCCACGGCCTTGACGGTGCCGTCCATCGTTCGGAAGTGCACGTGTAAATCGCGCACTTCGAGCATTTTCTCCCCGGGCGCATCGCGCGTGGCATCAGCCCGCAGTGATGTTGCTCCTGTTCCCACGTTTCTCTCCTCCATGGGCGCACCGACCAACCACACTCCAGGTCAGTACCGTCCAAAGCGTGTCGATGTTTTTGCTCGGAGGGCTAGCCCCTCGACCGCACGTCCAGAGCGTCGCGCAAGCCGTCGCCGAGAAAATTAATGGCAAGCGTCGTAATAAGTAAGAAGAGCCCCGGGAAAAACGCCCACCACCAGTTGCCCTGTCCGAAATAATTCTGGGAATTTGCCAGTGACAGTCCCCAACTCACGGTCGGGCTCTTGATGCCGACCCCGAGAAAGTCAATGGCCGCTTCCGCCCCGATGAAACCGGCGACTGCCAGGGTAGTCGCAACGATCACCGGACTCATTGCGTTTGGAAGAATGTGCCGGAAGATGATTCGGGCATCGGAAACGCCTACCGCCCGTGCTGCTTCGGTGAATTCCTGCTGTCGGAACGTCAGGTAATAGCCGCGCACCAGGCGAGCGGCTCCCGGCCAGCTCAGAACGCCGAAGATCATGACGATCAACCACATACTGCCCTTGCCAATGTAGAAGCTGAGCATGATGAGCAGGGGGAGTTGGGGGAGCGTGAGAAACACGTCAGTGACGCGCATGACGACTCCGTCGATCCACCCACCGAAATAACCGGCTGTTCCTCCCACCACGATCGCAATGATCATGGTCATAGCTGCCGATATGAGGCCCGACGGCCAGCGAAACTCTGGCGCCGTAGGTTATCCACATCAACATCGAGTGGCCGTTTGAATCCGAGCCCATGATGTACCGCCAATCATGTGCCCCCGGGTAAGTCAGGCGCGGCGGGATATTACTTGCCAGGTAATTCCAGTTCAGAAAGTCTTCGGGCGAGATAAGCGGCGCGAAGATCGCCATAAGGGTCAAGAGACCGAGGGTAACCGCACCGATCATGGCGAGGTGATGCTTGCGGAATCTCCGCCAGATGAGTTGGCCCTGCCCGAGTTGGATGAGGGGAACCTCATTCGTATCGACGTACTTCCGGGCCGCTGCCGATGGCCCTGCTATCGGCGTCGGTGTCTGGTCCGATAAGACCGCCTGTTGGTTGTGTGCTGGGTCTATCACCGCCGAACCTCCTCCGGGGCTAATCGTATCGAATGCGCGGGTCTACCCACGCGTAGGCAAGATCCGTTAACAGGTTCGCCAGCAGTACAGCCAGCGCTCCAATCATGGACAGAGCCTGAATCACCGGGTAATCGCTCGATGTGATAGCAGTAATGAAGTAGTACCCGAGTCCTCCCCAACTGAAGATCGTCTCCGTGATGATCGCCCCGCCGAGGAGAGCCGGTAGGTACAAACCGATGTTCGTGATGATCGGCAAGAGAGCGTTGCGAAAAGCGTGCTTGAAGATGACAACGCGGGGACTCAATCCCTTGGCCTTGGCCGTTCTAATGTAATCCTGGCGGATAACTTCAAGCATAGAGCCGCGCATAAAGCGACTATCTCCGGCTATTCCCGTCACCATCAAGACGGTCATGGGAAGAAGCAGGTGCCTTAGCAAATCGCCCAGTATCAACCCTGGCTGATGTTGGAGAGCCACAAACCAATCATGTGACCAGAAAATTGGAATGGTGACATCCTCAACCCGGCCGGCGGGCAGAACGTTCAACTGCACTGCGAACACGAATATAAGAATCAGGCCCAGCCAGAAAGTAGGCATCGACAGGCCGACATAACTGGCAAATGTGAAGAGCTGATCGAAGAACGTGTACTGCCGCAGCGCTGCGAACACGCCGAGAGGCAAGGCGATGCATTGTTGAACGAGATACGAGCTTCCCATAAGGAGCACCGTTGCCGGCAGTTTCTGGGCAATCACGGAATCGACTGAATCTCCCGAAACCGATTGTCCCAGGTTTCCATGCAAATAGACGCCCATCTGACTGAAGTACTGAACGACCATAGGGCGATCCAGACCAAGACGGGTGACACACGCCTGTTCCTTGGCGGCGGCCGCGATCCCACCGCCTTCAAACGCGGCGCACGGGCCTCCCGGCGTAATGTGCAGAATGACGAAGAAGACGACTGAGAGTCCTACAAGGATAAAGACGGCCTGGATCAAACGTCGAAGGATATAGGTACCCACGCATTCACCCCCGCGCACCTGCGGATCACGTTGTCGCCAACAACTTCACCTACACTACCACACGTCTTATCGTACGAACGCGATAGGTAGGGTTGTTATCTTGAACGAATCAATGCACCTATTTGCAACGCACAGTCTAACGCGGCCTCTCCGCCGCCGTGTAGGCAAGATGCAGCAGCGCGTCTTTCGCATCGCTGGGTGGGAATCGGTTGAGCGCACGCACTGCTTCGCCGGCGTGGTGACGGCCGATTTCGGTTGCCTCTTCGAGCGCTCCCGATGCGAGGACGACCTCGAAAACCGCGTCGAGATTCGTGCCGGTACGAATGTTATGGGCTAGGGCGGAGTCGGTACTCATTTGTTCCGCAAGCAAAATCACAGGTAGAGTAACCGTCCCCTGGCGGAGGTCGCTCCCGGCCGGCTTCCCCAAGGTCGCCTCGTCGGCGGTGAAATCGAGCACATCGTCCGCGATTTGAAATGCCAGTCCAATGTGTTTTCCGTACTCTCGCAGCGCTTCGACCCTCACCGGGTCTTGCTCCGATATGACTGCCGCTCCTTCACAACACATTGCAAATAAGCTGGCAGTCTTGCCGTGGATACGAGCAAAGTAGTCGGCGCGGTCGATGGTGCGCTCTTTGGTGGCCGCGTACTGACGTAACTCGCCGCTGCTCATTTGCATCACCGTCTCGCTCAACAGCGTCATGATCCGGACGCTGTTGAGCCGGGCCGCTAGCTCCGCCGATTGTGCAAAAAGATAGTCGCCCAGGAGAATTGCGACCTTTGAATCCCAGAGTGCGCTGACCGTGGTCAGCCCTCGCCGCGTCAGCGCTGCATCGATCGTGTCGTCGTGCACCAGGGTTGCCATGTGTACCACTTCGATCGAGGTTGCAAGCGTCAGCAACTCGTCACGCCGATAGTTCCCCAGCCGGCCGCTCAAGAGGACCAGGGCCGGACGGATGCGTTTTCCGCGCGACTCGAAAACATGGGCAAGCGTCTCGGTCAGTAACGGGTGCTGGCCGCGAGCAAGCGTGCGCAACAACTCGGCAACAACGGGTACATCGTCGGATACGGGCCCGTATACCGATGCTAATTCAGTCATAGTGTCGACCAGGAGAATACTGCATCGGCATTGAGGGAAATCTGCTTCCCCATTTCCTGGAGGGACTCTCCCCGAAGCGAGGCCAGGAGTGACGCGGTTTCCACCACATTTGCCGGCTCGTTTCTCCGGCCACGTTTGCTTTGCGGCGCCAACGACGGACTATCCGTTTCGACCATGAGGCGCTCCGCCGGCACCCGCCGTGCGACCTCTCGCAGCTCGTGCGCCGACTTGAATGTCACGTTCCCCGCGAACGAAAGAAAGCATGCCCGCGCAAGCGCCGCGCCGGCAAAATCCCACGTACTCGAGAAGCAGTGCAAGACCACAGTCACGGCACTCCCTGTCAAGGCATCCAGGATGGCTTCGTCCGCGCCCCTGTTATGCACGCTCACCGGCAGGCTTCTCTCTTCAGCCCACCGAAGTTGAGCGAGAAATGCCTCGTTCTGCACTGCGAGAGGCACGGTATCGCGCACGGCGTCCAATCCGATTTCCCCCACGGCCACGACCTTATCTTCGGTCAATAGTCTTTCCAGATCACGTTGTTCGCTCCGAAATTGTTGAGCAAGGCGAGGGTGGACGCCTACAGCTGCAAACACGCACTCGTATCGAGATGCCAGTTCAACGGCCCGCCGACTTGAGCTCAGGTCTTCGCCCACAGCCAGAATCCGATCCACCCCTGCCTGCCGAGCCCGTGACAACATTTCGTCGAAGTCGGCAGAGAATTCGCCGGCATCCAGATGGGCGTGCGTATCCGGAAGCAGAATCTCCTCCCGCCCGTGCATCTGTAGGATGCTAGCACCTACGCCGGTTCGCACCGAAGACTGATGGACCGCTCTCCGGGCCTCACTCGTGTTCCGCCTCGATCTCCAACCAGAGCGGATACATCAGGTTGCGGCTCACTGCCAGCGACCTGGCGGTGGCATCGAATGCTGCCCGCCTATCGAGCCCACGGGCCCGTTGCCGCCGTAGATGCTCGAGCACCGTCTCTCGGTCGGGGGCGAGCGTCGGTGCGGCGCCGGACACGACCAGTGTCATTTCTCCCTTCGGCGCAGCAGCCGAGTATCGAGCGTGCACCTCGGTGATGGTGCCCCGCACCCACTCCTGATGCACCTTGGTTAGCTCCCGTGCGACCACGATATTCCGGTCGCCGAGAACCGTCAGCATGTCGGAAAGTGCGGCTGCGACACGATGTGGAGCTTCAAAGAACACCAACGTCAGCTCGAGGCCGGCGAGGGCCGCCAGAGTGCTTCTCCGATCACCCGCTTTGCGAGGTAAGAATCCGAGAAAAAGGAATCCGGGCGCGGGAAGAGCGGCTCCCACCACTGCCGTAGTGATGGCGCTGGCGCCCGGTAGAACATCGATTTCGGCACCGTCTTCAATGGCCGCCTGCACCAGCTCGAATCCAGGATCGGAGATCGACGGCATACCGGCGCTGGAAACAAGGGCGACATCGCCCTCCTGCAAAGCCGCCAGGGCCATTGCCAGCCGGTCCCGTTTGTTGTGTTGATGGTAGCTAACGAGTCTGGTCGTTATGTTGAAATGCGCGAAGAGTCGGCCGGTGTGCCGGGTGTCCTCGGCAAGCACCAACGAGGCAGCTTGCAACTCCCTCAAAGCTCGCAACGTTATGTCGTCCAGATTTCCAATTGGAGTCGGAACGACTACCAGGCGATGCACGACTAGCCAGGTGGCCAGCCGAGGGCTCGCCCACCCAGTACGTGTAGATGCACGTGCTGTACCGATTGCTGGGCGTCTTCACCGTTGTTCACTACGACACGGTATCCTGTACGCGCCACACCCTCTAGCTCCGCCGAGTGTGCCGCGGCGCGTGCCAACTTACCGAGTAGCAGTTCGTCTTCCTCGTTCGCACTGGAGTAGTTTTCAAGGTGCTTACGGGGAACGACGAGGAGGTGAACCGGGGCTTGAGGCTGGATATCGCGAAATACCACGACGTCCGGGTCGGAATACACGAACTTCGTCGGTATGTCGCCTCGCGCGATATCGCAAAACAGACACGTTTCCACAGGCCAGTATACGAGCGCCGAGTGTCGCGGTCAGATCTCCAGCGCACGAGCAAGTCGCAAGCCCAGCTCGCGACCCAGGGTCTCTGCCTGGGCGGCATCGCCAACCACCGAGGCACGCTCCACCTTCCACTCGTTCTCCCTGGCCGCCATCCCGACCACGGTCATCTGGCGGCCCTCAAGCGTCGCGTACGCTCCCACCGGGCTGCGACAGTCGGCGCCCAGAGAACGCACGCAGGCTCGCTCGGCGATGGCCGCCTGGTGGGCCGCCCAATCGTCGACGGCCTTCGCGATTTCCTGAAGAGATGGTTCCTCACGCGTTTGTATCGCGAGTATTCCCTGTCCCGCATCCGGAGTAAAAAGTTCCACGGGGAGAAACTCGGTGATCTGGCCGTCGAGTCCGAGCCGCTTCAATCCGGCTGCAGCCAGTATCAGCGCGTCGAACTCTCCGTGTTGAAGTTTGGCGAGACGAGTATCCACATTACCCCGTATGTCCATTGCAACCAAATCGTCCCGAAATGAGCGAAGTTGGACCCGCCTGCGGAGACTGCTCGTTCCTACCCGCGCGCCCGCCGGCAAATCCCGCAAAGTCTCACGTTCGCGGGTAATCAACACATCACGGGCGTCTTCCCTGGCTGTGAAGGCGCAGACCGACACCCCGGTCACGGTCTCTTCCGCAGGCACGTCCTTTAGACTATGCACCGCCATATCTATCTCCCGCCGCAAGAGCGCGCCTTCGAGGTTGCGAACAAACACACCCTTGTCGCCGAACGCCGCCAGCGGGAGGTCTCTGACGCGATCTCCCTCCGTGCTGACAATTCGGATGTCTATTGGAAGACCCGGGAATTCATTTTGAATGGCCGACACCACGGTGGAAGTCTGCGTTCTTGCGAGCCGACTGCCCCGAGTGCCGATCACAAGAGTCTCGACGGGTTGACTCATACCGTTCCAAGAATGTGCATATCGTCCATTATGGTGCCTGGAGCACTCATGCGAGAGGAGCGACGTGCCCGAACTTGATCGACTGCTCGGAGCTTACGGTGAACTCATTGACGCGGAGATTCGCCGCACGCTTGAGAGTGCGTGCGACGTCGCAGAGTTCTCGGCCATGTTGGCGTATCCCTTTGGTTACGTCGACGCTGACATGCGCACGACTTCGATGTCAGAAGGCAAACGATTCAGACCGTTACTGTGCATCGTGGCCTGCCGCGGAGCCGGCGGTGCTCCGGCTGACGCCATGACGTGTGCCGCGGCCCTGGAGATCTTGCACAACTTCTCGCTGGTACACGACGACATCGAAGATCGAGATGCGACCAGGAGGCATAAACCAACCGTCTGGACGTTGTGGGGTGACGCACAGGGCATAAATGTAGGCGACGGCATGTTCGCGCTGGCAGGTAGGACGATTCTCGACGCCTCAAGAGATCCCGCGATCGCCCTCTCGCTTGCCAGAAGGTTTCAGGAGACGGCCCAAACGCTCACGCAGGGCCAGTACCTCGATATGGCCTTTGAATCTCGGCCCGATGTTTCCGCTCGCGAATACATGAGCATGATCGGAAAGAAGACCGGGTCGTTAATCGAAATGAGTCTTTGGAGTGGGGCGTTTCTCGCAGGCGCGGCTGACTCCACGTTAAGAGCGCTTAGCACCTTTGGACGTGAGCTAGGATACGCTTTTCAGATTCACGACGACATGGAAGGTATCTGGTCACCTCGCCGCCGTACCGGCAAGGAGCAAGGCCAGGATCTCAAGAATCGCAAAAAGACCTTGCCGGTCCTGCTTGCGGTTGAAGACGCGCCCGAACCGCATCGCAGCGTGCTACGCAGCTATATCTCGGGAATGTCGGGCGAAGTCGAAGATGTGATGGCGGCGCTGGATGGAGTGAACGCGCGGGCGCGGGTTGGGGAGGTCCTTCGTGAGCATTTACGTCGAGCTCATGAGGCGTTGATCGACGCCGACTTACGAGCGGAAGACGCGGAATCACTTCGCCGCCTTGCGAACGAGTTGACCGGCGGCGACCGGCTCAGAAGCTGAGGCACGGTGACAAATCGATAGTGCTTACGTTGCCAGATACCAATGAGCGTCGACAGGGCGTGATAGTCGTTGGACTGGATGCCCACGTGCATCAGCACGATCGCGCCAGGCAGGACCAGCGAACTGACAGCGCGACACGATGGCTGCTGTCGAGATCCTTTCCCACCCCAGAGAGTCCACCGTCCACATCACGATGTCCGGATAGCCCAGACGAGCGACCAACTGAACCGCCGCGGCGTCGTAGTCACCGTAGGGAAAGCGAAAATATGGCTTGGTCGAACGGCCCGTCAGCCGGCGGATAATCGCATCGGCGCGATTGATTTCATTCGTGCGCTGTGCTACGGTCAATCCGCCCAATCGGTCCGACGTGCCCGTAAACGACCTGTGATCGTACGTGTGGTTAATAAATGCATCGCCATCTCGAGCCATGCGCCGAACCAGGTCGGGATTGGTTTGAGCCCACTTTCCAGTCATGCCGAAGGAAACTCTGATTTTTGAGCGCTCCAACAGCGAAAGGATTTGTGCGGCATATCCGCGGTCGGCACCTGCGTCGAAGGTGAGGGCAATACGATTTCCGGATGGATTACCCGAGAGGATGAAATGCGCCGGGCGCGCCGAAATTGTCGTGGAAAGGAACGCTATCACGCTTAGAAATCGCAACGCTCCCTCCGTGTCTGGCCGCCATGCGCGCTGCAGCACTCCCACGGCCATGATTCGGGCGCCGATGCCGGGAAGGGTATACGTAAAGGGGTCTCAGCTAGCATGGTAGCCCTTCTTCTGGACGCGTACAATCTGCTTTACCGTGCGTTCACGAGCCTGCCGCGTACCATAACCGACGACGAGGGCCAGCCAGTACATGCGCTCTACGGCATGCTGGCATACATGGTTCGGCTGGCTTCGGACTTCGAATCGACCACCCTGGTGGCGGCATTCGACACACCGGAAATTCCAACCTTTCGACGCGAGCTCTTTCCCGCGTATCAAGCGCAGCGAGGACCGATGGGTGGCGAGCATGCCGAAGACTTCTCACGGCAGGCGACTCTGGCGCAATCCGTTCTCCCACGATTGGGCGTGCCGGCAGTACACGTCCCTCGTTTCGAAGCGGACGACATTATGGGAACCATCGCTACGATTCGTGCCCGCCGTGGCGACGCCAGCATCATCGTGTCGACCGATCGCGACCTACTTCAGCTGGTGGGGAGCAGCATCCGCGTGCTGTCACCCGGTAACCCGCCCCGGATCGCCACGAACGACGCCGATGTGCGGGGTCGTCTGGGAGTAGATCCGGCGGGCGTGGCGACCTTCAAAGCTCTCGCCGGAGATGCATCGGACAACATCCCCGGGGTGCGGGGAATCGGTTCGAAAACCGCCGCAGCGCTCGTGAATACGTTTGGCTCGTTAGAGGAAATCTATGCCGGGCTCGACGGAGTCAAACCACGCGTTAGGGAGGCCCTGGCAGCATCGGGGCCGGAAGCATATCTGTATCGAGACATTGCCACGGTGCGTGTGGATTTGCCTTTGGAGCTGGACACAGCCTCACTGCCCGACTGCGAATTCCCGAGCAATGCAAAACCCCGCCAGCTTCTTCGGCAGGCGGGGTTGGAGTAGCCATGGTACGCCCGAAGGGATTCGAACCCCCGACCTTTAGGTCCGCAACCTAACGCTCTATCCAGCTGAGCTACGGGCGCAAAAAGAAACAGTCGGAGCGCGGTTTGAGGCGCGCTGCCTGTCTCGGCACACTGTCAGTGTAGCGAATCTGATTGTGAGGTGTACACCGCGCGGAGTTCGCTGCGAGGATTACATTACGCTCCGGAACGCTGCGCATGTCGCTCCAAGCGTTCCGCCGCAGCCGACACCACCGCACGAAAATCGGCCATTGAAATTCGCTGCGGATCGAGCGTGTCGAGCGTCACCAGCAGAATTACCTTTGAGTGGTGGACGTAGCCCCAATAACTCACCAGACCGCTTGGTGCCGTGACTGTCTCGACAGCCACCATTGACTCGCCCAGGCGTGTACGGAGGTGAGCGACGTGGCCCACGCTTTCGAAGGTTGCGGAGGCGCGATCCGATGAATCGAAAACCAGAGCAAGCGTTGCTACCGCGAGGGCGAGATCGCCCGCCTCGGAGGTAGAAACACCGGCCACCGAGCGGAAGGCCGTTTCCACTGCTCCAGTGCCGAGCAAGTCGCCGAGCGCCTGTACCTGGGACGTTTGCCGCGATGGTGACAATTGAACGTTCTGTCCCAGTGCCACCTGAATCTCAGAGAGTGTCGGTAGAAGAAAGTCGAAGTTCATGGCTCATCTTGTCAGCATGGCGCCGGGCGGAACAATATTGAGTACCAAGCGCGGAGGAGATGCAGGTGAGAGGCCGCCAACGACTGCTGTGCACGTTGCCGGTCGTTGGCGCATTGACTCTGCCTCTCCTCACCGGATGCGGTCGGTCGTCCGCATCGCCCTCCGTCTCCTCTCAGGCAACGGCGAGCTCGACCCAGCGTCCGGTACGAGCCGACGTCTCCGCAAGCAGGGTTGTGCAGTTAGACCAGAGACGACTTCGGGCGGCCTCTTACACTCCCGTGGAGCACATTACCAGCCGCATCGCCGGCAATGTCGCCATCACGATCTTTCATACCGTTTGTGCCGGCAGCGCTGATGGACACTGCCAGGCCGTGCAGGTTTTTCGAGGTAGCGATCCCACCCCGATCTGGACCGGTCACTACGCCGGCGTGACCGCGCTTCGCGCGACACGAAATGGGTTCTCCGTAACTTCCGTGCGTTACGCCGCAAGCGACCCACTCTGCTGTCCGAGTCTGAAACCGTTGACCGAGACGTACCTTTGGAACGGCAAGAAATTCACGCCATCGAACGGACCCGGTTCGGCGGTCGGACAATGAACCGGCAGGGGCTAGTTGTCTGGACGCTCCCTGGAAGGTCGCCGCACCCTTCGAGTGATGGGCGCACCGTGACGCGCACAGAGCCGGACCTGAAAATCGCCCTCGAGGGTAACGATCGTCGATTCCCTTTCCAGATTCTTCGACGAAATTTCGTGTCCGGTCGTGCAGAAGTGCGTGTCGCCGGCTTGCCACGTCTCGGCACTCATTGCTTCTCTACCTTCTAGCATGGATGCCGGCAATTCGATCGTCAACGGGTTCGAGCCTCTGATCGATGCAGTGCACGCACTGAGTCTACCTCCAGATGTAAGGATTCTGGTTGCGGTGTCGGGAGGGTCCGATTCAGTAGCACTAGCCCTCACCCTGCACGCGGTCTCAGGTGAGCCGGGTGCGAACTGGCATCTGACCATGGGCCACATCCATCACCGGTTGCGGGGGACGGCCGCGGATGAGGACGAGACATTCGTACGAGCGCTCGGCGAGAGGCTGGAGATCCCGGTCGTGGTGGCGAGGGTAGACACTCCTGCCTACGCCCTGAAATGGCATATGTCAATTGAAGCTGCGGCGCGCGAGCTCCGGTACAGAGAGTTACGCAGAATGGAAAGCGACCTCTCGGCTCACCTGATCGCGCTCGGACACCACATGGACGATCAGGCGGAGACGGTGCTCATGAATCTCATGCGCGGCAGCGCACTGCGGGGGCTCGGCGGGATGCAGTACGCATCAGGCGACCTGGTGCGCCCTTTCCTCGGACTGACCAGGCACACCATTACCCGTGCCCTGGAGTCCGCCACCGAGCCCTACCGACGAGATGCTTCCAATGAAGCTGACGACGCATGGCGAAACGCGGTGCGACATCGCGTTGTGCCTCTGTTGCAAGCCCACCAGCCGAGATTGGCGGAGGTGCTCGCCCGCACGGCGTCGGTGGTGCGCACGGACGACGATTACCTATCCGACGAAACCCGGGCCGTGCTGTCGACTCTCGAGATCGGCCGAGCGGACGGCGCGGTGCATGCGGCGCTGAACTCCTTCCGTCACTTGCATCCCTCGCTACAGTCCCGCGTGGTGCGGGAAATGATCCGGCTAGTCGAGGGCGATACTCTTGACGTCGAAGAGTCGCAGGTGCGGCGCCTCTGCGAGGAGCTCGCGATGGTCACCGGGCCCGCTCGGCTGCATGGCCAGCTTCCGCGCCGGCTCAGCGTGGCGGTATCGAAAGACCGGTTCGAAATCAGCCGCCTGAAGTCGGCCGCGGTGCGCAGACTCGAGAGCGGATTCTTGCCACTGCCGGGATCACTCACACTCTCGGTGGGGATCTCTCCATGCCACTATCGAAGGCGTGTCTCAGACAATCGATATGACGGAGCTCATTGTCGTGTCCGGGCCGAATCACGCCTTCTGCGACGCTGATGGCCTGGATCCGGTCCTACTCGTTCGCCCACGCGTCCCGGGAGACCGCATACGACCGTTCGGATCTCCTGGACGAAAAACGCTACAAGATCTGTTCGTGGATCGTAGGGTTCCGGCCGAACAACGCGACTGGATACCGATCGTGTGCAATGCGAATACACCGCTCTGGATTCCCGGCATCACTCTGGCCCATGGAGCGGGTGTAACTTCCGAAACCCGACGCGTTGCACATCTGTCTTTTCGTCCTCACAACCGTCGGTCTGATGAAACGCCATGATACAATTCGTGAGCTTTAGCTGTATATTCGCGGCCTTTCAACATGACCTGAGCGGTCTTTTTCTGGAGTTACAACGTACCCATGGATGCTAAGTGGTTTCGCAATAGTTTCATCTGGCTGATTGTCATGGTGTTCGTACTGGCAATCGCGTTCCAGGTGTTTAGAAATCAGGGCTCGCCCACTCGCAATATCTCGGCGATAGGCGGATCCGGGAGTCTCGTGGGCCTTATCCAGTCGGATGTTGCTCTGGGTCGTAGCGCCACGGTACTGCAAGACGGATCGACAGTTACGCTGCAGCAGGGTTCGGACCCTACTCGGTACCAGTCCACCATTTCCGATCGTCTTGATGTCACCGATTTTTTTCGAAACGTTGGCGTGCGTGAAGGCGGACCCAACTTTCATAAGTACATAACTATCAAGTACGCGTCACCGAGTCAACTGGGGGCGTGGCTGCAGACGATTCTCGGTTTCTTGCCTCTCCTCATATTCGGCGGATTGCTGTTTTTTATGATGCGGCAGGCGCAGGGCAGCAATAATCAGGCACTGTCCTTTGGGAAGAGTCGGGCGCGAATGTTTGCCGGAAATCGTCCGACCATCACGTTTGCCGACGTGGCGGGTGTGGAGGAAGCGAAGCAGGAGCTCGCCGAAGTGGTGGAGTTCTTGAAGTATCCCGACAAGTTCGCCGCCCTTGGGGCTCGAATTCCGCGTGGCGTCTTGCTGGTCGGCCCACCTGGGACCGGTAAGACTCTCCTGTCGCGTGCGGTCGCCGGCGAAGCAGGTGTGCCGTTTTTTTCGATCAGCGGCTCGGAATTTGTCGAAATGTTCGTGGGCGTCGGCGCCAGCCGAGTGCGCGACCTCTTCGATCAGGCCAAACGCAATGCACCCTGCATCGTGTTCGTCGACGAAATCGACGCCGTCGGGCGCCAGCGCGGGGCCGGGCTCGGGGGAAGTCACGACGAGCGAGAGCAGACGTTGAACCAAATACTGGTGGAGATGGACGGATTCGACACGAACACGAATGTCATCGTGATCGCAGCTACGAACCGTCCCGATGTGCTGGATCCAGCCCTGCTGCGTCCTGGCCGGTTCGACCGGCAAGTAGTGCTGGACAATCCCGATATCCGAGGTCGCAACCAGGTACTCGAAGTCCACGCGCGTGGAAAACCATTCGAAAAGAACGTCAATTTGGGAACGCTGGCCAAACAGACGCCCGGATTCAGCGGCGCCGATCTCGCGAACCTACTGAATGAGGCTGCAATTCTCACGGCCCGCCGGAACAAGAAAGCGATCGGGATGGGAGAGCTCGAGGAAGCCATAGATCGTGTGATTTCAGGCCCGGAGCGTAAGAGCAGGATCATCAGCGAAAAGGAAAAGGCAATCACGGCGTACCACGAAGTCGGTCACGCCCTGGTTGCGCGTATGCTCCCGAACATCGATCCGGTGCATAAAATTACGATCGTGGCGCGAGGTCTGGCGGGTGGATACACGCGCCTTCTGCCGACCGAGGATCGCTATCTCTACACCAAATCGCAGTTCGAGGAAACGCTAGCCTGGAGCCTGGGCGGACATGCCGCCGAGCAACTGATTTTCGGGGAAGTAACCACGGGCGCATCCAACGATATCGAGCGGGCAACCAGCCTGGCGCGCCAGATGGTCACTCAATACGGCATGAGCGAGAAACTCGGGCCACTCGCTCTTGGCAAGAAAGAGGAGTTGGTCTTCCTGGGGCGAGAGATCGGCGAACAGCGCAATTACAGTGAAGCGGTGGCCCAGGAAATCGACAATGAGGTGCGGAATCTGATCAATCGCGCCTATAGTGTGGCGCGCGAAATCCTCGTTCGGCACAAGGACAAGCTGGTGACGGTTTCAGAAAAACTCATGACCCTCGAAACCATTGAGGGTATGGCGTTTGACGAAATCATGGGCCTTTCTTCACAGGCGGCCATCACCTACTCGTCGTAGACAGTTCCGATCTTCACGGCGATATACGCCGGGGAGGTCGGAACAACTCCGTGTACTACGGATTCGTCGATAGTGCCAGCGCCAGTAAAACTTTGGCTCCCTCGGACGTTCGGCAGTCGACCGAAATCCCCAATTCCGAGAAAATGTCCGCACGATTCGGATCTTTGATCCGGCTGATAATTCGCGGAACGTTGAAGGCATGCTGCGCAATCTGGCTGGCAATAATATTCCGGTTGTCTCCGCTGGTAGCGGCCACGAAAGCATCAGCCGATTCAATTCCAGCCTGCCTCAACACGTCTTGATCGACTGCATTGCCGAGAAAGGTATCGCCCGAAAAGTCGTCGGGCAGCCGGGAAAATGCCGACTCCTCCCAATCGATAACCGTGACGTGGTGATGGACTTCGCACAGCATGGCCGCCAGCCGTGCGCCGGTCCGACCGCAACCCATGATGACTACTCGCATCGCGGTGGCCGTGCAGTTTCGCAGGCTCGATACCGGTGTTGAGTCACGCTACTAATCAGTGAGTCCCTCGCGAAGGTTAAAAAGCTCGAGATCCACGCGCTTTTCGAGTTGTTTTGCCTGAAGATATGCCTCGAAGTACTGTTCATAGCGCGAACCGTTCGTGTCGCCCTGGAGCTCCATCTCCCGCAGCAGCGAGAGCCACTGGCGTGTCGCATCGGCTGCAGCATGACGCCTTTCCTCGAGTCGCTCGAGCTCCGTCATGTTCGTGCGGCGAGGTCGAAGACCGATGAAACTGGCGAGACGCCGTCCCCTCGAGGCAGCCCGTATATGCGCCACTTCGCGCTATCCTAGGTGTTCAGCAGGGTTCGTTGCTCGGCATCAGTTTGTCGCGCACGGACAACGAATTCACCTGGGAGATAGACTGCCGGTCGCGCTCGCCCCCCAGGTCCCCAGGAGGCAGATGGCCCGACGTGTCGACAGGGCGAGTCATAAACTCGACCACGCTGTCGACGGTTCCGTTTGCCAGAGAGAACGTGAATTCCAGGAAGCAATCGTTGCACAACTTATAGGCGCCGTACAAAGCGGAACCAGCCGCGGCACGCTCCCGGTCACAGCTATCACAGTGCATGGCACGATTCAACTCAACGCCACGGTCCACGCGATCCTCGGCCATCGAACGAACAAGACGTTCAATGCGGCGTTGCGCCTCCGGCGAGAGCTCGATTGGATCTCGTTTGGCCAAGATGGCCCTTCCCTTATCTGGTCGATTATGAACTCAGTATACCAGAGAGATTCCGCCAAAATTCCGAAGCAGTCCATCGTGAGTCCGTGACGGTCTGCTCCAAGCGTGCGGCTTCGATCCGGTGCATGCTGCAGCGGGCACGCACATCGAGTGGCCAATCGAGGTATCCCCGCCGGTGGATCGGCCACACAAGCTCGCGCGTTCAGGCGGCTCGCCGGCACTCACTCTGTACAGCGGCGTGCGCCCGGCACCCCCGGATGAAAACGAGTTGGCATGGTAAATTGAGACAGATGGCGCGGGTACTGTGGTACCTGCGTTACTTTCTAAGTGGAGGATGAGTGCGGCTATTTGCTCTGGGCGTGGTGCTATGCGCGATGCTGAGCGGGTGTTCCACGGGGTCGTCGCCGGCACCGGCCGCGACGCCGACCGGCACTGCACGCCCTGGCGCCACGTCGCAGCCTTCCCCGAAGACCCGCGTCAAACCCGCTCCGAGCGCAACGCCGGCGATAGTTAATTCCGGTTTCGCGCAGACGGTCCATTCTCTCTGCACGGCGCTGGCACAGAACGACGCCTCCACAGCCGTGCGACTTCTTCCCTATTACCAATACAACAGCGGCTTACGGTACGGGATGTTGGGCGACGGTGAAGGCGAAACTGGTGACCCGAGTTTGATGACAAGCTGGCTCGCCGGCTCACACGTCCGTTGTCGCTATCAGACAACGGGTGCATTCGGACATGGTACCGTTCTTGCCACTGGTTGGAAGCGACCGGGCGAGACCGCCCTGATCGAACTAGACACCTACTCGGGACGGTGGAAGATCAACGACTTCACGTTCGGACCGCGTGGAGCACTCTTTGTTGCCATGCAAACCGCTCGGCCGGTTCTGCCATATGTCGGCTAACGATCTGGGCATCTCCAACGTCGCGCTTTTGTCGGTCCACAGCTCTCCAGATGCACCACTGGGCGGACCGGACGCCGGCGGAATGAATTTATACGTCCGCCGCCTGGCCCTTGAGCTGTCCGCGTTAAACGTCTCGGTAGACATGTTCACGCGCAAGAGCAGTTACGATCAACCGGACTTGGTTCAGCTCGGCACGAACGTTCGGCTCATACACCTCGATGCCGGTCCGCCCGCTGCGGTACCAAAGCGCCTTTTGTCTCGCTACATCGCCGAGATGTCGGACGGAGTGGTGAAGTTCAGCGAGCGTCACGGAGCTCGGTACGACGTACTGCATTGTCATTACTGGTTATCCGGTTTAGTGGGGCTGCGTTGCCGTCCAGCGCTCCAGTGTCCCGTGATTTCAATGTTCCACACGCTCTCGAAGGTGAAGGGGTCGTATCTTCCAGGCGCGGAGGGTGCCGGCTCGGTGGCTCGTTTCAGCGGAGAACAGCAGGTACTAGCCGGATCGGATGCAGTTATTGGAGCCACCCCGCTCGAATATGAACAATTCGCGTCCCTCTACGGCACGACCCCTGCCCGCTTTGAGGTCATTGCCCCGGGCGTCGACGCCGATTTGTTCCGGCCGCACCCGCGGGAAGCAAGCCGAAAACGCCTTGGCATCGACGCCGAGAAGATCATTGTCTTCGTGGGCCGGCTCGATCCGATGAAGCAACTCAATCGACTCTTCGAGGCCGTGGCGCTTCTACCGAGCCGACAATTGCTCGGACTGCGAATCATCGTGGTCGGCGGAAATGACTCCGACGCCGCGGCTTTGAACGAGTACCGGCTCCTCGCGCGGACGCTCCAGATCGACGGCTTGATCGACTTCCGATCGAACGTTCCGCAGTCTGAGCTCCCGTTGTACCTGTCCGCCGCCGATGTGTGCGCGGTTCCGTCGGCGTATGAATCATTCGGCATGGTGGCCGTGGAGTCGATGGCCTGTGAGACGCCGGTGGTTGCCTTTGGCGTCGGAGGCCTCGCGACGACGGTGAAGCACGAACGAACCGGTTATCTTGCCCGTCCCGGCAGCACTGCCGATTTTTCGCGCCAACTGGGGCGCGCGCTCGACAATACTGATCTCGGGATCATGGGCCGCAGAGGGCGGCTCTCGGTTCAGCAGTACAACTGGCCGTCGGTGGCGCGTGCGACACTCGAGGTGTATTCCAACGTAGCAAACGGCCTGGGATGTGGCGGGAGGCAACTGGTAGCCGCGGGTTGACGCTCCCGGTACGTCAATTACGGTATCCAGGCATTCCGCGAAACACCTCCAACCGGGAAGAGCGAGCCGGATGACAAATTGGGTGAGAAGAAGGCTCTGTGCAATTTCTCTCCAATTCCTTTACAATACGTCCAGTGGACGGTAACAGCACGCAATTTAACCCGAACGCGTTTTCCGATACACCGCTCTACAATATCCAGGCGGTAGCGGCAGCCACCGGTGTTCCTTCGATTACTTTGCGCTCCTGGGAACGACGGTATGGCATCCCGGAGCCGAAGCGCGACTCTAAGGGATATCGCCTGTATTCGCAACGCGACATCGCGGTAACCCGTTGGCTGCATGAACGTGTGCAGGAAGGCGTAGGAATCAGTCGCGCAGTAAATCTCTTGAAAATCATGGGCAAATCGGATGCCGTCGTGGTGCCGCCCGTGACGTTCGATTTTGAATCTCTTCGCGTGCGTCTGTTGGACGCCATACGACATATGGACGAAGCGGCCGTCGGTCGAGTGATTGCCGAGGGTCTCATGGTGGCTCCGGTAGAAGAGGTCGGGATGCGCCTGTTGCAGCCCGCTTTGTATGAGGTCGGAGAGCAATGGGCGTCCGGAAAGCTCTCGGTGACGACAGAGCATGTAAGCTCGAATCTTATTCGGTCTCACATAGCGCAACTCGCCCGAATAAGCCCGCCTGCGATCAGATCCGAGACTATATTCGTGGCGTGCGCTCCGGGCGAGTTTCACGACATCGGGGCACTGATGCTCGCGCTCTTTCTGCGCCGGCGTGGCTTCCACGTCGTATATGGTGGGGCCGATATCGAACCGGAAAGTTTTGTGTCGGACGTGCTGCGCTTCAAGCCCGAAGTCGTGTGCCTCTCGGCTTCGAGCCCCCAGGCGGCCCAACGACTGCGCGAAATATTCGCCGATCTACGAAAGTCGTACACCGGGTTACTTGCTTTCGGCGGCCGAGCGTTTACAGTCAATGAGGATTTGCGAGGTGCAATTCCTGGTGTCTACCTCGGTGATGATGCGCTCACCGGAACCAAGAACGTGGAAGAGTCCCTCTCCGGCCGTTAGGTGCCGCGCTGACCAACGTTGGCGTTCGTATCGTCGTCGGCTGATACGTCAACCCTGGTACAACTGTCAATATCGGAGTCAAATATGGTCAACGTAAACACCCTCTTTGATTGCAAGCACGAGACCGTCGTCGAGGTGCAAATTGACGATGACGTTGTCGTACCCGCGCAGGTGCGTGGACTGGGGCAGTGCCCCGAGTGCAGTGGCGATCTCTCGGCGGTACCCGTGTCCGGCGTCGCGCCCCAACCCGGAGGCAAACAACTGGTGCTCGACTCGATCATGTTAATTCCGGTCGGATAACGCCCCGCTGAGTTGTCAGGGCCCGTCGCGACTCGACTGCAATTGCAGCGCACTCACGAGCGGAGCGAGCTTGGCCCCACGAGCAGCCTGAGCTTCGGCGCCGGCCACGTCCGGATTGGTAAACGCATCATACAGCGGTATTCCATCCATGCCGGTCCACGGCGCCCCGAGGAGCGACAAGATCGTCGGCGCGATGTCGTAGATAGTAGCGGGATAGGACGAGTGAATTCCCTCGCGAACACCTGGTCCAGACAGGATAAGCGGGATGTGCTCTGCATTCCAGGAGGCTCCGCCGTGATCTCCCCGCCAATTCGTCTCATTTCTGCCAACTATTGACGTGTTCTCGGCGAGAAACATGACAACTTGTGGAGCACTCTGGTTCGCCAGCGTGCCAAGAAGGAATTTCTGAGCCACCGCTACTTCCGGAGACGCCAGCGCTGGCTCGCCGGGAGCATGAATATAGGTGAGCGATCCCGGGGTTCGGTAGTAGACGGCTCGAATGTAGGGATTGTGAAGACCGACGAAGGCGGCGGCCACCTTCGCCGCCCGCGTACGATCGTGCAGCCAAAAATAGCCTGCTGAATGATAGTCGTAGTCATCCAGTGACGTGCCTGCGCGCTGAACGGCGTCGGCTATCAGTTGGTGGGGAATGCGATGATCCAGAGCAAGCATTCCATGATCCGCAGTGAGTACGAACAGGGTGTCCTTCAGCACGTGCGCCTGGCGAAAAGCGGTTTCGATTGAGCCGACGTCAGCGTCCAGGCGGCTCATCAACCGCCACGCGAGCCAGGAATCGGCGACACCGCCATCCAGATGGCCCAAAGGCCAATCGAACTCAGGCTCGTTGATGATCGTTACACGCTGATGAACCTGCCTGAAGGCGGAAAGCGCGAGTTGCACGGCCAACGAATCCTGATCGCCGGGCGCGAGGTGGGGTGCATAAGCTGAGAGATAGGGAGGCGACAAGACCGACTGTGGAGGAAGGTGACGGGGAATCCCTACCGGCTTCCATTCTTGTTTTTGAAGCTCGTAGTACATAAGATAGTCGGCGTACGGCCCACCCACGGCGTCCACGGCGTAGTCCTTATGGCCACTGGTAACGGCCACTCTGGCCGTGGGATCGACCTTCTTGAGCTCTGAAGCAATAGAAGGCACACCTGACTGCCGTAACACTTGCTCCAGCTGACCCTGCTGGATGGGAATCGGATTGGTCGGCTGTTCGTGCAATCCCGCCTGGGTCACCCAGCTAAAGGAGATGATCCCATGGCGCCTTGGCACCGTACCGGTACCCAGGGAGGCGTGTCCGGTCGGAGTTTCGGTTTCCAGCATTCCGTCCCACGCCTGGTCGTATACAGTGCCTGTGCGCTCCAGCGCAGCAAGGTGGGGGAAATCGGCCAGATCAAAGTACGCGGGCGGCGAGCCATCGAGAACGAGCAGAACAACATACTTTGGGCGCGCCAGCAAGGCGGGCACCGGATTACCGGCGGCGAATACCTGCATGCGCGAACTGGTGGCAGCCGAGCTAGCTCGTCCCGGAACGAAAGCAAACAGGCACAACAGGAGAAGTCCCCGTAGTCCCGTAGTCCGCAATCGCAATCGGAGCTCCCTGGTGAGAACTTGATGGTGAATGGCTTGCCGCGAATTCTACCCGGAATGCGTCCCAGCCACCCCACGGAAATCGACGCGATGAGCAAGCACTCTATGTTATACTTCAAATACGATAGTAATGGAACTTTTTCAGCAACCCGTGGCTGCGGGTTGCTTTTTTGTGAGGACTCATTGACCTTCCAGCGCGACGACATTCGAAACATCGCAATCATTGCTCACGTCGACCATGGTAAGACGACGCTCGTTGACGGCATGCTCAAACAAAGCAATATCTTCCACGAACACGAGCATGTCGGCAATTTGATTCTCGACTCGAACGACCTGGAGCGAGAAAAAGGCATCACTATTCTTGCCAAGAATACGGCCGTCCGGTACCGAGGCATAAAGATTAACATCCTCGATACGCCCGGCCATGCCGACTTTGGCGGGGAAGTCGAACGAGTCTTGAATATGGCCGACGGCTGCCTCCTGCTGGTGGACGCGGCCGAAGGCCCCATGCCTCAGACGCGCTTCGTTCTGCGGAAGGCCCTCGAGATCGGATTGAAGCCGATTGTCGTGATCAACAAAATCGACCGGCCGAATGCACGCGTTCCTGAAGTTATTCAGGAAACTCAGGACCTGTTTCTCGATCTGGCCACGGAACCCGATCAGCTAGACTTTCCGATTCTCTATTCGGTTGCGAAACAAGGCACGGCCGCTACCCAGCTCGACGAGCCACAGGTCAACTTGCAGCCGCTGTTTGCCACGATCGTGGAGACTGTCCCACCCCCCACGGTCGAGGATGGGCCGCTGCAAATGCTGGTCACGACCCTCGGATACGATTCCTACCAGGGACGTATTGCCATTGGCCGTATCGTTCGCGGCACGGTCAAGCCGGGGGACAGCGTGGCCGTACTGGGGCGTCACGGATCTGTTCGATCGACAAAAATCGCCAATGTTTACACGTTCTCCGGTCTTCATCGCGCCGCTGTGGATTCCGTCGAAGCGGGCGACATTGTCGCCTTGACCGGCATTGTGGACGCGGCAATCGGCGAAACCATCGCGGCTGCCGAACAGCCGGAGGCACTCCCGACCATAGAGATCGAGGAGCCCACCGTACGGATGACGTTCGGCGTCAATACGTCTCCATTCGGGGGGCGTGAAGGGAAAATGGGCTCGTCGCGACAACTGCGAGAACGCCTTTACCGCGAGCTGCAGACCAATGTGGCGCTGCGGGTTGAGGACACGGCGCGCTCCGACAGCTTCCTCGTATCCGGGCGAGGGGAACTTCACCTCGCTATCTTGGTTGAGACGATCAGGCGTGAAGGCTACGAATTCGAAGTGTCACGACCGGAAGTCATCACCAAAACGCTCGATGGAAAGACAATGGAACCGTTCGAGCATCTCATCATCGACACTGATGACGATCACATGGGCTTCATCACACAGGCCATGGCAGCCCGGCAGGGGACGATGACGAACATGCACGCCGAGGACAATGGGCGCGTCCGCCTCGAATTCACGATTCCAACCCGCGGCCTCATCGGATTCCGCAACGAGTTTCTCACCGCAACCCGGGGCAACGGGACAATGAACAGTATCCTGCTGGGATATCGACCCTGGGCCGGCGATATCACGAGCTACCGCATGGGTGCGCTGGTTGCCCTGGAAGAAGGTCAGGCTGTCTCCTACGGTCTTGCCAACGCGCAAGAACGAGGGATAACGTTCATTGAACCAGGTACGCATGTCTATGGCGGAATGATCGTCGGTTTGAACTCACGTGGCGACGACATCGTAATCAACGTTGCGAAAGACAAGAAGAAGACGAACGTGCGCGCGTCCACGTCGGACATCCTGGTGCGGCTCACCCCCGCCACGCTTCTAAGTCTCGAGCAATCTCTGGACTTTATTCAGGACGACGAGCTGGTGGAAGTAACTCCGGAAAGTTTGAGGCTGAGGAAGCGACTCTTGAACCACGAGCAGCGGGGACGACTTAAAAAACAGTCGTCGTAACTGAGCTTCTCACTCTTCCGCGTGATAGGCTGAGGCAGCCAATTTCGCCTCCCGGGGATATCATGCTCACTCCAGACGATGTCGACCCGTCCTCCCTCGATTACCCACCGGTTGTTCGCCGCTATTCGCCGCCCGCTATGGGCACCCGATGGCTGGGGCCAGTCCCAATGTCCCGCCAGGTGGGTGCCACCGGATTAGTCGTGGCTGCCGGCGTCACGCTGGCGGTGGAAGCGGTCCGGATCGTGCGTCGGCAACGCCGAAGCAGACAGAACCGGCAAAGCGACGCACGCACCCATGCGCCGGTCACGTTCGAGTGGACGCATATCACCATCGAGCGGCGAGAGCTGTACTAACCCATGCCGGCGGGAAGCGTAGCGGCGTCGCCATACCTCGATTCTTTCGAGGTGCAGGCCGTCGCGAACGGTACGCTCGTGCGCCACGCGACTCTTGAAGAGGTAGCCGCACGTGTCACGGCACTGCGGGAAACCGGTGCGAAAGTCGGTATAAGCTCGGAATTGGCAGCCCTGTGCCACGCTCAACCAGCGGCTTCCAGCGAGATCCAGCTCGATACCTGGTTCAGCCTGGGGCTCCTCGCGGTCGCCGTGACCGGTACGGTGGTCGTCGCAGAACGAAGCCCGGCCGATCGCATACCAGCCCTGCTGTGCCGGCGTCACGTGCTGCTACTTCCGACCGACATGGTCGTGCAATCTCTCTCCAATGTCGCTCCCTGGCTGCGATCCTGGATCGCCGACGGACTCCGTTATGTCACCTTTGTCTCCGGCCCCAGCCGCACCTCCGACATCGAAAAAGTACTGACGATCGGAGCGCACGGGCCGGTTGAGCTTGAGGTCGTCCTTTTCGATCGAGGATCCGAATAGGTGATCCCGCCATTTCGCCAGCGGTACGTTGCGGCCCTCGACGATTCGACGCTGCGACGCACGTTGTTCGAGTTCCAGCGCGGCTGGAGAATAGCTCGCCGTAAGGCCATCGCCGACGACGAGAACTTTGAAAACGATCGGAGTCGACTGGCGCGAGCTAAAGACGAGATGATCTCCGATCTAGCGGAGAACGTCGAGCGGTTCAGATCCGCCGCCGAGCAAGCAGGAGCTGTCACCTATCTGGCTACCGACGGTCCCGACGCAATACGGTACGTCGTCGACCTGGCCCAACGAAATGGCGCTACGACCGTGGTGAAATCTAAATCCATGACGAGCGAAGAAATAGATCTAAACGCCGGCCTGGAATCGGTTGGTATCCGACCGGTCGAAACGGACCTCGGTGAATGGATCGTGCAGCTTGCCGGCGAGCGTCCTTCGCACATCGTGGGTCCCGCCCTGCACAAGAATCGCCGGCAGGTGGCGGAGATTCTCAGTCGAGCCACGCACCAGGAGGTGGATCGGGAGGATATTCACCGGCAGGTCGGCGTCGCGCGAACCGCCATGCGGACGCAATTCCTCGCCGGCCAGATCGGAATCTCGGGCGGCAACGCGCTGGTGGTTGAAACGGGCACCGTCGTAGTTGCCACCAATGAGGGAAACGCCGAATTGGTAACATCCCTTCCTCCGATACACGTCGCGCTCGTAGGAATTGAAAAGCTGGTCCCCACCCTCGACGACGCATTGTTACAGCTTCGGCTCCTTGCTCCGTCAGCTACCGGGCAAACCGGCACGACGTATGTGACCTTCTTCACCGGTCCGTCGGCACCCGGTCGCGAATTTCACATCGTATTGCTTGATAACGGACGAACCCAGATGCAAGCTTCCCCCGATTTTCGCGAGGCATTGCGCTGCATCCGCTGTGGCGCGTGTTCCAGCGTCTGTCCGTCGTACGGCGTGGTCGGCGGACACGCTTTCGGGTACATCTACAGCGGCGCCATCGGGCTGGTGAATACCGCATTTCACCACGGGCTGGAAAACGCCGCAGGACCGCAGAGCCTGTGCGTATCGTGCGGCGCGTGCGCAACTGTTTGTCCGGTCGAGATCCCGCTGCCGAGACAGATTCTCGATACTCGTGCTCGGGTGGCCAGGGTCGAAGGAACTCCACTTGGTACCCGCTCGCTTCTGGAGCTCTGGTCTCGTCCGAATGCATTCCGGCTGAGCGCACGTGTTTCGAGCGTTGCTCAACTGCCA
Source organism: uncultured Chloroflexia bacterium (assembly GCA_963737125.1). Lineage (GTDB taxonomy): Bacteria > Chloroflexota > UBA5177 > UBA5177 > UBA5177 > JANWJD01. The sequence continues at coordinate 1,400,074 of CAVTRL010000001.1, read as the reverse complement.
ATCGAGCGCAGGTCATTTCTACAGCTTCCGGTGCGAACGAAATTCACGGAGTGGCGCTCGCCTCCGGCAATCGCCCGGCGGCCATTTCGATCACGGGCGCTCCCGCCACCACCCGGCAGAGACGCACCGCTGAGTCTCACGCTGCAGGGAATCCACGTCACCTACTTTGTGCAGTGCTTGACGGATTGGATGTTTCCCGACATCGGCTCAGCCGTCGCCGACGTGCTGGTTCGATTGGGCGCCCGGGTAACGTTTCCGTCGGCCCAACATTGCTGCGGCCTGGTCGCCCTCGATGCGGGTTCGCTTGAACCGGCGAAACGCATGGCTCGCCATACCATCAGAGTCCTGGAGCGCGACGGAGGCGACTATATCGTCACAGGCGGGACGAGCTGTGCCGTGGCGATCTCGTACGATTATCCGCATCTCTTCAGAGACGAGCCCGAGTGGAAAGAGCGAGCGCTCGCGCTCGCCGCTCGCATGATGGACTTCACGACGTTCATGCACCGAATCGCCCGACTTCCGGACGGGGCCCTGTCAGGTGACACCGGTGAACCGGCTACCTACCATTACTTTTGCCAGTCGTACAACGTTCTCAAGTTCCGCGAGGAGCCACTTCATCTGGTGCGAGACATCTGCGGCGTTCGTCTCGCTCCCCTCGAAGATGCCAACGTATGCTGCGGCTTCGGCGGTTCGGTGTCCCTGAACCGCCCGGAGATGTGCAGGCACATCCTGGATCGCAAACTTGCCAATGTGGACAATACAGGAGCGCGCGTGCTCATTACCGACAATCCCGGTTGCATCATGCACCTGCGGGGAGGGATCGAGGCACGCCGGGGGCCGGTCCGTGTGCTCCATACCGCGCAAGTCGTTTCTCGTTCACTTGCACACCATCAAGATGGCCCCCGAACAGGGAGGTGAGCAGCCGTGCAAAATCAGATCGATGACACTGTGCTGGTCGACCGAGCGAAAGCGGTGCTCGCCGCCAACAGTCTGGGCAGATCCACCAAGCCGGCCCCCGGGCTCTATCCACACCAGTGGAACTGGGATTCGTGTTTCATAGCGCTGGGTCTGTCGCGATATGACGAGGCTCGTGCCATGTCCGAGATTCGCTCGCTCCTGGCGGGACAGTGGAGCAACGGCATGGTACCGCAGATCATCTTCAATCCGGAGGCCAGCGGCTATTTCCCTGGGCCGGACGTCTGGCAGAGCGAGCGCTCCCCGAATGCGCCCGCGGGGGTGGCCACGTCAGGCATTACACAACCACCTGTGCTGGCTATCGCGGCCCTCGCCGTTTGGCACAATGCCTCGGACAAAGCCGCGGCTACCGAATTTTTGCGAGAGGTGTACGAGCCCATATATCGGTACCACCAATGGTTCTACTCGGAACGCGACCCCGACCGCAGCGGGCTCGTAACCGTGGTGCACCCGTGGGAATCCGGTCTCGATAATTCGCCGCCCTATCTTGACGCCGGAAGTCGCGTGACTCTCACGTATAAGCCGCACTACGAGCGACTCGATCTATTGCATGTCGCGGCCAAGAACAGGCCCAGCAACAAGGATTACGATCTATTCGTGTACCTGCTCGAGCAAATGCGGTCGGTCGACTGGGACCAGTCTCGATACCTCAAGAGCGCGCCGTTGCAGGTGGAAGACGTACTGTTCAACTCCATCCTCTGCCGAGCGAACCTCGATCTTGCCGCGATCGCCGATCTGATTGCCCAGGACCCGACACAAGCTCGGCGCTGGCACGAGCAAACCTCGGAAGCGATCGAGACCAAGTTATGGGATGAGAGTGATCAAACGTACTATAGCTACGACCGAGTGGCCGGTCGCCTCCTCCGTGATGACACCATCGCGTCCTTTCACACGCTCTTCGGACACGTGGCGAGCCCGGCACGAGCGCGCGTGTTGGTCGAAAAGCACTTACTCGACTCGCGTTCTTTCTGGCCGGAAGGCGGGAATCCAGTTCCGACAACGGCGATCGGGTCGTCCTGGTTCAATCCCGAGAACTACTGGCTTGGACCGGTGTGGGTCAACACAAATTGGATGGTGGCGACGGGTCTACGCGACTATGGTTTCGGCGATCATGCCCGCAAGATAGACGAGCGGACGCTCGAGCTTATTCGGAAGGGCGGATTCAGGGAATATTTTCATCCGTTTTCCGGCGAAGGATTTGGCACCGATAGCTTTAGCTGGAGCGCGGCTCTGACGATCGATCTTCTCACTCGCGGCGAAGCGTAGCTCGGTCACTCGTCCAGCGGATGGATCATGTCCGGTGGGAAGGTGGTGACCCAACCGGTATCAAGCTTCACGACGGCCACGGTCCGGTTGTCGCGCGTCCGGAGTTCGACGAATTCGCCTCGATACTCCCGCCGATCGGGCGTCCGCACGGCGATACGTTGTCCCGCTTTCAGTACGACGTCATCAGGCATCGGCAGTCCCCGGACGCTTCACGGTTTCGGGCCCACGGGTTTCGTTGGTGGTCGGGCGGTGCGGCAATCGTTGACACTCCACAGCCTCGATGATATCGTGTCGATGCGGTAGACCGGTGTGTCCACTCCGCTCATGGGAGATGTGGCAGTCAGCCAGTCGATACCGTTGTACTGTTGCATTTCCTCAGTGTCGTGCGTTTTGACTGTTCAAGTCGTCTTTACGGCGGTATGCGCACAGTGAGGAGGTAGGAGGAGAGACGGACAGAGGCACACGGCGCCGGGAGAGCGTATTCTTGCCGGCTCATTGAGTATATGGAGGAGAGTTCACGTGCACGTACACCGAGTATCCTGGCAGGTGATCGTAGCGACCATTCTCGCAATAGCGGGTCTGGCGGTCGCGGGGCTCGTGCCAGCCACAGCGTCCCCCCTTCAATCGTCCAGCGCGGCGAAAGCGCAGCAGTCGCACACAGCGCGAAACGCGGCTGCCAGCCGATGTCCAACACGTCTCAAGGCTTCCGGAACTGTCAAGTTTTCGGACTGGGAGTTCCCGGACACCCTAAATGAGTATCAAACTGAGGCTTCGGTATCACAGGAAGTGATATCGACGATCCACGACGACCTGACCACCTACAACGGGAAAGGTGGCGTCGTTCCGCTGCTCATCACGAATATACCGTCGTTGGCGAACCACGAAGTGACCGACGGCGGCAAGACGGTTTCCGCGACGTTAAAGCAGGGGCTGCGTTGGTCTAACGGCCAGGCGCTTACCGCGGCGGACGTGAAGTTCGGATGGGAAGTGGGCAACGATCCCAAAAGCGGTCCGTATTGCGCCGGTACCTGCGATCAGATCTCGCGAATAGACGTCAAAGGTAAATACGGACTCGTGTTTCACCTCAAGCACGTCTACGCGCCGTTCGTTCCAGTCGGTTTGCCACAAGTCTGGCCGGTGTCGTGGCCAAACGCATGGGCCAAGGGTGACGTGGCAGCGGCAGTCGCCAAGTTATTCACCGATCAATCGTTCAATATGGAAGGGTCGCAGTTCCCGACTGATGGACCGTATACGGTCACCCAGTTCGTCAAAGACGACCGAATCGTGTTGAAGCCAATGAAGTACTACAGCACCATGAGCTGTGGAGCGCGTGTCGGCACGCTCATCTTCGCTTTTTATAGCGACAAAGCCTCGTTAATCGCGGCAGCGTCGCAAAAAGCCACGGATGTGACAACCGATTACACGTGGGCCGATCTCGCAACGCTTCAGAGTCACGCCGGCGCCTACAAAGTACACGCGATTCCGGCGTTTGAATTCGAACATCTGACATACAACATGGACCCCACCTACAACGGTGCAAAAAATCCACTGCACGACGTTCGTGTACGGCTTGCGCTTGACCTGGCGCTGAATAAGGTCGATCTCATTCGTAGCGCGCTACAACTCGGCGCGGCAAAAGCCCGCCAGATCCAGGCATGGTCACCGTTCATCATCACGCCGACGTACAAGCAGCCGTTCGCGGATACCAAACTGGTCGGTCAGTGGGACCCGATTACAAAAAAATACCGCAGCGACACGGGAAGTGCCAGTGCCATTGCCGACGCCAAAAAGCTGCTCGCTCAAGCCGGTTATGCCAGCGGCTTTTCGCTAGACGGATACACCACGTCAGGTAACCCAGTACGAGCCGCTCAGTTCGCTGTTATTCAGTCGTACTGGAAGAAAATCAACGTCAGTTTCGTTCCGAACTTCGTGCCGGCCAGCAAGCTGTTTGGCGGTTGGACCGACGACGGGACGTTGCAGCACGGCACCTTCCAGGTGGCCATGTACGCAGATGTCGGGTCGCCTGATCCGGACAACTTGAAGATCATTTTCCAATCAAAGTACATCGATCGGGACCAGGCGTCGCACTCCTCGATCAATATGAACGAGTCGGGGATCAAAGACAAAATCATCGACCAGGGCTTTGACAAGGGAGCGGCCTCGTTCGATCCCGCCGTGCGCCTCAAGTACTACACCGCGGTGCAGGTGGAACTGAATAAAACGTCTCCTTTCGATCTCCTGTTCTATCGCCCGGAGATCGCCACCGAAGACGGCCACGTGGGCAACTTCTCCACGAACCCAACCAACACCGGGAACCAGTGGAACAGTTACGCATGGTTCACCAAAGGCCAGCAGTAACGTAACTTCGATCTGGCAGCGATTCGGGGCGGTGCGCTTGCACCGCCCCGATTTCTTTTTCAGTGCGGTCCATCCCGGCACACTGCCTGCGCCTCCGCCGGACGTAAAATGCAGGTACACAGCTTTCGAATCGATTGGACTGAATGAGTTCTTCACCACACGCTCATACGCACTCCGGTCACGCGCATCACAACCACGCAACCGGGGATCGACTGAGAATCGCGTTTTACCTCACGCTCGGCATTCTGTTGATAGAAATAGCTGCCGGGTTGGTTTCGCACTCGCTGGCGCTGCTGGCCGACGCCGGCCATATCCTGACGGACGCGTTTTCGCTCGGGTTGGCCTGGTTCGCCGCCCGCGTGGCGCAATCTCCGCCCGATGAACGAAACACCTTCGGATATAGCCGAACGGGCATTCTGGCAGCTCTGTTAAACGCCGCGTTACTCATCGTCATTGCGGTAGCGGCCTTCGTTGGAGCGTTTTTTCGATTGACCTCCGTTCCGCACGTCGATGGAACGCTGGTCGTTGGGGCGGCTGCCCTGGCACTGCTGGTGAACCTCTATATTGCCTCCGGCCTCCGCCACGAGCGCTCTTCGAACCTCAACATTCGCTCAGCGTTCTTGCATGTAATGAGCGATGCGGCGGCCTCGGTGGCAGTGATGGTAGGAGGCATGATCATGCTGTTGTGGCACTTCTACTTGATTGATCCTCTTCTTACCGTCGGAATTGCAGTGTTGATTTCCATGGGCGCCTGGCAGATCGCCCGGGACACTGTTGGAATTCTCATGGAAGGCACTCCGGCAGGACTCGACCTCGACGAGCTCCGCGAATCCATGCGTGAAGTACCCGGTGTCCAGGATGTGCACGATCTCCACGTTTGGGCCCTGGCGGATGGCTTTGGCCTGCTATCGGCTCACGTGTCGGCACCGGACCAATCGCTGGCGGACACTGCCGATCTGCTGGCCGACCTCAAACTGATGCTGCGCAACCGCTACCACATCGAGCATGCGACGATCGAAGTGGAGTGTGACGATTGTCGCGTGGCCCGCCGCCGACCGGTCACCTTCCACGCACCGTAGTCGGGCACGGGCGCGATCAGCGCCGGTCGATATATTCCGGCTGGGCGAGGACCAATGCCGCGTTCGCGCCGCCGAAGCCAAACGACGTGGTGAGCGCACAATCGACGGACGCCTCAAGACCCTCTGGGGGCAACACCCGCAGCGACGAATCTTGTTCCCGCTTCCGCAAATTGTGCGTACCGGGAAGAAATCCACGGTTAAGGGCTAGCGCAGTGATCGCCACCTCGATCGCCCCACTCGCTCCCAGGGCATGGCCGTACAACCCTTTAGTGCCGCTTATTGGGATGGCGCGCCCGAGCGAGCCGAGGGCGCAATGCAGCGCTCTGGTTTCCGCGCTGTCACCCAGCGGCGTACCGGTGGCGTGCGCGTTGACGTAGCCGATGTCCGAGGACGGCACAAATCCCGCCTGCAGAGCCATGCTGATGGCACGCGCGCTCTCGCGGCCATCGGGGCGGGGAGCGGTCATGTGATAGGCATCGTTCGACTGACCGTATCCGACGATCTCCGCGTATATGCGGGCCTCTCGGCGGCGGGCGTGGTTCAGCTCTTCCAGGACGAGCACCGCGCTGCCTTCGCCCATGACGAAACCGTCACGATCGTCGTCGAAGGGTCGGGAAGCGCTTTGAGGGTCGTCGTTTCGGGTTGACATAGCCCGAATTACACAGAACGCCCCATAGAGAAGCGGGGAGAGCGGTGCTTCCACGCCACCGCTGAACATGACGTCGGCTTCGTCGCGCTGGATAGCGTGCACCGCCTCACCGATCGCCATTGCGCCGGAAGCGCATGAGTTTGCGTTGGCTAGATTTGGTCCGCGTAGATCGAGGTGGATTGAGATGTGTGCTCCACTCGCTCCTCCGTACACGGCAAGAGCGAGCATGGGAGGAATGGCTTTTATGCCCTGGTCAAGAAATACGGTGTGTTCCGATTCACCAAACGCAAGGCCACCCAGGGCTGAACCGACCGATACACCCGCCCGCGTATTATCGAGTCGCTCCAAACGCAGTCCGGAATCCTCGAGCGCCAGAGATGCCGCGGCTACCCCGAACTGGGCGAATCGGTCCAGTCGTTTAGCAGTGCGTGGATCCATAAAGTTCTGAGCCTGGAAGTCCTGGATTTCAGCGGCGTTTTGAGACCGAAATCCAGCCGGGTCAAAACGAGTCACGTGTCGCACGGCCGAGGTCCGCCCTCGAATCCCGGACCACAGATCCTCCGCTCCGGTTCCCACCGGTGTTACTGCCCCCAGTCCCGTTATGACAACGCGTCGCCGGTTCACGACAGAGACTCGGCGCGTGTTTTGATGCCGGCCAGGGTCAGATCGGCGATATGCTCGACGAAAAAAGTACCAACCACAAAGCGTGCGAGTGGCCCCCGGAGCCACCACCGCGACGACTCCAGGTCGTGCTCGATAGTCACTTCCGTTCCTTCACTGGTTTGGGCGAGGCGCCAAACGACATGCATGCCACGCGTGACCCCACCGACATGCTTGTAGGAGATCGTGTTCCGCAGTTCGTCCAGCACTTGATCCGCGGTCCAAGTGACGGGCAAACCCGAACGACTCGCACACATTTTCACGCGGATCCCAGAGGCGTGATCGTGCTCCGGGGGACCGGCGACGGCGCGCACGTACCGATAGTGCGACAGCACCTGGGGCCAGCTCAGCACGTCGGCCGCAAGGGAATAGACGACGGCGATGGGGGAATGGATCTGGATGAAGTTCTCAGTATGCACGGAGCAGTTTCAGCGCGGGTGCGCCCTCACGGGCGCAGCGCACCCCACAGAGTCCCGGGATTGAGAAATCGACTTGCCTCCTCGCAGTCTCCGAGTACAGCACCAAGGCGCTGGAGAGGGTCGGCACGGGCCGACAAGCGTGGCAGGGCGTATTCCATCAGGGAAGGAAACTGTACGAAACCCTGCACGAGGGCCGTGACGACGTGTTTGCGTCGGAACTCATTCTGGCGGCGCTCATCATAGACGCGTAGAAATCCGGATGACAGGTCCTGTCTGCGCAGCCCTTCAGCCGCCACCCCAGTCGCAAGTTCGGCACTCCGTATCGCTCGATAAATACCTTCGCCGGTAAACGGATCAAAGAAGCCCGCGGCATCACCAACCAGGAGGGCGCCTCCCACAGACGCCCGTTTAGCACGTGCTCCGATCGGACCGACTCCGCGCACCGGGGTGGATCGAGTCGACGCCGCCAGAAGCTTTCGAAGTGCCGGTAGATGTGCAATCCACTCGTCAAAGAATCGGGCCGGCGACATGCCACTCCGTTGGACGGCATCCGACCTGACCACCACTGCCACATTGAAACATCCATTGCCGAGAGGAGCGACGCCACAGTATCCGTTGTGGCCCACGTGCATTTGACCGAATCCGTCTCGTAGGTCCGCACAGCCCTCGAAGTGCGCAACAAGACCGAGTCGCACGGGCCAGCGCGGACGAGCGGCCAGGCCGAGCGCACCGGCAATGACCGATCGATTACCGTCTGCCACGATGGTGAGATGTGCCGAGTACGAGCGCCGGACGCCGGAGGATCCGGCGACGACTCCCGCGACGATTCCTGACTGAATGATGGGCTCCCGCACCAGCACTCCCGTCTCCAATTGGGCCCCGTGGCGAACCGCGTGATTCACCAACACGGTGTCCAGCACGCGCCGTGGAAGAGTCGCCGCCCAGTGACTTCGCTCGCGCGTCCTGTACTCGACACGCAAGACCTTCCCGCCCGGCGACACGATCTCCATTCCAGGCACCGCATACGGACCTGCCGCCTGCAGGGCAGCGGCGAAACCGAGACGGCGAGCCACGGCATCGATACCCGGACTTAAATATTCGGCACACGCTTTGTTCCGAGGAAAGGAAGCTCGGTCGAGCAACAGAACGCGAAAACCCCGCTTCGCCAATTCCGCCGCGGAAACTGAGCCGGCCGGACCAGCGCCCACCACGATTACGTCCCAGTCAGGCATTTTCACGGCCCGATCGCGTCTCGGCACACAGAGACTGACGAAAGAAGCGGTGTGTTTGCACGCGGGCCTCGGTCAGGCCAGCTTGTCGTGCCAGCGACGCCAGCTCGGAGGGTGTGTACGAACGCAGCACCGAAAGCGGGCCGTCATGCTTGGTCAAGCGGTTGCCGGTGAGAAGGCGCGTTGCCAGCCAGGTCGCCGCCCACCCGACATACGACCGCCGCAAGTCGATTACAATCACCGCCCGCGCCGCTACACGCCGCATCTCGCGAAGCATGGCGACGGCTTCGCGTTCCCGGAAATGGTGTAACGCGAGGCAGCAGAGCACGATGTCGAACTGGCCATCCCGCCAGGGCAAGGCCATTGCGTCGGCACGTGCCACTCGCACGTCGGTGCCGATCAACTGGTGTCTTGCCTCCCGCAGTACATTCTCGCTGAGATCAGAGGCTACGATGTCCAAGGCAATTCCGCGCTGCTCACTCCAGTTCTTGAGCGCCCGGGGAATATCGGCTGAGCCGGTCGCAACGTCGAGTACTCGCCCCGAAGTCTCCCCATCCAACGCACGCTCGACGCATTTCAACGCCAGGTAGGTGCCGCCAAACCATCGGTTCAACCGACGAATGTCACGCAGATTAGACCCGAGTTCACGCACGTAAAGCGTCGGGGAATCGAGAAGCTCGGGGGCGTCGGATCTACGGGGGACAGAGAGTATCTGCAAGCTGGGTACAGTCCGTGAACAGGCTCGAGTGGTCTCATGGCCGGGACTAGAGCGGGCAAGAGCGGGCTGTTGTAACACCCGAGCGCCCGTCTACAACCATGGTACAAGCCATCTGCACGGAGTCGAAGGGGTGATGCTTACGGCTTGAGAAAGGCCATGACCGCACAGGCGGCAAGCTCGCCTCCTCGCATCGCACCCTGGACGCTACTTGAGTGCAGGAATTCGCCACCCAGAAATAGCCCGCGTGTTGCGGTCGACGGCGCCGGTAGACAGTCATATATGCCAGGCCCTTGGGCGAATTGCGCGAACGGCACACGAACTACCGCTTTGGGTTCCAACCCAGCGGTCGAGGCACCGGGTAACCACGACCTCAAGTCGGCAGCCACCGCAGCGGCAACCTCCTCGTCGCCGCCGGGCAGAACGTCAAGGCTCGTCGCCGACAGCAAGTGCTTTCCTTCGGGCGCGTATTCCGGTGCGATGTTGGTAAGTTGAACTGCGTGACTGACCAGCGACGACTCTGCATTAAGCATGAGCCGGTTACTGGCCGTAATCGGCCGGTTCGACGAGAAGTACACAGTCGTGCACGAACGTACCCCTTGCGGCATGTCGATATTGGTGAGCCGTTGAGCGGCGGGCGCATCCGACGCGACAACCACCGCACGGCCTACCAGCGCTCTGGTGCCAACCTGAACACCCTGGATGGCGTTTTCCTCGAATAATAGGTTCGTTACCTTCGTGCCCAAACGCAGAGCGGAGCGCGGCAAGCGAGACGCGAGTATCGAGGAAAGCTGACCGGCGCCGAACGCCGGTAAGAACACTCGGCCGAACAGCATACTACGAACGACGAATCGCCAGAAGGAAGCATCACTGGACAATGAGCGATCGAGCGAAATTCCTCCGAAAAGCGGGCGCATGACCCCGTCGAGAAATTGCGGCGAAGCGCCAGACCGCGCTGCGTCCGCTTCCGCCGAAACGCCGGTCGATTTCAAAGCTCGGTCCACGCTTCTCGGCACACCGGCAAGCGTTCGAAGCAAGAATCCGCTGTCGCCGGCAGTCGCCAAGCCGGAGCGCACACTGCTCCCAATGGTGGTTGGGTCGAGTAGCGGGTGTCCGAATACGCGCGCCTTCCCGTCCACGACTACTTCCACACCAGCACCAAAATAGCGCGGCTGTAGAGCGGCCAGTGGTACGTGACGGCGCAACGCCGGGTACGCCGAGAAAAACACTTGAAACCCACGGTCGATGCGGAATCCATCGCTCATCGTGTCGGTTCGCACCCTTCCACCTGGTTGGTCTTCGGCCTCCAGCACGAGCACGGGAATACCACGCGAAACCAGCATGGTGGCGCACACCAGGCCGGCCAGCCCCGCGCCAACGACGATAACGGGCCGATCCCCGTTTGTTTCGGCAGTGCTCACCGTACGGTTGGCGCCAGCTTCACGACTGAGCAGCCGGGTGTCGCATGAGCTTGCCGATGGTCTTCAGGTCGGAGTCGGGACTGATAAAGATTTCCCGCTGAAGGCCGGTCGTAAGGTCTTTGTCGTACGGGAGCCCCTGCGACTTTTCCCAGAAGGCGTAGCCGCTCTCGATTGCATTGCAAAAATTGTCCAGGAAGGCACTTGCCTGGAACAAATTCACGTTGGGATCAATAGTATCCCGCTTGTCGATCACGTCTACTTGCTTGCAGGCCTGTTGCTCCTGGGCATACGTCTTCTTCATGCCGGGCACATCGTGGTGCTTATAGACCACTTTGAATTGCTTGTACAGCGGGATCACGGTTGCCTCGGCAACCTTCACGCCGGTGAGATCCTGAGGCAGATACGCCTGCGTGCCCTGACAGCCGGCGAGTACGACCAGTCCCATGAGAAGTAACTTGCGCATAACCTCGTATTTTACCGATTTCACGGAACAACCGGTTCTTCACTGTCCTGTTCGCGGCAGAGGGTGGGCAGCGTACCATGGGGCGAGCAGGGGTCGGCCGGGAGGGTGTGAATACATGGTTCCGCGGAACACTCGAAATGTGGAGTACTACGAAGCCCTGGCCGACGACTACGAACTTTTCTTTTCCGATCTCGAAGAGAACATGGAAGAAGAGGGGATCTGGCTTTCTCACCTCCTGGAGGAGCACGGGTGCAGGACTGTGCTCGACGCGTCCTGCGGGTCGGGTCGCCAGGCGATACCCCTGCGGGCGCGTGGATTTGCGGTTGTAGCAGCCGATCCGAGTGAAGCAATGCTGAGGCAAGCCGAGGCGAACGCGATGAAGCACGGCGTCCATGTCCCCTTTGTGAAAGTTGACTTTGCGAACCTTCACGCCTGCCTGGCCCACGAGTACGACGCTGTGGTGTCGCTCGGCAACAGCCTCTGTAACCTGGACAACGCAACCGATATACAGCTGGCCTTGCAGTCGATGTACGCCTGCTGCCGCCCGGGTGGTATTTGCGTCATAGGTGTCAAAGACTTTGTCGAGGTGCGGCGAAATCGTGAACGGTTTCACGGGCACCGAGTCGTGGACGGCGAGGATTGCCGCAAGATCCTGTTCGAGCTTTGGGATGTCCAGGAGCCGATTCTTCACTCGACCGCGTATCTGATCGTCGAATCCATGGAGCTTGGAGAGAGAACAGTGCGTAGCGCTCACACAACGGAGTACATGCTCGAGGAGGACGAGTTGCGATCTCTGGCGCTGTCGGCCGGCTTCGCGTCAGTATCGCGCAGTCCCACATCCCTGTGAAGCCGCTTTCCTGCTCCAACGCGCATACTCGGGCGACTCGTAGAAAGTTGTCGCTCACTCTGAAGTACGTTACACTTCCCATTGCAATGAAGGGATTTTCCTAGTTGGTCGTGACCACTCACGGCTCAGAGCCCCGCGTCGTGGTGATCGGTGGAGGCACCGGCATCTATGCCGTTCTTACGGGGCTGCGAAGCCATACCGCAAATATCACCGCGGTCGTCTCAATGTCGGACAACGGGGGCAGCTCGGGACGACTGCGAGATGAATTCGGCTATCTGCCGCCTGGCGATGTACGACGATGTCTGGTGGCGCTCGCTTCGGACGAAGACTCTCTCCTACTAAGACGGTTGTTCGAGTACCGTTTCGAGCGCGGACTGGGGCTAAACGGCCATACGTTCGGAAACTTACTTCTTACGGCCCTCACCGATATTCTCGGCTCAACCGATCGAGCGATCGACGAGGCAGGCTACTTGCTTCGTATCAAAGGACGCGTGCTCCCGGTCACTCTCGGAGACACAACCCTCTATGCGCGGCTGGCGAACGGCCGCGAAATCAAAGGCGAAACGGACATCGACATCCGGAAATCGGATCACGACGTGCCGATCAAGGAAGTCTATCTGCGCCCGCGCGCAACGGCGAATCCGCTGGCTCTGCAAGCCATTGCCGATGCCGATTTGATCGTTCTCGGCCCAGGGGACGTCTACACCAGCGTCATTCCGAACCTATTGGTCGACGGAATCCCGGAAGCGATCAGAGCATCCGGCGGGAAACGAATTTACGTCTGCAACGTTATGACGAAGCACGGCGAAACTGACGGATTCGCCGCCAGCGACTTCATCTGCGAGATAAACCGATATCTGGGCGGAGACGGGGGGCTGGACTGTGCGGTGCTGAATTACCACGAGTCCCTGCCTCGCGATTTGTATGAGCGGTACAAGAGCGAGCACTCTGAACCGGTGAGCATCGACTTAGGCAGGTGCTATGAGTCGGTGCGACAGCTGGCCATACGTCCCTTGACCGCAACCGGCGCTCTGGTACGCCACGACCCGACCCAACTGGCCGAGACGCTGATACAGTTGCTGTCGGAAGATGGGTCGCCACCGACCCCAGATCTTGCGAGTGCCTCGCGGTCTTGACCGGTTTGTAGGTGGGACAGCGCGCGAATACGTCAGGGCGCAGCGCCTTTGAGCGATAAGAGCAGTGACTCGACGTACCCCACGGCGTCGCCGGCAGCCGGCTGCCGGCGTTCTTCACCGGCGCGCTCGGTCACTTCCACGTAACCGCCGGCCACCGTACGGCGGCTGACCGTCAGGCGGATAGGAATGCCGAGCAGATCGGCGTCGTTAAATTTAACACCCGCCCGTTCAGTTCGATCGTCGTAGAGCACCTCTACATCTCGCGCTACCAGGTCGGCGTAGAGGCGTTCCGCCTGCTCGCGCACCGCATGATCGGTAAGGTCGAGCCCCACCAAATAGACGTGGAACGGTGATATCGATACCGGCCAGCGCAACCCACGGTCATCGTGGTGTTCTTGCGCGACACAGGCAATAAGCCGGCCCACGCCGATGCCATACGAGCCCATGATCACGGGCCGAGCGTGCCCTTCTTCGTCGAGAAACGTGGATTTGAAGGCATCGGCATACCTCGTGCCGAGCTTGAAGATGTTTCCCACCTCAACGCCTTTGATAAGCCGTAACGGTGCGCCACAGAGCGCGCAGGGCGCGCCCGGCATGACCGCGGCGATATCCGCCACTACGTCGGCTGTGTAGTCGCGTTGATAATTGGTGTTTTCAAAGTGGTAGCCCTCGCGGTTCGCCCCCGCCACCAAATTGGGTGTTCTGGCGACGGTGGGGTCGACCACCACGGTCACTCCTCGCACCCCGATCGGTGAGGCGTAACCGGGCACGATGCCTGTGCCGATCAGATTTTCCGGGGTTGCTCGCTGGAGCTCGGAGACTCCGAGGGCGCCAGCCAATTTGGTTTCGTTGACATCCATATCGCCGCGCACGACTGCGAAGACTGTCGCACCGCCGGCCACGAAGAACGCCGCTTTGGCAGTGCGGTCGGCGGGGATTCCCAGGAAGGCCGATAAATCGGCAATCGTGGCGGCGCCCGGTGTTGCTACCTCTCGCCGGGGCAGAGGCTCCTCGTGGGATTCCGGGTCGCGCCGAAACGTTGCAACCTGACGGTTCGCGGAATACCCACACCCATCGCACACCACGAGGTGGTCTTCGCCGATTTCTGATTCGTACATGAACTCATGGGCTCCCGTCCCGCCCATCATGCCGACATCTGCCTCGACCGATCGCACGGGTAAACGCACCAGGTCAAAAATCTGCAGATATGCATCGTGCATGCGCAGATAAAACCCTTCAAGGTCCGCGAATGTTGCATGACAGGAGTACGCGTCTTTCATGACGAATTCACGTGCACGGATCAACCCTCCGCGCGCCCGTGGCTCGTCGCGAAACTTCGTTTGAATCTGGAAAAGCGCAACCGGCAACTGGCGATGCGAGCGCACATGCCGGCGAACGATGTCGGCTATCACCTCCTCGTGCGTCATGGCAAGCACCATGCGCCGATCGGTCCGGTCCGTGAACCAGGCAAGCTCGTCGCCAATCGAGTGCAGTCGACCGGACTCGGCCCAGAGGTCCGCCGGTTGAACTACAGGAAGCGACACCTCGAGCGCCCCCACAGCTTCCATTGCCGCGCGTAATATCGCTTCCACCTTCAACTTAACCCGCTCTCCCATCGGCAAGAACGAGTAGATGCCGGAAGCGAGCGGCGCGATGAATCCGGCGCGCAGCAAGAGCAGGTGTCCCGCCACGTCACTGGCCGCCGGGTCCTCGCGCAGCGTCGTGAGAAAGTATTGTGAGCGGCGCATGCGTCTTCTCCCTCAGCAGCTACCAGCTGCGCGAAGTATCAGTGCCGAGCGAGCTGATCAGGCTTCCAGCACGTTCCGCACTCCCGCCATCAGCGATTCCCGTTCTTCAGGGCTGAAGGACCGCAGAGGAGCGGTCAATGCGGGGTTACTCACGACGCCCTGGTGGTGCAGCACGGTCTTCAAGAAAGCCAGGATCACCGCGTTTCGGGAGCCGCCCGGAAACGCGAGTGCAAGCGCCTCGAGGTCCATGATTTTGTTCTCGCAGGCTGCTGCCCGGGAGAAGTCTCCGGCGACCGCCGACGAATACGCCTGTACGGCGAGATCCGGGAACGCGTTCGCTACACTCGGGATGGCTCCGCACGCTCCTGCCACGACCGCCGCGTCGATCAAGTAGCGAGTGCCGGCAAACGCGCTGAAACCCGTCGTGGTCCCGGCTGTGAGACGTACGAGTGCTCGCAACCATTCAAGGTCATTCTGACTGTCTTTCACCCCCGCGACAGTTCCCTCGCTCGCCAGCGAGGCCGCCGTTCCCAAATCAACGCGGACTTTCACTGTTTGCGGGATGTTGTAGATGAAGAGGGGTAAGTCGATTGCAGCTCGGATGCGCCGATAGTGGTCGAGCAGCTCATCCTGGCTATGCGGGTAGTAATACGGAGGGGTGGCTGCCACCGCGTCCGCGCCGGCCTCGAGCGCGGCTTTTCCATGCACGATGGCGGCGCGCGTCGATGCATCGCTGATATTGACGATTGTCGGTACACGCCCGGCGACTCTGGCGACCAGGGTAGCCACCGTGGCGGCGCGTTCGGAAGCGGTGAAGGACGCAAATTCCGCGCTGGTCCCCATGACCCAGAAGCCATGCACGCCGTGTTTCAGTTGAAAGTCAACGAGCCGTTCCGTCGACGGCAGATCGGGGGAGCCGTCTTCACTGATCGGGGTAATCAGCGGTGTAAAAATACCCGCGAACTCTTTTGCCACTTCGCCGTCCTATCCAATCCGAAATCATCCAGAAGAGAACAACACGGTGGCGACTGCCAGACCCGGCCGTGGGCGAAATCAGCGTAAGTCGTAGATTCTGATCCACCCAGTCACGGAATCGTCACGCAAACCGCCCACCCGGCAGGCGATCGCAGACACCGCTGTTCGTCCTATAGAGTAGATGCTGCCGGAGATCGAGCGGAAATTCCGGTGAGCCGTCACCACTGCTTCCGTGCGGTGCACCCATAAAATGGCGGTGCCGGTTGATGGTGCCAGGGATAATAGGCACCACCAACCGGCGGGACGGAAAGGAGACGGCAAATGAAAAAAAGTAGGCCGGGTGGCGGTTAGCCACCCGCGAGTAATCCCCCACCTCCGCAGATTACCTGTCTTGAAGGTACCGCCTGGGTTACAGTTTGTCGAGGTCCGGGCGGCGCTCGCTATGCGTGGTGGACTGCTTATGTCGACAGGGGAAAAGCAGCGACAGCCGGCAATAGTCGACCACTAACGGCAACATATCCTCAATTGCGTCCGTCTCGCGGACGTATAAGTCGGGGAAATGCGAGAGAATCCACACTTTGCTCCCCAGAGTTGTCCACTGCTTGAAACACCGCGATAATGCGGGAAGGGAGATCGCTATTCCATGCCTGCATCACGTGGGGCTCGCCACGATTCCCAGGCCATCCACCAAAGGACGGCAGTGCTCCGACTTTCACAGGATGAAATCGACATCCTCATCAAGCTGTCGGCGTATTACGGCCGCGTGTTGAGCTCGATTCGCCGGCTGATCGAAGTCTGCAGCACCGGAGAAATGAGAGAGAAGGCTCGATTCGTGCGAGAAGAAAGTTACTGGCTTCGTCAATTTACCAAGTCTTCCAGAGACTCGACCAAAGAGAGGGCCGACTGCGCCGAAGTCAAATGTACCGCGCGAACGTTAGTGGCCCTTTACGGCCGCCTTCTGGCAAACCTCAACGTCCCGCGCACTCGCCGGCGGCTCTCGGGACAGCAGATTGAGGCACGCGAAGTGCTTGGAGAAAAAATGCTGCGTGCCCTGGTTGCGCTACAGACTAAGGACAATGAGCTTGTTCGGCGCGAGATCGCAACTCGCCGGCCGCGCGAAAACGCCTGGATTACGGAGAAACTGGAAGGGGCCACCAGCGAGCGAGCGATGCAGCTCGCGCGAACGAATGTCCTGGACTGACGGTCAATCCGCGTGCGAGTGCCGCAGCAGTCCGCCCAAAAACCCCGTGGCCTCTACGGGACGACGCCGCGTACGCGCAACCTTGGTGATCGTACTGATTGCATCCACGTCGAGGATTATCATTCGCTTTCGCCACGAGAACCCTCGCTTCGGGTCGAGATACGCGTAGCTCAAAAAGATCGCGTCATCGTATTGATCGATGAGAAGCGATTCCGCTCCGGACTCGTCCAGCTCGGCTCCCAGGGCGTGCAGAAAATCCTGACGGCCGGTAGGGAATAGTGCAATCGATGAATCTGCAGACGGAGCTGCCCCTCGTCGGTGCACCAATGCCTCCCACTGTCTCGCCAGCTCATTGGAAGGAAAGTACGTGTCGCTGATATCGGTTCCCGAGGTGCCGAGCATCGCCACGACGTTCAATCCGTTTGGAGTTTCGACCACCGAGAAGTACGTGGGGTGAAGTTCATCGAGCCAAGCGCCTATGGCACGGAGCGTAACCCCGTACTCGTGGGTCTTGAACGCCATAGCGGTGACCTCGTTTCGGCGGGGCGATTCTGCCTTGCAGCGATTACTGTGCGAAGCACGCACTCTAGCCAACTCTAGAAATTCCTGACAGGCATGTCAATTCGTATGGGGCCACTCCGCCGCCATGTCTCGAAGACGGGTACTGTAAACTGATACCGCCGAGCACGGCGATGCATCCGCACGCGGGTCGCTGCAGTCAGCGCGGACCAAAACAAAAGGATCCAACTATATGGAACGTATTCCAGTCGAGCTGCGTGCCGCTGGTCCAAAAGCAACACTTCTTTCTCGCGGCGTGACGCTTGCAGTCGTCACGGTTCCGTTCGTCGCGACGGTGTACGCCGTTGTGCGTCTCTGGCAACACCAGGTTGTGCCGGTAGACATCGCGATGATGGTCGGCATGTACCTGCTGACCGGACTCGGCATCACGATTGGATTCCATCGCTTTGCAACGCACCGAAGTTTCAAAAGTCACCCGGTTACCGAAATCGCCTTGCTCATTCTCGGTTCGATGGCAATCGAAGGTGACGTGCTGCAATGGGTGGCGGACCACTGGAAGCACCACAAACATGCTGATCAACCAGGTGATCCCCACAGCCCAATGGAAGGGTTATTTCACGCGCACATAGGATGGTTCTTTGCTAACGGCCGCGGCGTCCCGACCCGAGATGCCAAGCATTTGATGAAGGATCCGATCGCTCGATTCATGAGCCGCACGTTCGTACTCTGGGCGGCTATCGGGCTGGCGTTTCCGTATTTGATCGACGGGTGGCGAGGCGTGATATGGGGCGGTTTAGTGCGAGTCTGCATCACTCACCACATCACTTGGTCGGTAAATTCCATCTGTCATCAATTCGGCCGGCGCACCTTCAATACGCCTGACCAAAGTCACAACCAGTGGGTGGTTGGTTTGTTGGGGCTCGGTGAAGGATGGCATAACAACCATCACGCATTTCCGGAATCGGCCTTTCACGGGCTCACCTGGTACCAGATCGACATCTCCGGCTACGTCATTCGGGCAATGGAGAAATTGCATCTAATAGCGGACGTCCGTCGAGTTTCGCCCGAGCGTAGAGAACGAAAAAAGTCGGCCTGACTGCCGTTCGGAGGGCCGCCGTCACAGTCGAACCGGCTGTACCGCGCGCATGTCCGAACGTGACCGGTCGCCTGGAGTGGCCTTAGAGTAAGTGCGCTATGTCCAGAACGACGTAGATCAGAAACAGGATTGCCACGGTCAATCCCGTGCCGAAACCAATCATCAACATGCGCATCTCTTCCGCCTGTCTCTCCTCGATCCCCTGAATGGGCGGTGCATCCTGAGGCAGACTCTCGGCGGGGGCTGACGATTCGCTCATTACTACTCCACGATGCTGTGTGGCGAGCGCATGATACGTCATTGCGCTCTCGACATACTATCTGATGGAGATTCTCTGTTGCATGTACCGTGCCCTCCGCTTCCCCCGGCGTGACGGTGGTCACGCTGCCCTCAGCCTTGGAGCGACGACTCGTCGGCCGAATGATGTGGGCCGACGATGTTGCCGTGCCGGTCGAAGGGAATGGGACGGGCCGGTTCGATCACAGCCGCACCGGTCCCCAGGGCCTCGTCAAGCAAGGCGGGAGAAATCCAAAAATCCTCAACGTGCAGCGTATCGGCGATCCTGACGACACGCGGATCTCGACCGACCGCGTTACAGGTGAGAAGGGCGGCGGCAATCGCCGCTCGATCGGACGGCAAAATCATCGGGACCGATACCGGACCAACGACTGTCGAGGTCAAGGCGTTGGGATACATCGCTCCGAGGCGCACTTTAGCGGCGGCACGAATAGTGGTGAAGTCCGCGGTACCGATACCATTGGCATTTCCTGCCGATTCCTCGGTGAGATCGAGTATCACCTGTTTACTCACGTCAGGGCCGCCGGAGGCGAATGGAGTGGGATATCGTCCCGTAATGTTCGGATCGGCGCCATCGCCGCTAATATTCTTGCCGATCCGGTCAACAACCAAAACGTCGAAGCGATTGAAGGGAAGTCGCGGCATCGACGTTCGGGCCTCTGTCAGAAGGCTCGGCTCATCCTCCAGAATACGGTCGGCCGGAACGGCCACGATTCTATGCGGCCGGTCGAACGCGTTTTCAAGCACCGCCAGAGCAAGCCGAATGGGCGCATGGTGCAGCGCGACTCTCGCCATTTCTGGGACGATCCGTGCCATTTCTCCAAAGCCGCGGGCGTGCGTTGCGGCTGCCCCCGCCTGATTCCCCAGGCCGATCGCAATCATCTTTGCCAGTCCGCTCTCGTACGCACCTCGGAAAGCAGTGTGCGGTTTGATGCGCGCCACAAAGACTATGGCATCCGCTTCCATCGCGCGGGCACTCATGTGAACCGGAATTCCCTCCGGCGTTGCACCCACCACGACAGTGCTCATGTCGGAGATTACCGGAGCATGTACGGCTGCTTCAGTGATGCCCAGGTGAGCGAGAACCGCCTCCTGTCCCGCGGCCGTCGCGCCTCCATGACTGCCCATCGAAGGCACGATGAACGGTTCACATCGAAGTGCGCGTAGCTCGGCCACGAGGCACGAGACGATATCCGGTAGGCTGCCGATTCCTCGACTTCCTACTCCAATAGCGATCCGTTGACCCGGCGTAAACACCGAGTCAACATGGACGCTCGAGAGTGCAGCACGGACGGCGCCCGCGACATCGTGAATAGGAGGAGGCGTACTAATAGTCTGCCGCACGCGAGCCATCGATGGTATCGCTACCGGCGCGAGCAGCTCATTCAACACTGCTTCGGGAATCTCGAACACAACCTGCATACGCAAGCATACTACCGACGTAAACCAGCCTTCGGCCCCGGGCTTCAGTGTGACAAGTCACATACGTCCATACCGAAACGCGCGATCGTTCCGGCTCCCGTGCGTGGTTTTCGAATCGAGAGCTCCCTGTAGCCACTACGTGGCAGTGCCGGCGGGGATCACTCCTTGTAACTCCACAAGAGGGAGATAGAGTCGATGGATGTAGTCCAAAAGCATTCTCCGCGAGCTGTAGCCGCTGAGTGTCGTTATCATGGTGTTCTTCATCATGGATACCCACCTGGCAGAAACGCCGGCGCTGTTTCGATCGTAAAACGCCGGCACAACACCGTTCTCGAGAAACGCGTACAGCTCGTTTCGATCCGTCTCGTCGTCGACGCCGGCGATGCCCCAGCCGACTCCCCACCAGTCCACTTCCGCTGCCCAACCGTCGGTCACGGTGACTTGCAGGCCACCGTTGTCGCTCGATTTCATACCGCTCGTCCCACTCGCTTCCAACGGCTTACGCGGCGTATTGAGCCAGATATCCGCACCGGCGGCAAGCGGCCGGCTGACATCGATACTGTAGTCCTCGACGAATGCGACCCGTCCCGCAAAGGCGGGTTCGCTTTCGAGCTCTTGCAGAAGCCCGCGCAGGATGTCTTTGGCGCCTTCGTCCGCGGGATGCGCCTTCCCCGAAATGACGAGCTGCACCGGTCGAGCACTGCTCGACAACAAACGAATGAGTCGCTCCCGGTCGCTCGCGATAAGAAACGCGCGCTTGTACTCCGCGAAGCGACGGGCCCACACCAGCGTGAGAGCATCCGGGGAGAGGTTGGTGCCGCTGACGGCGTTGACATACTCGATCATCCGCCGCCGCTGCCGGTTGTGTGCAGCCATCAACTCAGCGTCGGGAATCGCTCGAATAGCCTCCCAGCGGGGATGATCTGCTCGCCACTGAATATCGTATTTCGCGAAGAGGTCTTGCATTTCTCTTCCGAGCCAGGTCGGTACGTGCACGCCGTTGGTAACGGCCTCCACTGGAAATCCTGGCCATTCTCGCGGGATTACCTGCGCATGCAGACGGCTCACGGCGTTCGCTTTGCCCGACATTTGAAACGCAAGCACCGCCATCGAAAATCCCGATTCGGGGTGAGACGATGCCAGATCGAGAAGACGCTGCGCGCCGATTCCTCGTTCGTCGGCATACGGCCCGAGGTAGGCTTGGATCAGATGGCGCGGAAATATATCGTTGCCGGCCGGGACCACAGTGTGGTTGGTATAGACGATCCTCTTTCTGGTTTCGGTCAGGGCCGAGTCAAACGTGGTACCGTGCAGAACATCGGCGAGGAGTTCCACACCCAGAAACGCCGCGTGCCCTTCGTTCATGCTGTAGATCGACGGGCTTATGCCGAGAGCATGCAGCGCACGCACTCCTCCGATACCGAGCACCAGTTCCTGTTGGATGCGTGTTTCGACGCCGCCGGTATAGAGGCCACTGGTGATGGCTCGATCCTCGTCTCGCCCGTTTTCCGGAATGTCCGTGTCGAGCAGGTACAACGTGACCCGGCCAACCAGAAATTTCCAGACCGCCGCATGCACCATCCGATCGGCAATCGGGACCTGAACGGTCACGGCGTTTCCCTGGGTATCGACGGCGCGTTCCAGGCCTAGCTGCTCGGGATCCAGGTCGTCGTAGACCTGAGTCTGGTATCGCCGGCCGTCCAGCTTCTGGTGAAAGAAGCCATGTCGATAAAACAACCCGACACCCACGAACGGGATTCCCATGTCGCTGGCTTCTTTGAGCATGTCGCCTGCCAGCACTCCTAGACCACCTGAGTAGATGGGAAGCCAGGACGCTACTGCGAACTCCGCGCAAAAATACGCCACGGGCGCGCCGCGCAAAGCTTTCAGTCGCCGGTCAGTCTTGACGCAGCGCTCGAACCAGGTTGACTGCTTCAGATACTGAAGGAACGCGTTGTACGCTATTGTTACGCCGGCACGGGAGTCGGGATCGCTGAAGAGCGCCTTGAGCCCTTCCGAACCAAGTGCGTTGATCGCGGCCACGGGTGCGCTCGCCTGGGTCGGCGCCGCCTTCACTATGAGATCCAGAACCTCTGCTCCACCATTCCATAGCGCTGCCGCATTTCCAGCCAGGACTCGCACTTGATCGCCGAGTGCGCCCTCCTCCATATCCACTCCTCCTACTCAGCTCGGACCGGAATACCCGGTGATAGTCCTATCGACACTGCCGCCGGCGCCAGGATACGGTGAGCTCCGTGTCCAGATCATCGGCGCTTCCCGTTTTTTACGTCATTAGCACCGACGCCCCGAAGCCCAAACACTAGTCTACATGCGTGGTACGCCAGCGCAAATTAGGCTGTCTGGCCGCTCGCGCCTCGTCCAGACGTCCGATAACCGTGGTGGTAGGGGACGAGGTCACACGTTCAGGTTCGTCCTCTGCTTCACGCGCAATCATGCGCATCGCATCGACGAATGCATCGAGAGTCTGCTTATTTTCAGTTTCGGTGGGTTCGATCATAAGCGCTTCGTCCACAATCAGCGGAAAGTAGACGGTGGGCGGATGGAAACCGTAGTCCATCAATCGTTTAGCTATGTCCATGGTTCGCACGCCGTTCTTTCGTTGGCGCCGTCCAGATAGCACAAATTCGTGCATGTTTATGCCAGGATAGGCTTCGTCGTACACATCATTGAGCCGGCATCGGAGATAGTTTGCAGCCAGGACGGCGTCTCGACTCACCTGCGACAACCCGTCGCTTCCCATGCGGCGAATGTACGTGAAGGCGCGCACCAACATGCCGAAATTGCCGTAGAAAGAGCGGATTTTCCCGATCGAACGCTCCACCCCGTATTCGAGAACGTACCCCTCTTCACGCTTCGCGACGAGTGGAACCGGTAAAAATGGGGCAAGGATGCTCTTGACTCCAACTGGCCCGGCGCCTGGACCTCCGCCACCGTGCGGTGTCGTAAAGGTCTTGTGCAAGTTGATGTGGACCACGTCAAAACCCATGTCGCCGGGGCGGGCTACTCCCATGATCGCGTTCAAATTCGCGCCGTCGTAGTACATCAGTCCGCCGGCATCATGGACGATTCGGGACATTTCTCCGACGTTTTCGTCAAACAATCCGAGGGTACTTGGATTGGTGAGCATAAACGCCGCTGTGCGCTCGCTCACGGCCGCTTTCAAATCGTCGAGACTCACCCGCCCACGGTCATCAGATCGAACCGTAATGAGCCTGTATCCCACCATGGACGCCGTGGCGGGATTCGTCCCGTGTGACGAGTCCGGGGCGATGATCTCGTTACGTTGGCTTTCACCGCGCGAACGGTGGTAGGCCTGAATCATCAATAGGCCGGTCAGTTCGCCGTGCGCACCGGCCGCCGGCTGCAACGTCATGGCATCCATGCCGGCGATCGCGCAGAGACTCTCCTGCAGCTCGTACATGAGGCGCAGTGCACCCTGGGCCGTGGCTTCCGGTTGATAGGGATGGAGTGAACGCCAACCAGCTTGGTCGACGGCCGTTTCGTTCATCTTGGGGTTGTACTTCATCGTGCACGATCCAAGAGGATAAAAGCCGCTATCGATGCTGTAGTTCAGCTTCGACAGGTGTGTGAAGTGGCGTACCACGTCCGGTTCGGAAACCTCGGGGAGCTCGGCAGGAGTCTTGCGGAGGTATGCGGCTGGAAACATATCATCCAATGGTCGAGTCGGAACGTCGCATTCGGGCAGCGAATATCCCCTGCGTCCCGGCGAGCTTTGCTCGAATATGAGGCTCTCACTCATTCGTCGACCCAATTCCGGCGCCTTGCAGTGTTCGATTTTCCTCGGAGGCGTCAGCGTCCTGTAGCTCGGACAGTGATTCCGCCAAATCGTCGATGTCGGCCCGCGTGGTCATTTCGGTAAATGCAAGCAAGAGGCATCGTTCCCAGCGTTCGTCAAATTGACCGAGATCGAGACCGCCTACGATGTCTCGAGCCAGCAGGAATCGGTTCACCTCTCCGGCGGACACGGGGGTACGCAACACGAATTCGTTAAAAAATGGCGCCTCGTAGGCAAGTGAGAAACCGCTGAGTGCCCCAAGTCGATCCGCGGCGTAGTGCGCTTTCCGGGCGCACAAAAGAGCTGTTTCTTGCAAGCCGACCTTGCCCAGGAGCGACAGGTGCACGGTGGCGGCAAGGGCCATCAACGCGTGATTGGTGCAGATATTCGACGTCGCCTTCTCACGCCTGATGTGCTGTTCTCTGGCCTGCAGAGTCAACACGTACCCGATCCGTCCCTCTTTATCCACAGTCGAGCCTGCGATACGCCCCGGAAGGCGCCGCTCTAAACCGGCGCGTACCGCGATAATTCCGAGATACGGCCCGCCGTACATCAACGGTATGCCAAAGGGTTGACCACACCCCACGGCGATATCGGCTCCGTACTCGCCGGGCGCCGCAAGAATTCCGAGGCTGAGTGGATTGTTCACTGAAATAAACAAAGTCCCGCACGCGTGGGCCGCTTCCACCAGATCCGACATGGGCTCCAGCGCGCCCCAGAAATTCGGAGACTGAGCCACCAGCGCCGCGAAACTATCGTCGAGCTGTGCGGAAACAGAACCGACACTCGAAACCCACGCTTCTTCCAGCACGACGATCTCAAAGCCTTGCGCATGCAGGTAGGTGCGGAGCACCGCGAGCGTCTCGGGATGGACGCCGGCAAGGACTCCGATCTTCGAACGGCGCGTTTCGTTGATCGCGATCGTCGTAGCCTCGACGACTGCGGTCGCCACGTCGTAAAGTGACGCGTTCGACGCCTCCATGGCAGTGAGTTCGCACACCATGGTCTGGTACTCGTAGATCGCTTGCAGTGTACCCTGGCTTACCTCCGGCTGGTACGGCGTGTACGAGGTATAGAACTCCGAACGTCCGGTGATCGCTCCCACGGCGCTCGGGATGAAATGGTGGTACGCTCCGCCTCCCAGAAAGGATGAGCGATGCTCGAGGTCGAGGTTGAGTTCGGCGAGCGATCTCACCAGTCGCCGCACTTCTAATTCACTCTTTCCGTCGGGGATCGCAGGCGCGCCGCTCCGCAGCTCCGGGGGCACGTTGGCAAACAGTTCATCGACGCTATCAATACCAATGGCCTGGAGCATCTCCTCGCGCTCACCCGGCGTGTGGGGAAGGTAGGACATCAGTCGCGCTCCGCGGTATTCCGTGCGTATGCGTCGGCATCCAGTAGACGATCTACCTGGCCGGCGTCATCGAGTGCCAGGCGCGCGATCCACCCACTGCCGTACGGGTCTTCGTTTACGAGCGACGGGTTTTGCTCCAGCTCGACATTTACTTCCAGCACCGTGCCGGAGACGGGCACCATGAGATCTGATACCGCCTTGACCGACTCGATCTCGCCGTACGATTCACCCCTGGCGTAGTGCCTCCCCGCCTCCGGGAGCTGAAGATACACGACATCTCCCAACTGCTCCGAGGCATAGGCGGTAATGCCACTGATCGCTTCGTCACCGTCGATTCGGACCCACTCGTCAGATTCCGTGTATCGCAATTCCCTGGGGAACTCTTCCGAGGTCATGGTGCATCCTCTCGTCTGTACATTGGCCGACGCACGACACGTGCCGTCTCGGCATGATCTCTAATAACGACCTCGACTTCGGTACCCGGTTTCGTGAAGGGCCGCTTCACATACGCAAATCCGATGCCACGCCGGAACGTGGGCGAAAACGTTCCACTTGTTACCTCGCCGATGCGATCTCCCCCGACAACGACGTCCATATGCGGGCGAGGTATACCCCGGCCACACATCTCGAATGCGACACTTCGCCTGCTCAGTCCTTCCGCCCGCTGCCGCTCCAGCGCTTGTCTTCCGACGAAATCATGATGATCGACTTTGACGGTCCAACTCAGACCCGCTTCGAGTGGGTTCGTCGTATCGTCGATATCGTTCCCATAGAGCATTAGGCCTGCCTCGAGACGGAGCGTGTCGCGCGCTCCCAACCCTGCAGGCTTCAGGCCGGCACCCTCGCCGGCCAACATCATGGCCTTCCAGAGATCGGCTGCGTCCTGCGAGCGCGTGTACAGCTCAAAGCCGTCCTCTCCGGTGTAGCCTGTTCGAGAGACGGTACAGCGCACTCCCGCCACGAGTCCGCACGTAAAGTGGTAGTACGCAACACGAGCGAGCTCGATCCCGGTCACGGCCTGCAAGATGGCCTCGGCTCGTGGCCCTTGAATAGCGATCAGAGCCGTGCCGTCACTGACGTTCTCAACCAGCACGTCGCTCTGAACCTGGCTTGAAATCCAGTCAAAATCCTTATCGATGTTTGAGGCGTTGACGACAAGCATGAGGCCGTCTTCAAACTTGTACACGAGGACATCGTCCACGATTCCACCGTCCGGATTGCACAGGGGCGTATAGAGCGCGGCCCCCGTTTGCAACTCAGCAAGGTCGTTCGTGGTAAGTCGGTTTAGCGCCGCAACCGCGGAATCGCCCGTGACCCAGAATTCGCCCATATGCGACAGGTCAAAGACGCCAGCGGCCTCCCGAACCGCGCGATGTTCCTCGATGATCCCCGAATACTGCAGGGGCATCAGAAAACCGGCAAACGGGACGAGACGGGCGTGGCGGCCGACGTGCTCCTCGTAGAGAGGCGTCTTCTTTTCCAAACCCTTCATTCCTCGTCAAAAGCGCGCGTGCAGCACGGTCCCCAATTCAGGGATGTGCACTGGATTGTACCAGAGCCCACTTCCGGGCAAACGAGAGCAAACCTATCAGATAGAACCGATTAAGGCTTCGCGGGTGGCGTTGCGGTCAGCGTCGGAGAAGGTGAAGGCGTAGACGAACCGGCGCTGGTGGGCGGAACGGGCGTGGTAGTCGGCGCTGACGTACCCGCTACCTGGGTTCGAGTCGACGTCGGGGTCACCGTTACGGGGGCGACCGTGCCCTCGGGCGGGGTCGGCATCACATCGGGGGCTCGCACCCATACCGTGCTTGGGGCCGCTTGATCGCCGCATCCTGAAACCGAGCGAACGTCAAACTCGTATAGCTTCCCCGGCGATGGATTGTTGAGGGTGAATTGCAGCGCGTCTTGCATGCCATTGAAAACCACTTTAGCCGCGGCACCGTATCGAGTCGCCGTCACAAGGAAGTGGACGGCCCCACCTGGCCGCACCCACGTCAATGTGATGCCTGAGTTGGAAAGCGCGGCAACGGAAACGCGGGCGACGGGTAACGCCATCTGACACGGTTCCACGGCAAGCGCCATGTCTCCAAAATAGCCCCAGGATCGATTGAAAGCGCTCCAGTAGTAGCGAACTTCCCGCCCCGTCCAAGGATCGTTGGCGATAACCGTGGAGGCGTCATAACCGACGACGGTGATGGCATGTTCGTGCGGAACCAGCACAAACTGCACACCGTTTTGGGAGACGAGACGTGGGGTCGCTTTCTGGAGACCGTAGGTAATCCACGCCACTACGGGCCACCCGCGATTGATGTAACCCTTTATGTCGCCATCAAACGCGTACTGCAGAACGGTGCTGTTATATCCAAAGCGGAGCAAGGCCTGTTGCAAGGGGCCGGCGTATACCCCGTAATTAATCAACTTCGTTCCCTGGATTCCATTGGGACTTCCGCGAAAGCCTAAATTGGGATTGAAACTCCGAGGCATACTCGCCATGAGCTGGCTCTCGGCGATTTCTCCGCGCGTGGCCATGCTGACGGCCGAGGACTCGCAGGTCAGAGAGTGCTGCTGACGAAGCAGCGGAACCCCGGCTATAACCGTCGGTCCGGACTGCGCAGAAGACAGGGTCGGGGCGCCCGCCGCCCACACCAGCAGCGAGACGGCGCACACACGAATTAGCAGTCGCATCAGTCGTTCCAAACGAAGTAGCTTACCACAGCGGCGTTTGGCCGACCGCTGCGCTTGCGGCTGCGCGGGGTCGGGCACGCGGTCCCGCAGCGCGCAGGGAGGATTCCATTGGTCAAGCTTCAGCCCGGAGATCTTGCTCCCGATTTCACTCTTCCCCAGTCGGGAGGAGGATCTCGCTCCCTGAAAGACTTGCGTGGGCACAACGTTATCTTGTTTTTTTACCCAAGGGACAACACACCGGGATGTACCAAAGAGGCGTGTAGCTTCCGAGACGCACACCATGAATATGCGAGCGTGAACGCCGAGATTTTGGGAATCAGCCCGGACAGTGTCGTGTCTCATGATACGTTCGCGGCGAAATACAGGCTGCCTTACGCACTCCTGGCCGATACCGATCATCGGGTAGCGGAAGCGTACGGTGCATGGGGAGAAAAGACTACGTTCGGCATCAAGTCAACCGGGATGTTACGCACGACGTTTTTGATCGATCCGGAGGGAAAGATCAAGAAGGTTTGGCACAGAGTCAAGCCAGAGGGTCACGCAGCGGACGTGTTGCGGGCAGTGGCCGGTTAGGAGACGCCCCTTACGAGGCCAGCTTATCGATGCGAATTGTGTTCCAGCGGCCGGCGATCAGTTCCCCACACGGTTGCGCTGTTCCAATAGGTCTTCCAGGTCATCCACCATGCTCGCCAGAACGCCGAATGCCCGATCAACGGGTTCGATCGACGTCATGTCAACGCCGGCGAGTGCAAGTGCGTCCATGGGATAGAGTGAACTCCCTGATCGCAAAAAGGCCAGGTAATTGGCCGCTGAATCCGGCCGCCCTTCGAGTACACCAGCTGCGAGGGTATTGGCAGCCGCAATACCCGTTGCATACTGGTACACATAGAAATTGGCGTATAGGTGCGTGGGGAACTGCGCCCAGGTGATGCCGACGCGCGGCACATCCACCACCACCTCGCTTCCATATCCCTCCGAGAAAAGCTCAACCATCAGCGCATCGAGATCATCCGCGGTCAAGGCCAATCCGCGTTCCACCCGCTCGTGAACTTCCAATTCGAATCGAGCCAGAGTCGGCATGATGAAGAAGTAGCGGTGAAAATTGGACATGGCTTCCTCGATCAGCCTGATCTTGAAGCCTATGTCGTTTGCATTTTGCAGCATGTACGCACGCACCAGCGCTTGATTGAAATTGGATGCAACTTCGGCAACGAACATACCGTAACGGGCGTACACGAAGGGCTGGTGTTTTCGGGTGAAATATGAGTGCATCGAGTGTCCCAATTCGTGGGCAAGGGTGCTCATGCCGAAAACATCGTCCGAATAGCTCATCAGAATGAAGGGATGAGTTCCGTACCATCCGTCGGAATACGCTCCACTGGTCTTGTGTTGATTCGGGTAAATGTCGACCCAACGTTCCACCGTCGCTCCCCGTTCCAGAACCTCGACATATTCGTCTCCAAGCGGTCTCATTCCCTCGAGAATCCACTTCACTGACTGTTCGTATGGAATTGATTGTTCCGTCGTGTCGAGCGGCGCCTTGATGTCGAAGACGTGCAGATCGTCGTATCCCAGAGCTTCCCGGCGGAGCTTCCAATAGCGGTGCCAGGTCGGGACGTTTCTGCGGTACGTCGCCAAAAGGTTGTAGAACACATCCAACGGGATATGGTTCGGTTGAAGGGAAGCCTCGAGCGCGGACGCGTATCCCCGAGCACGCGCCAGGAATACGTGCTGTTTTACGCCCGAGGACAACACGTTCGCCAGTGTGTTCTGCACCGCCAGATGAGCATCGGCGTAGCTCTCCCACGCCGCGCGGCGCATTACCCTATCGGCATCGCTGAGAAGGGACGCAATATTGCCCTGAGCGGGAACGACTTCGTTGCCCGTGGAGCCGACCGCCGGTGCAAAGGTCAGGTCGGTATCGACGAGTATGCCGTGCGTGGCAACAGCGGTTCGAAAGGGTTCACTCGCTTGCTCGAGCAACTCTTCCACTTCGGCAGATCGAACGTGCTCACGCCGCCGCCCGAGCGCGTCGAAATAGTGCCGGTACTGTGCCAGGCGCTCCTCTTCTTTGCACCAGCTTTGAAGCACATCCGTGCCAATTTCCAGCAGTTCCGGTTCGGCAAAGGCTGCTGCCGCCCCGAGCCTCGCAAAAAGCGCGCCGGCCCGATCGAGTTTTGCCTTGGCAGAACTCTCCGCGGTGTCAACGGCGTGGAGCATACTGGCGTAGATGTACACCTGGCCAACCAGGGTGTACAGGCCGGCGATGGAGTCGAACCAGTCGAGCAGAGCGGCGGGTCCGTTTCCCAACGTACCGGCGAATCGGGAGATTCCGGGCAATTCCTCTTCGACCTGGCGGAACGCGGATTCCCATGCTTCCTCACCGGCAAAGACACTGTTGACATCCCAGGTAAATCGCTCTTCCAGGTCGCTGCGGGGAGGAAGATTCCGAGCCATGCTGAGCCCTTCTTTCTGTACATTCGCGGCGCTGGCGTGGGTGGAACGCGCGCACGTCATTACTTATAGCCTGTAGACGCAGTTGCGCCCGTAATTTCGGCTGGCACCGCTGCCCGCGCCAGCAACCATTGACGCGAGGCGCCGACATCGTCTAGAATCCAGGAACGACGCGGGGTAGAGCAGTGGCAGCTCGTCGGGCTCATAACCCGGAGGTCGTTGGTTCGAATCCAACCCCCGCTACCAACCCCTTTTAGACCTGCTCGGGCAGGTCTTTCGTATTTCTCGGGGATCGATTGGCATGCCGGTTATTACGATCACGCGGCAGTACGGCAGTCTCGGTGACGAGATCGGCAGTGCCGCGGCCGAGCGCCTCCATCTTCGGCTGGTGGACCACACCGTTATCGCCGAAGTCGCAAAAGCGCTCGGACTTCCCTCTGAAAAAATCCAGGATCACGATGAGTGGCAAGGCACAATCGTGTCGGATCTCGTACGCACCATGCGGGCGTTGTACCCTGCATCGAACGCCCCACTTTCACCGGACCGCGAACCTGAGCTCGACGAGGCAGCATACCTGGCGATAATCCAACAGGTTATCCGCGAAGTGGCACGCGGCGGAGACGCGGTTATCGTCGGCCGTGGTGCCGCGCCCATCCTGCGTGATGATGCGCGTGTGCTACACGTGTCCGTCGTTGCGCCCTTACAGGTCCGAGTCGAGCGCGTCGTGGTCGCCGAAGGTCTCGACCAGAAGAGGGCTCTGCAACGTATCGAACAGGCCGACGAACGCCGCGCACGCTACATTCGGCGTTCGTACGGTGACGAAATCGCGGATGTGCAGAACTACGATCTGGTGCTCAATACCGGGCGCTTCGATGTGGTGAGCGCGGCGTCGATCGTCTGCGAAGCGGCCCTTGCGAAAGAACGGCTGGAGATCGCACCGGGGTAGGCACGGTTTCTGCATTACAACCCAGGGAGAGAGCTCACACCGTACCGCTGAGTGAAGCGGTGGTCGTGCAAGAGGTAACCCAATGGCGATTCTACATATGGTTGGAGAAGAGGATCTGGCGGAGGACAACGTACAGACGTACTTCCACCACCTGTATCGTCTCGTCTGCGTGAGCGAACGCCCCGGTTCTCTCGATTTTGCTGGGGGTGCGGTACGTACCACCTATGTAGTTGACTGGGAACAACTGGTGCATCTGCTTGAGGATTACACGGTATTTGGCGAAGATATCGTCGAAGTTGCACCACTTTCCAACGACGAAGCAAACGTGCTGCGTGCCGGCCTCAGCACGCAGTTCCCCATGGCCCGGGCGTAGCGGTCGTCCTACTGGTGGTCCACCGGTACGATATCCTCCGGCAGAGACTGTAAACCGCCTGGACGCATTCGTCCCTCCGAAATCAAGAAGGCAACAAGACGGCGATTCGTCGCGGACCAGTGGGCTCCCTTACGTCGGGGCGTGAATCGCAGCGCATAGGTTTCGTTATCGATACCCTTCAGCTGACTGTCCACCCAACCGAAGCAGAGTGCTTCGAGTACTGCATCGTGGAATGACAGTCCGTCTTTGCCCGCCGATTTCTTGAAGAAGACAAGCCAGATTTCGCGTTCGGTGTCCCCATGGTGCTCCAACCAGGTTCGCCATTCTTCCGCTGTCTCCGCCTGGAGTTTCGTCCCTATCTGCAAAGCCTGTGCCGATCGTCAATCACGCTTCGCCGCCGGCCAGAACCACATCACGCGTTCCCGACAGTTCGATGGTGTCTGAACGCATAAGCGTGATCAGGTCGACTGGAATTCGGACATCGGTTGTGAAGATCGTGCCTTCGCGCGCCTGGAGTTCCATAAAGCGATGATCCAGATCGCCGATGGTCACACCAGCAAGGGATCCGATCAACCCATCCTGTGCCCATACCTCCGTGGTTCGATCAATCACTTCATCGCCGGTTGGCACGTATATGCTCTCTTGCACGATCGGCGTGAAGGCGATAGCCTCAATGCCGGTGGCCGCTCCCACCGGCGGCACCTCGGTCACTGTAGACAGACCGTCGTCGTCATCGTCTACGTCGGCAAAGTCCCGATCGGGGGGAGGGGCTATATTTCGCGAGCTGGAAAACTCCTCGAGCGATTCAAATTCATCACCGGCAAGGCGGAGCTGTACAGTGACGTCGTCGGTAAACGATATGTGCTCAAGAGGCACCAGCAACTCGCGTTCACCCATGTGGGCCGACTGCGCGACGAGCGAAACAACCTCGCCGGTCGATGGGTCGAAGACGGCACCTCGAAGCTCTCCCAGCCGGTCTCCATCTTCGCTCTGGACCTGCGCCCCAAACTGGAGTTGCATGCAGTCCTCCTACGGTCGATTTTCTCATACTACAGACATTCATCGAGCGAGAATCGCACCATCGCTCGTTGACCACCAAAGGAGCCCGTTGGTAGACTGTTCCCGGGCTGGCCCAACCGGCCCTATCCCGTTTCGACGTTGCTCACAGGATGGTTGCAGAGCGTCCGCTCATGCGCGACGCTCCCTCTATGTAGGCAACGGAGGTCCGGAGAGGTCGCCTAGTCCGGCCGATGGCGCGGCATTGGAAATGCCGTAGGCGGGCAACCGTCTCGTGGGTTCGAATCCCACCCTCTCCGCCAGTCTTTTTCTACACAAAGAAACCACGTGGAACCGAGTACGGTTCGCTGCTAGGGACGGCATGAAAGAACGCGCACGACTAGGACCGACTGCCGTCCTCCTGGTCGCAATCATCTCGGCTATCTTTGGGGCTCTGGGAGGAGTAGTCGCCGCCAAGCGAACCACGTCCTCGGCGGCTCCGGTCCGGGCTCCTTCGACAACAGCCGAACCTGGAGCCACTGCCCCATCTCTGGGAACGCCCATGTCGTGGGTGCAGGTGGCGAAGGTAGCCGGCCCGGCGGTGGTGACAATCGTGAATCAGCAACAGCCGCAGCCCGACATATTCGGCACTCTCGAGCCCGGGGCTCTTGCCGAAGGCAGCGGCTTTGCGATCGACCGCCGGGGCGATATTGTCACCAATAATCACGTGGTGGAATCCGAAAAAACGCTGACAGTGGTCTTCTCCAACGGGCATAAGGCGGCCGCGACGTTGGTACGTGCCGATCCCCTGACCGATCTGGCAGTGGTTCGCGTGGCGGTAACGGTGCCGGCGATTCTCCGCTTTGGCAACAGCAATGCGTCGCAACCCGGTGAGCCCGTACTCGCGATCGGCAGCGCCCTGGGCGAATACCGGAACACGGTGACTTCGGGCATTATCAGTGCTCTGGGACGGGCCATCACGGAACCATCGGGGATCGTTCTCCAGAACATGGAACAAACAGATGCGCCTATCAATCAAGGAAACAGCGGAGGACCGTTGCTGAACAACCTGGGGCAGGTCATCGGTGTGAATACAGTGATCGAGCGCGGAACGCAGTCAAACGATCCGTTCGGAGCCAGCCAGTCCGTGGTTGCCGAGGGTCTGGGGTTTGCAATCCCGAGTGCCACTGTCCGCAGCGTCGTATCCCGTCTCGTACAAAATAAGCCGCCTGCCTACTTTGGCGTTACCTATCACGAGATCACGGAGCAGGACTCGACTTTCTACAATCTGCCGACGGGCGCGTATTTGAACTCGGTCACGCCCAATTCCCCGGCCTCCGCGGCGGGCCTTCGCCCCCGAGACATCATTCTCGCGATAGACGGGCAAAGACTCTCGGACACGTATCAACTGCAACAGGTGATCGCAGAGCACGATCCGGGTCAGCACTTGCGGCTGAAGGTTTGGCGCACCGCCAAAGTCTTCACAACCAACGTCACACTGGGGACCAAGGCGGCATCCTGACCGGGCCCTAACAGAATGTGGCGCGTCAGCCCGTGAAGTCAGCCACCGTTGCGCCGGATATCTGTATGAGCTCTTCGGGCGTCGTTTCGAAAATGTCCACGGCACTCCCGGCCGCTGCGTACACGCGACTGTATCTCGTCAGCGTTCGATCCACAAACACGGGCAGCGGAGTGCGATGGGCCACTGGAGGCACTCCACCCACTCGATATCCGGTGATCGAGACAACTTCGCGCGGTTTTGCGAGGCGAATTGAGCCGGTGCCAATCACTTCGCCGAGGAGAGCCGTGTCCACGCGCTGGTCTCCGGATGCCAGCGCTAGAACCGGCCCGCCCTCGCCGATGAAGAGCAGAGACTTCACAATGGCCCCAACTTCGGTACGGAGCGCGGCAGCCGCGGCCACGGCCGTACTGGTATCGGCAGGCATATTTCGAATCTGTAAACCGAACGGCGCCAGCGCCCGAGATACCGCCTCCGGTCCGAGCTCATCCTCACTCATCGGCAAACCTGTGGAGGAAGCCGGCTAGCCGAGCGGTGCCGACCAATGCATGGTTTTCATGGCCGCAGTCCCAGCGGTTACATCGTCCATCGACTTAATCGTCACAATGGTGCCGGCCGGCTGCTTGAGACCGTGAACCACTTGCACACGAGTGCTCGCCAGGTATGTGAATGTGGTCTTCGCAAATAGAGGCAATGACACCGTAGCCGAAAAGACCTTTGTGCCAGTCGGATGGAGTTCGATGACCCCAAACCGGCCATCCAATGGGCCATGTGCTACCCAGTACGTCAAAGTAGATGCCGGGGTCCCGGTGACCACCAGCGAAAACGTTGCGCGCCCCAACTGCACAGAATGGGTGGGATTTCGATGAAGTGGCGCGGCACTTGCACCACGGACGAAGCACAATGCAAGACCGGTACTGAGTACTAACCCGGTAAGTAGTTTCACGCCAGAGTCCCCTAACCACATTGCTATACCCGTTGTTCGTAAGCACCTTTTATATGGCATGAAGTATGCCAGCCACGGACGTTCACTGGCACGCATGTTGCTAAACCGCATGACGCGGATTACTCGAACGCACGTATGCGAGCTTGCGTCTTGACCCGAATTAACAGTCAGCGAGGTACCAGTGCACTCGAACGGATCAATCGGAATTGCGGGATCGAGCGCGCGGCGGATCCTGCTCGAACAATACATTCGCTTGCTGCGCGAATCGCGCTACGCCGGCGCTCAACATTCACAGGGCGAAAGGACTGCCGAGGCCCTCTGCCAAATGGGCCGCAACCTCATTGGAGCAGGCCTGGAAGACGACCTGGACCGTCTGCTGAGGTTTCGCGTTCTGGAAGGCGGCCTGGCCCGGCCTTCGCCGGCTCGAACTCGCTCGGTGCCTCACCAGCTTCACGTCCTCGAGTCCTGTCCCACGACGTGATTTGAGGCAGAACGAGCGGACGGCTCAGACACCGAAAGTATTGTTACTTGCAGCGCTTCTTTTTATGTCCTTTTTTCTGTTTGCACGACGTGCGCGCCGTTGGTTTCACAGTGGGTCGTGGTGAAGCGGTGGGCGTGGGTGTCGTCGTTGCCGTGAACGTGGCCGTAGCAGTGGGCGTTGCAGTCGCGGTGGGCGTTGGCTCCGGCACAGTAAAGGTCGTCTCTCCCCAGTCATAGGGCGTGCCGATGGCATACGTGCCCGGAGCGAGATCGGGAAACTGCACGGACGCGGTTACCGCCCCGCTGGCATCGGTTGGGCCGAGAAGAAACTCTCCAGCGGGCACGCCGTCCGCCGTCGCGATCTGCACCCATAGATACCGATCGGGCCGGTAGGCCGACAGCCGGATCGACGATGTCTCATTCGCCGCGATACTCGCCGGCACGTCGATGAACGAGGTTGAAGGATGCTCCCGGATATAGAAAGCGGTTGTCAGGTTTGAAGCCGGCAACGAGAGCTCGTACCGACCCGCCGACAGGAAATCGAAGCCGATCTCGTTCGGCCAAACGAAGGTATCCAGGGTTCCCGAAGCGTCCGTCGTGGCGCTCACATTCCGAACTCCCAGGCCCCCCGCCAGCGTGAGTGAAATTTGAAGCTGGGTATTGACGGGCAGACCAAGTC
Source organism: uncultured Chloroflexia bacterium (assembly GCA_963737125.1). GTDB lineage: Bacteria > Chloroflexota > UBA5177 > UBA5177 > UBA5177 > JANWJD01. Next base: position 1,363,350 of record CAVTRL010000001.1, on the reverse strand, counting down.
CCACTACCTCGAAGGCGGATGTCGGGGAAGGTAGATCCGGCGCCACTATCAAGTGCTCTCCGCCGTCGCCGGCAGAGAAAGTGGCACTTACCGAGCGGTTTCCACCCGCTGGGACCACGACCCGATACATTCCGAGCTGCCAGCCGCCTGGCGGCACAGACAGGGCCACATCGGCCGAGCCGAGTGAATCGGTGGCGGCGGAGAGCACCGTTTCGGTTCCAGACGGATCGAAGAGAACAATACCGACACTCGCGCCTGGTGACGCGTTACGAAGCTGCACCGTGTGGAGAGTCGACGTGTTCCCGTCTGGATTCGTGACGGCCACGCGTACAACCTGTGGTGACGGCGTTTGTGCGGCCGTTCTCGCAACCGAAAAAAACAGCGACACCACGGCGACAATGGCAATCGACATGCGCATGAATGGTCCCCTTTCCCCTGACAATCGCAAGCCTCAGCGTACAATACCGCGCATCGTACACAATGGACGGTGCAGTGCGTATAACGACGTCCACGACGAAGTGTCACTCGCCAGCGGCGCGGCGGCTGCCAGGAGGTCGTACTTTTGGGCACTCATACTGACTCTTTACAGCGCCAGCTGAGGGAGATCCGCCATCTCCGCAAAGTCTCCGCCGTGCTTACCTGGGATCACGATACACAGATGCCGGTACGAGGGGCCGAGGCACGCGCCGATGTGCTTGGCATTTTAGCCCGCTTGACGCACGAACGAGTGTCGTCCGACCGTCTTGGTGACACACTGGCGCTGGCCGAGCTCGAAGTGTCGTCGCTTCCGTACGATAGCGATGAGGCCAGCGTTGTTCGGGTTGCGCGTCGAGATTGGGACGAGTCTCGGCGAGTGCCGGCGAGCCTAGTCGCCGAAATTGCGCGACACAATGTGCTAGCTCATGAGGTATGGGTGCAAGCGCGAAAGGACGGTCACTTTGCGCCCTTCGCCCCCTACCTGCAGCGCACGCTGGAGCTGCTGCGGAGCCGGGCGGAATTCCTCGGTTACGAGGACTGCATGTACGACGCTTTACTTCAGGTGTACGAGCCGGGCATGAAGACGGCGGAAGTACGCACGATCTTCAACGAGCTCAAGTCCGGATTGGTTCCTCTAGCGCGAGCCGTCGCCGAACGTGGAGCGACGGTGGATGATTCGGTCATCCATCAACCGTTTGACGAAGGCGTGCAGGAGGCGTTCAGCATGATGGCGGTCGAACGTTTTGGCTACGACTTTTCACGTGGACGGCTGGACCGGGCGGTGCACCCATTCGAAACTTCGTTTTCACGCAACGACGTGCGCATAACCACGAGGTACACATCCGGTTCGCTGAATCCAGCGATGTTTGGAACGATGCACGAGGCCGGTCATGCCATGTACGAGCAAGGCGTGAGCCCCGCCCTGGATGAAGGTCCGTTGGGACGCGGCGTATCGAGCTCGCTCCACGAAAGCCAGTCGAGGATGTGGGAAAACGTGGTGGGACGGAGTCGCTCCTTCTGGCACCACTTCTACCCCCTCCTCCAATCGGCCTTCCCCTCCCAACTCGGCGAGGTCCCGCTCGATACTTTCTATGGCGCCATCAATAAGGTCCATCCCTCCTTCATCCGGGTCGAAGCCGATGAGATTACCTACAACCTCCACATCATGCTCCGCTTCGAACTCGAACTCGCTCTCCTCGACGGCTCACTCTCGGTGGCCGATGCACCGGCTGCCTGGAATGACAAGAGTCGGGAGTATCTCGGCATCACGCCACCCTCCGATACTCTCGGCATCTTGCAAGATGTCCACTGGTCGGGTGGCATGATGGGCTACTTCCCCACCTACACCCTCGGCAATATCCTCTCGGTGGCACTCTATGACACTGCGGTCCAAGCGCATCCCACCATTCCCGACGAGATCGAGCAGGGCCGGTTTGACACGTTGCGTGGCTGGATGACCGAGCACATCTACCGCCATGGACGGAAGTTCGAGCCCAAAGAGTTGGTGCTCCGTGCCACCGGGGAACCGCTGCAATCACGGTCCTACCTGAACTACCTCACTACCAAGTTTGGAGAACTCTATCACCTCTAGGGATGCGGCAGGCCACCCGGTTTGCGCTTCCGTTCACAGTGCTTCGGGCATTGGAGATCTGTCACTGTCACTACGGGTAGCGCATTCTGGACTTGTGGGTCCAACTTGCCGCACACTGACGTATCCAGACCGGGAGTGAGCGAGTTGGAACCCCAACATCCGCACTCAGGCGCATCCGTTACGGTTAACCGCAGAGAAAGTGACGCCGCCGCATCATACGTGCGCGCTTTCCACGAGGATCGGCTCCTGGCTCAGGCGTCCTTCGATCATCTCACCGAGTCTCACCGCCGGCACGGGCTCACCATCCAGGGGCGGATGCTGTGTAACGTTCTTCGCCCTCGATTCATCGAGCGCGCCCGGACCCAGGAGCTGCGCCGAATCAGTAAGACCCTCGCGCTCCTCATGGAACGACTGGGACACTTCCTCCTTTCCTCCGAAGCCGGCCTCGACCTGGTTGGAGCGAGCGACCAGGAGCGAGAGCTCTGGTCCGTTCATCCAGGCTACACGGGTATAACGGTCACCTCGCGACTCGATTCGTTCATGGTAGGGGGCCTACCAAAGTTTGTGGAGTACAACGCCGAAAGCCCCGCTTCCATCGGCTTCTGCGACTGTCTCAGCGAGATTTTTTTAGATTCACCGGGAATGCTTGCCTGGCAGGCGAGAGAATCACTGACACGATTCCACGTCAGGCGCGCGCTGCTGGATACACTGCTCGAAGCGTATCGAGAGACCGGAAGAACGGGCACTCCGAGCATTGCGATTATCGATTGGGACGACGTCTTGACGAAACGCGACTTCGAGCTCTGTGCCGAGTTCTTTCGCGAATCCGGTATCAACACCGTCATCACCGATCCGCGCAGTCTCGAGTACCGCAACGGCCGGATTTTTTGTGGCAACGAAGAAATAGATTTGATCTATCGGCGTGTGCTGCTTCACGAGCTCCTGGATTATGCACACGAGGCTCAGGCGCTCCTGGAAGCATATCGCGATGGAGCAGTGTGCATGGTGAACAGCCCACGGTCGAAACTCCTTCACAAGAAATCTATTTTCGCCCTGCTTAGTGAAGGAGTGGCGGACTTTCCCTTTTCCGATGATGAGCAGTCGGTCATCGACAGCTGCATACCCTGGACGCGCCTCGTTGCGACCGGGACGACCACGTATCAGGGCGTCGCAGTGGACCTGCCGTCGCTACTCCTGTCCAACCGTGAGCGCTTCGCGCTCAAGCCGGTGGACGACTACGGAGGGCGCGGAGTCGTTCTTGGCTGGGATGTGGAGCAGGAACAGTGGGAGCGAGCGATCGAGCGCGCCCTGGAGGAACGATACGTGGTGCAGGAGCGGGTCACTGTGCCGTACGGCGAGTTTCCAATCTGGCACGAGGAAAGCCTTCGCATGGTTTCGATGCTCGTCGATACCGATCCGCTGTTATTCCGAGGGGAGGTCGGCGGCATTCTGACCCGCATATCGTCCGACCAACTTCTCAATGTTACGGCGGGCACCGGTAGTACAACCGCAACCTTTGTCATAGAAGAGGAGCACTGAAAATGCAGACGAAGTTTACGGTGGGTATCGAGGAAGAATTCCAGGTTATCGACCCGGAGACGCGCGACCTTCGTTCTTCTGTCACCGAAATCCTGGCTCAGGGAAGTGAAACTCTGAAGGACCAGCTGAAACAAGAGATGTTCCAGGCGATGGTAGAAGTGGGTACGGAAATCTGCGACGACGTGGAAGCCGCCCGCGCCGATGTAATCCGTCTGCGGGCAGCAGTTTCTGAACTCGCGGAAGCAACGGGCGGTCGCATAGTCGCGTCCGGCACCCATCCGTTCGGTCAGTGGCAGACAATGGAGATCACCGACGACGAGCGTTACGCCTCGCTCACCGAACAGCTCCAGGAAATCGCTCGATCGATCGCTGTGTACGGCTTGCACGTTCACGTGGGCGTTGACGATCGAAATCACTCAATTGAGCTCATGAACGAAGCGCGGTACTTTCTTCCCCACATCCTCGCGCTTTCGGTAAATTCACCGTTTTGGCAGGGCCGGTCAACCGGCATCAAGTCGTATCGTTCCGTTATCTGGGGACGCATGCCGCGCTCGGGCATACCTGATTCGTTCCGGTCCTGGGACGAGTATCGTTCGTTCGTGGACATGCTGATTGCCACGCACTCGATTGACGAACCCAAGAAAATATGGTGGGATATTCGGCCCCATCCCAAGTTCAACACGCTCGAGTTCCGGGTGTGCGACATGCCGACACGGGTGGATGAGACGGTTGCGCTCGCGGCTCTCTTTCAAGGAGTAGTGGCAAAGCTCTCTCGCCTGCGCGGCAAGAACCTCGGTTTCCGAATGTACCAGCGTTCACTGATCGCCGAAAACCGCTGGCGGGCGATGCGGTTTGGTATCGACGGTAAACTTATCGACTTTGGAAAGGGATGTGAAGTCCCGATGCGGGACCTCGCCGAGGAGCTGCTGGAATTTATCGACGATGTTGTCGACGATCTGGGAAGTCGCAAGGCCCTGGCGGCGGTCTATGAGATTCTACGCACCGGAACCGGCGCCGATCGACAACTTGCGGTGTATGAGCGTACGGGCGACCTCAGGTCGGTGGTAGATTTCCTGGCGGAAGAAACGATGCTTGGAGTGAAGCCGGTGGCCAGCGCATCCGCCCATTGAAGTGCGTTCGAGGCGCCCCGGCAGCGCGACAGCACCGCCATGAATAGGGAATATCACGCCTGGTACAGTGACCGGCTGGCCCGACACATGGAACTCTTGATCTTCGGTCACGCCGGTCCGGTGGCGCTCGTCTTCCCCACCTCGCAGGGCCGGTTCTACGAATTCGAGGATCGCGGTCTGGTTGGTGCGTTTGCGGATCGAATCGATTCCGGCACTCTGCAGTTGGTGTGCGTTGACAGCGTCGACAGTGAGAGCTGGTACCACGTGGGGGCGTTCCCGGGCGACCGTGTGAGGCGCCACCTAACGTACGAGTCGTACATCTGCGACGAGGTTCTGCCGCTCGCACGCGCGCGTCTGGACGGCGACGATCGACGTGTGACCACTCTGGGATTCAGTCTGGGAGCGTTTCACGCTGCGCTCTTTGCTCTGAGGCATCCCTGGCTCTTCAATCGATTAATCGCAGTGAGTGGCACGTACGACAACGCAAAGTTCATCGACGGTTACCACGATACCGAAACGTACCTCACGAATCCTCTGGCCTTCATTCCCGGCCTGCACGATCATTTGATTCTCGAATCGATGCGGTCGATGGCTATATCGATCGTTACCGGCTCGACCGATCCTCACATCGAGGAAGCGCGAACACTGTCGCGTATGTTGTGGGAAAAGGCGGTTGCCAATGATCTTGATGTGTGGGACGGATGGATGCACGATTGGCCTTTTTGGCAGGACATGTTGCGTAAACACCTTTGAGTCTCGGTAAGGCGGAGGTATGGACCCATGAAAATTGGAGTGCTGGTTGGTCGAGAAGAAAGCTTTCCGCAGGCGTTCATCGATCGCGTCAACTCAATGGCCGTGGACGGAATCACCGCCGAACTCGTCTCTCTCCCCGGCACGCGTCTGGATGACGAGATTCCATACCGGGTCATAGTCGACCGGATGTCTCACGAGGTACCGTATTACCGCTCGTTCCTCAAGAAAGCGGTGGCAGACGGCATAGCCGTTATCAACAACCCTTTCTGGTGGAGCGCGGACGATAAATTCATTGAATGTGTCCTGGCTCAGAAGCTCGGTGTAGCCGTTCCGAAAACCGTGGTCCTGCCAACCAAGTCCTACGAGGCCGACGTAATCGATGCATCGCTACGGAATCTGGTCTATCCGCTGCCCTGGGAGGAAATACTGGCGTATACGGGCCTACCGGCGGTTCTGAAGCCGGCGATAGGCGGAGGATGGAAGAACGTCACGGTTATTCATTCACTCGAAGATTTGCTTCGAGCGTACGACGCCAGTGGCGCGCTTCTGATGATCCTGCAGGAATTCATCGTGTTTGAAAACTACGTACGATGTTTCGTCATCGGTCAGCGAGACGTGCTTGTTGCCCCGTACGACCCATCTCGCACCCATTGGGAACGATATGTTGGCGGCGACGACAAGCTTTCGGATGAACTGCGGCAGAGGGTTGTCGACGACTGTCTCACGCTGAATCGGGCGCTTGGCTACGACATGAATACGGTCGAGTTCGCCATCCGCGACGGTATCCCGTACGCCATCGACTTTTTGAACCCCGCTCCCGATTTCGAGCAACGATCTATTACTCCGGAGTATTTCGAGTGGGTCGTCCAGCACATGGCGGATTTCACGATTGAACGTGCACGGGACACTGCGCCACCGAGCAGCGACTTCCGCTGGCAACGTCTGATGAATTCTGGCTCGTGATCCGGCGGCTCATAAGGAGGCAAGCTAAACCGTGGCGATGACTCTCCCTCGATGCACGGTCTCCGGAGCTGCCATCGCCACGCTACCCTGATACGGAGCTCGTCGGCGTCACGAAACTCCAACGGGGCGACGTAACGGCTCTCGACAACGTTGCGACTCGGGTTAACGAGGACAAGCCCTGCCGCTTGCTTGGGCCGAAGGGCGCAGCTAAGACCACGATCGTTCGTCTCCTGCAGGCAGCACCGGTGCTTACCTCTCGTGTTCTTCGAATTCTGGGCGAAAACGTCAATAGTCGCTCCATTCTCGACGCCAACCTGTCTACCGCGAACGCTGTCCTCGTGTCAGTATTCGGATACCCGTCATTCGATTAAACACAAGCTCTGGTCGCAGTCATTTTGGCGGCGATTGGCTGCTCCACCACGAGCGCTCTGCTGCTTGCGCTGGTGGCAAGGGAAGCACGAGCGTCAAACGTCGCGTCAGCGGTATTGCCGGGTCCGGTTATGCCACTGGAGGCGCGTATACTTGCCGGCACGAGTGGAACTTTCGTCGTCTAAATTAGCGCTGCGGGCCTTGCATTTCTCACGTGCGCAGCATTGGCTCAGTCAATTCGCGTGTTGTCCTTCGAGCGCCCCTTCGCCGCATAGCATGATCCGGTTGATAACCGCCAAAGCGGAATGATGCCGGCAACGCTCAATGCGCCGGTTGGCGGCGAGGGCCTCGGAGCGACATGCTGATAGCGCAGATGGCAGACGCCGGGACATGTCGGCCAATTGGATTCCTCGAAGGAGAAGCCTAGTATGCGCGTTAGAGAAGCAATGATATCCCTCACGGATCACGTTACGCCGGATCAATCCTTGCGCGATGCCTCGGCAATCATGAAATCGCTTCGTCTGGACCCGATTCCGGTGGTTGAAGCAGATCGGGTCGTGGGGGTCCTGGCGGAGTCGGCGGTACTCGCGGCCGTAGCAGCACAAGGGTTGGCCGGGGGACTGCACTCGGTACGAGACGTGATGTCATCGGACATCATCAGCTGCCGGCCTGACATGGAGGCATCGGAACTCTTGAGCAAAATTGAATCTCACGGCGGTGAACGCCCCGGGTACTACGTACCGGTAGTCGATGAAGACATGCACCTGCTCGGTATGGTGGCAATCGACACGCTTGAGTCGAGCGTCAAGCCGGTAGGACAACCGGAGAAAGACGCCCACGACACTCTCCGCCGGCAACAGCACACGGAGGACGATGAAGACGGGGACGCGAGCGCTCAGTCCTTCCCAGCAAGCGATCCCATATCTCCACCGTCGTCGCTTTCGCCCGACGACGATGACTAGCGGAAGCTTCGCATGCACCTGTCGATAACCGCATTGCAGCAATTGCTGTCGACGTGGGGGTATATCGCGGTCTTCGCGTTTGTTGCAGCCGAATCGACCGGAATACCGTTTCCCGGAGAAACCATGCTCGTCACAGCCGGCGCTTACGCCGGTTCCGGGCACCTACAAATACCCTTCGTCATCGCGGCCGCCGCGCTTGGCGCAATTTCGGGAGACAATCTCGGTTATCTCGTCGGACGTACGGGTGGACGGGAGTTTGTCCTCCGGTACGGAAAGTACGTGCGGCTGACGCAGGACAAGCTGAGTCGAGCCGAGAAATTCTTCGCTCGATATGGCGAGAAGACAGTCTTTTTTGGCCGGTTCGTCGCCATCCTACGCGCGTGGACCGCGTTTCTCGCCGGACTCAACCATATGGACTGGCGCAAGTTCTTCGCCTTCAATGCTGCCGGCGGCATCTGCTGGGCGCTTTTATACGGGCTGCTGGCGTTTGTGCTCGGTCACAACCTGCCTTTGCTCGATCGGATCGTGAAGACGGTGGGCTACGTCGGCCTGGGTCTCGCGGCAGCGGTGGTTATCGGCTACGTACTTTTCAAACGATTCCATCGCAAACATGCGGATCCAATTGAAGCGAACGGTTCCGCGTCCTCTCCGGCGGGGCAGGATGCGCCGCGGACGTACCCGTTCCACACGCTCCCGCCGACAAGAGCTGAACGGGATCGTGGCTACAACCACCCCAGTTTCACGCCGCCAGGCGAGAGCATCTGACTGGAGTGCGGCTTAACATTCCGGGTCGTCGACGCTGCTTGACGGGCCCAGGACGGTTGGCGGCTTTGAATCCAGTCCGCCATGACGTGGTAGATACGGGCAATTGCGGCAGCCGTTACCGCAGCAGTAGCCCCGAGCGAGCAAGAATGACGCCGTGAGCGCGCCGTCCGCGTCGAATATGTCGTCGGTTTCAGGGAGGGGCATGGTGATAGGTCTCTAAGCGGCGACGGTCAGGTGGCTCCGCGATTCGATCCGCATCTGTGTCCCAAAACCGGCGCTGACATTACTGGCCCTCAAAATCGAAACCCGAGGGGCGAACGAACGGCGGCCCGATTTCGAGAGCGATCAGCCGATGCGGTAGTAATTCGATTGTACGTGGGTTTCCGGAGAACACTTTCCCGTTCAGATATGTGCGCAGGGTTTTGCCCGGAGGCACATGGAGAGTTGCGAGGCGTGTCGAGGACAGTGGCTGGTGCCAAATATCGAAGAACTCACCAAGGGTAAATTTGAAGTACGCCGGCGCTTCGATGTGAAGCTCACCGCTTTCATCGTGCGTATGCAGGTAGTACAGGCAGGTATCGTCGTGGATGCCGATATTCGCGGGCAAGGCGAGCCCCTTACCTTCGTATTCGATTTGCAAATGGGCGTGAACGTGGTACGAGATGCCGCCGGTATTGCAGGGAATGCCGTCGACTCGTGGCGCCATGGTCGGCGCATCGCTCAGAGCTAGTTGAGGCGTTGGCTCGACGGCCGAAGTACGGGGGCGGTTGGCGAGAGCGAAGACAACCACGACGACGGCCGCGACCACCGCCAATCCGCATGCCAGTACCAGCATCACACGTCTACGCGAAGTCGCCTCTTTCGCCCGGTTTGGCGACCCTCGTGATACGGCGCGACCACGCGTGCGGGCAGCAGTAGTACGCCGCTTCTTCTTAGCCATGTTGTATCGAAACCCTTTCCGGGTACGTTGGTCGCTTTCCGAGCCACTCGCGCGCAGATCGCATGCCGGCGCCGCATGTTCCATCGGCCCGAGACCACATGCGAGAAACGTGACGGCCGAGTTCGACGGGACATCGTGGCCCTAAGCTTACCGCAACTCAAAACCGATCCCTAGCCAGTCCTCAGCTTCCGAAAGGCGGCGCGACCGGCGATCGTCCAGGGCCACTTCTCGTAAACCGTCCATCGCAGCACACTTCGGGACCTGTGCCTTTTGCGCACGGACGTGCAGGTGGTCATGAGGGTCCTACGTGTGGCTCCTCGAAAGCTCGTTCACCACATAAAACGGTTCGCCTCCCTGAGGCGCGATTACCGATATACGGTCACGAACGGGCGTCAACTCGGCGAGAATCCGTCCTTGCGAATCGATGAAGAACGCGTGTAGATGCGGCCAGCGGAGTGTCACGCGGTGGGTGGTAGTGCCGGCATCCCAAAGTATTACCGTGTATTCGCCACGTCGCTCGAAGGTGAACCGGTAGATCCCATGCTCTCCCAATGCGCCGGCTCTCGATATACCGTGAGCCGGCAAGCACGTGCGAGAGAAACTCGTACTCGACGAATGCCGGTTTCAGCGAAAGGTTTCGACGCAGCAGGCCGAAGTGCGCTTCGGGACTCGAGGTGCTGTGCGGATCATCGCGGAGATCGTACCAGAACACGCGCTGGACGCCTGCCGCCGCGGCCAGCGTATAGAACCGGACAAGGTATCTCGCCTGGTCGACCTCACCCGTACAGGCATCGCAACCCGATCCGGCCGGCCAGCCAATCTCTGAAATCCATACGGCTTTATGGAGACCGCGCAGGTCATGAACCGCTCTCAGCAGCCCGGTCTCCGGCAGATTTCGGTAGGGATGCACCGCGATCACATCGAACTGGTTCGTGCGGGCCGCCACTTTTCGGATGAAGTCCAGGTCTATGCCGCTGGTCCCTGCCAGCACGATCCGTGCAGACGGATTGGCACGCTTTATCGCCTGACTGGCTTCGCTCAGGAGAATGGCGTAGGCTGACGGACTCGGGGCCGGGGACCAGAACTGGGCAAGATTGGGTTCGTTCCAGACTTCCCAGTACTGAATGGTTTTCCGGTAGTGGCGCGCCACGGCATAGGCATACAGTGAGAAGTCCGACGCCAGGCGCCCAATTGCAGCTTGCGGCATCGTTTCATGGTCTCGGAACGACCACGTGTTGCTGTAATCCAGGAGGCCAAGTACGTGCAGTCCGCCACGACGCTCTTGCTCCACCACGCGATCGTACGAGGTCCAGGAGTACGGCGCCCGCGTTCCGGTGTGAAGCTGCGAGGCGGTGAACTCTTCGCGTACCCACTGGGCGCCAAGTTGCACCGTCCGATCGACCAGTGCTCGTGAATCACTCTGGCCGCGCTGTGCCGTGAATGCCCCTACCCCGAACAGGTCGCCAACACCATGCGGTGCCAGGTGCAGATCCACCGGTGTCCGACGAGAACTACCGGCGGCGTCCACCGGCTTGATGGCTCGACATGGCCGAGATTTCGATTGTCCGCGTGGTTTCGAGTTTGGGCGAAGCGTCCCAATGTGTGAATTCTTCCGGCCGGTTGGGCATGCGAGCGGAAGTCCGGCTGTGCGAGGCATCGTGCCTCCATGAACGGATCGCACCCCGGAGATGGCCTTCGCCTCGGAGGAAAGAGGCGCTGTGATTGCTGCCGCGACCGACAGGAATGCCACGAAGATCAGGACCCATCGCATCGATCACCGGCCTCACGTACCCGTCTGAATTCTGACAGTGTATCCCGGCTGAGCGAGGACGGCCAGAGTCGCTGGTCACCCTCTGTGCATGATCATCAGAATGTCTTTCAGCCGTTGCTCGCGCGGTCCACACGACCGCGTCTCTCAAGACATCGACCGGATCACAGGGCGTGAAGGAATCCGGCGTGCCGGCAGTCCCTCTACCATGCGGGCAGCGAAGTCAATCCCGAGGAAGACTCACGTCGCCCTCTGGACTGGGTGACAAGACGTGCGCGGTAGCGTCCAGTTCTGCCTGCACGTCCTCATCGGTAAGTACCTTGACCTTGGTTGCCGTCAAGGGCGGAATTATTTTGGGAAGCGAGGCATCGACCGCGCCGGTCACGGCACGTTTGGCGCGGTCGAAGGCTGTTTTGGTCTGTGATTCGTCATAGACATCCAACATCTCGCGGAGACTGGCCGTCAGCGCTTGTTCCTCGGTCCATGCCTTCAAGATATCGGTGTAGACGTCACCTGATGTGCGGCCACCCGTGTTGGATTTCAGTTTCCGTCTCCGGATCTCCAGCAATGTCGGTTGGTATTGGGAGCGGAACCACACGCGCGCCGCTTCCTCGAGCGACACATCCCGGCCAAGCGACCGTTCGAGATAGAGGCGATACCCCTCGACATGATGGTGCAGCAGGTGATATCGCCACGGTGCCGTCAGTCGTATCCCGGACAAATTAGTGGCTCGTTCGAACTCCCGACGCGCGTAATACGTGAGGTTGACTTCGCCTTCCTTACGAGGCAACGCTTCGGTGACATTCGCATCGATGAAGTCGACTTTCAGTTCCTTCGCAGCCGCCACCCGGGTATGTCCGTCTATAACGAAATATCGATTACCGAGCTGGTAGACGGCGATGGGCGGAAGGTCGACACCTGATTTCATGGCGCGTAGGATCGCCCTGTAATTGGCACCGGCCGGCCCGGACGCCAGGGGAAGAAAGTCCGGCCCGAGCTTCCCTGCCTTTCCCGCGCTCCCCACGATGCGCTTCACGCGTATGGGCCGAACGCCCAACGGTACGGTCGTAACAACCCCCGCCTCGTGGGCGGCGGTTTCGTATGACAGTGGCAGTGTGTCTCGTGCAGGCAAAAGCTTCTCGCTCCGATCGATCGGTTCTCGCAACGTTACCGCTCAATCTCGCTGGTGAGCAGTCCTTTCCTATGGTAAGCGCTTGGCTGCCTGCCCCGGGAGCGCGACAGAAGGGTCCGCGTCCCCGTCCATCCGGCGGTCACGGGCGTTCACCCGGTATTCTGCAAGCCGGCGGCAATGCCGGCTATGCTGCGTTCGATGACCGAGCGTAAAGAGGCGGCTCGCCGTTCGTCGTCGGTACCGCGAAGTTCCCGGATGGCCCGCACCTGCAGATAGCTCATGGGATCGACGTACGGGTTGCGAAGCTCGATGGATCGCTGAAGCACCGACCATGTGTCGAGCAAACGAGACTGTCCGACTACCAGGTTGACCCCACGACAGGTTTTCTCGAACTCGGAAAGCAGGATGTCCTCCAGTCGTGCGCGGACGAGGTCGTCCTGGACAAGCCCGGCATAGAGATGGCTGATCTGTACGTCCGCCTTTCCGAGTGAAATCTGCGCAGCATCGGTGAGCCATCGAAAGAACGGCCAGTCGCGGTACATTTCGCGCAGCTCCGCCTCGCCAAATTGCGCAATGCCGACCGCCAGCCCGGTACCGTATCCATACCAGCCCGGAATACCGAATCGGCTTTGCGTCCACGCGAAGACCCAGGGTATCGCTCGTAGGTCATCAAGCTTCAGTGCGCCTGATCGGCGCTTTGCCGGTCGGGAGGCAATTCTCAGCTGCATGATGGAACGGAGAGGCGTGCCTTCCTCGAAAAACCGCAAGAAATCGGGGTCGTCCCGAACTAGGCCGTGGTACGCCTGTGAGGCTGCGTCGGATACGCAATCCATGACCCGTTGCCAGCGACCGTATCGCTCGTCCTCACACGAAGCGGTGCCGCCCGCGCGGATCACGGCATGTACGAGCTGCTCCAAATGCCGGTGGGCGATACCGGGGTTCGCGTATCGGGAGAAGAGCACTTCTCCCTGCTCGGTCACTTTGAGACGCCCCTGTACGGTACCAGGCGGCTGCCCGAGAACGGCGCGGTGCAGCGGTCCCCCGCCACGGCCAATTGCTCCGCCGCGACCGTGGAAAAAGGTCAGTTTTATTCCCTCGCGTTGCGACTGAGCGGTCAAGCTGGCCTGCGCTTTGTACAACCACCAGTTGGAGGTGACGTAACCGGCGTCCTTGTCACTGTCTGAGTACCCGATCATCACTTCCTGCTCACCGCCCGAGGTTTCGATGTGACGCCGAAAAACCGAGTTGGAGTAGAGCGCTGCCATCACGTTGGGCGCGTTCTCCAGATCTTCGCCGGTTTCGAAGAGGGGAACCGGACGGAGCGAGGACGTTCCCTCCTTCGGATCGTATAGACCTGCTATCCACCCCAAATAGAGGACCGCAAGCACGTCACTCGCTCCCTGCGTGAAACTCACGATGTACGTGTCCACCGCTCGCTTACCCAGTTCAGATTGCATACGTGCGATCGTGCGGAAAACGTCGAGCGCATCGCCGGCAGCCGCTGACAGCGTCGCCGTATCCGGTGGAGCGGCTTTTGTCCGCATTTCTCTGGTAAGGGTTTCCAAACGTTCGGTTTCGGACCAGGTCGAAAACGCGCCACGCGAGCCAGTCGCCGGGAACACTTCGTCGAGAATCGCAAGGTGAGCGTCGCGATGCTGTCGAATATCCAGCTTCGCCAGGTGGAACCCGAAAGTATGCGCCTGCCAGATCAGGGTTTGAAGCGCCCCAGCCGCGAGTCGCGATCCTCTGTGTTCTCGCAGACTTCGTTGCAGCAGGTAGAGGTCGCTCAGGAATTCATCCGGGCCTGCGTACGGCGCGTGGTGGAGATCGTCTCCGGACATGAGCTCGCGAGTGCCCCAGCGAACACCGTTGGCCGCGTACGCCGCGGCGAGCCGGAGCCTCATCGACTCAAGCTTTCGCCTGTAGGGTTCCAACGATCGCTGGGCGGACTCGTCCAATCCTGAGGATGTTCGCGCACGCGAATCGTCCTCGATGGAATCAAGCAGCTCCCGCGACGCGCCAGCCAGACCGTACGAGGCGGTGAGTAAATCTCCGAGGTTCGCCGTGGCGTCCATGTACTTCGTCAGCACGAGCGCCTTGTGCAGTCGCAGTGTTTCCTCGGTCACTCGCGGCGTCACGTTGGGATTGCCGTCCCGATCTCCGCCCATCCAGGATCCGAAGCTCAAAAAGTCAAAGGTTTCACCGGCCAATTCGGGGAAGTGGTTGGATACTGTCTCGTGCAGATCGCGATACAGTCTCCCCGTAACCTCGAAAACGCTGCTGTCGAAGTAGTACAAGCCATTGAGAACTTCGTCCAACACGGTTTGCGGTCGTTGTCGCAGCTCGTCCGTCTGCCATAGGTTCGTTACCTCCGCATAGAGCCGGCGGGTTACGTCCTCAAGCTGCGATGGAGTGGTGGCTCCGTCACCCAAGGCTGACACAAGGGTCGAAATTCGACGCAGGTGCCGCAGTAGCGTCATTCGCCGAGCTTCCGTGGGATGAGCCGTGAAGACCGGTTGAACGCGCATTTCACGGAGAAAGTCGCGCACCTCTGAAACCTCACGATTGGCCCCGCGCAGCGCCTCCATGGCGGCGGCAATCGACTCAGGACGAGGAGTAGGAAACGATCTGGACTCGCGCGCGGCAAGCCGGCGAAGCCGGTGGTTTTCTTCTGCCATGTTGATAAGGTGAAAAAAGACCGTGAAAGCGCGCACTACCTCTCCCATGCGATCGTCGGGTATGGACTGCACGCGTTCCTCGATTTCCTCGCGCGCGGCGTCGCAGGCGTGGTGCCGCATGTGACGGCAGGCGCGACGAAGTCCCTCGACCGCATCGAAGAGGGCGGAGCCTCCTTGCTCGTCCAGGACGTCACCAAGTATCCGCCCGAGGAAAGAAACGTCACGCGCAAGCGCGTCACCGGAATCGTCCAGGTAGGGATTGATCATACGGTTTATGATGACCGGGAACGGCGACGTGATGTCAAGGTGAGAATCATCCGGAAAACTTTGCCCGAACGATAGACGACTTGAGCGCGCTCGACAGTCGAATCGGCGCGCCACCCTGTTAAGTCGTGGGAGTAGCTCACCTCCGGCCGCCACATCGCCGCGTGAGACAGGCGGCACGCGAAACGGAGCGAACGTGCATACGTACAGACGTTCGGCCATCGGACGATATCGATAAGCCGCCGGGGATGCTCGGCACGACAGCTACCGACCGGGCGGCCTTTTCCGTACATCTACATTCTGAAATGAGGCAGCACTGAACGTCCGATCCCGGAAGTCTGTCGCTCTCATCGGCGATCTCCTACTTCTTGTGGTATTTGCCTACATCGGCCGTCAGAGCCACCATGAAGGGCAGGGCAGTGGTCTGGCTCAAACGCTCGGGACGGCCGCACCGTTCGCGCTCGGCTGGCTCGTTTCCGCTCCTCTGCTGGGTGCATTGTCACGTCCGGCGTTGACAGACTATCGCGCCGGGCTACGGTCGGTGCTCCGCGCGTGGCCCGCGGCACTGCTTATCGCGCTCGTGATCCGGTCCGTCTTGGAAGGGCATTGGCCACCGCTCTCGTTCGTAGCTGTGGCATTCGTGTTCAATCTGCTGACGCTCGCCACCTGGCGTGTCGTCGTAGCCGCAACCGCGTGAGTGCGCCGGACCCACGCTCGGTAGGTGCGCCGGACGATCCGGTAGCGGAGGGCGCCGACGCAGGCGTCCCACGAACATTTCGCTCAGAGGGCCTCGCCACCCACTGAAATAACGGCGCCGTGATTTCCCGCGATCACGGTCGCTACTCGACTGGGATCGTCCGTTCGAGCCACGTGCAGCTCGGTTCCCAGTGCGCTCTCGACCGATGTGACACCGTAGCCAGTAGACCCCTCGATGATGTGCCTGCGGGCCCGCTCGGCATCGAGCGGCGATGCAAACAGTCCAATGACCGGGGCCGACGCAGTTCTGACCACCGCGTTGGGAACCGAACCGATGTCCGGATCAAGGGGCAGTGCCACGTGGAATTCGCTCGCGGTGAGCTCGCCCACGAAGTACGAATGGCGCAAAACTCGGGCGCCAATCCGCGCCGAACGGGCCAGAAATGTTACGGGATCGATGACAAAGCCGGGTGCCGGCACGTAGGCGCCGGCGAGCACGATAGCAGCATCGTGTTCCAGAACTCTCACGTCGATTCCGGTCTTTTCCGCGACCACCGTCCAATTCAGGCCAACCGGGGGAGCAACGGCATCCTGCGACGCCGCTGGATCGCGGTCGGGCCAGGTGTCACCAAGCGGCCGCTGAGAGGCCAACGTGGACTGCGCAACGACGCCGTGGCCAGACTCAGGTTCCGGCGCACCCTCTGGATTTGACAGAGATCCCGCCGCATCGGATCCCTGATATGGACTCGACATAGTCGCTCCCTACCTTGTCAAAGTAAATCGTCTTCAAAGCATGTTACATGCGAGCATGCCTGATTTCACCAGATGCTGTCGTGGGCGGCGGTACAATGAGCGACTGCATGCTCGCGCAATCGTGATGGAGTGTCGCCGCGACAAACCCGAGTCTTTCAATGAGAAGAACCTCGTGAAAAGGGCTGCGCGTGCGCGAATTCGATTGAAGTGAGGCGGAAATTCACAAGCGCTTGATTCTCGGGGCCGCGGCTCTGTGTGCTTCGATACTGATCTCGGGATGCACTTCACTCAGCATTCCCACTGCTGCGAATCCCTCGTGCTCGTGGACGAGCCAGCCCCCCAAAAATTCCAGCGAGGTCTGCGTCACGGCTTTCCACACGCTGCGCGACGTATTGAACGGCGCCATCGCCGGCAATCGAACAACACTCCGACGCCTGGTGGCGGATCCGACGGTCCGAATGCGTATCGCGGTATTTGGAACCAGCGTACGTAAAAAGGGCAACATTTCGGTTCATATCACGCCAAGCTTCACGCTGTCACGGACGTCGAATGGGGATCTCGGGGCGGCCTTCAATATTGCCGGGTATACCCACCGTGGAGGCCTACAAGCTCCTCAAACCGTCTACCTGGCACAGCGCCATGGCAGGCAAGTGATCGTCGAAGATCAGCCGGACCAAGAGTGGTGATTCGCTCAAGGGGTAGAATGCAGACATGAATAGTGGCAAGCAGAAAGCCGTTGCCTACGCGTTCACGAAATGGTTGGGCGTGGTCGCGACGGTCGGTATGTTCGCGGTACTGGTCATGGGCGCGGCGGTGACAAACACCGGCTCGGAACAAGGTTGCGGCAAATCGTGGCCCCTGTGTCACGGGCAGCTCATTCCGCAAATGGCGGTGTCGACGGCGATCGAGTTCAGTCACCGAGCCGTGGTCGGAGTGGAAAGCGTGCTTATAATCCTGCTCGCGTTGTGCGCGGGGTTTCTCATCTGGGACAGACGGGAAATAAAAATTCTCGCCCCCGCGATGGTGGCATTTCTCTTCTTGCAAGCCGGTCTCGGTGCATGGGCGGTCATGGACCCGCAACTCCCTGCTGCCCTGGCTCTCCATTTCGGCGTGTCGCTGGTAGCCTTTGCAAGCGTGCTCTTGACGACTGCTGTGGTGTTTGAAGCAGACGGCTCGGATGCGATTCGCGATCAGCCTCTTCCGAAGTACTTTGGCGGTGTCGTATGGTTGCTGGCCGGGTACTCGTATGTGGTTGTATATCTGGGCGCGTTTGTACGCCACTCAAATGCGAGTTTGGCGTGCACCGGTTGGCCGCTGTGCAACAACTCGGTCGTGCCGACTCTCACGTCCAAAGTCACAATTTCGCTCGTCCACCGACTTGCGGCCTTCTTGCTCGTACTCGCAATTCTCGGCCTCGTCACCTGGGCGTCTCGGATATCGCACGAACGAGCCGACCTGTACTATGCGGCGGTGATCACGCTCGTGATGGTGCTGTTGCAGTCCCTCGCCGGTGCACTCGTGGTGTTCACCCGCCTGGACCTATTCAGCGCGCTGGTACATGCGGCCATGGCCGGATTGATGTTTGGCAGCTTGTCGTACCTGTGCTTGCACGTTTTACCGCGGCCCCAGGCAGTAGAGGAACCCCTGCCTTCAACTCGCATGGTTCGGACACCGCGTCAGAGAGAACGCGCTGAGGTCTAATCCGGCGGCCTCCACGCACTTCCGTCCGGACAGTCCCTTGGGACGGTCGCACGGCAGGATCACCGGCAAAGGTCGCTCGTCGTTCAGCAAAGCGGCGATTGCATGACGTCCACCGGTCCAGCCATTCTGGTCGAGGATCTGGTGAAAGTGTACGGCGAGACAAGAGCCGTGGACGGCCTCAGCTTTTCGGTCGAACGAGGTGAAATCTTTGCCTTGCTGGGGCCGAACGGAGCGGGGAAAAGCACCACCGTGGAGATTCTGGAAGGCTACCGCCGACCAGACACCGGCACTGTCCGGGTCTTGGGCCTGGACCCGATGACCGATGCCACGCGCCTGAAGTCACAGGTCGGAGTCATGCTGCAAGAGGGCGGGCTCTATCTGACCATGACAGCCCGTGAAGCCGTTCACCTGTTCGCGCGCTTTTATCCGGCCCCCAACGATCCTGATGAAACACTCGCACTGGTAGGCTTGCAGAGTGCGGCCAACACTCGTTATCGACGGCTCTCGGGTGGTCAGAAACAGCGGCTCTCGCTGGCGCTAGCACTAATCGGTCGACCTCAGATGGTATTTCTCGATGAGGCGACCGCCGGTATGGATCCGCAGGCGCGGCGGCTCACCTGGAACCTGATTCGCTCGCTGCGTGATTCAGGAGTCACCGTTCTGTTCACCACTCATTACCTGGAGGAAGCCGAGCGCCTGGCGGATCGCGTCGCCATAATCGACGCCGGACGAACCTTGCGAATCGGCACACCCGCCGAACTCGCTTCGGTGCAGAGCGGAGAAGTACGGCTGCGTGCCGCGCGCGGAGTCGATGTCGCCGTGTTCCAGGCGGTCCCGTCGGCGCGATTGTCCACAAGTGACGGCGAGGGGCTGTACACGTTCATTACCAGCGACCCACCCCAAACTCTCGTCGATCTCGCGACCCTCATGCGAGACGAACGAATTGCGGTTCTCGAGCTTCGAGTGGGCAGTGGTTCCCTTGAAGAGCTGTTTTTGCGCCTCACCGGCGATGAGCTGCGCGGATGACTCTCCGAGCACTGGCCAAAGCAATCGGCGCGCAGTGCCGCACCGAGATCGCACTGACACTGAGACGTGGCGAGAGCGTACTCATCACGCTCGTCATACCGATTGCACTCCTCACGTTCTTCGCGTCAGCTCGCGTTCTGCCGAGCGGTGGAGACCGCGTCGGCTACCTACTACCCGGCACGCTAGCTCTCGCCATAATTTCCACGAGCATGGTGAGTCTGGGAATCGCCACCGCCTACGAGCGGTACTACGGCGTACTCAAACGGTTAGGGGCGACGCCATTTCCTCGGGCCGGTCTGGTTGCCGCCAAGATGCTCGCCGTGGCCGGCATCGAAGTAATTCAGGTGGTGCTGCTCGTCTTGATCGCGGCGATTTTCTTCGGCTGGCGGTCGCACGGGTCGCCGTTTTGGGCCGCGGTCTTCCTGATCCTCGGGACTCTTGCCTTTAGCGGCATCGGGCTCGCTCTGGCAGGCCGCCTACGAGCTGAGGCAACCCTCGCCGGAGCGAACGGACTGTTCGTGTTTTTCTTGCTTATCGGCGGCCTGTTCGTGCCGCTGGATCACCTTCCTGCGTGGTTGGTGCCGCCGGCCCGACTGCTCCCCGCCGATGCGTTGTCAGACGCGCTCCGGACTTTGCTGCAAAACGGACATTATGCGTCGCACAGCATACTCATTCTCACGCTGTGGGCCTTCCTCGCCCCGCTGGTCGCCGCACGTGTCTTTCGCTGGGAGTGACCGGAGGGTCACCATCCGCCGCCGGAGTCTCCTCCCCCCCAGTCGCCACCGCCTCCTGAATCGCCGCCCCAATCACCGGCCCCGGCATCACCGCCCCAATTCCCCAGGTCGGTACTGGAGGCGTCCCCGCCCGTGTCTCCCCAACCGCTAAAGTCGCCTGCCCCATAGTCGGTCGATGGATCCACGGTATTTCCCGATATATCACCGCCAACTCCGGGGGAGATTCCCCCCGTATCGAAGCCACCGTCACCACCCCAGCCGCCGCCGTAGCCTCCCCAGCCACCGTCGAACCATGTGCCGGCGTCCATACCAATCATGAATGGGAGCCAATACTGCCACGTTGCCCCACCGTACCCGTAGTACCAGGGGGAAGTTGGAATGGCCCACCACGGAACGTTCGTACCGTTGTATCGCACGGATTGCAGCTGCGGGGTCTGACCTTGCTGCAGGGTCTGTAAGCATACCGAGCAGACCTCGATCTCCATACTGTTACCTTTGCCGTCGTCGATGGTTCGGACGGTGTATGGAGGACGGTCGGTCCGCGCACAGTAAAAACACCGATGCTCGGATTCCATTTCCAGTGGATTCGAAGCCTGCAATCCCAGTGCCTTCGCAACACCCTGGAGCGCCAGCACCGCCGCCGCCGCGTCCTGATTCGCTTGCGTCAGAGCGCCTGGCGTCCCGGCTCTTTGCAGTGCCGTGGAGGCCCGATCTCGGAGGGCAAGCGCGCCGTCATAGTTCCTTCTGACGGTTGCGGGCATCTCGCTACCCGACGACTCAATGTTCTCAACCGTACTGTCCGCGACGGCCAGCGTCGTGCTTGCCGCCGCTCGAAGCTCTTCGAGCCGCGCACTTGAAGTTCCTCGCCTGCGCCTTACCAGGAAGACCACCGCGACGATGATCACCGCGAGTATGCCAAGCAACACGAGCCAGAAGGTCGCCGCACTGCGATTGGCGGAGGCCTCGTCGGCCTTGACCTGGGATGTCGCGAGCTGGCCGGCATAGACGGCGCAGCCGGCATAGCTGACCAGGCAGCGAGGTCGGGCCCTGGTTTCGATAGAGCGTATTTCGTTGAGGTTCAGGCTATCCGAGGCCACACCGATACCGGTGGGGGATACAAGTACCAATGTGCCGGCCAGATCGAGATACTGCCTCAAAGCGTCGGCGGCCTGGTAGGTATCGGTGTACTTTGTAGGGTAGTGACTCACAAGTGCAAGCTTCTCCGACACGCCGTCACTTGATGCCGCGACGACGGCGTTCTCCAGCTCTCGGGCGTCTGAGCGACGTACGTGAGCTGCCGGCGGGAGACTTGGGGAAATATATGTGTCGTGCGACGTGAGAGCCGCTGCCACGGCAGCATTTGTATCCGCCAGGACACGACCAGGCGTCGTCCCCACCAGTGCGCACGCCGCGAGCAGAAGGATCGTAACGGCAAAAATCTGTTTCACGGGAGACTGGTTCGCCCGGCGCCGTATGGAAGGACGGTGCGGCTCTGTGTAACCGGTATATCGCTCATAACGTGAAGTAGCTCCACCTCGTCGTCATTGACGACAATCTGCTTGCGGTTTGTATGACGATCCCTCATTGGAGACGTGACGCTCCAACGAGCCGCGCACGACTGGAGCGCTCAAACCCCGGTCTACACCATTGCTCGGAATGGCTTGACAGATGCCGGCGCGCCGTGGTGGCGCATCCTCACGTTATCAGGTCGGGCCGATTCCGGTCCCGAGAATGCACCTCCGGGACTGGAGCTTCCGGGGAGTCGACAGCATTCCGCACCCGCGCCGAAGCGGTCGTCTGACCGCAGTCATGATGAGGGGTCTGCCCGAAGCGGCTAATCCGGGCCTACCGACAGAGCCACGCCTGCTGGATGACGCGTCTGGAATATCCCGGGAAGAACTTCCCGGAGACTCGGGAAGTCTTCTCTATCCCCTGGGAAGAGGTTCACGGTACGGTAGCCGTGAGGTCCGGACCCGACTCACAAATCACTCCATCAGCAGACAGAAAGGACGTGTTTCCATGAAGGCTCCGCATTCCGCCGCCGTCCCACTCACCACAGGGCTGCTTGCCCTGATAAGCGTTTGGCAGCTCGCCGGCCCTCTTGTCCCCGGGCGGGGTCACATCCCACCAGCCGTTGTGATCGGAGCCGTGGTGCTTGGCATCGCCGGCCTGATCGCCGTGGCCGGTCTCTGGACGGGCAAACGATGGGCCAGGCCGCTCGCAATGACCGTCGCAGCCGTCAGTGGGCTCGGCGCCCTGCCAGGGATCTTTTTCGCGCCGAACGTCCTCTTGCACGTCAGTGCAACCGTGACCGTAGTCGCCGCGCTCGTGATCGTCTTGCTGGCGCTTTCTCCCACAACCAGAAGGGCATTCGGGACCGTTAGCAGCCCGTCAGCCTGAGCGTTGAAGCGGTACTCCCAACTCGGTAAGCTGGTTGTAACACATCACAGCGTATGCGGGCACGGTCGCAAGGAGTGACGAATCGCGGCCATGGACAGCGACGTCGCGCCTGCCTTGCACACGGGATGGTCAACTCATGAATCCATCGCTACCCACGGCTCAGAGGGGCGCCGGCACGAGACCCGGCGCCCCCTCCCATCTTGGGATTTCTGCACCCCATCTGCGCCGTGGCCTGCTTCCACTGGCACACGCGTTCTGGATAGCCGTGGTTGTCATCGATCTCATGGTCTTCGTGCCGGGTGCGCTCCTCTACGATCACGACCTGCACCTTCCATGTCCCACCCTAACCACTCCGGCTGCCAGTTGCACTGCCGGTCAGCTAGGACCGGCAGCTCTACGGCAGCTCGCCCACGTAGACCTTTCCGTGGACTCCTACGCGGCGCTGACGCTGGCCTTGATGCTCGTCGTGTCCGCGGTCTTCTTCGCCACCGGTGCGCTGATCGCGTGGCGCAAGTGGCGCGACACCATGGGTCTGCTCGCCTCGCTCATCCTGATCACCCTGGGAGCCAACGGGAGCGCCGCGGTTTTCCAGGGCACCGAGTCGCAGCTCCTTCCCTCTCTCGCCCCGCATATTGCCGCAGTTCTGAACGTCCTCGGCGGAGCTGTCTTCCTCGTGCAGTGGCCGGCGCTTGGGATCTTCCTGCTTACATTTCCCACAGGGCACTTCGCCCCAGGGCGGACCTGGCCCCTCGTCGGCTTGTGGATCACCAACTTCCTGGCATTCGCGCTCAATCCGCCACCGGCGATTACCTCGCTGTCCGTCGTCATCACCTTTGGCAGTGTCCTGCTCGTGCAGGTATACCGCTATCGCCGCATCTACAGTCCGCTCGAGCGGCGGCAGACCAAGTGGCTCGTCTACTTGCTCGCGGTTGCCGTCACCTTCGATGCCATTCAGACCGGGGCCCTCGCACTGCTCCCCGGCGACTCCAACTCCGCGCAGGCATCGCTGGTTGTGAGCGCTGTGGGCGCCATCGGCGGCGCAGTGGTCTTCCTGTTTATCGGACTGGCAATCACGATTGCGCTGCTGTTCCACCGGCTGTACGACATCGATCTGCTGATAAACCGGACGTTGGTCTACGGTGCATTGACCGCACTTGTGGTTGGCGGCTATATCCTCATCGTTGGTTATCTTGGTGCCCTCTTTCAGACCCACGGCAGCCTGGCCCTTTCGCTCCTGGCTACCGGCATCGTCGCGGTCCTCTTTCAGCCCGCCCGTCAGGCACTCCAGCGAGGGGCAAACCGCCTCCTGTATGGTGACCGCGATGATCCTTACGCTGCGATTGCCAATCTCGGCCGGCAGCTGGAGACCGCGCTCACTCCTGACACAATCCTGACGACGGTGGCTACGACCATCAGGGAAGCCCTCAAGCTTCCCTACGCCGCCATCGGGCTGGTAGGTGAGGAGAAGGTCGTGGCGGTCGGTGAGGCGCGTGGAAAAGTGCTGCGGCTACCGCTGACGCACGCCGGAGAGGCTGTGGGCGAGCTGCTGCTGAGTCCCCGGACGGCAAACGACGGTTGGACCGCTGCCGAGCGGCGGCTTCTGATCGATCTCGCTCATTCAGCAGGAGGAGCGGTGCAGGCAGTGCGGTTGAACCACGAGCTACTGCGCTCGCGGGAGCAGCTGGTCATGGCCCGAGAGGAGGAGCGGCGACGCTTGCGCCGCGACCTCCACGACGAGCTGGCGCCCACCCTGGCGGCACTCGCGCTCATGGCAGCCACAGCCGCGGATCTGATCCCTCCCGAAGCCGCCAGGGTCCGTCGGCTGATCAGCGAACTCCAGGCGGCGCTACGAGACAGCGCAGGGCAAGTGCGGCGGCTGGCGCACGACCTCCGTCCCCCGACATTGGACGAGCTAGGGTTGATCGCAGCGATTCGCGAGCGAGCGCAGCAGGTAACAGGAAAGGTGGAGGTGCGCGTCGAGGCGCCGGTTCAGCTGCCCCCGCTCTCTGCCGCCGTCGAGGTGGCCACCTATCGCATTGTTCAGGAAGCATTGATGAATGTCCTGCGCCACGCCGACGCCCGGCATTGCGTCATACAACTGGCGGTCAGCACCGTGGACACGAGGTCCATACTCGCTGTGATCGTCGAGGATGACGGTGCGGGCGAAGCGGACGGTGCCAATCACGGACTTCATGGCGTCGGGTTGCGCTCAATGCAGGAACGGGCAGCGGAGCTGGGTGGAACCTTCACGATCGAGCGGGTAGTGGACGGGGGGACGCGGATCCTCGCGCAGATCCCCCTGGAGGTCTCGCGAGAGGAGGTAGCTGATGGATTCGCTGCGCCTACTCATCGCTGACGATCATCCTCTCTTTCGACACGGCCTGGCGGGATCGCTCGAGAGTGAAGCGGACATCGAGGTAGTCGGCGAGGCGACGACCGGTGACGAGGCAATCGCCTTTGCGGAGCGCATGCAGCCCGACGTAGTCCTCATGGATATTCAGATGCCGGGCAGCAATGGCCTTGAAGCCACCCGTTCCATCGTCCGAGCCAGCCCGCAGATCCGGGTGCTGATCCTCACCATGTTCGAGGACGATGCTTCCGTCTTCACGGCCATGCGAGCCGGCGCTCGCGGGTACGTACTCAAGGACTCCGAGAAGGAGGCTATCGTGCGAGCCATCCGCGCCGTGGGCCGGGGGGAGGCCATCTTCAGCCCCGCCATCGCCTCCCGGGTGATCGATTTCTTCGCCGCCAGGCAGGTGGCTCCAAGGGAGACATTTCCCGCCCTCACGGAGCGGGAGAGAGAGGTCCTCCAACTGCTCGCGGAGGGGCAGAACAATGCGGCGATCGTCAAGGCACTGGCACTCAGCCCAAAGACGGTGTCCAACTACCTCTCGAATATCTTCAGCAAGCTACAGGTGGCCGACCGCGCGGAGGCTGTCTTGCGAGCGCGCCGAGCAGGACTGGGTCCGGGCGACGACTCGGGGTGAATGCCATCCCGGGCATTGCAAACTGTAGGGAGTGAAGGTACCCGTACCGTATGCCGATCGGGGCCGCGTTTTCGAGCGTCGCATCACACAGTCTGGGGAGGAATCGTGCCGGAGCTTCGTTACGTGGGTGGTCTCGTGATCCGCGCCAGAGACCCGAGGGCATTGGCGCGCTGGTATTCAGAAAAGTTTGGCTTGCTCATGGGTGTCGAGCACGCCGGGGTGATTTACGGCGGCTTCCGCAGTGGGGACGTGGCGTTTCACTTTGGAATTGCGGCGATGAAGGGTTCACGGCGCTTCACCGCAGATAACGGCATCAGCATCACCTTCAATGTCGACGATTTTCAAGGCTACCTGCGGGAATTGGCCGACCGGGGCGTGCGACCAGTGGGCGAAGCGCACGATGAAGAAGGACACTTCGCCGTATTCCGGGATCCCGAAAACAACGAAGTGACCATCTGGCAGGAGTGACAGACGGACAACGCACACGTGTTGGCGGCCCGCGTACCAAAAGAGGCGAGCCAAACCAAAGCAAAACTGTAGTTCGCAGGTTTTGCCGGGTTTACACGAGCGTGTCCCTATGGTAACGTGTCGTCGGACAGATGTTGTCAAGCGCAGGAGGTGGAGATATGAATAAAAATGTGTGTTCGAGCACACGCGTTGAGAGTCTCCGCTGCGTGCTGTCTGTGACTGAGTGGGCCAGTAGGCCTTAGCCGCCACTCAGTTCGGTTTCCCAGTCACCGCCCATCGGGTGGACGCTAGCAGCGGACCTTCCTGCTGGTGCGAGGTCGAGCACTATCTGCCGGCCGCACAGCACGATCGCTTGAAGACTCGATACCGTCGTGCACGCGGTCAAAGTACGCAGGTGTACTGCGTCCGCGCACGTTGTCCGTTCGATTAACGGCTATGAGCGCCCGTTCGATCCATGCCTGGCGGATTGCCCAACGCCGGCTGTATTCCGATTCACCATCAAACTGAAGTGCATACCCGGAGATCGCATTGATATTTGACCCGATTAACGACGAACCGACCAATGACTACGAGTCGCCCGAAGTAGCTCCGCTGGAACCCTTCTTCGCGGAAGGGCTGATCTCCGACATCGTCCGCACCGAAAAGAGCGGAAAGGAAGGGACGGTGTACTGTTGTCGGGCAGCGCCCACTACCGGCTTCGAGTTCCTCGCCGCGAAAGTGTACCGGCCCCGGTCTCAAAGAAATTTCAAGAACGACGCGGTGTATACCGAGGGAAGATTAATCCTGGACCGACGAGCGGGTCGCGCCGTTGCCAAAAAGACGCAGTGGGGGAAACAGGCTCAGTTCGGCCTGTGGGTCTTCCAGGAATACGAAACGCTGGTGCGACTTCATGCCCTGCAGTCCGATGTGCCGGAGCCGCTGCGAATGGCCGGCAGCGTGATTCTCATGGAGTATGTAGGGGATGAAGAGGGCGCCGCGCCCAAACTGAAAGACGTTGCGCTTGCTGAAGATGAGGTCCGGCCGCTCTTCAACCGGCTCCTCGCCAATATCGAGCTGTGGCTGGCAAACGACCTCGTCCACGGCGACCTTTCCCCATACAACATTCTTTATTGGAACGGAAAACTCACCGTTATTGATTTCCCGCAGGCGGTCGACCCACGCGCCAACCGCAACGCGTACGACCTGCTATGCCGAGACGTAGAGAACGTGTGCCGGTATTGGTCGCGCTACGGTGTCCGCTCTGACCCCGGCAGGATTTCGGATCATCTCTGGAGCCGCTTTATCCGGTCTGAGCTTTGATGTGTTGACGGTTTTGACATCGGCTTGACAAAGGGAAGAACCGGTGACACGCGGTACGATTATTGCTTACCGTGTGACTCGTATTTACTGATAGGGAGAATTGCATGTCAACAGTACAGCGTCCACCTTCACCGCGCGGTCGTTGGTTAATCCCCGTTATCCTTGCCGTCATCATCGTGGTGATCGTGCTCGGGGCGACGCTCGGTCCCAAGATAAAGGATGCGATGTCGTCTACCCCCACGGCCACGGCGACTCCACAAAAAGTGGTGGTAACCGCGACCCCCAATGCCGCGGCAACCACGACGGGCACGGCTTCGACCACGGCGGCCAAGTCGGGCTCGGGCCCAACCGCCACGCCTGGTGGGCCAACTCCCACGCCACAGCCGGGAGGAGCGCCGGCTACCGCGACTCCAGGGACATCAGGAGTTTCGACACCACTTCCCGGCGCCACACCGTTACCAACCGTGGTAGGCATTCACGTCGGAATGGTGACGCGACCGGCGTCAAAAGTCACGCAGATACAAACGGGCGCCAACAATGGGGACCCCAACTACGTGTATTACCTCGACCCGACCAAGGTGCTCAACAAGAACCTCCCTGCGGAAGGATTCACTCAGGGCTTCACGGTGGTGAAACCCACCACCGCCAACCCAACCCCCACGCCCTACACCGGTCCTGATGGACGTCCGCTGGTGAAGTACTACGTGAGGTACCAGGGGAAGATCTTTACCGTGCAGGTCGTACAGCCCGGAACAACGGGACCCAAAGGAATTTGGGTCATCGCGACCATTTTCCAGGGGCAGCAGTAAGAAGCTTTGCCAGTTGTACAGCCGAAGGGCCTAGGCGTGGGCCCTTCGGCTCTTGTTCCGCTCGAATTACAGCGCGGCGACTTCCCGTTCCAGGATATCGAGTCCGTCCCGCAGCAGCGAGTCGCTGATCACCAGGGGCGCCAGCACTCGAATCACATTGTCGTACAGGCCGGCTTTGATCACGAGCAACCCCGCACTGTGGCAGGCGTGAATAATTTGCGCCGTCTCTTGCGCCGCCGGCTCCTTTGAGGCTCGGTCCCGAACCAGCTCAATGGCCACCATGGCGCCGAGGCCGCGCACGTCGCCAATCAGGTCGTACCGGCGTTGCATACCGTTGAACCGATCGAACAGAATTCCCCCGATGTGCTCCGCCCGAGCTGGGTAATCGTCCGCCTCGAACATATCGAGTACGGCCAGAGCGGCGCGGCAGGCCAGCGGGTTACCGCCGAACGTCCCGCCAATTCCTCCGGGGTTCGGTGCGTCCATGACATCGGCTCTACCGACAACTGCACCAAGGGGCATGCCCGCTGCAAGCGACTTCGCAAGCACCACTATATCGGCCACTACGCCGGAGTGTTCCGCGGCAAACATGCGCCCGGTTCGCCCAAACCCGGTTTGTACCTCGTCCGCAATCAGCAGAATGCCTTCACGATCACAAATCTCTCGAATGCGGCGAAGGAATATCGGAGGCGCCACCAGGAAGCCCCCTTCCCCCTGAACCGGTTCGACGATGATCGCCGCCACCGAGCTCGCGGGTACCTCTTCGGCAAGCAACCGCTCGAGCTCATCGCCTTGGTCGACGGAGCAGGGATTTCCATCCGGTGCATTGTGCAGGCAGGCGGGGTCTTCGCATCGATACGCATAGGGAAACGGCGAGTGGTAAATACCGGGCGCAAACGGCCCAAATCCTTCTTTGTACGGCCGGTCCTTACCGGTGAGTGTCATGCCCATGAGGGTACGCCCGTGAAAGGCGTTGTGGAAGGCAACCACGTTGGGGCGTCCGGTGGCAAACCGCGCGATCTTTATCGCGTTTTCAACGGCCTCCGCGCCGCTGTTGACCAGCAACGCTTTCTTGGCAAATGAGCCGGGCGTGATGCCGGCCAGACGTCGGGCAAGCTCGACATACTGTTCGTAGATGGTGACCGAGAAGCACGCGTGGATCAGAGTTTCCGCCTGTTCCTGGAGTGCGCGCACGACCAATTCGGGTGTGTGTCCAACGTTCAGCGTACCGATGCCCCCCGCGAAATCGATGTATCGCTTGCCGTCCACATCCCAGAGCTCGGCACCGTGAGCACGCTCCGCCACTACGTGGGCGTACGTGGAGACTCCTCGCGGAACCCAGCGGTTTCTCTCCTCCCAAATTGCGTCCGAGCGAGACGTCGACGTGATTGGCTCGCCTGCTGTTTGCACCATGGGCTTTCCTCCGTTGGATTCGAAAAACGCACGCGCATGAAACGCGATAATGACCGTATAGGCGACTGTGAGGACGCTGTCTTATCTTAACCGCGCACCCGCGGCGCGCGCCCAGCCGCACTACAATCGAATTAGTTACTGGCCGCGATGCATGCGAAAGGGGACACACATGGTGACACTGGCAGTACCAAGCTCATACAAGCTGTTTGTCGGCGGCGAGTGGGACGACGCTGCTTCCGGTCGAACGTTCGACGTCTACAATCCTGCCACGCTGGAAGTCATTGCAACGGTCCCGGATGCCGGCGTTACCGAGATGCAGCGCGCCATTGATGCCGCCTGCCGGGCGCAGCCGGAATGGGCCGCCCGCACAGCGGCCGAGAGATCTCGAGTTCTCAGCGGTGCCGCAAGCGCCATGTACGAGCAAACCGAGATGCTGGCGCGCTTGATCACCGAGGAGGAGGGCAAGCCACTGGCCGAAGCACGGGGCGAGGTGAAATACGCCGCCTCGTTCATCGAGTGGTTTGCCGAGGAGGGGAAACGAGTTTACGGAGAAACCGTACCGGCGAGCTCTACGGACAAGCGAATCATGGTATTGAAGCGTCCCGTGGGCGTCACTGCAGCAATCACACCCTGGAATTTTCCCGCTGCCATGATCACGCGCAAATTGGGACCGGCGCTCGCTTCCGGCTGCTCGATGATAATCAAGCCGTCCGAGCTGACTCCGCTCACCGCACTGGCGATGGCAAAGATATTCGACGAGGCAGGTCTTCCGAAGGGCGCTTTGTCGGTCGTGGTGGGCATGGATGCCGCGGCGCTGGGCTCTACTCTGATGGAGGATCGCCGGGTGCGAAAGGTGTCATTCACCGGCTCGACGGAAGTTGGAAAACTATTGA
This sequence comes from uncultured Chloroflexia bacterium, assembly GCA_963737125.1. Classification (GTDB taxonomy): domain Bacteria; phylum Chloroflexota; class UBA5177; order UBA5177; family UBA5177; genus JANWJD01. The sequence continues at coordinate 1,332,840 of CAVTRL010000001.1, read as the reverse complement.
TGCGCAGCGCCGCGGACACCGTCAAACGGCTCTCGCTCGAACTTGGCGGGCACGCGCCATTCATCATCTTCGACGACGCCGATATCGAAGTAGCCGTCGAGCATTGTGCCATGAGCAAGATGCGGAATATGGGTGAGACCTGCGTGGCCGCCAACCGGATTTATGTGCAACGCGGCATCTACGACGATTTCGCCGAGCGCTTGACGGCCAGGCTACGTTCGATGAAAGTGGGGAACGGGCTCGACGATGGTATATCGGTCGGACCGTTGATCGACGAAGCCACCTTCGAGAAGGTTCAGCACCACGTGAGCGATGCGGTAGCGAAGGGGGCAACCGTGGCATTGGGCGGAAACCGTGCGGAGGGAGAGGGCTATTTCTTCGAGCCAACCGTTCTACTGAATGCCGATGACTCGATGGAGCTGGCGAAAACCGAGACGTTTGGACCCGTAGCGGGCTTGCTGGTTTTCGACTCGGAAGAGGAGGTGATCGCGCGGGCGAACGACACCGTGTACGGGCTGGCCAGCTACTTTTTCACGCGCGACATCGGCCGCGTTTGGAGGCTCGCCGAGGAGCTCGAATACGGCATCATCGGAGCGAACGACGGTCTCCCTTCCGTGGCCCAGGCACCGTTCGGTGGTGTGAAAGAGTCCGGTATTGGGCGAGAGGGTGGAACGTACGGAATCGACGAGTATCTCGACGTCAAGTTCATATCGCTCGGAGGAATTTCTCGTTAAGCCCGGAGGATGACGCGCGGCTGTCAACGCGCGTCATCTGAGCTGAAGCACTAGAGGACCGGCATCGGATCCATCGGCGCGAACTGGAGATCGCGTGACGCAAGTGCGAAACCGGTCTGACCGCGTTTCGCCGAATACATTGCTCGATCGGCCTGATCCTGGAGAAGGGTCGCGTCCGACGCGATATCCGGGTAGATCGAGATGCCGACGCTCGCTCCCACCTCGAAGACTCGTCCCCCAACGGACACAGGCTCCACAACCGTCTCGATCAGCTTTCTGGCGACAAGCAATGCGCCAGTCGAGTTGGTGGAAGGGAGGATGCACGCGAACTCGTCGCCTCCGAGACGAGCGACCGTATCGGATTCACGCAGCATTGCAGAAATCCTGGAAGCTTTTATCCGCAAAAGCGCGTCCCCGGCCGCGTGCCCATACGTGTCGTTCACGGATTTGAACCGATCGAAGTCGACCATGAGCAGAGCCACCGGCTCGCCCGAACGCCGCGCCGAATGCACGCCGGCATGAAGACGGTCGTCAAACAAGAACCGGTTAGGTAGGCCGGTTAGTGAATCATGAAGTGCTTGATGCCGTAATTGGTCCTCCATGAACGTGCGTTCGGTAATATCCCGAGCGATCCCTTGCACCGTGCAAACGCCGTCACTGTTCCGTATCATCCGCGAACGTATCTCCACGTGAATTGTGGTGCGGTCCGCCGAGATCAACGCCAATTCTCGTTTCCGTTCCGCCTCTCTGGGCTCCCCTCCCGCCATTAGATCCTTCGCGCTATGTCGAGAATCAGGGTGAACGATGTCAAGGAGGGACAGAGTATTGAGCTCTTCTCTGGTGTAGCCCAGCAACCGCAAGCCCTCGCCGTTCATCGCGGTGAACCGTCCGTTGACATCGTGCTCATATACCAGGTCGGTGGCATTTTCCGAATAATCCTCGATAGCGGGCTTCGCTGCGTTCCACTCGTTCCCGAGCTTCCTGTGACCTCAAATCGACCAAGTCACCGCTTTTCTTCATCAGAAAATCGGTGATTGCGCCAGTGGTGAAGAACAACAGGGCGTAAAAAACCGTGTCGCTAATATGGCGCATCTCGAACTGAAACACTCCGTCGAAGATGAGCTGCAACCGTCCCAGCAATACCGCGCCTGTTGCTGCCGCCCCTATCAGGATGGTGCCTCTGCGCCCGTGTGTAGCGGTCGCCGCGACCACAACGAAGATGTATACCGAATCGTAGTACGCGTTGTGGAGGAAGAAATGGACGAAGTGCAACGCGGTATACGCCACGATCAAGTCCACGCCACGGATGCCGAACTGAGCGCGCAGCGCAAGTGCCGGATACCAGCGCAACAGAACGGCGACACCGACGCAATCTACTGCAACGGCGAGCTCGGCCTGCACGGCGGGTACAACTGCCCGAAAGCCGAAGGCGATCACAAGCAGCACGGGTGCCACAAGGAAGCACAGCCGTAGATACAGCAATAGCCGCTCGAAATCGAGCCGATCGCTTTCCAACAGCATCGTCAGTGAGCTGTCACGGGCGCCGTCTGTCACATCGTCCGCGTCCATGGCTTGGTTACTCCGCTGCCTACCCTTGTCGATACTGCATGCCCGAGATATTTCCGCCATGCTACCTGCGCTTCTACCCAGTACACCATGCTTGCCGGGAACTGTCTAGAGTCGCATGACCCTCGAAACGCAGGACCTCACTGCGGTTCACGCCCAGCTCGACGATACTGTGACGTCCAGGGGAAATAGGTCACCCGAACGAAATCCGCGAAGGTGTAGATCACCTGGCCCTGGCTAGCAGAGGCAAGAGCAGCGATCTCTCGCCGGTCAGCGATTTCGTGTTGCAAGTTATCGGCAAGGGATTCCCGAAGGTGCTTGCGCGCCTCTTCGTTCGCATTGAGAGCGGCGGCCGCGTCCTGATCGACTTCGATTTTTCGGTCCGCATACTGGACACCGAGTGCGTGGAGTGTTTCCGCCGAACGCAGCTCGAGGTCGTACCGACGCTGCATAAGCTCCGCGCGCTGATGCACGTGCCGCCGGCACATTGCTTCCACGGTCGGTCCTACTGCTTCTCGCGGAAGCGAGCGGCGTACGCCCCGTTCGACTTCTATTCTCCATCCAACCAGGGTGAGTACCGTGCTGTCGCGAAGGCCTCTGGCTGCCCGCAGCCGTTCAGCAGACACGTCTGCCGCGGACCATACACCCATCGCCCACAGGCGGCATTTCTCGCGCCAATCGATGTCAGGCAAATGCGCCGTGCGGAGCAGAGCCTTGCGGCGGCATTCAGCTGCATGGCGGGCGCGTTGTTCCGAGAGTAAAGCGGCGAGCGCATCGCGTTTCACCTGCTCGTCGTGAGCTATCCGGTCGTCAATCGCACCGAGCTGGTCCGTTAGCCATTGCGCCTGCGAAGCGGTCGTGTCGGCCAGGTTTGACTCCAGAGTCGAGTGTTGCTCCCGCTGCCCTTCGAGGGTTCGCCGGTCATTGTCGAGTGTATCGTTCAATTCCCGCTCTAGCCCGCTACGTTGGCGTGCCGCGGATTCGATCCGGCGTCGTAATTCACGCTGTCTGCGCCTTGTCGCAAGTTCGCCACGAACGGCCGGCTGGCGCCGGTAAAAGGCAACAAGAAGAGAGAGGCTCGAGACAAACAGCAGGGCAATCACCGTGATCGAAATGAGAGTGATGGATAGTCCACTCGCGTCAAGTGCTACGGCCAGCGTCGCGGCCAGCGGAAGGGTTGCCGTGGTGCAGGCGCGCACAGTTCCGATCTCCCCACGTGACGCGACCGGCAGGGCCGGCTTCGCCGCCTCGAGGTACCCTACCAACCACTCAGGATGGGTTGCCGCCGGTTCACAAACCGTGTCCCCGGCAACAGGAGGAGCAAGGTTCCGACAGATCTCAAGGAATCGGGCCGCCGCGTTCGGAGAATCAGTGGCGACCGACGCCGGAATCGCGGGGTCCGATGAGGGCCAGGAGGTCAATGCGGGTACTTCGCCGATATGGGACGCGCTGGCTTGCCGCAAGGTGACGGCCGCAGCCTTTACCTCGGGATCGGCACTTTGCACAAGTAGTGAGAAGGTGGGCGATGCACCGCTTTCCCGGAAGTCGTGCTGAGCGAAAAGTAGACGCTCATCACCCGCACCGGTGCCCTCCCACAGGGATGGATCGCGGGCCAACGCCAGGATGGAAACGTATATCACCCACGCGGCAAACCTATCGAGGCGCTCGTCAAACGATTCGGCGCTGCGTTCCGGGTGCTGATAGTGCTGTAGTCCAAGCTCGTGGCTACCCATACCTTTCAGCGCCGGCACGTACATCCCGTCGTAGTCCACCAATTTAAGGCTGCCGTGGACCATCATGACGTTCCCGTGCTGCAGGTCCCCGTGAGCGGTGCGAGCCGCCTCTAGATCGGCAACCATGTGGCGCCACTGCTCCGCCAGGGCGGTCAGGGCAGTGGAGTCCTGGAGATGCGATGCCAGGTACTCGTGCAGCAATTCGCCCTCTTGCCACTCCATCTTGAGAATCGGGTACCACTTTCCGCGGATTCGAACTCCTTCCGCCTGGTATTCGAACTGCACTGTATAGGGCAATGCCGCGGCGCTCAGATGCTGACTGATGGCCGCGTAGCGCTGCTGCATATCGTCGCGCTCGCGCCAGAAACACCGCACCGCCCAACTGCGGCTGCCGCAGTGAAAGCGATACACGCTGGCAAAATTGCCGGTTATCGGCCGGGGCAGACCGAGTACGGTAGTTTCCGGCGTTCCCGACTGCAGGTCGGGATCGCTAAACGCGTGCCGGGGATTTTGCACGGCTTCGTTGTAGTCCTGCGGTGTCGGCCAGGCCAACCGGATTACTACTCCACTTCGATCCGCAACATCGTCGTGTCGTCATTCCGGATACTGCCGGATCGACGTTGCTCTGCGAGCCAGACAGTAAACTGCCTGCGTCCTCTACTGTTTATAAACGTGTCCAGCGTTTCCCACGGTCTTCCCCCCGCTTCGTGGCAGCGAAGAAACCACTGAGCGAGCGCATCAGTGAGCAGAAAGAACCGGTCGCCGTGATACCACGGCCCCGCGCTCCGAGCGAGTGCCGACCGAACCGCGGCCGTGTGACTTGCTACGCTCGAGAGCAGGTATGGAGTCGACCCAAAGGCATCCGATGTCTGGAGAGGAAAGGCAAGCTCGACATCCCCGTCGCGTACGATAAACATGCAGCTGTCTCCGATAGAAAGTGCCTGCCACTGACCGGCAATGGGCCCCGTCGGACTGTCGGTCAAATGCACGCCCACGAACGCGGCAAAGGCTCCGGATCTCACCTTTTGTTCGGCGTACCAGGGAAGATCGCGTGTCGCCACGGCGCGTCTCCACGCCCGTTGCATCGTGGGGATTGCGTCGATCCAGGACTCGATCGAGACGCCGGGTCGCCCGAATGTCTGAACCAACTGACGGGCCCATTGACCTGAGAAGGACGATTCGGTCGCACCGTCGGCAATCGCGCAGCGCAACGACGGGACACTCGGCGCGTGAGATCGTGGACGAGAACAGGCGTCTTCGAATTCATCGGTGGAGTTCCCGCTCTTGACCCGCCAGAGCGTATCGACGCGTGCCTTCACGCGTGTTTACCGCAAATTACTGGGCCGCGTTCCAATGTCGAGGAACCGGATCACCGAGACCATATCGGCATTGAAGACGAAGCCGCGGGCACCGTCGGATACCTCATAGCCTTCCTGGTTCGCGGCCGACTGCATGTACCTGGGAAGCATGCTTGACGTGCGGAAGAGGAGTTTTGCGTAGTCGTCGGGCAGATGCAGATCGCTGTCCGGGAACTCAATCGGCGTTCCGGCGTGCGAAGAAATATGCACGTTGAAGAGCAGAACCGGTCCATCCGAGCTCTCGATGTGCCGGATACTCTCGGCAGCCTCAGTCGGATCGCCATCCGTCGATTCACCGTCGGTGATGTTGATCACTATGGGCGGAAAACAGTCGGGATGATCGGCCATCCAGCCTTCCAGAATGGTGGCAGCCCGCTTCAACGCAGCGCACATGGGTGTTCCGCCGCGCGCCGACGCATCGAACCAGACCGGAAATTTAACCGTTTCATCGACCAGGCCACCGGCTCCGTCATCGACCTTCTTGGTGCGCTCTTCAATGCGCGCCGGATGGTCCGCGATCTCACTGATGGGTACAAGCTCACGTCCGGAGAGCGCTCCGGAGAATGCCAGGTCGACGCTCGACCCGTATCCGATCACGCCGGCGTGGTAATAGTCTCGAACACCCTCCGACTTCGCGCACTTGATAACAAGGTTCTGGAGCAGCCGGTTGATCGCGTCCGCCACTCCGTCGGCTTTGGTTCGCTGCGTGGATCCTGTGCCGAACGCGTCTTCCATAGAGCCCGATCGATCTATGAGAAAGAGGAAGCACGATGGGTTCGTTCTGCTAATTTCCGCTGTGTACGTCATCGTCTGTATGGCTCCGAGAAAAGTGATTGACGTGCCGGGGCAGTGAGCACCGGCAATGCTTCCCGTGGTGCGCTTTCGATGCATCGCCGATGCGACACCGCACCGTAGATAGTACGCTCGCCGGCCCCACTGTGGATAGGAAAGAAGGGACACCCAAGGTTCCCTTCTTTCCTAACAGATCCCGCCCCGTGTGGGCGTTCGCTCTTACCATTTGACGTGACCGCGAGCATCCACGGACCAGCGCTCACGATCCTGCAGCGCGGCCTCATGGGACTGCGCACGGCGAAACAACAATTCCTGGCGATCCTGGACCGGCTCCGAATGCTTGGCGGCCCGAACGGGCGCGCGCTCCGCCACGCCGAATGACACGTATAACCGTCCAACTGCAACGTTCATCCTGTTACTCCACTGCAATGAGTACGCGGTTTTCACCCTCTTTGATTTCCAGCAGAGTGCCGCCTTCCATGTCCGAGGCTCCAGCGAGAAACTCCTGGAGATCAATTTCGTATGCCGACAAGTACTGCTGCGCCTGTCGGGGAATAAATTTGCCGGCGGCGCGCGCCAGACCGAGCGGGATTCGGATGTTCACTTTGTTTTCACCGCCCTCTTTGATCTGGATCACGACCGCTTTCGGAGGGCGGCTTCGACGCCCTTCGCGACCGTGCACTCTGATCTCTCGTTCCAGGCTGTCATCGGAACGGGCGTATCCCGCGTCGGCTCGGCCGGCGTACCCGGCGCCGACCGGCTCCGGTTCAGGTTGCAAGGCCTCCAGTAGCTCGGCCGCCTCCTCGGGCGACAGTTTTCCATCAGCCACCATATGCAGGATTCTGGCTCGCTCTTCGTCTTCCATCAATGCGTCCTTTCATTTAACGTGCGTAGCTGTTGTGCCGCATCACGCGGTGAGATTTCACCCGCCTCGAGCCGATCCAGCACGGAGCGTCGCTCCCGCGCCAAAACGTCCTTACGACGTGTTCGTTGCGAGTTGGGCTGGATGTCGATGTGGGAGAGACCTCGCTCCATTTGGGAGAGGCCCTGTTCCACCTGCCGGCGAATACGGTCGGAAAGCTGTGCGCCGATGGTAACGTCCTCCCCGGCGACGGAGGGTCGATCGTTGACGCGGCCATACCCGGCCGCTTCAAAGGCTTCGTCCAATCGAGCTCGAACCGTCGGGTATGACAGCCCAAGCTCTCGCTCCATCTCTTTGACGTTTCCTCGCACCCGAAGAAACATTTCGAGAAGTGATGCATGAGGTTCCGGAGTAGTAGCGAGCCGACCAAGCGCGAACGCCCCGGTCACGTCGGTACTGCAGGAGACGCACTCGAGTCGAGTGACGGCGAGACGGTTCCCGCACACCGGACACTGGGAGGGAGGGTTACGTAGGAGTTCTTCTTCCATGACTAAAGTAAATCACATAGTTTCTAATTTGTAAAGTGCTATTTATAAATTGATACGCAGTATTGCTATTCGCGGAGACTTTACTGCCAGGCCCCGCACCTACCTGGCCATTGACGGTGGCCGGCAGGCATTTGCGTTGGGCCCATTTACCGGCCACACTGACAGGAGGGTGACCCTGCCCGATAGGAGGATGGCAACGAGTCATGAACGATATTCGAGTGTCGAGTTGGAACGAGCTGAACGACAGTCTGTACGAGGACGCGTGGGATGACGAGCTCGGTCGATTTCGCGCGACTGTCGCATATCGCGGTATGGGCGATGCGGATTACGCCCTGACCACCGGCCTGGCCCGATTGAACACCCGGTCTACCCGGCTCGAAAATGCAATGTTGCGGGCGTTCATCCGATATGCACGGGTTGAAGACGTGCCGGGGAACGCGGTGTGGAACTGGCTGGCTCTGGCGCAACATCACGGCCTGCCAACGCGCCTACTCGATTGGACCTACTCACCCTTCGTGGCGCTTCACTTTGCGACCGCGAATCCCAATTTGTATGACAAAGATGGAGTCGTCTGGCGAGTCAACTACGCCCGTACCAATCAACGCCTCCCGAAGCCATTGAAGGACATACTCGAGACTGAGATGACGTACGTATTTACAGCAGAGATGCTGCACTCGGCGGCTTCCACCCTGGACGAGTTTGACGCTCTGGCGGACCGGCACTTTCTGGCATTCTTCGAGCCGCCGTCGTTCGATGACCGGATTGTCAATCAGTATGCGTTGCTGTCGCTTCCATCCGACCCAAACTCTAACCTCGAAGGGTGGCTGGATGCACACGGCGACGCCTTCCAGCGCATAGTCATTCCGCGCCAATTGAAGGGCGAGGTTCGAGACAAGCTGGATCAGGCCAACATTACCGAACGCGTCCTCTACCCCGGTCTTGACGGTCTCGGCCAGTGGCTCACTCGCTACTATAGTCCCCGTGCACGTCTGGACCGATCTAGCGGCGAGGACCATCCACCTGACGGTGGCGCAGCTCCTCAGTGATCCGCCACAAAGCGATATACGCGCCAGCATACACGGCGAGGAATACGATGAGGCGCAACGTAGGGGTCACGCCCCCGGGTAGTACAGACGTGCTGATGAAGTGACCAAACAGAAACGCGCAAACCGTAATCGCGAGCCGGCGTACGAGCGAGGAACGTGACTGACCGTTCTGTCTGAACATAGCCATACTCCAAATCCCTACAGGCTATCATGGCAGGACTTACCACGAGGAATGCATCCATGATTCGCGCCGTGATATTCGATATGGACGGCTTGCTCATCGACTCTGAAGTGTACTGGGAGGAGGCACGCCGCGAGTACTGCGCGGACGTAGACTGCACTTGGCGCCCCGAGGACGAGCTGCTTGTCAAGGGAAATAATTCGCCGGAATGGGCGACGGCCATCGCTGCCCGTTGCGGCCGCGCGACGAGCGTGCACGATATAATCTCGGCGGTAACGCAAAAAATGCGCGACCTGTACGGACGGGCTCTTCCGCTACTTCCAGGATCGGTCGAGACGGTACGCGAGATTGCCGAGACCTACCCGCTGGCGATTGCGTCGTCATCGCCCGAAGTCCTGATAGAGTACGCCATGAGCCTCGCCGGTATCCGCGACTGTTTTCAGGTCGTGATCAGCGCGGACACGGTACCGAGAGGAAAACCATGGCCCGACGTATTCCTCGAGGCCGCAAGGCGCCTCGAGTGCGAGCCAGCGGATTGCGCTGTTTTCGAAGATTCATCGGCCGGAATTACCTCGGCAAAGAACGCTGGAATGACGGTAATCGCGGTTCCAAACGTCCACTACCCGCCGAGCACGGAGGCGCTAGCCGCCGCGGACGTTGTACTCGCGTCGCTTCTCGAGTTTCGACCGTCCTTACTTTCGCGCGACTGAGACGACTAGCGAGGGAATCGACCGGCGCGCATGTCTCCAACCGGGGACGCGTTCATGACGGCCGCCACTATGGCCCTGGCGGTCACATCGGCTGCCACGGAGCCCAGAGCAATCATCCAGTCCGCCCATACCACGGGTACCGCGCCCGTAGACAACGAAAACAGTGTGTCTCCGTCGAGCATCGTATGCGCCGGGCGAATCGATCGCGCCAATCCGTCATGCGCGCACAACGCAAGGTGGGCGATCTGCGTGGACGTGAGGTCGGCATCGGTCGCCACGACGCCGATGGTCGTGTTTTCTCCGATATGTGGCGGCGAGCTCGCTCCTACTCGCAGCGCCTCCTCCATGTCCACGAACTCGTCGCTTGCCGGTGGGCGGGCGCCGGCTACTATTTCCCCGGTCCCCGGAAGCACGACGTTGCCGAACGCGTTGACGGCCACCAGCGCTGCCACGGTCACTCCCCCGACTCGTATCGACGCAGTGCCAACTCCGGACTTCGTGGCAGCTCCCATGCCAAGCAGCTTACCGACCGTGGCGCCCATGCCGGCTCCGACGCACCCCTGCACGACCGGTCCGGATCGTGCGTCGATGCAGGCGAGGTAACCGCTCTCGGCGGTTGGCCAGGTGGCATCGCCGATGGCCAGGTCGAAGAGCACGGCGCCGGGGACGATTGGCACCCTCGTCACTCCAGTGTCGAAGCCGATCTCTCGTTCTCGTAAAAAACGCATCACGCCCGATGCCGCGTCCAGCCCAAAGGCGCTGCCACCGGAAAGCAGGATGGCGTGGGCCCGATCCACGAGCGTTCCGGGACGGCAGAGATCCGTTTCGCGCGTCCCGGGGGCTGCGCCTCGCACGTCGACCCCGACAACCGCACCCTTCGGGCAGAGAATGACAGTACATCCGGTGAGTGCTTCGTTGTCATGCCAGTGTCCCACCTGAAGACCGGCCACATCGGTAATAGCGTCGAACATGAAAGCCCCCGTGAGTAACCACCAATCGGCATGCCGGAAAAGAAGTCTCTGGTATAGATTCGTGTACGACGAGTACCAGGCGATTACATCATGAGCGCAGGCCGATAAAGAAAGAAATGCTCGAAGTCCACACAGCGCAGGAACTTCAGGAGAGGCTCCATGAGGCCCGAAGCAGGGCCGCAGCGGTGGGGCTGGTCGCTACCATGGGCGCGCTTCACGCTGGTCACGCTGCCCTCATGGCGGAAGCGCGCCGCCGCGACGACATCGTGGTGGCCAGCATATTCGTCAACCCTACGCAGTTCGGGCCGGGTGAAGATCTCGACCGCTACCCACGAACACTCGAGAGCGATCGTGGGGTAGCAGCCGGCGCCGGCGTCGATCTGTTGTTCGTTCCAACCATGAATACGATGTATCCCGACGGAGTCGCCGGGCAATCAGTATGGATCGATCCCAGTGCACTCACCCAGTCTCTCGACGGCTCCCGCCGACGCGGCCATTTTCGCGGCGTATGCACGGTTGTGATGAAACTCCTGAACCTGTGTCAGCCGCATCGCGCCTACTTTGGCCAAAAGGACATTCAGCAGGTGCTCATCGTCCAGCGCATGGTTCGTGACCTGGCGGTGCGCACCGAGATCGTTACCGTCCCCACCGCACGGGAGCCCGACGGCCTAGCGCTGTCTTCACGCAACGTGTATCTTTCACCCTCAGACCGGATCGAGGCAGCGGCCCTGTGGCGCTCGCTCGCTCACGCTCGGGACGCGATTCTCGCCGGGACGCGAGACTGTGGTGCAATCGTCGAAGGAATCCTGAACATCATTGCGACCGACGCGCCGTCCGCTGAAATCGAATTTGTAGAGATCGCGGACGCGTCCAATCTACAGCAGGTGCACGGAACCCTACAAAGCGATGCCGTGATAGCGCTCGCCGCGCATTTCGGGACCACTCGGCTGATCGACAACATCACGGTGCGCTTTACAGATCGTGCAGTCGAAGTCCGTTAAGCGTGAGGGAAAACCCGGCACGTTGGACTGTGTGGCATTCACCCACGCCGCGCACCGACGAGAAGACGCGGACAAGCCGCGCCTTCTCACCCGTGTCGATCAGTGCAGGTGTGCAGAAACCTTAGAGGCCCGGGATCGGGGCTGAAATGTCTTTAATCCCGTAACCGGCTTTGGAGGCGGCACTGGCGAGTGACGACGCTGTGCCGTTCAAGCCCTGTACCGTGGCATCGCTGTACGAGCTGGGCGAGCTCTTGAACTTGGAGCCGGCCGATTGAAGCGCCGCAGTGAGCTTGTTAATCGGTGTTACCAACGCGTGCAACGTAGCACTGTGACTTCCATTCGCGATCCCATACGCCACTTTGAGTTCATGAACCGCAAAAAGAGCCGCGATGCCGGCCTTCACAATCGATTTCACGCGCCCTGACGCACCACTCTTGAATGAACCTGCTTTGTACGGGTTATAGATCCAGTGGTGAAATGCGAAGTACGCTACCCCCACGTGGAGCAGGAAGCGCGTTTTGTCCAGGAACGCCGTGTGCGCACGCGTTTGTGACGCGGACGGGGCGGCCGCGTGGGCGGTGCCGCCGAGCGATGGGACCAGAACGCTCGCCAGAAGCGCTCCTACCAGGGTAAGTATCACAAGTCGTTTCTTCATGAGCTGTCAAACCTCCTCGAGAATAAATGATCTATCTCCTCAGTGTGGCTCATTTCGACGGTGTGCGCGAAAACCACTCAGCCAAAACGCGGCCCCGCAACGCCGATGTGGATACCGAGTTGTGGGCTTCGGGATTAGAATCCTGCGCGGGAATCCGTGCTCATCGTCGCTTCGAGGGTAATCAATGCGCTTCCTACCTGCTCGATGACGTATTCGCAGATGGCGGTCGCCATGAATAACCGTTGCTTGATCGCCTCGAATTCATACTCTTCGGATAGCGCCTTTCGGAGGTGTACCTCGGCGTATTCAATGTGCCTATAGAGGTCCTCGGGCACACGGTCCGGCGCGTCGGCAAAAAGCACCATTATGTTCCCATCCAGGAGCGCCTTACTGCCTCTCAGCAGATCCTGGGTTCGGCGTGCAATCGACAGCAAATTGACGTTTCCCAGTTCCCGATTAATTGCTCTCATGTCATTGGTGAGCGCTTCCAATCGAACTCGAAACCGATCGGTGGCCACTCGCTCAGTACCTGAATTGTCCACCGTTACACTCCTCGTATGTAGGCCACCCGCAGGCAACGCGTGCACTCGGGCACTTCCAGCAAGAGCGGTTGTTTGGAATCGACCGAGCCGGGATAATGACGCAATCATACTCTAAGAATCCGCGTGCAAAGGCAGCACGCCGACACACCTGTAGCTCGCTGGTTGGAAAGGAAACGGCATGGGAAGTCCCGGCGACGGAGACTGCGTTATGCACGCTCTTCGCACGCGGAGGAGCATGCCGCGAGTAAGACCCGACGGCCTGCCACGAGAGGCGGTCACCCAGATCATCCGGGCCGCCACCTGGGCGCCGAATCATCGTCGCACGGAACCCTGGCGGTTCACGGTGATCTCCGGAGACGCGCGTCGGGCACTCGGCGCAGTGATGGAACGATCATTGCTCGAGGCGAGTGCCGGAGAGCTTCCCGGCACCGTCGAAGCGACAGCTGCCATGGCTCTCAAGGAACGGCAGAAACCATTGCGAGCACCGGTGATCGTGGCAGTTGCAGCGGAGCCCTCGAATGCGCCGAAAGTTGTCCCCCAGGAGGAGTTTGCCGCGGTAGCCGCGGGGGTACAGAACATGTTACTGGCGGCCGAGGCTCTCGGTTTGGCCGCAATGTGGAGGACTGGTCGACCCGCGTACGATCCGGCGGTGAAGGACTTTCTCGGGTTTGCCCCACAAGCGGAGATTGTAGCGTTTGTCTATCTGGGGTATCCCGATCTACCGCATCAGCCGCGTGAACAGAGGGTAGATCCTCCGGTGAGGTGGCTCGGATGAGCATAATAGAAGTGGGCGCACACTTTCACCGGATCTGAATTCGGGGGCCGGGGATCCGGGACCGACAGTTGAAGGTTCCGGGACGCACCGGTGGGTTTACCGAGCACTTTCTCGTGGCTCGCCGGGCTATCCGGGTCGACTCTTCGCTGGGCACAATCCAGGGCGCGGCGCGTCCCCATAGTCACCACCGGTGCACGACATCGGTCTCTCGCAGGAGCACAACCAGCATGGAGCAGTCCTTCGACGCATTCGATATTCGCCCAGACATTTTGAAGGGCGTTCGCGAGGTCGGATACGAACAGCCGACGCCCATACAACGAGAAGCAATCCCAATCCTACTGGATCACCGAGATCTGTTGGCGCAGTCGCAAACCGGAACCGGCAAGACGGCCGCTTACGCGATTCCACTGCTCAATGCAGTCGATCCCGCGAACCGGATGGTTCAAGCCCTGGTCCTCGTACCCACGCGAGAACTGGCGGAACAAGTTGCATCGGCAATTCACAAGCTGGGGAAGTACGCCAATATTGCCGACGTACCGATCTACGGCGGACAACCAATCGATCGGCAGCTTCGGGCTCTGCACCGCGGGGTTCACGTGGTGGTGGGAACGCCGGGAAGAATCATGGATCACATGCGTCGTGGAACGCTCGACCTTTCGGGAGTACGCATGGTGGTACTGGACGAAGCGGATCAAATGCTCGACATGGGATTCGTCGAGGATATCGAGTTCATCCTCGATGAGGTACCTGAGTCCCGACAGATCACGCTTTTGTCAGCCACGATTCCGCCAAGAATCCGCTCCCTCACGAAGAAGTACATGCGCGAGCCGGCGTCGATCACCATTGCCAAAGAACATCTCACAGTTCCAGAGGTAGAACAGCGTTACATCGAAACAGTTCGACCGGGAAAACTGGAGGCGTTGACTCGCGTGCTCGATATGGAACAACCGGAATCGGCTCTGGTGTTCGTGCGGACCAAGCGCGAAACGGATGAGTTGGGAGAAAGTTTAAGCGGTCGCGGCTATGCGGCGGAAGTGATCCACGGGGATCTGAGCCAGCCGCAACGCGAGCGAGCCATCACCGGCTTCCGTGAGGGTCGAATCGACGTCCTGGTAGCCACGGATGTCGCCGCGCGCGGGCTCGATATTCCTAACGTGAGTCACGTGATTAATTACGATATTCCGGAAGATCCGGAGGCGTACGTGCACCGCATAGGGCGCACGGCGCGAGCCGGCAAAACCGGAATTGCGATCACACTCGTTACTCCCCGCGAGCGGGCCCTGCTAAAAACGATCGAGCGCCTCATTCGAGTCGATTTGAAGCGAATGAAAGTGCCCAGTCTGTCCGACATCGCGGAGCGGCGCGCACAGGCGTTCCGCGATTCGCTGCGAGAGATTCTGGCGAGCGATCACCTGGCACCCTATCTCGTCATGGTGGAACAACTGGGCGAGGAGTTCGACGTTGCCCAGATCGCGGCTGCCGCAATCAAAATGGCGCTACAGGAGCCATTACCGGCATCGGATGAAGACGATGGCCGAGCGGTCGAAACCGGTATGGAACGACTGTTCGTACGGGCCGGCAGGCGAGACGGCGTCTCTGCCAAGGACTTCGTGGGCGCCATAGCAAATGAAGCTGGATTGTCCGGTCGAGAGATCGGGGCGATTGATGTGTACGACAAATTCAGTTTCGTCGAGGTACCGAAGTCCCGCGCGCGTGACGTAGTTCAAGCGCTTTCACGCACCGGCATACGCGGAAAACGGGTTGCGGTGGACATCGCCGTGCCATCGCAACCGCGCCCTCAGGGGTAATAGCGTGAGCCCGGACGCACGTTACGTGCGTGCTACCGAGCCAATGCGCACTCTACGGAGGCGAGATTACCGATGACGGAATGTAATCCTGCCCCGTTCTAAATCGTACGGTGACAACTCGACGGTCACTCGGTCACCCTGGGTGATACGGATGTAGTTCTTTCGCATCTTCCCGGATATGTGACCCAGCAAGTTATGCCCATTTTCCAATTCAACCCGAAACTGGCAGTTCGGTAGGGTCTCGGTAATGACACCCTCGACAGACAACCCTTCGGATTCTCGCGGCTCGACAGTCCGTCGAGTCTTGCCGGCATCGCTCTTCTTAGGACCCGGCCTGTACGGTCTCTTTTTCTGCACTGATACTCCTTCTTGATTCCCGTGCTGTATGCGGCTCTTCGCGCCGGCGAAGCTCAACCGGCAGCACCAACATTCTCATTACTATAACGCGTGCACGTGCGAAAACAGCGCTGGTGCTCCAGGGCCATCCGGCCCGACACGTCCTAGCCGTACTTACAATATACACTATTATCCATTATTTGTCAAGGCTTCGAGATTGTCGGTCTTTGCTTTTTTGGCTGAAAGGAGTATTCCGCTCCCGCGAGAAGGGTGCTAGGGTAGTAATCGCACACGGAAGGATCGCCGCTCGAGCGACACGTGTTGGGGAGGGGACCAATGGTGTCGAATGCGGCAATGCTCCGGATATGCCTCCGATCGTGGCAGTTTCAGATAGCTTCCCGGATCAGCAGGGTTTGGTTGGACGACGAAGCCGGTCAGGACATGGTCGAATACGCTCTACTCGCGGGAGTCATATCGGTCGCGGGGGTTGCGGTGGCGCTGCTGATAGGACCGTATCTGGACTCGATGTTCCTGTCGGTTATTCATGCCTGGCAAAGCACCTGAGCCGGAATCACGCTCTCGCCTGAGAAACCGGTGCAGGCAGGCCGGGTGTCGCTATTCCCGTTTCACCCGACGAAGTAGCGGGGGCGGTTGTCGCCGGCTCTGAGCGTCCTTGCGGACGGATTCCAGCTCGGAGGGACCAAGCTGAGTGCCTCGCTTGCGCCAGATGAAACCCTCACTGCGGTCCAGTGCCATATATGACACGCAGTACGTGGTGTTTACCTGCTCGATCAAGACGTTGTAAGCCGATCCGTCGTCCAACTCCCAGCCGAGCGCCCGCAGTACTTCTTGATATGGGACGCGTGGCGCTCCCGGAGTGACGTGCGCGCCGGCCGGTCCAGTGGTGATAATCGGGCCCCTACCCCGCCGCCGTGGCAGCACTAGAGTGCGATCAACCAGATCGTCGTACTCCATCTCAAAGTCGGCAAGCGTGGGAGGACCGTCAACTTCGCCAGTCTCAGTCCTTACCGCAAATCCGTTGTGCGTTTCAATGAGGGAAATCTGCGAAACGCCGCACTCGTCCAGATACGCGCCGACGGCGCGCAGAAAGCGCTCGTACGATACTGCAGCCCGCCCGCGTTCAGTCTTCGTGGTTGTGATCCTCTATCAGGTGAGCAGGCTCAACGGTATACTGCTGCCATCACCGCAAGCCACTCCGAGTGGCTCGCGGAAGAGGTCCCAGGCGCACTATTGTACGAAATGGTTTCGGGAGGCGCTGGAACAATTCGACCGGGATTTGCGAAGCTCAGTGCGCAGAGCTATGTCCGTCGCCGTGCCCGGCGCGACCGAGACGGACTTTTTGTACGCCGCGCACCACATCGACAACTATGCCGACCGCAATGGTTCCGCCTGCCAGGCCTATTCCGAGCCCTATGCCAATGTCCTTGAAGTTTTGCGCGGAACCTTGCACGGCTTTGAGGAGCCATACCAGGCCGGGTACATCGTCACTGCTCACGTCCGGGAGAGATCCCAGCGTAAATCCGAGTGTCGGTAGATCCAATGTCCCGTCTCCCGACGCCTTCCACAGCACATACATGATGAGGGCGACGGCAACCGGAACAAAAGTAAGCACGATTATGAAGCTGTCTCGATCTGGCTTCAATGCTCTTCCTCAATCCTCGAATAACTCCGAGCGTATGCCATGACCTAACAGCATGTCTACGGGCTTTCGGCCACGTTTTGGGTAGGACTGTCAGCCCGTTTCAATGCGCATCGGTTGGTGGCGTGGAAGAGAATTCGCGCGACGCCTCTTGCCGCAGACGTCGACTGGCCGGGAGCGAAACCGTAAATGTCGATCCGACCCCCAGCTCGCTCTCGACCGTTATGGTCCCTTCATGCTGCTCGACAATCGTCTTGGAGATATACAGTCCGATGCCCATGCCGGTTAAATCGGTCATTCCGGGACCGCGGTAGAAACGGTCGAACACCAGAGCCAGTGCCTCGCGCGGAATCCCGATTCCGTTATCTTTGATTCGAAGGGTGATATCGGGATCGCAGCTCAAGGTAACGGTCACGAGCTCGCCGCCCGGGCTGTACCGCACCGCATTTGCCAGCAGATTTGTCACAACCTGTTCCAGCCGGCGCTCGTCTCCACGCATCCAGATATCCTCTTCCGGGAACTGCAGGGAGATTACACGGGCTTCGTCAGCCATGCCGACCAACGACACGGTGTGGCGCAACAGGCGAGTGAAATTCACTTCGGCATCTTCAAAATCGAGTTTGTTGGTGTCGAGCCGTGAAAGATCGAGAAGGCTCCCGATCAATTCCTGCATCCGATTCACCTGTCGCTCGATAACGGTGTACGCCATGACGGTAGACGGAGGCAAGTCACTATCGGCCGCGCGCCTGGTCAGCAGCTGCGCGTATCCCTTGATGCTCGTGATCGGCGTTTTGAGCTCGTGCGACACGACCGATAGAAACTCATCCTTGTTTCGCTGGAGCTGACGAACTTCAGTCACGTCCGTATACACTTCGATCCTGCCGAGAAGGTCGCCGTCGTCCTTGTAGACAGGCCCGCTATATCGGCTCAAAATGCGATGAGCTGGATGGAGCACTTCCACGTCATCGGTGCTTTTTATTTCCGGATAGCGGTACGTGTGCGCCAGCCGTTGGACGAACCCGTTTGGATTGCGCAGTCGATCTTTGACCAGCTCGATATACTCGTCGTGCGTCTTACCCAGAATGCCGGCTGACTCAACGCCAAAGAGTGCGGCAAGGCGCTCATTAGCGTAGAGAATCCTCCTGGCACGGTCGACGAGGAGAATACCGTTGTTCGTCCCTTCGAGAACGGCCGACAACATGCCGTGCGCGTCGGCGACGCGTCGCGCCGATTCTTCGAGTGCCATCCGGGTCGAGACGATATCGGTCCTGTCCCAGAGGACAATGAAGGCCGCGTCCGCGACGCTCTCCTCGGTCTCCCGTGGAACGACGTTCAGCTCATAGTACCGGGACCCAAATGGGTCCCTTACCTCGAATTTCGCGTCCCGGTAGGTGGTGCCTGTCTCTATGACCTGGCGCAGCGCGTGCATCAATCCAGACCTAACCGGATTGGTTAACGCGCGGTGCAGCGACCTTCCCAGGAAAGGTGTCACGGAACCCTGGACGATTGTTCGGAACTCGGTATTGGCATAGCTGATCACCGCGTCCCTGCCCTCGACGATTGCAATTCCGCCGGGATCCACTTCGAGGATGCGCCGAAACGGACACGTGTGGTCAATGTCCGGACGCGAGTGGGATACCGCCTGCGCAGCATCGCGAGCTGTGCCGAGAATCGACTCGGGACTATCCAGAACGTCGGCCATCTCTGTACCATCCTGTGAGGCAACCACGACTCCGACTTCGGTGGAGTGTACGACCGGGATGAAGAGCGCCGTACTCGACCTAAGGTGCTCCGCCAGGCCGGGAAATGACTCGGTAAGGCGACCGTCAACCGGCTGCAGCACTAGTGAGCCTTCATCCATGACTCGGCCCAAGTCCGTGTCGGATGCCAGAATGAACCCGTCGAGTGTCTTTGGAGCAGAGCCGCCCGCCGTGGCCGCCAGGACAAAGCCATCGGCTACATCGTCGTAGAGAAACAGAACTGAACGGGCGCTACCAAGCTCCCGAGTAATGGAGTGGAGCGATGTCGACAGAATCTGCGGAAAGTTCATCGTTGCGAGCTTATACGTCTTCTTTGCACGCCGAGCGCGCCTTTGCACCGAATACGACCATGAGCTCGACTCCCAGCCCCATTAGCGAACATTGCGAATCTCTTACTGATTCGCACTTCTCCTTTTCCTACATTGGCAAGTATCATTCCGCACTGTCGCCACGGGAGCTTGCTCTGGTGGGAATCGAGACACTGCTCGCCTGGTCGCCAACGTGAACGCGATCAAACGACTTGCCGGCAAGCGGATACAACCGCGCGGTCCGACGACGAGCGCCCGTGCCATCCCAGTAACTCTGTACGGCAAGCCCGGCTGTCATCTTTGCGATGATGCCATTGCTTTACTCGATGCGTTAGGAAGCGACTATGAAGTTGAGGTTGGGCACGTGGACATTACTACCGATCCGGAGCTGTTCCGCTCATTCGATATGAGCATTCCCGTCATCGTGTTTGCCGACGGCGCCTCACTGTCAGCGCCCATACGAGAAACCGACTTGCGCGGGGCGCTGCGCTCCCGCTCTCGAGCTGACCGTGAGTGATGCCGGAGATACGCCTGCGCTCCACTCAGATGCCGAAAGCCGCGCAGGATCGACGAGTAGCGCCCCGGACAGCGGCTCGTCGACCTCTACTCCTCGCGATCACGGTGACACGCAAGGCAGCATTGTCGCTGAGATGCGAAGCACCGTCCAGCGCAACTTACGGGAGGAGATCGAGCGGGCAAGCCGCCTCCGCTATCCGCTAGGCCTGCTCGTGCTGCTCGTCGTGGCGCCTATGGGCCTGCCGGAAAATCCAGAAAACGACCGTTCTGGCCCGTCGATCATAGGCTCGATTGATTCACACCTCTCTACTGCAATCAGGAGCATCGACACACTCGGCCAGCTTGATTTCTCACGGTTGGCCGTCATCCTTCCGGGAACCACCGCGCGAGACCTGCGCGCAATCGGTGAACGACTACGAATTCAAACCGATCTCGCCGCCTTCCTCAATCACACCATTCCGGCAGGTTCCAGTCTCAGCGTCGGTGGGGCTGTGTTTCCAACGCACGCATATGAAGAGCACGAGATGCTCCATGTGGCCGAGGCAGCATGCGCTCTATCCAGAGAAAGCAAACTCAGCCGCGTTGTAATCGGGAAAGCTCGCCAGGACAGACGTCGTTGAGACCCTTCGGGCCCGGCTCAGAGATACTTCAGCAGCACTTTTCCGGCAGGACTGCGGGGAAGGGCTTCCACCACCACTATCTCGTCGGGAACGCACGCTGCTGGAAGGACCTCCCGGCACCAACACCGGATGTCCTCCTCGGTCCGCCCCGTGGTCGCGACCAGCACGCGAAGCACGATCCTGGAGTCGACACGTCGCACGTGAGCAGCAACTTCGCGTACGTCCGGCATGGAAGCTATCGCAGACTCCACTGCATCAAGGTGGACGAGGCTTCCGTGTATCCTTACAGGCTCGCGGACGCGGCGGTGCACTCGCAGGCTCTCGCCAAGCCACGAGCCGGCGTCATGCGTGTTGAACCACCCGCCGGCGTCGACACAGCGGGTAACGTTCGGGCCGGCACGGTAGCCGGTTGCGACTGCGCTGCTCCGCACGAGGATCTCCCCAACTTCGACGCCGTGGAGCTTTGCCACGTCCGGCGCTCTGAGACGCACTTCGACGTGCGGTAGAAGCCTTCCAACGGTATTCGGAGCCGGCGCCGGCGCGAGATCCATGGAGATCGTGCCGGTCTCCGTTGTGCCATAGTCCTGTCTGATCTGCAGCCCCAATCGGTCATCCACCCGTTCGAACAGTCCGTCCGGTAACGCGGCGCCGGCACTGAACGCCAGTCGAACGCGACGCAGTCCGGGTGCTTGGGGCGAAAGTGCGTCGAGTAGTTGAGCATAGGCAGGGCCCAGCGAAAATACGATCGTCGGCGTACAACGCATGAGCAGTCGAATGAGAGCCGATGAGTCACGAGCCAGAAGCACGCGGGCGCCCGCGTGCAGCGGCGCGAGCAGTCCTCCCATGAGGCCGTACGAATGAGCGATCGAGGAGCCACATAAGACGGTGTCCGTATCACTCAGGCTCAATGCTGAAGTTAGTTCGGAAACCTCGGTCATGATCGCCGTATGAGATCGGAGGGCAAATCTCGGTGCATCCATGGAGCCGGAGGTTTGCTGGCATATCGCTCCCGCGACAGCGGTTTCCGGAGACGACACCGTCCCTCGATCCGGCTCTACGTGGTTCCAACGGACCGCTGTACCGGCCACGAGCGAGTTTCCTCGCGTACCGGCGTGCCCGGGATCGCTGGTTTGCATTACCAGCGATGCGAATGTGCGTTTAGCCGCCCGCATGATGTACTCGTCCGCGGCCGACGCGGGAAGCAGCACGCTCGTCCGTCCACTCAATTCGCAGGCCAGGACGGCACAGACGGACCAGTGGTCGCTGCCCACCACGAGGGCTACCGTCTCGTCAACGGATGTTTCCCTCCGTATGTGTTCTGCCAGCAACTCGATCGTGCGTGCAAGCTTTGCACGGTTCCAGGTGCCCTCGGGCGTGGTCAGGGCTGCCTTTCGACCGTCAGCGCGGGCGAACGCGAGGCAAGCCTTCGCTACCGACGTCCCTGCGCTCTCGTCAGTCACCGACAAGGCCTGATGAGGTTGAGGCGGTCCGCGGTACGTCGGGCACGCGCGCGGTGCCGGATGCAGGCAGGGTGCTCGACCAGTGGCAAGACTCGCCACAACACGCGCGCGGCGCCGATACAACCAGACGTCGTCCTCACCCACCATCTTAGGCGCCGCGCACCTTGGATGCCCGGGGAAGCATCCCCTACACTTCTATCGTTCGCGGACACGGTTCCCCAGATGACGACGTCATACCGTGACCCACTAGAAGGTCCACCCACGGAGAGGAGATCGCGTTGGCTACAAACACGCAACAGTCGGTTAGCGGCACCAAGCTTGTAACGGTGATCCCTGGTGACGGAATTGGTCCAGAGGTAGTCCGATCGGCCCAACGGATTATGGAAGCCGCGGGCGCTCAGATCGAGTGGGAGGAGCGTCACGCCGGCGCAAGCATCTTCCGACAGGGTCTGCCATCCGGCGTCCCGCCCGAAACCATCGAGTCCATCCGAAAGACGCGCGTGGTGCTCAAGGGCCCGCTCGAGACGCCCGTCGGCTTTGGCGAGAAGAGTGCCAACGTTACCCTGCGCAAATTGTTTGAAACGTATGCGAATATCCGTCCGGTTCGGGAGCTGCCCGGGGTTCGCACGCGGTACAGCGGCGAAGGGATTGACCTGGTTGTCGTCCGCGAAAATGTTGAGGACTTATATGCCGGCATAGAACACATGCAAACGCCAGGTGTCGCTCAGTGCCTCAAACTGATTTCGAGGAAGGGATGCGAAAAAATAGTTCGACTCGGGTTTGAATTCGCACGGTCCGAGGGACGGAGCAAGGTTCACTGCGCGACAAAGTCGAACATCATGAAACTCACCGAAGGTCTATTGAAACGGACTTTCGAGGAGATCGCTCCCGAGTACCCTGAAATCGAGTCGAACCATATCATCATCGACAACTGCGCGCACCAACTGGTCAAAAATCCAGCGCAATTCGATGTCATCATTACGACAAATATGAATGGCGACATTATCAGCGATCTGACGTCGGGTTTAGTAGGCGGGCTCGGCTTTGCACCATCCGCGAATCTCGGCAGTGATGTTGCCATATACGAAGCGGTCCACGGCTCTGCCCCTAAATACGCCGGGAAGGACGTCATAAATCCAACGGCGGTTATTCTCACTGCGGTCATGTTGTTGCGCCACCTCAACGAGTTCGAGGCCGCCTCAGCGATCGAGCATGCAGTGCTCGTAACACTCGAATCCGGCGTAAGGACCAGAGATATCGCGGGCGACGAAGGGGCAACCGGCACGACGGCGTACACGGACGCAATCATCGGCAACCTGGGTAAAAAATCATCGACCTGGACGGTACGAGAGTACCGGCCGTTACTCCTGCCCTCTGTTGACAGCGCTCCCGATTTCGTGCGCCCGAAGGAGCGGCGCGTCGTTGGAGTCGATGTCTTCGTCGAATCGTCCCTCGACGCCGACACGCTCGGCAAATCTCTGGAAGAGGTCGTTGCCGGTTCACCGCTGGAACTGAAAATGATCGGTAACCGCGGCACCAAGGTATACCTGCCGACCGGCGCAATTACCGACGTCGTGGACCAGTGGGTTGCCCGATTCGTGCAGCGCGACACCGAGGGTGATCTCGACGATGCGTCGATTCTTGCATTACTGTCATCCATCGCGGAGAAGCATCGGTGGGCGCATATTGAGAAGCTGCAGGAGTTTGACGGTGTACAGGGCTTCACGCGCGCGCAAGGAGAAGATTGATGATGCCTTTACGCGGGTAACCGGCGATGCACCGTCCTCCGCGTCCCCAGGTCAGCCGATGGCGCACACGAGAGTTTTTGGCGGGTGCGACACGCAGTTCAAGGCTCTTCGAAGAGAGGAAAAGCAACGCGTCACATGACAGAACGTCCGAGCCGGCCATCCTTCTCGCGCGAGCACCGCGTCTTCGCAGTGGGGCTGGTCGCTATCCCGTTGGCACTGGTGGCATCGCACGCTGCGTGGCCGGCTTCACTTCAGTTTTTTTCCTCGGTCATAGCGGTAATACCGTTGGCGGCGTTCATCGGGGCGGCCACCGAAGCACTTGCTCGTAGTTTTGGCGCAAAAATTGGAGGATTGCTCAACGCCAGTTTCGGCAATGCACCGGATCTCTTAATTGGTGTATTTGGCGTCCAAAAAGGACTCATTCCACTCGTCAAAGCAACCCTGATTGGCGCGCTCATCAGCAATTCGGCGTTCATCATGGGCGCGTGCTGCATCGCCGCGGGGTTGATGCACGGGTATCCAAGATTCAAACGGCGCGAAGCCGGACACCACACCGTATTGATGATGCTCACGCTGGCAGCAATCGTATTTCCGTCGATGGGAGCCTTCGTTCTGTGTGGCAACACGACCTGTAACCGAGATGGGGACTCCGCCATTATTCTCCACGCGAGTGTCGCCATCTCGATAGTGCTCCTGATCGCCTACATGGCCTACATACTCTTTGCGGTCTTCGGATTCGAGCGGTTACCTCGGTCGAAGGCCACTGACGAGCCCCCTGACTCGCCGCAACACGTGGCATCCGACATAAACTGGCCGGCATGGTTCGCCACACTCGTGCTCGTATTGGCGACGGTGGCACTGGTCCCCATCACGGATATCTTGACCGGCAGCGTTACGCCAATGACGCATGTTCTGGGTTGGACCACCGTCTTTGTCGGGATTGTAATCGTCGCCAACGCCGGAAACGCAGCGGAGGCATATGCTGCAATTCGCTTCTCTTTGACGCGCGGCGGCGTCGATCCGGACAAAGGAGACTCGGGACTCGACCTTGCCCTTGGGATCGCGTCTGCGTCGTCAGTTCAAATCGCGACCTTCATCGCACCGCTGATCGTGCTGTACAGTCTATTCGGCCACCACATGACGCTGGTTTTTAGCCCTGTGGAGCTCTCGATACTCGCCCTGCTAATCATCGTCTTCGGCTACATATGTCAAGATGGCGAGAGTAACTGGCTCGAAGGTGTGCAACTGGTCGCGCTGTACGCGATGGCTGCCATTGTTTTCTACCTATTGCCCGTTTCGGTTTTCGGCGGGTAGTTCTGCCGGCAACGGTACGGTACGCGCCGACAATGAAGAGCGGAGCCCGGGCACACCCCGGCTCCGCTCCACAGACCTGATTCCCGTATCTCTCGTTATGGTGTCACGACACCCGCACTACCTTGCGACCATTTCAGCCGGTCGACAATTACCAGCTTCGACCGAACCGCCGCGGTCTATAGGCAACGACCGCTAAAACATCCGGCCTCGCCCGAACACGAATCCCAGAATAATCAGAATGACGATGATAACCACTATCCAATACAGCAAGTGCGGTCTCCTTTCACATCCAACAGAGTGATGGGGTGGATAAATGCTCCACTCATGAATATCACGTTTGGGAGAGCTTGTCGAGGAACTTCGACGCGGGTTTCCGCACGAGTGCGGGCCGCGGTCCGGACGACGACGATACTGCAACGACAGGCGAGGCACCCGAGGTGGATTCATATACAAACGCCGATCCAGGGGGCGTTCACTCTCACTCAAAAGCCTCTTCTCACATGTGTGCGAGCTCCCGTGCAGGGGGTTGTCTCAGAGCGACAAAAGTCGCAATCAATCAGTGACGTATGCCCCTCGACCGGCATTCCCGCTTAGTGGTTTGCTGCAGAAGGCAGTAGACCAGTATTCAACTGCTGGAGAGCCTCTAGAGGGAGTCGCCGTGGAGATTAACAACGGCAAGCCGGTCATAATCGACCAACCGGATGCTCAGCTGGTAGCCGTGCGGCGTCAGGTGACCCAGCTCGAGGGACTGCTGGAGTCGAATAACCAACGAGAGTTGCGCGTCGCGGGAGAGCGAGAAGCCGCCCTTCGGCTCGAAATGGCGGATATTCGCCAGGACCTGCGGGTAGCGCTCGAAACCCTCTATCGCATGCCGGAAAGCCAAGCCGTTGTGTCCGACAACGGTGATCTCGACGCACTGCGAAAACAAGTGGCCGGTATCGAAGCGGCATTCACGCGAGCTTCGCAGCAGCAGGAACGGGCGGCGCTGGAACGCGAAGCTTCGCTCAAGGCTGAATTGGGCCATGTACGGCGTGATCTGCTTGTTACGCTCGAGGCATCGTACCAAATGCCCGGTGATAAGGCCGACGGCTTACACACTCAAATAGCCGCCTGGCACGGCGAGGTCGAAGCGCTGCAGCGCCTCATCACGGGATATCAGAAGACCCAGGAGGAGCGCACGCTTCAGACACAAGCTGAGAATCGCAAGGCCATGTCGGCGCTGCAGGCCCAGCTCGACGGCTCGATCGTCTCTCTAGAAGCCCGAATCCAAGAGTCGGAAGCAGCCTTTCGGGGGACGCTGCGGCACGATCTCGACGCTCACCTGGAGAAATATTCGGTTGCGTCGCTGGATCGAATCCGTGCCATAGAGACGAGCATGGTGACCGGAAGCACGTCGCTCGACCAGCAGATTACGGCGTTGCGCGACGATCTTGGTGTGGGCCTTGCATCTCAGCTGGGTTCCAGTGAGACGCTCGACGGCCGCCTCACGGAGATGCAGACGGCACTCGCTTCCGAAATGCAGCGCGTCTCCGGGCTCACGGAGGAACGCTACAACCACATCTCGGATGAAGTAGAAACGAAGCTATCCCACCTTGCGGCCACCCTGGATACGCTTCGAACGTCGCCCGCCGACGAGGGAAGGATGGTACTGGAGCTCGGCAATTTGCAAGCGGTGTCGGCGCAGCTCAGTGAGGGACTTCACGAACTGCAATCGGACTTCCTCTCGACGGTGGAAGAGATGCGCTGGCTACACGCTGATGAGCGTCGATTTGCCGCCGAGAACATCGACGCGCTGCGCAGCCAATTTACCGAGTCGCACCACCTACTGTTAGCTGCGATGTCCGAACGGGCTGATGGGGCTTCCCAAGCAGCGCCCCTAACCGCGGACACGGTGAGTGACGTAGTGGCGGAACAGATGTCGTCGCTTCGATCTCAGTTAGTCAAGGTTCAGTCCGAACAGTATCATCAGCTCATCGCACAAATGGCTCAGCTTCAGGCCGATCTGGATACTGTCAACACCGGCATGTACGGGCTGCAGCCACTTACCGATACGGACGATGTGGGAAATGCGGTACTCGGCGAGCAGATCAACCACATACTCATGGCCCTGGAGACACGGCCTGCCGACACCACGGCCGCGTCCGCTGAGGTCGTCGACCATCTCAGAGAAGAACTGGCCGGGTTGCGGTCCGATTTACAGGCGGGACTTGGAACGCTCGCCGACCGGCCCGAGCCTCGTGAAGACCTTGAGCGCTTGATGTCAAGTTTCATGGCGGAATCGAACGCCGGTCGGGAAGAATTCGAACGACAGTCCGCCGGCGCCAACTCCATCCTCCAGGCTGAAGTATTGCGATTGCGCCAGGAAATTGAGCCGGTACTGCAGCATATCAGCGCGGCTGAGCAGTCTGACACGATCGGTGATGCGAGCGCGGCGCTTCGCGCGGAATTGACCGACTTGCGGTCCCACGTGTCCGGTCTCTGGACCCAGCAACGTGCCGACACTCAGAGGGTCATGGCGCAGATGCGGGAAGACGTTCAAGCATGGCACCTGGTCCAATCGGCGGTCACGTCGGCCGAGCCGGGTGACTTGGGCGCTGCTCAAGCAGCTTACGAGATGATGCACGCCGCGACGATCGCCCTAACGGAACGGTACGATCGACAACAACGAACGCTGGAAGAGCGTGACGACGGTATTCGACACGAGTTTCACGTTCTACGGGAGCAGTTTGCGCGGGCGATTAGCGCGAACGACGTACGTGAAAACCGGCCGGACGAAGAAGCCATGAAAGATCACCACGACGCTGTACAGCGTGAGCTTCACGACCTGCGAGAACAGTTCATGCTGGCCATCGCGGAAAGCGAGCAATCGCGCGTAGCGCAACAGGAACGCGTGCTGGCGGAGCGTGATGCCGGGCTACGGCGCGAGCTCCTGGAAATGCGCGACCGGTTCCTGGAGGCGATCGCTGGGAGCGAGCAGAGCCGAAGTGTGCAACAAGCAGTCCTCGAGGCCCGGCGAGTCGACCAGGGCCAAATTGAGCTTCACGAGCTTCGCGACCAATTCATGGAAGCCATATCGGTAACCGAGCAGAGCCGCTACGAACAACAGGAAAAACTACTGGAGAAACGGGACAACGGTATACGACAGGAACTCAATGAGCTGCGCGAGCAGTTCTTGCAAGCAGTTGCGGAGGGCGACCAGAGTCGAAAAGCCGAGAACCTCCGGCTACTGCACGATCACAACGACGGCATACGCCATGAGCTCAGTGAGCTACGTGAGCAGTTGACGAAAGTGGTCACCGCGACCGAACAAGCCGGTGCGAATGCCGACCGCGTGTCCTGGCAAGAGGAACTCGCACACCTACGCCTGGAAATTGCTTCGGTGGCGGAGCGTTCGATCCAGGTCGATTCGACTGAGAACGGCCTAATTGCCAGCGAGGTTTCAACATTGCGGTCTGAAGTCTCCGCCGCATTGCACGATCTCAGAAACCTTGCCGCAAGGCCCGACGAGCCATCTCGACCTGAAGGCGAACCGACGTCCGGGGTCTTCACCGTGATCGCGGCAACTCTTCGAGAGACGACCGAGCGGCAGGAGCAAGTTGCCGCGGCGCAGGGCGCCTCGCTCAATCTGGCGATCGCTCAAGTGCGCGAGGAAATGCGCGCGGTGATCAACGGGCTTTCGCGAGAGAGTATTGACACCTACGAAAAGCGACAGACGCAACTGCGCATGGACCAGCTGGAAATGGAGCGAGACCTCGCAAAGTTGCGTCAGGAGCTGGTTTCGACCCAGGGGGATCTCAACGGCAAGAAGAAAGGTTGGCGCTAATCGCCGGTCCGCGGCGTGTACGAGATTTGAGGGCATCGCACCAATAACAACGCCAGAAGTGCGGTGCGTGGCACGATGCTCTCAGGCGCAATGTATTCCAGGGGACTGTGATCGAGACCGCCGATCGGTCCCAGACCGTCCAGCACCGGTAACCCGAAGCCGGCCAGGTAGTTTGCATACGATACGCCACCGGTGGCGGCCGCCGACACTGTGAAGCCCAGGTCCAGCGCACACTCAGACGCGAGCTCTGCAAGTGCTGAAATTTCCGGCGTGCGCGGCATTGGAGGCGCTTTCCAGCCCCCGAGCAGCGTGGCGCTCGTTCCTTGCACCTCGACTGTTGCCGCAATTCGCTCCAGCGCCTCGGTTATCGGCTGAAGATCGTCCTGCTGCACCGCACGTACATCGATTTCCGCGCGCGCGTATCCTGGCACGACATTGACGCGGGTCCCTCCCTGAACCAGACCTACATTCAAAGTCAGTCCCGGTCGGGAGCCATGCAGTGCTTGCAGTGCGACGATATGCCGCGCTATCGCCCACACGGCATTGGCCCCTTTGTCCGGTTCGACCCCGGCGTGGGCTTCGCGTCCCTGGACTTCCAACACGAAGTGCGCACTTGTCTTGCGGGCCGCCACTATATCGCCGTTCTCCCGACCCGCCTCCAGTACAAGTGCCAGGTCGTGGCAATCTGCTTGCCCGCGAAGTACGCGCAGCGATGCCCGCATGTCGGTTTCTTCATCGGAACCGCAAACCAGTGTGATCGCACCGAGCCCGCCGCCGAGTCCCAGGTGGGCAATGGCGGCCATCGCATAGAGGCCCGAGAGTAGACCGCTTTTGTTATCGGCCACGCCGGGCGCGAGCAGCCTATCATCCTGCCGAACTAAGGGTCGCTGGGCCGCGATACCAAGGGAATAGACCGTGTCAAGATGAGCTGCCAGAAGGATCCTGGGACCGGGGTAAGCGCCCTTGAAGGCAACCACCAGACTGTCGCCGGCGTCGACATCTGGATACCTTTCGGTTGCTAGCCCTTCCGCACGACACCATGCCTGGACCCAGTCGCACATGGCGTTAATCCCGGGAGCGTAGCCGGTAGGCGACTCGATCGCACACAGTTGTCGGAGGTTCTCCAGGTACTGGGGCTCTCGCCGCTGTAAAAACTCGGTGAGTCTCGCCGAATCGTTCAGTAGATCCACAGGTTGCATTCCGTTTACTGCCAGAGAGTCAAAGACGTGGCCGCTTAGGCACACAGTCTCCGCTCCGCAGGATAGCGCATGACACAATGAGCGGAGCCCGAGCGACGGAACGCGTCGGGCCTCGACCGTTCGAAAGGACGCGTGTGACCAACGAATTTGTACTGGGGATCGATCTCGGCACTTCGGCGGTGAAAGTATTGCTCGCGCCCGTACAGGCCGGTCCGAGCGCACCACAAAGCAGAGTCGCAACTGCCGAGTTCGAGGTGTCAATACCGCGACCCGGCTGGAGCGAGCAATCACCCGACGCGTGGTGGCACGGGATTCGCGATGCCATCCGTACACTTTTTGCATCCGGCGGTATTTCACCAGCCCAGGTTGCAGCACTCGCCGTATCCGGTCAGATGCATGGAGCGGTACTGCTGGACGCGCACGGCGAAGTAGTTAGACCGTGCATACTCTGGAACGATCAACGCAGTGCCGCCCAGTGTGACTGGATAACCGACACATTGGGGCTTCCGACGTTACTCGAATGGGTGGCCAATCCGGCACTGGCCGGTTTCACCGCGCCGAAGCTGCTGTGGGTCCGCGAGCACGAGCCGGAGGCGTTTGCGCGTACTTCAAAGGTTCTTTTGCCGAAGGATTACATCAATTTTCGCCTCACCGGCGAGCAGTACACAGAGTTTTCGGATGCTTCCGGCACGCTCCTGTTCGACGTCTCACGCCGGCGCTGGTCGGACGATATGTTGTCCGCGTTGTCGATTCCATTGGACATGCTTCCAACTGCCACGTCATCAACGGCCGTCATCGGACATATTACGCCTGACGCCGCCGCGGAGACCGGACTGGCGGCCGGTACACCGGTCGTGGCAGGGGGCGCCGACAACGCCTGCGCGGCGGTCGCGGCAGGGGTAGTATCCCCCAGTTCCACACTCACCAGCCTGGGCACGTCGGGTACCGTTCTGGCTCCCACGTCGGCCCCGCACGGCGACCCCCTGGGTCGCCTCCACATGTTTTGTCATGCGGTGGCGGACACCTGGTACCACATGGGAGTCGTCCTGTCCGCTGGGACCTCGGTCCGTTGGTTTCGAGACAACATGGCACCGGATCTACGGGATCAAGCGCTGCAGCAGGGACAAGGCTCGTACGAGCTGCTCGGCCACAGCGCCGCCTCAGTCGAGGCAGGAAGTAATGGGCTGATATTCCTTCCATACCTGACGGGAGAGCGCACGCCGCACGGAGATCCATTCGCACGCGGCGTCTTCATCGGGCTTTCGCCGGCGCACACGAGAGACCACATGTTTCGCAGCGTGCTGGAAGGTGTGACCTTTGCGCTGGCTGATTCGCTTGACTTGATTCGAGCACTCGGCATCGATACTCTCGACATCCGGGTAACAGGCGGAGGAGCCGGCAATCCGTTGTGGCGGCAAATTCTGGCGGATGTGTTTCACTCGCCGATTCGCGTGGTTGGCGCTGCTGCCGGACCTGCCTGGGGTGCGGCGATCCTCGCGGGCGTCGGTATCGGACTGTTTCCGTCGGCGGCCCACGCTGCTGAGTCGCGTATGGAGACAAGCGACCTGGTTGAGCCGGCGGACGACGCGGTTGAAATATACCGGCGATACCACAACGAATTCGACAGGCTCTATACCGCGTTGCGAGAAGAATTTCGCATCCTGGCTCAGGTTCGATTAGCATCGACAAAAGCGTAAGATTTGGGCGACTTTTTGGATAATCCACGAATTCCGGGTCATCGGAATTACTCTCGATTGCTTTTTTCTAGTGAGCACACTGTGTCGAACTGCGACGGCACCACTCCATGACTGATGCCCCTGGACCGATGAACACGCTGAACGACATCAGTCGAGTCGTGTCGTCAGACCTGGACCTTCGCACGCTGTTCGACACGATTTACACGCAGGTCGGCCGGGTGATGGACACCAGCGTCTTTTTTGTAGCTCTTCGGAACGAGCAACGCGGGGTGATCGAGCTGCCGTATGTGCGCGAAAACGACCAACTTTTGGTGGATCAGAAGGTCGCGATGGACGCCAGCGTCACCGGATTCGTCGTTGCCGCCGGTCAACCTCTGCTCTTCCGTACCGACCACGAGTACAAAGAATACGTGCGCGCCAACAATTTGCCGGAGCTGTTCCTGGGCGACACTCCCGGCGAGGCGACGATCTTCGTGCCCTTGCATACCGCGAACCGAGTACTGGGAGTTCTCTCAGTGCAAAGCCCAAATAAGAACGCGTATACGGAGAAGGATGTCAGCACCCTCTCCATAATTGCTGCGCAGGCTGCCGTGGCAATCGAGAACGCCAGGTTATATGAGGAGAGTCAGGAATCGGTGAAGCAGATGCAGACTCTTCTCCGCGTTGCCCAAATGGTGAGCGCTTCTCTCCATGTGCAGACTGTTCTGGACTCCATACTGGTTGGGATTCGAGACGTTCTGCCCTATCACTTCGCGTCGATTCTCTCACCCGATCGCAGCCGCCAATCGCTAAGACTGGTTGCCGCGCGCGGATCGGGAGTTCAGGGAGAGGTTATCCAGGAGCTTCTCAAGACGGCCGACGTTTCGACCCGGGAGGGAACGATCGGCCGAGTTTTCACCACCGGCGATCCTCTGTATATTCCCGATACTCGACTAATTCCGCAACGTTCCTTGCTGAGTAAACAGGGATCGTTGTCGGAGATAGCAGTGCCCTTAAAGCACGGCGATGTCGTGGTCGGCGTGTTGCAGGTGGAGCGCCAGGAGGAGAAAGCGTTTTCCACACGTGAGCTCGACCTCTTGACACTCTTTGCCAGCCAGGCTGCCATAGCAATAGAAAACGCCCGTCTCTTTTCCAGTCAACAGGACCGAGTGTACGAGCTCCAGACAATTCAGAATATAGTGCAACGTCTGACACCGCTGGACGATATCCACGATATAGCGCAGTTAATTAATCGGGAGTTAGCCGGTCTGATCGACTACCATTCGTGCCGGCTTTTCGTCTTTGATCCGGCCCAGAACGCGCTTCTTCCCGTCTCCCTCGCAGAGTTTGACCCAAAGGACTTGCGCGTGGAGCTCGGTCAGGGCATTACGGGCTGGATTGCACAACACGGTCAGGCCCAGATTATCGATAACCTGCTCGAAGACCCGCGCGCGGCGTACATCCGAGGCACGGAAGTACGCGAAGAATCGATGATAGGCGCACCGTTGATCTACGAAGGCAGAGTCCAGGGCGTGATCACGCTATCCAAACTTGGAGCAAACCAATTCGACGAAAACTCGTTGCGATTGCTGCAGATTGTTGCTGCGCAGACAGCGCTCGCCTTCGACCGCGCACGTTTATACGAAGAACTGCGAGTTGAAGCGGTAACCGACGAACTGACGCAAGTGTACAATCGCCGCTACCTCATGGAGCGTTTCCGTGAAGAAAAGTCGCGAGCGATTCGGAACACTTACACGCTCGCCGTCTTGATGATTGATATTGATAAGTTCAAGCGCGTCAACGATACGTTTGGACACGATGCCGGCGATGCCGTGCTCCGCGACCTCGCCGGTTTGGTACGCAAAGTAGTCCGAGCAGGTGACATAGTGGCACGGTACGGCGGCGAGGAGTTTTGTGTCCTGCTGCCCGAAATCCCGCTGGCAGAAGCGGAACTCGTGGCGGAACGCCTTCGCCTCTTGATCGAAAAGCATGCTCTTCCGAAAGAAGCGGGTGTGGCGAGAATTACGGTTAGCGTGGGACTGGCGGTATTGTCCGGCGACGACCAAGATGTCGAGGTCTTTTCGCGTGCCGACATAGCCATGTACCAGGTGAAGGACCGCGGCGGAAACCGCGTCTGCGTTTGCGATGGCGACGAGTATTACCTATTCGGTTCGTAGCCTTCGCACCAGTCGCAGCGACAATCGTCACGATCCACGTCGCTGACACGTTGTAAGAGTGGTCCAGGAGTTTATTCCCGACGTACGTGTGAGTCGGACCTGCACTGGCATTGACGTGGAACGAGATTTGCTACTCCTGTGGAGGCGGACTCGGTTTTTCAGGGGACCGGGTCCTCAGCTTGTGCGCTCCAGGGCGACACAGATAGGGGAAATGGGCAAGTAATCAGGCAGGAATTGGGAGGTAAAGGTTGAAAGCAGGCAACTTCAGAAGGGTGGCAGCGTTCATGCTGCTCCTGTCATTCGCGGGAATCGCAGGCATCGGGCCCCAGTTTATCCAACCGCATATAACGAAAGCGCAGACGACGCAGACGACAACCCCGGTCGCGCTGTGTGGCACGATCACAACGGGAACCAACAGCGTATCGTTCGCGGTGAATGGAACGAACATCGGCTACCCGGTTGCCGCGGTAAATACGTTCACAATTCCACCCGCTCTGGTTGGCCAAGATGTATGTTTCGTGGGGCAGATCAATGCCACCGGCAGCATCGTCAGCGGCACTCTTTCACCGAATTACAACACAAGCGTTGTCTTGTGTGGCATCGTGAATGCGTATTCTCCCGCGACTGCAACAACGACGGGCTCCTTAACCCTTGGAACGAGCGTCTATACGATCGGCGGCAATGCACAGTTCACGGGAACCGCGATTGCACTGAGTACCAGCATTTGCATTAACGGTCAAGTCAATGGTCTGGGTCAGTTGACGACCGGAACCGTCTCACCCATCTCGGGCTCCACGGCGCCGGTTGTGCCCGTCTCGGCCTGCGGCACCGTGACCGGGTACACGGCCGCCACCGCCACCGCGGCCGGCAGCATTACCCTCACGACCCCGACCGTCAGCGCGGCTTTCACCATCGTGGCAAATGCTACGGTCAATCCTTCTAGCTTCATGGTGGCCACCGGAAACAATGTGTGTCTGGTTGGTAGTGAGAACGCCGCCGGCCAGCTCGTGACGGCCACGTTTTCGACCAATACGCCACAAACGATCGTACTGTGTGGAGTCATCGGACCGTATTCGGCGGCCACTCCAAATGTAACGGGTGCCCTGACTATCGGCACGACCACGGTTCCACTGGCACTGAGCGCGAGCTTCACAGGCACGACTCTGGTGCAAGGAAGCAATCTCTGTATTTCGGGTTCGTTCAATAGTTTGGGACAACTCGCGACGGCCACCGTCGGGCCCAATCCGAACGCTCCCACCGCTACGCCGACCATCACACTGACCCCGACGGTAACGCCCACGGGCACGGCGACCGCTACATCGACCCCGACGGCGACGCTCATCCCAACCGCAACCGCGACGCCGACCGCGACAGCGACCGGTACAACGACTCCGGTGCCGACCAGCACGGCGACCAATACGCCCACTGCAACGTCGACCGTAGCGCCTACGATCACACCGGTTCCCCCGACGGCGACGCCCACACCCAAGCCGCCGAAACCGTATCGAGCTCGATTCTCGTACGTGTCGGTGTGGTATCACGCCATTCGGGTGGGTACTCAGGAAACGATCGTCGTTCAGGCCAAGAAGCGTATCCAGCATGGCATCTGGGCGACCGTGCGCTTCCCGAGCGGACTGTACTACGCGTACTACACCAACACCGATAAACATGGGTTCTGGTCAACACGCTTTACCGTCCCGAAGAACGCGAGAGGGAAGTACACGAGCGAGGCTACGGTAACCTTCCAGCTCTGGTACAAGAACACGACCGCGAAATCGTACGCGACCTTCAGCGTGGTGTAACCGCACCCGTCACGCACTACGCTAGCGGCGAGCCTTCGGCCATAGGGTCGAGGGCTCGTCTTCTGTTTACCAAAAAAGCGCTCAAAATGACGGACCCGCAGGAGTACCGAAATACTTCCTGCGGGTACGACGGAAAGGAGAAGGCGCTGGAGGGGCTTGCGGACGGGGTCCGGGATTCGCTTCGGGTCCGGCTACTTGGTAACGACTACTACTTGCTGGGAGCATACGCGCCGCCGGCGAGCCTGTCGAGAAGCGCCGAGCCCCGCCACCGGGTAAGCCGCGGTTATGTCACGCAACAGTTACCGTAGAACCAGAGGGGATACCTCAGCTCTTCCCCATGTTCAGAGACACCCTGCACGCCTCTCCCCAATCCTTCGCCCGTTGTCCACATGTTCTTCCTCAAAGTTGTCCACGGACGGGTGATCGCCGTGGGGTTCTTGCATCTCAAGCCGGCCGGTCGGGGTCCGCGTTCGGCGCTATCCAGATCGGTCCGAGCTCGGTCGACCGCATTTCGGCATTCAACGTCTCGATATCACGCACCAACGAGCTCAATGCCGAGGTATGTGCCGCGACCTGGTCCGACAAGGCGGAATACACCTCCTGTTGACCGCGGGTCGGCGCGGAATCCGCGGACTGTACGCTTTGGAGTAATGCCGCAAGCTTAGAGTTCAAGCGCGATGGCGGATTTAGCGGGCTCCTAGCATCACGCTGTACGAGCGCGTTCTCGATCGTGGCCAGCGAATCTCGAACGCTTCTCACCCGGATGCCGGTATCCGAAGTCGTATCCAGCCGTGCGATCCATGAATCGAGTTGTGCGGTCAGCCCCCGGATGTCCCTCACCATGCGGTGTGTCCGCGACAGATCGTCGCGCACCTGAAGCGCGAGAGTAAATTGCGCCTGGAGATCCTCGGCGGACGCGCTGGAGCGCGGGTCTGGGAGGATTTCAAACGATTCCGAAAGACTTTCGCCGGCGATCGACAACTTCACCGTGTAGTGGCCCGGCAGGGCCATCGGTCCGCGCAGGGGGTCCAAAGTGGTGTCTCCGGGTAACGACTCCGCATCTGGATGACGCATGTCCCATACGAAGCGGTTGAGCCCCTGCTTCGCGGGCACTCGTGGGGTAAGGTCTTCAGCCGGCGACGTACCGGCGGGGGTTTGAGCACTCTCGGCGCCCTCTCCGCCGCCTGGCAGAGCGTCCGTGGACAGGCTTCCTTCAGCGGTGGTTGCACTGGCCGGCTTTCGACTCTTCAAAGTGCGAATCACGGTACCTTCCTGGTCGCACAGGCTGAGTGAGATCTCGTCCGACGGCACTTCCGCAAGGTAGTAATTGATGCTCACGCCGATGGGCGGGTTCTTGCCCGCATCCAGCCAGAGCTCGTCAAGCGTTCCATCCGGATGGCGACCGGAGCGATATCCCGCCACGAGCGTGCCGACGTGTCGGTAGCTGACGTCCGCGCTCGCCTTGTATCCCCATCCCTGGTAGGTCAGTAGTCGCCGGGCCGGCGCGGGCGCAAACAGGCATGTGACTTCCATGTTGTCTTCGGTCAAGCTTCGTAACGGTGAAATGTCGTCGAGTACCCAGAACGACCGACCGTGCGTCGCGGCGATCAACTCGTTGTCGCGCACCGTCACATCGTAGATCGGCGCTGTAGGCAGATTACCCTGCATTCGCCGCCAGTTGTCACCGTCATCAAAGGAGACGTACAGGCCTGTTTCCGTTCCCGAAAACAGCAGCCCAGGGGCGGCTGGATCGGCCCGCAGAATTCGGGTGAACTCATGGTCCGGGATGCCCGCGCTGATGCTGGTCCAGGTTGCGCCGAGGTCAGAGGTCTTGAAGAGATACGGACGCAAGTCGTCGTGCTTGTAGCGCGTAGCACAGAGATACGCTGCCGCATGGTCGTGATGTGAGGGCTCAATCGAGGTAATAAGCGACCACGGAGGAAGATCAGGCGGAGTAACGTTGGACCACGTCTTGCCTGCATCGGTCGATACGTGAACCAGCCCATCGTCGCTGCCCGCCCAAAACACACCGGGCTGGATTTCCGATTCGGCGAACGCGAATACCGTCCCATACACTTCCGCGCCGGTATTGTCCTGAGTGATCGGACCGCCGGAGCTTGCAAGCGTGGCAGGATCCGCGCGAGTAAGGTCGGGGCTGATCTCACTCCAGGATTTCCCCTCGTCATCGGAACGCAAAATCTTGTTCGAAGCTGCGTACAAGACTCCCGAGTCGTGGGGACTGAGTGACAGGGGAAAGGTCCATTGAAAGCGATATTTCAGCGTGTCGGCGCCGTCTCCCATCCCCTGGTCATACGGCCAAACAGTAATATCCTGTTCCTGGTCGGTCGCATGGTCGTACCGAATTAACCGCCCATTGAAGTCTCCGCTTCCAATTGCGCCGCCGTACACGATGTTTGGATTATCGGGATTGACGGCGATGTAGCCGCTTTCTCCGCCGCCCGGTTCGTACCAGTCTTGGGGCGTTATGGCCCCGCGTCGGGACATGCTGGCGATGGAAATTGCCGAGTTATCCTGCTGAGACCCGTAGACCCGGTAGGGCTCGTTCCGATCGGTGGTGACGTGATACATCTGGGCCGTGGGCTGGTTGTATATCGAGGACCATGACTTGCCGCCGTTGAGAGAGACACACGCACCGCCGTCGTTGCCCTCGATCATTCGTTGAGAGTTAGAAGGGTCGATCCAGAGATCGTGGTTATCCCCGTGCGGGGTGGGCACCGCGACAAAATTCTGGCCGCCGTCAATCGATTTCCAACATTGCAGATTCAAAACCCAGACGGTATCCGGGTCGGACGGGTCGGCGACGACGTGGGTGTAATACCACGCGCGCATGCGCAATTCACCATCTTCGCTGACTCGCTTCCAGCTTTCTCCGCCATCATTCGAACGGAGCAGTGCGCCGTCACGCGACTCGACGAGCGCCCACACGCTTTCGCCACCCGGCGATACGGCAACGCCAATTTTGCCACGCACACCCGACGGGAAGCCGGGACGCGACGACACATCTATCCAGGTTTCTCCACCATCCGTCGACCGATGCAGCTTGCTGCCCGGTCCACCACTACTCAGCGAATACGGGGAGCGAGCGGCCTCCCAGGTTGCGGCGAACAGGATCCGTGGATTGGAAGGATCCATCGCCAGATCAATTGCTCCTGCTCGATCGCTCTCGAACAGTACGCGCGCCCACGTCGTTCCACCGTCCAACGAACGAAAGACCCCTCGTTCTGCGTTCGGCCCCCACGCGTGTCCAAGGGCGGCGACGTATACGTGATCGGGATTACGAGGGTGTATACGAATTTTCGCTATGTGCCGAGTGTCCGCCAGACCGAGATTTTTCCACGTTCGTCCGCCGTCGGTGGAGCGATATACTCCGTCGCCGTGGGAGACGTTGCTGCGGATTGTCGTTTCTCCGGTTCCGACGTAGACCACATTGGGGTCGGATGGCGCAACGGCTATCGCGCCGACCGCCGCCGTTCCGAAGAAGCCGTCGGATACATTTTCCCAGTAGGTACCCGCATCGGTCGTCTTCCATACGCCGCCGGCACAAGCCCCGTGATAAAACACGCCGGAGTTGTCCGGGTCGCCGGCAACAGCAACGACCCGGCCGCCGCGGTGAGGTCCGACACAGCGCCAGACAAGCGCACTACCGTCATCGTCTACTGCCGCGCCCCGTGCCCCGAGGAAGGTCGCTCCATGTTCTCGTTCGCTCATGTGTCCTCCTGACGTATCTGCCTACGGACGTATGATGACGCATGCCATCATCCCTCCAAGATCGGTTCGTGGCCGAGACCGAAAGTGCGGGTTGGTGGCTGCGGCCGGTGGGTGGATTCCGGGCTCTCCATACGTAGAAATACTGATGACAACCACTCTAGCGTCCTGCATACTGACGGTGCAGCACTGCCTGCCTCAATTGAATAGGGGAAAAGGGTTCAGCACGCCAAATCCCCACGAAGAATGCGGTCCTCGCTCACTAGCGGGGCCGTTTCTTTTTGCGCATCTATGGAGCGGGTACCGAACCGCCGGCGATGAGCGCAATATACGGCAAGCAGGTATAGACAAACAGACCTGCCGCGCCGATCACGATCTTCGCTGCCAGCGAGAGGTCGGACGCAACGAGAATCGTGAACAACAACGGTCCGATGATGAGAAGGACCGACAGCGCGAAGACTACGTCCAGAATTCGCCTCCGGTCGGTGGTTGTGGGTAGCCTCAAAGCATCTCGTGGTGGCATGAGGAGATCGCGGTCGTTTGACGTGACGGAGCAGTCTCATGTTCTCCATTCTACGAGAGTGTCGCGCTGGTATTTCTCGAAGCTCCGCGCCGCGAGTGGCGCCGGCTGCAATTCCCGTTCTTGGAAAGGAGATGAAGTCATGCCTGATGCGGCGCTCACCGAAATGGACCTGGCAGTGCTGACCTGCCTCTTATCGCTCAACGCCGACACCGGATCCGGAGTACAACCCGGGGATCTGCAGCCCTGCTTACAAGCGGAGTTTCCGGGGTACGACCGAACGAGCATGCGAGAAGGAGAGTCGCTGACTCGCCTGCGGGGGCGGCAACTGATCGATATCCACGAAGGCGGTGCAATTGTGTTGACGATTACCGGCAAGCAGATGGCTGAAGGTCTGGCATTGCAGGACGATGAGACGCGATGAAGTCCCGGCTACCACAACGTGACGAAGGGTCAAGGTGGACGAGGGTCCTCCGGCCCTGTGCAGTGACCCGGCAAACTGATTTGATGCAGATACACTTTTGAGCCGCTCTTTGCACTTCATACGACACGGCCATGTGGGGGGATGTACATGCTTCAACTCAACGCCCGAACCGAGTTCCTTGCCTGCTTTTCCGGCTTCTTTCTGGGTGCCTTCAGCCTGGTAACCGCGACGTTCGATGGCCGCGCGATGCTGAGCATCTTTATGGGTACCGCGTATATCATCGCGTCCACGCGTACTCTCGGCAGGTTGCTTCGCGCGCCTGAGCTTGTGCTTCAGGCCGGGCGTATCGATCGGTGAGCAGTCGGCCTCGATGTTTCACAGTCTCGGAGATGTAGCATAGGGCAACATGAGCACTGACTTGCCGCCAGCCGACACCGAACCGGTCATCGCGGCTGGTTCGGAAGTCTCATATGCCCCGGGGGAACGAGAAACTCTTCTCGATCAGAGACTCCTTTTCCACGTACCCAGTCGCCACAATGCCCGCTTGCAGCAGCTTGTGGCTGCGATCAATCATGATGAGGCCCTCCATCAGCTCTGGAGATGCGCCAACGTCAACGCGGTGGACCGATCGAACATGAGCGACCACGGACCGGTCCATATCCGCATCGTGGCAAACATCTCCCTCAAGCTCATCCGGCTACTCGTTCAGGCCGGTCTTGAGCCGGCCATCGTCCGCGACTACGATCTGACCACCGAGGATGCGGAGGTGGTCGTGGTGCTCGGCGCCGCCCTGCACGACATCGGGATGTCGATTCACCGTCACGAGCACGAAACCTACAGTCTGATGCTTGGCGCTCCCAAAGCGCGCGAGCTGCTAAGTACCATTTACGACGAGCCGCAGCTGACCATTATGGTGAGCGAGAGCCTTCATGCCGTCATCGCGCATCGGTCGGACGAACGGACCTACACGATCGAAGCCAGTGCCGTGAAAGTGGGTGATGCGCTCGACATGACGCAGGGTCGCTCTCGTATCCCATTTGAGCGCGGTGCGGTCAATATCCATTCGCTGTCCGCGGCCGCCGTCGAACGCGTGGTTATTCGTCGTGGCGAGTCTAAGCCAATTCGCATTGAAGCGGTCCTCAACAACTCGGTGGGGTTGTTCCAGCTCGACGAGTTGTTACGCCCCAAGATCGCCTCGTCGAGCATTGCCGGCTACGTCGAGGTGGAGGCACGTATTGAAGGCGAAAACGAGAAGCGGTTGCTGCCGCTTTACAATCTATAGGATCGAACCGCGACGGCTCGTAGCGTACAGGTAACCTGGTCACAACATTCCGCGTGTTTCATAGCACGCGTATCGGTCCGTCGAGACCCGTCTGAAACAGCAGCTTCGTGCCGGCGTCCGGCCCGAGGCCGCGCTCTGAGCACACAGCAATCTCGTGGCGAACGAAGGGAGTGTCATGCGTAACAGCCTCGAGGACGAATCCAGAGAATATTACCGCCAGCGCGGCATGTGGTTTCTTTTGCTTGGTGCTCTTCTCGGCGGAATAATTACGATTGCCCTGGCATTTGCTTTCTGGCTTGAAAAATGGGGACACCACATAGCGGCCGACTCGCCGGGTCACGAGTATCAAATTGCCGTCGGATTAGCGGTTGGCCTGGTGATTAGCTTGTTGGTGGTTTCCCTCTTGATTTGGCGAGCAACCTGGTATCTGGGCCGAGCCCGACGTCCGGACATCATGACAACACCCGCAACACCGGTGCCCGAATAGGAAAGGCGATACGCCCCGGCTCGCATCAGTCCGAAGCCTTGAAGGCGTCTCCAGCGCAAGAACGGCCCGGGAGGGTGAAGGCAAAGGATCGGAATCAGCGCAGTACTTTGGGGTCCGACCGTTCCGCCAATCGCGGGTCTGCGTCTCCGTCCTCGGGAGATCCGAACGTCCTCGTCTCGATCACGAGGTCGTGTACCTCATTGAGCACGTTGGCAGCTTCCACCGTATCGGGCGTAATAAAACCCGCCTCAGTCAACATAGCGAGCGTCCGCAGGCGGGCCTGCAACAGCGCCAGGTCGTGCGAAAACGATTTGAGCTCGTTCTGCTCGTACACGTGCGTGAGTGCGGTAGCAATGGCGGCGCCGATGACGATACCGAGGATGAGTAAGATCATGTTGCTATTGTGGCAGGACGCGCGCAGTTCGTGAAGAAGGAATCTTTGCTTCTCCGACTTCCGCTCGACCGCACTGCGTAGCAGCCCAGAAGCGTCGATTGGCGCGGAATCCCCGGGTGCGGCGCGCGTGACCGAC
This sequence comes from uncultured Chloroflexia bacterium, assembly GCA_963737125.1. GTDB lineage: Bacteria > Chloroflexota > UBA5177 > UBA5177 > UBA5177 > JANWJD01. The sequence goes on along the minus strand of CAVTRL010000001.1, from coordinate 1,290,190 downwards.
GCCGATTGCCGGCCGGGCCGGCAGAGAGCAGTCGCCGGAGCGAGCTAGAAACGCGCGCTTACCGGAATGCCCCCACTCGCGTCGCTGTACTGCTTGCTGTAGGCAATGGGATACAGTGAGCAGCAAGCGTGACCGTCGTAACCAACGGTGACCAAGTGATTGGATCGGGGAGCACATGGAAACCCAGCAAGTGCGCTACCAGCCGCTCATGCGGGTCATCGGTCGGTATTTTGACAGTAACAATGCCGTCAGAGTGCGCATACTCGAGGTGCCGACTGGTTTTTTCGTGTATCACTGGACCGATCTAGACAGTGAGGTTCAGGCGGGCAGAGAGTTCACATACGCGGAGTTGTCGAAGGAAGCGGGTCGTCTCCGACTTCACGCGCCTCACCTGCGTGCGCTCCCCGGGATTCGCGGACACCCCGTAAAACCTACCTACCAAAATTTTCTTCGCGGGCTGGGGTTCGAGCTGGAGGCAGCGGGTGCCTTTTCCATTCTGCTGGAAGAGCTCGACGATCGTTTTCTATTGACATACCAGTACTATGCCCCCGAGGCGAATTACGCCCTCCACAAACGACGGGTTACGCTGCAAACGAATGAAGCCGGCAAGATTGTAAGTGTCGCGGTAAAGAGGCGTGGTCGATCGACCGATCAATGATGACGACCGGTTAAACGAGCATGGCATCGATTGGGGTAGAGTGGTCTTCGACCGGTGGGTCTGTTGAATGGGTACACTCCGTCGTATACCGTGAACGGTGAGGGGAGGCGAAGCACCATGACTCGTATCGCCGTGGTGAACGACGACACCATTTTTCTGGATATGATGGCGGCGGTCCTGGAAGACCACGACTGGGATACTCAGATTTGCCGCGAGGGACGCAACGCGTTCGGGGAACTGCGCGCTAACCCACCCGATCTCATAATTCTCGATATTCGCATGGAAACGCCCGAGACCGGTTGGACTCTTTTGGAGCTTCTCAGTCTCGATCCGATAACCAGCCGGCTACCGATCATTGTGTGTTCCGCCGCGCTGCTTGACTTACGGTCTCACGAGGACTGGTTGAACAAGCACGGTATCGAGGTGCTTCCAAAGCCGTTCGATATCGATGAATTGTACGAACGAGTGGAAAAGGCGCTGAAGAAGTAAATCCCTTTCTTCAGCGCCGTCTAACGGGCGGCGAGTGGAGCGTCAGTCCCTGTGAACCGCCCAGCGCGTGAGGATTGGGCGGACGCCCAATCCTCACGATGCTTATCTCGGTTGGACAATCAACCGATGAGCGGTGTCACGATGTTCAGAATCTGCTTCGTCGTCAACCCGGTATCGAAGGGGCCCTGTGTGGGATTCTTCCCCTGAAGACTCTTGATCGCTCCGGCATGGCGAGCCTCCACCGTCACGATGCTGGCAGCCGTGAGAAGAATAGCGGGAGTCTTGATAGCAGGGGCCTGGCCCAGGTAGGCGTGCACGCCGGTCTGCTCCAACGTAGCGGCAAAATTGAGGAAGTTGGCCCGGTTGCCGAACACGCCGGCCGGCCAGTTGTACTTCATTGCCGCCATGACGGGGTGGCCACCATTTGCCGTGATAGCCGCGGTCAAAGCGTTGACGTGCGACTGCTCGTCAAAGCGCAGGGTCGACACCAGATTACCGAGGTAACCGGTGCGGAAAGCCGTCGCCGCCCGGGCGTAGAAGGCCGCCTCGAGGTGCTCGAGGGTGAGGGCGAAGTTCAGAATGGCGAGGTCGCTCGCGGGCAGCGCGGCTGCCTTCGCCGACTCACGGGTCGCTGCAAAGGTCCCGGTCGGGATAGCGGCGGCCGCAGTTACAGCCGCGGCTCCGCCCAGCATCTTGGTCAGAAAAGCCCGGCGGGAAGAATCGCTCAAGGCAATTTCGCCGGCTTCGTTTACGGGAGCCTCATTAAGGGTATCGTTCATTTCTCTCTCCTGCTAGTGTGTCGTGTTCTTTGACATCGCTGTTGCGTTCGTAGAGGTATACGGTGAAGTGCATCTTTTGGATCACAACGTCGCCTGGAGCCGGAGACCACGAGGCTCGATGTTGGTGCGAACTTTGATGGTGCCAGCAGCGAGATCAGCGGGAATCGGTACCTGCGAGATACATGTGGCACACTATGACCAGACTTGTAGACACGGGAAAGTGGGTGCCATGCAGGAAGTTACCGAGGCTCATGTCGCCGCGTTGAAGAAAGTGCCACTGTTCGCCGAGCTGGCGCACGAACAGATTTGCCGGATCGCGCTCTCCGCGCAGGAGTCGAACGCCCCATCGGGTACCGTGCTGGTGCGGGAGGGCGAGGACGGAGATACGTTCTTCTTGATTCTGTCCGGAAGCGCGCGGGTGGACCGCGACGGGCAAGTCGTAGCGCGCCTGGGGCCTAATCAATTTGTCGGCGAGATGTCGTTGCTCGACGGCAAGCCCAGAGCTGCCACGGTCGAGATGGATTCGGATGGCGTGGTGTTGACCGTCTGCAAGGACGACTTCGCGGCGTTGCTGCGGGCCACCGAGTTTCGAGAAACTCTGTTTGGTGTGCTCTGCGACCGGGTGCGCACTCTGCAGGTTCCGCGCTTCAATGACGACGGAGGCACACCGCTACCGGTGACATTAGACAGCTTGTACGCTTCTGGTGAGGTCTACGATGCGATAGACGCCTGCGAGGCCGTAATACAGGCTCTCCATCGACTGGCCCGTCATCACCACCTCACGCCAGACACACTCAGGGCCTCAGAGGACAACCTGAGGTCGGTGCGGACGCGCCTCGAGCAATGCCTTCCGGCAGAATCGAGCGCGAACGCCGCGTCGTAGATCGCAAGAACCAGCGTCGACGCCAAAGCCGCCTTTAGAGTTGTCGCAAGAATGCATCCGGGCGTCCCAGGAACTCGCGCAGCAACCTGATCTGCTGGACGTCGTCGAACGCCACTTCTTTAATTGGGGCGGCATCGAAACTCAAGATCGCGGCCCGGGGAAATGCCATCAGCATGGCGGAATGGGTGGCGATGATGAATTGCGATCCCTCGCTCACCATGTGCTTCATCATTGCCAGCAGCGCGAGAATACTCTGCGGCGAAAGAGCGGTATCCGGTTCATCCAGTAGATATAAGCCGGGTCGCGTGAATCGGGCGCCGAAGAAATGGAGAAAACTCTCGCCGTGTGACCGGCGGTTCAGATCTTCACCGTACCTTCGCACGAGAGCCTGGCGCTGACCGAGTACAGCCCCCATCGCCAGATCCCGTCCATAGCCGTCAAGCCGTTCTTCGAAGTCTGACGCCAGGTCAGCCATTTCGTTTACCAGTCCCGCCGCCTCTTTGGTGTAGTCGAAAAAATCCTCGGCTCGCAGGAAGAATCCGGCGCCAGTCCGCCTGGCCCATTCGAATCGCAGGAATTCGGCTAGAGCGGAAGAGCGCTGAAGGCTGGCCTCCGTTGCCGCATCCCGTCCACGCACGGTGATCGATTTCGCTCCGGCCGCGATGCCCTCCAGTAGGGTGGATTTACCGGTACCGTTTTCGCCCGCGAAAAACGTTACTTCTCGATGAAATGTGATCCGTTCCAACGAAGCAATTGAAGGGACCGAGAACGGATATTCAGCGCTCTCCAGTGTCTCCGTGAGGACGATCGAACGGAGGTAAATCATCGACGAGGACCCTGCACAACGGAGAGCAATAGTGCGCAAGATACGATGATCCACTTCATAATTGGGCGGATACCCAGGGGGTGCCCTGGAAGGCGGCAGAAACGGGCAAGCGCCCCCTGCCGTGACCAGATGGAAAGTGGTGACGGTCGTGCGGTCGCGTGGGCAACGGCGACCGTTGGTTCCACCGGTATCTCGCTTCACCTCTTTTGATAACTCCCCAGTGTAGTCGCCGCATCCAGCGCCGCGCGCCGGGGCGCGATCACTTCACAGCCGGATACCTAACCCTCGTCTTGCGAGGGCATGCGACCGTCCGCGCCGGGGTGCCGTACCGCTTCCTTTGGTCAAGAAATCCATATGGCCTTGTCCCGAGTGCCTGGGCACAATGCTCTGCTCCGACCAATCGGGCCGTCGCACGGCGTAAACTAGAGAAGACGGCGCTCTACTCAAAAGACCGCGCCGTCGCGTTCCGGTGTGAAAGTGAAAGCAGGATTAAATGAAGACATTGAAAGACACGCCACGGTACGGCGGCAGAGCCTTACGCAACGGCGTGATGATGGTGGGACCGAAAGCGGTCGCGGTCGCGGTACGCAAGCCGAATGGTGAGATTGCCACCGCCGTCCAGGCGTTTCACATGCCTGGGATGTGGTCACGAAACATTCCGTTCGTACGAGGTCTGGTCTCGTTTGGCGGCATGCTCAAGCTGGCTCGCGTGGCGAGCTCGCTCGAGGGACAGCTCACGGAGGGAGGATCGCGATTCAAGTCTTCGATCCCGCAGTTCGTTCCCGGTCTGGGAGCGGCGCTGGCCGAGAAGCTGACGAGGCAAGCCGCAAAGGGAGCCGATGCCCGCCTTGCGGTGCCGATTGAGACACTGGCGGGCGTCGCACTGCCGTTCGTCGCGTTCGGCGTGAGTGGGCAGATGCCAGGCGTGCGCGAACTCTGGCGTTATCACGGCGCCGAGCATAAAGCAGTCAACGCGTCGGAAGCCGGTCTTGATTTGACCGCCGCCAATGCAGGCACGATGAGCCGCGTGCATCCCCGCTGCGGCACAGTGTTCGCCTTCTGGGGCTTACTGGGCGGAGCACTCTCGCGCAGCTTGATCGCGAACATGCCCAAAGGACGGCGAAAGTCCGTGGCAGGTGCAGTGACCGGACCGATCATCCTCTCGACCGCGTATGAATTGGTTCGGCTCGGAGCGAAGTTCAAGGATCATCCGCTTGCCAAGGTGCTGTTTGCTCCCGCCTGGCAATCACAGCGCATGACAACGCTCGAGCCGGACGAAGCCGAGCTCGAGGTCGCGGTAGCGTCACTGCAAGCGGTTATCGACTACGAAAAGGCTCACGTGTAAGGCAACAATCGCCAGTACATATACGTGGGGGACGGTCGCGCGCGACCGTCCCTCTTGCATTTCAGCGGAATACCGGTCTCCTGCAGGCTCAGGTCGGCAGATGCAATGTGCCGTACCAGCGCAGCGCCGGACCCAGGATCTCGGTCCATCGGCCCAAGAAGAGGAACACGCCCATCACCAGAAGTATCGCGCCGCCCAGGAAGTTAACCGTACCGTAGTGGCGCTTGAAGGGTGACAGAGACGACAACAGTCGCCCTGCGAAGGCGGCCACCAGAAGGAATGGCATGCCGAGGCCAAGCGCGTAAACAAACAGAAGTATCGCTCCTCGTTGCGCGCTCTCTTGCGTCGCGGCAGCCAGGTAGATGGAGCCTAGAATTGGACCGATGCAGGGGCTCCAGCCAAACGCGAACGCCATGCCGAGCGGGAAGGCGGTCCACAGCCCGAACTCTCGGGGAAGATGGAACCGCTTGTCCATGGCAAGCAACGGGACTTTCATCACTCCCATCATGACCAGTCCCAGTACGACGATGAACACTCCCGCCACACGTGACAAGATCGGTCGATGCGGAAGCACCGCCGCGCCAATGTAGCTGGCCGTGGCCCCGATCGACACGAAAACGAGCGAAAAACCGAGGACGTACAGGAGTGCCGCCGATAAGAGTCTGGCTCGATTTTCGCGCGCTTCGATCTCGTCGGCCCCGATACCGGAAATATACGAAAGATATCCGGGCAGCAGAGGCAGTGTGCAGGGCGAAAGAAACGATACCACTCCTCCGCCAAAAGCAAAGAAGAAAGCACTTCCTCCGTTCATCGCCGTTTCTTCTCTGCCGCTACGGCGCTGTGGATCAACGCTCGAACCTCACCCGCTACCGAGGAATGTGGTGCCAGCGCGAGGAACCGCCGCCACGAGCGTATGGCGCGAGAGAGACCGCCGGGCGAGCGGGAAGACAGAAGTCCGTCCACCAGCCAGGCACGGGCGAATCCCGGTTGGGCCTGCTCGACCGCGTCGAGTAGCGATAACGCACCCTTGGTGTTGCCCCCCGATCCCATGTACATCGCAAACATGGTGCGTGGCTCCGGCCGGTTTGGAGCAATTTTTATTGCGTCACGGTACGCCGCATCTGCTTCCTGCACCTGTCCCTGATCGGCGTACGCCTGCGCGAGCGATAAACGCGCGTCGACATCTCGCGCATGGAGACGCACGGCGTTCTGCGCCGCGAGTAGCTCCGCCGACGGCGCCGGCGGAACGGGGGTTGCGCCGCCAATGTCTCCGGTAATCGCTGCCCCAGCGGTCCGGGCACGCACCGCATTCACCAGGAACAAACCAACCGCCAGTGCGAGAAGAGCAGCGGTTACCGCCCCGAGAACCACGGGCCGTCGCGGAAACGCGCCACGGGGGTGAGGCGCTGGGGCACCGGCTCCCACGTTTTCTTCCTGTTCAAGAAGCCGCGCTGCCTCGCTTTCGTAGCGCATTCGTGTCCGAGCATAGGAGTCGGCATCGATCGTGCCGTTCGCAAGATCGCGCTCCAGGATCTCGATGGCGGCGTACACCTCATACCGACGTTTCGCGAGGTGCGAAGTATCCTCGTTCATATGCCGTCGTCGCGGCCCTGATACCCGGAGAAACCGCTCCGAAGCTCGGCCCTAACCCGCTCGATATACTCGTCCCGAGCCCCTTCCGGCAGATGCCTCGACCGCCCGCGCCAGTCCATAATCAGCGTCGCCAGCAGGCCGACGCCGCCCAGTACCAAGAATGGCGGCCCAAGCCAGGCGATGTTTCCGATCCCCGAGGCGGGGGGCGCAAGCAGGATTTTCTGGCCGTATCTGGACACAAAATAACGGTCGATACTATCCGCGGATTCACCCTGGGACAGCTTCCGCCGGATGATGGCTCGCATACCCTGGGATATTCCGGACTGCGAATCGGCCACCGACTCTCCCTGGCACACCGGGCAGCGCAAACCACGGGCGACCGCCAGCGTTCGATCGCTCAGCGAGGGTGTGGGAGAGGACCGACCATACGCCACCAGCGCCACCGCGCAGAGTGCGAGCAGCCATCCAATCGCTATCCACCCGAGCCACTTCCTCAAGCTTGACTGCTTATCAGGGAGCGTACCTCAGTATTCAATCGATCCCAGGGGACTGGACCGATCGCCTTGTACCGCACCACGCCTTTACGATCGATAAAGAACGTCTCCGGCACTCCGTACACGCCGTAGCTGATCGCCGTTTGCTGGTCCGGATCGCGAAGAACGGGCCATCCACCACCGTATCGCCGGATAAACGCCGACATACCGGAGGCGGAGTCTTCATACAAGACACTGATGAACGCCACGTGTTGGGCTTTGTACTCTTGAAACGCCGCGCTCAAATACTGTTGATCGACGCGACAATCAACACACCACGACGCTGAGAAATTAAGTACAACCGGCCGGCCTCGGAATTCGGCCAGAGAGACGGTTCGGTCACCGTTCATCGTACGCAACGAGAACCCCGCTGCGGGTTTGCGTATCAAAGGCGAAGAGATCGCGCTCGGATCGTTTCGAAAACCAGTCGCCAGTAGCACCACGAAGAGAACGGCAACACAGGCAGCGACCACCGCGATTGCCGGGCGTTTCACGCCGTCACCTCTTCCACCTGCCGGCGGGCCGGCTCGGCGGCCAGGACAGGGACGCGACGCCGTCTCGCGGCGGGCAAGAGCGCTACGACTCCGCCCAGTCCGAGTAGAAATCCCCCCATCCAGATCATGCCGACCATCGGATTAACCAGCACCTGTACCAGCACCTGGCGGTTTGCCTCATGTTGACCGGCTCGGCGGGCATCGATCCCCTGCAGGACGATATAGAGATCCTCAAACGGGTTGCGGCCGTGGAAAAGCTCGGAGATGGCAGGAAATGGGTTCTGTCCCTCGAACACCCCTTTCACCAGGTCCCATGGTTGCTCGGAAACGGCGGGAGTGACTACTGGCTGCTGCATGGTCGTATAGAAATTGAGAGAGGGTGATAACACTCCGAGATTCTCGTCGGCGCGAGATGCCTGGAGGTTAGCCTGCAAGACCATTCGGTTCGACTGTGGAGTCGCTTTGAAGCCCAGGTACCGTACGGTGTAGCCATCGACCGAGACGACACCGCCCGGCTGCAGCGTCGCCGACGCACGCGCGACGTACGATTGCGATGCCGCTATCCCGACGACCGCCAGAAGTACACCGAGGTGTGCCACGTAGCCTCCGTAGCGGCGCGGGTTTGCCCGGAATAGCCGGCGCGTTGAATCGAATGCGTTCTCTCCCGTATTCCGCCTTCGAGACCTGATATCCACTCCCGTGCGCGACAGCGTGACGGCCAGTGCGAACCCTGACAGACCGAATGTCACGAGGGGCCGATGCCGCGAACGCCGGCAAGCAGCAGCACGAATACCACTGCCACGCCGAAGGCAACAGGGCGCAGCAGGCGAAACTGCAGTTCTTCGAGCCGGGTGGCGCCCCAGGGCAGTGCCGGACCGATACCCATGAGAAACAGCAATGCGAACCCGATTGGAACGGCGATGTGATTGAAGTAGGGTGCTCCGACCGACAGTTCCGTCCCCTGCACCGCTTGAGCGATCAAGGGGAATATGGTTCCCAGCAAGATCGTGAAGGTAATAGCGATAAGCAGGAGGTTGTTGACGAGAAAGGCAGTTTCACGGCAGATCACCGCGTCGAGCGTACCCGACACTCCCAACTCCGGACTGCGAAGCACGAGCAACAGCACGGATGCGAACAGAAATGCCGCGAAGAATGTCAGAAATACAGGGCCGATGGCCGTTTCGGTAAAAGAGTGGACCGACTGCAAAACACCGCTGCGCGTCAGGAACGTGCCAAAGATGCTGAGCAGCCAGGCCGACGTGATAAGCGCCATCGTCCAGGTTTTGAGCATTCGACGGCGCTCCTGAACCTGCAGTGAGTGCAGAAACGCGGTAGTAACCAGCCAGGGCATCACCGAGGCATTCTCTACCGGGTCCCAACTCCAATATCCACCCCAGCCGAGCACGGCGTACGACCACCACATGCCGGCAGTAATGCCCAATGACAAAAAGACCCACGGAACTAACGCCCAGCGACGGATCAATTGCAATACGTCCGGTCCCCATGATTTCGCCAGCAACGAACCCATGGCAATTGCGTACGGAACGGATAGGCCGACGTATCCCAGGTATAGAAGCGGCGGGTGTAAGCCCATCATGGGGTGGTTCTGAAGAAGCGGATTTGGCCCACAGCCATCTGGTGGGCATCCGGGGGAAGGTCGCGCCGGGCTGACCAGAGCGAACGGATTGCCGGGAAAGGCGATGACAAATAGGAAGAATGCCGAAATGAGCTGTAGCGTGCCCGTTGCATATGGCACGACCAGGCCGAACCTATCCCGGGCGGCTAGCAGAAAGATGGTGGTGTAGATGGAAAGAATCAGGGCCCAGAAGAGTATCGACCCTTCGAGCGCCGCCCACAGCGACGTTACCGTGTAGAAGAGGGGGGTGGATCGGCTCCCGACATCGGCGACGTACTTCACGGAAAAATCGTGCGTGATAAGCGCCACCACCATGAGCCCGGTCGCGATCACCGTTACACCCAGCACCGCAAACGCCGCGCGACGCCCAAACTCGGTGAGGGTGCTTCTGTGCAGGCGAGCCCCGAGTAGCGAGGAGGCAGCGCCCGCTAGGGCGAGACCCAGACCGATCAGAATTATGAGGTGCCCGAGAAAGGACGTCATCAGGACGAACTGTTTACATAGTCGTCCGAAACGGGAGTCTGCCCCGGTTTCGGCGCGCGGTACGAGTTTGAGTGCTTCACCATAAGGTTGGTAGCACTGAACATCGATCCGGTGTAGGTGCCTTCCACCACCACTCCAATTCCGGGACGGAACATTTGCGGGGGTAAATTGTGGCTCACCACCTGCACCGAAGCCTTCGGATCTTGAAGCACAAACCGCAGGTAACGTGTCTTGGCATTGAGCGTCACAGAACCGGGCCGGACCTGTCCCCCTAGCCGAAAGCTTTGCCCAATAGGATTCGGTTTGGCCAGGAGCTCGCTAGGCGTGATGTAATACACCAGATCATTGGACAGGCCTTGATAAATCAGCACTCCGATGATACCGAGAATAAGAGCGCTGCCCAATATCAAGGAGCGGGTGGGGTGTCGCATACCGTGCCGTCGCCGGCTTGCCTCTCTCTTTCGAATGAGCTTTGCATCTGCGAGGTGACATCGCGAGTTTGCACGACCCGGCGCGCAAGCACCAAGGTATACAGTGCGATCGAGCCCCACACGAGGGTGTAGGCCAGAGCTACATAGTCCCAGTTAGACAATTCCGGCTTCCTCCCACAGCATGGCGTCTCGCCGGCTCTCCAGTACGGAGAGCTTGAGGCGCTGGCCCAGCAGGAAGACGAAGAGCACCGTGAAAGCCACAACATTGACGCAGAGCGCCACTTCCATCCGCGGGTCGAGGAGCGGTGTCTTCTGACCAGGCTGCAAAATGCTTGGAGCCTGATGAAGACTTCTCCACCATAGAACCGACATGTGCACGATTGGTATATCGATAAAGCCAATAATTCCGACAACCGCGGACTGCTTGGCGCGAGCGAGCGGATCGACGGCGAGCGTCCGCAACATCAGGTAACCCGCGTAAATCACAAAGAGAATTGCCGTGGTGGTGAGACGAGGATCCCAGGTCCACCAAACGCCCCAGGTCGGCTTTGCCCATATCGATCCAACCGCCAGCGTGAGCGCGGTTAACAACACGCCAAGCTCGGCCGAGGAGCCGGCCAGATGATCCCATTTCTGGTCACGTTTCCAGAGATACAGCACGCTGGATATCAAGACGATGAAAAACGCCAGGTACGCGGTCCAGATGGTCGGAACGTGCATGTAGAGTATGCGCATCGCGTCTCCCTGGTCCACATCGGGAGGAGACCACACGAGGCCCAAATAACTACCAAACAGCAAAAGGACCAGGGACACGAGCCCGAGCAAGCGTCCTTGTTTTTGTATCCATTCCATGTCCAGTTTCTCCCTTTCCAGTGTATACGTCTGCCTCCGGCCCAGGGAATAGGCCCAGACGGGTTTCATTCGCCGGCGGCGCTTTCGTAGAGCAGTAAACCTGCGGTGATAAATACCACGTCGAACGCAACCAGTACTTCGATCCAGATCCCCAGTGCGTGCAGTTGACCAGTCAATACATACGAGGTCGCCTTTACCGCTCCCAGCAAAACCGGTACCGTGACCGGCAACATCAGCAAAGGCAAGAGAACCTCGCGCGCCCTGAGCGACATGGTCAAAGCGCCGTACAAAGTCCCAATAGCGGAAAACCCCAACGTTCCAAGAACTCCAATGGCCAAAAGTGCCGGAATGGATTGCCAGAGGTCGATGTTGTAGAGAATCGCCATGAGTGGCAGGATGACGGCTTCAATGATCATCATGATCGCGGTGGTGGCGAGCAGCTTACCGGCGTATATCGCGCTCCGATTCTGGGCGATCAGCAAGAGACCCTCGAAGGCGTCGTTCTCGGTTTCCAGCGCGTACGATCGACCGAAGGCGAGCAATCCAGAAAAAATGAATGCCAGCCAGAGCAGGCCCGCCGCAGCAGACTGTAATCGGGTCGGGTCGGGACCGAGAGCGAAGCTGAAGATGAGCAGCACGGTGCCGGCAAAAAACAGTGTCGCGTTCACGTTGACCTTGGTACGCGCTTCCACCGACAGGTCTTTCCAGAAAACGGCGATAACCTGCTTAACCCACATGGAGTGGAGGTAGCGACCGGTATTCCGAGGAGGTGCCGAAGAAGGTTAAATCGCCACGTCTCAATACGCCTACGGAGGTCGCGTATCGAAGCGCACGCTCCGCATCATGCGTGGCAACGACAACTGCCCCTCCTCTCCCTGTTATCTGCGCTACCCAATCATCCACCGTGTCGGCGCCCTGCGCATCAAGGCTGTTGTACGGTTCATCCAATAGCACCACGTCGGGTTCGAGAATCTGCACGCGGGCAATGGACAATCGACGTTTCATTCCGCTCGAAAACGTTCGTACTCGATCCGCTGCGTGGTCGCGCAGCCGTACCCGTTCCAGCACCTCCAGAATTTTTTCGTCGATGGCGTGCCGTCCGGCCATGGTAAGCGCGAACCGAATGTTTTCGAGGGCAGTCAAATCGTCATACAGATAGGTCGCACTGCTGAGTAGCCCGACGCGCGAGCGCCGCGCGTGCACATCACGCTGCAGCTCGTGCCCGGCAAAAGCGATGGTTCCATTGGTGGGCGCGATCGCCCCGGCGATTATTTTGAGTAAGGTGGTCTTTCCCGATCCGTTCGCACCGAGCAGCGCAAGCGACTGGCCCGTGTGCAGGTGCAAGGTCACCGATCTCAGAGCGATGCTTCGACCGTAGATCTTTGAGACCCTGAGGACGTCGAGCGCGGGAGCTGAAGAGATACCGCTGCGAGCAGCCGTGTGTTACTCCGCCTTCTCCTCGGCCTGCTCTCCCTGGTCGGCAAGGTCGACGATATCTCCCTCCCCAAACAGCACTACCTGTAGCACCGCTTTCCATTTGGGAGTCCGGCGAACGAGGAACTCGAGGTCCATGGAGAAGTGTTTAAATTCTTCTTCTTGCGCGTTCTCCATAATCGAACGTGCCGTGTCGTCCCGCTCCACGGACATGCGCTGCTGATACCAGTTGATCGCGTCGGCCTCCTCCATGAGCGATGTAATCATGCGAGCGAAGGTGCGCGTTTCCTCCGACAGTTCATTCGCGGGCTCGTGGTATTGGTCAGTTGGCACGTGAGTCCTCCCTGTAATGCGACGGCAACTACGATGAATTCGAGAAAAGCCGGTACGCCACGCGGCCGCGAGGTCAGCGGGACACGTTTATGGTACGTGGTCGCGCCTCAGGCATGGCGCTTCGGGCCACCGCTCAGGAGCGGGAGCCGTATCGGATCTTCCGACTGCGTGATCGCGAGAGCCAGCTTCGGTATCTTCAGCACGTCTCGATACGCAAGGTAGCGGCTGGACCACTGCGGAGCGAACTTGACATTGAACTGATACAGCGATTTGAGCTGGTAGTACGACGACAACCGTTCGAACAGAAAGCGCCGAGTCTGATCGACGGCGCGTGAATCGATGTCGCCGGCAGCATTGGACAGCGTCGCAAAATTGAGGCTGAGCATCGCACATCCCCGCGCACAATACGTCTCGGCCGCCCGAATGATGAGAAACTCCATCAGACCGTTCGGGCTATCGGGACGTCGCCGCATCGAATCGAGCGACCAGGCACCGGCGCGGTACACCGGCGCCAACGAGAGGAACCCCAACACTTCCTCGCCTCGCTGCGCCACGACGAGCTCGCAGTCCCCATCCGCTTCGCGCGGAAGCCGCCCAAGAGTCATGGAAAAACCTCGTTCGACGCCACCGTTAGACCGCACCCATTCACGTGAAATCGAACGAATTTGCGCCAGAACCGGCGCGGGGAGCTCGTCCCTGCGATAGGTCACGGCGGTGATGCCGAGATCGGAAATATGGCGAGCAGCCCGTCGTACCTTTCTCTTCAGCGTATCCACATCGAAACTGGCAAGGTCGATAACGGCTTCCTCGCCGATCTTGAGGGTTCCCATACCCAGCGCGCTGTAGCGGCTAACCGTCCGTGCGGATACTCCCAGAAAGCACGGTTCCAGACCGTTCGCCAGCGCAAACTCGATAAACGATGCGATGAGATCGGACGCGCATTCTTCCGGGCCAATTGGATCGCCGCCGACAAGCGCCACGGTGCCCCACAGGCGATACGACAGGAACGCGGTTCGAGCCTCGTTGAAGAAGTACAACCTTCGGTCCTGAAGCGAGAAGTAGGCGAGGGTATCGGTTGCATGTTTCCGTACAAGCTCTCGAGCCTGCCGGCGGTCGGCCGCAGTCGCCCGTTGACTGGGAATGAGCGGGCGAAGAACGCGCAGCACGAGAAAGAGCGCCACGATCGATCCAATCATAGTGATCGAGCGTTCGAACCAGCGCGCTTGAGGCGTCAGGTACTGGTAGTACGGGCTGTCACCCACCAGACGTACCGGTTCGGCGAGGACGCCCACTAGCGTCGGACGCGGGAAAACTGCGTGTCTCAAGATCACGAAGCCGCCAACCACGTAACATGCGTATAGCAGCGACATGACCGAGACCTGCGAAAGCGGTCGAGCGGGGAAAAACAACCCACTCGGGACCGAAAACACGGAGCGATGGCGCACCAACAAAGCTGCCAGCGCGATTGCCGCTGTCGCTTCCTCGAAATCAAGGCCTTTGGTGACATGGAAGAGGGCCGACACTATTAGCAGCAACACCGTGATCTGAAGGGCGCGTCTGCGTCGTTTACGCAAGCCGTCAGCCAGCAGCACAAGCGCAAATCCCAGCAGCACCGTTCCGGATTGTGCGCTTCGGATAACAACCAGCGGCAAGAGGTCGGTGAGAATATCCATACGGCGAGGTACAGCGGGATAGAGCGCGGAGACTATATTCATGACGCCCGCGAGCGCTGTGAGAACGGCTGCCAGACGTCGGATTGCGTTTCGGTTGCCGGTCAGGGCAAGAGGATGCAGCACTGCTGTCACACCTTGAATCGAGTAATGTCAGGCACGTCCATGCGGCGGCCCTCGTGCCTGAGGAGTGTACACTTTTTTCGCTCAACACCGGTCGAGTACGTCTCCGACATGCCCATGGTCATGTACCCCGTAGGTCTTTCGGCACTACCCTGTTGGACGCGGATGACGCTATATGAGAGCAGGGTCTGGTCTCGTCCCGTCAGGATTGGACCGTGCCCCTTCGACGGAATACAAGTCCGTCCAACGATTTGATAGGTGTGAAGACAGCGGGGGGGACTTCGTGAATATCCTCGATCTGGAAAAATCAGCAGCGGAAACCGGTCTCTGCAACTTTGTAAGCGACTTCTACACCGAACACTTCGTAATTCAGGCAAAGTTGACAAGTCCTGAGAGGCGGCTTTCCGATCACCTCAACAGTTCCGTGTCGACTGTGGATGTCCGGCCCCTTGCGGCGGTGCAACATAACATCGAAACCGAGACGGAGCTGGCAGGTGGCCATGCGCAGGTCGTGAAGTCGCGCATACTCTTCGTCGTCCCACTTTCCGAGCCGGAACGACCGCGAGCCCCGGACAATTCTGCATGGAAAGCAACGACAAAATACGCTGCCTGGGGTGGTACAGGGCCCTACAGTTTCAGGGGCTCCATCCATAGCGATACCGGACGAGATCCGCAGTTTGTGCTCCGATTACTCGACAAGCAATTTGTCCCGTTTACCGGAGTTACGGTTACCCTTCCGGATGGGTCCAGGCAGTCGTACCCTGCAATCCTCGTGAACCGACTGCAGCTCGACATGCTCTCTCTGGAAGGGCGCTCCTGACCCGGCGCGGGCCGGAAAACGTTGACCGTGGAAGGGCGTCAGCGTATACTGCTGATAACAAACGAAAGTTCTGCGGGTAATGATCTGTAACAAATCGGCGATCGCCGATCGCTATTATTGGTTTTATAGGGGCATAACGTGACGGTTCTCTGACAGGAGCCGCCCATCGCGTTATGCCCTTTTTTGACCGGAGGCCGAGGCCTCCGGTCTTCTTTTTGCCCGAAGAAGAGGAGACCCAGGTGATCGCTACATACGAGGAGATGAAGGATATGATCATCGTTATGCAGAGTCAGGCGACAGCCGAAAACATAAGCAACGTCGTGCGCCGCGTCGAGCAAATGGGGTACAAGCCCAACGTCTCGCAGGGAGAAGAGACGACGATAGTCGGCGTCATCGGGCATAGCTCTCCGGACCAACTGGCATCCCTCGAATTTATGCCGGGGGTCGACCGTATGGTGCCCGTAACAAAGCCCTACAAGCTTGGCAGCCGTGACTTTCGGCCGCGCAGTACCATTGTCAAGGTCGGCGAAGTGGAATTTGGCGGTGCGGAACTGGTGATCATAGCGGGTCCGTGCTCGGTGGAGAGCTCGGAACAGCTATGGGAAACAGCGGAAGCTGTCAAGGAATCGGGCGCGCAGGTACTGCGTGGGGGTGCCTTCAAACCACGGTCGTCACCGTACAGCTTTCAGGGACTCGGCAAGCCGGCCCTGGAGATGCTACAGCAGGTTGGAAAGGCACTCGACCTGCGTGTGATCACCGAAGTACTGTCGCCCGACGACGTGGACCTGGTCGCCGCGCACGCCGACATATTGCAGGTCGGCGCCCGCAATATGCAAAACTTCACGCTCCTGCAAGAGGTTGGCAGATCCGGTCACCCGGTACTCCTCAAGCGAGGTATGAGCGCCACGCTGGAAGAGCTGTTGATGTCCGCCGAGTACATTCTGGCCAATGGCAACGACAATATAATCCTCTGCGAGCGGGGCATCCGAACGTTTGAGGATTCCACGCGTTTTACCCTGGATATCAGCGCAATTCCGGTTCTGAAGCACCTCACACACTTGCCCGTTATCGTCGATCCCAGTCACGCGGTGGGCAAATGGGCGTTTGTACCCGCAGTCGCCAAGGCCGGGGTAGCGGCGGGGGCAGACGGGCTAATCATTGAGGTACATCCACGCCCAGAGGAGGCGCTCTCGGACGGACCACAGTCGTTAAAGATCGAGAGATTCGCTCATCTGATGGGCGAGCTTCGCCCTCTCGCCCTGGCGGTCGGCAGGTCTCTGTGAGGGAACGCCGCGCAGCGGTGATCGGCCTCGGTTTAATGGGCGCGTCGATCGCCGGTGCGCTGAGGCGTCGCGGGTACGTGGTGCGCGGCACGGATTGTAATGCCGCCGCGTCCGCCGTCGCGCTGGATCGCCAGCTGGTCGACTCGGTGGAGGCGGATTTACAGTCGGCGCTTGACGGGGTAGCGGTGGTGGTGCTGGCCGTACCGGTTGGGGCAATCGTGCGACTCTTGCCCGAGATCGACGCCGCGGCCGATCGGGAAACGGTCATACTCGACGTCGGCAGCGTCAAAGCGCCGGTGATACAGGCGATGGCCGGACTTCCGGGAGCGGCGCGTGCGATCGGCGGCCATCCCATTGCGGGGAAGGAAACGAGCGGGCCACAAGCGGCCGATCCGTCCATGTTCGAAGGAAGACCGTTCGCACTTGTTCCCAGTGGCGCTACCGATGAAGCGGCCACGCATTACGCCCGATCCCTGGTCACCGAGCTTGGTGCGTTACCGGTATTTCTTACTGCCGCCGAGCATGATGAAATAGTGGGCCGTACCAGCCATCTGGCACAGCTTCTATCGATTGCACTCGTCCTCTCGCTGTCGGACGGGGATGATCGTCTGGCCGGTCCGGGCCTGCGCGACATGACAAGACTGGCCGCGAGTCCGTGGTCCGTTTGGCGGGATATCCTGTCTTTGAACTCATCAAATATCGTCACCGCGCTTGATGAGTGCGCGGGTCAACTCGCCCGCCTGCGACGGCTCATTGCCGACAGTGATGGAGAACGCATGGAAGAGGCTATGCTCCTGGCCAATACGGTAGCCGCCCGAGTTGCGACTTCGGTGCCCGCGTGAAATGGGTGGTGAATCCCGCGTCTCTGGCCGGTGCTGCGACCGTCCCGGGTGACAAATCCATTGCACATCGCGCGCTCATGTTCGCGGCTTTAGCGGACGGCGAATCAACCATCCATAATCTACCGAGTGGCGAAGACGTGCTGTCAACGGCGCGCTGCATGACCGCGTTGGGAGCCACAATCGATTTGCTCGGCACGACGGTCAAGATTCGCTCAGGCGGACAGCTCAGGGCGCCCGCGCATGACCTCGACGCGGGAAACTCGGGCACGACCATGCGGCTTCTCTCGGGTATTCTCGCCGGTCAGAGGTTCGAGTCGTGTCTGGATGGAGATGAATCACTACGGGGGCGTCCCATGGGCCGGGTGGTCGACCCACTCGTATTGATGGGGGCGGAGATCGCGACGCAGAGGGGTTACGCCCCCCTGCATATCCGGGGAAGCGCGTTGCGAGGAATTACCTATCAACTTCCTATCGCGAGCGCTCAGGTAAAGTCCGCGATCTTGTTCGCCGGGCTATTCGCAGACGGGGAGACGTGTGTTCAGGAATCCGTTGGGGCGCGCGATCACACGGAGCGAATGATGCAGGCGTTGGGTCTCGCCATCAAGGTCAGAGACGGCAGGGTCAGCGTGACACGGAGTCAGCCTCCGCGCGGATTTGTGTGTCACATTCCCGGCGATATGTCCTCCGCTGCGTTTCTACTGGGCGCTTCCGCGCTGGCGGGATCGGAAGTATCCATCGACGAGGTTGGTCTGAACCCGACTCGCAGTGCCGTGCTCTCAGTACTCGAACGAATGGGGGCGACCGTCAGCACGTCGCGCGAACGAGTCGAAGCGGGCGAGCCGCGCGGTACCGCAACCGTCTCCGGAGGTCTACATCGACCCATCCAGATTGATTCGCGCGATGTCCCTTCGCTGGTCGATGAGCTTCCATTGATCGCCCTGCTGGCGACGCAAGTAGCGGGAGAAAGCGTTATTCAGGGTGCGGCCGAGCTGCGGGTGAAAGAAACGGACAGAATCACCGCCGTCGCGAACGAGCTTACAACGCTCGGCGCAAATATCACCGAACGCAGTGACGGCTGGACAATCATCGGACCGACGAAGCTTCGTGCTGCGGCGGTGACGAGCCATGGGGATCATCGCATAGCTATGATGCTCGCGGTAGCGGGTTCGGTGGCGCGTGGAAGCACGACCATCGACGGTGCGGAAGCGGCGTCCGTGTCGTTTCCAGGATTTGTCGGGGTGTTTCGGGCACTGGGGGGGAACATTGACGCAGCCTGACCGCTATGCGGTCATCGGTGACCCCATCGCGCACAGTCTTTCCCCTGTGATGCACGAGGCCGCCTTTGCCGCAGCTCACATTCCTGCCACATACACCGCCGAACTGGTATCTCCGGACTCGCTTCTCGGCTGGGTGTCAATGGCCCGAACGTTGGGATACCAGGGACTGAATGTGACCATTCCCCACAAGGAGGCAATCGTTCAGCACCTCGATTCGCTCGACCGGTGGGCCGCCGACATCGGCGCGGTCAACACAATCGTTTGCCGAAGTGAAGGGTGGAGAGGACACAATACCGACGCACCGGGTTTCCAGGCAACGGTTCGGTCTCTGGGACTCGATCTCGTTGGGAAGTCGGCGGTCGTGCTGGGAGCAGGCGGGTCGGCGAAGGCGGTCGTGCACGCGCTGATTCCGATGGGAGCATGCATCACGATTCTCGCTCGCCGGCTAGCGCCCGCGTCCGGCTTGAGCTCGCGTTTCGGGGACGCCGCACGTGCTGACTCCCTTGAGAGCGAGGCTGCCGCGGGAATTATCGAGGCTTCCGACATCGTGGTGAACTGCACGCCAATCGGAATGACGCACCTGTACCAGTCACCGCTTCCGCCATCTGCTCGTCTCTCATCGCGTACCGTGGTTATCGATCTGGTGTACGGCCGTGTGACCCCGCTGGTCGAGTTGGCGCGCGCTCGGGGGTGCATCGCAGTCGACGGAATCGAGATGCTGGTGCAACAGGGGGCTGAGGCGTTTCGACTCTGGACCGGAATTGAACCAAACACAGTTGCCATGCGGGCGGCCTGCCGCGCCGCCCTTTCGGAGGTTGCATAATGCTCCGCTTCTTAACGGCCGGGGAATCCCATGGCCCGTCGCTGACCGGGATCCTTGATGGAATGCCCGCGGGTCTGGAAGTCGACACAGCGGCTGTCGACCGCGAATTGGTGCGGCGTCAGGGCGGATATGGGCGCAGCGGTCGACAGAAAATCGAAAAGGACCATATCGAGTGGCTCGCCGGCATGGAAAACGGCCGGACCACGGGCGCGCCGATTGCGCTGCGCGTGGAGAATCGCGACTATGCCAATCAACAAAAGCGCGACAAGCCCGTGCTCACCATCCCGCGACCCGGCCACGCCGATCTGGCGGGAGCAACGAAATACCGACTCGCGGACATGCGAACGGTACTGGAACGTGCCAGCGCCCGTGAGACCGCCATGCGGGTAGCCGTCGGTGCCCTGGCCAAATGCTTCCTCGCGGAGTTTGGCGTCATCGTCGCCGGCCAGGTCATTTCAATCGGCGATCAATCGGTCGAGAGCGCGGACCTGAGTGAAAGCGGCGCGCGCGAAGCGGTCGAAGCGTCGGAAGTACGTGTGGCCGATCAAAGCGCCGAGCAACGATTCATCGATGCCATCGACACGGCCAGGCGAGAGCGTGACACCCTGGGCGGCGTGTTCGAAGTGCAGGTACTCGATATACCGGTCGGTCTCGGCAGCTACGTGCAGTGGGATCGCAAGCTCGACGGCCGATTGGCACAGGCCGTCATGAGTATCCAGGCAATCAAAGGAGTCGAGATCGGGAGTGGGTTCGACAATGCTCGGACTCCCGGGACGAGGGCACACGATGCCATTCTGCCGGGAGAAGATCGCCCGAGGCGCGGGAGCAACCGTGCCGGAGGATTGGAAGGGGGCGTGAGCAATGGCGAGCCGCTCATCGTGCGGGGCGCCATGAAGCCTATATCGACAACACTTACGCCCATGCAAAGCATCGACGTACAGACCGGCCAGGAAGCGCTTGCCCAGTATCAGCGCTCAGATATCTGCGCGGTGCCCGCGGCCTGCGTGGTGGGCGAGGCGATGGTCGCGTTCGTCGTCGCGGATGCCTTTTTGGAGAAATTCGGAGGCGACAGCATCGCCGAGATCCACGAACATTACAGGCCGGCGGCGCGTTGAACAGCCTCGTCCTCACCGGCTTCATGGCTTCCGGCAAATCCACGGTCGGTCAGATTCTGGCGCAACGTTTCGGTATGACGTTTATCGACACCGACTCGGAAGTCGAGCGGTCGACCGGCTGCACCGTTGCGAATATTTTCGAGCGGCACGGCGAGGCCGAGTTCCGCCGCATCGAAGCCCGCGTATTCCAGGAAGCTATCGAGGTTCCGGACGCGGTCATAGCGACTGGTGGCGGCACTCTGCTGTCGAGCGAGAACCGGGGACTGCTCACGTCCCATCATTTTGTGGTCTGCCTGGAGTGCGATCTGGGGTCCACCCTGCGACGAGCGGCCGGTACGGTGGAACGCCCACTGCTGAACGATCGAAGTACGGCCGGACTCGAAGCCTTGTTGGGCGCTCGTCAGGCCGTGTACTCGTCGTACCCGCGCATCGACACCACCAACCGTTCGCCAGACGAAGTCGCCGACGCCATCGCCGAAATGCATCACTTCGACCTCGCGGCTTCCTACTCGGTCGCGCATGAAGAACCGTTTCACGTCCTGGTGGCGGCAGGTTCCGCGGCCCGTCTGGGCGCGCGCTTGCGTGAGTACGGGCTGACAGGGAATGCATTGCTTGTGACCGATTCCACGGTGGCCGCCCTGGATGCGCTGGAAGTAGTGACCGGATCGCTGCGAGCAGCCGGATTGACGATGCACACGCACGTGGTTCCGGCCGGGGAGGCGCATAAAACACTCGAGACGGTACACGAAATGTACACCGCGGCGGCAGGCTTCGGCCTCGATCGACATGCAACAGTGATCGGCCTGGGCGGTGGGGTGGTATGCGACATGGCCGGCTTTCTGGCGTCAACCTACCTGAGAGGCCTCGCGCTGGTGCTGGTGCCCACGACCCTGCTCGCCCAGGTCGACGCTTCGATCGGCGGAAAAGTCGGCGTCGATTTTCAAGGCACAAAAAATCTCATTGGAGCGTTTAAACCGGCGCGGATCGTCGCAATCGACCCAACATTACTGCGAACTTTGCCCCATGACACGCTCCTGGACGGCCTGGTTGAGGTCATAAAAATTGGGTTTATATTATCGTCACAGCTCGTCGCGGACTTGCGCTCCATTCCTCCGGACTGCATTCTCGACCACCCGCACGTGATTAGAAAAGCCGCGGCGGAAAAGGTGGGAGTTGTGCAGCGAGATCCGCTCGAGCACGGAGAACGCATGCTGCTGAATTTCGGGCACACGATCGGTCACGGCCTCGAGGCGGCGAGTGACTTTACGCTCTCGCACGGCCGCGCAGTCAGCATCGGCATGGTAGCGGAGACCCGGCTGGCGGTCGATCGAGGCTGGTGCGACCGGACGGTCCTCGATGATCTCCTGGCCATGTTGAAACGCTTTTCACTCCCTGTGGACCTTCCGGCGGCGCGTGTCGATCGGGTGGTGCATCACATCGCCCGTGACAAAAAACGGAAGAACGATACACTGCGCGTTGCCGTTCCAACGTCAGTTGGAACCGGCACCGTGGTGGAGATATCGATCGGCGAAATCGAACAGATCTTCGATACGACGCGAGCGGCCGTATGAGTAACATTCTGGTTCTGCACGGCCCCAATCTCAATCTGACCGGCTCGCGAGAGCCGCACGTCTACGGCACTACCTCCCTCTTCGAGATCGATGAAGAGCTGCGACGTCAGGGCGAGCTGCGCGCCGCAATTTTGAAAACCGTCCAGAGCAATCACGAGGGCAGTCTGATCGACGCGCTGCACGAGGCGCGCCAGTGGGCAGACGGATGCATCTTCAACCCGGGTGCCTTCACGCACTATAGCTACGCCTTGAGAGATGCCGTG
The DNA here is from genome assembly GCA_963737125.1 of uncultured Chloroflexia bacterium. Classification (GTDB taxonomy): domain Bacteria; phylum Chloroflexota; class UBA5177; order UBA5177; family UBA5177; genus JANWJD01. The sequence goes on along the minus strand of CAVTRL010000001.1, from coordinate 1,267,634 downwards.
GCATCGGTAGACTTCCCGGTCATTGAAGTCCATTTGTCGCTACCGGCGGCTCGGGAGGAGTGGCGCCACACGTCGGTCATAGCTCCGGTTTGTCGTGGCCAGGTTGCCGGTTTCGGCGCACACAGTTATGTCGTGGCGCTCCACGGGCTATTGCAGATCCTGGAGAAGGACGCCCGATGAAGGCATTACGCGGGGCGATAACCGTGGAGGCGAATACCAAAACGGCAATCGTGGAAGCAACGCGAGCGTTGCTCGCCGCTCTTGCCGATCGAAATAATTTGAAAGTTGACGATATCGTGAGCGTGTTCTTCACTCTGACGCCCGATTTGAATGCCTGTTTCCCGGCCGCGGCAGCGCGCTCCATGGGATGGGACGTCCCGTTGCTCGATCTGCAGGAAGCGGATGTTTCGGGAGCGCTTCCGCGCTGCATCCGCGTGCTGATCCACGCCGAGATACCCGGGCCGATCCAGCATGCCTACCTGCGGGATGCCGTTCAGCTCCGTCCCGATCTCGATATGACGGGAGGAGACGCGTGACCGACGAGTATTTTCCGAGCCTGAACGACTGTAGGCGGGTGGATTTCCGCACATTCCCTATCGCGGTATCGCGGGAAGTGTTGGCCGATCTCGACACGCCGGTGTCGGCGTATCTGAAGGTGCGGCGCGCAGGTCCGAGTTTTTTACTCGAGAGCGTTGAGGGAGGGCAAAGCCTCGGCCGCTACTCGTTTATCGGATCCGAGCCGAGACGAGTATTACGGGTTGCGCACGGTACCAGTTGGTTCGACGGTGAGGAGCCAGCACCCTGCTCGGACCCGCTGGGGGCTGTTCAATCGCTGGTCGACGCCTACGGACCGCATCGCCCGTCCGACGCTCGGTTCGAGGGGGGAGCCGTGGGGTACCTCAGCTACGAGGCCGCCCGATGGTTCGAAACGCTTCCGTTAGCCCGGCACGATCCTCTGGGATTGCCCGATGCCGCGCTTCTGGACGTTGACACCGTTCTGATATTCGACCATGTGAAGCGCAAGATACGGATCGTGAGCCACGCCTGGCCCGGGACGTCGATTGACGCGGCGTATGCAGCGGCGGTGGCTCGCATCGACGACATCGCGGAACGGCTATCGCGACCGGTGGACGCGCCGGCGCTCCCCTCCCCACTTCCGCTTCGCCCGGAAAGCAACGTAGGCATGGAGCGATTCCAGTCCATGGTGCGGAGCGGCAAAGAACACATACAGGCCGGCGACATCCTGCAGATTGTCCTTTCGCAGCGCCTGAGTATGCCGCTGTCGGGTGACGCATTTGGTCTCTATCGTCGCCTCCGCACGGTGAGTCCCTCGCCGTATATGTACTACCTGGATATGGGTGATCACCAGATCGTGGGCGCCTCTCCCGAGCTGTTGATCCAGGTCGAAGGCGATGTGGTGGCGACACGGCCAATTGCCGGCACACGTCCTCGTGGCCGCAATCGGGCAGAGGATGCGGCGCTGTCTGAAGACTTGACCGGAGACGAGAAAGAACGTGCCGAGCATCTAATGCTGGTGGATCTGGCGCGCAACGATGTCGGTCGAGTGAGCGTCGCAGGCACCGTCGAAGTCTCAAATTTTATGAGCGTCGAGCATTTTTCCCACGTCATGCACATGGTGACCGACGTCACGGGGCGGCTCAAACCGGGCTGCACATCCTTCGATGCGCTGCGAGCGGCTTTTCCCGCGGGAACAGTGTCGGGAGCGCCCAAAATACGAGCGATGAGCATCATTGCCGAGCTCGAAGACGATACTCGTGGCGCATACGCCGGAGCGGTGGGCTTCATCGGTAAGGGGGGCGACATGGAGACGGCGATAACTATTCGCACCGGCGTCGTCAAGGACGGAACTCTGCACGTGCAAGCGGGGGCCGGCATAGTGGCCGACTCGGTTCCGGAACGCGAATATATCGAGTCCCTGAACAAAGCGCGTGCCATGCTTGAAGCAGCCGGAGGGCTTCAATGATCCTGCTCATCGACAACTACGACAGCTTTACGTACAATCTTTTTCAGATGCTGTCGGTATTGGACACCGAGGTGCAGGTGGTCCGCAACGACGATCTCTCGGTGGAGGAGATCAGGGTTCTCGATCCCGCGGGAATCGTGATATCGCCGGGTCCGGGCAGTCCCGGTGAAGCCGGCATTTCGAGCGACGTACTGCGGGAAATAGGTCCCGTTACTCCGGTGCTGGGGGTCTGCCTCGGTCATCAGTGTATCGCCGATGCCTTCGGCGGTCACGTCGTACGCGCACCGGTGCTCATGCACGGAAAGACCTCGCGTGTCTTCCATACGCAAGCCGGAGTTCTGCGCGGCCTTCCCTCACCGTTTCAGGCGGTTCGCTATCATTCGTTGATAATCGACGAATCGACCTTGCCGACCTCCCTGGAGGTGACGGGCCGGTCGGAGGACGGCACCATAATGGCGCTGCGTCATCGCGAGTTCCCTATCGAGGGAGTGCAATTCCATCCCGAGTCAATCCTCACGGTCGACGGCCCGAAATTGCTCGAAAATTTCTTGCGGATGACTCAGGAGCACCGGTAGGTGGGTCCCGCACCACTGGTCGCCTGGATGGACCCGACACTGCTCACGGTCACCGGCGAGGTGCTTCGTGGCGCAACCGTGCTGCTGCTCGCAATCCTGTTTCCGCTGACGGTCCTGGCAGCTATCATCACCGCCCGGCAGCGACGATAATTCCGGCTGTGGACGCCCGGGATTTCCTCTCAGGTGCTGAAGAGGTCGGTGACCGTCCTTCCGGGCTCGGGTGGTGGTGATATACGTACAAAGTACTCGCGGCCGGCGGCGGCCGCCAGAGCCTCGTCCGGTATCCTCAAATAGAAAAAATCCGGCTTGATCTGCGTTTTGTGAACCGAAAGCGCGGCCTTCTTTAACGGCACGTACTTGCTGATATCGACGTTAGCAGTGATTTCCGACTCCGGCACTCCGTACGCATCGAAATTGAAATCGCCCTTCACCCACGGTACTTCGACATCGTAGCGGCGAAGCGTTTCCACGTACTCGCGGAACCCTTCCCGCGAGCGCGCCGAGTAGTACAGCATGGCATCCTCGCCACCGTTTGCCAGATAGTGCTCAAAGGCCGCATCAGTAACTTCATGCGTCTTGACATGATCCGGATGACCGTATCCACCATCCGTGTCGTAGGTCACGACTACTTGCGGAGCGGTTTCAGACATAATGCGTTCCAGACGCTCCGCGGCCTCCGCGAGCGGCGCGTTGGCAAAATTCGTGGGGTTGTGGTTCTCGTCGGTATCCTTCATTCCGGAGTCCCGATATCCCAGAAAAAACACATCGGTGACGCCGAGCAGCGAGCATGCCCGGCGCGCTTCGGCCTGACGAATTTCGCCAAGCCGCGGTAGGTCCCGTTCGGCATCGTAGTCGGGATCGTACATCTCGCCGGCATCGCCGTTGGTGCAATAGACGACCACCACACGATCGCCTTCCTCGGCGTACCTTGCCAGAATGCCACCGGTTGAGAACACTTCATCATCGGGGTGCGCATGCACCACCAGCAAGCAACGTCCCGCCATTTATAACCCCGTACTACATCGTTTAGGTTCGGCCGCCGCTCGAATTGTATCAGTGGCCGGGTTAGATGCCACCCACGAAGCGCCCGGGACTCATGACGGATTCCGGGTCAAACGTGGCTTTGACAGCACGCATCAGCGAGAGCTCGAGGCCAACCTTGCCCCACGTCGAGACGGAGTCCAGTGCCGGTCCGCCGTGCAGTTTCGCCACCTGGCCGCGTTCTCCGTTCACGAGTGCGCGAGCCGCTTCAAAGTCGTCACTCGACCACCGGGGCGCGCACACGTACGCCGTGTGAAACGTGGGATACGCGACGATTTCGAGCGATTCGACGGCCGGGAAACGCGTGAGGATGGAAAGGTCGGGACTCCACACACGAGCCGTGGCCCGACCTGGTAGGTCCCTGAGGCGTGCCAGAATATCGGCAGCGTGCGTTTCCGCGAGCACGGTCACGGGCCTCGGGGCCAGCAGTGAGCCGGCCCGTTCGACTACTTCGTCGGTGGTGCGAGCCAGGCCGCCGATCACGACCACCAGCGACGCGCCGCCCAATCCGACGGTGGCGGCAAGCGGTGCATTTACGAAGGCGATACAGAGGACAGTGGCGCCCAGGCTCTGTACCAAGCGCGACGCGTTGTTCCCGGCCGGATCGTCCTCGGCCGGTACGGCGAATACCCGCCTCGCCTGCGGGCGGGGAGACACCCGCACTGCAACCTCGACTATGATCCCCAGCGTTCCATACGAACCAATGAACAATTTCGAGAGGTCGTATCCGGCCACGTTCTTGACCACTTTGCCCCCGCTGCGGGCAATCTCTCCGCCGGGCAGTGCCACGCGGGTGCCGATAACGACGTCCCGTGGGCTTCCGTACGCCAATCGAAGTGGGCCGGTTGAATTCGAGGCCAGCACTCCTCCGACCGTTGCTATGTTCGGATAGGGTGCATCGAGCGCGAGAAATTGATCGTTCTCGGCGACTGTTTCTTGAAGGACTGACAACGTCGTCCCGGCTCGAGCAACGATCGTCAGATCGCCGGGGTTATATTCGACAACTCCGGAGAGCGCTCGCGTGTCGACCGCGACCGTGTAACCGGCCGGCTTGTTTCCAATATCGAGCATGGTTGCGCCACCAACCGGTATAACCTGGTCGCGATGAATCGCAGCCTGCCGCAGTGCTTCCGCGACTTCCCGGTCATCGGTCGGGAACAGCACGCGATCGGGAACCATGCCTCCAACGGCATAGCGCAAACGGACATCGGGCGGGACCGAGCTCGTGATGGAACAACCTCCGTCTGTGCCTCATGGTAGACAAAAATAGCCGTGTGCCGCGCACGTGAACGGTGCGGCACACGGCTGAGGACTTCAAGCGCTTACGCGGTAGCAGGTGCCTCGAGGTGCGGTCTCACCTTGCTCAGCAGACGCTCCTTGGGCATATACCCAACAATTCGCTCCACCGGCTCCCCGTTGTTGAAAAGGATCAGCGTGGGGATGCTCTGTACTCGAAACTTTGCCATCGTCTTTGGGTTGGCGTCGACGTCGAGCTTGACGACTTTCAATTGTTCATCGTACTCATCAGCGACTGTCTCGAGGATGGGGGCGATCATTTTGCAGGGTCCGCACCACTCTGCCCAAAAATCAACGAGCACTGGTTTGGACGCGTCGATAACCTCGGTCTGGAACGAGTTATCTGAAATTGCTACCGGATGGGCCATGAAGAATCTCCTTTAGAATCTTTACTACCTAGTATATAGTAACTACCACTTTGATAGCAACGTGGTATAGTGGTGGGTAGAAACCGGAAAGGAGACGGCATGAATGCGGTAAAGACGCGCACTCTCACCGTCTGCTCAATCGCCAACGCGGCACGGCTCCTCGGGGATCGCTGGACGCTTGTCATTTTGCGAGACCTGGCGAAGGGGTCACAGCGCTTCTCGGAACTTGAAGGTGCATCGGGAGGGATAAGCCCCCGGACGCTCGCGGACCGATTGCGGCAGATGGAAAGCGATGGCATGCTCAAACGTGAGTCGTTTCGCGAAATCCCGCCGAGAGTGCAGTACACATTGACCAAGAAGGGTGTAGCGGCCCTCCCGGTTATAGAAGCGTTGCGAGATTTTGGCGACACCTGGCTGACCGAGTCCGAAAAAGAGTGTTGCTGAACCACTAGCCGGTTCCGGACTGCGCAGGCGCTGGTGCAGCGAGCATCATCCATTCCCAGCGCCTGTCATCACGCGGTCTCTCCCCAACCTGGGCGCCCTTTCGGCCGTCGACGTCCAACGCGGAAGGAACGCAGCGCGTGCGCTTCCGGTGTACACAAGGGTACAATTCCTCCTGCTTACAGGAGGCCCGTTCTATGCGCCGCGCACTGTCGACCATCGTCGTTGCCGTCTTCCTGGCCGGGTGCGGCTCGAAGAAGATTGCGTCACCCGCCACAGCCACCGTTTCGATTGTTCCCGCACTATCGAGCGTCACATGGGACATCGCCGGCGTCCCGGATGTACCGACCCTTGATCCGGCGCTCGCCGCCGATCCGACCTCGATCAGCGTGACCTCTCTGATTTACGGAGGTCTGGTTCGTCTCGATACGCACCTTCGAGTACAGCCGGACGGCGCGACGAGCTGGACGATCTCGCGCGATGGAAAGGTGTACACATTCCACCTGAGGCGCAATCTCCGGTTTGCGAACGGCACACGGGTTACCGGGGCCGACTTTGTGCAGGCGCTCGATCGAGCCCTCGGCCCGGAGGGCCCCGCCGGCACCGCCCCGTTTTACCTGCAGCTCATAGCCGGCAGTACGTCCGGGGCCAAACCGAGTGGGATCACCGCACCAAACCGAAGCACCGTGCGAATTACGCTTGTCAAGCCCGCCGCGCATTTTCTGTCCGAGCTGGCGTTTCCATCGTCGTTTGTACCACTGCCCTCCCTGCCGGCGAGATATGGCGCGGCCTGGACCGACCATGCCATGGGATTCGGGCCGTATGAGGTGAAATCCTGGCACCACAGCGGTTATTTGAAGTTGGTACGGAACCCGTTTTTTTATGCCGGCCGCGTTGGCCCAGCACGTATCACCATTCGTTTTGCTTCACTGCGCGCCGCTGTGTCGGCCTACAGAGCAGGGAAAGCCGACATTATCTCCGGCTTGCCGGCCGGCCAAAGCGTCTCTCCGGGTCTGCCTGACGTCCAGCGCGTTCCCGCTCTGGCACTCGACTACCTCGCTTTCAATACCACGCGCCTACCGTTCGCTCGATTGAATGCCCGGCGGGCATTCGCCGCTGCCATCCGGCCAGGCATGGCGGCGACATCCATGGGCACGGCCGTTTTCACCAGCAAGAGCCTGGTGCCGTCAGCGTTGGGCATTGTACTCCCGCTATGGACCAAGCAGGCTTCGATTTCCACCTATCTTGCCCGCGCAAAGTATCCAGAGGGTAAAAACTTTCCGTCGATCGTGATGGTGACCACTCAGGACGACCGGCTGGCGGGACTGGCCCGCGCCCTGAAGCTTTCGTGGCTGCGATCGTTACAGCTTGATGTCCGTATTCAGCGCTTGAACGCGTCCAATTACACTCGCGTCTTGAATGCCCGGGATTTCGACCTGGCTCTGGTGCGGTGGGGCGGTGATTATCCCGATCCTCAAGACTTCCTTGGGACTCAGCTTGGATCTTCGCGGGACAACGTTACCGGCTGGTCCAAACATACGTACGACGCGACGGTCGCGCTTGCCGACTCGTACAGTCCGCTCGATCCACGCAGGACCCAATTGTTGCGACGGGCGGCGTTTGTGGCTACCCGCTCCCTGCCAATCGTGCCGCTGGATGAGCCGGCCGTCATGGCGATCATCCGGCCGCAGGCTCGGAATCTGACACTCACTTCGCTGGGGACGATTGCACTTCGATATGCTCTCCCGGTGACGATAAAATAGAGGATCAAAGTTCCCCCTATCCGGTTACAAAGCGCCCCTGAACGGCGTTAAGCCTAGTAGGACGGGAGCTTGCGGGCAACTCGTGTGCCGTCCGTCATGTGGAACACGAGACACAACCACGACCGTCTTCGAAACTCCCTTACAGTAGAGAAGGAGGTGTGCCGCATCCGCAATGGTGGGACGCGGAATACCGGGTTTCCCAGTGCCCATGGGCGCTTATTTCCCGTGGAAGGTTTCGTCGCATGAGGAGAAGGATGATGGTACTACCAAAACGGATTGGCACATGGCTCACGTGTCTTGCTCTATGCGTCTCGTTGGCCGGATTAGCGAGCCAACCCTCGGGTGCATCCGCCGCCGGTCAAGTAATAACGGTGACTCCCGGCGCGGGACCGGCCGGAAGCACGTTTACCGTCCGGGGAAGCGGTTTCTCATCGTCAACGGTCGCGGTTTACTTTGCCGGGGCAGCGATTGGCTCGGCCGCGGTGTATGGCGGAACGGTTGATGCATCGTTTCAAGTGCCGAACGTTCCGCCCAACACCTACGCCGTGGCGCTGTACAGTTCCATCACCGGTTACTCCGAGAGCGCACCCTTCAGTGTCACCGGCGCCACCAGCCCCACTGGACCCACCGGCCCCACGAGCACGCTAGGCAACTTGATTGTGTCGAAATACGTGCAAACGAATTCCGGATATTCGGCGTGCAGCAGTGGCTCCGGATGTTCCACGCAAAACATGGCCGGTAACACTATTACCTACGCCGTACAGTATCAAAACACTGCAAACCAGACCGTTTCGCAACTTACGATTGTCGATACGATCCAGCCGGGACAAACCGTGGTTTCCGCGTCGACCGGTTGCGCTCCGGGCCCGCCCAGCGGCAGTCTGGCGACGGTCATCTGCACCATCAACAACGTCCCGGCAGCACCGCTTTCCGGGTCGGTCGGAAGCGTTAGCATCACGACCCAACCTGTGACCAGTTTCAGCGGGGTGATCACAAACCAGGCATGCGCCACCGAATACGGATTTGTTGGCCAGGCGTGCTCGAACACCACCTATGTGACGGTGAACGGAACTGGAACGGTCGGCAGCACGACGCAATTGTGCGGGACCGTGTCGGCGTACGTACCTCCCTCGCTCTACAGCAATTCGTACGGGTCAGTGACAATCGGGGGCCAAACGTTCTCGATCGCGCCGAACGCGCAAATGACGGGTGTTGCGATCAGCACACTGCCTCAGTACAGCAACGTCTGCATTCAATTCACGTTTGTCAACTCAATCGTCACGGCGTTGAATGTGACGTCGAATCTGGCCGCGGTCAACGAAATATGCGGCGTTCTGTCGGTGTACTCATACAACACCTTCACAGTAGGCGGCATGAACTATCCGGTTGCCCCGTCGGTGTACTCGGGAAGCTCGTTCGTCCCGCAGGCTACGTATTGCTTCTTGATCCAGAACGGCACGATCGTGGGCGTGCTTTCCGGGATACCGACCGCAGCCTATCCGGTCGCTCGCGGTAGCCACCTGCACAGCTTGATGATTCCTAACTAGAGAATCGCGTTCCGCTCGATGTCTCCGGAGGGTGCGGGCCGGCCTGCACCCTCCTTTCTATTTTCTTCGTTCTCGGATGTGCAGCTTTCAACGCTCCACGGTAGAGCTGCGGTCAGTCCACCAGGACGGAAAGTGATGCGCCAATCGTTTTCCGAACCAAGCGCACCTGGGCATGCAGCGAGATCACCCCGCCCGGTTTGATCTTCGCGGGGATGGTGTAGGGTATTTTGAGCCATCCTCGATCCCCGGTGACGCCGCGTTTGACAACGATTTTTCTGTGCCCCGGATGGATCGTGACGGTGACATCGCGGTGCTTCGCCGCGTGGACGAAGATGGAAACACGTCCGTGTACCGAAGCGCTGGGCGGGGCCACCAGGTCGACTTTGCGAAATGCAATGAGGTACTTGAAACTGCTCGTGGCCTGACCGGAAACGGTCGTTGCGGTGATCTGAACGGTCGCGGTTCGTACGAAGCGGGTGAGCTTTCCTGGGTGCTGGACGAAGGTGATACGAGCGGTGCCGCTGGCGTTGGCCGTCCCGCTAAAATCTGCGGTCTGGCCGTTTGGGTACGTCACCCGCGCCGTCACCGGAGAGCCTGCGATTACCCGGCTCACCACGATTCTCTGATCCTTCCCGGGTTTGATGGGTGAAACGAGCGATATCTGCGCGGAAACCGGCGTCGGCGCATAGTGTGGTGTCGGCGATGAAGTCGCCGGTACCGGAGTGCTCGTTTGAGACGGCACGATGGTCGATGTGGGAGCAGGTGAGGCTGTCGAGGTAGGAGGTACGCCGGTCGGCGGTGCGGCGGTTGGCGGCGCGGCGGTAACGGTCGGCGGCGGAGCGGTGCCCCCTCCGGTGACGGTCGCGCTGAGCGTGATGGCACCGTCGCCCACGTAGCCGAGGGATGCCGGAACTCCGTTATCGCTACTGGTTCCGTAACCGGCGGTACGCAGTGTCGTCAGGGTGTCCGAGACCGACGTCCCGCCCAGCATGACGTTGAAGAACGCGGCCGCCGAGAGAAAGTCGTCTTTCGCCGCAGCGTTCTGATCCCAGCTGATAAGTACCCCCGCTCCTTGCGCACTGAGTGTCTGCCAGAACGTCGAGGAGCTCAACAGTGCGCACCCATTGATGAAAAGCAGCGCATGCGGCTGGAACCGGCCCAGGTGCGTCGAAATGAATTTGGAAGTGATCCCATAGTAGGTCTGGGTGCTTCCCGCCACACCGACCTTAATGACGCTCCCATCCGCCAGGAGCGGGGCCACGGACGGGTCGCCGTTTACCGGCTCCCCGGTAGCCACCACACCGTCTCCAGACGCGCTCACACCGGAATGAGTGTGCATGTACACGACGTTGTATTGGGCCATCGAGGCAACCAGACCGACGGTAACCGCACTGTCGTATTCCGAGTCCACTGTGAATCCGGCGCTCTGCAGCGCCTGCGTTTCGCTCGTACCCGCGCTCGGCCCCAGACCGAGCTCGGTGGCGAACGGCTCCCAGACCGCGGCTTTCCCGCCCGAGGGCCCATTGGCCACAGACTCGGCACGGATCAATCGACGTTCGGGGCCGATAGACACCGAGCGTTCAATTCGAGGCAGAATGAGCGAGTCACTGCCGTCTCGGAATCGCACGTCCACTGTCTGGCCGTCGCGGCCCATTTGGGCTGTTTGAATGTCTGGATTGCGCCGGAGAGTCCGTATCGTCCGGGACGTGCCTAGCGACTGGAGCCGAACTGCCGCCCGCTGGAGAACCGCTTGATCGGTGCGATTGCCGCTCATGGCCGCCGTGCCGGCGCGGAGGGGTGCGCTATACGCTCCGAGGGGCGTTACGCCGGTGGATGCTCCGACGAGGAGCATGATAATGGTGATTTTCATGTGTTGGAGTCCATTCGTGAAGATTGGTCGGTGAGCGTCATCGTATATAACGCGTGCGCGGCAAATGGTGTGACGAGTCCCGACTGGTAGGGCGGCTTTTCCGGATTCTGATATCCTGCGTCCATATGGCCACTCGCTACAACGCCCAGCGCACCCGTTCTCGACACACCTGGACCCAACCGACTCGGGTGCGGGCAAAGCGTCATCGCATTCGGCGAATCGCATTCGTCCTCCTCGTAGGTGCCCTGCTGTGTTTGGCGGCCGGAGTCTACGTGTGGCGAGTGTACGCGCCCGGCCTGCGGAGCGAAGCGCGAGAGATTCCGGCGCTCGTGAGCTCGGAAGTCGCGAGCCACGGCGGAACGTACGTACCTACCAGTCAAATCTCGCCCAATCTGCTGCACGCGATAGTCGCGATAGAAGATCGACGCTTTTACTACCACCCGGGGATCGATCCGGTCGGAATCGTGCGAGCGCTGTGGGTCAACACACAACACCAACATATTGACCAGGGAGGAAGCACCCTGGAGCAGCAGCTGGCGAAGCGCATGATCGTGCACGACGACAGCACCTTACACGGCAAACTTCGCACCATGGCTCTCGCCTGGGCCATCGACACCGAGTATTCGAAAGCCGAAATCCTGGAAGAGTACCTCAACGCCGCGTACTTCGGCCAGGGCGCGTACGGTGCACAGGCGGCGGCTCGGGTCTATTTCGGAGTCAACGCCGCCCAGCTCTCGCTACCGCAAGCTGCCTTTCTGGCAGCCATGCCGCAGGCCCCCTCGGTGTACGGTGACCACCCCTACTCGGCCGCCGTCGTCGCCCGGAAGAACACGGTACTAACCGACATGGCACAGGACGGCTACATCACTTCTGGCCAAGCCGCGCAGGCCGAAAACACTCGTCTCGTGTTCGCGCTGCCCAATCCCTGATTTCAAAGAGGATTCAGCCGGGCAGAATGGTCGAGATGGAATGTCCCACTATGTTCGCGTGCTTCGGCGTCTCGCGGCGTTTCCCAACGTCGTCATGGTGTCGCCAAGTCGGACCCCGACACTCTACTCCTCAATGTTCCGCGATTCTTGTCAGACCGGCCCGAGATGCGAGGATAGGGGAGGCGCCGCGCGCTGCGCGGCGCGTAAGCGCGGAAAGGGATAAGGAGCTTCAATTTATGGGTAATCAGAAGATCACGGAGCGCAGAGAACTCAATGCGCTACAGATTGCGGGACTCGCTATCGTGGGAAGCACGCTGGCTGCGGTGGCCACGCTCATCGCTGTGCGGCGTTGGGGCCTGGTACGGAGGCCCAAAACCGAGGCTGAGGGAAGCATGGTTCCACGGCGGACGAACCCGGGCCACTTCAGTGAGGACGCGATTATTCCCGGGTTCACCTACACCGGAGCAGAGGTGGAAGAACAAGACAGCCAAAGCGGACGAAGCTCGGAAGGCGTGTAGATCTACACGTTGAAGCGAAAGTAGACGACGTCGCCTTCCTGCATGACGTAGTCTTTGCCTTCCAGCCGGGTGTAGCCCAGCTCCTTCGCTTTTGCCGGACTTCCCGCTTCAGCCAATTTCTCAAAGGGCGTACATTCCATGCGAATGAAGCCGCGCTCGATGTCGGAATGAATCACACCGGCGGCCTCGGGCGCTTTCGCTCCCTTCCGTACCGTCCAGGCGCGCACTTCCGGCTCACCCGCGGTTAGGTACGTCAACACCCCCAGTTCACGGTAAGCAGCCGATATGAAGCGGGCAAGTCCGGTATCTTCGACTCCGAGACTGGCCAGATACTCTTGCGCGTCGCCGGGTTCAAGCTCCGCCAACTCTGCCTCCAATTGCGCGCACACGACCGCAACTTCCGCATCCTGAGCTTGAGCAGCGGCGGTGACTCGCGACAGCATTTCCTTGGCCCCTCGCTCGTCGGGACCTCCCCCGAAGAGCGCCGACAAGTCATCCTCGCCCACGTTCGCCACGACGATGATCGGCTTCAATGTCGTGAGCGCCAGGTCCTTGATCGAGGCCGCGTCTGCTTCCGAAATTCCGACACTGCGCGCGGACCGGCCCGCATCCAGTGCTTCACGCAGCGCAAGCAGCGTGGCCTCCTCTCGCTGAGCCTGCGTATCCCGAGAGCGCGCGGCTTTGGAGGTACGTTCCAGCCGCTTGTCGACACGCGCCAGATCGGAAAGCTGCAACTCGAGAATAATCGCCTCGAGGTCGTCGAGCGGCTGGGCTTTCTCCGGACCAAAACCGACGTCCGGCCGATCGTAACACCGTAACACGACGGCCAGTGAATTTACCGACTGGAGCTGGCCGAGGAACTGCCCTCCCAGGCCACCCTCCGCTGCGCCGCCTTTTACCAGCCCGGCCACGTCCACCATTTGCACACCGGTGGGAACGACCCGCTTGGGTTTAAACATGGCGGCCAGGACGTCGAGCCGTTGGTCCGGCACAGGAAGCGTAGCAGTAGTCGATCGACCGCTCGACGTACTCTTTCTTGTCAGTGCATTGAAGAGAAGCGTTTTCCCCACGTTCGGGAGTCCTACGACACCCACACTTATGTTCACCTACATTCACCCCGTTTTCACTAGCGGTCGCGACTAAATCCGGCCAAACACGAGAACCGCAGCGTTAGCTGCTTTCCCTCGCGCCGGCGGAGAGTCACAGACCGTATTTTGCCCAGGCGTGGTACCGTCGAAATCAGCGGAACCAGCAAGGAGCCATACCATGATCGACGAGCGTCCCGATATCTCCTGGCGTCCCTCGGAAGAGTACCTCAAACGAAGCAGAGTACTGCGGCTCATGACAAAGCATGGGATCGACCGATACGCCGACTTCTACACCCGTTCCGTTGAAGACCCGGAGTGGTTTTGGGAGACCGTGGTACGCGACGAGCTCGACCTTCAATGGTATCAGCCCTACGAACGGGTGCTGGACCTATCAGATGGGCCGGCATGGCCTCACTGGTTCCCGGGCGCGAAAATGAATTATGTGGCCAATGCGGTCGATCGACACGCGGCCGGATCGCGATCGGCTCACCGTGCTGTCGCGTGGGAGGGCGAAGACGGCGCCGTTCAGAGCCTCACGTACGCAGAGCTGCACGAACAGGTGAACCGGGTTGCAGGCGGCCTCGTGGAGCTAGGAATCGGTCGCGGCGACCGGGTGGGCATCTTCATGCCCATGCTGCTCGAAACAGTCATTGCCACCCTCGCCTGTTCGAAAATCGGGGCGATTTACATCCCTACCTTCTCGGGATATGGGCCCGAAGCCGTTGCGGTTCGCCTGCGCGATGCCGGCGCCAGGCTGCTGATCACGGCGGACGGATTCTACCGGCGGGGTCGAAAAATTGAGATGAAATCGATCGCGGACGCGGCTGTCGCGCTTGCACCATCGGTCGAACACGTACTCGTGTGCACACGGGTCAGCGGTGACATGCCCTGGACCCCGGGTCGCGACGTGCACTGGATCGATTTAGCGCAGCGGCAGTCGGGCTCGCTGGAAACAACGCAGACGGCCGCTGACGATCCCTTCATGATCATCTACACGTCCGGTACGACGGGACGGCCAAAGGGCACGTTTCATCAGCACGCCGGTTTCCCCGTCAAGGCCGCCCAGGACATGGCCCACTGTTTCGACGTACAGGAAGACGACACGCTGTTCTGGTTGACTGATCTCGGCTGGATGATGGGGCCGTGGGCAATCATGGGGACGCTGATGCTCGGTGCAACGTTGTTCATCTACGACGGTACGCCGGATTATCCGGAGCCGGATCGGATCTGGAGGATGGTGGCGCGGCACCGGTTGTCGGTGCTCGGCATATCCCCGACCGTCATACGGGCCTTGATGCCTCTGGGAGAGCAATGGCCCGCCCACCACGATTTGTCTTCGCTGCGTATTTTGGGAGGGTCCGGCGAGCCATGGAATCCCGGGCCGTGGAGTTGGTACTTCAAGCACATCGGGGAAAGTCGTTGCCCGATTATCAATTACTCCGGTGGTACCGAAACGTCGGGCGGCATTCTCTCGTGCAATACGATCCTTCCCCTTCGTCCGATATCATTCTCCACACCCGTTCCCGGCATGGCGGCCGATGTCGTCGACGAAAACGGTCAATCCGTGCGAGGTGTCGTCGGCGAGCTGGTCGTCCGGCGGCCGTGGGTCGGTATGACTCACGGGTTCTGGAACGACCGCGAACGGTACGAAGAAACCTACTGGTCCCGCTTCCCGGGAATATGGACGCATGGCGATTGGGCGATGGCCGATGATGACGGCTTTTGGTACATTCTGGGGCGTTCGGACGATACCCTGAAGGTTGCCGGCAAACGGGTGGGGCCGGCCGAGGTGGAGTCTGCTGCCGTCAGCCATCCAGCGGTACGGGAGGCGGCGGCCATCGGCGTGCCGCACGATATAAAGGGCGAATCGGTCGTCGTCTTTATCGTGCTGAAAAGCGGACATGCGGCGTCGGAGGAATTGAGAAGAGAGATACGCTCGGAAATCGGCCGGCACATGGGTAAGGCTCTACTGCCGGACGACGTCCGCTTTTGCACTGACTTGCCGCGAACTCGAAATGCCAAGATTCTGCGGCGTGTCATACGGGCAAGACACCTGGAGCAGGAAGACCTGGGCGATCTCTCGTCGCTGGAGAACCCGAGTGCCCTGGATGCAATCGGTGCATCGACCTGACCATACTACGGTCGAAGCGGTCGCCAACTACCCAAAAAAGATGTGCCACCACTGAGCAGCCGGATCTTCGGCCGTCCGTAGGGGCGCAGGCGCAGGCGCCACTCTGACATGCTCGACGCGCACGGGATGCGGCGGAGAGGTCTGAATCGTCGTTTCTCCGGGGTCCCTATACCCCAGGATGGAGCGTGCCGTTTCCTCAACGTACTTGAGAGTGCGATACCGTGCAATATTGGCCCGAGTGCGAGCTCCCTGTGACTCCAGGGCCTGGTTTTGGCGCTGCAGTGCCACTTCCTGGGTCGTCAGAGTTTTGATCTCCTGCGTCTTTTCCACGAATTTAAAAGCAAACAGGCCCATGAACAGCAGAAGAACGAGGTATGCGGGCCGAACGCGCAGGAGCCGGCCGGGTTTGCGGCTATCTTGGTCGGATTGCGGCTGGACAGTTCTCGGCACGACGACTTACTCCGGTCTTCTACTGCAGTCAAACGCTGCGTTCACAGCGTCGACGGCCGATTCGACGCGCACGAGGTCGCCAGGGTCCCCATGTTCGTTCTCCATGGTCCAGGTGCGAAGTCCGACGACCGGCTTACCCATTTTCCGGGCGAGCGCGATTTCGGACAACGTGCCCCACTCACCGCCAACCGCGATGACGGCGGACGCACTCGCAACGACCAATCCATTGCGTAGCTGTCCCATGCCGGTCGGGATCGCCACGTCCACCCATTGGTTCGCATCACAGGCGTCGGTTCCCGGCAGGATGCCCAGAACCAGGCCGCCGGCGACGTGGGCGCCCCGGGACGCCGATTCCATGATGCCCGATCCTCCACCTGTAACCAGCACGGCACCTCGCTCGGCGATCAATCGACCTACCTCGGCTGCAAGTTTCGGCCATCTGGGCTCCACACGAACCAGCGCCGATAACGGCGATCGTTGGTCGAACCATCCGGTACCCCCGAAGCGTATGGTGTAGTGTACTGATGTCCATTTCACCGGCGCAATGTGCCGTGAGCGTTATCTGGAGCACTGCAACGATGATCGATTTCCATTGCCGGCTGGACTGAGCACGGTCTGGTATCATGCCCGTCACACTTCTGTTCGGCGACAATCAGATAGAAATCGACGACGCACTGCGAAAAATTCGCACCGCGTACAACAGTGCCGACGTTCTTACTTTTGAAGGAGCGACGGCCGATCTGAGCGCACTTTCTGAAGCGTGTCGTACGGCCGGACTGTTCGACCCGGAACGCTTGATATTGGTTCACAATCTGCATGCGCGCGTCAAAGGAGGGAAGAAGGAAGGCGGCGACGTCGAGGAGATACGAAGGATCCTGCAAGACGTGGCGCCGACGACTGCGCTCACGCTTCTATCTCCTGGTATGACGGGGGACAATCTGATGGTGGCGCTGGTCCGCGACGCAGGTGGCACGATACAGTCGCTGACGGTGCCGCGCAAGAACGATGTACCACGCTGGCTGACCGCCCGAGCACGATCACACGGAATCGCGATCGACCGCGACGCGGCGGTGCTGCTCGCCGAGCTGGTTGGTCCGGATACCGTGGCACTTGATACGGAGCTCGAGAAACTTGCCACCTACGCCGGCTCGGGCGGTACGATCGACGTGCCGGCGGTGGATACGCTGGTAGGAGCCGTCACGCAAGACTCGATATTTGCGCTGGTAGACGCGATCGCCGCCGGGGACGACAGCCAGGCGCTCGGACTTGTGCACAGCCAGATTCAATCCGCGTCAACCAACCCGATCGAATTCGCCCTGTATGTCATCCGCATGCTGGCACGTCAGATGCGAATTCTTTTGCGTATCAGACTCGGGCAGGAAGCAGGACGCCAGCAACGCGAGCTGATTTCTCAGTTGAGACTGCCACCCTACTATGCCGACCGCTATTTTCGGCAGGCGAAGCGGCTCTCGCCGCAACGCTTGATGGGGACCTTCGAGGGACTGGCCGCACTCGAGTACGAACTAAAGCAAGGCAAAACTGACCCGGCCACGGGTCTCGATTTACTCGTGAGCGAGTTGTGTTCGTGACACGGCAGGAAGGCTACTTTTTAGTAGTGCGACGACCAGTCGTGCCTGCTTTAGCCGAGCCTCCGGCTTTTGCTCGCGACGCGCGTTTCGATGGCGCGGTTTCCACCCCCGCCGTCTCCTGCACCATGGCACGATTCAGCGCCTTCATGAGGCGCGATTTGCGGCGAGACGCGTTGTTCTTATGAATAACGCCCTTTTTGGCCGCTTTGTCCAGAGCCGAAATGGCAGCGACGATAAGCGGCTGCGCCTCTTCAGCATTTGTTTCAATGGTCGTTCGAGCCTTCTTCACAAACGTCCGCGTTGCCGACTTGACGGCTACATTGCGCTCATGCCGCTTCTCAGCAATCTTCTGACGCTTGATGGCCCCTTTGGTGTTGGCCATAGTGTGTTCTTTCCTCCTGCCGCCAGGCCGTCAACAATAAAGCGCTACGCGGCCCGTTGGACAGCGTAGCTACACGAAGTATATCAGCCCCCTTCACACCCGGGCAACGCGCGGTGCTGAGGAGGCCCGGGCACTTTCGATGCACACGGTGTGCAATTTGCGTCGCCCGTGCTGCCACCACAGCAAGCGGAGTGAACAGCTCGCCGGCCGTCAAACGGGAGACGCATGCGAGCAGGGTCGGGGGTGTCACAGGCAGACAGTCCCGATCCATGCCGCCCCAGAAGCCCGACCGGCGTGGCACACATGGCTCGGATGACGGGATGAGAGATGTAGGCAGGGCCACGCCCTGAAGGCGCTTAACGGGCGCTACACGATGCCGCGTATCTTGCCAATGGAGCCGGCTTTTCGTGCGAACTCGCGTTCTCGGTTCAACTCGGCACTATCACCTGTTTGGCCACCCGGGCCTGGGGCTTGCCATTGCGGCTCATGGTCTGACCGGTGAAGACCCTGGTAGAGGAAGTCCCTGCGCCGTCGGTAAGCATGACGGTGGCACTGTAGGTTCCGGCATTGGCGTAGATGTGGGTGGTGGTTGGAGTACAGGTAGTTGCGTGGGCGCCGTCGCCGAAGGTCCAGGCGTAGGTGGAGATGGGGCTGGAAGGCGCAGTTGAGGCCGAGGCGTCGAACGAGCTAACCTGACCGGCGTGTCCCGGAGTGACGCTGAGGGCGCCTGTCGGGCCCTGATCGGGGCCGACAGCGATGGCCTGAGCGGCAGTGCCCGCCACGATAGGGGTCCCGGCGGTGTTGGTGGCCGTGTTGATCGGGGTGAGGTTGCCATCGTAGTAGTTGGCGACGTAGGCCGTGGCTCCGTCGGGCATGACAGCGATTCCGGTGGGGAAACGACCCACAGAGATCGGCGCGGCGGCGGCGTTCGTGGCGCTGTTAATCGGCGTGACGGTGTTGTCGGCCGAGTTGGCCACGAAGACGGTCGTCCCGTTGGGTGTGACGGCGATGCCATCGGGCTCAGCCCCCACCGGGATGGCGGTTCCGGCGGTGTTCGTGGCGATAGTGACCGGTGTGACCGTTCCGGCGCCCGTGGAATTGACCACGTAGGCAGTAATCCCGTTCGGAGTGACCGCAATTGCTGAAGGGTCATTGCCAACGGAGATGGGAGCGCCTGGGGTGTTGGTGGCGATGGTGATGGGCGTAACGGTGCCGTCAGTCTCGTTGGCTACGTACGCAGTGGTTCCACTCGGAGTGATTGCAATGGCGTCGGGCGCATTGCCCACGGGGATAGGAGTGCCGGCGGTGTTGGTCGTGGTGTTGATGGGCGTAACGGAATTCGAGCCCTTGTTTACCACGTAGGCCGTGGTGCCGTTGGGCGTGATGGCTATCGCCCAGGGACTGAAGCCCACGGTAATTGGGGTGCGGGCGGTGTTGGTCGCAGTATTGATAGGGGTGACGTTACCGGAGTTCGGGTCGACGGCGTAGGCAGTGGCACCATTGGGCGTGATGGCCATCGCATAGGGGGCCGAGCTCAGAGTGATCGGGGTGCCGGCGGCCCCGGTCGCCATGTTCACCGGCGTAACGGTGTTGGCCGTGAAGTTGGCTACGTAGGCCGTGGGAACCGGCCCTCCGGGGCCGGCGAAGCTGCGTATCGCCTCCGCCAGGCGAGCCTGCGCTCCGCCATTGCGACTCACTGTTTGGCCGGTGAAGACCTGTCCGGAAAACGAGGTTCCGGCCTGGTCCGTCAGGGTGAGGGTAGCGGTGTGAGCCCCGCAGACGGCATAGGTATGGGTGGTCGTGGGAACGGACGTGTTGGCATGCGTGCCATCCCCAAAGTTCCACGCATAGGTAGCGATGGCGCTGGATGGTGCGACGGACGCCGAGGCGTCGAAACTGACCTGCGCGGCCGGTGGCCCACCGGTTTCGCGGAAAGCGGCCTGCGGCGCCTGGTCGGGGCTGATGGCCACCGACCCGGGAAAGGAGCCGGCGGAAAAGGGAGTGCCGGCGGAATTGGTGGCGGTGTTGATGGGGATGATGGTGCCGCTACCCGATCCGTTGGACACGTAGGCGGTGGCTCCGTCGGGAGTGACGGCGATGCCGTCGGGCTGATCCATGCCTGCGCTGATGGGGGTCCCAGGGGTGTTGGTGGAGATGTTGATAGGGGTGACCGCGCCGGTTGTGTTGAAGTCGTTGGCGGACACGTACGCGGTCTTGCCATTGGGCGTGATGGCGATGTCCTGGTCGTCAGAGCCGGCCACCGTGATAGGAGGCCCGGCGGTATTGGTGGCGATGGTGATCGGGGTAACAGTTCCATAGCCGTCGTTGGTCACGTACGCGGTCGTTCCATTGGGAGTGATAGCGATGTCGTGGGGGTGCCCTCCCACGGCGAAGGCCGGACCGGCGGTGTTGGTGGCCGTGTTGATTGGGGTCATGGTGCCGTCAGCGTAGTTGGAAACGTAGACGGTGGCCCCATTCGGGGTGATGGCGATGCCGTAGGGTTGGAGGCCCACCGGGATGGGAGTGCCGGCCGTATTGGTAGCGGTGTTAATGGGGGTGACGGTGCCGTCTCTCAGGTTCGTCACGTAGACGGTGGCTCCGTTGGGGGTGACGGCGATGCCGTAGGGTTGGTCAACCTCGGTGATGAGCGTGCCCGCGGTATTAGTTGCCGTGTTGACCGGGGTGATAGACCCATCTACGAAGTTGGTCACGTAAGCGGTGGCCCCGTTCGGGGTGATGGCGATGTTGTGATTTCCCATGCGCAGTGGGATGGGCGAGCCGGCGGTGTCTGTCGCGGTGTCGACCGGGGTGAGCGTGTTGATATTCTCGTCGTTGACCACATACAAGGTGGCGGGTGTCCCGGTACTACTCGCCTGGGCAGCGGGCGCTCGCCCCGTGCCGGCCATCAATGTCACTGCCATGGCCACGACCGTGAGCACGCGAAGAGTGGATCTCCCGGTGTAGAAGATGCCGGTCGACGCCCGCGAGGCGGGAGTGTGGCAATGACGAAATACGACCGGGCTAGTCCACCCTGATATCACGATGGCCTCCAATGGAGGCGAATCGTCCGAGACCGCCCCAGCGTTCGATAGTCGAGCACTTTACAACTGTGCATATACTTTCAGATCGTGGCGACATTGTCAATAACGATTCATGTATATCGCGGGGCTCGTGAATTATCGACGACGTGGCCATGCCTTGTGCAGGTACCTCTTCGATGACCGTTGAGGACAGTCGGCGGGGAGGGTCCAGAGCAGGCCGCCACACCGGGCGGCCTCTACGGATCGTCTTAAGAAATGGCGAGGATAGACGGCGCAGGCGGGATCGGTGGTTACAGGCCACATGCTGCGTGTGCTTAACTTTTCGCGAAACTATTTGGTCCAGTCATTCACGGACCCTTGCCTTCACTGGTAACGCACGGTCGTACCGCAGTATGGTCGGGAGCGTACATCCATCCAGTTCACAGCAAGGGGGCACACGTTGGAGACGGCCGGCATAGCCGGAGAGACAACACGCACGCCCCTGGCCGGCTGGGGACCGGCAGAGGACGATTTATCGAAGTGCGTTCACTGCGGCCTTTGTCTCAACGCATGTCCTACGTACCGCGACACCGGCCTCGAAACCGAGTCTCCGCGAGGCCGAATCTATCTGATGCGATCTGTCAAAGACGGACGAATCCCCGTCGACGACGCCTTCGAGCGTCACATGGATCTGTGCCTGGTGTGTCGAGCCTGTGAGACCGCATGCCCTTCCGGTGTTCCGTTTGGACGCATGATGGAGGCGACCCGGGGAGAGCTCTGGAGCGCGCCGGTTGGGCCAAAAGGAGCACGTCTCGCGCAGCGGGCCGCGTTTGAGTTTGTCTTCCCGCATATACGGATATTTCGAGCTTCGTTTCGGTTGTTGGCGATGTACCAACGGTTCGGCCTGCAATCCGTCCTCCGAAAGAGCCGAATCCTCGAACATCTACCAGGTAGGTGGGCAAAGCGCGAAGCGTTGTTGCCGCAACTCGAGGCCCGTCCCTTCGAGCCGGCGAGCACGCATGCGTCCCGCATTCCGCACACGCCGCGAGTCGGTTTCCTGGCGGGGTGCGTTATGAGCACCGTTTTTGGGGACGTGCAACGGGCGTCGGTCCGCGTGCTCGAACGGTTTGGTTGTCAGGTAGTGGTGCCTGCGGCTCAGGGGTGCTGCGGTGCGCTGAACGTTCATGGCGGGGAACGAACACATGCCAAGCGGATGGCGCGAGCAATTATCGATGGTTTTCTCGCCGCCGATCTCGACGCAATCGTCATCAATTCAGCCGGATGTGCTTCCACCATGAAGGAATACGCACTTCTCTTCGGGGATGAGCCCCACTATCTTCCCAGGGTTCACGCGTTTGCAGCACTGGTTCGAGACTTCAGCGAGTATCTGGATACCCTGCCGTTTCCACCCACGAGACGGAATACCATGCCTGAAGAAGCCCGCACCGTCACGGTGTACCAGGATGCATGCCATTTGCGTCATGCGCAGCGCGTCACTATGCAACCGCGCGCCCTGCTCGAAAAATTGGAGTGCCTACGTTTGGTCGAACTGTCTGACCCGGATGCCTGTTGCGGCAGCGCCGGAGTGTACAACCTCGAGCACCCGGATATGTCAAATCGAATTCTCGCCTCGAAAATAGAATCGATTCGGGCGACCGGCGCTTCGGTGGTGGTCAGCGGCAATCCCGGATGTATCCTCCAGCTCCGCAAAGGGCTGCGCGAGGCGGGCTTGCCGATAGAGGTAAAACACATAGCCGAAGTGCTGGATTCGGCATTGACCGGCACGGACGCCTGACTGTGGCTTCTGCCGCCTCCGCTTCCCTGGTGCACGAGCTAGGTCAGGTGGTCGGCGAGTCCAATGTTTTGCACCGGCTGCAAGACACGATCGTGTACGAGTCGGACGGAACGGCGGAACGAGGTATCCCCACGGTGGTGGTTTTACCCGCCGCCGCCGATGAAGTCGAAGCTGTGGTTCGCATCGCGCAGCGTTACTCTCTGCCGGTCATTCCCCGTGGCTCGGGCACCGGTCTGAGTGGCGGCGCTGTTCCCGACATCGGTGGAGTCCTTCTCGGCACGGCTCGTATGCGCCGTCTCCTGGAGCTCGATGTCGAGAATCGGTTTGCCGTCGTCCAACCGGGAATGGTGAATGCGGACCTTTCGGCCATGGTCGCGCCGCATGGCCTGTTCTACGCGCCGGACCCGTCCAGCCAGAAGGCCTGCACGATTGGCGGCAACATTGCGGAGAATTCCGGCGGCCCACATTGTCTGCTCTACGGCATGACCACGAACCACATCATGGGGCTCGAAATAGTGACCATAACGGGCGAGCGGATGTGGATCGGTGGGCGGGAAGCCGACTGCCTCGGTTACGACCTGGTGGGGGCGCTGGTCGGGTCCGAGGGGACGCTCGCCATCGTTACCGCGGCGATGGTTCGTTTGCTGCCGAAGCCTCAAGCAACACGAACTATGCTCGGCATTTTCGGTTCGATGGACGACGCCTGTGACGCCGTGTCGACGATCGTGCGTGCCGGAATCGTTCCTGCCGCGCTCGAGATGATGGACGACGTCACGGTCAGCGCAGTGGAAGCGTCGGTCCACGCCGGATATCCGCTGGATGCGGAGGCCGTGCTGTTGATAGAGCTCGACGGTGAAGCGGCCACGGTCGAAGCTCAGGGCGCGTCGATCCGTGAGATCTGTAGCGCGCACCACGCGCGCGAGGTGCGAACAGCTACGGACAAAGGGGAGCGCGATCGACTGTGGGCGGGCCGAAAAGGCGCTCTGGGGGCGTTGGGTCGACTGGCGCCAAACTATTTCATTCAGGATGGTGTGGTGCCGCGCACCCGGCTACGTGAAATCCTGCGAACGATTGCTGAAATCGGCCGGCGACACGATCTGGTCATAGCGAACGTGTTCCACGCCGGCGACGGCAATTTGCATCCCAACATCGTCTTTGACGCGCGCCTGCCCGGAATGGAAGAGCGCGTACGAATGGCAGGCGCCGAGATTCTGCGCGCCTGCGTGGACCTGGGAGGCAGTATTACCGGCGAGCACGGCATCGGATTCGACAAACAGGATTTCCTTTCCTGGATGTTCAGCCCAGCCGAGCTGGACGTGATGAAACGCCTCAAAGCCGCGTTCGATCCTAACGCCAGATTGAATCCCGGCAAAGTCTTTCCGGGTTCGAAGGGTTGCGGCGAGATCCAGGGTATCGAGTGGAGACTCGCGGCCGCTGCCGGAATTTGACAAAAAAAACCGGGCGGTGCGCGCCTCCCCAGGCTACACCACCCGTTGGCAATCCCCCACCTCCGCAGATTGCCAAGTCCCACTATATAGAGATCTGGCCGAGTCTCAAGCGTCGCGTGCGCGCATTCAAGCGTTGTGGACGCGTTATGTCGACTGCGTATGCATGCCCATGCAGGTGCCTTAATATCTAGCGTCGAACATCTTGTTGATGAACGCGTGGATTGTCCACGACCATATTCGCCGTAGACACGCCGTCCACATAACTGTCCACGAGGTTATTCACCGCTCTGCGTTGCCCGGTCTCGGACCGACTTCCGAGCGCGGTACGCGGAGTCCACTTTGACCCCTGTGCTTACCGACCGTTAGTTCTCAAAGGTCGTCGCCAGCTTACATGATGGTGAAAGAAAGGAAGGCCCGACATGAGCTCGGAACGCGAAAGCGAAAAACAGTCAACGCTGTACTTCAACGGCACGATCCACACCGGTCTTCCGGGTGCGACGCCGGCCAGGGCGATGCTGGTGCGAGGCGATCGAATCGAAGTCATAGTGCCGGACGACGCTATGACTTCCAATGGAGCGGGCGCCAGGCGCGTAGATCTACACGGGTGTACCGTGATTGCCGGCTTCAATGACTCTCACGCTCATGTACTGTCCTTCGGGCTCTCGCTGCAACAGCTCGACGTCAGCGCGGACGCCGTACACACTGCCGGCGACATCGTTCGGGCAGTGGCGCAACGAGCTGACCTTACCGGCGAAGGCCAGTGGATACACGGGCGCGGTTACAACAACAACGAGCTGGCGGAAAACCGGCACATTACTCGCTACGAGCTTGACGGGGTGAGCGGGGGACGTCCGGTCGTGCTCGATCACACGACCGGACACGTTCTAGTGTGCAACTCCGAGGCACTGCGCCGGGCCGGTATCGACGCCAACACGCCCGACCCGGCAGGAGGGCGTATTGCTAGGGACGATCACGGGGAAGCCAGCGGCTTGCTCGAGGAGTCCGCCATGGAACTGCTGCGCCGGGTCGTGCCGTCGCCGTCGCGATCGGAAGGACGAGCCGCCATCGAGGAGGCGCTACGCGTCCTGGCCACGTTCGGAATAACAAGCGTCTCCGATGCCTGGACAGGAGGGGTTACCGATCTCGACGACGAGCTGAGCATGTATACGGCGGCGACCTTGGCGGAGGTCAATCCCCGTGTAACCTTGATGCCTCTGATTGCCAGCGTGGCGCCTGTCAATCAGGAAGGCGTGCGCGCACGTGAGTCGTTCGACGTAGGCCAGCATCCCAACCGGCTGCACGTAGGGGCAACAAAAATCTTTTCCGACGGCGCCCTGTCCACTCGAACGGCCGCTATGCAGGAACCGTACGCCGACGACCCATCGAACACCGGAGTGCTGTTCTGGGAAAAGGAGGCGCTCGTGTCCTCCATGCGACGCGCGCACGACGCGGGCTGGCAGATTGCCACGCACGCGTTGGGAGATCGCGCGGTGTCATTCGTGGTCGACTGTTACGAGGAGGTAGTGAGCGGCAACCCGCGCCCGGACCACAGGCACCGTATCGAGCACTGCATGTATGCCGACGACACTCTCGTGGCGCGTATCGCCGCGTTGCAACTGGTACCGTCTCTCCAACCCGACATATATCGACTGGGCGACGCGTACGTTAACGCACTGGGGCGGGAACGCGCCGCACAGAGCATTCCCACCGGATCGTTCCGGGAGCACCGCGTCACGTATGCATTCAGCTCGGATCTGCCGGTTATACCCGGGCGACCGCTCGACGTGATTCGCTCAGCGATGGAACGACGCACACCGAAGGGTGTCGTTCTCGGTCCGGAGCACAGGGTGACGGCACGGGATGCGATTCGCTCGTATACCTGGGGCGGCGCTTACGCAACACACACGGAATCGTTCAAAGGGACGCTGGCGCCAGGCATGTTGGCCGACTTCATCGTGCTGCCGGGCGATCCCCTCTCAACCGACCTGGACGGCTGGGATGATTTGTCAATACTGGCGACGGTGATTGGCGGCCATGAAGTCTACTCGGCCTGAGAACGTCATGCCATCCATCGGCACTATGCGTTCGCGGTACATCCGCTTAACCGGGTATAGACACATGGTCGAGAAGAGAGCAACTAGACTAGAAATGGAGAGTCGTACGCCGGGCCCGCGAAAGCAAACGGCGGCGGTAGACACCAGGGCTTGGGCACCCGCGTGAGAACGTGGCTAGCGACACCGTAGCTCTGCATCATGGGTGCTCACGCCTACCGCCTCCCATTTGCCCTTTTCGGGGGTCAAACGGGACCGGCAGAACGACTCTCTACCATGCATAACGAACGAACCGACCGTCACGAAACAGAATGCGGTCAGGAGACCTGTTCGTTCCGCGTCCGGGCTTGCACGGCATCCTCGGCGCGTCCGGCTATTTCATCCAGGCGAGCGCTTTCACCGACATGCGGTAGATCGCGATAGCGGTTGGCAATAGGCAGCCGTCGGTCCTTTCCAAACGCGCGTGCACTGATCTTGATACCGGGCGGAGACTGACGGCGCTTGTATTCGTTGTGATCGACCATGGATATGACCTTTGTTACCAACTCCGGAGAGAAACCCTGTTGCACAATGTCAGTGGCGCTGCGGTCGTCTTCTACGTACAACCGCAGAATTTGATCGAGAATGTCATACGGAGGAAGGGAATCCTGGTCTCGCTGATCGGGTCGGAGCTCCGCCGAGGGCGCCTTTTGCAGTACTTCGCGCGGGATCAGGTCGTATCCGGCTTGTCGATTTCGGAACTCAGCCAGCTCGTACACCGTCGTCTTGTAGACGTCCTTGAGCACTGAAAAACCACCGGCCATGTCGCCGTACAGAGTGCTATACCCAACTGCCATTTCACTCTTGTTGCCCGCCGTGAGGACGATACCGCCAAACTTGTTGGTCAGTGCCATCCAGATGTTTCCTCGAATTCGCGCTTGCAGATTTTCCTCGGTAATGTCCATCGGGCGTCCCTCGAAGGCGGGCTCCATGGTATGCAGGTACGCCTCGAACACGTCCTCAATCGGAATGCTTTGAAACCGTATCCCGAGATTCTGAGCAAGCAGCTCGGCGTCCGTTTTGCTGCCTTCGGATGAATACCTCGATGGATTCGAGACGCCAAGTACATTCTCGGCGCCCAGGGCATCGACCGCAATCGTGACGGTCAAGCTGGAATCGACACCGCCGGACAGACCGATGACGACCTTCTTGAATCCCGACTTGCGGACGTAGTCGCGTGTTCCCAGAACCAGTGCTCCATAGATCTCTTCAAGCGGGTCCGGCAACGGGCACAGGTGCGCGGCAGACGTCTGCTCCCTGGTCCGCTCGATAGTGTCTCCCAGCGGGGTGACGGCGACCTTCCCACTCACGTTCACCAGGTCGCCCACCCGTGCTACGCTCTGACGTCGTCGAGCGTCGTGCAACCTGGCATTGAAGACAGTGTCGATATCGAGATCGGCAACCAGGAAGTCCTCTTCAAAAAAGGCGCCACGCTGAACCAGGTCTCCGTCCTGATTAAAGATCATGCTGGCGCCCTCGAATATGAGCTCATCCTGTCCACCCACGGCATTGAGGTAACACACGTAGGTCAGCTCGTCCATGGCGCGCGTGGAAACCATCCGATACCGCTGGTCGTATTTGCCGAATCGGTACGGAGATGCGTTGATATTGAGAATTATTTCCGCACCGCCGACCGCCTCGAGCGCCCCGGGGCCTACCGGGTACCAGATGTCCTCACAGATCGTGATCCCCACCCTGGCCCCCCGGATCGTGTACACCGCCCATTCGTTGCCGGCTCGGAAGTAGCGCTGTTCGTCGAACACTGAATAGTTCGGCAGATAGAACTTGTGGTGAGCGCCCACGACTTGCCCCTGCTGGATCACAGCGGCGGCGTTGTAGATGTCGCCGCCATCCGTGTCCACGAACCCTACCACTGCTGTTATGTCGCCGACGTGTTGCGCGATTCGGCTCAACTCGTGGAGGTTATCGCGAATGAACTCGGGTTTCAGCACGAGGTCTTCCGGCGGATACCCGGTGATCGCCAACTCGGGAAATGCCACTATGTCGGCACCCACATCGGTCGCACGCTGGATCTCGTGAATGATGAGGTCGGCGTTTTCGGTGAGTGCCCCGACCGTCGTATTTATCTGGGCTAAAGCCACGCGCAGGATTCGCATAAGGACCGTCCGCCTCGCTTCCTTCAGGACTACCTGCCATTCTATCGAGGTCGTGCCGGCGCCTTCGGAAGCTCCTATGCCAGGTATAGTTATCGGGTTAGTGCACCAGGCTATATTGATGTATGCCACGTATCTCGCCCGAGAACGCCGAAGTTGCGATCGTCTCGTTCGAGGGCCCGGACGAATATTCCCGCGCCGGCGGTCTTGCGGTCCGGGTACGCGACCTGTGCGAGACGCTATCCGGCTCTGGCTTTCGAACGCATCTGTTTTTCTTCGGAGACCACTCGCTACCGCCAGTCGAGACCCGTGGCCGCCTTACCCTTCACCGTTGGGGTCAGTGGATTAGCGCCTATCATCCGGCCGGCGTCTACGACGGTGAGTGGAACAAGATGCAGGACCTGACCACAAGTCTGCCGCCGGTCATGGTGAGTGACATCATCCGTCCCGCCGCCGCCGCTGGGCGACGCACGATCGTGATGGGCGAAGATTGGCAAACCGTCGACACGATGATCGAGATTGGACGCCACATCAACGGCAGTGGACTGGCGCCACAGTGCATACCGGTGTGGACGGCGAACAACGTCTTTAATTTCGCCGCCATAGATTGGCCTCTCCTCTCATGGGCGGCTCAACCAATGACCGTAAGTCGATACATGAAGCATGAGATGTGGCGCTTCGGTGTCAATCCGCTGGTCGCTCCCAACGGTCTATCACCGTCGGCATTGGTCGATGTGCCGCAGGCGGACGTGGAACGGCTGCGAGCGGCGTTCCGAGATGACATTGCGCTGTTCAAGATCGGGCGATTCACCCCTGACAAGGGTTGGAACACTGCCCTCGAATCGGTAGCGATTTTACGCGGTCACGGTATCGGCGCTCGCATGTTGATCCGTGGTGACCGTTCACCGTACGGGTACGAAGTTCTATCGAGAGCGTCGCATCTTGGACTGAACATCGCCGACCTGGGAGAGCGGTATACGTCGGTTGAGTCGCTGGCGAGCGCGATTGCCGCCCATCCCGAGTCCCACATTTTGAATCTCACGGCATTCCTTCCGGACGACCTGGTACCGCCGATTTACGCGGCGGTGGATGGGGTGCTGGCGAATAGCCTACACGAGCCCTTCGGGCTTGTCGGCCTGGAGGTAATGGCATCCGGTGGAGTTCCCTTTGTTGGGTCGACCGGTGAGGACTATGCAATTCCGGAGGAAAATGCGGTTGTTTTAGACACGGACGATCCTCGCGAAATTGTCGTACAGCTCTTACGTCTGCGAGAGGACCAGGCGATGACGGCGCGGCTGAAAACGGGAGCAAAGGAAACCGCACGCTCGTGGATCTGGCCCAGAGTCATTCCGGAACTTCTCGCCAAGCTCGAATATGTTGCGTTAGCGCGCGGAGTGGAGATACCGGTATGAAAGCTGTAGTGATGGCAGGAGGAGAAGGATCGCGACTGCGTCCGCTCACGCTGGGGCGTCCCAAGCCGATGGTCCCGCTGGTCAACCGTCCCATGCTCGAACACATCCTCTTATTGCTCAAGCGAAACGGTATCAGCGAGGTGATTCTCGCAGTCCAGTACATGGCGAGTTTTATCCAGAATCAAATTGGAGACGGCAGTGACCTGGGAATGAAGGTCACGTACAGCGTTGAGGATCACCCGCTCGGCACGGCCGGCAGCGTTCGCCAGGCGGCGGAGGCGCTGGACGAGACGTTTCTCGTGATCAGCGGGGACGCCCTCACCGACTTCGATTTGACGGCGATCGTCGACTTCCACAAACGACGTGCCGCCATGGCGACGCTCACGCTGTATCGCGTCGCCAACCCGCTGGAATACGGCGTCGTGGTTACCGGTGAAGACGGACATGTCCGGCAATTCCAGGAAAAGCCGAGCTGGAGTGAAGTCGTCACGGACACGATCAACACGGGCATTTACGTTCTCGAACCCTCGATTTTCGAACACTATGAACGCGATCAGATCTTTGATTTCAGCAAGGACCTCTTTCCGTTACTGCTGCAGAGGGAGAAACCGCTTTTCGGCTACGTGGCGGAGGGCTATTGGACCGATGTCGGCAGCATTGAAGAGTACGTGCGAGCCTCGCGCGACGTACTGGCCGGCAAAGTCCAGATCGAATGGAACGCCGAACAGGTAGACGGGACGTGGAGAGAGACGGGAGTTGACGTCGAACCCGGCGCCCAGATTCACGGTCCGGTATATCTGGGTAGAGACGTCAAGATCGTCAGCGGGGCGGTTATCCATGGTCCCTCAGTCATCAACGACAACACCGTAGTCGAGCGTCGCGCCCATATCGACCGAAGTATTATCTGGCGCAATACGTATGTAGGTCCGTATAGCGAAGTGCGCGGCGCGTTGCTGGGAGTGGAGTGCAACATTCAACCGAATGCGGTTGTTTTCGAGAATGCGGTCATCAGCGACCACAGCGCCATCGGTCGTGGAGCCATCGTTCAGCCAAACGTAAAGATATGGCCGAATAAGGAAGTCGAAGCCGGGGCGGTTGTATCCACCAGCATTATTTGGGGATCGGCCGGGCGCCGCGTGCTCTTTGGTCGCTACGGAATCAGTGGATTGATCAATGTCGATTTTACTCCCGAGATGGCCACGCGCCTTGGCTCGGCGTATGCGTCCACGTTGCCGTTGCGGGCCAATGTTACGGTCAACCGAGATTTGGCAATCCCATCGCGCATGTTGAAACGCGCTCTAGCTTCGGGACTACCATCGGCCGGCTCGAATGTCGTGGACCTCTCCGCTCAACCGATTCCGGTCGCGCGTTTTTATACCGCGATCTCGGATGCCACCGGCGGGGTGCATGTCCGCGTGTCCTCGTACGATCCGTCGATCATTCACATTCACTTCTTCAATTCAAAGGGAATGGATCTCGACAAGGGCACGCAGCGCAAAGTGGAGACGGCATTCTTCCGGGAGGACGTCCGGCGCGCCCATCTTGACGACATTGGGAACACATCTTACGCCCCGGACGTCGAGGAACGGTACACCAGGGCGTACTTGAACGCGGTGGACCTGGAGGTGATGAAGCGGTACTGTTACCGCGTCGCGGTCGATTACTCGTTGGGCTCGGCCAGCGGTATTCTGCCGCAGATACTCGAGGTGCTGGGCTGCGACGTCATTGGGCTGAATGCCAACCAGGGTTTGACACGAACACAGAGATCCACGCCGGACTACGAGAACGCTCTCGAGCAGCTCTCGCGCATAGTGCCGGCCCTGCGCTTTGATATGGGCGCGATGCTCGACGTGAGCGGGGAGCGCCTCAATCTTGTCGATGCCAGCGGCCGGAGGGTGCCACAGATGGAAGTGCTGGCGGCCCTGGCATCGCTGGTATTCAGTCAGAACGAAGGGGCCGCGGTTGCCGTACCGGTCGACGCGCCGGGCGTATTCGACACACTGGCCGCGCAATACGGGGGGAAAGTAATCCGCACGCGGCTAGACGGCGAGTCGATTATGGCCGCAGCCGGAATCAAAGGCGTGCGACTGGCCGGCGACGGACGCGGCCGCACGATATTCCCGGCGCTGCACACGGCCTTTGACGGCCTGTTTAGTCTCGCCAAGCTGCTCGAGCTACTGTCGGTATCGGGAACGCGACTGCATGACGTGGTGGCATCTCTGCCAAAGTGGTCTATTCGGGAGGCGGATGTGGCCTGCCCCTGGGACAAAAAGGGCAGCGTCATGAGGATGGTCACCGAGCAATATCGAGAACGTCGGGCACGAACGACGGATGGCATCAAGATTCAGCTCGAAGATGAGTGGGTTCTGATCTTGCCCGATCCAGACGAACCGCAGTTCCACCTCGTCGCCGAAAGCAGGAGCGCGGAAGATGCGCAGGCCCTGGTGGAGAAATACGTCGGAATCGTTAGAGGACTGCAGCGCTAGACAAAACTGTTGCCGGCACTCACAGGCAAGCACGAGGTATCTGCTATCTGGTAGATGCCGTCCGCGGGAGCTTCGATCCATTCGGAGTACCCGAAGGTCTTGCAGAGCGCGTCCGCAACCACAGTCATGACGTCGCGCATCTCAACCGGGCGGCCCAGTTGCTCGACGATTGACGTCACGCCCATGTCCCGAATGCCGCATGGCACGATCCCGCCGAAATAGCTGAGGTCGGTGTCCACATTGAGCGCGAAGCCATGCGACGTGACGCCATAGGCGTCAACTTTCACTCCCAGCGCACAGATCTTTTTGTCTTTGACCCACACCCCTGAATACCGGGGCTTGAGCTCGGCCGCGATGCCAAATTGCCGTGTGCACGCCAGGAGCGTGCGTTCGAGGTCGCGGAGGTACAAAACAACTTCAGGTCGGGCGGTGGATCGCTGGAAGATCGGATACCCGACGAGCTGGCCCGGCCCGTGATACGTGATGTCACCCCCACGGTCGGCCTCAAAAACGGCTATGTTTTTGCGCGACAGCTCCGCGGCGTCCCACAAGAGGTGCTCGCGGGCGCTACGACGCCCGAACGTGTAGGTATGCGGGTGCTCGAGAAAGAGGACCGTATCGTCGATAGCATCGTGCCGGCGTTGCTCCGCCAGGGCTCGCTGCATCTCTGACGCAACCGCGTACGGGACGATCCCGAGTCGCGCGAGTACCAGTCTGCGGCTCACCCGTATTTGTACGACACGCCGAACCCGCCGCGCGGCATCACGCACGAAATATTCTCGTACGGGCAGATCATGCGACACGCACCGCACTCGATACAGTTTTCGTACGAAACGACGGTCTTTTGGTTCTCTTCATCCCAGTGATACACGCTCGCGGGACAGACAACAGTGCACGGTTTGTCGGGGCAGCGCGCGCATACGTCCTGCGAGACGATGTCGATGTGCGAGCGGTCGTCCCAGTTGAACTTCAGCAGAAAGAGCTTGTCTTCGAGTTTCATTGGTGCATCCTTTGCGCACGCAGCGCGTCTGATTGCTCGTGCGCGTGATAGGAACTACGTACCAGCGGGCCGGCCTCAACGTGGCTAAAGCCGAGAGCCAGTCCCTCCTCTCGTAGGGAAGCAAATTCATCGGGATGATAGTACCGGTCCATCTCCACGTGCTTCGGAGTGGGACGCAAGTACTGGCCGATGGTCAGAATATCGACCTTCGCGGCGCGTAAATCTCGCATTGTGGCGATGATTTCCGGACGTTCCTCGCCCAGACCGACCATGATCCCCGACTTGGTCAGCCCGTCCCCCCACATCTCTTTCGCAGCCTCAAGGAGAGCAAGCGAAACGGCATATCGGGACTTCCCCGGCCGGACGCGCCGAAACACGCGCTCTACGGTCTCGATGTTGTGATTGAAGATTTCAGGGCGAGCATCCATCACCGTGCGGAGCTGCTCCAGATTTCCCCCGAAATCCGGAGTGAGAACCTCAACCGCACACCCGGGGTTGAGCTCATGAATCTTGCGTATCGTAGCGGCGAAGAGCGACGAGCCACCGTCTTCCAGGTCGTCACGGTCGACCGAGGTGACCACGGCGTGTCGCAGTTCCATTCGATGCACCGCTTCGGCTACACGTTTCGGTTCGCCGAGGTCGAGCGTATGGGGCTTGCCCGACGTCACCGCGCAGTACCGGCAGGCGCGGGTACAGACGTCGCCCAGGATCATAAAGGTGGCCGTGCCGTGTCCCCAGCATTCGCCGATGTTCGGACAGCGCGCCTCCTCGCACACGGTATGCAGGCCCATTTCGCGCATGGTGCTTTTCAGCTCAAAATATCGAGGTCCCGCCGGTGCGCGAACCTTGAGCCATTCGGGTCGCTTTGGTGCGCGGTCGTGCAACGGTATCTGACTTACCACATCATTGCCCTTACTACTCTCAGTGTCGTCCTCCCATTATGAGGGAGGCTCGGAGTCCGGTCACTCTCCGTCTGACTCCGACTCGAGGGGTCAGCAAACGGCGACAGACTCTCGAGAACTCAATACAGCGGATAGTCGGTGGGCCACGTTTCGAGTCGGTCTTTGATAGCCGCCAGAAATGCCGCCGCGTATCCCCCGTCGAGTATGCGGTGATCAAATGAGAAGGAAACGTTCATCATGCTTCGCACCGCAATGACGTCTTCACCATCACGTTCGATCACGACCGGCCGCTTCACGATCGCCGCGGCCGCTAACATGCCGCACTGCGGTGGATTGATGATGGAGAGCGACCACACCGATCCGAGCGCGCCGGTGTTGTTCACCGTGAACGTGCCGGCTTGCATGTCTTCGATTCGGAGCTGCTTGTTGCGTGCGCGGATCGCCAGGTCGTAGATCGACTTCGACAGGCCGGTAAGACTTTGTCGGTCCGCGTGGTGAATCACGGGAGTTGTCAAGCCATCCGGAGCGTCGACGGCAACATTGATATTGATATCGGTCTTCCGCAGGAAATGGTCGCCTCCCCATTCTGAGTTGACGTTTGGATATTCCTTCAGCGACTCCACCGCGGATTTGATCACAAACGCCACGTACGAAAGCGGCACTCCCTCGCGCCGCCGAAACTCATCCTTTTTCCCTTCGCGGTAGCGGACCACGTTGGTCATGTCCACTTCGACGATGGTCGTGGCGTGCGGAATGGTGGTCTTACTCAGCACCATTCGGTCGGCGATGATTTTGCGAATCGCGGAAAGTCTCACGATTTCCGCGCCGGCCGGCGTGTCTGACCGGACCGCTAAGCCGGACGGCGGTGCGGGTGTGTAGGCAACCGGCGCAGTCGGTGTGGGAGACACGTAGATGGAACCCGAGTCGCCAACCGGGTTTACTGCCGGAGTGAATGCCGGCGACTCGTGGCCGCCGGTCAAGCCGTCGCGCAGTTGCACGAAGGCGAGAATATCCGCCTTGCTTACCCGCCCGCCCACGCCGGTCCCGCGGATCGCACTGACATCGACCTGATGTTCTTCCGCCAGACGGCGAACGAGCGGTGACAACCGCACCCGCTGCGCGCGTGAGCCGCTGTCCGCGTCCCCGTGCTCCGACGTCACCTCTGCGGCTGGAACGGAGTCGAATCCGGACTCGCTTCCGTGTTGAGTTCGAGAGCCTACCGGCACATCCGCGCCTGAGACCGGCGCTTGGGGCTCACCGGCCGAGTCGCCGATGGATGCAATCGCCTGACCGACTGCGACGGTGGCGCCTTCGGGTTGAGCGATGTGCTCCAGAACGCCGGCCACCGGTGAAGGGATTTCAGCGTTGACCTTGTCGGTAATGACCTCGACAATCGGTTCATCCCGCTGGATGGTGTCACCCTCGTTTTTGAGCCATTTACCGATAACACCTTCCGCTACGGACTCGCCGAGCTGAGGCATTACGATGGTCGTCGACATGGCCGATTCTCCTCGTGAGCCGGTTAATACGCTCCAAGCCGGCGAGCGGCGGCGGCAATTTTGTGGGCGTTGGGAAGGAACGCCTCCTCCAACGGCGGGCTGAATGGAACCGGCGTGTCGGGTGCGGTTACTCGTACAACGGGGCCATCCAGAAGATCGAAAGCTTCCTCCACCAGAATAGCCGCTACCTCTGCCCCGACTCCGAGCGTGCGGGTGTCTTCGTGGACCACCAGAGCCTTGCTGGTCTTCTCGATGGAGCGCAAAATCGCCTCTTTGTCGAGTGGAAGCAACGTACGCAGATCGACGACTTCCACGGAAATACCCTCGGCGTCGAGCTCGTGCGCCGCGTCGCACGACAGCTCAACCATCCAGCCATAGGTGTAGATGGTCAGGTCCGTCCCCTCGCGGACCACTCTAGCTTCTCCAATGGGAACCGTGAAATCACCCTGCGGCAGTTCGACTTTCGACCGTCGATACAAAAATTTGTGCTCGAAGAACAGCACGGGGTCGTCGTCCCGAACCGCCGATTTTATGAGGCCGTAGGCGTCGAGCGCATTTGACGGCTGAACGACCTTGAGCCCGGGGGTATGGATGAACCATGCCTCCGGATTTTGCGAGTGGAACGGCCCGCCGTGAGTGCCGCCACCCGATGGACCCCGGATAACCATGGGAACCGCCATACCGTTGCGGTAATGCAGTTTGGCGGCCATATTCACGATCTGGTCGAAACCGCAGGCGATGAAGTCCATGAATTGCATCTCGGCGATAGGCCGTTGCCCCATCAAGGCAGCGCCGATGGCGGCACCGACGATGGCGGATTCGGACAGCGGAGTGTCGATCACCCGCAAAGGGCCGAACTCATCGATCAGCCCGGAAGTGAGGCGAAAGGCACCGCCATAGTCGCCGATGTCTTCACCGAGCATGAAGACTCGCTCGTCGCGGGTCATTTCTTCCCATATGCCGCGACGAATCCCCTCGAGGTAGTTGACCTCAGTCATGCCGGTTGGACGTTAGAGGCGTACGATATACTCCCTGGGTAACAGTCTCAGGATCCGGCATGGGCTGTTGAAGCGCCCAGTCGGACGCGGCCGTCACCTGCTCCTCTACCTCCGACGCCACTGCGTCACGTGTTGCCTCGTCCATCACGTCGTTCGAGAGCAACACGCTTACAAAGCGATCGATCGGATCGCGCCCGCTCCATTCCGCGAGCAATTCTCTGGGCACGTACGACGCGCTATCGCCTTCGGAGTGGCCGCGCATACGCATCGTCACACACTCGATCAAGGTGGGACCGTCGCCGGCACGAGCACGATTCACCGCTTCCAGGGTGGTCTGATAGACCGCTACAACGTCGTTGCCATCGATACGGATACCAGGAATACCGTAGCCTTCCGCACGCTGCGCTATCTCAACGCAGCGCACTTGTTTCGACACCGGCGTGGAATACGCCCACTGATTGTTCTCCACCAGCAATATCATCGGAAGATTGAGCACCGCGGCGAAATTCAGGCCCTCGTGGAAATCGCCGGTATTGACTGCACCGTCACCTACGTAGGTCATCGAGACACGGCCATCGTCTCGCTGCTTGGCAACCAACGCGGCTCCCGCTGCCAGGGGAATGGACGTTCCAAGCATGCTGATCTGAGGAAGGACGCTCTTTGCAAGGTCGCCGATATGCAGCGCGTTGTCCCTTCCCTGCGTATACCCTCCGCCCCGTGCCAGCAACTGCGAAAAAATGAGGCGCAAGTCCATGCCGCGAACAAGATGCGCGCCGAGATCGCGGTGCATCGGTGCAAGGATATCGTCCGGGCGAAGAGTGGAGGCCGATCCAACGGAAATGGCCTCGTGACCCATCTGGCTGTACACACCACCCACTACTTTGCCCTGGAGATACAGCGCTCGCGCTCGGTTATCCGTCGCTCTCGTGAGCACCATGTAACGATACATCTCAAGCAGAGTCGACCGATCCACCTCAAGCTGCGGCCGTTCCAGGCTCGTGTCCGTCGTCACCGCGTGCCTCTCAGATTCTTTTTTAGTGTTGATTTCATACACAGTCTAGCGCCTCGGTAGGACCGTTCTCGGGCAGACTGTCCACGTTCGCCGGCGCGGTCACATCATCGAAGCGGTGCGAGCTTCACTCGGTCTCCGGCACGCTCACGAACCAACTCGGCGAGCCCGTCCAGAAAATCAGGGGAGGCATTGAGCATCTCGGTACGCCGGAGGACAACATCCTCGTCCGCGGCCGCGGCTTGTGCCTCGAAATCAATGTCGTAC
Organism: uncultured Chloroflexia bacterium; assembly: GCA_963737125.1. GTDB lineage: Bacteria > Chloroflexota > UBA5177 > UBA5177 > UBA5177 > JANWJD01. Next base: position 1,229,622 of record CAVTRL010000001.1, on the reverse strand, counting down.
AGAATTTCCAGATGGTCGGAGACGAACCCGATCGATGCCACCAGGATATTCTTTACTCCTTCGCGAGCCAGTCGATGAACGGTGTCGACCAGGTCAGGCCCGAGCCAGGGCTCGGCCGTACGCCCCGCACTCTGGTACGAAAAGGTCCAGCGTTCGATGTCAAGCATGTCGACCAGTGCCCGGGTAGTCTCCCGCAGCTGATCGGGATACGGGTCGCCGCTCAGGAGCACCCTCTCTGGAACGCTGTGCGCGGTAAACACGACTGTTACCGGCTCCCCGGGTGGGAAGGTAGCCAGTCCCTCGTTGATACGGCGAGCGACCGCCTCGAGGTACGGTGGGAAGAGGTGCCATTGCTCGATACGTTCCAGCTCAAGGTTTACGCCCCAACGTTTCTGGGCGTCGTCAACGTAGCCGTAATATTCGGCCACACTGCGCGTGGAGTAGTGCGGCGCGAGGATGAGTCCAACCGCCTGCTGGATGCCTTCAGCGGACAGCGCTTGTACCGCCGCTTCGATGTACGGGTGCCAGTGCTTCATGCCCAGGATCACCCGGTAGCGGCGGGGGTTGTCCGCGTTCAGCCGCTCTTCCAGTCCGGAACGGGTCGCCTCCGAGATGTCGGAGAGCGGAGTGCGCCCGCCTACAACCCGGTAGCGCTCCTGCAGCTCGTGCAACAATTCCGGCGTTGGAACTCGGCCGTGGCGGATATGGGTATAGTATGGCTCGATTTCGTCTGCCGTGTCGGGACTACCGTACGCCATCAACAGGACGCCGGTTATAAGCTCAGGGTTCATGGAAATGCTCCTCGCTGAAAATGCGCCGTACTTCATCCACCAGAGCCGCCGCGCTTGAACTCGCCGCGACTCCCGCCGGCTCAAACCCGGCATCTATCAAGGCTTGCGCGGTCGTGCGGCCGATACATACGAGTCGCACGGTGCGAAGCGCAGCAGTAACCCGTTCGCGGTCCAGCGCCACGAGATTGAGAAAGGCGGATGGGCTGGCAAACGTCACCACATCAATTTGCCCGGAAATCAGCTCATGCATAACCGATTCCTCTACGAAGGCCGGTGGCCGCGTCTCATATACCCGAATCGAAGTGACGTGGGCGCCAGCCGCCACTAACTCGGAGCTCAGTTCGCCGCTCGTCAGATTTCCCGAAGGCAACAGTACGCGTTTTCCCCGCACGTCCGTGTCGACGATGGCCCGTGCCAGAGACCGGGCGCCCGATCCGTCCCCGGTCACCGTCACCTTCGCGCCAAAGCGGTGTAGCTCGCCGATCGTAGCAGCGCCCACGGCGCCGATGCGTGGAAAATCGGGGTTCGCGGCAATCGCAGAAGGCAGCAGTCCGAACGTTGCACGCACGGCATTTCGGCTGGTGAATGCGATCCAGTCAAAGGTTGTTATGGCACGCAGTGGTACGGCCACCTCAGGTAGATCCGTCAATAGCCGTATTGCAATGGTGGGCAACGAATAGACGGAGGCCCCGGCGCGCTCGAAGGCATCGCGTGTTCCGGGGATGTCTGCCTCGGCACGTGTGATCAGCACGCGGATGCCATGTAAGTCATCGCCGGGTCTAGCGATCGGGCCGCGGCTCATGGAGGAAGTGCACCAGGCGTTCGAGCATCTCGGGAGGTGTCTGGGGATGAAGACCGTGTCCGACGTTGAACACGTGACCCCTACGACCGCCGACGCGCTGTCGTATGCCCTCCGCTTCACGTCTTACGACGTCCCACGGTCCTTGCAAAACTATCGGGTCGAGGTTTCCCTGCACGCCGCACTCATCTCCAACCAAGTCCCAGGCCACGTCCAGAGGAATTCGCCAGTCGACGCCGATCACACTGCCGCCGGCATCGCGCATTGCCGGAAGGAGCGCACCGGTGTTCGTGCCGAAATGGACGACGGGAAGGCCGCACTCGCGGACGCGCGTCAGCACTGCGCGGCTGAACGGCTGGACGTAGCGCGTATAGTCGCTCACCGATAATGCACCGGCCCAGCTGTCGAAGAGTTGGAGAGCGTGAACGCCTGCTTCAACTTGCGCGAGCAGGTACGTCGCCACGATGTCGGACAGCCGCTGCATCATGGCATCCCATACTTCCGGTGCTCCGTACATGAGCCGCTTGGTATGGATAAAATCCCTGGTCGGGCGGCCCTCCACAAGGTAACTTGCCAGGGTGAATGGTGCACCGGCGAAGCCAATAAGGGGAACACTCCCGTCGAGACGAGCAAGCACCGCCTCGATGTCTTCGAGCACGAAGGCGATGTCGGATTGCGGCTCGAGTGGGCGCAGGCGCGGAAGGTCGTCCGCCGACCGAATGGGGCGGGCAATCACCGGCCCCACACCTTCCACAAGGTCCAGATCGATGCCGATGCCGACCAGAGGGTGCATGATGTCGGCGTACAGAATCGCCGCGTCTACCCCGAGGCGGCGAACGGGCTGTAACGTGATCTCGGCACACAGGTCGGGACGCCGGCAGATTTCCAGCAGCGAATAGCGCTCTTTGATCGCTCGGTATTCGGGCAGAGACCGCCCCGCTTGTCGCATGAACCAGACCGGCGTAACGTCAACTGGTTCCCGCCGAAATGCTCGAAGTACGCTATCGTTCTTCGGCACCGTGCGAGGCACCGCAGTCCCGCGACCCACCAAGGTCATGCCAGAAGCGCAAGAGCGTCCGGGAGGGGCCGATGCACGCAGGTGTAGATAGGTGTGTCGGAGGCAGTGTAAGCACGGCCGTCGGTCGATCGAAGGTCCATCACCAACGTCTGGAACTCCACCAGGTCCTCGGCTTCGTAGGCAACCATAAATTCCTGGTCGTCGAGGCCGGTCGAATGCACGAGGATCTGCTTGATGTGGGCATATTCGTGGCCCACCTTGATGTGCTCGTTCATCATGCCCTGACGGGTGGCCTTACTCAGCAAATACCATTCGACTGTCTTGGTAAAGGGATACACCACCAGATATTTGCCGCGCTCCTGAAGGAACACCGCCTGTTCCTGCGGAGTCGGGCGTCGAGTATAGGTCGATACCCGGACCGATCCGATGTACGAGTTCACAATCTCGAGATAACGTCCGAGTACGGTGCGATGAAGGTCGCTCGCCGCCGCCTGCAAATCGGCCAGATCCGGACCGTGCCGCCACAGAAGCAAATCGGTGCCCGCTTTCAATCCAGTGGTGTTGTATGCATAGGTCGATATGCCCTCGTGGGAATCGACTCTCCGGGCAAACTCGGTGGTCTTACACTGCCTGTCATCCTCGGAAAGATGCCTCCAGGCGGTATCGAGGCGGTAAAACAGGAACTGTACGAAAGTGCTATCGCTCATGGAACCCTTCTCGGTGCGTTAGTCGGCACTCTCGAAGATACCATCTCGGTTTGCCGAGCCGGGGGCGTGGACGACGTACGGACGGCGACTCGTAGCTGCGGTCGACAAGGGCCGCGTGCTGATCCACAGCAGTTCTAGAACCAGCCCTTTATCTTGAAATATCCCAGCGTGAGGGCGAGCGCCATCAGTTCCGTGCCTATACCGAGCACCCAGAAGGTCCACTCGTTATTCGTGATCCGCGACGTCAGGTAGTCGAAATTCTGACCAAAGAAGCCGGTGATAAAGGTGAGCGGTAGGAAGATCGTCGCAATCACGGTCAGTTGCTTTGCCACTTCATTCTGTCGATTTCCGATGACCGATACATGGATCTCGATGGCACTGTTCACGACATCGCGCAGACTATCCATTTCGTCCATCACGATCACGGCATGATCGTAGACGTCCCGGAAGTAGTCAAGATCCTCTTCCGGGAAGAGTACCAGATCCTTCCTGATGATCGGGTTGAGAATATCGCGCATCGGGAGAACCGCACGGCGAAACTGCTGAGCCTGTTTTTTCATACTGAAAATGTGCGGCAGAATCTCGTCCGCGTGGGCGGCCCGGCCTGTTTGAAACAGCGCTTCTTCCAGATCGTCGACACGTTCAGAAAAAGACTCGGCAACCGGAACGTAGCCATCGACCACGGTGTCGAGAATGGTATAGAGCAGAAATCCGGCCCCGCGGGCGATTTCATCCGGATGCGCGTCCCACCGATGTTTGATCTCGTCCAGGGGATACGCCGGACTGTGCCGCACGGTGACGATGAAGTTCACGCCTGCGAAGACGGCAATCTCGTGGAACTCGATGTCGGCGCCTTGTTGAGTTGTCGCTCGCAGGACCAGGAACCAGTATCGGTTGTAGGACTCGATCTTTGGTCGCTGGTGTGCCTGGACAGCATCTTCGATGGCGAGCGGGTGCAGACTGAACTCGTCACGCAGGACATCGAGGTCGTTCGGGCCCGGATCGACCACGTCGAACCATACAACCGTTTGGCCGTCTTCGAGGATGCCGCTAATTTCCTCTAGTTTCTGCCGGATATCAGCTGGTTTGCCGTGTTTGTACACGGTACACGATGCAGTTTGCCCGCTCGGTAGTTTTGCGCCGCCAGAAGTTGCACGCGGCTCCTGGAGTAGATCCGTCATGAAATACACTCCCACCCGAACACTACAGGCTGTGCATCGGGCCGTTCCGAAAGCCAGTTCACAAGACCACACCCATCTGCCCGTAGCCCGACGACCAACACATCTTCACATTCCCTTGCCCACCACTCCCGCCGTGAGAATGTCTGCGAGAGTCCACACCTATAATGAGTCTATCCGTGTGAAGGGGCAGGTAATGAGCTGGGCACACATTCTCTCCCTGTCCCGAGTCCTCGCGGGGCCGATCATCGCGGCACTGGTCCTGGCGCCCGCGGGCGACGCTTTCTTGATCGCTGCACTCGTGTTCGTGGCCGCGTCGATTACCGATGCAATTGACGGCAAACTGGCCCGCTATTCGCAACAAACGTCTCCGCTGGGCGTGTTTCTGGATACCACGTCGGACAAGGTATTCATCAGTCTGGTCCTGGTCGGAGTATCGATCGACGGTCTGGTACCGGCCTGGATACCGATCGTGATCATTGGCCGCGAATTTTTGATTTCGGGACTCCGGAGCTTCGCGGCGTCGTACGACGTGATCATCTCAGCGCATATCTGGGGCAAGGGAAAGGCAGCTGTGACCATGGTTGCACTCTCGTTACTCCTTTTCGCTGCAAACGGACGGGCGGACGGGTTTCTGTCCCACGTGCTGCACTCACAGTCCTTCTGGTCCGCGGCGGTGACCATTTCGGTCTGGCTTCTCAGCCTCTCGGCGGTGCTCACAATTGTTTCGGGAGTTCGTTACGTCGTCGATGCGTGGGGTCTGCTTCGATTGCATGCCGGCTAACGCCGGGAATCGCCACAATACTGTAATCCAGGGGTAAGCGGCATTGGCCATAGGCGTCGCGTCCATCGTCGCTTTTCTGATCGGCTCGATCCCAACCGGGGTCCTGCTCTCGCGCACCATGAGCGGACGCGATGTACGGGACTTTGGCAGCGGCAATATCGGCGCTGCAAACGTGGCCCGAACCTCCGGATTCGGCGTCGGCGCCCTCGTGGGTCTCATCGACATTCTCAAGGGGGTTCTTCCGGTGACTCTGGCCCTCCTGGCCGGCATAAGCAACCCCGGAGTGGCTATCGTAGCGATCTGTGCCGTGCTTGGCCACGATTTTTCGATATTCTTACGTTTTCGGGGGGGCAAGGGAGTTGCCACAACCCTCGGAGCCGCGCTCGCCATGTCCCCGCTGTGCGGAGCAGTTGCCATGGTGGTGTGGCTTTGCGTGATGCTCGCCTTTCGATACTCGTCTGTGGCCTCGTTAAGCGCGCTCGCGGCGGTTCCGGTTTGTTTCGTGCTCGGCGGATATTCGGCCGCCTACATCGCGGCCGGAGTCGTTCTGGCGGCGCTTGGCCTCGTCAAACATCGAGACAATATTGCGCGATTGGCGGGAGGAACGGAATCGAAATTTCGGCGAAACTCGGATCGAAATGCCGGCTGAGGCGTCCGTTCTGGTCTTCGGGGCAGGTGCGGTAGGAGGCTACCTGGGCGCGAAATTGGCCCTGCTCCCAAACGTCTCGGTCACCCTTCTCGGACGTGCCGCGATGGCCGAGGCAGTGAATCGCGCGGGGATCGAAGTGCTCGAGGGCGGCGGCGCTACGCGTTCGTATCCATCCGCGATTACCGCACCCGCCGGGTCGCCATACGACATCGTCATTCTCGGCACACGCACGTACGATCTAGGAACTGCCTTGCACGATCTACCCGAGTTAGTAAAAGAGTCAGGCTTCGTGCTCTGCATGCAAAACGGTGTGGGCTCGGATGATCGAATCGCCCAGCAAGTAGGTGAAGAGCGAACCATCGCAGGGACCGTGACTTTTCGCTTGCGAGTCGCTCGCCCCGGCGTCGTCGAGCGCCACGGATCGTCGGGAGGGCTGGCCCTCGCCGCGCTGCCGGGTTGCAGCGTATCGCCGTGGGTGGTAGATACGTTTCGGGACGCGGGTATGGATCCGCAGATCGTACGAGATCACGCAAGTCTCCGCTGGTCCAAACTGCTCTTGAACATGCTGGGATCGGCTTCGGGAGCAGTGCTCGACATGGATCTGGCCGACATCATGGCCAATCGGTGTCTCTTCCGAATCGAGCAACTGGCGTTTCGAGAGGCGACTCGGGTGATGGCCGCGGCTAGCACGGCGATAGTGCCGCTTCCCGGTTACCCGGTGCCGCTGGCGGCCGCCATCATGCGGATGCCTTGCGCCCCGGCACAGGCGCTTATCGGGCCACGTATCGCGCGCTCGCGCGGCGGTCAACCTCCGGGGATGAGGGAAGACGTACGGCGCGGTCGCTCGGAAATAGACGCATACAACGGGGCGATAGCGCACGCCGCATGGGAACGCACCATACCTGCGCCGGTGAACCGCGCTATCGCGGAGCTCGTCACGGCGGTTACCGGCGACGAGCAGGTAAGGGAGTCGTATCGGTTGAATCCGGACAGGTACGTTCGCTTCATGCGTGACCATGGCGCTCGCCGGTAGTGCACGACAGACCGTCGATCGGAACACAGGTCGCCGCTTTGCGGCAGGTCGGCGCGACGATTCCCGCGCCGATGCTACTTCTCGGCGCGATAATCTCGGTGCAGATCGGGGCCGCGACCGCGACCGGTCTGTTTCACTCCATCGGCGCAGCGGGCACGGTGTTCTTGCGGATGGCGGCCGGAGCAATCGTCCTTGCGATGGTGTGGCGCCCCACCATTCGCGGCCGATCACGGTCCGACGTTGCGCTCGTGATGGTATTCGGCCTCACCCTTGCAGGCATGAACCTGACGTTTTTCGAAGCTATCGCGCGCATACCGCTGGGAGTCGCCGTCACGCTCGAATTCGCGGGACCAATGAGTGTGGCGCTCTTGAGCTCCCGTCACGCGCTGGACATTATCTGGGCGCTTCTGGCGGCCGCCGGCATCGTCTCACTTGCGCCCATTGGAGGGACTCCGTTGAACCCGACCGGCGTGGCATTCGGGTTGTGCGCCGGGGCGTTGTGGGCGGCCTATATTCTCCTGAACGTGCGAGTTGGTCAAGCCTTTGCGGGAGGGCGAGGATTGTCTCTGGCGATGCTGGTGGCAACCGTGGCATTGCTTCCCGGCGGCATGGCGGCGGGACATACTCTTCTCAACATCCACCGTCTGGTGCTCGGCGGGATCGTGGGACTGCTCTCCTCGGTCGTGCCGTTTTCGCTCGAGATGGAAGCCCTGCGGCGAGTACCGCCGCGCGTTTATTCTCTGGTGATCAGCCTGGAGCCGGTGGTGGCGGCGCTGATAGGCTTCGCATTTCTCTCGCAGGGGCTCTCGCTCAAGTCACTGCTGGCAATCGCCCTGGTCAGCTCAGCCTCCATTGGCTCGACCATCGCCCACGCCCGAGAGGGGCCGATGTAGGATCGTAGCCACGCTCGGCCTGAACCCGCCGCACCGCGTCGTCGATTGTGTCCCTTCGACGCTACATATGGATCGGGGCGCCTTCGGCGGCGTGAGCAGCTTCTCCCAGGGCCTCTGACAGGGTCGGGTGGGGATGGATGTTGTAGGCCATTTCCCACGGCGTCGACTCCAGGAATTTGCCGAGAGCAGCTTCGGAGATCAACTCGGTAACGGATGGCCCAATCATGTGAACGCCGAGAACGTCACCCGAGGACTTGTCGGCGATCAGCTTCACAAAGCCGCCGGAATCGTTCAATATCTTGGCTTTGGCGTTTGCGGTGAACGGGAATTTCCCGATTTCGAGCTCTGCTCCGGTTTCTCGCGCCGCCCGCTCGGTAAGCCCGACTGCCGCTACCTGTGGAAAGCAAAAGATCGGTTGTGGCACTCGGTTGGAATCGATGGTCTTGAGCTGGTTCTTTCCGCACATGTGCTCAGCCGCCAGAATTCCTTCGGCATACGCCTTGTGCGCCAGGCCAAGGCCACCAGCCACGTCGCCCACCGCGTACACGTGAGGAACCGGCGTCTGGTTTCCCTCACCGACAGGAATGAACCCTCGCACCATCTCCAATCCGATACTCGAGAGTCCGAGATGGTCGGTAACTGCCTCGCGTGCCGCCGCCAGCAGTAAATAGTCAGCGTGCAGGGTTTGAGTCTTGCCCTCCGATTCCACGTCGATTTGAACCCCGTCATCGGTGGACTTCACAGAGCCTGGGTCGGCTTTGGTGTTGGTCAGGATCTTTATCCCACGTTTGTTGAAGGTTCGCTGGAGCTCTTTCCCCAGATCCGCGTCCATCATGGGAATCAAGCCGGGTAACATCTCGACGATTGTTACGTCGACGCCAAATGCTCTGAAGAACGTCGCGAACTCGCACCCGATATACCCGCCGCCGAGCACGATTACGGATGCAGGAATTCCCTCGGCCTCCCAGATATTGTCGCTGGTGAAAACGCGCTTGGCATCCACTTGAATGCCAAGCGTTCTTGGTCTGGTACCTGTTCCAACGACCAGATTGTCGGCTGTAACTCGCTGCTGGTCAGCACCGGACACTCGGATGCTGCCGGGACCGTCGATCGTCCCCTCGCCTTCAATTACCGTGATCTTATTCTTGCGCATCAGGAACTGGACGCCTTTCCAGTTGTCATTCACGACTTTTTCCCGATACGACTGGATTTTCCCGAAGTCGTAACCGATGTCGCCGACGGTGATGCCGAACGTGTCCGCGTGCTGAAGCTCGGCGTATACTCCGGCCGCTTCGAGGTAGGCTTTGCTCGGAATACAACCGCGATGGAGGCACGTGCCGCCCAGTTTGTCGCGTTCAATCACGGCCACCGACATGCCCAACTGCGCTGCCCGGACCGCTCCCACGTAGCCCCCGGAGCCGCCACCCAGAAAGGCGACATTGAAGTGCTGTTCCGCCACGTACTTTCTCCCCTCTATCTCGGGCTACAGGACGCTCAGAACCGGGTTCTCAAGAAACCGCCGTAACGTCCGCAGAAATTCAGCGCCCTGGGCACCGTTGACTACACGGTGATCGCATGACATCGTTACCTTCATGCGATCACGAATCACTACTTCCCCGTTCACCACCACCGGCGTGGGAGTGATGGCGCCCACGCCGAGAATGCACGCCTCGGGCACGTTGATGATGGGCGTGAACTGGTCGATACCGTACATGCCCAGGTTCGAGATGCTAAAAGTTCCCCCCTCGTACTCGGCGGGGATAAGCTTATTCGCGCGTGCTTTCTCGATGGCGGCCTTTGACTCAACGGCTATCTGGCCGAGCGTCTTGAGGTCGGCATCCTGGATTACGGGAACGACCAGACCACCCTTAATTGCGACTGCATTCCCGACGTTGACCCGTCCGTATTGCACAATCCCATCGTCCTCCCAGCCCGAGTTCACCTCTGGGTGAAGCTTCAGCGCGGACGCGACTGCTTTTATCAGCAAATCGTTTGGACCAACTTTCGGCGCATCCTCAATTGCAGAAATCGAACGAAGGAGGGCTCGGGCTTCGGTCATGTCGTATTCCGCCGTCAGCACGAACTCCGGCGCAGAGTGTTTCGCCTGCGCCATGCGGCGAGCGATGGTTGTTTGCATCCGTGTCATTTCCGCCCGGCTGCCGGCCCGCACATCGGATCGGGCAGCGGTAACGGAAGTCGTCTGTGCGGAGGCTGGTACCGGCTGCGAGCTTTGTTCCGGCTGCGCCTCGTCGCGATCCTCCACGGTTTGGGGGGTTTCGATTGGCGCTTCGGCGGGAGCACTGGGAGCAAATGCCTGAACGTCTTCCTTCGTGATTCGGCCGCCAGGTCCCGTGCCGGACACCCTTGCGAGGTCGATACCACGCTCGCTCGCCAGCCGCCGAGCAAGGGGAGATGCCTTGATACGCCCTCCTGCGTCGGCGGAGTCCGGTTTCGTCCCGTTAGAGCCTGATTCAGTCCGATCGGCTCCATCCGATTTGCCGCCGGAGGGGTTTATTGGCGCACTCGAAGCCGGACTTGCATTGGAGCCTGGCCCGGCCGACGAATTGTCCCCCATCCCAGCCGCCTCTTCGGCGTTGGCTGCAATCACGGCAATAGGCTCACCCAACCCAACGCTCTCACCCTCTGAAACGATGATCCTGGCGAGGATTCCAGTCGCGTACGCCTCGAGATCCATGTTTGCCTTGTCGGTCTCGATTTCCGCGATGACCTCACCGCGTTTCACTGAGTCACCAACCTGCTTCAACCATTTGGCCACTTTGCCGGAATCCATGGTATCGCTCAGGCGCGGCATAACCACTTCACTGGCCACGATGTTTCTCCCTACCGTTTGCCCACCATAGTACGGGCCCCGTCGATGACTAGCTCGAGACGCGGTAACGCGGCGGCTTCGAGCGACTGTGCATACGGGAGCGGCACCTCGACGCCGGTCACCCGTGCAACCGGGTGGTCGAGAAAGTCGAATGCCAACTCGCTAATTTGAGCCGCAATCTCGGCCCCCGCGCCGAACTTTCGCCAGCCCTCGTGTACGATCATGGCTCGATTCGTCTTGCGCACCGACTTTAACACCGTATCGATATCGAGGGGTCGCAAACTGCGCAGATCGATCACCTCGGCGTTAATGCCATCGTCCGCCAGCGCCTCCGCGGCCTGCAGCGCGACATTGACCATTCTCGAATAGGAGACGATAGTGATATCGTCGCCCTCGCGCCGTACCGCCGCCTTGCCGAGGGGAACCAGATGTTCGCCTTCCGGCACCTCACCTTGATCGTTGTACAAGAGCACGTTTTCCACGAACAACACCGGGTTGTCATCGCGTATACAGGTTTTCAAGAGCCCCTTGGCGTCGGCCGGCGTGGCCGGTGCCACAACGTACATCCCCGGAACGTATGCAAACCATACTTCGAGCACCTGAGAGTGTTGGGCAGTCAACTGGTGCCCAGCGCCGCTCGGCGTGCGAACGACTAACGGCACCCGAGCTTCGCCGCCGAACATGTACGGAATTTTGGCCGCATTGTTCACAAGCTGGTCCATGCCGACCATGATGAAGTTGATGGTCATGATCTCGGCCACCGGACGAAGGCCCGTCATCGCGGCGCCGGTGGCCAGACCGATGATGCCGCCTTCCGCGATGGGCGTGGCAAGTATTCGCTCGGGGCCGAACTCGTCCAGCAGACCTTCCGTCACACGATAGGATCCGCCGAATCGTCCGATTTCCTCACCGAGACAGAACACGTTTTCGTCCCGGGTCATTTCTTCTCGTAACGCGTCGTTGAGCGCCCGTCGATACGTCGTTACGGGCATGGAGATCCTCCTCTCCCCCATGCCGGGCCTGTAAAACACGCCCCGGCTTCAGTTCCATTCCGACGATTCGGCTTTCTCGGCGTTCCCGTCCGCGACGCAAATCCCGTCAAAACGCGCATGGTCGACCCTCCCCGGCCGAGATTACACATTGGGCGGCGGATCGACGTAGAGGAAGTCGAGTAGGCCGGACGGATCGGGTTGCGGGCTCGCCTCAGCGAATTCAACGGCGTCCTCGATCCGCTGGTCTACGTCCTGCTCGATAACGGTCCGGTCATCGTCACTCAGGCGTCCAGCCTCGCGTAGCTGCCGATAAAAGCGTTCGATCGGATCTTGATCCCGCCAGCTTTGCACTTCTTCCGCGGTACGGTAGCGCGCGGCGTCGGCGACGGAATGACCACGATAGCGATACGTAATAGCTTCGATCAGGGTGGGCTGCCCGCGCCCGGCGCGTTGCATCGCATCTTCCATTACCCGTTTCACCGCCATCACATCCATTCCGTCAACTTGAATGCCATGATGACCGTACATCGAGGCTCGTTCCCACAAATTCGGATTGGCCGCCGACTCTTCGACAGTCGTACCCATTCCGTACAGATTGTTGACAATGAGAGTGATGACTGGAAGGCGATACAAACCGATCATATTAAGGGCTTCGTGCGCCGCCCCATTGGCCATACCGCCATCACCGGTAAGACAGAGCACGACCTCGTCGGATTTGCGATATTTCGCGGAGTAGCCGACACCCAGCGATAGCGGCATATGACCCGCCACGATGCCATAGCCACCCATGAACCGGCGGTCGGCGTCGAACAGGTGCATCGAGCCGCCCCGCCCATGCGACACACCGTCTTGACGTCCAAACAGCTCTGCCATCACCTTGCGGGGCTCGGCCCCACGAGCCAGAATGTGTCCGTGCTCGCGATAAAAGCTCACGATCCAGTCCTGCGACTCGCAGCGGAAAAATCGACCCGACGATCGTCGCTTCCTCGCCGTGATTCATGTGACAGTACCCGCCGATGCGAGCACGTGTGTACATCTCGAATGTTTTGTCTTCGAATTTGCGGATCAGCACCATCATCGCGAACATGTCGCGTAACTGGCCGTCCGACTCCACAAACTCGACCGGCGCATTCGAGGATGTGTGCGGTTGAAGCAACGTCCTCTCCGCCTCTTTTACCATGGGTTGACTTCCCCTCCCGTTGCGACACGCGCGCATGCGAGGCGTACCGTCAGGGAGAACCAGTCCCCACTCCCCAAGTTGCATCCACGGCACAGACCGCATGGACGACACCGATGCAAAATTCTGTTGCATTGTATCAACGTTTCAACCGTTGCCTATAAAGGACCCTTATGGACCGTGTTCTGCTCTCACTGCTCGGGCTCTATGGATTTAGACTGTCGCGACGAAGTACGGCTACGATTGAGCGGCTGGGCGCGCAGGCCGCCGGGGGCGACCAGAGTGCAGCGCACCACTTCACTCAAACGCGGTATGCACGCGCCCTTGGCCCCCGTAATAGCGATCTGGGAATGGTGTTCTACGGCCTGGTGCTGTTTACCGGCGTCACGGGTTCTTTTCGGCGTGGATTGGTATCGCGCGGACTCTACTGGGGGTCGGCATTCTCGGTCGGGCTGTCGGTATACCTGCTGTGGGCCCTTTTCGTGCGCCTCCGTGTCGTCTGTCCGGTTTGCTTGCGGGGACACGCGACAAATCTGCTTACGTTCCTGGTATTGACCCGGGCTAGAGCGCGCGCCCGACTCGACTGACGGGCTATCCGAACCAGCCGCCACGTTCGCAGGCAGCCGATTGCCGGATGTTGTGGTTACCGGCGCGCGTTACCGATTGCCAAACATGACGTGGAATGGTACTGATACACCACCCGCGAATCGACCGAGATGGAGCTGAACTGTCACCCTCGCCTGGAGACCTTTCAGTAAGCCTGGAGCGACGGTGGTCTTCACAGTACCCAGCCCCTTCCAGTTCAAGCGCACGGTGAGGTGCTTCGCGCGCCCCTCCCGGCGTGCGATTGTGACATTCGCGATGGCGCCGGGCCATCCCGAAATCACGACATTGCCACGTGCACCCGAGTTGAGTCGCACGAGAAACGCCTGCACTGTCAGGCATATCTGGAGGGCACAATGCGACAGCGGACGCGGTGCGGGTATAACGGTAAATCGTGCGTTATGCCTGCCTGCGCTTACACCGGCGGACTTTCCGGCAAAGAAGAAGCACACGTGTTTTGGAGCGGACGTGGGTGCGTGAACGCGTACGCCCACGAAGCGTCCCCACGCATTGGTGACGACCTGTGTCTTTATCGCGGCGGGGCCAGAGCCGCAGCTCATATATACCCTCAGGACGCGGCGGGACGGGAATCCGGATCCGGACAGAAATACGGGCCCGCCGGGGCGTCCCTGCTGCGGCCTTGCCAGGATGGTTGTCGATGGAGCCGCCATTGCCGGAAGAGCCCCGAACAGCACAACGGGTAGCAGCACCGCGCCCAAGAAGGTCGGTTTGCAATAGACCATTTGAGTTCCTCCTGCTGGACTGCCTGCATCATATCTGAATATCACTGACGGAGCAGACCAGGCGCGCTGCGTTCCTCGGCAAGCCGCACCGTACTCCATTCTGGAGCGGGAAAAACTGGTAGACTGGGCGTGCTCAGCGGCCCCACAATCTTTGGGGAAGTCTACGACAGGAAACGATTCGCCATGACAATTAATAAGTCCGTGACGCTTACCGAAGACGGCAAGCGTGAAATCGAACAGAAGCTCCAGTTCTTGAAGAGCGTCAAAAGACCTGAGATCGCCGAGAAAATTGGGCGGGCGGCTGATGATGGCGACCTGTCTGAGAACGGCGCTTACCACCAGGCCAAAGAAGATCAGGGAAGACTCGAGGGCCAGATTGCCGAGCTCGAGTACATAGTGCGCAACGCCATCGTGGCGCAGGATACCGGAGACCGCGTTGGGATCGGCAAACATGTAACGGTTGAGGACGAAAACGGTAAGGAAAAAACGTACCGTCTCGTGAGCTCGCACGAAGTGAACGCGTCGCTCGGATATATCTCCGACCAATCGCCCATCGGATCGGCATTAATGGGTGGCCGCGCCGGCGACACAGTCGAAGCACAAACGCCGGGACGAGCCCGATCGTTCAAGATCATTTCGGTTACGTAGGCGCCAGTCCGAGACTGAGAAGCGCCGACGCAGCCCGAGCGGAATCGGCGAACGATTCGAGTACCAGATCGGCACCGGCTACGACCAGAGCGTCCCTCGAATAGAAGCCGGTAGCGACTCCACAGTTCAGAGTTCCATGCGCTCGACCCGCTTCCACGTCGAGCGGCGTATCACCGATGACCACGGTCTCCGAAAACGAGAAGGAAAGGCCAAATCGGTCGCAGGCGGCCGCGACTGCAACCGGCACGAGATCTGCCCGCGTCGTCGATTCCTCGCCGTATCCACCGGTCGAAAAGAAGTCGCTCAACCCAGCGTGACGCAATTTTGCGTACGCAATGGGCGAAAGATTCCCGGTGAGTAATCCAAGGTGGCACCGCTCGCCCTGTAACTTCCGAAGTAGCTCGGCAACGCCCGGCAGGACACATGAGCGCAGGTCGCTGAGGTGCGTGTCCACATAGACCTGCATGGCCAGAAAAACATCGGGCATACATGCCTGTATAGCCTGTTCGGCGTATCCAATGGACCGGAGCGCCTCGGTAAATAGCCAGCGGTCGGTTCGCCCCGACGCAGATATACCGTCGAGGGTTAGGTCAACGCCGCAGACCTGCCGAAACGCATGGGCAAAGGCGTCGCGGTGCACTGCCGTGGCGCCCCGCAAAAGGGTTCCATCGATGTCAAACAGGTACAGGCGTGCAGCCGCTATAGCGTTTCTCCCTACCTCATCGTACTTCCAGCCGGCCCGCAGGCCGTTGCTCCAATGCACTCGCCATCCGGCTAGGGCACGCCTGATAACTCGTCTGATGCAGTGGAAGGTTGTCCCAACGTACGGTGAAGGAGTGGATGACAGGCTCGATCTACGTTGACACATGGATGGAAGGGAACGGATGCTCCGGTTCTATTGGCTCATCGAAGGCATTCTCGCCGGGTGTTCACTTCCAGGCGGCTCACAGCCTCGTGGGGAGAATATTACCTCGGGCAGGCCAACCGCGGCAACGCTGGAAGCAGCATCGCGGGATTTGAGCTTCCTGCGGGATCGGGGTGTCGGCGGGATCATCTCGCTTACTGAGGATCCGCTGCCCGGAGAGCTGCTTGCCCGGTACGAGATGGACGTGCTCCACTTGCCGATTCCCGACCTTGGAGCGCCGGCGCCGGATCAGTTCTCGGATGCGCTGCGGTTCGTGGACCAACAGCGCACTAGGGATCGCGCGGTAGCGGTTCACTGCCTCATGGGGCAGGGGCGCACTGGGAGCATTCTGGCGGCCTATCTCATTCGCGGCGGAACAAACGCGGAGGCGGGAATCAATCGTATACGCGCTCTCTGCCCCGGCGCGCTGAGCAGTCCCGACCAGGAACGGGCGCTCGCTCAATTCGCAACAAGGAGAGACTGGGTGCTGTAAGGGCTCTCGTTGTGGATGACGAGATAGAGACGGCCATACGGGCGTCATTGAGGCAACTGTGCGGACCCAAGCACATCAAGCTGGGATGGGCAGCTCAACGGTACTTTTGGGTCCGCACAACCCACAACGGGCGCTGTGACGGCCGACAGATGCCGGCGAGTTCTGGGCTAACCCTCTCCAAAGTCCGTACATGGACGAATGCACATCGGTGCTCTTAGCCTACAGCCTTTGTCACTCGGAATCAAAGCCAGGTGTAATCAAGCACTTGACAGGCATAGGGCGACCCTCATTCCTCAAGCTCTCGGTCGGGCTCTTCATTCGACGCGGACTCTCGACTCAGCGGGTACTCTCGCCGCGGCTTCGTCGAGTGCAATACGAGGAAACCTTTCTTCCTGGCGAGCTC
Source organism: uncultured Chloroflexia bacterium (assembly GCA_963737125.1). Taxonomy (GTDB): domain Bacteria; phylum Chloroflexota; class UBA5177; order UBA5177; family UBA5177; genus JANWJD01. The sequence goes on along the minus strand of CAVTRL010000001.1, from coordinate 1,212,977 downwards.
TTCCACGTTGGTAAAGTATTCGGCCATCGTAGACCGCACCGATAAAAGCCGATTGACGACGATGTAGAGCGAGCCACCCGGCCGCAGCACGTGGTACGATTCGCGCACAAAGCCGGCCAGGACCTCCTTTCCACTGTGAGTCGGAGGATTCGACACCACCACGTCGAATCTCAGTTTCGGAGGAAGGTCGAGCGTTATGTCACCCAGCACGATCCGTGTATTTGTCAATGCATTGGCGCGTACATTCTCCTCGGCAAGTCGCACGGCACGCACATCGGAGTCGACCATCCATATCTCTCCGCGTGTAGCGCGAGACGCGAGACAAACGCCAATGAAGCCCACACCGGTACCAAGGTCGAGCACACGCATATGCGGCTTGATACGCGGCAGAATCGTATCCACCAGCAAGCGACTTCCCTCGTCCGGCCCATCCTGCGAGAAGACTCCGGCCTGCGTACGAAACGTCAGTAACCGATCGTCGATCGTGATCTCGAAGTGGCCGAACGCGCGCGTTCGGCCGGCTTTCACGGTTCTGGAAGGATTTGGGGTTTCATCTGACTTCATAGACGAGTTAGCAGCTTCCTTTGCGTGTCGTCCATGCGCACGATACTCTCGCTCGCGACGGCTTGCCGAATGATTGTCGACTGCTGGAGCAACTCCTGGAAGTGGGCGCTACTCAGGGCATATGCGTCAACCGGTGTGGCGGCGGTCACAGTTGCCGTGCGTGGTATCCCCCGCACCAGGGCGATTTCTCCAAAGAAGTCCATGGCTCCCAGGGAGCCGACCTTGATCGAAATCCCTCCGCAGACCGGGCCAGCACGTCCACCATGCCTTCCCTCAGGAAAAACATGCAGTCTCCTGGTTCTCCCTGCTTGACGAGGATCGAACCTGTCGCATAATGCCCCGGCGTCAAGAGCAACGCAAGGTTATCGAGCAGGCGCAGCGGGAGACTGCTGAGTAACGGGACCCGACGCAAGAAGATCCGCAGCCCAAGCTCAACCTCGGTCATGTGCACTTTGCGAATATTCAGTGACAGAACAAACAGCCCCACGAGTCCGTAGATCACGGTCGCTGCACGCGCGCCAAAAGCTGAAATGACGGGGCCCACAATGGCCGATCCGGCGACCATGGCGCCGATTCGTATGGAGTCGAATGCGGCAAAAGTCCTGCCCATGAGCTCGTCAGGGGTTGCGGATTGGATAACCGTGGTGCCCGCGATCATCAAGATCACGTCGGCTACCCCCATGAGGGCCAGCGTCACAAATGGAGTGACCCCTGGCGGACTCAGGCCCCACAGGACGGCGCAGATCGAGCTAAAAGCGGTCACCCCGATGAAGAGGCGTGATGCACTCGTTCGACCTGCGACCAGGGAAACCGCAACAGCGCCGGCGATTCCACCGATGCCGTACATGGCATTCAGGAACCCAGTACCGTCTTCACCCAGATGGAAATCCCTCGGCAGGACGACGATGAGCGTCCAGAACGCGCCGTCCAGCAAGGTGACACCGGCGATGGCCATAGTGTAACCGCCCAGTACTCCTCGATTTCTCGCGAACAGGAACCGAAAACCTTCGGAAACCCCGAGTAACCAATTGCCGACCTCCACCTGTCTCGTACGCTCTTGATGAGAAGGAATGCGCGTAAACACGAGCGACACCGCGGAAAGAAGCGCAGTAGCGCCGGTGACGACAAATATGAGTCCGACGGCGTGCAGAAGAATAAACACTCCACCCAGTGCCGGCCCGGCTACCATCGCAAGGCTATCGATTTGCCCCATCAGGGTGTTGATAGTCACCAGATCGCGCTCTTCAACCACTGCGGGCAGCACTGCTTTCAGAGCGGGCTGAAACAGTGTTTCCATCGACGATCCCACTGCGACCAGTACGAACGCGAGGGGCAGCGTCGCGCTGGACGTCACGAATAACAGACCCAGTACGCACGTTCCACGACATGCTTGCGCCGCGATCATCAACTTCCGTCGATCCCAGGTATCCGCGAGCATGCCGGAAAAAGGCAAAAAAGCCGCATTCGGAAGAAAGTGTGCGACTGTGATTAGCCCCACCATCGTGGCTGAGTGCGAGATGTTGTACACCAGGACGATGACTCCAACCTCGTAGAGCATCGCACCAAATACGGTCACAACCTGGCCTGCAAACAGGAGCCTCAACTGGGGCGCGCGCGCCACAAGCACGTACGGCGCTAACACGTTGTGCAGCGCGGAGCCTTGTGCTGACCGTTCCGAATTTTGCACTCCACAGCCCCTTGCCCGGCCTTCTTCGCTGCCGTATTCTGCGTATCCTACATTGAAGCGGCGGCGACGGGGGCCAGGTTACGACCTGTTGTGCCTGTCCTTACGGCGAGATGTCACTCCAAGTCTGGAGGGCGGCGGCCAACGATGCCTCGAAGATCTCGCAGACCCGTGCCACGTCTTCCGACGTATGTGCCTCGCACATAAACCATGGCTCGCGTGAGTCCGGCTCAGGCATCGCTCCGCGCGCCTTCATTCCCACGGCAACCGCGTCGTACAGATCGTGGTTGGTGTCGGCCCAACCTCGATAGTCGCGCGGCATGGTTTCGGCAAACATGACTCCAAACATCGATGGGTGGCCCGTAAACACGTGGGCGATTCCACGCCGATTGAGGATTTCCGAAAGCCCGCGCTGCATGGCTTCACCGGTAGCACGGATCGTATCCAGTGCGTCGGTCTCATCCAAAATTGTGAGCGTGGCTACCGCCGCGGCCGCAGCAACTCGATTCCCCGCGAACGTACCGCCGTGGCTGACATCGGCGGGCAGCACACTCATCACCTCCGCGGTCCCGCCGAAACACGCTACCGGGTACCCGTTCCCCATCGCCTTCGCGTAGGTGGCGAGATCCGGTTTCACGCCAAAGAGCTCGGCAGCTCCGCCGCGGGCAAAGCGGAAACCCGTCTTGACCTCATCAAAGAGCAGCACGGCGCCAAACTCATCGCAGAGACTGCGCACACCCGCCAGGAAGCCTTCTTGTGGACGTATACCCTGCGCATTGCCGAGGACCGGTTCGACGATAACCGCAGCTACTTCTCCCTCGTTCCGCTGGAAGACTCGCCGAAGAACGTCTAAATCGTTATAGGGAGCGGGCAGCACGGTCTCGGTAATTGCTTTCGGGATGCCGCGTCCCCAGGCGAGGCCTACTGGATTATCCCGATCGCCCAACATCGACACGTCGTTGGGAAGCACGCTGACCAGAGCGTAATCGTGCACGCCATGATACTGGCCCTCAAATTTAATAATTTTCTCCCGGCCGGTGTAGGCGCGGGCAACGCGCATGGCATGCATGGTAGCTTCCGTGCCGGAAACAGTCATACGTGCTTTCTCTACCCAGCCGGTCAATCGCTTCACGAGCTCGGCCACGCGCACTTCATCTTCAGTGGTCAGCGAAAAACTGACCCCACGCGTCATCGCCGCGAAAACGGCGTTATCAACGCGCGGATCGGCGTGCCCGAGAATAACGGGACCATACCCCAACCGAAGGTCAATGAACTCGTTACCGTCGATGTCCCAGATGTGACCGCCTTTGCCGCGGTCGACGTACACGGTGTTTTCCCCCCAGGCCCGGAAATTGGAATCCGTGCCTCCTGGAAGCGACTGCAGTGCGCGTGCATACATAGCGCGCTGCCGGCTTCGCTCGGTGGAATTCTGCACATCGATCCGGTCGGTGACGGTCATAAATCCTCCATATACTCGCGACGTTGTGCGTGATCTTGCCGATTCCAAGAATCTTCTTGACAAGAGAGCGCACAGCGTACTGCCGCTGATACGCCTATAGTACGAAAAATTCGGCCCATAAGGTGAAATGAGGCGTGTTACGAACGGCCGCGGGCCGGCGCTCAGGTAAGGGCCGGCCCGTCGGTTGCGTGCCGGCCAGATATGAAACAAGGCGAGCGAATGTGGTCCGGCGCCCCGGTCTCGCCGATCGCCGGCGCGGCGCTATTGTGTTACCAGAAGGCGAACCACACGCCGGCAGCAAAACTGAAGAGGAGGACGAAATGGTCGCAACTTCGACCCGGGAGTACACGATGTTCATCGGGGGGCGGTGGACCGCCGCTGAAGGGACCATGATGGATATTGTCAATCCGGCGACTGAAGAGGTCATTCACCGGGTTCCACTCGCCTCAACCGAGAACGTGAACGCTGCCGTGCAAGCAGCACGTGAGGCATTCGACGACGGACGTTGGTCTGGGCTGGGGACGGGAGAGCGCTCGAATTATCTGTTGAAGCTCGCCGACATCCTGGAGTCAAAGGTGGAGGAGCTCGCTCGCATCGAAACGGCGGAAACCGGTAAGCCCATAACGCTCAGCCGCGACGGTGACCTTCCCTTTGGAATCGATAACCTGCGGTACTTCGCCGGCGTGGCGCGCGTACTGGACGGACGCGCGACGGCCGAGTACGTGCCCACCCACACCAGCATGTTGCGCCGGGAACCAATCGGTGTAGTGGCGCAGATTGCGCCCTGGAACTATCCATTCATGATGGCCGTCTGGAAAATTGGTCCAGCTCTGGCCGCCGGTAACACCGTCATTCTCAAGCCCGCCGAAAATACTCCGGCCACGGCACTTGAGATTGCCAAGGCAGCCGAAGAGGCAGGTTTTCCGCCCGGGGTTCTCAATGTGATCACCGGCGATGAACGTGTCGGCGTGGCCCTTACAAGTCATCCGGATGTCGATATGGTGTCCCTTACCGGCGACACCGAAACCGGAAAGAAAATTATGCGCCAGGCCGCGCCGTCGCTCAAGCGACTTCACCTCGAGCTCGGCGGCAAGGCGCCGTTTGTGGTCTTCGCCGACGCTGATCTGGAATCGGCCGCGAACTGTGCCGCTATTGCCGGCACCATCAATACCGGTCAGGACTGCACGGCGGCGACGCGCTTCTACGTCGAACGACCGGTTTTCGACGACTTTGTCGAACGGTTGCGAGACGCGCTCGGGAATATCAAGGTGGGGGAGCCGTTGAGCGAGGAAACCGCGATGGGTCCGCTTATTTCAAAAGAGCAGCTAGATCGAGTCGAGGGTTTTGTGAACCGGGCGCGAGAAGCCGGAATGACCCCGCTGGTGGGCGGCACACGACCCGAGGAGCAGTCGAAGGGATTTTACTTTGCCCCGACGCTCTTTGTGGATGTCCCGCAGGATGCCGAGCTCGTGCAGCGGGAAGTGTTCGGTCCGGTCATGGTGGTGCTGCCGTTCGACTCGGAAGAGGAAGCACTGGCAAAGGCCAACGGCGTCGTCTACGGGTTGGCCGGGTCAGTGTGGACCGGCGACGTGACTCGATCGCTGAGGTGGGCGAAGAATCTCAAATTCGGCACGGTGTGGATCAACGACCATCTTCCCTTGACATCGGAAACGCCGCACGGTGGTTTCAAACAAAGCGGGTTTGGAAAAGACATGTCCATCTATGCCCTCGAGGACTATACGCAGATCAAACACGTCATGGCCGAAATCACGGGCCAGGCGTACAAAAATCCAGCGCCGGACGAGCATTTGGGGGCTTGACGATAAGGATTGGACCGGGAAGCTCGGTGGCAGAGTAGCGGCCGGGCTTCCCACGATCGATCCGAAGGAACAACGTCGGTAATCCGACAGTCCGTGAAGCTCGGCCGGTTGCAGTCTCGCTAGTCCCTCGGTATAGTGGGTGGGAAAAGTCTCGGCACCACATGTTGTGCTTTGACGTTTGCTATCGAGGGAAGGGCAATGCGCGCAGTCACATACATCTCGTTGGCGGCCGCCGTTCTCAGCGTGGTCGTGTCGAGTCCTGCACGTATACATTCCGTCCACGCGCAAGGAGTCGTGCCACCCACCTGTGCCGGCACGGCATCGGCATCTCCGTCACCTGGACGCTACACGGGCTCATGGCACTCGGACGGCGACTACCACTTTGCCGTGTTCAATACCGACCTGGATCTGAAAATCATCATCGATGGAACGCTGGATTTTACAGTTGGCGCCGATGGTCAGGTTTCGGGCACGGCGAGTGGAAATGTAAACGCTCCGATTTACCACGACGGTATTCATGACGTTTCGAGCGGCACCGGCACTATCAGCGGGATCGTGAGCGGAACGGCGTCGACGTCGAGCTCGTCGTTAGTGCTGGCCGCGCCGGTCATAGCAATGCAGTGGGGAACGTTTATCGCCGGGGGGTATACCGTTCCTCGATCGATTACCATGCCGAATTACCAGTTTCCGCTGAGCACCATTGATTGCGTTTCGTTCGGCGGAAGTATCGCGGAACAGAACTTTCCCGTTCAATATGTAGTTGCGGATGGCGCGAGCGGGCTGACACAGGCACCCGGGATAGGAGGCGCAACCGGGTCGTGGTCGATAACGGATGTCGACTCGCCGGCGTTCGACTCCCTGTCACAGAACATCGCCGGCTTCATTTCCACCGCGAATGCCGCCCTGGCCCAAGACAATCCGATCACGCCGGCGGAAGCGCAATCGGCCATCGTGCAGCCATTGACGGCCCTGCTGCAGTCCATCGCGGCTCATCCAGACCTCTCCAATTGCCTGCTGAGACAAGTGAACGCGTGGATTTCGGGTGTCGCGCCGAGCCTCTATACGCGCGTCGTGCAGTCCCTGGGTCCTGGCGACCCGCCCGCGTTTAGACAGGCATTCGATTTGCTTCGACTGGCGCAAGCCATGCAGCAGTCGTGCAGCGTCGCGGATGGAGGGGCGGCGAGCGCGCTGTCCGCAGCCGAAACCACGGCGCTCGATCGCTCGATTGCCCAACGCCAATGGGCCGTCGCTGCCCAAATGGAGCGCGAAATCGAGCTTGACACCTCTGACGGATCGACTCTGGCGACGCACACCTTTGCCGACTTCAGTGCGTTGGTTCGGAGCGCGGTACCGGCCACGGATCTGGTCGACGTCGCCCGGATGGCCTACGCGTGGGGGGATGAAAGCGATGCACGGGCCGCTCTGGCAGAGATTCACCCTGGGACCACCTTCACGCCCTACCGAGCCACCACGGCGGCCAAGAAGCATAAGAAAAAGAAAGAAGAAGGTGGCTTCCCCGACCGTGAAGCCGACGCCAACCCCTTCACCTGTTCCCACACCCACGCCGCATCCGACGGCGAGCGTCTTGACGACGCTGAAAGCGGGTCTCGCGTCGGTGAACGCACGGGACAGCGGCGGAGCCATTCCGACCTTCGCCTGGGACCCGGTTGCGGGGGCGACGCAGTATGTCGTCGTGGTAATCGGAAACCAACCATCGATATCCTGGTCGTGGTCGGGTACGGCCACGTCGATTCAGTACGGCGACACCGTTCTTCCCGGCGTCACCGGGTCCGATGGTGAGTCCTGGACCGTTCCATTGCCGGCCGGCGGGGATCGTGGTCGGTGCTGGCCCTCGACGCCAACGGCAAAATCGTCGGTGCGGGATTCCGGAACTCTTTTTAGTTTCGAACTCCGCTACTTCGCCTCTCGGCAACCGGACTGCGCGCTGCGCCGCAGAAGGTCCACTCCTAGGGCATTGCCAAGCGCCTCGTCGATTGCGAGATGAAGTGGCTCCTCCTGTAACCGGATCACGCGGTTGATGTGTCGAACGGCGTCCGTAAACGACGGTTCCTTCTGATTCGACGCTTCGGTGCGCGTGCCGTCCTGATTGGTTATTTGGAGCGAATCGGACTCGCCCGGGTGCCAGGCGTTGGTTAGCCGAATCTCGCCGTTCGTGCCCAGAATGCGGCTGGACGTGTCGTCGGCCAGAGCCATGCTCACCGACAGGGTCAATCGCCGGTTATCTCCGAAGAGCAGAACGCCCGCGAGCTCCTCATCGACGCCCTCCGGCGCCCAGTGAGCCCAACCGAGTGCTTCAACGGGATCGGCTTTGAACACCGTTCGGGCCAGCGCGATGCAGTAACAGCCGATATCGTTCAACGCCCCACCGGCGAGCTCGAACGACGCGCGAATATCGTCGCGGCTCTCGAGAACGTACGTGAAGGTGGATTGCACCTCTTGCGGTGTTCCGATTGCGCCATCCGCGAGCAGCTGCTGCAGTCGAGCCGTCTGGCGATGAAAGGGGTACACGAACGCTTCCCATAGAAGCACGCCGGTTTCGCGCGCAACATCGAGCACCTGCTGTGTTTCCTCGACCGACACGCAGAGCGGTTTCTCGCACAGCACGGGCTTGCCGGCCCGCAGAGCCTTGATGGTCCACTCCGCGTGGAGCGAGTTAGGGAGAGGATTGTAGATAGCTTCGACCCGTTCGTCCGCGATGACGGCGTCATACCCTTCTACCCCGCTCGCGATACCGTTCTGGGCCGCGAAGCGCGTGGCTCGCGCCCCATCACGCCCGCCGACGACGTATGCTTCACCGTTGCCGGCCGCGAGCAGTGCCGGCAGGAACGAACGGGGAGCGATGGCGGCAGTGCCGAGAATCCCCCATCTCACCGGCTCATCGGCCATGATTCGTCTCCGTTGAGTTCACGTTGGTTGACTGGTTAGCCGCGACACTCAAATCAGCGGTCGAATGTGCGTACATGGAGTCGATCCTCTCATCGGCTTTCGTTACTCAGCACCGCGCGCTCGGAGCGCGTTGCCGATTCGGGCCACACCGGTGCGAATGCGTTCTTCCGACGTGGCAAACGACAGGCGCACATGGGTGTCCCAGGCATCTCCGAATCCCACCCCGGGAGTGACGGCAACGCCGTGGCTCAAGCACAATTCCGCGAGCTCGGTCCCGCTCAGGCCCGTGCCCGAAATGTCCGGAAACACGTAAAACGCGCCGTCCGGAGAGAGGCAGCGGACGCCGGGCAGCTCGTTCAGGGCATCCACGATCACCGTCCGCCGGCGAGCGAACTCGACGACCATCTGCCGCATAGGGTCCTGCGGCCCCTGAAGGGCCGACACCGCGCCGACCTGAGCGAACGTCGTCGCGCTGGTTACGGTGTGCTCCTGCACCTTGACCATCTCGCTCATAAAGGCGACGGGAGCGGCCGCGTAGCCTAACCGCCATCCCGTCATCGCGTACGCCTTGGAAAATCCATTCACCAGCACCGTTCGATCCCTCATGCCCGGCAGAGTAGCCACGCTTCTCGGCTGCTCGTCATACCATATCGCGTCGTAAATCTCGTCTGAAATGATCAGTAGATCGCGTTCGCGACAGATTCCCGCCAGAACCTCCAACTCGGATGGAGTAAGGACATACCCGGTGGGATTGCCGGGCGACCCGACGATAATCGCGCGGGTTCGTGGCGTCAACGCCGCATGCAGGGCATCGACGTTGAGGCTGAAGTCTCCGTTCAAATTCACATGAACGGGCGTACCGGAGGCGAGTCGCACCATCGCGTCGTAGGATACCCATCCGGGGTCAAAGATAATGACTTCATCATCCTCGCTCACGGCGGTTAGAATCGCCTCCGCCAGCGCTTGTTTCGCGCCGGGCGTCACGACGATTTCGGTCGCGGGGTCGTACACGAGCCCGGTGTCGGCCTGTAACTTATTTGAGAGGGCGGAGAGAAGCTCCGGCGTCCCTCTGCTCGGCGCGTAGTGCGTGGCTCCGGCGTTCAATGCGTCAATCGCAGATTGCCGAATGTGGACGGGAGTGTCAAAGTCGGGCTCGCCCGGACCGAAATCCACCACATCCACTCCGCTCTTGCGGAGCGCCTGCGCTTTCCTGGCGACGGCCAGCGTCGCGGATGGACTCAGGGTGCCGACTCGGTCTCGCACAAAGTGCGACCTGGTTGCAATCATGGTCGTAAATACTCCTCGGTTCAAGTGTCTTTGAGGCAGCGCGCGTGGCTGGAAACAGGCACGGATCCCGCTCGTAACCGGGTCCGGGACATCACAGTGCCGGTGGCGAAGGACGGGCCGTGTAGCCGCACTATGATAAAGCGAGTTCGTGTCCGGAGATGACAGGGTGTTCAAGCAGGACATATTGACCATCGGCGACATCTTGATCGACATGGTGGCTCCCGATGCCCGGAGCCTGGACACGGCGACAGTATTTTACCGCGCGGCGGGGGGCGCGCCGGCAAATGCCGCGGTGGCGGCCGCGCGGCTCGGCGCGACCAGCGCCTTCATCGGTGCAATCGGACGGGATGCTTTCGGTCAATTCCTGCGCGACCTGCTGCGGCTCAACGGCGTCCAAACTGATGGACTGGTCGAGGTCGCCTTCCCCACGACCCTGGCGCTGGTGGCAAATAATCGTGGAGGTATCCCGGATTTCGTGTTTTACCACGGGTCCGATTCGGAGCTTCATCCCGAGCAGGTCTCCGAGGATTCGGTGGCCCGTTCGCGTTTTCTGTGCGCGGGCCTGACGGCCATGACACTCGAGCCGACGCGCTCCGCCGTCTATGCTGCCGTCCGAATTGCCAGGCTCCGCCAGGTCCTCATCTGCATCGATCCTAATCTGCGCCCGTCGAGCTGGGGCTCGATGGAGGAAGCGACAGCGGTACTGCAACCGATGCTGGACGCGGCGCACATCCTCAAGGTCAACGACGAGGAGGCCTGGTTACTCACCGGCGAACGAGACCCGGAGAGGGCGATTCGGGCACTGGGAACCGGGGAACGGCTGGTAGTGATCACTCTCGGCGGCGACGGGTGCCTCTGGTACCGCAACGGTGTCACCGGCAGGGTGAGGGCGCCTTCGGTCGAGGTTCTGGATACGACAGGAGCCGGAGACGCGTTTCTCGGCGCGTTTCTGGCCGAGCTCGCTCGCAAGGGCGTTGAATACTCGACTTTCGAGAACGTGCCGGCCGATCACATTGAGGAAGCGTGCTCGTTCGCCTGCGCAGCGGCGGCCTTTGCCTGCACGCAACTCGGTGCGATGGCGTCGCTGCCCGCGCGTGAGGACGCAATGCGTCTGATGGCCGCGGGTCAGTCGTCCTGAATCGCGGTCAGGCGTACTGTCCCCGCGCGGACCTCTGCCGTTCTTCGTCACGATGAATCAAATCAGGGTTGAGGCCGCGCCCGATGGATAGGAAATAGGCGAAGAGCTGCAACGGCACAACGCTGTGGATCGGGCTGAGGACTTCAGGCACATCCGGCATTATGAAACGATGCGCGTCCGCGAAGTTATCCGCATTGTCGCTGCCACAGAGCACGACTGTTTGCGCCTCCAACGTGTGAAGCGCGCGCGTCAACTCGGCCGCTCGATCGCTTGCTACTCCAGCCGGCGCCACCACAAAGATGAGACTTCGAGCATCAACGGCCGCGAGTGGCCCGTGCAACACCTGCTCGAGCTCGAAAGCAGCCGGCTGCGAATACGTCGTCTCCAGGATTTTGAGCTGGCCTTCGCGCGCCGTAACGGCGTTCGGCCCTCCGCCCACCAGGATCATGCGGGTGGCGCTTTCGGTCCGTTCCGCGACAAGCACATTGGCGGCGAGCCGATGCACGATCTCTTCCAGCTCCAGCACTTGCGTCATGACCTCGGGCAGGGGCGAGAGATCGAGTTGCTCCTCAGGCGTCGCGAGGTTATTGGCCAGAGCCGCAAGCATGGTGAGGGCAGCGGTGTAGCTTGCAGTATGAGCCCAGGAGCGCTCTTCTTCGAATCCACTCGGAAGAACGTGGTGCGCTATCCTGCCCGCCTCACTGTCGGGGAATCCGGTAATAAGAATCGACTCGACCCCCGAGCGTCGAGCCCGTTCGAGGGCACGCACTGTCATATGTGAGGTCCCCGAGTGGCTCACGGCTACCACCACATCATCGGGTCGCAGGCCCGCCAGATATGAGACGAACTCATAGGCCTGTATGGCAACGGCATCGACGGCGCCTCTCGACAACATACGGAACATCCAGGCACCCGCCTCCGCGGCGTGCAACGATGTGCCGGAGCCAACCAGATACACCCGGTGAGCGCCGGCCAGCAGCCTCGACGGCCGCGCACCGAATTCGCGCGCGCGCCCGAGAGCTCGTTCGACGGCGGCCGGCTGGGCCTTGATCTCGTCGTACATGTAGTACGGGTGCGCGTCGCGGGCACCTGCTGGGAGTTCCGAATACATGATCACACTGTACCGCATGGAAAAGAGGTGGCAGGTGGGATCGATTCCGCGACAAGAACCGTCACGCGGTCAATTTGACTCTGCCCGCGCGCCCGAACAATAGTAAGTGACTCTGACGCGAGGGAGTAGGCGTTGAAACCCCCGCCGTTTGCGTATATCGATCCCGAATCCCTGCCCGAGGCCCTGCAAACCCTTGCGCAATACGGTGACGACTGCAAGGTGCTAGCCGGTGGTCAGAGCCTGGTTCCGCTGCTCAACATGCGGCTCGCTCAACCCGACGTGCTGGTCGATCTGAACCGCCTGCACGAACTGGATTACATACGTGAGGAGCAACGTGGAGGGCGCAACGGAGTCGCGATCGGGGCCATGACCAGGCAGCGCAGCGTCGAGTCGTCTTCCCTGCTCGCGACTGCAACGCCGATACTGGTCGAAGGCATTCGATGGGTTGGGCACGATCAGATCAGAAATCGCGGCACCGTAGGAGGAAGTATCGCTCATGCCGACCCTGCCGCTGAACTGCCACTTCTGTTTCGCGCATTGGACGGCGTCGCGACGGTGGCCGGCTCGAGCGGATCTCGCATAGTACCCGCGGCCGATTTCTTTCTCTTCACATTTTCGCCGGCGATCGAACCCGACGAGATGCTCACCGAAGTTTGGTTCCCATCGGCCGGCCCACGGACCGGATACGCGTTTCTCGAAGTTGCCCGGCGCCACGGAGATTTCGCTCTGGTCGCGGTGGCCGTAACGTTGTCCTTGGATGCCGGTGGCCTCATTAACGGCGCCCACATCGCAATGGGCGGAGCCGCGCCGACGCCGATCAGGGCGGAGATGACCGAAGGCCGGCTCGTAGGCAAACGTCCAAGCACAGATGTCTTCCTGGAGGCAGGACTGAGCGCCGCCAACGAAACCGATCCGGCCGGGGATGTGCATGCCGACGCCGCCTATCGCAAGGATGTCGTCGGCACGCTGACATCACGAGCACTCGCTCAGGCCTACGCTGCCGTCTCCGAGGATGTGGTGTGATCTCGACCGAACGCGCCATTACGCTGCACGTCAACGGATCGACCTACCAACGCACCGTCCCAACTCGACTCCTCCTCTCCGACTGCATTCGCAACGAGCTCGGATTGACCGGGACTCATTTAGGTTGCGAGCACGGCGTGTGCGGTTGCTGCACCGTCCTACTCGATGGAGAGGCAATTCGATCGTGCCTGATGTTCGCGGTTCAGGCGTCCGGGCACGAGATTACAACCGTGGAAGGGTTGTCTCCAGGGCCAGACAAGCTACACCCGTTGCAAGCGGCGTTCAAAGAAGAGCACGCTCTGCAATGCGGGTACTGCACCCCAGGGTTTCTCACGACGCTCGTTCCGTTTCTGGCCGGCAATCCCGATCCGTCGGACGTTGAAATACGGGAGGCAATCTCGGGAAATCTTTGTCGGTGTACCGGCTATCAGAATATTGTCAGCGCGGTACGGCGCGCGGCGCGCGAAATGCGCTCCGATCCCACGGACCGATGACTACGCGCTGGTTCGGGCAACCGGTTCGACGCAACGAGGACGTCCGATTCCTCACGGGCGCCGGCACATATGTAGACGATATCAATCCGGTTGGCTGCCTGCAGGCAGCCGTGCTCAGAAGTCCCCACGCGCACGCGGCTATCACGCGGATCGATATCGATGCGGCGCGGGCCTTGAACGGGGTCGTGGCCGTGTGGACCTGGGAAGATTTGGGGTCGGTTTTCCGGCCGTCTCCCATGAGCGTGCCACACCTCCACCTGACGCACCCCAAGACCCAATATCCTCTCGCGAAGGACCGCGTGAACTACGTGGGAGAGCCGGTCGCGCTGGTGATCGCACATGACCGGTATGTTGCCGAGGATGCTTGCGATCTCATCGATGTCGAGTACGAGGCGTTGCCGGCGGTGGTCGATCTAGAGGCCGCCGTAGCTGCGGACAGCACGCTGGTACACGACGACGTGCCTGCGAACATCGCGTCGACCTTTATCCAGGTGGTTGGTGATCCGGATGCCGCGTTCGCATCCGCCGACCACGTGTTTACGGAACGTCTGTATCTCGAGCGGGGCGCGGGTCAGCCGATGGAAACTCGCGCCGTTCTGGCCGACTGGAACACATTTGACCGGGTATTGACGGTATGGGACACAACCCAGGCCCCCCTTTCCATTCGCAATGGGCTCGCCGTTCTGCTCGAGTTGCCTGAGAACAGCGTACGCGTCGTTGCGCCCGACGTCGGGGGCGGGTTCGGCACCAAGATCATGATGTTCTACGCGGAAGAGGTTCTGATTCCGCTCGCCGCGTATCGATTGAAGCGGCCGGTAAAGTGGGTTGAAGACCGCCGGGAACATTTGATCGCATCGAATCACGAACGCGGCCAGTTGCACGACGCCGAAATCGCCGTTCGTTCGGACGGTACGATCGTGGGAATACGCGACAGATTTTTGCACGATACCGGCGCGTACACTCCGTACGGAATCGTGGTGCCGATCGTTACGTCGACCCAGCTTCCGGGGCCATATCGAGTGCCGAACTACTACTCCGAATCGCGCACCGTCTACACGAACAAGGTACCGGTATCGCCGTACCGGGGAGCCGGCCGCCCGCACGGCTGCTTCGTCATGGAGCGCTTGATGGACCGGGCGGCGCGCGAGCTGGAGATGGATCGAGCCGAGATACGGTTGAGGAACTTCATCGATCCGAGCGAGTTCCCATACGACGTTGGTCTGACCTTTCAAGATGGCGCCCCAACCAGGTACGACAGCGGCAATTACGAAGCAGGCTTACGACTCGCCCTGTCGAATATCGGCTATGACGAGTTCGACGAGTACCAGGCGCGGATGCGAGAGCAGGGCCGCTACATCGGCCTCGGCATGGCGTCATACGTGGAGGGCACCGGCATTGGACCGTACGAGGGCGCACACGTACGCGTCGATGGTACCGCCCGGAAGATAGTGGTGGCGACCTGCGTGGGAACGCAGGGCCAGGGGCACGAAACCAGCTTCGCTCAGATCGTGGCCGATGAATTGGGCGTGCGCCCCGATCAGGTCGAGATCACTACCGGAGATTCACGCTCGATGAACTGGGGCTCGGGCACATACGCCAGCCGCTCGGCGGTCGTGGTTGGCAATGCCGTGGGTGCTTCCGCCAAAGCCGTGCGACAGAAAGCGGCGGACATTGCCTCGGAGTTATTCGAGGCCAATCCGGCGGATATGGTCTTCGAGAACGAACGGGTGTTTGTCAACGGCTCGCCCGAATTCGGCCTGCCGCTGTGGGACATCGCTGTCGTCGCCAATCCGATCCGCTATGCGTACGGCACGCAGGCCGCGCAAGCCATCGCGCTGCGCAAACAGCGGCCGGGACCGCCGCTGCCCGACGGCACCGAGCCCGGACTTGAAGCACGCAAGTATTTCAGCCCTGGGCAGGCGACCTACGCCAGTGGAAATCACGCGGCCATCGTGGAAGTCGATCCGCTTACCGGTATCGTGACGATTTTGAGATACGTCGCGGTGCATGACTGCGGAAGGGTCATCAATCCCATGATTGTCGAAGGGCAGGTGCACGGCGGGGTAGCACAGGGCATCGGCGGGTCATTCTACGAACGCATGATGTACACTGCCGATGGCCAGCCGCTTTCCACCACCTTCATGGATTACCTCATTCCAACCGCCATGGAAGTACCGCACATCGAGGTCGGCCACATCGAGACGCCGTCCCCTTTGAACCCACTCGGGATCAAAGGCGCGGGTGAAGCCGGCGTGATCCCGGTTCCCGCCCTCATGGCCCAGGCCGTTGAAAATGCTCTCGCCCCCTGGAATGTGCGCATTAAAGAGCTTCCGCTCAACCCCGGGCAAATCCGGGCGCTGGTGCGTGCAGCCGAGGTGGGTGACATTGCCCCGGTATGATTGCTGACGCAGCGTACCGTATCGGCGTCGACACGGGCGGCACGTTTACGGATGTCGTGGCAATCGACGCTGCCGGTCGAATCCTCACGACCAAGACCCCCAGTACACCCGATGATCCTTCCCGTGGCCTGCTCGCGGGGGTGCACAAAGTACTCTCGCTCGCACCCGATCGCGACGCGTATCCGTTGGGCATTTACCACGGCACAACCGTAGCGACCAACGCCTTGCTCGAGGAGCGCTTCACCTCGCTGGGATTGATCACTACCAAAGGATTCAGGCACGTGCTGGAGATCGCCCGCCAGAGCGTTCCGTCCGGCTACGGCAATTCGTACTTCTGGGTGAAGCCGGATCGTATCGTCCCTTTGCATTACGTGCAAGAGGTGGCCGAACGGCTCGATTTTCGTGGAAACGTCATCACGCCGTTCGACGAGGATGGGGCGCGTGGCGTCGCCCGATGGTTTCGCAATCAAGAGATCCAATCGATTGCCGTCTGTTTCATCCATTCGTACGCAAATGCCGCGCACGAGCGCCGCATGGCGGAGATTCTGGTGGAGGAGTATCCCAGCGCGTCGGTGTCCCTATCGTCCGAGGTATTACCTGAATACCGGGAGTACGAGCGTGCGGTGACGACGGTGGTCGATGCCTTCGTCAAACCCGCGGTGCGGAAATACGTGGATCTGGCGCAAAAGCAGGTGGCGACGCTGCACTCGGGGCGAGACCGCATGCCGTTTCTGATCATGCAATCGAATGGTGGTGTACTGAGCGCGGATGCCGTGACCAGGCAGCCAATTTCCACGCTGCTGTCGGGACCAGCGGCCGGCGCGTTGGGTGCCTCCTGGCTAGCCGAGCTGGCCGGATACCCGAACGTCCTGACGGTTGACGCCGGCGGAACGTCGACTGACATCTGCGTGGTGGATCGTGGGACACCACACATCACTACCACGGGAAGTGTCGGCCGGTTTCCGGTGAAAGTGCCCATGATCGACATCGTGACCATCGGCACCGGCGGCGGCTCAATCGCCTGGATGGATGCATCCGGAAGCCTGCGGGTCGGCCCAAGAAGCGCGGGGGCTGCACCGGGTCCCATGTGCTACGGCAACGGCGGTAGCGAACCGACGCTGACCGATGCCAACGTCCTGCTGGGCCGGTTGCCCCCCTACCTGCTCGGTGGCGAGATTCCACTCGATACCGAGCGTGCCCGCTCCGGCCTCGCCGGTTTGGGTCGGAATTTCGATCTCTCCGCCGAGCAGCTCGCGGCTGGCATTCTGGAAATCGCCGACTGGAGCCAGGTTAACGCCATTCGCCAGGTAACGGTGAAGAAGGGCCTGGATCCGCGAGACTACGCGTTGGTGCCATTTGGTGGTTCCGGCCCCTTACAGGCGGCAAGCGTGGCGAGCCTGCTTGAGGTATCGAACGTCGTGGTCCCGCCGCACCCTGGTAACGTTTCCGCCCTGGGCCTGCTGGCCGTCGATTTAAAGTCCGATTTCGTTACCACCGTGGTGCAACGTGAGGACCGGCTCGACGTGGCCGCGCTTCGCTCGGTTTTCGAACGCCTCGACGAACGCGCTCAGAATGGTCTGGAAGAACAGGGCGTTCCCACCGAACAGCGCCGGACCATACGCGCACTCGATTTACGGTACTTCGGTCAGGCGTACGAGATCCGTGTTGACCTGGTAGGTTCGTCGATCGACGAGGCGTCAGTCGCCGAGACCGTGGCTCGTTTTCACGACGCGCACCAGCGACTGTACGGCTATACCTACCGGGGTACGCAGACGGTCGAGGTCGTCAACGCCCGAATCTCGGCTATCGGGCTGACCGCTCGACCCCCTCTCCAGCCGGCATCGCACGGTGCGGGAAGTGCCGCATCTCCAAGCGAGCGCCGTCCGGTGTACTTCGAGGGCCGGTTTACCGACTGCCCGATATATGCACGCATGGACCTGGAAGCCGGATGCGTCGTCGACGGTCCCGCGATCGTACAGGAATACGGCTCGACGACGGTGATCCATCCCCATCAACGTGCGACTGTCGACCGGTATGCAAACATGGTGATAGCAGCACGTACTACGTGAGGCAGTGGCCGGACCGGCAGAGCGGAGAGTTCATTTCGAAGGTCGCCGGCGCACCGGTGCATGCGGCAGATCAGACACCGGGAGGGTTGATGGCCCACATAGAGACGGTCGATGCCCGGCGAGTCGATGCTATCACTCTGCAAATCATCGAAGGTACACTCGCTTCCATCGAGGCTGAAGTGGAGGCGGCGATAGAGCGCACCTCGCGTTCTCCCATGATCCGCGACCAGCACGACTTTCGCGCCGGTCTGCACGACCGGCAGGCTCGAAAACTGACCGGCCGTTCGTACTCGGCCATGGTCAACCCCGTGTTGCGCGACTTCCCAATTGAATCCATGCGTGAGGGAGACGTCTACTTTCACAACGACGTCTATCTCTCGGAAGGCAGCATCGGCCACCTTCCCGATGCCTGCTCGACCGTTCCGGTGATCTTCCATGGGGAGGTGGTTGCCTTCGTACAGGCTTTCGGCCACCACGACGACATTGGCGGCGCCGTACCCGGCAGCATGCCGGCGCACGCCACGAGCATCTTTCAGGAGGGCCTGATGGTTCCTCCGATCAAGCTCTACGATCGAGGGGTTCTCAACACCGAGGCCTACAAGATCATCTTTCGCAACACTCGGCTTCCGCACGGCCTGCAGGGAGACATCGATGGTGAGATCGCCGCCTGTCGCATGGGTGCGGCGCGCGTGGCGGAGCTCTTCGAGCGTTACGGGAGGGAGACCGTCGAGGCCGCCTTCGAGGCGATCCTGGCAAAGTGCGCCGATACGTATCGACGGGAAATACTTCCCAAGATTCCGGACGGCACCTACGTATGGGAAGACTACGTCGAACACGACGGAGTGGACCCACCGAAACTCCACCAGATTCGCATGACGATGACCAAGACCGCCGAAAAGATCACGCTGGACCTGCGCGGCACGCACCCCCAGACGAAGGGCCCGATCAATTGGCCGGGAAATTATTGCGAGGGTCGGTTTCTGAAAAAGTGGATCGCCATCATCCTGCGGAACCTTGCCGATTCGCCCGAGCGCGCGGCGGAGCTCGACGTCAACGAGGGAATCTGCGACATCCTGGACATCGTCTTTCCCGATGAACCGACCATCGTCAGTCCGGTATTTCCCGCGCCGACTAACGCGCGCTCGTTTACCATCCTGCGCTTACTGGGGATCTTCGCCGGTGTCCTCGCGCAGGCGGTGGGCGGCCGCATGCCCGCCGATCAAGAGACAATTCGCTACTGGGGCCTGCACGGCTTTGAGCCGGACGGCACGTTTTTTCTGTTGCGTGAAGTTCTTGGCGGAGGCTCGGGTGGCCGGTATTATGCCGACGGCAGCGACGTGATTCACATCGTGCCCGATTCAAAGAATCTCCCGGCTGAATTCGCGGAAACGCGCTTTCCGATTGTCGTGCAAAAACTAGCATTGGCAACCGATTCGGGAGGACCGGGGAAGAGGCGTGGCGGCCTGGGCTACGAAAAAGATATACGCGTGCTGCAGGATGTCGCCTTCATATCTACCGCCGATCGCTCTATTCTCAGTCCATATGGAGTGGCAGGCGGCAAGGCAGCAATGCCGTACCGCGCAATCATCAATCCCGGTACACCCGAAGAGCGGCGGCTCCCCGGATTGAACGACGACATCGTGTTGCACAAGGGTGATGTGTTGCGGTTGATCACGACTGGGGGTGGCGGCTGGGGAGACCCACTTGAGCGCGAACCTGACATGGTGTTGCTGGACGTGATACAGGGTAAGGTGTCCGCGCAAAGCGCTCGCGACGACTACGGAGTTCTCCTCACGGGTCACGGTATGGGGATGGCAGTCGACGTCGACGGGACGGAAACGCTGCGGCGAGACCTGGCAGGCGCCCGGCCGCCACTCGAGTTGATCGACCGGGGACCAGGCTACGATCGGATGAAAGCTCTGGAGGTGCGCAATGGCCGAATCGACGGCTGATAGTGGTGAAGAGCTGGGGCTACTGGGCAGTTACGGCGTACTGATTGTTCCCGCCCCACCGAACCCAGCCGGTGGTTGGTTCGTCACCCTGTCCGCCTGGAATGCCGAACGTGAGCGGTTCGAGGCCGGAACAGATGGCCCAATTTTCGATACCCGCGAAGACGCCATGCAGGAGGCCGCCAGGGTCATGGACTGGTTGGCTACCCGCTCGGATACCGAGAACCTGGTCGACGTCTGGGCTCAGATGCAGCGTCTGAGTACCGAGGAAGAAGTCTGGCCGGACGGCCGTCCCGGCACCATAACGTATCAGTGGTAGGCTGTCGTAACACGCGACGTTCGCCGAGCACGGCACGCTAGAACCAGAGTCGAAAGCCGCGCGTGAGCGAGGAGCCCTAGAAAGATCGTGGCCGAACGACTCTCACTCGACACCGCAGCCGGTAAGTGGGTAATAGCCGCTACGGCGCTCGGTTCGGGCATGATTTTTCTCGACGGCACGGTGGTAAACGTGGCTCTCCCCGTGATGCAACGCGATCTCGCGGCTCCGTTGTCCGGTTTGCAGTGGATCGTCAATGCGTACACGCTGCTGCTCGCGGCGTTTCTGCTCATCGGCGGAGGAATTGGCGACGCATTCGGACGCAAGACGGCGTTCATGGCCGGCCTGGTTATTTTCACGATTGCCTCGGCCGCGTGTGGCCTGGCGCCAAACCTCAACGTGGTGATCGCCGCGCGGGCCGTACAGGGGGTGGGCGGAGCCCTACTCGTTCCCGGAAGCCTTGCCATGATTAAAGCGGTTCTCCGCCCGGAGGACAGCAACCGCGGCATCGGTATCTGGGCCGGACTGGCCAGCTTGACGGCAGCGGCCGGGCCGTTGCTCGGCGGGTACCTGGTCGATGCGCTTTCCTGGCGGTCTATATTCTTCATCAACGTGCCTCTGGCAATCGTCACGCTGTACGCGACTGCACGATTCATCCCGCAGAACCGCGACGAAGAGGCGACACGCTCACTCGATTGGCCGGGAGCGATCGCCACCGTACTGGGGTTGGGCGGCTTGACGTACGCGCTCATCGAGGGTCCTGACGTAGGGTGGTCCAATTTACGGGTGCTCGTGGCGATCATCGTTGGTGTGATCGGCGTGCTGGCGTTCCCCCTGCGCGAGGCGCGAGCGAGTCACCCGATGGTCCCCATGAACACGTGGCGTTCACGGAATTTTACCGGCGCCAATCTCGCGACGATTGGCGTGTACTTTGCCCTGAGTGGCGCGTTGCTCTTCGTGGTCCTCCGTCTTCAGCAGGTCGACGGCTACTCACCACTCAAAGCCGGCGCGGCCCTGCTGCCTATCTCTCTGTGCTTGCTCATTCTTTCTCCACGCATGGGCTCGTTGACGAATCGGTTCGGATCGAGGCCGTTCATGGTGGTTGGACCGATACTGGTCGCCGCAGGGTTTCTGCTGCTGGTGCCGGCCGGCACCAGGACCGAATATGTACTCGCCTACTTGCCTGGTGTGCTTCTCATCGGGTTGGGTATGTCGATCTTCGTTACTCCTCTCACAACCACGGTCATGGCTTCTGTTCCGGAGCATCTGGTAGGCGTCGCATCCGGCGTCAGCAATACGCTGACACGCGTCGCGAGCCTGCTCGCCGTGGCAGTACTTGGCCTCGTTATCGTTGCCCGATTCGGAGCCGCAATTTCCGAGTCCACCAGTCACCTTCCGATCGCTGCCAGCGCCAAGGCGGCACTTATCGCTCATGGAGATCGACTTGCGAACGATCCTGTTCCCAGCGGACTGAGCTCCAGCCAGGCAGCCCAGGTGAAATCCGCGATCGACGATGCCTTTATCGATGGCTACCGCTGGGCCATGGCCATTTGCGCGTTGCTCTGTCTTCTCAGCGCGGGAATATCGGCCCTGATCATCCGCGATGAGTCGGCTGTCGCCTCGTCGGCGAGTCCGGCCGCAGCTTCCTCTTGATACTCGCCTCACGCCGGCGAATCCGGCCGGTTTTCATTCGTACAATCCGGTTGTGAAGTACAAGGCGGCAGCAGTACAGCTCGAGCCGATCTTTGGACGGCCGGACCGCAACGTGCGACGCATACTCGCGCGTATCGAAGAAGCGGCGCGCGGCGGAGCCAAACTCGTCGTACTGCCGGAGATGGCAAATACGGGGTACTGTTTCGCTTCGCGTGAAGAGGCGATGCCGTACATGGAAACGGTGCCCGGTCCGTTTACACGGGAGCTCGCCGCCGCCGCCGCCCGGTTTGACTGCGTGATCGTGTGCGGCCTCGGCGAGGTCGACGAAGAATCCGGCCTGTTCTATAACACGGCGGCCCTCGTTGGGCCGGCCGGCTACATCGGAAAATATCGCAAGGTTCACTTCTTTTCGGCCGATGCCAAGTGGGCTGTCGAAGGCGATCTCGGTTTTCCGGTCTGGGACACTCCGGCCGGCCGGCTCGGCGTGGAAGTGTGTATGGACGCGACCTATCCCGAAGCGGGTCGCCTGCTGGCGCTGCAAGGAGCGGAGGTGATTTGCTTCCCCACGAACTGGGTAGGCAGCTTGACACCAGACCACCGCTGGGTAAGCCAGGCGTTTGAAAACGGCGTTTACTGGATCGCGGCCGACCGTTGGGGTACGGAACGAGGACTGCAATTCATGGGAGGGTCGTGTATCGTCGATCCGGATGGTTCCGTACAGGCGGTGGCGAAATCCGGGGATGCCGTCGTATACGGCGAGATCGATCTGGACCGGGTGCGAGAACGACGCTTCGCCGCGGCGACTGCTGAGGACAAGCTCAAGGATCGCCGTCCGAGTCTCTACTGCGAAATGTTGCAGGCGCCATACACCTGGAGTCCGGCGTTTTATCACAGGCTTTACGGCGCACCCGGACTACCGGAACCACGCACTTCCCGCGTCGCTGTCTTGCAATGTCCTGCTCCGGCGGGTGACGTGCTCTCGAGAATGGCGGCCATCCGGTCGCTCGCGGCCGCTCGGGACTTCGACATACTGGTGCTACCCGCCCTCATTTTCCATTCGGAACACGACGTGCACGACGATCGGGAAGAGGGATTGCAAGACGTCGATTCCCTCTGCCGGCTCGCGGGCGAACTGGGTTGTTTGATCGTTTCGACGGTCAAAGAGGTCGAGCGCGACACCCAATACCACACAGCGGTATTGGTCGATCGATACGGAGTACTGGGCACCCAGCGCGCCTGCCACCTAACCAGAACCGAGGCTGAATGGGCCGTTCCCGGCGACGGACCTTTTATCACCGTTGACACGCCATTGGGCCGCATTGGTCTCGTCACCGGCTACGACGCGGCCCACTTCGAGGTCCTGCGAGTGCTCGCGACGCGGGGAACCGATCTGGTCTGCGTTTCATCGAATCTGACCTGGCCCACCGCTCGGTTCGACGAGGAGCTGGGACAAATTTGGAGCTACTGGCGCTCGAAAGCGTGGGAGAGCTGCGTGGGACTGGCGTACGCCGGATACTCCGAGCCAACCGGTCCCGGCAAGAGCGGAGTGTGGGTTCCCAACGTGCGCGACGACGCCAGTCAAGAGCGTATCGCGGACTCCTCGGAGGCGGGTGTTTTTACACTCCCATTCGACTCCGGTTCCCGATTCATCAGAGAAAACGCGGCCTCGGTTGGAGGCAATTACAGTGGTACAAGCCACTCGTGGTGGAAGCGTCAACAGCGGGCAGCAAGACGGCAGACTGCGAAAGGGAAACGACTCACAACCGCCGTCCCAATTGCGTTTAAGCGGTCAAGCAGGAGAGGAATCGCGGGCGCCGGTTATTCATTGAACCGGCAGGGCGCCGATGTCTCGCTTGCGGTGAGTCAGGGAACGTCAACACCGAGTGACACACCTCCCCATTTCTCGGGGGCAGTATCCTCCAGGGTTTCGGTGAAGGTCCATCGGTGGCCCGCCGGATCTTCCACGGCATACTGGCGCTCGCCAAATTCGAAGTCATTCGGCTCCATCACGATTCGCGCGCCCTGCGATCTGGCGTGCTCGATGTGGGCATTGACATCGTTCACGCGCACCATCACGGAGTGGGTGACCTCGCCCGCTCGCGGTGGCTGCCGTTCTCCGTGCGTGTCGGCAACGATTACGGCTCCATCTCCAAAGCTGAGCTGCGAGCGATGGTCTTCTCCAATACGAACCCGTTCGACAAATCCGAACGTGTTCCCGAGCCACTCCACGGCCGCACGCACGTCCGGGTAGGTGAGGACCGGGATTATCGTGGAATCAGGGACCGAACGATTGCGTTTCAGCATAGGTCTCAGTCTACACCTCCACGATCGTCCCTCAGCGTGATGCCTCTGGCGATGACACGGACCAATATTTTCGGGGCCGATTCATTCGCGGGAGCTTGCAGACGATGCGAGGCGCAGGCCCATTCGAGGTATTACCGAAGGCATCGACGCTCTTCCGTATTGAGGGCCTTGCATTATATGCCTTGTCAGTTATATAGCCGGTATGCCATATTTGGCTCATGACTACATCCAATCTTTTTCAAGCGTTGAGTGAGCCGAGCCGGCAAGCAATCCTTGACCTGCTTCGGGATGGCGAGCGGCCGGTGGGGGATCTCGTGGATCGGCTCCCCTTGAGCCAACCGGCGGTCTCAAAGCATTTACGCGTGCTCAAGGAGGCGGGCGTGGTTGAGGCTCGCATTGAAGGACAACGGCGCATTTATCACATCAGGCCGGAGCCGCTGGTGGAGCTAGACGAGTGGCTCTCCTCGTACCGGCAGTTATGGAACGTTCATCTCGATCGACTCGAGGACCACCTGGACCAAAGGAGGCACACATGAGTAATGCAACGCTCCTCACCGATTGACCGCGCCCGGCGGTCCGCCTCGAACGTCACCTCTCCGATCCACCGGCGGTAGTATGGCGGGCCATTACCGACCGAGAACAACTGAAGTCGTGGTTTCCGTCCGACGTGGTGGTTGAAGGTGAACGATGGATCGTCGGAGCGGCTATCTCCTTTCCGTTTCCCCCGGAGGTTATCGACATGACGTTGACCGGTGAAGTCATCACGGCGGACGAACCGAATCTTCTGGTATTCACCTGGGGTGACGAGGTTCTGCGATTCGAGTTGCACCCGGAGCATGGCGGAACGAGGTTTGTCCTCATCGACGAGCTGTCGGCGGGAAGCGCAGCTCGCAACGCTGCCGGGTGGGATGTGTGTCTCGACACTCTGGCCCAGCTCAGCCCTAATACCGAGTCCTGGCAGCCCCTCTTTGAGGCGTATGCGGCAGCCTTCGAGCCCCTGATTGGACCACAGGAAGGGCCGCCCGAGGGCTATCAGGGGAACTGAGGTGGTACGGAAGTGTTGGTCAGGTGACGGTCCCTTCATGGCCTGTACGTGATTGATTCTCGGCACCGCAAAACCATGGACGGATGTGGTACCGTGGTCCACACGCGTTCCACCCACCATCCGAGGACACCCGCATGCGCACTCGCCTCCCCGCGATCGTCCTCATCGCTCTGTGGGTTCTGGGACTTCAAAGTCGCCCCGTTCAGGCGAACGGAACTCCGCCATTGGTGGTTCCGGTGGCCGACCGGACACCAGTGCCGACGCTGACGCGAGAGGTTGGACCAGGCACCAGCGCGTTCCCCGACTCTAGACGTTTGCTCACTCAAATGCGCCTGGCCATGACGTCGCGCGGAAGCGTCCACGTCGACTTTCACATGCTGTCGCCGCTGTATCCCACCGGCCGCGTGGCAACGCATCTTTACGGCGATGTGTCCTGGAAACTGAATCTCTTGCACGACACGACGGTAGTACAGAAGGTACTTCCGACCAACTCCATCTCGGCTCCCATACAGAACCTCGAGCTCCTCCTGGTAAACGAACGTGCGGCATCCCGCACCACCGCCGGCGAGTGGCAATGCACCAATATGGACCACGTCAATGTGCTATCCACGCTACTGGGTCTGGAAGGCACAATTCTTTCGTCCCACACGGTGGGAACCGGCATGGTCGCAGGTAGGCCCACCTGGACAATTCGAGCGGTGGGCTACTCTCCGGCCACCGGATCGGTCGTCCCGGCGAGCATCACGTTCGAAATTTCTCAAGCCGACCGAACGCTTCTCCAGGTCTCGGTCGCAGGCAGTTCTTCATTCGGCGGGCGTGTCATAGAAACATCGGCGTCCGAAACATACAGCAATTACGGCGAGCCCGTGCACGTGCGCCTGCCGGTGGCCTGTTCTTCAAACTGACGCGCCCGCGACTCGCGATTTCGAGGGTCAATCGGCACCCCTGGACTTGATAGCGGAGGAAAGACTGCGCACGAATTGCGCACCGGCGTCCTCCGCGCCGCCGGCGCGGCCCACGATATCGATCAGAGCGCTTCCCACGATCACGCCTTCGGCAAACGTCGCAACCTCTCTCGCCACCGCGGGCGTGCCGATGCCGAATCCCACGGCGACGGGGACCGCGGTGCGCTCCTTTACTCGCTGCACCAGAGGTCGTGCGGTCTCCGTCACACCGGTGCGAGCACCAGTGACTCCAGATACGCTGATGCAGTAGATAAACCCCGAGGCAATGGCACAGGCCCGGTCGAGCCGGTTGGAGGTAGATGTCGGAGCGACCAACTGGATGATATGCAGCCCGTGCCGGTGGGCCGCGCGTCGTAGGTCGTGTTGCTCTTCAACCGGTAGGTCCGGTATGACCAACGCAGTCACACCGGCTTCCTCGGACCTTTTACAGAAATGGTCGAGGCCGTATGCCAGGAGGGGATTGTAGGCTCCCATGAAGAGCAAAGGTTTCGGGGATCGCCGATGTATCTCGGAAGCAAAGGTAAGACAGCTTTCGGGTGTCACTCCCGCATCGAGCGACGACTGTTGAGAACGCTGAATCGACGGCCCATCGAGGAGCGGATCGGAAAAGGGTATCCCAATCTCGAGCGCGTCCGCTCCAGCTTCCAACACACCGACCGCGAGATCGACAAATCGTTCAGGGTTCGGATATCCAGCGGTGAGATAGGGGATGAGAACCGCGCTTCCGGCGGCGCCGGCATCCCGGAAGGTGGTGTCGAGTGCATTGCCGGGCGCGCTCACCCCGTCTCGCCCAAAATGTCTCGTACCTGGTTGATATCTTTGTCTCCGCGGCCCGACAGATTGACCAGAATGTTCTGCCCTCTGGCGGTTTCGCTAGCCAGACGGCACGCGTACGCGACCGCATGAGCCGATTCCAGCGCCGGAATAATTCCCTCTGATTTAGACGTTTCGGCAAACGACTGAAGGGCTTCATCGTCGGTGACCGAAACATACGTCGCGCGACCGCTGCCTTTGAGAAAGCTATGCTCAGGACCGACTCCCGGATAGTCGAGACCTGCGCTCACGCTGTGCGTTCCCGCGATCTGTCCAAAAGCATCTTGAAGCACGTAGGTGCGGGCGCCGTGCAGCACGCCTTCCACCCCATGGACCAGGGTGGCGGCATGGTCGCCCAGCGCGGAACTCCGGCCACCGGCCTCCACGCCGACCAAACGCACCGAGGCGTCGTCGATAAACGGATAGAAAATGCCCATCGCGTTGCTCCCACCGCCGACGCACGCCACGACGTAGTCGGGTAGCGCTCCGCATGCGGCCAGCATCTGGCTGCGTGCTTCCTGTCCAATTACCGACTGGAAGTCGCGCACCATGGTCGGGTATGGATGCGGCCCCACCACCGAGCCGATAAGGTAGTACGATTCATCGACGTTCGCCACCCAATCCCGAAACGCCTCATTGATCGCGTCCTTCAACGTCGCCGTGCCGCTCGTCACGGGAATCACCTCGGCCCCCATGAGCTGCATTCTGAAGACGTTGAGCGCCTGACGCTCGATATCCACAGCACCCATGTACACCACGCAGGTGAGCCCAAGCATGGCGCAGACGGTCGCGGTTGCAACACCGTGCTGACCAGCTCCCGTTTCAGCGATGATACGATGCTTCCCCATGCCCTGGGCCATCAACCCCTGTCCGAGCGCGGCATTGATTTTATGCGCCCCGGTATGAGCGAGGTCTTCACGTTTGAAGTAAATATCGGCGCCGTACCGGGAACTGAGGTTGCGTGCCAGAAAGAGCGGGGTGGGCCGTCCTACGTAGTCTCGTTGCAACGCCAGTAATCGGGCGGCAAAGGCAGGATCGCGGCGAACGTCGTCGTACGCACTCTCCACCTCCTCCAGAGCGGACATGAGGGTTTCGGGCGCATACTGGCCGCCAAACTCCCCAAATCGTCCGCGGACTACCGAAGCTACGTTGTCATCTATGTCCGGTACGGTCATGGGTCACTCACTTTCCGTTGACCGAGCATGCATACCGAGGCACATGCGCTCATCCGTGAAAGGGAAGAGCCGATCGGGAAGCTGGACCACCGACACATGCTCAGGACGTTTTACCGGCGAGTACCGCCGAGCCGACCATGCCCGAAAAGTCGCTCAAGCCGGATTTCACGATCTCGACGCTCTGGCGAGGAACTTGTAGTGCCTCTTGCTGTACGACAGCACACGCCACGTCGAAATAAAGATCCACGGCATCCACCACACCGCCCCCCAGGATGATGCGTCGGGGATTGTAGAAGTTCACGATATTGATGAGACCGGCCCCCATATACCGTGCGGCATTGGTGACCATGCTGGTGGCCACCGAGTCACCGGCTCGCACCGCCTCGGCGAGTGCCTTGGAGCGAATGGGACTATGCGCCGGATCGTCCGGATTCGGATTTGGGTCGACTGCCTCGAGAGTCGTTCGCCGTCCCTGGCGCATGGCCGCAAGCACGGTACGCACGATTGCCGTACGCGACGCGTATGCCTCGAGGTGGCCCAGACCGCCGCAGCCGCACAAGCGGCCGCCGGAATCGATCACCATGTGCCCCAGCTCGCCGGCCGTACCGGTGGCGCCGGCAACTTGCTTGCCATACTCGTAAATAGCGCCACCTATGCCTGTGCCCACAAAAGCACACACGAAGTCCGAGTGGCCCCTGGCAGCTCCGAAAGCAGCTTCGCCGGCCGCGGCCGCGACGACGTCGTTCGCGATCGAGACGGGCAGCTTGAGCGCACTTCCCACCCGATCGAGGATCGCTGTGCCAAGTAGCTCGTTCGGCAGGTTCGGCGCTCTGACGAGTTCGCCCTTCTGCCGGTCGACCTGGCCTGCAACGCCGATTCCTACTCCCTCAATATCGTGGCGGGCGTCGCCACTCGCTTGCAGCGCAGCTTCGGCGACGGTAAGTAAGCGCGCCAGAATGTCATCGCTTCCATGCTCGGAATGGGTGCGTTTCTTCGATTGCGACAGTATCTCCCCGGTATCGGTGTCAACGACGCCGGCAAGTATTTTGGTGCCGCCAAAATCAATCCCGAGCATTCGCGCCATCGTGGACCTCCGGTGCCAATGTGTTTCCTTAGCGTAGCAGCGTGCAGGCAGCCATCCGCAGGCTGGCCCTTCCGCCGGATATCAAAATCTCGTTCAATCTGCCTCGGCAATCGATACCCGTAACGATTGGAGGAACCCACCTGCTTCCCACGCTGCCCAGAGCTCTTCGAACTGGCGGTACTTGTCGTGCCGCTCCGCCGCCTTCGCGGCAAGCGTCTTGTACAGCCCTAAGCGCCCATCCACCAGTCCGTCGCTGTGCAGCAGACGTGGCAACTCAGCGTCCAGGTCCTGGTAACCGGGAGAGGTTGCGAGCGCCGTCAGGTGGACTCGCTGCTCGGCCTCGATCGTTTCAATATGGTGAAGCAACAACTCGTGAAGAACATCGAGATCGTGGATCCGACCAAGCAAGTCCTGCATCTCGCGTACGCGGTCGGCCAGTTCCTGGCCGTCCCCATCCGGCAAAGCGATCGCAAACATTTCGAGTGAGTATCGAAGCCGTTTCGCGGCAATACGAACGTTGTGGAGCTCGACGGAATCACCGGGTCCACGGACCAGCGCGCGAGTCTCCAGCAGCTCTGACAGCCGCGTCGCCAGCACCGCGCGTGACACCTCGAAAAAAGTGTCTCCGCAATTCATCCCTGCTACAGATCGCTGCGGCGCCATTACATATTCCACGCAAGATACGCCAGAAATTCTCGGTCATAGGCGGTCGACTTTAGATCTTCGAGGAACAGCTTGAGTGCCTGCCGGTGATCGTCCCGTTCCTGTCGAATTCGAGCGATCAGCGACGTGACGCCCTCCCGTTCCTCAGCCTGGAGCCGGTGCTTATCTCCCTGCAGCTCGCCGATCAGCACGTCCCGATCTCTGACTTCTCCCAGTAAGTCCGCGAGTACCTTAATGCGGTCGTAGTGGGCTCTATAGGATTTACGCGGAAAGCACGGGCGAAAGGTTTGCAGCGCGGTGCGCAGTCGCCTGGACGCGACGCGCATATCGTGCACGGCGTCATCGTCGAAGTTCTTGAGAACACCCTCGTGTTGCGCCCACATCTCCTCGAAGCGCGTCCATAGTATTTTGACCGCGGCGGCATGCGTCGTGTCATCGACTTGCAGGCCGCGAACGTCGGATGCTTTCGGCATATATAGACCTACGCGCCGTTGGCGATGGACCACGCCTGACTATCGAAGGGACGTTCACCGGAGCGTGGCTCAATCCGCACGTACGTCCCGTCGGGCTGCTCCTCCCAGGCATTCACGGTGTCCCGGAGCTGTACTTCAAGGATGTCGCGGAGTATGCGGTCTCGAATATCGGCATCCTGTACCGGATATAACACCTCCACTCGATTGTCAAGATTTCGAGACATGAGATCGGCGCTCCCGGCGAACATCTCGTGCTCTCCGCCGTTGCGGAAGTAGTACACGCGGCTGTGTTCAAGGAAACGCCCGACGAGGCTGATGACGCGGATATTCTCGCTGACTCCGGGGATATTGGGCCGGAGTCCGCATACTGTTCGAACGATCAACTCCACCCGAACACCGGCCTGTGACGCTCGGTAGAGCGCCTCGATGGAGCGACGATCGACCAGATTGTTCACCTTAAAGATGATGTGCCCCTTGCCATCGGACGCGTGCAGGGCGATTTCCCGATCGATTCGCTCGATCAGCGCCTCCCGCAGGCCAAGCGGTGCGACAAGAAACTTGCGATACGCTGTCTGCCGCGAATACCCCGTGAGGAAATTGAAGAGGTCGGTGGCATCCGCACCAAAATCCGGATCAGCGGTCATCATGCCGATGTCGGTATATGCGCGTGCCGTGTCGGGATTGTAGTTGCCTGTCCCCACGTGGACGTAACGGCGTATTCCAGTCTGGTCCTTCCGAACGATAAGCGCCACTTTGGCATGTGTTTTCAGACCGACGAACCCGTACACCACGTGGACGCCGGCGCGTTCCAGCTCTCGGGCCCATTCGATGTTGGACGCCTCGTCGAAACGAGCCTTGAGCTCAACCAGAACTGCCACCTGTTTACCGTGGTTGACCGCATCGAGCAACGCCTGAACGATCGGCGAATCGCTGCCGACGCGGTAGAGCGTCTGCTTGATAGCGAGAACGTCGGGATCCCGGGCCGCCGCGGACAACAAATCGACAACCGGCGCGAACGATTCGTAGGGATGGTAGAGCATAGTGTCGTGCCGGTCCATTACCGAGATGAGCGATTCGCCGGCGGCGATCCGTGCGGGGGTACGTGGAACAAGACGCGCGTATTTGAGATCCGGACGATCGACCGACGTGATCTCCTGCAAACTCGTGAGACCAAGCGGGCGCTGCAGGGCGTACACGTTGTCGGAAGCGACCCCCAGACGCTTCATGAGCAGGGTCCGGAGATTCTCGGGCATGTCTTTATCGATGAAGAGTGCAACCGTCTCTCCGAATCGCCGTTCACGCAAACCTTGCTCCATCGTGGCCCGCAAGTCGGAGCCTTCCTCCTCGTGGATTTCGATATCAGCGTCGCGTACTACCCGAAACGAGTGCCAGGCAAGTACCGGTACGCCCGGAAAGAGGGCGGAAAGGTTGAGCGCCACCAGGTCGTCGAGCCAGACAAAGGTGTACTTCGCCTTCTTCGACTGCACATGCTGACCGAGGATTGCTTCCACATGCAGAAGCCGAGGAAACACATCCGGTATTTTCACGCGCGCAAAAAGGGTTTCGGAATTGCCTTGCAGCTCCACGGCCAGGTTGACGCTGAGATTTGAGATGTGGGGCCATGGATGCCCATGATCGACCGCCAACGGAGTGATGACCGGAAAGATCTGCTGCTCGAAATAGGTACGCAAGCCCGCGCGTTGACTCGTGGAAAGGTCATCCATCTCGACAATTCGGACACCCTGCTGAGCCAACTCGGGAAGCAGTTGGTCCTGTACGACACGCCGTTGCTCATCGAGCAGCGCGGAGACGCGGGTACGAATGGCGGCGAGGGTTTGCGCCGGCGTCATGCCGTCCGGTGCTACCTCCGTGGGGCCGGTATCCATCTCATCCATCAGGTCCGACACGCGGACCATAAAAAATTCATCGAGGTTGTCGCTGACAATCTTGATGAAACGAATCCGATCGAGTAACGGATGTCGTTTATCGCTGGCCTGCAGGAGAAGACGCCTCTGATACTCCAGCAGACTTATCTCGCGGTTGATATAGTACTTGGGCGACTGCACGTCGACGGCAGTCACATCCTCAGAGGTTGTCTTTTTCGCTGCTCTTGGACCAGCAACCACGTGTGCAGCCTTCCTGACATGTCTATCCGCAACGGTTCGGCAACGGACTGCCGCACCCTGGCGTCTTGCGTGTCGCACTCGACCTGTATTATCGAAATCGTTGTCCAAGTTTATACCAGCACTTGGGAGGCGAGATCATGACCAGCCGAGCCATCTTCATGTCCGACATTCACGGCAATATAACGGCGCTACAGGCTGTCGCGCAGTCTATTCCGGAGTGTGATGCGGTCTTCGTTGCCGGCGATCACTGCCTCGATGGCGCAAAGCCCGCGGAAACTCTCGACTTACTCACGTCGCTCGGCTGGACCCTGATTATGGGTAACACGGATCGTGATATCGCCGCTTCGGAGCCAGATGGAAAGGGACTCAGGAACGACCGTATTCGCTGGACTCGTGCGGCTCTGGGCCCTGATCGACTTGAGCGGCTCGCCAATTTACCGTTCTCGGCGACGCACGCGGCGGACGGTATCGACAGCGTTCTGGTAGTGCACGCGAATCCCCTCAATATGGACCAGCATATGGCGCCCTCGGTCGGCGAGGAGGAACTTCGGCTATTCCTGGAAGACGTGCCGTCTAACATAGTCGTGTTCGGGCACATTCACATCCCGTATATGCGCCCCGTGGGCCGTCATTTACTGGTCGACGTATCGAGTGTCGGCCATCCCAAAGATCTCGACCGGCGTCCAACGTACACCATAATGACGTGGGACGGATCCGGGCGATCGATCGAGCAAGTGCGGATTCCTTATGACGTAAGTGAAGCGTGTGACTTGCTGCTCGACTCCGGGATGCCGGGAGCCCGGGAGCAAGTTGACGCGCTGCTCCGCGCGTCGTATTAGCTCATTGGGAGTCAAGGTAGATGGCGAAGCAATCGAAAGGTAAGAGCCAGGCGGACAAAGCCCGTAAGCGGCTCACGAAGGCGCAGCTGGATCTCCATGTGGCACAGGAGAAACGCGCCCGGGCAGTTGCGCGTGCGCAGGCCGAAGTCGAGAGTGCCCGTTTGCGTGGCGCGGTCTGGGTAGAGCGGGCGACCGAGAGGGTCGAGCGGCGTGCGGGTGATCTGGCGCGGGCCGAGGCGCGACTGCTTTCAGCTACAGCCGTAAGGGCCCATGTTCAACCGACGCCAGCTCAATCCAACACCAGTCGATCCAGGCTCTCAGAGAATCGGGAGCCGGTACGTCAGATCCTCACGCCGCACGATCCGGGAAGGCATATCGGGCGGGAGGAAGTGCAACCGGTGGAGGTTGTCGGTGGTGATTCGATCGTTCTCCCGGGCGGTTTGACCACCGAGAACGGAAGGTCTACTGAGACTGCTGGAGAGCCGGACAACTCGGGAACGGCACTCTCGTGACCCAGACCCGTCCGGTCGCGGCACTGGACATCGGATCGAACACGATTCGCTTACTGGTGGCGTGCCAGGATGGAGACACACTGATACCGCTGCAAGACTCGAGTGAGTTTGTGCGTCTCGGCAAAGGTGTTGCCGCGGATGGAAAACTGGCGGAAGACCGGATTGCGGCAGCGATAACAGCTATCAAGTCGCTGCTGGAACAGGCGGCCGGCTTGAACGCGCGCGACGTTACCGTCTTTGCCACCAGCGCGGTGCGCGACTCCGCGAATCGAGATGAATTCGTGACGCGCGTGCATGCCGAGACCGGGGCAGAGATGCGGGTACTGTCCGGCGATGAAGAAGCCCGGCTCACGTTCTTAGGTGCAACACTGGGCCGTCCTCTCACATCCGCCACACTCGTGTGTGATCTAGGTGGAGGCAGCTCGGAATTGATATTCGCGACGCCCCGGGGCATTCAGTGGGCAACATCACTTCAGCTCGGCTCCGGCCGGCTGACCGAGCTATTCGTCCACCACGATCCACCGCAGGCAGACGAGGTGCAGAAGATCGAGACGCACGTGCGTCGCCTGCTGGAGTCACTGCCGGCCTCGGAGGTCCACCACGCGGTTTTCACCGGGGGTACCGCAACTCACATCGCCTTGCTGGCCGGGAAACAAGGTCCGCGGGTGGATATCAGTCGAAACGAACTCTTGCAGGTGAAGAAAATTGTCTTGACCCACGCGAGCGCGGATGTAGCCGAGACATATCGGGTGCGACCCGAACGCGCGGAGGTCTTGCCCTCAGGATGTACCGCCGTACTGGCCATAGTGGACTTCTTCCACACAGACGGCATGACGGTTACTTCGGGCGGGATTCGCGAAGGTGCAATCAGCCGCATGGTTATTCAGGAATCATCACCGGAGTTGTAGGGCGCGTGGTACGTCCCGCGATTCGGCGCAGCCTGTCGAGGCAAGCGTCCGAATCGAAATGGACGCTGCGTCTCGACCGCTGGTTGAGCCTTCGGCCGGCCCGATACCCGTAACGGCGTATACTTACTCAGGTGTCAATAGAACCAGACCGAAGCAAAGAGCGCGCCGTTGAGCGTAACACGGGCTGGCCGGACTTAGTATCGCAGACGTGACGCTCTGCCTCGCGCACTTCTCGGCGCGGAAAGTGAATTTCTCATGCAAATTCGGTCGCTACAAGGCTTACAGCTTATTGAATCGGTCGGAGACGACGAGCCATTCAAAATCGTGCCACTGTTTCCTCCTCACGGTAGCGTTATGTCTCCGGAAGAGGTTATGGCAGTACGGGTGAAGTGGGCCGAGAAAGCCGGCTATAGCGTGCTGACGGAAGACGTGCCGTACCAGTTCGCTCCGTACAACGCGATTATTCGCGTCAGCGGAGCGGGCACGGAAGACTATAACCGGGACTATCTCGCCCACATTGCCGAGGCCAGATAAACGTATTACTTGGGCGGAACGCGCCGCGCCGCGAGTAAGAGTCGCAGTTCGCCAAGGCTGAGCCGCACGTTGTGTTCGGTGATGATCTGGCGAATTATGTCTTCAGGCTTCATTCCGCTTCGCACGCCGTCCTGAGCAGCGCGCAGTACAGGGTCCCCTACTCGCGCGTATACCTCGTTCGACGGCACGCCGACGTTGGCCGGGCGCCGTTCGTTGCTGGCTTCCCTGGGATTGTCGTCGGTTTGCTCGATTTCATGAGCGAAATTGACAGGATCGGTCATTGCTTTTTCCTTGTTACCTCTTCCCTGCTTCGGTTACGCAGGAAGCGAGGCTGTCTACACCACTTGCCGGTACTCACGGATACCATCTGGAACGTCCATGGAAGAATGGTCGTCGGACCACCCTCCTCACCAGTATATCACTCTGAGTTTATGTCAAGTTATGTGCCGGGGCAGATTCCGACTTCCCATACTCGACTGATGTTTGACTGCGAAGCCTGACGCACCGCGCGTATGAAATGCTCGATTCTGGCCGAATCCTTGCGCCCGTCGGTTTCCACCCCGCTGCTGACGTCGACTCCCCAGGGAGCCGCTTCCACGAGTGCGCGGCGCACGTTCTCCGCCCGCAGGCCACCAGCCAATAAAAAGGGCCGCTGAATATTGTCGGTGCCGGACCAGTCGAAGGTTTCGCCGGTCCCGCCACGCGCGTTTGTGCCGGCAGTGTCCAGCATGACGAGGTGGGCGCGGCTCGCGTGAATTTTTTCGAGCAGCGCCGTACTGATTCCGGACCGGTCGACGTGAACAACGTCAATTGCCGGTAGATCCAGCGCCTCGATGACGGCGTCGTCCTCGTCACCGCTTAACTGGACGTAGTCGAGCCCACAAACGCCGGCGATACGGTTCATTTCAGCCGGTTCGGCATCCACGAACACTCCAACCATACGGGGACTGCTTTCGCCTCTGACCTCCTGGATGATATCGCGCACCATTTCCGGCTGCACACGCCGGCGGCTCGGCGCGAACACGAAGCCCAGAAAATCCGCGCCGCCCAGCGCGGCAACCCGTGCGGCATTGATAGTCTGTAGGCCGCAGATTTTGATCGCAGTCATGTCAGTAACGCTTGAGCCGTCGCCAGCGGGTCGCCGGATCGCATGAGTGCGGAACCCACCAGTACGACGCTCGCACCGGCTCGTATCACCCGGTCGACATCGGCTCGCGATTCTATTCCGCTCTCGCTGACGATGGTGACATCTTCGGGAACAAGCGGCGCGAGGTATTCGGTGGTAATCAGATCCACCGAGAAATCCGTGAGATCGCGGTTATTAATGCCGATCAAGGCGGCGTCGCAGGCAAGCGCGCGGGCCAGATCGTGTTGATCGTGTACTTCGACCAGCGGCGTCATGCCGAGGTCGCTTACCGTTGCCATTGACTGACGGAGCTCATCATCACGCAGGGCGGCGACGATCAATAACACGAGATCGGCTCCGTACGAGCGCGCCTCGTAGAGCTGGTACTGGGTCACGAAAAAGTCCTTGCACAGCACGGGCACCGATACGGAGGCGCGAACCGCCGCCAGGTCGTCGAGCGTGCCACCGAAATATCGCGTATCCGTCAGTACGGAAATAGCGGTGGCCCCGGCACGTTCATAGAGAAGCGCCTGTGCCACGGGGTCAACATCCGGCTGCAAGGGGCCAGCACTGGGCGAGCGACGCTTTACCTCGGCAATGAGCGACACCGGACGCGAAAAGACCGGCACCCGCGCGGAATCGGCAGCTTGAAGTCGCCGCTCAATGAGATCGAGCGGGACTTCCCGCCGGCGTTGTTCCACCTCTTGCCGTTTGTGCCGCAGAATCTCGTCTAGCATGAAATCACTATGCCGCGCTGTTCAGCCGATCTCTGGCTGCTCTCGATACGTCGCGCAGGGCCTCTAGCGTGGATGCAGCCGCTCCCGACTGCAGTGCGAACTTCGCCTGCGTGGCGCCGTCTTTGAAGGTCAAGGCAGAGCCACAGGCGTACAACGCCGCGGCCGCGTTCACGACTGCCGCGTCCCGCGCCGCGCCCTCGCTGTCGCGCAGGACATCTATCAGCATCGCGCCGTTCACTTCCGGCGTCCCCCCGAGCACATCGCTGAGTCGGGAAGGCTGTATACCGAAATCATCGGGATCGACGGTATACGCCCGAATCGCACCCTCCGAGACTTCGCGAACCGACGTCTCGCCTGCCACGCTGATTTCGTCAGTTCCATCAAGGCTATGGACCACCAGCGCCCGCTCCACGCCCAGCTGCAAAAGCGACTCCGCCATGAGATCGAGCAGCCCCTCGCTGCTCACCCCCAGTAACTGAAAGGCTGGGCGCGCCGGGTTCGTGAGCGGGCCGAGGAGATTGAACACAGTGCGAATCCCCAGCTCGCGCCGGGGTACCGCGGCAAACTTCATGGCCGGATGAAACGCCGGGGCAAACAAGAAACCGATGCCGGCCTCCTGGATGCATTGCGCCACGCCTTGCGGGGGAAGAGCCACGTCGACACCCAGTATTTCCAGCACGTCGGCGCTCCCACATTTGCCACTGGCGGCCCGGTTGCCATGCTTGGCAACCGGCTGACCGCAAGCCGCGACGATGAGGGCCGCGGCGGTTGAGATGTTGAAGGTGCCACTGTTGTCGCCGCCGGTGCCGCAGGTATCCGCTACTCGCACTTCGATCGATAGCCGGCGGGCGCGAGCGCGCATGATCCGCGAGAAGCCGACGACTTCCTCAGCTGTCTCGCCCTTTGCCCGGAGGGCAACGAGAACGCCGGCAAGCTGGACTGGAGTGAGCTCATCATCCATCATGCGGCTCATCAGATTCTCGGCTTCCGAAACGCTCAAGTTCCCGCCGTTGATGAGCCGATTGAGCGTCTCACGCACGCTGCTGACCTCCACAATACAAAAACCCCCGTCTGATTGAGGGACGAGGATTCACTTGCGTTGCCTCTCACATCGGCGTGGACAACGATCTGACTCACTCTACCACGCGCTCCGCGCCGACCTGATACAACAACTCGTACAGAAGCAATCCCGTTGCCACGGCGAGATTCAGGGAATCGCTGCGTCCGAGCATGGGAATGCTTACCATCGCGTCGCACAGCTCGATACCTCGAGGGTCGAGCCCGACACGCTCGCTTCCCATAACGAGCACTACGGGCCGGGAATAGGTGGCGGCACGATAGTTGAGCGCGGCGGAGTCAGATGCGCCGACGAATTCCACGCCGTTCTTCGCTTTCCAGCCGGCCAGGTCCTCCCAGGTGGTGTGGGTGCACTGCTGCGACAGTACAGCGCCCATACTTCCGCGCACCGCAACGGGATCGAATGGATCGGCCCAATCGCCGACGAGGATGATACCGGCAGAGCCGACAGCGTCTGAGGTGCGCAGGATACTGCCAATATTGCCCGGGTCCTGGGCTGAATCCAGCACGACGCGGCACAGCTCATCACCCGGCACAATTTCGGTCAAGGGGGTCCAGTGCTGCCTCACCACGACGGCGATTCCCTGAGGGCCCTCGCGGCTGGACAGGGTGCGAAAGACCTGTGTCGTCACTTCCAGGACCGGCGTACCACGCGCGGCAATGCCGGCGACCACTTCTTGCCCATATGAGCTGGTCAGGAGCTCAGGCGCGACGATGCACAGCTCGATTGGCGCACCGCACTCGGCCGCCTCACCGGCCAGACGGATCCCCTCGGCAACAAACAGCCCGGTGCGTTGTCGTGCTTTTCGCTGTCTAAGCTCGCGAACGCGCTTCACGGTCGGATTGCCTGGACTTGTTATCAACGTCATGGAGCACCGTGGGCAGCTACTGCAAGAAGGTTATACCTCGTCGCCCACTGCTCCCGGAACTTCGGTCACTGCCCGCCGGGGTGGAGCGGGGTGGCGAAGACGTCGGTGCACGATGTGCAGCACGGCTTCCAGTACGATGTCTTTTGACATTTTCGAGTGCCCGCTGGCGCGTTCGACAAAGGTAATTGGTACCTCCTTTATCGTTAGTCCCAGCGCCTCTACCTGATACACGACCTCGATTTGGAACCCGTAGCCGCGCAGATTCATATTCTCGAAGGTGAGTCGTTCGAGCGTCGATCGCCTGAACGCTCGATACCCCGAAGTCGCGTCTCTGGTCTTGATTCCGAGCCCACGCCGGGCAACCCAGTTGCCTCCGCGGCTGATGAGCTGGCGGACCGTGGACCAATTTTCGGTCCCACCGCCCGCGATGTACCGAGATCCGATCACCAGGTCGGCTTGCTGTACTGCTTGAATGAGATCTGGAAGGTACCGTGGATCGTGTGAAAAATCCACATCCATTTCCAGAACGACATTAAAATCGCGCTTGAGCGCCCACTGAAAAGCCTCGATGTAGGCGGTTCCGAGTCCGAGTTTGCCGGCACGATGCAGTACGGCAATCGACTCCAGAGTGGAAGCAAGTCTATCGGCAATGAGGCCAGTACCATCCGGTGAGTTGTCGTCCACTATCAGAATCGACACCTGGGGTGCGTGCTGTCTCACCGCTTCGATCATCGGGACGAGATTTTCGCATTCGTTGTACGTTGGTAGC
This sequence comes from uncultured Chloroflexia bacterium, assembly GCA_963737125.1. Classification (GTDB taxonomy): domain Bacteria; phylum Chloroflexota; class UBA5177; order UBA5177; family UBA5177; genus JANWJD01. Next base: position 1,173,085 of record CAVTRL010000001.1, on the reverse strand, counting down.
ACCACCAGGGTACGCTGCGCGTTTACCCTGTTTTCTGTCACATCTGTCCCTTTCCGAGCGTCTCAAAAAGCAGCCAAGTCTACCATGCTCCTGGCGGCATAATGTCCGTATGAATACGCCACCGCACGATTCGCGATACGGCGCACGTAGCGCCGATGCGGAAAACCACTCGGACCCGGATGGCCCGCCCGCCATTCTGATTCCGCCCGCGCTCGTCGGGTGGTTGCTCCTGCTGACCGTGGTTCTGGCCGCGACGTTTTACATTGCGGCGCAGCTTATCCAAACCCCGTGACGTTCTCCAGAATCCAGGAATGGCGACCCCGTCAGACATGGGTGTCGACGTGGGCGTCGGTTGGCTCCCCTAGAGAGAGACGGCCAATCCACGGAGCCGGTGTCAGAACGGTGGGCGAGAGAGGTCGAAAGGTGAGGACGGGCGAGACGCGCAGGCGCCACAGCGGTGCTCTCGTTCAGCCCTCAGTGGTCTCGAGCGAGAAGACACTTTCGACGGGTATCCCCGAACGGAGGGTGTCCAGCACTACACAGTAGCGCTCGGCATTCTCCAGCAGGCGCTGGGCGCGATCCGGCCGACCATCGTCTTTGACCGTGACGCGGGTATTACACCGGATGCTCTTCATGCCCACGGGGATGTCGCGCGACATGCCGAGCGTACCGCGGAGATCGAGCTCGCCGGTCGCTTCGATCTCGAGGGCCTCCAACTCGAGACCCATTGCACCAGCGACCATGCGCAGCGTCACCTCCTGGCAAGCGATGAGCGCCCCCAGCAAGAGATCCGCGGAACATGGGACATCTCCAACTCCACCCACGCCCGGGTGCGCGCCGGAGTGCCACACAGTATCCGGCACAGCCTCGGGGGAGATCGCGCAGTGAAGCGGGTCGTCCAGATCTGATCCGTTACTCCGCACGCGGAGCACAATTGTCGCCGTGCTCGGGTCGGCTTGATAGCGCGATTTGATGGGCGCCTGCAGTTCTCGGAGGTTGATTTTGCTGGCCGGCATGTCAGGGCTCCTCTCGTTTTTGGCCTGGTTACCCACGCTCACGGCTCGTGCATTATCGCAAGCCGCGATGGTTCTCGCATTGACACTGTTTGCAGCCGGGCCTAATCTATGAACAAAGCCCACCGCGGTGGGTCCGACCTGGAAGAAGAGATCAGATCTGGAGGGACTCCCTGCATCTCGTACCGTCACATCCGGTTGAGCAGCCAGCCAGCGAGCTGCTGACGTTTCTCTTTGCGGATGTGCGCAGCTACACCCGTTTCACCGCGGAGCGTGGAGATGAGGTCGCCGCCAGACTGGCGACCAAATTCGCGTCCGTGGCTCGCATAGACGTTGCCGCCCGGGGGGGCGAAGTCATCGAGCTACGCGGCGACGAGGCTCTTGCGGTCTTCACCTCGGCCCGGCAAGCGCTGCGGGCGGCGGTCGCGCTGCAGGAGAGCTTTGCGCGGGAAAGCGAAGCTGATCCCGAATTGCCCCTTGCCGTGGGGATCGGGCTCGACGCCGGAGAAGCCGTGCGGGTGGAGGGCGGCTACCGCGGAAAAGCACTCAATCTGGGAGCCCGGCTCTGCAGCCTGGCTGCTGCCGGCGAGGTCCTGGTCAGCGAAGGTGTGATCCACCTCGCAGGCAAAGTTGAGGGCCTGCAATACGCCGAGCGTGGCGCGGTGCAACTGAAGGGCTTCGCCGATCCGATCACGGTAATGCACGTCACTGCGGCCACCTCCGTCGCCGTGACACCGACCGGCCCCGAAGGGCCTTCAGAACCCGAACAGCACTTGCCCATCGGCGGTTTCCTGGGGTCACTGCCGTCCGGCAGTCTGGTTGGGCGCGAAGAGGAACTGCGTCAGATTCTCACCTCGGTGAGCGCCGTGGCAGGTGGAGAAGGGCGGTTGTTGCTGCTGACCGGTGAGCCGGGTGTAGGAAAGACGCGGCTTGCCCAGGAGGCCACACTCCTTGCCCAGAATTATGGTTTCCTGCTGACAGTGGGCCGATGTTACGAGCAGCAACAATCTGTGCCGTTTTACCCATTGCGGGACGCACTCGTCATGCTCTATTCGGTGGCTCCAACCAGCGTGCGCACCGGGGCAGCACAACGCTGGCCATACCTGGCGCGTTTGCTACCGGACCAGCTTGGCTCCGGCGCTTCCATCTCCTCCGATATTCCAGAGGAACAGGAGCGACTCTTCCGTGCGGTCAGCGGATTCGTAGAGGCAATTGCAGAACTGCGACCGATTGCCTTTCTGCTCGATGATTTGCAGTGGGCGGACACCGCTACCCTGCAACTCCTGCAGCACCTAGCTCGGCGCACGTGTGGCAGCGCAGTCTTGCTTCTCGGCACGTATCGCGACGTGGAGGTGAGCGCGCAGCACCCGTTGCAAGCGGTGCTCCGCGATCTGGGGCGTGAGCAGCTCGTGAACCGCGTCCCGGTGAAACGCCTCCGCCAGGACGAAACGAGCTTTCTCATTGCCGAAACACTGGGAGGAATGGACTCGAGCGGCGACTTTGCCGCGTTGGTCTATCGCCACACTGACGGAAATCCTTTCTTCACCCAGCAAGTGCTTCAAGAGGTAGTCGAGAGCGGAGGTGTTTACCGCGAACAGGATGAATGGCGGTGTACCGTGCAGGAGATCGAATTGCCAGAAAGTGTTCGATCGGTCATCACGCAGCGCGCTTCCCGCCTCTCGCCTGGTACCCAGGAGGTCTTGCAGGAGGCGAGCGTGCTGGGACAACTTTTCGCGTTCGACGATCTCTTTCAGCTCAAGGCGCTCACCGGCGATGATCCCACGCTAGAAGACCGGCTCGACGCTGCACTCACCGAAGCGGCCGGCGCGAAATTAGTGCGTGTGGCCAGGCGAAACGAGTATGCTTTCGATCACGCCCTGACTCAGCAGACGTTGTATGCAGAACTCTCACCGCGTCACCGGCGCCGGTTGCACCTCGCCGCGGGCGAGGCGATCGAGCGCTTACCGGAACGTAAACGCCACAGTCGCGCGGGTGAACTCGCCTGGCACTTTTTGCAGGGTGACGACGAGGATCGGGCTCTGCAGTACGCCATCCTGGCCGGCGACCTGGCGGAGACGGTCTTCGCACACGATGAAGCCGTACGGCACTTCCAGACCGCGCTTGAGCTGATATCCGAAGGGGACCATGGCCGGGAAGACCACGCGCAAGTGGAAGCGGCCATTCAGGAGAAACTGGGGAGCGTGCAAAGACTTCGGGGGCAGTATAGGGAGGCGCAGGCATCGCTTGATGTGGCAGAGCGTGCCTACCGAGCAGCCGGGAACCTGGAAGCGGAAGGTCGGGTTGCGGCGCAATTGGCCCTCATTGATTCCGTGACCGGCCAGATCGAACGAGGCATACATCGCCTGCAGCCATTGGTGCGGGCCCTGGAAGAGCAAGGCCCATCGAATACCCTGGCGCGCCTTTACGCTGGATTACTCCGGTTGTTCAACATCGCCGGACGCTGGCACGACTTCGAAGCGACCAGCGAGTACCTGCTGAAGTTGGCCGAGGAGTTGGGTGATGAACGGCTGCTGGCAGAGGCAGAATTGCACCGTGGCACCTCGCTCCTCCGCACTGGCCAACTCGATGAGGCACTCTTGGTACTGGAGGGAGCTATCGCGGGTTCCGATCGCGTGGGTGATCTGCCGACTGAATGCGCCTCACTCAAATTTGCCGCCACCCTCTACCACAGCCTGCACGACTTCGACCGAGCCTCAACGTACCGGGCCCGCGCCGTCGCGGTTGCCGAGCGTCTGGGCGATCCCTGGGAGATCTCCTATCGCGCCCTCGAAGCGGCCTATGGGACGTTCCTACTCGGAAACTGGCAAGCCTCACGCCAATTCGCTGAACTGGCACTGCGTGCTGCCCTTTCCCTGGACGCGCTGCGCATGTACTTGCAGCCACTCTATGCGCTGGGTGAGTTGAGTATGTACGAGGGTGAGTGGGAAGACGCCACACGCTACCTCGATGAGGCAGTGGTAATCGCCCGGCATCTGAGCGCGGACACGGTGATTCGGGAGGTCGAAGGATTACGCGCCGAGAGAGATATCTTGCGAGGTGATTTCGAGGCAGCGCTGGCACGCTTGCAGCCACTCCTGGATACGCAGGGATGGGAAGAGCATCTCAATTTCCTCTTGCCGCTCGCCTGGGCATATCTCGAAGTGGGAGACGCCGCGGCCGCATCCTCCGCCGCGGCCAAAGCAGGCGCGGAAGCGGCACGACAAAGATCTCCGGTGGGGCAGATCGAGACCCTTCGTATCCAGGGGGTCATTGCCAGCCGGCAGGGCCGGTGGGAGGAGGCGGAGGACGCCTTCCAGCAGAGTTTGAGGCGCTCAGAGGAGATCAGTTACCCGTGGGGTGAGGCGCGTGCTCAGTACGGACTCGGTCTCACGTATGGCCGGATGGGGGCGAGAGCAGATGCCGACACGCTCCTTAGCCGCGCGGACGCGATCTTCGAGCGATTGGGCGCGCGGACCTACCAGGCGAGAGTCGCAGAGGCTCTGCTACAGTTCGCGGCAGCGGCCAGCGAGGCCGATTAAGCTCCCTCCGGTCACCTCGTTGATCTCATCGGCGACCAGGCCATGCGCTTCACGGTGCACGGTCGCCGCGGCTTCCTTGTTCGGGGCCTCGACCAGGCAGTAGACGCGACCGCTCGCCGTGTCGTACCAGTATCGAAGGTACTTGACGCCGTGAGGATCCTGCGTCGCGAGATCCGCCTGATGCGCCTGTTCAACGGCTTCTCGGGTCAGACCTGCCACTTTGTGGTGCACATCAATATACAAAGGCATATGTCACTATCTCCCGCGCGAAGTTGGCTTCAATCCAGGGCCAGCACGGCCGAGCCGCGCTGGCTCTACGGTAGCACCTTCCTCCGTCAAGAGCCAGTAACCGTATCCAGTGCGGAAGGGTTCACGCGAGAGGCGTTGGATACCGCGCTTTCGCCCGGAACGCAGCACGCCGAGGTCCGCGTGACTCAGGCGCTGACCACGCACATACCGACCCACTCCGGCGAGAAGCACGACGGTGGGTTTGAGGCACGAGTGCCGGTCGATGGCGCCCGGGGGATTTGGCGCATCAGTCGACTTCGTTCGTACGGAGATTACCGCCCTGGTGGGCGCTGCGGCGGAGGTCGGGTGTGCCACGGCGATGTGCAGGCGTGACGCATGGAATTGGCTGCCTGGCAGCCTGTGGACGACACGTTTCGGAACGGTCGGAGGTGGGAACCGTGTACCGTGCCGCCGGCTGAGACGTAGACGCCGGCCTCCCTTCCGACGATATGCTACCGGGTCAAAATCGGAGAGAGCGTTAGCGTGCCCGTCGGGAACGTCACCCCAGACTATCTCTATACTCAGGGACGCGGCCTAGCTACTTTCGAAAGGGACATATGGAATCCCCTCGCAAAATTATCGTCGAAACCGACGGCGCCTCACGCGGGAACCCGGGGCTTTCCGGCGCCGGCGTAATCGTGAAGGACGAGCGCGGCCACCGAATCGAGACGATTCAGAAGTTTCTCGGCGTTGGCACTAACAATCAGGCAGAGTACAAGGCGCTCATCGAAGGGCTGCGAGCCGCACAGCGTCACGCGCCGGACGAGGTGACCGTGCAGATGGACAGCGAGTTGGTCGTCAAGCAAATGACGGGTCAGTATCGCGTGCGAAATCCTGAAATTTTCGCGCTCTATTCCGAGGCCATGGAACTGGTTGCCGGCTTCGGCAGCGTGAAGTTCGTACACGTACTGCGCGAGCGCAATCCAGGCGCCGACCGGGTCGCCAACATGGCAATCGACAGCCGAATGGTACGGGGGCGCGGTGCGGTTTCCGATGAATAGCGGTCCCGTGCGGCCCATCGCCTCGTGACTGACCGTCCAAACGACGTTCTGACCGTCACCCTGAGCGAGTTTGACGACCATGGCACAACACGGGCTCGGGTCGCCAACCGGTGGATAGAGGTCGAACATGGCATACCGGGTGAGACAGTCGCCATCGAGCTGATGGGCCAAAAGCGCCAGCGAGGGCGCATCGTCGATCTCATCAAGAGCGCCGGAGATCGCACTTTTCCGCCCTGCGAGTACTATCGCGAATGGAAATGCGGCGGATGTCAATGGCAGCATCTGTCGTATCGCAGCCAGCTACGCCGCAAGCGACGAGCCGTTGAAGCGGAAATGGCACGGGTGGGCCTTGATTTCCATGTAACCGGTACGCACAGCCTCGGCGAGCCGTGGCGCTATCGGACAACCGCGGGCATTTCTCTCGGCAAACACGCGGGCTTCCGGCGACAGGGATCGCTGGCAATCGTGCCAATCGAAGATTGCCCCATTTCACATCCGCTCATCGGGGAGCTGATGGCCACCCTCAACGCGGCGCTGCGAGCCGAGACGCTTCCAAATTACCGCGGCCGGGTGCGGCTGGATGCTCGGGTCGTGGACGGTCCTGCTTTGCAGACAGTCGTGCGTCCGTCCGACGACTACGTAGCGGATGACTCCGACCTCGCTACTCTGACGTCCCTGCTGGCGGGATTGAGTTTCGTCGAATCGGTGTCCCTGCTCTCGACAGAGGGTGAACTGCACGTTGAGAGCGGCGATCCATTCGGACTGATGACGATCGCCGGCCGTCCCGTAACGGTTCACGCCGCCTCGTTTTTTCAAACCAACGTGTCACTGTTGGCGGAGCTCATCGCACGGCTGAGAACTGAAGCGATGCGCCGTGAGCGTCCAAGAGTCGCCGACATCTACGGTGGAGTGGGCATTTTTGGTCTGTTTCTCGCCGACTGCGCGGAAGACGTACTGGTGGTCGAATCAGACATCTTTGCCGAGGCTGCCTGCCGCCGAACTGCCGAAGCCTGGGGTCTGAAAAACGTGCAATTCAGAACGGAAGACGCAGAGGTCGGCCTTGCCGAGGCGCAGGGATACGACGTTATCGTGGTGGATCCGCCTCGGACCGGTCTGAGCGAAAACGTCATCGAGTCACTCGTCGAGCTGGCGCCCGACACAATTCTGTACGTGTCCTGTCTGGCGCAGTCACTAGCACGCGATCTGCAGGTACTGGTGGCCGAGGGCTACCGCGTGGACGGCCTCGAAGTGTTTGACTTCTATCCCCAGACTTACCATATCGAAATTCTGGCCGTCCTCCATCGCAGCGAGGAAGCGGAAGAGGAACGGCCATTAGCAGAGGCCCGCGGCGGCTCGACAGCGAGCACGCATCGCTAACGCTTACGCGTCGTCTTCCACCCATTTGCCATGGGCCTTGATCAGCTCGATCAATCGATCATCGGCGGTCTCAGCCGGGACCCCACGTTCAACGCACTCTTTGCCCACGTACAGGTTGACCTGACCCGGCGCACCGCCGACATAGCCAAAGTCGGCGTCGGCCATCTCGCCCGGCCCGTTGACGATGCATCCCATGATGGCAAGCTTCACACCTACCAGATGTGAAGTTCGAGCCTTGATTCGATCGGTCGTTTCCTGCAAGTCGAACAACGTTCGCCCGCACGACGGACACGCCACATAGTCCGTTTTGGTGATCCGCGCACCTGCTGCCTGCAGGATATTGAAAGCCAGCGGTGTCGAATCATCGGGGCCGGCCACGCACACCGCATCTCCGATGCCGTCGCACAATAGGGAACCGAGCGCGATTGACGACGGCAACAAAGGATCGGATCCACTTTCGACCCACAACAGGACCGGCGCGTTGACACGTTCTCGAGCGCACGCCGCGGCCAGATATCGGTAGGCGTGAATTGCCTGGTTTTCGCGTGTACGTACTGCCAGTATCACGGCGGAACTTTCCAGCCCTCCGACAGATCGCACGAGGCCATCGATCGTGGAAAAGGCGAGCTCATCACCTGGTATTGTCGCCGTACAGATCGCGGCAACTCCCAGCGAGTCCGCCTCCGAAGCAATCTGTCGCCAGTCCCTACACGCGGTCTCCACGACCACGCCAGCTACATAAGGCATCGCTGCTCGCAGCAAATCGGAGTTCTGCGCGTCGACCAGGAGACTCAACTCCGCTTGCGGCCACTTTTGAAGGCGATTCGCCATTCGTGCCAGAGCTTCGAGGTCTCGTTCATCGTTAAGGTGGACAAGCGCCGCGTCCGGTTTGGCAATTCGCCGCCCGGCCGGGCTAGCCCATCGCAACAGGCGGGCCATCGCGGTTGGCTGCTGCGCGAGCGGTCCCTCGATGGCCGCTACCACGGCCACCGTCTGGTCGCGTCCCACTTGAAACTGGCCCACTCTTACGGAGTTGGTCACATGGCGGCGGAAGCTGTAGAAATCCCACGGGACCTGGTCGTCGATGGTGACCGCGGGAGGTAAGGTCTTCTCCGCGTAACGGGCGGCGATGGCACGTGCTACCGGCACCTCGGCTTCCGGTTCCTCGGTGAGGGAGACACGGATCGTATCACCGATTCCGTCCTCCAGCAAGCTTCCGATACCGATTGCCGACTTGATCCGTCCATCTTCAGCATTGCCTGCCTCCGTCACACCGAGATGGAAAGGGTACGTCATACCGAGCCGCCGCATACGCGCCGCGAGTAAGCGATAGGCCGCGATCATCACCTTCGGATTCGATGCTTTCATCGAAAGAATGACGTCGTAGTACTGGTTCTTTTCACAAATGGCGACAAATTCCAGGGCGGATTCGACCATGCCTTCCGGTGTGTCGCCGAAACGGTTCATGATGCGATCGGATAACGATCCGTGGTTCGTGCCGATACGCATCGCAATGCCGCGTTCCTTACACTTCAGCACCAGAGGCGTAAACCGCTCCTCGATACGCTCCAGTTCACCGGCGTACTGTTCATCGGTGTATTCACGGATCGCGAATTTACGAGAATCGACGAAATTGCCGGGATTTATCCGCACTTTGTCTGCAAAGTCGGCCGCTACCATAGCCGCCAGCGGATTGAAGTGGATGTCGGCCACGAGGGGTACCGTAATTCCTTTCGCCCGCAACTGGCTCTTGATCGGCTCCAGGCAGCGGGCGTCCGCCGGCGTCGGAGTCGTAATGCGAACGATCTCGCATCCGGCCGCGACCAGACGCTCCGTTTGAGCCACCGTGGCCGCAATGTCCTTGGTCAGCGTCGTGGTCATCGATTGGACTCGAATCGGGTTATCGCCGCCAACCCCGACGTTTCCGACCATCACTTCATGAGTCACCCGCCGTCGATACGAATAGGTATCGAGGACGTACGGCATTTGCAACGTTTGCACGATTACTCCAGAGCACGAGCGCGCGGTTCAGAGGCGTTGACGGATCTGCCGGCACCTTTCCCGCACCCTTATTGTAAAGAGCGTGGCGGCGTATACCTACTCAGCGTGCCGGGTAGTACACCCGCGAGGAACACCGACTTTTCTCCCCACGCCGCCTGGAATGAGGCATCACGCGGGAATCTCACTGGACGCGTGCTGTACCATGAAGTACCCGTTGGACCTGTTCCTTCAGCCCTGAGGGAACGGTCTTCTTTTTTCCCGGGAGCACTCCGTGAGTACAAACGACCGCTTCTATATTACGACTACCATCCCGTACGTCAACGGCCGCCCCCACATCGGACACGCGGAAGAGTTCGTGCAAACCGATGCCTTTGGACGGTATCACCGCGCACGCGGTGACGACACCTACGTTCTCACCGGTACCGACGAAAATTCATTGACCAATGTGCTCGCCGCGGAGCGTGAGGGGCTTTCTCCACGTGATCTGGTCGATCGCAATTCGCTGTGGTTTAAAGAACTGGCCGATGATCTCGGGTTCCACTACGACCAGTTCATCCGCACGTCGGTGGATCCACGGCATACCGCCGCGTCGCAAAAAATCTGGAGAGCGGTCGACGCATCCGGCGACATCTACAAGCAGCGTTACAGCGGCTTATACTGCGTCCGCTGTGAACAGTATTACGGCGAAGACGAATTGATCGACGGCCGGTGTCCGGAGCACGGTATACCTCCGGAGCTGGTTGAAGAGGAGAATTATTTCTTCCGGCTGTCCCGGTACGGCGACACGCTGCACGATCTGATTTCGTCCGATCAGCTTCGAATCATTCCGGAGTTCCGCAAGAACGAAGTGTTGAGTTTCATCTCCAACGGCTTGCAAGACTTCAGCGTGTCCCGTTCACACGGGCGCGCTCGCGGCTGGGGAATACCCGTCCCCGACGACAGTTCACAGGTGATGTACGTCTGGTTTGACGCGTTGACCAATTACATCAGCGCCATTGACTATGCCGACGAAGGCGAGCTGTACCACCGTTTCTGGCTGGACAACCCGCGCCGCGTTCACGCACTGGGCAAAGGTGTCATCCGTTTCCACGCGATTTACTGGCCCGCGATGCTGCTCTCCGCCGGCATCCCGCTGCCGGAGACGGAATTCGTGCACGGCTACGTAAACATCGCGGGCGCCAAGATGAGCAAGAGCCTTGGTAACACGATCGACCCGGCGAGTTTGGTGCGTGAGTACGGCCGCGATGCGGTGAGATACTTCATGCTGCGCGGAATTTCCGCAACTCGGGACGCAGATTTCATCGACGTTGACGGCTTCCATGACCAGCTCAGGGCCCGGTACAACGCAGACCTGGCGAACGATCTCGGCAACCTGGTCAACCGGACGGTAAACATGATCGGTCGCTTCAGTGGAGGCGTCGTGCCTTCGGAAGACCGTCCGGGTAAATCCACCGGTGGTGTGCAGTCGTTGGCCCTCTCCATACCAGCGCGAGTGGAAGCGGCACTTGATGTCTACAATCCCCAGGCGGCTCTCGATGCAATCTGGGAGCTCGTGACGAGAGCGAACAAATTTGTGGAAGAGTCGGCGCCGTGGGTGTTGTCGAAAGCCGCGAGGAACGGCGACGAGAACGCGGCATCGGCGCTTCGCGAGTCGCTCTACGCGCTCGCGGAGACGGTGCGATGTATTGCCGCGCTGCTCGAACCCTTTCTCCCGGACACGGCGCGAGGCATCAGCGAGCAGCTCGGACTCGATCCGAGTACTTTTGGTCCATGGCGCGAGCGAGTTGTTTGGGGAGGCCTGCTACCTGGTACCCGAGTTGCAGAGCCTCAGCCACTGTTCCCTCGATTGGACGTCGCCGCACTGACCTAGGTCGCTGCTTATGGGGTGCGATCGTCTGGGAGTCTTTTGGCCGGCGTCCGGGAAGGGAAGGAATCGAAGGAGATTGGAATGACGCCCTCGAGCAGACGCAATCCCGACCGAGACATCGACCGGGAACGAGCAATTCGATACAGCCGTACCAGTGAATGGCTCGTATTGGCCGGTCTGGTGTGGAGCAGCGCCGAAATGGTGCTCGCTCTGACAACCGGCTTTTCCAGCCGATTGCGCCGCGGCATCGAAGGCAGAGATACGAGGCACGTCGGTCCCGTTATTCCGTACGTACTCGTGCTCAGCGTCATCAGCTCAGTCCTTTCCCTCCCGCTTTCGTATTTCCGGGGATACGTTATCGAACATCGATACGGCCTTTCGAATCAGACGCGCCGATCGTGGCTGGGTGACCAGCTCAAGGGCCTTGGCGTGTCGCTTGCGCTGGGTGCCCCGCTGGCGCACGGCGCGTACTGGATCATTCGACGCTACCCCCAGCGGTGGTGGGTCGTGCTGTGCGGCGCTCTCGTTCCGTTCTCGGTGATCCTGAGCAATCTTTACCCAGTGCTGCTGATGCCCCTATTCAATAAATTGGAGCCGCTCAAGAACCGCGCACTGGCCGATCGCATCACCGATCTCGCCGAGCGGGAGGGCGTGCATGTATCGCAAGTGATGCAGATCGACATGAGCAAGCAGACGAAAAAGGCCAACGCCATGTTTACCGGCATGGGCAATACGAAGCGCATCATCCTGGCCGACACGCTTCTGGCGGAATTCACCGAGGATGAAATTGAAGTGGTGATCGCTCACGAGCTGGGCCATCAGGTACACCGCGATATCTGGAAACTCATCGGCTTGCAGGTTCCGCTTACACTCTTCAGCTTTTTTGCAGCGCACCGGTTCACCCGTCCGCTTCTCGACCGATTCGGCCGATCGTGGGGTCTCGACCTCGACCAGGGTGCCGCCGACGTCGCGGCGCTACCGCTGCTTTCACTCGTGGGTGGGAGTGCCGGTATGTTCCTCGGTCCGGTCGTGAACGCCGTGGTACGCGGTTGGATCGAGCACCCGGCCGACCTCTACGCGCTGAATCTCACGAAAAAGCGGGAAGCGTTCATCGGCGCCATGGAGAAACTGGGAAAGATGAACCTATCGAACCCCAAACCGTCGGCATTCGTAAAATGGATGCTCTACGACCACCCGCCGTTGCAGGAACGCATCGACTTTGCACGGAACTTCCCGCAAGAGTGAGCTACCGTATCTACGACGTCAGAGGAACTGACTCAGTTGCGCCCCGAAACGGCAGATACGTTCGAGCGCGCAAGGCGAGGGTGACGGCCAGGCCCGTAATAAGCACGCCATTGAGCGGATGCAGTGCGCCGAGCACCACGACCGAGTCACCCGCGCCGGCCAGCAGGACTTGAATCACCATCAGAACAAAAAGGCCGACCGTCATACGAGTAAGCATGCTAGGCAGCCGGGCAAGCAAGCCCGAAATCAGAATGAGAATGATGACGAGTCCGATAAGGGTTCCGTTTAGATCGTGCGCCATCCAGTCATTGCCACGGACGGTGGTTGAACCGCTTTTGAAGGAAAAAGCGCCATATCCGGCAAGAATGAATTGGATTGGCAGAAGAACAAGCGTGAACCACACGAGCACCGACCAGACTTTACGCGAACCGGAAGTAAGCATAAGTACGGTTCCTCCAACACAAATATTCCCGAGGTTAGCGTATCCCTGGCGGGACGAAGCAAGAAGCTGATCCCGAGCGCTCAATGCTACGCCTTCCGGAAGCACGATCGGTATCGTTTGGTGGATCGCAAGTCAGGCGGCTACCATGTCACGGTGACTATCGGCCGATTATTTTGGGAGCGTATCTTGCTAGAGGCAATGATCGGATTCGCGCCACTTCAAAGAGTAAGAGGGGACTGTCCGGTCCCAGGAGCGAGCCGGCTCATCGTGAATAAGAGCGAACGTCAGAGTGTTTGGCGCGTCTGAGGATGTCCCCGGATTGAACGAACGTGTGCTAGACCATAGCCCTCCCACGGTGACAGTGGATACTCCGCTCGAGGAGCTCGTGGATCCCTGGCCCGAATTGCGAGTCCACGCCCTCCAAATGGCTCCGGGTGATCGGATTACCGTGCGGTATGGGGCTGCAAAGTCGAAGCGGCTTCATAACGCCGACGTGGCCGATCTGATGCGATTAGTGGGTTTTGAGCCCGGGAGTCCGCGCGCCCTCACGTCCGGGTTTGCAATGGAAGGCCTCCGGCGGTTTCACGAGGAGCAGAGGCTCAGCTGCACGATCGTGATCCCATGCCGAAATGAAGCAGGAAACATAGATGCGCTGGTACGTCGGGTACCGAAATTGGGCTCCGACACAGAGCTTCTGTTCATCGATGGCGCTTCGACCGACGGGACGGTCGAACGAATTCAGGCTGCGATGCTCGCTTATCCAGAGAAAAATATCCGGCTACTTCACCAAAACGTGGTGAAGGGCGGCAAGGGTGAGGCTGTCTTCCAGGCTTTCGATCAAGCGAGCGGGGATGTAATGATGATCCTCGACGCCGACATGACGGTTGCACCGGAAGACTTGCCGAGGTTCTTTCTCGCTCTCGCCGAGGGTCACACGCACTTTGCCAACGGCGTTCGGCTCACCTTCCCGATGGAGCCGGGAGCGATGCAGCGTGCGAATTATGTCGGTAATCGAATCTTCGCGATGCTTTTTTCGTGGCTGCTCGACGTGCGGATGGGCGACACACTGTGCGGAACGAAGGTTTTGTTTCGGGGTGACTGGGCCAATATTGCCGCGGCGCGTCCGCTATTTGGCAACTTCGACCCGTTCGGAGATTTCGACCTACTCTTTTCCGCACGGTACGCAGGACTCTCCATGATGAACGTACCGGTGCATTACCGCGCCCGCACGTCGGGAGAAACGAAGATACACCGATGGAGAGACGGGATTTCGCTCTTTCACGTCTGTCTGGTCGCCGTGCGCGTTTTCAAACTGCGACGCCGCCGCTAGCGGAAACCAGGCACGCGCCGTGTGGACCTTTCCGCGCGGATCGCATCGATCGCTCTTCTCGGCATCACCGCGCTTGCCGCGTTACTGCGCTTTCATTCGTTGCCGCTACGCGGTCTGATTTACTGGGATGAAGCGAAGTTCATGTTGGAGGGCGCCCGGCTCCAGACCGGTATGCGCATCCTTACGGGCTATCGCGCTTCCCTGCCGCAGGGCAAGGCGATTGGAACCGCGAAACCAACCCACGCACTGTTTATAGCGCTGGCTTACGCACTCTTAGGCGTACACGATTATTCCGGTCTTGTACTCAGTGCGACGGCCAGTGTGCTCGGGGTTGTGCTGGTGTACTGTGTAGGCTTCCTACTCTTTGACTCAACAGTCGGGCTGGTCGCGGGACTGGTACTCGCGGTTTCAGAATACGACGTTATTTATGCACGTTCGGCACTTTCAGAAAGTGACGCTTCCGCTCTTTTACTGCTGGGAGTCGTCCTGTGGCTTCTTGCTATCCGGCGATTTCGTGCACCGCGGCAGCATAGGCTGGCCGTGTTCGCGGCCGGCCTGGTGTTCGGAATTGCGTTTACAACCAACTACCGCATGGTCGTGTACATTGCCGCTCTTGTCGGCCTCGATCTGATCTATCGATTCTTCTCGCACGGGTCCGTGCTCGACGTCGCCGGCCGGTGTGTGCTCTGGTTGGTAGGGCTGGCCGCCGCGCCGTGTGTCTGGGAGGCGGTCGATCTGGTAGCGCGATCGCGCGGAACCGTCCTGTTTCGCAGTGAAATCTCCGATCGCCCCACCACCTATTTCCAGGAAGCCCTGTACCAGATTCACGGGGGAAAGCAAGCCGCGGTGCACTTCGCCCCACTTTCGTATTTGCAGTGGTTCATCCAGTACGAAGGATGGGCAGCGGCCGTCCTGCTGGCGGCGGGATGTGTCATTGCAGTCAGGAAGCGTTCGTTTCCGTGGCTTGCGGCGCTCTGTCCGGTGGGCATCCCCTGCCTGCTCTATATGTGGGCGCCGGTGACGGTTCCTCGCAATCTCGCGGAGGCAGTCCCATTTGCAGCCGTCCTGATCGCCGCCACGGTCGTCGCCGGGGTACGGCACGTCTTCTCGGTATCGAAGTCTCTTTCCGTGCTGCTCGCCGTGTCGGCTCTCATCGCCGGGGATGGCATACTCCATTCCTGGCGTCTCGGCAGCGAACGATCCGGATTTGCCAGCGCAGCGCAATTCCTGGCGGCACGCGGGGCGCGAAATGTCCTGACGACGAACGAGGTACCGGTATTCTACGCCCGTGGTAGCGGAAACGCATGCTACGCCCTGAAGATGCCGCACACCCTCGGAGATCTAGCGATCGACGTTGCGTCCGGCTACCGGTACGCGATCCTCACCGAAACGCCGTGGCCCTCGGAAAAGTTCATCAGGCGGCGCATGGTGGCACTCGCCAGCTTCCCGGAAACGCAATCGGCAGCCATTGGAGCGAACTTAATTGCAGCCGAGAACGGGCGATTCACCTCCAGTCCTTACCCCGTACCGCGGTTGGTGGTCTACGGGCTGACGCTCGACGGTCTCATACCTCCTCCCGGCAGGGTGGCACCTGCCTGTAACTTGAATGTGCTTTAGCCGGCCGCAGGTGTCCTACGCGCCGGACTCACCCGGCGGCGCAACGTCGGTGAAAAGCGTGTTCAGAAGCTCCGCCAACGTTGGGTGGGCGAATATGCCGTCACGGAGCTGCGAATACGGCACGTGTCCCATCATGGCGAGCTGGAACATCGCCATGATTTCGCCGCCCTCTATTCCGAGTACCGCCGCACCCAGTACTTGCTCGGTCTCCGGATCCACCAGAGCCTTCACCATTCCACGCGATTCATCCATTTCGAGAGCCCGCGCGACGTGGCTCATCGGCATCGTTGCCAGGTGGTACGTTTGCCCATTCCGGCGAGCCTCCTTTTCGCTCAATCCAACCCGGCCAAGCTGCGGATCGGTGAAGACCGCGTACGGCAAGAGCCGTCCGGTGGTGGAGCGATTTCCGCCCTCGATAAGGTTGGTGCGGAGGATCCTGAAATCGTCGTACGACATGTGGGTAAACGCCGGCGTCCCGGCGACTTCACCGACCGCGTAAATCCCGGGCGCGCTGGTCTCGAGTCGATCGTCCACCAAGATCACACCGTGTTCGCCCAGTTTCACTCCGGCTGCATCTAAATCGAGCGCTTCGACGTTTGGCTTGCGTCCCGCCGCAACCAATAGGTGCGATCCCGTAAAGATTCGTTCCTCGCCGTCCACTGTGACGGAGAGCTGTATCCCGGCGCCCGCGGCCTCGACTTTTTGAGCGACAGCTCCAAGCACGATTTCGATGCCGTCCTGCTCGAAGATTTCTCGCAGTCCATCGGCGATGTCGGTATCTTCACGCTCCAGCAGTTGGCTTGCTCGCTCGACGATGGTTACGTTGCTGCCGAACCGACGGAACATTTGACCGAATTCGACGCCTATATATCCCCCACCGAGAATGAGCAGATGCTCCGGTACGGCCGCGAGCTCCATGATGCTGGTCGAATCGAGGTGAGGGACCCCGCTGAGTCCCGGAAGCGGCGGATCGGCGGGCCTGGTCCCGGTGTCGATAACGATGAGGTCGGCCCGCACCCTGCGACTCCCGCCCATTGTCAGGGATACTTCGACCGTCTTGGGTGCGACGAAAGAGGCTTCGCCGGTGATGATGTCGACCCCTCCCCGCCGGATGCTCCCTTCACTGCCTGAACGGAACGATTCGACGATATCTCGTTTTCGTTGCCGTACTTTGACCATGTCGGTCGTATGACCATCGATCTCGACGCCATACTCGGATCCACGTCCAGCGAGGTAAGCGACGCGTGCGCTTGCGACCATGGTCTTGGTGGGCGTACACCCCTCGTTGATGCAGGTGCCCCCAATATGTTCGCGCTCTATCAACGCCGTCCGTTTGCCGGCGGCAACCAGTGCCGTACTGAGCGGACCGCCAGCTTGCCCGGAACCGATAATGATGGCGTCATATGTCTCGATCGCTGGGTCGTCGCTTTCCGACATCACGAGTCCTCCTGTACTTTGCTTTCCGCTCGTTTCAGAGCTTTAGCTGCGGGAATCCGGCCCGAAGGAGCAGCAGCCACGCCGGCACGCACCGTCCACGCGAAACAGATGCGTTTTCGTCTACCGTCCGTAAGAACGAGTCCCCAACCACTATACGAGTGAGAATCCTCACCACTCCCTCGTCCCTGAAATCAGCATGCTCGCGTTTTCCCGGGGACTTTCTCTCCTGACGTATTCGTCTTTCTCAGCCATTCACCTGGGTCGATTGTCAAGCGCCTCGTCTCCGCTTCGCTCCAGCCCGCGCCCTCGTGACCGTCGATCGCTCCTACTTTTGTGGTGATGAACGGGAGTGTACATACGGCGCGCATGTCGTTCCAGGATAGTTGGCACGAGTAAAGGATCCCCGTCTGTCTGAGGGTGGTTGAGCGGCGGCACGACTGCGCATACCTGACGCCACGCTAAACCCAGATGGCCGTGATCCATCCCGATCCGGACCACCGCGATCAAGAACGTGGTACCTGCCTGACAACACTGCAGCGTGACGAAGGCCGCCAACGTTCTTGAAATTGTTTGGTGGCGTCGACAGAGTACCTACAGTTCCACAATGAAGCGTGCGCCCATTCCAGGGACGCTTTCGAGACGGATGTGCCCGCGATGCGCCTCCACAATTCCTTGAGCTATAGCGAGACCGAGCCCGGCCCCGCCGCTCTCTCGGGAGCGCGATTTCTCACCCCGGTAGAAGCGGTCAAAGACATGCGCCTGGTCTTCCAGCGCGATGCCTTCACCGTTATCGGCCACTTCCACCTGGACATGACCGTCTTGCCATCGCACCGCAACATTCACTCGCCCTCCGCGCGGCGTATGTCGAACCGCATTGCCTATGAGATTGGTGAGCACTCGCTGCATGCGAGCCGCATCGACGGCGACTGCCGGGACTTCGTCGCAGTGCGCTACCAGCATGACTCCTTTCTGTTCAGCCTGAACCCGCATTGCATCCACCACTTCGGCGACCAGATCGGCCAGTGGAATTACCGCAAGGCGAAGTTCGAGGTTTCCACTGTCGATTCGCACCAATTCGAAGAGGTCTTCTATAAGCCGGCCGAGGTGTTCGCTTTCATACTGAACCAGGCCAAGATAGCGCTTTACGGTTACCGGGTCAGTCACGACTCCATCGTTTATGGCCTCGACCATCGCTCGTATGGAAGTCAGCGGAGTTCTGAGGTCGTGCGAGACGGCTGCGATCAGGTCGCGCCTCTCACCTTCGAGCCGCCGTTCGCGCGCGAACGATTCTCCCAATTCGGTGGCCATTCGATTGAAGGCACGGCCCAAATCGGCCACTTCGTCGACTCCTCGTACTCCCACTCGCGCATCAAACTCCCCGGCCGCGACTTTGAGCGCGCCCTGGTGCAATGCGTGGATCTGTCTCGAGGTTATTGCCGCGATCAGGAAAGCGAAGGCGCACGAGATGGCAAGGAAATAGAGCATGGTGATGGCAAGGATGTCCCGATCGCTTTGCTCTGAAAACATCAGAAGCGGAGTCCACATGACGTTGACCACGCCGGCCACGCTGCCCGCCAGTGACGCCACGGCAATTTTCACTCCCAGACTCGGCAGAAACCGCGCCGCCAGCACCATGGCTCCGCCGCCGACCGCCAGCGACACGAGTCCGGACGTGACGAGATACTGCACGGCTGCAATGACGTGGCTGGGCGGGGCATGCAGCCAACCCACGAAGAGCAGCGTCGACAGGGTTAAGCCCACTGCCACGGAGCCCGCTATGACGGCGCCGATCCGCAGCTCGACTCTCACGTTGGATCAACCTTGTAGCCGACTCCCCAAACGGTCTTTACGTACGACGGTCGAACGGGGTCGGGCTCAATTTTCTCCCGTAACCGTCGAATATGCACGGTAACGGTACTCGTATCTCCCGGAAAGTGATAATCCCAAACCTGATCGAGCAGCTGTTCGCGAGTGAACACTTGACCGGAGTGACTCGCCAGAAAATGCAGCAGTTCGAACTCCCGGGCCGTCAATTCGATAGGAGAGCCGTCACGTTCCACCGTCCGCAATTGGGGATTGATGCGCAGACCGCCGGCACGCACAATGTCGCCCACCTGTTGTGGAGCAGTTCTCGACCGGCGCAGCACGGCCGCCACACGGGCCACCAGTTCACGCGGACTGAACGGCTTGGTCAGGTAGTCATCCGCACCGATGCCCAGCCCCACAAGCTTGTCGATCTCCTCCGATTTGGCGGTGAGCATGATGATGGGCACATCGCGGGTGCTGCGTATCTGCCGGCACACTTCCAGCCCATCCATTTTCGGAAGCATGAGATCCAGCACGACCAGGTCCGCGTCGGTCGATAACGCGACCGCCTCTTCCCCGTTGGAAGCGACGGTTGTGCGGTATCCCTCACGACTCAGGTATTGCTCCACAACCTCACGGATGGTGGGTTCGTCGTCGACGATCAGGATATGAGATTTAGAGTTGCCGGACGCCATCATTCTGGTTCCCCACGCACGCGCACCACGTCGCCCTCTAACCGACACCACGAGCCCCAACCGGACTTCCTCTCAGATTATGGCTCCCGGTTAGGGCGAAGTGGTGGCAATTCAGCGCTACCGCCCGGCGGGCAGCCGGGCCAGGCGCCGCTCGCGAGTGTGAACTAGTGGTGCATCACGGTCGCGGTGAGAACGCGGGTTCCCATCATCGTGTGCATGGGATGCATGCTCTTCTCGGCGGTGATCACAAGCTTATTGAACATCGTGTCCATGATCATGAAGTGGCCACCGGCCATAGTTCCGTGGACCGTCAATGAGCCGGCGTACGATGTCATCTTCGAGCCTGTTACCGCCCAGAGGACGTAATACTTGCCGTGTTCGGAGGCCAGCGCCGGGAGGTTGACGGTCGTCACCTTGATATCCGCTTCGTGCTTGGTGTACGTAATCGTGGCGGACCCGGTCGAATGCATCACCATCATCATCATGGCGTGCGATGCGGCCACCGGGTGGAACTTTACCATCATGGGCGCCGCCAGCGCGGAAGACAGCCCGAGAGCACATACCGTGACAGTCAACACGAGAGCGGACAATCGTCGTTTCATATAAGGACCCCCTCAGAAATGCGTAATCGTTCACTTCACACACTGAGGCCTGGACCTTACGCGCCCATGATCAAGATTACGGAAGGATTACGAAGCGCTCTCCGCCGATCTATCGTCGCGTGCTGCCTCGATCAGCAAGCCACCAACCATCGACACGTTTTTGAGAAAGTGAATCATCTGCCCGGTGCGCTGCTGCGGCTCGTCGAATTTCCAAAACGCATGGCCGGCCGCAGTGGTGGGGACGAGACAGGCTACGAGCGTAAGAGCAGCCCAGCGTGGGAGGATTCCACAGGCGAGAGCCAGGCCGGCTACCACCATCGCGCCTCCATTCAGCCGCACCGCGGCCTCGGGGTTCGGTAGTCCAAAGGAAGCGGCGGCGTTCACCCGTGGTCCGGGTTCGCGCGCGGCATCCCAGCCGAGACGAATAAACGGTAACGCCAGAAGCGCTCGGCCAACGACTCGAAGCAAGCTGCGCATAGTGCATCTCCTCAGCGATATGATGCTTCAAGTGTATGAAACGGCCATGCGTACCGAATTTGATCCACCTCTCTCCTGAGAGCCGGGCCCCAAGCGGCTTGTTCTGAATGCCGGAACATCGGGTCACTTCTGAAACGGGATCGCCGTGCGCGCAGAAGCGTTCGACGTGGCAGAGAATAGAGCGTACCCTGAGGACGTCACATTTGATCTGGAGGCAAACATGAATCACCTTCTTTTACTCCAAACGATCGCTCTGCTCGGACTCCGCCTTCGATATTGGGCAATCATCGTTGTCGTCATCATCGTCGTGCTCGCCCTGGGCTTCATGATGAGAAACCGCGCCGCCTAGCTCGCTGCTACAAGACCGGCCACTCAGAGTCGGAAAGACCGTTTCAGATGCCAATCGATGTGCCGTTGCGCGTGCTTCTCGTGACCGACGTGCAAGAAGACGCCGAAAATATCGAAACAGAACTGGCGAGCGGCGGCTACACGCCAATAACTATGCAGGTAACGACCAAGGAGGAATTTCGCGTTGCCGTCGAAAGCGCACCATGGGACGTCGTATGCACGGAGTATCTGCTGCGCGATTTCAGCGCGCTCAAAGCCCTTGTCACGCTGCGACAGCACAAGAGCGATGTGCCGATCATAGTCGTGTCGGATGCCCTCGACGAGGATGGGTCAGATGCCATCCTTTCGATGGGTGTAAGCCACTGTGTGCCCAAGACGAATTTGCGGCGTCTCTTACCGGCGGTCGAACGCACTATCGCGCAGGCGGACGACAGACGTACGCGCCGGCGCGCTGAGGAAGCTCTGCGACTGAGCGAAGAGCGTTACCGCGAGCTCTTCGAAAACGCGAATGACGCCGTCTTCACGATCGACCTGGAAGGCAACTTTACGTCTTTCAATCGCGCCGGGGAACTTATGAGTGGCTACCGCCGGGTGGACCTCCACGGTATAAACATGGCTCGGGTGCTCACTCCGGCGAGTTATCGCCGCGCCGCTGAAATGATCCAACGGAAGATCGAGGATAACGTGCCGACGATCTACGAACTGGATCTGATCGCTCACGACGGGCATGTCATTGCGCTCGAGGTCAGCACTCGACTGACGTTCCACGAAGGCGTACCATCCGGCATACAAGGCATCGCCCGGGACGTTACCGACCGGAAGAAGGCAGAGGCGGCTCTGCACGAGAGTGAAAAGCGCTTCCGGGCACTCTTCCAGAACGCGAGCGATATCGTGTATACCCATGATCTGGACGGCAACTTTACTTCGGTCAACGGCGCCGTGGAACGCATTACCGGATACAGCGTTGACGAAGTATTACAGATGAACATCGTGGACGTTGTGGCTCCGGAGTATGTCCAGCAAGCTCGATCGATGATGGGCCACAAGCTGAGGCGTCGAGACGCGACGACTTACGAGCTCGAGACTTACACAAAGTACGGGAGGCGGGTTCTCCTGGAAGTGAATAGCCAGCTCATTTACGAGGAGGGGCGGCCAGTCGGCGTACAGGGGATCGCACGCGATATCACGGAGCGTCACCGAGTGCAACTCGAACTGCAGTCCCGCGGCCAACGTCAAGCGGCGATCGCCGAGCTTGGGCAGCGCGCCCTGGCCCACACGTCATTGCGCCGCGTCTTCGAGGAGGCCGTTCACTGCGTGACCACCACGCTGAACGTCCCATTTTGCACCATCACCGAACTGTCGGAAGATCACCAGACGCTTCGGGTATGTGCCGGGGAGGGTTGGAGTGAAGGTATCGTGGGGCAGGCCACGGTACCGACCGGAACCGCATCGCAAGCCGGCTATGCTCTGTTGATAGGCGAGCCCGTGATTGCGAGTGATCTGCATACGGAAACACGGTTTTCGGTACCAGACGTCGTCAAGAGTCATCGTATACAGAGCGGAGTAAGCGCCATCATCCACGGGTCGGGGTCACCCTTTGGCGTTGTCAGCGCGTTCAACACCGCCCAATCGACTTTCGCCCAGACCGATGTCCATTTCTTGCAGTCGGTGGCGAACGTCCTAGCCGCGGCCATCGAACGGAAGCGCCTGGAAGACGAACGGGCCCGCCACAGTACCGAACTGGCAACTCGCGTTTTGCAGGCGCAGGAGGAAGAACGGAAGCGCATCGCTCGGGAGTTACACGACGAAAGCGCGCAGTCACTCTCGATGTTGCTGACCAACCTCGATCTACTCGAGCCGCATATCCCGCCGGACAACGAGCCCCTGCAATCCGGGTTTAACCGTATCAGCACACTCGCGAAGAGAACGCTTGACGAAACTCAGGCGTTGTCTCATGATCTGCGTCCAACCATTCTCGATGATGCCGGTTTGATTGCCGCACTGCAATGGATCGCGGTCGAACACGAGCATGCGTACGGAAGTTTCGTCCGCGTGCACGCCGAGGCCCGTCACGCCCCGCGACTTTCATCGGACGTTGAAGTCGCCTTATTCCGGATAGCGCAGGAGGCGTTGACCAACAGCGGCAAGTACGCGCACGCTCGCCGCGTGAATGTGGCGCTCACGTTCCCGGACGGCGCAGCACAACTGGTGGTAAAGGACAACGGAAAAGGGTTTGACCCGGATAGCGTGTCCGGACCTACTCGAAAGGGACGGCTGGGTCTCTTCGGGATGCGGGAGCGAGCGGGGTTACTGGGAGGATCCATCGAGATATCCAGCGCTCCCGGGAAGGGAACCGAGGTGAGAGTGCAGCTTCCGCTCAACGATAATGATCAGCGCGAGGACATGTCGTGACGATCCGGGTTCTGCTTTCCGACGACCATGCGATCGTGCGTGAAGGCCTGCGCCTCGTGATCTCGGCGGAACCGAATATCGTTGTGGTGGGCGAAGCGGGAGATGGTCGAGAAGCCCTGGCCCTCACCGAACAGCTCAGGCCCGACGTCGTGGTCATGGATATCGCGATGCCAAACCTGAACGGTCTTGAAGCGACCACTCAGATTCGGCGGCGATTTCCCGCCGTGCACGTCGTCATCCTGACGATGCACGAGAACGAGCTCTACTTCAATCAAATCATCAAGGCGGGTGCCACCGGATGCGTTCTCAAGCGCTCCATGGGTCGGGAGCTGGTAACCGCGATCGAGGCCGCGGCACTGGGGGAGAATTACTTTTCGCCGGCCATCGCGACCAAGGTCCTCCAAGATTACCGCAGGCTACTCGACCGGCCGCAGGGCAAGTCAGACGATCTCCTGACCGAGCGGGAGCGGGAAGTGCTTCAGCTGGTGGCGGAAGGACACACCAACCGGGACATCGCCCACGTCCTCATGCTTTCCATCAAGACGGTGCAGGCGCACCGCTCGAACATGATGGACAAGCTCGGCGCTCACGACCGAACCGATCTGGTGAAGTACGCCATTCGAGTGGGAATGATAAGCGCTGCAGAATAGCAGCATCTACAAGAGGGACGGCTCGTTCCCCTGCAGTACTTATCCTGGACTGGATGAAAGCTGCTCAGCCAGATATTTCCAGGCGATCGGATAACGATACTCGAAACTCCGGTGCGCGCCGTCGAACAGCTCGAGATGATGCCGCACCCCGAGCTTGCGCAATTGGGCCGCAAAGGCCGAGGCGCCAACGTCAAGGAAAAATTCGTCGCGACGCCCGGCATCGATATAGATGGCACGCATCGACCGCAGTGCGTCGGCGTACAGTGGCGCCATTCGAACGGGATCTTCGTTCAACCACCGCTCCCAGACGTCCTGTCGCAGCACACCGGTGGCCGGATCAAACGGCAGGACAACGGTGCCATCGTCATCGGCCGAGTAGCAAGCGGACATGGCGTACGTGTTCAAGAGATCGAAATCGGTCTGCTTGGTAAAGGCCGGTCGGGACCGAAAGTCGGTCCAGAATGCGTCGATCGAACCGTCGTAGACATCACGCAGGGCCCGAGCCGAAGCGGCGATGCTGGTCATGTGGCAGTATTCGAACAGCGCATCGCCGGCATGAGATGCGAACGAACCGAATACATCGGGGCGGCGCATCGGAACCGTCATCGCGCCGTACCCACCACTCGATTTTCCGGTCAACGCCCGACCTTCCGGCGAACGGATAGTTGAGTAGTGCTCGTCCACGTACGACACGACATCGTCACAGAGATAGTCGAGGTAGCGTCCGACAGCAGGCGAGTTGACGTACTGGCTTCCTCCCAGCGACGTGAACGCGTCGACCAGAACCAGTATCGCGGGCGGCACGTCGACGCGACCGAAGAGTTGGTCAATGAGCTCGGGGACTATCGGCCGAAAGGAATCACTGTTCCACCACGCGTCCACCTTCCCGGTGAAACCCTGGATCACGTAGATGGAGGGATATCGGTGCCCTTGACTGGCGGAGTATCCCGGAGGCAGGTACACCCAGAGCGTCCGTGTCCACGGGTCACCCAGAGGATTCCCCTCGAGCGCCGCGCTCAGAACCTGATGTTCGAGAAAATTCCCGGCAAATTGCATCCCCGATGGCCGCATGATGCCTCCCCCTGAAGAGTGAACACTCCGCGCGCACCGATTCTAGCCGCCGGGTGCAACGTCATGCCGGGCACGCGACCAATAGTCGAGCAACATCTCGGCGACCAGCATGCGGGCTGCTTCCTCCGGAATCTCCTGAGACACGACGTAGGCCATGTCGTGTGCATCCCGTTGGTTCATCTCCGCAATTTCTTCTTGAAGAATGTGGATGCGATCAAGCAACGCTTCGTGGTACTCGTCTCTTGCCATATCACATTATAGAACTGGTGTGCTAGTAGATCACCGAGGAAAACATATCAGGAATAGCTAGCCCCCGCGGAGCTACGGGGTTCCTCTCGCCCAGGGATCGGTGGGCCGTTGGCCCGCAGCATCATGCGTTCATCAGATGGGCAATAACCGGACGATCACTCGACACCCTCACGCAGGGAAGCGCCGCCGTGGCGCGCTCAATCGAGGACGTCTCTCGCGCCATGGATCGCTCAAAGCGAATCATCCGGAGCCAACCGATCCACGCGTTCTCCCACTTCCGGAAGAATTCGCACGCGCGTATGAGGTTGAGCAACAGCGGGAGCGATTCGGAAGAGTGGCTGAAAAACCGTCTGCCGCGAAGGAGGAGAGTGGCTAGGCCGCGGTATTCGGATCCGACGCGGCATAGGTGCGCTAGTTCGCGCGGAAGCGGTTAACTTGAACTCCTTGTGGAGTGGGGATGCGTTCAGATCGAGAAGGGCGTTCGTGGTCTTACTCGTCGCTCCGGAATGACTTTCCATGCTCACGAATTTGTTCCGCCAGCCGCTGGGGAGTTACGCCGTTTGCAAGTCCTAACATCCACGCCGCCGACTGGTCCGCCGAGACGTCAATCCAGAAGCCGTTGAGTTCTAGAAAGGTCAGCATAGTCAACAGCGCGATGCGTTTGTTTCCCTCGATAAACGGTTGAGTCTCGGCGATTCCATGCGCGAGAACTGCCGCTTGCAGAGGTAAATCTGCGTTCTGGTAATGTGCATACCATCTCGAACGATCAAGTGCGCCTTGCAGCCCTAATCGGTTTCGCAGTTGGTCTGCTGCCTGAGTAGTCTCGCAATCGAATAGGCGAGTGTAGAGACGCAAGACTTGCTGAACAGTTAGGTATGTTCGGGTGACTCCGTCCTCGATCTCCAAATACACCAACTCTGAGCTCAGGTTGTACGCTCCCTATCGGATACCGGGTAACTACTTGACCGCTACTTCAACTTCACCGCGATCGTAAGCAGCCAATTTATCGAATGCGTCTCGGTTCTGACCGATAACCCTCTGTCCCAGCTCGTCGATAAACTCTTCAAGTTTTTCGGCCGGTATAAGAAGTACTTGACCCGATCGAAGCGGAACAACCGTCACCGCAGCACCCTCTGAGAAGCCATAACGCTCCAAGTCTCGGGGGAGCGAGACAACGTTGCTGTTTCCTACGCGCCGAATCTTCACAGTGTTCATGGTGTCCTCCTGAAAGCGTTAAGAAACACTTCACCGACTTCTAGAGGAGTGGTGCAGTCCTCATATACAGAGTATATACGCGGTATACACCTTCTACGAGGATATCTTGCATCAGGCTTTACAAGACAACTCGCTACTCGTTCTTGTCCTGTGTCCGCGAAATACATGCTCTCCTGCGCCTTTGATAATGGATCGTAACGGCACTACACGACGAAAACGCCGTATCCGGCCACATGGAGCACACCAGGCCGAGTTTGAGCCGCCAGAGCTGCGTTATCGGATGCCTGGCATTGATGTACCCTTTACACGCGTGGATCTCGCGCCGGCCGTCCAAGTGGGTCACGATAAAATCGGCGACGTACGCTACAACGCGCTTACTCTCGAATGCTAGGAGCGGCACACCACCTGGACCCTCGAGCGGGATTCGGACCTGGGGCTCCCAAGATACGATATCGCCGGGCCTTGCGTCGAATTTCGAGTACGGCCGCGTGCCGTGCTTCCTTCGCCGAGTCGTACAGACGCGATCCACCGTCGGGCGTCGGTCCGATGATGCGAATGCGGCCGTAGAGGCCTGGGCGTATGCTAAGTCTATGGACGACGCCAGCGCGGTAGTGATGCGGTAGCGGAATTAGCCCGACAGTTCGAAGAGCGCAACACGCATGTACGCGGATCTCGAGCGCGTCAATATGGAGCTGGCCGGCCAGGTGGGCTATTTACAGGCAGAGCTCACACAGGCCTGCGAACAGCTTGCCCTGGCCGCGCCAGAGGACGAGAAAGCGGTCGAGCATCACTCATGGTGGCGACGTCTCCGTGGGTGACAACGTAAGTAGGAAGAAGATCAATTTTCTATGGATGATCGTTCCCGTGCGGTTTATCTAAAGAGCAAATACGGAATGACCCCTGCGGAGTACGAGGAATTACTCGCTCGGCAGGAAGGTTTATGCGCTATCTGTAAGCGGCTATTACAGCATCCAAATATTGATCACAACCATGCGATCGGAGTTATCCGTGGCATCTTGTGTACCAGTTGTAATGGTCTCCTAGGAAAGTACGGCGATGATTCAGAGGCGCTGCGAGCCCAAGCCGACAAAGACGAACCAACCTATGAGAGGGAGCGTTCCAAGCGTGCCGATCGATGGATAGATGAGAATCCAATTGCAACCGTACAGGATGCTCCCGAGTTGGCCGCAGAGAAGGCTAAACGTTTCGAGAGCGCGCATAGACGGCAAAACGGAAAGTGCGTACACTGCGAACGATCAATGATCCTTCCGTCGATAAAACTGCTCGAGCAAGACGCCGGGAACGACGACAGCACGATTTCACCGCAGGAGCCATTCCTGAGGCACTATCGAGAGAGGGGGGATACGTGGCTCTATTGCTCTGACTGTCGCAACTGGGCCCAGAGAGCGTTCCGTCTTCCTGTGAGCCAGTTCTTTGGTGTTAGTGCGGTGCCGCCCAATATCCTTCGTCAGGCTGCCGATTATTTAGACCGCCCTCCGGTGCATCAAGTACGGAAGCCACACTGACCCAATCCAGCATGACTATGAAGTCATTCGTGGCATCATGCTCGAGGACGAGAGCATCGCCGAGCGCAGCCGCATCACCGGCGTCGATCGGGACACGATCAGCGAGAAGACGCGCCGCTTCATCCAGGATGGGCTGCTCGGACTGGTGGGCCGTCGCACTACCACGGAGAAGGGCCATCATCACTATCCCCCGGTGGTGGCGATCTGCTTTGTCAGTTTAGGTTGACAAATCACGGATGTCAGTCTATACTGACAGGCATGGACATCGAAAAACTCAGTGTGTATCTCTCGTCGGATGACCCGGCAATTGGGCTTCGCGCCTCGTTGGCGCTCCATCGCCTGGCTGAGAGGATCGAAGCGAACAACGTCGCATCGGCCCGGGAAAAGGGCTGGACGTGGCAGCAGATCGGAGACGCTTTGGGCGTCACCCGCCAATCCGTGCACACCAAATACAACAAGGAGTCATCATGACCACCGAGTCCGTTGCGCCAGAGGTGATTCACGTGTGGGCCGTCTATATGCAGGCCAGTGAGGAGGCTCGTCGCCGGGGTGATCGCCGAACTGGCACCGATCACCTTTTGCTCGCCTTGTTGGACGATCCCTCGATCGAAGTCGTGTTGGGCGTGAGCCTACCGCAAGCTCGCCAGGCCCTTGAGTCACTCGATCAGGAAGCCCTGGGTGCCCTGGGCATGGGGTCCGGCACCGACGCTCCCTCACTGCCGATGCGCGCCGTGCCAAAGAAGCCGAGGATCAGAGACGTCGCTAAAAAGGATCGCTTCCGCATGACGCCCGCGGCAAAGAAAGTCCTTGAGGAAGCGGTCAAGCCCAACCGCCGGAAGCTCCAGGTCACGGCCCAGCAGGTGCTGGCCCAGATCCTCACTCTCCAACCACCAGATCCTGCGGCGGTACTGCTGGGCGCTCTCGGCGTGAACGCGTCGGAGGTTCGGCGCCGATTGGATGCGGTCACGCCCGACAGCTGAGTCCCTAGCGACCTTCAAGACTTCGAGCGAAGGTGTCCGAATCGGGCCGTTCCCCGTCAGGCAGGTAGAGCCAATCTTGCACTTAGTGAGCGTCCGCCAGAACGTCGGCGATCTCCTTTACTTCCTGCTGGATCCGCTCGACGTTCAATTGTGACTCGTGAGGCTCAGACGTTATCGGGACGGTTGTTCTACCGAATGGCTCACGCTCTCGCGCTCTCGCGATCGCTGGCGTATTTCGGCCTGTGCCATGTCGCGTGCGCCGGCCAGGTTCGCGCCGGCGGTTCCAACTTCGCCGGTAAGGCGGTGAGCCGGCTTACCTGGCGCTGTGCTGCGATCGCCTTCCGTTTCCACTGGTCCCGCTCATTGCAGACACGCTGATACTCCGCGTAGGGCACGGGCACGCCCTGGCCATCCTTTCCCGGGACAACCGCGAGGCTCACAGCGCACCGCCTGACAGCAGCTACAGCACTTTTTGACAGAACTTCTGCGGACGGGGCGGTACGAGAGGGAACGATTAAGGCCCCGAGAAACGACGGTAGGATGCCAAAATTGAACGCACTGGAACAGACATGGATCCCCCGGAACAGCACCCCGTTCCAGCGCGTCTATAATGGCCGGAACTACCTTATCGGTGGAGGAAGCGATGCTCGCTGAGTTGGACGTGGTCGTCTTTTTGAAATTGAATGACGACCTGGAGCGCACCGCGGCGCTGGTCTTCGGAGCCTTGAAATCCCCGTACACTGCTTCGGTGATGGATGACAACCCGAACGTCACGTTCTACGAGGCGAACGGACTTGGCTTCCATGCTGCGTTGTTTCCGAACAGCGACGATCTCCTCGATCCGGAGTTCGAGAATTACGCCTATGGACTCGAGCTGACATCCCATTATTGGTGTGCCGACATGAACACTGGAGACATGGAGGTACCTCTCAGTGAATACTTTGCTCGTCTGATCGCGTTCGAGCTCGATATCGAGACGGCGACCGAGCTGTTGATCGAGACGACCGAAGAATCCGAGATTTTCGAGATCCGAGTATTCAAGCGCAATCCACAGTACCGCCTCGACCAGTCCCCGACGACACCGAAGGTCTTTGTCGTCGAGACGCGTCAGGTCGAAGAAACCTTTGACGATGACGACCTTGACGAAGACGACGACGCTCTCGTTGAAGATTTCGACGAAACGACATAGTTGATCCCATTTTCCGATCCAAGCGAACCGAATCGAATTTTTCCTTTCGTCAACATCGGGCTTATCGCGGTCAACTTCCTGGTCTTCTTTTATGAGCTATCGCTGGGCGCTACCGGCAATAGCAGCCTCAATGCGTTTTTCATTCATTACTCGCTGATCCCATGCGAGTACACCCAGCAATGCACCGTTGTTCCCGGAACTCCCCACCCCCTTGCCTTGACACTGATTACCTCGATGTTCATGCACGTCGGGTGGCTTCACATACTTGGGAACATGATCTATCTCTGGGTATTCGGCGACAACGTCGAAAATTCCATGGGACACGTGCGGTACCTCATGTTCTATCTCCTGTGTGGTCTGGGTGCGAACGCGCTGGAAATCGCCACGAGTGTGAACAGCACGTCACCAGGCTTGGGCGCGAGCGGGGCGATTGCCGGAGTGCTGGCCGCCTATCTGATGCTTTACCCACGCAGCCGAGTAGCGACGTTGATTCCAATCGCGATTATTTTTATCCCGGTCCGGCTGCCGGCATGGGTGCTCATCGGGTTCTGGTTTCTACTGCAAGTGTTTGACGGCCTGACCACGCTATCGAATTCCGCTCAAGCAACCGGTGGGGTGGCGTATTGGGCTCACACCGGCGGCTTCATCACGGGAGCGTTGCTGATATGGGTCTTCCGGCACCCGGACAGAGTGGGAAACATGCGCACGTACCATGCCGATGCTCGATATCGTCCTTGAAGGGGTGTGGGCACTCCTCGGGCCGGTGCGCGCTAGCGCGCTCCGCGGGCTGAAATACCGGTGGTAGCAATCAGGACCGAGAGGGCTGATCGCCGGCGCGATCGACCGCTGACAGACGGAATGGTTATACGGACGGAGTCGGGATTTCACCGCGTCCTGACCGACGGAGAAGTGGTCGTGTGCCGCTCTCCGAAACGCTTGCTGCGCGGAGATAGAACTGCGACCACGGCGGTTGTCATCGGAGACCATGTGCGCCTCTCCATGAACGCGGACGGTACGGGTTCGATTGAGGAGATCCTCGAGCGCGAGAACGAGCTCGTACGCGGAATGGCGGGGGGCGGGCGCTACCTCGATGTCATCGCCGCGAACCTGGACGTACTGGTCGCGGTCCACTCGCTCCGGCAGCCGGATTTGAATGTTGCCCGCCTGGATCGATTTGTTCTGATCGCGGAAGCTGCTGAAATACCGGCAATCGTCGTCTTGAACAAATGCGATTTGGCAAGCGCGGAAGAGACCGCGGCCGCCGGCGCGACGTACCGTTCGGTGGGCTACCAGGTGATCGTGGCATCGGCCCGAGAACTCACCGGAGTAGATGAATTGCGGGCAGCGCTCACGGGCAAAATTAGTGCGGTTGTCGGGCCATCGGGGGTCGGCAAATCAACCTTATTGAACAGCGTTCAGGCCGGCCTTGCCCTACGTACGGCTCGAATAAGCGAGTCAACCGGCAAGGGCCGTCACACGACAACAACCGCGGAGCTATTGCAACTATCGGACGGAGGATGGGTGGCGGATACCCCGGGGTTGCGGGAGCTGGCAATTCGCGAAGTAGAACTTGAGGACGTCGCATGGCTTTTCCCCGAGTTTCGCGCGCCGGCTCAGTCTTGCCGGTTTTCCGACTGTACTCACCGGGAGGAAGTCGGCTGCGCGGTGCGCGAACTGGTACACACCGGCGGCATCGCAGCCAGCCGCTACCGTAGCTATCGACACGTCTATGCCGAAATCGCGGAACGACCCCGTCACTAACCGGCGTTGGCTACCTGGCTCGGGCGATATCTTCCAATTTCCAGCTAATGTCATCGTACTATCCTGGGAGTGGAGAATAACGTTTGCACATTTTAGTTATTGAAGATGAACGCCGGCTGGCAAATTTAATTCGCCGTGCTCTCGAGGAAGAAGGGCACGTTGTGGATGTAGCTTACGATGGCGCTGAAGGTCTCGACGTTGCCGGTGCTACCGACTACGATTTGCTGGTTCTCGATCTCATGCTGCCGCTTGTCGACGGTATCACGATCGCGCAGCGTCTCAGGTCGTCGGGGAATGACGTACGAATCCTCATGCTTACCGCGCGCGACACGGTGGAAGACCGGGTGCAAGGATTGGAAGCCGGCGCCGATGATTACCTTGTCAAGCCCTTTTCGTTTAGCGAGCTTCTTGCGCGAGTCAGGGCGCTGTCACGCCGTCAAATACATGGAACGCCAGAGACAGAGCTACGAAGTGGGGATCTCGTGCTGGATTTAGCACGTCACGAAGCTCGCCGCGACGACAAGGCAATCGAATTGACCGCGAAAGAGTTTCAGCTTCTGGAATATCTCATGCGAAATGCCGGTCACGTGCTGACGAGAACCCAAATCCTGGATCACGTCTGGGGCTACAACTTTGATTCTTTCAGCAACGTCGTGGATATCTACGTCCATTACCTTCGCAATAAGATCGATCGAGACTTTTCAGAGCCTCTCATCCGCACCGTGCGCGGAGTCGGCTACTCATTGAAGGCATGAGCGTGATCGGCGTTGGACTTCGACGCAGGCGACTCGATTCCGGTGACCCACCACAACTGGGACCGCACCGGCGGAGTGAGTCCGAGTCCCTGCCCCGCAAGACACGACACCGCAACCTGGGGCTGTTCGGGAAAGCCCGGCGGCGAATGGTGGCGTGGAACGTATCGGTGCTCACGTTGTTCCTATTGCTGGTTTTCGGCGCGGTTTACGCCGATTTCCACGCAAACATCTACAAAGGCGTGGATCAACAACTGCGGGGCCAGCAAAGGACGATCGAACAGAGTATGTCCAGTGTGGGATGGGCGCCGGCCAGCCTGATCGAGGCAGCGCCGAATCTCTTCAATGGAGTAAATCGCGCAGTCGCCACGTCGGTGGCAGGCACCGTGGAAATGTCGACAGACTGCACCTTTGAGCTTCTCTCTCCCTCATGCACGGCCAATTACCTGGATCCGACGAGTGCGGATGGCATCAAGGGCGCACTGCGATCGGGGCTCGATATACGCACAACGTACCTGAGGGGCCAACCACAGCGCGTACTGAGCTGGGCCATAGTCTCGCCAATTCCGTTCCCCCACGTTACCGGCGTGATGCAAATCAGCGAGACTGCCACCGGTGAGGAGCAGGCGCTGCACGAATTGTCGCTGCTCCTGGTTGGTGGAGGTGTACTCGGCATTTTGCTTGCCGCTCTGGGGAGTCTCTTTCTGGCCGGCCGTGCCCTCGTACCGATTCGTCAGGCCTTTGCGCGACAGAGGCAGTTTACGGCGGATGCCTCGCACGAACTGCGCACACCTCTTGCACTTATCAGGGCCAACGCCGAAATGATGACGCTGCGGGCGCAAGACCTCGACGACGAGCACGTTGAGTTGGTGCAGGAAATCATTCGTGAAACGGACCACCTCAACCGCATGGTGGGAGACCTGCTGACACTCGCTCGGGCCGATTCCGAGACGCTCGAACTACGAGTACGGCCGATGGATTTTCGAACGCTGGTAGAAGAGGTGCACGAGGATTTACAGCGAATTGCCGAGTCGAGAGACATTTCCAGTCGGGTTTCATCGAAAGAACCGGTAACCGTCCTCGGTGACGAAGTCCGATTGCGTCAACTCTTGCTCATCTTGCTCGACAACGCCCTGAAATACACCGATCCGGGCGGGCGTGTTGACGTGTCGCTGTCACGCGTCGACAACCGGGCGCGGCTGGTCGTGCAGGACACCGGGATAGGCATTCCAGCAGAAGACCTCGGTCACATCTTCGAGCGCTTCTACCGTGTCGACCGTGCCCGCGAACACCAGAGCGGTGGCACCGGCCTGGGTCTGGCGATAGCCTGGTGGATCGTGCACGCCCATCACGGGACGATCAAAGTGGAAAGCGAATTAGGGAAGGGCACGACCTTCCAGGTCGATCTGCCGATCGCCTAACGCCGCCGCGTTACGGCTGATCGGTGCCCACGATGACCGCTATCTGCGACGTCACACCGGTCATCGGTTCCTTCACCAGCGAGGCGTTCAAAATACGCTGCAGTCTGCGAGCGGTGTAGTCGACCGATCCGCTCACCGCGGTATTCTCGACGACTTCATTTCTGGTGTACGAGGTGGTGGCCGCGTTGCCGGTGCCGGCAATGTGAAATCCAAGATTCTGCAACGTGGACGACAGATCCGCTGCCGCGCCAGGCGTGGTCGTGCCGTTCAAAACCGAAATGGTCGCGTTCTCAGATGCAAGGGTTGGATCCGAAAAGAGGGAGTGGACCAGGTTCGGAATCACGGTTGAATTCGTTGGCCGCAGGATCGATTGCCCATCGGCGCTCCAACCCGGCTGTACCATGCCATTCTCGATATTGATATAGGCGTGGTTCACGTTGCTGCCACGAGCACGTAGAAACTGCACACCCATCTCCGGCAAGTCGTTGAATGGAACGTTGGTAATCATGCTCTGTTGCAACACATGCAAGATAGCCGGATAGCGAGTCCACGTGCTCGGCGAAATAAGGGTGCGCTTGACCGCGTCGGAGAATGCCTGCTGGTCCTTCACCCGGGCCAGATCTTGTTGAGCAAAGGCGTGGCGTTCTCGCACGAATTCCAATGCCGTCGCGCCGTTCATGTGCTGCATGCCGGCTTTGATATCGATCGGGCAATAGTCGAAACCAACGAGACAGGGATAGGTCGGATCGACGAGCTCTTGCGGCACATTCACTTCCACGCCTCCCATCGCATTAACAAGAGACATGAAACCCCGGAACGTCATGGCGGCGGTATAGTCGACCGGGATACCAAAGTCGCGCTCCACCGTGTACGCGGTCAATTTCGGACCGCCAATTGCATACGCGTCCGCCAACTTCTCATCGGGCAAACTTGAGCCGGGCACGTTGACCCATAGGTCCCGGGGAATCGAAAGCATATTGATGTGGTGCTTCGACGGATCGATATCCAGCGCTAAAAGGGTATCGGTCCGAGCGGGCTCGGTCGTTCGCTGCGTCAAGCCCATTGCGAGCACGGTGATTCTATCGCGGCCATTCCAGGGGATAGCACCCGGTTGAGGCTTGAGGATGATGGCACTCAGCGCTTCCAACACGGTAGGACTGAGTACGAGCACCAGGATTGACAGAGCCGCGACGATCACTGTCAATACCGTCATCACAACGACCGGACGAATTCGCCTGGGATGCTTCCTGGAAGCATGCAAGGCGGGCGCTGCGCTGGGGCGAGAACGGGGGGCGGGAATTGCCTCTTGGGCCGACATGTATGGGATTATACAGCCGCCGGCTGCACGTACATGAGGCCCACAGCCCTATGACCCATAGCCGTTGGGATGCAACGTTGCCCACTGCCACGCGGACGAGACGATGGTGCGTAAGTCACTATACTGAGCCTGCCATCCGAAAACCCGCTGAATCTTGTCGGTACCCGCGACCAGCTGCACCGGATCGCCCGCACGCCGTGGCATTATTTCCACCGGGAAATCGACGCCGCTAACCTGCTTCACTTCGCTGACGACGTCCCAGTTGCTGTAGCCTCTGCCGGCGCCAACATTGAAGGGGCCACTTTCACCGCCCTCGGCGAGATACTTCAGCGCCCTGACGTGTGCTGAGGCGAGATCGAGTACGTGAATGTAGTCGCGAATGCACGTACCGTCGGGAGTTGGGTAATCGTGCCCAAACATCGGAAACGCGGAACGTTGCCCCAAAGCGGTTTCCACCGCGACCGTCACAATGTGTGTGGCGGGGTGATGATCCTGACCGTGCGATCCATCAAGTGCAGCCCCGGCGGCATTGAAGTATCGTAAGGCCACGTAATTCATTCCGTGTACGCGGCGGTACCAGGGAAGCATACGTTCCACGAGCAATTTGGTTTCCGCGTAAGTGTTGATCGGAACGGTGTCGTCTTCCTCAGCTATCGGGAGTCGAACCGGATCGCCATACACTCCGGCACTTGACGAAAAGACGATGTGCTTGACGCCATTCCTTTGCGCGGCATTGAGCAGCGAAACGGAGTTGGACACGTTATTTTGAAAGAAACGACCTGCGTCGATCATGGAGTCACCCGCCTCGATCGATGCGGCGAAATGCAGCACGGCACCGAATTCGCCGCGGGACAAACACCTGTCCAGTGCCTTATGGTCGGCAAGATCGGCCTCGACGAGCTCCGAAGTGACGGCCTCTCTATGGCCGAAGCTCATGTTGTCGTAGCTCACCACCTCGTGCCCATCGGCCTGAAGTGCCGCGACCGTAAAGCTTCCGATGTAGCCTGCGCCTCCGCTTACCAGCACACGCATGGTCAGCGGCGACGTTTTCCGCGAACTTTTGGCTGCGGGTGCTGTGGCTGAGCTCGCACCTTAGGAGCCGGACGGTATTTACGGTATTGGGTCGATTGCCTCACCTGCCATGCGGCCACCGGATAGCGTTCGCTCCGGTCGTACACGAAGTATCCAATCATCACAATCGCGGCGATGCAGACCAACAACATCCAGAACGGATCGCCGAGATACGGAAACTGAATGTAGCGCATGATCGCGAAGAAGATGCCAAAGCCCATAACCCACATAGTCGCGGTGGAGGCGCGCCTGATGAAGCGACGTAGGATCGAATTGTCCGGAGCTATTTTTGCCCGCCGCCAATACGCGAAGGCCGCCGCCAGGAAAACAATGACGATTCCGGCCGTAAATGCACCGAAGTAGCCCGATGGAGCGTCAGTAGGGCTACTAAAGAGATAATCTCCGTTCAAAATATTCAAGCATGCCTCATGGATGGGTAAGGTGACAGACCGCTTCACACGGCCAAATTGGGCCTAGGAATTGTACGTGTCGAACCGAGCACCGCGCAATGATGCGTGGACTGTCAGTCAGGTAGTTACTGCTCCGTGCGGTGCAGTCCGGCAGCCCGACGAAGCGCCCAGTCCGTCACGCGATCCGGCACCAGCCGGCGCGTGACAGCGCCTACCTTCGCTGTCAGTGTAATCGTATAACGAGGGCGCGGGCGCCTGGCACGAACCGCGCGCACTACGACACGCGCCACGGTTTCGGGCGATCTGCTGAACACGTTACTTTTGGCGTGCGTGGCTTGCCAG
The DNA here is from genome assembly GCA_963737125.1 of uncultured Chloroflexia bacterium. GTDB lineage: Bacteria > Chloroflexota > UBA5177 > UBA5177 > UBA5177 > JANWJD01. The sequence continues at coordinate 1,135,633 of CAVTRL010000001.1, read as the reverse complement.
GTACTCATAAATGAGGAGTAAGAGGACGAGGGCGTTACCTCGGAGGCCTGACGGGAGGCCTCGCCGAAGCTCGTGCGTATTGGACCCGGGGCGATGAGAATGACGTGGACGCCGAACGGATACAGCTCCAGCCGTAACGCGTCGCTCAGGCCTTCGAGCGCGAACTTCGATGCATTGTAAGGACCCATGAAAGGCGTCGCGGTGCGCCCTGCCGCCGAGCTTATGTTCACTATCCGGCCCGCTCCCCGGGTACGCATGGGCGCGATAAAGGGCTGCGAAAAAGCAAGCAGTCCGACGACGTTTACTTCCATCTGCCGCCGGAATTTGCGAATCGGCACCTCTTCGAGAGGGCCGAGCTGCCCGTACCCGGCATTGTTGACCAGCACATCTACTCCGTGTCCATGCGTGTCGGCGAAAATAGCCGAAACGGCGGCGTCACGTGAGGTATCGCTCTCGATATCCATCACTATGGCGCGGACATCGAACCCGCGGTCTCTGGCTTCTTCCTCGAGCTGCCGGAGCTCGCTTTCGCTTCGTGCCAGGGCAAATACGCGATAGCCGGATTGCGCGAGCTCCCATACCGTGGCTCTACCAATACCTCGAGACGCTCCGGTTACGGCGGCAATGGGACGCCCCATGTCGGTTACGACGGTCACGCGGTTGTCGACCGGTGCGCGATCATGGCACGGCTTCCCCGGCGATCGACTGTCCTAGCGGCGGTGTCATCGCGTGAAGCGCGATCGGGCGCGTGCGTGCTCGACAGCGCCGGATGGCCCTTTCCAGGTGCACAGGCGACTACTCGGCAGTTTGCGCGTAGAGTAACGCGATCAACGTTTTGGCGTCCGCGGCCGCCGTTGACCGCACCTGCTGCAACGCTTCCTGCGGAGTCATCAACACGACTTCAATTGCATCCGTTTCTTCGGTCGGCGTACCGGGCTGTAGGTCCGAGCCCTCATAGAGATGCATGAGCTCAGTCGTGAAGCCGGGCGACGTGTAGAAACTAAAGAGCTTCTTCAGCCTGCCTACTCGGTAGCCGGTTTCCTCGACCATTTCACGCCGCACTGCGTCTTCCGGGGTCTCTCCCTCGTCGACTCCACCAGCCGGTATCTCCAGCAGAATCTCCTCGGCGGCTTTCCTGAATTGTCGCACCAGCACGATGCGACCATCATCGAGAACGGGTAAGACTGCAATGACCTCTGAGTGTTCCACGATTTCGCGCACCGTCGTCTTGTCCTCGAACAGGCGAACAGTGTCTTTGCGCACCTTGATGAGGTTGCCGGAAAAAACGGTTTCGCTTTCGATAGTGTCTTCTGGCTGGATAGTCGGCAATACATGCTCCTTTGTTCTTCTATTCTTCGAAGCGATCACTCAGCCCGTGACCTTGGAAATGGCATATGCACAACAGTAGATAGTGCCGGCCCGCGAGCGCTTTCTTCGCGGTGAGCATTCCGCATACTAAAGAAATATCGCAAATCGCCGTGCGGTGCGCGGCCAAATTGACAGTATCCAATACAAGCGGCTATAACTAGCCTGGTTCCGACGACAAGGGCAGGCGAGGCGACAGTTCGTTTGCTTTTCAGCATTGACGTTGCATTCGCTACGCTCGTGCGTTTTATATGGTAGCCCTACACGACCACGAACCGGCTCGGCGGCGATTTGGGATGGAAGGCGTTCGGGCGCCACGATCGTGCCTGGCCGGATGCAAAAAGGGAGGTGCGCGGGAGGTAGGAGACACGTAAGGACAAGGTCTGCTTTAACAGTTTCGCGATGGGGTTCAATACCCACTTACTTTTTTGGAGGAGTTAATGACCAAACGTTTCAAGTGGCTCGGTGTCATGAGCGGTTTCGCCGTCATCGTGTCGCTGCTACTGACCGGCCTGGCGACCAGCGTCAATGCGGCTGCGCCAAGCAAGTCGAACACGTCGGCGTCGAAGGCATCGGCGAAGACAGCCGCCACCGCTACCAGGTGTAAGACCCGGGTCAAGCCCAAGGGGACCATCAAGTGGTCCGACTGGGAGTTTCCCGACACGTTCAGCAGCTACACCGGCGGAAACCTGGCTGTCACGGCATTGAACACGAACTTCATTTTTGACAGTCTCTTGCTTTACAACAACAAAGTGAAGCTCACGGCCGATATGCTGGCCCGCATTCCGAGCCTGAAAAATGGCGACGTGAAGGACGGTGGAAAACTCATCACCTTGCATCTGAAGCAAGGCATGAAGTGGTCCAACGGAGCAACTATTACGTCGGCGGACGTCAAATTCGGGTGGCAGATCGACAGTGACAAAGTCACCGGCCCTGCGTGCGCGGGCAGCTGCGATGCGATTGCCCGAATCGACACGCCCGACCAATACACAGACGTTCTGCACATGAAGAAAGTCTACTCGGCGGCAATTCCCTACGCGGTTGAGTTTGCTCCCTGGCCCACCAAGTGGGCGGGCGCCTGGAACAACAACGCTCATCAAGCTGCTACCAAGCTGGAAGACCCGGCTTTCAATTTCGAGGACGCGTCGTATCCGACCAGCGGGCCATACCAGGTGTCTCAGTTTGTCAAGGACGATCGTATCGTCTTTACACCGATGAAGTACTACGACATCCTGTCGTGCGGCGCCGCGATCAAGCAGGTCATCTTCGCCTTTTACAGTGATAAGAACGCGATGATCGCCGCTGCAGCGTCGAAGCAAACCGACATGACGCAGGATTACACGGTCGCCGATTTAACGCAGCTTAACGCGCACAAATCGGCGTACAAAGTGTACTCCGATCCGGGTTTCTTCTTCGAGCATCTGGAGATGAACGAGGATAAAACCTTTAACGGTCAGCCTAATCCGCTCTCGAACGTCAAAGTTCGACTTGCCATCGCCCTGGCGTTCGACAAGATCGGCATGATTCAAAGTGCCCTGTCTGTCAGCAAAGCGGTCGCCAAGTCGATCGTCGCCTGGACCCCGTTGGTCAATACTCCAAAGCTGCACCAGCCGTTTGCGGACACTGCAATCACCGGTCAGTGGGACCCGATCACGAAAAAATACCGCAGCGACACCGGCAGCGCCAGTGCTGTAGCCGACGCCAAGAAGCTGCTCGCGCAGACTCCGTACAAGAGCGGCTTTACCCTTCAGCTCGCCACCACGTCTGGTAATCCGGTACGCGCGGCACAGCTTGGAGTGCTTGCCGAGAATCTGAAGAAGCTCAACATCACCGCGGTGCCGAACTTCATACCTTCGAGTAAGTTCTTCGGCGGGTGGGATACGGATGGCACGCTCGATCACGGCGAGTACCAAGTTGCTGACTTCGCTTTCATCGGACAGCCCGATCCCGATCAGTTACGGGCCAACCTGGTCCAGAAGTACTGCGATCGAGCCCAAGCGGTGCACTCCGAAGTCAACGAGAATTATGCCTGCCCCAATAACGCAGTGATCGATAAAGCATTCCCGCAGGGAGCTAGCTCCTTCGATCCCAAGGTGCGTCAGGCAGCATACAACGCGGTCCAGGTGCAGATCGACAAGAACGCCATCTGGATTCCGCTGTACTCCCGACCGAGCATCTCCACGGTCGATAGCAATCTCCTCAACTTCAAGAACAATCCGACGCAGTTCGGACAAACCTGGAACGCGTACGCCTGGGCAGCCAAGAGCTAACCCCCGGTAACGTTCTAAGAGCGGTGGGAGGGCATGCGCCCTCCCACTTTTCTTTTGGCCGGAAGGCTGTGCGGTAGCATTGCGTGTCACTCTCTACCGGCGAGGTTTGCGATTCATGGCTTCCCTGCTCGAGCGCTACAAAGCCTTTTTACCAATCACTGCCAACACGCCCGTGATAACGCTGGGCGAAGGCGACACCCCGCTTCTCCGTGCACGCCGGCTGGAACGCGAGATCGGCTGCGGTGCGCTCTTCCTCAAGTTCGAGGGAATGAACCCTACCGGATCGTTCAAGGATCGCGGCATGGTGCTGGCAATATCGAAAGCGGTGGAACGCGGCGCCAAGGCGGTGATCTGCGCCTCCACGGGAAATACCGCGGCGTCGGCCGCGGCATATGCCGCATCCGCCGGACTCGAGTGTTCGGTCGTGCTGCCGGCCGGCTACGTCGCCCCCGGTAAGCTCGCACAGGCGCTGGTCTACGGAGCGCGAGTCGTGGCCATCGAGGGGACGTTCGACGATGCGCTCACCCTGGTACGGCAAGCGGTTGATGCATCGGATGCCGAATTGGTCAACTCCGTCAACCCGTTCCGCCTTGAGGGTCAGAAGACGAGCGCGTTTGAGATCTGTGACACCCTCGGCGCCGCACCGGACATCGTTGCACTCCCCGTGGGAAACGCGGGAAACATCACGGCATACTGGAAAGGGTTCCGCGAATACCGAGATCAGGGGATCGTGTCGGCAGTGCCCCGGATGTGGGGGTTTCAGGCGGAGGGAGCAGCGCCTCTGGTCTATGGCAAGGTGGTAGATCACCCGCAGACCATCGCGACCGCGATTCGGATTGGAAAGCCGGCACGCGGCGACGAAGCACTGGCGGCGGTGTCAAACTCGCGTGGCCTGCTCGCCGCCGTGACGGATGAAGAAATTCTGGAAGCGTACCACATGGTGGCCTCGCTTGAAGGACTCATGTGCGAGCCGGCGTCCGCCGCCGGGATTGCCGGACTCCGCAAGCGAGTTGCGCTCGGCGACGATCTCTCCGGCAAGACAGTCGTAGCGATTTTGACCGGGCACGGTCTCAAAGATCCGGTCACCGCGCTCGCCCAGTTCAGCGAACCCATTCCGGTCCCGGCAACACTCGATTCCGTGTTTGCGCCGTCGTACGCAGTGGGGACATGAAACGCCTTCGGATCGATGTGCCTGCCACCAGCGCCAATTTGGGTTCTGGATTCGATTCACTTGGTCTGGCGCTCGACATCGCAGACTCCTTCCTGGTCGAGCCGGCTGCCGCCGGAGAAGGGGTGCTCATGGACGAGACCACGTGCGCGGATGCCGGGGTGCAAGCGCACGATCACTACACGTGCCGGGCATATCGCGCCTACGGGGAGGATACCGGCAAGGTTCTACCCGACGCACGGTTCACACTCCAGAGCCACATACCACGCGGCAGAGGTTTCGGCAGCAGTGCGGCCGCAATCGTCGCGGGGCTCGTGGCGGCTGCACACCTGTCCGAAGACAAGGATTGGACCGCTCGCGTGCTTCGCCTCGCGGCAGAACTCGAAGGACACCCGGACAATTCCACGGCCGCCATCCTGGGAGGTATTACCGTTGCATTCTGCGAGAGCGGGAATGTTCGCGCGCTCAACGTGGTGAATCACGTTTCACTCGGCGTGGCGTTGTTCGTGCCGGACCTTCCGTTACCGACGGTTACGGCGCGGGCAGTCTTGCCCGCGGAAGTGCCCGTCCGCGACGCCGTATTCAACGTATCGCGCGCCGCGTACCTGGCTACCGCCCTCGCCTGGGCACGCTGGGAGAACCTCGCCAGCGCGATGCAGGATCGCCTCCACCAACCATATCGAGCAGAGCTTATTCCTGCGCTGGACCACGTCATTGCGGGTGCTCTGGAAAGCGGGGCGTACGGCGCCGCGCTTTCCGGGGGCGGTCCGTCGGTCGTCGCCCTGGGAGCGCAAGAACAGGCCCCCACCATTGCAAACGCGATGGAAGAGGCGGCACAGCGCCGCGGCTGGCCGGGACACAGCGTCGTCACCACGGTTCGGGCTAACGGTGTGCGTGTTACCGAAGTGGAGGCATGACGTACTCGTTTCAATGGCGTAGACCCGTCGTGAAGTTCGGCACCAGTACGCTCACGGGAGGAACCCCGCGCCTGAGTCTGGCGAGAATTGCCGATTTGGTGGAACAGGTTACGGCTCTTCGGGCCGCGGGTCTTCAGCCAATCGTGGTCTCATCGGGGGCTATCACGGTCGGACGACAGAGGCTCGGGTCTCCTCGGGACCGCAAGGACGTGAGTTTCAAGCAAATACTGGCGGCAGTGGGTCAGAGCCGTCTCATGCACCTCTACGATCAATTCTTTGAATTCCACGGCATCGCGACCGCCCAGGTGCTGGTGACACGCGCCGATCTGGCGGAGCGTTCACGCTACATCAACGCTCGCAACACCCTTCTCGGGCTGTGCGAGCGTGGAGTTGTGCCGATCGTCAACGAAAATGATGTTGTCGCGTCCGAAGAAATCAAGGTTGGAGACAACGACACGCTTTCGGCGCTGGTGGCAAACCTGGTGGACGCCGACGTGCTGGTTCTGGTCAGCGACACCCCGGGTCTGTTTACGGCCAACCCGGCGCTGGACGAACGGGCCACGCTGGTGCGAGAAGTTGCCGTCATTACACCCGAGGTTGAAGCGTACGCGGGTGCTCCAACATCCGTGCTCGGCACGGGCGGAATGGCCACCAAGGTAGCCGCGGCGCGGCTTGCCACGTCATCGGGCACTGAGGTCCGCATCGTGGATGGCCGGGAGCCCAACGTGCTCTTACGGTGCCTGGCCGGCGAACCGCTCGGTACCCGCTTTCTGGCACGGGTCGATCGGATGGAAAGCAGGAAGCGGTGGATCCTCTCAGGCCTCAATAACTTCGGCAAGCTGGTCATCGACGCGGGCGCTGCCCGGGCCCTCTCGAGCCGGGGAGCGAGCCTTCTTCCTGCCGGCGTCATTACCCTTTCCGGGGCATTCGTGCGTGGGGACTCCGTGGATATAGAAAGCAGCGAAGGGTATGCTATAGCCCGGGGAATATCCAACTACGATTCCACCGACGTGCAAAAACTTCTGGGACGTCAATCCATAGAAATCGAGGATATTCTGGGATATACCTACGGTAATTACATCGTCCATCGCGACGACCTGGTCAGGTATAGCGGAGAGGAACGAGACCAGCATGCTTCACATTGAATCCCTCCCGGGATTGGCACGGCGCGCACGGACTGCGGCGTCCGCTCTGGCGACCACCTCGACAGGCTCGCGGAACGCCGCCCTGGTCGCACTGGCGGATCGACTCGACTCTGATATAGCGCCGGTACTGGAAGCCAACGAGCGCGATGTGGAGGACGCCCGGGCGTCGGGCATGGACCCGGTCATGATCGATCGGCTTCTCTTGACGGTGACGCGGCTGCGGGGAATGTCGGACGATGTGCGCCGCATCGCGCAGCTTCCCGACCCGGTTGGAGAAATCTTCGACGTGCAGCTTCTCCCGAACGGGCTGGAGCTCTCAAAGCGGCGGGTCCCTCTTGGCGTCATCGGAGTGATCTACGAGTCCAGACCCAACGTGACCATCGACGTTGCAGCGTTGTGTTTGAAGTCCGGCAATGCGGTCATTCTGAGGGGAGGTAAAGAAGCGCGCCGCTCGAACGCCGCGCTCGCTCGCTGCATAACAGAGGCGCTTCTCGAAGCCTCACTGTCGACCGACACGGTCCAGACCGTGGGCGACCCGGACCGAGCGATCGTCGGCGACATGATCAAGATGCGGGGCGACATCGATCTCCTGATTCCGCGCGGTGGGAAGGCGTTGATCGAATTCGTACGCGAGAATGCCCAGGTGCCGGTGGTAGCGGGTGGGTTGGGCGTATGTCACACCTACGTGCACGCCGATGCGGACCTCGAAAAGGCGCTCGATATCGTTCACAACGCCAAGACTCGACGGCCATCGGTTTGTAACGCGCTCGACACCGTGCTGGTGCACGCGTCCATCGCACCTCGGTTCCTCCAGATGCTCGCCGACCGGTGGGCGGATTACCCGGTGGAGATTCGGGGGTGCGAGCGCACCATGGAAATCCTGACCGACGGGGGAGTAGACGGCCCGTGGAAGCCGGCAGCAGCTGACGACTTCGGGCGAGAATTTCTGTCTCTTACTGCCGCGGTACGAGTGGTCGACTCGCTTGAGGAGGCAATACACCATATCGAGCGATACGGAAGCGGGCACTCGGAAGCCATCGTCACCGAGGGATATACCGAGTCACGCGAGTTCGTGCATCGGATCGACGCCGCAGCAGTGTACGTCAACGCGAGCACGGGGTTCACCGACGGAAGTGAATTCGGCCTGGGCGCGGAGATTGGTATTTCCACACAGAAATTTCACGCGCGCGGTCCGCTGGGCCTGAGAGAGCTCACGTCCTACAAATGGGTCGTTCTAGGAGACGGTCAAACGCGTCCCTAGCCGCTCACGCGACGATCTGGACGATCGTGCCGGGCTGCGTCCAGGCGAATAATTCTTTCGCAACATTCGCCGGCACATTCACACAGCCGTGCGTTCCCGTGTAGTTGCTTCCCGGCGTACCGATCTGGCTGTTCGTTCCCGGACCAAACGCCGACCGCCAGGGCGCATCGTGAATAAAGTAGCCGCCGTCTCGAAACAACATGGCATAGGCCACTTTAGAGGGCGCGTAGTAAAAGGGTGATGATTTTGGCCATGGACTGTGAAAGGTGAAGGGGTGGAGCTTCGCCATGATATGGAAAGTGCCGGTGGGGGTAGGCAGCGCGCGGTTCCCGGTTGTGACCAGAGAAGTCAGGAGCAATCTACTACCGTCATAGGCCCACAGCTTCTGTTGGCTAAGCGAAACCAGTATGCGCTTGTAATCGAGTGCAAAGTCATTCCAGCCCGTTACTTTTGAGTGACCGTACTTGTCGGTTGCACGAATGTAGACTGCGTACAAGCCGGCCGGCGCATAGCCGCCCGACATATTCTTGCCGTCCCACGATACCTCTGCCTGTTGCCCTGGCCGCAACGGGTTCAGTGTGTAGAGGCGCACGAGACTTCCTGTCCCCTGACGATAGATTCCAACGCGGACCGACGGTGCCTGACGGGTCACGGCGAACGAGACCGTCAGGTTCTCGAATTGTGGATCGAGCTGGTATCGATTGAAGGTGACGTCAGTCAAGCCCGGTGGCGTCACATCTATATGCACCGGAAAGGTCGCGCCGTTTCCCCAGTTTCCAACCCGATCGAGCGCGCGCACGTGAAAGTAGAACGTTCCGGTGGTCAAGCCGTTCAGGGTGATCGCCGTACTGTTCGTGCGCACCTCGGCACGAGCCTGCCCGGCTGGATTCGTGTCCAACCGGTACGAATAGCCGGCGACACCCGACCCATAATCGGCCGCGCGCCAGCTAAATTGCACCGTGGACGTGTGGTACGTGCGAGCCGAAACCGGATCCGTGGCGGAGGCAATCTGGGGTGGCCGCGGCGGGGTAGTATCGACATGGATCGGCTCGAACCATCGAACCCAGGGACTAACGCCTTGTTTGTTGTGCAGGCGTGCCTGGAGATGATAGCTACCGTCCGGCAATTGGAGCGATAACGCTCCGGAACCGGTGGCCACACACGAAATACAGTTGGCCGCGACTTGACCAGGAGGAGTGAGGACCTGCGTAGCCTTGCCCTGGAATTTCGTGCCCTGCCTGCGGACTTCAACATCCACCCCGGCGGCGACACCCACCTTGACAGCCCGCAACGTGAGCGATCGAGAGTTCGTCCATCCTCCCGCTTGCAGCGACGTCCCGTCGGCAAATACCTGCAATTGCGGACGAGGCAGCAGGACTTGTACACCTGTGTTGAGGTGACGGTACGTCAAAAAGGCCGCCACTGCGCCCGCCCCCAGGACCACCAAAGCTAATACGTATCGCAATTATTCCCCACTGGCACTCGTGTATAAGCCATTGTCGCAAACTGACTCGGAGCGTGCATGACGGCCGGTTCACTGTTGCTTGGGGAGACGCGGTTTCATTGTCCGGTGCGTGCAGCGATTATCGCAAGCCCCACACCAGCTCGGAGATGAGGCCGCACGAGGCAGGCAGGCTTTGTCTTCTCGCCACCTTTTCTTGCATAGTCGAAGGGGGACCGGAGGTGGGTAGCGGACGCTCGCCTGCACGCTGCAGCGCGATCTCGGGCACGATTGGAACGGAGGCTGAGTGGAAAACTCCTCGATTCTCGTCGTCGACGACGACGAGCAAATACGCGGCGTTCTCTGTGAATTGCTGAGTGAGGAGGGATACCGGCCGATCACCGCGGTCGATGGCGGCGAAGCAATTGACTACCTCGAAGGCGCCGGCCAGCTTCCGGATGCCATGGTGTTGGATCTCGTCATGCCGAGGGTCGACGGGTACGCGGTGCTCGAACATCTCAGAAGAAGCCTGCTGCACGAATTTCCCGTTCTCATTGTCAGCGCGCAGCGTCCCGATCGGCGGATATTGCAGGCGCTCGACTCGGAGCTGCGAGATTTCATCGCCAAACCTTTCGAGCTCGCGGAGCTGACCATCCGTCTGGAACGACTGGTAGCCCGATCGCCACGACTCGCGGCATCACCACCGGGCTCGCTCCGGATCTACGGTCTGGGCTCCCTGCGGGTCTATCGGGACGAAGTACTGCTGTTCGACGAGAGTTGGCGTAACAAACCGTCGAAAACCCTTTTCAAGCTACTGTTTACGTCACGTGGCCAGCGTTATCCGAAAGATGTCCTGGTCGAAGAGCTCTGGCCTGACGCCGCCCCCGAGGTGGGAGCAAATCGGCTGCGGGTTGCGATTCACGAGCTGCGCAAGACGCTCGCCGGCCCGAAGGATCAAAAGAAGCAGGCCTCGCATATCGCTCAACAAGAAGGCTCGTATTACTTCGACGTGTCGGTACCGTTCTGGAGCGACGTCGAAGAGTTCGAACAGCAGACGACAAACGGACGCGCACTCGCCGAGCAGGGGAAGTTCGACGACGCACTTGTACGCTATCAACGGGCAGAAGTCCTGTACTCCGGAGATTACCTGCGCGACGATCCATTCTTCGAGTGGACGCTCTCAGTCCGGGAGCGTATGCGAGAAGCCCATCTGAATGGCTTGAGTGACGCCGCCCGGATTTACGCGCAACGCGCCAACTGGGAAGAAGCTGCGGGGTTTTGCCGAAAAATTCTCCGCGTGGAACCGTGGCGGGAGGAAGTGTATCGACGGCTGATGACCTACCTCACCTCGGCTGGACGGCGGCACGAGGCGCTTCGCGCTTTCGAGGACTGCCGGCGAGCGCTGTATGCGGAAATCGAGGCCGAGCCCTCTGCCCAGACGATCCGACTGCGCGACGTCATAGCGCGCGGAGACGACGTGATGACGACGAGCGAACCGAGTGGTCGAGCGGGGTAGGCGGCGACTCGGACATTCCACCAGCGTCGCACGTTCGCCAGTCCGCTGTCCGAGCTTTCCGGTGAGCATCGGATTGGAACGCGGGCGATTGAGCTGCTGAGTCCGGTCACCCGCACGTTTCGATCCTCAGATTCGCAGCATATTCCTCGGAAGATCCGTTCCAAAGTGCGCGTGCAGGTAGAGCAGGGCACCCCGGATCACTTCGATTCGACGCCTGGAGTGTGCGATCTCCTGGATCTCATCCCAATCGATCGCTCCTCCGGAACGACGTACTACCACGGCGGCGTCCGACACCCAGAGTGTCGCTGGCCGGTATCGATAGGTCGCCTGATTGCACACACGGATCAGCTGATGTACCGGATCAAGTATCGAGGCGGGCACGCCGCCAATATCCGCGGACCACGCTCGCTCCCATGGGAGTCGTTCGTTTCCGGAGAATCGGTCGCCAACCCGTGTGTGGAGCGTCACGCGGTCATCGGGCGACTTCGACAGCTCAAGCGAAGACCGAGTCATACTGTGCCATCGGAGTCCCTTTGCTTGACTCTTCCAGCCAGCTTCGCGAAGTAGAGAACTCGTGCGATTCATTTCGCCGGCCGGGATCAGCATGTCTACTGTACGGACGAGTCGGGTCCCCAGATCCGCGTAGTAACCGGCGGTCAGTCCGACATCGTCCAGCATGATGGGCGTCATGCCCTCGTTGCGCAGAGCAATGAGAAGCTGCTTGAGCTGTTCGAAGCGATTCTGATTCTTATACCAGGTATACCGATACGTGCCCTTGAGCCGACCTTTTTCCGCCAGGTTGTCGATTGCGCATAGGTTGGCGTAGATCTGGGGAAGAAGGTGCATGAAACGCGTATCCATATCTTCGATGTTCCGGGAAGCGTTCCACTGATTCCAGGCGGTGGTTGCCGTTTCCCCGTCCATGATTGCCGCTCTCAGAAGCAGTTCTTCGTCTTCGGTTGGCCAGACTACCGCCCCGGGTCGCGGCTGCTTGACACCCGGCATGTCGTCTCAAGCGCCGCCCGAGAAGTCGTGGCCCGCTTCCCTTCCGAGGGGCACGACGTCCGCTGACACGGTTGAATCCAAAGGACCGAGTAATCCGGACGCCCGCCGGCGATCGAGGGCGGCCTTCAGAATACGCGCATAATCGGTTCTCGCGGCGCGGCGGACGACTCCCTGGTTGGTATCGTGCAAGCGGCGCAAGAGCAGTATCTGGGGCAACATGACCGGCTTCAGATTCGCTTCGGTGGCGCGCAAGTGCCAGTCGAAGTCGGCGCCAATCTCCCATTCGGTAGCGAACCAACCCACGCGCCGGAACGCTTCAGCTCGGACGAGCATCGTTCCGGGGCACCAGCCCGGCAAATCACTATCCGCCGTGCGGAGGTCGTCATCCGGGGATGCGCCGTCACGAAACTGGCGGACGTGTCCATAGAAAACATCCACCTCCGGAAGTTTCTCCATGGATCGCATCTGGATTGCCAGCTTATCCGAGGGCCAGAGGTCGTCCGAGTCCAGGAACGCCAAAAGATGTCCCCGGGCTCGCCGTACACCGTGATTGCGCGCTGGCCCTATGCCGGCGTGCGGCTGACTGAAGTACCGGACCTGCGGATACCGTCGCATTTCCATGCCTGTTTCGTCGGTGGATCCGTCGTCGATCACGATGACCTCGTAATCGCGGTACGTCTGATTCAGGATGCTGTCGAGGCTTTCCGGTAGATACCGTGCCCGATTGAAGGTCGGAACGATGACGCTAACGGCCGGCGACCCGTCGTTCTCCAAACCGCCTAGCTCGTCCGGGCGCATCACCCTTGCCACTGCATTTCAACCAGGACCGACCCGCTACACAGGGAAGGCATGCGTGCCGGTTCACTCGCCTCCAACGGTGTACCCGCTCGGCGGTGCCGCATCCACTTGCTTCGCCGGCCAGCCGGCCTCACGATCCACATCGTGGATCGGATCCAGCAGCAATGCATCGGTCATGTCGGTAAATTTCTGGATCCGCAACGTTTCAAATGGCTTCTTGCCGGCGGGCGCAGCAACCGCGTCCATGGGATTCGAGTCGGGCCCTCCCGCATCACGCAGAATGAGAGCCTCCCCCTGGAGCTCATCCAGGAAGTCATGCAACTCGGAGGTAAGGGAATTTGGATCCGCGTCGTAACGAGCGGCAATGGCCGCGCATAGCTCGCTTTCACTCGGAGACGAAGCGAGAAAGTTCCAGACGGCCGCACTCGCGGACTGCAGACTATAGTACGCGCCGGTATCGAGATTGACGATGACCACTTCACCGTCGATTGTCTCGTGAACAATCTGCGACTCGTTGACTCGGAGCCGTTCGCGCGATTCCAAGCTGCTCTCTCCTTGTCCTCAAGAACATCGTCAAACCGTTGCTAGCACACCGAGTCTATAATACCCGGTGTTTTGGGGTAATCAGCTGTGGGGCAGCAGGAGCGACTGACTCGGACCTGGCTTCAGCGCAACGGCAGTCCAATCACGGAGGACACGATGGTATGACGGACGGCCAGATCGCGCGAGAACCCCAACAAACAAGAGGAAGCCTGCTTTACGTGGTGCCGATCGTGCCCGCCAGCTCGGGAAACGGCGGCGCGATGCGGGCAGGCCTCCTACTACGGGCGTTGGCCCAACACTACAAGATCTCCTTACTTATTGTTCCACTATGGAACCCGCCCGGAACTCCTGTTCCCCAGGAGACGACCGCGCTGTGTCACCGTATCGCCGAAGCCTCGATCGACGACCGGCAATCACTTGCCTCGCACGTGTTCACCGCGCTCCGCCACTACGACAACCCCGTGTGGGACCGGGCAGAACAGCCACACTCGGGACCGGGCATGCCGTTCGCCGACCAGCACTTCGACGTTGTCCACGTATCGGTGATCATCACGCTCCTGTATCTGGACGTGTACCACGCATGGTCGAAACGATCGGCGCTTCACCTTGACCTGTACGACATCGAGTCGAGAAAGTGCGAGCGCCTCGCCGAGATTTACCGGCTAAACGGCGATCGCGACAAGGCGCTCTTTCAAAAAATGTTTGCGCGCCGCTTCCGCACATTTGAGGAAGCCCATCTCCACCGATTCGACCGGGTGTACGTCTGTTCATCGACCGACAAGGCGGACCTGGAAAGTCGGGTGGACGGCCACTTCCATGTCATCCCCAATGCAGTGCGAGTGCCGGAGACTGTCCCCGCCGTTCGGCCGCACGAGTCATTCAACTTCCTGTTCGTCGGTACGATGTCTTACTATCCGAATCGGGACGCCGCGGAGTACTTCTGCCGCGAAATACTTCCGCTGGTCCGTGCCTCCGCCCCTCGTCCATTTACGGTGACGATCGTCGGCGGTGGAAGATCTGGCGAAACACTGAACGTGGCAAACGAGCCCGATGTGCGTCTCGCAGGGCGCGTGCCGGACATGAAGCCCTGGTATGAGGTTACGGACGCAGTTGTGGTGCCTTTACGGGCCGGATCGGGAACGCGGCTGAAAGTGCTCGAAGCGTTCGCATATGGAATCCCGGTAGTAACCACCACGATCGGTGTGGAGGGGATTGAAGCGAACCCGGAAGAGCACATTCTGCTGGCCGATACACCGGAACAGTTCGCTCGACAGTGCGTGCGGCTCATGCGTGAACCGGGCCTTCGAACGCGGCTCGCTGATCGAGCCTTTCAGCTCGTCAGCAACAACTACAGCGAAACCGCGGTGATGCGAATGGTAGCGCAGCTTCCTTGAATATCGTTCGCTCGGGACCGCGCGGGTAGCCTCGGTCAGGGACGCCCGCATGCACCGAGCATGTCCGCTATAAGCTCGGGCACGTTTGACGATTGCGTACCGATATCCAGTCGATGACACTCCACCTGGCGGATCAATCGAACGATCGTGGCAAAGGAGCGCGCGTGGCCATCCGGCAACTGGAACATCGAGCTCGGAGCCACGGCCGCAAGAGCCTCGGCTCGTGAACAGCGTACCAATCGAGTTGTGCGACCGCCGGTGACGCGCGGTAGGACAACCGCATCTACCGGCAAGACTCGAGCCATCAACCCCGGAAAGTGGTGGTTCAAGTAGACGATCGTCTTATCACCGTCTGAACGTTCCGGCTCGCACCGTTTACGCGCCAGATCTGGAAACCGTTCGAGAGAATCCGGTTTGAGCTTTGCCGAGTTGTAGAGGCTCCAGGCGCACGGCTTCGACTCAACGGAGAGGACAACATAATCGTCTCCGGCACACTGCAGACCATGGTGAAGGCACATCAGGGCGGTGGTAGATTTGCCCGATCCACCCGGCCCTATAAGCATGGCTCCGCTCGTGCCGTGGCCCACCGCTCCGCCGTGCACCAGTTGGCGAGTATCACTTCCGAGTAGCCAGTGAAAGACCGTTCGCAGCGGCGCAGCTACGTCCCACGGTGGTATGTGCTGCGGCGAGCGAACCCAGGAAATCGCGAGCGACGTTTCGCGGTCCATCATGCTGACGGCAGACTGATCCGCCTGCACCGCCAGACGCCAGCGCGCCGTGTTGTAGCTTCTAACTTCTCTCATTGCAGAAGCGGCGTGGTGCGACCACGGAGGTACCGGTAATGGCGTCGCGGTTGTCGAGCTATCCCACACGCATACCGTGAGGTCGACCCTCGGCTGTGCCTCGATTTCCAGGTGAGCGAGAGCGGATGTCACATTTGGGACCAATGCCGCACCGGCGAAACGCAGCCGAATGACGTTACCGGCAACACTGAAGTACCGCGCTTCGGGCTCCGCGACGGCCTCGGCTTTGAGAAATGCGGCGTGCATCTCGTCGAAAAAATCGAGTGCTGGGATATCGTTGGTGCCGGCTGGAGAAGCCCTGTTGTCGATGATCTCCTCCGTCAAGATTCGCGATTGACAAACGACTCCGCCTGCATTTCCTCAGTCTTTCGGGAACCACCCAGCGCCTGGATCTCGGCTTCCCTGGCTCTGGCTTCCATTCGTATTTGAGCGATTCCGTCTCGTATGTAGCCGCGCCCAGGACGGAACGCTTCACCTACCAGCCACCGCAACTCCGCCGGGACGGCACTCAACGTCAGGCCCGGCGCGACGTCCCGCGCCACCATATCGCGTAGCTCCATGACGTCTGCCATGCCGTCCCTCGTCCGTGCCTGCGGCGAGATCGCGTGGGCCAGAAGCGTGACGGTCCTCCGCAGATCGCGCCGCGAGAGCGCGTCGAGCAGCGACAAAATACGTCGATGCGGCATCTGGAACGCAGCGTACCGATCGATGGGGAAGCGCAGCAAATACTTTGCCTGTTCTTCGTCCCGGTATCGATCCGGTACGTCACTGTGCGTAAGCAAGGCCGTCAATCCCAGAACGCTGCAACATGCCCTGTACACACCAACCTGTCGCGCTCGTTTCTCAAAAACATCCCAGTCCACGCGGCCCGTCGAGGCGTGCTGGGCTATATCCCAGGCGTGTGACAGGCGCCAACCGCCCTCTATGTGGACGTGGTGAAGAAGATGCATGCAGCCGTGGACGAGCGTATCCACCGGGTCGAGCGTCCGAACCAGGCCATCGCGTCCATTGAGTGTTATGGAACGCGCCTCGACATCCTCAAATGTCAGCTGTTCGCGCGCCGGCAGCAGGAGCAGATGTCGGTGCAACTCGATACTGCAGGGGCGATCCGGGGAGATCAGGGGCGTTTCGTGCTGCGGAGCGTTCACTGCTCGATTCGAGTCTCGGTACCCCGCGTCGAGCAAGGCCTGGCGTGAACGCGCGAGCTGGGAGACCGGAACGAGCAGGTCGATGTCATGAAACGGTCTCAGCGAGACATCTACGTACCAGATCCTGGCCCAGGCCGCGCCCTTCACAACCAGGACCGGGACCTGTCGCGTCGAAAGGAGCTGGAGGAGCTCGTCGCGTTGACGCAATCCCAGAAGCGTCTGTTTATGGATGTAGCGGCGGGCGCTCGCAAGGTCGGCGAGCACGGACGGAGGGATGCGTTCGGGCTGATGTCTCAACGCCTCGTGAAGCAGTGACGTGACACGATGCGATGCCGCTACGCGGTAGAGCGCATTCCAGGGTAATTCGGGCGAGACGTCCAGCGGCTCACCACGCAGTACGAGAATGAGCAGTTGGAGAATTGCCTGCTCGTTCGAACGCTTCTCACTTGCCATGCGGCATCGAGTAGAAAACGATTTGCCAATGGAAAATCGTGATCCATGGCCTCTGCAGAGATCGCAACTGGTTTCCTCGTGGGGCGCAATTATCCGCGGCGACGCGGACACTTCCGCCTGGCGCGCACCGGCACAGATCGCCGCGGAAACCAATTGTAGCGAGATGCGACAGACGGTTTGTGCAAGCCACTACGAGCCATGGCTGTGATAGAAAATGCGACCCCGGGAGTGCGACTGCAGGAAACAGGGCGTGACGATCTGCCCCGGTTAACTCCTGAGTTTTCGCATCTGGTCGATGAGGATCCAGGCGATGAGGCACGCGACAAGATATCCGAATGCCGGCCAGTCGGCTACTCGCACGCCGGTCTCGGGTCGAACCCCCGCCACGCCCGGCCAGGCCGTGAGTTCGTAGAGTCGGTTGGTCACCTGATCGGTAGTATTTGCTCCGATTCCAAAAAACAGCAGCCGGCTGAAGAATGCAGCGATAGCGGAACCCAGCACGATCTGGGTCGCCGTTCGCAGTCCATCGAACCGCGGTGCGGCGGGCCGTTCGGGAAGTGACTGCAACCACTTGGGGTGGTGATGCTGCGCCCAGTCGGATTCCACCCAGCCTTCAGTAATCGAGTGCAGCGCATGCCGAGTCTTGGGGTAACCTACGGCCAGGTAGAGGTGACCGAGAAATGCGGCGAGGGCCAGATACGCCAGTAACGTATGGATGGTATTGGCCCGACTGACCAGATCGATGGGGAACCGTCGATTTTGCCACAACATGAGGCCGGTCACCGTGAAGACGAGTACCGACCACACCACAAAAATACCGTTGAGCTTCTGGCCGGCGTTGAACCTTCCCTGTGGTGGCGTCGATATCCCAAGAAACCTCAGGATCGGGAATGGAACGAGCCAGCGGAGATCATCAGAGTCCCACGTGTCGACATCTGCCAGGTCGGCCGCGAGGCTGCCTCGATCGCCCGCAAGCGCTACGACCGCCGGTCCAAATGCAAAAAAGAACGCGGAGGACAGGTGCAGCTCACGCAATAACGCACGATGCCCGAAAAAACCCTCGACGGCCGGAATGGAGAGAGCGAACCCGGTAATCAAGAGTGATAGAAAGCTGAGCGCCTGCACCCAGTGCACGCCCCGTTCGGTTCGTGTGAATCGTGTAACGCGGGAGGACTGGCGCGTACGTTCGGTCGCCCGTACGATGCCTGCCTGGCTGGCCATCAGGGTTCCTTACGCGCCGTTGCTATGGCCGATGTAGGCGTCGCGATCATAGCCGTTGCGTTCCCAGTAACCGTCAATCGGCTCTGGGACCAGCTCGACTCGATTTACCCACTTGATGAATTTGTACCCGTACATTCCGGGAACGACCAATCGAAGCGGGGCGCCCTGAGCGCGCGACAGCGGTTCACCCATGATCTTGTACGCAAGCAGCACGTCCGGTTTTCGGGCTTGCTCCATGGTAAGGCTCTCAGTATATTGGCCGTCGAACGAATAAAATTTGACCGCATGGGCAGCCGCGTTCGGGCGCACGTGATCGAGCAAGTAGGACAGCCGAATTCCCTGCCACCGTACGTTGTCGACGCTCCAGCCGGTCACGCATTGATAAAATCGCGTTTCCTGGACGGCCGGCTCGTGCAAGATATCTTCGAGCGATAGGCTGATGGGATTCTGTACCATTCCTCCCACGTCGAGGTGATACGTTTTAGGGTCGAAGGCGGGATACCCGTCCGTCACGGTGTAGATGGTGAAACCATTGACCGAGGAAGCACCGGGAGCAAAGTTAAAATTGCTTAACGCCGACGTCGCCCCTTTGCCCAGGAAGAGCGCTCCACTACCAACACCGACCAGGCCAAGGAAGGCGGCACGCCCGAGCTTGAACGTGTGCTGGCCTGGCTGAGGGACCGGCCGCCTCGGCCCGCGGTTGACTTGAATCTGTCGTCACTGCCTACCACATTCCTCTGCATTTTCGGAAAGTGAAAATCGTTCTGTCTCTTACTACGCAGTGTACGTTCATTCGGTTGCGTGCAGGTAACACCTATTACGAAAGTCTTACGAAAGTCGCATCCAGACTTTTTACCACGGTCGCTATACTGCAGGAAATAAGTAGAGCATACAGGATAGAGCGAGCACAGGACATATGGAGCAGGCACGAAAAGTTCTCATCGTAGATGACGATCAAGAGCTGACGACATTGCTGGCCGAGATCTTCACCTCCGAAGGTTGGAACGCCAGCACCTGTAACGACAGTCTGCACGCGGTGGGACTCGTCGTGTCGCAACGTCCATCGCTGGTGCTTCTCGACATACAGATGGAGCGCCCCGACACTGGCTGGACTCTTCTGTCCCTCTTGCGAGAAACGCTTGACTCGACGCGAGACATCCCTATCATCGTTATTTCTGGGACGACAGTGAGCGCGAACCGCCATCACGCGTGGCTGCAACAACAGGGAATTCCGCTGGTGAAGAAGCCGTTCGATCCATTCGAGCTAGTGGAGAAGGCGGAGCAGGTGACTCATCTGAGCGATGCCGGGAGCACAGTTGCCTACGAGTAGTGCGTCACTATTTCAATAGCTCGATCGGGCAGCCAACGGGAGTTACGCAGTTCGTCTGAGGTGGGTTGCCGTTCAATAACCCATCCAGAGCCCGAGCAAGGTACGGGGTCGCGTCGCCTTTCCGAGCACCCAGAATCGCCCCCCGATATCTCAAACGGCGAGCGTGATCGAAGATAAAGGCTTCGGGAGTGCATACGGCCCCAAAGGCGCGCGCGACACTGCCATCACCGTCGAAGAGATACGGGAATGGATAGTGTGCACGGATCGAGCGTTCGGCCATGCCGTCCGGAGCATCTTCAGGGAATCGCGTGACATCGCTGGAAGAAATCGCGGCGAAAGCCGCTCCTCGGCCGATGTGTTCCACCGCCAGCATGACGATGTAGTCCTCATGGGCGCTCACCTCTCGACAGTGGTTGGCGAGAAACAAGATCGCAAGCAGACTTTCGGGAGAGAAGGAGTCTTGGGAGAAGCGTTCTCCATCCGGGGAGACCAGGTCGAAGTCGGGCAGCAATTCGCCGATCACCAGGCTATCTGGACCGGGATAGCTACTCATTGTGTGGCTCCGCGATTGGCACCGACGCTTTCCGCCGGCTCGTCAAAGCCGACACGTGCCGCTTGCCGCACCGAAAACTCTTGCAGCAGCATGCGAAACGCCACAGCAGTTTTGGTGAGGCGCTTGTCCTGATGATGCAAGAGTACGAGCTTCCGCCGCATGATGAGCGTCGGCACGTGGGCTGCGCACAGACGGCCGCTCGTCATTTCGGCTTCCACGCTGTAGCGAGAGGCAATCGAAATACCGAGATTCGCCGTCACCGCTTGCTTGATAGCTTCGGTGCTGCCGAGCTGCATGTTGTCGGCCGAATCGATGCCTAACTGGCCAAGACGTTCCTCCATCAGCTCTTGGGTGCCGGAACCCGGCTCTCGGACCAGAAAGGTTTCGCGCCGAAGCTCCCCGGGATACACGACAGGCTGACGCGCGAATCGATGCGATGGAGAGACGATGACCACTAGCTCGTCGTCGAGATACGGCTCGGACACCAGCATGGGTTCAGCGATAGGCCCGGCAACCAGGCCGAAATCAAGTTCGTTGCGCAGCAACCGCTCGACCGTATGACGCTTGTTTCCGACTCGAAGACTCACTTTAATTCCGGGATGCCGGCTGCGGAATTCGCCGAGCACCTCTGGAAGAAGGTAGATGCCGATGGTCGCACTCGCCCCGACCACAAGAAGTCCACTCTGCAACCCTTTCAGCTCTTGCAGCGCGACCCGAGCTTCTTCCTCCATAAGTGACGCGCGCTGAACGTAGATCGAGAGCGTCCGGCCGGCATCGGTGAGAAACAGTCGTTTGCCGACCCGTTCGAAGAGGGGCGTACCGTATTCCCGCTCGAGGGCTTTGACGTGAAAGGTCACGCCCGGCTGACTGATGGCGAGTTCCTCAGCCGCTCGGGAAAAGCTCATGTGCTTTACAACCGCCTGAAAAACCCGTGTGCGTTGTTCGATCATCAGTTCCGCTTATGCCAGTAGCAAGTCTTTTTTGTTTTCCATTATAGGTTGGCCGGGCTGCGGATACGCCGGAATCTGGTGTTACAGGCTGATGGGACGCACAAACTCGATGATCCCGGCTGATGTCGAACCCGGCGGCGTCACGCGAAAGCTGGTAGTCCTATACGGCGTGATACTGAAGGGCTCGAATGCTACAACTCGCGACCGAAGCAATCTGCAAGATTACTGATGTGAGCCTTTAAGACTCTGTAATTGACTTATGGCACATGGAGCGTTACGGTGGGAACTAGAGCGTGAACCGAGGAGGAGTGTCGTGTCGACTCAACGTGTGGAATCAGTGCTCAGCCGGTTGACCACCGACAAGGCTTTTCGCATGCAGTACTGCAAAGATCCCGACGGCACGCTGTCCGAATACCTTTCGGTTGAAGAGATTCGGCATATCAAAACGGGCGATCACCACTCTCTCGACCGCTCGGACACGTGCTCCCGCCTGCACGCTCTTTCGGCGGAATTGTGCGGGTCGGATCCTGGACCCTAGGGACACGTTCAGGGGTCCAACCCGGCTGACCGGTATTCTCCCCAGAGCGGCTCGGGCAGTAGTTCTTTGATGGCGGTCATAATTCGGTTTCTCGTCCAGTCGTCACGCGCGCTGCGTGCGATGTAGGCCGGCAAAGAGACGTCCACGGGAGCGCCAAAGCGAATGATGAGGCGTCCCTCGTTCTCGTATATGCCCGCCGGCATGACCGTTGCACCGGCACTGGCCAGAAGCTGGACGAAACTTCCGGCCCCCTCCCGAGCCGGCAATAACTCCGGCGTGTCGCCGACGGTTCCTTCCGGCATAAGGCCGATGACTCCACCGCTCCTGAGCCGCGCCACGGCCTGACGCATGGCCCTCGCCCGTTCGCCGGCACTCGCGTTGCCGGGCGGCATCGCGACAATCCCGTAAACGCCAAAGGCACGTTCGAATACCCAACGCAGGACCGCGCGGGGAATCGCTATCCCGTACAACGAGAACGACTCCCACTCCCGTATGGCGATCCAGTACACGTCATCGCCTCTTCGTTCATGAGAAGCCACAGTGAGAACCAGGGCGGGCCAGGCCATCCATAGACCGGGGCGCTCGTAATGATTCGCGACGAACAGGACCGTCCCATCGGTCGGTATACGATCGGCTCCTACCACCATGGGCGCAACCGGCATGGTGCGCAAGGCAATGGGTGAGTCGACAGCGAGAGACCGCTGCCGACCGCGTGCGATGTATGCAGCGGCACGCAGAGCGATCTGCCACGGGATGCGATACGGCGGGCCGTACTCATATCCGCTCAGCATTCCAACTCCGGCTTTCGACGTTGCGCCATGCAACCTCCGCTTTGCGAGTGATGCCGCACCCTGGTAGTTTTAGTACATACCGTACCACCATGTGACTTCGACCGGAGAGAAATAATCGCTGTTCCGACCGCTGCGGTTCGGGCCGCCCTGATCACGTGCCTTGTGATCGTAGCCACTACATTTAAACCTTCCACGGTATCGATCGCCGCGTGGAGCGAGAATCAGCAAGCCCGGTTATCCGTGAGCAACGTGCAAGTTAGTCACGACACGGCCCTCGCGCACAGCGAACCCTCGGTCGCGATCAACCCGAAAAACCCCAACAACTTGATCGCCGGCTCTAAGTTTTTTTCGAATCCTAAACAGTATCGCTTCAAGATCGGCACGTATTACTCGATGGATGGCGGCCAGACCTGGCACGACTCCGGCACGCTACCCGGATTCGACGGTTACGGCACCACCTCCGACGTCAGCATTGCATTTTCGCCAAACGGCACTATTGCTTACGCTGCCGTGCTCGCCTGCGACGGTGGCGTGTGTCGAGGAAACGGCAGTGCGAGCGGCGTGTACGTCTCACGATCTCGTGATGGCGGGGCCACCTGGGGAGTTCCGACCCCCGTCTACGTCGACCCAACCGGCGCGTACTTTAGCGACAAACCGTGGATTGCCGTCGATGGCTCCAAGGGACCAACGCGGGGGACAGTCTATGTTGCCTGGAATCTTGACGGGAACGTCGACGGAGGGGCAGACGACCCTGACGGTAGTGACGCGGTCTTCACCGGCCAGCAGACGAGCGGAGCGCCGGGCGGGATCGTCGTGTCGCGGTCGATCGACTACGGAGCTTCCTTCAGCCAACCGGTCATGCTCTTTCCATTTGACGCTGACGGCAAGCATCAAGGTTTGGGAGCGATCCCACAAGTTGCGCCGGACGGACGAGTCACCGTCATGTATATACGGATAGACGTTGCGGCGGGAACTTCGACGTTCTCGCTCCAATCTGTAACGTCGGCCGACCGCGGTGTGACCTTTTCCCAGCCTCGTTCCGATGTTTCGGGAATCAATGCATTGCCCGACAAACTGCCCAACGGAACGTTCCGCAACTTTAGCTTGCCTGCATTCGTCATTTCCCCTGATACCGCGACGATGGTTGCAGCCTGGGCCGACATACGCAACGGCGATGCCGACATTTATTCGAGTCGATCGGCCAACGGCGGTAAATCCTGGAGTACGCCGTATCGCATCAACCACGACCATATCGGCAATCACAAGGACCAATTTCAGCCGGAGCTCGCGGTAGCCCCGGACGGCGTCATCACCTGTTCGTGGTTCGATCGGCGGCGCGACCCCAAGGATCATAATATCGACGTCTATCTGGCACAGAGCTCGAACGGCGGAATAACGTTCGGTCATAACTACCGTGTTACTCAGAAATCGTGGGATCCCTCGATTGATGCTCCGTACGTCGACGGAAAGCCATCGACCACGTTTATCGGCGATTACCAGGGCCTGGCAGTGAGCGACACAACTCTGCATCCACTGTGGAACGACACGCAAAACGGAACCTCGCAACAGATTCGAACCGCCATCGTGTCGGTGCGACTCCTGGACCGCGGGTGACGCTCATCCCGGTATAATTGCCGCTGTAGCAAGGATGATCCGCCGGCTCCCGAGTGCCACTCGGGACGTATCATTCGGGACATCTGGATAGGGGAAGGGCAGCACTATGAAATCCATTCGTTATGTCGCGATGGCAGTAAGTCTCTGGTTGGCAATCGGGGCGCAAAACGTGTCCGCCGCCACGCCGCTGCAAACTATCGCTCTTCAAGTGAACAATCTTCGAGCCGGCTACTCGGTTGCGAGCGCCGGATACGTATCGAGGCTTGCGCTGGCTCGTCAGTACGGGGTATCAAACGGACAACTGGTCTACTACGGATGGGAAAACAGTTACGACGCGCTATATGTTCGCCGGGATGTGACCGGTCTGGGCGAAGTTGGCAACAAAATCGACCAGTACGCGAGCTCGGTGGGTGCGCACTGGGGATACCGTGTCGCGGTGCAGAACGCGCTGTGCTGCGGGAAGTACCACGCGATCTCGTTACCGCTCGTCGGCCAGGAAAGTACTGCGTTCCTTGCCAATTCAGGAACGAGAGGTTTCATCGGCATCAAGTTCCGTCAAGGCAGATACGTGGTCGGAGTCTCGGTTCTCCCCGGCAGTAAGGAAGCGTCACTCCTGCTGCTGGCCCGGCTCGTGGACGAACGGGTTCGACTCTGGGGAGGATGAGGCGCGAGAGCCTTTACCTCGAGCACGTGTCAAAGCGCGCTGACGGCCCAGGGCTCTTGCCGTGTCAGCCCTCGGCGTAGAGGATGCGAGAGCAATTCGTGCAATAGACCAGTGCGCCGCCGCGGGCGTGCTGGACGTCCTTCTGCGGAATGTTGACGCGGCACCACTGGCACACGCCGTTGCGTACCACCGTCACGGCGTGGCCGGACGCCGCCCGCAGCCTGAGGTAGGCGCTCATGACGGCCGGGCTGATCTCACTCGCGACGCTTTCGCGTTCTTGTTTCAGAGTCGAAACGCGTGCCGCGAGATGGGCCTCCTCGCCCTCCGAGGCCGGTCTCGACTGCAGCCATTGTTCGCGGGTTTGACGGGCTGCCGCGTCGCTGGCGGCAAGCTCCTCGGCGAACGCCTCGGTCCGCTCCATCGCCTCTAAAACCTGTCGTTCGACTAAGTCTCGCTGCGCGCCATAGTTCGCCAGCTCACGTTCGAGAGAGCTGAGTTCCCGGCTATCCACGATTTGACCGGAATACATGCGCGTCGTGTCGCGCTTTATTTTCCCTTCCAGGTCGGTGAGCTGCGCTTCGAGCTGGCGCTGGCTCAGAACTGCTGCCCTTTCGTTCTCCCTCAGCCGCCCGACCCGTGCTTCCGCTGCCTCCAGCTGAGGGTTACTGACGCGTTTCCGGCGGATCGCGAGCATAGCCGCCTCCGCCTGTTCGATCTCGGTGTCAAGCGATTCCAGGCGGAAAACCTGGGCGGGAACGGACATACACCTTTCTCCCTCCACTGCGCTGTATCGACAGTATTGCAGGGGGTATATGCAGGTGTCTAGAACAGCGCCGGGGCGGCGTTCGTGGTACGAACACCGCCCCAGCTCGGCCGCAGTCCGAATCGACTGCCTTTGCCCTTCCCCGGATGTATGTGAGGTCCAGTTTGACGCGGCCACCCGGCGCTCAACGATCTTCCGCCGGATGGGAGCACGCTTCGTTTATTGCTCGTATAGCCACTCTATCTTTGGATTCTGAGTAGAGTCTGAAGGCGGCGTGAACAGATCTTGAATCTTTCGTTAGCTGGACACGCTCGTTCGGAGGTAGCCCACGGCGACGGGCTGATTCGTGGCGCACCAATGACTCCCGCCACCGAAGGCAACGAGGCGGCCGGCATCTCCCGGTCCGATCAGCGCACCGCGACCGCGGTTCCATTGCCGGCGTCCTTCACGATGGCCAGGGGAAGCGCCACAATGCAGGTCACAATTCCGAAGATAAGAATTGCTTCAAAACCGCCATGAACGAGCAATAAGCCAGAGACGGCGCTGCCCAGAAATATACCGAAACCAAAGCTGGCGGACGAAAGCGACATGGCAGTACCTCGATTGACAGCCGAACTGCGTCGCGCCATGTCCGCGTAGAGCCCGGTAATGAACAGTCCGGCTCCTATGCCTGTCATCGCGCCGGATGCAATCAGAATCCCAGAGGTGGGAGGTAACCCAAGGATTGCTATACCGGGCAGCGTTATGGTCAGCCCAAGAATCTTGGGGAGTAGCGATCCGCGACGGTCGGCAAGCCACCCCGTGGGGAGCCGTAGAAGGAGAACGCCGACCGCGTCCGCGGTAAAGAATATCCCTGCATTCGGTCCGTGCAGATGGCGTAGGTACAGCGCTAAGTACGAGAGGATGCCTCCGAAGTAGACGGCCGCCAACCCGTTGGCCAGAAGGAGAGGCAGCCAGCGAGTATCGAACCCAAAGCCGGAGGCATGGTGGCCCTCTGGACGAATTCCGGGCAAACGCGCGACGGCCACCAGTCCAAGGACGGCGGCCGCGAAGGCGGGCAGGAACAAGCCCGATGCACCGTATCGAAGGTACATGAACAGTCCGATGGGCGGAGCGGCTGCCATCGAAAAGCCATTCAAGGCCCCCATTGCTCCCAGCGCCGTCCCCGTTCGCCGCGGAACCAACAGCGCGACGTGAGTCATTGCGGCGGGCAAGATGAGGCCGGCACCGATTCCCTGCAGTACCCGAAAGGAGGTCACCGGGATCTCATGGTGGACAAATAACATGCCGCAGGCCGCCACAACGTACACAAATGCCGATAGTCCCAGGAACAGGCGCGGGCCATATCGATTGAGTGCCGGTCCAAGCGCGAGCGTGGCCACCACGCCGGCGATATTCCCGAGGCCGACTTCGAGGCCGATACGGGGTGCCGAAGCGCCCAGATCGCGCAAGTACAGGGGAAGAGCGGAAGCTGTCAGGTAGTAGCTTAGTTGAGTGACACCAAGCGTCGAGCCCAGCAGCAGGACCGCGCCCCATCCACCGCCGCCAGGCACTTCAAATGTCGCCTCACGCGCACTCGCAGTCTCTTCCATGTGAGTAGTCTACAAATCCACAGGAACGCCAATTCCCAGGATGCGCATTTCAACGTCAGGCGATCGCTCACGACCGACACAATGCACGGATGCGCCCAGAAGGAGGATCTGACCATGACTTTGACGCTGGAGCAGCGCCGGCAGAGAGTGAAAGCAAGGCGTGACGAGCTTCGCTACTGGCTGGAACGTCAACAGATCGTGCTGAACCGGTGGTCGTTCGACGGGGAGGCTATCTCCGTGGGAGACAGCTGGCCGGTGCACTCCGGAGTTCGACGTTTATCGCATCCGGAAGTCACCGTGCCCGATACCTGGCAGATCGCGGACACTCGGTTAGACCTGAACCTGGGTGGTGAGGGGCTTGTTCGCCTGGAATACGCGAATGGAGAGCTCGATCAACTGGGGCTCGATGCGTTCCACCGGCGGTTCCGGCTCTCGGACCGAGCCTTTCGAATCTCCGTCGATGCGGTAGCACGGCTTCCATTCGGCGTGCCTAATCGCGATCCTCGGCTGACGGACGCTCGACTTGTTTGGATCGAAGCCGGGCTCGACCGCCTCGTGCGCGTGCTGCAACTGGTCCTGGAGACCAGCCGGGCGCTGCAGAACCGTGACATTGGCACGACCCTGATTGGCGCCGCTGAATCGTCTCTGGACTTGCTCGAGTGGCCGAGTAATACCGACGCTTACCTGGCACGAGTACGAGACAGCCCAAACATGCAGTCGATCTGGGAGCTTCCGGCCATCGACGCGCGCAATGGGCGTGAACTGACCGGGGACGAACGCGCGAGCGTGCTCCGTGCTCTGGAGGCCTTATCGGGGAATCTACACGCGATGAGAGAGCGGTATCCCCAGTCCGGAGCGATCGCACTATCGGGACACGCCCACATCGACCTGGCCTGGCTCTGGCCGATGGACGAAACGCAGCGCAAGGCACAGCGAACGTTCTCTACTGTGACGGCCATGATGGACCGCTATCCGGAACTCATTTTCAACCAGTCGACGGCCCAGCTCTACTCGTTCATCGAACAGGATGATCCGGCGCTTTTCGGAGCTCTTCGGGAACGGGTGAACCGGGGTCAGTGGGAACCAATCGGTGGCATGTGGGTTGAGCCAGACACCAACATGGCCGCGGGCGAGTCACTCGCACGGCAGCTCCTCTACGGGCAGCGATATTTCCGGAAACACTTTGGCTGGTATCACACCGTGTGCTGGCTGCCGGATGTCTTCGGCTTTACGCCGGCACTTCCACAGCTACTGAAACTGGCACGCATCGACAACTTTTTCACCATCAAGCTTACGTGGTCGGAAACGAACGAGTTTCCTCACGACCTCTTCTGGTGGGAGGGGATCGATGGAACGCGCGTGCTGGCCCACATGTTTAACAATCCAGGCGGCGAGGATACCGACACGAACGGCTACAACGCGGACCCTGGACCGGATGCGTTGATAGAAACCTGGAAGCACTTTCGCGGTAAACATATTTTCCCGGAAAGTTTGCTGAGCGTGGGTTATGGAGACGGCGGTGGCAGCGTGACGGCGGAGATGCTGGAGCGCGCTCGCGAGATGCAGCACTTTCCAGGAGTACCAGCTTCGCATTTCACGCGCGTCACCGACTACTTCGAACGCGTGCGCAGCACTGTCGATCCCGACTCACTGCCGGTCTGGGTAGGAGAGCTGTACCTGGAGCTGCATCGAGGCACTCTGACCAGTCAGGGCCCGACGAAGCTGGCGCATCGTCAGGCGGAGACGGGCCTTGTGGCGGCCGAGACCATCACCTCGCTCTACCACCTGCTCGGCGGCCCGCGCCCGGAGTCGCTGGAGACGCTCTGGCGGTTGCTGCTTAGAAACGAATTTCACGATATCCTGCCTGGCTCCGGTATCCGAGAGGTCAACGCGCAGGCGGTCGAGGAATTGTCACAAGTGATCGACGAGACCGCGGCCATGACACGCACCGCAGTCGAGCAGATTGCCGCGACCGTCAGCCCTCCCGGCGATAAGCTTGGTCTCTTCGTCCTCAATCCCACGTTCTCAGCGCGTCCGGTCCGGGCCTCGTTCAACCAAGACGTGCCGGGAGCCCAGCGCGTCGAAGATGGATTCGTTGCAACCGGCGGGACCCTGGTTCCTGGACTGGGATCCACGACCTTGATCTCGATGTCCGGCGCGGTCGCACTGTCCGTTGCTCCCGGGTGCCTCGAGAATTCATATCTGCGGGTAGAGTTGGACGCGGACGGCACGCTAACTCGGTTGTTCGACAAACGAGTGTCGCGCGAGGTCCTGGCCGGGCCGGCGAACGCTCTGTGGGCATATGTCGATAAACCTCCGACCTGGGATGCCTGGGACATAGACGCGGACTACGCCCGCGTGGCCCAGCCCTTTCGAACAATCGACGCCCCCCGGGTGGTAGAAGAAGGCCCACATCGAGTCGCCGTGCGCGTGGTGAAAGGCTTCCGTGACAGTACGATCACTCAGGATATTCGGCTCTGGAGTAATTCTCCTCGGCTCGATTTTGTAACCATTATTAACTGGCACGATCGGCGTTGGCTGGTGAAAGCTCGGTTTCCAGTCGCCATTCGAGCCGGTACGGCTTCGTTCGAAACAGCATTCGGTCTCCACCAGCGCCCGACCCACCGCAACACGAGCTGGGATGAAGCTCGCTTCGAAGTGGCCGCACATCGCTTCGTCGATCTTTCCGAGCCTGGATACGGTCTGGCGCTCCTCAACAACGGGAAATACGGGCACAGCGTGATCGGCAACGAATTGAGTCTCAGTCTCCTGCGCTCACCGATCTTCCCCGATCCACTGTCCGATGAAGGAACTCAGTCCTTCACCTACTCACTACTGCCACATCCCGGAAACCTTCACGATAGCGACGTGTTGATGGAGGCGGAAGACCTCAACTCGCCATTGCAGGCGTGCGTGGTGAGAGCGGCCGGCCCGTCATCGTGGCAACCCTTCGAACTAGCGGGACTTCAGGCGGGTTTGGGTTGCCTGAAGCCGTCAGAGGACGGTGACTCACTGCTCATGCGCCTGTATGAGCCGTTCGGAGCACGCGGCGAGATACGCGTTGCGCCACCCGCGGGCTGGGTATTTGATGTCGAAGTGAACATCTTGGAAGAAGAATTAGGGCCGGTCGAGCGGAGGTTCGCACCATTCCAAATCCGCTCATGGAGACTCCGGCGGGAGATCAAGGATCGGTTTTAAAGGTATCCAGCATCTTCACCATTGTCGTCCGCCACGATCGATACTTTTGCGCGTAGGAAGCAGTGAGCTGCCACTCCGTATTGGCCTCAACGTAGAGCGCTTGCTCCACGGTATATTTGCCGGCAAGGCCGCTAAAGTCCGCCCGCACCAGACGTCGACGCTTTCCCATGAAAGTCAACCAGCCGCTCTGATGAACATTCTGCCCCCCCAGGCTCTTTAGGTAATCGATCTCTTTCCGGGGAACCGTCTTCGGATTGGCCACGATATTTACGTTTGTCGTGAAGCTGCCGAGCGACGGGAAAAAGAAATCGACTTGCCGATTCGCCGCGTTCGGAAGGATCACGTGCCGAAACGACGACGGCTGGCTCACACTGTATGGGTATATGGAACTATGAAACGGAGTCCAGAAGGTGCTCGCGCCGGCGAAAACCACCAACCTCACGAGGCGCCGATCGTTCAACCAACCCATAGTCGATAGTAGAGACAACGTGAAAAAGCTCGCAACCTGCCGACGAATGGATCACGCCTCAAAGCGCAGCTCCGCGTGCGACTGATTGGCATGCCGTCGCTGCGGTGGCGATTGGTCAGCGTCTTGTGTCTTGCCTATATACTCGTCGCTGCAGCGAGCGGCGCCGTCGAGTATTACGCGCAGGTGACGAGTCTACATGCGCAGTTACGCACGCGGGCCAGAAGCGATGCGACGATTCTCGCGGCCGGTGCGGTTGCTTCCCTGAACGCAGGTGGAGCGCTTAAATCCGATGTCTTGCAAGACTTTGTGCTCTCCATTGAAAATGCCGAGGACGTGAAGTTCGCCAGGATCTCGTCGGATAACCGGATTTTGGCTTCGACCCTCCCTTCAGAGCGTGGTCGGCGCATCCAGCCGGTCTCGCTCCAGCCGACCCATGCAATTCAGCTACCCAATGGGGATGTCGAAGGGATAGCACCGGTGGTGAGTGACTTGACGGATCTGGGCACGGCGGAAGTTACCATCTCCGGCTCGTCGGTGTCGCGAGACGTTCTATCCAATTTGTTCCCCGTACTGGTCGTGCGTCTTGGCGGAGTGCTCGTATTTCTCCTACTGTCGCTCAGCATCGCTCAGTATGTGCTCGGTCCGCTCCGGCAGTTGGTGCAGGCGGCGGGTGCGATTCGACGTGGGGAGATGTCGGCGCGGGTTCAAGCAGAGGGGAAAACGGAGCTGCAAACAGTTGCAAGCACGTTCAACGGCATGGCGTTCGCGCTTCAACAGCGCTTTCGGTATCTCTCTTTCCTGGCTTCATCCGGCCGGACATTGCCGACCGCCTTTCGAGAGGGTTCCGATGTCGAGCCGATACTGCAGGAGTTCAGCCTGGAATTGCATGCTTCCGGCGCCGGCCTGGTACCCAGGTCGGACACTGCATTCGTTACGCCTCATTGGGCGGGTATCCAGTTCGATTCCGAACGCTGGCCACGCATCGTCGCCGATGCGACTCAGAACGCCACGACGACCACTGTTTTCGAGGACGGTTTCGCGCTGCTCATTATTCCGGTACTTACGGACGCGGCCTTTCTCGTGGTTCGGGCAGAGAAGTTCAGCAGTGAGGAGGAGCAGATGGCTGTGAACTTCGCCTACCAATTCGCGTTGGCGGCGGATAATGCCCGTCTTTTCGCGGCCCAGCAAGAAGCACTGCAGGTCAAAGACCAATTCCTGTCGATCGTGTCGCACGAGTTGCGGACGCCACTCACGACGATTAAAGGCTACGCCCAGATGTTGCGCCGGAAGCTAGAAGACAGCCCCGACGATCAACGATTCGCAGCAAACATCGACGCTCAGGTTGGACGCCTAAGTCGGTTGGTGGACGACCTCCTCGACGTCACTCGATTCTCGCGAGGCGAATTCGAGCTATCGATCGAACGCACCGATATCCGTCCGTCACTGCGCGAAGTGATCTCCCGCTTCGAGCTAACGGCCACATCCCACACGTTCCGGCTAGCGCTTGACGAAGGATCATTCGAAGGCGAGTGGGACCACGGCAGGCTTGAACAAGTGCTTAACAATCTCGTAGGAAATGCCGTCAAGTACTCTCCGGAGGGTGGGGAAGTTGTCATCTCGACGAAGCACGACGGAGATTCACTGGTGATCGCGGTGCGCGATCATGGGGTTGGCATCCCGGACGAGGACCAAAACCGAATCTTCGATCGTTTCTTCCGGGGCGCAGTCCAGGACCGAAATATCAAAGGCCTCGGCCTGGGGCTCTATGTTACCCAGAAGATCGTCGAGGCCCACGGTGGGACCGTCGGAATCAATCCAGTGAGTGGGCAGGGAAGCGAGTTCTTCTTCACGCTTCCACTCCATACGGGGCGAATAAACGCCTGATACCAGCCGGCTAGCGAACGCTTCGTCGAACGGTTTCCACGAGTGTATCGACATCGAACGGTTTGCTCAGATATGCGACGGCGCCGACCCGCCGAGCTTTATCTGCGGCATGACCGTCGGCCGTGATGAGCAGGATCGGGAGTTCGGAGCCGTACGCTTCGCGTAGGCGAGCCGCCACTCCATCGCCCGCCACGATAGGAAGTCCCATGTCGAGAACCAGAAGAGCCGGCCGAGACTCAATTCCACGCTGAATTGCCTCTCTGCCGTCGGCTGCCGTCCGCACTTGATATCCTTCGTCCTCAAGAGCCCACTGAATCGTAAAAAGTATGTCGGGATCGTCGTCGACTACCAGAATGTGTTTGTGCTTCGAGGGCGGGCTTTCACCGGGTGCTTTAACCACTTCTGCTTTCCTCTGTGCCGACGGTTGTTCATGCTCCAAAGGGTGCGCGCATTCTGTAATGCCGGTTTCCCCCTACCTTTCGAACGCATCCGTTGCGCGCATTTCCCGAAGAACGCCAGGCGATTCGACATGAGCCATTTCGCCTCTCCGCGGCTGCCCTGCATAGATCGGGCCAGCCGTTATCCGGAAATCGCGCGGGAAGCTGCTAGCCTGACTGCGTAATGGGTAAACTCGCCGCTGTTTTCGACATGGACGGGCTTCTCATCGATACGGAGCCCATTTGGCGACGATCGATGATTCAAGTTTTTGCCGAAGTCGGCATCACTCTCACCGAAGAGGACTGCATGCAAACGATGGGAGTGCGGATTGGCGAGATCGTCGACCTATGGTTTCAACGCGCCCCCTGGAGCGGGCCTAGCCGCGCGCAGGTTACCGCTCGAATATACGAGCTGATGATGGCATACGTTCGCGAAGTGGGCGAGCCGATGCCGGGAGTTCGCCACGCGTTGCAACTCGTTCGAGAGCTGGGGTTGGCCTGCGCGATAGCCTCATCCTCAAGCGAGGCACTTATCCGGACGGTCATTGAACGACTGAAGATTGAGCCGTACATCGACGCAATATGCTCCGCCGACGACGAAGCCAGGGGCAAACCCGACCCGGGTGTCTATCTGTCGGCGGCCAGACGTCTGGCCACGCCGCCAACGGCCTGCATCGCCTTTGAAGACTCGCCAAATGGAGTGCTTTCCGCGAAGGCAGCCGGTATGTTCTGCATCCTCGTGCCGGACCCGCACCTGGCCGGAGACCCTCGAATGAACAGAGCTGATCTCCGCTTGCCATCTCTCGAGGAGCTCAGCGCTGAAGCGTTAGCAGGGATCGTCGCACAATAAGCAGGTCCGCGGCGACAACAGTATGCCCTGCTGAAAAGACGTGATGGCGCAAAACACTACACCTGTGCCGTTTCCATACAT
Organism: uncultured Chloroflexia bacterium; assembly: GCA_963737125.1. GTDB lineage: Bacteria > Chloroflexota > UBA5177 > UBA5177 > UBA5177 > JANWJD01. The sequence goes on along the minus strand of CAVTRL010000001.1, from coordinate 1,101,471 downwards.
TCTTTGAACAAATCAGCGGAAATGGTACAATTTTAAGTATTACTCCTGCTCTAGGGCGCGTTTCGTAACGGTAAGTGTCGAGACTCTCGCGCCACTTCAGCAGCACAGAGGATTTCATGGCTCACATACCGGATGCCACCGGTGGGGGCGCCGAGAAGTGGCGCGCCACGCTGGTCGCGGTCTGCATCGCGCAAGCTACAGCAATAATCGGCTTCGATTTTACGCTCCCCTTTGTACCGCTGTATTTGCAGCAGGATTTGGGCGTGCATGGGTTAGGTCAGATCGCACTCTGGGCCGGCCTAATCAGCTTTGGTCCCGCTATTCCAGCGACAATTTGTGGCCCAGTGTGGGGACGGTTGGCGGATCGGATAGGGTATCGCGTCATGCTGCTGCGTGCCATGGTGTGCGCCGCGATACTACTTGCGTGCATGGGCGCCGCTCCATCGCCGTTCATTCTTCTCGCGCTCCGTATGATCCAGGGAGCGTTAAGCGGGACCGTGTACTCCGCTCAGGCTCTAGTGGCTTCCTCGGTACCAGAACGCGAGACTGGTCGATCCATGGGCTTACTGCAGATGAGTGTGTACATCGGCGCTACGTTTGGCCCGGTTGCGGGCGGCGTGGTGGCGCAGCTCCTGGGTTATCGGGCAGCCTTTGTGGGAGCAGGCATACTCCTGGGTGCGGCGAGTGTAGTGGTTTTTGTTTTCGTGCGGGAACCGGCCAGAAAGACTCCCGCCGAACAGAAGAAGGCTCGGCCCTCCCTGTGGTCCGTGCTGGCCATACCGTCGTTTGCCGGCGCATTGCTATTGACCATGGTCGTGCAACTCTCAAATACCGCGCTCTTTCCCATTGTTCCGCTGTTCGTGCAGGAACTCCTGGGCCGGTCAAGCGGTGTGGCGACGGCAACCGGTTGGGTGATGGCCTTCTCGGGTGTCACCGCAGCGGCGGGCTCGTACCTGGCAGGCCGTGCGCAGCGCCGTGTGGGCTTGAAACGTCCCATTATTGTCGCGCTCATCGCCGGGACGGCGCTCCTGATACCGCAGGCGTACGCGCACAGTTATATTGCGTTCCTTCTGGTGCGTGGCCTCGGTTCGATGGCTTTCGGGGCGCTGTTCGGTCTCGTGGGAGTGTGGGCTGCAATAGCGAGTCCGAAAGAAGCGAAAGGTACTGCTTTTGGCCTCTTGGGGGCAGCTTCGTCACTCGGCTTCGGAGCCGGTCCGTTGATGGGCGGCATGCTTACCGCTGCCTTTGGGATACGCCCGGTATTCATCATTGCAGCGGCTTCTCTGGTCGTTCTGCCATGCATCGGGATTGTAGTGATGAAAACTGCTGTGCTTGCTCGCGAGAGCCGCTGGGTGGGAATACCGGCGCATTCAGCAGAGCAGGAGTAATACGGCGTCTACAACCCCAGACGGCAGCGAAAGAGTGTCAGAATGGCGCCGAAGCCATCTTTCCACGTAATCTTTTTGCCTTCGTCGTACGTGCGGCCGTAGTACGAAATCGGCATTTCATAGATGCGAAGTTTTGAGTTGCCGAGTACCTGAGCGGTCATTTCAGGCTCTATTCTGAAATTGTTTTCACGTAAGTGAAAGCTTTCCACTACTTCGCGTTTGAACACTTTATAGCCGGTCTCCATGTCGGTCAACGTCGAATTGAACAGCACGTTGGTCAACAGGGTTAGGAGACGGTTTCCTACCAGGTGCCAGAAGAGATAGACCCGTTGCGGACGTCCACCCGACAAGCGCGAGCCATAAACCACGTCCGCGTGGCCATTCACGATCGGTTCGAGAAGTCGGGGGAATTCAGCCGGATCATACTCGAGATCCGCGTCCTGGATGATCACCACATCGCCGGTCACGGCACCAAATGCTGTGCGGAGGGCCGCCCCTTTCCCCATATTCCGGTCGTGCAGCAGGACTCGCACATCTGTGCCCTGATCCAATGAACCGAGCTTCTGGCGGGTACCATCAGAAGATCCATCGTCCACAACGATGATCTCGATCTGCACGTCCTTCTGGAACGCCGCACTTAGATCGACTGCCCGCACGGCCTCGATCACCTGGAGGATTGTGCCTCCCTCATTGAAAGCTGGAATGACGACTGATACCTTCATACGTGCCAGCATACCGTCTATGACGGCCGATACGGTCAACGAATCAGGAACGCATGGACTCTAAGGGTTGGTCTTCCTCAAGGCTTAAAGAGCTCTGCGGAGCGGCGGTTTCGACTGCTTCCGGCTCGATGGACCGATCTCAGCTCGCTGCTTCCCTCTGCGGCGCGATTGCAGCGGGCACGTTGTGTCGCATGCTATGGCTCGAGCGGTATGCCGCAGGCTCCGCAGTCATCCTGGGGCTGGCGTTGATTGCAGTTGCTATTCTCACCGACTGGTGGCGACGGAGGCGGCTATTCACGGTGACGGTCGCCGTGAATCTACTGTGCGTTCTTACATTTCTCTGGTCGCTGGACGAACAGGAACACATCGTTATCAGCGAGGTAAAGGGACAATATATCGCTTCAGTGGGCGGCACGATTCTGCCCCTTGCGCGCGTCGCTCAGGGGCAAAGCGTCGGGCTATTCACCAGCACGATCTCGGATGAGCGAGTATCGCCGATGGGAGAAGTACCCTGGGATCCCGATGGCTCTCGGCTCTCCGATTTCGGCGCCTGGATGCGTCTCGCGTTCCCGCCTGCCTGGTCCAACGTGCGTGTGAGTACATCCGGAGCCGGGGAGTTACCCAGCTACCATCCGCAGGCGCTGGTCGGGTCCTGGGCAACGAATCGGCGGGGGGAGCTCGTCGTTTCAGACGCTTCCACAGTCGTACTCGGAACGCTTCCGACATCGGACTGGACCATTGAAGCGAACCTCATGCGTGGTGATGGGCCGCAGGGCATTCTCATCGAATCCCGTAGTCGAGGCCAGGGCGTCTTGCTGGAGATTCGCGAAGACCGCTCGGATGTCCAGTGGGTTCAGTGGAACGAAGGCACAGTGGGTGCGACGCTGGCGAGCTCGTTTACACGACCCGACACCATCGCGATGCTTCAGAGAAACCTGCGGCTCTTGCTCACGAACTATATGGTCGGAGTCTTCTTGCTCTTACTGGCTTTGCCAATGTACGCGTTGCTGCTCGCCGTATTTCGCGGATTGGCTGCTACTGACGGCGATGTGGTTCCATTCGAAAATGCAGTTCCACGCCCACGCCGGATCATCGCAGTGGCGCTCGCGCTCGCCGCGATCGCAACTTTGTCCACTGCCTGGATTTCGTCGGACCTGCTCCAACGGATCCCACACGTTCAGGATTCGGTCGCCGATCTCTTCCAGGCGAAGACATTTGCACTCGGACGCCTCTGGGTGCCGACGCCGCGACTTCCTACTTTCTTTACCGAAGAGTTCATTCCCATGCACGGGGACAAGTGGTTCAGCAAGTACCCACCGGGGTGGCCGTTATTGCTGTCAATCGGCGTCTTACTTCACGCGTCGTGGCTGGTCGACCCCGTCCTGTCCGGGCTCGACCTCTTTCTCATCTTTCTCATCGGCCGACGCGTGTACGGGTCGACAGTGGGCCTGCTGGCGGCAGCGCTCACGCTGACATCGCCATTTTTCCTTTTCCTCGGTGGCTCGTTCATGCCGCACACCGCGACGCTGTTCTATCTCCTCTGCGCGCTGTATCTCGTCACGCGCTGGAGCACCGAGGCACGAAATGCGCGCGCGATATCGGACGCTCGGCTGCTTGTGCCTGCTGGGTTTCTGCTCGGTATGGCCTTTATGACCCGCCAGATTGACGCCATTGCGTTCTCACTGCCATTCGGTGCGCTTCTGCTGGCTCGACTCCGGCAAAAAGATGTGCTGCCGGTGGTATGGCTACTGGCCGGAGGTGCCGTACCGGTCACCCTTCTTTTGGGGTACGACTGGATATTGACGGGAAGCCCGTTCACGAGTCCGTACAGCCTGTGGTGGCCGTCCGACCGGGTTGGATTCGGGCCAACCATCGGAATGGGCGGCTTTACCCCGGCGCAAGGTCTCTGGAACACGAGCTTTAACCTGGAGATGTTCCTGGCGCATCTATTTGGTTGGCCGTTTTATACCTGTCTCGCACTTGCCGCCGTTCCGTTTGCCCTTGGCCGAGCGCGCCTCTGGGATTGGATGTTCCTGGCGTCTGCCCTGTGCGTCATGGCGGCGTATGTCGCCTACTGGAATCCCGGTGTGATGTATGGGCCGAGATACTTCTTCACCACTATCCCGGCCTGCACGCTTTTAACTGCTCGAGGACTCGTGGAGCTGTACCAATGGCCGCTGCGGCTGTTTGCGCGATGGAGGCTCGACAGAATTGCGCCGGCCGCACTTCCTGCCTGCATTATCGCGATCTTGCTCGCGTTCAACTTCTTCGTGTACCTCCCGGCACAGGTGCCGCTGTACCGGGGATACAACTACACCAGTGCCGATTCGATCGATGCGGTACAACGGGCAGGTATTCACCACGCTCTCATTTTCGTCGTTTCCAATACGCCAGGTGCGTGGTGGTTGTACGGATCGGTGTTCCCCAGCAACTCTCCGCTGCTGGACGGTGACGTCGTCTACGCGCGCGATCAAGGGAGCCAGAACAGATTGCTTATGGACGAATATCCCGGCCGAAGCTATTACCTTTTGAATGCCGAGTCCATCACGCGCTTGAGCGGTTGAGCACCGGCACGATTTATGCTGACATGACGTTGAAAAATCCATTCACACCATCGTCGAGCTTGGAGGTCTTCGTGTTTTCACTGCTCTGGATCATCGCAGCGGTTCTCATCGTTCTCTGGATTATCGGACTCGTCGCTCATATCCTGGGCGCCGCCATCCACATCCTTCTGGTGCTGGCGATCATTGCGTTCATCGTTGGTTTCGTCACCCGCAATAGGTAATCACCGACGTTGAATCGAGAGGGGAGCCTCTCGGGCAACGGGCTACTATAGTGAGGAAAAGCGGCCTGGCGCGCCGCGAGCATACCCCGGAACGGGTTGTCGGGGTATGCTCGATCTCATTTTCTGCGTTGTTGGAGACGGAGGTGATCGCGTGACGTTGACTTCGGGGAAGATTCGGGGAATGGAGCGCCTCTCAAATGCTCGTGGCGTCATCGCGGCAGCCGCCATGGATCAGCGAGGATCGCTCAAAAAAGCTTTGTCCGCGGCAGCCAATGGCGAGATCCAGGATGAACAGATGGTCACCTTCAAGGAACTGGTGACCGAAGTTCTCACGCCCCACGCGAGCGCCATCTTATTGGATCCCGAATACGGCATCCCGGCATCGAGGCGGCGAGCGCCGGACGCCGGTCTTCTCCTCGCGTATGAAGAGTCGGGGTACGACAACACCCAACCAGGACGCCTGCCGGATCTTCTGCCACATGAGTCGGTACAGCGCCTGAAAGCCAAGGACGCGGACGCCGTCAAGATACTGATTTACTATTCGCCGTTCGAGCAGCCGGAGATCAACGACATCAAACATGCGTTCATCGAGCGGATCGGCGACGAGTGCGTGGCCAACGATATTCCGTTTTTCTGCGAGTTTGTCGGATACGACGCCGCCGGCGGAGATGAAAAAGGATTGGACTACGCCAGGCAAAAACCGGAAATCGTGCTTGGAAGCATGCGCGAATTTGAAAAACCGCAGTACGGTATCGACGTATTGAAGGTAGAAGTTCCGGTAAACATGAAATTCGTGGAAGGAACCCGGAGTTTTACCGGCACCGCGGCGTACAGCAAAGACGAGGCGATTGATTATTTCCGCCAGTCATCCGAATCGATATCCAAGCCGTTTATCTACCTGAGCGCCGGCGTCAGTAATGATGAATTCACCGAGACGCTGACACTGGCAGGCGAAAACCAGATTCGTTTCGCGGGGGTCCTCTGTGGACGTGCCACCTGGGCCGACGGAATCAAGGTATTTGGGCAGGACGGTCCGGATGCATTTCGTCGGTGGCTGGAGGTCGACGGAGTACGCAACATCGAAGCAGTGAACGAGTGTCTCAAGGCGGCGCAACCCTGGTACGGTTTCTACGGTGTGTCGTCGCCCGAAGCGTTAAACGCGCAAGCAACCACGCACGTCTAGCAACGTGACGTCACTCCGTCCGGCTTCGGAATTCGTCGTGCGGCCGCTGTACGCATGTGCTCCTGGCAGGGCCCCGGCCGCCTTCGACGATTGGGGCACCCGCCCCGTTTACCTAGCCGGATCGAATGACGCGTCGTGCAGACTGACGGCAGCCGCACCCAGCGAAAGCAAGAGATTGGAATAATGCGCTTCAACGTCCTCGGGCGTCTCGCGCTCGGCTCGCGTAAGAACTTGCAAAAGAAGCGCGCGTTCCTTGGAGGTCAAGCTACGGGTAAACTCTTCAAGCTTGCGCATAAAGACTTCGAGCTCGTCCTTGCTCATGTCAGAATCCAGGGGAACCGGGTCGGCCCTCATTGTTCTACCTCCGTTTGGGGCATGCCCTCGCTCTCTCCGGTCCGGTACACCGAATAGCAGAGAAGTGCGGTCTGTTGTGCCCGATAGTACCGCACCTGTCCGATACCGCGTGAAAGGGCACCACTGCATGGGAGGCGGATCATGGAACCGATAACGGCGGTCACAGACCCCGGAACAACGCTCTGGTGGCAACGCGGCGTCATCTATCAGATCTATCCGCGCAGCTTCCGCGATACCAACGACGATGGGGTAGGTGATCTTCCCGGGATTCTCGAGAAGATCGATTATCTCTCGGAAGTACTGAAGATCGACGCCGTGTGGCTGTCCCCCTTCTATCCGTCCCCGATGGCAGACTTCGGCTACGACGTGTCGGACTACACGGACGTCAATCCACTCTTTGGCACGCTGGCTGACTTCGACGCCCTGGTCGAAGCGTCGCACGCCCGCGGCATGCGTATCATCGTCGACTTCGTGCCCAACCACACTTCTGACCAGCATCCCTGGTTTATCGAGTCCCGATCTTCACGCGACAACCCAAAGCGAGACTGGTACGTGTGGAAAGACGCTAAACCCGACGGTTCGCCGCCAAATAACTGGGTGTCGGAGTTCGGAGGCGGTGCATGGGAGTGGGATCCGGCCACCGAGCAGTACTACCTACACAAGTTTGTCAAGCAGCAACCCGATTTGAACTGGAGAAATCCGGAGGTCAAGAGGGCGATGCTCGACGTCCTTCGCTTCTGGCTCGACCGCGGTGTGGATGGCTTCCGAATCGATGTCGCGCATTTCATCATGAAGGATCCGGAATTCCGCGATAACCCTCCCAATCCGGCGATTGATCCTTCCGGTGCTCCAGTTCGCGAATCGGAGCAACAGTTGCACATTCACGACTTCGGCCATCCCGATGTGCACGGCGTGTTCCGAGAGATACGCGCGCTTCTCGATTCCTACAGTGCGACGGAGCCTCGCATGGCGGTGGGGGAAATCTACGAATCCGATTGGGAAAAGTGGGCATCGTATTACGGTGAGAGTCTCGACGAGCTTCACATGCCCTTCAACTTTGCGATGCTGCTAACGCCCTGGACCGCTTCGGCCGTGCGCGGCGTGGTCGAAACGGTAGAAGCCGTCACGGCGCGCGGGGCATGGCCGAACTACGTGCTCGGCAATCACGACCGCGAGCGGCTCGCCAGTCGCGTTGGCCCGGACCAGGCGAGGGTGGCGCTCATGCTTCTTTTGACTCTCCGCGGGACCCCAACGCTGTATTACGGAGAGGAGATCGGGATGCATAACGTCGCTATTCCGCCCGAAAAGGTACAGGATCCATGGGAAATGGGAGAACCGGGAATGGGATTGGGACGCGACCCGGTGCGCACCCCGATGCAGTGGGACACTAGCCGGCTGGCGGGTTTCACCGGTGCAACGGAAGCCTGGCTGCCGGTTGCGGACGACTACGCCCTGCTAAATGTCGCCACGGAAATCGACGACCCCGCCTCGACCCTTACGATGGTGCGCCGCAGTCTGGCCCTGCGCCGTGAAGCACCTGCCCTCCATTCGGGTAGCTACCGCACTATCGAGTCAGGCGATCCCGACGTGTACGCCTTTATACGTCAGTACGAGGACGAGCGTTTCCTGATCGCTGCCAACTTTTCCGACGAACGGAAAACCCTGGATCTCGCGCTCCCGGGCCGTGGACGAACCCGTGCCTCGACCCACGGTCGCGAAGATGAAGTGGACCTGCGCGCATTTCCGCTACTTCCGCACGAAGCACGAACGGTCGAGATCCTGGGGTGACCGTCGCTGCATGGTCGGTGATTACCTGGGCCGCGCGCCGACCTGTCAGGACCCGATAGCACTGTTGGCTGCTGTCGAGCCATCAACTTTGCGCGCGTAAACGCTCATCGTCGCTCCTTGACGAAGGAGTACCGCGAGGGGCACGACAACCAGGGAGGCGACCCCAAGCAACGGCGCGAGAACCAGATTCGCAAGGACGGGACTTCCAGTCCGCGATCGTTCCCCGCGCCGCAACAATTTGGCGGGTCCGGCACGCAACAGCTCATACAGTGAGTTATGCTTCAAGCCCAGCCTGTTGAGCGCGCTCTGGACGAAGCTGAAGAAGTCGTACTCCGGCGAAAAGTATCCAATCTGCTCGGGAACAAGACTTTCCGCCCCCAGCATACGAGTGAGCGATTCGAGCGTAAAGTGCGACAGATGACGCGGAACATCCAGGTGGAACCAGCCGTCCTTGCAGTACCTCGCCTCAGCCGATCCAAAGTTCGGCGCGGCCACCAGCAACAGACCACCCGGGCGCAACAGTCTACTTACCTCGTGAAGTAACGCAGCAGGATCGGGCACGTGCTCGAGTACGTGCCACAACACGACCGCGTCAAAATCGGCAGTCTCAAACTTTAGCTCTTTGAGGTCGCCCACGCGCACATCGAGCTGAAGTGCGGTGCGGGCGAATCGAGCGGCCCGGTCTGAGAGCTCGGTACCTTTCACCTCCCATCCATGTTGCCGAAGCTGATTCAGGAGCAGACCGCGTCCGCACCCAACATCCAGAACCTTTCCGGCGCGTCCGCCATTCGCCTGGTGGATGCGACGGCTCCGTACTGCCTGGAGTCGATTTAATACATCGTCGATCGGAAAGACGTAACGGCGTGCGTCCGCATAGTACTCCGGCGGGTAATATCGGTCACTTTCGCCGGCCGGTGGTTGGGGGCGCGTGCGTGCCAATGCACACTGACGACAGAGGCACACCGCAAATGAATCGCCGGATATGTAGTCGCGCGCTCCGAACAACCGTTGCTGCAGCGCCTCGGGATGGTCGCAGGGCCGAGGACTCCCCTCGTCGTCAGAGAGCCGGCGGCCCGGGGGATTCCGGGCTATCAACGATCGACAGCCTTCACTTCGCGAGGTTTGGTACGCTGCTCGTGTCGAGTCGTTCGAACAGTTCGAACGACCGAATGCCGTACCTGTGAAGAAGGAAGCGGACTACAACCGCCAGAGTCTTTATGCCGTAGACCACGCTCCGTCGGAAATCGACTGAGGAGGCCTCCGGGAAGTAACGCGTCGGCACCGACACTTCGTAAATCGGAAAGCCTCCGGCCGCTACCTGCGCGATGATTTCGGTATCGAATACGAAGTCGTCCGCGTTCAGCCAGAACGGAATCGATCGCAAGAGAGTGGCGCTATAGGCCCGATAGCCGGTATGCAGCTCCGAGCAGTGGGTACCGAAGGCCAGGTTCTCGACACTGGTCAGGAAACGATTCGCCACCAGTTTCCAGAATGGCATGCCGCCCGATAGCGCAGCCGACGCGCCGTCGAAAAGCCGGGAGCCCAGCACTATGTCGGCACGTCCGCTGGCAATCGGCTCAATCATTTCCGGGATACGCGTGGCGTCGTACTGATTGTCGGGATGAAGCATAACGACGATTTCAGCCCCATTCTCGAGTGCTTCCATATAGCAGGTCTTTTGATTTCCGCCGTACCCGGTGTTCTGTGAGTGTACGATGCATCGCAATCCCAACCTCTGCGCGATCTGCACGGTGTCGTCCTGCGACGCGTCATCGACCAGGATCACCTCGTACACGACGTCGCGCGGCAAGTCGCCATAGGTCTTTTCCAGTGTTCGGGCGGCATTATAGGCCGGCATCACCACGATCACACGTGGCGCTCCGACCTGATCGGGCCGTGTAGGATCGGGCGAGCGTGGAGGGTGTGTCACGCGGGCATCCTTTCCACCATGTCTACAACCAGCCTAACGGTACGCCTACGTCGTGTGGAGCTATCGCGTGGCTGCACCACGAGAACTTCGAGCGTATCGTCCGTCTCTCAGCTATGCGAATTGTATCGGTCAGAGTCATCTTAGTGCTGACACTCTCTGGTTGGAGGCATCGACTTTTGCGCCCACCGCCCCCGCATGAATGGGCGGGAAGCTCGGATGCCTCAAGATGGTTTGCCTTGGTGCCGGCATCGCCGGGCATGACGGTTGTGTCTGCCGGTCGAAGGCGCGCCAATGGAGACGGTTCAGCAATCTGCCGAAGCTCTCCAGTCGCTGAAGGCTCGGTCCAAACCCGAGGGTACGATAGAGCGACTTTGGGATAGAAGCAGGCGACTCGCACGCCTGAAGGGCACGGTCAATCGGGCATATCGCGGCGACAATGCTACCGAGATATAATCCAACGTTCGTTTGAATCGTTATGGTCGGGGTATTGCTGACCCATCACTTCTCCGCGACAGGGTGCCAGATAGAAAGACCAATGCCGTGAGCTCGCGCGTGACGGCGCCGCGCTCCCCGTTTCCAGCCGGGTGGACCCAATCCATCGAGAGAGGATGGTCCGAACCAGCAGTACTGGTCGTGATGGGGTTGGTCGCGATTGCATGCGGACTGCACGCTGAGCAGCTCCTTGCCACGACGACACCCGACATAGCGGATGCCACGCGCTGGTATATCCTCGCGATCGGATTCCTGGTTACTGGTTGGTGGGGCAACTATACAGGCCAATCTCGGCTCGACAACCCCAGTGCTCGCCGTTTGGGACTGGGCAACCTGCGGCTGGGCATCGCACTGCGCGCCGTGGTGCTCAATCTTGTCTCACTCTTTTTGATTTTCTCATCATCAGGCACCACGGGCGCCGGAGTGCTCGCCTGGTTCGCGAGTCTGGGCCTCTTCGTCTACGCGTGCCGCGACCGGGTGACGCCGTCGGAGCAACCCGTGTTCGAGCTGACGGTGGCGCCATGGAAATTGCCCAGGAAATACGAAGTACTGGTGTTCACGGCAATCATGACCGTGGCGCTCGTGATGCGTCTGTGGAGACTGGGAGATATCGGACCCGGAATGCACGGTGATGAGGGTGAAGCGGGATCATCGGCGCTGAGCATTCTGGGCGGCAACCTGGTTTCCCCGTTCGAGCGAGGGTGGTCCACGCAGTCCAACGTGTATTATTGGACTCTCGCAATCGTCATGCGCTTTTTTGGCACGAATTTGGCGGGCCTTCGGGTGTTCGCGGTCATCTGCGGCCTCGCCACCGTGGCATTTGTGTACTTGCTCGCCCGGGAGCTTTTTGGCCAGCGTTGCGCCATCGTGTCGGGAGCGTTTCTGTCGTTCCAAACCGCGGACGTGATTTTCAGCCGTCAGCAGTTCAGCAACGATACGGTACCGGCATTTCTGGCCGGCATGGCGTATTTCCTGGTGCGCGGCATTCGGACTCGCCGGCATGTCGACTTTGCCATGGGCGGAATTATCTCAGCCTTCGCGCTGTACTATTACGCCGGCGGCCGTCTGGTTGCCCCGACCGGGCTACTGTTCCTCGGATACATGGCGGTTACGCGGCGAAAGTTCGTATCACGCTACTGGACACAGTTATGTGCTTTTCTAGGCGGCGCTCTCTTGACCAGCGGTCCATTTCTCGCCTACAACTATCTGATCGCACCGATCCAGGGCGTCGGCTACCCGAACGATCGATTTGTCTGGTACCACAAGGCCGAGCTAGCCGCTCAATTTGGAGTCTCAGGCTGGCCGGCCATTTTGTGGCATCAGCTCACTCTCACGTTCTCGATCGTGACGTACCACTACGACGTGAGCGCCTGGCAGATCGGCCAGTTCGCCGTTCCGCAGCCGCTCGAGTCCGTCCTGGTTGTACTTGGTCTGGCATGGGCGATGGTTCGCTGGAAGGATGCCCGTTTTTCTCTGCTGACTATTTGCTTCTGGGCATCCATCATCTTCGGCGGCGTCATAACCAATGAGGCTCCAAATCTTCCACGTATCGTTGGGATACTCGCAATCATGCCATTGCTGATCGGGGTCGTACTCGATCACTTCGCCGGTCAGCTGCAATTGGCCCTGACCTCTGTCCCTGCGCTCAAGTCGTTTCGGCAGGTCGCGCCCATCTCTGCCGCCGTCGTGCTGGCCGGGGCCACCGCCGTGCCAGGTGTAGCCAATTGGCACAATTACACGACGACCTATATGAACACGGACGTCAACCAATTGGTGAGCGTACAGGCGAAATATGTCCACGAGCTAGGTCCGTCGTACTACTATTACGACCTCGGAGACTATTTCCCACTTGTGGCGACGCTCTACTGGAGTCACGGTGACAATCGTTTTCTCAATCCTCATGCCGGTGGGGAAGATGTCACCGATATTCAGCTGGCACTACCCGTCGCCGACAACGGTCCCACCGGGCGACAGGACGTCATCTTTATGGTGTGGGCCTTCTCCCCGCAGTACATCGACGTGCTGAACACGATCAAACGCTTCTATCCCCACGGCATTCAACAGGTGTACCGCGAAATGCTTCATCCCGGGCAGCTCCCGATTCTCGTCACCTACCGGGTGTCGAGTCGAGAGATCGATGCCACTCGCGGCTTGCAGGTCCGGTTCATCGCGGCCAATGGACAGGTGATTGATAGCGATCAATCACCCGGCGGATATGAGTAACTTGCGCGCCCCGTCCGGCACAACGTACCCGGTAAGGGCGGTATGGCACGGCTCACTGGTTGTACCGGTCACCGGAGAATACGCCTTCGCTCTCAAAGGACCAACCGGCAGCTCATTTGTGCTGGACGGCAAAGCCCTGAGTACGGTCGGCGGCAGGACGAGCAGCACCCCGGTTCCCCAACTGCTCACTAAAGGCCGCCACCAAATCCGGATCTCTGCGTCTCTGGCGAATACGCGGAGCATCATCAGCCTGCGCTGGAGTCCGCCCATCTTCGCACCCGGTACGCCTCCTCCACCGCCTGGACCGCCTCAGCCGCTCTTTCCGCTAGTGCCCGTGCAGTCACAGTATTTGTGGGACGGCCACTCGGGTAGATAGGCGCCGCGAGCGCACCGCGTCCCTCGGGGTGCAGATCTCGGCCGCATTGCGCGAAGTAGGCAAGCGCCGCCTTACAACACGTAGCGCTTTCCTCCCATCTCCAGAGGCGACTACGAGACTGTGTTTCCGGCACGTGTCTCTTCCCGGTGAAAAACCGGGGTATCCTCATCCATCAGCTTCGCCTGGGGAGAGAGCTGCAGAGTTGACCGAGACCACCCATGCAAGCGCCACAACCCAATCGGTCCCCATGCCAGCACGACAACGTAGATTATCGCCTGGTACGAAATGATGTAAGCCAGCGCGTGGCTGTGGCTGAAGCCAAACGGCACGAGGACCGTGACGGCGACGAACTGGAACACTCCCACGTACCCTGGTGTGGAAGGCGCGGCACTTGCAAGGCCGAGAGCCGCAAGCAAAAGCAGGCTCTGCGCCAGCGAGAGGTGCAGGCGAAGCGCCAGCGCCACGCTCGCGGCGACCAGGCCGTCTCCGATCCAGATGGGAAACGACAATCCTAGAAATCCCAGAGCGCGCCGGTACGAATGGAGAGCTCGCATGCCGAGCAAGAATTGCTCGAGCAAGCCCCCTAGCCGGAGATGCAGCGACGGTGGGAACGGAAGGGCGTCGATGCCGCGCCGTAACGTTCCCTCAAAGCGTGGCGCCACGAAAATGAATGCCAGACCTCCACAGGCAATGACGGCCATTATCTTGGCCGACGCAAGTAGCCAGCCGGGCATGCCATGCAGCGTCATAAGGGCTACCACACTGATGAGGACAAGCGTGACCGTGTCCATAATTCGTTCCGTGATGGCCGTGGCCAGAGTGTAGCTCGTGCTCAACGACGCTTTGCGCGCGATAAGGACCGAACGTATAACCTCACCGGCACGCGCCGGCAACACGTAATTACCCAAATACCCCGCGACCACACCGAAGAAGCACGATGAAATCGGTACCGTGCGTTCGACCGAGAGGAGTATGCGCCAGCGAATGCCGCGCAGGAAGTACGTGCACGAGGTGCCTACAAACGCCAGTACCACATACTCCGGCCGTCCATGCCGTATGGTGTCGAAAAGCTGGCTCCATCGAACCCCTCGAAAGGCAAAGTACAGCAGCACGATTGCCAGGAGGACGGGGATCAACAAGGCATATGGGATCGACGTACGCCGACGTATACCTTCGGAGGTTGACTTCTCCGGAGCTCGGTCGTGTTTGATAGCAGGCATGAAAACGATTATCGCAGCATTTCGGGATCACCACCCAGGCCGGCGCCGCCCCACGAACGGTGTCCACGGGGACTCAGGACCCACATCGTGCGAAACTATGACGCGAGCCTTCAGGAAACATCCACGGCGTTTTGCAGGCTCCCACCACCGGGAGGCAACCGTTTATGCCGGCACGACGTATCCGACTGGGAATCATAGGTACCGGAATAGCCGCGCGGGAGCTTCATTGGCCACCGCTCAGCGCTATGCCCGACTTGTTCGAAATCGTTGCCCTCTGCAATCACAATCCCGATAAGGCACGTGAATTCGCCAGGCACATTGGGCTCGACCCCAAAATAACCGCCGACGTGGCGGATCTGCTCCGGCTCCCTGAGGTTGACGCGGTCGACCTCACCTTACCGATTTCATTGAACGAGCAGGTAACCTGTGACGCGTTGCAAGCCGGTAAACACGTAATCGTGGAAAAGCCGATCGCAGGGACGGCAGCCGGTGGGAAACACGTAGTGCGTGAGGCCAATGCACATCCCGGCCTCGTTCTTCTCGTGGCGGAGAACATCCGCTATCAACCTCGTTTTCGTTTGGCTCGCCGCTTGCTGGACGAAGGACGCATCGGGAAGCCGGTACTTGTCCACGCCGACATTCTGCAGCCGCTGAACCCCGACAGCCCGTATGTGCATACCGAATGGCGGCGGACGCCGCACCACATCGGCGGCTTCCTCAGCGACGGGGGTGTACACCAGACCGCCGGCATGCAGATGCTGGGCGGGCCAGTCGAGGCCGTGCAGGGGGTGAGCACCTCGTTTTCGGATGACAGTGATGTACCCGACACCCTGATGATGAATCTGGTCTTTTCCTCCGGTGCCATCGGACACCTTACCTATTCCGTCGGTGTGTTCGCCGAGGAAGAGGCATCGTTTCGGGTCTTCGGAACCGCCGGCACGCTAGCGGTGCACCGCGATCGGGTGTCGATCCAGAATGCAGACGGTAGCGAAGACCTGCCGGTAGACGGAAACGTCAGCGGAATCGAACTTGAGTTTCGCGATTTTTATCGAGCGATCACCGAGTCGGTTCAACCGGAGGTATCGCCGCAGGACGGCCTCAACGACCTTCTCGTGATTGACGCCGCCTTACGTTCGCACCGGGAAGGGAAATTGATCCACGTGCATGCCGATCCAGGAGGCGCATAAATTACCCGGGCGCTCTGGTGTTGACCGCGACCAGTTCGCACTTTGGCCGATACGTCCTTTGCACTACTGACCGCGTGAATGTGCCCGCACATGCGGACGTGGGCTCGGTAATGCTCCCCGCAACAGCGCCCGTATTTCGTGCGCCACGATGATCGAGCCCGCGATATTCAGATGCACGCCGTCCGGTTCACGGATGAGGGTTTCCTGATTTCCAACTCTTACAAAGTCTGAATACCTTCCATTAACCGTGATCGGTCCCAGGATGTCGACAAACCTGGCCCCTGGCACCCGGGCGGCAGCTCGCCGCAATGCATCGTTTATACGGTTATCGTCGTACGCCCATGATGTATCGCGCGCGGGCGGGACTGATAGCCAATACACGCGCCGCCCTCCTTCAGTCCAGATGCGCATGCAAATCATTGCCCGGCGCTCGTACTCTCTCGTCCAGCTCGGCGTACCCGCTACAAGAACTTTTCCGTTCGCCAACGTCATGTTCTGGAAATCGTTGCCTCCCATCATGACCACGGTGAGCTCCGGTCTGTCGGATACGATCTCCTGATGGGCCACGATGGACCAATCCACGAAATCGGGCCTGGTGAGGCCGGTGCCGTCATGGCTATCGACGAAGCCGCGAACCGGCACTACGTGCGACATTTCGTCGATCAACTCGGGCCCGAGATACCCAACCAGGGAATCACCCGCGACCAGGACCCGGAGCGGCGAGCCGGCAGTAGGCGCTCGGAGTGGAAGCGGCAGAGGTGAGGGCGCCTGGCCGGAGGTTCCAGCTCGGGTCGGTACCGGGTGCTTGGCGACTGTCGACGGTCGCGATCCGTTCGCGCCGATAACGCTCCGGTGGCCGGCTTTCCGGGGTAACCGCGAAAGCACCGGATCAGGGGCGAGCAGCGGCGCAATGGAGGGTTGCTGTTGGCGTCCGAGGACCGCCTGGGCCCGGTCCCACGGCCAGGTTAGATAGGTCATCTCGGCGATCCGCAAGGCTATACGACCGACCGCCAAGGTGCCCGTCCGCATCGGGCCGTCCTGCATACCGTCTCCGGAGTGGACAATGCCCCGGGCAGTGAGCAGCACGGACAAAACCGTCGCACACAGCAACGTCAATATAACGTTGCGTATGGAGGTGGTCGGCGACTCCTCGAAACGTCGAAACGTCGACGGACCGCGCCAGATGCGGGCACGAGACGTCGGTACGCGTCGGGCTCTCCCTGAGCCTTGGCTTGTGACTGTCACCGCCAGATTCCTCCGTCCATTGGTACTGGGCGCACTCTCGAGACGTACGAGTGCGACTCCACCGAATGAACCGTTGGCGACCTGCGGTGGTCACTCCCCTCGCTGCACGTTGCTGCCAATTATGGCACCCTCGACGAGCCATTTTCGCGGAAATTAGACACCAAAATGGACCATGTGGAAGCGCTTATGACAACTCTCACCGCCTGCACGGGGCAAACCACGACGCTCGCTCTGCCGGTGAACCCGGCACGCTTCGAGCATCCGTTCCACTCCGCCGATTTTGGCGAACCGTGTATCGTAGGGTGTTCCGGATGGCCGGCCGAAAGCACGCCTGATTGCATCCGCACAGTGTGCCGCGCGGACAGGGAGCAGTATCGTTGGGAGCACAGAGATGTTGACCGTGGTTGCACGCAGGGGGACTGTGGAAGCCGCACGTAATCCCGGCATTCCACTAGATTTGTCGTGGGTCCGGCGAACACGCGTTAATCGCAGCGCCGTCGAACGGCGGGCAGCTACGCTGACCACTCGTCGAACCGTCAAAAAGGAATGGCAGGCGGCCTGGTTACTGCGCGCCATCACGTGTATCGATCTCACGACTCTGCAAGGTGACGACACACCCGGCAATGTACGGCGTCTTTGCGCCAAAGGACTGCACCCGCTGCGCGATGACATGATCAGAGGTCTGGGGCTCGACGGTCTTCCTCTGCACGTGGGCGCGATATGCGTCTACCACAACCTCGTCACGATTGCGGTTGATGCGCTGCGAGGCAGTGGCGTCCCGGTAGCGGCGGTGTCAACAGGTTTCCCGTCCGGTCAAATCGCTCTACCACAAAAGCTTGACGAAATCCATGCCTCGGTGGCGGCCGGCGCGGCCGAGATCGACATAGTCATCTCACGCGCTCATGTGCTGACGGGTAACTGGAACGCTCTCTACGAAGAGACGGCGGCCTGCCGGCGAGCCTGCGGAGAGGCGCACATGAAGGTCATTCTCGGGACGGGAGAGCTGGCCACGCTGCAGAATGTAGCCATGGCAAGTCTGGTCTGCATGATGGCGGGAGCCGACTTCATCAAGACCTCGACCGGCAAGGAGTCGACCAACGCCACGTTGCCGGTCGGCATCGTCATGACGCGAGCGATTCGCGACTACTACGAGCAAACGAGCCATGTGGTTGGGTTTAAACCAGCCGGAGGCATTCGTACAGCCGTCCAGGCCATTCACTGGCAAATCCTGATGAAAGAGGAGCTGGGAGATGAGTGGCTCAGTCCATCACTGTTTCGGTTGGGGGCCAGCGGCCTCTTGACGGACATCGAACGTCAGCTGTCCTACTTCCTAACCGGACGGTACGCTGCCGCCAACCACTTCCCCATGCCGTGAGGAGCCAGTGATGAGCGTCGCCGAAATCTTTCAGACAATGTCATACGGGCCCGCGCCGGAATCGACTCTCCCCGGACTGCAGTGGATTGACGAACACACGCCGCTTCGCCTCTTTATCGGCGGTGGTTGGCGAGATCCGGTTGACGATGAGCGCATCGATATTGTGAATCCGGCCACGGGGAACATCCTTACCTCGGTACCTCAGGCCGGAAGCGCCGACGTGGATGCCGCCGTCGACGCGGCACGGGCCGCCTTCGCCACATGGAGCATCACGCCTGGCCACGTCCGAGCGCGTTACCTTTATGCCCTCGCGAGAGAAGTGCAGCGTCACTCACGCCTGTTCGCGGTTCTGGAGTCGCTGGATAACGGCAAACCCATTCGAGAAAGTCGTGATATCGATATTCCGCTCGTGGCGCGACACTTCTACTACCATGCGGGCTGGGCGCAGATTCTCGCACAGGAGTTACCACAGTACCAACCGGTGGGAGTAGTCGGGCAAATCATTCCCTGGAACTTTCCACTGCTCATGCTTGCCTGGAAAATCGCGCCTGCCCTCGCCACCGGCAACACGGTGGTGCTAAAGCCGGCCGAGTTCACCCCCTTGACCGCGCTGCTTTTTGCCGACATCGTGCAACGGGCAAAATTGCCTCCCGGGGTCATAAACATCATCACCGGTGACGGCCGCACCGGAGAGCTGATGGTGCAACATCCCGGCATCGCGAAGATCGCGTTTACCGGGTCGACCGAAGTAGGCCGAAAAATTCGACAGCAGACAGCAGGGACGGGAAAGAAGCTCTCGCTCGAGCTGGGTGGCAAGTCGCCCTTCATCGTGTTCGACGATGCGGACCTGGACAGTGTGGTTGAAGGCGTGGTAGACGCTATCTGGTTCAATCAGGGCCAGGTGTGCTGCGCCGGGTCGCGATTGCTGGTGCAAGAGGACATAGAAGAGCGGCTGGTGGCCAAGCTGCGCGCCCGGATGGAGCGACTTCGGGTCGGAGACCCGCTCGACAAGGCGGTGGATATCGGGGCAATCGTGGCGCCGGTTCAGCTGCAACGTATCCAGGCGCTGGTCGCGCAGGGGGTACAGGAAGGAGCCACGCTGTGGCAACCAAGCTGGGCGTGCCCGACCGAGGGGTATTTTTTCCCACCGTCACTGTTTACCAATGTCTCTCCCGCCGCCACCATCGCCCAGGTAGAAATCTTCGGGCCGGTGCTTGTCTCCATGACCTTTCGAACTCCTCAAGAGGCTGTCGAACTGGCGAACAATACGCCATATGGTCTTGCAGCTAGCGTCTGGACGGAAAACATCAACCTGGCGTTAGACGTCGCGCCTCAGGTAAA
The DNA here is from genome assembly GCA_963737125.1 of uncultured Chloroflexia bacterium. Lineage (GTDB taxonomy): Bacteria > Chloroflexota > UBA5177 > UBA5177 > UBA5177 > JANWJD01. The sequence goes on along the minus strand of CAVTRL010000001.1, from coordinate 1,081,862 downwards.
GGCCGGCACTGTCTGGATTAATTGCACCAACATGTTCGACGCTGCTTCGGGTTTTGGTGGCTATCGAGAAAGCGGTTTCGGCCGCGAAGGTGGGCGTGAGGGTCTGTACGAATACCTGCAACTCACGGGAATGGACGCAGTCGAGACGCCGGCCGCGCAGTCCTCCACGGCAGAGGGTCCCGCACCGGACTCCGAGGACGACTTCGAAGCTCCTTCCATCGACCGCACGCCGAAACTGTACATCGGTGGCAAGCAGTCCAGGCCGGACTCCGGGTACGCGCGTCCCGTCTATTCCTCGAGCGGTGTGCTGATCGGAGAAGTGGGAGAAGGAAACCGAAAGGACGTTCGCAACGCCGTGGAAGCGGCGCAGAAAGCCCAGAGCTGGGGGGCTCTTTCGGGACACGCGCGCGCGCAAGTTCTGTACTATATCGCCGAAAATCTCTCGGCACGGGCGGACGAGTTTGGCAGTCGACTGGCGTTGGGAATGGGTTACGATGCAGAGCGCTGCGACCTCGAAGTCGAACAGTCCATCGAGCGGCTTTTCACCTATGCCGCCTGGGCCGATAAGTTCGACGGTCAGGTGCATAGAACTCAGTTGCGGGGCCTGACGCTGGCAATCCCGGAGCCACTGGGCGTGATCGGTATCGCCTGTCCCGATGCATTCCCGTTATTGGCGTTCGTGTCCCTCGTGGCACCCGCAATCGCCATGGGAAGCACCGTCGTGGCCGTTCCGTCCGAAGCTTTCCCGTTGAGTGCCACCGATCTGTACGCAGTGCTCGATACGTCTGATGTGCCGGGTGGTGTTGTCAACATTGTGAGCGGAAACAGAAATACGCTGGCGGTAGTGCTGGCGGAGCACGATGCCGTCGACGGCATGTGGTATTTCGGCGATCCAGCCGGGGGGCGTGCTGTAGAGTTCGCGGCTGCCGGCAACATGAAGCGGACCTGGGTCGAAACCGACCCTCTCGATTGGACGTCCGCCTGGACGAACGAAAGCAGCCTTTTTCTGCGCGAGGCAACGCAGGTCAAGAATATCTGGACTCCCTATGGCGCTTGACCAATCAGCCGTCCAGGTTTGGCCGGCGCGCGTGCCCGCCGACGGTACGACCATAACGGGAAGGTACAGCCCTGCATTGAATTTTTCGGTAGCCGGCCTCACTGGGAGACAAGATTTATGACCGACAGGCGTGACGCGTCCCGACCCGTGACGGCGACCGGGCAACAGTATCACTTGCACGTCGACCAGGGAGATCTGCCTGAAACAGTACTTCTCCCCGGCGATCCCGGCCGTGTACCTGTGCTGGCAGCGGCGTGGGACACAGCGGAAGAGGTGGCGTATCATCGTGAATACCGAACCATGCGTGGAACGTACCACGATGTCCCAATCGCCGCCTGTTCCACTGGAATTGGCGGCCCTTCCACCGAAATCGCGTTGAACGAACTCGCGAACGTCGGGTGCACGACGTTTCTCAGGCTTGGAACCACCGGCGGTCTTCAGGAGCGGTTGCGCGTCGGCGACATTGTTATCAGCACGGCGTCGGTTCGTTGGGACGGCGCGAGTGACTCGTATGCTCCGCCGGAATTCCCGGCGGTCGCATCGTATGAAGTGGTTCTTGCCCTGATCGAAGCCTGCGAGCGACTTGGTATGACGTATCATCTTGGCGTGTCGGCCGCGACGTCGTCCTTTTACGCCGGACAGGGCCGCCCTGCATTCGGTGACTATCACGGTATCGCCGACGAACGCGTTGAACGACTGCAGGCGATGGGCGTGATGAATTTCGAGATGGAATCCGCGACCGTTTTTACTCTGTGTTCGCTTTTTGGCCTGCGTGGTGGCGCCGCTTGCATCATCGTGGCGGATCGGTTTCGCAACGAATTTCGCCCCGAAGGAGTGGATGAGGCACTCGGTTCGCTGGGCGCCGAGACTGCCGTCGCACTGGCGGAGCTCGACAGCGCGAAGCGGCGCGCCGGCCGCGAGTGGTACTATCCGAGCCTGAACCGGGCGACGTCGACGGGTGACTGAACCAAGTCCCTTCTTTGCCTACTTGTTTCGCTTGAGGTTCATACAACGCTGGAGTCTGATGCGCAGTGCGCTACCGGAGAACGTCGCGGAGCACAGCTACGATGTCGCGCTTCTCACTCACGCGCTCTGCACGATTCGGCAAGTGATTTTCGGCCAACCGGTGGATACCGGAAAGGCGGTGGTGCTTGCTCTGTTTCACGATGTCGCCGAAGTAATCACCGGCGATATTCCATCTCCTGTGAAACACCACGACGGAGCGATCCAGGCAAGCCTACGCCATATGGAAGCACTGGCGGGTCAGCAACTTCTGGACATGGTCCCTGCCGACCTACGCCCTTCGTTTCAGCCCCTGATCCAGGGGGCGGACTCGGAGGAAGACGTGCTTCCGTTGGTTAAGGCCGCCGACAAGTTGTCGGCGTATCTCAAGTGCGCGTCCGAGCTGGCTGCCGGAAATCGAGAATTCGCGGTGGCGAAACAGCAACTGGAGCGCGTCGTACAGGCGGCCGGCATACCGGAAGTGGAGTATTTTCTGGAACATTTCGCGCAGAGCTTCGATCAGACCCTCGATGAAATCTCTCAGTAATGTGGCATTTATCGGTATCCATTCGTTTAGATAGACGACTCGGATTGGTTCTGATATGATCCCGAAATGAGCGAGGAAGACACAGGAGGTGAGGAAGTAGCCAAGTCCCGGTCCGGCGAGCGGCACGACGCCGCAAGCGGACTGCCGGGCGCGTGTCACCAAGGCAAAACGCACGTACATGTGGAGGAGCAAATATGACCCGTATTTACGGACTGGCAGCCGCAGCAGCACTTCTGTTTTCGGCGCTCATTACTCCCGCTGCCGCCAGGGGCTTGACGGCGCACTCCCAGGCAGCGGGTTTCAGAGTTGGGCTGGTGCTTGACGTCGGCGGCGTCAACGACAAGTCGTTCAATCACCTCGCGTACCTCGGTATGCGCACCGCGATCTCCAGGTATCACGGCAGCGGTTCGTATCTGCCGACGAACTCGCAGAACGATTACGTGCCCAACTTGACTCACTACGCACAGTTGCACCCGAATCTCATTATTGCTACCGGCGTACTGATGTCCGGGGCACTCTATACCGTTGCCCGGCAGTATCCCCATCAGAAGTTCGCGATCATCGACGGCTATCCGGCCGACGCCAAAGGGAACGAAGTTGACCTGCCGAACGTCGCGAATCTCCTCTTCCACGAGCAAGAGTCAGGCTTCCTGGCCGGAGTCGTGGCGGGATTGATGGAAAAGGATCACATCGGGAGAGCGCGCCACAACGTGATCGGCGCCATGGGCGGCCTACCCGTACCGGCGGTCGTCCGCTACATCGCCGGATACGTCGCGGGCGCCAAGAGGGTGGATCCTTCGGTCAAGGTTCGCATCGGCTACTCCCAGAGCTTTACGAATCAAGGGGCGGGCAATACCGTCGGACGCACTCAAATTGCCAGTGGCGCGGACATTCTGTTCGCGGTCGCGGGTGCAAGCGGCCTGGGTTACCTCGCCGCAGCCCAGCAGGCCGGAGTATACGGCGTGGGCGTTGACGCGGATCAGGCGTACCTTGGGCGGTACATTTTGACCAGCGCCATCAAGCGCGTCGACACCGCAGTCATCGATGAGATTCGAGATACTCGTGCCGGTCACTTCGTCAGTGGCACGCACCTGTTTACCATCAAGAACGGCGGCACCGGTATAGGCAAGCTATCACCGATCGTGCCTGCTTCAATCGCACAGCAGGTCGCCGTCTACAAGCAGATGATGATCGCCGGCACGATTGTGCCGCCCGTCACCATTCCCCGCTAGCGCAGCCGTAGTCGATGGAGGCCGGGACAGCAGTGTCCCGGTCTCCCATTCGAGGGCGTACTTTCGACAAAGTGTCGATGCGGCGAGTGCCTTTTATACTTGACCGGACGTACCGAGAAGGAGAGCGACGTGAGTCTTGCCCCCCAGGCTGATGACGGACTCGAGCGGCGTTTCGCGTACGAATGGGCGTCCGGTCTCGCTATCCCCGTCATGTCGGTGCTACTGGCGGTCATCGTCGGCGGCGTCGTGATGCTGGTAGCGGGAGATAATCCGCTTACCGCCTATTGGGAGTTGTGCAAGGGCTCGTTTGGGGGATCGTACAACATCTCCGAGACGCTGGTGTCCTCAATTCCGCTCATGTTGACCGGGCTAGCGGTGGCCTTTGCTTTTCGTGCCGGCCTCTTCAACATTGGAGCCGAGGGCCAGCTCTTTATGGGCGCGATCGTCTCTGCATTTGTCGGATACAAACTCAATCTTCCCGGAATCATCCTGATCCCGATTGCGCTGGTCGCAGGGGCCTTCGGCGGAGCACTCTGGGGTGGCATCGCGGGTGTCTTGAAAGCCTGGCGCGGGGCCCACGAAGTCATCACTACGATGATGCTGAATTACATCGCGATTCTCATCAGCGAGTATCTATTGGAAGCATCACCGAGCGGTGCGCCGGGACCGATGGCCCAGGTCAACTCCCTCGGTAGTCCTCAGACGCCGCCCATGAACGCCACGCTCCCGGTCATCGTGCCGAGTTCTATCGTGCAAAACGGGCGACTCAGTGCAGCGCTCATCGTGGCGCTGCTGGCGGCTGTCTTCTTCTCGTTTGTCCTATGGCGCACCTCGCTGGGGTATAAGATACGGGCCGTGGGCCTGAATTCCAAAGCGGCGGCGTACGCCGGCATCAACGTCGGCTGGACCATAGGACTGTCAATGTGCATCGCCGGTGCATTTGCCGGCCTGGCAGGAATGGTTTCGGTGTACGGCGTGTCACCGTATGCTTTGACCAATAATTTTTCACCGGGCTACGGGTTCGACGCCATCGCCGTCGCATTACTCGGCAAGACCACCGCTTCGGGGTGCATACTGTCGGCAATTCTGTTCGGCGCCCTCGTTCACGGCAGCACGATCATGCAGGCGGACGCAAATATCTCCTCACATATCGTCGAGATACTTCAGGGTCTGATCATCTTCTTCATTGGCGCGGACGCCATCGTACGCGCGCTAGGACGGCGCGGGTTCACCCGGCTGCCGGCCTACCTGCAGAGGGATGAGGCTGCCGCGTGAGTGCGCTCACTGATTCAGGATTCTGGACCACGGTTGTAAATGCCAGTCTGTACCAGAACACCTTTCGGGAGGCAACGCCACTGGCCCTGGCGGCGGTTGGCGCCGTTATATCGGAGCGCGCCGGGGTGGTGAACATCGCCATGGAAGGCATGATGCTGACCGGGGCCTTCTTTGCGGTCTATGCCGACGTGCAATTCCACAACGCAGCGATTGGCATGCTGGTCGCCATGATTACCGGCGGCATCATGGCTGCGATCCACGCCTACTCCGCCGTATGGTTACGCGCGAATCAGATCGTGAGCGGCATGGCGATCAATCTCCTGGCGCTCGGACTCACGAGCTATCTTCTGTTCTCGGTTTACGGCACGAACGGACCGCCTGAAGCATGTGCCCCGCCGATACCGTGCGTGGGCAATCAGGTTCGAACGATTCCGGATTGGACGATTCCCGGTCTGAGCAAGATTCCCGGAATCGGCCAGGTCTTTTTTCACCAGAACCCAATTTTTTACTTGATGCTGGTCCTGGTCATCGTCATCCAAATCTTCTTGTTCCGGACGACGCTTGGGCTCCGAATCCGCGCCGCCGGGGAGCACCCGAGAGCGGCAGACACCGCCGGCATCGCCGTGCTGCGGCTCCGATTTTTATCCGTCCTTCCCTCCGGCATTCTCTCCGGGTTGGCGGGCGGGTATCTCGCACTGGCGATTTCGGGAACGTTTTCCGATAACATGACGTCTGGACGCGGGTTCATCGCCCTGGCGGCGATGATCTTTGGCAAGTGGAATCCGCTGGGAGCGTTCGGCGCCTGCCTGTTGTTCGGTTTCGGGCAGGCATTGTACGACAACCTGCAAAACACCAGTGGGCCGTTGCAGGACTACTCCACGCTGGTAGCAACGCTGCCCTACGTTCTCACCATCGTGGCCCTGGCGGGCTTTATCGGCAAGGCAGTTCCACCGGCGGCCGACGGAATCCCCTACGATCCCGCGAGCAGCGGATGAGCGGCGTCGAAACCAGCGGATGGAACGAGGGCACACCATCCATCGAAGCGGTCGAGCTCGTCAAGCGTTTTGGATCTTTTGTCGCTAACGATCATGTGACCTTGCAGGCTTATCCAGGCAAAGTGCTCGCTCTGGTTGGCGAAAACGGCGCAGGAAAGTCGACCCTGATGAACATGCTCTCCGGTTTGTTACAACCCGACGAGGGCGAGATTCGCGTGAACGGAAAGGCAATTCGATTCCACTCTCCGCGTGACGGCATCGAAGCGGGAATCGGCATGGTACATCAGCATTTCATGCTTATTCCCCCGTTAACCGTCGCGGAAAATGTGGTGCTCGGCCACGAACCGTCGAGGGGCTTTTTTGACCGCGCCGCAGCGAACCGCAAGGTTATGGAGCTCTCTCAGGCGTACGGGCTCAAATTAGATCCGAGCCAGCGGGTCGAGTCACTTTCCGTCGGACTACAGCAACGGGTCGAGATTCTCAAGGTCTTGTATTGGGGCTCAGAGATTTTGATTTTTGACGAGCCCACGGCAGTCCTCACCCCTCAGGAAACACGCGAGCTCTTCGTGGTATTGCGGGATCTTTCACGGTTGGGCAAGACCATTATTTTTATTACGCACAAGCTCAAAGAAGTGATTGCCATATCCGACCACATCACGGTTCTCAAAGCCGGCAAAGTAGTTGGCCAGCTGGTGACCACGTCAACCACGCCGGAAGAAATCGCCGGTAGAATGATCGGTCGCGACGTGCTTCCGGAAGTGCACAAGGAAGCCCCTTCGGTCGGCGAGCCGGCACTGGTCGTGAAAAATCTCCGGGTGCAGTCCGACCTCGGCGTCGCGGCCATTCAGGGTATAGACATGCAAGTGCGAGCCGGCGAAATTGTCGGCATCGCCGGTGTTGAAGGAAACGGTCAAACTGAGCTGGTCGAGGCGTTAACCGGTCTCAGGTCGGCTTCCGGCGGAACCGCAACGCTGCATGGCAAGTCGCTACTTTTGAAGACCGCGGGTCTGAAGACGGCGCCCTCGCAAGTCCGAGATGCAGGTGTCGCCTGTGTCCCCGAGGATCGACGTGAACGAGGGTTGGTGCTTCCGTACACTGTGTCCGATAATCTCATTCTCGGACTTCAGAACGATGCAAATTTTTCGCGCGCAGGTGTACTCAATCGCGGGAAAATTCGAAACTGGGCGCGTAAGCTTGTCGCGCAGTACGACGTGCGGCCGCGACGCTCTGACATAGCGGTAGGCAACCTGAGCGGCGGCAACCAGCAAAAGGTGGTGTTGGCGCGTGAGTTCTCCGAGAACCCGTCCTTGCTCATCGCGGCGCAGCCAACGCGAGGGTTGGATATTGGCGCCGCGCAGTTCGTTCACGAGCGGTTGGTGGAAAAGCGTGACTCGGGTGCGGCCATTCTTCTGGTTTCAGCGGAACTGGATGAGATCTTCTCTCTGGCCGATCGGATTGTCGTGCTGTACGAAGGTAACATCATGGGCGAATTCACGGCGGGAACAACCACCGAAGAACAGGTCGGCCTATTGATGACCGGCGGAGCGGTGGAAGCGGACGAGCACCACATCGATCTGGAAGCACCTGCTCTCCGGTTGGGTCAGTGATGTGTCTTACGGAAGTCGGAACCCATGAGGTAGGAGCTGCTCGATCGTAAACGAGCCCACGCCGTCGATGTGACACGCGGCACCGGGCCCCATCTGATCGAGCATGACCTGACGGCATGCTCCGCACGGAGTCAGGGAGTCCGGTACGGCTAAATCCCCCGCGGGGCACGTGACTGCGATGGTCATAGGATGGGCACCGGCGGCAAGCGCGGAAAAAATCGCGATGCGCTCCGCGCACACCGTCAGGCCATACGAGGCAGACTCGACATTGCATCCAAGAAATATGCGTCCGTCATCGCTCTCGACGGCCGCGCCGACGGGAAACAAAGAGTATGGAGCGATCGCGTTCTGCGATGCGTCGCGCGCGCGACGCAACAACTCTTCACCCGTCATGGAAACCAGCCCGTCCAGTGATCCAGGTGTATTTCGGTCGCGTATGAATAAGTGACCTCCTTATCCCTGGTGACCGCCCCCGATTGGTTCGAATACGTTCCAATCGGGGGTAGCCGTTCTATGCGCCCGAATCGTCTATCCAAAGCCGCGTTCATCCGCCAAGCAAACGAATCTTCTCGGCTTCGAATTCGTCTTCCGTTATGTCACCGCGATGATAGCGTTCCTCCAATGTACTCATTGCGTCCAACAGGTCGGAGTCTCCGCCCAGCGTGCCGCGCCGGCCGTCGAGGACCACGCGGCGCGCCAGTAATTCTGTCCCCTGCAGGTCAATGCGTTGCTGCCGAAGCCGGCGCTCTTCCGTATTCCCCGGTGTTGGAGGAGCAACCGGCGCTTCGGGCGCGCCAGGGCGGTTTCGACGTGCCACGTAGATGATGCCGCACACGGCAAAAAGTATGAGCGCACAGACAGCGACGATAGTGACGTTCACTGTACGCCAGCCCTCCCATTCCAACGGCGTGCTCATCACGGCCTCCTCATCATAGAGGGGCACACGGAGCGGCTCGCCGACCCACGTTTACCCGCCGGTGCGGCCCCGGCCACCAACACGAGTCGCCGAGTGAAGTAACTACCTCCACGGCGGACGATGCCGGCACCGTGAGACACACTCTCTCACTTCTGGTTCCCGGTACGACCTCGCGTCGATAGTCGGGTCGTTGGGGGCAGTCGTTGCATTGCAGGGACACGCGCTCTACCGTGTTTCGCGCCGGCACCAGCAGTGCGATCTCGAGCTGGGTCTCTGCCGGGCTTCCTTCCGGGAAATCGACGCGCAGTCTTCGTTCGCCCGCGCGAGCTGTATATTCGAGGTCGAACGGAACCGAGCCAAACCATTTTCGAACTCGCAGATACGGCCAGGAGCGGGGAATTTGAGGCCTGATGCAGATGCGTCGATCCGGCACATCGATCTGCACCCCCGCGAAAGCGTGCGCGGCTTCCAGAAAGCCCGACATACTCCATGCTTGAAAATCGGGGCCGCGAGCCCCCGAGAGATCGTGGAGCTCGCTCATTCCGCCGATCCCGGCGAGATCGAGGACGCCATTAACCTGTTTTTTGAAATATGTATCGTACGCTCGATCGGCATTGCCGAATTTCAATTCGGCCAATACAAAGAATTGCGAGAGCCAATTCCACTCGACGCCGCGATGGTAATTGTATTTTCCGGCACTGTTCATGCGCTTACCGCGGACGTTGCGACGATCGTCGAGAAAGCTCCGGGGGAACACGCGATCCCAGTCGGCGGGTGCGAGAGTCGCGATGCCCTGCCGGCCGGCCAGTTGACTGCGTCCGATAGCACGCATCGTTAGCTCGACCCGCGATCCCAGATCGATGCCAAGCCCAAACGCGAGGTACGGATTGGGGGTAATGAAGTCGCGCACGGCCCCTTGAGCGTCCAGGCTATCCGCCGGCATGCCCCGTAAGTTGTATCTTCGTAGCGCACGGGTCGCGGCTTCTTCAACCCGGGCGACCCGAGCCGCGAGGTCGCCGTTGTGTGAGGCGATCAGCGGGCGCCAGGCACGCAAACAGGCGATCCACAGCATCTGAATCTCCACCGGGAAGCCGTCCCTCGGCGTATGCGGCGTATCCATCCAGGTCTCCCACAGATAATCGGGTGAGGTGGTTTTGCCTGAAGGGAGAAGGCCGTCGACCGTTCGAGGCATGCTTGCCTCAAGGAAATGCTCTACCATGGAAAGTTTCTCCCGGAGAAGAGAGTCATCTCCGGTGCAGCGCCAGTACTGGTACAGTCGCCACGCAGCCCATAGTGTGCCGTCGCTCGAGTGATACGGCGGACTTTCACCGGCACGAATGCGCTGGGGCAGCCGGCCGCTAACGGTATCTTGAAGCTGCCAGGAATCGCGGATTACTTCACGTGCGAGATCGTAAAAACCCAGTGTTAACAGAAACCCGAGGGCGATGTTTTCGTCGCGCTTCCAGGAATCGTGAAAGTACTGGTTGCCTGCCAGAATCATGGTGGCCGGACCGGCCAGTGCGGTGTCTTCCGCTACTGCCCGCCGTACCACCAGCGAGTCCATCAAGCGAACAAAGACCTGCGTGACGGCGGTGTCGACTCGCGAGTTTCCCGTCTCGAACCCGGTATGCGATAGGCTCTGCACCGTCGCATCTTCTTTACGCTTCAGGTGAATTGAAAGCGAATCACGAAGTTCTTCCATGTGTTGCACCGCTTCTGATTTCGATCCACCGAACCCGTACACCACGGTGCCTTCTCGCCCAACGTGCAGGCGAATCGGGGCGAAGACCCGGCTGGTGCTCTGGTTCCATAACGGCGCGTGATCTCCATCGGTGCTGTATGCCGCGGACTGCTCGAGAAAGCGTCGGCGATCGGCGTCACTTCGAAAGATTTTTCTCCGTTCCCGGCGTTCACCCGGCACATCGCTCATCCATATGCGGTCTCCGATTGCGCCCACGGCGGCGTAAATCCGCGCCGGCAAGTGCGTGCCGTCCGGTCTAAACGTTTCAGTCTGGTCGTCATATGTTCCCGAGGGCAACGCGTTCGAAATGACCCGTCCACCAGCGATTTCTTCCACACGGTAGTCATTGAGGGAGTCGCTCAAGGCTCGATAAAAGCGCATATCGAATTCCGGTACAACCACAAAATCCAGCCCGCCCGAGATCGTACACGCGAACGCCGGGATGTTGTCAGGCACAAAGTACGCTTCACTGCACCAATGGCCCTCGACGACAAAGTTGCGACGCGCCGTGGTCAAGCCGACGGTCAAACCGGTTTGATTCCGGCGGCTGAGCAGCACGTCGCGTTCGCGGCACGCGTAGACGAGTTGCGCCTCTACAAACTTTCGCCCGTAGAGGTACGCGCCGAACCATTTGTGCGGGTGCAAAAGAGAGTCTGACGCGCCGGAAGCTGCCGGCAGGGACAGCGTCATCGCACGTTTGTTACCGAGGATGAAACTGCGGCGCGCGAATTGAGTGGACGTCAGATGGACATCATATGGAGTTGTGGAAGCGGTAACCACGTGCAGACCAGTCAAGTGTTCGCGCGGTAGGTACGCACCGCCAGCAGCACTAATCCTCGCGCGCCACCAGACTACAGGGGGTGGAGGTTGACGGCCGCATCCGGACAAGGCGTTTGAGGTGGGGAGGTGGGTAGGCCTCAGCACGCACCGTCAGTGTAGTCTTTGCGTATGCTTTTGTATAGAGGACAAAGTCCCTGCTTTGCCCTCATACTCGAACTGCCCGCAGCCGCCGTGTCCCAGTCCCGCTCCGCATCGTGCTGAGGCGACGTGTACGTTTATGTTTCAGGCTTAGAAGCTGCGGAGTGAACTGGGCCTGAGGGAGTGAAGAATGGAACGTCGGGAACGAAGACGGCAGGAGGCAGCAGCACGTGAGGCCGGACGGCTTCCGCCTGGGCAAGCACTCACGGAAAAGTGGCCGGTGCTTTCGGTGAACCGTCCGCCGCCGCTTGATCCCGCTACCTGGCGATTCACTGTCACGGGATTGGTGGACACACCCATATCTCTCACATACTATGAATTTCTCGACTTACCGCAGGTGAAAACGACGAGCGATATCCACTGTGTGACGCGCTGGTCCAGGCTGGATAATCACTGGGAGGGTGTGTCGTTTCGTACAATCGCGGACATAGTGCGGCCTGTGGAGAATGCCCGCTTCGTTCTCTTCGGCTGCATGGTGCCATACAGCACAAACCTTCCGCTGAGTGAATGCATGGAGGAGGGTGTCCTGTTCGCTCACAGTCACGACGGCTTGCCCCTGCTTCCCGAGCACGGGTGGCCACTGCGACTGATAGTCCCCCAACTGTACCTGTGGAAAAGCGCGAAGTGGGTAAACAGCCTGAAGTTTCTGGATAAAGATCAATTGGGTTACTGGGAGAAGATTGGCTATCACAACGAGGGTGATCCGTGGAAGGAGCAGCGTCGTTCGCTCAATCTTGGCTTGCGCGTACCCAAACGCTTCCGAGACCGATAACGCACTCACCTACGAACTGGTCGACCGGGCCCTTGCTCCCTCGATGCAGGGACATATGTCTGCACCGGTAGCGGTGATTCCAGGTACGAAATGAATCGCTCAAGTTCGCGGAGCTCCGCACCACCGATCGAAGAGCAACACCCTCATCGCGGTGAGTGGTTACGAGAAATCGTGTTCGGTCTGAACGATGGACTGGTGACAACGCTGGTCTTCGTGATGGTCGTCAGCAGCGTAGGATCGACCCATCTCGTTCTCATCGCGTTGGGCGAGGTAATGGCCGGTGGCATCTCCATGGCCCTGGGCGGCTACCTCTCAGCAGATACCGCGGTGAACATCCGTGACTATCGAATCGCTACCGAGCGTCTCGAGATCCAAAGCGAGCCGGATGAAGAACGAGCCGAGCTCCGTGCGATCTATAGTCGTAAGGGCTTTCGCGGCGGATTACTCGATCGGGTCGTCGATCATCTAACCGAAGATGAAGACAGATGGCTGCATGCCATGGTGACCGATGAGCTGGGAGTGGTGGATGCCAACGAGCGCCATCCGATTGGCCAGGGTTTGATAATCGGTGCTTCGTTCGTGGCGGGCGGAATTATTCCGGTGATTCCGTTCCTGTTCCCGCTTCCCGTACAGCAGATATGGGCATACGTCCTCACGGCCCTTACCGCGATCTTGTTCGGAGCGCTCAAGGCACAATACACATTGAAGAGCCCACTGCGAAGCGGTATCGAGTTTTTCCTGATTGTGACGGTCGGCACTCTGGCCGGCATAGCCGCCGGTGCAATTCTGCACGTGGCGTGATCGTGTCCGCCCGAACTGTGTTGAAACACGATTGCTACCGAACCTCCTGCAATTGGTAGCGTGAGTGGTGGATTCGCGATATACGTACCGTTTATGCATGCCGCCGTCTCTGACCGACGGCCCGGGCGTTTGAGGTGCAGCCCTCAAGCGCGCCCGAGGCTGGTAGTGAAAGAGAAACGTCGGATGAGGTCGATGGAGGCATCTTCGAATCCCTCAGCGCTCGGCTGCCCGCACTGCAGTACCGCGAGTTCCGGCTCTTTTGGTTCGGACAAATGATCTCTCTGACGGGAACCTGGGTGCAGAGTGTCGCACAGCAATGGCTGGTCTTGAAGTTAACCGGCTCCGCGTTCAAGTTGGGACTCGTCACCACCGTGCAATTCACACCCCTTCTCATTCTGTCGTTGCTGGGTGGAGTCGTTGCCGATCGCATGACGAAGCGGGATCTTCTGCTTATTACTCAGGTCGTGTCGCTCCTGCTCGCCGTGGGTCTGGGTACGCTCGTACACACTGGAACCGTTCAGTACTGGCACGTGCTGGTGTTTGCGGGGCTACTCGGTACCGTCAACGCGTTCTATACCCCGGTTCGGCAGGCGTTCGTACCCGAGCTCGTAGGCAAGGACGCGCTGTTGAACGCAGTCGCACTCAATTCCACGATCTTTAACGCGGCACGGGTTATCGGCCCTGCAATCGGCGGCATTCTGGTGGCTGCTCTCGGCCTTTCGTTGAATTTCTATCTCAATGCATTGAGTTACGTCGCCGTGATCGTTGGTCTGCTGCTCATCAAGCCGCGCCGGCCGAAGCCGGAGGCGCGCTCGGCAAGCGTTTGGTCCGACCTGGGCGAAGGGCTCGCGTATCTCCGCGACGCGCCGGTCGTGCTCACACTGCTGCTCCTGGTTGGGATTACGAGTCTGTTTGCCCTTAATTTCACCGTACTCCTGCCCTTGTTGGCGCAGTATGTGTTGCATGTGGGCTCCAGCGGATACGGCTTCTTGATGGCCTCGACCGGCCTGGGCTCACTGTGCGGCGCGATCTTCCTCTCATTCTTCACCAGGCGCGAGTACGCCCGCCGGCTGGTTTACGTGGGAATATGCTGTCTGACTCTTTCAGAAATCGCACTCGGCTTTTCGCGATTGATGGCTGTTTCGGTTGGGCTCCTGGTACTTACGGGACTTTCACAGACATTGTTTGCTACCACCGCCAACACGCGAATTTTGACCCTGACGCCCCGCTACCTGCAGGGGCGAGTAATGAGCGTGTACTCGCTCATGTTTCTTGGCGTGACTCCGTTTGGAAGCTTGCTGGCCGGCTGGGTGGCGGAACGATATGGCTCACCGGCGGCGCTGGTAATGGGCGGCGCGATCACGCTGGTCCTGACAGCCATCGTCTTTGTCTACCGGACGATGCACCTGCGTCGGGTGGAGAGCCAACCGGCAGAGTCGCCTCAGTCGTAAATGCACCCGCCACCAGCGTCCAAACGGGCTGGAGTTACTGGAACTCCACACGGCGAGGCTCTCGCACGATGCCGTGCTTCGGCGGACTGGATCCGCTAAAAGTCGAGGGCGTCGGCGGGACTGAGAGCCGAAAATGCTCACGAACGTGGGCATAGTCGCTTGCCCTGAAGGTGGGTATGGCCGTGACTTCGGGCGTAGGGTGCGACCTTGGGTACAATAGCGTCACACCGCAGTGCACATTGCTCGGGAAGGCGGACCAGAATACGATGAGTATCGGCCCAACTCCGGAAAATACGTACCAGTGGCTCTTACGCGCTCTGGGTGCCTATCTCGATGAGGAACCGAGCTGCCGAATCAGTCTTGCGGAGGTATCCGATGGGTTCCTGGTTCGGCTACAGCGAGCACTCCACAAGTTGGACCCGCACGTTGAGCATTTCAAGCGGGAGACGCTTCACGACCAGATCGAGAGACTTGCCACCGAGCGCAAGCATTCGCAGCATGCCCGTCACCAGGGTGTATGGGCTACCTTTCCTAACGGTCACCAGGATTTTTTCCGGGCACTTGGGTACGAGCTCGATCAGGCAAACGCACGGGGTATCCTGATCGATGAACTGGAAGACGGCGTCGTGATCACGTACAGCTATCCCGATACCGCCGCTGGATCCACGTGGAAAAAACGTATGGTGGTGCTCGGGGTTACCGAGATCGAAGCCATTCTCAACGCAGCTTTCGATCGCCGGAAGAAACCAGTTATTCCCGAAGTCGCTCCGCCCGCGCAGTAGGACCGTCCGCTCGAGATGGGTCGCGCCGTCTCCATGAGTCAGATGAGGTTGCCGTGGAAGGATACACCGCACGCGACGCATTAATTTTGATGCGCATGGACCTTACCGAATCGCTTCATGAAATCCAACGCGAAATATCTGAGTTGAGTGACACGCTGGAGTTCACCGGCATCGCGGAACAATTGCTGCGAGATGGCGACTCGTCGGCGGCATTTCCAGCAATCAAGCGGTGGCTTGAAATCGTCAGCAATCGAACCGACCTGGAACGCGATCTTGACGAACTCATCGGGGAGCGAGATGACCTGATCGGCGCACTCGAACACTTAGAGGAGCGCCTCACCGGCAAAAAGCTTACCTAGAGAGTGTGCGATCGGGATCGGGCGTACGATGGTCGTCTTGCAGGTCTCCCTCGTACGCAGGAAGGGTACGCCGCGCGGGTTTCTCGGTGCGATATCCCATGGCATATTCCCCCTGCAACATCGTGTGGATTTCACGAGTGCCCTCGTAAATAACCGGTGCTTTTGAGTTACGGAGGAAGCGGAAGACCGGATATTCGTCCGAGTAGCCGTAGGCTCCGTGCACCTCGACGGCGTCGGATGCAGACTCCCAGGCAGCATCGCAGCAGTACCACTTCGCGAGGGACACGGCCCGATTCGATAGCTGTCCGCAATTCTTGAGCCACCCCGCCTTCAGGTACAGTAAACGTCCCGCCTCGTAGCGCTGGTACATTTTGGCGATCATCTGCTGCACGAGCTGAAACCGCCCGATCGGTTGGCCAAAGGCCTCACGCTCGCCGGCATAGGCCACGCTGTAGTCGAGCGATGCGCGGATTGTGCCACAAGCCCCGGCGCCCACGGTGTATCGCCCGTTTTCAAGGGAACTCATGGCGATGCTAAAGCCTTCTCCTTCTTCTCCCAGACGGTTGCCAGCGGGTACCCGCACGTCCGACATGCTGATGCTCCCGGTGTCTCCGGCATGAATACCCGCCTTATGCTTTATCGGCTGCGTCGTGAAGCCCGGGCCGGCCTCGTCGCGATTGACGACAAACGCGGAGATGCCCCGGTGCTTGGCGTCAGGGTCCGTTTTGGCGAAGATGAGAAACGTGTCCGCATAGTCGGCGTACGATACCCATGTCTTTTCGCCGTTCAGGATGTAGGAGTCGCCGTCACGGCGAGCGGTCGATTGCAAACCGGCGACATCCGATCCGGCGCCCGGTTCGGTCAGGCCAAACGCACCAAACTTTTCACCGGCAGCGAGGGGCCGCAGCAGGCGCTGCTTCTGTTCCTCGGTCCCCCAGATGAAGATGCCACAGCCGCATAGCCCCACATGCACCGACATGATCGTGCGGAATGAGTGATCGACGTATTCCAGCTCCTCGGACACGAGCCCTAAACTGACATAATCCATGCCGGCACCGCCGTAGCGTTCGGGGAAACAGATCCCGGTAAGGCCAAGCGAGCTCAGCTTGGCAAACGTCGCCGGATCGTAAAAGTGGTTGATGTCGTTTTCTCCGATGGTGGGCGCGAACTCTTTTGCCATGTAGTCGCGTACCGTATCGACCAAAAGGGTCTGATCGGAGGTCAATTCGAGATCAAGCACTGGCTAGGCTCCTTCAAGTTGGCCGGCCGGCTCCGCAGGTTTGCGTGCCTCGTGGTGCGCCGGCGTGGTGACTCACGAGGACGAACGTCATGGCGGACAGGCGACCATACCCGGCACGCATGCGCGTGCACCGTTGATATGCACCGTGCGCCGCCACAGAATGGTACCAAACGGTACCTGGCGAGCCGATTCTAAGCATAAAAAAGAGGCGAGCCTGGGCCCGCCCCGCAGTGAAGCTCCCGTGTAGGTAGAACGAATTCAGCTACTTCCCACCACCAACGGATTGCTTCAGTCGAGAGCCCGCCGTAAATGTGGGTCGCTTTCCAGCGGCGATGTCGAGTGGTGCGCCGGTGCGCGGATTACGACCGGTACGCGCCTTGGTGTTGGTCACCTTGAAGCTACCGAAGCCGGTGAGACGTACTTCATCGTCTCTCTGAAGGGCGGCCGTGATTGAGTCGAGTACGGCGTCGACAGCCTTGTTCGCATCCGGCCGGCTCAATCCGGTCTGTTCGGCCACTTGCTGGGCTAGCTCAGTCTTCCCGATCGCCATTCCGTACCTCCTTTGTAACCATCGTGCAGGCTCCATCATACCGATTTGCATGCTGATCGTCTATGATCCTGGCGTTTCAACGCTGTATGCCGGGCATTCAGTCCTGGGATTCCTCCCTTTTTCTCGCCCCGATCCACGAATCAACATCCTGGCCACCGGCAAAACGCTTGGGCGTTCGACCCTGAAGGACAGTCATTACATTCTTAAAGCCGTATTTTCGTCCGTACTCGACCATGACTGCGAGTCCGGCATCACGCGAGTCGGCTTTGGCCCACGCCGCGAGGATTTCGGATCGCACGCGCTCGAAATCCTCGTGCTCTAGACCTGCCACGGCGGCACCTCGAGACACTCTTCGTGGAGATACGTTTGCTCTACCTGGCGCTGATCGAAGCGATTCACACCGGAGTGGAGGCTTCGACTTCCGGTTGCTTCAGCGGTGTCTCGAAATTACCGTCCACGTAACGTGCCGCGCGCTCCGGTAGACAACGGGGGCAGAGATGGTGAATAACCGGTGTAATTGCGGGTTCGGAATATATTTCTTCCGGACCACCGCAGCGGTAACAAAACGTAGGTGATCCCGGCGAGGGCATCAATTGGTGGCCGTGCTTCTCCCGGCACGGTTCGCACATCATCACATCGACGACCACTTTTGGCTTCTGCAATCGCGATCGACTCTCCAATTGAGTTCCGCATCCTTTGCAATACACAAAGGTATCCGCCCCCGGTCGCTCGTCGGGCGCAAAATTATCCGGCTCGTGCTGTGGGCGGTTGTTGGTAGGTGGCAACTCTCAGTGTCCCCTTTCTGGCGCCAGTGCAACGATCTCGGGGCAATTCACTTGACCAAATTGCCCGCAACGCTTACACCCACTATACGAATTTTTGGGCTTGACGTTCCACATTGCTTCGTACTTACCGTGATGGCGACCGTTTGGGCTAGAGTTCGCCCACCTCAGCTTCCACGCGGCGCCAGATTTCGTTTCCCATCGGCTCTCGGATTTCCTCGAGCACATGTGCCACCAACCCAATGGAGCGGGCCATGATACCCAGTCCTCGGCAGATCCTCCAGGGAATGCCGAGCTCACTCGCGATTGAACCGATCGCCCCAGTGACGTTTATTGGCAGCCGGCGACCGGTTTGGCGTTCTGCTTCCTCGTGCACCAACAGCATTAGATCCACGAATTGACCGGCAATGGCGTGCTCGCGCGCGAGTGCAAACAGGCGAGTGGCACGAGGATCGACCGGCTTGTGGATCGGGTGGCCCAATCCCGGGATAGGTGCCTTGCGGCCGCGATAATCGGTGACTATGGCAGCCGCGAGATCCGAGAGAGTTTCACCGGCGGATGCCCCCTCGATCGACTCCTGCACGATGCGCGCCGCCCCCTCGATGGTGCCGACGAACACCGAACCCAGCCCGAGCAGTCCCGCTGCGACCGCACCCTGCAACGCTTCCGGCGCTCCTACGTAGGTCAGCCTGGCCGCGAGCGTGCTGGGAGTAATGCCGTGCTCTACCAGGGACACGAGCATAGCGTTGAAGACCGTCGATTCTCCGGCATTGGGCAGACGACCCGTGAGCTCCAGAAACGCCATATCGCCCAAATTGACCGATCCCATGAGATCTTCGACCAGATCGAAGCCACGTACCACCACCCGATCCGGCGTACTACTGGCCATGTGCGATTGGATTTTCGCGGGGCTTCTGGCGGGTTTTGCCTCCTCGTTCCGCTCGGTCACGGCGTCACCGGGCGACCTGAGTCGCCTTCTGGCGGCGAGCTCAAATACTTGAGGGCGAGGGCTCGAAGCCGATGTTTCTCCGGACGTAACGTCTCGGTCTTGGGCAACGAATGCTCGATCCACAGGTGTCCAGGAACCTTGAAGGATGCCAGCTCGCTTCGACACCACGCCACGAGCTCGTCGCCGGTCGCGGTGACCTGTGGGCGCAGCACCACGAACGCCACAATCTCCTCGTCGGTCATCACCGATGGTATGCCGACCACCGCTGATTCAAGGACTGCGGGATGTCCGTTGAGGGTCCGTTCGACTTCGGATGACGCCACATTCTCACCCTTTACCCGAATTATGTCTTTCTTCCTGTCCACGAAGTAGAAGTACCCGTCCTCATCCTGTCGAACCAGGTCACCGGTGTACAGCCACCCGTCCCGAAGAACGGCAGCAGTCTGTTCCGGATCCCGGTAGTACCCCTTCATCTGTACCGGGCTCCGAAAGATCAGTTCACCAACCTCGTTCGGCCTCACATCGTTTCCTTGCTCGTCCACTACTCGCGCCTCGTTCACGATGCGCGGATCAAGGTGCTGCCGGGGACGTCCCAGCGTGGCCGAGCGCCGTGCCTCGTGCAGTGGCTCCATCAGTCCATAGGTGGTCTCGCTCATCCCGATGCCGGAAATCACGGTCAAGCCGAATCTGTCCTCAATTCGCTCGCGAACCGGCGCCTCGAGAGCGGGGCCACCGTAGGTGAGTCGTACACGGTGCGACCTTTCGTCGGGGGCCGGATCCCGATTCGCGAGCGCCACGAGCATGGAGCCGATGTGGTTGAAGACATTGACCTCGTATCGGTTCATGTCGGCCCAGAATCGTGATGCGCTAAAACGTTCCACCAGCACGATCGTGGCGCGCGCCGCAATCGCTCCCATTACCGTGTACGCCTGCGAATTGATATGAAACAACGGCAGGCAGAGATAGATGCGTTCGCCGTGACGCAACTCTACCCAACGAGTGTATCCCTCCCCAGTCAAGACATAGTTGCCGTGGGTCTGCATGACTGCTTTTGGCCGGCCCGTGGTGCCCGATGTACTGATGAAACTGATAAGATCGCCGGCGCGTAGCGGTACCGGCGGAACCTCGCCACTGGGCATCTGCAATAGTGCCGCGAAGTCCAAATAATCCGGGTCAGCTCCAAATGTGTACACAGCTCGCAGAGATGAGGCACGCTCCGCACTGTGCCGGAAGGTATCGCGGAATGGCGCGCCGACGAGCGCGAATGCCGGCTCCGTAAGACCGAGGAAATAGTCGACCTCGCCACGTTGCCAGCGCGTATTGATGGCGACCACTATTGCTCCGAGTTTGGCCAGACCGAGCCAGCATTGCAGAAACTCGGGGCGGTTCTCCAGCATGAAGGCGACCCTGTCGCCCTTGCGCACGCCCAGTTTGTGCCAGGCGGCGGCAGCCAGGTCCACGCGCCGATTGAACTCGGCGTAGGTGATGCTTTCCTCACCGTATACGAGGAAGGTATCGTCCGGCACGTCCCGTGCGGCGTCTTCAAGGAAATCCCGAATGTTGATCGCGTCCAGGTCACGCAAAGAATTGGCCACGCTACACCACGAGAAGTGCTGACGGATTCACGCCGAAGAACACCGCGGCGAGGGCCGCGATCAGAATTCCACGGTCTGGTCGATGTCGACTATCCGCGTCCGCGGCGCGTCGATAATGGAGCCCTGAACACGTCCCCAAACTTGCTGCATGCCGACCAGCAGACCCTCGGCTTCCTCCCGCGAATTGAACTCGAGATCGATGAGAACGTAGTTGGGGTCGTCCACGTCCCGCAAGATCGAATACCGGCGAACACCAGATCGTTGCCGCCCGACTGGATCACTGTCGAATGCCCGCTTCCAGTTTTCGAAATTTGGGACGTGGTGTTCGATCCGCAAAATAGGCATTGATACCCTCTCTTCTACCGAGCAGGACGTGCCGCCTCCACTACCTGAAGGATTTGATCCGCACGCTCGCTTTCAGTAATCACCCGGGCGACAACGTCATCGACTACCCCGTCCCATGCGGCCAGCGCACGCCCAATGTCGCCGGGAGAGTGTGCCGCGATTCCAGTATCGAAGGCAGTGGTGCCCATGCGTCGAAAGTGCGCCGCGTACGAGGGAATCGACGCATAGGTGGATGCCTCCTTACCCAAACGCTCGATCGCTTTCTCGCCAAGTGCAGTCCGTACGTACGCCATCATGCGGGGAGCGCTTCTGCCTGCTGCTTGCGCACCCTCCAGGACCCACTCACTCGACTTCACCGCGTACTCGGGCGTCAGCCAGTTGAACAGGACTCCGTCAGCGGCCTCGCCGGCGAACCGACACATTTTCGGGCCCAATGCCGCTACCACGATGTGCCCGTCAAACTCCTCTCGGAGAGCCTTGACGCCGTCGATTACACGCTGCAGCCCGCCGGTCCCGGAACCGCTTCCAACCCCCAGATAGAGTCGTTCGCGCGGCACGCCTGCTTCCGCCACGGCGAAAGCGACCTGGGCCGGCGACCGGCTGGAAAACGGTATCACGCCCACACCAAGCTGGAGAGTCGGCGCGATCGAGGCAACTTCTCCGAGCAGCGCGAGCGCATTCGCGCCTGGTGGATTGTTCAACCAGAAAGAAGCGAAACCCTCCCGCTCAACCGCACTCGCGGTCGTCAGAACGGCGTCCCGCGAGGTCGAAGCGGCAAGGCCGACGCCTCGAGCTGTATGGCGATTGTGCACAAGTTCCCCCACTACGATGCTTCATTATCCATGTACCGATTGCTGCCTAGGCCACTGGGTCCGCGTAGCGAGCCACCGAGAATGCCAACAGTAGCGGGATATCGGCCGCGAACACAGCCAGCATCAAGACGAGGATCACGAGCACTGAACCGCGCGTGCCATCTGTTACAAACGCGTAGCCGATCATTCCCGCGATCACGGTATAGGCCAGCAAGGTCCATTTAAAAACCTGAAAAAACCGATTCCAGGCGAAGTCGCGCAAACGACTGAGCATGACGACGGCACTCGCGAGCGCTATTCCAGCCGCCGCCAGCAGGATAACTGGAGGAGCGAGCGGGACGCTTCTGGGAACGTAGGACGCGAGATAGATGCCGCCAACCACAATGAGGGCCAGCGCGCCGGTGGCGCAGAGCGCGATAGCCGAAAGCGGATCCTGCATTCGTGTGGAGTTGGAAGCTCGCACCGTTTCACCAGTTACCATGTAGCGATCCTGGTCATGATGACGAGCGTTGCCACCTGCATTGCACCGGTGATTCCCGCCGTGTAAATGAATCGACGCATGAGACGTGCTATGCGTTCACCGTCCGGGCGAGGCTTCTTGAGCTCGAACAGCACCGCCAGATTCGCGGGCTCCAGTACCCCTATTGCTACCACCGCCATCACTCCCACGACCACGTACGAGGCGACGAGCCAGGAATGGTGCGAGTACGAGCTCGACAGGTTTCCCAGATGACGCGCCAACTGCCACCCCGAGGCAAGAGTCATTGTCACGAGTGTGGGCATGACGAGGAGCATTTTGGGCATAAATCGGATGGAAAATTCTCTCCGAGCCGGAAGAGGTAATCCGCCGAGAATCGGCCCAATCACAAAACCAACAAAGAGGTCGATCCCGGTCCACAGGCCGCCGCCAACGACGTGGAAGAAGTCCAGTGCCCACAGCCAGTTCCCGGCAATGGAAACAATGAGAGCTGCGACTACCGCGACGACAATCGGTATGCCCGCAACAGGCACAATCTGAAAGTCGCTTCGTGGAGGCGCGCCCTCCGCGGTAGCACGTGCCGCCGGTCCGGTGAGAGTTGCTTCGGCCACGATCTGGATACCTCCCGTGAGCATAGTGCGCATGTGTGAACGGTACCGGTTCGTAATATAGGCAAGTATACGTCCACCGATAGTCAATGGTCATTACACCAGTCCCGGATGTCACTATGCCCCGAGTTCTACCCGGAGTCGCTACGCGGAGCTCTCCTCTACGGCGGGAAATGCCAGCGTAAAGGTGCTGCCACGCCCGACTTCCGACGCCACGCTGATGGTCCCACCGTGCGCTTCCACGATCGTTCGGGTGATGTACAGTCCGAGTCCGGCCCCTTTTGTGACCTCGACTACGTCGGGGCTTCGATAAAAACGATCGAACAGGTGAGGAATGACATCTCCGGGAATTCCCATGCCGTTGTCGCCGACGGTCAAGCGCACACGATTGCCTTCAACCTGGAGACTCAGTACGATATCCCCGTCCTCCGGCGAGTATTTGATGGCGTTGGTCAACAGGTTGGCGATGACCTGTTCGAGCCGGTGCCGGTCGCCGAGAATTATCACGGGATGGGGTGGTACACGGAGGGCCACGTTGTCACGGTCAGCGGCCAGGCTATCGACCACGGACTGCAGCACCGACGCCAGATCGAGCTCGACCAGATGCACGCCGAACCGGTCGGCTTCGATCTGCGAAGCCAGGAGGAGGTCGTCTATGAGACGCGCAAGCTGCCGGGTTTGGGAAATAATGGCCGCCATACCCCGCTCGCTGTAGGCGCTTCGCCGCTGCATCAACTGAGCCTGGCCCTGTATTACCACCAACGGAGTTCGAAGCTCGTGACTGGCCATCGCCAGAAATTCTTGTTGAAGTCGTTCGAGCGCGCGCCGTTCTGAAATGTCTCGAATGATCGCCGACACCGAGGTAATGAAGCCGAGCTCATCGGCATGCGGCGTCATCGAAATCGATACGTCGATCGACTTTCCGCTGGCGTGGACGGCGACCGTGTCGGTGTGAATCGGCGCGCCGGCGCGCAAGGTCTGCATGGTCACTTCATAGCCGGCGGCGCTGAACGGCAAAATATCGGGCAATGACAGCACGGCCAGGTTCTCGGCGGCATAGCCGAATAGTCGCTCGGCACTCGCGTTCCAGCTAAGTACAGGCCCGTCCACGGAACACATGATGATGGCATCGATCGACGCTGTTACCACGTCCGCGAGCTGCTCGGCACGGAGGCGTGCCCGCAACAGCTCGCGCTCGTACTCTCGTCGGTCCACGGCCGAAAATATGGTGCTGGCAACCAGTGCCGGCAGCCCGTCGGTACCGGGCCGCACGACTGAATTGACCAACACCGGCAGACGGGTTCCGTCTTTGCAGACAAGGTCGAACGACACTTCCCGAACCGCGCCTTGCATGCGCAGAAGCGGATCGTATTGGTTTTCATAGAAGATCCGTCCGGCCACGGTGAGCAGGTCTTGAAGTCTCCGGGATTCAAGCTCGTCACGCGGGTATCCGGTCCACTGCATAAACGTCTGGTTCACGCGGACCATTGTTCCGTCGGCGGACGTAAAGATATAACCGCATGGCGCCTGCTCGTAGAGATCGAGAAGGCTTTCCCTCAGTGCGACATCGTTCATGCCGAGCACTTCAATCGGACCTGGATCAATCCGCGAGGAAGTTTCGGATGGCCGCGATGGTCTCGTCGGGCGCGCTCAGTTGTGGGCAGTGTCCGGTCGCCTTCATGAACGCCAGCGTGCTCCCTGGCGTATGGGCATGGACGAACTCTCCCACGGGCACGGGCGCGATTGCGTCTTCTTGACACTGCAGGATTAAAGAAGGGACGGTGAGATTCGGGAGGTCGGCGCGATTGTCGGACAAAAACGTCACGGCTGCAAATTGCCTGGCGATCTCGGGGTCGGTGCGGCAAAAACTATTTGTCAGCTCCTCGCCCAGCTCCGGTCGATCGGCATTCCCCATGATGACCGGAGCCAATTGACTGGACCACCCGAGATAGTTGCTTTGCTGGAATTCCAATAAATCACGGATATCCTCACGTGAAAAGCCACCGCGATACTCTTCGTCGTCGATGTAGCACGGCGACGGGCCGAGCAGGATGAGCTTGCTGAAGAATTGCGGCTGCTTGATTGCCGCCAGGATGCCAATCATGGCGCTCACGGAATGTCCGACAAATATCGTGTTCTCGAGGCCTAGCTCGCGACAGATAGTAAGGATGTCATCGGCATAGCCTTGCAGCGTGCTGTATCTGGTGCGATCGTAGGCGCTGAGATCGGACTGCCCCGCCCCCACGTGATCGAACAGGATGACCTTGTACGAGTCGGCGAAGGCGGGTGCTACCAGTCGCCACATATTCTGATCGCAGCCATAGCCGTGAGCGAACAACATGGGAGTCGTGCCGGTGCCATACATGGTTACGTGGTTGCGTTCCATGACCGACATCGCGACTTCACCAGCTCCCGAGGCCGTGGCCCCATCCTTGGATGCTTGCTCACGCACCTGTCAAAAAGTGTCTCCGCACCCGGCGTGTCTCAAGCGCATACTACCACTTACCCCAGCGCGCCCTGCCTGAACTATTCCGGTGTCACGTACGCGGCGGTGATGCCGCCGTCCACCACGAATGTCGCCCCATTGACGTATGACGACTCATCGGAAGCGAGGTACAGCGCCGCATTTGCAATCTCCACTGCCTGCGCAAAACGGCCCGGCGGGATGTGAACCAGGCGGCGTTCCCGCTTGACTGGATCGGACAGGATGGACTGGAGCAACGGCGTGTCGACCGGTCCGGGGCAGAGCGCGTTGGCGCGGATATTTTGACGGGCGAATTCGATCGCAATCTCACGTGTCATCGATAGCACCCCGCCCTTACTCGCGGTGTAGGCGATCTGTGGAGTCGCCGCTCCCACCAGGGCGACAAACGACGCGACGTTGATGATCGAGCCGCCGCCGGCCCTCTGCATGGCTGGGATCACATATTTGCAGCCCAAAAACACACCCTTGAGGTTAACGTTCATCACGAGATCCCAAACGTCCTCCGAGGTGTCCAATACCGAGCCATCGGCGTCGGGAAATATGCCGGCATTGTTGAACATGACGTCCACCCGGCCGAAACGATCTTCGGCGGCCGCGACCAGCGCCTCGACGTCGGCAGCACGCGCGACGTTGGTCGCGACAAAGATCGAGTCCCCGCCAATCGCCCCGATGTCGTTCACAGTTCGAGTGCCGGCATCCTCGCTCACATCGGCGACGACCACGCGTGCGCCTTCGCGCGCGAAGATCAGTGCTGCTTCACGGCCTATACCGGAACCGGCACCCGTGATAATGGCGACTTTGTTATTCAGGCGCATGTGTTCCCCTTAAACCCTTTCGAAAAACCGAGCGCGTTCCCAGCACGTGACGACTTCGTCAAATTTGCGCTGCTCGGTTTTTAGAAAATGCAGGTAGTGGTTGAAGACGTCCTCGCCCAACGCTTGACGCGCAAAATCACTTCGCTCGTACTCCGCGGTCGCTTCCACCAGACTCATCGGCACGTGCGGCAACTCGCTTGACTGATAGATATCTCCTTCGAAGATCGATGGAGGCTCGATCTGGTTACGGATGCCGTCGAGCCCCGCCGCCAACGCCGCGGCATACACGATGTAGGGGTTGGCATCGGCGCCGGGAATCCGGCACTCGATGCGCAACGAGGGACCATGCCCGACGACACGGAAGCCCGCCGTACGATTGTCAAAGCTCCACGCGATGCCCGTGGGGGCAAACGAACCCACCTGGTAGCGCTTATACGATGTGACGTACGGCGCATACAGTGCAGTGAGGGCGCGCGTGTGTTTCATCCAACCACCGAGGAACCAGCGGAAGGTATCCGTCACGCGGAGCGGACCAACCTGTTCTTCCCCTGGAAAGGCCGGATTACCGTCCGCATCCCACAGGCTGATGTGGATGTGCATGCTTGAACCGGCCAGGGTTTCATCCCACTTAGACATGAACGTCACCGACTTGCCCTGAGCGTAGGCGATTTCCTTGGCCGCGTGTTTGTAGACGACGTTGCGGTCAGCCTGTACCAACGCCTCGCTATATTCGAGGTTGATCTCTTGTTGCCCCGGCCCCCATTCCCCTTTGCTGAACTCTACCGGAACGCCACTGCCGCCCAGCGCGCGCACGATGGCACCGACCAGGCCGTCTTCTTTCGTTCCCTGAAAGATGTGATAGTCCTCGTAGTAATAGCTCATCGGCTGGAGGTCGTGATAGTGCTTATTCTTGGCGCTCTCGTAGCTGTCGTCGAACACATAGAATTCGATCTCAGATCCGGCCATGACGGAAAAGCCGGCTTCGCGGGCATTCTGTAGCTGACGCTGGAGCATGCGGCGCGGAGCCACTTCGACCGGGGAATCTCCGGACTCGCTTTCCACATCACACAGCACGAGCGCAGTGCGTGGAAGCCACGAGGCACGGCGAAGGGTGGAAAGGTCGGGGACGCAGTGAAAGTCTCCGTATCCTTTCTCCCAGTTTGCAAAAGCATATCCGGGGACCGGATCCATCTCCATATCGACCGTCAGCAGATAGTTGCAGGCGTGATAGCCGTCGCCGACGACGTGGTCGAGGAAAAAGTGCGACGTTATCCGCTTGCCCATCAGCCGCCCGTACATATCCGGAAACACCGCCAGCACGGTTTCTATCTCGCCGCGACCGATCTCCTCACGTAGCTCGTCCAGGGTCAGGATGCCAGGAACGGGTCCAGTCGACATGTTGGTTACCCCTTGTTTGTGTTACCACTCGCCACAACGCCGGCCGAAGACGGAGACGGCTCCAACGGCATCGCACGCCAGGAATCCGCTCCATGGCATTCTACGGCTTGAAAGAAAATAGGACGGGTGCCGGCGACGCACTCAATACGACCGAAAGGCGTCAAAAGACTGGAGGGTGACGGGTTAATCCACCGAGATGTACACGTTCTTCACCTCGGTATACAGGTCCAGCGCTTTCATGCCGAGCTCGCGGCCCATCCCGCTCATCTTGAAGCCGCCAAACGGCGCCTCGAGGTGGACCGAGCTGCTGGAGTTGACGCTGAGCACGCCGGCGCGTACGCGCCGCACCATTCGAAGGGCGCGACCGATATCGCGCGTCCAGATAGAACCGGACAGTCCGTATTGCGTATCGTTCGCCAGCGCAACGGCTTCGTCTTCGTCGTGGAATGGGATGACACCCACCACCGGGCCGAAGATCTCCTCGCGTGCAATCCGCATGGCATTGTTCACGCCGGCGAATACCGCCGGCATGAGAAAATTGCCGCTCGCCAGTGCGTCATTGTCGGGTCGAATGCCCCCGACTATGAGCTGTGCTCCTTCACCTTTGCCGATGTCGATGTACCGTTCGACATTGGCTTGTTGTTCGGGAGAGATGATCGCGCCAATCTCGGTGGAATCGTCGCCCGGGTCGCCTACTCGCAATTGCGCCGTTCGTCTCGCCAGTGCCTCGGTGAAAGCGTCGGCGATGCGCTCGTGCACGAAAAATCTCGTGCGAGCGCAACAGTCCTGCCCGGCGTTGCCGAAGACGGAATAGACCGAGCTCTCGACAACCGATGCTATGTCGACATCGTCGAAGACGATATTCGGGCTCTTACCTCCGAGCTCGAGCGATACGCGCTTGATGCCGTTGGCGGCTGCGCGCATGACAATTTTGCCCACTTCGGTAGATCCGGTAAAGGCGATCTTGTCGATGAGCGGGTGGTTGATCAACGCAGAGCCGGTGGTCTCGCCCGGGCCGGTAACGATATTGACCACGCCGTCCGGCAGCCCGGCTTCGTGCAGAATCTCGCCCAGCACGAGTGCGGTCAAGGGTGTCTGCTCGGCCGGTTTCAGGACCACCGTACATCCGGCGGCGAGTGCCGGCCCAAGCTTCCAGCCGGCCATCACGATGGGGAAATTCCAGGGGATCACCTGGGCGCACACGCCGACCGGCTCGCGCAACGTGAGATCCAGCCCGGGAGCTGAGACAGGGATAGTCTCGCCTGTGATCCTGGCTGCGGCGCCCGCGTAGTACTCGAGACAGGCCGCCGCCGCCAGCACCTCGCCGCGCGAGTCGGAGATCGTTTTGCCTCCATCGCGCGTTTCGAGCTGAGCGATTTGGTTCGCCCGATCTCGAATCAAGCTGGCGGCCCGTAGTAGAACGCGGCCCCGTTCGGTAGCGGAAAACGCCGGCCATTTTCCCCGGTCGAACGCGGCGCGTGCCGCCCGGACGGCGCGATCGACATCCTCAGGTCCGGCTTCAGGAACGCGCGCGATGGCACGTCCGGTGGCTGGATTGTTCGTGTCGAAGGTCTTTCCATCCGCCGCCGCGGCACGACGTCCATCTATCAACATGTCAATCGATGCGATCGTTTCCGTTGCCATTAGTGGTTCATCCTTCCATATAGCCTCGGCGTGTGTCCGAGGCCTCAAGCTCTATCCACGTGCAGTGTCGCCCGCCACCCGGTCGCACGTTCGCGCTAGCCGGTTGTAGACGCAACGCGAGAGTTCAGATGACGAAGATGCAGCCGTTCCAACACGCCTGGAGGCGCCGCCGAACAAAGCCGTACATACCCAATTCGATTTCTCCAGATCGCTCACAGAGCGCCCTATCCACGAAAACGTTGAAGCTCAAGCCCTCGATCGATTCGAAGTTCCGCCCCGGCTGCGCCCGGGTGGATACCGCGAGAAGTGTCATCCCTCCTCCACAGCAGCGGTGCGTGGAAGCCCAGATAAAGGCCGCGGAGCCTCGACTGAGCAGGTATTCCTGCGCCTCGGAGGTCACTCTGAGGTGTATGGTTGGCGGCGCAACTGCCTGCATTGTTTCACCCACGGGCTTTCTGCGGTAGTATACCGATATCTCGGACTCACGCATTCATCAATAGTTGCGAAGGAGTACACATGGCAAAGGACGTGGTTGACGGGTCCCGCGTGCGTGGATTGAGCGGCATAAGTGACGAGGAACGATTGCACGAGCTCGGCTATGCACAGGAGCTCCTGAGGCGCATGGGCGGTTTCTCGAACTTCGCCGTGTCGTTCACCATTATTTCTATTCTGTCCGGTTGCCTGACTTTGTACGGCTACGGCATGAATACCGGCGGGCCCGTGATAATGAGTATTGGCTGGCCTCTGGTCGGGATATTCGTCGTAATCGTCGGACTCGCCATGGCGGAAATCTGTTCGAGCTTCCCCACGGCGGGTGGCCTCTATTACTGGTCCGCCAAGCTGGCCGACAAAAACGCACCGGCCTGGAGCTGGTTCACGGGTTGGTTCAATCTCTTGGGGCAGATCGCGGTCACGGCGGGAATCGACTTCGGGCTCGCGTTTTTCGTGACTGCGTACCTGAGCAATGTCTCGACCTACGGCACGGCACCCAAGAACGTGATCCTTATCTATGCGATCGTGCTCTTCCTCCACGGGCTAGTGAACACGTTTGGCGTTCGCCTGGTGGCCTTTCTGAATGATGTAAGCGTCTGGTGGCATATCTTTGGTGTTCTGATTATCGTGGGAGCGCTGCTCTTTATTCCCAGTCACCATCAGTCGGGCACGTTTGTGTTTACTCATTTCGTCAACAACACCGGGTGGAGCTCGATCTTCTACGTCTTCCTGCTCGGCCTGTTGCTGGCGCAATACACCTTCACGGGGTACGATGCGTCGGCACACATGACGGAGGAGACCCGCGACGCGGCACGCACCGCGCCGGTGGCTATCGTGATGTCGATCGTAGTGTCGCTGGTGGCCGGCTGGATCTTGCTTCTGGGTGTGACGTTTGCGATACAGAAGTACTCAACTGAGGTCGGGGCACTGGTGCCGCCCGCGCAGATCTTCTTTGATGCCATCGGCAAACGAGGCGGCCTGATTTTGCTCCTGATTGTGATCGGCGCTCAGTTCTTCTGTGGTATGTCGTCCGTCACGGCGAATTCACGCATGATTTACGCGTTCTCGCGAGACGGCGCACTGCCCGGATCGAACTTCTGGCACCAGATCAACAAGCGAACCCGAACGCCCACGAATGCGATATTGCTCGCTACAGTCGGGGCGTTTATCCTCGGATTGCCGTACCTATTCAATGCGACGGCCTACGCTGCCGTCACCTCAATCGCCGTCATCGGACTGTACATCGCGTACGTGATTCCCGTCTATCTTCGTCTGCGGGCCGGTGACCGCTTTCAGCGCGGCCCCTGGCACCTGGGCCGCTGGAGCACGCCGGTCGGCGTCATCGCCGTGCTATGGGTGGTATTCATCACGATCCTGTTCATGCTGCCTACCGTGAATCCGATCAACCGCAACACGTTCAATTACACCATCGTCGCCGTGGGGGCCGTGTTGCTCTTCAGCGGCGCGTACTGGGTCTTGTCCGCTCATCGCTGGTTTACCGGGCCTCGCGTCCAGGGAACTCCCGAGGAGCTTGCCGCGATCGAACGCGACCTGACCCTCCCCGGCGCCCACACTGCGCCTGCCGGCTCGGCCGAGTAAGACGAACGCGACGTGCCGGGCGGCCAAAAATGGTGGGTCGCCCGGAAACGATCCATCCTACTACCCGCGTTACGTGCCAGTCTGCGAATCCTCACGCAACTGAGTGTAAGGATTCGCAGATTGTACAGTTCAGGCGGCAAACCTCGAACGGCTGCCCGCTCGGTGGGCGATGTCGAGGGAGCATGGGGAGGACGCGACCGCGTCTTACCACCATCGCAGGTGGTCGCGAACGAAGGCCGCCCCCCGTGGGGTGTGGCGCCGCTGGTGGCGTGGAGACAGGCCGCCATCCCGGGATGATGGTGGTGGGGCGGTGTCGCGCGGTGGTGGATATGGCCGGTTCGGGGGCAGGATCACACGGCACACAGGCCGTGTGCTACGACGGAGATGCTATCCGGGCATGGCGACGTGGCCGGGACGCACCGTGCGGTGCGTCTCGTCGCTTAAAGGGTGGCATCTACGATGAGGCAGTTGCCTCACGGAGGCGCGCCAGCGCGCTCAAAATACTTCCCGCCCCCGTGGCGAAGTCAGCATTATGTCTATCGCCGTGTCGAGGCTCGACCCATTCGTAGACTCGATCGCACCCCGGGCAAAAGCAGCTCGCGATCAAGCGCCGGGCCGTGTCGGTTTGGCCGCACAGCGCCCTGGCCTGGGCCTCCCAGGCCGTGAGCCAGGTCCACACTCCGGCATTTTGATACTCGCCGCGTTTGAAGTGGTACGGCCCCATGGATCGAGATTGGAAGGCGGGTGTCACCACGCGATGCCCATAGGGAGCTTTCAACCGATCGAGGCTGAGCAGCAGTGGCCCAGACTCATCGACCTCCAGAACCCTATGCAGGATGAGAAGTGAGAAGTCCTGTGCGACCCGCTTGCTGCGCGTCCGAGGGCAACACCAGTCCAGCAGCCCGGAAGGGCGAAGCAGGGTGTGCCGGATGGCCGCGCGGACGTGAGCCGGCTGTGGTCCGGCAAGTCCCAAGTGACTCGGCGGCGCATAACGCGCCGTACCACACTGCCTGCGTGTACGTCACCTTGCCGTGCCGCCGCATGTGGTCCGCCCAATCTTCATTTGGACATTGTTCGATCAAGAGGTCGCCGTCGCTATCCCGCCGAGCCAGATTATCCAGGGCAGCCTGCAACTGAGCTTTAAGCTCATCCGTCAGCTGTCGATCGCCGGTCGCGGCGGCATACCGTCCACAGGCGATCAGCCACCACGCAGTACTGTCGGGATCGGGATGGCAGCTGTAGATCTCGCGCGTGCCGTCCGGGAACGTGGTCCGTCCCTGGTACACCGACGTCACCAGGCCTCCGCGGTTTTGCCACAGCCAGTCGGCAGTCGGAGGCGCGATATCCTCCTCGGTCCAATTCAGCCGGTGCTTATTGAGCAACACGTAGTCAGCCGGGTCGTCGTCGGGATGAATTTGATAGGTGGCCCAGGTGCGCAAGAGCTGCCCCGCCAGCTCGGTTCGGCCGGCGTCGATCAGTCCAAGCGCAACGATCATGGTGTCCCGAGCCCACAGCCCCTCATATGACGGGCTGGGCGCAACGATCGTCTCGCCACGAAAGACACGCACGTTTCGCTCGATCGTATCGAGCGCGCGCGTCTCACATTCGGCGAGACGGGCGGCGTCCGGCAGTGGAGCGGAAACAATCACGGACAGATAGTAGCACCTTTTAGAGCAAGCGCACGGAGCAGTTTAGCGCCCCCCCTGGCCGGATACGGCAATGCCCTCGATGACGTATTTTTGCATCAGCACATACACCAGCAGGACTGGAGCCAGTGATAGTGTGGCGGCTGCCATGAGGGGCCCCCAGGCAATGGCATACTGCCCTTGATAGGCGGTGATAGCCAGCGGGACGGTACGCAAGTCGGGCGAGTCAATCACCACCAATGGCCACAAGAAATTGTTCCAGGATGCCAGGAACGTCAAGATGACCACGGTGGCCAGGGCCGGACGCGCCAACGGCATGATAATGCGGGAATAGATCTGCCAGTGATTCGCGCCGTCGATGCGCGCAGCGTCTTCGAGGTCGCGTGGAATCGTCAAAAAGAACTGGCGAAGGAGAAACGTGCTGAAAACGCTGACCACGAAGGGCGCGATCAGGCCCATGTAGGTATCGTGCCAGTGGAGATCGCGCACGATCAGGTAGTTCGGGATCAAGGTCACCTGTGACGGAATGATGAGCGTCCCGAGATACAGGGCGAACAGCGACGACCGGCCCCGGAACCGTAAACGCGCAAATGCATATGCCGCCATGGAAGCGGTCAAGAGCTGACCAACCGTGATGGTGACCGATACGACAATGCTATTCAGGAAGTATCTGGCCATGGGCAGATCGGTCCAGACGCGCTGATAGTTCGACCAGATAAGTGGATTGGGCCAGAACTGTGGCGTGAGAGACCCGATTTGCTTGGAGGTTTGCAGCGACGACGCCACCATGTACACAAAGGGTAGGATCACCGAGAGGAGACCGAGCAGGAGGAGTGTGTACACCAGCCCGTCGAGCGCCCGCCGGCGCAGACGGCGTCGGGAGAGTATCCCCGATCTCTGGCTAGTCATAGTGAACCCAGCGCCGCTGTCCCACGAGCTGAATGATGGTGATCGCGAAGATAGCGATGAACAGTGCCCAGGCGGTGGCGGAGGCCACTCCCATATCGAGGTCGACAAACGCCTTTTGATATAGGTAGCCGACAACCGTATTGGTCGCGTTGTCGGGTCCGAGGCGGCCGGAGCTCAGGATATAGGCCTGATCGAACAACTGAAACGAGCCGATGGTCGAAATGATGACCACGAAGAAGGTCGTCGGACTGATCAAGGGCAGAGTGATGTGCAGAAACCGCCCCCACGCCCCTGCCCCATCGACCGTGGCGGCATCCAGGAGCTCCCTGGGCACGCTCTGGACACCGGCCAGGAAGAGCACCATGCTGAAGCCGAGCTGGCGCCAGATACCGAAGATGATGAGAGCGGGCATGGCCCACACCGAGCTATTGAGCCAGGCCGGTGGATTGCTGACACCGATCTCATACAGGAAGCTATCGATGAGCCCGCGCGAGGGATCGAAGATCCACTGCCAGAGAAGCGCCGCAGCCGCCAGAGTGGTGATGAACGGCGCAAAATATCCCGTGCGGAGCGCAACCGTACCGG
Source organism: uncultured Chloroflexia bacterium (assembly GCA_963737125.1). Classification (GTDB taxonomy): domain Bacteria; phylum Chloroflexota; class UBA5177; order UBA5177; family UBA5177; genus JANWJD01. The sequence continues at coordinate 1,047,415 of CAVTRL010000001.1, read as the reverse complement.
GCAGGCGGCGATTGAGTCCGAGTGCGACAACGAGGCCAAGCACCGTCGAGACCGGCACCACCACGACCGTGTAGTAGGCGGTATTACCGAGGACCTTCCAGAACAGAGGATCGTCACGTAGTGCCGCGTAGTTCCCCAAACCAGCCCAGGATGGCGAGCCCACCAAGTTCCAGTGCGTGAAGCTGATGGCGAGCGTCCCGAGGACACCTAGCAGTGTGAAGACGAAGAAGCCGATGAAATCGGGCAGCAAGAACAGGATGCGCGACGCGTCCGTCTCCGCGCCGGATCTCGCCTCGCACCGAAGACGAGCGCCCGCGACGAGGATTACCCCCGCGCAGGCGCTTCGCCATAGGTACTGGTGAGGGTGATTTCAGCCGTTCAACGCCTTTTGGGCCGGGGCAACGGCATCGTGTAGCGCCTGTGTTGCAGAAGTCTCACCGGTCCACACCTTGTCGAGCGACGCACTGATCGCATTGGCCACATCGCTCCACTGCGGGAACGACGGGAAGTCGTGCCCGAGCTTGGTTTGCTGGGTGAAGACCTTGTTGTACGGCTTGCTCAGCCACTGCTTGGAGTGCAGAGCGGCCGGGCTGTTCGGCACCAGATCGTTGCCGGCGGCAAAAAGCAACGAAGCCACCGAGCCGGTCAGGAACTCCCAGAGCGTGAGCGACGCCGTTGGATTCTGAGTCCACCTCGAGATCGTGTATCCCGCGCCGCCCGCCACGTTGACTGTTTTATAACCCGTGAAGTGCGGCATACCGACGACGTCCCACTTCAAACCGGGCGTCGCGACGAATGACGGCACCAGCGCGTGGTTGCCGAACGCCATAGCGAGCTGGCCGCCGGCGAAGAGCGGGCCGATCGTCGTAGAGTCGACAATCTGGGTTGGTGCGGGGGTCACCTTGTCCTTGTTGATGAGATCCGCCATGAACTGAATGCCGGCGGCAGCCTTGGCGTTGTCGAAGGTGAGCTTGTGCGGCGTCTGGTCGTTGTCGAAAAGCTGGCTGCCGTGCTGCCAGATGTAGAGCTGGAACTCGCCCGTTTCGAAGGCATATCCGTACTGCGTCACGCGGCTACCGGAGCCAACCGTCATTTTCTTGGCGGTAGTTCGAAGCTCCTCATACGTCCATCCGCTCTTCGGGAACGCAACGCCGGCTTGATGGAAAAGATCCTTGTTGTAGAAGATCACCTTGGTGTCGTTGTCGCGTGGCACACCAAAGACCCCCTTCTTGTACTGGAAAAGGGCCAACTGGCTCTTGGTGTATCCCTTGGGGAGCGTCTTGCCGTGCTTCTTGAGCAAGGTTGGGATCTCGTAGAGAGCGCCCTTCTGAGCATAGCCCGGGACATTCGTCAAGAATTGGACGTCGGCAGTGCTATGCGCGGCCACATCGGCGTTGTACTTGGGCCAGTAGTCCGACCAATCAGTCAGACGCGGCGTGACGTTAATCGTCTTATTGCGCTGCTGGAACACGTCCAGCACCTTTTGAATCGTCGCCTGCTCGTTGGAGTCACCCCACGAGGAAAACGCGATGTGTGCTGTCTTTTTGGCCGGGGCCGCGAAGGCGCTCACCGGTCCTTCGATGTCTGCCAGAGCCGATGCGACGGCCGACGTCGAAAGCCCCAGCGCCAGCGCGCGCGATATGAAGGCAAACCGACTCATCGGCGCGTGTGTCGCCTCGGCTATCAGCCGATCAATACCAGAAAGTTCATTGTCCACGATTGTCTCTCCTCCACGTTCCACTCATCGACGGTTACGCGTCGTTGTCAAGTAGAAAAAGATAGCATAACGAGCGGGAGATATCGAATCCACAAGGCGAAACGAGTTAACAGTATGTATCGCTGTCTTGAATCGCGATTGATTCAGAAATAGTGGGTGGGATTGCTAGCTCGACGCTGAGCATGGCGGATATCGTGAAAACCACCATCTGGCTCACGCACGCGGACCATTTCCCCGTAGTGAATTCCATCTACACGGAATATATGGCGGATCCCGCGCCGGCTCGCTCCACGCCGGTGGTCATCGCGCTTCCATATCCCGGCGCGCTTCTCTCCATCGAGGCGACCGCGATGCGCAATTCCTAGCTCTTACGCCTCAGGCTTCACGTCCCACCGTTATCGGCAGGCCGCGCACGGGTCGAGACACGATTGAACACTATTCCGGTGATTCTCATCGTACGACTCGACCTTTCTCGATGAGCGTGCTACTGTTTGTGGCCGCGGCTGCACCGCAGCCAAAAGGGGTGTGTGAGGGCGTCGAAGACTTTCCGATTGTTATCGTAAGACGTTCAGGTACGCATCGTCGCCGCGTATCCACAGATTGCAGAGGAGGATGGTCATGACTCAGTCAGGGGCACCGCTTCGCGCGGGTGTTATCGGCTGCGGGTTCTTCGCACAGAATCATCTGAACGCCTGGCGATACATCCCGGATGTGCAACTCGTGGCCGTGTGCGACATAGACCCCGAGAAGGCGCGCGCGGCAGCGGACGAGTTCGGCGTGCCACAGTGGTTCGAGGACGCCGCCACGATGCTGAACGAGGCGCAGCTCGACTTCGTCGACATTGCCACCACGCCGCCCTCCCATCGCGAGCTGGTAGGGCTGGCGGCGAACCACCGGTTGCCGATCATCTGCCAGAAACCGATGGCGCTCGATCTGGACGACGCCGAAGCGATCGTCGATACCGTGCGGCGCGCGGGAGTGCCGTTTATGGTGCACGAGAACTTCCGCTGGCAGGCGCCCATGCGCGTGCTGCACCGGCATCTCGAGGAAGGAGCGATCGGACGCCCGTTCTACGGACATGTGTCATGGCGAACGGGCTACGACATCTTCAGCGTGCAGCCGTACCTGGTGCAACAGCCACGCCTCGTTCTGGCGGACATGGGTGGCCATCTGATCGACGTCGCCCGATTCTTTTTCGGGCTTCCAAAGGCGCTGGCCTGTCACACCCTCAAGGTCTATCCCGGCCTGGTGGCCGAGGACGTGGCCACCATCCTGCTCGAGTTCGAAAACGCCACGTGCGTCGTGGATATGACGTACTCCGGCCGCGGCGCCGAGGATCTCTTTCCCCAGACCATCGTGCACATCGAGGGTGAGAACGGTGCACTGGACCTCGGTCCGCACTACACCGTTACTGTTTCCAATCGGGAGGGCGCGGTCGAGCGTGAGCAGATTCAGATTCCTCAGTATCCCTGGTCGATCCCGCTGTGGGACGTGGTGCAGGATAGTGTGCTCCGCATCCAATTGCACTGGGTCGAGTGCCTGCGCGCCGGGCGAACCACCGAGAACAGCGCCGAGGAGAATCTCGAAACCTATCGCATGGTCGAGGGGGCATATCTGTCCGCCGAGACCGGGACCGTCTACCGCGCAGACTCTGCCGCAGCGGCCACGGCATCAGGCGCTTGAGTCGCTGACGCGCTGTCGCGCTCCTCGCCAAGAATGATCCCGGCTGCTTTCCAGCCGATCATCATCGAGGCACCGTTGGTGTTCGCGGACACGATGCTCGGCATGATGGAGGCATCCGCCACGCGAAGACCGGAGATCCCACGCACGCGCAGCTGCGGATCCACCACCGCGTCCTCACCGATGCCCATCTTGCAACTTCCAACCGGGTGGAACCAGGTGCTGACGGTGCCGGCGATATAGCGCCGCAACGATGCTTCGTCCGACGCCTCCGGGCCGGGCACGACCTCGTGGCGCCGCCACGGCGCGAATGCTTCGGTCATCCCAATCTCGCGGCAGATCTCGATACCGCGTAGCAATCCAGCGACGTCGGAGTCGGCGCTGAGATAGCGCGGATTGATGATAGGAGGATCGAGGGGTGAGGAGGATGCCAGACGCAGCCATCCGCGGCTCTGCGGGCGCACGATTCCTGGAATGAGCGTGAAGCAGTCCGCCGGAACGTCGTAGCCCTCGGCGAAGTGCGCTTCCTTGTTAAAAGAGATCTCGATATCGGGACTGAGCAGACGCGGGTCGGACTTTGCAAAGAGACAGCTCTCGGTAATGTGGGCGTAATTCGGTGGACTGGGTCGCGAGGAGGCAAAGACCACGCCGATAAGCAGGTGATCGTGCAGGTTCCTGCCGACTCCGGGGAGGTCCAGCGCGACCTCAATCCCAACGTCCTCGAGTTCATCGGCCGGGCCGATACCCGACAACAGGAGAAGTCTGGGAGAATCCACCGCACCGCAGGAGAGAATCACCTCACGTTCCGCCTCAATTCGCTCCACCGCTCGATCGCGCAGGTAATACACTCCGGTCACGCGACGTGAGCGATCGATGTCGAGGCCGTGCGCCCAGGCGCGGGTAATCACTCTCAGGTTTGGCCGCTCCGCGGCAGGCCCCAGAAAGGCGCGTGCCGCGCTCATCCGCTTGCCGCCGTGAATCGTCAGCTCGTTCCAGCCCGCGCCCTCCAGGGTCTCGCCATTGAAATCGTGGTTGCGCGGATACCCGGCCTCCCGGCACGCGTCGATAAACACCTCGGACATCGGGTTGACGTCATCCGGTATCCCGACATGGAGCGGTCCTGAGGTCCCGTGAAACCTGGACGGTCCCAGGGTGGAGGTCTCCATGGCTCGAAACGACGGCAACACTCCCAGGTAGTCCCATCCCACGTTGCCTTCGTAGGCCCAGGCATCGTAATCGTGCCGGCTACCCCGCAGGAAGACCATGCCATTGATGCTGCTAGTGCCGCCCAGAACCTTGCCCCGCGGCCAGGGATGAACGCGGTATCCCGTGTTCTTTTGCGGGACAGACCGGTATGCCCAGTCGATCTCCGATCCCCAGAGCGAGAAGTAGACCGGCGGGTTGTGTATATCGGGATGTTCGTCCGGTCCACCAGCTTCGAGGAGTACGACCGAGACGTCCGGGTCCTCGGACAGTCGATACGCCAGCGCACACCCGGCCGAACCGGCCCCGACAATCACATAGTCAGGGCGATCCACGATCATCGCGTTCCCTTCGCCGACGATTCGTCAACTGGCGTGGGCTCCGGAGTGCTGAGCCACGCAGGTGCATCGCCGATGCCCTGAGCGGTCCAGCCGCCATCCACGAACAGACACTGCCCGGTGACATACGATGCCTCTTCGCTCGCCAGAAACCGGACCGCGCGCGCGATCTCCGCTGGGTCGGCGAGGCGTTTCATCGGCACTCGATCCAGCATCCATTCTTCATTCAACGACCCATCGCCGATAGCTCGATCTACCAGCCCGGTGCGGGTGAATCCTGGCCCGACGGCATTCACCCTGATTCCCAACTGCGCTAATTCCACCGCCATCACCCGAGTGAGCGCCAGCAGTCCTGCCTTGGCTGCCGAGTACGGTCCGCGTCCGGGCATGCCGACCTGTGCAGCGGTTGAGGCGATGTGGACGATAGCACTGGTGCCGTGCTTCGGCATAAGCGGGACCGCCGCCGAGTTACAGAGAAACGCCCCGGTGAGGTTGGTGTCGATCACCTCGGCCCAGTTCTCGTACGGCAGCTGGCCCACCAGGCCGACCCGTTGAATGCCGGCGTTGTTGATCAGTACATCGACTCGCCCCTCGGACTCGCCGATCTCGTCGAATGCTCCGCGCACCGAGTCGGGGTTAGAAATGTCGGCCGGGGCGTACCTGACGCCATCTCTGGGAGACGAGGGAGAAAGCACATCCAGCACGATCACCCGCGCACCCTCTTCGAGAAACGCCTCGACGATCGCATCGCCGATTCCGCGCGCTGCTCCAGTCACGACCACGATCTTACCGTCGAAACGCGAATGGGTCACAGGTCCACTCCTCTCACGGATTATAGAGTTGGCTCATGCTGCCCGCGCACGGGAATCCGGCAAAGGGGCGTTCCACGCTGCGCGCCACCACATTGCCTGGAACCGTGTCATCGTACATAATGCATGATCTACGGTGAGCCGAAAAGTTATCGTTGACGGAGAGGGAGTCAGTCCGTACACTGTGAAGGCGGCGGCGCTGCCGCGTGTTGAGGCAGTAATCTGTCTCGTTCGAGGAGGCATGGCATGACTGTTGGGAGACGTGGCAGACCGTGGCGTCAGACAATTGCGTGTACGACTGTAGCTTCAACGTTCCTCCTGGTGGGCGTGATCGGTCCAGGGCGGACCTTCGCGGCATCCCCCGCACGCTCGTCGAATGCGGGAATGGTGTTCCATCTCCCGGCGGGCACCTTCACCCTGAACCCTCGCATCGCGGCCCGCATCAAGAACCATCAACCGCTGCGCGCCATCATGTCGTTCCAGGCGCTGGGCGTGCCCTTTGCGTATCCTGAGCTGACCTCCGGCATGAAAACCGCGATTGCGCAGATCAAGAAGACCTACGGCCGCACCATGACAGGCAAGGTCGTGGGCCCGACTCAGACCAATCCCAACACGCAGATCTCACAGATTCACACGCTGCTGGCATCCGGTCAGGTCGACTGTCTCGGCATCGAACCGGTGACACCGCAAGGCTTCGCCAACATCTTCGCCGAGGCCTGGAAAGACGGCGTGCCGGTCTTCTCGGTCAACACCGATGCGCCGAAAGCAAAGCGCGTCTCGTACTACGGGCTCAACGAACTTGCCGGCGGCAAGCTGGCGGGCCAGTACACCGTGAACTATCTGAGGAGCCATGGGGTCACGACGCTCAAGGCCGCTCATATGGAGACCGGCGATACCACCGCTCCGTGGGCGCAAGCGCGGATGGCCGGCTGGGAATCGGTGATCAAGAAGACCTGGCCGAATGTGAAGATCGACGACACCCCGACCACCGCGCCGAGCGACAACTACGATCCGACAACCGTGTATTCGAATACCAAGGCATACCTCATCGGCCACCCGCAGACGCAGTTCATCTTTCACACCGACTGGGGTGGTGAGTCGATCGGTAAGGTCATCAAAGACCTGAACCTGATGAACAAGGTATACGACCTCGGGTACAACGTGGACGATGGTATCCTCAACGAGATCCAGACCAAACAGATTATTGGCACCGTGGACCAGCGCTACGACTTGCAGTCGGGCGGCTACGTGCAGGGATGCGCTTCCATGCTCTTCGGCAACAAAATGCCGAAGTTTGACTCGTACGTCACTCCGTACATCGTGACCCCGCAGAACGTGGGCGCGTACCGAACCTTCTTCCACAAACTGATCCATCCCTAGACCGACCGTCGAATTGTGCGGGGGCGGCGACGCGGGTTGCCGCCCTCAATTCAGTGAAGGATCGGTAGTGTTGCTCGGGTGCCTGCATCATGCTGCTTGAACTGCGCGATGTCAGCAAGCGGTTCGCCACCACCGTGGCTCTGGATAACCTTGTGCTGGAGGCGCGTTCCGGAGAGATCCTCGGGGTCGTCGGGCCAAACGGCGCCGGCAAGAGCACCATGATCCGCATCCTGGCAGGCGAAATTGCCCCCGATTCCGGTACCATCTTGATCGACGGGGAACCGTGGTCGCGCACCAACCGGCGGCACGATATCGCGGTCGTGCACCAGGAAACCGAACTCTTCCCCACACTCACCGTTGCCCAGAACCTGGTGATCGGCCGCGAGCCGAATCCCGTCATCCGGCCACACATCGGGGTGCAGGAGCGCCGGGTGCTGTCGGACTTGCAGATCGATGCGTACGCGAATCGCGCGCTGGACTCGTGCTCACTCGTCGTGCGGCAGCTCACCGAGATCGCGCGAGCGCTGGTCCACGACGCCCGGGTGTTCCTTTTCGACGAGCCAAACTCCGCACTGACACGGGAAGAGTCGTCCAGGCTCTTTCGCTACATTCACGCGTTGAAGGACGCGGGTCATGTTGTCTTGCTGGTGTCGCACCGTATCGCCGAGATCGTGGAGCACGCCGACCGCGTGGCGGTGATCCGTCAGGGACGCTGCACGGCACTCCTGGAGGGTGATGGGATCACCGAGGAGGCCGTGGCACAACAACTCGTGGTCGGCGAGCGTAGGGACGGCTCCCAGGACCACCAGCGTGGTGAAGGCACACCCACTGCCACGCTGTTGAAGGCCGAGCGCTGGAGCCACTCGCGCCGGGCCTTCAGCGATATCGACTTCAGCGCGCCGGCGGGCTCCGTGGTGGCGCTGGTTGGGGTGGAGGGGTCAGGCGCCCGGGAGCTTCTGCGTTCGTTCGCGGGACTCGAAAGTGCCGGAGGCACGATCCAGATTGCCGGGCTCACCGGGCGTGCCGCCACGCGTGCGCTGGTCACGTACATACCGGCAGATCGCAAGCTCAGTCTTTTTACTAATTTCTCGGTCGGAGAAAATCTCGTCGCGCGGCTCGGTGCGCCGCAGATCGCGGGCCGCTGGGGAAACCTGCGCAAGCGGCGGCTACGCGCCCTGGCACGCGAATTGGTGGCCCAGTTTCAGGTTCGCACGCGTTCCGTGAGTCAGCCGATCAGGACGTTAAGCGGCGGCAACCAGCAAAAGGTCGCACTGGCCGGTGCCATGGCGATGCACCCGCGGCTGCTTGCGTTGGAAGAGCCGACACGAGGAGTGGACATCGGGACCAAGGCAGAAATCTATCACCTGCTTCGCACATTCGCCCATGAAGGGAACGCCGTTATTGCCTACTGCACCGAAGTCCCGGAGGTGTTTGAGTTGGCAGACACGGCGGTGGTAGTGAGTGAGGGCACGATCTCAACTCCGCTGGACGTCACCGCCTACAGCCATGTTGAGGCACTGGCCGCCGACATCACCTCGCTGGAGAGCAGCATGCGCGCCGGCGGCCGCAAAGCACAGCCCGTGCCGGCGATGGCCGAAGCAGAACGAACGAAAGGGGGCTGAGTCGCGTTGGCGGAAGAAATAAAGGACGTGCAGACGGAATCAACGGCACCGCAAGGTGACACACCCGCTGCCGGCAGCGAAGGATCGAGCTCCGCTCTCGGCCGGCTCAGATCCATGGGGATGCCCGTGTCCCCCCTTCACGCCGGCGGCCTGGTGCTCGCGGTCGCAATCTTGATGGGCATCTTCCAGTACAAGAACAGCTACTTTATAAGCTCGACAAACATCCTCGAGCTGCTGCGCTCCATGAGTACGCTCGCGATCCTGGCGTTGGGCGAGACACTGGTTATCATTGCAGCGGAAATCGACCTCTCGGTCGGCGCCATCTACGGTTTCTGCGCGATGGCATTCGGTCTCATCTGGATGCACGGTCATTCCTTTTACGTCGCGTTCGCGCTGGGCCTCCTCTGCGGAGCTGGTCTGGGGTTTGTCAACGCGGCATTCACGTCCATCGTACGGATTCCCTCCTTTATAGCGACCCTCGGAATGTATAGCCTGGCGCAGGGCTTGACCTACTTGATCAGCGGATCAGTGAGCATCAATCCCGCTTATGCCACGCCTCCGGTGAACGCCGGAGAGCTCAACACGTTTACCAATCTCACGCATGCGAATCTGCCGTTCCAGATTCCCTTCCAGATCGTCTGGCTCATCGGGGTCGCGCTGGTGATCTGGCTGCTGCTCCACCGCTCGCTGTTCGGCTTCCGTCTCACCGCGATCGGCGGCAACCACGAAGCCGCTCGACTCGCCGGGCTGCCGGTGTCGCGCTACATCTTCTTCGCATTCATCGCCAGCGGCGTGCTCGCGGCGCTGGCCGGAATCCTCGACTTCTCGTTTATCGGGTCGACGCAGCCGGGAGCGGGAATCAATCTCACCTTCCCGGTCTTCGCCGCCGTCATCATCGGAGGCGCGAGCCTTGCCGGTGGACGGGGTACGGTTCTCGGGACCTTGCTCGGCACGCTGCTGCTCGCCACACTGTCGGACGGACTGTCGCTCCTGGAGGTCGATCCGTTCGTCCAGTTGATCTTTGTCGGCAGTGTTACCATCCTGGCGGTCGCGCTCGATCGGTGGGCCAACGTCCTGCGCACATCAACCGCGTAGAGCGCGGGCCTGGACATCCGTGTTTGGAAATCGGAGGGGAAAGGAATCGCCGTGAAAATCCGCAGTGTTACCCCCATGTCGGTGTCGTATCCCGAACCGAACGACAACAATAATACGCGCTATCTCACGTTCTGCCGCATCGAGGCCGACGACGGCACCGTGGGGTGGGGCGAGTCGATCACCCAGTTTCCCGAGGTCGCCAGACCAACGGAAATCTTGATTGAGGGCCTGGCATCACTGGTCGTGGGCTGCGACCCCTACGACAACGTGGCCATCTGGCGCAAGATTCGACAACACACCTGGTGGTACAGCTATCGGGGCGGGATGGCCGCCTTTGCCATCAGTGCCATCGACATCGCGCTCTGGGATCTGAAGGGGAAATTGCTCGGCGTGCCGCTGGTGCAGCTCCTCGGCGGCGCGGTGCGCGACCGCCTCCCGGTGATCGCCAGTACGCACGCCTTCCGGCCAAGTATCGAAGAGGAGGCCGAACGGCACGGGCGTTACGTGACCGAAGACGGATACAAGGGCGTCAAGATCGGCTTCGGCAAGCGGGGTGACGCGCGACTAGGATATGACTTCGATCGCGATGTCACCTTTATGCGCCTGCTCCGGGAAGCCGTTGGTCCCAGCGGCGACATCATGATCGACCGGGGACAGTCGCTCGTCTGGGATGTGGGTTATGCGATCAAGCTGACCAACGCATTTGAGGAGTACGGTTTGCGCTGGATCGAGGAACCGCTTGAGCCGAGCGATATCGAGGGATTCCGCAAGATGCGCCCGCATGTCAAAACGCTGATCGCCACCGGCGAACGGGAGTGGACGGCCGACGCCTTCAAGACACTGATCGAGACCGGAGTGGTGGATGTCGTCGGGTGCGACCCCGGCCGCGCGGAAGGGATTACGGGGACGCGAAAGATGATCGAGCAGTGCGAGGCATCTGATGTATGGTTCAACGCCCACGCCTGGAGCAGTGCCGTCATCACCGCCGCCAGCATCGCGCTTTCCGCTTCGTCGCCCCGCTGTCTGGTGTTTGAGCTCAAGCCGATTCAGAACCCGATGCAGCACGAACTGGTGCCGACGCCATTCGAGCAGCACGACGGCTGGATCGACGTCCCGACCAAACCCGGATTGGGGGTTGAGGTGCAGGAGAGCGTTCTCGAGAAATATCGACTGTAGACGTTTCATCCCCGGCGCGCCCCACCGACGCCAATATTTCTGCAATGCGCGTGAAACCTGGAGAACTGGGAGATGCCATGAAAACCTTCGAGCGGTACCAATTGTGGCACGGTACGGACCAACCACCGGTCGAGATACATGAACTGCGCGCCGGTCCCCTGACCGCTGTACTTGAGGGTGCCGATCTGCGCCACATTCGCCTGGGTGCTATTGAGGTCGTGCAGCGCATCTACATGGCGGTTCGCGACGAGGAGTGGAACACGATCCCGGGCGAGTACTCGGACTTCGAGTACACCATCAACGACGAAGACTTCCAGATTGCCTTCACCGGCCGGCATCGCCACGGGGCGATTGACTACGAATGGCGAGCGGCCATCGCCGGCAGCGCGGACGGCACGATCAGCTACGCCATGGATGGCGTCGCCAACTCCTCGTTCCGCCACAACAAGATTGGATTCAACGTCCATCATCCGCTCCCTGAATCGGTGGGGCAGCCGTATCGGGCCAATACTCCAGACGGCGAGGTACGCGGAACGCTGCCGGAGCACATTGACCCGCAGCGCATCGAGAACGGCACTCTGACTGCCATGTTCCCGGCGTACGACTCTCTCACCTTGACCACCCGCTCCGGGGTCGAGGTGCGATTCGATTTCGAGGGCGATCTTTTCGAGATGCAGGATCACCGCAACTGGACCGATGCCAATTTCAAGTCGTACGGCACGCCGCTGGCCGTACCCTACCCGATGACGGTCGATCCGGGCCAGGAACTGCACCAAAAGGTGACCGTCTCGTTGGTGAAGGCCCCGGAGGTGGTACCGGAGCGTCCCGCCCGGTTGCGCATCGACCTCGGTTCGCCGAACGGTAAACGTATTCCACCGCTTGGCGTCGGACTGGGAAGCGGCACGCTCTCGCAGCGCGAAGCCGGGCTCCTGCGCGCGCTGCACTTCGATCACGTGCGGGTCGATCTTCATCTAGCGGACCCGGCGCACGCGGAGGAATTGCGTCGCGGGCTCCGAACCGCACAGGAGCTTGGCGCGGGGCTGGAGATCGCGCTGTTCCTGAGCAGCAACGCCGAGGAGGAGCTCGCCAGTTTTCTCCAGGCGATCGAACCAGTGGACGTTCCGGTGCGGCAGATCCTGGTGCTGGAGGAAGCAGAGGGTTTCAGTACCTTCCGCACCATGACGCCGAGCCGTCTGGTGCGATTGGCACGCGAGCGTCTTGCCGCAGCGCTCCCGGGCGCGATTATTGCCGGCGGCACCGATCAGTTCTTCACGGAGCTCAACCGAGACTGGTCGCAGGTGGGCGAGGCCGACGCCATAGCCTACTCGCTCAATCCCCAGGTTCACGCCAATGACAGCACCTCACTCATGGAGAACCTGGCGGGCCAGACGGCAACTGTCGCCAGCACTCGTCACTTTTCCGGGGGAAAGCCGGTGATCGTCAGCCCGATCACGTTCATCGGGCGGTCCGGACCCTTCCCAGCAGGTCCGCCGGCGGAAGGCGGTCTGCCGCCCACGGTGGACGTGCGGCAGACATCACTCTTCGGGGCCGCGTGGACGGCGGGGAGCATCAAAGCGCTGGCGGAAATCGAAGCGGCGTCGGTTACATATTTTCAGACCACCGGGTGGAAGGGAATCGTCGAAGGGGATGCCGGATCTGCCATGCCGGAACGCTTTCCCTCGGTTCCCGGAGGCGTCTTACCGCTCTACCACGTCTTTGCCGACGTCGCGGACTGGGAGGACGGCGAGCTGCTCGATGTCGCCGTGAATGAAGCCGGCACGGTCACCGCACTTGCGCTCCAGACCGGCGACGGCACGCATCTGCTGATTGCCAATCTGTCTCCCCGTGGGGTATCGGTCGATGTCGGCCCGTTCCGGACGAACGAGGCGCGCATCCGTACACTCGACGAAGGAACGGCGACGCTCGCCATGACCGACCCGGAACAATTCCGCGCATCCGGCGACACGCGCCGGCTCGACGGCGGCACGCTAGCGCTCGATCTGTTGCCGTACGCCGTAGTGCGGATCGACGTGGCGTGAGGGACACAATGCGCGCGAAAGGGGAGCGATCAATATGAACTGGAACATGGCGGCCGGTCTTCAGGGCAAAGGGGTTGTGGTGACCGGGGCAGCCGGTGGTATCGGTCGAGCGATCGTCGAAGGGTTCGCGGCGTCGGGCGCGCGCGTCTGTGCCGTCGATCTCCGGAAGGATGCAGTGGAGGAGGTCGTGGCAGCGCTCGGTGAGGGACATCTGGCGCTGTCCGCCGATCTCTCCGACCTGGAGAGCCACGAACCGCTGCTAAGGCAGGCGCTGGACACCTTCCGTACATTCGGCGTGCTGGTCCACACCGCGGCCGTGCTGCGCCGCCGGTACGACATCGACGAGGTGACCGAGGAGGACTGGGATCTCCAGCTCGACACCAATCTAAAAGCCACCTTCTTCCTCAACCGCGCTGCCGCGAAGCTGTTCCGGGAACAGGGCAACGGCGGACGGATCATCAATTTCACATCACAGTCATGGTGGACCGGAGGATTCGGCGGTGCCGTCGCCTACGCCGCGAGCAAGGGCGGCATCGTGTCCATGAGCCGGGGACTCGCCCGCACCCTGGCCCCGTACGACATCACCGTGAACACCATCGCCCCCGGATTTGTCGACACTCCCATGCTGGTGCGCGGCGTGCCGGAAGACCAGCTCGAGCAATGGCGTCAGACCGTGCCGCTGGGTCATCGCTTCACCGCCCCCGAAGAAGTGGCCGCTCCGGTCCTCTTCCTGGCATCTGACATGGCGTCGCATATCACATCCACCACGATCAACGTGACGGGCGGCCAGCTCGTGTATTAGGTTACCTATTCATCGGAGGGAGGGCCGTCCGACCGGTTGGCTGCCGCCCGTGCCTCTGCAGTTGCGCGACGCCCCGCGTGAGCCTCTACCACGTGAGAAGCGGTCGGAGAGAAACGCACCTACCCACCTGGTACGCTGCGCTGACGGCAGAGCGACCGGCACACCGCTTGCCGGCGCGAAACGATGGTAGCCGGCACAGTACTGAGGGGAAGAGGGAGGCGGAAACGAACACAAATCGCATCGAAGAGTTCTTCCGGGTGAGAGCGGCCGGCATAGGGCTTCATGATCTGGCCCATGCCCTGGAAGACCTGCCGTCCCACGCTCAACAGGAGGCGGCGACTATTCTGAGCACGCCGGCCGGTGTCTCATACCGTCAGAGAGCATTCGATGTTCTGCAGAACGCAGTGGCGGATGCTTACGGCGAGCTCGAGTGCGAGCGGTTGTTTACATTCCTTGCGGCGTACCCTATCACGCCGTACTCGTACGATCTCTCCCCTTCCCTCGCGCGTGGATCACGGCCGGACGGTGACACCATCGCCACGCTATTCGCCAGGAGCTTCCATGCCACTATCAACCTGTGTGCGGAGACCCCACTCGGCGACTCCCTCTACATCGCACGGGCCGGTCTCATCGGGCAGCTGGCGACGTACCATGTGGCGATTGTTGATGCCTCGCCGCCCACGATACAGCAGGTTCTCGACCTGCTCTGCCACCTCAACGATCTAGGGCGGCGCAACGTACGAACCTACATGCATTGCGAGGCAGGCAAGGGCCGGACAGGAGTGATGGCGGCGTGCGTCCGGATGGCGACCATGGGATGGAGCGCGGCCGACGCCCTGACTGAAGCTCGAAACTTCGGTCTCTGGACGCCGGTGCAGGAGGCGTTTATCGCCGACTTTGGAACCATGCTCCTGGCCAACGCCGATGCACGGGCTACGAACGCACCGGTTTCATATCCCGCTCTTGGACCGTATCCACTTCTGCCACCTGGTTCAGTCGTCCCCACGGCGGAGCAACTGTCGATGACCGTCGAGGGCGCGGCCCAGGCGAGCGCGTAGGGCGCGATTCCCGCAGCTGCGCCTGCACTTCTCCGGTCACTCCGACCTTTCCAACCAGATGGACGTTGCTCCGATGGACGTACCGCAGGGTCCACGACATGGAACCCGAGAAAAGCAGGCGACAGCGTGACGCGGCTGTAAAGTACCTACCCGAGCCAGCCGGTCTCGGTTTTTCAACTGGACAGCGCGGATAGAGTAGAAATTCCGAGCACCTGGACTGCTTCTTGCAACAGGCCGGAATTACTCAGAAGGGGAGGGAGGCGAGTGTGCTTCGCCGTGTCGTAGTCTCGATCTCTACGGCGGCGCTACTGGCCGCGGTAGTCGCTGGTGCCCTGGTTGTGAGGGTCCGTTCCGCGCGGTCCACCGCGTCCCACGTCGCAGTCGCCGCAAGTGCAAGCGATGCATTCGAGAGCATGCTGGCTCGTTCCCGGGATCTCGGGCCGGTGTCCTCCCGGCGCAGCGTCTCGATCGTCCTGCTCCTCGCGGACCGTTCGCAGCAGCGGGAGGCAGCCGATCTAGCCGCGATGTACGATCCGCACTCACCACGCTTCGGCCAATTTGCCACCCTCCGGCAGGTGCAGGCGTACGGACCGGCTCGCTCCAACGTGAACCGGGTGAGGAACTACGTTCGCCGATTCGGACTCGGCACCCGTTGGTCGGCTGGGGATGCCTGGATGTCGGTCACAGGAACGGCAGCCCGGATGAAGAGAGTATTCGGCGTCAACGTCCATCGCTACGTTGCACCGAATGGCCACCCGTTCGTGGCAAGCGCCCTCGATCCCGTCGTGCCGTCGCAACTTCGTCCGATTGTGACGGGGGCAAGTCACCTGGAGACGTATGCGTATTCACTCGCGCCTGCTGACGTGCCCAGCGGCGGACTCACACCAGCCGATCTCCTGGCGGCGTACGACATCCAACCATTGCGTTCCGCCGGGCTCGACGGTTCAGGCCAGACAGTCGTCTTCCCGGAGATCGACGGGTTCAAGCAATCCGACTTCAACAACTACACGTCCAAATTTCACCTACCCTCAATGCAGCCAACTATCAAGGCCGGGCCGCGCCTCACTCCCGGTGGGGAGGCCACGATGGACATGGAAGTCGTTCACGCCATCGCGCCAAAGGCTCGTCTGCTGGTCTACGACCTTAACCAGGCGAGCCTCACGGGTAGCGGCAAGAGCGACAGTGACTATCTGAACGGTCTGATCACCTTCCAACGCGAGGTCGTGAACGCAAATGCGCATGCCATCGTGAGCAATAGTATCGGCAGCTGCGCCAACATCCTCGGAAGCAGCGCGGCCACCGTGCTGAAGCAGATCTACGACCGTGCCGATGCACTGGGAGAGTCCTGGTTCGCGGCAAGCGGCGACCAAGGGGCGTACGACTGTCTCCAGGCGCTGGAGTCACCGGGCGATCCTCCATCGAACCGCGATCTCGGCGTCGACCTTCCCGCTTCGGCGCCGGGAGTCACCGGCGTCGGAGGCACCAGGCTGAGCGTGCGCAAGGACAACAGTTGGTATGCCGAGGAGGTGTGGGAAGGACCCGCCGATACCTCGGGGAGCGGCGGGGGCGTGAGCACGTACTTTGCCCGACCCTCCTGGCAGAAGGCTAAAGGCGTCGGCAATACCGTGTACGACCCGAAAGGCAAGCGAGAGGTGCCGGACGTGTCGGCGGTGGCGGATGCCTCGACCTCGGGTGCCTACGTCATTGGCGGGAAGCTCACGCGGGTGGGGGGAACGAGTCAAGCCGCTCCAATCTGGGCGGGTATTATGGCGCTCGTCGACCAGTATTTGCAGAAGCACGGCGGCCATACGCTGGGATTTGCCAACCCTGCGCTGTACGCCCTGGCACGGACTCCGAAGCCGTATCCACCGTTCCACGATGTGACGTTGGGGAGCAACCTGGAGTACAGCGCGACACCCGGATACGACATGGCCACGGGTCTCGGCTCCCCCGATGCCTGGAATATCGCGCGCGACTTGCTGGCATATGAAAAGGGGGGTGCACGGTGACCACGTGCCCGGTTTGCGGCAGTACCGTTCCTCCCGGAGAATACTGTGGAGCGTGCGGCACCTCGCTCACCACAGGCTCGGTTCACCGGATCGCATCGTTTGCCGCCGATCCGGCGCAACACATCCTGCAGCCCAACATCGTGTCGACGCTGTTCCCGCATGTGCCGCACCGACATAGCACTCACTTTCGCCTCGGCCTGGTGATTGCCGGATTGCTCTTGCTTGGCCTCGGGTTGCTGCGCTCCACCGGCCCTGCCATCGCGGTGGCCGCGGCTGCGGTTCCACTCCTCTACCTGCTGTATCTCTACGAAGTCGAGGTCTACGACGAGGAGCCGTCCCTCGTGGTTGGTCTCACCTTCGGTCTGGGGCTCCTGCTTGGAGTTCCGTGGGCGATCTTCACGGGACGAACCGTCACGATTGCCCTCTTGCATGGCATGACAACGGGCCACACCGCTGGGGACGTGCTCACGGCGGGCATCCTACTTCCCCTCCTGGCACAGGTGGTCATGCTGGTGGGCAGTGTGGTGCTGTATTTCACCGGACGCTACCGGGAGCCGCTGGACGGATTCACCTTTGGGGCGGCCGGGGCACTGGGGTTCACACTCGCGACAACACTTGTCAACCTGGCGCCGGAGCTTCGACTCGGGCCCGTGGGCGGTGCGCCGGTCCTGACCAACGTGCTGATGGTTCTCGGTCGCGGCCTTCTCATACCGTTCCTGAACGCCAGTACTACCGGCTGCATCGCCGGCGCGCTGTGGTTACGACGCACGCCGAGACGTCCCTTGCGCTTCTCCTGGGTGACCTCGCTCCCCGCTGCCCTGATCGTCGCGGCGATCGTGCGAATCGTGCTCGGCATGGTGGAGATCGAAGTGCTGCGTACCGCTGTGGTGGTCGCCATCTATCTCACCGTCGCCATCGTGCTTCTCTTCTGGGTTCGGCTGACAGTCCACACCATGCTGCTCGTGGAGGCGGAAGACGTGACGATCGGACCACCGCTGCCATGCTGCAACTGCCATCGCGTCGTGCCGCGCATGGCGTTCTGCCCGCACTGCGGCATCGCCACCGCAGCAACCCCACGGACCGGCACAGGCCGTGTGCGCCGTGGGAACACTCCGGACGGCTCGGCGCAGCTGAGTGGAGACGGGCTATACCGCCCGGCTACACCGGCAGAGATAGCCGGTTTCCAGCGAGGACCGCACCACGCACGCCGCTGGAGCGCCGTTGCCGGAGTGCTCGTGGCGGGATGCCTGGTCCTCGGGGTGACGGCGGCTCTGCTTTCGCCGGCACGCGGGCACGCCTGTGGAGTCTTCTGCGCGCCGCCGCCGCCACCATGCGCCGGGTTCTGCGGCCGCGCCGCACTCGCCCCGCCCCTGGTATCCCACAACACCTACACGAGCAGCGCCTACAAGTTCGCGGTTGACTACACGCAATTCCCACCGAGCCACCAGGACAGTAGCTCGGTGGGATGGGATTTGAGCAGCAGCGGCGGTCAGTACTCTGCACAGGTCCTCGGGGGAAAGGCGCAGGGCAGCAGCGCGCAGGAAATCGTGAAGAGCCTGCTCGACAATAATTTCCCGGACTACTCCCTGGTGTACAACGTCCCGGGCGCCGAAGTTGGGTACACGCCGGGTGCGGGATCGGTCTACGAAGATCAGGTGACGCCGTTCCTCGGGGAGTCCTCGACCAGTCGGGTGGTGATTCTCTCCGCTGTGAAAAGCGGCCTCGGTATCGCCGTCGTCGCGTCCGGTGACGCCTCGACCTCCGATCCGACGGACCCCAGCGGCCTTGCGATCAGCCAGTTCGTGGATTCACTGGCGAACGGCACTCGCTGGCCCGGTGACCCGCCACGGTAGAGATCCACCGCCCCAAGGGAGTCGCCGCCCCGGTCCTCTTCCTGGCATCCGACATGGCGTCGCACATCACCTCCACCACGATCAACGTGACGGTGGTCAGATATTAGCGCCGCGGGCTCGGAATGCAGGCAAATTGGTCGCCCACGCCGTGCCGGTGATGGATCACTCGGCAAGTACCATGTAACGTGATTCGGAATAGCCTGGCCATCGAGGACATCACTGCTGGGTCAATCCGGCAGTTCCAGGATCAGATCCTGTCCTGGTACGACACTTTCAAACGCGATCTTCCATGGCGCGGCGATCCCGATCCGTATCACATCCTGGTCAGCGAGATCATGCTCCAGCAGACCCAGGTGGATCGCGTCATCCCGAAATACCAGGCGTTTTTGGAGCGCTTCCCCACGCTGGAATCGCTGGCGGCGGCATCGGTGGCCGATGTGCTGACGGCAGTGGCAGGGGCTCGGCTATAACCGCCGTGCTCTGAATCTGCAGCGGGCGGCGCAGGCTGCGGTCGAGCGTTTCGGGGGCAAGCTGCCGGCAAGCGTTGAGGAGCTGGAGTCGCTGCCGGGGATCGGCAAGTACACTGCCCGCGCGGTGGCATCGTTTGCCTTCGGGGTCCAGGTCCCGGTGGTCGATACCAATGTGCGACGCGTCCTCTCGGGGTGGATCGGACGTGATCTGACCGATCGTGAGACGTGGGAGCTGGCACATCGGGTCTTGCCGGAAGGACGAGCAGCCGACTGGAACCAGGCGCTTATGGATTACGGCGCTTTGGTGAAGCGAGCGACCCCGCGCCGAACCGGCAAGCAGGCGGAGCCTTTCGCCTCCACCAATCGTTTCTGGCGTGGCAGGATAGTGGATGCTCTGCGCGAACGAGGACGGATCTCGATGGATGGCTTGCTGGACGCGCTGCCCTACCCGAACCGCGATGAGGATCGCGTACGGGGACTGGTCCGCGTCCTGCATGAAGAGGGTATGGTCGCGTATGACGTGGGCCTGGACGAGGTCGAGCTTCCCAACTGACGATGAAGTTTCCACTGTGAGTTGCCTGTGAGTACTGCGCCGGGCGCGATGAAGCTGGGACCTGTGCACGTACGTCTGGCAACTCTGGAAGATACCCCTGCCATCGCGTGCATCTATAACCAGGGCATTGAGGATCGGGTCGCTACCTTTGAGACCGTGCTGCGCACTCCGGCCGACATTGAGCTTCGGTTGGCAGAGCGGCATCCGCTCGTGGTGGGAGAGCGTAGCGGGAGCATCGTCGGATGGGCCGGTGCGGGGGATTACCGGCCACGCGACTGCTATGCCGGCGTTGCCGAGTTCTCGGTGTACACCGAACGCTCCGCACGCGGTACGGGCGTGGGCGCGGCGGTCCTCAGCCAGCTATTAGTCGAGTGCGAGCGACGGGGCTACTGGAAAGTACTTTCGCGCATCTTCCCTGAGAATACCGCCAGCCTGAGACTTTGCCGTGCCCTCGGATTCAGGGAAGTGGGGATATATCGCCGCCATGCACGCCTCGACGGCGAGTGGCGCGATGTGGTGATTGTAGAAAAGCTGCTCGGGGACGCGGCCCGCGATGGCTAGATACGTCGGTCGCCCCGCAAGCTCATCGCGTCTAGCTCGAAAGGCTGATGTTCTCAAAGAGCTTCAGAGTGCACCCGGGCGAGAAGAGGTTGATCCGTCGCTCGCCGGCGCCCCGGGCGCCAGCCACCTGGCGGCGAATCCATCCTCCTGACGCAACGCTTCCTTGATCATCGCGCGCAAGATGTAGATTCCCACCGCTCCCACTATCGGATACGTCCAGAGACCGAATGGCGACCAGTCCCAGAGGGCGTGTAACGCTGCCGCCAGAAGGTACGCGCCGGCAATTCGTGCCGTCAGCCGGATATGTCCGTTACGCCGCTCGCGCCAGATTGTTCCGGCGACGATGGCCGTCCAGGTTCCATGCCCGAATGCGGCCAGGACCTGCCGCGTCCAGACGGTGGCAATCACGGCGCTCAAACCGTGCTGAAAGGAGCCGGCTCCGTACACAATGTCTTCGAACGCGGCAAACCCCATACCGGCGGCCGCTCCCACGATGATGCCATCCATCTCGAAGGCGAGATCGCCGTGTTTTTTGCGCAACAACCAGAATACCGCGGTCGCCTTGGCGAACTCTTCCACCAGGCCGGTCTCGAAGGCAGGCAGCGGCGCCCCCACTCCTGTTCCCAGGAGCAATTCAAGCACAAACGCCAGCGGGCAGCCGAGAACGGCCCCGAGCACGAATGTCCAGATGACCGTTTTCCGCCGAGGTTCCACGAAACGGCTGCGCAAATCGAGGAAGTACACAAAAAGCGACGGCACGAACAGACTGCTGAGCAGCACAAACAGGGTTTCAATACCTGTGCTCCGGGTATCGATGGTTGCTACGGTGAGTGCCGCCATCCCGGCAAAGCCGCCAACCAGCATCCCCCAGAACACCCAGTAGTGCGACTTCTGGAGATGGGGCACGAGCGAGGTAACCGGATCCGGAATGGCGAGCGGCTGCGCGTGCAGAACCTTCGGGCTAGACTTCCCTTTGACCGAGCTAGCCATTGCCTCACCTACCTGGAATGCGCAATGTCAATCTACTTCGTTCAATGGGCATAGTGAAAGCAGCGTACTGCAACATGTGGCGTGTTGCTTCTATCATGCGATCGGGATCTCCGCAACCTGGAACCGCTCACTACGGCCCATGGATTGCCGGCGACATGGCCACGCCTTTCTGACGTCGATTTGGATAACCGGTAAGGATCGTGGTTGGGGAAGCGTCTGGGCGGGCCGCCACATGTGGCGTCTTCCACGGATCGTTGCTACGGGAAGGCCCACGGCAATGCATATGCCCTGGGCCGCCCACGGCGTTTCTTTGTTGTTTCCCGGCTCGCCACTACCATGGAGGAGAGACGCGTTGACCTCAGTACGGGCGGCGAAATGGAAAGAGGAGGCACATATGGACCAGGCACAGTACGACCGGATCGCAAAACTTCTCTATCGCATCTCCGACAGCAACGAGCGCGACGAGATCGTGCGGGAGATCGGAAAGGTTCTCGCCGCCAGCGATGCGGCGTTTGATGTGGAACGCTTCTACCGGGAGGCGAACGTGGCGTACCTGGAGGAACGCTAGCTTACCGGCAATTTACGACGTTGGCGTTGGAGTCGTAGTTGGGCTCGCGGATGGCGTGGCTGTGGGCTTGGCGCCGGGCAGCGGTTTTGCCTTCGGGTTAGTCGTGCTGGTATCGACCTGTCGCTTGGTGCTGAGATAGTGTCCGAGTGCCTGGAATTGATCCACGACTCCGTTGATATCGGTCCGCGCCTGGGATAGTGTGATCGAGCGATCGCTCTCGATCAGCTTCAGCTCGATCTGCATAGCCTTCACCAACGCCTTGATGTTCGCGGCGGCCTGGTTCGGATTTGCCTCGCTGATGTTGTACTGAAGCGCCTTGGCGACGGTCGTGCATCCCGTGCACATATAGTTCAGTGCAACAGCCGAATTCTGTGGTTTGAAATTCGTTGCACCGGTACCAACCAGATTAATTTGCAGTGCCACCGCAAAGCTGTCACAGTGCGCACACGAGCTGTAGGCATAGGCCTCATTCTGCGGTGCGGCGTTCGACGATGTGATGTGATTGAGCTGCACCCTCCCCTTGATCTCGAGTTTGTTGTCGGTTTGGTTTGTCACTTTGACTTCGTTGTTGCCGCCTCCTCCATACGTTTCGCTGTCGGCATCGGTGGTCGGAGTCGGCGTTGAAGACGCGCCACTCAGTGCGCGCGTTTCGAAATTTAATGCGGCAGCATGCCGCCCTGCCGGTGTCTGCACTGTCGCGGCACGTGCCACCGTGGTTCCCGCGAGCAATGCGAATGCCGTGAACGCAAACAGCGCCTTCTTGACTGGCAGATGCCGAACGAACGTAGTCATGCATGACTCCTATGAGGAAGATGTGGGAGCAATCGTCGGCGGGGGTGGTGGGGCTGGTGCCGCTTGTGGTGTTGGCGTTGGTGCCGCCGGTTGCGGCGTGGCTACATCGGTCGCATTCGACTGCGGGGCGGAAGGAACGGAAGTCGCAACATCGGTTGGCTGCGCGCCTTGCTGCGTCGACACGGTTGGCTGTGGCGTGGCTATCGCCGTGGCCGTGGGATGCACGCCGGCTGCCGGCTGCGGGGTGCCATTGGAACCGGTGGCGGGTTGAGTTTGTGCTGTTGGTGTTAATCCGGCGGTCTGCTGCGCCGCGGCGGTCGCCCTGGCGTGCGCCGTAGCCTGCACGGCGGCCGTTGCCCTGGTGTACGCGATGGTCTTCGCCACGGCCGTCGCTCTGGCGTGCGCGGCCGTCACCGTTGGTTTCACTACCCGCTGCGAAGACCGACGGAAGGGATTATGACCGATCGGGATCTGGGCGAGGCTGTTCCCCACGTCACCCACGGTACCTTTTTCATTCGATCGAATCGGTTGCCAGGAGGATGCCGCGTAGAGCGGGCCCGGGCGGCCGCCACCAAACGGTATCTGCGGCACCCACAGATATGCCAGGAAGGCCACGATAGCCGCCGCTATAAGGCCGGCTTTGAACTTGCGCGCCGCGGAAGGCCTGCTGTAGTTCCAGAGTGCCTTGACCAGTCGCCGTCCGAGGTTGAGGAGGATGTAGAGCAGCCCCAGGGTCGGCAGGAGCAAGATGAGAAGTTGCGCGACCGCCAGCACCATGGCAAGTGTATCGCCATGCAGGTGGGCCGTGTTCAGGGTAGTAAGCTGCTTGTGGGCCGAATCCCAGGCGGTACCGAGAACCCTCGGCGCGCTCTTGATCATCAGAAAGAAAATCACCATCATTATCGGGACGGTGATGATGATATAGAGGGCGAAGACCACGCGAACCCAGAACTTGTAATTGGAAAATTCGGTGTCCTTGGCGCGCAAAAACGGTACTACATAGCGCACGAACGCCGGAATACGAGAAAAGAAGTCCGGGATCCCGGTGATATCCGCCAGCGTCCAGTAGCCGTCGTACCGCCCGAACGGGAGGGTCTGTTGGACAATTTCCACGTCGATCAACATCACGATAAGCAGCAGCCACTGCAGATGCGTGAGGAAGTACAGACCGACCATACCGGCGCCAAAGATGAGGTTGAAGTAAAAGCCTCCCAGGTCGGTTCGTACTTTGGCCCAGCGCCCCAGACGATAGTTGTCGGTTACGTCGGTGTAAAACGCCGGATATACCAGATAAATGCCGAAGCCCATTCCGCGAACCTCGCCACCGCCGTAGCGAAGCGCGGACGCGTGACCGAATTCGTGCCAGATCGTGCCGACTATAATCGCTCCCAACACGGCGAACATAAGCGCCGGGGTATAGAGCACCTGGTGCACGCTACTCGCGATTCCGTGAATGAAAAAGACATAGACTTGCGCGGCTGCCGATATGACCAACATGACGATGATTACGGGGGGCCAGTATAAGTGCTGCAAGACGGCGGTAAACGGGTTGATCAAGCCGGGGTTCAACGCCCGCACGCGCATGTTGATTTGCAAAGGAGACCGTGAGCCCGGTCCCGACGCCGGCGCCTGCTGCTCGACAACCGATCCATCGGCCCGCGCCACGAGCCCCAATGGGACGAGTTTTTGCGAAAGAAGCTGGCGCACATTGTCCGCGCTCACCGAGCGGTTTACCGTCTTGGACACGCCGGCGGCAATGTCGTCGGCCGTGTGCGAGCCATCGACCTGTTCGATTACCCGGTACAGTAACTCGGTGAGCTGCACGAACTGGCCGTCCCGCTGCACCAGCCACTGCTTCTGCTCGTACGCGCCGTCCTGCATCTCTCCCGCCAGCACGATGTTCGGAGCGAGCTGGGGACGCTCCGCTACCTGATCTGCTGGGTCACTGGTCGACGTCCCATCAGCCGGCGCCGGGGCATGCGTTTGCGGATCGGTCTGTACCATGTTCACGGCATCCTTCGGGAAAGGTATGAAAAGTGGCGGGCCGACAAACGGCCAGCCCGCCACCTATTACATAGGGTAGGTACAGAGTGTTTAGAGGTTACCCTGCGTAATGTCGTTGGTCTGGGTGGCATCGGCCGTCGCAGTGGAACCGTCCGACAGGACATTGGCTGCAACGGCAGCGTTCACCGGTGCCGCAATGTTCGCGTTGATGAGGCTCATCTCCTCGCGGTCCGGGAGTTCCTCGGCGCTCTGTCCTTCGAGCTCTTCAGTGGTCAATTCGGTGTTGTCAGCAGTCATGGTAGCGCTCCTTTGGTCGAATGGTGACAGGAAAGTTAGAGATTACCCTGGGTGATGTCGTTCGTCTGAGAAGCATCCGCGGTGGCAGTCGATCCGTCGGACAACGCGTTCAACGCGACGGCGGCGTTTACCGGAATAGCAGCGTTGGCGTTAACCAGGCTCATTTCCTCACGATCGGGAAGTGCCTCGGCGTTCTCGCCCTCGAGTTCTTCTGCACTGAGCTCGTTTGTGTCGTTCGTCATGTCTCTGTCCTTTCTGCACTGTGTCCCAAAAACTGGATTAAGCCCGTACCGAATTTCCTAGTAATTGCTCTGGTCGAGCGTGTTGCTCTGTGAGGCGTCGGCCCCCGCATTCGAATTGTCCGAAAGCACGTTCAGTCCGGCCGCAAGGTTAATCGGCGCCGCGACATTCGCATTCACGAGCGACATCTCTTCGCGGTCGGGAAGCTCGCTTCCGCTCTGCGCGTCCAATTCCTCAGGCGACAGTTCGTTATTGTCTGTAGTCACTACACTGCTCCTTTCACTTCTGTTGGCTTACCGGATAGACCTAAAGATTTGACTGGGGTAAGGTGTTGACCTGGTTTGCTCCCGCGTCGGCGGTTGAGCCATCGGAAAGAACGTTGGCCGCTATACCCGCGTTAACCGGCACCGCGATATTGAGGTTTGCCAGGCTCATCTCTTCACGATCCGGCAACTCTTCGGCGTTTTCTGATTCCAGTTCATCGGTGGTCAATTCCGTTTGATCCTTCGACATCTCTTTCTCCTTTGCGCACTATGGTTTCGAGACAGCGGAGCCGATTCCGCGGCACCGGTTTTTTAACTTTCCGTGTCACCTCCCTCGGACGAATCGACAGTGGACGTATCGGTATGAATTTCACCGTTGGTCTGAACGATGCGCGTCGACTGCGACGCGGACGCATCGTGCTGCGAGTTCGGGCTCCCGACGTTGCGCGACACCACGACATTCGAACGTCCCACCACACTCACGTTGCTCTTCCCCTTACTTGAAAGTGCCCGTTCGATGGCGTTCTTCAAGCGGTGTGCAGTGCCTTCCGTGGGACCGCGCTTCGTCATAGGTTCCCCCGCCTATGCTTCAATTCATCCGAGACCTGGCCCAGGGCATGGACCGGGTTACGCGACACCATTTCCAAGAAAGCTTCATGCCTGTAGTGCATCTGTCGGTAAGCTCCTGATTTCGCATACCTCGTTCTTGTCTCTCACTCTTACCTACGCACGCCGCTCTGATTCCTTTCACGTCCTTTGACGATTCCTTCGCCAGTTTTCTCGATTGTCACTGTCTCGCGTTCGAGTTCGACTAGAGTAAATGGCGGGCACTCGGTCGATCTGACCGGTTCTGGGGAACCCGCGTTCCGGGAACGTGAAAGAAGTGTGCCGGCAAGGCGTAGGTATTAGGTAGAGCAGAAGGTTATAAAGGACGCACGTGTCCCCGAGTGACGAGGAGCTAGCCGCGAACGCTCGACGCGGCGATCGGGACGCATTTGCGAGCCTGGTCGCCTTGCATCAACGAAAGACGTACGGCCTCGCTCTTCACATGCTGCGAAGTCCCGAGGATGCGGCTGACGCAGTTCAGGAAGCATTTATGCGGTGCTACGCCTCGCTGGACCGATTCGACCAAAAACAGAGTTTTGGTGGGTGGCTGTATCGGATAGCCTACAACCACTGCCTCGATGTTCTCCGTCAAAAGAAACGCGCGCCCCGCGTCGACGGCGACTCGAGCAGCTCCGATGCGATCGTGGATGCTTTTCCGGACACCGGGCCGGGAGTCGAGGAGCTAGTTGAGCGGAGCGAATCGACCGAGCAATTGCGCGCCGCCATGGATTCCCTCTCGGAGGAGCACCGTCAGATCTTGATCTTGAGGTATACTGTTGACCTTCCGTACGACCAGATGGCACTGATAACGGGATTATCGGAGTCGACGGTTACGATGCGCCTCTATCACGCGAAGCGCGCGTTGCGAGCGCGGCTAAAGGACCTGGGAGAAGAGCGTCATGCAACATCCTGAGTTCTGGCCGCTGATCGACGCGGAAGCCGATGGGAATCTCGGCGCGGCGGACGCCGAGCGCCTGCAAGCGCATCTCTCAGAGTGCGACGACTGCACGCAGAGGCTGGCCGGTGCTCGCCGCGAAGTAGCGGCCATGCAACAAATGCTGACGGCTCCTATTCCGCCCGAGAGCATCATCGACAATGTCATGGCGGGCATCGGCCAGCGGCGCCGAGCGCCGGCACCGATACGACACGGTTTGCTCGCGGGGATCGCGGCCAACGTACTTACCGCCGCTCTGCTGGTTCTGCTTTCGCTGGGCGCCGGCGTGCCATTTGGCGAGATGATCCTCCTGGCGGCGGTCGTTGCACTTGTCTGGGGGGCAATAAAAGGATTCACCTTCACCCAGGTTCTACGCTATCTCCCCCGCAACATCGCCCTCCGGGCAGTTGTCTTTGGCGCAGGTACCTGGGTTGTAACGGTCGCCCTGCTCGGCCTATCGTCTCTGGCCGGCGCGAGCTCCGAGCTCTCCGTACCGTTTTTGATCGGCGGCAGCGCGATACACAGCTTCATGTATGGCTTCTTGCTCAGTTGGTTCTGTGAGTGGTTCAACCGGGGACGGCCGCCCACACTGCCGTTACGCCCTGCTTCACGTGGAGGACTGGCCGCACTGCTTGTCGTGGCGTTGGTTCTTGCCTCCAGCCCGCCGGCCCATGCCGGCGCTCCGAGCCAGACGACTCGCGCCGGCGCCTTCACGCCCACCCCGGCTCCCGACCCTGCTGGCCCTCAGGACGCTGCTACCGAGACGCCTACCGAGGAAGGGACCGCAACACCGTCGCCAAACTCCCCCTCCACGGCGGCCCAAACTGACACGCCCACGCCGGCGGTACCGGCCCCATCGAGTACTCCATCGCCAACGGTAACCGCATCGAGCACATCGACGGCGACGCCGGCAACACCGACCGCGTCACCCACTGCGGGGGCGCCAGCCCGACCGGTTAAGAAACAGCCGGTCAAGAAGCAGGCGGCTAAGAAACATACCTCGAAGCGGCCGGCCGCATCCCTACGCGCGCAGGTGCGCAGCATCCTTCCGGACGTGATCAACCCGCCCGGGCACCAGACGACCGTGCAGCGAATTCACGACGTCATCGTCCTGCTGAACTTTCTGTAGGGTTCGGCGAAGGAGATAGCATCGCCGCCGGTCCCAGGAACGGCTACACTCCAGTACCCGGTTGACCGGAGTAGCTCTCAATGCCTCCGGTCGAACACGACGTGAGGAAGCGAGCTCTGCGCCATGGAATTTCCCTCGATACAGCCGGCCGGCGACTCGGCTTTCATGGTGGATCTTGGAACCGGGATCGACGCCGCGCTCAACCAACGCGTGCATCGAGCCGCGAATCTGGTGCGGGAACGCTTCGCCGGCTATCCGAGGGTTGACGTTACGCCTGCATTTGCCGCATTCCTGGTAAGTTTCGATCTCACCGTGGTCGATCCGGACGATGTGCGCCGGTCTATCGTCGACGCGCTGCAGGAGTTGCGAGACAGCGTCGAGCTCGTGTCGGCCGCGTACCGGCGTTTCACGATACCGGTCCACTACGGCGACGAGCATGGACCGGATCTGCGGGATGTCGCCACGGAACATGGCATGTCGGAAGATGAGGTAGTGGAGCGCCACACCGGGCGAGACTATCGCATCTTTTGTCTGGGCTTTTCACCAGGATTCCCATTCCTGGCCGGTCTCGATCCGCACCTGGCCACGCCGCGTCTCCGCTCGCCGCGGCCCCGCATTCCAGCCGGGTCGGTGGCGATCGGCGGCAGCCAGACCGGCATCTACCCTACCGCCTCGCCCGGTGGATGGCGACTGATCGGCCGAGCGGTGGGAGTGTTTTTTGACGCTGACGCTGCTCCTCCCGTGCCGTACGCGGCGGGTGATGCGATTCGATTCGAGGCGATTACCAGGGAGCGCTTCGACGAGCTTTCTGCTTCCAGGCAGCCCCTTGTCTGGGATGTCGTCGACTCGTGACCGGCCCCTCGATCACGGTCGCCGACCCTGGTCTGCTGGCCACCGTGCAGGATCGCGGGCGATTTGGCTGGGAAAATCTGGGGATTGTGCGCGGTGGGGCGGTGGACCTACCTTCCTACATCTGGGCCAACCGGCTCGCTCTGAACGAGACCGATGCAGCGGTTATAGAGATGACGCTAACCGGTATAAGAGTCGTCGCGTCGGACGACGCGTGGGTATCGACCACGGGCGCCAGGGACGTGCGAGTTGACGGAAGCGAGCGGCCGGGCTGGGCCGGGTTCCGTCTCAGCGCGGGCAGCACGCTCCATATAAAGGAATTGGACGGTGCTCGCGCTTACCTCGCAGTGCACGGCGGTATCGCGGTGGATCGCGTTCTCGGCAGCCGATCAACCAATCTGGAGTCACAGTTCGGCGGGTTCATGGGGCGTGCCTTGCGGGCCGGCGACCGTCTACCGCTGGTCGCCGGCCCGGTTCCCATGGCGGCAGGGCAGGTGCTCCGCCATCCTCACCCGCCACGGGTGAACCGCCCCCTGGTGACGCAGATCGTTCCCGGCCCTCGGCTCGAAGCGTTCGGGACGCAGGCGCTTCGCACTCTCCTCGAGAGCCGGTATTCGATGAGTCCGCACAGTAACTACGTGGGAGTTCGGCTCTCCGGGCCCGCCATACCCGCTCCCCCCGAAGGAATGAGGATCTCCGAACCAATGCCGATCGGTGGGATTCAAATTACCCCGGCGGGCGAACCGATCGTCTTGCTGGGAGCGCGGGGGACGATCGGCGGCTACCCGTTGATCGCCACGGCGTCGATGTCGAGCGTCTGGGCAATGGGTCAACTACGACCCGGCGATGAGATGGTCTTTTCACAAGTCACGGTTGACGCTGCTCGAACATCCACACGCGCCGCGCTCACCGACTCCGTACGGCTCGTTACCGACTCGATTTAGCGGCTGCCTATCCTAATAAAGGAGGGCATGACACCCACAGGGTTCATTTGTTATCCGGCGGTAAGCAAGGGCCCTCGTTATGTCGCCTGACTCCATACGCAACGGCGCCGGCGTGAAGGAGTCCGTTTGAGCCTTGTTGTCGTCAACAGGTACCGAGCTTCACGATCAACAACGTAAGGCAGAGATTACATGCACATCGACATCAACTGTGACATGGGCGAGAGTTTTGGCGCATTTCAGGCAGGCAACGATATGGAGGTGTTGCCGTCCATCACCTCACTCAATATTGCGTGCGGATTTCACGCCGGGGATCCGCGGGTCATGGAACGCAGCGTACGGGAAGCAGCACGACGCGGCCTGGGAATCGGCGCTCACCCCAGTTTCCCCGATCTGGTCGGCTTCGGGCGGAGGGATATGGGACTTTCGCCGGAGGAAGTGCGTACCGACGTTCTGTATCAGGTGGGGGCTTTGTTCGCGTTTGCACGGGCGGCAGGGATACCCCTGCAACACGTCAAGCCGCATGGCCAGCTGCACAATCTAGCGGTAATCGATCGCGCGATGGCGGATGCCATCGTGTCGGCCGTGCGTGAGTTCGATCCATCGCTGATCGTGATCGCTTACGGCGGAGAGCTGGTCGAGGCCGCCCAGCAGGCGGGTCTGCCCGTGGCCCACGAGGTATACGCCGATCGAGAATACAATCCGGACGGCACGCTGGTGTCGCGGCGACGCCCGGGCGCCGTCATCAAGGATCCCGACTACATCGTGACGCGCGCGGTTGCAATGGTTCGCGACAAGCGAATACCGACCGTGGATGGCACCTACCTCTCACATGAGGCCGATACACTATGCATCCACGGCGACACTCCGGGCGCCGCCACCCTCGCTGCCCGATTGCGAACGGGACTTGAGGCCGCCGGTATACGCGTGCGTCCGCTCTTCGAAACCTTGAAGCCGCGGCCGGCCGCCCCGGAGATCTCGTGAGCTCTTGCCTTCCCTGTTTTTCCCTTCTAAGTCACGAGGAGTACGAGCAGGCGCTGTTGCGCACCAAGCGTGCTCTGCGGCGGGACTACTGCCAGCTCCAAATAGCCCGCCGACACAGTTACTGGTGGCGGTTCCCCTCTAGTCGCACATGTGCAACGTTGTGGCCGTGAGCCATGGCTGAGACGGTGACCTCGTCATCGCGAGCACCCGCTTCCCGGCGCACGTCCTCTCCGGGGAGTGGGCACACGCTAAACGCTTCCGAGGTTGACTCGCGTCGTTTATCAACGCACTTCTCCATTTTATGAGAAGTTCCCGGTGTCTTATTACGTTCACGGTTTTTTGCTGTGCATGAGTTTGTGAGACACACTCGTAGGCACCAGAGCTCAATCACGGTCGCCTCGTGTACCGCAGACTCGGATTGTCACCATAGACCGGCCCGTCGAGCGTATTCGCCGGGATAGACGAAATTAGATTGATATCCTCAGAGGCCACGACAAGCTGGGTCGGTCGGAGGGCATCCCACAGCTCCGCGATAACGGCCGGCTCGTTCGAACGCGGTACGTACAGGTACCGGCGATCGAGGTGACGTTGGCGAGCAACCCGTTCCGCGATGCCAAACGCCTCCTGCGCCGCGCGATCGTCGAGATACGGCGAAACCACTTCGAAAATCTCCGGTACACGGCTGTGATTGGTATCTGTACCCTGCTGCACGAACACGACCGGTTCATCGTCGGTCGCGGCTGCCTGGTCAACCACTGCGGAAATGTGGTCCCGTTCTCGTGGAAGAATCGCCATCACGGCCACCGGACGCATCCGCCGCGCCCGGGACAGGAAGTGGAGTCGCTGCCCGGCTTGATGAATGAGCGGGAAGACGGACAGGGGGCCGCGCCGCTGTGCATGAAGGTACGTCGTGAATGCGATCACGAGGCCCACGATGGTGACGGCGCCGCCGAAAAGTGTTGCGAGAGGCTTGGCGAACAGATTGGTCGTCCAGGCAAGCGTCACGAGTACCGTGGTTATGACGCCCACGACAAAGGTCAGGCGCGAGGGGACCGGCAGGCTATCGTCTCCATTTTTGGAAGTATCACGGTCTGGCTGATTTTTACTTGAGTCCTCCTGTTTGGAGTGCTCGGGATGCCGTTCGTGCCACCGCACGATATCGAGTGAGACGCAGGTCATACTGAAGGCGCCCAGCAGTCCGAATGCATAGAGATCACCCAGAACGCCCACGTCGCCTCGCACCGCCAGCAAAATCAGCAGAGGGATACCCATGGCGAGCAACACTGCCCAGTGTGGCGTCCCCCGCCACGCGTTGCGCTGCTCGACAAAGTTCGGCAGAAACTTCATGCGTGAGAGCGCAAGAAACACGTGATAGCTCCCGATGATCGCGGTATTGCTTGCGAACACCAGTAATACCGCACCGGTGACCGCGACCTCCGATTGCAAGAGGTTTCCCGCGGCCAGCTTTGCCAGCAGAGACACGAATTGATTGGGGTCGCTGTTCTTTGCGTTCACCAACGTGGTAGACCACAACGTGAGCAGCGGACTCGTCACCGCGACGGTCGCGACCACCGCGCCCATCGCCAGGTGTGATACTCGCCATCGCGGCTCTTTCATGGTAGGAGCAAGTTGGGCAATACTCTCCAGCCCGGAAAAGGCGAGAAAGGCCCCAGCATAGCCGGTCAACACGGTCAGCGGTGTAAGCCGTGAGCCGGAAAATACCTTCGGTATAGCGGACAATGCGCGTGTCGGCCCGAGGCCGATGACGACGGCTGCGACCACGGCCAGTTGACTGACGGCGGCGATGGAAGCAACTGCTGCCGTCACTCTGGCACTCGCGCTCACACCGATCAGGTTTAACGCTGCCAGCAGAATGAGCGCGACCACGGTGGCCGGCAATACCACGGGTTTGAGTCCCGGCACCACGACGCTCAGATAAATGAGACCCGATATGCCGCTGATGGCAGCGGTCAAGAAGTAATCAACCAGGATGAACATTCCGCCCAGGACACCGGCAAAGGGATGGATTGCCTGCGTGGCAACGGTGACCACGCCCCCACCCCCGCGGAACCGCACCGCGACCTCAGCGTATTTCAGGGTTAAGAGGACAAACACGAACAGCGTCAGAACGACAAAGATCGCGGCATGAACGCCGACCTGGCCGAAGAGAATTCCGGGCGTGTAGTACACCGATGTACCGATATCGGCGAACACTACCGCCCAACACAGAAAGGGTCCGAGTTGTTGCCCCTTGCTCTCCTCGCTTGTCGGACCTTCAGAACGATTCGACACGTACGCTCCTCCGGAGTTGATTGGGAGTAGGCCTGCGTACGGCCTCGCGCCACGCAATGAAAGGGCTAGATCTGTGTTCCGAATTGTTGCCAGAGGAAGTACGTGCTGATCGCGGAGACGATGAGGACGGTCGCCCAGCCGGCAGAGCGCAAGACTCGTCCTATCGTCTGGTCGCCCATGAGTTACCGGTTCTGTCCAATGAGCAAGAGGAAGACCATGCTGATTGGAGTGCCAAGCCCGCCGACGATGCTGGAGATGAAGAGTAAGTGGATAGGGGAAATACCGGCGAATGAGATGATGACGCCCACAAGCAATGCCCCGGCCAGCGCCTCGTAGAATCGCCGCTCGTGCCAGACGCTTCCGGAGAGACTGCTACGGAAGCCGAACTCCTGGCCAATTACGTAGGCACTGGTGGCGGCCAGCACCGGAATGGCCGATAAGTAACATCCCTCCGCAAACGTATCGGGTGGGACCAGATCCGAGTGAGATGCGAGCGTCGCCCCGGTGCCGCCACTAATGTGGAAGATGTCGATGCGTCCGATCGCGTCAATCTGACGCGCGATGCTCGCCACGCCCAAGCGCCTGGAACGGGAGATTACGTCGCTCTGTCTGCTTTTGAGTGTCCGTATTCAGGAGCACCTCGATCCAGAGTGGGACTTTACCTTGCCGAAGCCGACCCACACCCAGCTCCTCCTGATCGATGAGGCGGACCGTCTCAAGGTCCCGGCACTCATCAGTACCGCGCGCTTTCCAGCGCGGAGTTGCAATTCATCCTGCAGCAGAAGTGGCAGGATCTCAATCTCACACTGTCCCCCGGGAATCTGGACGATGCCGAGGCAATGGCGGCGATTGCACGCATCACCAATGGCAACTTCCGCCTTATTCAACGACTGTTCGCGCAGATTCAGCGGATCATGGAGATCAACGCCCTGAGCCGGATCACTGAGGAGGAGGTCCAGGCTGCCCGCGAGAGCCTGGTCATTGGCGAGGTGTGATCACACAATGCATCGGAGAGTCTTGAACATTCGCCGCCAAATCCCACTGAAGTAGACACCGCTCATACCAGACGTGGACGTTTTCGGTCCAGCACTCGAGACCGAGTCCAGATGGATCGAAGGCTTCCAAAGCTGCCGTGTTTGAGTCTAAGTCGGTCTACGCTCAATCCGATCCTTTCCAGGCACCGACCGTCCTCAATCGTCGTTCAGAGCGGAAGTGATTTCCTCGCTGAAACCCATGCGTGCCGATGAATGCAGGATTTCAAAAATCACGCGGTCAATGCGACCGGTAAATGGAAATGGAGGCTGGTAGTCATCACTGACGGGGAAGCCATGATCGCGACCGATTAGGAGGTTCCCGACGAACCCGAGTCGCGCCTGGTATGTCAGATCAGCTGAGATCAATCCCTCGCCTACCGTCCGGCCGTCCACGGTAATGGTGATCGACCCGGCGCCGTCCGGTCCGGGAATGTATACGATACCCAGCGCATGCTGGCCGGCTGGAACAGCTTCGCGCACAGCGATTCGTTGCGGGTTGTCTCCAAAGTTAAAGGTGACGAAGAGGCGACCATCGAGGACATAGCAGGCCCATGCCGCGTTCGTCCAGTCGCCCTGCGAGCAGATAATACCGGCAACCTGGCGATCTCCCGGCACCTCAATCTCGGCTGTGACGCGGAATCCTGTCGCGAATGGGGAAGGAGTAACGATGGGAATCTCGCCCGGGAGGTACACGAAGCGTCGCCCCGCGTGGTCCGGCACGGGCTCCATCGCCGCTAGTCGGTCCTCGTGATTCATGAGCGGCAACACGTTGTTCCGGCGCGCTTCCGTCCACCACAGGTCAATCATGGGCGTCAATCGGTCGGGGTGCTCCTCAGCAAGGTCATGCGCTTCTGAAAAGTCGGTATCCAGACAAAACAGCGACCATTGATCCGCGTCAAAGTCGTGGGTGCCCTCGACGGCTTCGCGTTCGGTGCGAAGCGGGCTGTCGACATGGTGGGTCGTTGCCTTCCACCCGTCGTGGTAGATGGCGCGAGAGCCCATCATCTCGAAATACTGCGTACTTCGCGGTGCAGGATGGGCGGCGTCACCGAACGTCTTCACGATGCTTCTCCCGTCGAGCGGTTGCTGCTCCACACCGTCGATGACCTCGGGAATCTGGAGACCCGTCACATCGAGGATCGTCGGCATGATGTCAACGGCATGGCAAAACTGACCACGCACTTCACCGCCTGTCTCACGAGCAATGCCGGTCGGCCAGTGGACGATGAGGGGAGTGCGCACTCCACCGAGCCACGTGTAGTGTTTCCATAGCCGAAACGGCGCGTTCCCAGCCCACGCCCAAGCCCAGGCGTAGTGGTTGTACGATCGGAATCCACCGAGTTCGTCGATACGTTCCATCATGTACTCGACATCATCTTTTTCCTGCCGGATGAAAAAACCGTTCGGCCCGCCGTCGGCGCTCGCGCCATTGTCGGAGACAACCATCACCATGGTATGGTCCAGGACTCCGATAAGGCTCAGAAAATCGATGAGACGTCCGATCTGGTCGTCGGTGTGGCTGAGAAAACCGGCGAAGACCTCCATCTGGCGCGCGAACAGCCGCCGTTCTCCTGCCGTCAGGTCGTCCCAAGCGCCGACCCACGGCGGTCGATCCGTGTTTCGCGCGCCGGCCGGCACCACGCCCAGCTCCTGCTGTCTTTGGAATGCCCGATGTCGCCACGCTTCCCACCCGTCATTGAACCGATCGCGATATGGCTCTACCCATGTGCTGGGAACCTGCTGGGGTGAGTGCACTGCTCCGGTAGCGAAGTACAGAAAGAACGGCTTGTCCGGCGACGTTTGTTTCTGCTCCTGGACGAGGTGAATCGCCTGGTCGGCCAGGTCTTCAGTCAAATGGTATCCCTCGGTGGGAGACCTAGGCGGTTCTACAAAGCCGTTGTCACGCACCAGGTCGGGTGTCCACTGACTGGTGTTGGAGCGAAGAAAACCATAGTATCGTTCAAACCCCATCGCAAGAGGCCAGCGCTCAAATGGACCGGTGGGACCGCTCTCCGTGCGAGGTGTGAGGTGCCACTTGCCCACGCCAAGGGTGTTGTACCCCGCATCACGCAGGAGCCTCGGGAGTGTCACCGCAGACTTCGGAATGCGGCTGGTATACCCCGGCAGGGTCATGGGTATGTCGGTGAGGAAGCCCATTCCGACGGCATGATGGTTACGGCCTGTTAACAGGCAGGCGCGCGTCGGCGAACAGAGCGAGGTGACGTGAAAGTTGTTGTAGCGGAGACCATGAGCTGCCAGTGCGTCGATGCGTGGCGTGGCGACGTCCGAGCCGTAGCAGCCGAGCTGCGCGAAACCCAGATCGTCGAGCACGATCAGCACGACGTTTGGAACTTCGGCGCCGACACCTCGCGCGTCGTGGACAGTGGAGGCGGATTCTTCCTCCATCTCCTATCGGCGGTCGAACGACCGACCGTCGTCGAAAGCTGCGACGCCGACGCGAAATCGCTGCATTAGGAGCCCCCAGGAGTGCATGTTGGACCGATCAGGCTTCATCGTACTACGTGGTCACTGGCGACAACTTGCGCCTACCTGGATGCCACATACCGCTGAAGAAAGAGCGCCACATACCACTGAAAATGACAGACTCGGGCAATTGTCTCACCAAAATAGACGATTCTCAATGGTCATGACAACGTGTTGAAAAATTCCTCATAGCAGTCGAGAGCAAGCGTGTGGGAGCTGAGCGCCAGACGACTCCAGAGCACCTGATGGACTCTGGGTCCGTCAAACCATGGGACACCCAACCTTATCGGTTCTGTAGAGGCCCAGAGACTACCCATTGGGCCATGTCGCTGTCCCCATCCTCGTGCCGCAAGGTATCGCTTCAGGTTCTGTCCCGCCGCGATCGGCAGTGTCTGAGTATTGACTCTCCAGAGTCCTCGCAGTCGGAATCGATCTAAGCCATGCCACTGATTTGCTTCGGCAAACAGCAGCTCGACCCAGACCCTCCGCTTCCGTAGTGCCTTCTGGTCGGAATCGTAGGTGAAGTGCGAGGCGCCGAAGTACTCCGTCTTGTGTTCCCAGTCGCGCAATGGCATGTACGCCGTGATACCCATGGCGTCAAGGGTTTTGATGTTCTCAATGGTGCTGTACTTGGTATCCGCGATCACTCGGTCAGGATGCAGCCTCCACCGGAAGCACACGCGACGCAACTGATCCAGGAAGGGCTGATTCTCCATGACATCACCCGGCATAGTAAGGGCGTGAAGAATGATCCGTGCTCGCCCACCATCCATCATGTAATGCGTCTGGTATCCGAGGACCGTGCGCTTGTCGGGCATAGTGATCAAGGTGGCATCTGGGTCAGTGCGACTGACCTTCCGGTTGGACACCCGTTCGTACCCCTGCGAGAGCGGGCGATCAGGTTCGAGGCGACAGGTGTCGAGGAGATCCCACCGTCTGGACATCTCCTCCGTTTCTCGATCACAATCCCCTTCAGAACCGGGAGAGGGTGATGAATAGAGCAGAGAAGGCTTGCTGTTGGCGGAAGAGGGGATACCTTGGTCCGAATCAACTTCGTCCTGAGCAAAAAGTTCAACAAGGTGGTCGTCGATGACTTCCCGCAGGCGAGGCACGATGGAGCTATCCGCGGCGTTGGCAGGGACCTTGGTGGCATCTACTAGGAGCTCTTTGCCCCAGATGAGCCCGGCCTCGTCACAGAGTTCGACTACATGCTCGAAGAATCGGCGGAAGAGGTCGAGGCCGAGGCGTTGCCGGATACGGGTCAGGCTGGAATGATCGGGCAGGATCTCATCGAGGTTGTACCCGACATACCATCGGTGTGCCAGATTGAGGGTAGCCTGGGACATCAGCTGCCGTTCCGAGCGGTAGCCCTCGAAGAACAGGATGAGTTGCAGCTTGAAGAAGACGATAGGATCGATCGAGGGGCGACCGACAGGCGCGTACAGATCGGCGACCCAGTCCCGAACGAACGAGAGGTCGAGCGTAGCATCGAGATGGCGGTAGAAGTGGTCGGCCGGGACAAGCTGTTCCAGGGAGGTTACGACGGAACGGTCGAGCTCGCGGGACTTCGGAGGGCCGAGCATAGCAGCGGGCTTTCTGCTGTCTAAGTGACACTTGTTGTGACACCAGCCATTGACACGAGCAGGGACACCTGGACCTCAATTACGACCTGGTGGCAACGTCCTTCGCTTCGCAAGCGCCTCACCGTCGCGCAGGGCCATGAATGGGATGGTCGAACCAGTACGCTCGGACATCGTTGTCTTCCACGACGAAGACTCGTCCTGGGCTACGATGTGGCTTGTTCGGGTACAGGGATAACACCGAGCTGCTGCATCATCCCGAGAGCATCGAACTCGGCCCACCCTTCCACGATCGTCCCATTCACGATGCGCTCAAGCGTCATGCCGGTAATTGTTACCTGCTTCCCTGTCGGTGGGCTTCCTTGAAGTTCCCCTTGGTGGGCGCCACGCCCCGTCCAGCAGGTCAGTACCTTGTCCCCCTCAGCAATCTGGTCTTCAATCGTAAATATAAGGTCGGGAAAGGCGGAACGGAATGCAGTGACGAACTGCCCCATACCTTCGGAGCTTTGCACTGTCTCGGCACCAGCGACGTGGTGAACATACCCGCTCGCGAGGAGCTCCTGAACGACGCCAAGATCTCCTCTGTTCCAGATCTCCTCAATCGAACGACGGGGAAACGGCCTTATTCTCGTCGGTTCCCATGGAAGCTCTCCCTTTCCTGCTCTCTCGGATGGATGGACACACTGAGCACGTCAGTCAGCCTGGCGTCCTCGCTCCCATGCTGACCGATTGCCTCTCATAGGTAATAACGCAGTTCGCCGTCTGATGCGGCTGTGATCTCAGCCTCGCACCTCTGCCACGACCGCAAGATCGACGAACTCGACGGGACCCTCGAAGATCTCTGCCATCGTGGCGCGTGCTGCGGCCAGACCCTGTTCGCGCCGCGGATCTTTCTCGCGTGCCCGTGCTTTCTCCTCGCTCTCACATACGATCATCATGTAGACCACGCTTGGATCGTTCTGATCCTGCATGGTAACGCTCCATATCAAACCGGACCCCGGCTGCTCGGCGGCCTCAAACTGCTGGTGCAAGCGCTCCAGCTCCCGCTCTTTGCCCGCCTTCAGTCCCGTCTTGATAATCTGTGCCCACATACATCTCCTCCTTTGGTAGAGCCAGCGTATCAGCAGGATCAGTTACCGTCAATATTTCGCACGAACAAAATGGTCGAGATGGTCGCCCGGGGTGTAGCGGTTCAGACAGCCGCTCTGAGCTGATCGCTCCACAATAGGGGTTACTTCGGTGGTCCATCAAGATGTGAACGCGAGTTTTTCAACAACCTCCATCGTTTTATGAGAATCGGCAAGTGTCTCATTAATCTCGCGGGTTCTGGGCATTTATGAGTTTCTGAGACAAAATCTCCGTCGGCAGGACGCCAGCAGAGACCCTCTCGTACCTACCGCTTCCGGCGCAGATCGTCGGTTCTCGCTCTGCGCGCGCTCGATGCTCTGGAGAGACGTTCCAGCTCGGACGCTAACGGCCACAGCCTCTCTTTGATCTCGTGGAGCGCGCCAGCCGTAGTCTGTGGTATCCAACATGACGGCGACCAGTGAGAATGGGCGATGGGATGTCCGGCACAGACCGCCGGCGCCGACGTTTCTGGTGAGAGGCACCGCAAGTGTGCCCGTAGAAAGGAGCCATCATGAAGTACATGATCTTGACCTACGCTTCGCAGCAAGACTACGACGCCATGTCGGGAAAGCCCACAGCCAGGCCGGCGTGGTCGGCGGAGGATTTCGCGGCGATGGGCGCGTTTATGGAGGCGTTCGCCACGGAACTCCTCGAATCCGGCGAGTTGGTGGAAACGCGAGGACTGACTGCACCGGTCCATACCAGGCGCATCCGTCTGCAACATGGTGTTCCGGTGGTGACGGACGGGCCGTACGCCGAGACCAATGAGGTCCTGGCGGGGTACTGGATCGTGGAGTGTGAAAGCTT
Source organism: uncultured Chloroflexia bacterium (assembly GCA_963737125.1). Classification (GTDB taxonomy): domain Bacteria; phylum Chloroflexota; class UBA5177; order UBA5177; family UBA5177; genus JANWJD01. Next base: position 1,007,128 of record CAVTRL010000001.1, on the reverse strand, counting down.
TGATCGGGCGACGGAGATCGCTGCCCGGCTGGCCTCCTGCCCCGGTCCGGCCGACGTTGCTCAAGCGGCGTTCGCGGATGTACGGCCGATCGCCGAGTCGAGGGCTGAGCTGGATTTGTGACCACACCGAGTTCCGAGATCGAGGACCTGCTGCGCCGGCTGGCGCCGCAGGTTCTTGGCGCGGTCACCCGACGATACGGTCATTTCGACACCGCCGAGGACGCAGCACAGGAGGCCCTGCTTGCGGCTGCTTTGAAGTGGCCGAAGGACGGCATCCCGGAGAATCCTCGCGCCTGGCTGATTACAGTTGCCGCTCGGAGGATGACGGACTTGCTACGGAGCGAGCAGGCTCGCCAACGGCGTGAAAACACCATCGCGCAGCGGACGCTGCCCGAGCAATGGGTGGCGCCCGCCGCCGACAGGCCGGAAGCGGAGTCCGATGACTCACTCATCGTGCTGTTCATGTGTTGCCACCCCTCGCTGTCGCCGGCATCGCAGATCGCGCTGACCTTGCGAGCCGTCGGCGGTCTCACCACCGTTGAGGTCGCCCGGGCGTTTCTCGTGCCGGAGGAGACCATGACCCGACGCATCAGTCGAGCCAAAAAGCATATCAAAGCGAGCGGCATTCCCTTCCGCCTGCCGGTGGAACCGGAGCGGTCCCGAACCCTCGGGTCGGTCCTCCACGTGCTCTACCTCATCTTCAACGAGGGCTACATCAGCACAGCGGGGCCGAGCCTACACCGCAGTGATCTAGCCGCAGAGGCGATCAGGCTCACTCGCATGGTTCACCGCCTGATGCCTGATGAGAGCGAGGCGGAGGGACTGCTTGCACTCATGCTGCTTACCGACGCACGCCGGATCGCGCGGACTGGACGGGACGGCATGCCGATCCTAATGGCCGCGCAGGACCGGAGCCTGTGGAACGCCGACTACATCCGCGAGGGCGTGGAGCTCATCACCCATGCGCTTCCCAATGGACCAACCGGCGCATACCAACTCCAGGCGGCGATCGCAGCGATCCACGACGAAGCGCCACGCGCTGAGGAGACAGATTGGCCTCAGATCGTGGCGCTGTATGAGCTGCTCCTGCAGGTCTCAGACAACCCCGTGGTGGCGTTGAACCATGGGGTCGCTGTCGCCATGGTACGAGGCGCGGACGCAGGACTCGAGCTTCTTGACGAGCTCCAGGCTGATGACCGAATCGCCGAGGACCATCGCTTCCATGCCGTCCGAGCACACCTGCTGGAGATGAATGGCCAGCGTGCGGCGGCACGCGACGCCTACCTTGCAGCAGCCGAGCGCGCGACCAATCTCCCGCAACAGCGCCACCTCCATGACCGAGCCGCCCGTATCACCGACGGTCAGTGAAGTCCTGCGCTGCCCTGCGAGGCGCAGCCCGGTGCGTATCCAGGAGGACGAGGTGAAACATGGGCAGAAAGGGCATGTCCGAGAACCTCTGGTTGACCGAGGTTTCCGTAGTTCTTTACATCCAACCTTATGCCGAACCGCTACTGGCCTTTCTATTCTCCCGGTGCAGGATGCGGACTTGGTCACTGACCTTGTAGACGAGCAGCGGGAGGAATCACGCCCTTGCCGGTGGTGACCGCTTTTCCTGTACCAAGGTGAACACGCATACTCACCCTCGTGGGCCGCAACTCCTTTCCGGCCACCTGCTGCGAGGCGGAGATAAGCGCGCTCACGTTCTGCATCTCTATGAACCAGGTTTGCTCGGATCCGGGCTCCAGTCTATAGGGCAGCAGGCGTTCCGGTGGATGTTCAAGTTGGACCAAAGAGTGGCCGCTTTCCAGAACTGCCTCAATCTTGGTAACCGACACTGGCAGTCGACCGACGTTCCGAGCCTCTACCGCAAGGACTGGGACGGTATATCCCTGGCTTGAGAGCACATTCCACGTGGCGGGCCACTTGGGAAACGTCACTACGGAGGACAGGTTTCGGGCTCCGTACCTCAGAGCCACCTTTACCTGGCTTCCCGACCAAACGAACGTCGCAGCCTGCCATGCCAGCGACACTCCAGAGAGGAAGAAGCCAAGGATGGCTACCACGAGGCCAATTACGCTGATCGGGTCCGTCGCGAGAAGAGTGTCGTCAAGCTGCATAGCGACACTAGAGTATACCAATGCGACCCTGCCGAATCTCTGCCGGCGCCAGTACTGTACGAGGAGTTCGCAGCGACTTCATATGGATTGGTGCACCTCACAAACGTCCGTTTTATGAGAATTGGCAAGTGTCTCATCAACTTCACGGGTTTTCGGCATTCATGAGTTTCTGAGACACATTTCCGGTCTGCACGAAGCCAGTTGAGCCCTCTCATACCTACCTCAGGCGAAGATCATGCCCCCGTTGCGCTCGGTTACGCGCCTGCTAGGGCCAATTTTGGACCTCGCCGTCTCACTTACTCGGTGAATATGCTGCGCTTGAGATGATGATAGAAAGACGACGTACTGACTGACGTAAAGCGGAGGGATGCTTGTTTGCCGTTCCTTTCCCTGTCGATTCCCCTTCCCCACACATCTTCACATAGGAATTGACGAGGAGGAGGTTCGGGGATATCATCTTCTTCAGACGATACGGCGAAAGGAACACCAACCTATGTGGGCACAGCTTATCAAGATGCGATTGAAGCCAGGCAAGGAGGCGGGACTGGAGAGCCTTCTTGAGCACCTGCGGGCCACCGAGCAGCCAGGGTCTGGCCTGGTGCGGAGCACGACGATGACAGATCAGAAGGACCCGAGCTTGGTCTACACCATGGTCATGTTCGAGAGCGAGGAGCAGGCACGGGCACGCGAGCAGGATCCGCGGCGCCAGGAAGGGTTGCAAGACGTGCGGGCGACGATGGCGGAGATGTTCGAAGGTGCTCCCGAGTTCGTCGATCTGAACGTCGTGGCGGAGGTAGCGACCTAGAAACAAGAGCCCGCCTCGCGTCTTCGAAGACGCGAGGCGGGAACGTCGCAGACTTTGAAGCCAACATCCTCTTGCGCTCACCGCCATTCGACGGCGAGACCCGAGGGCACCCACACTACGGCGAAACAGCGCGAGTCAAAGGTAGCCGAGGAGTTACCCTGTCGCCTGCCCTGCCTGGGTTTGCAGCCGACGGAGCAGATCCTGGAGCCCGGAGGAAGCGTCGGCGTGATGATGCATGATCTTCCAGCCACCATCTTCTCGACGATAGATGTTGGTGGTACGCGACTCTCCACTTATCTGCTCTCCGCCGACCTTGCCCTCAAACCGTTCCGTGCCGATGGTGTACGCTGCATCCTCGGTTATGGGGATCACCTCCAGGTCGTCCACAGCGCATCGTCCCTCCGAGAACGTTGGGCCTGCCTGCTTCCAGGTGGCGAGAACCTGATCGCGACCTACCTCTCGCCCGCCGAGGGGATGCAGGGTCGACCCTTCTTGTCCCTGGGACCACGCGGCCGTCACCGGTCCCGAATCGCCCGTGGAAAGCATCCGATTGAGCGCCGCATAGAACTGGTCGGACGCCTGCCGTACCTGATCTTCTACTGTCATATCGTCTCCTCATTTCCTTATTATTCTGGCTGAAACAAAGCGAGTGTGTTACCGTCTGGATCTTTGAACCACGCCGATTTGCCGATACCCGGGGTGGTCACGACATGATCGACCGTCTTGAATGCACCCAGATCAAACTCGTCGAATACAATTCCCCGATCGACCAACTCTTTCACATCGGCTGCCACGTCTTTGGTCCAAAAGCGTACCTGCGTGTGGTCGGCTTTGTTGGGCGTGGGGCGACCGTAAATGAGGAGCGTTGTACCATCACCACACTCAAAGATCAGGTGGTTCTTGATGGTTTCCGGTGAGAGCGTCAGTCCAACCTTCGTTTCAAAGAAATCCTGAGTTTTTCCCAGGTCACTTGAGCAGAGAACCGCGGATATTCGGTGGTTTGCTATCATTCATGCCTCCCTACTGACAAGCGATGCGCTAGCCTGCAACGGCTCCAATTGGACGCCGTGGGCGGGGTCCCAGCGTGCACAGTCCGGAAGGGAGCCACCAAACCCTCCGTCTACGACTGAACCGTGCCGGTCTAAGCTGTGACTTGCTCTGGCGTCGGTATGACGCCCAGCTGCTGCATCAGGCTCAGCTGGTCCATCAGCCCCCAATGCTCCGCGATCTTGCCATCCGCCACCCGCACCATGTCGAACACCCCGAAATCGACCTGCTTCCCCGTCGGCGGGATGCCCATGAATGACCCGGTTTGGGTTCCTCGCCAGTTCATGCGAAACACGACCTTATCGTCGTTGGCGACGACATCTTCAATCTCTGCCCGCATATCAGGGAACGCGCCGTGCAGCATGGAAAAGAGCTGTCGTGTGCCTTCACGTCCCTGCGGCACACCGGGAGGAAGCTCATGCTCGACAAAGTCAGAGCCTATCACCTCGTCGAACGCCGCGAGGTTGCCGTCGTTGATTAGCTCGTCCACGAGCCGCCGGAACACGGTGATGTTGTCTTGCGTGGACAATGTATTGCCCTCCTGCCATAAGATGTCAAGTCTGTGGTCGTCTATGGTGTGGCCTGCTCCAGAACGGATCTCCTGTCACCGACTACTATGTGCCTGCTAATGCGTCTCGTCAAGGGAGGAAATGAGGGGCGTCGCAACCGCTATCGAGAGAGGCCGCCGGCGAGCACACAGACCCCAAAGGCAGCAGCGATGACAATGAGCGGGAGACGGATCGGATATTCGAGCGTGTTTCCTTGCCAGCTTGCTCGACCGGCATACGTACTCGCTGAATATGTTCTGCAGTTGAGACGCTGATCGAGAGACGACTTACTGAGAGACCTGGCGTGGTCGATCCAACTGATGCCGTTTGACGTAGCGTGGTCAGGGTACCACGATTGACCCCGAGGATGCGGGCAATGGCACTGTGCGAGACGCGCTTCTCCAGCAGCTCACGAATGATCTGCTCCTTGCCGGTGAGTTTCGTCTCCCTGGCAAAGCTTCCTTTCGGTCGACCGAGCTGTTTGCCCTCACTCTTCTTCCGGGCCAACGCCTCTTTCGTCCGGGAGGAGATCATGGAGCGTTCGATCTCCGCTGACAACGAGAAGGCGAAGGCCAGCACCTTGGAGGAGATGGTATTCCCTAACTCGTAGCGCTCCTTCGTCGTGAAGACCTTCGCCTCGGTTTCCATGATGCGGTGCAGGATGCTCATCACTTCCAGGATCGAGCGACCGATCCGGGAGAGCTCGGTGACGATGAGAATGTCCTCGGCCTGCAGCCGATCCAGGAGTGCCCCCAGCTGCCGGTCGTCGAGGTGCTTGGTCGCACTGATGGTCTCCTCGACCCACTGGTCGATGTGCAGCCGCTTCTCATCGGCGAACTTCAAGATCTCGAACCGCTGGTTCTCCGTGGTCTGCCGATCGGTCGAGACGCGAATATAACCGTAAATCATAGGGCCAAATGAGCCCCTGTCAGTACAAAGGGATCCATAGGTATTATTGTAGGCACTTCTTGCGAAAAGTAAAGGGGTATTGTGATGTGCAAGAAGTGCTGAGAGAAACGGCCGTTTATAGTATGCACCTTGGTGTGAATCTATGTGCTCTCCAGTTCCGGGGAGCAGCCGGTGCGTGAGAATCGGCGCCTCAGCCAGTCAGTGCGTGACCTGATTATCTGCCGCGTCAGATCTGGAGCGTTAGACCATCGTATGTAGGTTGGATACCGTGCGGCGTGAGGAGTGCTTCGAGCTCCTCATGGGGCGGGGTAAAGTAGTGACTGAAGTGATGCGCCAAGCCGACTGCATTCTCTGATCCGGTCCCTGATAGCCCCGCTAACGAAAGATGAAAGCCTGCAGGCACACACCAGTTACGGCGTCTACCACTACATTTACTTCGTGACGTGTCACTCGAATGCGGCCATGCGATGGCGCGCTCACTCCGGGGCCGGCAAACGTAACGATCCACGCTGGAATATTTTGCCACCTGGGCTGTACCTGACCTGATGAATTCAGCGGCCCGTAGACATCGTTTGAGAACATGCCATATTGAGCCGTCACTCGCACATTGGGGAATAGTTGACCACCGACAACTGCCAGCCCGTCAGCCGCTGAGTCACCACCCATTGCCGCGCTCACCGCATCGCCCATACTTATTCCAGTACCCCCTGTATTAATAACAGGATGCACATCACTCCCTACCGTCTGCGGCGCAAAACGGATGCCAAACACGTTATGAATCGTCGTCAAGTCCTCATGGGAACTTTGGACTTCTGTCGCCACCGCGCCAGATGAAGAGGCAGAGACATCAGATACACCTTCCCAAGAATGCACGGCTACAGCACCTCCGATGCAAATCGCAAAAGCGATCAACACAATGACTTTCCCCATTTTAGTCATGTTCTACTCCCTAAAACTTACCACCCGTGGCCAGTATTGACGTTTTCAACATGTTGTAGATGTCGTCCATATATTGAAGGCATTAGCTGCCACATCTTGGATACACCAATAACTTTCACTGCGTGGAAACTGGCTATGAGAAGTAATCGATGTAAGGTTCGATGGTGGCATTGAGGACGTCATTTGGAGCGAGTAGTCTACAGATGTAAACGAGGCCTTTTTCGTTGCTGTTCCCGGAACGTCGTCACCCAGATTCTGATTCTCCCCGGAATACTCAGATTCCCAAGGAACAGGCCAGTAATTCACTCCGCTGTGCGCCCCTTTATCCATCGGATTGTAGTCTGTTGAGGCGATTTCATTTGTACCAAGCGGGCTCCCACTGTTCGATATATCCATCAATATTTTGCTTTGTGTCGTCACGTAGCTCGTAATGTACTGAAAATTGTCTCCGTCGGAGGTCGTCACCCCATTGTTGTATAACTCTGTGCACACGTTACCCAAGCAACTCGTCGATGTGAATTCCGCAAATATTTCCGGAAGCGATTTCGACGGACTGATTGTATAGCCCGCCTGCGCATAATTGTGATTAGGATCGTCAGCATTCGATCCCTCCAACGTCCAAGCATCTATATGGTCGATATTCCCCAATGGATTGGTTCCCGAGCAAAATGACGGAACTCGAGTCACAATCCATGCAGCGGCACCATATCCACCGTTCGTTAGGTCTTCCCAGCCATCATGATTGTTATCAGTTGTGTTCTGACAAGCATGCGCAGCTAGCGCATTCGTTGGTATTAGCAGAGCACTGGGGTTGAATGTTCCTGGCGCGAGTATCAAGACGATGGCAGTTGAAGCCATGGATAGTAGGCGAAGAATATACGAGTGTGACATGGCATGCCTCCTGATCTAGAGCGAGATTAAACAATAACAAGTTGGCGGTGAACTTGTTGGTTGCGCACGTCTCTGACAACTGTAGGATTTACTGTATGAGAACAAGAGACCTTCCGGTATGACGCAGGGCATACCGCGCTGTCCCCGGCTACTCGCGGGAGTCGAGCCAATCCATGCCGCTAACTCTTCATGCGTGGCAAAGACACAGTGATGGGCGTCCTGCCGTGCCTGTACGGCCAGTTCATGTACAAGTCTGGTCTGGACGTCATGAAAGACCAAACCTTCGAGTCGAGCATAGAGCTGTGCCATCCATCGTCCCGCAAGTTCAACTGCCCTAAGGGCAATTTCGGGATGGCTGCCGAGGAACTCGTGCACGGTAGCCCGTGGAAATGTATATAGGTGGCTCGGCTCGGCACTTACCTCAAGAACACTCTGACTCATGACACTCGGCCACGAAGAGGAGAACCCACAAAACTCGCCGTGCCACGATCATTCCTCAGGCACATCACCGTGCAGTCTGAATCGCGTTGTCATTCTCCATCTTGCAAGTGAGACGGGTATGTGAGACGATACTCCTATGCTCCTTGGCTATGCACGTGTCTCCACCGATGATCAAACGCTCAATCTCCAGTTGGATGCGTTCCAATCTGCCGGGTGCACCAAGATCTTTCGTGATACGGCCAGCGGCGCCAAGGCGGATCGGCCCGGCCTGGCTCGGGCACTGGAGCATCTCCGGGACGGGGATGTGCTGGTCGTCTGGCGGCTCGATCGGCTGGGACGCTCCCTTGCATCGCTTATTGACCTCATGACCCAGCTCGATCGGCGCGGTATTGGATTCAAGAGTCTGACCGAACAGATTGATACCACCACCAGTGGGGGGAAGCTCATCTTCCATATCTTTGGTGCCCTGGCGGAGTTTGAGCGCAACCTCACTCGGGAACGCACCCAGGCAGGTTTGGTGGCCGCTCGAGCGCGTGGCAGGAAGGGCGGTCGGCCACGGCGGCTCGACACCGATCGTAAGGTCCAGATGGCACGTCAGCTCCATGCGGACCCCGCCAATGCAATTGCCGATATCTGCAAGACGTTGGGAGTCTCACGGGCTACGCTCTATCGCTATCTCGGCAGTAGCACGGCCACACCAAAGGAGGCGGACACCGCATGAGGGCCACTCCGTTTCGCCGGCCATCAGCTGTCGTTCGACGAGCGAAACTCGATAATCTCGCCCTCGTTCCCGGTTCGATGCTTCCTTATATGGAGGCATATGGATATGGAGGCATATGGAGGCCTGCCAAGAAAGCGCCAATCGGGTACCGAAGGGCGCGGCGCATATCGTGCTGCCGGAGCAGAACGAGGCGCAGAAGCAGACGATGCTGGTGATTGCCAAGTTACTCGCTACTGAGTGATATCAAGTCGCAGTGATTCCAGCGGCAGAGCTACGAAGACACCGGAAGAGGTGAACTCGATGGTCGACACCTGGCGTTATCCCGCAAACTGGCCGGCGATCAGCCGACGAATTCGTGCCCGGGACGCATGGCGGTGCCGGTGGTGTGGCGTCGGAGATACTCTATTCGATCCAAACACACTACGCCCGATCCGGCTGACTGCCATGCACCTCGACCGGGACCCATCCAACAATGAAGACTGGAATCTCGTCACCGCGTGCCGGCCGTGTCACGTGGCGTATGATGCCCCGGATCTCGCCGCGGCTCGAGCGGAAGCACGGCTGCGAGATCTAGTCAATGCCGGACAACTTGAGCTCTTTTCGGAACTTCGCTAACCATTGCCTGGCTCCGTGGATCAGAGAAAATCTGAATGCTGTAGGATGCCCTCAAATGACTGGCGAAGAGAGGGGTCTACACAGCACGGTTGCCCGACACGAGCGGGAGATCAATGATCTGCAAGAGCAAGTGGCCCCCAAGCGATAGCAACGGACGCCACCCCGCCACGGGCGTGCCGCGCCCTGGGAACGTGCAAGCCAGAGGCCGCCTGCGTCGCTGATCGTCTGAGTTGCTGATCGCCTGCGGACAATCAGTTCCGGCTTTTCTTCTACGGCGCCGTCTACTGTCTCCTTGACACCGCCCGCGGCCGGCTCGCCCGTCTTCATCTCACGCACCTGCAACTCGGCACGCAGCGTCTATGTCTGATCGGGCGCGGCGCACCAGCATAGTGGCGCCGGCCACGATTTCTTAATCGATTGTTTCCTCCCAGTTAGGACATCGGTCACAAACCCTCAAATCCGGGCACGGGAGTTGCGGCTCGCGCAACCAGCACGCGATCGAACAGTTCCATGCACCGAGGCCACGCGATCGAGGAGGAGAGGAACTATGAAACGCAGGAGCAGATACACTATTCTGGCAATCTCGGCAGCATTGCTGGCAATGTGTGCAACCGTGATGCCGCAATCGGTACACGTCGTACACGCCGCGCCGTCACTCCAGTTGCAGCATTCAACGCTGCCTCAGGGTGGCAGCGCGGTGATCGTCGGATACGGTTTCACATCGCCCGATACGGTCGCGGTGTACGTGGATGCGCCCGTGAGCGGCCGCCCGCAGTACCTCCAAACGACCACAGTGGTCGGCCCGAACGGGTCGTTTTCCGCGACACTTGCACTTCCACGGGCAATCGACCCGGGGGTGTATACGATCACCGCCCGGGACGCGAACAACTTTATAGCGACGGCTCGCCTTACCGTCCTGGCCTTGATAACAGTACGAACCGGAGCGCCAACCGCCTCCACCACGGTTCTCGCTCATTCGTCGTTGTACATCGACGCGCTTGGCTTTACACCAAAGGAGCGGGTGCACGTTCAAGCAGCGTTTCCCACCTACAGCGGTAATGAAGTCCTGGTGACACGAACGGCCACGGCGAACTCGCAGGGAAACGTATTTGACATAGCTATAGCGCCACCGGACGGTGCGAAGGAGGGATATGCCTCGCTGATCGCCTCGGGACAGTCCAGTAACAAGCAAGCCCCCGGGCGAGTGCTGGTGGTGTACCGGGAGACCGTGACATTGCTCAGGAGCACGGTGACGGCAGGAACTGCCGTCGGAGTGGTCGGGCGCGGTTTCATTTCGTACGGAGCTGTGAGGATCTCGGTCGCCATCAATACCAACACCGGCCCACAGACGGTCTCAGTTGCCACGTCGGCCGACCAGTTCGGTAATTTGACGAAGTACCTGCCGATTCCGAACTACGCGTTTCCCGGCGCCTACTCCGTCAGCGCGACGGATCTATCCGATGGCGCCGGCCGATCTGTCAGGCTCACGGTTCAGGCATCTAAAGTGCCGAAACCCACGGTGAGACCTACCGCCAGGCCGACCGCCCGACCGACACCGAGGCCGACGCCCAGGCCGACCCCCAGGCCGACGGCGCGCCCTATTCGTCCCGTGATGGCCGTCTTGCCGGGACAGACGCTTCCAAATCAAGCGATCTCGGTCAGCGGCACTGGCTATCCGTCGAACGGAAGCGTCAAGGTGACAGCCATCATCGATCTTCGTGGGGGCGGCAACCGGCTGATCTCCAAGTCGGTTTTCACCGACAGCAACGGCAACTTCACGGCGACTTTCCGAGTACCGTACAAAGCGGCACAGGGAGTGTATTCGGTGACGGCAGCATCCGGTAACGCCCAGAGCTCAGGGCAATTAACGGTACTGCCATTCAGCGCCCACTCAACCAACCTGAGCTTCTCGTACGTCTCCCTTTGGTACCACACGGTACGCCACGGAACGTATGACGTGGTCTCGGTCCAGTCCTCGCTGCGTACGACTCTGGGTATCTGGGTTCACGTCATTTTCCCCTCTGGAGCACGGCAGGACTTCTACACCAACACAGATTCCCGGGGCCTGTGGAGCGTGAAATACACCGTCCCGAACAATTCGCTGAGCCGGCAGTCAAATCAAGGATACGTAACGTTTCAGCTGTGGCACGGGAGCCAGACTACCCAGGCCTTTATCGACTTTACCGTCGTGTAACTCACACGACAGGCACGGAGGGGCACCATGATCGCACTGTGGTGCCCCTTCTCCGCTGTCCGGGCCAGGTCTACTGCGAACCGGACGGCAGATCGTCGATGGTTGGGTGATGTGCGCCACCGGTGACGTACCCGGACGTATACGGCGTGCCGCCGGAACCATCGTCACCGCTGCCGAGATCCGTGGCATCGCCGCCGGCCGCGATGCTCGTGTCCGTGGATGAACTGGACCCAAGGTCGTCAGGATCCGCGTGCAGCGCCGTATCCTGCGCCTCGTCGTCGGTCACGGTTCGATTCCAGTCGGCATTTTCCTCTTCCGAGTCCACGCCGGATACCTGTGTTTGATCGTCGGCCATAGAGTTCTCCTTTGAAGCGTGCGCTGATTGAGGCTAGGGCGCCCGCGATCAGGTGTCGCAGGCGCCCCGGCTAGAGTTGCACGATGTGAAGGGATGTTTAGGAACGTCCTCCGGTCAACTGCTGCACGGCTGCGACTATGGCATCGGCGTCGATCCCGGCGGCGTGCAACAGTTCATCGGGGGTGCCACTGGTCGGCATGCCTGTGACTCCAAGAATCTTGACGACCGGCGCCGTGGTTGTTCCGGCCTCGGCTGCATCCGAGACAGCGTGCAGCACAGCCTCACCGAGCCCGCCTTCCGGCCAGTGGTCCTCCACCGTGATGATGCCGTTTTCGCTCTCTCGCGCACACCGCAGGAGGGTTTCGGCATCGATCGGCTTTACGGAGTACGCATCCACCACCCGGATGTTGATCCCGCTGGCCTGCAATTGGTCGTATGCTTCGAGGGCTTCCCGAACGGTGATGCCGGCGGCAACGACGGTAACCAGGTCACTGTCGGACTCTCGCAGGACTTTACTTCCGCCGATGGGGAACTGTTCGTCGGCGGAATATAGCACCTGGGTATTGGCCCGCGTGGTTCGCATGTAGACGATGCCGTCGCGGTCCGCCATTTCACCGACGAGCTTGGCCGTTTGATTGGCATCGCAGGGGTACAGCACGGTGCTGCCGTGCACCGCGCGAATCGAAGCAAGGTCTTCCAGCGCCATCTGCGAAGGTCCATCCTCACCGATCGAGACACCCGCGTGCGATCCGCAAATTTTGATGTTCGCCTGCGAAATCGCTGCCATGCGAATGAAGTCGTACCCGCGCGAGAGAAATGCGGCAAACGTGGCCGCGAACGGCTTGTAATGCCTCACTTGCAGACCAACGGCGGCCGCCAGCAACTGCTGCTCGGCAATCCATATCTGAAAGAAGCGATCGGGATACGCTTCCGCGAACTCTTCCGTGAACGTGGAATTTCCAACTTCGGCGTCGAGCGCCACTACTTCAGGGCGAGCGCCCAGTGCTTTTAGAGCATCACCGTACGCTTTACGCGTTGCGACCGAATCCCCCTGCGTGTACACCGGGGGCTCATAGGGACCGCTTTGCGCGGGTGCTGCCTTTTCGCCGTTCGCCGGCTTATTGACTTGCACCAGAATGTTGCGCACTCCGCCGAGGGCCTCGATGTCGCCTTTCGCGGCCTCCTCGGTGAAGGCCTTTCCATGCCAGCCATTCTGGTTCTCTACGCTCGGTGCGCCTTTCCCCTTGATAGTGTGGGCGATGATACAGGTCGGCTTGCCCTCTGCTTGAAGCGCCTGGGTATAGGCCGCGTCAATCTGCTCGATGTTGTGCCCGTCGATCTCAATCGCGGTCCAACCGAAACCTTCAACGCGGGCCTTGTAGATGTCCAGGTCCCATCCCAACTCCGTCGGACCGGTCTGGCCGAGCCGATTCACGTCGATAATTGCGATAAGGTTATCCAGCTTGTAATGGGAGGCCTTGTCGAACGCTTCCCACACCGAGCCTTCGGCGGTTTCGCTGTCGCCGAGGAGCACCCACACGTGGTACGGGAGCTTGTCGAGGTATTTTCCGGCAAGACCGACGCCGACGCCGATCGGGAAACCCTGTCCGAGGGAACCGGTAGCCACGTCGACCCACGGAATAGCCGGTGTAGGGTGTCCCTCCAGCCGGCTGCCAAACTGGCGATAGGTGAAAAACTCCTCTTCAGATACGGCTCCCGCCGCTTTGTACATCGAGTACAAGAGCGGCGATGCGTGCCCCTTGGAGAAGATCAGATGGTCGTTGTTCGGATTGTGCGGATTATTGAAATCGTACCGTAGATACTTGGCGAGGAGCACGCCCATCAGATCCGCCGCCGACAGCGAAGACGTCGGATGTCCGGACTTGGCGCGGGTGCTGACCCGAATGCTGTCAACCCGAAGCTGCTGCGCGAGCTCGTGCATTTGGGCCGGATCGCTAATCGATTGAACGGTTTCCGTGACCATTGACGCCTCCTTCAAATGGATCGTGAATGTCGGCACACTATCTTTTCTATCATCGCTCTTTACCGGGAGCTCCACCGGTAATTGGCTGTATCGTGAAGAGTGCTTCAGCCAGTGAAAGGGAAGGGCTTCGCTTCGACAGGTACGCTCGATGGGACGTGACGTACCGCCGTGAAGCCTCGGACGAGTACCTTGAAGGTCATATGATTTCAGCGTATACCAGGCGGCCCGTTGCATGAGCGGGCCGCTGATCTTTGCTCATCGCGGCGCCCCGAGCCAACGTTCCAACCAGAACACAATCGAAGCGTTTCAGGCGGCGCTCGCTCGCGGACCCTTCGGGCTCGAATCGGATATCGGGCTCACGCGAGATGGCGTCCCGGTTTTGGCGCATGTCGGAATTTCTCTCCGACGCGGAACGGGTGTGGGTTCCACCGAGCGAATAGATTTGCCGGCACGGGTGCCGTCCCTTCGAGATGTGTACGTACATTGCGGTACGAATTTCGATCTTTCGCTCGACATGACAGAGCCCAGGGCAGTAGAGTCTGTGGTCGCGACGGCGTCCGAGTTCAATGCCGTGGATCGCCTGTGGCTGACCTACTGGCGATTGCCGGCTCTCCACGACTGGCGCCGGCGATGGCCTGAGCTTCATCTGGTGTATCCCACGATCCCGCTCAGACGACGATCCACCCTGAACCTCATCGACCGGCTCGCCGATAACGGCATCACTGCACTGAACGTGCATCATCGGTTTTGCCGTTCCTGGATGCTCGACACGACCCACCGGCGCGACATGCAATTGTTCGCGTGGGGCATCAAGAGCCGAACGGCTGTGGCTCGAACCCTCCGGCTGGGTGTGGACGGGATGTACTGCGACAATCTCGACGATGTCCTGCGGCAACTACCTGCAGACAAAATCTCCGAGTGATGCTCAATCATCCGAAAGCATGTTGTCACTCTCGTCCGTGCCCATGCCAAGTGCATCGGCATCGGGATCGAAATCCTGACTTGCGGTCGCCTCACCGTACGTATCCGCCACGGTTTGATTGTCCACACTGCCGTACACCTCGTCTGCCGGCAACGTGTCGGAGACGGGGCCCGGCAGTCCGACTTCGTCCTCCGCAATATCGTTTGCATCGCGGATCGTGTCGGGGGAACTCGCGCTCCGTGCATGCAGGGATGCGCTGTCGCCGGCATCCTGCATAGGATCGATGGCCTCGACCGAATTGTAATGGCGAATATCCTGTCCGTCGTCCCGGTCCATACCAGCCCCTTCTTTCAACCAAGATTGGTTTCGCCAGACTCGCCAGGTGTCTCCTTCAGCGCTGGCACAACACAGCCAATCAAGCAGGTTTCGTGCCGCCGCCGGGGCTCAATCGCGTGGCCCTGAAGTACGATATGGGTATACGCCGCGGGTCAAAACGCCTCGAACTGTACCTGCGGCAACCGATTCGACGTGGAAGGACATAAACATGACGGCCCCTCCCCTTGCTCCTCGGTTTCCAACTGAAACCAAAGATGAAGGCGCGTTTGTTCGCCAGGAATACACCATACGCGGCCGGATCACGGCGGACGGCTCCTCCGGCTTTCCGGCCGAACGAGGGCGCTACCACCTGTACGTGTCGTACGCGTGTCCCTGGGCGCACCGCTCGATTATCGTGCGGGATTTATTGGGGCTAACAGACGTCATTTCTATGTCCGTGGTCGACCCGATTCGCGACGAACGCGGGTGGGCATTCCGTGACGGTCCCGGGTACACCAAGGATCCGGTGAACGGTTTTGACTTCCTGTCGGAGGCCTATCTGTCGACGGATCCGGACTACACCGGACGATATACCGTTCCCTGTATCTGGGACCGCAAGACGAACCGGCTGGTCACGAACAATTTTCCCGACATCACAATCGATTTTGAGACTCAGTTCACAGAATTCGCGGACTCTTCGATTGACCTCTACCCCGAGGAGTTACGCGGGGAGATCGACGTGCTGTGTGCGGATCTCTATACCGACGTGAACAATGGCGTCTACAAAGCGGGTTTTGCCACCACGCAAGAATCCTACGAGCTGGCATTCGACGCACTCTTTGACCGTCTCGACCAATTGGAGAGCCGATTGGCCAACCAGCGCTACCTCATGGGCAGTCAGCTCACCGAAGCCGACATTCGCCTTTATCCGACCCTGGCGCGCTTCGACCCGGTGTACGTGGGCCACTTCAAGTGCAATCTTCGCCGACTGGTGGACTATCCCAACCTGTGGGCGTACGCACGCGACCTGTATTCGATTCCGGCTTTTGGCGAGACGACGAATTTCGATCACATCAAACGCCATTATTACGGTACGCATCCACAGATCAACCCAACCGGGATCGTACCCAAGGGCCCACTCATGGATTGGACCGCGCCTCAAGACCGGCCGCGCCTGGGATAGGAGATCGGTCTAGCCCACGAGCCGCTTTGCCACATCCATGTAGATTTCCACCGCCTGACCGAGTTGTTCAATCTCCACATACTCGTCCGGTTGGTGCGCCATTCCTTGGGCGCCAGGTCCACAGATTACCATCGGAATATTGAAGCCCGGTCCCAGATAGGCGGCATCGGTACCGTAGGTAACACCGCCAATCTGAGGCGCTCCGCCGCGTATCGCACTCACCGATGCGATCATCGCTTCCACGAGCGGCTCGTCGCGATCGGTTTCCACCGATCCGACTGCGTGGCGCACATCCACTTCCACGCGTAGCTCGGGATGGAAGCTCTGTGCCACTTCGCGGGCGAGCGTCTCCACTGAATGCGCCAGGTCATCTTGATCTTGCGACGGGACGGTGCGCATGTCGAGGTTGAGCTCGCAGACGTCGGGAACGACGTTTATCTTGTTTCCGCCCTCGATCATGTTGGCACTGATGGTGGGATCACCCAGCAGATCGCTCGTGCGGAAGGAAAACGGGTACGCTTCCAGTTGGGGAATGAGCCGTGCGATATAGCTCACGGCATTCACACCGAGCCACGGCATCGAGCCATGGCCGGTTCGCCCGAAAGCCCGCACGGTGAGCCACAACACGCCCTTCTCCCCAATGAAAACGTCAAGGTTACTTGGCTCGGCAACCACCAGGTGCGCGGCGCCGTGCAGCGATCCGCTCGTCACCATGGCCTGTGCTCCCAGCATTCCCTCCTCCTCACCGCAGGTCGCGGCCAGGATGATATCGGCGGTGGGCCGGAATCCCGTTCTTGCCAGTGACGCCATCGCAACCGCAATGGCCGCTACGCCGCCCTTCATGTCGGCGCTTCCACGACCGTAGATGCGGCCGTCGAGCAGATCGGCTTCGAAAGGGTCGTGTTCCCATTTCTGGCCACCGGGCGGGACCACGTCGATGTGGCCCGTAAAAACCAGGTGCCCGGTTCCGTTTCCTTTGATACGAGCCACCACATTGGCCCGGCCCGCACTGACTTCTTCGACGGACGCCTCGATGCCCCGATCGTTGCACCACGCAGCGAGATACTGGGCCGCCGGCAACTCGTTACCAGGCGGGTTCACCGATTGAAAGCGAATCAGCTCGCGCGTCAGCTCCACTACCTCATCCACGGCGCCCCCGTTCGTCCCATTCATCGGCATTTTCCCCCATTACGTGTCAATTGGGTATCATGCGGCGCTATGAGATTACTGGCCGCGCTCATCATTCTAGGAACAATGGTCTTTTCGGCCGTGATGCCGGCCGGCGCCGCGCCCGCGGGAGGGGACTGGCCATCACTTGACTTCGACGCGGCACATTCCAACTTCAACTCATCCGAAAGCATACTGAACGCCCGGAATGTATTGAAGCTGAAGGTCAGGTGGATTGCACCTGAGACAAACCTCTCCTACCCCATCGTGGCGGGAGGGAAGGTATACGTGCCTGTGGCTGTGGGCAGCAAAATACAGGTAGACGTCCTCAACGCATCGACAGGAAAGACATTGGGGAGGTTTGCCAAGGATTCCCGGGGGGGCCTTCTGATGCACGGCGGCGTGCTGTATACAGCGGGCCACACCCTTCAGGCAATCGACCCCGCGACCGGCACGGCAATTGCCCAGATTCGGTCCCAGCCATCCCTCACCGGAAGCACGTTCCTGAATCCGGTAGCCGACGCAAAATGGCTTTTGGTTGGATACACACCGCCGCAAGGGGCAGGTAGCCTGTACACCGTGGATCCCAGCGCCGATCAGTTGGTGCGAAAGCTGCCTTCGGCGACGGCGATCGGCGCGTTAACTCTGGGACGTATACTGACGGACACCACCGCAGGCAGCGCCTCGTACGATGAAGGCACGGGCAAGACGGTCTGGAGTCGCGCGGCTGTAAAGAGCAATTGGTTTGCCGGTAGTGTGCTGGCCTACACGGTCGCCTCGGTCAGGGGCAAGAACACCACGCTCTACGCCTTTGACGGGACGGGCCGTGTTATCTGGAGTGCGACGGTGGCCAGCCCCCTGGGAATACAGGACTGGTCGCACGCGGTAACCCCGCAAGCGGTGTACGTGCAGATCCTGAAGCCGGCCGCCGGTATAGAGGCACTGGATCCCTTAACGGGTAAGGTCTTGTGGTCTCGCGCGCTGGCTGACGTGCAACATATCGTCGTGGCAAACGGAGTTCTCTACGCGCTGACGTATGGATTGGGCGAACAGGTCAGACTGGTAGCCTTCCACGCAGACACGGGAGTTCCTATTGGAGCGGTCGTGCTCTCGAACGGATACTTCGCTTTTCCAGCCGTCAATGGACTCATTGTGGCCAACGGCATGGTGTTCCTGCGGGCTGTTACGGGTTCGGGAACCCAGGTATTGATCGGTATGGGCTTGCCCGCTGCTACCTTCTAAGCACCAGTTTGGATTGCGTTTCCGAGAGCCGCGAATCGGTGGTTCCAGACATGGCCAGCTCGAGCTCACGCGAACGCCGCAGGATTTCTTGAAAATCATCCCGCAGCAGGCTGTAGGTTTCGACCGTATCCAGTGAGCGAACGCTGGCGGTGCGCTGTACGTCCCGCAGGAGCGCAATTTCACCGAAGTAGTCCATTTGCGATAGCACGGCCAGATGCACCCGGGGCCGGCCCTCAGATTCGTATGAGACATCGACCTGTCCCGACTTTACGATGAACAGTCGATCGCCGTGGTCTCCCTGGCGCACGATGAGAGTACCAGGCTCGTAGCTCTGTACTTGTAGCCGTGATGCCAGATCGTCGAGCACCTGGAGAGACAGTGTGGTCAACACAGGCACTTGCCGCAGAAAGATGCGCACACCCAATACGTCTTGCATGCGCTGTAATCGAGGCACAGACAGGGCCAGGATGCCAAAGCTCACCACGGCCAGGACAACCGCGGCTCCGCGTGGGCCAACATAGGTAATCAGTGGGCCGGCGGCAAGTGTGCCGACCAGCATCGATCCCACCAGGGTCGATTCGTAGGCTGCGAACACTCGTCCCAGGAGCTCGCTCGGCGTCGCGGTCTGAATGACAGTGATCCCCGCGACCTGGGATATCACGTCCGACATGCCGAATACGATGAGAGCAATGAACGCTCCCGCTCCGAATGGGCTGATTCCAACGAGGATCACTACCAGGAAATTCACCGCCGAACCGACGATAAAAAGCGAATTGAGGCGCAGCTTTGCGATCAGCATGCCAACCGCAAGGCCGCCAATGAGGCCGCCGATTCCATTGGCCGCATTCAGATAGCCGGTGCCCTGACCTCCCAGATGGAAGGTCTGCACCGCCAAAACCAGAATCAATGTCCAGAACGCGCCACTCAACAATCCAGCGGCGGCAATGGTCAGCATGAATGCGGCCAGGACGCCCTGGTTCTCCCGAAACAGGAATCGGAAACCGGCCAGAGTCTGGGATAGCCAGGCCCCTTCGGTGGGTCTGACTTCAGCCGCCCGGGGCGGTAAATGAAGAAAGAGAAAGACCAGAGCCGACGTGATGTATGCCGCGCCGGTTACCACGAATGCCGCGCGCGGCTGGCCGATCACGATGAAGACACCGCCCAACCCCGGTCCGAGCACGAACGAGACACTTTCAACCTGGCTGAGTAGACTGTTGGCCTGGACCAGGTTGTCGGGACTCACGACCGCGGGCACAGACGACTGGAGGGAAGGTCGGAACAGACTGGCAAGAGTGGTGATCATAAAAACAATCGGAAACGCGATCCACACCGTTGATTTCGACGTAATGAAAAGCAGCCCGAGCACGCAGATCCCGCGCCCCAGATTGGCCCCGACGAGCAAGCGCTGGCGATTCCCCCGGTCTGCCAGCGAGCCGGTAAACGGCATGAGGACGGCGTACGGTGACAGCCGAACAAACGTCAAGAGGGCGACAAGCGTGGCGGACTTCGTGAGATCGTACACCGTCACGATCAAGGAAACGATATATAACCAGTCCGCCAGCAGGGACGCCGATTGTCCCATGAAGATGAGATCAAACGCGCGGTTCCCCTGCAGCACGCGATACGGTTCGATCAGCCGGCGCAGAAAACCTTCACGTGGGATTGCTTGCTCGGATTCAGTCTCACCGTTCATGTGTTTCCTCGATATTTGCAATGCTACAGCAGATCGACCGGATCCACATCAATCGACCAACCGGGTGGCACGTAGTCGAGCAGCGAGTGCAGGGAACGACCTCTACCGGCAGGCCCGCGAGCGATGATCTGCCAGTAAAAGCGATTCTTGATACGTGACATGAAACACGGTGCAGGTCCAATAAGTTCAGCGCCGGCTAGTTTCTCGTCCGCAATGGCTTGTTCAAGAATGGAGCGGAGATTGGCCGCGCTTTTCCGACACGTCGCTTCACTTTCGTTGGAGTAGACGAAGCGGACGAGGCGAGCAAACGGCGGATATAGGGCTGTCTCACGAAACGACATTTCCTCCCGATAGAAACGGTGGTAGTCGTGATCCCTGGAAGCGACCACGGCGTAGTGATCGGGTGTGTACGTTTGCACGACGACACGACTCGGCAGAGAGGCGCGTCCCGCGCGGCCGGCGACCTGAGTAAGGAGTTGAAACGATCGTTCGGGCGCTCGGAAATCGGGCATGTGAAGCCCGGTATCGGCAGAGATCACGCCGACCAGCGTGACGTTCGGAAAATCGAGACCCTTTGCGATCATCTGCGTACCGACCAGTATGTCTGCCTCGCCGTGTGAGAATTGTCGAAGAATCTCCTCATGGGTACCCTTCCCCCCGGTGACATCCTTGTCCCACCGCAACACTCGGGCACGTGGCAGTAGCGCCCGCACTTCTTCCTCTACCCGTTGGGTGCCCACGCCCAGGTACCGTATCCGCTGGCTGCCGCAGACCGGGCACGCCCGCGGGCTGGTGGTTCGAGCATCGCACCGATGGCACATCAGCCTCGCGGTAGCGGAATGGTAGGTGAACGGGATATCGCAGTTAGGGCACCGAACCACAAACCCACAATCACGGCAGAGCACGACCGTCGCGCTTCCGCGTCGATTGAGAAAAAGAAGCGCTTGATGTCGCTCATCGAGCGTGGTTTCGAGGCCTTCGACCAGAGGAGTGCTGAAGATGCTTCGATTTCCCGCCTTCAGCTCATGCCGCATATCCACTACTTCGACGGCAGGCATAGGTCGTGCGTTCTCGGTTGCCGGCGTGCCGGCGGATAGGCGCCACACCGGCCGATCGGGCAATTCCAATAAGGTGATGCGCCCCGAACACGCGGCGTGGTACGTGGCCACATCGGGCGTAGCGCTGCCAAGTACGACCGTGGCGGAAGCGAGCCGGCCGAGGACCGCCGCCGCATCGCGAGAGTTGTAGCGGGGCATCGAGTCCTGCTTATACGACGGATCATGCTCCTCGTCCACGATGACGAGACCCACGTTGGGCAGCGGCGCAAACAACGCCGAGCGGGGTCCAACCACAACGTCGACCTCCCCGTGGCGAATGCGTTGCCACTCATCCAGCCTCTCACCGGGCGACAGCCGGCTGTGCAGCACCGCTACCCGCTCGGGAAATCTGCCTGCTACTCGTTCCACGGCCTGCGGAGTAAGACTGATCTCAGGAACCATCATGATGGCCTGCCGCCCCAACCGAATGGTTTCCGCCACAGCCTGCAAATATACCTCGGTCTTTCCGCTTCCCGTTACGCCGTGCAACAGAAATGTGGCAGGCCCGGATCCATGAATCGACCTCTCCACAGCGTCGTACGCCGTGCGTTGCGCGGGCGAAAGGTGCAGCGGGTGCGTCACCGAAAAGTTCCGCCCCTGTAGCGGCGAGCGCCGGCGTTCACGTTGCTCGACTGTGATGTACCCTTTCCGTTGCAGCGCCGACACCGCCGCTTGCGTTCCCGGTATTCGATGCCTGAGCTCGGCAAGGGCGATAGGTCCCTCGTCGGTCACCGTTCGAAGTACCGAATGCTGCACCATCGCCCGTCTGGGAAGAGATTGTTGGGTGCCAGCAGCGCGTCCCGCGGCGGTGATCGACACCACGCGCTCCTGCCCTGATGTCACACGGGGGGGAGCGAGCTCCGCCAGTCGAACTATGAGCGCCCGCCGGGCCAGAGATAGCACGGCGCGTTCGACGTCCACATCCGGTAAGGCGCTCTGTACGTCGGGAAGCAGTACGCGCCTCCGGTCTCGTACCAGATCGAGCACGCGCTGTTGGTCCGGCGTGAGGCGCACTCGCGAGCCTTCTTCGCCGATCTGAAGCGCATAGACGGTTTGCCGTCCCAGGCCCGGAGGGAGCATCGCACCGAGAACGTCCGACATGGGCGCCGCATAGTACCTGGATATCCAGCGGGCGAGCTGCAGTTGATGGTGCGTGACAACCGGGATCGGATCGAGAAGCTCTTCGATGTCGCGAACGCGCGGTAAATCGCAGGTATCGGAGAGCGAACAAACGACTCCCTGCAGCATCCGTTTAGCGAAGGGAATTCGAACCAGGGAACCAGGCCCGACGATCGAGGCCAGGGAATGGGTGACGCCGTATGTAAAGGATCCGCCGGCCCGGCCGAGTTGCGCGAGGACGGCGACCTCGGCGAAACACTTCGGTGTGCCGGAAGTCACTGCGTCGTGCGTTTAGCCGGAGCCTGCAATCGGAAAGGCCGCTTCGTGCTGCTCAGCCTGCACCGTTTCCGCATCCTTCCGTTCCCCCATCGTGGCCGCGCGTACCTTGGCCGCTCCGAGGAAGTCCTGAAAGAGCGGATGCGGTCGGTCGGGCCTCGACTTGAATTCCGGATGGAACTGACTACCCACGAACCAGGGATGGTCATCAAGCTCGATCACTTCCACGAGCCGTCCGTCGGGAGATAGGCCCGCTAGCGTCATGCCGCCTGCGGTCAGCAGCTCTCGATACTCGTTGTTGAACTCGTAGCGATGCCGGTGCCGCTCGTACACGATGGGTTGATCGTAGGCCGCCGCTGCGCGGGTTCCGGGGGTGAGCCGGCACGGCCAAACGCCAAGCCGCATCGTTCCGCCTTTTTCGGCGATGTCGCGCTGATCGGGCATGATGTCGATCACGGGATATTTGGTCGATTCGTCAAACTCGGTGCTGTTCGGCAAATTGGAGTGCAGAGAGCATTCGGGCAAATTCAATGACTGCCACCTGCATTCCCAGACAGACACCCAAATACGGCACTCGGTGCTCACGCGCGAACCGGGCAGCGCGTATCTTTCCCTCGATTCCACGAGATCCGAATCCGGGACCCACGAGAATGCCGGCCACCGGGTCGAGCTGCCGTTGATTCGCATCATGTTCGAGATCCTCGGAATCGATCCATTGAATCTCGACGTCGACGCCGTGATGGAGTCCGGCGTGCTTGAGCGCCTCGACGATGCTCATATAGGCGTCCGGGCTTTTGACATACTTGCCCACGATTGCAACCGGCAACTTGGGCTTGGGCTCCATGATCTTTTCCACCAGCTCAGACCAGGTTCGAAGATCCGGCATCGATGCGTCGAGTCCCAGTTCCCGGGTAATGAGCCGCCCCAGACCCGCCTTCTCGAGAACCAGCGGCACTTCATAGATAGTCTTGCTGGTCTGCAACGGGATAACCGCTTCCTCCGATATGTCGCCGAAGATGGCGATCTTTTCGCGTAGCTCGCGAGTCACGGGATAGTCGGCACGGCAGATCAGGATGTCGGGCTGAATGCCGATTCGCCGCAGCTCGTTGACACTGTGCTGAGTCGGCTTGGTCTTCAACTCGTTGGTCGATCCGATGTGAGGCAATAAGGTGACATGGATATACAGAACGTTTTGCCGGCCGACTTCGCGCCGCATCTGCCGGATGGCTTCGAGAAACGGAAGACCCTCGATATCTCCCACGGTTCCACCGACCTCGACAATGACCAGCTCCGCCGCCGTTTGCCGGGTTACGCGGCCGATCCGCTCCTTTATCTCGTTTGTGATGTGCGGTATGACCTGGATGGTTCCGCCCAAATAATCGCCACGGCGTTCCTTGGCGATAACCGCGGCATAGACCTGCCCGGTAGTGACGTTACTGGCTCGCGTCAAGTTCTCGTCGATGAATCGCTCGTAGTGGCCCAGATCAAGATCGGTTTCGGCGCCGTCTTCGGTGACGAACACCTCGCCGTGCTGGTTTGGCGCCATGGTCCCCGGGTCGACATTGATATAGGGATCGAGCTTCTGGATGGATACTTCGACCCCGCGACTGCGTAAAACTCGACCGATCGATGCGGCCGTGATGCCCTTACCGATTGATGACACCACGCCCCCGGTGACGAAGATATATTTAGGCACCGTGCCGCCCCCTATACGCGCTTATTCTCCAGGACAACAATTTTCAGCTCATGTGGCAATGAGCTTTTAGTCACCGTGAGTTTCGGTTCGGCCACGAACTCCTTTAGCCCAACTTCCTTACAAAACGTGTCGACCGGCTCCAGGCCATCGACCTGTACTCCGTCGACGCGGTAATGCATCGGAACCACGACCGAAGGCTCGAGCTGTGATATAACAGGCGCCGCCTGCGCGGGGCCGAGAGCACCACCACCGCCCACCGGTAACAACAAGATGTCAATGTTGCCGATCTCCTCAATCTGGGCATCCGTCAGAAGTTCGCGCAGGTCTCCGAGATGGCACACGATCAGATCGTCCACTCGAAACACATACGCGGTGTTCGTCGGGCCGACACGCGGCGCCATGCTGGTAGCGATACCCGCGATGAGCACATCGGCTACCTCGTATTCCCCCGGCCCGTTGACAATTCGGGGGTCACCGGACACGCCCTGAACGAACGAATGATTTGGGCTGCCGTGGCTCATCGTGACGATATTCGCGCTGGGCTTGCCCATTGGGGCGCCTATTTCCGGAGGATGTGGATCGGTGACGATTGTGACATCTTTGCCACGCAGCCGAAATGCCGAGTGGCCAAGGTACGTTATTTCCAAGAATTACTCATGCCCCGAGTGGCAGCCACGGGTAGAAACGTTGACCTTCAACATGCCTCCAGTCTACCATTCGGCCCCACCTGCAGATCGTTCTCGGCAGCGTCGAAGTGCACTCCGCGGACGCCAAAGATCGCGCACGTTGGGACACCAACGCCGATATTTCGGCGCAAATTCGCTGTAGTGCACAGCTCATCCGGTAATCTCCCTGCGCACACCGAATTACTTCCAGAAAAGTCGCGCGCGTTCGAAGTCCTCCGGAGTCATGGCGAACATCATCATATCGGCCAGATTCGCGGACGTGTCCCGAATGAAGTTCCTCAGACGGCCTTCAAACACGTAACCCTGCCGCATAGCCACATTTCGGCTTCGTTCATTGCGGGCATCGCAGCGTATCGTCACACGCTGCGCTCCAAGCTCGGTAAAGGCGCACGTCGTCAACAGTCGCACCGCCTCCGAGACATATCCTTTCCCTTCCTCCGACGTTCGCACCCAGTATCCGATCTCGAACGACGGTACTGCCTGGTCTCGAACGTGAAGACCGGTGCCTCCCAAAAACATGCCGTCCGAACGGAGGAATGTCCCCATGCTGAAATCAGTCCCCAGCAGGAAACCGACCTGGGACTGCTTGATGTAATTCAGCGAGTCTTCCACGGTAGCGTGCTGATCCGCCCAGGGCATCCAGGGCCGAAGGGCGGGGCGCGACTCCGCTATCGCGGCGTGCAAGGCAAAAGCGTCCTCATCCTCGTACGGACGCGTCACGATGCGTTCTCCGATGAGGGGCGTTGAGGGGGGCTTGCTGGTGTCTTGAGCTCCCACGTCAGCTCCACGCACGGGGTCGGGACGTTATCGGCAAGGCCGGTGGGCCACGTCGACTACAACGCTCAATTACGAGAATCACCTGACCATCGTCGCATCAAATCGCTCAGCGAATCGACAATGATCTCTGGTTTGACCGGACTGCTCACGACGTCGTCGCGGCTCGATACGCCTGTCAAAACAAGGATCGATTGGACACCCGCCGACACTGCAGCGGCGATGTCGGTGTCGAGCCGATCGCCCAGCATCGCCGTGTCGGCGTTACTTCCTCCGAGCTGGTGGGTTGCCAATTCAAGCATCAGTGGCTCTGGTTTGCCGATAATCTTTGGGCTCAACCCGGTGGTCGCCGTCAGAGCAGCTTGAATGGCGCCCGCTCCCGGTAGCAACCCCGTCTCACCAGGTAGCGAGCGGTCGGGATTCGTTGCCAGGAATCTCGAGCCACGCTGCAGGGCAAGCGCAGCCGTCGCCAGCTTGTCATACGTCACCTGCCGGTCGAGTCCCACGATCACCCAATCCGGACGATCCTGATTGAACACCACGCCCGCCTGCGACAGGGCAGTGAGCAGTCCTTCCTCGCCGATAACATACGCCGTTTGCTCGCCTCGTTGTTTTCGCAGGAAGAGCGCCGTAGCGAGGGCGCTCGTAAAAACCTCATCCTCGCGCACTTCGATGTCCATCGCCTGCAGCTTTTTGACATAGCCTTCGGGTGTCAATGTCGCGTTATTGGTTACAAGGCGAAACGTAATATCACGTTTTCGGAGCCACAGTATGAACGCCCTCGCATCGGGCAACGCGGCGTTGCCAACGTAGAGCACGCCATCAAGGTCGATCAACAGATGACGGATCGCTGAAAGGTCTGAAACCACAAGTACACTCCGGCGTAGTTCGACTGGCTCATGGTACTGCCAGCTCTGGACCGATCCTCGAATAAATTTGACCCCTTGCCTAGTGGCCCGGACCAGGATACTGTAGACCTTGCGGTTGGGAGGGAAACGTGATGGGTCGGACATTCGACCTTGCTGCTTTTTGCGCCCAGGTGCATGCCGTGCCGCAGGAAGTAAACGTCCTCAGACATGCCGTGGTGCGAGGACTCAAGGATTACTACGAGACGACCTACGGCTACGACCGCTACGGCGCGGAAACGCTATTTCTCGTTCCGGAGCGAATGACCGAGCCGTACATCTTCGGGTTTGCCTGCCGGCGTATCGTACGCGATCGCCGCATCTCGCAGCGGACGAAAGTGGCGACCTCGGAACTGGCGCTCGACATGGTGCGTTACGGTACCGCGGGTGGAGTTCCGTACGCGTTTTTCGAGCTCCTGACCTTCCTGGCCGGCGCCGGGCGGCTGCCCGTTCACGATCTCCGATATGCCCTGGTGGTGACGGCCGGCGAGACCGCGCCGTTGCAAGGAGTGAGCAGGATCACGAGTTTGGCTTTCATGACTCACCTCATCTCCCGCGAGGACATGCCGGCGGGAGAACGGCTGCTGTGGCAGCACTCGTTGATTTCTCGCAAGGAAGATGGCCCGGGAGTCGTTGAGCTGATCAACGCTGTTATGCAAGACGAGCGCAATCCGATCGAGGGTCGCCTGGAGCTTGCTCGAGCCTGGCTCCATTTCAGGCAGCCACGTTTCGAGATTCCGGTGCTGCCCTCGCGTGGGGGCCTACGCGATGAATTCGTGCGTGAACACCTTCCATTCTGGGTCGCGCACTCACCGTCGTGGCCGACTCCCGCAATGGTGCGCTCGGCGCTGGTATGGCTGGCACGCCTCACGCCGGATGCCGCCGCATTGGCACAGGAGTACAGTGAATACAGTGGCACATTCGCGGACGAAATCGGCACGGCGCTCGTTCAGATAGTGGCCGAACATCACACCGACATGCCGCAAACCACCGTAAGGGATGTCATAGAACGCGGGATCTCGGTCGCCGGATCGAACGCCGTGCGGAGAAAATTTTACGAGCTGGGAATTGTTCTATTCGGGTCTGGATACCTGGAACGAGCATCATGCGACCCATCAAACAGCGTGCGCCAGTGGGCCGCCCGTCAAAAACTGAAACAGGTGTAACGGAGGCCTCCGAAGGGAACGCGTCTCGCCGGCTTCACATCACGCCGCGTCCGGAGGTGGAGGCGGTATGCCGTCTGGCGCTACTGACGTATCTGCAGAGCGTCGATGCAACGATCGGTGAGGTGGCGAAGGAAATCATCTTCACGGAGTCGCATCGTGAGCGCGGCACCGCACGCGCCGGTCACGAGCTCTGGTTCAAACTGGCGACCCTTCTCGCCACGCTTCGGGTGGTCGATCCGGCGTGTGGCGAGGGCCATATGCTGCTGGGCATGTTGGATCTTCTGGACATCACCGGACGCATCGTCGACGAACGTCTTGGCCGGCACGAGTCGGTGGCGGCGAGAAGAGCGAGGATTGTCCAGCACAATCTCTTCGGTGTGGAAGCGCAAGGTGAGCGAGCCGATACATGCCGAGCCCGCCTACTCTCGCTCGCTGCATACGCAGTGGGGCAGGGCGCGGCCAACACCATCTTCACCGGTGACAGTCTCGTCGAGCGTCCTGGTTTCCGGTGGGAATCTCACTTCGACTCCGTATTTCAAGCCGGAGGCTTTCACCTGGTCATAGGGAACCCGCCCTACGTTCGGCACGAACGCATCTGTGACCCTCTGCGCCAGATGGAACCCGAGCTGTACAAGAGGCGCGCCCTTGAGGAAGCCGGCGCTGCGATGCGGCGATCGTGGACTGATGATATCGGTCGCGACACGTGTTCGCTCGATGGCCGCTCGGACTTGAGTTTGCTGTTCACTTTGAAGGGTTTGTCTCTGCTCCGACCCGATGGCGTGTTGTGCTTCGTGTTGCCCACAGCCCTGTTCGGTGCCCGCTACGGTCACGCGCTCCATGCCGCGCTCGAACGGAGTGAGCGCCACGCTGATTTTGTGGAAAATCTCGAACGGCGATCGTTTGCGGACGTGGGAGTGAACACCGGTATTCTTGCAGTGGGTCCGCGACGACCCGGAGTCATTTCCGGGGCTCACCGCCGCGACGAGCGCGAAAAACTTCTCGAACGTACTCTCCCGAACGCCGGTGCGGCCAAGCGCCACACGGTGCTCGGCGCAGCGTTGCCGTCGCCTGTCTACCGGGCGGCACGTCGAAAGCCGATTCATACCACTCGGCATGTTGGGAGTCCTCCGGTATCCCGTAAAAACCGGGCTGAACCGATTTTTCTATCCCGACGCCACGGTGCGATCCCGGTTCGGTATCGAACGTTGCTTCTTGACGCCAGTCGTGAGATCTCCTCGCGACGTGGGTGCCATCCAGATATGCGCCGACGGGCTGACCACCCTATTGTTTGTCTGTCCGTATTCAGAGGAGCAGCTGCGCCGGCCCGGCGCCGAAGGAGCGGCCGCGTATATCTCGTGGGCAGCGCGGCAAGTTACCGTGCCACGAGGCAAAAGCACATCAGTCCCCTGGCCTTCGGTGCCATCGCTCGCCGGGCGAAAACCCTGGTATTCCGTGTCCGTGCCGGGAGCGGCCCACTTGCTCTGTCCGCGGTTCTTCTTCCGGCGTTTTTTCATTGCCGTCTCGCCGCCGGGAACCACCGAAGATCAGACGTTTTATGGGTTGGTAATCGATCGAGTTAAAACCAGGGATCACGCGCTCGTCGCCGCGCTGCTCAATTCGTCTCTCACGTACTTGATGATGGAGACGAACGGCCGAACGGGGCTCGGCGACGGCATCCGGCAGTATGCGCTGCGCGACATGGCGGCGCTTCCCGTGCCCAATCCCGATCGGGTTCACCAGAACCTCGTGCAGCCGATAATCACCAGCTTTTTGGGCCTGGCACCGAGGCAGATTCTGCCAATCGAAGAAGAGATTCGACAGGACGATCGTTTGCACCTCGACGACCTGGTATGCGAGGGCCTTGGAATTCCGTCGCGAGTCGCGGCCGACGCACGGGCGCGTGTTGCCGCCCTCACTGCCCGGCGAATCCGGCGGGCGACGCAGCGTTAGGCGCGGCGTCCCAGATTCCGTAGCATGCACACGCGTTCCGCGTGCGCTTCTTGAATCATGGCCGCTACCGCTGCCTGCATGACATCCGCCGCTTCCCGGGCGACCTCGGGGGTTATTTTGCCGGCATAAAACCTTGACAAGTCAAGCGGATATCCGTACGCCACAACCACCGGCGTGTTTCTCCGTGGAAGACGCGTCTTAATAGGAAGCAATTCGCGCGCACCGTCGATTCCCGCGGGAACAACTACCGCTTTCAGTCGAATCATCAACCGGGCAAAGTCGACTGAAAATGGTTGGAGGTCGCCGGAGACGCTCCTCGTCCCTTCGGGATAGACCACGACTACTTTTCCACTGCGATAGATCTCCACCATCGTCCGTACCGCAGCTGCGTCGGCGACGTGAAGGCGCAGCGGGAACATACCAATTTTCTTCATGACATAGCCGAAGACGGCGTGCGTGAAGAGGTCTTCTCGGCCCGGACCGCGCAGCATGCGGTGGGTAACGGGAACGCCGAGCACGAACGGATCCATGCCGGAACTATGGTTTGCGATCAAAAAAGCGCCACCCTGAGCCGGCACGCGTTCCACGTGAAGCGCCCGCAGATGCCGCACCCATACTCGAAAAAGCAGGCTTAAGACCATGTGGCTGAGTCGATACCAAAAAACGCTCTGCTGATTTACCCAACGAGCATCGTGCCTAGGCCTGGATCGGGATCGGGATCGGTCTACTTCGCCAACTTTCAAATGCTGCTCTCCAAACGGGTGTGCACGTGAGACAGCCACGAGCCATCCGAGAATACTCCACGTGCCGCCAGGCCCTTGGTGTATCCCCTTGACGTATTCAAGGCAAAGAATTGCCTACCCTATACTTGGGAATGAAATTGACTACTCGAATCGCACTCGTTCTTGCCGGACTTGCACTCATTCCCATCCCACGCTCGCTCGCGCAACCCACGGCCGCCGGCGTTGCGCTATCACCGCAGGACAGTCGAGTAGCTCTCACCGCCTCTCAATTAGGAGCCCGCAGTCCCAACCGTGCCCGCGAGTGGCTCGTTAGCCAATCGCGTGTGAGCTCGGCGAACTTCGGACGCGATGGTAAGACGCTCGACGTGCACTTCCGTGACGGCGCCGAGGTAGCCCTTGTACCACGAAAGACCGAACGGACCGCATTACTCTCGGGTCTGGGTTTCTCTCCTGCCCTGGTACCGCACGCTTCCGGCTCGGCACACGCCGTCGTCCTCGAGCCATTCGCGGATGAGCTCGGACTCGGCGAAAGTGCCGGCGAAGGGGAGATCGAACCATTGAAGGCAGCCGGGTTTTCGGTCGACGTGGTACGCAACTCCGATGTTACGGTTTCCGTCATGGAGAACCTGGCGAACTACTCGGTGATCTACATGGAAACTCACTCGGGAACACTGGGCGACGGCGACGCAATCATTCTCACCAGGCAAACCGATTCGAGCAGTGTGAAGAGTCTTTTCGCGGACGGCAGCGTGACACAAGGTCTTGCCTACGGCGATCAGAACCTCTACATCGCGCTCAAAGCGCAGTTCTTTTTGCAGCACACCGGGACGTACCCCAACAGCACAATCGTGTTTCTCAATGGGTGTGAGGTGTTGGGAGCGAACGTACTCTGGGATGCGCTGCGGCAACACAATGTCGCCACGCTCATCAGTTGGGACAACAAAGCGATCAATACCATCGACGAGCAAGCCGCCGACTTTATGTTCCCGCGATTGGCAAGTGGAGAAACCGTATCCGCCGCAATCGCCGACGCAAAGGCCGCCAGCCTGGGTGTGAGTACCTTTGACGGCGTCGATGCCCACCTCGGGTATCTGGGTCAAGGTGATACAACGTTTGCGGACGCGCTACAAGGCACGCCCCTGGACACGCCCACGCCAACGGCCACCGCTACCAGTACTGACACTCCCACCGCGACCGCGACAGCAACGCCGACCCCGCACAAGGTCAGTCCCTGTAAGCGCAAGAACTACCACCGGGTGCACGGTACGTGCGTACCCAAGAAGAAGAAAAAGAAGAAGTAGGATCAGGCTCCGAGGTTACCCAGTAGAATCGGCGCGCTCGTTGGACCGTGATTGCTACCGTGCGGACCGTTCTCGACCGTCACCGCGGTTCGGTTATATCCGACTGCCGTTGAAGGCATGCGTACGACTTCCGGACTCGATCCGGAGTATGTGAATGTGCCTTCGCTGGTAGGGACCGACCCGCGCATTAGCCATAGCTGATACACCTTGTTCGATGCCGGTTTCGGAAGATCCTTCACGATCAAGTAGGCGGCTTGCCGTCCGTGGGGCTGCACCAGGTACGCGGTCGCCGTGACCGCGGGCACGGTTGGGGCCACCGGGTAGACGGCCGCGTGTTGATTGAGCGCCTTTGACACCAGCTGTTGCAGTTGGACCGCGGCTTGTTGTTGGTTGACCCTCGACTGCAGGTGCACATTCCACAGCCCAAGGGCGGCGATGATGGCGACGGCCGCCACCGTGAGATATGTCTCGGGCAGCCTAAAGAGACGCTGCCGTGTGGAGCGCTTCGGGGCACCACCCGGAAGGGCGGTCAATGCCGGCCGGGACGATTGATCGGTCGCCACGGCGCTCATAATGCGATCTCGGAGAGCGTCCGAGGGCTCAACGGGGGGCAGCGCAAGCGGCAAAACGTCGACAACCGAACGAAGCTCGACCACTTCTGAGCGGCACGAATCGCATGTCCGCAGATGCTCCTCAAACGCCGTCACTTCCTCCGGCAAAAGTGCATCCAATACGTACGCGCCAACCTGGTCGCTGATTTGTCCGTGCAGATCCTCGTTCATTCGATTGCCAATTCCGCCGTGTTGCCCTGGAGCACTGCTTTGAGTTTATGTAAGCCGATTCTCATACGACCTTTTACCGTGCCAAGCGGCACCTGCATGAGGTCGGCTATTTGAGAATGCGTGTAGCCGTTGAAGTAGGCCAATTCGATCGTTTCGCGTTGCTCCTTGGGCAGTGTTGCCATCGCTTTGCGGATGGTTTCACCGGTCAGGTTACTCGCTACCTCTTCCCACACATCGGTACTATCCGGAGTATCGATTCCTTCCTCCAGTAGGACGGATTGAACCCGGCTGCGCCTTCCGCGAAGTTTATCGATGGAACGGTGGTGAACGATGCTCAGGATCCAGGAACGCGGAGTGCTGCGATCCGATCGGTACGTTTCCGCTGATTTCCAAACGTTCAAGAATGCCTCTTGTACCACGTCTTCAGCGTCGCCAGGGTTCCCCAGCGTCCGTAACGCGAGCGAATATGCCAGGACACGGTGTTTGTCGTAGAAACTCTGAAGTGCTTGCACGTCCCGCCTCTGGATGGACGCCATAAGCTCCTCATCGCTTGCGAAGTCACTCGACATCTGCTGTCGCTACGCCCTCTTCACTGATTACTACGGAGCGCCGCACCAAACGGATCACAAAAAACTGCTCACCGTATGCTAGGCGGTCGAAGGTTTGTGCACCAATTTTGCGCCGCCATATGCCCCCCTCGTGGCACGCAGCTTGCCATTTGGATTTGCGGCCGGTCGGGGATGGAGCAGCTTCCCCGACACGAGTGAGGGAAAGAGGACGGCGGTGGCAGCGACTGCGAAAGCCCAACAAGGCACCGTAAGGAGCCTGGTACCGGCCCGCATAGACCGATTGCCATGGACCCGGTTTCACTGGTTGGTCATCATAGGGCTCGGCGTGTCCTGGATTCTGGACGGGCTCGAAATCCAGATCGCGTCTACCGTCGGCACGGTACTGCAGAATAAAGACACGCTTCACATCACGACCGGTGATGTCGGCACGTTGGGGTCGGTGTACCTCTTTGGCGAGGTGGTGGGCGCTCTTCTCTTTGGGCGCATTACGGACATGATTGGCCGAAAAAAGATGTTCGTGGTGTGCCTTGGGCTCTATCTCGTCGCCAGCGGATTGGGCGGACTGTCCTTCAACCTCTACTCACTGCTGATCTGCCGCTTCCTCGCCGGCATGGGAATCGGCGGAGAGTACACGGCGATCAACTCGGCAATCGACGAGCTGATTCCATCGCACTACCGGGGACGAGTCGACATTGCCGTCAACGGCACGTACTGGGCGGGCGCAATGATCGGGGCCTTCTCGTCCATATTCTTGCTCGATCCACACCTGGTACCCGCCAACCTGGGATGGCGAATCGGATTCTTCATCGGACCCATTGCCGGTCTGGTCATCATATACGTGCGACGCGCCATTCCCGAGAGCCCCCGCTGGCTGATGACTCATGGCCGAGAGGAAGAGGCAGAGCGGATCGTCGGCGAGATTGAAGAACGGGTAAAGAGGGACGGTGTGCACCTGGAGGACGTGCCTGAGAGCAAAGCACTGGAAGTGAATGCTACCGGGCCGGTCTCATACGTGCAGATTGCGAAAACTATGTTCGGGGAGTACCCTGCCCGATCTTTTTTGGGCTTCTCCATGATGGTGACGCAAGCGTTCCTGTACAACGCTATTTTCTTTACGTACGCACTGGTTCTTCAGCACTTTTACCACGTCGCTTCCGATCGGATCGGCGTGTACTTTTTCCCCTTTGCAGTCGGCAATCTTGCCGGACCACTGCTGCTGGGACCCCTTTTTGACACGGTAGGCCGGCGGAAAATGATACTTGGCTCGTACGCCGGTTCGGGCGTGCTGCTCGCCATTTCAGCCGTGTTCTTTCATGCTGGCCTGCTGAACGCGTTTACTCAAACGGTGTTCTGGTGTATCATCTTCTTCTTTGCCTCAGCCGGCGCATCGTCGGCATACCTCACCGTGAGCGAGATTTTCCCGCTTGAGCTACGTGGTCAGGCAATCTCATTTTTCTTCGCCATATCGCAGTTGGCGGGTGGTGTAGCCGCACCCCGACTGTTTGCCGCGCTTATCGGCAACGGTACCAGCCGCGTTCCACTGACCATCGGCTATTTCCTCGGAGCGGCAGTGATGATAGCGGGAGGACTTATCGCCTGGTTCTTCGGAGTCAATGCCGAGCAGCAGTCTCTGGAAGATGTGGCGATGCCTTTGTCGGCCGTATCCGGTCCTTCCCGCGAGCGACGTCAGGCTGCCGCCCCAGCCTGAGAGCCCATTCGGCCACGGCCGAGTATGAACCGGCCCGCAGTCACGAGGTGCTCTGGGACTGCTCTCTTCCTGGCGGGCCCGCCGGCACGCAACCGGATAGCGGCTCTGTGTGCATTTCCGGTACTCGCCCCGGTATTTCCAGCACGCGGTAGGGATACGCGTTGATCACTGTCGTTGCACCGACTACCGTGACGCTTTCGCCGTGCTCGTACGCGTGCGTGTGACCGTGCAACCAATATGTTGGTTTCCAGGCTTCGATCAACGTGTTGAATGCCTTGAAACCTCGATGGCATGGGTCTTGACCGTCCTGGACACCCGCCGGGGGAGCGTGGGTTACAACCAGGTCGGGCACGCCGCGCCGCAGGGTACTGAAGCGTGTTCGCGCAACCACTCGACTCATCTCTCGATCGGTGTACTGCGGGTTTCCGTGGTTGTACCTGCGGCAGCCTTCAAAGCCGGCCATGCGAATGCCACGGTACGTCACGATTCCGCCGTGCAGGTCCTGGCCCACCTCGTATTGTTCTCGCGAATACCCGCCGTCGTGATTGCCGCGCACATAAAACAGCGGTTTCCCCAGCGTCGTGGCCAGGAAATCCAGGTAACCGGGATGAAGATCCCCACACGAAACGATGAAGTCGATTCCCGTCCATTGCGTTGGATCGAGATACTCGTACAAGAGCGAACTGGCTTCGTCCGCCACCGCGAGAATGCGCAAAGGCACTGACAACTCTTCCTTATACGGCCAAATCGAACCGCATCGTAGTGTACCCGGAAAACGGCGGTATCCACAATCTGCTTCCAATTTGGGATTCAAAGTGTCAAGTAGTTCACAGACAGGGCCGAATTCTAAAGGTAGGATGCACAGTGTAGTGACAAGTGGGGTGGAGGATATACAAATGTCGCATTACGCGCCAGGTTCTCAGACTCGGGCGCTCCTGGACGAAAAGGAGCGATTGGCTGCTCGACTGTTGGGTCAGGGGTTGACCGTGACCCAGATTTGCAAGCAGTTGCGCTGTAGCCCGTATTTCGTGCGTCAGGCACGTGAACGGATGGCGGTTGTCGCCGAGTCACAGCAAAGCTCGCTGCTCACGGCCTGAACCGCGATGTAGACCGACCGAAGCGCCGAGGCATGTGGCCAGCGCTTTCGCCGGCGGTCAAATGAAATGGGGGGGAAGCAATAGCAATGATGGATCGCCCGACTTAGAACGGGGCTCGTGGAACGAACCACTCGGCCACGCTCGGTATACTCAGATGACGGGTATGTAGCCCTCGCCTGAATGTATTTCGCCGGTAGGTCCGTTCGTTGCGCTTTCGCCCCCTCCCATTTCTCATTGTTTGCGGCCTTCTTCTCAGTGCGACAGGTTGTGCCACCGGTGCGTCAGGCGGCTCAAAGTCGGCGGGCCCGAGCGCTCTTCCTACCGAGCCAACGCTCGCATCCCCGCTGCCCGGCGCGTACGCGGCGATGGGAGCGTCAGAAACCTACGGGATTGGCGTTACGCCTCGCACGCGCAGTTATCCGTACCTCGTGGAGCGTGCCCTGCGAGCGCGTCATTTTGTCGACGTGGGCATTCCCGGGGCCACGCTTGATGCCGGGTATCAGGAAGAGTTGAGCCGCGCGCTCGATATTCGTCCGAGCTTAGTCACCGTTCTATTCGGCACGAACGATATTTTGGCGGGTTACTCCCGGGCATCGTTTTTGAGTGACCTGCGTGACCTGGTCACGACTCTACGAATGGCGCGAGCGCAGGTGCTGATCGTCGGCTTACCCGATCTCTCCTATTTTCCGCGCGTGAGGCGATCCGGAATCAAGGGCGTCCATGCCCTTGTCACTTCCTGGAATGCGGGTATGCGCGCCGTAGCCCAAAGTACCGGATCACACTTCCTCGACTTAGAGGCGTATAGCAAGATCCTGGCTCAACACCCTAACTACATTGACGCGGACGGGCTGCACCCGGGCAATGAGGCACATGCTCGCCTGGCCGTGCTCATCGTGCGTGCAGTTAGAGCCAACCATCTTTGGGCCGCGGCTTGAGTACGGACCGACCGACCCTCAAAGTTCGGAACCTCGTGAAACGGGTGACCCTTGGACGGGACACCATCACGATTCTGAACGGAGTGAGCTTCGATTTACTGCGGGGTGAAATGGTCGCTCTGATGGGTCCGTCCGGCTCCGGGAAGAGCACCCTGCTGGGTATCGTATCGGGTCTCGACAGTCCAAGCGAAGGGGAAGTGATTCTCGACGGTGATGACATCGGGGCTCTGTCGGAGCGGCGCCTGGCATCGCTAAGGGCCCGAAAGATCGGCATGGTCTTCCAGTCGTACAATCTCATTGCCACGCTTACCGCGCTGGAAAACGTGCAGCTCCCGCTGTATGTGCCGGGTCATAACGGGCACGATCCCAACCGGGCCGCGGAGTTGTTGCGCGACGTGGGCCTGTCACACCGGTTGGGCCACCGTCCAAATCAGCTGTCCGGTGGCGAGCAGCAACGCGTCGCCGTGGCACGGGCCCTGGCCTCTGATCCGCCGCTACTGGTTGCGGACGAGCCGACCGGCAACCTGGATACTGAAACCGGCGCCTCGCTCATGGCATTGCTGCTCGACTTACGTCGCCGTCACGGCACGACGATACTGGTTGCCACCCACAACGACGACGTGGCGCACCTCGCCGACCGCGTGCTGCATATGCGTGATGGCCGGATGGTTGAATTATGACCTTCTGGCTTCGATATATACTGCGTTCGCTCAATCGCGGGCGACGCCGGGTATTTTTCGCACTCCTCTGCATCTCGGTTGGAGTGGGCAGCCTGGTTGCTCTCCAGACCGCCACGCTTACCGTCCAAACCGCGTTGACCTCCAACGTGCGAGCCGCCAACGGCGGCGACATTTCCATCAGCAGCGAGGCCACTCCTCTCTCCCGTGCGGATCTGTCAATTTTCCGTCGCCTGCAGGCGCAACGTGACATCACCCAGTGGACCGCCATCTATAGCCTGCATGCCACCGCCGTGGGAGATAATCGCCGATTGGTCCCGTTCGACCTGCAGGTCATCTCCCCCTCGTACCCGATCGGCGGTCAGCCGACCTTCGTGTCGCCGGCGAATGCCTCGGTGGGAGGGCTATTACGCAGACGTGGTGATGTCCTGATCACGTCTGTCCTGGCGGACGAGATGGGCATCGGTATCGGGAGTCGGATTCTGGTACACACCATCGACGGCAGTGGGTTGCATGCAACCGTTCGCGGGATCCTGGCCGAAACGAGCTTCGAACACTCGGCGGTCATGACGGTTCAGCAACGCGACGCATCCTCCCTGTCGAGCTCACCCCCGCACTATTCCATTATTTATGTCAACAGCAAGGATGTTGGACCAACTGCAAAGCTGCTTCGTGCCAGTTTTCCGGTAGCCAACATTCAAACGGTGCAAGAAGCACTCAATTCGGCCCAGGTCCAGGTCCATGACTTCCGGCAGTTCATGTTGCTGGTTGGTTTACTGGCTCTACTGGTGGCCGGTATCGGGATCTTGAACGCCATGCAGTCGATGCTCGCCTTCCGGCGGCTCGAGATCGCGATGTTGAAGGCGATCGGATACCGGCACTGGACGCTGTATGGGTTATTTGGTGGTGAGGCATTGATCATCGGGTTCCTGGGCGGTGTTGCCGGGACCTTGCTGGGAGCTCTCGTAAGCAAGGTGATCACGGATGCTCTGGCTACAGCGCTCGCTATCCAGGTGCAATTTGTACTCGATCCCGGCACGCTGCTGGGTGGAGTGCTACTGGGCATCGGAGCCACATTGGTGTTCGCCGTCCTGCCGATCGTTCGTGCAGCATCGTTTCGCCCCCTGGAGCTCTTGCGTGAAGGGCAGGGGATGGCCGCGCGAGGCGTCCCCCAAACCATTGGCCTGCTCCTGCTCGTGGTTGTGCTCTTCGCCGGACTGTCGGCGGCGATTATGGGGAACGTGTTGCTTGCGGCGGAGTTCGTGGGCGCGGCATGCCTGGCGTTTGGCATTCTGGCAGGTATTTTCGCTCTTCTCGTCGGCTGGGTCAATCATCTCGGAACGCCTCGTTCCGTCTTCATTGGGTGGAGTCTCCTCGTTCTTCTCTGCGTTCTATCGGTAGTCACGGCAATGCGTGCTCCGGCTTTTGCCCCACTGTTCGTGCTCGTGACCTTTTTGTGGGCAGCCACTGTTCTATTGCCGGCGCCGCGAGTCTTACCCTTGGTCATTGCAGCTCGGGCTTTGAGTCGCCGGCGCACCCGCACCTCGGTCACGCTCGTGGCGTTTCTGGTAGGCGTACTTGCCATGAGCATCACGCTGACCATCGCACTGGGTCTCCGGAAGCAGATCAATACGTCGCTGGGCAGCTCTGGTTCCACCAATCTGGTCGCATTGACCGGGCCAGCGGACGCCTCCTCAGTGGCGTCCGCGTCGCGCGCACTACCGGGAATCCGTTCCATGTCGGTGGTTACCGTTGCGCCAACTTCGCCCGTGGATATCGACGGGCGTCCGATCGCGTCTGTCGTCGCGAGCTCGAATAGACCGAACAGCGACTACGGGTCGCGGCTGTTGAGCGGCATAAATGGCGTGGATCTACGGGCCGGGGGAACTCCAACCGGTATTACCATTGTTTTCGGCCGGAACCTGGACGCGCGTGACGCCGGTACTGCGCACGTCCTCCTGCGCTCGGCCCTCATGAATTTTCCGTGGGGCCTTCGTCCCGGCGACACCGTCACCGTGTCCGAAACCAGCAGCGGAAAGCGCACCACGCTCCAGGTCGTGGGTTTCTACGAAAGACCCCGAGCCCGGCGAGGATTTGGCTCCTTCTTTACCGCTCCGATATTCGCGGACCAACAGCTTAGCGCCGGGCTCGGCGGCGCCGACGCCCAATGGGTCACCAGCTACTCGGTCGACTCCGCATCACTCACCAAAGATGCGACTCGGTTGCAGGCTGCCGTTCCCGGCGCTCTGGTAATCAACATCGGCGATCTCACGGCGGTAGTCGACACCATTCTTGACGAGCTCCTCAATCTGCTGGCAGTAATTACAGCTCTTGCCCTGGCGGCGGGATTATCCGTCGTGGGCAATGGAGTCGCTCTCTCCATGCTCGAGCGCCGAAGAGAAATCGCGCTGTTCAAAGCGGTCGGATTTGGCCCCAGAAACGTCTTAAAGTTTGTGCTGGTAGAGAATGCCCTGGCCGGAACGCTGGCAGGTGCCGTCAGCGTCCTCATGGTACTGATCACGCTCGCGCTCATATCGCATTTCGCGCTTTCGCAGGCGATTGGTTTCGACCCTCAAATCGCCGTGCTCGTCCTGGTCGGCGCTACCGGGCTTGCCGTGTCGACGGCCTATATCGCTGCTCGGCATGCGGTAGGGGTCCGACCGCTCGAAGCGCTACGCAACGAGTGAAGCCTGGCAGTTAGTCGTCGCCCGATGAAGTCCCTCGGGCGGTAAAGCTCTGTGGTGGCACGATCCCGGGCGACCGGCGCGCGGACGCAGACCTATGATGAAGGGGGTCGCTCAAGGCTTTCGCCCCGAAAGAGGGAGGACTCGGAAATATGATCACCGCTATCGTGCTGTTGCAGACGTCGCGCGGGAAGGTCCAGGATGTGGCGCAGCGGTTGCTGGAAATACCGGAAGTGGCCGAGGTGTACTCCGTGGCGGGAGATGTCGATCTCGTGGCGATGATCCGCGTCAGAGAGTACGACCGCATGGCGGAAGTCGTTCCGACGAAACTGCAAGCGCTGGCGGGAGTTGAGCGAACAACTACCTTCATGGCTTTTCAGTGTTACTCCCGACACGACCTTGAACGACTTTTTAGTCTGGGTTTCGAAGACGGCGAAGGCTCAGAATAGGAAGCGGGGATCATGCTGTGATCCTGAACTCCCGCTCACCCGCTGCCGGTAGTGCTGTAACATCCAGGGCACGCACCGACGCACCGGCCGGCCCCTGGCCCGCCCAGTCAAGAAACATATCGACGCTCCTCTTTTGCTCCCTCGACTTCCACGGCGACGGAACCATCGGGAGCGTTTCTAATCCATCCCGCGAGTTGCAGCTTCTGAGCCTGCTGCCGCGCAGCGTATCGGTACCCAACCCCTTGCACGTGACCGGTTATATGGAGGCGAAGCCGAATGATCGGGTTTTCGCTCGTCACTCGGTCCGCTACCTCGGAAGAACTTTGACCGTGCCGTGGGCATTCGACTGAATGAAGTCGGAATACGGATACGTGCCGGATTTACGGGGTTTCCATTCGAACCGTTGGCCGGGGGCGAGCACGTCTGAATTGAATGCGCCATTATCAGCGGTTGCCGTGTGATCGCTGGTATCCCGATTTACCCACGTGACCGCCTGTCCAACACGAACCGAGATGGATGCGGGCAGATACATCTCGCCCGACGCGGTACCGAGGATATACACCGTTCTGGGCGGGGTAGGCGGCAGCGGCGTAGGCGTGACCGGAACGGAGACCGCGGCGACCGTGCTCGACTGCGAGTGCGCCGCCACTACGCCAATCGCGGCAGCAAGGAGCATGATCGCCAGCAGACCAATGCTCGAGCGCATTGCGTCTTTCCTCCCAGACGTATTCCGTCCGACTGCGCGGGCGGGTTTGTCCTAAAGCTATGCTACCGCACTTCCACTTTGCAGCACAGCCGTACCGGACAGCGCCACCGCCAGGGCATCGCCAACCATCGCGGCTGGAAGCGCCGGCACCCCACTTGCAACCACCTGACTGCGCATGCCATAGCCGGCAAACGAACCAAATAATGCTGCGACCGCCCCGACGCCCGCACCGGTCCACACCGACTGCTGCTCGGCCGCACAGACAGCGGCGCCCACGAATGCACCAACCGACATGCGAGCCAGCAGTGGCACGGGGTGCGTTCGCGCCGGGGTAAACGGGAGCTTATCGACGATCATCTCACCCCCGGCAGCGGCCAACAGACCTTTGGAGGCCAGCGGTTGGTCCAGCAGCGAGAACGGCCACCGTTCCCCGAACCCGACGCGACCGGAACTGGCTGCCCAGCCCAGTGCCGCCACACCGGTCATCGATCGAATTCCAGTCGCGAATCCCAGAAGCATGGCCTGATTCATAGGTTTAGCTGCTACCATTTTTCGTGAACTCCTCTAAAACTAGTGCCGGTGAAGCGCGCCCGTTCCAACCTGCCATGCGATGAGACGGCTTGGCCCGCGGGGCATGGTTGCTTCGCCTCATTACCTCGCGACCGGCTCGGGGCTCGATGCCCTACGCCGAGGCGGCAGTGCGGTCGACGCGGCCATCACGACCAATGCCGTGCTGTCGGTCGTGACTCCCTATTTATGCGGGATGGGCGGAGACCTCTTTGCTCAAGTGTACGATGCAAAAGCGCGGGAGCTAAGCGGACTGAACGGAAGTGGACGTGCCGGCCGAGAGGCAACTCTCGAAGCCGTTCGCCAGCGTGCAGGCGGGTACGAGATGCCGCAACGGGGAGCGCTGACGGTGACGGTGCCGGGATGCGTCGAGGCGTGGGGACGCCTACACGAGCGCTTCGGTCGCTTACCCTGGCGTGACCTGTTCGCCGATGCAATCCGATACGCCGCCGATGGATTCCCGGTGTCAAGTGGTTTTGTCAGCACAGTCGCCCGGATTCTCCCGATTCTGCATCCGCTGACCCCGGCAATCGAGACGTTCCTGCCGGGTGACACTCCGCTGGCGGAAGGGGACGTATTCCATCAACCTCGCCTGGCACGCACTCTGACCGACATCTCGGAACATGGACCGGGGACCCTCTATCGCGGGCCGCTCGCCGATGAGATCGTTTCAACGCTCACACGCTTGGGCGGACTACTGTCATTGGAGGACCTGGCCGGCCACGAATCCGAATGGGTCGAGCCCCTCTCAATTCGGTACCGTGACGTGGACGTGTTCGAGCTTCCCCCAAACTCCCAGGGCGTCACGGCGCTCATGATGCTCAACATTCTGCAGACGTTTCCAGCGAGACGGCCGAGTACCGATGTCTGGTTGCATCGCCTGGCAGAGATCGCGCGACTTGCCTACGCCGATCGTGAGGAATATATCACCGACCCCGACCACATGACGGTCGAGGCCGACACCTTTCTTTCCGATGAATACGCCCGGGAGCGAGCCCTACTGGTTCGAGAGCACGCGGCTACCCGGTGGCTCCCCGGCTCCCCCGGCGACACCGCATTCATGTGTACCGCGGACTCCGAAGGTAACCTGGTGTCGCTTATCGAGAGCAACTTTATGGGCATCGGTTCCGGCGTCATGGCCGGCGAGACCGGCATCATGCTGCACAACCGAGGCGCATGGTTTTCACTCGAGCCGGGGCATTGCAACGCAATCGGACCGCGCAAGCGAACCATGCATACGTTGATGCCGGGCATGGCGTTTAAAGATCGGAAGCCGTGGCTGGTTTTCGGGTCGATGGGAGGAAGCGCCCAAGCACAAATAAACGTTCAAATTCTGACAAACATGATCGATTTCGGGATGCCCGTCGACGAGGCGATCAATGCTCCTCGTATCGACGCAGTGTGCGGGGAGGTCAATGGCAAACCACGCCTGGCGGCCGAGAGCCGGATCGATGACGACGTGCTCGCCGGCCTCTTCGCGCGTGGGCACGGTGTCGACGTTCTTCCACCGTACACATCAGAAATGGGTCACGCCCATGCGATCGAACTGTTGAGCAGCGGCGGATACGTTGGGGCAAGCGATCCCCGTTGCGAGGGATTGGCGCTCGGCTACTAGCTGCACGCCGATTCCACTTCTCACAGCAAAACCGTGCAGCCTCTGGCACGGAGGTCGGCAACCCAGTGCGGAATAAGGCGAAGGTCGTTCCAGCGTAAATCGAGCTTCTCGAGATGCGGCAGTTGAGCGATCCCGTCGGGGATGGAGACGAGTAGATTCGCTCGGAGGTCGAGCATTCGCAAATGTTCCAATCCCGAGATCGACGCCGGCAGTTTCCGCAGCGCATTGTTGCGCAGATCGAGTACAGCCAGCTCCCGTAGACCAACAACGGACTCGGGGAGTGCTGTCAGCTCGTTGTTGCTCAGCCTGAGCTCCCGCAGGTGGATCAGCTTTCCCATCGCATCCGGCAGAGTCTTCAACCTGTTCCCGTTGAGGTGGACCTCCTCCAGCCGCCGCATATCGCCGAATTCGTCCGGCAACTTCGCGATGCCATTGTTGTATAGCCGGAGCTCGCGCAGCTCCGCAAGTCCGCCAATCGCCGGCGGCAGCTCCGTGAGCCGATTGTCGGAGACGTTGAGATAGCGCAGCTTGTGGAACTTGCCGATAAACGCGGGCAGCGCGGAAAGATGGTTATCACTCAAGTACAGGTAATCGGTTAAACCTTCGAGCTGTCCAAGTGAGTCGGGAAGAGTCTCCAGCGCGTTGTGCCCGAGATCGAGAGTGCGGAGTGACGTCAGCGCGCCGATAGACTCGGGTACGCTACGCAGGTCGTTATTGTGGCAATACAGTTCGCGAAGCGATTTCAAGCGGTGGATATCGGCCGGCAGCGTTACTCCCGGGTTTTCGCCGACGTCCAAGAGGGAAAGAGCCTGCAGCTCAAGCACAAT
Source organism: uncultured Chloroflexia bacterium (assembly GCA_963737125.1). Classification (GTDB taxonomy): domain Bacteria; phylum Chloroflexota; class UBA5177; order UBA5177; family UBA5177; genus JANWJD01. The sequence continues at coordinate 962,711 of CAVTRL010000001.1, read as the reverse complement.
TGCCGGGAATGATCGTAGCCGATTGGCGTGCACCCGCAGCGTATGAAGGCCTGTTAACCGACCGATGTCGTTCGGAAGCTCGGTGAGCCTTGCGTCGTTCACGCTGAGCGCTTGTAGCGCGTAACATTCGCCGAGCTCAGGAGGAAGGACTTCGACTGGGTTGCCGTCAAGATTCAGTACACGAAGCGCTTTCAACTTGCCGAGCGACACAGGCAGCGACTTCACCTCGTTCCCGCGCAGGTAAAGGCTCTGCAGACCGCACAATTCGTCGATCGAGTCGGGAACCGCATCGATCGCGTTTCCGTTGAGATCGAGATGCTTCAGATGCGAAAAGCGAAGCAAAGCGGAAGGGAAAGATCGCAACGCCGCGTGCCGAAGGTGCAGAGCCTCGACGCCCTGCGACGAGAGCCATGCTGCGTACCCTTCGCCGTTCGACTCAGGCGAGTTGAATTGCGAGTATGGGAACCTTTTCAGTTTTGCGCCCGAAGCGGTAGATTCGTTCTCCCGAAGCGACTCTTCCAGGAGTGTCAACGCCAGACGATCGGTATTCGAATCACCCATGGTTGAAGCATACCGGGGCCACGGTGTCGCCCAATATCGGACCCGCAACCTCGCTCAACAAAGGCCACGGTATTTGACAAGCCGTATGCTGGAGGCACGAAAGTCGAGCCGGATATGTCTTGCAGAGGTCGCCCACAATGCACCTTCGTTCCCTGATACAGCCTCTTCGCCCGTATGCGGGCGTTCGCGTACTGGCAGCGGGCATTGTGCTGCTCTGCATCTTCTCGCGTGACTGCATACGCGGCGCCCTACAACGCGCTACTCGCCCGTGGCCGAACGGAGCCGAGCGTTGCAATCGATCCGCGCGATCCATCCGTTATCGTAGTGGGCTCGAATCCCAACTACGACACGCCGGATGGCGGCAATTATCTCGATGGTGTGTTCGCCAGTCACAATGCTGGAAAAGCGTTCCACGCCGGCGGAATTCCACTCGTGTCTCCGTACACGACGGCGGCGGATCCATCGGTGGCGATCGACGGTCATGGCACCGTTTACTTTGGAATGCTGGGGGAAACGCCCGCCTATTGCTCCGTAGGACACTCGGCGATCATGCTCTCGACGTCAACCGACGGGGGCGATGAATTTCGAGCGCCAACTATCGTCGACGTCAACTCGGCGGACGACAAGCCGTTTATGACGGTTGAAACCATGGCATCGGGACCGAGTCATGTGATGATGTCGTGGACCCGATTTGCCGGTAACGGAAGCTCGATCTGGTTTGCGTCGTCGACCAACGGGGGACGCACGTTCGATCGCGCCACCAGTTTGTACTCCTCGCTAGCCGACAACTATGGCTCCCTGCCGGTGGTTACATCAGATGGGCGGGTATACGTCTTCTGGGCATCTTTCCCGGACAGAGGGCTACACCAGACGAGTCCCGCTCGCGTGCTGATGCGGTCGTCGACCGACGGCGGCAAGCACTTCGGCGCGCTGCATAACGTGGTCGGCACGTTCTGGACGATCCCTCAAATGATCGAACCGGGATCGTTGCGCAGCCTCACCGCTCCAACCGTTGCAGCCGATTCGCACGGCACACTGTATCTGGCGTGGGCCGCGGCCACGCATGACCATGGTGATGGCGTGGTTGATGTGGATATCCTGCTGAGCCGCTCCACGGATGCCGGCGCGCATTGGTCGAAGGGGAAAGCGGTGAACGACGTCCGGCGTGGTGATCGCTTCATGCCCTCGATCAGCGCCCTTCCCAACGGATCGGTGGGGGTCGCCTTTTACGATCGACGCGCCGGACCGAGCGATCTAAACGTATACGCCACTCGCGCCTCCTTTGCCGGAGGCTTTCATCGCACCGCGAACGTACGCATGAATGCCGGCACATCCCCCATCGGCGATCTTCAGTACATCGCGCCGGGCAGCACCTGCCTGGCGGCGGGACGATTCTTTGGTGACTACATCGGCACCGCTCCCGCATCCGACAACTCACTCTTTGTCACCTGGACCGATACTCAGTTCCGTACGCCTGGAGAAACCGATCTGTGGCTCGCGCGACTGTATTTCCCGGCTCTTAAGAGCCGCGCCCAGGAACGCCGTGCCACCGACTGAAGCTGCCGTGCGGGTTGCCAACTTGCGCAAGATCTATACGGTGCCGGAACGAGAGCCGGGAGCAAAAGCGGCGATTCGGAGTCTCGTTCGACGCCGTACGCGGGATATTCCAGCCGTGGACAACATATCGTTCCAGGTGCAACCCGGAGAGATCGTGGGTTTTCTCGGTCCAAACGGGGCGGGGAAGACGACTACTCTCAAGATGCTGTCGGGTCTGCTCCATCCATCGTCCGGTGACGTTTCGGTGCTTGGCTTCACTCCCGCGAATCGAGATAAGTCGCTGCTGAGACAGATCACGCTGGTTATGGGCCAGCGCAGCCAGCTTTCGTGGGATATCCCGGCACTCGACTCGTTTGAGCTGAACAAAGCCATTTATGACATTCCCACACCCGGCTACGTCCAGATGCGCAACGAGCTGATCGACCTTCTCGACCTGGGCGCACTTGTTCGAAAGCCGGTTCGCACTCTCTCACTGGGAGAACGTATGAAGTGCGAAATCGCAATCGCACTCTTGCACCGTCCGCGCATTCTGTTTCTCGACGAACCGACGCTTGGTCTCGACGTCACGATGCAACGCCGTATCCGCTCGTTTATAGGCGACTACAATCGGCGGTATGAAGGCACCGTACTACTGACCAGTCATTACATGGCGGATGTCGAGGCCCTATGCGAGCGGGTTATCGTGATTCACCGTGGCACACTGCTGTTCGACGGCGCGCTCGGCGATTTGGTACATCGATTCGCTCCGCATAAAACGATCATCGTGGACCTGGACGATTTCACCGGAAACCTCTGGAAGTACGGAGACGTGGTATCGGCTGATAACGGAAGGTACACGCTGCGGGTCCGAAAGGAGGACGCGGCCCGGCTCACGGCTCAAATACTGGCCGATCTCCCGGTGGTTGATCTCACAGTGGAGGAGCCTCCCATTGAGGACGTGATCGAGCAGGTCTTCGCACGAGAATCGCCGTGAGACGGGTCATACGTGTGTATCGCGCGCAGTTCCGCGTGACGACCGCCGTCCAATTGCAGTATCGAGTATCGCTCGTCATCTGGCTCATCGGATTGATCCTCCAGCCGGTGATTTACCTGGTGGTCTGGACCACCGTGGCGGGCTCAAACGGGGGCGCGGTGGGCGGCTACGATAAGTCGGATTTCGCGGCCTATTTTATTGTCCTGATGCTCGTGAACCACTTCACGTTTTCGTGGGTGATTTGGGGCATGGACGCGCGTATCCGGCAGGGCGCCTTTTCACCGGTGCTGTTGCGGCCGGTGCACCCGATCCATGCGGACGTGTCGGAGAACCTGACCTACAAATTGCTGACCCTCTCCGTCATGGTTCCGGCGACGATCGCTCTCGTCATGTTTTTTCGTCCATCCCTTCATCCGGCTCCCTGGGCAGTGCTGGTATTCGTTCCGGTGCTGATTTTGTCCTTTGTACTGCGCTTCCTTCTGGAGTGGACGATCTCGTTGCTGGCCTTCTGGGTTTCTCGGATGACCGCGATCGATCAGATGTATTATGTCGGCGTCCTCTTTCTCTCGGGACAGGTGGCTCCACTGACGCTGTTTCCCACCCCGATTCGCGTGGTGGCTAGCGCTTTGCCGTTTCGTTGGATGGTGTCGTTTCCGGTGGAGCTGCTGCTAGGCCGAACGACACCGCTCGAAACCGTGCAGGGAATCGCCATACAGGTCTCGTGGCTACTCGTGGTCTTCGGGTTATTTTCGATTACCTGGCGACGTGGTGTCGCGCGCTTCTCGGCGGTCGGATCGTGAACCGCCTTCGATTGGTCTGGGTGTTCTTTCGGCTTGGCGCGATAAATGAATTGCAATACCGCGTCAACTTCCTGATCCAACTTCTGCAGTCGTTGCTCGGTTTGGGAACCGCACTGGCGGGACTTGCGGTCATTTTCACCCACACGGCAGCGCTTGGCGGGTGGCGTCCGAACCAGCTTCTCGCCGTTCTGGGCGTTTATTTCCTGGTGGGCGGCGGGATCAACCTCATCATTCAGCCGGGCATGCAGCGCCTCATGGAGGAAGTGCGGTTGGGCACCCTCGACTTCACGCTCACCAAGCCTCAGGACACGCAGCTACTCGTCAGTATTCGCGAGATCCAAATCTGGAAACTGGTTGATGTGGCGCTTGGTAGCTCCGTCCTGCTCGTCGCCCTCATCAGACTTGGACATGCCGTGGGACCGGCCGAGGTGATCGGGTTTATCACGGCGCTCATTGCCGGTGGCGTGATCGTCTACAGCTTCTGGCTCATTCTGGCGACCTGCTGCTTCTGGTTCGTTCGTATCGACAATATCCTGGTCATTTTCGAAAGCATGTACGATGCGGGGCGCTGGCCTGTGACGATTTACCCGGGCGCTCTGCGTTGGGCGCTTACCTTCCTCGTACCTGTGGCATTTGCCGTGACCGTACCGGCCGAGGCTCTGACCGGCCGCCTGGGAGCCACAACGTTAGCGGGAGCAGCAGCACTGGCACTGGCTCTCCTGGCAGGCTCGCGTTGGTTCTGGTCGACGGGAGTCCGCCGGTACACCGGCGCTTCGGCATGATAGATCGGATTGACTGTGTTGTGGCCGGCAGCGGCCACGCGTGGTCCAGGATTAGGCCCCGTGTGAGCCACTGTGGAGCGCATACATGGACGGTGTGAAGATCCTCGAAACCTCAGTGCCTTTGTCTTCGAGCGCCAGTATTGCAGTCATCGGCGCGGGAGCGTTCGGGCGCTTCTGCATCGACGCCTACCAGCGAACCAGCGATTTACACGTGGTGGCCGTGGCGGATACCGCACGCGCGGCACTCGACCAGGTGACGTCGCGAAAGGTTCGCCGGGAGCTCGACTGGCGGCGGGTGGTCGAAGCCGAGGACATTGAGGTCGTGCATGTGGCCACGCCGCCCTACTTGCGGTCCGATATCGTCTTTGCGGCGCTGAAGGCCGGTAAAGCGGTGTTCTGCGAAAAACCGCTCGCGTTGTCCCTCGCAGAAGCGGATGCCATGATCGAAGCTGCGGCACACAGCCAATCCGCACTCGGGGTCAACTACGTCATGAGGTATCAGCCGGCGTACCGCATCCTGGAGAAAATCGCTGACTCGGGGGCCCTGGGGCGGCTGCGTACCGTCTCGTTTCAGAATTTTGCTCAGTCGCTTTCAAAGAGCCACTGGTTCTGGGACCGGACCAAGAGTGGGGGTATTTTCGTCGAGCATGGTGTCCATTTCTTCGATGCGTACGGCCGGATCGCCGGGCGGCCACGCGCCGTGACGGGCAGCGTGCCGAGAGCGGAAGCGGTCGAAGCCACGCTGTCCTACGATCGCGACGTGGTGGGCCGCTTCTATCACGAGTTCTCCTTCCCGATACAGGTTGAACGAACCATCGGCACGTCGTTTTTTGAGGGTGGGTATGTTGAGATCGAGGGCTGGATTCCGGCGCGTCTTCGCGGCGCGGGTCTTGACTTTGATACCGAAGCCCTGACACGGGAATTTGGTAGTTTCGGGCTGGTCGCGGATCGGGTTGACGGCGTCTCTACATTCCTTGCCGAATTTCCCGATCGGGATGCAAGCTACCGGAATGCCGTGATCGCCGGCATCCGCGATTTGGTACGGAAATTCCGAGACCCCGATCACGCTATGGTCGTCACCGTCGAGGACGCACGCGAGAGTCTGCGGGTCGGTCTGCTCTGCCAGGACGCCGCCCTGAGCGGTACGCCGACTCAGCCACTACGTTGACGTGTGCGTGTTGCGAGAACGGTATGTCGGGCGTTGTGTATGCTAGTGACACACGGAATGCAAGTTTTCATATGTGCTTGTACCCTTGACATCACGTGACGAGTAGGAAGGAGGGGGAGCGCAGGGAAAGCTAGGAGGAGTTGCGCCCCGGCGGGTGCTGCATATCGCTTGACCTCGACATACATAGAGGAGAAACCTTAATGAAGAAAGCATGGGCTGCGTTGCTCGGTGCAACGCTCCTGTTTAGCGGTTGGGCTGGAGCAGGCCACGCCGCCACCGCGCAGAACCCCTCCAATGCGGCTGCCGGCAAGATCACTGGCTGTAACGCCAAGGGATCCATCACGTTCTTTCACTGGGGTGATAAGAACGTCGACAATGCCGACAAGAAAGCCATTACCGCTGCCCAAAAGGCCTGTCCCGGCCTCAAAGTGACCGATGCGTGGGACCAGGGAAACTACGACGTCGACATCAAGACCAAGATTGGCTCCGGTAATGCCCCCGACCTGTTTCAGCTTGACGGCGCAAAGCGCGTCGCACAATACGCCGCGGTGGGAGCGCTCGCTCCGCTCGACTCGTATGCCAAGCGTGACAAGCTCAATCTGAATAAGCTCTTCGTGCCCACGTGCCAGCCGCAGATGAGCTACAAGAAGCATCTGTATGGGCTCATGCTCGCCTGCAGCAATCAAGATCTGCTGTTCTACAACAAAGATATGTTCAACGCTCGCCACGTGAAGTTCCCCACGAATTCCTGGACGTATAAGGACTTCCGAGCGGCCGCGATCAAGCTCACCGGCAATTATTCGCTGCCGGGCGACCCTACGTCCAAGCTCCGCTTCGGGTACGTTGGATCGACCGACGATTTTGCGATCCAGCAGTACCTGTTTGAATGGGGCACGAACTGGGTCAACAAGAACGCCACGCAGTGCACCCTCGACACCCCCAAAGCAAACGCGGCACTGTCCTGGTGGGTCAACCTGAAGTACAAAGACCACGGCGCCCCGACCGCTCAGCAGGCAAACTCCCTGGGAGACAAGGTATCAGGCTTCCGCGACCAAGCGTTTGCGATGTCGTACATGGGACCGTGGGCCGAGAATTACGCCTTCGGCAACAGCCCGGGATCCACGACGACCCCGGTGAAGTTCAAATGGGGCGTGGTCGTTCCGCCAAAGGGGCCGGTCAATAATGCCGGATTGATGGCTGCCACGGCAGTCGTGGTGTACGCTCATTCGAAGAACAAGAATGCCGCCTGGTGGATGGACCGCTTCCTGACACAGGGTGCAGGTGCCGAGCTACAGGCCTCCTACGGCAATGACACCCCCGGTGCACTCGCCCTGTACAAAAACAAGGCGATCATCAAGGAATACGGCCCAATTCTTCCAATTGCAAAACTTGCCAACAAGACGGGACAGATTCCCGCCCAGCTGACGAACTACGACGAGTTCTACAGCGCCGTAGCAACCGCGCTCGATCCCATGTGGAAGGGCACGGAAGATGTGGCAACGGCTACGAAAAACGCCTGCGCCTCGGCCCAGCAATACCTCGGGTAACACACAACAACGGCGACGGGAAGGAGGGGCAATGCCCCTCCTTCCCGCCTGTCCCATTTCTACTATTCGGACGCCTATACTCGCGGACGTGAATAAGTGAGCCGCGATACCGTATGGTTGGCTATACAACCTTCATTATCGGCCGTGAAGGAAGGGGACGAGAGATGGGTACAGTTGCTCAGACGCCCCGAGCGAAACGCGCGCACAACCAAAAACGGCAGGAGATGCTCTGGGGATATAGTTTTACGTCGATCTGGGTCATCGGGTTTGTAGTTTTCTCGGCTGTCCCTCTGATACTGGCGTTGTACCTGAGCTTTACGGACTGGAACCCGATCCGTGGTCCCTTCTGGGACGCCCATCTCAATGGACTGACCAACTACCAGACCTTCCTGCAGGATCGACGGTACTGGCACGCGGTATGGAACACCATCTATTACGCGGTCGGAAGCGTCGCGCTGGTCAACGTTTTGTCCATTCCGCTGGCCATGTTGCTGAATCAGAAGCTTCGCGGGATCAATATCTATCGCACAATCGCGTATCTGCCCGCTATTATGCCGGCAGTGGCATCCGTTCTCATTTTTCGCCTGATCTTTGAGCCCAGCTCCGGAGTCGTGAGTTGGTTTCTTACTAAAGCGCACATACAGTGCGATCCAACGCAGGTAACCTGCAATCCGCTTGACTGGCTCAGTAACCCGAAGCTGACGATGCCGGCGGTTATCATGCTATCCGCCTGGGGCTTTGGACAGACCATGCTTATATACCTGGCGGGTCTACAGGGCATTGACACCAGTTACTACGAGGCGGCATCGATCGACGGGGCTACCGGCTGGGATAAGTTCCGCAACATTACGCTCCCGTTGCTCAGTCCGGCAATATTTTTCAACGTTGTCACCGGACTGATCGGCGCATTTCAAGAATTCACCAAATTTGTCATTTGGTCCGGCGGGTCAAACGGCTTCACCGGTGGCCCAAGCGACTCCTTATTGACTCTCTTCCCATACATATGGGAAAAGGGGTACGAAGACGACTATCTCGGGCTTGCCATCGCGATGGCGTTCGGGTTATTCGTCCTGATTGGTATCTTCACCGTGATAAATTTCGCCGCGCAACGGCGGTGGGTATTCTATCAAGAGGAGAGGACGTAGTCATGGGTGTTCAAGGCACAGGCGCTTCGACTCCACTTGTCACTACACCGGTCGTGGCGGCCAGTCCGCTGAAGACGCCGCGGCATCGATCCGGCTCAAAGACTGCGGCGTACGCTGGTCTCGCATTCGTCACTCTGTTTTCGCTCTTTCCGCTCTACTGGATGCTCGAAAACTCCCTGCGTACCGAGAGTGATGCCAACAGTAGTGTGAGCTTCTGGCCTGAGTCATTCAATTGGTCGAACTACTCGACCATGTGGAACGCGCTTACCTATCCGTTTCATGTTTTCTTGATCAACAGTTTTGTCATGTCCGGTCTGGTTACCCTCGGCACGGTCGCATCGTGCGCTCTCATAGCCTATGGCTTTGGTCGCTTCCGTTTCCCCGGACGTGAAGTGATGTTCTACTTCATCATCGCGACGACGATGATTCCGTACGCAGTGATGCTGATTCCCCAGTACGCGTTGTTCATTAACGTATTCCACTGGGGAAGTGGAGGCTCCGCGTTCGGTTATGACAACCTCTTCCAATTTCTACCGCAAATTGCGCCGGCCTTCTTCGGGTCTCCGTTTTTCATCTTCCTGCTACGCCAGTTTGTACGGGGCATTCCCTACGACCTCGACGAAGCCGCAAAAGTGGACGGCGCAGGCGCCCTGCGGATTTTCTGGACTATCATCCTGCCGGAGTTAAGGCCCGCCCTTGCGGCCGTAACAGTCCTTACCTTTATCGGCAAATGGAATGACTTTCTCGGGCCTCTCATCTACCTTACGGATACGCACAATTGGACGATCGAGCTTGCTCTCAACGGCTTCGTGAGCCGCTATAGCGTCGTCTTCAATCTGCAGATGGCCGCATCTCTGATGTCGATGGCTCCTATTGTCATCGTCTACTTCCTCGCCTCCAAACAGATCATCGAGGGCGTGACACTGAGCGGCGTCAAAGGATAGTACGACAGCTCGTGCTGGTTGGCCTGCGCGTCCTGGGTTCCGCATTTCGTCAAGTGCTGACGCATATCACGGCGTCAGTCCTGTCCAACCTCGTGGGGACCGCGTTGAGCACCCCGATCATCGTCTTGATAGGCGCCGCGGCATACGGCACTCACTCGCTGAGTTTGATTCCGCTCGGCGTCGCGTTGTTGATTGGAATACTTCCGAACCCGTGCGCGGCCGGCGTGCATGCCGTTACGCAGGAGTTCGCCACTTCGGGATACTCGACTCTTTCAGAACACTGGACCGGGTTTCGACACTATTTCTATCCTGCCTTGAGAATGTGGCTTCTGTCGGTCACTGTGACGGCGCTGATACTTGCCAACATCGTGTTCTACGTCCGAGAGCTCGGCGGAGGGTCCGGGCTACTGCGCTCCATCGCGCCGGGTCTCTCGCTAGCCTGGGGACTGGTACTGATCGTCTGGCTATCGATTCACCTTCACGTATTTCCTCTGCTCATGGTTCAGGAAGTCAAAGGTCCGTGGCACGTCTACCGAAATGCGGCCCTGATGACGCTGGCACGTCCCGGAGTCAGCCTGAGTATCGTGCCTATCTGGATTTTCCTCCTTCTGTTGTGCGCGACGACGGGACTTGCAACGTTTATCGGGCTATCGATTTGCTCTGCTATTCAGCACACAGCGACCAGCCGTCTGCTTCCTACTTTCCGGCTGCGAGAGGCATCGTGAATCGCGTATCGAATCCATTAAGCCCGGAACGGCGGGTTGTGCGATACGCTTTCCGTCTCGAAACTTCATGCCCGTAACGGCTATCGCTTTCTTTCTGCTCGCGGCCGTATTGAGTCCGCAACCTGCGCATGATTTCTGGACCACCGGTGCCCGCATGTCCGCTCCCGGTACGGGCCAAATGGAAGTTCGGCTGCACGATGGCCGTTTTCTCGTTCTTGGCGGCGAAGATGTGACAGACGGGTTCCCCGTCGCCACCGCACAGATCTACGACCCACTCAGCAACACCTGGGCCTACGCTCCCAACATGAAAACGGGGCGCATCGGTGGTACCGCGACAACTCTGGCGGATGGTGACGTGCTGGTCGTGGGCGGCCTTGGACCAAGGTTGGGTCCGCTGCGTGCGTGTGAAGTGTTTGACCCGCTCACGTCGACGTGGAGCACGACGACGTCGCTTCCCGAAACTCGCTTCGCCCACTCCGCCTCGCTTCTGCCGAACGGCCGGGTGCTGATCGCGGGGGGCATCGTCGGTTCAGAGATATCATCCAGTGCGCTGCTCTTCGATCCAGCGACCCATCAGTGGCTCCCAACCCTTCCCGCTACTTTTGCCCACGCCCAGCAGACGGCCATCGACCTCGAGGGAGGACACATTCTCTTGACCGGCGGCTACGGCGCGCCGGAAACATACGATACCGGTAGTAGTCAGTGGAGCGCTACCGCCGGTACCGTGCATCGCTCGCACCCGGTGGTTATGGAGCTTCGCGACGGTTCGGTGCTGATGGCCGGCGGCGTCAGCACGGGTGAGCGCGACTTGCGTTCCGCCAGCGTGTATCACCCTACAACGGGCCGGTGGACCGGCACGGGCTCGCTCCACACCGCGCGTAATCAAGCGGCGGCAGCGCTACTCCCCAACGGCGGAGTATTGGTCGCAGGGGGAGAACAGGTGACGGTACACGTTCTACGTTCGGCCGAGATTTTCGATCCGGTGACGAACACCTGGAATCGCGCGGCCCCCATGCGCACCGCACGGGACGCCGCGGTTACTCTGCCTCTGCAAGACGGCACCAGCATGATCTGCGGTGGCATGAACTTGACGGGCGTGCTCAGTAGCTGCGAAACCTATCACCCCTGACGGCTGGAAGCCCTACGGGGCGTACGCAGCCATCATGAACGGCGCACCGGCTCCGTAGACTTCCTGACCGATTGTGCCGCTTTGCTGTGTTCCAACCCGCAGGTCCTCGAGCGGGATGTTCCAGCTCAGGTTGTTTTTCGTAACGAACGAGTATTCGCCGGGGGTCGAGGTGGCTACGCCGTCCGGCAGGCGCGTCGGTAACGTGTACTGCAGCATGAGCGGTGTCTCTGCCAGAAAACCGTTGACCAGTGCCTTGACATAGGCCGGCTCGTTGGCATCGTAGTTGGCGTAATCTCGCAACCCCAGCCAGGCCTCGTATTGCTCGAGCGGCGCAATATAGTCGGCCCACGGCAGCGGATTGATGCCGAAGTACGTATGGTATCCAGCGCCCTTCCGACACTCACCGTACGTGCAATCCCACAGCCGCGTAACGTGAAATAGGTTGGCAAGCGCAAGGTCCGCGTCCGCGTGGTAGGCGGCGTCACCGGTCATTGCAAACAGGCGCTGACCGGCAGCGGCCGTGTAGCCCAGCATGTGTGTTTCGTACGCTAGCCCGAATCCCTTACCAGCGACGTGCGCCATCGATGCCTTGGCTTCGTCGAGATAGAGACTATTTTTGGTGAGGTCGTACATACCGAGCATCAGCCACGCATAACCGCCCGCGACGTCTGACTGTAGCCCGGTGCCTTTACCGTTCCAGTTTGAGAACTGGAAGTCCTGAGGGAACTCGTAATTATTGGTATGCGCCAGACTCAGCGCTCCGGCCACCGAATCGAGAAGGAGTTGTTTGGCCGTGGAGCTTCCCAATTGCGCCGCTTGCAGCAACGAAATCAAATTGGTTATGTAATACCAGCTTTCCTCCGTGGCCGTCGGATCGGCGCCCAGTCCATTTTTCACGGTATGAAACTCGGGGTCGTAAAACGACTGCAAATTCGCTTCAAGCATGGCGGCCAGAGGCAACGTCTCGTGGAACTTTGCTTCATAGGCCTCCACGCCGGCGAACACGGCTGCCTGCGTAATCAATTCGGGTGAGGCGCGGTTATCCGAGACGTAGGAGACGAGATACTGCTGGCCTCCCTTCGAAACCAGATTGCTGGGATCCAGGAGATCGACCGCTTCCTTCGATGCGAGCGAGTGCCAATCGGGCGCTGGGATGGCCGGCACGGCAAGTTCCCCGAAAATCGTGCCAATCGATTGGAGGTACGCGGCCGATACCGCGGATTCGTCCGGCGGTACGGTGGGCATCAAATAGAGGTAGCTGTCGATAATCCGCGTCGATTTTCCGCGAGGCAACGTGTCCAGATCATTACTAGGCGGCGGGTATCCAAAATACGATCCACTGACGCCGACCAGACTGCCCTTTCCTCCGGCTCGGGGGTAGTCGAAATTCGGCTGTTCCACTCCCGTTTGCGCACGTTCGAAAAACGTCCCCAGAGCCGTGTAATTGGCGAAGTACATCACGCTGCTTCCCAGTGGCTTACTCGACACGAACACGGATGAGCCCGCAATCGGCGGCGAGGCATCATATTGCGTCAGGCTCGAAGCGGGTGAGCCGACAGATTGAACATCGGGAACAAGTCGTCTGGGGACTGGCGCGCTGCCGGTTGGGGTCAGGTTCAGTACAAGGTGAAGAAGGCCCGGCCGGCCTTTCACCAGCGTCAAGCCGAACGAAAAGCTTGCCCACTTAACACGCCCGTCGAGCGTGTAGGTGTTTCCGGAGTGGTGCAACGACGAAACACCGTAAAACAGATCTGCCCCCTTGGTCGTACCCAGCTCTCGAATGGCGAGGTGGGTTTTCTTACCCTTTGGCGTGATAGTGATCGCCCCGCTCGACGGGGAAAACGCCAGCGTGTAGCGACCTGTTACGGCTGTGAACGAGTTGGGCGCTGAGCTCGCATGGCTGCCCTGACTCGCAATTGCATGGTGCGAAAAGAGCTGGGCAGCCAGGAGTGCAACGGCCACGGCGGCAGCGGCAATTCGTTGGGCCATGGTGCTCCCCCAAACTATGAGTTCAGACCCATTGACTGGTATGTTTTCCCATGATAGGCTGCGAAGGTCAAATTCCACCTGAGTCGCATAGTGTCAGATTGTTCCGGGGGAGGAATCGGTTTGGTTGAGTACGATATCCCAGTTCGCAACGACAGCACAGGAGAGGTGCGGGTCGTCGCGGTCTCGTCCTCATTTGAGACAGATGCGCAGGTAGAAGCACTTCAGATACTTTTTAAGACCGACGGCTGGCGTAAGTGTACGGCCCTGCGACCGGAGGAACGAGAACCGGTCGCCTGATACACAGCTGCAGTGGAGCTCCGACACGTCACCACGTGCCGGGCACGAGCTCTTCATGCATTGCGGTATTTCCTCCGGAGTCCCAGGCTGCACGGTGCAGGCGTGTGCCGTGTCGATTTACGTGCCTCGGTGGGCAGTGTCTGACGTCCTCACGAGCCTGAGCACCACGCGTCGTACGGTCAAGTTCATCTGCCGATGAGCTTCGCGCGAAGAGTTGGCCGAAGTCGTCTGGTGTGAGCAGTCCCGTGTACATCAACCTCGAATGTATCCCGCACCGGGAAGTGCATGACTCGCCGCCCGGTCCGAGGGGTATTGCATTCCGTTGAGTCCGGAGGGCATACTGCACGCCGTTTACAGAAAGAGAGACGTTGCTTGACAAGTGGAGTACACTTATTGTCAAAATTTACTCGACAAAATACCGCGATGGCATGAGGTTAATCTATGACGCCTGACAACGGTCCCGCGCTCAACTCGAGCGCACAGACGGACTCTTCTGGCCAAGGACGTGGGCCAGCGCATTCGACACGCTCGCAAGGAACGAAACATGAGTCTGGCCGACGTGGGTCGTAGCGACCTCACGCGGTCGTTTTTGAGTCTCGTCGAATTGGGGCGCAGCCGGATTTCGCTGCGAGCGCTGTCGATTGTAGCGGAACGGTTGGAGCTGCCGATCAGCTATTTTCTCGAGGACAGTGCCATCGGGGCGGCCACGGCTGCCGAGATCACGCTGGAGTCGGCTGAGGCCGATGTGCTACGTGGGGAGCCCGAAACGGCGCTTCGCAAGCTGACAAATCTGGAGGTTTCCCTGGGTCAACACGCTCGCCGGCAGTACCTCCGGGGCAGGGCGCTGACCGATATCGGAACTCCACAGCAGGCCGTGACCGAGTTGCAAGATGGGATGACCGTGGCGAAACAGCGTGACGACACGCCGATGACGGCGCATCTGCTCCACGAAATAGGTCGGGCGCTGTACGCCATGGGCAATTACGACGAGGCATTGGGCTATTTCAGGGAAGCACTGGAGGGGTTGTCCGCCGAAGAGCAAGATTTAACGCTGCTCGGACGCATTACGATCGGCATCGGTCACATTTCGTATATCCGAGGCGAAAGTCAAGCAGCCATCGAGCACTACGAACGGGCCCGAGCTCTCTTCAGTCAGGTTTCCGATCTCAACACACTTGGAGCCGTATATTCCGGATTAAGCCTGGCCTACCAAAGAAAGGGAGACGCAGGCAACGCTTTACGCTATTCTCGACTCAGCGTGGCAGCGTTCACAGCGCATCAGAATGAGGACCAGGCTGCCCGTGAGCTGAATAACCTGGCGGTTCGCTACGGAGAGCTCAACGACCTCCCAAACGCCTTGCAATGCGGTCGGGAAGCAGTCGCACGTGCGCGCCTTTCGCACGCTCGTGACGTCGAGGCAATGGCTCACAGTACACTCGCCGCCGTGCATCTTCGTCTCGATGAATTCGAGGCCGCCAGTGCCGAGGCAAAGATGGCCGAAGAGATGTCGCGCCGCGACGATGATCCCGCACGTATCGATTCATGGATAGTCCAGGCGAAGATCGCAGAGTACCAGAACGATCACGATCGAGCGGACGAGCTCTTCCAACGAGTCCTTGAAGCCTACCAAGCTGCCGGTCATGTCGCCTCCTACGCCGACACCGCTCTCAGCTATAGCTTGATACTCCAGAGTCGGGGGGAAATCGCACAAGCTCTCGATTTTGCCGTACGCGCCGCCCAGTCCAAGTCTCGCCGAACCTAAAAAGAAGTACTCCCATATGGTCATTAAGACCCATAGTCAATGTCCGTTGGTGCACCTAGAATGGTCGCCAATGGGCTGGCCAGAGAAGGAAGCATTACAAATGACATATCAGGGGGGAAGTTCGATGCGCATTATGGGCAAGTTTCGAGTCACGGTCATGGCCGTGGTCATCGCGGTCACCGGTGTGGCAATGGGAGCTGGAGCGCACTTTCACGGCGCCAATACAGCACCCACACGGCATGCGTTAGCAGGAGACTTGATGCCGCCTGTTCCGTTGACGAGTTCTACGCGGAACTAAACTCAAACGTCTGAATGACTCGGCAGAGACCGGGCGACGTGCCATGTTGGTACGTCGCCCTTCTCGTTTTTGGTGATGTGCAGGGCGGAATCGCCGGCCCTGCCTCCAGGAGCCGGAAAGAACCGTCACGGTGCTACCATTACTTATCTGAACCGGAGGACGGCCGTTGAGAGACTAACCAGGGCGGATGCGGGATCATCGAGCGTCATCGTCTCCGACTTTGCATGACGGCACGTGGCATGTAAAATCCACGTCGACGATCCACCCCTGGTATCGGTACATGGCTCCTCGTACACCGTAAACCGCCACGCCACGAGACACGCTCTCGTGGTCTTTTTCTTGTGGTGAGAGTGTGTAGCCCTGGCGGGGCTGCGTTTTACGGGGGTAAAAATGTTGCGGGTTAGCTCGGTGTCCAAATCTTTCGGCGCGGAACTCGTTCTGCGCGATGTGTCGTTCACGATTGCCCCCGGTAGCCGGGTCGGATTGATAGGCGCGAACGGAAGCGGTAAGTCGACTCTACTGAAGATCATTCAGGGAGAGTGGTGGCCCGACTCCGGCAGCGTGACGATCGTTCCGCCGGGGAGCATTGCCTATCTTCCTCAGTCGCCCGATCCGTCCGACGCGGCCAGCACGGCACGCGAGGCGTTGTTGCGCGCGACCGGACGTGTTGGACAGCTTGCACTTGAGATCACCCAGCATTGAGACTGCGCTCCGCTCCGCATCCCGAACCATTTCGAGAGATCTCTCTGAACGCTATTCAGCATTGAACGACGAGTACCTGGTACTGGGAGGCTACCAGCTCGATTCCAGACTCGAATCGGTCATCAACGGTCTCGACTTTCCTTCCACCCACCTTGATACTCCTGTGCACGCCTTGTCCGGCGGAACGAAGACCAAACTTTCGCTCGCCAGGCTTTTGCTCTCGGATGCTCGATTGCTGCTGCTTGACGAGCCCACGAATTTTCTCGATCTTCGCGCATTACTCTGGCTGGAAAACTTCGTCAACGGCAGCGATCGGTCATACCTCATCGTTTCTCACGACCGGCGATTTCTCGATCGAACCGTCGAAAGCATCCTCGAAATCGATGCGCGCGAGCACACCGTCCAACGTTGGGCAGGCAATTACAGCGCGTATGCGGAGGCGAAGCGAACTCGCGAACAAAAGGAGTGGGCGGCGTACCGCGACCAACAATCCGAGATCGCCCGCATAGAGCGAGACATCCGGAACACCAAGGATCAAGCGCGCGGAGTGGAAGCTCACACCAAGTCCGGCGCCGGCGCAGACCATCAACGACGAGTGGCCAAGAAAGTGGCGCGCAAAGCAAAGACTCGAGAGCGAAGGCTTCAACGGCAAATGGACGCTCACCGGATTGAAAAACCTCAACAAACGTGGGGGTTGCAGCTGGTCGATATGAGTGGCTTGCCCGCTCCAGCAAGCCAATCGGTACTCCAGTTGACGGACCTTCGCGCGAACTACGGCGCACGCGAGGTGCTGCGCGGTGTCCAGCTGACAGTGTTCGGAACAGAGCGCATCGCCCTGCTCGGGGAAAATGGCTCCGGAAAGAGTACGCTCCTGCGCTGTATACGTGGGAAGCTGCCGTACGAGGGTTCCATCCGGCTGGGGGCAAGTGTAGTGCCGGGGCTGCTGTCACAGGAGCACGAAGATCTGGACGTTCAGTCACCGGTTCTCGAGGTGTTCCGTCAACGGACCGGCATGCACGAACGTGAAGCACGCACGCAGCTTCATAAGTATCTGTTTGCAGGCGACGATGTGTTCAAACCAATCGGAGCGCTGAGCTACGGTCAGCGCTCGAAACTTGCACTCGCTATCCTGCTGCTATCGGGCTGCAACTTTCTTCTGCTGGATGAGCCAACCGCGCATATGGACATCGTCGCCCTCTCGGCCGTTGAAGATGCTGTCGCCCTGTATCGAGGACCAATGATCGTGGTGTCACACGACCGGCATTTCCTGGATCACATCGGCGTGTCTCGGGTCGTGGAATTGAGCGATGGCACGCTACACGATGTTGACTCACTGCGATCGTACGAACAGTCACTCTCCCCGGGCTGAGTCGCGTGCGACATAGATAGTGGTTTGAGCAACATGGCACAGGCCCCGGCGCGCTTCACCACGTCGGGGCCTGTACTGGCAATGCATGGAGAAAGTGCTAGTTTCTGGCTACTGTTTCGACCAGCGTTTTCGCGTCCTTACCGGGCTTGAGAATGATCTTGGTAAATCCATCCCCTCGCTGATCGAAGTCCTTGTAGGCCTGGGGTGCTGCGTCAAGTGGCAGTCGATGGCTGACGATTGCACTGGGTTTCGCGCGTCCCGTGATGATGAGGTCGCGCAAGAACTCGTTATACCGCTTCACGGGCGCCTGGCCCGTGCCGATGGATAGGCCCTTCTCAAAGATTTCGCCCCACGGGATTTCGAATCGTCCCTGTTTGGCCTTCTCGCTGACCCCTTTCGGGTCCTGAGGCAGATACACGCCCACGACGCCGATCTGGCCGGTTGGGTTCACGAGGCGTACTAAATCCTCGAGAACCTGGGTGGGGTTCTCGCCCGCCTTGGGATCCGAGTCGTCGCGTGCCTGATATCCGACGGCGTCAATGCCGTGATCGACACCTGCCATTTTCTCTTCGCCGGGTCGCAGTCGATTCGTGAGGTTTGTATTTTGCTTGCGCATGGAGAGGATTTGCTCGACCGGATCTCCCTGCGTGAAGTCAATTGGGGTCGCTCCCAACTCCTTCACCTTATCCAGTCGCTCGGGTACGTGATCGACCACATAAATCTCGCTAGCGCCGAGAAGCGTACAACTCAGCGTCGCCATCAACCCCACCGGCCCGGCTCCGTAGATCGCCACTGTACTACCCATCGTCACGCCGGCCAATACTGCGGCATGGTGGCCCGTCGGCCAGATATCCGCCAGGCAAACAAAGTCGTCTTCCCATTGGTCGCCCGGCTGTCCGGGCAGTTTGAGGGCGTTGAAATCTGCGTACGGCACCCGCAGGAACTCCGCCTGGCCGCCTTTAAACGGACCCATGCCGGCGTAGCCATATGCCGCATGCGGTTGCTGTGGGTTGGCCGTCAAGCAGGCGCTGGTGAATCCTCGCAGACAGTTGTAGCAGAATCCGCAGGCAATATTGAATGGCAGAACAACGCGGTCGCCAACCTTCAACGAGGTTACTCCCGGCCCGATGTGTTCGACCACTCCCAGATTCTCATGTCCGAAGACTGTTCCCGCTTCGGCCGGCGTCCGACCCTCATACATATGAAGGTCACTCCCACATATAGCTGCCGATGTAACGCGAACGATAGCATCACCCGGTTGTTCGATTTTCGGGTCGTCGACCTCTTCCACGGCGACGGTACAGGGCTCTTTGTAAACAACAGCTTTCACCATTCGACTCCTTGCAGATTGCTCTTCAGACCACTTTCAAAGCGGGTGCAAGTAACGTGCCGTCTGTGGAAGATGTCAATGTTCGGCTATAAACTACTTTGCTTGGTGAGCCGACCGGCTATTCGCGGTATTCCTCGGTCGCTTGGGTATGCTGGAAGGGCTAGAGTACGAGGGCGTACCGTGCTGCCTGCATCCTCCGGATCGGCACGGTGGACTGCCCGGAAACTGGTGGATACGTGGACGATCTCTCACCGAACGATCACCCGTTGTGGTTCCGGTCGGCAATATTCTTCGAGTTGCTGATCAGGGCGTTTGCGGACAGCAATAATGACGGCATCGGCGATTTCCAGGGAGTGATTTCTCGGCTGGATTATTTGCAGTGGCTCGGAATCGACTGCATCTGGCTCTTGCCGTTCAATCAGAGCCCACTTCGCGACGGTGGTTACGACGTGTCGGACTACTATTCCGTGCTTCCGTCCTTTGGTACTGTCCAGGATGTTCAGCAGCTTCTCGACGAAGCTCACCGGCGCGGCATGCGCGTCATTATGGACCTGGTCGTCAATCATACGAGCGATCAACACCCCTGGTTTTTAGCGGCACGTTCCGACCCGTCCAGCCCGTACCGCGACTGGTACGTGTGGTCGGACACCACTGAAAAGTATTCGGATGCACGCATTATTTTCCTCGATACCGAGCCTTCGAACTGGACCTGGGATGAAGAAGCGAAGGCCTTCTACTGGCATCGATTCTTTAGCCACCAACCCGACCTAAACTTCGACAACCAGTCGGTCCAGGCCGCGTTGCTGGACGTCGCTCGCTTCTGGCTAAACATGGGCATGGACGGCTTCCGGCTTGATGCCGTGCCGTACCTCTTCGAGCGAGAAGGCACAAACTGCGAAAACCTACCGGAGACTCATGCCTTCCTGGCCACGTTGCGAGAAATGGTGGACCGGGAGTTTCCCAATCGTGTGCTGCTGTGCGAAGCAAATCAGTGGCCCGAGGATGTGATCGAGTACTTTGGTTCGCCCGAGCGACCGGAGTGCCATATGAATTTCCACTTCCCGCTGATGCCGCGACTCTTCATGGCTCTCAAGCAAGAGCGGGCCCTGCCGATCACCGATATTTTGCAACGCACGCCACCACTTCCTCCAGGCACACAGTGGGGCATCTTTCTCCGAAACCACGATGAATTGACGCTGGAAATGGTGACCGAGGAAGAGCGTCAGTACATGTGGGCGGAGTACGCTCCAGACTCCCGTATGCGGCTCAATTTGGGAATCCGGCGGAGATTGGCGCCGCTGGTGAGCAACAGCATGCGGCAGCTCGAACTGTTGCACGGGATGTTGCTCTCGCTGCCCGGATCTCCGGTGCTGTACTACGGAGATGAAATCGGTATGGGGGACAACATCTTCCTGGAGGACCGTGACGGCGTCCGAACCCCCATGCAATGGACGAGTGACCGAAACGCGGGTTTCAGCCGCGCCGATTTCGCGCAACTCTATCTCCCTCCCCTTATGGACCCGGTGTACGGATTCCAGGCAGTAAACGTGGAAGCGCAACAACGGAATGAATCTAGCCTGTTGAATTGGCTACGACATTACATCGAGGTACGGCGACAGTGGCGGGTCTTCGGCGAGGGGTCGTTCACCACGATCATTCCCGCCAATCCCGCCATTTTCGCGTACCTTCGCACGCTCGACGACACGGTCGTCCTTTGCGTGAATAACCTGTCGAGCTCGGCACAACCAGTCGAGCTGGACCTGAGTGACTACGAAGGACGAATTCCCGTCGAGATGATGGGCAAGGTCCGCTTTCCTCGAATTGGTGAATTGCCGTACCTGCTCACGCTTGCTCCATACGGATTTTATTGGTTTGCGCTGGAGAGCGGCGCGTGAGGTTCACTGTTGACACCGGAGGCAGTTCGTCCGATAGACAGTTTCGCCTTCCACGACGGTCGCGACCACGTTCAGAGAGCGGTCTAGCACCACGACGTCCGCGTCCTTGCCTGGCTCCAGAGTGCCTTTTGTCGCATCCACTCGCACTGCACGGGCAGCGTTGCCCGCTGCCATGCGCAGCGCGTCGGCCAGATTTACTCCAACGGTCGTGTGGACGACGCGGACCGCCTGGTCCATCGATAACACGGATCCCGCGAGAGTGCCGTCTTCGGTTGTACAACGGCCGTTCTCGACGATGATGCGACGGCCATTCAGCCAGAATTGAGTGGCATCCGTGCCGAGAGCCGGCATCGCGTCGGTCACGAGGAACATTCCATCGCCTCGCTTTCCGTGGATCGCAACCGACATCGAGATAGGGTCTACGTGGATGCCGTCGGCAATCAACCCGACAGACAGGGCATCCATCGTTAGAGCGGCTCCGATGATGCCTGGACGGCGCGACTCCAGCGGCGGCATGGCGTTGAATAGGTGCGTTACCATGCGCGCCCCCCACGTCACTGCCTTGTGCACTTGCTCAACCGACGCCTGCGAGTGTCCCACGGAAACCGTAATTCCCCGGCGGGCGGCCTCGGCGATGACGGAGTCCGCGCCAGGCATCTCCGGCGCGAGGGTCAGCACGAGGATATGGCGGCTTCCATCGTCGATGAAGCGCCTCAACTCGTCTACCGACGGCTCGCGAATGAACTGGGGACAATGCACCCCTTTACGCTCGGGGTTTATGAAAGGGCCTTCGACATGCGCGCCCATCACACGAGCCCCCCGACGCGGCCTGCCGCACGCAGTGTCAACTGCGCGCAGCGCCGCAATCGTCTGTTCCATGGAGCCCGTGATCACAGTGGGAAGAAAGGCCGTGCATCCGAATTGTGGCAAGAGCGCCGCAATTTTCTCGACAGTTTCGGGCTCCGGTTGTTCGGAAATGAGCGTACCACCTGCTCCATTAATTTGGAGGTCGATAAAACCGGCTGCGATGATTCCTCCCTGGGCATTGAGGTCATCGGAATCGTCGTCGCCGGCCGGGCGCAATGGAAGCACAGCCTCGTAGGAACCAACCGCGCGGATGGTCGATCCGTCCACCAGTACCGCACCATCCGGCACGATACCGTCCACCGTGTACAGATCGCCGTTGTATATCAACATGGCAGCTCACCCAATGGAAATCACCGCGACGGCTCAGCCACGGACCCCACATTATCAACGAGCGGCAGCGGCCAATTCAGGTCGAGCTCGCACCGGTGCCGCGTCGCCAGTCCTCGTTACATTCTTTTCAAGTGTTACATGGTGTTTTCTCCATCTAAGCGACATATTCGCGACTTACATGAGTAGAACGATGCGAACATCAGACACACGCTACGTTTAAAGAGCGAAAATATACACCCTTTCATATGTTTTTCCGCTAATGGAAGAATCAAGTGTTGCGCTTAGAACTCAGATTGGTATTTAATATGAGAGAAACTGCGTATAGCTGAGTCGCAAGGACGGCAACACACTGCTTGTTTCCGTCCGAAGTTGCATCAAAACCGAGGGTGAGTGCTTGTGACGCAGGTAGATTCCGCTGATCTTGACAATCTCGGCCGCTATATTCGGAACCGCCGCCAGACCATGGGACTGACCCAGACACAAATGGGAGAGCGGCTGGGGTGGCTGCAAGAGCGCGTATCCATACTGGAAAACGGCAAGTATGGGATGCCCTCTCTGCCGGCGCTTGCTCGCCTGGCGATTGCACTCGAAGTGCCGCTCACTGAGATTCTCACGGCTGCCGGTTACTCCGATGAGCCTGGGGATCGCGATACCCGCTCAACCGCCGAGCAGCCCAACGGCGTCGCGCTCCTCTACACCCTTCAAGAACTCGTGGCGATCGATGCGGGAACAATGAGGGACACGATGGACCAGGCGGCAGATCTGATCGCCGGGGTTATGGGAGCAGACAAAGTCGACGCATTCATGTTCGAGCCGTCGACCCAAAGTCTGGTGGTGATCGGCTCCAGCAACACTGCAATGGGCCGCAAGCAGCATCGCCTCGGAATGGATCGCTTACCCCTTGCAAACCGGGGACGCGAGGTCGAAGTATTCGAGACAGGTGAAGCTTACCTAACCGGTGACGCCAAGAACGACCCTGGAATGCTCATCGGTGTTTCGGAGGGCCTGAACGTCCAATCGTTTCTAGCAGTCCCTCTGGTAGTGGGTGCAGAACGCCGGGGTGTGCTGGTCGCAGTAAGCTCACAAGCCAATCAGTTTCACGCTGAGGATATTCGTTTCTTCCAGACGGTCGCGCGTTGGGTCGGCATGGTGGGTCATCGTGCGGAATTGATGGAGCAAGTTCAAACCGACGCAGTTCTGACGGCACGACGCGCCGGCGCCGACGAACTGATCGACTCCTTGACTCATCTTTCCAGCAGAGAACTGACCGGTATACGACGCCATATCGACTCCATCGCCAGCCTGACGCGCTCCGCCGGAATCTCGAATACGGAGGCGGATACCGTTGCGGCGCTGGAAGGAATTATGAGGGTCGAACGCTTCATAGCCGACCTCGCGGAAGCAAGCGAGTTGGAGAGGGGGCTACGAGCCACAGCGACGAGCGTAACTGACATCACGCAAGTCGTCAGTGACGTGGTCGAGTCGCTCGACGAAACGTCATCGTCCATCCATCTGCGCGCCCCGGAGAAGCTGCTCGTCGAAATCGACTCCTCGCGCTTCACGCGTGCGGTGGAGTCCATAGTCAAGCATTCCGTACAGCGCTCGCCACGCGGGGTTCCAGTGATCGTGAACATTGACACGGCTGCACGAGACAGCGGGGAGTGGGTTACGGTCAGCATTCAAGATGAAGGCTCCCAGATCGAACCAGGATCCACGTCTAACGTCTTCCGCCCGTTCGGAGCCGGAGGAGAAGACTGGACACCCGATTTATCGCTGTATCTGGCAAGAAGCATAGTCGAGGCTCACCACGGAACGCTGACCGCGGAGACGCCCGGAATTAAAGGCTGTATATTTCGCCTCTCGGTTCCCGTCCGGTCGTCTGAGTCCGCGTAATCCTCAAATGTGTGCTGGAAACCCAGCGCGTTCCCTCCCGCCGGCACACGCGAGCGGCGTTGTTCGCTGTCCACACCGGTCGGGGAGCGTCGTGAGCTATTTCCCGGCCCGATCGGATGGCGGACTCTCAGCGTGACCGGCCAGATCTGAGTATGGGTTGCCCACCCGTTGCTGACCGGGCGCTGTCGAGGCATACGTCTGAATTTGCGAGATGTCTCGCCCAAAAACCATGTCGACCGTCCAGTCAGTCGCCACTCGCAAACGTTTCTCGAGCCGTGGCAGGCGCCAGAGGTAATACGAGCGCCACGCGACCCAGGCAAGGAAGCCTTGAATGCGTATCGGACCGATGGTGCCGATACCATTGAACTGGCCGAGGGTAGCAAGTTGACCCATGGTTCGATAACGAAAGGGCTTCACACCCCCGCCACGTATGGTGGCAACAATATTTTGGGCCAGGCGTGGCGCCTCGCGGATCGCATGCTGCGCCAGCGCAGGCTGGTTCTGACCGGGTTTCAATATATTCGGAATTTGCGCGCAGTCTCCCAATGCCCAGACGTTCGACAGTCCCTCGGCCCGCATCGTGGCATCTACCTTGATCCATCCTCGGCCGGTCTTCGGGAGATCGCTCTTCTCCACAAGGGGATTTGATGCAACGCCGGTATTCCAGATCAAGGTGCGCGTCGGTAGCGGATCTCGGCCCTTCAAGAGAACTGCGTGGTCGTTCACACCGGATACCGTAGTGTCGGTGAGAATTTCCACTCCGCACGCCTGCAATCGCCGTGCGGCAAATGCTGCCAGGCTTTCATTGAACTCCGGGAGAATTCTCGACTTGGCCTCGACCAGGACCACCCGTATATCCCGATCCGAAATCGAGGGATACGCCTCGGCCGCTTCTCGGATGAGATCGTTGAGCTCCGCGGCAATTTCGATACCGGTAAACCCGCCGCCAGCCACCACCAGTGTAAGAATCTCGGCACGGTTTTTCGGATCCTGTTCGATCTCGGCGATTTCGAGCAGTGCAATGGCACGGTTGCGCAGAAGAATCGCATCACCCAGGGTTTTCGTGGTGTAGGCGCGTTGTTCCACGTCGGCCATGCCGAAGAACCCGGTCTGCGAACCGACGGCCACCACCAGATGATCGTAGGGGTAGTCGCGAACGTCGCCGTTTGGATGTTGAACCTGGACCGATTGTCCACGCAGGTCGATTGCGCTTGCCATGCCCTCCACGAACGTGGTGTGCTTGAACATTCTGCGCAGCGGATTGATCGCATGACTGGTATCGATCTGGCTGGAAACAATCTCGGCCAACATGGGCGTAAAGAGAAAAAAGTTTTCGGGGTTGATTAACGTTACCTGCGTGTGATCTTCAGGTCGCAGCTCCTTTTCCAGTCCCAGCGCCGTGTAGACGGCGCCGAACCCCCCGCCCAAGATAAGGATTCGGCGAACCGGCGGTCCGCTGGAGTCAGGCACAGGCATATTTCGCTCCTCTTCCTCGGAATAACGGATCGCTGACGAGTCGCGCGCGATGCGACCGGAGTACGAACTCCGTACTACACAGCGTATCGCGAACGCAGGCGCACGTCCCCATTGCGCACCTGCCGCTCTTTTGACCGGGGGGTTCCGAACGGTGATTATGATGGCTGTATGGCGCAAACTTCCCTATCTCCTCACAGTCGAGCGGCATTCCGGCATAAAGCGTTTCGGTATTACTGGTCGGCGCAGCTCGTTTCATTTATGGGGACGTTCATGCAGGGAGTGGCGCTTGGCTACCTGGTCTACAGCCTGACCGATTCAAAGTGGCTGCTGGGAGCTACGGGTGCCCTGCAAATGGGGCCGAGTCTCATCCTTTCGTTGCCCTCCGGCGTTCTGGCGGATCGCGTGAACCGGCGCTACTTGATTCTGTGCACCCAAACGACTGCGGTCATTTTGTCGTTCATACTGGCAACGCTGGTCGCACTGCACCGTCTTCAGGTTTGGGAGATTCTTACCATCTCGACTTTTTCGGGCATTGCCATCGCCATCGAATCGCCCACCCGGCAAGCGTTCGTGGCGGATCTCGTCGGCAAGGAGGACCTGGCGAACGCCATCGCCTGGAACTCGCTTGTGCTGAACGGCGCGAGAGTGCTCGGTCCGGCAGTCGGGGGCGTCGTCATCCGTTACGGTGGGGTGGCCCCGGTCTTCTACTTCAATAGCCTTTCGTTCGGTGCGGTTATCATCGCCCTGGCACTGATGCGCCTGCCGCACAACCGACGTCAGGAAGTCCGCAACCCATTCCTGGAACTGCGTGAGGGGCTCGCCTACCTGCGTGAGTCGCCGTCGATCCTTCTACTGCTCGGCTTTATGGGCATAGTTGCGGTTTTCGCAATGAATTTCCCGGTGATGATGCCGATCGTAGCGCATGATGTTCTGCACACCGGGGCAGTGGGATTGGGATGGATGTGG
This sequence comes from uncultured Chloroflexia bacterium, assembly GCA_963737125.1. Taxonomy (GTDB): domain Bacteria; phylum Chloroflexota; class UBA5177; order UBA5177; family UBA5177; genus JANWJD01. The sequence goes on along the minus strand of CAVTRL010000001.1, from coordinate 936,206 downwards.
AGCGCGATTGGGGTTGGAGCGGTGGTCGGCTCATTCACGGTCGTGCGTTGGAGCCGGTACGCGGTCCTCGGGACACTTCTCTGGATCGCAGCATTCGTGACCGGTGCCGGTCTGATTGCGCTTGCCCTCACTCACGACCTCGTGCTCGCGTTAATCGCCCTCACCGTTGTAGGTTGGAGCACAGGCACCTTCTTTGCCGGCATTAACTCGGCTATCCAGGCTCGGCTGCACGATAGCTTTCGCGGCAGGGTATTGAGCGTGTACTCCATGATCTTTACCGGGACCGGACCGGCCGGTTCGCTGTTTGCGGCAGGTCTCGCCGGAGCCGGCGGCGCTTCTCTTTCACTTGGTGTGGCGGGTGTAATCTGCGTGCTTGCCGCACTTGGTCTCTGGCCAATCGCAGCCCGACTGTTGGCTACGGTTCACACGGCCGACGGTGTAGGTTCAAAGGCGGCGAGCTGAGATCTGATTTCGCCGATTGAGTGAGCGATGCCCACCGAGAGCTCTGTCCTATTCGAGAATCGAGAAGATGCAGGCACGCGGCTCGCGGCTATTCTGGCTCCATATGCCGGGACCAACGCCGTAGTCTTCGGGTTGACACGAGGCGGCGTCGAGGTCGGCGCTGCTGTCGCACGCGCGCTTCATCTTCAATTTCGCCCGCTGGTCGTCCGAAAGATTGGCGCACCCGGCAATCCCGAGCTTGCCCTGGGAGCGATAAGCGAAACAGGCACGGTATGGCTCGATCGGAAGCACATGAGAGCCATAGGAGCAACGGAGACGCACGCCCGAGAAACCGCGGTGGTGGAGGCACGAGAGATCGAAAGGCAGCAGCGTGCTTACGGACTCACCTCCCTGAGCACGTCGATCAATAACCGCCTCGCAGTCGCAATCGTCGTGGACGACGGTATAGCCACGGGCAGTACAGCTCGAGTAGCGGTTGATTCACTGCGCACGCTGGGAGTCGGGCACATAGTAGTGGCTTCCCCGGTCGCGTCGGAACAGGCAATTCAGATGCTCCGACAGCGTGCCGACGATGTCGTGGCGCTTGCGGTGCCGAAGTTGTTTCGAGCTGTTGGTTTACATTACCGAAATTTCAACCAGGTCGAGGACAGTCGAGTACGGCATCTCGCCGCGGGTACTGTTACATCTCAATCTCCGGAAGTAATTGTCAACGACGAGCCACGGGAGGTTGCCGTCCACATCGGTGGAGTAACCATACTCGGCGTCCTGTCGGTTCCGGGATCTCCTACAGGGCTGGTGATCTTCGCTCACGGTAGTGGTAGTGGCCGGCTGAGCCCTCGGAACCAAGCGGTTGCCGCCGTGCTGAACGATGCCGGGTTCGCGACGTTCCTCCCCGACCTGCTATCGGTCGACGAGGCTCGCGACCGTCGTATGGTCTTCGACATTCCGCTTCTGGCGACGCGTCTAACCGCCTGTGCCGAGTGGGCATCGCGGGCCCCTGAGGTTGCGGGACTGCCCATCGCGTTCTTTGGCGCCAGCACCGGAGCAGGCTCGGCATTGGCCGCCGCGGCAGACCCATCGAACCGCGCGCGGGCCGTTGTATCTCGCGGTGGGAGGGTCGACCTGGCGGCACGCGCGCTGGAGATGGTGCGTTGCCCTACTCTCTTGATCGTCGGCGAAAAGGACTCGGGCGTCGTCGCCCTGAACCGTCACGCGTACGACCGACTCTCGTGCGACAAGCGCCTGATCGTCGTCCCGGGAGCATCACACTTGTTCGAAGAAACGGGCGCGCTCCGGACTGTGGCGGAACTGGCGCGCGACTGGTTCAGTGCTCATCTGCGCGCCTAGCTAGCGGCGATAAATGACTCCGCCTGCTCGCGTTCCTTACGCTGCTTGTCGTATTTCTTGAGTAGCGCCCGCCAGTGTGCGTACTTCTCAGGATCAGCCTTGATCGCTCGGTAGCGCCGCTTGTGCTTGTCTCGCCGATGCGTATCGCAGTACAGCGCGTGGCTGCTATCGACGGAGTCCCCACATTCCTTGCAGAGGCGCTGAGGCTTCTCTGCTTTCTCCTTCAGGATGCGTGAGGTATCGATGCCCGCTCGGTTGACTATCTGGCGCACCCGCTCCCGCGTGATGCCAAATTCCCGGCCTGTTTTTTCCAGGTTGTGCAAGACCGCATAGCGCGCAACAACCAGGTCGGGATCCACCCTGCGCAATTTCAGCCCACGTTGATTGGTCACTCCGAACCTCCGGTCGTGCGGGCACGGCATCAGTCGACGCCGCTTCCCTTGCTATAGACAATTCGAGAGTATGACGTACACCCTGTTTGCTGCAAATGCGATGTCGTTACCGGACACCGGCCCGCAGAAACCGGTTCGTAAACGCGCTTTGAATGTGTGGATTGCCGGCAAGTATCTTCTGCGTCGACAGCCACGCGGCATACGACTTCCACTGCGCCGGATTCTGAAATCCGATCGTCGGCGCGTCGGTCACGGCGGGACGGAGCAGCTCGATGCTTTTCAATACGAGTGCCCGGTCAAGCGTCTTGTCGACCGCATGGAGCGCGTTCCACCCTGCCGTGGGATGTTCTTCGGCATAGGCATAGCCTTGCTGCAAACCCTGTACGGTGCTCCGTACCAGGGCCGGTTGGTGTTGAATGGTGCTCTGCGCCGCTATCAGCACCAACTCGCAATAGTTGGGCACTCCCCATCGTTGCACGCGCAATGTCGTTACGGGATGGCCGCTCATGGCCGCCTGGATAGCTTCCCAACTCCAGTACACGCCCACCACCGCGTCTACTTTTCCGGAAAGGAGCGCCGCGCGGAGATTGTAGCCGACGTTAACCAGGTGCGCACTCCTCGGATCCGCACCGTCATCACGCATCATCGCGTCGATCGTCGGCGCGTCACTGGGAGACCCTGCCACACCAATTCGCTTGCCGGCGAGATCGCGCGGCCTGCTGATATGCGAGCTGCGGAGCGCCATGACGGTGTTCAAAGGACGCTGCATGATGCACATTACCGACTGAACCGGAATACCGCGGGCGCGTGCAGCCAGCAGATCGGCTTCGTACGAAATGCCGAACGCGGCTCGGCCAGCCGCGACCAGTTGAATTTGGGCGCTCGTATCCGAGGGTACACGTGGAGTCAGCGAGACATGGCGTTGTGCCAGATACCCTCGCTGCATGGCGGTGTACAGCCCGGCGTGATCGGAGTTCGGGTACCAGTCGAGCACCATAGACGCCGTCTGTGCCGCCGGGGCGCGATCGATCGATACAGACCCGCTTGGGCCGGAAGCTCCCTTTGTCGCGCCACAACCGGTCACCAGGGAGAGGAGGGCGAACCCGCCGAAGAGGGCGCCGAGAGCATGCCGTATGCGGCCGTGCGCACGCCGGTGACGAGAGGTCAAGAGAGGGCCAGATGGCACGTACATCACCGTTCCTTCGAGCGTAGTGGGTTGGCGCGAACATCTCGTCGACGCCATGGAAGCATCGTCCGCTCGGCGAGCGCGACCACTCCGAACAGTCCCATCCCGATAATCGAGAGCAACGCGATAGCCGCGAACAGCGCTGGGATGTCGAGCTGACTCTCCTTCTGTGTCATCAGATACCCCAATCCCTCGGACGATCCCGCCCATTCGCCGAACAGCGCACCCACGACACTGAACGTCGCCGCGACTTTAGCGCCGGAAAAGATGAACGGCAACGCGGAGGGCCACTCCACAGAGCGGAACGCTTGCGCCCGGCTGGAGCCCAGAGATCGCATCATTTTGATGAGGTCGGGATCGACACTACTGAACCCGTCAACCGCGTTCACCGTAATCGGAAAGAAACAAATGAGCGTGACGATGATCAGTTTTGGCAGCAAGTCGAAGCCCAATAACACCACCAGCGCGGGAGCGATGGCCACCACTGGCACGGTTTGAGAGACAATGACGACGGGATACAGGGAGGCTCGCACCGGCGGCCAGAAGTGAATGAGGGTGGCAAGTAGCAGGCCCAGTACGGCTGCCAGGAAGAATCCACCGACGGCTACCTGGATCGTCGGAATCGCATTGGCAAGCAGCAGGTCGCGCTCTCGTAGGCCGGCTTGCCAGATGTCAATTGGACCGGGCAGCAGGTACGCAGGGATGTCTCGCCATGCGGTTAGCGCCTGCCAGAGTACGAGCGCTCCTGCCAGCAGCAGGAACGGAGGTACCGAGGCTCGCACCATTCGCACGAGACTCGCATACCTATAATCGTCTCCGTCCTTCATGAAGGGACACCTCCGCGCTGGGATCGTAGATGCGCGAGCGCGGCACGTTTGTACTCCAGAAACCAGGGCGAAAGAACGCAGGACTGGTAGTCGCGGGGCCGATCCATCTCGATGTTCAGCGTCTGAAGAATCTTTCCTGGACGCCGGCTGAGCAACAGCACGCGGTCCGACAGATAAATGGCTTCATCGACATCGTGTGTGACCAGAACGATTGTTTTGGAAAAGTCATTTTGGATGCCCAAAAGCCACTCTTGGAGGTCCGCCCGCGTGAGTGCGTCGAGCGCGGCGAACGGCTCGTCCAACAGCAGGATGTCCTGCCCGTGCAAGATAGTGCGAAGCATCGCCGCCCGGCGACGCATTCCACCCGAGAGAGCGGCCGGATAATGGTCTTCGAACCCACGCAGCCCGAAGCGCTCGAAATATGCTCGTGCTTCCTCACGTGCCTGCTTCCGGCGCATGCCTCGAGCCTGTAGCCCGAGAATTGCGTTGTCCAGCACGGTGCGCCAGGGAAGTAAGAGGTCTTTCTGGGCCATGTATCCCACCTGGCCGGGTCGGCCTTCAGCCACCGCTCCATCGATTCGCACTGACCCCGAAGTCGGCTGCAGTAGACTTGCCAGGATTTCGAGCAAGGTGCTCTTGCCGCACCCACTCGGCCCGACGATTGATAGGAACTCGCCTCGCTGCACGGCGAACGATACGTTGTCGAGTGCCTGAATGGAGCCTCCGCCGGTGCCAAAATATTTGCTTACATTGAGCGCTTCTAACGCGGGCGTGCCGCGGCGCCCGCTGCTTGCCTGCGAATCTGAAAGCGCATCGAACACGGCAGCCGTGGCTCCGCCTCCATCCATGCTTCGCTTTCTAGCCACGACGCTCTTCCCGCAGCGCATTCGTCAGGGCGGGCCAGAAAGGATCGGCGACAGGCATCGCCAGGTCTCGTACCAGGTCGTCTCGGACAACGAGTATACCTTCGTCGGCAGGAGTCAGATGACCGATTTCGGCCGCGTGGATTCCGGCCGCTCCCAGGCGATCAATCACCGCATCCGCGGCCCGTGGGATACATGTCAGTAGCAACGTGCCCTCGCTGCTCGTCGAATACGGATCGATGCCGAACAGCTCACATACCGCGAGCGACTCCGGCCGAATGGGAATTGCATGCTCGTCGACCATCAGACCGGTGCCGGCCGCCTCCGCGATCTCTACCAGCCCGCCCCATACACCACGTTCGGTCGCATCGTGCATGCAGGTTACACCGCAGTCGCGAACTCCGACACTCACCGCGATTTGCGCGTCGCGTACAACCGACATGGAATGAAAGAGGGCCCGCGCGTCCGCCGCGACTGCAACTCCGTACGCCTCTTCTATAGCGGCCCCACACAGCACGCCAAAGATTCCCGTAGTTTCAATCGCTGCGCCCTTTGTGACGATGACCGCGTCTCCAGGACATGCCATGGCCGGCACCACGTAGGCGTCGCGCGTCCCAACCGAGAGCATGGTGGCGCCACCGATTATGGGGAAGCTGCAGCCGTCGTAGCGAGCAGTATGGCCGGTGACCACGGCGACGTCCAATTCATCGCAGGTCGCGCTGACAGCGCGCCACAGCGCGTCCAGGTCAACGTCGGACATACTCGGCGGGAGATTGAGGTCGACTGTGAGATACGCCGGACGCAAACCGGAGGTGGCGGCGTCCGAGGCCAGGATGTGGACCGCGAACCAGGCGGCCAATTCCCATCCGAACGCGGGCTCTATATAGAGGGGATCCGTCGTCACCCCCATCACCTTGCCGTTTCCAAGGTCGATAATGCCGGAATCGACACCGGCACGCGGACCCACCAGCACGCTGCAATCGGCCCGACCGAGGTACGGCTGAATGGAACGCTGAAACGTATCGGAAGAAATTTTGCCGATCGGCCAGATAGTAGGGCGAGCCGCGCTTTGCATACAGAACTCCACTCGAGCCGGGAAGAGCGGAGTCTGAAGTCGCTGCTGCGTTCCCTGCGCCGGCATTATCCGGATCAGGTTCGAAGGGTCTGTGGATCGCCCACACTCTCAGCGCTCGCGCGCTCCCCTAGCCGTTACTCAAGCGTATCATAGCCCATTCGACCGAAGGAACGGACCACCACCGGGTGGCCGGCGGCAGCATCAGCGCGGAAACGCCGCTGCCACACCCCCGTCGACCGCGATCACGGTCCCCGTTGTCACCTTCGATCGATCGGAAAGAAGAAACGCCACGGCCTCCGCAACGTCATCGCCCGAGATCTTCGTTTTCAACAGGTTTCGTTGAGCGTAGAAATCTTCGAGAGCGTCGACCGAAACTCCGTGCGCGGCGGCACGTTGTCGTCTGATGTCCTCCGACCAAAGACCGGAGTCCTCGAACACGGCATCTGGGTTGACGACGTTCGAGCGAATACCACTCTTGCCTCCCTCCAGTGCTGCCATACGGGCGAGCTGTATTTGTGCCGCTTTCGCTACGCTATACGGCCCGAATCCGACTCCCGGTCCGAACGCATTCTTGGAGGCAACATAGACGATGCTTCCCCCCAGACCCATAACCTGCATTGCTCGCAACACCTGGGCGGTCACAATGAAATGCGAGGTCGCGTTCACGTCCATGCTGCGCCTAAATTGGCCTACTGTCACCTCGGTCAGCATGCCGGTGGCCGGAATCCCCGCGTTCGACACGAGACCGTCGATCGCACCGAACGTCCGGATGGCCGCACCGATCACTGTCTCGACCGCAGCTTCGTCGGTAAGGTCGACGGCAAGGCAGAGAGGCTTCGCTCCACCACTTTCCCTAATGAGACGAGCAGTTTCCGTGAGCCCGTCGCGATTTAAATCGAGCAGTATGGTTTCAGCGCCGGCTCTGGCGAGGTGTCGCGACACCGCTCGCCCAATACCGGAGGCGGCACCGGTGACACAAATGGCCCGTCCGACGAATTCCAGCGGACTGGCGGCAGTTCGACGGTGGTATTCCCACGCCTGATCGGTCTCGGCGTCGAACCGCTCCTCTTCGCTGAGCGACTCGTATGGCCCATGAACACTGATGGCGCGCGCCGCCACCTGGATCGAGTGCATGGCCACGCCGGCCGTAATCTTCGCATCGACGGCATTCAGGCCGGCGGTTACCAGTCCAAAGCCGGGAACGAGAAACACGGCCGGCAGTTGTTCAACCGCACTGGTGTCGCGGCCGGCCGTTGAACGGTGCCGTTCAACGAAATCATCAACTGCGTTATGCGGATCCTGGCCATCCACAACGCACATCCAGGGCCCTATGCGTGCTACCGATTCAGCCGTGGCGGGCCCGGCACCGGCAATTAGATCGACATCTGGCCGATCCACCAGTTCGCGAACGTGCGCGTCGGTCTCGCAGTGCAGTATGACCCGTCCCAGCCGGCCTCGCAGCCGCAGGAGAAGGTGTATTGCGTCACCGGCACGAACGTCGTCTCTTACGCGGCCCGACGTACGAGGAAGGCGCGCGCTCCTCCAGATATCTTTCCGCTGATTCAATCAACAAAATCAGGCGCGAGTAGCTTTCTTCAGCGGTGTCACCCCAGGTGACGAGCCCGCGCCCTGCCAGCACGACCGCGTGGTGCTCACTCGCCGCGGCGGCAATCTGTCTGGTGAGATCGAGACCGGCACGCTGATAGGGCAGGAATGCAACCTTTTCGCCCAGAGCTTCCCGTACGATACGGCGCCCATCTCCGGTATTCGCAAGTGTCAGAACCGCACTCGATGGCACCTGGTCGACGTGGCGAGCCGGTAACAGCGCATGATGCAAGGCGTCGATCGGCGCCGGGGATGCAAGCGGCTCGATCAGGCAATGCCTCAGGTACGAATGGATGTCCTCATTGGACGTCATTCCACGTTCACTGAAAGCGACGACGTCCTCACGGTAGAGGCCGGTAAACTCGGCACGGCCGACCGTCTTCAGATCGGCAGCAGGCCGGTTGACCCACAGCACTTCCCGGGACCGCCCACGAAAGTCGGTAACCGTTCCCTTCGAGGACACAATACCTGCGCGACACCCCGCACTGTCGGGATCTCTGCCAATGAGTCGGGCACGATACACCAGTACGTCGAGCCTCGCGCTCTCCGCTGGAGCCTCCGAAGTCCACAGATTTTCCTTCAAATCGCACGTGCTCCGTACTTTACTGATGACCGATGGAAGGCGTGGCACAGTCAACTGCACACCTGAACCGAAAAGTGCCGGCACAGGGAAGTATAGTTTGAGTTCAAATGGAGGACGCGAAGTTCGCAATCGAAGTAACAGGGAGATAGTTCTACCGACCCAGGATGAAAGCAAGCTCGTAAAGCTGGAGGGAAAGGGCCAAGAGGAGCTCGATCACTTTTTCGAGGACCCGGCGAAAGTCGAAAAGTCCCGATCCACGTCGAGGGTTTCCTCGGCAAACACATGGACGACAACAGCGCGGATGACGTCGTGAACTCGGCCGAGAACGTGCTGCTGCGCGCTTTCGCAACTGAAGACGAAAGCCACCCGCGCTAGATCAAGTGCGACAAGCTGCGCGAACACAGGCCCTGGCTGCGCGGGAGAACGCGCTGGTGCCCCCGGCGGGATTCGAACCCACGACCGTCCGCTTAGAAGGCGGATGCTCTATCCTGCTGAGCTACGGGGGCAGGCGTAAGTCGCTGAATTATACCGGGGCTGCGTGGGTGACGAGATCGTCAAGGACTGAAGACAAACCAGCGAGAGTGGTTTGCTCCGGCATTGCTCGCGCCGGGCCTTGCACCGTCCGGACAACGTATGCGTCATTCGGCCGAGGACAGGGTCATCCCGGATCGGGCAGGACGTGCTCGGGAACTTCTCCATGCACTTGAGGGAGAGATGCTGACACTCGACGCCGAACTAGGACTTCAAGCCCTGTTCGAGATCAGCGATCAAATCCCGGCAGTTTTCGATCCCGACCGAGAGACGGACCAGCCCCGGTGAGATGCCCAACGTTTCGCGTTTCTCCGCGGGCAGGGAGGCGTGCGTCATGATCGCCGGATGATCGGCCAGTGATTCGACTCCACCCAAACTCTCGGCAGTTACGAAGAGCTCCGTGCGCCGCAGGAACCGGCGCGCCGCATCTTCTCCACCGGACAACTCGACTGTCACGATGCCGCCGAAGCCCGACATTTGACGCGCCGCCAACGCGTGCTGCGGATGGCTCGGTAAGCCGGGATAGATTACTCGGGTGACTTCCTCGCGGCCCTCCAGAAACGTCGCTACCTGGAGGGCATTGCGTTCGTGCTGCCCCATGCGAAGCTCGAGCGTCTTGAGACCGCGCAGCAGCAGCCACGCGTCGAACGGTCCCGGGATACCGCCTGCCGTGTTCTGGTGGAACTTGAGCGACGCGTGAAGCTCGGGATCATTCAACACCGCCATGCCCATGACCAGGTCGCTGTGTCCGCCGAGATATTTGGTTGCGCTGTGCACCACGATGTCTGCCCCGAGCGTGAGCGGCCGCTGGAAGTATGGCGTAGCAAACGTGTTGTCCACGACGACGATGGCATTCACGGCATGCGCCATTTCGCTCACCGCCGCGATGTCCACCACCCGTAGAAGCGGATTGGTGGGCGTTTCAATCCACACGAGGCGGGTTTGCGGGCGAATCGCCGCGGCCACCGTATCCAGGTCCGATGGGTCGACATACGTAAAGTCCAGGCCGAATTTCGCAAAGACGCGGGCGAAAAGCCGGTATGTTCCACCGTAGAGATCGTCACCGGCGACGACATGATCACCGGCTTTAAACATATGCATGATGGTGGATTCGGCTGCCATGCCGGATGCAAACGCGAGCCCGTGCGCACCCCCCTCAAGCGATGCAACCACCTTCTCAGCAACCGCTCTGGTCGGATTATCGGTTCGAGAATACTCGAATCCTTTGTGAACTCCGATGTCCTCCTGGCCGTAGGTCGAAGTCTGGTAGATCGGCGTCGTAACTGCCCCGGTGACCTTCTCGGGCGCCTGCGCGACGTGGATTGCGCGCGTGCTGAAACCCCAATCAGACATGCTGCGCCTCCCGTTCCGCGCTTCCGGCAAGCGAGAGCGCGAGCTCACCAATCTGCACCGCATTGGATGCCGCGCCCTTCCGCAAATTGTCTCCCACGATCCAGAGCACCAACGCGTGATCGTCATCCGGATCGCTTCTGAGTCTGCCGACGTACACGTCGTCTCGCCCTTCAACGTCGCGCGCCAACGGATATCGATTGTCAGCCGGCTCGTCCAGCACCACGACTCCCTCTGCGCTGCTCAGCACGCGGCGGGCATCGGCGACCTGGAGCGACGAAGAGAAGCGCGCATAAACCGACTCGGAGTGCCCCACGCGCACCGGCACTCGAACGCAGGTGGGCACCACGTGCAGGCCCGGCAACTCCATGATCTTGCGCGTTTCCGCGATCATTTTACGTTCCTCACCGCTCCAACCGAGATCGTCGAACACGTCGATGTGCGGAAGCACGTTGTGCGCGATGGGATGAGGGTACGGCGAGCCAGACGGTGATTCTCCGGTCTTTAGCTCCTCGTCGAGCGCCCTGATACCCTTCGAGCCGGTTCCGGAGACTGATTGATAGGTCGACACAATGACTGATTGAAGACCAAAGGCCGCATGTAGAGGTTGGAGTGCGACCACCATCTGAATAGTCGAGCAGTTTGGGTTGGCCACGATGCCACGATATCCCCGCAACGTATGCGGGTTTACCTCCGGCACGACCAGCGGGATGTCCGGATCGCCGCGAAACGCCGAACTGTTATCAATGACGAACCTCGCGTGCTCCGCGGCGATTGGCGCAAAGCGCCGGCTAACGGATGCACCGGCGGAAAAGAATGCGACATCACAGCCGGTGAAGCTGTTGTCTTCCAGAACCTGTACGGGTACTTCCTGGCCCTGGTACACCAGCCGGGTACCGGCCGACCGCTCGGATGCAAGTAAGACCATTTCGCCGACCGGAAACCGACGCTCTTCAAGCACGCTGAGGATGGTTCGCCCGACCAGACCGGTCGCGCCGGCGATTGCTACGCGGAAGCCGGCCATGAGTCGGCACCTCCAAGCTTGAATGCCCGGTGCAGTGCACGTACGACCTCGTGCACTCGCTCGCCATCGATCACGCAGGTTATACGGATTCCGGACGTCGAAATCATATCGATGTTCACGCCGAGATTGCCGAGCGTGCCGAACATAGTCGACGCATACTCAAGGCTTGACGAGAGCCCGGCGCCGACGATGGATACTTTCGCAAGGCCGCCCTTGACCGTGACGCTCTGTGCGTCCACGGCGCCACGCACCTCCTCCGCAACCTCGTTGGACGCGTCCATGTCATCCTCACCAACGGTAAAGGAGAGATCGGTTCGACCGTGGTGACCAATATTTTGCACGATCAGATCCGCGTGCACACCGTGAGCATGGAGCGCGTCAAATATGGTCTGAGCGATTCCCGGACGATCCTCCAGGGCCACAAACGTGACTTTCGCAACCGCCGACTGATGGGCAACGCCGACTACTCGACTTGCATCTTCCATGGTTCCTCCGATCCGGGTTCCCGCCTCTGTACTGTAACTGGAGCGCACCTCGAGCGGCACTCGCCATATCTGCGCAAGCTCGACTGAACGCGGCATCATAACCTGCGCACCGTACTGTGCCAGCTCGAGCATTTCTTCATAGGTGATTTGGTCGAGCTTGCGGGCATCCGGAACGATCCTGGGATCGGCGGTGTAAATACCGTCAACATCGGTAAAGATCTGACAGCATTCGCTCCGCAGGCCGGCTGCGAGGGCTACGGCCGTCGCGTCCGAGCCTCCCCGTCCCAGGGTGGTCACTTCATCCCAACCCGTCTCGCTTCCCAGCCCCTGAAACCCGGTTACTATAACGACCTTGCCACCGCTCAGTTCGTGTTGAATGCGCTCCACATTCACCTCGCGTATGCGCGCGAGGCTGAACCGGCTATCGGTGCGGATGCCTGCCTGCCAGCCCGCCAGCGACACCGCGCGAAAACCGCGTTCGTGCAGTGCCATGGCGAGAAGCGAGGCTGAAATTTGCTCACCGGTAGAGAGCAGCATATCGATTTCGCGCCGATCTGGCCGGCCCGACAATTCCCGGGCGAGCTCGATCAAATGATCCGTCGTGTCTCCCATCGCGGAGACCACCACGACCATCGGCCCCTGCCGTGCGCTGACGCTGACGCGGTTGGCCACCGCGGCGATCCGCTCGGTATTTTTGAGCGAGCTCCCGCCGTACTTTTGGACGATCAGTGAGGAGGTCATCGATGGAAAACGTGCAAGATGCGGCCTAGTCGTCGGTGTATAGATTTCTACCAGGAACTGACGTTCGCATAGTTATAGCAGGCGCCCCGAATCACCGGTCATCGAACGCCTTCTTACCGGCTAGCTCAACCTCAGGCGCCGGCCGTACCTCGGTCTCGCCGTTTGCAGCGAACGGCACGTGGAATGACGCAATGGCGACTCCAGCCAGAATGAGCACGCTGCCTAAAAAGAAACCGCCGGTAAGCTTTTCGCCAAGTAACAGCCACGAGAAAAACGTGCCGGTCACAGGCTGTGCGAAGAAGAAGACTGAAGCAGTTCCGGCCTCGAGAAGCTCCATGCCTTTGTTCCAGAGGTAGTAGGCGAGCGCGGTGGACACAAACCCGATGTACAGCACGCCGCCCACGACGGTCGCGGAGTGAATTCCGGTTCGCACGGCATCGGGCACGCCGGGCGGCAGAGCGAAGAGAACGCCGAACAGCGTGACATATGCCGTCACGGTCAGATTTTCAACCTGGCGTGTCAGCTTGCGGATCAAGACGCTATACAGGGCCCAGGTGAGACCGGCCACGACCAGTAGCGCATCCCCGATGAGCGCGTTGAAACCACCGCCCACGTTCCCGGGGCCGGCCACGATCGTGACGCCGACGCCCGCAATGACGACCGCAGCCACTTTCCGTGGAGTGATTCGCTCACCCAGCAGTATTGCCGCGAAAACCACCATAAATGCCGGTGCGGAAGACGTAATGACCGCTCCCGCGTGAGCGGATGAAAGTGACGTGCCGAGAAATTGGGTCCACGACGAGATGCCCAGCCCGACGAAACTGGTGACTGCCATGAGGCGAAGCCGGCCGCGAGCGTTCGAGTCACGGCCCCTGACAAGGACAAGAGGAACGAAGACCACCGACGCCAGCGTGTAGCGTGCCAGCACCAATGCGAATGGGCCAACGTAGTGAAGCGCGTACTTGCTGGCAACGTACGTGCCGCCCCAGCATCCGGCGGCAACCAGAAGCGAGCAGGAACCAATCAGGCGGCGATGTGTCATGCCGGATCTCATCCAACGTGGCGAAATGCTTCAGTGTATCGACGTGACCGGCAATCCATAGAAAAAGGACGCCGGTTACCCGACGTCCTCTCGTTACTACTGGGGTTAGAGCTACGACATATACCCGCCGGTGAGGAATGCCACCACTGCAAGCACGATGGCGATGACGAGAACGATCCAGATCAAGCTGGCGGCGATGTGGAAGATACCTCCCAGACCGAGCAGCCACGCGATGATGAGAATCGCTACTAGAACCCAGAGAAGATTTCCCACGATGACCTCCTGAATGGAACTGCGCGTTGTTCAACCTATACGCCCATGTATATATGCAAACTCCGTGCCACGGTACGCGCCGAAATGCCTGCGACGGCAGCCAGCCCACATCTGCCTCTTCTCCTGGAATGCAGCGCAGGGCACATCTTAATCTCCTCCCGAAAAGGCATGCGCAGCGCCCGCGGGCATAGTGCGCCACGTTTGCCCGGGTGAAATGCAACTTTCGGCTCTTGTGCGCCGCCTGGAATCGTGATACGACGGAAGCAGCGGGGGGCAACAGGTGTATACACCTGGCGCGTGTGAGCAGGAGGAGAGGTCACCTTATGACGAATCAGATGTATCGTTCGAGATCCGTGATGCGGGTTCGCGTTGCGCTCTTAACGGCGGCGCTCGCGCTCTGCACTGCCGCGGCGTTGACGGCCCATGCCACGACGCATGCGGCCACGTCGATCACCGGGCTTCATGTCCAGGGCAACAAGATCGTAAACGGCAGTAAACAGCCGCTCTCCTTATTGGGTGTCGATCGTTCCGGAACCGAGTATGCCTGCATTCAAGGCTGGGGCATCTTCGACGGCCCCTCCGACGCCACGTCCATCCAGGAAATGGCAAGCTGGCATATCAATGCTGTCCGTGTACCGCTAAACGAGGACTGCTGGCTGGGAATCAACGGAGCGACGGCCGCTTATTCCGGTGTCAATTATCAAAACGCGATCATCAACTACGTCGATTTACTGAACCAGTACGGCTTGGTTGCCATCCTGGATCTCCATTGGAACGCTCCAGGCACCACACAGGCAACCGGACAGGAGCCGATGCCGGATGAGGATCACTCTCCGGCCTTCTGGGAAAGCGTCGCTTCCACGTTCAAGAGCAACAGCTCGGTTATCTTCGACCTGTATAACGAGCCATATCCCGATTCCAATTCGGACACCACAGCAGGTTGGCAATGCTGGCGCGACGGCCACTCTACGGGCGCGACCACGTGCCCGGGTGTTTCGTATACCGTGGCCGGCATGCAAGAGCTTGTAACCGATGTCCGTCAAACCGGCGCGAAAAACATCTTGATGCTGGGCGGCCTCGAATATTCGAACAGCTTGACGCAGTGGCTCACGTACGAGCCGACCGATCCGTCCCGCAACCTCGCTGCCTCGTGGCATTCGTACAACTTCAATGTCTGCTCGACCGTGTCCTGCTGGAACAACACGATCGCGCCGGTTGCCCGAAGGGTGCCGATCGTGGCGGGTGAAATCGGTGAAAGCGACTGCGCTCAAAAATATATTGATCCTCTGATGAATTGGATGGACGCACACCAGGTGAGTTACCTGGCGTGGACTTGGGACACCTGGGACTGCAGTAGCGGACCTGCCTTGATCACGAGCTATAGCGGCACGCCCACGGCCTACGGTGCCGGATTTCAGGTTCATCTCGCAAAGCTCGCCGCCAACCCGACTGCGACCGCAACACCCACGCCAACCGTTACGCCGTAGGGCGACGAGCTTCCTCCACGCGAACTATCCACGCCGACCGAGACGATGGACGCTGCGTCATTGAAGTAGTGACCTTCGTCACTGTCCGCGGTCAGATCGCTTCCACTGGAAACACGTCACGCCGGGAAGCGGGGGACGTATACTTATGGAGGGAGACGTAGCACATGGCTTCCAGTGAATTCGACGACCTTATAGCTCAAGCCAGACAGATCGGTTCTACGCTCGGTAATCTTTTCGAAGAACTGACCGGTGAAGAGCTCGACCTCGAAAGCACCATCAAGCACTACCCCGTGGTGGCCGTAGGTCTGGGTATCGGTATTGGTGCCATTGCCGGCTGGTGGGTTGGAAGCAAGAGAATGGCCGCTCTCCCCCCTCCCGTGCAGGAGCCTCCTCCGGTGGCCGATACCAGATCCGGCTCGGGATGGCTTGGAGACTTGTTCAGTCGCGGTCAAGAATCAGGAGATCGCGAGTCCGGCACGTCCACTCACCCGCTGGACAGGCTCGAAACCATGTTCCCGGGCGGTGCGGAAAAAGTACGAGATGTGCTTCCCGACATCGTGTCTGAAGAGGCCGCTGCTATGGCCAAAAGCTGGGTCGATACCGTGCTCGAGCCAAAGTTGCGGCAGGGCATCGACTCCATGGCCGCGAACGTCTCCGAGAGCAAGCTGGGCACGTTTTTCAAACAAAGGCTGGCCGCTCTGGACGATACGGAAGACCACAAGCTGGACGATCCCGAGCCTCCACCGAACGTGTAGCGCCCGGAACGGTTTCTCCCGGATTTACAGAAACTTCCAGGTCGCCAGCATCTGTTTGTACACCGCCGGGAACTGGTTCAGAGACTTCGGCGTGGGTTTCGTTACAGATGTCATGGTAACGACGTAAGTTTTCGTGCGCCAGGGCACCACGTAGACTCCGTTGGCCACCGACGTGCCTCCTTCGGTCGCCGGCGCGTACACGGTCCCGATGCCGGCGCGCCCCGCGAACCTGGTAGGGCTCCAATGCATGTCCGCCATCTCTCCGTTCCCAAGGCGCTTCTCGTACGACAGGAACTGCCGCTGCAGGGTGCGAGCGGTCGAGCTACCTTTGAGCTTGAGTATCGTGACATCCAGGGTATAGGGTGTGGCGCCTGAGTATGCAAACTGCACTTCCTGGACACCGGGGCGCGCCGTGGCGACCGGTCTCCAGGTCGACGGGAACCGTACCGAGAACCCTAACGGCTTGCTGGCGAAAGAGTGCCAGGCAGCGGCATGCGCCGTTCCGGACGCGAAAAGAAGGCCGATCGGAAGGATCAGATAGAGCCGGCGAAGGTGCATGTGTTCTCCCGTTTTCGGTGGCTGTGTGGTGAAGAAGATCATTATGCCACCGCTTTTGGTTGCATGCCACAAACTGCCCTTGACAAAAGCAGGATTTCAAGGGATGATGAAGCCAATCTGGCGGCGGGTTCACCCTTCGGGATGAACCCGCTGCCGCCCTTCCCCACCTTTGTAGTCAACGGTGGAGCAGAGCATTTTGTAACACCCAGGGCACCGGACGCGATCCCTGGTCAGTGCGGTCCGTCTGCTTACGTCTTTTCCGGGGCGCCCGGCGTGGGCGCCACCAAAAAGATCCAGATATCCCACACGATGTGGCTAGCAAGCAGCGGTCCGAGATCCGGCTGAGCGGCGTATTCCGTGCCCCAGTAGAGTCCGGCCACGGCCGCCGCGCCGGTGAGCGTAAGATTGCCGGTTACGAGGTGTATGCCTCCGTAAGCCGCACTGGCGGCAACCGTGCCGCGGACGCGTCCGAAGCGACCCATGAAGGCCTCTTGCACGACACCTCTCCAGAATAATTCCTCGCTTGGGCCGATCACTCCGACCAGGAGGGCCGTAATGAGCGGCTTGGGTGCCATGTCCCGCAGGGCGTATACCGACGCGATGTCCTTGCTGCCGGAAGGAAGAATACGGCGGGCCAGCCGATCTCCAACCTGGAACACGCCATAGAGGCCGGCGGCGGACACCATACCCACGACGGCATCGCGGATTGAGGGCAACTGCCGTCTCAACTCTGGCCGAACGATCAAGGCGTACGTACCGAGCGATCCGGCCCCGAGCGTCATGCGCGCCCAGAAGTTACCGCGTGTGCTCCGGAAGACAAATGCCCAGACGGGCGTGGCGCCTGCAACGCCGAGTAGTGCGCGCCGGAATAGAGCTCGATCGGATGGATTCACAGTGTCTCTCTCAATGCCGCCGCGGTTCGCGGCGCTTTAATGAACGTAACGGGCGGCAACCAATCCCACGACCAGGAGCGCCCCGAAGGCCGAATGGAGGCGGGCCGTTTTGAGGTCGATCATCGACAAAGCCCGTACCTGGCCTGACGCGCCAAGCTCCGACGCGCGCAACACCCAGACGAACACCGGAAGGCTGAGTACGACCAGGAGAGACGACACCGGCAAGAGGTGGCCGATGACTGCGAGACCGGTCACGAGGTACGAGCCCGTAACGAGACTGACGTACAGGTAGTGCGCGCGGTTGGCGCCCATCGCGGCCGACAGGGTAAATATCCCCGCACGTGCATCCTCGCTGACGTCTCGCCATTCGTTGGCGTGCAGAATAGCGGCGACCAGCAGGCCAATCGGAATTGATGCGTACAAAGCTGCCGAGTCGAAGCCGCCGCTAATGGCGTAGTACGACCCAACCACCATGAGCGGTCCCATGAGGACGGCAACCAGCGGCACACCGAGCGCATGAAACTTGTACTGGAAAGGTGGGCCGGTATACGAATAGCCGGCGACCAAACCGATAATCCCGAATGCGAGCATGGGCCATCCACGGACGTACACGAGCACGATGCCGATGAGTGCCACCAAACCAAACGCGCTAAACGCGACCCCGAAGGCTTCCCGTTCGCTCAGTGCGCCCTTGAGCAGGGCGTGCGATGCGCGGGGCGATGTAATCTTGTCGATTCCCTGACGCACGTCATAAATCTCATTGATCACGTTAGTGCCGATCTGCAGACCAATCGCCCCCAGCAGCACCAGCACGAACAGCCAGGCACTGAAGTGTCCATCCGCCCAGGCTACGCCGCCACCGGCCGCAGCCGGGATTATGGAGGCCGTCCAACTGAAGGGACGGGTCACCTCGTACCACGCCTGGGCATGCCGGTAGGCTCTTCGCGCGGTGGAAGGACGCGCCGCAAGCGCCGCCAGGGGATCAGCACTCACGTCAGATCCCAGGGGAACAAGCGTATCGAGGCGACCGTCGGAAGCGTAGAGCACACCAGCTTCCATCACGGCTCGTACCTGGGATTCGTCTTGAACGATAGGCTGAATAAGTGGAACATCGAGACCGGCCCGATGATATTCAAGTACCTTCAACGCCACATCATCGCGGGTTCCACAGGCGAGAAACGCATCGAGCAGCTCATCCGGGATGAGTCCGCCGGCGCGGTGATAGTCCTCCGCCCGCCAGGCAGCGGCGATTTCGTCGCGCAGCTCAGGAGGAAATCCGGCGCGTTGCAGTGAAACGTTGCTCAGCACACTCATCATGTAGATGACGAATGGCTCCCGCTTGGCGCGATTGAGCGCATCTCGGCGGGTATCTCCGACCAACGACAAGACATAGCCTCGAAACTCAATGGCACCAGGGGCGCGATTGTGCGCCTGCGCGCTGCGGTGGATTCTCTCCTTCATGAGGCGCAGCGCGGGAATGGACTCGGCCGGCCGCGCCAGATAGCCATCGGCCTTCTCCCCGCACAGATCGAGAAAACGGCCCTGGTAGCCAGCAATGTACAGAGGAATGAAGTGCGGCGGTTGGAACATCGGCTGCAAAGGGGGTACGTGCGGGTTCAAGATCAAGCGCTCGCCGGCCCAGAGGGTTCGAACCTGATCGATCGCCGCCGAGACCCGTGACACGGTGTCGTCGTACGAGATATTCATCTGAGCCAATCGCAGTGGCAGCCCACTGCCGAGAGCCATCGAAAACCGCCCGGGCGCGAGATCGTCCAGGGAGGATCCGGTCATCGCCAGCACAGCGGGATCACGGGTGTACGGGTTCAGAGAGCCGGCGGCTATGCGAATACTGCGCGCCTGTAACGCGATAGCTGCCAGATATGAAATAGGATCTCGCTCGAAGTAACTATCGTGTATCCATATCGACTCGAAACCGAGACGTTCCGCATCAAGCGCGAATTCCACGGTATCGCGGATGTCTCCACGAGCAGCCAAGCCCAAGCCAATACGACGCCCCGCGATCATTCCGTCTCCCGCTTTCCGGTTACTCTCATTGTAGGGGGATGGGAACGGGGCCGGAAGGGACCGTCGCGACTCGGTATAGTGATGGTGATGGACGGGGATATATCGCTTGGTAAATACTTCGACTCGCTCTATCAGATCACACTGCGCATCAGCAGCAGCCTCGATCTGGACAATGTTCTGGCGTACCTCACCGAAGAAACGGCGGGGGCGATCGAAGTCAAAGCCTCGTCCGTGCGCCTTCTCGATGCCGATGGGCAGCGTCTGGAAATGCGAGCCGTATACGGCTTGAGCGGGTCGTATCTCAACAAGGGCACGGTTGAAGTCGACCGCAGTCCGGTCGATCGAGAAATCCTGGCCGGCCACGCCACCCAACTGTCGGATGTGACCAGCGATCCGAGTTTTCAGTATCCCGGTGAGGCGGCTCGAGAAGGCATCGTGTCGGTGGCCAGCGTTCCCCTTATCGCGCAGGGCCGCCCTATCGGCGTGCTGCGTGTGTACTCGGGCGAACGCCGAACCTTCTCGGACCCGGAAATGCGCTTCCTCATCGCCGTGGCCGATCTTGCCGCCCTGTCCATCGAAAACGCCCGCCTCTACGACCAGCTCCAGCAGCAATACGCCGATACCATGAACATCCTGTGGGGGGATGAACCGGCCAGGTAAGGTCACCCCTGAGGCGTGACGGCTCCGTATTCCGCGCCGGTGCGCGGGTGCAGGTACTGCGCTACCACGATTGACCGTCCCTCATGCAGCGTACGGCCTTCTCGATAGCTGAACCGGTACGTGTACGTACACACATGTGCAAGCCCACTATGGTTGAAGTTGCGTGCGCGCGTGCAACGGGCGATGCGTGCCTGACGCGGCAGCAACGCGATCAGGAAGTTCCAGGTGCGATGAGGTTCAGACGGTCCGGCGTACAGGAGCTCGAACTCGACGGCCTGATTCGCCGAGCCATACGTGACGGCCACTCGCATGAAGCCGCTTCGATAGGTGCAGACAACTGCCTGGCTCCGGTTCGCGCCGCGGCAAAAGTTGGTCGCGGCCGGCGTCCATGCTCGCTCTACCAGTGACCTTGGACCAAACAGGTAGGGCGGGGAGCTGGGATGGCAAAAACAAACACCGGTGAAGGGTGAAGTAGCCGCGGCCCAAGTGAGCCTGTTTGCTCCTGGATGCACGAAGAGCAGGACGGCGAGCGCGAACGACACGACGAATCTCAACGGTATTTCGACGTCTCCATCGAGGAGTTTGTGACCTCCGTGATCACCGATCGGTTCCGGACGCCTTCGGAGCGTTCTTTACAATAGCCCATGACAAATGACACATCTATTCGGTACGCGCGCGACAACCGGGACCGTTTCCTCGCCGATTTAGTCGAGCTTCTAAGCATTCCCAGTATCAGCGCCCTCCCGGAACACCGTCCCGATATGGAGCGTGCCGCGGTGTGGCTTCAGGACCGGCTCGCCGGGCTGGGATTCGATGCCGGAATAGTCCGCGGCGACGGCCACCCATTGGTGCATGCCGGCTGGCTCGGCGCATCAGGCGCCCCGACAATCCTGGTCTACGGGCACTACGATGTGCAGCCGGTCGATCCCATTGACCAGTGGCATTCGCCGCCTTTTCAACCTGCGTTTCGCAACGGCAACATCTACGGGCGCGGCACCTCGGACGACAAGGGGCAGCTCATGGTCTCACTGGCAGCGGCCGAGTCGCTACTTCGGACGACTGGCTCCCTGCCGGTGAACCTTAAATTCTTGATCGAAGGCGAAGAAGAATCGAGCGGCGATGCCGTTGGAAAGTATCTGCAACATGAGAGCGAGAGGCTCACCGCCGACATCGCGCAGATCGCCGACTCCGCGATGTTTGCCCCCGGCGTGCCATCGATCGATACGGGTTTGCGCGGTCTCGTCTACACCGAAATTCACGCTCGCGGCGCACGCACCGACTTGCATTCCGGCAAGTATGGCGGCGTCGCACCCAACCCACTGAACGCACTGGCGTATGTCATTTCCAGATTGAAAGATGAACGCGGACACATCCTCATTCCGGGTTTCTACGATCAGGTCGTCCCGCCGGACAGCCACATTGTAGATAGCTGGAAGCTTTTGCCCTTCGATCCGGAGCAGATGCGCGAGAGCGCTATTGGCTCATCGCAGTTGGTTGGTGAAGAAGAGTATTCTCCACTCGAACGCACGTGGTCCCGCCCGACTCTGGACGTGCACGGCATCGCCGGCGGATTTACCGGCGAAGGCTCGAAGACGGTGATTCCGGCGGAGGCAACCGCAAAAATCAGCATGCGCATCGTACCAAACCAAACTTCCTCCGATATATTCGACCGCTATCAGCGGTACGTGCAGACGCTCTCTCCGGCGGGAATTCAGCTCGACGTTCGGCTGCTGGGCTCGGGCGAGGCGGTACTGGTGCCGGCCGACAGCCCATACGTTAACGCCGCCCGCTCGGCACTCGAAGAAACGTTTGGGCGCGCTCCCGTACTCATTCGGTCCGGCGGATCGATTCCCGTGGTCGCGGAGATCAAAGATACGCTCGGCATCGATACGGTGCTGATGGGCTGGGGGCTGCCTGACGATAACCTGCATGCTCCGAACGAGAAGCTTTCTTTGCAAAACTTCTCTGACGGTGTCGAGGCTACCATGCGTTTCTGGAGTGCGGTGCAGGCGAATGGTGTGACGTCCCGTTGACCTCAACTCCTCGAAACAATCGAGACAACGCCACGGCCACAATCCCCCACCACCGGCGCGCAGCGTAGTCCTCGCCATGCCACTGGCATCGAGAGCCACAGCGAATCGTCGACGGTCTCACGGTGGGCACAGGCACTCTCGTTACCACTTTTCGAAAAGGGGTGCGCGCTGGAAGAAGCTCGCGGCGGTCATTGGGGTCCTTATCGTCGCGCTAGCGGCCGCCCTCGTCCTGTGGCGGGGGATGAGGTCGGAGCCTCCGGTGGGAGCGGGCTTCTGGCACACCTCGGGCACGGAAATTCTGGACACGAACGGCCGGGAGGTGCGGATCGCGGGAGTGACCTGGTACGGCATGGAAAGCTCATATTGGGTGCCTGCCGGACTGGATTATCAGCCGTATACCAAGATTATGGATCTCGTCAAGTCCCTCGGATACAACGCGATACGGCTGCCGTATTCCAACGAGCTAATCGAAACGAATCCAATTGTCACGGAGAAGGTGAACGCGAACCCGCAGTTTCGCGGAAAGCATGCGATGGCGGTGATGGATGCCATCGTGGCCTACGCGCACCGTATCTCGTTGAAGATCATCCTGGACGACCATCGCTGCCGGGCCTCACGCCCTCAAAATGTCAATCTGCTGGATGAGCCACTCTGGTACACGCCGCAGTACCCGGAGTCGGCCTGGATCGCCGACTGGGTCTCGTTGGCTCGCCGGTATCAGAACAATGACGCAGTTATCGGTTTCGATCTGCGTAACGAGCCTCACACCGACGGCCCGGGTCCGTGGAGCGTGAGCGCCTACATCAATCAGGGAGCAACCTGGGGTCCAACGAACGGTGTCGACAATCCCGCAACCGACTGGCGGTTGGCGGCGGAGCGTGGCGGCAATGCGGTACTCGCGGTCAATCCGCACTTACTCATGTTTGTGGAGGGAGTGCAGCTCTATCCGGACAGCACCCGGCCGAGCGGCGTGGAGGCGTACTGGTGGGGAAGCATCCTGGCCGGCGTTCGCGAGTACCCGGTGGTCTTCGACGAGCCGCATCAACTGGTGTACTCTCCTCACGACTGGGGCCCGTGGAAGTGGAATTTCCCGTGGTTTACCAACATGTCGTACGCTTCGATGCTCAAGGTCTGGCACAACCAGTGGTCGTTCATCACCGACGACCCCAATGCCTCGTATGCTGCCCCGATCTGGATTGGTGAGTTCGGGACCTGTACCAACAACCCGAAGTGTGTCAACCGGCAGCGTCCGAGCAATCAGGCAACCTGGTTCCACCTGTTTTTGCGGTACCTTCGCGACCATCCGAATGTCGGGTGGAGCTTCTTCGCCCTCAACGGATCCAATTCAAACGACCATGCGACCTGGGATGGTCTCACCACTCCACACTTCAATGGTGTCTTCAATGCCGCCCTGCAAGCCGACCTGGCGAGCGTGCAAGGTTGATGCGTGTCTCTTGTGTCGCCCGCGGGTGGTTCTAAAACTCGGTGCAGCACCAGGCGACGGGTTCGCACGCGAACATCGCGTCGGCGCGGCGCAGCGCCCCAGGTGAGCACTCGCACACACGCCCTGCCCTGGCGAGGGTGGTAAAACCGACTCCACCCAGATACGCCGCCCCCAAATCCGCTACCTGCAAAGCGATGTCCGGGGCCAACTCGGTACGCCGGCATTCAGCGCCCTTCGGATCTCCGCTCAGGACATATCGACCCGAGTTTTGCGGGCAGAAGGCATCATTCACCTCGAAAACCAGACGATCGCGGGTGGTATATCGGCGCGCGGCGAGCCCGGCAGCCACATCCACCAATCGGAGCCACAAAAAATCACCCATCTGCGTCACCCGAAGCCGGCGCGGGTCCTGCAACATCCAGCGCACGGGCTCCTCGACGGAAAAGTTCCTGGCCTGTACCGACGTTACGAGATCGACATTGAAGCAGTACCGCCAGAGAGCGGCGCGCGCCTCAGCTCGTCATCGCCACGAGCTGCGCCAGCAGAAGCTGACTATCCGGAAAACCGTCTTTCCAGTCTTCCTTGAGTCGGTAGGTAGCATACCCTTCGTGGCTTCCCTCAGCCGACTCGTACACGACGTGGAAGCGCTCGCTGGCACCGCGACGCCAGCGTTCCGGGTCGCGAAAGTGACGCTCCCACCACTCCTTGCTGCGCGTCACGGCGCCGGGTTGGACAAGCCGGACACGATCGTAGATCTCCGGAAGAATGGTTGCTGCTTTCGGTGGATCGACGAGTCGCAAGGCACCCTGCTCGTGGGGACCCACTGCGAATTTGGCGTAGCGTGGGTCTATTTCG
Source organism: uncultured Chloroflexia bacterium (assembly GCA_963737125.1). Lineage (GTDB taxonomy): Bacteria > Chloroflexota > UBA5177 > UBA5177 > UBA5177 > JANWJD01. The sequence continues at coordinate 911,710 of CAVTRL010000001.1, read as the reverse complement.
TAGCTTGGCTGAGTCGTCGCAAGACCGTAGCCGAACCGCCCGTAGATACCGCTCTCCGACGCCATCAAAATGGCGAGCGGCTCACCCCGCCGGCGCACGTCGTTTAACTGGTGCGCCATCATCATCCGCAGCAGGCCCCGGCGCCGATGCGTCGGCAAGACAGTTACCGCCGTAACGCCGGCAGTCGGCACAATAGCCGGGCCAGGCACGGTGAGATGAAAGGATTCTACTCCCGCGGTGCCGGCTATCGTTTCTCCGTCAAATACCGCCAGAGTACGATCGAGTTCGGTGGTCTTGAAGATATCGGAAATGTCCTCGTCGTTGAGACCGCCGCCAAAGACCGTCCCAATGGCACGAATGTAGCGCGGGAATTCTTCCGCGGTCACCGATCGCAATTCGTAGCTCATCGCCGGGTATTCTACCCGCCTTGCGCGTCGTTGGCTGGGAAGCGCAGGCGACGAGGTTCGCCGCGTAAACCGCCTCGTCTGATGCGAGTCCAGAGGAACACGGCAGCGGCCAGGAGAATGCCGAGCGATACCAGCCTGAGTACCGGTGAATGATGAAGCTGTCCAAATGAAGCCAACATCGCAGCGCCGCCAAACCAGCCGAGAGCGAGTAACAGACCGCACCATACCACTGCCGCGGGCACCAGCCCTTGCAGGAACGTGCGATACGGAACGCCCGACCCGGCAGCCGCGAAGACCGTGGCGTTTCGCAGGCCAGGGAACAACCGGGCCACGGCTATACCCCCGACCGGGTGTCTGCGAATGAGCGTTACAACGCGTGCCGGCAGAATGCGGCCAACAGAGTTGGCTTGAGAGAGCCCATGAAAGAGGACCGAGGCGCCTGCCACCATGCCAAGCGATGCCGCTATCCACGTCAGCAGCACCAGCGAGCCACCCTGGGAGCCGTGGAGGCCGGCAGCTACCAACGAGATGTCGCCGGGCAGGAAAAAAACTCCGGCTTCTTCAAGCGTTAGCAGACCCGCCAGACCGACATAGAAGAAAAGTGCCGCCATCCTATCCGTTGAGCCCCGGTTCGCTTTCTCGGGTAATACGGTAGACGTGCACGATTCGCTGCGCAACGGTCCAGTAGGTCGACATACACAGGATCGCGAGGATGATCGTGAGCGCGAACTCTTGAGTCACCTGAGCGAGAATCAGCCCAACTGCCAGGATCACGATACGCTCGGGTCGCGCCATTATTCCAACTTCACAATCCAGATTCAGAACCTCGGCGCGAGCGCGGGCGTACGAGATCATGACGGACCCGAGAACCATGGCGTAGATCAATCCCACCTGAACATCATCACTCCGGGCCAGGGCGTGCCACAGGAGCCCCAGTCCCACGGTTGCTTCCGCCAGTCGATCCAGCGTGGCGTCGAGGAAGTCGCCGAACTCAGACGATGCATCTTTTACTCTGGCGAGGGCCCCGTCCGCCATATCAAACACGCCGGCGAAGAGCAAAAGCATGCCCGACGCAAACAGGTATCCTCCACCGATGACAACCGCGGTTAGAAAGTTTAGCAACAGGCCCACGATCGTCAACTCGTTCGGCGAGATCCGACTACGGGCAATAGGGGACATCAATTGCATTGATATGCGACGCACCTGCGCCTCAATTGGACCGAACATGGGGATGCATCTCCTCCGCTCGCCTCGAGCATTGCCCATTATGCGTGATACCGGTCGCCACGTCGATACGCAAAAAGGCGATATCTCTCATCGCGAGCAGTCTCCTTACGAACTACTTCTCCACGGGAACCCCACGTGCTCGCAGTCTCGCCGCGAGTTGTTCCACCATCGATCGATCATCCAGGCAGTGGCGAAAGCACCTACAGCCACGGCGGCCCCGCCGGCTTCATCCAACAGGTAGTGATTGCCCGTCACAACAACGGCGATGCCCATGCAGATCGGGTAGAGTATGCCCACAACCTTTGGCGGCGCCGAACGCGCGAGCACGATTAAGGTCACCCCGGCAACGAGTGCCCACGCCATGTGGACGCTGGGAAATGCGGAAAACTCGTTGTATCCCGTCTGGGAGCCGAACACGGTATCGCGGAAGACGTACGGGTGGTGGTCGAAGATGATTCCGGTCGTCAAACGAGGCGGGGCCACCGGGAAATTCTCATAGATACACAGCGAGTACACGTTGACCAGAATAACGGTGTTCCGAAGTAAACCAAACCAGCGGCGTCGATATACGTAGACCCACAAAGCCACCCCAAGGGTAAAGAAAACGTGTCCCAGCACGTAGACGCCGTTCATCACGTCGACCATGTCGGCCTGCGACACAGCAAAAACCAGCGCGTGAAATGGCTGCAAAAAGAACATCTGCCAGGCCGGTTCGACGAAGAAGCCGTGAGCGGCTTCAATAGACACCAGATCGCGCGCGTGATTGATGCCTTCGGCCGTGCCGTGCTGCGAAAACACTGCTCTCCCAAAGTCATCCGCCACTTCGGCGGACACGGCGATAAACACCTGTAACGCAAAGGCGAGGCCCGTTATCAGTATGCCGTTGCGCCGGACGAGGGCCCGAGCAGGAGCCACGCGCATGGTCAGAACTCCTCCTGGGCTACGTCACCACTGCAAGGGAACTCGGGGCGAGCCTCCGGCAGTGGCCGACTCGTACGCCGCGCGAATCACGCTAACCAGATCCCCGGCCTGCTTGAAATTTCGATTTGCCTCGACGCGATCTTCCGCCAGCACGGTTGTACGAAACATGGCTTCGAACCATTGTGGGTGATAGGACGACTGCGTCAATCGTCCAGTAAACGGAAGGTCACGTTTTCCTTCACGGCCGGAGACCGATATCCGATCATCATGCACCGTTATGGTTCCGTTGGACCCTCGAATCGAGCCACCGTTGGTACGTTCCGGTGAAGTCCAGGCAAGCTCGATGCGCCCAATTGCCGATTCGAACCCCATCTGGAGAACGGCCTCGTCCTCAACCGGTGCGTTACGGAGGTCCACGGTGCGAGACGTGGCCCGCACGGTGCGTATGGGCTCGCCAACCCATCCCATTAATAGGTAGAGTTGATGCCAACCGTGGTCCAGAATGATCCCACCACCGGCATATGACGGTTCGGTGCGCCAGTTGGGAAGCCAACCGGAATTTCCACGCGCTACCGCCGGACGCCCGGTACGCAACTCGACGGATCGAACGGTCCCAATCTCGCCGGCTCGCAGTACGGTTGAAACATGGCCATACAGATCGGAGTACTGCCAGTTGTTCACGCTGACGACTCGAGCTCCCGATTTATCCCGCGCCGCCGACACGCGGCGATAGTCGGACTCGAACAAAACAAATGGTTTTTCGCACACGATGTCCTTCACGCCTCGCTCGCAGGCCGCCACTATAAGATCCGCGTGGGTGGAGGGGGGCGCGCAGATATCGACACCCTGTACGTCGGCGCGAGCTATCAGTTCCTCCGGGGACTCGTAGATCTCTGCATTCGGCAGAAGCTCGCGCGCCCGAGCACGCCGTCCCGGAGAAATGTCGGCAACCGCAACCACCTCCAGTTGCGAAAACGACTGCAAGGCAGGGAGGTGGCCATGTTCCGCGATGCTCCCGAAGCCGAGGAGACCGAACCGTTGCATCGCGGCGCCCCCTTTCTTAGAAAGAGGAGCCGACGCGAGCCCGCACGCCAACCAGCACTTCTTCGATGACCTCGCATCCGGCGTCGGCCAGCTCGCGCGTGAGGGTGAGCGGCGGATTTATCCGAAGCGAAGACCCGGACGGCATGACGAGTAATCCACGTTCCAGGAGCTCGACGAAAATCGATTGCATTTCGGCTCTGGTCAACGGTTCTCGGCTTCCTGGCCCGCGCACGAGCTCGATGCCGATGAGCAATCCTTTGCCTCGTACGTCACCGACGATAGGAGATCGCTCGACCAGCCGTCTCAAGCGACGGAGCATGTACTCGCCGACATCCGAGGCATTGTCCCCCAGGCGTTCTTCGATCAGCACGCCCAGCGTGGCCGCCGCCGCCGCGCACGCCAGCGCATTCCCTCCGTAGCTGGAAGAGTTTCCACTCGGCTTCCCCCACGGCTCAGACCGCGCTATTTCATCGGTGGTCACCACCCCGCTGACGGGGTATCCGTTGCCGAAGCCTTTGCCGAGGATGAGGATATCCGGAACGCAATCTTCATGCATGAAAGCGAATGCAGGGCCTGTCCGGTAGAAACCTGTGATCATTTCGTCCGCGATAAACAGTGCTCCAAGCTCGTGCGCAACGTCGCGGACGGCACGCAGGAACCCGGCGGGCGGAACGATGTTTCCGCCGCGCCCCTGGATCGGTTCGACGATGACGGCCGCGATATCGCGGTTGGTCCCGTGCACGATCAATTCACGCAGGAAGCTCGCGGTACGCTCGACCAAATCCCCATCTCCACTGAAAGGTGAGTGACGGGGATCGGCGTAGGGAGCCGAAACGATGCCGGGGCTCGGCAACCCATACCCTACTTGCTCGCCTTCCGAAAGCGGCCGCGTTCCTTCCGTTTTGCCGTGATAGCCGCCCCAGAAGCCAACAACCATGGATTTCCCCGTGGCGCAGCGTGCGAGACGAAGGGCGGCCTCTACGGCCTCGGCTCCGCCGCTGTAAAACTGCATCTTATTCAAGGAGGGTGGAAGGATTGACCGCATCGCCTGCAGCAGGCGAATGCGCGCTTCAGACGTCAACCCACCGGCTGAAAGCCTGGCTGCCTGTGAAGCCACGGCAGCACTCCAAGCGGGATGCGCATGACCGATGCTGGCGACGCCGATTCCCGCCATGAAATCGAGGATTGCGTTCCCGTCGAGATCGTAGAGAACGCAATCTTTACCGTGCGAAATACACAACCGAGCCCACTGGGTAACGCTCTGCAGCCCCGGTGCAATGAGCTCACGCTCTAGTTCGTACGCCTCGAGCGATTTCGGACCGGGAATCGATGTGACAACGTGGGGTACGGGCATGCAACTGCTCCAGGAAAGGTGAGATAACGGCGGCGTCCATCTGAGCGTGATAGGTGCACGCGTTGTGAATGATACCAAACAATGCGTGGCGCCGCGTCCGTACAATCACTGAAAGTCGCTTTACGCCGGTTTAGATGCAGACCTCGCGGGATCTTTGAAGCGGTAACCTCGCCCCCAGATGGTTTCTATGAAGCGAGGGTTCGATGAATCGTCATTGAGTTTTGCCCGAAGCCGGCGCACGTGTACGTCGATGGTGCCACTATCGCCGAAGAAGTCGTAGCCCCAAACATCCTGCAGGAGTTTTTCCCGCTCGAACACAATGCCCGGCTTTCGCGCCAGCTCGAGCAGCAAATCGAATTCCTTGGCGCGCAGTTGAATGGGGGCTCCTTCGAGATACACCTCGCGGCGCGCCGGATCGATAGTAAGCGCTCCCAGGTCGAGGGCGTCACTCTTGGTATCCGCGGACGACTGGCGCGTACGGCGCAAAATCACTTTGACTCTGGCTACCAGCTCGCGCGGAACAAACGGCTTTGTGACGTAGTCATCGGCGCCCATCTCGAGGCCTACTATTTTATCTTCGTCCTCATCACGCGCGGTTAGCATGATGATCGGAGTGTCACTGTGGCGCCGGATCTCGCGGCAAACCTCCCAACCGTCGATATCAGGCAGCATTATGTCAAGTATGACCAGAGGCGGAGAAAGTCGCGCAACCATGTCAAGTGCCTCGGCGCCACTACGAGCGGTTATCGTCCCGTAGCCCTCGCGTTCCAGATACATGGAGATGAGACGAACAATGCCTGGCTCGTCATCCACGATCAAAATATCGCCCTTTGACATCAAAACCGCCCTATTGCCAACCTGTTCTCACGCATTCTAACGAGATAGCGAAGCCGCTGAGGCGACTAAACAGAGGTTTAACCGAAAGTTAACCTGTCTGTAAGGTCTTCAACAGGACGGTGTTCAACTTTACTCACTACACTGAGTGACTATGTGGTACTCTCTCGGCGGGCAGAAGCGAAAGCAGGCCTGGTACCTGCTTACCATGTTGGTGTTGGTGTCTGTTTTCCTGCTGCGGCCACTCAGTACCGCGCACGCATCCCGGTTGCAGGTCGTCGATCGGACACGATTCGTCGGACAGGTGTCGGCTCTCTTGCCGGAGGGAGGAAGTCCCTCCGAATTTACCTTGCTCCAGCCTAACGGACCGGTGCAAATCGCCATTAATCCGCAGACGAAGTTCGTCCCGGGAAGCGCAGAGGCCAACGTGGAGGGCCTGGCGCGGGATGACTATGCCGTCGTCAACGCGAAGCGAGTGAGCACGCGATGGATAGCAACTCGAATAGCGTATGACGTAGACACGGTTTTGCCGCTGGTGCGGGTGGAGGGAGTGATATCCTTCGTATCTGTTGCCGGGCGACGCATCGATGTTCGGCTCAATACCGGCGTCGTCAAGCGAATCACGATTGGACGTGACGCACGATTCACGGTCGGCGGACGGCCGACCGACACCTCGCTCACCATGTATACCGGCGAAGCTGTCGGGATAGTGGCAAACCGCAGTACGGTGCCCTGGCTTGCGCTCGAGGTCGATCTGTGATCCTCACGAGATGTCCCTGAACGTCGAGCGTTTCCCGGCAAGACACGACATGGCCGGGCTGCTCACTCGCGATGGAATGCCTTTCCCAGCCGATTGATACGCCACCATGCTGGGCCACCCGACCGCGCGACTCTTCCTGGCGGCGGCTGAATGGCGCGGTATCGAGCACGCCGACGGGGTGGTCGCTGCTCGGACCGGGGAAATCCTCAGCACCGGGGCACCCGCGCCCGGCACCGGATGGCCGTGACGCAGTCCCGAACCCTAACTGGCGATCTGGCTGTTATCGAGCGGTGAATCGACAGGCGCGTCGTTCAAGATCCGCCATTTCAGAAAGTGCAATCGTTCCCATTCGTTGAGACTAAACGCGGGTTGATTGGGCAGTTGAAACTGTTTACTGCACTCGCCCGAGCAAAACGGGCCGATCCGCCCGTTCTCGACCACGCGCCAGTACCAATTCTCGCTTGCATTGTCCGTAGGCTCGCCATGTGCGGCCCCACATCGTAAACACGTATAATCCATGCGCTCTACCTCGTTAGATACTGGCGCACACGATACACCGCGGGATGGCGCGCGTCAAGGTTAGAGCCCCAAGATGTTGATAGTAGGTGAACAGAGGGTGGATACTTCACGTGCGAGGTCGAATCGAGGACCTATGTACAGCGCCGCCGCACCATTCCGCCCCGGCGACACCATCACGGTACGTGCCCTCAAATCTGACGGACACGCCTATCGATGGTGGACGGCCTCGGTGGAGTTCGTCGATGACGATTCCGTCATTACCCTGTCGCATGCCGGGCATCGCGTGTACGGCCCGCAGGGTGGCTGGGTCAGTGCGTTTGATGTGCGCACGATTTACTGGTTTGAACGGCCCTTCAATCTGGTCGAGGTCTATCGGCCCAACGGCAAGCTCAAGCAGATCTACATCCACATAGCGAGTCCGGCACGGGTCGACGGCACAACATTGTGTTACACCGACCTGGAGCTGGACGTGGTATGGCGCCCCGGCCGCCGCCCCCGGGTGGTCGACGAGCAAGAGTTTTGCGCTGCAGCCCGTGAGTACGGGTACTCGGTACAGTTTCAGAACGACTGCAGACGAGCGGCAAATCAGGCACTGAGACTGGTTCGGTCGTGGAAGCTGCACGGTCCGCCCTGTGAATCAGGAATCGTCCGAAGCATCTGTACGCACCCTGACGTGTCCGGCATCTTCGAGGACTCGTAGCACCGAGGTGTAATCGTCGGAGCCAAATCCCGCCTGTTGGGCGCGGCCGAAGAGCTCTCTGGCGACATTCGCAACGGCGAGCGGCACATCGTTCTCTTCCGCCAGTTGCCGGGCGAGATCGAGGTCTTTGACCAGCAGGTCCGTCATGAATCCAGGTCGAAATGAACCGTTGAAGGCACGTAACGGGAATTGGTTGCTGAGCTGCCAGCTTGCACCGGTGCTCACGCCAACGACATCTGCCATGGTTTGCACGTCGGCGCCGGCCCTGGCACCCAGGACCAGCGCCTCGGCCGTGGCCGCCGCAATCGTTCCAACCAGGAGGTTGTTGACAAGCTTCATGACTTCACCGGAGCCCGACGGTCCGACGTGAAATATCCGTGCGCCCACCGCGTCAAGCACCGGGCGTACGTCTTCGAGAGCGCCGGCATCTCCACCTACCATGATGGTGAGCGTGCCGGCTTCCGCACCCTGCGTGCCGCCACTGACGGGAGCATCAAGGAAACGGACGCCCCGTTCGCTGCAGATGCCGGCCAGGGTTCGACTAACCGTAGGAGAAATGGTGCTCATATCGATAATCGTGGTACCGGGCGCCGCACCATCCAATACTCCTCCTTCGAGCACCAAAGCCTGCACGTCAGGGGAGTTCGTCACCATGAGAATGACGACATCGCTCGCCGCTGCGAGATGTCGGGGAGTGTCTGCCCATACCGCACCAGCGTCGAGCAGTGATTCTGCCGCTTCCGCCCGGCGAGCCCACACGCTGAGCGTGAACCCCGCCTTCAAAAGGTTTTTCCCCATTGGGGCGCCCATGGCTCCGACACCAATCAATCCCACACGCGTCATTGTTGCCTCCGCAAGTGCTTTTCCTCGCCCAGAATACGCAATTCGCGACCAGGGGCGGTTGCTAAACTTGTGCAAGGACGGCCCATGCTCGACAGTTTCCGCAGCCGACTTGTTATCTCCAATCTCTTGATAACCCTGATGGGGCTGCTGGTGGTCGTCGTGGTTTTCACGTCGATTCTCGTCCAGCGAAGCACGGATGTGCGCAAGGGTGACCGGGCGCAGGAAGCACAGCGCGTCGCGCTTCAGGTGGAGGCCCTCTTTCGAAGGCACGGCGGAAGCAGCGAGCTCAGCCAACTGATCGCGGTATCCAATCGCCTGTTGCAGGTTCACCTGGTAATCGTGGGCGCTGATGGAAACCCGGTGCTCGGAGTGAAACAATCTCGTGACACCACGGGTAGCTATCAGCTCGATCCATCCGCCCTGAAGCAAGCGAAAAGCGCGGTCGTCAGTCTGCAGCACAACAGCAACTACTACACGTTTCAGAGCCCGCTTATCGGTACGCACGGCCGCTCAGCCGGAGCCGTATTGCTCGTGACGCGAGTAGCGGACGTTCGGCCCGACGTGTCGTCGTGGGGCCGGGTTCTCGCGGCGGTTTTGCTTGCCGCGCTTGCAGTGTGGCTGACCATCGGTCTGTACTTTACGTTTTCGATCTCACGCCCGTTGGTGCGGATCCGACGGGCGACGGTGCGAATGGCCGAGGGAGACTACGATGTGCGCGTACCTGCTCAAGGGGAAGGAGAGATCGCGTTGCTCGCCGCGGGATTCAACGAGATGGCCGAGCGGGTGCAATCCACAAATCGCCTTCTGCGCGACTTCGTGGCCAATGTGTCACACGATCTTCGCACGCCGCTTACCATGATCAACGGTTTCTCGGAAGCATTGCTGGATGGCACCGCGGGCCCTGCTGAGACCGTCGAGTCGGCGCAAATAATCCATGATGAGTCGCTGAAGATGCAACGTCTGGTGGAAGATCTGCTGCAGCTCACACGTCTCGAGTCGGGCTTGCAGCAACAGACGCGAAATCGCGTGGATGTGCGCCCGTTCGTGCAGAGCGTCCTCGACCGGGTCGCCCTGGCGCACCAAAACGAACGGATCGCTCCAATGTACAACGCGGTTCCAATGACGGCCCCGCCGATCCAGGTGGACGAGGCGCAGCTAGAGCGAGCGTTGCGCAACCTGGTAGACAACGCGGTGCGTTATACACCGGCCACCGGTGCGATCACCGTCTCGGCGGATGCGGTCGGGATCGGCTGGGTGCAATTGGCGGTGACCGATACGGGGTCGGGGATCCCACCCCAGGACGTGAGTCGCGTCTTCGAGCGCTTCTACCGCTCCGACAAGAGTCGGGACCGAGCCGGAGGAAACTCCGGCCTCGGGTTGGCAATCGTGCGCGAGATTGTGGAGCGGCACGGCGGGTACATTACGGTCGAAAGTGAACTGGGCATCGGCACCACCTTCCGTTTCACCGTGCCGCAATCGAGGGTGACCGAGCCCAGGAGATCCGCGCTCACCGTCGAATCGGAGGTTCGCGAAGCGGTGAGTCCGTGAAGAACTTCGATCGTGTGGCCGACGTCTACGATGAAACCCGGGGAATACCGGAGTCGGTGGGAGTGCGCCTCGCGGACCGAGCGATAGCGGTCACACACGCAACCAGCGAGACGCGTTTCCTGGAAATCGGAGTGGGAACCGGAAGAATCGCCATGTCGTTTCTCCAACGCGGCTGCGACTACACCGGTATTGACGTTTCGGAACGCATGATGGACCGGTTCCGCGCCAAGGTGGAAGGTTGCGACTTCAGGCTTACGCTGGTCAACGGCGATGTGACACGCCTACCCTTCCCCGATGCCTCGTTCGATGTCGTGTTGGGAGTCCACATCCTTCACCTCGTGCCGGAATGGCGTGTTGCTCTGATGGAAGCGAGACGAGTGCTCAAACCCGGTGGTTTTGTACTGTTCGGTCACGAACCCAGCATGCCGGGTGATCCCGACTACGCCATGCGGCGGCAGTGGCAGCGGTTCGTCGCCGACGCCGGGATCACGTTGAGCGTACGTCCCGGAAACGCGGCCGCCATCGACGCAGAGCTGATCTCGCAGGGCGCGTATAGCGCGGTGTACCGCGTAGCGCAGTGGAAGGAGGAGATACGGCCCCGAGATCTCCTCGAACAGCAGCTCAATCGAGTGTTCTCGCATAGCTGGGAGGTTCCGGACGACGTACTGCGCTCCGTCCACGCTCGGATGGTTCCCTGGGTGACGGAGCAGTACGGCTCGCTCGATGCGAAGGTTGACTCGGAGCACGAGTTCATGCTGGACGTGCACCAGTTTCCACAGTAGGCGCATATCCACGGCACGCAGGTTTGTTGCGTGAGTCACGCTTTTTTGCCATACTGATGATTGTCGTCGCGGCTGCTATCGCCAGACGGCATCAGGCCCGCATCACCGGGTCGAAACGGGATCGGAATCTCCAGCCGAGATGGCGGAACCGGTAGACGCGCCGGTCTCAAAAACCGGTGGCCGCGAGGCCGTGAGGGTTCGAGTCCCTCTCTCGGCACCACAATTCAATACGCTTGCGGTCGTGGCGGAATCGGTAGACGCGCATGGTTCAGGTCCATGTGGGGTAACACCCGTGGAGGTTCGAGTCCTCTCGACCGCACCAATTAGCACCCCGTGTGGAATTTTCTACACGGGGCACTTTATGCACAAGAGCACAGAACTCAGCGTACCCCGGCTTCGGATGGATACCCGTGAGTCACCGTCCATCGATGCTAGTCCGACGGCATGCAAGTTGGCAGAAGCGCCGATACGCTTCTCCGGCATCGCGTTGGAACACGCGTACGCTGCGGTATGGACGAGGATGGTATCCAGGCCTCCAAGACATGGGCCGGCTCTCGGTATCTCCCGAGCTGGACAGGCCCGGGACACGATCGAGTTCAGGCCGCGATGAGCGGGAAGGAACGGCGGAAGGTATCGCCGTCAATAACCAGCACAGGTGCTGTGGGGCGCAGTCGAATGTTGACTCCTCATCATAAGTACGCTCCTCTGTAAGAGATTTGTCAGCGGTCGGCTCTATCCTGCTACCATAGCCTTCTTATTGACGACCCTGTGGGGCCGCCCACCTTCCTGCTAGCTGGGACGTCATCCCGGCCGCTGCCGGGTTCGTGGCGGCAATATGGCTCGTTTCGTGAAGAAGCCATGCCAGGACGCACGTGCCAGAGGAGAATGTAATGAAGTCCAGCTTCGCGATCGCTGGTGCCGCCAGTCACTTCACCCGCCGCAGAGGCACACCACGCAGCTGGATCGGACTCCGGCTCAGCAGCGCACTCCTCCTCGGTCTCGGTATGCTGCTGACTCTCCGGACCAGCCCAGCACCAACGCTCGTCGCCGCGGCTCCCCTCTCCGCCATCCCTACTCCCTCCACACCGTTCTACCTGGAGAAGAATGTCGGCCAGGCTCCCACGGGCGTCCGCTTCCTGGCTCATGCCGGCAGCCAGACCGTGTATATCACCAATCGGGGAGCAGTGATCTCCACTACCGGCCGCTCCCTGCTGCGCATGACACCGTTGGGTGGCGCGCTGCATCCGCAAGTAGTAGCAACCGGCAAACTCCCCGGCATCGTGAACTACTTCATCGGCAACAACCCGAAACACTGGTATACCAACATCCCAACCTACGCTCAGGTCACTTACCGCAATGTCTACCCCGGTATCGACCTCACCTTTCATGGACAGGGGCAAGACCTTGAGTACGACTGGATCGTGAAACCAGGAGCCGATCCCAATCGCATCCGCCTCTCAGCCGGCACAGATACGCCGTCGCTCGATGCACACGGGGCGTTGCATCTCGGCAGTCTCCCGCTGCTGGAAACGGAACCAACCATCTACCAGCGATCCGGCAGCGTTCAGCGTTCCGTTCGGGGCGGATATGTGCTTGCCGGCCGGGACACGGTTCGCTTCCAGGTGGGGCACTACGACCGATCCCGGCCACTGGTCATCGATCCGGTGATACTGTTCGCCGAGTTTCTGGGTGGAAGCGGGGAAGATTACCCATCCGGCGTCAAGGTCGACCCCAAAGGGAACATCTACCTGACCGGGAACACGGACTCCACTGACTTTCCGGTAAAGAGCAGTTTTCAAAGCACATCGCATGGCTACGACGACATGTTCATGATGAAGCTGAGCTCCAACGGCAAGCTCCTCTACAGCACGTTCATCGGTGGCAAAAGTGACGATCATGCCAACGCCCTGGCCATCGATGGCAGCGGGCAGGCGTACATTGCCGGAGACACGTCGTCGATTGACTTTCCGACCGTGCCCCAGGCCACGATTTCGCGGTCGGATGGCCGCCGTTGTGCTGTTGCTGAGTTCGCAGGGTAACCACCTCCGCTACAGCATGGCCTATGGATTGGTGGACTCCGCCGCGGCGATCGCGCTCGATGCACAGGATGATGTTTACACCGCCGTAGCCGACTCTCCAGTAGTGGGAAGAATTCCCCACGTGCTCATCCTGAAGCTCGATCGCAACGGTCCGAACGGTCCAGGAACAAAGATGGGAAGGCTCGGTTTTCATAATGTCGGCTATCCCAACGGCATCGCAGTTATGGGGAACGGCAATGTCGTGGTGGCAGGTGCCACCGACAAGGGTTTCGCTGCCTACAAGGGGGCTCAGCCAACGTACGGCGGTGGAGACTCCGACGGATTCGTGGCCGAACTTGACCCAAGTCTGAAGGAAGTCCTCTTCAGCACGTTTCTCGGCGGCTCGGGACTCGATACGATCAACGCCCTCGTTGTGGACAACTCGAACAACATCTATGTAACGGGGGATACCCAGGCCTCCGACTTTCCCCATACAACATTGATCGACGAGCTCAATGCCGAGAGTCCATTCGTCACCAAGCTCTCCAGCAACGGCAAGATCGTGTACAGCTCGATCATCGGTGTTCCAGTGATTGCTAGCCCCGACGCCATCGTCGTCAACAAGCAGGGGTACGCCACGATTGGCGGTTCGATTTATGGGAACGGGATGACCATGATCGACCCACTCAAGGGCCAGGACAGCTTCCGCGGCGGGGCCGAAGACGGGTTCGTGGCAACGTTGGGAGGAGCAGGTCAGAGGGTCCTTTTCAGTTCCTATCTGGGTGGTCGTTCGGACGAAAAGGTCACCGGACTTGCCATTGGCGGGTCCGGGAATCTATTCGCAACGGGTGTCACCGCGTCGGCCAACTTTCCCAGAACGCTTGGGCGGCCGTTCAATTCCCCCGCCTTTGACGGATTCCTGGTCAAGATCAGCAACCACTGATGGCGAGCTAGACGTACGGTCAAGAACAAAGAGTTCAGCGCACCAAGCCTTTGGATGGATGCTTGTAACTCAGACCCGTTCAGGCTCGCTCATCACAGAGCCCCGTCTCTGTAAGAGATTTGTCAGTGGCCGGCCCTATCCTGCTGCCATAGCCTTCGTCTTCACGATCCCGTTGGGTTCGTGGTGGATATGGCCGGCTCCGCGAAGAGCCCATGCCACAACGCACGTGCCAGAGGAGAATGTAATGAAGTCCAGCTTCGCAATCGCTGGTGCCGCCAGTCACTTCACCCGCCGTAGAGGCACACCACGCAGCTGGCTCGGACTCCGGCTCAGCAGTGCACTCCTCCTCGGTCTCAGTATGCTGCTGACTCTCCAGACCAGCCCGCACTGCAACTCCCGTCGCCGCGGCTCCCCTTCCTGCCGTCCCTACTCCCTCCACACCGTTCTACCTGGAGAAGAATGTCGGCCAGGCTCCCACGGGCGTCCGCTTTCTGGCTCATGCCGGCAGCCAGACCGTGTATATCACCAATCGGGGAGCAGTGCTCGTCACTACCGGCCGCTCCCTGCTGCGGATGACCCCGGTCGGTGGTGCCGCTCAACCGCAATTGGTAGCAGCCGATAAACTCCCCGGCATCGTCAACTACTTCATCGGCAACAACCCGAAACACTGGTACACCAACATCCCCACCTACGCGCAGGTCACGTACCGTAACGTCTACCCCGGTATCGACCTCACCTTTCACGGGCAGGGGCAACACCTTGAGTACGACTGGATCGTGAAACCAGGAGCCGATCCCAGTCGCATCCGCCTAACGGCCGGCACGCATACTCCGTCGCTCGACGCACGTGGGGCGTTGCATCTCGGCGATCTCTCGCTTCTGGAAACCAGGCCAACCATCTACCAGCGATCCGGCAGCGCTCGGCACTCCATTCAGGGCGGCTATGCACTTGACGGCGGGGACACGGTTCGCTTCCGGGTAGGACAGTACGACCGATCTCGGCCGCTGGTTATCGATCCGGTACTCCTGTTTGCCCAGTACCTGGGTGGAAGCGGGGATGACACCTCATACGGCGTCAGGGTCGACGCCAAAGGGAACATTTACCTTACCGGGTACACGAAGTCCACAGATTTTCCGGCGCGGAGCAGTTTTCAAAGCACATCGCATGGCGGCAGCGACATGTTCGTTATGAAGCTCAACTCGAGCGGCGCGCTCCTCTACAGCACTTACATCGGCGGGAGCCGCTCGGATGAGGCGGATGCAATCGCCGTCGACAGTGCAGGGCGGGCGTACGTTGCCGGCTGGACGCAATCGGCGGACTTTCCGGTGTTGCCCCGGGCCGCGATCAACCGAACGGCCGCCGTTGTGCTCTCACTGAACCCCCAGGGCAACGCCCTGCGTTACAGCTTGACCTATGGAGCCGCGGACTACGCCACAGCGATCGCGCTCGACGCACAGGGTGATGCCTACGCCGCTGTAGCCGACGATCCAACGGCGAAAGGCAGTCCGAGCGTGCTGATAGTGAAGATCGACCGCAATGGTCCCGGTGCTTCGGGCACAACGGATGGGGACCTGGGTCTGAATGGTCAGGGCATTCCAAACGGCATCGCAGTTATGAGCAACGGCAATGTCGTGGTGGCGGGAAGCACCAGCGCACCTGGTTTCCGTACCGACAAGGCGGTTCAGCCGGTATACGGCGGTGGACTCTACGACGGGTTCGTGGCCGAGCTCGACCCGAACCTGAACACGGTCATCTTCAGCACGTTTCTCGGCGGTTCGCAAGCCGACACGGTTACCGCCGTCGCTGTGGACAGCTCGAACAATATCTACGTGACAGGGGCCACCAACTCCACCAACTTCCCCTCCAGAGTCGTGTTCGACGAGATCAATGCCCAGAGCCCATTCGTCACCAAGTACTCCGCCGACGGCAAGGTTGTGTACAGCTCGGTCATCGGAGTTCCGGTAGCGTCTAGCTCCTACGCCATCGTCGTCAACAAGCAAGGGTACGCCACGATTGGCGGTGCGGCCGATGGGAGCCAGTACGCCATGGTCAACCCTCTCAAGGGCCAGGGCAGCTTCCACGGCGGGGGCTCTGATGGGTTCGTGGCAACGCTGGGAGGAGCAGGGCAGAGAATCCTTTTCAGCTCCTATCTGGGTGGTAATGCGGCCGATGCACATCACAGGGCTTGCCATCGGCGGATCCGGAAATCTGTTCGCAACCGGTGTCACCACATCGGCAAACTTTCCCAGAACCCACGGGCAAGCATTCAATGCATCCGGGAACGATGACGCATTCCTGGTCAAGATTGGCAACAAGTAATGAGGAGGCAGATGTACCGTCAAAACGAACACTTCCGGCAAGCCGGTCGGTTACTACGGTGATCCTGGCGCGCGCGGGCGCATCACCAAGTCCATCACGATCGGCTACTACCCGGCCAAGCAAGTGAAGGGCCACATCACCGTCGTGGCCACTACAGCAGGTGGATCGTCAACGAAAACTGCCACTGTGACTATTCTGCCGCACCCCTGAAACGACTAGGTGTCGACGTCTCTGCCATCGCTGCAACGAGCCGTTGCAGTAATCCAAGATTCGGTTTCCAAGCACAGGAGGAAAGAAATGCGCGTGCCCATGATTTCCCGTTCAGTTCGACACAGCAGCCTCATCGTCTTCGCCCTTGCAAGTTGCGTGGCATCCGCCTCAACCGCGCGGGCCTCTGGAGGCACAGTCAGCTTTAGCGCCACAATCTCAGGAAAGAGTCACGACCACGGCGGTTTCTCGCAGGCAGTACAGAGCTCCCCAGCGGGCCAGCCCCTGCTTGCACTCCTCTTTGTAGGTTGTGCGGTCGTCAAGCAGGCGTTTGGTAGCGACCCGGCGACCTACCAGTTGCAGGTCCGCACGACGGGGGAATTCTTTCCGGGAAGCAAGCCGACCGAGGCGGGCGTCAATTTCACCATCGACAACTTTCGCCCCGGTGGAGGCTCGCGCACGTATGCCGGGGTGAACGTAAGCGGCACATTCGCCGTCAACGGGCACTCCTACGGCGACGGTTCCGCGACTATCAAGAGCACGGCCAGGGTGAGCAACGGCGGCCTGAGCGGCACATGGTCCGACTCGGCGGCGGTGCGCGTCTACCCGGCGAAGGGCATTTCAACGGTTAGCGGGTTCCAGTTCCGCGCGACCTGGCACTGCACCAGTCTCTTCCACATCACCATGAAGTAGGGTACCTATGAACAAACGGGCGCGACTCGGCATTGGATGTTTCATGGTTCTCGGGTTCTCCCTCTCAAGCACGGGACCGACCAGCAAACTCCTCACCGTGGGGTATGCCGCCCCCGCCGGCACCCACCACGTCGACCGGGTGGACGTGGGCGCGCCTCCGCTGGCGGGCAAGCCGAAACCTCCCAAGTCGGAGGACCCGCCCGCTGCATTCGATTGCACGAGCCCGGGGCTCAAGAGCATCTACCCGTCCGGCGGCCCTCCAGGCAAGAAGGGCAAGGTAGTCAAAAGCTACCTTGCCAGCATCAGAAAGTTCATCCCGGTCTTCGAGGCCAAGCTGCACCACGCCCTCGGCATCGCAGTCTGCCTAAACAATCCCAAGCAGTATGCGGCTGCTAGCGAGGACGATTACGCCTCCACCGGCGTCTATGACCCTCTAGGAGAGAAGGTCGGCCCAACGATCTCGTCGTGTTGGATCGAGATCAATGCGGCGAATCTTGCAAAGCAAGCGAACAAGAACAACACCCTGGCACACGAGCTTTTCCACTGCTTCCAGGGTGTGCTGGTCGGACTCGCCACCTATTGGAGCCCGCCGTACCAGGGTTGGGTGGACGAAGGTTCGGCGGAGTGGGCCGCGGCAATTGTCGCAGGACCAGACAAAGACGACGGTAGATGGTGGAGCGACTATCTGATGAACCCCGGGGTCGCACTTGCCGACGTCCCTAGACCCGAGAGTTACCGCGAAATCGGGTTTTACTCCCACTTGCAGGAAAGCGGCATCAATCCCTGGGACGCGATGGCTCCGATGCTCACGGCACGGAGCGACGCCGACGCCTTCCATGCAGCCGTGTATAGCGCCGGTGCTGCTGCTGCCAAGACCTTTCTCGATAGCTGGGCGTCGGGATTCTTCCGCGACACGGCGCGCGGCAAAGCTTGGGATACCACCGGACCCGGCGTACCTGCGCAATCCGGCCCAACGCCGCAAGCACTGCCGGTTGGGCCCACCGATTCCGAGACGAGAGACGCGCAACCGTACACGGAGGGGCTGTACGTCCTCGCTCCAGCAGCCGATATAGTGACGCTCCAGGCGGAGGGACATGTCCGCTTCTCGGACACCAAAACGGATATGGTCCTTAACGGCTCAGTTGACTTTTGTGCCAAGTCCGGCGGATGTGAATGCCCGGAGGGGCAAACCTACGATGGACCGCCTCTCACGCCACTGAACGGAGGTAGCGCCGATCTCGCCCTGACCGGGGCAGAGAGTGGGTCAACCGTCACGGCAACGGGTGCGTCGCTCGACGACTATTGTTCGTCACGAGATGCGTGCCTCTTTGGAACCTGGACCGTAACGGATGAGAGTAAGTTTGTATCTACGACTTCGGATGGCGCATACGTACTGACTGGCATGTCGGGGACGGAAACCATGGCTTTCGACAAAAAGGGTAAGGTGACGGTAACCGCGAACAACTTCACAGTCAGCCTGGCGGAGCCGGACAGCGGAGGCTCGGGGTCAGTCGAACTCTCCAGCGGGACAACAACCGCCAAATGGGACACGCCGACCAAGGGGGATCTCGAGTTCACTAACATTGACATAGGAGATTACGTCGTCACCCTGGACGGAGACCCGATAGGAGGAGCCACTTTCCTGGGCAACGGCGACGGATCATCCATGACATACACCTGCAGCGGCAATGCGCTCGATCTGTACCCTATCCCGTCGGACACGAGCATCGCGCCCATCGAGCTGACACGCGTAAAGACGGGATGAAGACCTGATGCGTCCCGACGGGACAGTAAGAGTGACGATTCCGCCTCACGCCTGAATGCGGCCATCCATGCCGGTGACGGCACCTACGTGGCGGTGACGCGCTTCCTGATCCAGAAACGCGTCACCGGCCCGTCGGCCAGCAGCGCTACGAGCTCATGGCCGGATTCCTGGCACCACGCCACCGCGTCCAGCTGGGCGTCGGCGGCTCTTGATGCCACCTCGAGCACCTGGCCGGCAGAAAGCTCACCGATTCGGCGGGCGAGGGCGGCGAGCAGCACGGCCGTTTCCGCCTCGCCCGCCTCGAGCATTGCATGAGCGGGCGGAATGTGCACGTTTCCCGCACCCAGCGTCATTGTCTGGTCTCCTCCATGCCCCTTTCGTATTCACGAATCCGCGTAGCGCCCGACTAACGTGCCGGCGGGTTCGTGGCGACGGTAGAACGCCGCGCTGCGTGATGAGCACCGGCGACCTGAATAGGAGCATAAACGGCGGCAATTACAAGTCACTTACAGGCGACGCGAAAACCACGTAACAACCGTTGCTGGAATTCGCTCCAACTGCTTGAACAGCCCGTAGGGCCCGTGAATTAACGGTGAGGTGGCCCCTGGCACGTTGGCGACGCCCTCGGATGACCGGTACGAATCGTGGTTGGGGAAGGCTCAGGGCAGTCCGCCACACCGGGCGGACTCTACGGATCGTCGCTGCGGGAAGGCCCCGGGACATTGTTGACAGGTCATCACTTGCTCGGCATTATGGGTGGAAGCGGCGGGGAATTGGAAGGAACCGGTGAAAGAGAGCTCTGAACGGATGTCTGCAGTGGCACCACCGCAGCACGATGAGCAACGAGCCACGGTACACATTCGTCTGCTCGGTGGCTTCGGTGTCGAGCGAGACGGCGAGGAAGTTCCGCAGGGCGTCTGGCAGCGGCGGAGCGGGAAGGCGTTGGCGAAGATGCTGGCCGCCGTTCCGCAGCACCGCCTGCATCGGGAAGTGCTCATGGACCGCCTCTGGCCGGCCGCCGACCCGGCCTCCGCAGGAAAAAGTTTGCACCAGGCGCTGCTCTCCATGCGGAGAGCAATGGACAGCACTCCCCAAGCGAGCCGGATAGGGTCCTGCGTCCGCTTGCTGGATGACATGGTGGTGCTCGACCCGGAGTGCGTCACTGTTGATGTTGATGAATTCGAGCGCGTGGCGCGCAGAGCGCTGCGGACCCACGAGCTCGACGATCTCAAGGCTGCCGCGCAGGTTTATGGAGGGGAGCTGCTGCCGGAAGACCGGTTCGAGGACTGGGCCGTCGAGAGGCGGGAAGAGCTGTCCGGACTGTACGTCGAGGTCCTGCTGGCGCTTACCGAGCTGCTGGACCGGCGGGGAGCCTCGTTCGCGGCGATCGAGCGCGCGCGCCAGGCACTGGCGATCGATCCCACGCGAGAAGATATTCATCGACTCTTGATGCGGCTCTATGCAACGTCCCAACAGCGGCATCTGGCATTGCGGCAGTATCAGGATTGCCGTCAGGTGCTGGCCGCCGAGCTGGACGCCGAGCCAGACGAGGAAACGGAGAAGCTCTATCGGGACGTTCTCTCGGGGCAGTTTGGTGAGGAGGATACCGAGAATGCAGTCGCAGCCGTACCGTTGCCGGGTGTGCCGCGGCGGCACGCGCGCTCGCTGTTTGCCGGCCGGGAGCGACCGCTGGCGATCCTTCGGGAGAAGCTGGATCAGCTAGGCGCAGGGCAAGGTGGCATGGTTCTCATCAGTGGAGAGGCGGGGGTTGGCAAAACACGCCTGGCGGCCGAAACAGCGCTGGCCGCGGACGAAGTCGGTGCCGTCGTGCTTTGGGGAACGAGCTACGCGGAGGAGGGCCAGCTGCCGTACGGGCCGTTTGCGGAAGCGCTTGAAGAGTACTTTGGCGTCCTGCCGGCGGAAGGCCGGCGGCGTCTGAGCGAGAGCTATCCAGAGGTCAACAGTATGCTTGCTTCGGCCATCGCGCAGGACTCGCGCACGCGGCAGGGAGATGGCACGCGAATGCAGCTCTTCGCCGCGATAGGGCGCTTGCTGGCCGAGATAGGAAGGGTTCGACCGCTGCTACTCGTGCTCGACGACTTGCACGCTGCCGACGAAGCATCGATTCAGCTCGTGCACTACCTGGCGCGCCTCGCGCAGAACCATCCCTGGCTGCTCATCGCCATGTACCGGGAAGAGGAAGTCCGCCCAGGGGGCACATTACATACGGTGGTCACCGGGTGTATGCGCCGCGGGCTGGCAGACCGTATCGAGCTGCTGCGACTCTCTTGGGTCGAAGCGGAGATGTTGGTGCGTTCTCTCCTCGAAGGGGAGGTCTGTAAGGACTTGCTCGACGACCTCTTTCAACTGTCCCTCGGCAATGCATTGTTTCTCCAGGAGCTGGTGCACGCGACGGTGGAGGGGGATCTGATTACGCGCGCAAACGGCCGCTGGCAGGCGGCCGCCGGCCTGTCCTCGGTGGTGCCCCCGGGGGCTGCCGAGCTGGTGACGGCACGCGTTGGACGCCTCAGCAAGGAAGCCGGCCGCATCGCCGGACTCGCCGCCGTGGCGGGAATGGAATGCACATTCGAGCTACTTCGCACGGCGAGTGAGCTTTCGGACAGCGCGCTCCTCAACGGCCTGGACGAGATCGACGCACTGCGCATCATAGAGGCACGCCCCGATCCCGTAGGAGGGCAGGAGCACCGGTACGGTTTCCGACACCCCCTGTTCCGGGAGGCGCTTTACGCGGACATCGACGGGGCGCGCCGTCAGCACCTGCACTCGACGGTCGGCGTGGCCATGGAGGCTGTATCGCCGGACGAGGTCGATGCGCTCGCCTATCACTGGACCCACGCGGGCAATGACGAGAAGGCAATTCACTATCTTGAGCGGGCTGCGGATCTCGCCATTTCGCGGTATGCCCACGACGTTGCCGCCGTTTACTACCGGGACGCTCTTGCCCGAGTCGACGAGCAGAGAGACGCCGAGCAACTAGCGCGATTGCAATCGAAGCTGGGGAGAGTGTTGATTCGAATAGGCCGGTACGACGACGCGTTACTTGTGCTCGACGCATCGCGCCGCTATTACGAGCTCACCGGGAATCTGGAGGATCTGGCACGCACGGTCGCCACGCTGGTGCAGGCGTATCGAGAGGGAGGCACCTGCGAAGATGGCCTGGCTGTTGGCTATGAACTGCTGCCTCGGATCGGAGCCGGGGAAGAACTTGCCGTCAGCGTCGATGCCGCTATCGATCTTTACGTGGCGCTGGCGGGTGCCTCCCGAATGGCCGGTCATCTCGAGGAGACGGTGCAGATGGCGGAAAAGGCTGGAGCATTGGCGCGCGCCGCCGGCAACGATCGGGCCCTGTCCATTGCGGAAGGGCGCCGGGGGGATGCGCTGGGCGCGCTCGGCCGCGTTGAGGAGGGAATTCGCATACTGGAAGTCTCTAAAGCGCTGGCCGAGAAGGTGGGGAATCTGGTCACCGTAGCCGGTGCACTGAGCAATGCGGGTGCGCTCTACGCCCGCCTCGGTGACGACACAAGGAGCAGGGAATACCGGGAACGTGCCGCCGACCTCTTCGAGCGATTGGGATATCCAGCCCACCAGGCGTTTGCGCTTAGCATGGTCGCAGCGGGTCTGTACAGATCCGGCAGGTGGGATGAGGCGCGCCGTACGGTCGAACGCGTGCTCGAGATCCACGAGTCAATCGACGTCTCGTGGTACTTGAAGTACGCACTCTGCACGCTCGGCGACATCGAGCTAGGGTGCGGCGAGAAGGACCGGGCGTGGGAGTGCTTCAGCCGGGCCCACACCCTTGCCACCACGCGCCCCGATCCGCAGATCCTGGTGTGGGTGGAAAGGGGACTGGCCGACGCCGAGCTCCTGGACGGCCGGCCCGATGCCGCCCGGGCGCGCCTCACGTCCTATCTCGCGGCTCCGGAGACGGACCGCAGTGACGTGGTCAACGTGGCTCGCACCCTGATCGATGCTCTACTGGAGCTCGGCGAGTTCGACGAAGCGGACACTTTATTGCACACCGCGGTCGCGGAAGCAGCCGCCGCGACGATGAACAGAGCTTACGATGTCGACCTCCTCTGCACAAGAGGAAAGCTGCTGAGCCGGCGGGAACAGGGGGACGCGGCGGAGAAGACTTTGCGCGAGGCAATCGGGCTCGCGCAGGCTGGCACTTTGCCATTTATCGAGGGACAGGGATGGCTCGAACTGGGGATGGTACACACACGCAAGCGTGATCGCGGCGAAGCAGACACCTGCCTGGAGCGCGCGAAAGGCGTCTTTGCAAAGCTCGGAGCGCGGTACTACCTCGAGCAGACGGAGCGGGCGATCGAGCGGCTACGTGCCGGTGAGTGGACCGGTGACCGTGAACACGAGATGTAGAAATTGCGGTACACTGAGGGTGCTCGTGTAGGAAACGTCAATTTCCACTTGCGAGTCGATGCGGCGGTACATCTCTCACCTGCTTTCGTGTCGCTCACCAGAATTCAGGACGTTGTGTCCCGGGTGGTAGAGCTAAGAGAAAGCAGGATTCATGGACGTAACGACCAACGGCCCAAGTAGTGAGGCGCAACAGAAGGCGCTTGGTGCCTTTGTTCGAGAACGTCGTGGGGCGCTTGGCCTGACACAGACGCAACTGGGCGACCGTACGGGTTGGATGCAGGAACGCGTCTCGATTCTGGAGAACGGCAAGTACGGGATGCCCTCGCTTCCTGCACTTGTACGGTTAGCAAGTGCGCTTGAATGCAGGCTCTCCCAACTGCTGAGTGCGATCGGGTACGCCGAGGACGAAGTCGCATCCGCCCGAGACACGGAGAACAGCGGAGCTGCATCGCTTCACACGCTCCAGCGACTCCTTGCGATCCCAGCGACATCCATGAAGGAGTCGTTGAATCAGGCATCAGACCTGATTTCGGGGGTCATGAAGGCAGACAAGATCGACGCTATGGTTTATGAACCGGAGACGAACTCTCTCGTGGCGCTTGGAACCAGTAATACGCCGATGGGCAGACGCCAGCACATGATTGGCATGAACCGGTTGCCCCTGGCCAATGGAGGCCGTGAGGTTGAGGTCTTCCAGACGGGAGAACCGTACTACTCGGGACAGGCCAAAGACGATCCCGGTATGCTCATTGGCATCACGGAAGGACTCGGAGGGCAATCGGTCATTGCAGTGCCCCTGGACATTGCCGGCACACGGCGAGGAGTGTTGGTGGCTCTCAGTTCCCGTCAGGACTACTTTGTGGCAGACGACCTCGCCTTTATGGAACTTCTCGCTCGATGGGTTGGGATGGTGGCAGAACGGGCGGAACTTGCAGAGCAGGTCGCGGCTGAGGCAGTTCAGCACGCTCGACGTGCCGCAGCCGAAGAATTGATGACGGTACTGGCCCATGATTTAAATAATCACTTGACTCCGGTCAAAGGCCATATCGATCTCCTCCGTAGACGAGCGCAACAGGAGAGCCGGTTACGAGACCTTAGTAGCGTCGAAGAGGTCTCCCGAGCGATCACACGGATGCAACAGTTGATCTCCGACCTGACGGACGCAGCGCGATTGGAAGGTGGAGTATTCGCCCTCTCGGTGGCACCGGTTGATCTGGTTCCGCTGGTCCTCGACGTGGCCGAGAGATATGGAGGCACGGCACACCACATCGATGTGCGACTGCCCGACGAGCTGACTCTCCAGGCAGACGCCACTCGACTGTGCCAGTCATTGGAGAACGTGTTAAGCAACGCCGTGCGGCACAGTCCGGAGAATACGCCGATCACCCTCACACTGAGTCATGAGACACGAGCCAATGGTGAGTGGGCGATTATTGAGGTTCGGGACGAGGGACCAGGAATCGCGGCTGATCTTCTGCCGGCACTTTTCGAGCGGTTTGCCAAAAACAGCAGTTCACAAGGGCTCGGACTGGGCCTGTACCTGGCTCGGGGCGTAATGCATGCGCATGGCGGCGACATAACCGTGGAGTCGGAGGTCAACAAAGGTTCGACATTCCGTCTCTCCCTCCCGATAAAAGGCTGCCCCCCCCCGACACAAACCATGTAGGAAGCGCATGAGCTACGCAATGATCGGCTTTCAGGTGCGCCCACCGCTTGCGACTCAGCCATCCGGGGTAAAGGGTTCTGGTAGCCGTTAAAACGCAGACGCCCCGCGGCCGAGACCTCGATGGTCGAGCGCTGAGTTTGAACGCCGAACTCACCCTATGGAATTTGCCTGCGGACGGCGAGTCTTCCGGATCGGTGAACGCAGTGTGTCGTTCGTTTCCCTGGAGCGACCTGTGCTCCACGCAGGCACCGGCCGCCCACTCCACACGCGAGCCAGGCAGAACCGTGGTTCGCTCCCGTGTGTCGGGCCTCCACGCGCTGCTGGAGTCACACGTGGTGCCGGCGCCACGGATATGACCGGGCGCCGAGCACGGGGGGAAAGCAGAATACAGACCAGCGCACTGATCCACCGGTAGCAGCGGGGCATCTCGCATCCGTCCGTCCCGATCAGATACGTGGGGCCGAAGTGCGCCACCCTACACTGGAGAGCGACACCGAGCCGGCCGGGCGAGCGCGTGTTGCTACTTATGCACGATCACGGTTGCCACCATGTACGGATGAATCGCACAGTAGTAGTGGTACGTCCCTACTTTCGTAAACACATTACTGACCGAGGCGCCCGGTGGAAGCTGCTTATTGATGGACCAGTGTCCCGATCCAGTGATCGTGTGCGGTGCCTGTGTACTGTTGGTCCACACGACTTTTGTGCCGACGCGAATCGTGAGCTTGCCAGGACTGAATCCAAATCGGCCATTTACCGTCGTGGCGTGGACGGTCTTCGTAACACGGTGAACCGAATTATGGGTTCCCGCCGCTACACTGCCTCCCATGGTCCAGACGGAAAGCACGATGACGATCGCGACCACTGACGTGACGGTCAAGAGGAGTTTTCGCATGGGATCGAATCCTTTCGCAGTTCGGCTGTGAGAACGGAAGCAGCACCGGATGCGCGGCGCACCGGCATACACGGTGGAGTCATTGTGGGCCTCCCCGATGACCGTTCGATGACGTGAGCGTGACAACTGCGACCCTGTCCGCTGCTCGGCGTCTCCGACGCTGCATTCCCCGGTGCTTCGATCGAACAGATAAATGTGAGTGATCGGCTGAAACGGTAAAGAAGGAGGAACCGTGGATCAGGTCATTGTCGCCCGCCATGGCACGAGCGTGGCCGTAGCCGACGGGATTCAGAACGGCGATCCGGACGCAGACGCGGGGTTAACTGCAATCGGGGAAGACGAAGCACGAAACCTTGGACACGAGATCGCGCTCGACCCGATCGACCTGTGCGTCACAAGCCGGTTTCCCAGGACGCAACAGACTGCGCTTCTAGCACTCGCCGGACGCCGGATCGACTGCGTCGTGGACCCAAATCTGGATGATATTCGCACCGGCGCGTTCGAGGGCCAGCCCGTGGAGCGCTACCGCGCCTGGACGCGAGCGCACGACCTGGCGACTCCGCTTCCGGGTGGGGAGAGCCGCCTGCAGGTCGCCGCTCGCCTCTGCACGGCCTTCAGCGACGTCTGTCACCGGCCGGAGCACTGCGCATTGGTTGTGACCCACGAACTCCTGATTGCCGACCTTTTAAGCGCAATCCGGGAACAACACCCCGGCCATACGCACGCCGACATTCCGTATGCTTCGCCCTACCGCCTTGCGGCGACAGATGTTATGCGTGGTGTCACTTTTTTACGCAGTTGGTTGGAAGGGTGACATACTCTCGCGCTTAGACTCGGACAGTACGGGCCGGCAGCTGGACCCCTTTCGGTTCCAGATCGGCAGTACACAGCTTGAAGGAGATGCCCCATGACTCGTGAGCGCAAATCGACCGGCGCGTTCACGCCGGCGATGTTCCAGATATTGCTCGTGCTCACCGAGCATGAATGCCACGGGTACCGCATCATGTACGAGGTCACGGAACAAACCAACGGCGAAGTGCGTCTCGGGCCAGGAACGCTGTACCGGTCGATCAAAGAACTATTGGTCGAAGGTATGATCGCGGAGTGCCGGGGGCGCCCCGATTCCACCCTCAGTGATGACCGTCGTAAGTACTATCAGATCACCGCTGTCGGGCGACAGGCTGCCCGGCAGGAAGCGGAGCGGCTCGCTCGATTGGTGAATGTCGCGCGGGCCAAGCAGCTCCTATCGGGACCGAAATCTGTTCTGGTGGAGGGCGCCGAATGAGTCGGTTTCGGCTGCGCGAATACAGCGTCGCTGCCTCGGTACGTCTGTACGCGCTCATGCTGGTGCTCTATCCCTCAGGGTTCAGGCGCGAGTTCGGCCGAGACATGGTAGAAGTCTTTCGAGTTGCCGCTCGACGCCCCACCCATCACGGTTTTCACGGACTATTCGGCTTCTGGTTGCACGCGTTTTCCGATCTCGTCGCTTCCGCGGCTGCCGAGCGCCGATCCGCATCCCCGCACGACGACATAGTGCGTCCGCAATACATCTATCTCTCGGTCGTCATCCTATCGCTCGCCGTGGGCTACGCACACCTCAGGTACGATGACGACGCTCTGTCAATTGCGCTCTTGCTGGGTGGTGGATGTCTTTTTGGATTGGCGCGTCCGTCCGGCGCCTGGAAAGTGGCATTTATTTTGGGCATGGGAATCCCCATAGCTCTGCTCGTGGCGTATGGAAGCGCGGGGTTCAGCTATCCTCATCGTGATGTCGATTCACCCGCCCCGATACCGCTTATACCGGCCTACATTGGCACCTATTCGGGCGTGTTGCTACACCGTGTTTTCCCGGGACTGATACGTCCTTTGCATTTTGGCGGGGAACGCTCGCGGTAGACGTCGACCGTTACGACGTCGTGTGGGAGAGAGATTGGACAGAGTTTCGATCTGTAGCATTAGCCACCAAAATGTCGAAACGACAACCAATTAACCCAACTGGAGTCGAGCGGCAAGAACACGATTCCCACTATGACGCCTACCAGGACGCTCCCGACCACGAGAGATTCACGGCTCAGACCGCCGCGTAACGTGCTTCCCTGATGCGAGATATCGGCCCAAACGAGACCGGGAGAACGCCAGATGTAGGCGAGAACGTGAATTGCCATCAGCCAGAACCAGACGAAAAACGAGGCAGTGTGGATCGTACGAACCGTATCGTGATTCTGCGGGCCTTCCAGTAGCAACAGCAGCCCCGATCCGAACAGCGCGACTGTGCACAGCACGAGAAATGGCGCGATGACACGAAGGAGTGGGCGCGGCGGACCAGCCTGGCGGTACGCAGTATTCCCGGTGTAGTAGCGAACGAAGCGATATCCGGTACTAGCCAGTTTGAGTCCGATCGGCGGCAGCAGCAGCAGTCCGACAAAGACGTGAATGCCGAACATTTCTCTAACGCCCAACACGGTGAACCCTTCAACTGCAAGCAGCACCAGAAGGACGAGCCCGGTAGTGGCAGTCAACCGCTCGTTTCCCTGTACGCCGTACGCCTTCTCTGTCAACAGAGTGAACCTTTGTTATAGGCCGTGTACACGTCGGTGATGCCCAGATCTACTGTAATCTGGCTTTCCTCAAACCACCCTTCCGCGAGGCGACAACGGAATGGGTATATGTCGCCGTGGAGATATACCCGGGTAGCAACACCGCTATGGCAGGTACACCTGTAAGCGGACGTTCGCGACGGATGCCAATCCATATCGTGCTCGGTACCTTTTCCCGTTCGGTGAGAAACCTGTTCCACGGCGGATAACGGTCACGCGACACCGCGTAATGCGGTCCGGCGGTGCGACGCGCCAGCCTTCTCCATTATATCCATCATGGATATACTCCGTCGCTCACCATCGTGCGGCCAGGAGCGGTCCGCCGCCACTCCCGGCGGGAGGTGGTACGCTCCTTGCCAATGGATCGAGTAGGTGTGACGGCGATCACAAAATGGAGGGAACAGGGAATGAGCATTCTAGAGAGCCTGGTGGGCGGCGGAGCGCGCCATGACGAGTACCGTGACTTTGCCGATCGGTACGACCAAGGACACCCGTCGGACGGATACTCCGACGAAGAAGTGCTTCAACGGCATCAGGAGGTAGCAGCGGAATTGCCTCCGGAACAGTATCAGGAGGCGGCTCAGCAAGCATTTGAGCGTCTGTCACCACAGGAGCGCCAGGAGTTCATGGAGTACCTGCAACAGCAGGGTTATCAGGGCCCCACGTTCTCCGGTGCAGGGGGCCAGCAATATGGAGACTCCGCGTTTCTCGCCCAACTGGCCGGGCAGATGCAACGGCAGCAACCGGGCATGTTGGGCTTGGTCCTGGGTGGTGGAAACATGGGCATGGGCGGAATGTTCGGTGGCGGCAACATGCTGGGCGGCGGTGGCATGTTCGGCGGCGGCAACATGCTGGGCGGTGGCGGAATGTTCGGGGGCGGACGGCGCAGCGGCATGGGCAGCGTTCTGGGCAACCCCATTGCAAAAGCGGCGATGGCCGGGATCGCGCGCTATGCCTTCAAAAAAGTGACGGGACACTGAACCGACCCACGCGCATTCATACAGGAGCCTGCGGGGGAGAATTGAGATACTTTCCCTGCCGGCATAATCGGCGTCATCGCCGCGACCGAGTTCGTCCGGCTCCGGTATGACCGGGTGAGAGGGCGCACTCGGGAAATCATGGACGGCAACCTGCAGATTCCGCCGAGAACGGCCACGCCCGCCATTTGCAGATGACATTCCGCAGGCAGTACCATCGACTTGTTAGGGCACCCTAACAAGTATCTCGAGACGTCGAGCCGGCCAGCCGCCTCCCCCTCTGTTTGGAGTTCGGTCGTGACACACTTCGGTTTCCCCACTTCCTCCTTATCTCGTCTCGCCATCGATTGCGCGTCCTGCTCGGGAATGCAACGGGGGCTCAAGTCAGTACTGTGAACAATTCGACTTTGAAGCTACGTACCGCCGGGGTTCCACTGCTCGTGGTCAGTGGCCTGGTGGTCCTCGCGATCCTTGTCTGGCAAGGTGTGACGGCCGCCGGAAATCCGGATCCAACCGTGCCGCATTTAGGGCGCAGCGCCGTCATTCTCGATACCGCCGTGCTGGTGTTACGCGAGGGGTTGGAGGCAATTCTGGTTATCGCCGCTCTGACTGCCAGCTTCAACGGCGCTCAGGCTTCGTACCGCCGGCCGGTGGCGGCTGGAGTTGGCGTGGCACTGCTTGCAACCGTCGCCACGTGGTTCGTCGCGGTGGCGATTCTCAACGCGGTCAGTGCTCCCGCGCTCGAAATCCAGGCAGTTACGGGGCTCCTGGCAATCGCAGTACTTCTGGTGGTTATGAACTGGTTCTTTCACAAGATTTACTGGACCGGGTGGATCTCGCACCATAACAGCCGGCGTCGGCGGCTGCTGGCACTTGGGTCGGATGGCCGGTCTCAACTGTTTCTCGGGCTGGGAATGCTCGGTTTTACGGCGATGTATCGAGAAGGATTTGAAGTCGTACTCTTCCTTCAGACCCTGCGACTCCAGGCCGGCTCAACAGTGGTGCTATGGGGAGTCGCATTGGGTGCGGCCTTCACCGCGGTCGTTGGCGGTCTCACCTTCGTTGCCCATCACAAGCTGCCGTATAAGAAGATGCTCATTCTGACCGGCGTCATGCTGGGTGGCGTGCTGGTTGTGATGACCGGGGAAAGCGTTCAGGAGCTACAGCAAGCCGGGTGGCTTGGCGACGACCTCCATTGGCTTGCCGATTCCCGGTTGGATGGGATTGTGGTTCGCCGTGTTGCCGAACGTGCAGGGTTTGGTGGCTCAGGCGCTTGCCGCCCTGGTGGTGATCGGCTCGTACGTGGTGGCCGAGGACATGAAGGTGCGACGTCCGAAACGGCGCGGCCGGTCTCCCGCGCAGCGACCGGAACGGCCACCTTCTTCCTACACCACTGCTTCCGAGGGCGTGGAGTAATAGGATTGCGGGCACCGATTCGTGACCTCTAGTCACGCTCAGGATCGTGCCAGCGAAAATTCAGGCTGGAACGGGTAGGTCTGGTGCAAGCTAGAGCCATGGGCCCAGCCACAATCAGCACTCCGGCGATACAACTCGACGACGTGTCGTGCCGCCTTGGCTCACGAACGGTACTCAGCCACATCGACTTGACGATCGACCGCGGATCCATAGCCGGCATCCTGGGACCAAACGGCGCCGGGAAAAGCACGCTGCTCGGAATGGTGAGTGGCCTGCGTCGCGCCTCCGACGGAAGGGTCAGCGTCCTTGGGCAACGGCTGCCGGTTCGCGGCAGGCAATTGAACCGGCGAATCGGTGTCGTCCTTCAGGAAACGGCGTTGTACGACGAGCTGACCGCGTTTGAAAACCTCCGGTTTTCCGCCTCACTGTTCTCGGTCAGTGATAGTAAAGTACGGGTCGCCGAAGTGCTCGACTTACTGGGACTGTCCGACCGGTCCGGCGATGTGGTCCGCACCCTCTCGGGAGGTCTACGCCGGCGGGTCGCCATTGCACGTGCCCTCCTGCACGATCCAGAGCTCCTGGTCATCGACGAACCCACCCTGGGGGTTGACGTGGAGGCTCGTCACGCGATCTGGTCGCACCTGCGCCTGCTTCGGTCTCTGGGGCGAACCGTGCTGGTAGCAACCAATTACCTCGACGAGGCACAGGCGCTGTGCGATGTCGTGGCCGTGCTGCGCGACGGCCGTCTTCTCATTACCGAAGCACCGGATGCTCTGGTGGCACGGGCCGGCCGGTGCATCGACGTGGAGTGTGATACGGACGCGGGCGAAAGGTTGCGCCTCGAAGTGTCTCGGCTCGACAGCGTCTTCAGAGTGGAAGTAACACCGAGTGGTGTCTCCATCTTCCTTCACGCACACGCAGCCACCGACGAAGCAGTCCGCCGCGTGTTGGAAATTGCGCCGATTCGCGGTTTCCGTATACGTGCTTCCGATCTCGCGGAAGTGTTTAGAGCGTTGGAAGAGGCGTCGTGAGGCGGACCGTTCTGGCCGTGTGGGCCGGGATGCGGGCCGAATTGCTGCAGTTAGGGCGATCTCCTCTGCTGGTTGCTCTCACCGTCGTACAGGCGATCACGTTCCTCCTACTGGTCAGTTTGTTCGGCTTGACCGGCAGTCGTGCTCCCACCGCGCTGGTCGATCACGACCATAGCGCGGCGGCGAATCGCTTCATTGCCGATTTGAGAGCCGATCACCACTCTTTCTCGCTCCGAACCATGAATACACCGGCGGCAATGGCAGAGCTTCGTCAGGGCGACCTGGTCGCGGTCATCACGATCCCCCGCGGGTTTTCTCACACGATCCAACAGGGCAAAACCGTTGCCCTCCCGGTCGCGGTCGACAACATCGATACTGACCTCACTGAAGACATTCAGCGAGCTCTACCGGCCGCTATCGTCACGTTTGCCCTCCAGAGCCACTTACCGAATATCCATCTTCGTCCTGCCGAACGCGATCTCTTGCAGCACGACACCGGGTTCATCCCCTACCTTGTGGTAAGCGCCCTTGCCCTGGATGCCTTTGTGGTAGCCGGCATACTGGCAGCGGTCGCCGTGGCTCGTGAGTACGAGTCAGGTGCCATCCGCATGCTGGCAGTGGTGCCTGTTCACCCGCTCGCTCCGCTGGCAGGGCGAATGCTCGCCGCATCGACGGTGGCTTTCGCCGCGATGCTGGCGACGACCGCAATCGTCGTTTTCGGCTATGGTGTGGTTCCTGTCAATCCACTGGAGATGATTGCGGCGTTGCTGGTGAGTGTGCTCATCTTTTCCTGCCTGGGCGTCGTGCTCGGGTGCGTTTTGAAGCGGACCTTACCGGTCGCGTCGCTCGTCTTTGGGCTCTCTCTGCCGCTCTACATCGACAGCGGCTCGCTCGAACCGGAGCGGTTCGACGGTAACGTCATCTGGACGCTCGCCCATCTCTCTCCGATTTACTATGTGGTCGGCGTGCTTGAAGATGCCGCTCACGGGCTGCGCGTGACGCCTGAACCGATTCCGCTCGACTTCCTCGCTCTCGCCGGCTGGGGGCTGCTGGCGCTCGGTGCGGCCGCCCTCGCCGTTCGCAAAGGGCTCGCGACGTGATCCGTGGCATCTGGATACTGGCACGCCACGATCTCCTGCTCTGGAGCCGGATGCCGTTGGCGGTGATCAGCGCACTGATTCCACCGCTGGGAATGGTGCTGCTACTGGTGGTTCTCACGTTCTCCGTGGGGAAGCAACCGGTGGCGCTCGTGGTCGAATCGCACGGTGCGAGTGCCGCGGCGATGGCGCAGATCATCGAGCTGGACAAGGAGGCCTATGCTTTAAACGTGACCGATGCCACGAGTGCCCAACAAATGCTGGCTAACCAGGAAGTAGCGGGAGTGATCGTCATACCACCCGGATTCGATCGCGGCGTGGTCACTCGCACGGCGACCCTCGACCTCACGTTGAACAACGTCGACATCGATTTTTCCGACGATATCCGCCGCACGGTTGCCCGGTCAGTCGCCGAGTTCGACGCTCCACAACTGGGCATCCAGGGCGAGATCGGCGGCGGGAGCACGGGCATTTTCCTTCCCAATCCGTATCGGATTGCCGTGGACGAAAACGATCTGCGCCAGACCAATGTCAACTTCTTGCGCTACCAGGTGCTCCCTGCTTTGGTACTCCTGATTCTCAGTGTTGGCCTGATGGGCACTGCACTCCTCAGCGCGCAAGACATCGATCGCGGTACGTCCCGCCACCTCTCCCTCGCGCCACTATCCTCCTGGACGCTGGTGATGGGCCGGCTCCTGGGAGGATTGCTCGCGTCTCTCGCCGTTCTCCTGCCCGCGCTTGCGATCTGTTGGGCAACCGGCATCGTTTCTCCTCCGCTCGCCCACTGGCCCGCGATGGCGGCGCTGTTTCTGACCACTGGGCTTGCCGCTTCCGGGCTCGGAGCTCTTCTGGGAGCGGTGGTGCGAGGATCGCGCACGGTCGCGATGTCGGCATCGGTGCTCGCCACGTACCTGTTTTTCCTGGGAGGGGGATTCACGACCATCGCCTTCTTGCCGGGCTGGCTTCGCACCCTCACCACGGTTATTCCCATGCGATACGCCATTGACGGGCTCCGCCAGTGCCTCTTTTATCCCGGTCTCAACGGAGTCGCTACCGATTTACTGGTGTTGACCGGGACGGCGCTCGCCGCCAGCGCGGCAGGGGCAGTTGCGGTACGCCGCTCCTGGAGTACGTGACCGTGTTTCGAAAGAATGCAGTGGTTATGTGCTGTGTCTCCGTCTTGCTTGCCGGCTGCGGTTCCGGCGGCCAGGCTCAACCCAAATTGCTTGTGATAACGCCGAACGCTCAGGCCAAAGCGCCCATACTGGCACTTGCACCCAGCGTGAACTGCCGGCCCGCCGCAGAGCACGGACCGGCGTATAGCAGGTTGGCATTCGTCGGACCGTGCGCCTTTACCGAGACCGCTCGGCTCCAATGCGTACAACGGATCGATGACTACTACGCCTACGTGTATCGCAAACTTCCGCAGGGCTGGTCGTTGTACACCACCATCAACATCGAGTACTACACCCGCCCCGATACCTACAAGCAGCTCACGGAAATTTACGTCGAAGTGACGAAAGGTCTTGCTACATACGCCTGGGGTCAACGTCTCGGCACGGCGACGGTCAGCCCGGGTGGACTTCGTCTCACCTTACCGTTCACCAACCTGGCCCCGTGGCCCGGTACACTCTCCACGCAAATGGAACAGATCGGCGGCTACCTTACATGCCGGAGCCTCACCCACTAGACTCGACCGATCCGAACTACGGCTGAGTGTTTCCACCAAACCGGTAGGCCTTTACGGACCAGGTACAGCTATTGTTCTGGACCACCACGCGCAGAACGGCCCGACGTGCCCCCGTTCCGAGTCCGGCCGTCAAGACGCCATTGTCCCGCTGAAACGGCTCACCCTTCAGAATCATGGACTGGCCGCTGTCGTCCAGCAACGTCAAATAAAACGTGTCTTGATCGCGAATGCTGTGCCCGCAGTCGTACTTGTATGCAATTCGAAACGTGGGGGGCGCCGAAAACTGGAACTTCTTGGGAGAGCCGCGATACCTGGACGGCGCCATGGTCGAGCCGCGGCCCGAAGCGTCAAAGAAACACGGTCGCTTGCAGGACGATATGCGCACGAAGGGCTTCGTCGACCCTCGTTTCTTGGATTTCTTGCCCGCCGTCTTTCCGTGCTGCGCCAGTTCAATGCGGCGGTCCACAATTGCCAGGAGATGCTCCACGATACCTTCCAGGCGCATATCGCCGAGCGCGCGCGTCCCGTATCCGCGCACTTCGGTGACATATGAGTATCGGCGCAGAACAAACACGACGGCG
The DNA here is from genome assembly GCA_963737125.1 of uncultured Chloroflexia bacterium. Taxonomy (GTDB): domain Bacteria; phylum Chloroflexota; class UBA5177; order UBA5177; family UBA5177; genus JANWJD01. The sequence goes on along the minus strand of CAVTRL010000001.1, from coordinate 876,478 downwards.
GGAGATTTGTGCTTGCCGTGCAACGTGTACGGATAGTAACAGCCCTCGGCGAAATCGCCGATCTGTGCCGATATGCCGTGGTAGCTAAAGCTCTGCTCGTGCCCCCCGCACGTTCTCCCAAACGCCAGGATGAGATCCTCCGCGGCGGCGGGCCGCGTCTTGAAGTCCGCGATCCAGTTCACAAGCCGCACGACGGCCGGTGTGGTGGCCGCGGCACCGTCCGCATACGTCCAGATCATGGCTTTGGTTTGCCCGCTGGCATGAGTGGCGAAACCGCCATGCGCAACGAGCCGGAATCCCGCCCCGAGGTCACGAGCTGTCACTGAGATCCGGCTGAGTGCCGGGCTCGAGGCGGCCGACGCACCGTCCGGCTGCAGGGTCCAGCCGAGCATGCACACGAAAGCAAGAAGAGTGGAGGTAAGCACCCGCGATGGCGCAGCAGACACGTGCAGGTAACGCCTCCTCGTTCACGTCATTCTTCCAGGATTCTACGCCGGTGCTGGCCTAACGTCAACCATCTAAACAGATTAATTCGCCCATATTCGGGTCGCCAAAAAGGCATGGTGCGAGTGGGAGCGCTGCTAGACTTCAGCATGAACCGGTCTCTTGCCCCATACTGCCTCCGGGCAACATGATGAAGTCCGTTCAGTTGCCGGCACGCTCAGGCCTTCGTCCGCGTACCACATCGACCAACCCACATACTCAGCTGGACGGACAGCCCGCAGATCGTACCATCCGTGATCTTCTGGTGCAGCGCGTCTTTGCGTTGCCGGACGTCGAAGAACGCTTTTCCGCTATTTCCGTTCCCGGAGCGCGAGCACTCTGGCTGAGCGACGCCGCGCCGGCCGGCCCTCCCGAGGCGTTCATGGTTGGACGCGAATTCGCACATCTTCATCCGGGCGAAGATCAGAGCTTGCATGCGACCCTTCCGCTGGAGCTTGTTCAGGCGGCAATCCATGCCGGTTGGGCGGAACTCCACCCGGTGGCACTGCGGGGGTTGATTCCGCCGACCACTGTTATGCTCTATGCCCCGCGTAATGCAGGTGAACTGGAAGTCGTATACCAGCTGATCCTGGCGTCATATGCCTTCGCCGGCGGGCGCCCGCCGGCGACTTAAGTTCTTCCAACCTGCACGCTGGTGGTGGGTCCTATCGCTGGCGCCTCTCGTCCTAAGAGAACCGGCGCGTGCCGCAGTTCAGGAGAAGGGCTTTCCTTCACCAATCATGGAGACTGCTGTGGCGATGCGTCTGAGCCGGGTCTCGCTCAGTTTCGCATCCTCGATCCACCGCACGTATTCCTTGCGATGTGTAAACGCCATACCATCAAAGCGCTTCCTGATGCCCGCCTGGTCTAACGCCTGCGCGAAATCGGTCGGGACATCTACCGTACGCTCACCGTCGTCCCGGGCAATGACCACGTGTACGACGTCTCCGACTTCCACACCAGCCGCGGACTGGACTGCCCTGGTGAGACCGACACAGAACGTGCCGTCCCCCATGGGCATGGTCGAACCTCGATATGACACGCCGTTGAATGTGGCGATGATGGGAAATCGAGCTCTGGTGTCGAATACGTCTGAAGTCTCGGGCGGAAGCTCGACCCACGCTCCGCCGGAGCCGCGTTTACTCGGCACCAGACGAGCCTCGAACTCCATTCGCGCCATGAAAAATTATATCCGCTCGCCCCTCAGGTCCACCGAGTACGGTAACGCCGCCGGGCCCCTGAGATATGCCTGAGAACCGCGGTATGCATCTTGCTATATAAGACGCGAAGGCCCGTTTCTCGGCATAAGGGGTGGTATAGGCATGCAATCTCCGACGATCGTCGTGGTGGATGACGAGCGAGATATTCTCAACTTGATTTGCTCAGTGCTTGAGGAGGAAGGCTACACCGTAATTTGCCTGACCCATCCGGTAGAAACTGAGAAGTTGAAGGGCCAAAAGCCGCACCTGTTTGTGCTTGATATCATGCTGCCTGCCATGTCTGGCATACGCCTCGCCGGTGAGCTGCGCAAGAATGGCTTTGGCTCGACTCCCATGATTGCAATGTCGGCATCCCCGGCAATGCTCAAGCTCGCCAAGGAGTCGACCTTTTTCCAGGGGGTTGTGCCCAAACCATTCGATCTCGACGGTTTTATAGAGGTTGTGGAGAACCAGTTGCAAGCCGGATAGCTCTACTCCGCTGTCACTCGTGTATGGCAGCGAGCTCCAGAGATCATCCCGAGACGCAGGGCGGATGGCGCCAGGGCCGTCTAATGGATTTTGAAGGAGGCAGTTGCAACGTAACTGCCCGACGAGGAAGCAATCTGAGCTTCGACTGTTACGCTCTTGTTTTTCCCGAGATGGAGGTTCTTCGGAACCGTGAAGCTGTAGGTAGCCCGTCCGTCGCCATTCAGCAACAGCGTATGGGATTGAGAGCTGCGGCCTGGATATCGCACGTGAATCGCCACACGCTCTCGACCTGGGCCGATCACATCCAATTCCTGTCGTGCACCCAACGTCACCGAACCATGGCGCACGAAGATCTCGACAGGCGCCCGCAAGATATCAAAGGTGGTCGTCGCAGTTCCCGCTTTCGACGAGGCGCGTACCACAACGGTTTGCGACGATTTGGTGGTGTACCGCGAAGGTACGGTGAAGCTGTATGTGCCCTTTCCAGAGTCGTTGGTTCCGACCGTCGCTTTCTTGGTTTTGCCGTTTGGGTACTTGATCGAGATATCAACGGTCGAACCGTAGGGCGCGGTAACGGTCAATGTCTGCTTGGATGCGGGTGGGATCGTGTCCCGGTCGACGGACACGTCTACTTTGGACGACGTACTACTCTCTATTCGAACAGTAGTCGTCTGCGTCACACTCTTGCTGTGCGTATCGAGTTCGCCGGTGATGCGCACCCGTTGGCTTCCCACCAGATCCGAGGTGGACCCTCTAGAGCCGTCCGCACGAACGATTCTCGTGTGCGAGTCGAGGTTGACGAGAGCCTGCATCGACCCGATTTGCGCGATGAACGAGGACGCGTCCTGGTCGACCGTCTGGACAAGTGCAGGAACATTTTTGATAGCCCTGAGTGAACTATCCGTCAGATCGTAGGTGGTATACACCAGAGCGCGTTGGGGATCGGGAGTGGCTTGAGTGGAGATATGGTCCCCCACCGAGATATCGTCGAACGAAATTCGCTGTTTGTTCCCGTCGCGCAGTTGATACGACGGGCCGAAGAGAACGGTTACGATCGTTCCACCGGACATCCGCACCAGCAGGGTGTGAAGGCCACGTTCAAGTTTGGCGCGGAGAATTGTGCCGGATACCGGCCGAGTGGTTTGGTACGCGCTTTTCGAGCACGTTCGAGTCTTCAGAACGAGGGGCGGGAGAGGTTTCTGCTTAAAGTCAAAGGAGGAAAGCATCGTCGATGCATTTCGGTCTCTACTCGTCAGGGGCGGTAGCCTAAAATCCTCCTCGAAAAACTTCGAGATGGAATCAAATTCCTCTCCCGTGTGATCGATGAAGTGGGGACGTGCATACGGTGAAATCACGATATCCGGAACGCGGGGGCCCAGGCTGATGTAGTCGAGCTTGGGAGGAGCGACGTGGTCGTAAAATCCGCCAAAGTCATCCCAGTTAAGAAAGATGGCGGTGTCATTCCAGTATCGACTTTTCATGATCGCGTTGATCTGACGTACCGTCCAGTCTTCCCCTAAACAGATCGAGGCGGGAGGGTGGTCACTTTCACGCGCGTTGGTGACCAACCAGCTGACTTCCGGCAAATGTCCGGTCTCGACGTCCTTGATAAAAGTAGTGTCCCGAGGCACGTTTGTCTTCCACAGCGGACTGTAGCGGATGTGCTTGATGGCGTCTAACGCACTCCACACGTAGCCGGAGGCAAACTGCCCGGGCGCATAGTATTTCCAGGAGACGTGGTACTTCTGGAACACGTCTGGGAACGCCTGGAAGTTGAAGCACGGCCGCGTTATGAACGTCTTGCCATTCGGTAGGATGCCGCTTACTACCGACTGCGGGCCACCGTCACAACCCCAGGCATGCACGAGTTGCCCGCGTGGATTATCGGTGACATTTCCGGAGGTTGCAGCAATCGTTATGAGGTGATTAGGAAAACTCGGGCCGTTAATGGTGGAAAAAAAGTGGTCGTCGAGGGTGAAGGTCTTGGCATAGTTCCAATAGTTCGGTATATCCGACCCGTGCAATTGTGAGTCGGCTATGTCCTTCCCGTCCTGAATCGCACCGGGCAACAAATCGAAGCCGTTCATGCGGCCGTTGTTGACCGCCAACGTGGCAGCCGCGCCGGCGTGACCGACATCCACCAGCGTCTGATCCGGCATGTGTCCCAGTGGAACAATTTTCCCGTCGGAAAGTTCCGCATGAGAAGCGCCATCGGCACCGGGAAACAAGCCGAACATGGAATCGAATGACCGATTCTCCTTGCTTATGATCACGATGTGTTTTATGGGGAATCGGGCAGCGCGCACTGCGGTCGGGGTTGGCGATGAAGGGGCAGACGACGCATCGATAGGCGAGTTTGTGAGCGTATAGCTCGCGGCCGCGAAAACCAGGCAGACCGCGCACAGTACGAGCGCAAGACGTGTTCTCAATGCCTATAACTGCTCAGCTTTTCGAAAGGCAACAGTGGCAACGTGGTCCTTCCACGACTAAATGGTTCGGTCCCAGTGTAAAGATCGGAGTTGGGTTCTCCCCAATGTCCGGCCGACACGGTAGTTGATCCCGAACGCAGAAAACCGGTCTCGCACCGGCGAGCGCCGGATCGACTGTCGCGTTTACCAGTGGTGGTATAGTCCGATCAGCGTCCGGTGGCTGCGAAGTCGCCTTATCGTACCCGGGATGAAGCGCATCCCGCATGAACCGGAAGGAGGACCGCATGACTCGAGAAGAATTGTTCGAACTCGCGAGCCGAATCGCGGACACGTACGGTGAAATTGTTGTGCACTTCGGCTATGGGCCCCAATCGGGTCGCTACTCGTTGGGGGTTATGATGCCGAACGGCGACGTGGCCGAGGTACACCGACATGAAGATTGGGAAGATCTGGAACCGGCGATCTCAGCCTGGAAAGAATGGTCTGAGAACCGAGAGTCTGCGTTATACGACATCGATGATCCGGGTCTCTGACTCTGCGGGTGTACGGTGCCGGCGCTCGCTGAGACGCTCGACGCGACATCCGGCGCGGCATCTCACGTTTCGTGTCCGAAAAGTTTCCGTCCCGGGTTTCCCCCGGACGGAAACGCCGGACTAGCTTCGATTCGCGGCGGGCGGGGCCGGCTCTTTCTTACAACGACAGACGTTCGTTTGTGTGAACGTGTTCTGGGCCATAAATGCGCCACCACAGCGGCTGCAAAATCGCGGTCCGTCGCTTTCAGTCTTCTTTCCGGATCCTCTTCGGCGATTATCGTTCATTTCCATGCTCCTTCAGTATCGTTCTCTTCGCGTCGATGCTTCCGCCGGTACGCAGGGCGGGCTCAATCGAAAACGGCCTCTCCTGGAGGAGAGGCCGTCGCTTATTCAGCGAGTAGCGCGATTACCAGCTGGACGATCGCGGCGCGGGCTTGTAACAGTCCGAGCAGTAGACCGGCTTGTCTCCACGAGGCTCAAACGGAACCATCGCTTCCTTGCCGCACTGCGCGCACGTGGCGGAGAACATCTGCCGCTGAGGGCGATCGTAACCACCACCACCGCCGTACGAGCTACCGCCACCGTAGGAACCGCCGCCCCCCTGGTTGGCGCGTCGCTCGGCGCGACACGATGGGCAACGCTTTGGATCCTGGTATCCACGGCCGGCGTGAAACTCTTGGTCCTCGGCGCTAAATGTGAACCCGTTGCCGCACTGCGTGCAAGTCAGGGTTCGTTCTGTGTAGGTCATGTCTTCCATCTCTTTAGTTCAGGCATGGGGGAGCTGGAAGACTACAAGTGCAATCAAAGGAGCCAGCCAAACCAGGCGATCACCATCCTTACTATAGGCAATTTACCCGAAAATGTCAAATACGCGGCGAGCCGGCGTTACGCAAGTTGAGGCTCGCCGTCGTACCCTTTCCGGCCTCACTCCGGATCTCCAGGTTTCCACCAAGTCTGGCGGCGATCGCCTGAGCGATCGCGACGCCCAGTCCGGCCCCCCCGCTGGCCCGAGATCGCGCCTTGTCGACGCGGAAAAAGCGTTCCCCCATTCGCGCGACAGCGTCGGGAGCCATGCCGATACCGGTATCCCTGACTTCGAGGATCGCCCAGGCCCCATCACGGTGGGCTGCCAGAACAACTTCACCGGAGGGTCGGTTGTACTTTATCGCGTTGTCCACCAGGACCAACACGATTTGCTCGATCAACGTACGGTCGGCCACCACCAGGATCGGATCGCCGGCCTCCGCCACCATCTGCACGTCGTGGTCGGTCGCCAGCCTCGACGACCGCCGAGCGATAGCGGCGGCAAGCTCGACAAGATCCACGACGTCGTTTTCGAAATGCTCTCGCCCGGCATCGAGGCGTGCGAGGTCCAGCATGCTGTCCGCCAGGGCCGCCATATGTGATGTCTCCAGAACGATATCCTCCAGGATCTCCACCTGATCCGTGGTGAGCTTCGCTCGCTCTCGCAGTAACACGTCGGCGTCGGTTCGCACCAGCGTGAGCGGGGTGCGGAGCTCGTGCGATGCATCGGAGATGAAATCTCGCTGTCGCATGTACGCGAAGCGGGCGGGCTGAAGCGAGCGGCTTGCTAGAAAAAGCCCGCCTCCCGCGGCAAACACGAGCCCGACGACTCCGAACAGTAGCAGGAAGTCAAGCAACGTATGCAATGCGTTGACTCGGTCGCTGATCAGCGCTCCCACCACCACCACACCAATCACCGTGCCGTAGCGCGGATCGACCACGCGGAGCGAGTAACGTTCGACCGAGCCGAGGCGCTGAATATAGATGGTGTCCGTTGCTTGACCTGAGCGGAGGCCCGCCAGTGCGACCGAGGACTCGGTGAACGCGGGAACCTCGGACGCAATGCCGTTGAGCCCGACAAGATTGCCGGAGCGGTCGAAGCACGCCATGAGGGTTGCGTCCGCTCCTCCACGATCAGGGCATGGGTTGTCGGGAAACATTACCCAGAATGCCGCCCGCGTTTGAGCAGCACTACGCAAGCCCGATTGCACGGGCCGAAGCAAGTTCGTACTGACTTCCCGGTACAGGGCGACGCCGAGCAGGAGCAAGGTAGCAGCAAGGATGGCCGTGTACCAGATGGTCAGTCGCCACCGAATGCGGTGGAACAAGACCGTAGACGGCTCGGCGGGCCGGCGAAGCCGATGCCACGTAAGCCTCAGCGGGGCAAGCCGGGCTGAAATCATGCGTCGATCTTGTAGCCGACTCCACGAATCGTCTTTATGAGCGGATTATTGTGCCCCTTATCGACTTTGTCGCGGAGGTAATGAATATAGGTGTCGACCACGTTGGAGAGCGCGTCGATATCGTACCGCCATACATGGTCTGTGATCTGAGTCCGGCTTAGCACCTGCCCTGGATGCCTCATGAGGTATTCGAGGAGCGCAAACTCTTTTGCGGTCAGTTCCAGGATGCGATTGCCCCGCCGCACTTCATGCCGCACCAGGTCGAGGGTCAAGTCCTTTACTTGCAGCTCGGTAGAAGTATCAAGAGTCCCTGTTCTGCGCCGCAAGAGGGCGTTGACCCGCGCCAACAATTCTTCCAGAGCGAACGGCTTTACAAGATAGTCGTCGGCGCCCGCGTTCAAACCCGCTACTCGATCTTCGACGGAACCGCGTGCGGTGAGCATCAAAACCGGAGTGTGCACGCCATCCGCTCGCATTTGCCGGCACACCTCGAATCCATCCATGCCCGGCAGCATCACATCCAGGATGACCAGATCGTACGTGCCACTGTCTGCCAGGTCCAGACCGCTTTCCCCGTCGTGCGCCACATCCACGGCATGCCGCTCTTCGGCGAGGACCCGGCGAACTAATGCGGCCAGCCGTTCCTCGTCCTCCACGACCAGGATGTGCATGTCGACTCCTTGTAACGCTGCCTGCACTCATAGCACTCTACCCGGTAAGGATTGGAAGCACATGGGAAACCGGCAGAGCGATTGTGAGAATATTCACATCGACCTCAAACGGAGTTCCCATTGAGAACAGGCAAGATGAGAGGAGACAAGGAACGCAGCAGGGGCATAGTCTGGCATCGCCCCACACATTTTGTTACGAAGGACGCACATTGATGAAACGACTTTTTTTACTCGTGCTGGCGATAGGGCTGGTGGCACTCGGAGTATTGGGAGATAGGTACTTCAGACCGGCCGGCAGCACGGCAGCTCCTCCGACCGCGGTGCCTACCCAGGCACCGACCACCCGCACCACGGCATATAAGCCGCCTACCACCACGGTTAACACCACCTCAATCGACGCCGCGATCGAAAACGCCTACTCGGTCGCCGCTCCGTCGATCGTCTACGTCGTAAATCCGACCGTTGGAACAGGCTCCGGAGTGATTTACGACACGAAGGGCGACATCGTAACTAACTATCACGTTGTCCAGGGTGGCTCCTCCTTCAGCGTGACACTCAACGACGGACGGATCTTTACAGCCAAGCTGGTGGGGACTGATTCCCGGGACGACCTCGCGGTTATTCACATTTCCGCATCCAATCTCACTCCGGCGAAATTTGCCGCTGCCGGCACGTATCACGTTGCACAATCGGTTCTCGCCGTGGGAAGCCCGCTCGGCTTGAAGCAGAGTGTGGCGTTTGGACTGATCAGCGGACTGAATAGGGTAGAGCAAGAGCCAAACGGCGCCTATCTGCCGGATGCTTTGCAGACGTCCGCTCCGATCAACCCCGGTAACTCCGGGGGTGCGCTTGTGACACTGAGTGGTGTTGTCGTGGGCATCCCGACGCTACAGCAAACGACTACCGACAACGGCACCGCTGCCGAGGATATCGGCTTTGCCATTCCAAGCGAGCGAGTGACGCTGGTAGCTTCTCAAATCATCAAGACCGGAAAAGTTGAGCACACCGACCGAGCGTACCTCGGCATAGTGCCCACCGATTCCACCGGACAATCCGCCTCACCGTTTGGAGGCTTTGGTGGACAAACCACCACGGTGGCCGGTGCTCTGGTCTCTCAGGTTGCGTCGTCTGGCCCGGCGGCCAAGGCGGGCATTCAGCAGGGAGACGTCATCGTGCAGGCGGACGGGAACACAGTAACGAATGCAACCGACCTTCTCACCGTCCTTGCCGGGAAGAAGCCCGGTAGCACGATCAACCTGAAGATCAACCGCAACGGATCGACGGTAAAACTGCAGGTGCGCCTGGGCGAGCTTCCGGCATAGGCGAACTCACCACCCATATTTTCCACTTCTCCACTTCACTACGGGACCCGTCGTTCACATTCAAGTGAATGACGGGTCTCTTGTCGTGTGCCGTCCATGGCAGGTAGCGCCGCGGCAGCACACGGTGAAGTAGTACGACACGGGCGTGGCCCCACACTTGCATCGATGTCGGCAAGTAGTTTCACTTTCAACGTAGAAAGGTTCTGATATGGCACGCTCACGTTCAATAGCACTGGCACTCTCGGTGAGTACCCAAGACCATTCCATGGGCAGGGAGGACGCACCCGTAACACTCATCGAGTACGGCGACTACGAATGCCCGTATTGTGGGGAGGCCGAACGTGCCTTGCAGCTCGTCCGCGAACGGGCGGGGTCGAATTTGAGGTTCGTTTTCCGGAACTTCCCTCTCGTGGAGTCACATCCGCACGCCATGCAGGCGGCCGAAGCCGCGGAATCGGCCGGCCAACAGGGCAAATTCTGGGAAATGCATGACATGCTCTACCGGAATCAACGGAAGCTCAGGCAGGAAGACCTATCGCGCTACGCCGAGACGATCGGACTCGACGTCGATCGCTTTGATCGCGATCTAACCAGCCACAGCATCCGGCCGCGCATCCAACAGGACGTGGAAAGCGGTGAAGCAAGCGGTGTGGAGGGTACTCCCTGGTTTTTCATCAACGGCCGACAATACGAGGGCGGGTGGGAGCCGGCAGACCTGCTCGAAGCGATACAGTCGGAGTTGAAGCGCTAGTGGGAGAAAGTGATACTCGGGTAACGTCTCGTCCGCCCGCGTGCGCAACCGGTGAAGAGTCGCTTCACGTGCGCGTTCTCGTCCAGCGCGCGCGACACTGAGATACTGACACACCGCGTGTTTCACCGCGGCGGAGGACTTTATGCGAGATATCGAACGGTCTGTAATCCAGGAGTACGCAGCGCGGTTCGGCGCACCTCCGGATGTCGTCGCGAGCGCTCCGGGAAGAGTGAACCTCATCGGAGAACATACCGACTACAACGGTGGTTTCGTGCTTCCCTGTGCCATCGAGCGACGTGTTGCTGTGGCCATGGGGCACGGAACCGGCGGATTGTACTCGACAGACTTCGGAGAGTTGCGATCGTCCGAAGGATGCAAGGACCGATCGTGGGCCGACTATCCACGCTCGGTTGCATGGGCGCTGACGGAGTCGGGGCATGCGTTAGGACGGTTTCAGGCGACTGTTTCCGGAGATGTTCCGCTGGGTTCGGGTCTATCGTCTTCGGCTGCCATCGAGTGCGCGTTCGCTCTCTGTCTCGATCGACTTTTTGGTCTTGGGCTCTCGCGTCAAGAGCTGGCCGTGGTGTGCCAGCGAGGCGAGAATGGGTATGTCGGTGTGAACAGTGGAATCATGGATCAATTTGCCTCACTGTGCTGCGAGCGCGAGGCGGCTCTGCTCCTCGACTGCAGGTCGCTTGAGACTCGCACCGTCCCGCTGGACCTCGATTCGTCACATCTCAGCCTGGTGGTATGTGATACGCAGGTGAGCCGCTCCCTGGAAGATACCCCGTACAACGAACGGCGCGCCGCATGCGAGGCGGCGGCAAGGACGCTCGAGATCGGCTCACTGCGTGATGCCACGATGGAGGATCTGGAGCGGCTTAGCGGAGAAGAGCTGCTCTGCGCGCGCCATGTCATCACGGAAAACATTCGTGTCTTGCAGGCAGTCGACGCGCTGCGCGAAAGCGACTTCAACGCCTTTGGCGCGTTGCTCACTGCCTCGCACGCATCCCTGCGCGACGACTTCCGAGTGTCGACTCCGGAGCTCGACGCGTTCGTCGAAACCGCCGACGACTGCGGTGCATTGGGTGCTCGCCTCACAGGCGCCGGGTTCGGGGGCTGTGCTCTTGGCCCTTATCGGCAACGATCGGCTCGATGTGCTCGAGGCAAGCACGTTACGGTGCTTCGAAAGTCGCGGACTGAGGCAACCCGCGCTGTATGTTTTCCAACCTTCCACCGGAGCAGAAATCGTCGAGTAGGGCACACACAGCACGTCGTAGTCCGCCTCGCAGGTTTTCAGAGAGGCGCCGGCCCCGAAAGATCCTTCACCCGCAGTTCCATGTCGTGGACGAGCGCGTCCCTGGTGGGATAGCTTCTCGAGAAGACGGGTGTCCCCAAGCGCATGGTAATCCTCCAGCGCTCTCCCTCGACGTAGTCAAATCCGACCGGCACGAGCGGTACGGCGCGCCCGAAACGCCGCTCGGCAGCATCCGCGAGCACGGCAAATCCGGAGTGAAACGGCAAGAAATCGCTGCGATCCTTTTTTGGCGTAAACACAGGATCGACGTTGGGGTACCCTTCAGGAAAGATGGCCAGCACACCACCTCGGTGCAGCGTCTGGAGTGAATCGCGAATCGATCGAAGCGTTCTCTTTCGAAGCGTGCCTGACGGAATCACCACGCCTGGCCGCACCACCACCGACCACCCGATGGCACGACAAACGGCCTCACCTGCATTCCGGAGAAACCTGGACGGCAGCCAGTCGAGTGAGACGACCAGATGCACCGGACGCGGAACGGACGCGATGAGGCTACAACCGTCGTAGCTATAGTGAGCGTGGCGACACACCAGCAAGACCGGGCCTTCAGCCGGAAGGTTATTCAGGCCCTCAATAGAAAGAAGAGCGTGGTACCGCAGTCGCGATTCACAGAACCGGTGAATCACAGCCGCGGCGGCACGCTCTTCCCATTTCGTTTCGCCAGTACCCGGCTTTTTTTGCCGGCGACTCAGCTCATGCGTATCGTTTGACTCGTTTGTCCGCCAGGCTCTGGCAGCTAACACACAGCGTGGCAAACGGCAGCGCTTCCAGGCGCCGTGGTGGAATGGTGCCCGCACACGAGCTGCACACTCCGTAGTTTCCGGAGGCCACGCGCGCGAGGGCATCGTCGATATCGGCGAGGCGATTACTCAACATCACGTTTATGGCCTCGTCGCGGTTGTAGCTCGACGGTGGAACGCCGTCCGTTTCAATTTCGAGATCGAGTGCGCCCTCCGCCATTGATTTCATTCGGGCGATCACGGCCTGACGCTCGCGCATGAGCCGCTCTTCAGTTGTGGTGTTCGGGTCTAACCTGGTTCCAAGTGTCATGATGAATTTCCCTTTCTGGTCCCCAATTTCCTGCTGCGAATGCCGCAGTCAAGATTTCGTAGACGCCCTTGTAGCAAGATGTGGGCCAGGCTCCTGAGGTCGGAGCATGGTGCAGTCGGTGTTCTGCATACAGGTGAGAATACACGTCGCACATGAGATGACGATGTGGAACCGCTGAAGATTTCCTCATGTTCGGTCGGGCATGATGCGAGGTTGATGGGTACGGGAGCCGGTGGCCCGCTGTGTGACCCGGGAGAGTATCCAGAGAACTACCACCAGAGCAAGATCGACGATGGCGTCGGTAGGCCGCACGGCGCGGCGAGGAAACGGGACGAGAGCCGGCAAAAGTGAGAACCAGAGCGCCGCGGCGAGCCAGAACCACCACTGCCGCCACCAGGCCCCACTTGAAATGGTGGGCAAGCAATATATCGCGGCCAGCACCACGCCCGCGGCTATTCGACCGCTGGCATAATACTCCGCATACGATTTGCTGTTGAGGAAAACGACGAAAAGCAAGGCGTTTGCCACCAGCAGCCAGAGAGCGACCGATCCGGCCTGGCGACGTGCGGCCCAGAGGGCAGCTCCCAGGCAGACGAGTCCAGGGATAACGACGGCCACGATCTGCTCCACCACCAGCGCGTTCCATGCCCAGTGTGAAAAAATGCCGCCCAATGGAACCGGCTGCGGGTAGAGCCCGCCGGTTCGCCCAATTGTCCCCAGCCAGTGCCACAGGAACAGCTTGTAGAGAATAAAAGGAGCAAAGCTTATCACTATGAACCGCACGTTCATGAGACTCGTCTCGGGCTGATGTTGGAATTGAGGTACTGCCCGCCTGGGGCGCCAATAGACCGCAACGTACACCAACGGGAACACCAGGGTCGTCTCGCGAGTCAGCGAAGCCAGCGCGAATGAAAGCGCCGACAACCCAACGAAGCGCGGTGTTGCCAGGTCGTAGAAATACACAGCAATCGCAACGAGCGCATATGCCAGCGCTTCATTGAGATCACGCTGGAGTGCAACAAACAACCCGGGATACAGTCCGAACACCAGAGCTATCCAGGGAGACAGGCCCTTCCGCCGCAGCCAGGCGGCGACAGCGAGTGTCCCGAGCCCCAGGGCGATCCAGTTTATGGCCAGCAACGCGGTCGGAATCGCGTCGGCGCGTCCCAACGCCAGAGCTCTCGCCAGCATCGGATACAGGATGCGGGTGTAACGATAGTCCGCACCCGCCGCGTTACGTGCCGTCGAGTCGAGATAGTACCGCGCATGAACCGGGTCGAGCGCGATAAAGTAGCTAAACTGGCCGTCGTAACCGGCTCCCCCCGGAACATAGTGATAGCTTGGATCGAGGCGGATGGCGCCGCTCGAATGGCTTTGTGTCACGAAGTCACGGCCGATGAAAATAAAATCACGGACCTCGTGACCGGAACGCAATACGGAACCGATCCATAATCCGTACGCCACCAAAACCACGACGGCAGGTGTTACAGCACTTTGCATCAGCACGCGCAGCGCCGAGCCAAGACGTGATTGACGCGAGGGGAGGCGCCGGACGGCACGCCAAAACGAGGCGCCCCACACTTTACGCCGCACGATCGATTTCCGTTACCGTATTTCGACGGATCCTACGACCGCCTCCGGTGCTCGTTGCTTGAGGGCGGGCGGCCTATAGAGCCACGCTATACGAGCAGCCAGTATCCCGAGTAGCACGAGGAGGGGCACCAGACTCACGACGCCGGATACGCCATACGACGACAACCACGTGGCTCCCCAATTTGCTGAAATTCGTCCATGGAAGAAGTCGGGAAAGGCCTCGTTGAAGAGGGGATTGTGGTCGGTGAAGGTAAAGAGGCCGGAGGTGGAGACAATGGTGAACAGGATGAAGATCGATAACCCTCCGAGGGCAAGAAACGCTATACGAAACCACTTCTTGGTGAACCCGAAGACGATGGGCACAACCATGAAGGGCAGCATGGGCGTTAGATGGCGCGACGCCACACTCGATCCGCCCGACCAGCCATTTTGGTCCACTCCGCGCGAGGCATCGATCAGAAAATACAGCACTACGATTGCTGCAAAGAGACAGAGCTCGGGTCGCAGATCTTTGCGTCGCCACATGAACCAGGCACCGACGAACGAGAGCAGCAGCACCGGCGATATGACGAAGATTCCACGATACCCCCCAAAGGTGATTTGCCAGAGTGAATTGAGCGAGGGAGCTTGCACACCGTATGAGGTCGGCGCCGAGAGCCCGAACAAACCGCCCTTCACATGGCTGTGGTACCAGCTCGAGTCGACGTAGTTGTAGCCCGTTGCGAATGGTTTTTTGAACGCAATCAGGTTATAGGTGATCGCCGCGATAGCCATCGGCACCATGCCGAGAACGTACGCCGCGGCCGACGCCACCTTCTTACGCGATATCACGAGAAGATACACGCCGGTGCAACCCGCGATTGCCACGGTGGGATACTCACAGATAATCGATAGCCCGCCGAGAAGCCCGGCGAGCGCGGTAAACAGCAAAGCACGGCGACTTTGAGGCTTACCCCGAACGTGCGTAAAGACGAGAAGAAATGAGGAGAACAGCAACACGGCCGCAAGCTGGTGGCTAAAGAACCACGTGGAGTAGACATAGGCGATGGTTCCCAGCGCGTACACCGCCGTCAATAGCAGGGACCAGCCCTCCATCCCACTTATTCGAGCGATGAACAGCCAGAGCAGCCACACCAGCGCAGCGGAGGGCATGATAATCAGCAGGTAGGTGATGGCATAGCGGAGATACACCATGTCCTGCGTCATGTAATATCCCAGGTGTTTGTAGAGGACATACTTGTGTCCCTTTACGTTGGGCAGCACGACTCGGAGCACTGCATACACCGGTACCGCCAGGAACGAGAGACCGGGCGCCTTGTCGCTATAGAAATGGCCGTTGGCGTATGACTTGTCTCCCAACCCTGCCTGATAGCGATCGATGGAAAGCGTATGATAGTCGACAATGCCGAAAGCGGGATACAGGTGGCTCTCGGTGTTCCAATTCAGACCGGATGGGATGAAGTAGGCGAACGCGAGCACGACCAGCCAGAAAAGTGTCAGCCCAGCGCGTTCACGACGTTCTTTGTCCTTGGTGAATTGCGCGCTTACTTCGTCGCCGAGTGAGGGCGACTCATACTCGCCGGCCGGCAGCTCAGCCTGCTTGATAGAAGACACGTATTCCTCCACTCCGCAGTGGTGAATCCATGAGGGCGGCCGGCGCACCCTCCCCGACTCGGTCAGCCATGTGCCGCTTCTCGTACTGACGGGACGGCCCGCGGCCGATGTCGATACGTCAAGCCGATCAAAACGAGAGCAGCCGGCGCAAACGTAATGATGTAACTGAGATTATTCACCACGTTGAAGGCGTGCAGATCGGTAAGCCCCATCCATACCCAAACGTAGCCGTACAAGATCGCGGACAAGGTGGCGCCGATGGAAAGTAACACCGCGGACATACGTTCGGCCAACCTTGGGATCGCAGAGGCGAGAACCACCGGCCACAACACGTACCACCCCTCGACGTTGCTGACTCCCAGCGCCAGAAATCCAAACATGACCACGAAGCATGCCCGCAAGAGATCTTCCAGGTCCCCGGCACCGAGCCACAGGACGTAGTTGTAGAGCGGAACGAAGAGTATCCAGCCCACGAACGCAGCCTGGTCCAGCGTTATCCCAATGGGGAGCAAGCTGGTAAGCAGGGTGCTAAAAGAATCGACGTAGCGATGACTCTGGAAGGTGAGCTTGGTAATGGTGTCAATGCCGTTCCAAAACGGGAAATAGGCGGCGGCCGCGAGCGCATACATCCACGCCACGGTGGACGCGAGATACACGATCTTGTCATGCCGGTTTCTTTGCTTGGCAAACCCGTACACCAGAAAGAGCGGGATCAGGATAACGACCGTGTACTTTATCAGCACCGCCGCCACCAGCAGGAGCGGCCCAACGGAATAATGCCTGCGTGTCACAGCCAGAATGGCCAGAGTGGTAAAGAACATCATGGCTATGTCGTTATGCCCGTTGGATCCGACCTCGATGATGACGAGTGGATTCCAGGCGATGAGAATGGCACCGCTGACGGCGTACTGCGGGCGCACCACGCGCAGGATTTCATACACGACGTATGCGCTGCCCAGCGCCATCAGCGAATACATCGTTTTTAACAAGATCAAGCTGAAGAGCAGGCTACCTCCACTGACCAGTACGGGCGCAGCGTTCAACACGATGCCAAGCGGACCGTACGGAGAGCCGAATGTCTGCCAGCCGCGCGCATAGTGCATGAGTGGATCGTGTGGATACTGCGCCGGAACCACGAAGATGGGATTCTGGTGATAGTGGAGCATGATCCAGCTCTGCTGAATATAGGCGTACACGTCGATCGCTGTTAGGGGATAGACGTACACCATGGTGCCCAGAAATGCGGCGCCACAGCCCAGAACAAGCCACAGCGTGCCGCGATCTCCCAATCCGCGCGAGAGCCACCACGCGATTGCCAGCAAGGCAAACAATTCGACGCAGGCCGCTATGAATCCAACCATTCCCCAGTGCGAATGGCCGGTGATATTGGCCATGTCGACGTCGCGGCGATACCACTGCAACAAGGGGAATTGGCGCAAAAAATACGCCAGATACACCAGCTCGGTGCAGTAGGCCGCAATTAACAGCGGAAGGCGAGCACGAAGAAATGACGGGAGGCGCATGACTGTGAGCATTGTAGACCGACGCAGAGACGTGCCGCTATGCAGCGCGCGAATGCGGAAAGAGGGGGCGTATTCTCCCGAACGTCCGCCCTGCAGGAGCAGACCGGCAACTCACATTGCACGCGAACGCCCAGGCGAGAGGGGGATTCGTCGCCGGCGGGACACGGAAGTGCTAGCCGCGTGGAATCAGCTGTCCAGCAGCATGTTTAGCGGGTCCTCGAGCATCGACTTCACGCTGACCAGGAACCGTACCGCTTCGTTACCGTCCACGATCCGATGATCGTACGACAGCGCCACGTACATCATGGGGCGGATCACGACCTCGCCATTCGATGCGATCGGCCGCTCCTCAATCTTGTGCATCCCGAGGATACCGACCTGCGGCGTATTCAAGATGGGCGTCGACAGCAACGAGCCAAAAATCCCGCCATTGGTGATAGTGAACGTGCCACCCTGCAGATCGGATAAAGCCAGCGTACCGTTGCGCGCCCTGGCTGCCAGGTCTGCAATCCCTCTCTCGATATCGGCAAATGTCATCCGGTCGGCATCGCGAAGCACCGGCACAACCAGCCCTTCCTCGGCCCCGACTGCGATTCCGATATCGTAATAGTGCTTGAGGATCATTTCATCGCCCTGAATTTCGGCATTGAGCCTCGGAAATGCCTTCAAGGACCCGGTAACCGCACGTGTAAAAAACGACATGAAGCCAAGTCCCACGCCGTAACGTTCCTTGAACGCATCGCGACGTTTCTTGCGAATATCGAGAATCGACGACATGTCCACTTCGTTGAATGTCGTGAGCATCGCGGCCGACTGCTGCGCTTCCACCAGCCGTCGGGCAATCGTTTGCCTGCGGCGCGACATGCGAATTCGTTCTTCATTGCGGCCCACTTCAGTGGACTGCTCCAGCGTCGGGGGTGCGGGTGCTACCGCGCGCGCGGCTTTTGCTGGAGCTGGAGCAGCGGCCGGTACCTGGGCAGCGCGCTCGATGAACGCTGTAACGTCATCTTTGGTGACACGTCCACTTGGCCCGGTACCGTCGACGCGAGCCAGATCGATCCCTCGCTCGGCTGCGACGCGGCGCGCCAGAGGCGTCGAGCGAGCGGTTTCAGCGTTGCCGTTGACGGGCTCGCTAGTTGCCGGCGCGAAACGGGAAGGGTCTTCGGCGCTCTGATTTTCACGCGACGGGGCATCGACCGTCGTCGGCGACGAGGCTGAGACCGTACTATTGGCATCCGAATCGCCCCCGCCCGGGGTATCGCCGTTTACAGTCGCCAGGACATCTCCGATACTGACGGTCTCGCCTTCGGACCGCAGGATCGCAGTCAACACGCCGCTTCCGGCCGCGGCGACCTCCATGTTGACTTTATCAGTCTCCAATTCGACCACCGGTTCGCCTTCCTGCACAGCGTCGCCTTCGGCCTTGAGCCAGCGACCGACGGTGGCTTCGACGATCGACTCACCGAGTTGCGGCACCGTAATTTCAGCTGACATCGTCCCTCCCGGTCGTTTCTATCTTCACTGCGCCTTCGCTGCCAAGCGCGTCTTCGATGATTCGTCCCTGTTCCCGTGCGTGTGCCTCGGTCGTGCCCTCGGCGGTACTCGCGCGCATGGTCCGTCCCACGAAGCGCAGAGGTATGTCAGTCGGTAACAGGCGTTCCAGGCGAGGGTGCACGAAGCTCCACGCTCCCATGTTTTCGGGTTCCTCTTGAAGCCACACAACTTCCCGCACGTTCGGATACGCGCCGATGACTCCTTGTAGGCCGTCCTCGGGGAACGGGTAGAGCATTTCCACCCTCACAATAGCGACCGATCGTTCATTGGTTGAACGTGCTTGCACCGTCGTGGCAAGATCGATGGCCACTTTTCCGCTACACAGCACCAGCCGCCTGACGCTGTCACGGTGCTGTGCCGCCGCGGCGTCATCGATCACAGGCTGGAAGTGTCCTTCGGATAATTCGCGCAGAGTGGAGGCAGCCAATGGCTGGCGCAGCAGGCTCTTCGGCGTCATGATGATGAGCGGCCGTCGATCGGTTTCCAGCGTGGCGGCCTGCAATCGCAACAGGTGAAAATATTGCGCGGCGCTGGAACAGTTGGCCACCCGCAAGTTGTCTTCGGCGGCCAGCTGCAAGAAGCGCTCGAGCCGGGCGCTGGAATGGTCGGGCCCCTGGCCTTCGTACCCATGCGGAAGTAGAAGCACAACGGATGGACGCTCACGCCACTTGGCACGTGCCGAAACGAGAAATTGATCGATGAGCACCTGTCCCGCGTTGGCGAAGTCCCCGAATTGTGCTTCCCACAAGACGAGTGCTTCGGGAGCATGGATGCTGTACCCGTATTCGAAGCCGAGAACAGCTGCCTCACTCAGCGGGCTGTTGTACACGGCAAAGGAGGCGCGCGCCTGAGGGAGAGTTTGTAGCGGAATGTACTGCTCCCCGGTGTTCGTATCGTGCAGCACGAGATGTCGCTGGCTGAAGGTCCCGCGTTCCACGTCTTCACCGGAAAGTCGAATCGGTGTTCCTTCGGTCAGCATCGAGGCGAAGGCGAGCGTTTCAGCATGCGCCCAGTCAATCGTGTTCTGGCCGTCCAGCGCGTCCTTTCTTCGGGCGAGCACGCGTTCGAGACGCGCGTTTGCATCGAATCCCGGTGGTCGCTTCGACAGCGCTTGATTGAGTGCTCGCAGCTTCTCCGCTGAAACCGCGGTGTGCAGGGTGGACGTTGGAACGGAGTCCTCTCCCTGCGGCGACATACCACCCCGGCCCTCGACGGTCAGCGTGCGTGCTTCACGCAATTTCGACTGCACGCTCTCTTCCATTTCATCGGCATCGCGTGCCGTGATAACACCGGCTTCCAGCAGGTGAGCGCGGTAGATATCGCGCACCGGTGGATGTTCCTTGATCTGCGCGTACATCGACGGCTGCGTGAAACTCGGTTCATCCCCTTCATTGTGGCCCCACCGGCGATATCCCACGAGGTCGATCAAGACGTCACGGTGAAACCGTTCACGATAGGCATGCGCGAGTCGCATGATTGCGACGCACGCTTCCGGATCGTCGGCGTTCACGTGAAATATCGGGATTTCGAATCCCTTTGCCAGGTCGCTGGCATACAGGGTCGATCTGGCGTCACCGGTATCGGTGGTAAACCCGATCTGATTGTTGACAATGATTCGGATCGTACCCCCGGTTTGGTAGCCAGGCAGCCGCGAAAGATTCAAGGTCTCGGCAACTACTCCCTGGCCGGGGAAAGCGGCGTCTCCGTGGATCGTGACCGGCAATGCCGATTTTACGTCCTGTATCGGCGGACCAGACTGACTTCGGCGGTCCTGTGCGGCGCGGGCAAATCCCTCGATTGCGGGGTTCACAAATTCGAGATGACTCGGATTATCCGCCAACGTGATTTTGAGCCCGTCGAGATCGCCGTTGCGTACCGTCCGCTGGGCTCCCAGGTGGTATTTGACGTCGCGCGACCAACTGGAGTCCTCTTCGATGGTGTTGTCCTGAGCAGCAGACTCGCTCGGCGCCGCTCCGTGAAATTCGGAGAAGATCGCTTCGTACGGTTTTTCCAGAATGTGAGCAAGTACATTCAAACGACCACGATGGGCCATGCCGATCAATATCTCACGGGTTCCGGCAGCGCCCGCCGCGAGAATCAATTCATCCAGCATCGGCACCAGGGCATCATTACCCTCGATGGAGAACCGCCGTTGGCCCTGGAAAGCCGAGTGCAGAAAGCGTTCGAAACCGTCGACCTGGAACAATCGCCGGAGTAAGTTTTTGCGCGCCTCGTCCGTGCACTGCTTCCAGAAGGTGTCGTGTTCCACGGTCGCGTGTAGCCAGGCTCGCTCCTCAAAGTTCTGAACGTGGTCAAATTCGTACCCAACGGTTCCGGAATAGATGGCGCGCAGCCGGCCGATGGCATCGAGGCAGCTTCCGTCCTCCGGCCCCGCATTGGGCCATACGATACTGGCGGGTAGATGTTTCAGATGGTCGTCGGTGATGCCGTGAGTCGACGCTTCCAACATCGGATCACCGGGTCCGGGCGTACCCATCGGATCGATTTTCGCAGCTAAATGGCCATATTCACGGATACCTCGAGCGAGCCTGGCTGCCACCACGATACGGTGGATCTCATCCACATCCGTGACACCGGCGTCGGTTCTCGGCCCAGGGATCTTCTCACGGACCACCGCCGTCGCTTCGCCGGCACCTTCAACCAGCCCGGGTAGACCGCCGTTCGGTCGCAACTCCTCCGCTGGGGGTACCAGCGTTGCAAGGGCGGTCGTACTTCGTCCATTGCTCGAGGCGTCTTCGAAGAACGCGCGAGTCGCTTCATCGACCGACGCAGGATCCTCCAGGTACCGATCGTAAAGCTCGAGCGCGTACCCGGCATTGGGTCCATAAAACGCGTCTCGTGCAGTCATAAGCTTGTTCCTGTCCGGCCCGCATGCCGCATCGACTCGAGAGGAGGCGACACGAAATTGCGATGGCCTTGCATCGTACACCCTAGGATACTCCTCCGGAGGCAATACCGAAGAGCGCCGAGGCAGGAAAAGTGTGCCGTCCAGGCGTGACGCGGTGTGCAGTTATGATGTGGGATACGCGACTCTGGACCACTCCAGCCTGGCGTCTGGAGGTGCAGTGTTCCACTTGCCACCGGACGGCGATTACCTCCCTCGAGCCTCACGCACGGATGCCGTTCACCCCCTGTCGCCGAATCGAGGACCAGGTGCACGACGTCGGAGCAGCCCGTAGAGACGAATATTCCGCAATACGAGATATTTTTGCGGCGGCCTTCCCGAGCCAGGATGAAGCACTTCTCTGGGACTATCTACTGGAACACGATTCCACATTGAGTCCCTCGTGCGTACGCGTGGCACGAGAAAATGGAACTCCGGTGGCGTGCACGGTGGTGTTGCTCCGAACTCTCCAGGGGACGCGGGGCCACGTGCGCGGCGCGATCGTCACGCTGGTGGCATGCGATCCAGATCGGCAGGGTCGCGGGTACGGCAGCGCGGCGGTGCAAGATGCGCACGCGTTCATGGTTGAAAGCGGGTGTGTGCTCGGCATTCTGTACGGACATCCAACCTTCTACCCGCGCTTTGGGTACGTACCGGTATTTGCCGGCGCTCGAACTGATCTCGAGATTCCGCCCCACGCACTCGACTCACCGCCGCCGCTCGGCTCCCCGCGCGCCGACGATCTGCCGGCACTCCTGACACTTTTCGACGCGCAGTTAATGGTCTACCCAGGTGCTGTGGAGCGAAGTGCCGCGCCGTGGATCTGGCATCCCAGGATGGCCTCGATCGTGTCTCTGCCGAACAACCGAGGGTACGCCGTTTTGCAGGCGGATCGCGCCGCGCGAACCCTCATCGTACGCGAAGCATGCACGTCACGCGGTAATGAAACCGAGCTTCTTCGCTCTCTTCTCGAAGCTTCCCGGCGAGAAAATCTATCAACGCTTTCATTGCGCACGCCGCCCGACCTGGCCGTAACGCGGCAGGCGCGAGCATTGGGCGCCGAAACACTCGTGACACCGGCAGGTGCAGGTATGGCAATAGTGCTTGACGCTCGAGCCCTGCTTCCCGATGGCTACCGAGTCGACTCCACGACCGTAACGTACCGCGATCGACCTGTGCTTCAAGCTCCGCGCCAGGTGATACTGCAACTCCTTCTGGGAGCGGCGGATCCGGGTGGCCCGGACATTACCGTTGCGCCGGAATTCCGAGAGCAGGTTTTACGCGATTTTCCAGAACGATTTCCGCACTGGTCGCTGGAACCGTTCTGGCACTAACCCGACGTGTAGCTGCGCGTTAGTTTCGGACCAAGTCGTTCGACAACCTGACTCGAAACGACCTCATCCATCGTCGTGTCAAGGACACCATGCACGGCAACCGTGTCGGAATCGAGAATGTCCGTCACGGACGAGGTGGATTGTGTGCGATCCGCGAACCTGGTGCGTGGATCCACATTGACCAATACCGTCCGAGTCGGAGATAGTTGCACCGTTATGACGTCGTTCACGGTCGTCGGCGCATATGCCACCACACCGGTGAGCACCGTGGACTCTTGCGACAGATCTCGCACCGTGCCATCCTTTGCCACCGCGACCTGGTCACCGAGACGAAGATCGCTCGACGCGATGCGTGCCCCATTTCTGGTCAGTACCGCCGCGCCGGCAGGAACCGTGACAAACGAAATTTTTGCGTTGTCACCTCGTAGCGCAAGAACATTCGCCTTTCCATACTGTGACACCGAAACCAGAGTCGCGGAGGGAGCGAACACTTCAGGGTGAGCGTGCGTGGTAGCGCCGTGTAGCGCTGCGCTAAACGATGCCACTCCACTGATAATGGCGATTGGTAAAAGTTTCATGGCATCTCCTGGAGGAGGAGGAGCACCGTTGCGGGTTCGGTCTGGCTGTCTCACCCGCAACGGTGCGGAGCAGAGGAAGAAACGCTCGTTCACGCGTTGGTGATAATAATTTTGCTGGCAGGCCCACCTGCGCTTTTGAAGAAGACCTGAACGGTTTCGCCCATACCCAGATCATTGAACGATCCCGAGAGGGCTTCGATGACATTGACGTTTGAGGTGACGGTATACGCACCGGTCGAACCATTTGCATAGTGAAGTGTGAGCGTGTTGCCGTTGAACGAAGCCACGTCTCCGCTGGGAGGCGGCGATTGCAGCCCGTGTGGCGTCGAACTGGGTGCGCCAACATGCCGCGGACCTGTAGTTGAGTGATGCGAGCTCACCGCGTACTGGTCAATGCGAATCACGTCAGCGGAACGGGTGCCACGCACCAAATGCAGATTGACGTGACGCCCGGGCGTCACGTCACCGGTGCTGCCGGTCACCAAGCGCACAACCCGAGTAACACCCTTCACAAGACCCACCGTAACCATTCCGGCACTCGTTTGCACCTGCAAGGACGTGCTGTTGACGGAGGTCACCATACCCTGCACTACCATGGAATGGTGTTTCATCTGGTGATTCGCGATGGCCGGCGAAAATGCGCCCAACATTACAGATGCACTCAGCAGGCCAACCGAACTCTTACGCGCCAGAAGACGCGCGCACTGCTCTCTGATCGTCACGACGCTCGCTGTTCCTTTTCTCAAGTCCATGTCTTACGCTAGTACTTCAAGCTGAGAGAGGACGGCAGGTGGTCTGAGATTTCACTGAGATGGCGTCCGCGTCCCCTCTCAGCCGACTCTCAGCCTTCGTTAACCACTTCTTTACTGCCACGGCTTATGGTAAAGATAGGAAGACTGCGGACTACCTGGTAGAGAGCATTTCACATGCAGCGCACTGACAGCACCACCGAGACCGGAGCATTTCGTGTGCTGGTGGTGGACGACGAGACTCATATCGTCAATTTCTTGCGTATGGGTTTAACGTACGAGGGATTTTCGGTCGCAACCGCCGAGGACGGGCAATCTGCGCTCGAACAATTTCGATCGTTCAAACCGCACCTCGTCATTCTGGATCTCATGCTACCGGGTATCGACGGCCTGGACCTGGCCGACCGTTTTCGACGCGATCCGGATGTGCTCATTATCATGCTGACAGCGCGGGACCAGGTAGCCGATCGCGTGCAGGGCTTGAAAGCGGGAGCCGACGACTATGTCGTCAAGCCATTTGACTTCGAAGAACTGCTGGCCCGAGTCCATGCCGTCGCGCGGCGGCGTCTGGCCACGGATGAAGAAATTCTCCGAGCCGGCCCAATTGTGTTGGATCATTCCCGCCATACGGTGACACTTAACGATGTACCCGTCGAGCTGACACTCAAGGAGTATGAGCTACTGCGTCTGTTCATGCTCAATCCCAGGCGGGTACTTCCCCGTCAAATGATCCTGGACCGAGTGTGGGGCTACGACTTCTTCGGAAACGAAAACAACGTTGAAGTGTACGTGGGCTACCTGCGCCGCAAGCTGGAAGATCCGGAGCACGGCCTCATTCAGACGGTGCGCGGCGTGGGATATCGTCTGAACGTTTAAAGAGGAAAGGCGAATGGTTCTCCCTCGCCTCACCAGCGTTCGAGGTCAGCTCATGCTCTGGTACATGGGTGTACTTGCGGCCGTCCTGCTGGCGCTCGGCTTCTTTCAATCCGTCACGCTGGGCGGGTACCTTCGAACGGCCACGGCGCAGAGCATGTTCAACGCGTCGGGTTCAGAATTGGCGATACTTGGCCCCTGTTTCATTTCTTCGTCAGCCGACTTGTCCAGTTACGCGCAAACTTTGGCCCGTCTCCTGGGCTCACATGACACGGCGGTAAAAATAGTCTCCCGTGACGGCTTCCCCCTGGCCGATCACGGCTCTGGACCACCAGGCCGTACCCACCCACTCAAGCTCTCGGATGCGACCATTCATAACGCTATTCGCTCGGCGGAGTCGGTCGTTGCGCTCCCATCCAACGACGATCAGATTGACCTCTGCGGAAGTTCACCGGCTGCGCTCGCCGAACGAGAACGGTACCACCGTATCTCGCGTTTGAATCAGAGTGATGGAATTGAAGTGGGTAATACGCTCCTGGTCGCCGTGCCGCTCGGCCCACCTGGGCGAGTTGTTGGGTACAGCATACTCGGGCAATCGCTGACGTCTGTCAACGATATTCTCAACAAAGCCCGATTTGTCTTTGCGTCAGGGGCCGCAATTGCAATGCTCTTGAGCTTCTTGATCGCGATGCCGTTGATCAACCGAGCGCTGGGTCCGTTGCGTCGCGTGGCGCGCACCGCGGAATTGATCGCAGAGGGAGACTTAGAGAAGCGCGCGAATCTGCCGCACGTTCCGGACGAAACCGGACGGTTAGGGAAGGCGTTCGATACCATGGTCGACCGTCTGCAGGCCGCGCTGAATGAAGCGACTGCATCTGAAGAACGGATGCGGCACTTTCTGGCAGACGCCTCACACGAACTGCGTACTCCGCTCACGGTGTTACGCGGTACATCCCAGGTCTTGCTCCGCCAGGATAGCGATCTTCCCTCCGACATCCGTGCCGGCCTGACCGACATGCACGAGGAAGCAGTACGGTTGTCGCGCCTCGTAGATAACCTGCTGGCGCTTTCCCGCATCGACGAAGGACAAATGCTGGACCCTCGGCACGTGAACGTACGTTCATTCCTCGAGGAATTCGTCGACCGGTACGGTGGCGCGTGGCCGGACCGGCGGCTCGTGGTGCGTGGAGCGGCCCTGGACGGTTCTGTTGCCTATGTCGATCCGGAGGCGCTGCGCCGAGTTCTCACCAATCTGATTGAGAACTCGGCTCGCTATAGCAATCCAGAAGGCCCCATCACCGTCCAGGGCGGTGCGGACGAAAACCATGTAACCGTGTCTGTGAGTGACATCGGTCCTGGTCTAGCACCTCACGAGGCGGCACATATCTTTGAGCGCTTCTACCGGGTAAACAAGAGCCGTTCGCGACGCAGTGGTGGGACCGGCCTTGGCCTGGCTATCGTGGCAGGTTTGGTGGAACAAAGTGGCGGCTCCCTGTCGTTGGATACCGCTCCCGATCGAGGAACGACAGTAACTATCACGCTACCCAAAGACGTGGACCCTGAGAAGGGAGGCGGGGCCGAGAGCTGACCTTGCTCCCGGCCCCTGTTCCAACGTTTACTGACCCTGAGCTCCCACTTTGTCCTCGTAGTAGTCGCCGATACTCTCGTACACGTCATCGGGGAACCGTAGCTCTCGATACACGTTTCCGCTATCCGGGTCCTCGGCATTCGGGATGATTGGGAACGCTTGCTCTGACTGCCAGGCGAGAATCTTGTCCCGCTTGGGTGGATTGTAGTCTCGCCCTTTGACCTGTGCGAGCAGAGCGCGCGAATCTTCCTCACCGTGATCCGGCTGTTTGGCGAGAAGCTCGACGATCTCATCGTCGTCCTTGAAATGCCGCGCTACCATGACGAAAACGAGCCGTCCGTAATGGCCGATGTCGGTGCCCGCCTCGAGGTTTTCGAGTAAGTGCGCCATCATCGGGGAATCCTGCAAATTGGTGCTGCGAGTGTCATCGCCGGAAGTCGCCGCCGCCGGGTTGGATGTGCGTGCCATTCGATCCTCCTTTTTCTAGAACACCTGTTCTCGTTGCAAGGATCGTGCCAATCACCCCTCACTTCGGCGACGGCGCCCCATGTCTCCCCGTGCACACCATGTGTCGTCTAACGCAATGCATCGAGATGCGACATGGCTTCCTCAACCGTCATCTCACCGCGCTCGAGCCGTGCCAAAATGTCGATCGATCCTGAGCCTGTGTAATCCGGTCGAGCTTGCATCTCCGCAGGGTCGTGCGACGGCATCCCGTCGTCAACGCGGAGCTTGCCGCCGTTTTCGGGTTCCGGCTGTTCTCCGTCATCTATCGGCCCGTCGTTCGCCGCAAGATCGTCCGCCGGGGAGTGCGAAGACATTGACGGTATTGGTGGGATCGAATGCGCGTGTTCTCGCACCGGTTGACGGGAAAATTCAGCCCCGGCATCAAGTTCGTTGATCGTGATGTCGCCGTTCATGCTCTCCAGTTCCAGGTTCGCGCCTCCGCCGTTGATGCGTCCTTGCCAATTGCGCTTACTTCGATTGATCACGTCCGTGCGCAGGCTGGAGTGAAAGTCGCCGTGCATGGTGCGTGCCTGCACGGTTGCAGCAGTATCGCCGGGCACCATGATGGAAATATCACCATTGGTCGTCTTCGCGTAGTAGTGCTCGCCGGTTCGTAGGGGCGTCTCGATCGAAACATCGCCGTTCACGGTGTGAATGTTGAAACGATCAAGGGACGACTCGCGTACGACCACATCGCCGTTGGTCGTCTGAAGCGTCAGCGCCCCAACCAGATGCTCGCACCGAACATCTCCACCTACAGTGGTTATTTTCACGGCATCGCGCGCGTTCACCACACGAACATCGCCTTGAACGGTCGCAAGTTCAACCGGCGCTCTCGTGTCGTTGACGGAAATATCACCGTTGACCGTATTGACCGCTACCATAGAGCCAAATGGCACCCCGATGGTGAGATCGGCTCTCAGCGTTTCATGACTGTGAGTGACATCGATCGTCACCTGATTGCCGTTTTGGGTCACGGCAATGAATTCCTCCTCGAAATCCGATTTCCGGTGGAACTTCATCCCTTCGGAGTCGGCGATGTGCACCGTGATCGAGCTTCGATCCGAGCCGTTCACCACGATGTCACCCGAGTGGCCCCGTACCACCAACTCGGGAGCCCCCTCGGTTGGTATCTCCACGTCGCCAGTGTGCGTGTCAGTCGACTGCATAGCTGCGCTCCTTTACTCTCGTTCACGAAGGAGTCGATCGGCGTCCGCCGCCGAGATCCTCCCCTCACGTACATCGGTCAATAGCTCGCGTCGCCGTTCCGGCGTCATCGCGACAGATTCCTGGGCATCGAGCCCCTTGGCGCGATCGCCGTATCCCAGCGCGACCAGAACGTCGTTGAGCCGGTTGTTCACGGTGGGGTAACTCAGCTTCATTTCGGCGCCAACGTCCTTGAGGCTCCCCCGATTACGAACCAGGGCTTCGACGAATCGAACTTGCTCACCGGTCAAACGGAGCAGTGGCCCAAGGCTGAACTCGCCTTCCAGCGACGTGTTACAACTTCCGCACTGCAGCCGTGTCACGTGAAGCTCGCTTCGGCAGATCGGACAGCGCCCAATCACTTCATGCATTTTTATCCTTTCTCTAGTTCTATTGTAAGTATCTTAAGTTTCCATTGAAGAAATTGCAAGGACCTTCTTCTTGGGCAAGTCCTTCCAGTCTTATGTCAAGTCCGCGTTGGTATTTCGTGGGGTGCACGGCCCGGTACAATGGCAACACCGCCAGGCGTAAAAGTGCACTTGCCCGGCGTGCAGAATGACTGGAAATGAGTGATACATGACGGTGGATTCGGAGCTGCGAGGCCAGCGCGGGCTGTGGCGTCTCCACCCTCCGATTTCTCTCGAACTGCGCACAGCGCTTCAAGGCCAGAGCGTGATGCTGGCCCATCTGCTGTGCTGCCGCGGTTATAGTTCGATCGATGAAATCCGTGCCTTCCTGGGAGGCCAACAGATCTCTCACGACCCGTTCCTCCTTCCCGATATGCACCGTGCAGTGGCGCGCATCGAGCAGGCGATCGATCAACGCGAAGTAGTCGCGGTGTATGGGGACTTTGACTGCGACGGCATTACTGCCGCCGCGGCTCTGGTCGACATTCTCGGTGGCCTGGGCCTGGCCACTTTCGCGCACATTCCTACCCGGGATGAAGGTCACGGCGTTCACCCCCGTGCACTCGAAATGCTGGCCGCGCGTGGCGTTGGACTGATCATTACGGCTGATTGCGGCATTACCGCGACTACCGAGATAGCATTTGCACGGTCGCTGGATATGGATATCATCGTCACCGATCACCATGAAGCCCGTGCCGACGGTTCGTTACCGGATTGTCCGACGGTCGATCCGACCCGTCATGACTCCCTGTACCCGTATAGATTCCTTTCCGGGGCGGGTGTCGTCTATAAGCTCGCTCAGGCGTTGTACAGTGCGATTCCCGGTGCACCCGATCCGGACACAGTACTTGACCTGATCGCGCTTGGCACCGTGGCCGACGTGGTCCCGTTGCGCGACGAGAACCGCACCCTGGTGCAGCGTGGACTGACGAAATTGCGAGAGACCACCCGCCCTGGTCTTCTGGCGCTCTACGAAGTGGCATCGGTCGAGCCTGCGAAGATCGACCCAACCAGCGTCGGCTTTTATCTCGCGCCCCGGATCAACGCGGCTAATCGCATGGCGACGCCGCAGCTTGCCTATGATCTGATCGTGGCGGCGAATGCCGCAACGGCCGTCGGCCTGGCCGAACAGCTCGGGGAACACAACCGGCTGCGACAAGCGCTGGTCGCCGACACCCTGGTTGGGTTGCTCGGTGCTCTGGGGGATGAGACAGCGTTCACGTCGGCCGTTCGGGGCGGGTTGACCGCACCGATCATCGTGGTCGAGGGTGATTGGCCGCCGGGCATTTCGGGTCTACTGGCGTCGAAGTTGGTCGACCTCTACGGTGTGCCGGCGTTCGTGGGATCGACGTCGGCCGGTGATGTGTTGTCTTTCTCCGCCCGAGGCACACGCGAGACGCACATCGACGAGATTTTGGAGCGCTGCGAAATGTCGGTCGAGGGAGGTCTCTTTCTGAGCTACGGTGGTCATGCCCGCGCCGGTGGTTTCCGGCTTCCTGCCACTAAACTCGCCCTGATGCACCAGGCACTGGAGAGTCAGGTCGTCCACGACGTTTCGGGAGGCGTGGAAGGGATCGTGCTGGGTATCGACGCCCAGGTGCGCCTGAGTGACCTGAACGTCGCGGCCGCCCGGCTGCTGCTGGCGCTTGCACCCTTCGGTACGGACTTCGATGAGCCACTCTTTCTGGCGCGTTCGGTTGAGTTAAAGCAGGTTCGATCGCTCAAGGATGGCGCCCACGCCCGGCTCAGTCTGCAGCAGGGGACAGCACGGCTGGATGGCGTGCTGTTCCACGCCCCGCCCGAGACATTCGCGCTTCAGCCACGAACGCGGCTCGACATCGTATTTCACCTGGGCATCAACGAATGGAACGGCGGCTCACGTCCGGAAATGCGCGTGAGAGACTGGCGAATCGCCGACGGAGCCACATGAAAAGGGGCCGGTTTCCCGACCCCTTGACTTTAGTGCTGTAAATGGGCACTGCTACCGCGGCAAGACACACTCAGTCCAGGGTCATGCCACTCGAGCTTCGGCGCAACCTCAGGCCTTTTCGTCCATAATTTTGGTCTGGGAGCCAACGACGCGGGTCTGAGACCCGAGGAATTTGTGTCCCTCAACATCGTCATCGTCGCCGCTGTCTTCAGCCTGAACGTTACCCTGTACCCTGGCGAGATTCGATTGCGAGCCCGCAGCTCCAAGGAAACGGGTGTGGCCTTCCACTTCCTCACCATTCTCGTTCTCGTTGGTATCGATTGTCTGATCCTCGGACATTGCAAGCTCCTCTTTGTGGATTTGGTTCAACTCAGGCACATCGCCTTTACAGCTGTACTATAAGCACGATCCGATCAAGAATCTATGAAATCAGTCACATAACTACAGCAGACCTATGCTGCACGCTTCGAGCCGCTTGAAGTCCAGGATATGAATATGCCCGCGTTCGAGCCGTATTATTCCTTCATCGACAAATCCATTGAGGTGCTTGTTCACACTCTCTCTGGTCGCGCCCATCATATTGGCAAGCTGTTGCTGGGTGATACGATACGAGACCACACTTCCGGGTTGCGTGCGATCGCTCTCCACCACGCCCTGTTTCGCCAGACGTAAGAGCCGGCGCGCCAGTCTGCTGCGAACGTCGAGTAGCGCGATTTCGTCGGCCAGATCGGTACACCGTCGGAGTTGTCCGACGATCACCTCCAGACACTGCAGCAATGCCCCCGGGTGAGCACTGATAAAAGCTCGAAATGCGATACGCGACAAAAAATAGATGCCACACTCGTCGACGGCGGTCGCACTGGCCGAACGCGGCTCTTCATCAAAGAGGGCGAGCTCTCCGAAGTACTCTCCAGGAGTGTACATGGCCAGTATCAGCTCATCGCCATTTGGGTTCTGACGGGTGATGCTGACATGGCCCGAGGCAACAATATACAGGCCATCTCCTCGATCCTCCTGCGAGAAGATCATCTCGTTTCGTCCAAACTGCCGATGAATGACCTGATGCGCCAGTACATCCATTTCCTCGGATGAAAGGTCGCCAAAGAGTGCCACGGCTCGCAGCGCCTCACCGACGGAATCGTTCACCATGTCAGGACAACTTTTCAATGCTGGTCAGTATCTCGAGGGCCAGTTGTCGATGCCTCTCACCTTTACGTCCTACCGCGTGTACCAGTCGAGCGAGCTCGAGTGTTCCATCGGGAGTGGAGCTCCCGCTGTCCAGGGCGCTCTGCGCTTCCCGTGCGAACGCTTCCTGATCCGGTCGCGAAACACGCTTCAGCTCTTCCACCATCATCCGACCAATTCTCGAGACCAGGCGTGCTTGCTCTACCGCAATGGCGGCGGGATGCGAAAACAGGCCGAGGAGCTCCATGTCGTCCAGACCGAAAGAGCCCTGATGGTGCTTGTCGAGTACCTCCAGCACGCCTGCGACGTCTTCATTGAGAAGCAGCGGTACCGCCATGATGGAGTTGGGCACGTAACCGGTTGATTCCGCGAAATCTCGCGCCCAACGCGGATCACGCCGAACGTCGGATACCGCAATCGGCTCGCCGGTCATCACCACCCATCCTGCGATGCCT
This sequence comes from uncultured Chloroflexia bacterium, assembly GCA_963737125.1. GTDB lineage: Bacteria > Chloroflexota > UBA5177 > UBA5177 > UBA5177 > JANWJD01. Next base: position 844,025 of record CAVTRL010000001.1, on the reverse strand, counting down.
TTGTGCGCGGGAATGCGCATGTTGATAACGCTTCCTCCTCCGGTCGCCGCTTCAAATACCAGTTCATTGGTATCGGAATCCAACAGGAGGATCGATGCCGCGCCGGCGTCAAAGAGACGTTGTGCCGCCTGAATAATGCCGTCCAGCAGGGCCCGATACGGTGCCTGGCCTACGGTCGCCGACACTACATCCGAAAACTGCAGAATGTCGCGCAGCGCGTCCATACTGCTGCCGGCGCCTCCGCCGCTTTGCAGCCGGTGGATCTGAACCGCTTGATCCGCCATCACCGCTCTCGCCGCCCGGAGCTCCTGGTCGAGGTCGAGTTCGTCAGGCACCGTGTGTTTCCTCCGTTTCGAGCGGAATGGCGTCGCGCACGTTTCGAGCCGTATAGTACAGCACGTTCTTGATCTGGAACGGCGTGAGCTGAGGGTGCTTGCTCTTGATGAGCGCGACAATCCCACTGATATGTGGTGTTGCGTAGCTGTTGCCGGTCCCCATCGCGCGCGAATGGTCGGCCCAGGCGAGATCGAGGTCAACCCCGGGCGCCGTGAATTCGACCGGCGGGTCGGGATTGTAGTAAAAGGTGAACGGATCGGGCTCGGCATGACTCGCCACCGAAACAACGGTTGAGAAGAGCCACGGGTAGCTGTACACCGGCATGTTGTTGGCCGACGCCACGATCAGCGTTCCCTGGAAATACGCTTCATCCGCCAGGTGGTGAAGCACGGTCACGTGTTCTTGTTTCCGCGTGCTCAGGCTCAGATTAATGATGTCCATCCTCTGATCTACCGCCCAACGCACGCCGGCCACGAGCGCGTCGCCACCGCCCTTTAGATTGGGCCCGAGGACGCGCACGCTGTAGAGCTCAGCCTTCGGTGCAAGGGAATGAATAATGCCGGCGCAGGCGGTGGCATGTCCAAAGAGATCCCCGTGCGCCTCCTCACGAACCACGACGCCGTTCTCACCCTTTTCTACAATCGCTCCGCCGCGCACCATGCCCTCGAGCGCCGGATGGTCGGCCTCGATGCCCGAATCCACCACGCACACCCTGACGCCTTCACCGGTGCTGCCGCCCCAGGCCCAGTCGGGCGTGATTTCGTGCCACGGTACGGGATGGATAGGCGGCTGATCTTCCGGGCGAGTTGGCCAACTGAAGGCAGGGAGATCCTGCTCTCCCATGATCAAACGCCCCGGACGGGCACAGTAACTGCCTTCCACGCAGCTCGACTGGTAGGAGAGGAACGATCACTCCACCCGAGCCACCGCGCACCGAAGTTGGATGGACATTGGACGCCATCGAGCGAGCCAGCCACGTGTACCACCCACCATTCAATTTAGCTCTAGTATACGAAGAGCTACCGGAGCAGCCACGAGCGCTTTCGCGCTAGACGGCAGGCACGTATCCGGCAGTCATACGCGCGTCGTGCGTCTCGTCCAGCCCTCTATCCGCCGCCTGCTCGAACACAACGCGGTGGACGTCCGAGAGGTACCCGGCGAAGTACACCGGTTTTCGCAGTGCCTGTTTGAGCTCGGTGGGCGTCATGCCATCCAGCGTACGTGTACCGGTCTTGTCGAGCATGACGGACGGGAGCACGATGATGTCACCGTCGTAGCGACGGGCGTTTTTGACGTACATCTCCGCCGGTCAGCAGCCCCGAGACTCGGACCCTGGCACCAAAAAATTCATTCCCAATCGGGACAATCTGAGCCCGAGCCCCAGAGACCTCGGCCCACCGAGCGGTAGCCTCGCGCAGGGTATCCGCGATCATCTCGCCACAGACCAGAGTCGCCGTCGGACCGATGCGGGACGCGGGCGCGCGGCTGATTCGGCGGCGCAGGCGTGTCGAATCGTCCAGGAGGTCGCGGACCATGCCGATACCGTTCTCGAACTGCGGGTAGCCGTCGTACGATGCGGCAGACGGAAAGGGCACCCGCCCTAACAGATACAGCTCGTCCGACGCATACACGAGCCCGCAATCGATGGCGCGGCGAAATTCCCGCTGACTTCGATGCACTGTCTTCACGACCGCACGGGCCTCATCCGGCTGGAAGGTGCGAATCGGAAGATCGGCGGCGCTCGGCAATATACGACTGCACGACGGGTCCGGGCCGGCCAGGATTTCCTGGGGAGTGCGGGTCAGCCCGACTGGAACTACACCAATAGAGAGCACGTACGGGAAAAATCGGGCGAGATCCGCGATGGTGCGCTCGAGTACCGGTCCGTCGTTCATCCCCGGACAGGTCACAATCTGAGTGTGCACGCGAATACCGATCGAACGCAGACGTTCGAGCTGTGGAATGATATCGGGTGCACGCTCGTTGCCGAGTAGCGTGCGTCGCATGGCGAGATCGGTGGCGTGCACTGATAGGTACAAGGGGCTCAGTCGCTGCTCGGCAAGCCTTTGCCAATCCCGTTCATTCAGATTGGTAAGGGTTACAAAGTTTCCGAACAAAAACGAATACCGATAATCGTCGTCCCGAATGTAGAGGCTGTTGCGCATGCTGCTGGGAAGCTGATCGATAAAACAGAACGGGCAGTGATTGTTACATTCGCGAATCGGTGAAAATGTCGGCTCGGTAAAGCTGATGCCGGGCGTCTCGCCGTCCGGCAACGGTACTGTCGCCGTATAGACGCGGGTTGCGTCTCCCTGTGGGGCGACCTCGAGGCGAATCACCTCTTCGTCGGCGGAAAAGAACTGAAAATCGATGACGTCTCGAAGTTTCTGCCCGTTGACGCTCAGTACCACGTCTGCCGGCCGAATCCCGGCCCGATCGCAGGGGGCCGTGGGGTCAACCGTATCGACCACACCGCCGCGAGGCATACTCTTGTGCCCGTGTTGACGCGCCTGGCCGCGCTCGAACTCGACGCCCGAAATGAGGTCGCCAGGTGAGCCTATTGGCTGCAAACGGGTAGGCGATGGCACGAAACGAGGCTCCAGAAACAAGAAACGTACCCCGGCGAGGCGCGAGGTACGATCGACATGCGACCCTTAACTTTACGTATTCGAAACTGGATATGTCAAGAGGAAGTCACGGCGAAAGCAGGCGCCTGGAGGCTAGGTCGCAGGCGTAGGCTTGTAAAACACAGTGTCAAAGAATGCCACGGTCTGGCTGAGAGCGGCGGCGCGTTCTCCGGGGGACAGGTCTTCAAAACCAGCGGGCGCCCCCGGAACGTCGACAAATTTACTCGGGACCTTGTCCTGCCGCAGAGCCCGGTAGAGATCGAACGGCTGCCAGATTGACACTGCTTTGTCCGAGTCTCCTTCAAAGATGATGGTGGAAACCGCCGTTGGCAAATACGTCTCGGGCGACGCCTGAGCGTACGTCTTGGGATCCGCCGCGTAGGGCTTCCCAATGTAGGCCGTGGCGGCGGCGGCTTCGGCGGGATCAGGGCCGTGCAGCACCAGCTTCTTGAGATCGGCTGGCCCAAAAAAGCTGGCAACCGCGCCGATCCGAGCGCTCACATTGGGATAGTGCGGGGCTACGAATGCGGGGACGTTCGAAGCATACCCGACTAACATCGCCAGTTGTGCGCCGGCTCCCGCGCCCACCAGAGCAAGGCGCCGCACATCGATTCCATAGCGTGCGTGATTCGCCACGAGAAAGGCCACGGCGTCTTTCACATCCTGTACATCGCCCGGGTAGTTGCCGCCCTTGCCTGTCAGTCGATAGTCGATGTCAAACGCGACATAGCCATTCTGAGCGAATCCGCGCGCCAGTGCGACCGTACCAGGCTGACCCTTGGCCCCATCGGACCACGTGCCTCCGTGCAGGATCACAACCGCCGGCCGCTGGCCTACCGGAGCGCTCTGCGGTAGATACAGATCGCCGGTACGCACGCCATCGGTTGGTTGTACGTACGGAACGTTGCTCTGCACCTGAACCTGAAAAAGTTTGTTGGGGGGCGGCGCTATCGGCACGGCGGCAGTACCGCCGGAGGGTGACGGCACATCGCCAAGCTGCTGGAGCGACTTTCCGGTGCACGACTTACCAGGAAGGCATCCCGGCTCCGCCACGGCATCAGCCGTTGGCGGCGGAGCGTCTCTGGGCAGCTTCGTATTCCAGAGGCCGGTCGGCTCTTGCAGAAGCTTTGCCAGACCGTACGTGATCATTGGGTAATAGTGGTGCCAATCTTGGGTGAAAAGACTGTAAAAGTCGTCGTCGGTCGCCTGGAACGGGCCCGTCGGATTGAGCGCCCAGTAGGCCCACCCAACCTGCGGATGGCTCGCCAGGTACCGCACAAAGCTTTGGAACCAGAAGCCCTGTTTCCACCCCTGATCGCTCGCCACGCAGGAATAATATTCGTGGCAGGTGCCGAATTCTCCGACGAAAATCGGGGCGCGCAGGCCAGAATGCGCCGACAGGATGTATCCCCACAGCGAGTTCCACCGGTTCTCGAGCGAGGCATACGACGTTTTGGGGGTAAACCACGCTCCTTGCCACATCTGAGGACCATACTCGTGCACCGAGTACACGAGCTGACTCGGACGATTGAGAACAATGGGATCGTATTGCACCCCGATCAGATTGCTTCCCCACAAGCCGCCCGTCAGCGCGTTCTTATCCGGATCGAGATAAATTTGAACGCCTTCAACGATGATCAACAGGTGCGGATCGATCGCCAGTAACTGGTTCCCCAGTGTTTGAGCGGCATAGCGCCAATCTCGGTCGTGGTAGTACGTACCCTGAAAAGCGCCCCACAGCGGTCCATTGTTGAAAACCGACGACTGGAGCGACGTCGATCCGACGACGTGCGGCTCGTTTCGAAGATCCGCCCCGACAAAGGAGGAGTAACGGCCCAGCCGTCTCACCAGGTATTCCCAATCGGTGGCCCACGAGGTCTGGGGGTACTGGTTCGTATACCAGAGTCCGGACAGAAGCTCCGGGCCGCGGCCCGCCTCGGACCTGCTGTTACACAGAATCACCCGAATGCCAAAGTGGTGCGCACGCGCGATGATCCGCTGCATGATGTCGAGCGAGTGCAGTCCCTGCAGGCCAGGGTTCGCATCCAACCCGGTTGTTACCACCGGATTCGACTCGACGGTCTCGTTGGCAAACGTAATACGCAGAGCGTTGAAACCCAGGTTTCGAAGTGATGCAAGGATGGTGTCAAGCGGCACCTTGTCCAGGCCGTCGGGTACAAATGGAGCGTATTCGAAGCCGTACCAGTTCATAGCCTTGAGCGTCATTGGCGTATTCCACGCCGTGTAGAGCTGCGAACCCACCCCATGCAGCGCAAGGTTGCTGTGCAAGACATTCAATTTTGCCTGGCGGAGCAGGCCGGCTTGTTCCGCCTGTTGAGCCTTAATCTGCCGCGCGTAATGGATGCGCGCGATGAGCTCACGCAGATCGGGCGCAACCGGCACGTGGCGCTGGGCGGCCGCCGCCCTACTTCGCGCGTCAACCCGGATCAGCGTCGGGCTAGCAGGTAGGGCCGACAGGGTTGCATCGTCAACTCGCACCGGATTCGCCAACCACACACCCAGGAGAATCGCGATGGCGGAAATAACGAAGAATGAATGTCGGACTCGAGCCCAGCGGTACGCAATAGACATGGAGCCATTGTGCAGCGAGCACCGCGCGCGTTGCATGAGAATTATCTGGGGACGCTTGGAAAGAGGTGGATAAAGAAGGGCTCCGCCGCCACGAAGACATGCCCCAGTGCAGAGTGGGTCTCCAGATGTCGTAGTCCCGAATTGGGCGCATGACGGGCCAGGTATACCAACAGCTCTGCTGCTAACGCGCCCTGCACAATCCCGATCGCCATTCCCCCAAGCCGGTCAAGCCAGCCCAGCATCATCAGATGCACCAGCGATCGAATTTTTCGGGCAACGATGATGATGGCGCCCCAAATCAGAAGGAACACGAATACATAGGCCACGATTGTGAGCCAGGGTGAATGCGGTAAGAATCCTTCCAACATGGTGCGAACATCGCCGTACTCGACTCGTGCGACCCCGAAGGCCGCAATCGATCCAAATATGCCCGCTACCTCCAGGATGAACCCACGCCGAAAACCGAGCACCATGAACGCGGCTAGAAAGAGAAGCAGTATGCCGTCAAAAGCGTTCATTCGGACCGCTTAAGCGGGTCAAATCGCGATTCGCCGGCGTTCACCTCGACCGGGAGATAATTCTCGGGCGGCGCGAGCGGGCAGACCCAATGAGGGTTGTAAGCGCAGGAAGGATTGTATGCGTAGTTGAAATCGAGTGTCACGGTGGCCGTTTCGCCGGTCGAGACGAAGGTCGAAAAGTCGCTGCCTTTGACTGTATCAACCAGATAACGGCCTCCACCGTACGTGGCGTGCGGCGCGCCGGTATCCCGAAAAGGAAGAAATAAGCCGCCGCCATACACGTCGATCCAGTAGATCGTCAGTGTGCATAACACGCCGCGGAGGCTGCACGACACGTGCCCGGCCCGCGCCAGCGGCATTGACTCCGGTCCGCTGGAGGGAGCCAGCGTGATCTCTTCCTCATGACATATAGGGGAGATAAGTCCCTCCACACACGCATCCCGGTCGTACGGAGCGTAGCTCAGGCCGACAAAAGCCTCGCGCTGCTCGGCATCCAGCGCCGATTGCGGATGACCGCGAAAGAGCGCGTCGCGGGCCGCTCGAAATCGGGCGCACACGGCTGCCGCCTCCTCACCGCTTGCCAGTGATTCGTTGCGTTCTCGGTACATGCGCGCGACGCGTTCTCGATAGTCATAGAGGTCGAGGAACCGTCGTACGCTAGTCACGGAACGGCTTCACGCGGGGAATCGGTCGGCACGATGATGCAGCTCGCGCCAGAGGTTCCGTACCCAGCCGGGCCGAGTCATCGACCGGCGAGTTGTGAAAGCGCGGGCGCTAGCGTCGAGCAGCGGCCGTTTCACGAAAACGGGGGTCGTCTGCCTCGCGAGCAGCGCCTGCAAGAAGTCGTCACGGCTTTCTCCGGGATACACCGTGTACGCGGCGCCCACGGCGGCCTGCTGGTGCGCATCGCTATTGCCGACCAGGGCGGCGTATGGTGCGAATAGCCCCGCCAGATCGTCAAGCTTGCGCTGCGCCGCCTCGCTGATGCCGGCATTGACGACCTCGACCGCATCCAAAGTCCGTCCGTTTTGCGCTCCGCGTACGATTGATTGGGCAACCCACGGCGGATAAATCGGGTGAGCGGGGATACAAATGCCACCTCGTTCGCGCACGTATCGCACCGTCCACCAGAACGGCCGCAGTGACGGGACATCGACAATGTTCCCATCGGGGAAGTAACACAACAGGTGTCCCCCGCCGTTCGTGACTTCTACTCCCGGAAGAAAGTCAAAGCGATACCCTCCCCGGCGATGAAGCTGCCACGCTGCCCGGGCCGCATCAGTACTGTCGTGATCGGTGACTGCAAACAGGGTCAGATCGGTGTGGTCTTCGACATACCGAAAAAGATCCTTCACAGTCTGATTGCCGTCGCCCCACGAGTCATGGCAGGTATGCGAATGAAGATCCGCCTTACCCACGGTCAACCTGCCGACGACGACAGCGTGTACTGTGTCTGAGCGGTTGATTTGGGCGCAGCCACAAAGACCACCGACACGATCCGCTTGATGCCGTTTTTGGCGGGATCGAGGGTGGCGTCGGCGGTGCCTGCAGCCGTGAGCGGAATATGCCGAAGGTGCACTCCGGTCGCAGTGTACAGGACCAAATCAAAGGACCAGTCGGCGGCCAGTGCGTTGGCCGTGACCGGCACGAAACCGTCTTCATGCCATCCCGTCAGGTTGTCGCGGAAGTGTATCTCCGGGATAGATATGTCGTTGACGACGAATCCTTCGCCGGTGTAGCCGTCGTCGGTGACGTACTCGAACTTGATCTGTACCCGATGTCCGCGTAAATTTCGACAGGTCGGCAGACTCCGACCGCCAGACGGTACTCGCCCCGGTGTAGGCATAGCCGTAGCTTGCGCCGTTTGGGTTGGAAAGGGTGGAGTGCGTGGCGTGCAGGGGTGTCCAGGTCTTTCCACCATCGGTGGAGGCCTCCACGTAGGCGTAATCGTAATCCTGCTCGACGTCGTACCAGGTATCGAAATGAAGCGTGGCGTGATGCACCCTGGTGAGATCAAAAGTCCGTTGCATGCTGGGATCGCTCATGTCACCGCGGTTGGCGTACCAGAATGACCTGGTGCCGCCGCCGCTGACCATAGGAATCGTCAGAGGCGCGGCAAAGTGAAGGTGAATCGGCCCTTTGACACTCGACGTGTCCAGGTTCACGTAATCGGCGGTATACGGAGGAAGCTTGCCGGTGTACGTTAACGGGAGCGACCTGGCGGCGGGAGCGCTGACCGTATGCTGCAGCGCCTTGTAGGCATACACGCCGTTTGCGATCGACGCGTTGTCGATGAGATTGGCAATAACCCAGCGCTGAAACACCTCATGCGCGGATACCGGGATGTGGAGCTGGTGAAGCACATCATCGATCACGGGGAAATCGGTATAGCGGTTATCGGCCAGTATCTTTCGAATTACCGTGCGTCCGTAGTGGTCGTAGAGGTACGACAGGAAGAGATATGCCGCGCCGTAGTGCGAGTACGGGCTGACTTCGTTCCAGGTATTCAGCTGTGTGTGGGGCTGCCCGATAAATGAGTCAGCCATCCCATCGTCCGTGTACTTGTTCAACACCTGGGCCAGAATCGACATGCCTTCGTTCAGCCACAATTCTTCATGTGGGTGCATGTGCCAGTGAATCATGTGCTGAAATTCGTGGGCCAGGGTTAGATCGAACTCGGTCGAGCCGGGCGGAGTGTTCGCGGAATTGATATAGAACATTTCTCGCTGGTTGCTATACGGGTTCACCGACTTCGGGTATTCGTCTTCCGCCGAAAAGAAACCGGCCGTACCGGTCGAGGTGCTTTTGAGATCTCCCACCAGGCATGTAATGTGCGGATCGCCGTCGATGCCCGGAGTCCACTCCGACCCAAAATACGAGCGGTCGGTTGGATAGGTGGAATGCTCGAACTTTTGGGCTGCCGCGTTCAACGCCGACTGTGCGACGTGAACGCCGTTCTGCACGTACAGGTAGAGATGCGGCGTCTCGACGCGAATCGTGGCGTGCATGATGAAAAACTTATTTTCGTCTTCCGACAGGACGTTAAAGGAGTCCTGATGGCCCACACGATAGTTCGGCGACGTGCGACGCACCACGTGGGGGACGCTGCCCAGGCGCTCGTGTTTGAGCTCCGCGGCCAGTGTAAACAGGTTTCGGTACGGAATCGGCACTTCGAGCCGTTGCTCGAGCAGCTGAGCGGCCGATGGCGCTCTTAGCGGTCTGGACGCAGCCTGACCGGCATGAATTGACGGCGTGCTCTTGAAGGAAAACGCGGCGAGCAGCGCGATAGGAACGAGTAGTCGGAGCAGCCGCGATTGCATGCTAGTCGGCAACCGCCCGTGCGCGCGGGTGTGCCTGGTCGTACACCTGGCGCAAGCGTTCCTGCGAAACGTGCGTGTAAATCTGCGTGGTCGAGATGTTGGAGTGTCCCAGCAACTCCTGCACTACCCGCAGCTCGGCATCGTTGTTCAGCAAATGGGTTGCAAAACTATGCCGCAGTGTGTGGGGGCTGACTTCGTCGATCCCGGCTTTGCGCGCGTACGCTTTCAGAATGAGCCAGAAACCCTGACGGGTCAAGCGCTCGCCGTGGTGATTGAGAAACAGCGACTGCTGTTGTGGGCGCTTGACTAAAGCGGGCCGGCCGGTCTCCAGGTATTGCGCAATAGCGCCGCGCGCCCTGAGCCCAAAGGGAATGTGCCGTTCCTTGGAGCCCTTACCGGTACAGCGCACCGTGTCGGTCGTCATATCCACGTGTTCGAGGTCGAGCATGATCAGCTCGCTCACGCGCATACCGGTTGCCCACAGCATTCTCAACATGGCCCGGTCGCGCATGCCGGCGGCATTATCGGCCGTCGGCATGGTTAGCAAGAATTCGACGTCGTCCTCGGTAATCGAATGCGGCAGATATTTGCCGATACGCGGTGAGGTAAGATGCTCGGCGAGGTCGGAGTGAATTACGTTTTCCGCCTGCAAAAAGTGGAGGAAGGAGCGAACCGCGGCAATTTTGCGCGCGACCGTGGTATCGGCGTATTTCCGTTCGTGCAGGAAGTTGTAGTACTGCTGCAAAATCTCCCGGTCGAGGTTCCATTCACTTCGTCCGTTGCTCTCGAGAAATCCCACGAATTGGGTGAGGTCGTTTCGATACGCACCCGCCGTGTTGATCGAAAAGCCCCGTTCGGCCGCGATGTATTGGAGAAAATTCTCAACCTGTGAATGGAACTGGTCGTGGGTCAAAATGCTTCCTTCCTGGTTCCGGGGTAGACCTGTAGCGCCTCGCTCAGGATCGTCATGGCACGCGACAAATCGCTGTCCTGCAACACGTAGGCGAAGCGAACCTCGCGCGTGCCGAGTCCCGGGGTCGAGTAAAAACCGTCTCCCGGCGCCACCATGACAGTTTCGCCATCGAGCCGAAAATCGGTCAAGAGCCAGGCTGCAAACCGCTCACCGTCGTCGATCGGCAATCCAGACAGTGCGTAGAATGCCCCTTCCGGTTTGCTCACCCGGACGCCCGGAATATGTTGAAGGGCACGGAATACAACATCCCGACGTCCGCGATACACTTCGGCTAAAAGATCAGTATATGCTGCTGCGTTACATAAGAGCGGAACGATAGCCTGCTGCTCGACAGTGGGCGCGGCCAGCCGGGCCTGCGCGAATCGCTGCACGCCTTCCATCACTCCCGCATGCGGACTGGCCAGACAGCCGATGCGAGCGCCGGTTGCACTGAAGCGTTTCGAGACGCTGTCCACCAGAATGGTTCGATCTCTGGTGGCGGAAACCTTCATCATGCTCATCGTGCGGTCGCCCTCGAACACGATTTCGCGGTAAGTTTCGTCCGATATGAGGAAGAGATCGTGACGCGCCGCTATATCGCTCAGCACCCGTAGCTCGTCATACGAGAATACGGTGCCCGTGGGGTTTCCCGGTGTCGTGAAGAGCAAGGCGCGGGTTCGAGGGGTAATCTTTGCTTCGATTTCTGCCGCGGGCGGCAGATGAAACCCGGTACTCGCAGGCAACGTGACCGCCACCATTTGCACCGACGCCATACGCGCGAAGCCGAAATAGTTGGCATACGAGGGTTCGAACGTGAGAATCTCGTCTCCTGGATCGGCAACCGCCATGATCGCGAAGAAGATCGCTTCACTTCCCCCCGTCGTCACCAGTAACTGATCCAGCTCGAACTCCACGTCGATCCCTGCATAGTAGGCACGCCAGGCCGCCACCGTCTCGTGAAGCCCTTGCGATGGCGCGTAGGGCACGATCTGGCCGGCGAACTCCCGGATACCGGCTAGAAAAGGTTCAGGCGTGTGGAGGTCCGGCTGACCGATATTGAGATGGTATATCTTGACCCCGTCGGCTTTAGCTCGGTCCGCCAACGGAGTGAGCTTGCGAATTGGGGACGGCAGCGCCTCACGTGCCCGCCTCGAGGCGGCTACACGATGTTCCGTAACCATGGAGTGTCGAAACCTTACATAGAATTACTCGCCGCCAGGTGAGGCACTTTGTCTGGCCAGGTCAAGTCCGCGCGGCGAGCGTTTTGGCGTGGGATAACGCAGCAATTGTAGCCCAAACCGCCGACACGCGGATGGTGGTAAGGTCAGAACAAGACAGATTCGTTTGTGGGAGGTCTACCCTGGACGCGTATCTTACCATCGCCAGCACGCGTGTCGTGCGGAGCTATACCAACGAGCCAATCCCCGACGATGCACTCCATCGGATTTTGCAAGCAGGCAGGGTCACTGGTAGCTCGGTCAACCGTCAGGAGTGGAAATTTTATATCGTGCGCTCGCGGGATAGACTTCACGATCTGGGAAACACGGTGTTTGCGCCCGACAATATAAAGGGCTGTGTGGTCGCCGTGGGAGTAACGACCACGGCAAAAACCATGTTTGACGCCGGACGGTGCGCACAGGACATGATTCTGGCGGCATGGGCGGAAGGAATAGGCAGTTGCCCGAACGGCGTACGGGACACGGCCGTGGCTCGCTCCCTACTGCATATTCCCTCGTCGGAAACGATCGTGACTATTCTGTCGTTCGGATACCCGGCCCACCGGCACAAACCAAATCCGGACGATATCGACGGCATCCTGCAGCGTGTCGATCGCCGGCCACTGGAGGAGCTGGTGGTGTGGGTGGATTAGGACAGACCCTCGATAGCGCGATGGACCCGGTGCCGGCGTAGAGGCCGGCACCGGGTCCATCCGTGCAATGTTGAGCGCTATTCCGGTCGAGCGAACGCCGGCAGACGGCCCGACACCACGACCAGCGTGGCCGAAAGCGGGACGCCGCCCGTCGTATTGACCACAGTGCCGCCCAGAACCGCACCCGTACTGTCGACCACGAGGGTGAGACAGACGCTCATACCGGTTGCCGGCTGGGATGCTCCGACGAAGCTAGTTCCCGCATTGATGACCAACGTTCGTCCGGCAACTGTAATCGTGCCGCCGGCCGTTGCGGTAGCCGGCGTGTAGGCCGTGACCGCGCCACAGACGTCGACCGTCGGCGTGCTGGTGGCATTGCCGCCGATTGATCCACTGGTTATCTGTCCGGCGCCGTTGAGCGTGGCACTGAGGCAGACTGACTGACTTGCGCCGATGGCAAGCAATGAGGAACCGCTTATCGTGAAGCCGGGAGCAATGCCGTACGTCTGGCCACCGACAGTAATCGAGCCGGCCGTGGAGGCGGTTGCCGGAACATACGCGCTTACTGCCCCGCAGACGCTGACCGGCGCAAGTGTAAACGGTGAAACGGACGCGGCGATCAGTTGATACGGAGCGGTGGCGCTCCCGTTCAGACAAACACCGGAATTGAGAGTCAACAGCGCGCCACCGCTGACCAGGACGCCCGGTGCAATGGTGTACGTTTGACCGTTGATGACGATGCTGCCACTACTGGCTCCGGTAGGAGGCGTGAACCCACCGAGTGCGCCGCAGACGCTGATCGGTGTCGTGGTGCCTGCTATGCCGCCGAACGTGCCAGATGTAATCTGGCCGGCTCCGTTCACCGTGCCGTTGAGACAGACGGTGCCGGTTCCGACGAGACCGGTACTGAGCAGCGAGACACCCGGCACGATCGAATAGGTTTGATTACCGAGGGTAATGGAGCCCAGTGAATACTGAGTCGGCGGCACGTAATTCACGATCACGCCGCAGACGTAGAATGCCTGCGAGCCGTATCCGCCCGAAAGCAGTCCCGTACCACTATTCAAACAGTACGTTGTGCCAATCGGGATGGAGGAAACGCCAAGCCCGGTATTTGGCGCGATCGGGTACGTCTGTCCATTGATAATGATGTACCCCGGAGTCAGAGTGGTGGCCGGGACAAACCCTGAAACCACTCCGCACACCGTGCCGGTATTGACAGTATTCCCAACCAGCGTGCCACTAACAATTTGTCCGCCGGCGTTAAATGAGCCGCTGAGACAGACATTCTGACCGACGAATGCCGAGCCGTTTAAACCCAGTGATGAATTGGGGGCGATGTAGTACACCGTGTTTGAAATCACGACCTGTCCAGCCGAGTACGCCGTGGCCGGCACGTAGCTCACCAGAACTCCGCAAATGCCCGAGCCGGTGCCGGTGGTCGTGTTCGCCATCGCCGTCGAAGTATGTGTGACGAGCGGCGTCAGTGCGAATGCGAGCGCGAGCATTGCGAGCGTGGACACAGTCATGGATCGTCTGGCTACACCGAACATATACCCCTCCTGAGACCTCCAATTGTTCGAGCGACTCTGCAACGCTCCTCTCATCCTATCGCGTGTGGAGGTAGCAGAACACGCCGCTTATCCCCGGCCCTTCTCCCGCGAAGCACGAGAAGGGAGATTCTGCTCCAGCCCTGGGAAAGTACTGAAAGCAGTGACGTCAGGATGGAGAATTTACCGCACCGACGAACAGTGTTGAACCGGTTGTGGAATCGTTGATCGAAACCAGGAACGGGCGGTCCACCACCATTTTGAACGTCGACTGCTGGACCGCGGTGGGCGACACACCCACCGCCGTGACAGCTGCCGCGGTGGTACCGCTTTCGTCGACATTGATAAAAGTTTTTTGCAACGCCTGAGACAGGCGGCAGGGTGTCGTACACATACCCGAGAAGTCGGCGGAATTGGAGAACGCGGTACTCATCCCCAGGGAGGAGAGTGGTTTGGCTAGCTGGAAGCTGTTCGAAAAGGAGAAGCGCGGCAGACTGACCGATCCCGACTGGCTGCTGGTGGAGGAGTTCCAGCCTTTCAACTCGGCAGGGGTCAAGGCGGAGATTACCGAGCTCAGCGATACTCCGGGTGCCGGCAACACCACGCTCATACTGTACCGGCCGCCTTTATACGGCAGCTCGACAACGTCGACGTTGCTGCCGTGGTAGTACAAGAAACCTCCGGACCTCGTCATCATCTGGACCTGTGAAGTGGAACCATTCGACCGGGAAAAGGCGTGCGATTGGGTCGCGTTCGACGGGAAGGGGTTGGTCCACTGACCGTGAAAGTAGACTGCATTGATCAAATACAGAATCACGTCACGGGGAATAGTGGTGACGATGGTGGGGATCTTGCCTTGCGTCGACTGATTCACCCAGGCATTGATCGTGGACGGTGCGGACGCCGAAGTGAAATCGAGCGTTTGCACGCGCGCGGAGTACGCGGTTTGCGCTTGATGAAGAAACGCGGATACGAACTTTGTCTGGGATGAAGCCCAGAGGGAATTCGCAACCGTGACTCCCACCGAGCCTCCCGACGAGTTCAGTGAGGTCAGGAGAGCATGAGCGGCTCCGGGAACACCGTTTCCCTGCCCCGGCAGGTGAAGTGCCGAGCTCATGCCCTGCGCGGTACTCCCACGCGCACCGCCATAGGCCATTTCGAGCGCGAACGAGGCACTGACGGGTGAAACCAGCACATTATTTTGAGGCTGGGCCGAATAGAGCTTGCGGAACAGTGAGAGGCCGAAAGCGGTGTTGTCGGCGGCGAGACCGGATGCCGTCAAACTGGCTTTCTTGCCAACATCCTGCGCGCTTCCGACTCCAGTTTCCAGGAACGAGACCGCGAGAACCGCGATCAGAAGTGCCAAAGCAGAACGTTTCATGCAACTTTCCCTCTATCGCCGCCTACTTCTCACAGATTCAACGCACGAGTTCATACTTCTGTGACGCCTTCGGCGCGACGGGTGCCGTGTCTCTCCTGCTCCGGTTCGGCTTCGATCGTGTGCGCGCACAGAAGCGGGTCGAGAGGAAACTTACCGAGCCCTGGGGCCGGCCGCCGCGATCTCCTCAGACACCGATCCCTCGAAATTTTCGGCGAAGTTGGCGGCGAACATCGCGGCCAGGGCGTTGGCTTGCCGGTCGTACCCGTCTGAATCCTGCCAGGTATTCTTCGGCTGAAGGATCTCCGGATCCACTCCCGGCACCATTTCGGGCACATGCAAGCCAAAGTACGGTTCCTGGTGCGTCGGAACGTCGCGCAGTGACCCGTTCAGCGCCGCGCGCACCATGGACCGGGTGTGTTCGATGTCGATTCTGCTACCGGTACCATACGGTCCGCCGGTCCAGCCGGTATTGATCAACCAGACTGAACTACCGTGTCGCCTGAGCCGTTCCCCCAACATGCGGGCATAGACGGTGGGGTGCCACACCATGAACGGCGCGCCGAAACACGTGCTGAAGTTCGGTTGCGGCTCGGTAATCCCTTTTTCGGTACCGGCAATTTTCGCCGTGTACCCGGACAGAAAGTAGTACTGCGCCTGTTCGGGTGTCAGTTTCGAAATAGGTGGGAGCACGCCGAAGGCGTCAGCCGTCAGGAAGATGATGGTCTTCGGGTGCGTTCCCTTCCCGGACGGTTCGACCCTCGGTATATAGGAAAGCGGAAAGGCCGCTCTGGTGTTCTCGGTAAGCGACGCATCGTCGAGGTCGAGCTCCCGGGTGTTCGGATCGATAACCACGTTCTCGAGCACCGTGCCGAAGCGATTCGTCGCCGCATAGATTAGCGGCTCCGCCTCCGCTGATATTCGAATCGTCTTGGCATACGACCCACCCTCGAAGTTGAAGATGCCCTCGTCGCTCCAACCATGTTCGTCATCGCCGATGAGGGTTCGTTCGGGATCGGTCGAAAGGGTCGTTTTGCCGGTGCCGGACAACCCAAAAAAGAGCGCGACATCGCCACTCGGCCCCACGTTTGCCGAGCAGTGCATGGACAACACCCCCTGCTTCGGCAGCGCGTAATTCAAGACGGTGAAGATGGACTTCTTGATTTCTCCGGCGTAGCTCGTGCCGCCGATGAGAATCAGGCGCCGTTCAAAATTCAGCACGATCACGACATCGGAACGCGTGCCGTCGCGAAGCGGATCGGCGGCGAAACTGGGAGCATCGATAACGGTGAACTCAGGCGAAGAATCCGTCTCGATGCCTTCCGGCGCGCCGATGAACATGTTTCGGGAAAAGAGGCTGTGGTATGCCATTTCGGTGACAATCCGAACCGGCAGACGGTACGTTTTGTCGGCAACCGCATACGGTTCCTGAACGAACAACTCCTTGCCCTCAAGGTGCTTCATCATCCGAACCCGCAGCGCTTCAAAGCGTTCCGGCGGGAACGGCTGATTTATCGGTCCCCACCAGATATCGTCCTGCGTGGAACGCTCTTGCACCACGAACTTGTCTTTGGGTGACCGTCCGGTGTGCCGGCCGGTTTGAAAAACAATAGGACCACCCTGCGCGATTCTGCCTTCAGCGCGGCGGATCGCAGCTTCATACAATGCGGGAATCGTGAGGTTCCAGTGGATCTGTCCGGGGTTTTCAATGCCCGATCGTTCGAGTCCGCTCGGCGTCCCAATCTGTACCATGCGGTCTTTACCTCCGACGGCAACCACGTTGTCCCACTGGTTGCTGCCACCCATTCTGCCACACTGTGTGACTGTCTAAGAACGGCCACGAAGGTTCGAACCCCGGCTGCGGGCCTATCCGCAGGCGGACGGTTTCAGTACCGCAGTCGGTTGATTCGCGGGCGTGTGGTTATCACCGGTAGTTCTGGAATTGCAACGGCACGTCGTAATTCTTTTCTTTGACGGCGGCGATGACGCGCTGCAAGTCGTCCCGGCTCTTACTGCTCACCCGCACCGAATCGCCCTGGATCTGCGCCTTGGCTTTCGGCACCGTGTCACGTACCAGCTTCGAGATCTCCTTTGCCAGGTCCTGGTCGATACCGCGCTTCAGCGTAATTCGCTGGCGGACGTTCCCGCCGCTCGCGTTCTCGATCGCTCCGAGGGCCAGTATCTTGAGATCGAGGTCGCGGCGCACCATCTTCGACTCCAGCACGTCGACGATGGACCGCAGTGTCATATCGCTGGGTGCGGTAATAAGGATCGAATCCTTTTCGAGCACGATGGTGCCGCCGGCACTCTTCAGGTCGTAGCGCTGCTGCATTTCCCGGTGCGTCTGGTCCACCGCGTTGACGAGCTCCTGGCGATCGAAATCGGACACGATATCGAACGACGAATCACCGGCCACGTGAAACCTCCTCCCAGTTCGGAAGCGCCCGGCGCGCTGCGATAGTACGCCTTAGTGTAGCGGGGAGCGCACAACCCCCTCCCCCGCAGGCAGCAGACGGGATATTCGATCGTGTCAGATTGCTGAATCGCATCGGCGCAACGACTGAGTATCTCTTCATATCCAGGAGGGACGCGGGAAACGCGATGTTTCCTTACAAAGGAAAACGCCCGAGAAAATCACGGGCGTTTCACAGTTGCTGCGAGAGCTTGCTTTGCGTGCTGGCCACTCGCTATTCGGTTGTGTATATAACCTACCATGAAGCTCGGGTGAATGCAATATGAATTTTAGATGAATTCTAGACTAATTTGTCGCTACAACGGGTAGGACTAAATGCAGGGCCCAGGGACCGATTGCAAGCACCTGTCCAATTTTCCTCTGAACTTTGATGCGAGGGTGGATTTGGCGCGATTCGAATTGACAATCCTGTGAAGAGGATGTATTTTGTCTTTGCCCTCATACATTGGAGCCGAGTACGGACGGTTTGCACACCGGCAGAAGGAGTCACAGGGATGGTTCGCGTCGAGGAGCATACAACGATTGACCGCCCCATTGAAGAGGTGTTCGCATACCTGTCCGACATTGAGCGCCAGACCGAATGGGTATCCACGCTCCAGGAATCTCAAAAGACGACGACCGGGCCAACTCAGGTCGGCACGACGTACCGACAGGTCAACAAGATTCTGGGGCGCACCATAGAAATGCAGAATGAGGTCACGACCTACGAACCTCCTACCGTGTTCGCGTTTCGTGCCAGGGGTGGTCCCACGCACATGGAGATGCGGCTTGCCCTCACGTCCACGGGACCGGAAACCACCGAAGTAACGCAGGTAGCGGAAGGTGAATCCGGTGGCCTGTTCAAGCTGGCTGATTCAATCGTGGCCCGCACCCTCAAGAAACAGCTCGCAGCCGATCTCGAGGGGCTGAAGGCCATACTGGAAAGTGGTGGCGCATCCGAAGCCGGTAGAAGCTAGAGTACTGGCGATTCACCAGGAACACGTGCCATCACTCGCCAAATTCGCATGCCTCGCCTCCCCATGGCAGTCATGTGCCAATCCGCAGCGATCGTATCCTTAAAGTCGCAGCGCAAATGCTGGACGGCTTGTCGACGGGCGCACCCTCACCCCCGGCCCCTCTCCCGCGGAGCAGGCGAGGGGAGATCGTTCGGATGCTGTATTTGTCCAGGGCGCTGCCTCAGGGAGGCATCGATGCTCCGAACTGGTGATGGCCGCTGGCTGCTTCCACACGTGCTTTGATGTTCTGTACCGTCCGCTCCATGCCTGGTGGAATGGTTGTTGCCGGTTTGGTGAAGGCATAGCCGAGGCGCTGTACCCAGCCCATGTAACCCTTCGCGCGTGCGGCACGGACGCTGTGGACCAGGTGGGTGCCGTCATCGTCGGGGATTAGCCAGAATGCCCATCGATGGTACGGCACGTGTTCGCCGACCGGCTTCGAGATCCACATGATGCTGCGGTTTGGCTCGTAGGCGACGATTTCCGAGTTTGCCGCGTAGCGCATGGTGATCTTTTCGCTCGAACGGTACGTTGTTCCCACGCCGATCGGTCCGTCGCTGGTCTTGCCGATGGACCTGATGTGGCCGGAACCGGCCCACCCGGCAGATGTGCCAAGATCGCCCACCACGCCGAAGACACGCTCCGGTGGCGCGTCGATGTACACCGAACATTCGTAGCTGAGAAAGTCGGTGCTGCGCGGTTCCATGTTCATTGATACTTCCCTTATGCGATCCCAGCTGTGGGCCCGCGGATTCGCTTCCATCCTGCGGCACCTGGCTCGGAATGTCCAGGCGCCTCACTCTCGGCTCAATATATCGGAGACGCTTTTCGAAGCTGCCCACTGCGCCGGAAGCCAGGCGCCGGCGAGCGCAATCATGACTCCACAGAGCACCAGCAACGGAATCAAGAGTCGGTTCATCGGATCGAAGAAACCTGGGGGGATGTTCGTATCCGAGGCAATTTTTCCCATAAAGGTAAGGATTCGCCGGTGCAGCTCCAGCCCCACGGGAATGCCGGCAAGTCCCCCGATCACTCCAACGAACGCCACGGATGTCACAACCATCCCCATCACCGCGTACGGCCCCATACCTACCGCCTTGAGAATCGCGATGTCACGCTGCTGTTCCCGCGTGTTCATCAGGACTGTATTGAACACTCCCGCGATAGCAATCGAGGTCAGCACGATCGCCAGCGCCGCGATCACGCCGTTAATCAGGAGAAACGAGCTTTCTGACCCGGCTTGCCGCGCCAAGTCTACTTCCAGACTGGGTCTTCGAATGCGGTTGACATACGCCGCGAGGTCCGTACCGGGACGCACCTGCACCTCAAATTCTTCCACGGCGAGGCGCCGATCGGTCGCGGCCAGGGTGGACCACGTGCCTCGAACGAAGAGGTTGTCGTACGACTGATCGAATACTTCTCCCACGATCTTTAGCCGCATCGGTTGACCACCACGATACGCGGTGACGGATTGGCCGATGTGAAGGTGCCCCTGGTCCAACACTTTGCTGGGCACGACTACCTCGCCCGCCGCCGCGAACCAACGTCCGGAGATCATCGCGTAGCCCAACCACGCCGACGATCCTCGATACGCGATGTACGGGATAGGCTCGGAAATGCCGGGGAAAGACACGTCCGCCTGTCCTTCGGTCACATACCGGGCCGTTCCGGGATCGGCCTTTACAATGCCGGCCGCGCGAGATGCGCTGATCGGCGCGGGAAAGCCGGCCGGCGATGCGCCGCCTTTGAGTCCTCCGGGGTCGGAGGCGGCCATGGGATAGACGTCCACGGGCGCGTACCGATCGCGGTCGAGGTGCTCGGCTACCAGTGCCAGTGACAGATGAAGGTTGATCGCGAAAATAACGGTCGCTACGCCGCAGATGATAGCGCCAGCAGTCATGCACGCCCGCATGGGGCGGTTCGCCAGGTCCGCCAGTCCCATTGCCACCGGTCGGGGAACGGGCAGCGCAAGCGCCAGCCGGCCGGCGGCCGGCATGTGCGTCGCGGTCGGAGCGCTGCCGAGTGTGATCGCCGCGGCAGCGCTCATCGTGCCTGCTCGACGCGCTGGAGCCAACGCTGCGATGACCACCGCCAGCAGGATTGCCAGAAGCACAGCCGCATCGACCGGAAGTGCGGCGGTGAACGGAGCGGGCAGCCCGAGAGCGCTTGCGGTGCTACTAAGGAACGGTTGGCTACCAAACGTGCCGGCCACGATGCCGCCAATGCACCCTACCAGCGCCGGCGCCAGAATGCCCAACAGCAGGACCCACACCACTCCCCAGGGCGTAAATCCAACGGCCCGCATGATGCCAATGTCCCGATAACTGGATATCACGATCCCTCCCACGATATTCGCGACGATCAAGAATGCCGCGAATAGAGCGAACGCGCTGAAAGCGAGGAGAAACGGCACCATCACCGCTGCCGTGAGATCGGCGTTTCGTTTCACATCGAGATACGTGCCGACGCTCTGGACGGCGCCGAGCGGAAGGCCGGCCGTGATCGACTGGGTGGCGGCACGTAGCTGCGAATCGGTTGTCGAGTGCGTCACCCGGTACAGCATTTGTTCCAGCAATGCAGGGTGGTGACCGTTCAAAGCTACGATCTGCGAAGGCAGTACCCACGCGTCCGTGTACGGGGAGATCGATCCCGCGATTCCGACAACCCGCAGCTCGGGCCCTTCCTTCCCCGGAGCAGGAGCCAGCGCATCGCCAACGCGCAGCCCCCAGGAAAGGGCGAGGCGTTGGGAGACCACAATTTCCCCGTTCGAGCGGACCCAATGCCCGGATTCGAGCACGAGGCGATCTATCGTCGTATCCTCACTGGATCGGCCGACGATGGCAAGTCCCTGCACAGCGATGCCGCCGTCCGGCGCGGTGTACGAGTACATCGCCAGGACTTCCGGCCAGGGACCGGCCACCGTCGTCACGTCCGGCGAGGCGGCGGTGCCCCGCAATCCGACACGGCCCAGCGCCCTGCTGTTGTATACGATTGTCAAATGCGCTCCGTTGGCCTGTGCAAAGGCATGGTCGTACGGAGCATCGGTCTCAATTAACAAACTGAGCGCGAGGGTAGCTGCCCCGCTTGCCAGTAACGTCACGAATCCAATGATGAACGTTTGAAGCTTCCGTCGACGCACATCGGCCATGGCGGCCGCCATGACGGCGATCATCGCAGGGCCCCCAGCACCGGGACATCCGTTGTGATCGATCCGTCGACCAGCGAGATAATTCGCTCCGCGCACCGCTCCGCCAGCCGTGGATCGTGGGTCACCAGCAGGATAGTCTGGCCAGTCCGGTTCAGCTCCAGCAAGAGATCGATCACACCTTCACCGCTCCGGGTATCCAGTGCTCCAGTCGGTTCATCCGCCAACAGCACCAGCGGCCGGTTCACCAACGCCCGCGCTATCGCCACGCGCTGGCGCTGACCACCGCTCAATCGAGCCGGATATTTTTCGGCCTGGTCTTCAATACGGAGCTGGACCAGGAGCTCATGTGCTCGATCCAGCGCGCTCGTACGGCTCGCTCCGCTGAGCTGCGCCGGTAAGAGCACGTTTTCGAGAACCGTGAGTGTATTGAGCAGATTAAAGAACTGAAAAATCATTCCGATGGTGGAGCGGCGGTAGCGTGAGAGGTGCGCCTCGTTCATGTGGGTAATATCCTGACCCGCTACACGTACGGTGCCGCTCGTTGTCCGGTCGAGTCCCGCTATCACGTTGAGAAGCGTCGACTTCCCGCTTCCCGACGGTCCTATGACGCCGACTACTTCACCTGAGGTGATCTTCAGAGATACATTGCTCAGGGCCGGTCGCGTTTCACCGTCTCCATATGATTTACTGACGCGTTCAAGCTGAATAACTTCGCTCATGGCACCCTCCTTGGAAGCACGCACACAGCCTATGCCCCTTTTCCGGTTGGCGTCGTCCTCTCTCGTGCTGAAGTGGCCTACTCCGAGAAGACGACGACGAGCATTGTCATCCTCGGGATGGAGAGCGAAATCATCCTCCAGGTTGACGCACCTTCAAGAACGCGCACACTACAATTCACGCATGACGCCACAAAATACGTCTGCCTCCCCCCGCAACGAACGGCTGATCGATTCGATTCTGGCCGCTGGGCTGGCCGTCTGGATCGTGTGCGAGGAAGTAAGTCACTGGGACCGTGCAACGCCAAGCAGCGTGTACTTTTTCCTGTTACTGATGGCGGTGCCGCTCGGGTGGCGCCGGCGACAACCGGTAGCGGTTTTCATACTGCTTCTGGCAGTAGCCATTCCCTGGCTTCACGACGCTCCCTATGCCGGGACATGTTGCATCATGGTCGCCGCCTACTCGGTCGGCGCGTATAGCCGGTATCGATTCGCTTCCTTCTTTGCGCTGGCTGTGGCGGCGCTTGTGATCGCGGTGGTTTTCCACGGTGGTCTTCCTCCCATCCCGGATGCCGCGGGGCCGTTCGTCGTCCTTCTCCCGCTCTGGCTCATCGGCAACGCCATGCGAACGCGACAGGTTCAGATTGACGCGTGGCGAGACCGAGCCACTCGCAGTGAGCGAGAGCAGCTACTGGTCACGCGCGCCGCACTCGCCGAGGAGCGGGCACGTATCGCGCGCGAGCTTCATGACGTGCTCGCCCACAGCGTGAGTGTGATGGTGGTGGGCGCTGGTGCGGCCCGGCAGGTGCTCTCCACTTCACCCGGCGAGGCTCGGGAGACGCTGCTAGCGGTCGAGTCCACCGGTCGAGAAGCAATGACCGAACTGCGATCGCTCCTCAGCGTTATGGGCGAGCACGAGGGCGCAACGCTTGCTCCACAGCCCGGCATCGAATCCCTGGATACGCTCCTCGACCGCGTTCGCGAGGCGGGACTTCCGGTCGAGTGCCGGGTTCTGGGTACAGTGACCTCTTTGCCAATCGCGATTAGTCTGGCGGCCTACCGCATCGTGCAAGAGGCTCTCACCAACGCGCTTCGATACTCGGGGCTCGCTCCGACCACTGTCGTGCTGCGCTACGAGGAGGACGAGCTCAAGCTTGAAATTAGCGACGAGGGACATGGGATCGGTGGAGGCGCCGGTAGCGGTCAGGGTCTGGGGCTTATAGGAATGCGCGATCGCGTAGCTCTACATGGTGGCACACTCGACGCCGGGCCACGCCCGGGCCGCGGATTCGCGGTGCGTGCCTGGCTGCCTCTACGCGGAGATCTGCACTCGTGACGGTGCCGACTCGCATCCTCATTGCCGACGATCAGGCACTTGTGCGGGCCGGTTTCCGCATGATCCTGAATACTCAGGAGGACATGCAGGTGGTCGCTGAGGCACCCAACGGCGAGGAAGCGGTGCACGCCGTGCGCCGCCACAAGCCGGACGTCGTCCTCATGGATGTCCGAATGCCCCTACTCGATGGGCTCGAAGCTACCCGCCGCATCCTGAATGACGGTGCGGTAGCGTGCAAAGTGGTCATGCTCACCACTTTCGATCTCGACGAGTACGTGTATGCCTCGCTCCGGCTCGGCGCAAGTGGCTTTCTCCTGAAGGATGTCTCGCCGGAACAACTCATTGCGGCGGTGCGCGGAGTCATCGTCGGAGACGCGCTCCTGGCGCCGTCTATCACTCGCCGGCTGGTGGAGCGGTTTGCCCGTCCGTCAGCCCAGTCTCAGCCGTCGCTGCAACCGCTTGCGAGTCTGACGCCGCGAGAGCAGGAGGTACTGCGATTGCTGGCGAGAGGAATGAGCAACGGCGAGATCGCGGATGCCCTGGTCCTGGGAGAAACGACGGTAAAAACCCACGTCGCCAGAATATTTCACAAGCTCCACGTGCGCGACCGCGCCGGCGCAGTGATTTTCGCCTACGAGTCGGGAGTGGTCGGCGTCGGCGAAGCGACTTTGTCCCGGCCGGCAAACGGAGGCTAGCACGCCGACTCGTCCGGCCCGTCGGGTTTCAGAAAGTCCGATGGCGTATGTCCGGGATCATGACGGGTTTGGGTGGTCGGAGCACCACTCCAGGTACTGCCGCGCTATGGAGTCGATGAGAGCGATAGTCTCCTCTACCTCACGCTCGGATGCGACTCCCTTCCCACGGAGACCTGTCACAGCACCACGAATCAGCACAGCCCACCGCGCTTCCGTCATCTCGGACGCCCACCGGGCTGCTGCCGGCTTGGACACGACGGTGCCAGTGTGGAGGGAGTACCACATCCGACAGAGGGTCAAGACCACGAATGCATGGTGCTCCCGGTTTTGCATCCACGTCAGCCACGCGGGATCGGACCGCGCTTGCTCTGCCCAGATGACGGCGTGCGCGGCAGAACCCCGGCGCACATCATCGGGCGCAGATCGGCACAATCAGGTTCGTTGGGTCAGGTCCAGCGACAACGAGACTGTGTTCACGGAGCGTGTAGAGCTGGATCACCCAGCCGCTTCCTACTGGATACAGACCAAATGCGCGGTCCTTCTCGATTTGAGGGAACAGGGCCGTCGGCGAAACGTCGAAGTGCAGAGCCTGGATGGGAAGGTACATCACATCCAATCGAGACCCCCACGGTGACCCACTTTCGCCAAAACGAGCGTGGAGTCGTTGCAGGCCAGACACGCGCGAGGCAGGCAGTTCGTCAGCCGTGATGGCGATGAGGTCGATGTCACTGGTGGCGGAGTTGAAGTCGCCGAGCGCGAGAGAGCCGTAGAGATACAGCCCAACGAATTGCCCTCCGAGTACGGCTCGCATGGTCGCCAAGAGGTCCGCGAGTATCCCGTTGACATCAGACAAAGGGACAGTGGGTTCCTTCATAACTCAAGCCTAGATCACCTGCCATCGGCGCAACTCCGGTTTTTTGAGTGCCGCACGAGGCACTGCTGCCGATCAATGTTCCTGTGGTGGTCTAGTGGGACACTTGGCTTGGCCATAGCCATTCCGTCAGGGCGCTCGTCGTCCACTCCCGCTGCCACCGCAGCTTGACAAGACCACTCATCCAACCATCGCAACCACAACCCTTGTTCGATCAGCGTGCTTCCCGGAATTGGGTACGGCGAAGCACGCCACAAAGCGCTTTCCGGCGGACACGAGCCCATCGTAATCTCCGACGAAGTAGCCCTCTTTCATGCGCGGCGCTTGCGCGAGGTTGAACGGTCCGTCCACACGCTGCGCGCGTCCGAAGGACCTGCCACCGTTCGTCGAGGATCGGAACCAGAAGGCGACCGGCAAGCTCGTCCCGGCCGGCTTCATCTCCTGGTAGTACGTGACACCCACGACACCCGAACTGTTGACGGCGACCGCCGGGGCAAAGGCGAGATGGCCGTCCGGCACGTCGGTGCGGATTGGCCCGCTCCAGTGCACTCCATCGGAGGAACGTGAGAGCAGCACCTCCTGGTACTGCCCTTGGCTGAGGCGAGAATCCTCCCAGACGACGTACAGTTCACCGCTGTGGGGGTCAATAGCGGCAAGTGGGGTGTTCGCGACGCGGATGGGATCGTAGTGCAAATTGCTGAACTTCAGCAAATTGACAATATGCGGTCCTGACCAGGTCTTCCCGCCATCGGCAGAGGAGACGTCAGCGATGTAACCGGTCATCGACGAAGCGGCCGCAGTACGCTGACGCCCATACAGTACGAAGCAATACAGCCGGTCGGTGCGTGGAGCGACGAGGATTTGCCCACCAATCGCACCCGCGACCCGGCCGTGTGCCGCGATGATAACACGTGGGCGGCTCCAGGTCTTCCCTCCATTATCTGTGCGGGCAAACCACAGAGGCGACGTCTGGGAGAGAAAATTCTGCTGCCGCCAGGTGAGATAGGCTACACCGGGTCGAGTGGGATCAGCGGTGATCTGGTCCTTGTCGATGTACACCTCACTTATCCGGTTCGCCGTCTGCACGGCGTACGGTTTCGACCACGCCCGCCCGCCATCGCTCGATGTCGATGTCACGACGGCACTGGAATACACCGGCTTGGTAGTCGTGCTGGGGTATGTGATGGCGAAGCCGCTGGCGTATGCACGCCCATCTGGACCGATAGACACCCAGGGATCATCACCACGGTCATACTTCAACCCGCCGGGAACGCAGTGGTCGAACGGCAATCCGGCAATGTGCCAGGTAAGGCCACCATCCAGTGATGAGCCGGCGCGGTCGGCGTGGTTGCCGTTGTCAGACCAGCGGTCCTGCTGCCAGACCGCGACGAGATTGAGGCGCGCAGTTCCGATGGTGGTTGGATTGACGGCGATCATCGGTTCGACCTGGCTGTTCGTGTAGTTGATGATTCCGGCAGTCGCCGTGCATCCCTGATAGGGAGAGGGCGTATTTCCCGTGATAACGTGGATGTCGGCCGCATTGACAGACACATTGAGAGCGAGGACCGGGACCAGCAGGGCGAACCATCGGCTCAACACAAGCATCCACTGCACCTCGTCCACTCGGGGTTAGGTTGCTTCCATCTGAGTCTAGTTGAAGCGACTACCTCTGACGCGCCATCCTGTTGCAGCAATCCTCCCAGAACAGGTAGTTCCTTCCTCGCTATCTCGATGCACACGCTTTCGCTGGAGGGTATGAGATATTGTTCCAGGTGCCCTACTCGTGCCACTCGTCCCTCTCTTTCCGTTCGCGGTGCGATTCGGGGCACATCAGGCGCGGATGAGCCAGTAGATAGCCCACATGAACCCGAGGACACTACTCACGGCTGCTGCCCGGCTTAGCCCATCAGAGTGAAACCAGATGGTATTTGGAACGGCGAGCAGCAGACCGAAGTAGATCAAGATCATGCTCCCCACGGACCCGACGTAGCGCCATCGTGCATGGCGTTGCGTTGTCAGCACACCTCGCCGCAGGAGCACAAGCACTGCCAGAAAGAGTGCAACAAAGAGTACGACGGGTACCAGCGGCGCAACCATCTGCGTTTCTCTCTGACACCTACTCTACCCGCTCACCGTGCGGCGGCATTTACATCGGCTGACCCGAGAGGACACAGACACGGCGTCAGGGTTGCGCTTCGCGTCGCCGGTGTTGCCGCGATGGTCGCCCTTCTAGGGTTCGACTCCTGACAACCGGCATTTTGATCGCATCGCTTCTGCTCACTGCCGGTGGCGTGGTTGTGGTGGGGACCGCTGTGGTCAGGGCGGCTGTTCTGATTTTCCTGGCAATGGGCCAGACGCGTCATCGTAGTTAGGTGCGGCGCTATTCTTCCTTGCCGCCGTGCTTTGCTTCGCGCTGAACAGTACGGGACGGATTCACACGCCCACTACACCGGCCGCATTTCGTATGAATGGACCAATGCGCTGCTCAATGTCATGCCCGTCTATCGTCACTGATTCCCATAGCAGCGGTCCGAGCGGGTGTCCCGCAATCCTTTGAGGATCAGGGCCGTGAGTCGCCTATGGAAACGACTCGATCACATTCAGGTCAACATACTCGGGCGCACCCTCTGCATACGCGCGAAGCTTCTGAAACGCTGGGTTCTGATTTACGTCAGGTTCACTTGCTCGCGCCGCCGCTTCGCTCTCGAAGATGATGACGGTGTAATACTCCTGGGGATCCTGCTGGTTCTGCATCCAGAACGAATGGATCAGTCCCGGGCGTTGACCAATTTGTGCTTTGATATCATCGCGTACTTCCGCTAACACCTGCTCGGCTCCGGGCTTCATGCGTCCCTTGATAATCTGTGCCCACATCACACGCCTCCCTACCGTCATTTTTTCCTTCGCAGCATACGAGAGGTCAAACCGACTGTCAATGCTATTGCGCCCACGGTGCTGAGGCAAGGCATCTGTTCGCATCGAAGGGGTGGGGCGACAGCGAAAGAATCACACTAGGTATCGAATTACGATGTGAGGTCTTGGGTGTCTCCCTGCGCTGCGTCAAGCAGATGCTGGACGCCCTCTCCCGTCCAGGCACTCACCACACCAAAGTCCTGGACGACGGAAGCGCCGCGACTGATGAGACGAATGAACTCGTCGCTGTAGCGGAGTTGCTGGAGCGTACTCGCATCACCCCGAATCAGCAGGAAGCCAGCCAGTTCTCCCCCATGCCATTCGAGTACGACCGGCTCAAAGTTGTCGATCTCGCCACGCTGCTGCAATCCCGCAAAATACTGGATCGCTTCCGCGAACACCGCGTAGGACGCGGTCTCCCGACCCGTAATGACCGGCCCCCAGCCAATAAAAAGCGCAGTTGGTGCTGCCATCTTTATCCTCCTTTCTACCCTTCTGCGACGCTCACTGTTTGCATCCTACTCCCTGCGCGCGTTGGTTGCCATCGGGGACATCTGCCAAGTCGAGTTTTACGATGTACCGCGCCTGGAGTCAAACGCCTGCTCCTCGGTGCATGGCATGCTTCTCCGCCCCGCATTGAGGTGCTGGAAGATCGGTGAATCATAGTCGAGGCCGCTGTCCACTGTCGGTAGCATACCAGTCGCCCGGCATCTTCGACTGTCGAGTCGATATCAGCGACATCTACCACGGTTACTCTTTTGGAGGCGATGGTGTACACGACCGAAACGCCCAGACGGTGAGAACGAGGACGGGGAACGAGACGACACACGAGACAAGATCGCCTGGATTATCTGATACGCCCGTCCGCACCGAGATGTACCCGATCAATGCCCACACCATTGCGTAGGTTGCCGCAAACACATGACGTCGCCAGTATCGCCACCCCGCGTCACGAGCGTATCCCCACACCGGGGTACTGTCCAGGCGGTACGGTGGTGTGCAAGCGAGAGGAGGCCAGGCTACCTCGACTTCTTGACAGTGCGGGAACAGGCAGGCATTTTAGTTCTGCCAACGCCTGAAGGCGCTGAGTTCAGTACGTAAGGATGGACGACGTGGCGGACCAGGAGAACGAGCGAGTCGCGGATCAGTGGCATCTCGAAATGGTGCAAGACGGAAAGGTGGAACTGGCGGAGACCATCCTCGCATCGGATGTGGTGATCCACGTTGGTCCACAGGAGCTCCGAGGGCATGAAGGGGCAACGGGAGTCGCTCAAGCCTTCAAGATCGCCTTCCCCGATGTGAGTATCTCGCACCACGAAGCACTTGCATCAGGTGACCAGGTAGCCATCCGCTGGTCAGCCACCGGCACCCACGGCGGTGACTATTTTGGGATACCGGCATGCAACAAATGGGTCAGCTTCGTGGGGATCGACTGGTTTCATTTCCGCCGGGGGAAGATTGCCGAGTTGTGGATCGAATACGACAACCTCGGGTTGACCCAGCAGATGCAGGAAATGTCGTCATAGCGATCATTGCGGCAATCGAGCACCGCGGCAAAGGGCACGGTTGCTGGCGGCGTACAAGCTGAGCAGGGCATTTGACACCGTCCGGTCCGTTCGTGTGTCGGACACCTCACGCCTGCCGTGCAGAGTCTTCACGCGTGTAACGCTCGTATCGAGCGCCGCGCGATGACGTGGTCTCGATAGGCGACGCTCGATCAGGGTCAAACGCCAGACGACCACGCCCCACACTGGTCGAGGATGACAGACGGACGGACACAGCAACTATCTGAGCGCAATGGCAGGTTGCCAAGGTGTACGGGTGAAGCGCGCAGTCGTAGTGGTATCTTCAGGGGTTCAGACACATGTGGATTGCCTCATAGCGATGGGGCAAAGTGTCATGGTACCCTGGCGCCACTGAGGTGCTGCACTGTATTCGTCAGGGAAGGATGCCGACGATGGCTAGCGAACCGATGTCGCAGGAAGTGATTCAGGGACTCGCGCACAAGCTCGAGGAACTCGGCGCGACGTTGCCTCCCAGAGAAAAGGCTCTCCTGTGTGCCATTCTCATGGGTGCGGGCGGCGAACCAACCGATGACGTCGAGGGGCATGGAGTGGCCCGCATGTCAATCGCTGCTCTCGTGCTGGCCGCAGCAGGTACGGTCGGTGTTACCCACGCGGATTCCGCGTCGTCCCACCACGTGGTGCCGGCCGTAACACAGGTACACCACGTAGTGTCGGTGGTGAACGAGGACAAAGGCGGATCCGAGACAATCACGTACACCACGACGGGCAGATCCAGTTCACCCTGACGGGGAGGCGCCGATCCGCGCAACGGGTGGGTTTACTTGGATACCTCGTTCCTCGCTCTCAAGAAGGGTTGAATCGCACACGTCGAACGAGATCCAACTCTCCGCCTTCGACGTCGGCGATCACTGGATCACCTGGGTACGCTGCTGTGGCATCGTAGCCATGTACCTCTGATTCATATGCGATCATGTGCGCTGTGTTCCATCTCCGCGCACAGCCCACTGGGTAATGGCCCTCTCCCGCTCCAAGAGTACGCCTGTAAGGGGCGTGGAAACTCGATGGACTTCCATGACAGCATGACGGTCCATGTCATGAGTGCCGAGTAATTTGGGCATATACAAACGACCCACGCTCCTCAAGCGAACCGCAACGTCAGGTCGACCAATGCCTGTGCGGGATGGCGTACCGCTCATGAAGAGCGTGGTACGATAGCGGCACGATGACGACGGTGACGTGCGGGAAGTGCGGGACCTCAAGTCCCGCAGGTAAGAAGTTTTGTGCCGAATGCGGGACGATGCTACCGCAAGTTTGCCCCTCTTGCGGTGAGCCAGTGACTGCCGGCCAGAAGTTTTGCCCGGAGTGCGGTTCTGCCCTCACAGGCGAAACTCCCCCCATAGTCGCTTCTGCACCTGCCGCATCGGTGCTCGCTTTTGCTCCGACCGTGCCAATCCTCGCGGAGACGAAATCACTCGACGGAGCGGCGGAAGAGCGGCGGCTGGTCACCGCACTGTTCTGCGATCTGGTGGGATTCACCCCGCTCTCCGAGCGGCTGGATCCAGAGGAGGTACGGGATATCCAGGCCGAGTACTTTAACGCGATGAAGAAGCCAGATCGAACGCTACGGCGGGCGGGTCCAGAAGTATGCAGGCGATGCCGTGCTCGCCCTCTTCGGGGCCCCGGTCGCCCATGAGGACGATGCCGAACGAGCGGTTCTTTGTGCCCTCGGAATGCAGGGAGCCATGGTCCGGTGGCGGAACGAGGTACGCGACGCAATGGGACATGTCGAACCCGCCATCCGGGTGGGGGTCAACACCGGGGAGGTGGTCAGCGGCTCTGGGAGCATCGCCGGCCGGAACGACGTCGACGTTACCGGAGACGCGGTCAATACCGCCGCCCGGCTCCAGACGGCCGCCGATCCGGGTGAGGTGCTGGTGGGAGCCGAGACCATGCGGCTGACCAGACGGCGCATCCGCTACGGGGAGAAGCGGGAACTCATCCTCAAAGGGAAGACAGAGTCCGGTTCCGGCCTATCCGGCCCTGGGATCGAGGAACAGTTCGGGGAGCGGTGGGAGGAGAGCGATCGAGCCACGCCGCTGGTGGGACGGGATCGGGAGCTGGTGGACTGCTCGATGCCTGGTGCGGGCCCAGGGAGGCGAAGGCCAGCTGGTCACCGCTGGTGGGAGATGCCGGGGTGGGCAAGAGCCGCCTGGTTGCCGAGTTCGTGGCCAAGGTCTCGGCCTCCACCGCCGTCCGGATCCTGCGAGGATCGCTGTCTCTCCTACGGGCAGGAGATCAGCCTCTGGCTGCTAGCCGATCTCCTGCGCTCCCTCTTTGGGCTGAGGGAACAGGATGGGCTGGAGGAGATCGGAGAACGGTCGGCACGGTCCTCCGCTCTCCTGGGCATGCTGACCCAGCCGAGAGCCGGGAGGAAGCGATGGATGTGCTGGGAGAGGTGCTGGGCCTGCCTGCCGGGAACTCCCTGGTCGCACATGCAGGACCTGAGATCCGGCGTCAGGCACTGATACGGAGCCTGCGGCTGGTTCTGCGTCCCTCTCCGAGCGCTCTCCCACTGTGCTGGTGCTAGAGGACCTGCACTGGGTCGATACCGCCAGTCAGGAGGTGCTGCGAGAGGTCCTCTCCGAGTGCCGGGACTGAGGCTCCTGCTGCATTGTCAGCCCAGCGTCCCGGCTGGACGGCACCGTGGAGCGAGCGGAGCTGGCCGGAGCGGATCACCCTGCGTCCACTAAGGGAAGGGGATGCCGCCCTCCTGGCGGGAGTCGGTGCTGGGTGGGGTGAACTCTCGCCAGGAGCTGGAGGGTTATGTAGCCGAGCGGGCCGGAGGCAATCCCTTCTTTGTGGAGGAGCTGCTACGAGCCTTGCAGGAGACCGGAGGCATCGAGCAGCGGGACGGTCAGAGCCTTCTCGTACCAGCGTGGCCCAACGGCTCCCCAGCAGCCTGACCGAGGTGCTGCTGGCGCGTCTCGACCGGCTGGAGGACGGGTGAGGACGGTGGCGCAGGTGGGAAGTGTGATCGGCAGGAGCTTTGCCGTCCAGCTCCTGGCCCAGGTGATTGGGCAGGAGCAGACCGCCCTGGAGATGCCGCTGGCGCATTGCAGGAGGCGGAGATTGCCTTCCCCCGGGAGCTGGCGATCCGGAGTACGTCTTCAAGCACGTCACCATGCGCGAGGTGGCATATAACACCTTGGTGCAGAAGCGGCGGAAGGAGCTGCACCTGCAGACGGCCAGAGCGCTGGTCTCACTCTATCCCTTCGGACGAGTACGCAGAGCTGATCGCCTACCACTACACGCGAACCGGAGGCACCGGAGGCGGCGGAGTGGTTGGAGAGGGCGGGGGATCGGGCGGCGTCCGACTACGCCACCGAGGCCGCCGTGACTCACTACCGGGACACTATTGAGCGGCTGCACGAGGGGAGAGGCAGACCCACGAAGCGCGGCCCGGGTGCAGGAGAAGCTCGGGGCAGTCCTCTTCACCGCCGGACGCTATGACGAGGCGCTGGAGATACTCCCCCGAGCAGTGGAAGCCTACCGAACACAGCGTGACCTGGAAGCGGCGGGACGGGTGACCGCCCGGATGGGAATGGCCCATCGCTATCGGGGCACACCGGAGGAGGGGATGGCTCTGGTCCAGCCTATGGTGGAGATTCTGACCCCACATGGTCCCGCTCCCGCCCTGGCTTCCCTCCATCTTGCTCTGGCAAACCTCACCTTCTTCACCGGGAGATCCCAGGAGATGCAGGAAGCGGCGGAACGAGCCGGACAGATCGCCCGGGCGATCGGAGATGATCGGCTGCTGGGCGAAGCAGAGGAACGGCGAGCGACGGCGCTGAGCGAGTTGGGGCACCCGGACCAGGCACTCCCAATCTACCAGCAGGCAATTCCCTCCATCGAGCGGGGAGGGGACCTTCTCGTTCTCTGGCGCACGCTCAACAATGCATCCTCCGACTGTAGCTGGCTAGCCCGGATGCCCGACGCAATGCGGTACATGGAGCGGGCACTCACAATCGCCGAGCGCATCGGTAATCTCGACAATATTGCTTTCGTTCTGGGGGGCCTTGGCGACCTGCTCACCACGCTCGGGCAGTGGAAGGAAGCACGGGAGCATCTGGAGCGAGCCGTGGCCCTGCTCGGGGAGGAGCGCACGCCGAACGCTGGCAATCCTCTGTTCACGCTCGGGGTTCTTGCCATGTATGAAGGGAAATGGGACGAGGCGGCGACGCTGTTGAACGAGGCGCTGGCGGTGAGCCAGCAGACTGGCAATCGGCACGCGGTAGCGGAGAGAAAGTCAGTCGTGGCGGAGTTGGATATCCTGACCGGCAGACCGGCGGAAGCGGTCCATCGGTTAGAGGATGGGGTTGTGACCGAGGATGCGTCTCCTTCCTATCAAGCGGTGCTGGCCCGGGCGTTGCTGGAGACGGGAGCCGTGGAACGAGCCAGCCAGGTCGTAATGTACGCACTCCACAGGATGCGAGCGGATGAGAGCCCGTCCGAAGGTTTCGAGGTGTTGCTGGCTCATGGGATGGTACTGACACGGCAGGGGCTCATCCAGGAAGCCGCCAGCGCCTTCAATGAAGCGCTGGGGAACGCTCGCACCTCGTCCGCTCCGTATGCCGAGGCTGGCATCCTTTTTCAACTGGGTCTGCTGGAGCAGCAGCGAGGCGATCCAGACGAGGCACGGACACGGCTAGACGACGCATTGGTTATCTTCCGGCGGCTGGGTGCGCTGAAGGACATCGAGCAAGTTGAGGAAACGCTGCACGGATTAGCCTGCACCGGCAGGGTGCGGTCCGGACTCCCAGGCGGAAGACATGCATGCTAAAAGCTGTCTGAGAAGGGGGTGACGAGGTGAGATTCTGGGAGTACCATCTCTCCGGAGTCTCCGATGTCCTCGTCTCCCCACACCTATGCTACTGACCTGTCCGACGCCGAATGGATGATCCTCGAGCCTCTCTTGCCTCCCGCCAGGCCTGGTGGTCGTCCTCGCACGTGGCCGATGCGGACCATCACGGATGGGATCTTCTATGTTGTTCGCTCGGGCTGCCAGTGGCGCCTGCTCCCCTCCGACTTTCCGCCATGGCAGTCGGTCTATCACTACTTTCGGCTCTGTCGGCTCGATGGCACGTGGGAGCAGCTGAACAGCGCCTTGCGAGAACGCGAACGGGAGCGCCTTGGCCGCAATCCTGAGCCCAGTGCCGCCATCATCGACAGCCAGTCGATCAAGGCGACGAGCATCGGTGGCGTCCGTGGCTACGACGGAGCCAAGAAGCTTTCGGGACGCAAGCGGCATCTGCTGGTCGACGTCAATGGTCTCGTTTTACGTGCCGCCGTCCACGCTGCCGACCTCCAGGACCGAGCAGCTGTCTCTCTGGTCCTGGATGAGGCACAGACGGAGTTTCCCCGGATCGAGTTGGTTTGGGCGGATCAGGGATAGACGGGGAGCAGCAAAACCTGGATTGAGGAGCATCTGGGCTGGACGGTGGAGATTGTGCGGTATCCACCGCGATCTCGCGGCAAGTGGACCATTGTGCCGGATGTCGATGACCCGACGATGGGCCACTTCGAATGGGTCCGCTTCCCACCAACCAAGAAGGAGTTCCGCGACATCCTCCCTCGACGGTGGGTTGCCGAGCGGACATTCAGTTGGTTCGGGCAGAGCAGGCGATTGGCCAAGGAATACGAGCGGCTGTGTGAGACGAGCGAGGCGATGATCTGCGCCACGATGACCCGCATCATGCTCCCGCGGTTGGCCCGCGCATGACCCTTCTCAGACAGCTTCTAGCCTCGCAGACCGTCAAGAATGGTGGCAGACGGCTAGACTTCAGGTGTGGAATCTTCGGTGGACAGCCTTGCGTATATCGGTCACGCCACTCTGGCGATTCAGTTAGACGGCGTCAGGATTGTGACCGATCCACTTCTACGCCGTCGCCTGGTTCATCTCTATCGTTATGCCTTACCTCCCGACCCACGGTGGTTGGAGCCACCTGATGCCATCCTGCTCTCGCATCTCCATCTGGACCATTGTGATATTCCGTCGATGCGTAAATTGGGTAGGGGCACCCGCATAATAGCGCCGAGTGGAGCCGGCCCGCTCCTTACCCGTCACGGCTTTACCCGGGTCGACGAACTTGCGCCGGGTGAAGCAACGACGGTCGGTGCGCTTTCGATCACCGCGACCCCGGCCGCTCATTCCGGCTTCCACCCACCATCGGGACCGACCTGTATTCCGGTGGGATTCATCGTGAACGGCACCAGAAGCCTGTACTTCGCGGGTGACACCGATCTCTTCCCGCAAATGGCGAACCTTTATCCCAATCTGGATATCGCGCTGCTGCCGGTGTGGGGCTGGGGCCGTTCGCTGGGAGTGGGCCATCTCGATCCGCGGCGAGCCGCGGAGGCCCTACTGCTGCTCAAGCCGCGCGTGGCCGTGCCGATTCACTGGGGCACGTACGCACGCGTTGGTTTGGTTGGGCGGATGCCGACGTTCCTGTCGGAACCGCCCCTCCTCTTCGCGCGTGAGGCCGCGTCGGTCGCTCCCGAAGCGCAGGTTCGTATCGTGCAGCCGGGAGAAGAAGTACTCCTATCCCGGTTGCTCGGTCTGCAAGAATAGACGAGGCAGGAAGCGACGTGCATCGATTGTGCGGAGATTCCGCACAACGATACACGGAGGACTCAGGATGTCTACGCCTATTACGCCCCCCGGCACGGGGTTGGCGGACGCCGCTCATCATCGGCATGTACCCGATTGGCTAATCCTTATACTGGCGTGCCTCGGCGCCTTCATGGTGATCCTCGACGTCTCAGTGGTGAACGTCGCGCTTCCCGCGATTCGAGCCAGTTTGGGCTTCAGTCAAACCGGCTTGCAGTGGGTTGTAAACGCCTACACACTCACCTTCGCAGGATTTCTCCTACTCGGCGGACGTCTGGCCGATCTTTACGGCCGCAGGCGCATTTTTCTGATCGGCCTCGGCATTTTTACCGCTGCCAGCCTGGCCGGTGGCCTGTCTCAGAACAGTTCGATGCTCATCACGGCCCGCACGATTCAGGGCTTCGGCGGGGCAATCCTTTCGCCGGCCACACTCACCATTCTCATCACCACGTTTACCGATCAGAAGGCGCGATCCCGTGCGCTCGGAATATGGAGCGCGTTCGCGGCTGGTGGCGGCGCGGTCGGCGTGCTCCTTGGCGGGGTGCTTACCGACCTGCTCTCGTGGCGATGGATCCTCTTCATCAATATTCCGGTCGGTATCGCGTTGTTCGTGACGGCACTGATGATTCTTCCCGAAACGCGCGGCGCGCAGCGCGGTGGATCACTCGACGTGTGGGGTGCGCTGACCATCACCGGCAGCCTGTCGTCGTTGGTGTATGCGGTGGTCAATACCGACAACGGCTCGTGGACCGGATGGCAAACGGTCGTTGGCCTGCCGCTCGCACTCGTCCTGTTTATCGCTTTTATCCTCATCGAAATTCGGGTCGATTCCCCGCTGGTGCCGCTCCGTATGTTTCGCTCGCGCTCGGTGGCCGGCGCCAATTTGGTCATGCTGCTGCTCTCCGCGGCACTTTTCGCCATGTGGTTCTTTCTCTCGCTCTACCTGCAAAACGTACTGGGATATAGCCCCCTGCGTGCCGGTTTTGCCTTTCTTCCCCAATCGCTTGCGATCATCGTGGGCGCGCAGATCAGTACCCGAGCGGTGCATCGCTTTGGCGTACGGCCACTCCTGATCGTCGGACCGCTGTTTTCCGCGCTCGGACTGCTCTGGATCGCTCAGATCAATTCCACCAGTGCGTACTTTCCGGGAGTCGCCATACCCAGCGTACTCATAACCCTCGGTCTCGGATTGTCGTTCCCACCATTGACCCTGGCTGCCACAGCGGGTGTTCGGCGTGAAGAGTCCGGACTTGCCTCGGGTTTGATCAATACCATGCGCCAGGTTGGTGGTGCGGTAGGGCTGGCCGTACTGGCTACGATTGCGACCCAGCGTACGCACGACATCGTGGCTCATGCCGGCTCGGCGCTGTTCAACTATCCTGTTGCATTGACCGATGGCTTCACGCGTGGATTCGCGGTAGCGGCGACGTTCGCCGTGGCGGCGGCCGCCGCCGCCCTGATTCTTCCTCCGATTTCCGGGCAGCCGGCTCAGGCGCCCGCCGGCCGCCAGAGTGCTCCGGAGGGGTCACCCGCCGGAGCGGCGGAGTAATACCGCGTTTTCACCTCGATTCCCCGCCCATGACTCTTCCCGGGGGCGTAGAATCGCTTGAGGTGAGGCACATGGAAGACGACCGACTCAAGGTCTCGGTAACCGCTCTGCAGACGTACGAGATCTGTCCCCGGATGTATTACTACACCTCCATCGTGCGGCTGCCCCACCCGTACCAGCGCGCACTCGACGAAGGTACGAACATCCACAAAGTGATTGAAGACGGTTTGCGCGGCCGGGGACTTCCGGAGGTCGACACGGTCGACGCCTGGGCCCGACAGTACCTCATCAATTTCCGAGACTCGCGCTTCATATCGAAGTCACCGCTTCATATCGAGAAACCATTCGCGCTGGAGCTTCCGTCCGGTACGGTGCGAGGGCGTATCGACACCATTTTCGAGCATGTCGACGGCGAGCGTGGACGGCAGTGGTGGGAGATCGTCGACTTCAAGAGTGGCCGACCCGAGAACCGGCTGGATGTTGAACGCAAACTCCAGCTCCAGTTGTACGCGCTGGCGGTGCACCGACTTTTCGAGCAGACCGATATCGAATACACCTACTTTTACCTGCGCGATGCCGCTTGCCACACCTTCGAGGTGCGGCCCGAACTGCTCGAGTCGGTCGAGCGTCGGGTCGAATCCATCTTCGAAGGGATCCGCGCCCGAGTATGGGAGCCGACACCCGGATGCTCGTGCTGGGTGTGCCGCAAACCGCTCAGGGAAGTCCGCTCGTACGAGGCCTGGTGGTGGCGGACACGGAGCGCATCCGAGCGAAATCGGGCCGGCACGGCGAGCGGCCTCTGAGCCGAGGCCCGTTACTCTACCGCCCGCTCCAACTCCGCTTCGTACGGCGGCAGATCACCCGGCGAAAACAGCACGAACAGTATGCGCTCTATGCCGGTTGTGCCACGCAGGTACCCAACCACGGTCGACACCGCAATGCGAGCAGCTTCCTCTTTCGGATAGCCAAAGACCCCCGTCCCAAGTGCCGGAAAGGCGATGCTGCGATCGCCGAGCTCGTCAGCCAGATCGAGGGAACGCCTGTAAGCACCGCGCAATGCCTCTGGTTCGCCCCGGTTGCCACCGTACCAAACGGGCGCGACGGCGTGAATCACATGCCGCGCCTGCAAACGTCCGGCGCCGGTTGCAACCGCGCTGCCGGTCGGGCAACGCGGTGAACCCGGCAACCGGTACGATTCTTCGCGAATGCTCGGTCCGCCGACGCGGTTGATCGCCCCGGCCACACCCGCTCCGGGAACCAGATTTTCATTCGCGGCATTCACCAGCGCGTCGGCGCGCACCTGAGTGATATCACCCACGACGATCTCGACGGTGTGGCCGTTCACGTCGTAGTGCATCGTGCCGGCGCTTACCGCGCTGCCTCGACTGACTGTAGCGGCGGAAGGATCGACTCGATTTCGGCTCGGCGCGGCTCGAGGAACGGCGGCAGTGACAGATGCTCCCCGAGGTGCGCCAGGTCTTCGTCGCCGGCGAATCCGGGACCGTCGGTCGAGATTTCAAACAGCACACCGCCTGGCTCGCGGAAATACAGCGCTCTAAAATAGTACCGATCGATGACCGGCGTCACGGCGATGCCGGCACGTGTGAGATGTTGCTGCCAGGCCCGATGCTCTTCATCGCTGGGCGTACGGAATGCCACGTGGTGCACTCCCCCAATTCCCGTCTGCGCCTGCCGCGATCCGGGTTGGACTACCAGATGTACTTCTGCTCCAATTCCGCCGGCACCCGTCTCGAATACCTGCACGCGCCGGGAGCCGTCGATCGTGTACTCGCCCGCCTGGCGAAATCCCATAATGTCCGTCAACAGAGCAACCGTTGGCTCGGCACGTGCAACCACCAGCGTAACCCCGGCGAATCCTCGTATTGCATACTGTTCGGGAATGGTTGCGGTCCACGGTTTACTGTCGGTTCGCGTCCCCACCACCAGCTGCAAGCGCTGACCTTCGGGATCGGTAAACGACACGCTTGGACGGCCGGCGCGCTCCTCGATCTCGCCGTGCGGCACGCCCTGGGCATCGAACCGGTCGATCCACCACTCGAGGGCCGCCCTATCCGGCACGGCGAATCCGACGGCCGATACATCACCGGCGCCGGGAACGTGCGCTGGAACATTCGGCCATTCAAAAAAGGTCATATCGGTACCGGGTGATCCAACCTCGTCGGCGTAGAACAGGTGGTAGGTCGAAGGGACATCCTGGTTGACCGTCTTTTTGACCAGGCGGAGCCCCAGCACGTTGGTGTAAAAAGCAAGATTGCGCGGGCCACTGCCCGATACGGCCGTGACGTGGTGAATGCCGGTGAGTTCCATGGTTACCTCTCGATGTGCGACTGGGCACGCTATTCATACTAGCCATTGCTGATCATAGTTTACTTCTAAACTCTCATTCCCGCAAGGGAAGGGCCCGGTGCGACGGATCCAGCCTTTGCCGCACCGACCTCGCGGGAAACAGTCAATCGCCGTTCGCTATCGCGCCTGTTCGCGTGCGACCTGGGCCTGCGACGGCGCATGGCGAAGCGGCCGGTTGAAGGTCGCGAAAACCGCCAGCACGACCTGAGGCCAGAAAATGATCCAGATGGTGGTGTACGGGCCGAACCACTGCAAGAGCGC
Organism: uncultured Chloroflexia bacterium; assembly: GCA_963737125.1. Classification (GTDB taxonomy): domain Bacteria; phylum Chloroflexota; class UBA5177; order UBA5177; family UBA5177; genus JANWJD01. The sequence continues at coordinate 803,365 of CAVTRL010000001.1, read as the reverse complement.
TCCCGTCAAGGCGAGGCTCAACGGCTCCAATCCGAAGGCGATGAGCTTGAACACGCTGTTCACTCGCCCCTGCAGCTCATCCGGGATGAGGGTGAGCCGGTAGCTGTACTGAGTCCCCATGTAGACCGGCAGGACCATGAATCCGAATGCGTTCACCGCGCCGAGAACCCACAGGTTGGGCGCGACGTCGTACAACGGCCACGATAGCGCCCAGAACCAGGTCGCCCCCAGAATCACCTGGCCGAAGGTGAACCGGCGCTGGAGAGGCGACACGGCGAGCGAACCGATCAGCGCACCCACTCCACCGGTTGCGAAAATGATGCCGATGTCGACCGATGAGGCATGCATGTGCTGCGCGAACAGAATCAGGATGAGCGTATAGCCGAAACTGAAGAGGGTCAATCCACCGGTCAGTATGGCTAAAAAGCGAAGCAACGGGTGCCGGACGAGCCAGAGCATTCCTTCGACGATCTCGCCCCACAGGTGATCGGGCACTTCCACCCGCTCTTCTTGAAATTCGGTCTGGATAAAGAAGAGAGAAATAACCGATCCGCAATACGAAACGGCATCCGTAAGGAATGGGAGGCCACGCGCAAGACCGTACAGTGCCCCACCCAGCGATGGACCGATCATCATCGAGAGTGAATCCGTGGCGCTGCTCAATGAGACCGCCGCCGGAAGCTGTTCGCGGGGCACAACGCGCGGCAAGCAGGCAGATTCGGCGACGTTGAAAAAGGTGAATGCAGTGCCTTCAATCAACCCCGTTACGGCAAGCAGCGGTACCGATAGGTGTCCCAGCGCCAGCGCCAGCGGGATACTGCCCAGGGCGAGCATGCGGGCCGTATCGCACACGATCATGGTGCGTTTGCGATCCCAACGATCGGCCAGGGCGCCAGCCGGGAGGATCAGCGCTACATACGGCACATTACGCAGGGCGCCGATGATACCAGCCTGCGCCGGGGAACCTGTGACGGCCAGGATGAGCAGCGGAAAGGTCAGTATTGACATCTGCGTGCCAACCGACGAGACGATTTGTCCGGCCCACAGAATCAGGAAGTCGTGATTGTGCCGGAGGGAGGGCGGCCGGTTCTGCGGCTCCCCGGATACGAGCGCCGTATCCTGTTGCGCGACGGACATGAGTATGGCTCCAGGTTGGACGAAGCGGTACCCGCGTCAAGAAACGTTATAGAGCGCGGGCGAGACAAAAAAGGGGAAATGCGCGAGAAAAGCAGTCAAGCGCAAGCAGCCGGAGTGGCGCGGCGCGGACCGACCCGGCACACTTCAGAACGCGCACGAAAGCGGCCTTGCTCGTCCGGATCAACCGATCCAACGAGGCGAATGCTCCCGTGCGAAGTACCTACCTCAATATTGGACCGTTGAGAAACAGCTCGGGTCTGAAGCGGCCAGCCATGCTACCGCACCGACGATACAACCGTCTACATCGGGATATCGATGAATGAACCATCGAGACTGCGAACGATGTCCGCGGTCACCGTAGTTTACGCACCTTTCTACCATGCAGATAGTCCATGACCACCTGCTCCCCCAGGTGGTATGGACCGGCGAGTATCATCCGGCCGTGGTTCACCTCGGTCATTTCCTGCGCGAATGCCACGAGGTGCGGGCTCGACTCCAGTAAAAACGTGTTGATCGTAATGCCTTCCCGGGCGCACCGCGCGGCTTCCGCCAGGGCGGCGGCCTCCACCATGGGATGGGGTGGATAGTCGAAGTAGATCCGTCCATCCGGCAGGGTACAGGCCGTCGGCTCACCGTCGGTCACGAACAGAATCTGACGGTTTCCACCGCGATGCCGCGAGAGCAGCTGCCGGGCGAGCGAAAGCGCCATTTCGTAGTTGGTTCCCATGACGTAATCGTTCTCGGCAAGCTTGGGAAGCTGTTCTTGCTGGAGCTCGAAGGCGACATGAGCGAAGCCAATCAGGTACAGCGCATCGCGCGGGAACTGGCCACGAATCAGACTGTCGAGGGCCAGCGCCGTCTTCTTCGCCTCCACAAACAGGCCGTTCAAATACATCGAGTGCGACATGTCGAGCGCCAGGACCGTCGCGTGCTGCACGCTACGCTCGGTCTCGAAGATCGCAAAATCCTCGGCGGCGATGGAAACCGGAGTTCCCGTGCCGGCCCGATACACACCGTTCATGACAGTGGTTTTTATGTCCACGTGAAATGGATCGCCAAATTGGTAGGGGCGGCTCTCCTGGGTGATATCGCCGCCCGTCCCTTTGCGGGGAGTAGCGTGCCCGCCGGCTCGATCTTGCTTCAGCGAGCGGAAGATCTCCCGAAGCGACGCGTCGCCGAGTTTGCGTACGGCGCGCGCCGTGAGCTCCAAACGATCTCCCTCCTGTTGCAGGTACCCGGCCTCCAACAGCGATTCGGCCATGTCCTTGACCGCGCTGATCTGTCCGCCCAGCCCCGGACCAAAGAGCTCGCTGGGGTCACCCTGGCCGGCGTTTGCCATGGCGTTGAACGGGTCGCCGTTGCGCATGGCGTTTTCAAGATCCTGCATTGCCTGAAGTCGTTTCATCATGTCGAGCGACTGTCCGAACCCGGGCGCGTCTCCACCTCGGAAGGGAAAACCACCGCTCCGGGGCGCGTATCCCATCGACGCGAGATTGGACCCCAGGCGGGCCAGGTCCATGCGGAGCCGATCGTCCTGTAGCAGCTCGTTCATCATCGCTTCGAGTTCGGCTCGCTGCTGATCGTCCATGCTGTCGAGCAATGCCTGCATGGCCGAGGCCTGACGCTGCAGGTGTTCCATCAAGTCTTCGATGGAATTGATGCCCTCGGGGAAATTCTGTCCCCACTTTTCCATGAAACGGTCGAACGCTTGTCGATCTCCGGCCTGCGTGGCCTCGATCATCTCGTTCATGTCCCGGACCATTTGCCGGATGCCGTCCATTTGTTCCTGCGAAATCTGCCCGATTCCCTGCTTGAGCCCCTGGAAGTACTGATCCATGAGCTCGCGCTGCATCCCGCCGACTAATTCGTCAAAGGCCTCGCGGGCTTCCGCCGACATGAAGTCATATTCACGCAGCCCTTTTATGCGGCCGGCGTTGTCGGGCGGTAGAGCATCGAGGTACTCTTCCTTGCGCTCGAGCATCCGCTCCAGCATGCCTCTGAATTCGTCGTTATCCGGGCCGGAACCGGAAGATGGAGCGCCCTGACTTCCACCTGATTCTCCTCCGGCGGAAGACTGAGATCCGCTCGGCGTGCCGGCTTCGCCCGACGGCATGCCTTGCGACGGGCCATTACCCTGTTGTGATGCGGTGGATGGTTCTCCGACGGCGTTCGTGGAATCGTCGCCGGGTGCCGCGTCCGCAGGGGCTTCGCCCGGTCTTGCGGCGGGAGAATCGCCGCCATCTGCCGAGGAGTCCGCGGACGGCGCTTCGTCCGGTGTTTGATGGCGGCGGTCTATTTCCCCACGTTCGGTTTGTAGAATCTGCTCAAGCTGTTCCCGGACTTTGTCCACGATACCGTTCGGGTCGTAGCGCGAAAAGACCTCCTGCCGGTATTCGCGCATCTGGCGATGCAACCGTTGCATACCGTCGAAGCGGCGGCCGTCAGGCAATCGAAAACCGCGCTTCATCATGGAACGAAGCGCGCGCTCAGGATCGCCGCCGCGCAAAATATCGTCTGCCATGGACTCGAGTAAGTCATCTGCCGAAAAATCAGGGACTTGCTGGCTGCCGTCCCAATCTGAATATCGATAATCGTGGATCGCCATGGAACATTCCTTCTGGAGGCTCGCGGTGAGCGAGGGTAAACGCTTTCACTCAGCCTATCATTCCCCCTCCCGGGGTCGAATCAGACCGCTTGATACAGAACAGGAGAAATGCGGCGCAATTCCGCAGTACCCACGGCAGTCGGTTTGAGGCGGCCACGCCGGAGCACGTCAAACGAATACAGGTGCGAAGGCAAGCGAAGTACTTCAACTTGTGCGTAAAATAGCCACAAGTGAAACGTCTCATACATCGACAGCGCAAATACCGGTAGGCGAATGAGCGCTCTTCTGGCCCTCTGTTTCGTTGTACTCGCGCTTGGTGGCGTGGTTGCCTACAATGGCACCCCGCATGGCGGTCCCACGTCGGTATGCTCGCCGGTCGAGATATTCGGTTCCACGCTGACCGTGCCGCTAGACTGCCGCTATTTCACGTTCGGGGAAGTGACATTCATTGTCATCTGCTTTTTCCTGGCGGTCGTCTCCGCGTTTTCGGCGCGCCCCAGAGCGAGACAGCGTCGCCCGTAGCTCCGGGTAGGAAATGCCGGCGAAGGGATACGGCGAGATCGACGCGACCAGTCGAGAATCACCCTTGGTTGCAAACCTGGGTAGCGCATTCTTGCCGATCGGTCCGTTGGAAGGCGCGTTATCGTTCGGCTCAGACTGGACGAATGCCCAATTCGGTCATCAGTGGTGGCAACGTATCGCGGAAACCATCGGCGAGAGGACGCGCCGTGAGCCCAAGCTCCCGGCGAGCCTTCTCGTTGGACCCGACGTAGGTCACGCCGGCGCTCGACCGCAGGACTTCGCTTCGGTACGTGGGTGGCACGGGTAACACGCGTTCCAGCGAAGCAATGGCGCCGGCGGTCGCCCTCATCATCAGCGGCGGTATGCGGATGCGTGGGGCGGGGATACCGGTGATCGATTCGGCGATCTGCAACGCTTCCGCCAGGGTATGGGCCGGTCCGGAAATGATGTAGCTCTGACCGGGCACGCCGCGCTCCATCGCTTCGATATGCCCCTGAACCATGTCGTCCACGTATCCCCAGCAGTAGGTGGTGCGGGCTGGAATAGCGGGTAGCCGACGCTGCAGGTAGTGCACCAGGGTGTCACGGATCGGGCTCGTATCTCCTGGCCCATATACCACTCCCGGTAAGACGACCACGAGCGGCGATCCAGCTCGGATCATCGGCTCGGCCACATCGTAGTGAGCCTGCGCCTTGGTTCGATCGTAGGCAGTCAGGTGCCGTCCCGAGAAGCGATAGCTCTCATCCACAATGCGTCCGCGCGTGTCGGAGAAGATCGCGAGAGTGCTGGTGTAGACACCCTTTGGAATTGCGAGCTCCTGCATGAGCTCGAGCACGTTCCGGGTACCGTCCACATTGACTCGCCGGCCGGGCGACGTGTCACGCTCGCCCAACTTGTACCACCCGGCCACATGAAATACGCCGTCGACACCCGTCATGGAAGCCCGCATGCTTTCCTTGTCGGTTACATCACCCGCGCGAATCTCAACACCAGCCTCTGCCAGTGAGGTTGCTTTACCAGGATCGCGAACGACCGCGACCACGCGGTGCCCCGCTGCGATCAGCGCAAAGGCGAGTCGTCCGCCGATGAACCCGGTCGCACCCGTCAGGAAGTACTTCATCGGTCACTCACGTCAGGTTCGATGCATTCATGGTTCATCCTGTAGCACTCTTACGGGAAGGAAACCAGTCAAGCTCATGCGCTTCGTGGTGCGAGGCTGACGCTATTGAGCATCCACCCGGAGGGACTACGGACAAGGTACCAGGTACCCACATAGCCGTCCGTGCTGCCGTCCTGCTTGAGCTCGGTCAGCGTGACGTCGACGGCGGCTGAGTTGGCGCTCTGAGTGACACCCGTCACCCGCACGGAGATGGAGGCCGTCGCATCGAACCGGCTGTTGATGTTGGTTTCTGGCGGCCAGGTGCGCTTCATGGCATCAGTCCACAGGCCCGCGGCCGCTCCGTACTGATGGTGGGTCACGTCCTGATAAAACAAGGCGACCGCTCCCGCGGGCGAGGTCGCGCCCGGAGACTCCCCGGCAACCACCGGAGGGCCTGGAGCCGGAACCGGGGTGGTGGTCGGAACGGTGGTGGGCACATTAGTTGGCGGAACGGGTGTGTTTGTGCTCGAAGGCGTAGTAGGGGAAGGCTGGACTGGAACCGGCGTGGTTGTCGGGACAGGTGCGCTCACCGGAGGTGCCGACGCGGGGCTGGTGGGCCGGGCGGTTGGCGGAGCCACCGTGGGCGAAGCCGTGGGCGTGCCGGCCTTGTGCGCCTTTGGCGTGGGAGAGGGTGCGGCGGCTTGGCGCGAATTGGGAGCGGAGGGCGAGCTCCCGCCGGCGATCGCATGTATTCCGAGCCCAACGACAAGGGCGATCAGCGCCAGCGGAATCGCGAGCACCCACCATGCGGGCCTTCGGTCCTTGGCTCGTACCCGTGGCCGGCGGCCGGGCGTGTGCGTTCCCAGTTTCACGGTTGGATGAACCGGCGCGGACGGTTCGCCCTGCACCTTCTTCGGCTCATCTCGATCCGGCTCACTGGCCGCCGCGGGGATCTTCATTACTTCGGTCGGGACGCCTCTGGATGCCACCTCATCCTGCGCGCGTATGATAGCGGTCCGCAAAGCGGTAGCACTCGCGAATCGGCGTGCCGGATCCTTTTGCAGGGCGGTGGCGACGATCTCCGCCGTGGCGGATGAAACTTCCGGCCGAATCGACCTGAGCGGAACCGGATCATCTTGCACGTGATGCAAAGCAACGTCGATTAAGGAGGCGCCATCGAACGGCACCCGGCCACTCAACATTTCGTACATGACGACGCCCAGACTATAGATGTCGGTTCGGGCGTCAATGGGTCTACCCGCCGCCTGTTCAGGGGAAATATAGTGTGCCGTTCCGCTGACGGCATTGGTCTGAGTCAGGTGCGTGAGTCCTTCAAGGTAGGCAATACCGAAGTCGACAACTTTGGCATGCCCGTCCGCGTCGATCAACACGTTTTGCGGCTTGATGTCCCGGTGAATCAAGCCACGGCGGTGGGCCACGTCAAGTGCCGCTGCGATGCCGCCGGCCAGAGCAAGCGCGACGGACTCCTCAAGCGGTCCGTCCCGCTGAATCCTCTCCTTGAGATTGGGCCCCGGAACGTACTCCATCACAAGGTAGTAGAGCGAGTCACCACCTTCGTCCGGGGCCTCGCCCCAGTCGAAGACGGTGACGACATTCGGGCTGCTCAAGGCGGCAGCGGCACGTGCTTCTCGCCGGAATCGCTCGACAAAGGTCGGATCCACGGTAATGCCGGCGGCCAAAACCTTCACGGCGACGTCGCGATCCAGCCGCAGGTCGTGGGCGAGATAAACCACGGCCATACCTCCGACGCCGATGCGCCGCTGAAGCTCGTAACGCCCGCCCAGAATCTGCTGTGTCGCCATGTAGTACCGTCTCCCCTGGACTAGACGCAACAAACGTGCCGCCACCGCGGCGCGGCGCGAGAACAGGGGCGCACATGGCGTGCGGTTCGATCCACCGCCCTTTACGTCTGCAGCATTCTCAACGCCACGCGCTCGGTATCAGAAGCGCACTCCGCCACTGATGCATCTGTCAGTACGCGAGTTTGACACTCAGCCGGGCCGAGATCTTCGGACCTCGGCCCGGCACGTTGTGGCGCGTTAGCTCACGGAATGCCGGCTACAGGCGTTCCAGCTGGCGTCTGCAAGGGACGGCGTGCCGTCCAGGCAGTCCGTCCGACCGGCCCGGGACAGGGCGGGAGCCTGCTCCGTATTGACGATGTTGCAAGCCCCGTTTTTCAGTCGCTCCCGTATGTAAGCGCTTACGTAAGCGATTGCATTACTATAGCATGTAGGCAGCGGGAGTGCAGCATCCCGGCGACATGCCCGCTGTACGTTGAATGCCCCTGGCGCGCGACTGTACCAGAATCGCATGGGCGCGCTGTACCCTACACCAGTAAGGGGGAGCGAATTGAATGAGATCGTGGCCGCCAAAGTGCGCCAGGCGATACCGATCTTACGCGAGCAGGACGTGGCTCTCTGGATCGTGCAGTTCGCCCGCGAGACACACGAACACCCCGAACCGGTACAGGATCTGGTCGTGGGAACGAGTGTTATGTCGCCCGCGGCCTTTCTCATCAGCGCCGGTGGGAGAACCATCGCGGTCGTCGGAACCGGCGACGAACAGAATGTGCGTGATGTCGGCGCCTATGACGAAGTTATTCCATACGTCACCGACATCGGACCGGCGCTGTCCGCCGTCCTGGCAGACATAGACCCGCCGCGGATCGGTCTCAGCTATTCTCCCGACGATACCAACGCCGACAACCTCACGCTGGGCATGTACCTTCGACTTAAAGAATATCTGCAAAGCACGCCGTATGAAGAGAGGCTGGTTCCGGGCGAGGATATCCTGGTGGCGCTGCGCGGACGTAAACTGCCGGTCGAGATTCAACGCATGCGTGTGGCGATCGATCGCACTCTGGAGATTTTTACGGAGATAGAACGCCGGCTGCGACCGGGAGTCACCGAACGCGCGATTTTTGATGCCATTCACGACATGATGCAAGAGCGGGGCTTGACCCCGGCATGGGACGGCCATCACGACCCGGTCGTCAATTTCGGTCCGAATTCGAACTTTGGACCGGCCGGTCCCACTGAGATTGCGCTTCAACCGGGGATGCTGATCCATATCGACCTCGGGGTCAAGCTTGATGGATACTGTTCCGATCTGCAGAGAATGTGGTATCTGTTGCGAGACACAGAGACGGAGGCGCCGGCGGACCTGCTTGAGCGCTTCCAGGCGGTGGTGTCGGCTAAAGAGGCGGGATTTCTGGCGTTGAAACCGGGCGCGATCGGCTGGCACGTCGATCGTGCCGCACGGTCGCTTCTTACCACCGCCGGCGTGCCCGAGCCACAGTTTTCCTTCGGGCATCAGCTTGGCCGGTCGACGCACGATGCCGGTTGCCTGCTCGGCGCGCGCTGGCCGCGGTATGGAAACCGGCCCTACCTTCAAGTCGAAGAAGGCAATGTCTTTACGGTTGAGCTTTCAGTCCCCTCGCCCGCCGGCGTTATCGGACTGGAGGATGATGTACTGGTGACCGCCAGTGGAGCGGAGTATCTCTCTGCTCCGCAAACCAAACTGATGTATCTTTCCGGATAGCGGTCCTCCCTTGTAGAGCCCGATCCCTGGCTGCATTGCCGATGCCAGGCATGATTATGGATCGATCGAGTGCCAGGTATCGATGCCCCACCCGGCCAATAATGGGATCCAGTTTGACGCCGCGTGTATATCTCATTCAGTATGTCGGCAGGGCCGCCCCTGTACGCTCCTGCCGGCGATTATCGACACGAGGAGAATCTTCATGCAATCACCTCCGATTCTGCTGCCAACCACGCATACCGACGGCACCGCGCCAGGCATACGGTATCGCATTGAAGGAGAGTTAGTCCCGGTTCTCCATACCATCCTCGACGGTACCGTGCCGGTGTTCTTCGAGCACCACGTGGTTCTGTATAAAGAGCCGCAATTGGAGATTGGCATCCGTGCCATGAAAGGCGCGTTCAAGCGCGTGGTAGCCGGCATGAATATCTTTATGACGGAAGCGCGCGGCCCCGGAGAGATTGCCTTTTCGCGCGACGGCGTGGGGCACGTGTTCCCCCTTCACTTGCAGCACGGTCAGGGCGTGGTAGTGCGCGAGCACCAATTCCTGGCCGCCACGGGAAACATCGAGTACACGTTCAGTCGAGTCAAGGGCGTGAGCAGTATGCTGTTTGGCTCGAGCGGGTTCTTCATGGATCACTTTTCGGCGCAGTCGCACGAGGGCGTGGTGTGGCTTCACGGATACGGCAATGTCTTTGAAAAAACGCTAGACCGAGGCGAGCAGATCGATGTTGAGCCGGGCGGCTGGATCTACCGGGACGACAGTGTCAACATGGATATCAAGGTATTCGGGTTGAAAACCGGCATTTTCGGCGGAGGCGGCGGAAGCCTCGTCTTCAACCGGTTTACCGGTCCGGGACGCATTGGAATACAGTCGATGTACTTCCATCTTCCTTCAAGCGAGTAAATCGGGACCGGCATTCGCCGCTTCACAGATCGCGGGAGCCGACTTCCAGAGAAGCGAGGTCGCGCTCTATTTCCGCCAGGAGCTCTCGAAACACGCCCTGCGAGATGCGGCCGTCCACGAGAGCGCCGCGTGCCGCCTCGCCCTGGACCCGTAGCAGCCGGCGCTGTACCTCGCGCGAATCCTCGCCGTCCGTTGGCTCGAAGATGTGATGCGCGCTGTGGAGCTGCTGGCGAACGGCCTGGCGAGCCACGCCGTATTCCGCGGCCAGCGCCGACGCCGTTTCCTCGTCGACCACCGCTGCTCTCCGCATGGAGTCCAGCTCGTGGCTGGCGGCATCGAGCATGCGTAGCCGCCCCTGCAGGAGCTCGAGTTCGTGGCGGCTCGTGATCTCGCGTCTCAGACTCAAACGCTCCAGAAGTGGCCGGATCGTCATGCCCTGTGCCAGTAAGGTGAACAACACGATACCGAACGTCAAAGTCAGTAGCAAGTCGCGGTGCGGCACCGACGACGGGAGGCTGAGAGCTGCTGCGAACGAGACGGCACCTCGAAGCCCCGACCAGGTAATCACGGTTGCCCATCCGCGAGGGAGCGCCGGTCCGAGGCGCGTGGTCACGCCGTGCACCGCTCCGACCACGATGATCCGCGAAACCGAGACGGCGACTATCGCAATCAGCATTGGCCACCAGAGGTCGAGGCCCAATCGTGATGCCGTGATCGCGCTGATGGGCCGAAGCGCCAATCCCATCAGAAGGAAGAGCAGCGAATTCGCCAGAAAGTCGAGAAATTCCCAGGTGGCACCCGCTTGGAGCCGGGTAGTAGCGGACATCACATCGACACCGCGCACCCCGAACAGCAATCCGGCCGCAACCGTTTCGAGGGGACCGGAAAGGCCAAGGCGGGTCGCGGCAAGATATCCGCCGTACGCCAGAATCAGCGTGATTGTCGTCTCAATCAGCGCCTCGTCGATGCGGCGAATCAAGACGCTGCCCAGGTATCCGATTCCGCAGCCGAGTGCCAGCGAACCCACAATCACGACGAGAAAGGTTTCGATAGTGCGGCCGGCGTTCACCTCGTGCGAGGTCACAATGGTCAGCATGGTGGCAAAGAAAACCAGGGCCGTTCCATCGTTGAAGAGGCTCTCGCCGGTCACGATCGCCGCCAGTCTCCGAGGCACGCTCAATTCACCAAAGATCGCCAGCACCGCTACCGGATCAGTGGCTGCGACGATCGTTCCGAACAGCAGGGAAACCGGCCACGATAAGGTGGTGGTCAGGTGCAGGGCGAGACCCACGAGGCCAGCTGTAATCACGACTCCCGGTATGGCCAGCAAGGTCACGGCGCTGAGCGAAGCTCGGAGCTCGGTCGCGTTGAGATTGTACGCTCCGTAAAACAGGAGGACCGGGAGAAAGACGGTGAAGATGATACCGGGCGTTAGCTGCACACGCGGCGTATCGGGTAAAAGAGCCAGCGCCAAACCGGTTAAGACCAACGCGACGGTGTATGGCACATCAATGAATCGCACTGCTACGGCCACCACCGCCACGATGACCAGGAGCGTGATCAGTCCCTCCACGCTCGTGCCGGATTGCGCTGACATTGGCGCTGCCACTCCCTCTACTCGAGTCACACGGACGGTCCGCACCCGGGCCTAACCGGGCTCGGCCACAGTCGCCGCGGCGTCCGGATATCCTCATGACATCTTTACAGACACCGACGCGTGAGCCCCGATATCGATTCTGACTCTCGCGCTCGGTACCATGGGGAGAGGAGTAGCGCAGCCAGTTTCGGGATCCGACATGGGACGCATCCGGCGAAGCGCGTCAGTGGCTGCCTGGGCGTTCGCGCCGATCTGAGAGTGAGCTCCTCAAATTCTGGCGGATGGGGGAAACGTGACGGCACCGAGCAGCGCCGCGCATTTTGACGATAGCGACCGCGGCAAACGCCAATCGGTTGGCGAAGTGTACACACCCCTGGTGGAAAAGGGCCAGGAGGAGATGGGGCGCTCCTCGCTCGATCTCGCCCTGTCCGGATTCATCGCCGGCCTCGATATTGGGTTCGGCCCGCTCGCCATGGGAGTCGTGGCCGGACGGCTGCACCTGGATTTCGGCCTGAGCATCAAGCAGGCGTTGTTCCTGGGAAGTTTTCTCTATCCGTTGGGTTTCGTGCTGGTCATCATGGGCAAGTCCGAGCTATTCACCGAGAATACGCTCGCGCCGGTAGCCGGAATGGTGCGCGGTACGGGCACGCTTACCGGCCTGGCCCGTATCTGGAGCGTGATTCTCGGTACGAACATAGCCGGCACCATTGCTTTCAGTCTGCTCGTTTCGCATATCGACGTCGTGTTCGCGCCGTATCGGGAGATGTACCGCGCGATGGGAACGCCCCTGGTAAGTGCATCGTTCATCCAGGTTGTACTGTCCGGGATTCTCGGCGGCTGGTTGGTGGCCCTCATTGCCTGGCTCATCGAATCAACCAAGGGGAGTAGCGTCCACTTCATCGTGATCTACGTGATTGCCTACCTTCTAGTCGGGCTCACACTCTTCCATTCCATCATTGGCTCGATCGAAGCGCTGCTGGCCATGTTCGCCGGCGCGCCAATTACCTGGGTCACGTGGCTAACTAAGTTTCTGGTGCCGGCGGTCCTGGGCAATGCAATCGGTGGAGTCTTCTTCGTAACGGCGCTCAAGGGTTTTCAGGCTCACGCCTCGGACAATCCGTAGCGCCGGACGCGGTTATACGGCCCGCCTGCTCCGCGGAAACGGCTGAGAGCGTTGCGGTACGATTCCGCTCTACCGCCGTTCGTACCAACCGGTGGGGGAGTTGTACGTCTGAGGTGTCCCCTCGATTAGATTCCCAGAGTGGGCCCAGAGGACAGCATTTGCCAGTACACGCCGTATCTCGGGTTGTTGGTAGATAGGGTAGGTTTCGTGGCCCGGGCTGAAGTAGAAGATCCGTCCGAGCCCGCGAGTGAAACAGCAGCCACTACGGAACGCCTCTCCACCCGAGTACGAGCTGATGAACACGAGCTGTTCCGGTTGGGGTATATCGAAGTACTCGCCGTACATCTCCTGCCGGGGGACGATGATGGGATGCGGCACGCCGGCCGCAATGGGATGCGACGGATTGACCGTCCAGACCAATTCGCGATCGTCTGCTTCCCTCCATCGGAGGGAACAGGTGGTACCCATCAATGCTTTGAAAATCTTTGAATAGTGCGCGGAATGGAGAACCAGCAAACCCATCCCTGCCAGGACACGGTCACGCACGCGGAAAACCACGTCATCCGATACCGCGTCGTGCGCTTTGTGCCCCCACCAGGTGAGGACATCGGTCTCGGACAGCACCTCTGGAGTTAGCCCGTGCTCCGGTTCTTGCAAGGTTGCAGTGCGCACTTCGACGGAGTTTCCCAGGAGCTCGGCGATGCCACCGGCAATGGTCGAGTGCATGCCGTCGGGGTAGAGGCGTCGAACCGTTTCATTCTGGTGTTCGTGTACGTTTTCTCCCCAAACCGTTACCCGTATAGCAGTGTTTGATCTATCCAATGCCCATCCTTTCGGCCCGATTTTGGGGTCAATAAAAAACGGCCCCTCCCGAAGGAAGGGCCGTCCCTGTATTATCGCGTGAAGCGACTACCAGCTGCTGCTGCTGCGGCGCGGGGCCGGCTGATAGCAGTCGGAGCAATACACGGGTTTGTCGCCGCGTGGCTGGAAAGGCACCATGGCCTCTTTGCCGCACTGGGCGCAGGTGGCAGCGTACATTTGACGCTGAGGTCGGTCGTAGCTGCTACCACCGCCGTACGATGATCCGCCGTAGCTTGAACTACCGCCCTGGCTGTTGCGCCGCTCGGCGCGACAGGTCGGACAACGCTTCGGGTCCTGATACCCGCGTCCGGCGTGAAATTCCTGGTCATCTGCGGTGAACGTGAAATCGTTGCCGCACTGGACGCAGGTCAGGGATCGATCTGTATAGGTCATGTCTTCCTAACTCCGTATTCATTAACGTCCGGTCTGAGCTGGAAGAACACCAAGAGCGATCTAAACACCAGCGCGTACCCAAACATCACTATTGGTATACATGAATCGAGGTAATGTTGTCAATACCCATGCCATTTTGATTTCCGACTACGTGCTTGAGCACCGTTTCGACGTATCAGGCGTCCGTTCTGGGGGACAAGACGCCGAGTCGACCAACCGCCCGGATCGATACACCGTTCCGAAAACCATCGTGCCCAGGGATCGGCTCACCCGACCCGGAAGAGCGCTGCAGGCATGCGCCTATTACGCTCTTTTTACGACTCCAGTGCTAGTAGATTCGCAACACGCCGTTCGAACTCGAAAAGATCGATTTTCCCTTCGGCATACAACTGCTGCAGGCGTTCGATTGGCCGCTGCCTGGCCGACTTCAGTGCCCCGCCAAAATGCCGCTTGCCGAGAATATAAAGCGGCACTCCCACCACACAGGCCATGGCCAGCACCACGAACATGAGCACGAGAAGAGAAACGGCCAGTGCCAGGCAGATCAGGAAGGCAATGGAGAGCAGAAGGAATCGGACCATGGTAGAGCCTCACTTCGAACCAGACGGGAAAACCATTCCTTAGGGTACTGCCTGCAGAGTGCCCTTGTCAGCCATTTACGTGGGGAAGACAGTGCAATCAGCGGTATTTTCAGTATACCCAACGTCGATTCACCGGCGGAGCCCTCGAACTGCTCGCGTGGCGCCTTTCCCGTCTGCAGGCACGGGTTCTTCGCCCATGTCCCACCCGGCGGAGACGCGCGCTCGATCGCTAATTTCACTGACACCTGCTGCCTCAGGTACCGGGTAGCACAAAGCGAGTAGCATCACGACTCTCCACGAAATTCTGGTGCGACATCAGCACGAAGGCATCCGTCTGGCAGGCGTCCAGGCGAGCCGCGAGGTCCGAGCTGGTGGTCGCACCCGATGCCCCAATGAATACCAGGTCGGTCGCGCGAGTCTCTCGCAACCACGGACGCTGCGGCTCGATCGTGACGCGACTTCCCACGACTTGGGCGACAAATCGAAGATTTGGAGCGTCGGCCAGAGCGAGCGTACCCTTGGCGCGATAGACGTCGACCGGAAGTTCCTCGAGAGCGCGCTTTAACTTTCGATAGGCGAGCGGCGACGCCGTGCTGTAACTCCACGAGTCGAAAGCAACGGCATGGCGATGCACGTGATCCAGCTCGATGCCCGCCTCCCGGGGTACGGGCCCGGAGAATGAAGCACCGGACAGGATCTCGATCGGGACGACCGCACCAATAGTTGGGATGATGTGCGATGACCGCGTCATGGATCGAATCCAGGAGAGAACGTCAGCTTGCGTGCGGTCGTCCACCAAATCGATCTTGTTCAGAATCACGATGTCGGCGGTGTCAATCTGTTCTTCGATCAACTGACGATCCAGGCGCGGATTCCGTGCGTTTTCGGCGTCGACCACAGTGATTATGGCATCGAGTCGGGTGGCATCACGCAGAGTTGACGTGCGGAACGCCCCGGCAACGGCAGTCGGATCGGCAATGCCACTGCCTTCAACCACGAGGGCTTCGAGCGGCGGAGATCGCCGAAGCATCTGGAGCACGGTCGTGACGAGACTGCCTCGCATGGAGCAGCACACGCACCCGTTCGTCAGGCTCATCGCCTCGCCTTCCACCACGTCGACCAGGCGGGCGTCGATATTCACCGCGCCAAAATCATTAACAATCACGCCAAGACGACGGCCGTGCGACGCGCTGAGCAGATGATTGAGCAACGTCGTTTTGCCCGCTCCCAGGAAACCCGTCAGAATTGTGACCGGAATCGGTTGGATGTTTGCCTCTACCTTCGCCTCCCCGACAGTCCGGTCTTCTGTGGCGATCCTGCCTCCGGTTCCATGTCGATGCACGGTTTGGGCGCTCGCTAGCACGTCGCCCCTCAGCTTGAGATAATAAAAAGTCGCGCCGCAGTGAGACTCGACGTCGTGCTACACCCATCGTACGGGAGAGCGTCGATAGAGATGGCGCGCGATTGACCGGAAAACCCGGTGTTCCGGTCCGCGAGCGGCCACTGCACGTGAAAAACGACCTCTTTCTCGCTGTCGTGCGAAAGGTACAGAATGAAGCGATTTTTCTTCCCAGCCATGTTGTGTGCTCTCGTTCTCGGGGGCCTTCCCCAGACGGCGCGTGCCGCCACGCCGGCACCCACCGCCAAGTATGTGGTTCTGATCGTGCTCGACGCCGGGAAGCCGGAATACATTACGAACCACATCAATCAGATGCCGACGATGAAGGCGTTCCTGCAGCATGCCCGCTGGTACAACCGGGCGTGGGTGGGCGATTTGATGAGCATCACGCCTCCCGGTCACGCCGTCATCGGTACCGGCTCACTGCCCAAAGACGACGGCGGCATCGTCAACTGGGATTGGGGGATCCACAGTACCGGCAAGATCTCTCCCACCATGCAAGCCCTCCAGAACTACCAGAATGGCTGGGCATTCAAGCTCATCAAGGATTCCGGGACACCGACTCTGGCCGGTGTGATCCATAGCAAGTATCCCAAGGGCTTGGTGATTGCCGGGAGTGGCGCGCACTTCCATGCGGCTGGACCGTTAGGTGGGCCGGATGCGAATTTCATCTTCTCGTACGATCGGATCAACGGCAACTGGGCGCCGTACAGTTTGAGTCCGGGACATCCGGTACCGACCGGGCTGCTGCAAGACCCGACGTTACGGACCAAGCTGGTGACCAGCAATGGGAGCACCGTGCCGTTGGTCTACGATCCCCTTCCGCTCGGCGTGCAAGATTCACTCGTCGTCAATTTCGCCATCAAATCGTTGCAGCAGTACAAACCGCGTGGCATTCTGATCAACCTGCCGGAGGTCGACACCGTTGGCCACTGGTCGCAGAAGTGGGCCAAGGACGAAGGCACTCTGTATGAATCGTTCGACAAAGATTTTGCTCGACTGATCGCGGCCTACAAAAAAGCAGGGATTTACAACCAGACGCTGTTCGTCATCACTGCCGACCACGGCATGATCCAATCGAAGCATCGAGTAATCGACCGTGACGCGGTGATCAAAGACATCCGGGCGCAGCTTGGCCAGAAGTCGATCATTTTGACCAACGGCGGCGGGACCGGCGGCCCCACCATGACCTCGATCTGGCTAAAAAAACAGGCAAACAACGAGCGTGCCGCCAAAATGCTGTTCGCGAAGCACTTCGACAACGTGTCGGCAATTTACTACCTGACCAAAACGGACGGTCAGTATGCGTACGAGCAAGCAGGCTGCGAGCAATGCTCTCCGGAATTACAAGCAACCTACCGTTACCTGTTAAGCACCGAAGCAGGACCCACGGGCGAGGACATCGCCATACTCTTACGCGAGGGTGCGAGAAACAGCGGTCTGCCGGCGATGCTCGGGCGCCATGGTGGCGCGGATTGGGGCTCGCAGCACATCACGCTCATTCTGAGTGGACCGGGCGTGAAGGCCGGAATGTCTCAAGCGCCGGCTCGTCTGGCCGACATCGCGCCCACCGTGGAGCGATTCATGGGAATTTCGCCCGACGCACGCGATGGCGTGGTATTGGCGGATGCCTTCCAGCAGCCGGTGGCCGGTGATACCACCAAGCAGGCGGCGTTGGATGCCACATTGAGCCCGATGGTGACCGCGCTATCGACGCGGGCTCAATCCGATCTCAAGCTCGAGGCCGAGGGGAAACTGCCCAACTTCATTCCGGGCGATGAAACCATCATCCACTGGAAACGCCGCTGGGCAGTCACCATTGCCGGGGCAGCGGTGCTGCTCGGTACTGCAGTCGCCCTGGGATGGGCCGTGATGGAAGTACGGCGTCAGGGTACCGGGCTGCAGTGGACCGCGTAAGGTTGTAGCGGCGCGGGCGCCGGAAGGCGCTACGCGTCCCGGTCGGGCCGTTGTCCAGACCGCCGGCCCCACTCCCGACTGTCCGTACGTTGCGCCTCTCGACCCCGAGCGAAAAAGTTATCCCGCGAGGACTTACCGTCGGCGGACCTGTCGTTCGTATGCGACCGCGATGCATCCCGTCGGGGCGGCTGTCCATGGCCGCCAACAAACGGTCTTTTCTGCTGAGGTCGCTGCGACAATCCGGGCCGAGCGATACGCTTCGGCCCGCCCTTCTCGCCGGAGAGATGGCGTTCGATCGCACGCAGCCCTTCCTCGTCGTCGGGGCCAATAAACATAACGGCCGTGCCGGTTTCACCCGCGCGTCCGGTACGTCCTATCCGATGTACGTAGGTATCGGGCGTGTCGGGAAGGTCGTAGTTGAAGACGTGGGTCAAGCCGGTGATGTCCAGCCCACGGGCGGCAATATCGGTCGCGACCACAGCCTGTAATTTCGCGGACTTGAGATCCGCCAGGACCCGCTCGCGCTGCCCCTGGGTGCGGCGTCCGTGCAGCGCTGCAACCTTGTAGCCTTCACGCGAGAGATCGCGCGCCAGCTTATCGGCTTTGTATGTGGTACGTCGAAAGATAAGCGCGAGGAAGCAGCTAGGATCGTCCAGATAGCTCCGAAGCGCCTTGAGTTTATCGCCGTCCGGGACACGCTCGAAGCGCTGCTCGATCTCGTCAACAGTTGCTCGTTCGGGATCAACCGCGATGGTGATCGGCTCGCGCATCTGGCGCGCCGCCAGCCCGCGCACGTCGTCAGGGATGGTTGCCGAGAACAGTGCGGTCTGCCGAGCACGAGGAGTACGTTTCAAAATGCGCTCAATCGCGGGCAGAAACCCAATATCGAGCATGCGATCGGCTTCGTCGAGAATTGCCATGCGAACGCCGCCAAGCTGTAAAGACCGCCGCTCCAGGAGATCCTCAACTCGCCCGGGTGTACCGACGACCACCTGCGCGCCGTTTTTGAGCGCACCGATTTGCGGGCTGAGTCCGACACCGCCATAGATCGCAATGACGTTGACGTTAAATGGCTTACCGAGACGGCCGAGCTCCTCGGCCACCTGAAGGCATAATTCGCGAGTAGGCACCAGGATGATGGCCTGTACCTCACGACGAGCCGTGTCGATCGATTCGATGAGGGGAATGCCGAATCCCGCGGTCTTCCCGGTACCGGTTTGTGCCTGGCCAAGGACGTCTCGACCTTCACGCAGAACGGGGATCGCTTGTTCCTGGATCGGAGTGGGCTTGGTGTAGCCCATGGTTTTCAGAGCTCGCGCGAGCTCGGGGCCTACCGGCAAATCGCCGAAGTAAGCCGTGGAATTGTCTGTGAGAGATTGTGTGGAAACTGCCAAAAGTATGCGCCCTCCTGGGCAAAAAAAAGCCCCGCCGCTCCCGGCGGGAGAAATGACGTCAATAGCATTGACAATCTAAGTGTACCAGGTACGCGGACGCCGGGCAGAATCGGGGCGCGAATCGAGCCTGCCTTACGTCAAACGTGGACCCGCTCTGCGTTACAGAGGTACTCCCCAGACGCGACGGCTCGCAGTCGCGCCCAGGGAGGCCATTGCACGGGCGAACTTTTTCAACGCGCGGGCAGATACGTATCCCTCTACACTGCCGCGGCTATCGGCGTGCCTGCAGTGCGGGTCGCCGCTGGGACTTCCTCGCGACGCGAAACCATCATGAGTTCGAACAGGAAGGAAACGAACACTGCCGCAGCGCCCAGCGTCAATCCAATCGCGGCATAGAGGGCCAACGTGCCTGCGAACCAGAACGCCCATGCCTGTAAGAGCAGGGACCGCAACGTCTCACCACGGAAAAGTGTGAGGGCGATACCGCTGTCGACTGCTGACTGCTTCGCGTTGCTCTTCGCTTCGGCGATCGCCTTACCGCTGTAGTAGTCGTAGGTCTTTCCACTGCCAATCGCCTTCAAGTGGACGGCGATGAAGTTGTTGGCCCAGACATGTGCCTGAGAGCCGGTGGTCATGGTCTGTCCGGCGTATTGGCTCATCGCGCTTGCATCGGCAGCAGGAAGCGCTTTGATCGCCGCACTGTTAGCCGGCGGAAACATGATTTGCTGTTGAGAAAGCTGCGCGGTGACCTGATCGTGGGTGAAACTGTGCGCCCAGTAGCCCACACCGGCGCAAAAGCCCAGGACAAGTACTCCGATGATCTGGAGGGAGAGAATCCTCCAGCGAATGTCGTTAGTCATGCTGTGTTCCTTGTAAGGTGCGAGTTCGTGTGTCAAGAAGAGGTTCACTCCTATATGGAAGGGGTGATGGAAAGACCGGGCTACCTACTTAGCCGGTCATTGTCCGGCACCGCCTTTCACCGGAAGATCTGAAGCGAGCGCTGGTATGGCGGCATTGCCGTTGTGCGCTGCTGCCGAGAACGTCGCCCCCATACTTGCGATGCTTTCGAGTTCGGAGGGAACCACAAAGAGCTTGTTGGCCGTGCCGTCCGCGATCTTGGGCAGCGCCTGCAGATAGAGGTACTTGAGAATCTCGGGCGTGGGATGGGAGGCCGTGACGGCATCAAAGACCAATCGTATCGTTTCTGCCTGAGCGGTCTGTACCGTCACGAGCGCCTGGGCGTCACCCTGGGCCTGCAGAATCAGGGACTCTCGTTTTCCCTCGGCGGTCAAGATTGCCGCCTGTTTCATTCCCTCGGCGGTCAGAATCGCCGACTGTTTCATTCCCTCGGCCTGAAGGATTGCCGCCCGCTTCTGTCGTTCCGCCTGCATCTGTTTTTCCATGGCCTGCTGTACATCGTGCGGCGGAATGATGTCCTTTAGCTCCACGCGCGTCACTCGTACACCCCACCCTTCGGTTACCTCGTCGAGCGACACCCGCATCTTCATATTGATGTCCTCGCGACTGGTCAACGCCCTGTCGAGTGTGAGGCCACCAATCACGTTACGCAGTGTGGTAATGGTCAACTGTTCCATGGAACCGAGCAGGTTTACGACCGAATATGCCGAGTTCTTGGCGTCGATGATTTGGTAATACACCACCGTGGCTACCTGAATACCAACGTTATCGGCAGTGATGACAGACTGTGGGTCGAAGGGCACGACCTGCTCACGCAGATCGATGGTGGGAAGCATCTTGTCGATGAATGGAATGACGAAAACCGGGCCGCCTCCGGCGGTTTTCAGATAGCGTCCAAGCCGCTGGACATTCACGACTCGAGCCTGCGGAACAAGGCGGACCGATTTGAATCCGACGATGAAGACGAATAATACCAGAACGATTGAAACGATAAGTTCGGGCGAAATGGCCATACCATAAGTCCTTTCACAATCGGTTGCTTTGGTTTCGACAACAGATTCCGACACGGAGTCCGCTCGAGGTGCCGTCTTGAGACCGATTTATGGCACGGTCTTACTGTATCGCTCCCGCGGCGCGGCGTCATGAGTATTCATCACGCCATGCGAAGCAAACGACGCATGATCAAAACTCATGACGCCGGCCGGCAGAGCGAGTAGCCTGAGAGCACCAACCGCGGAGTACGCGTTCTTCCTATCGCACCGTCGTGACACCTGACAGGCTGGTTCGATAGCGCCTTCGACAGTTCACTACACCCAAGCGAAAGGACACTACGATGGACACCCCGGAAACAGCCAGCGGACCTAAACAGATGCAATACGGCAAGGGCGATTCCCTCGACATTCGAGTGGGTATGACCGTGCGAGCCTCGGACGGACAGGTACTCGGCACTGTCACGGAGGTGGCCGGCTTTGGCGGCACTCACTTTCAGGATGAGTCTCGAGCCGCGGGAGAACAGAGCGTCACCCAAGCGCTGAGCGGAACCGGATTCTTCAAGATCGATCGGATGGCATTCGACGGTCGCCGCGACGCGCCCGCACCGACCGTGCCGTTCCATAGCGTGCAGCGTGTTACAGCGGAAGATGGGGTAGTACTCAACGAGGCAGCCCTCGGGGAGCTTCGAACGCGCGAACAATCGACAACCGCTCGGAAGGTCGAAGAGAAGCAGGTTTCAAAGGGAGGGTGGTCGAAGCGCTTGACGTTCCACCGCAAGACTCACAACGACGATCCGAACGTCAAAGAGCAGGAGTCCGAAGAGCTGCGGGAAGAAGCTGACACCCGGAACCAGCACGGACCTGGTGAGCCAGCGACGTACATCGTCGGCCGGCGTGGCGTTGCAGTCGCCCACGAACCGGAGTTCAGCCTGGGCGGTGGCGCCGAGGAGCAGTCGGCATTTGACGAAGAGATGAAGTCGTAAGCGAAAGCGGGTATTACGCCTGTGGTGACGGCTGCTCTGGCATGCGCTGAAGTAATCGCCAGGCGGCTGCGTGATCCCAGTCAGTCCAACTCTCCATGATCTTGCCATTGACCAGGACACCACGCGTTGTGCCGGTGAGCCGGTGGCCGGCATCTCCCTGTGCGGACAGACGGGCCGACGACGATTGTGCGGCCCAGCATACTTCGACACTGT
The DNA here is from genome assembly GCA_963737125.1 of uncultured Chloroflexia bacterium. Lineage (GTDB taxonomy): Bacteria > Chloroflexota > UBA5177 > UBA5177 > UBA5177 > JANWJD01. The sequence continues at coordinate 781,163 of CAVTRL010000001.1, read as the reverse complement.
CGCCGATTGCCGTGAGTCGCTCGATGTCAATCCACAGGTCAGGAAAGGCGATGCGAAGAAGTGCAACGCTGATCTCAATACTCTCCGGGCCGTGCACCAGGTCGGTAATCAAGCCGCCGTGATTGACGTAGGTGGCGTCAAAGAACTGATCGGATAGGGCCAGGTTTCCGTCTCTCCAGATCTTCTCGACAGCACGCCGTACGATTGCAGCGTTACGGTCCTCCGTCTCGCTCTTCATTCCGTCTCCTTGGAGCTCATTTGTGCCAGTCGTCGACCGCACGGCTCCTCTTTAGAAGCAACCGTATCACCTGGACGGCAGGCGGTCATGAGGATTTGTCATGGCAGCGCCTATATGGATTGTCGATAGCCGAAAAACTCGTGATCCTGGTTGTAACCGCCGTAGCCGCCGCCAATCTCTGAAAAGTGCGACACGAACTCGACCCCTTTGATCCATTTGACCTGCTTAAAGCCGAGTTGAGTTTCATTGCGCAGCCGTAGCGGGGAGCCGTGGCCAAAAGACAACGGTGCCCCGTTCATCTCGTAGGCCAACATCGTCAAGTGGTAATGCATCTGCTCGATGGCGTGCGCGTCATAGTAGATACCGCCATCAGCGCCCTCGCCAAGTGAGTAGAAGACAACCCACTTTGCCTCGGGCTGTGGCTTTACGAGGTCCATGATGGTTTCCATCGACACCCCACCCCACTTCGCGACGCCAGACCAGCCCTGAATACAGAAGTGCTGCGTGATTTGTTCGTGGTGAGGCAACGCCCGCAGTTGCGCCAGATCGAGGTCGACAGGGTTGTCGACCAATCCGTTTATGCGTAACCGATAGTCCGCAAAGTTGCCTTCTGACAGCGCCTTAAATTCGTCGGACGATGGGTACTGTCCGTTGTGCCAGAAATAGGGGGAGATATCTCGCTCAGTGTACTCGCCGGGGGTGGAGTCCACGTGCTCGAACAAACGCTGCACCGGGCCAACCAGTGCGAAGCCGATCCGCTGCACCACTCGGGGATGACGCAGGGTAAAGGGGGTCGCTGCTACCCAGCCGACCATGACAACCACCATGGAGGCGGCAAACACCCAGAAGCCCACCCAGCCGTCGTCGTTTCGACCGGCGTATATGTGGTTGAGGTTACGCAATAGACCCGTGGTGAACACCAGGGTTACGTGAATCACGATGAACACGATGAACCAGGTGAGCACAAGGAAGTGCAGAGAGCGTGCCGTCTGGATGCTCAAGACTTTGCTAATTGGCTTGAACCGCGTGGACAGCGCGGGTGACATGCCGAGGCCGCTGATGAGAGCAAGAGGGGCAGCAACGAAGACGGTGATGAAGTAAGAGAGCATCTGGAGGCTGTTGTACGCTACCCACCCGTGTTCGGTCGGCCAGTGCAGTGACAGATACTGGATCAGCACCGACACGGCATTTGGGAAGACATCCCAACTGGTTGGTACCAGACGCCGCCAGTGGGGAGTTGCAAATAGCAACACGTAGTAAACCAGGCCGTTCAGCAACCAGAGGGTATTAACTCCCAGATGCCACCAACGAGCCAGGCCAATGGAGTGCCGAATCCCGGGAAGGCCTATTTGCCCGGGGAGGCTGATGGAGTCTTGCTTGGCAGTCCACAGCGGATCGACAGGCACCGGCTTCTGAATGCGGAACCAGTCTTTACCAGGAGTGCTGTGCCGGGTCCAGTACAACCGAGGATGGTCACTGAGGATCTGGAGTCCAGAACGGATGATGAAGATCATAAAGAACAGGTTCAGGAAGTGTTGCGCCGCCACCCAGAGTGGTAAACCCCGATCCTTCGTGTCGCTGGGTGACGAGATCGTGCCGGGGTACCGCGCAATGAAGTGTTGCACCGACGGTGTAGTGCGCAAACCCTGTGCGATCGCTACCGACGTAAGCAGAACGATGAATCCGATCGGGAGTAACCAGAGCAGGTTGAACCACCGGTCGGTGCCGACCCGCAACCGGGGAGCGATACCGTACGACTTTGGTACCGATCCCGCCCAGGTGGTTGGATCAACCACATCCTCGCCCACTGTCAACTGCGAGCGATAGCTCTGTGCGGCCACTGGCGGGATCCCTGACGGTGCGGGAGTTGGCTGCTTCGGCGGCATCGACCCTTCGGCAGAATCAGGCATGTGGGGTATCTCCCCCACGACGTCGACGAAAAGCTCGAATATTCATGCCGCCGGTCTCCGCAACTTTCCGGGAAAATGTTAAGGGCCTCGCCCGACTTGTCCGGACGTCCAGACCGTTTTGATTCGCGTCGTGGTAGTCAGCGATCGTTTGCCTCTCCGTCAGATTCCTGGCTCGTGCAGCTCGGACACATGGTCATAGGTGGTCCGTCCGATCGTCAACAGGAAGGCGGCGTCCTCGATCGCCTCCACGTCATGACGAATGCCGGGTTCCAGTGCCAGTAGCTGCCCGGCCGATAGATCAACGCTCCCACCCGGCAAGCGCACTCGAATCGGCCCCTCGATCACCTGTATGGAGAGGGGGCCGGACGTCTGATGTTCCTGTAGCCGCGCACCAACTCTGAGCGCCAGAAGCACGATCCGCAGGTCTGGCTCCTTGACCAGGGTTCTGCCACTGGGGTCGCCGTTCATATACCTCGTCTGCTGTCGCAGCTGCTCCACTTCGCTTTCAAGACTGAAGGTCAGGACCGGTGCCTCAATCGCTCGGCCACCGTGTTTCGGACTGCGTGACGCTCCAGGGCCCGAGCCGTGGACTTCATCTGCCTGATCTCCGTGCATACAACGACCTCCTTTTCGCTGAAAAAACACCCGTCGACGGAACTGCGAACCGCATCAAGTCGTATGAGACTCCAATGCGCGTGCGATCAGCACCGGACAGTGCGCGGTGTGCAGCACCCGCTCCGATACACTTCCCAGGAGCACTGCATGCATCTCTCCCCAGCCACGGCTCCCCATCACGATAAGTCCGGCGCCACTCTCTTTCGCACATCGCACGATCTCGTCGGCCGGTGAGCCCTCTCGCACCAGCTGTTCGACCGGGGTCACGGCACCCAGCTCTTTCTGCGAGCTCTCTATGGCCTGCTGGGCACGATCTCGGGCCAACGCCGTCAATTGATCCAGCGTGTCCTGGGAGGCAGAAAGGCCGGTTTCGTAGCCGCCGTATATACCTAACCCGTCGTAAAAAGGCACCGTTTGGAGCGGCGATATCACGGCCAGGATCGTAATGTGGGCAAGGGCAACGGGATTCAGGAGATCGCGGACCAGTCGCGCCGCTGCCAGGGACGGCTCGGAGCCATCGGTTGCCAGTAGCACGCGGATCGGTGTCATCTTTGTAGTTCCTTTCCGGGTGCCAACGTGTCCGAGCGGCCGGCACCCATTGACGTGTACCTAGCTGCGCTGATGGGGGGCGAAATTCTCTACCATATTCACATCTCCGCCTCGAAGGGCGCCGTTTGAGAGTCCGATCATACCGATGACGCGCATCGATAGAACGGCGCTACCGGTCGCGCGTGCGTTGCACCGTTCGAATGCGGAGCCATGACGTTTCCCTATCTCCATGTCGTTGAGCCCTCGTCCATGGGAAATTTCAGAGCAGCGTTCTTGACTCAGGTCGCTACGTCACTCGTACGTTTATGGTACCTCTACATCCCACGCTGGTCATGAGTCTTCATCATTTTGGCGCACGCCGCCGTAGAGCGCTCAAGTACGCCCGGGAGTTCATTGAGCCTATGATCCAATCATGTCCTCGTTGCATTCCCCTAACACTCAGAACCCCACGACACTTGTTCTGAACGCGGGCAGCTCGTCGCTCAAGGTGTCCCTCTTTGCCTACAGGGAGCCGGACAGCGCACTCGTACACGGGGTCGTGCAGTCGATTGGCGCGGAGGTGTCCCAGCTATCGCTGTACGGAGCCGGCGATTCTGCCCTGCAGCGCGATCTCTCCTGCCCGGATCATCACGCGGCGCTATCCGGCATCCTCCGTAGTATCGACGACTTTCTCGGACCGGAATGGCGCGACGCTGTCGGGGCGGTGGGACATCGGATCGTGCACGGCGGATCTCGGTTCACCGAACCCACGAGAATCACCCCCGATGTCGAGAATGCGCTCGCCGCTCTCCGCGAGCTTGCACCGCTGCACAACAGCAGTGCGCTGACTGTGGTGCACGACGCAATCACTGCTCTCCCGCACACCCCGCACGTGGCCTCTTTCGACACTATGTTTCACGCCAGGCTACCGCCCGAGACTGTACGATACGCTCTGCCCTTGGAGCTTTCCGATCGGCTGCAGATTCGCCGCTACGGCTTCCATGGGCTCTCATGCACCTGGTCCATGAGCCGACTTCCCGCCCTCGGCGCCGGCGAGGCGAAGAGGGTGATTATCTGTCACCTGGGGGCGGGGGCCAGCGTCACCGCTGTTCTGGACGGGGACTCGTTTGACACCTCGATGGGATTCACGCCGCTCGAGGGACTTATTATGGCAACCCGCTCCGGTAGCATCGATCCCAGTATCGTGCTCTACCTGCAGCGCCATGCCGGTCTGGGAGTGGACGATGTCGAGCAGCTCCTCGAGCGTCAGTCTGGCCTGCTCGGGCTGAGTGGCATCAGCGGCGACATTCGTATCCTCGAGCAGCAGGCACGCGGCGGAGACTCACACGCGAAAGAAGCGCTGGCGGCCTTCGCGTACCGGGTCCGCGCGACGATTGGCGCATTCTGGGCAGCACTGGGTGGAGTCGACATCCTGGTCTTCACGGGAGGGATTGGGGAGAATGCCCCGGACACGCGTGAGAGGATTCTGCGGCCACTCGGCTCAATCGGTGTGCAAATGAACTGGGACGCGAACACCGAAGTTCAGGGAGGGCGAGAAGGCTCCATCAGCATCGAGTCCTCTCGTCCTCGCGTGCTCGTGATTCCGGCCCGGGAAGAATTGGTGATCGCTCGCCAGGTGCGTGACCTGCTAACTTCAGCGCGGATTTAACTTCACGAGCGTGACCACGTCCAGGCCGTGATCTCCGGCACGTCCTCCAGGTGGTCGTGCGAGTACGCCACCGCTTTCTGTATCAACGAATGGAACTCCGTGATCAGTTGCGGTGCTTGCGGGCGAAATCGCACGGAGCGTTTCACCGCTTCAATTGCCAGGTGATAGCGGCTCATGCCGTTGAGAACAACCATGTCGAACGGCGTGGTGGTCGTGCCCTGCTCGTTAAAGCCGCGAACGTGGAAGCGCTCGGCGTTGACCCGGCCATGCAGGATTTCATGCAAGGCACGCTGGTACCCGTGAAAGGCGAAGATCACCGGTTTATCGGCCGTGAATAGATCGACGAAGCTGGTTTCACTCATCCCGTGTGGGTGCTGGTCCGGTGGGAAGATGGTCATCAGGTCGACCACGTTCACTACTCGAACCTTTAAATCCGGCAGACGCTCACGCAGGAGATCCACCGCCGCCAGTGTCTCCATGGTCGGAATGTCCCCGGCCGAAGCCATCACCACGTCGGGTTCAAATCCCTCGTCATTTCCGGCCCACTCCCAGACGGAGGCGCCACGCGCGCAGTGATCGATCGCCTCGTCCATCGACAGATACTGCAGTTGCGGTTGTTTATCCTGCACGATGAGATTCACATAATTGCGGCTGCGGAAGCAGTGATCGGCGACCGACAGCAAGCAGTTGGCATCCGGGGGGAGATAGATGCGGGCGACTGTGCCGCGTTTCGAGAGCACTACGTCAATCAGTCCGGGACCCTGATGGCTGAACCCGTTGTGGTCGTTCCGCCAGCAGGTGGAGGTCAACATGATGTTGAGCGACGGGACCGGTTCTCGCCAGGGGAGACGCAGGCTTTCTTCCAACCATTTCGAGTGCTGCACGGTCTGCGATGCCGAGACCATGGCGAAGGATTCATAGGTGACATAGAGTCCATGCCGCCCGGTGAGAGTGTAGCCTTCCAGCCAACCTTCGCAGTTGTGCTCGCTCAGGACCTCCATTACACGCCCATCCGGTGAGAGATGATCATCGATGGAGATACGGTCGCCGATAAAACAGCGGTTTTCGACGTCGAATACGTCGCCGAGACGATTCGAATTGGTCTCGTCCGGACAGAACAAGCGGAAGTTTTTCGTTTCCGCGTTGCGCACGAAGATGTCGCGCATCAGCTTCCCCAACTGACGTGGGGATTCAGAGTGCTCGCCGCCGTGCTGTTTCACCTCGACTGCATACGTTCGGAAGTCGGGCATGATGAGGTCCCGTGCCAGCTTGCCTCCATTGGCATGTGGATTCGCACCCATCCGCCGATCACCGCGCGGTACCAGTTCCGCCAACTCGGCCACGAGCTTCCCGCCTTCATCGAACTGCTCCTCGGGGCGGTAGCTCCGCATCCACTCCTCGAGGATCCGAAGGTGGTCCGGATTCGTTCGTACTTCCGATACCGGCACCTGGTGCGCGCGGAACGTACCCTCGATCGGGAGACCATCGACTACCCTCGGTCCGGTCCAGCCCTTGGGCGAACGGAACACGATGGCCGGCCAACGGGGACGAGCCGTGACGCCTTCGGTTCGCGCCTGCTGCTGGATGGCACGGATCTTCGCGTAACAGGTGTCAAGGGTGGATGCAAATTCCTGATGGGCGCGTTCCGGCTCGTCGACTTCCACGAAGTGAACCTCGTAGCCGTTTCCTTCGATCACTGCGCGCACATCCTCGTCACTGGAGCGAGCCAGAACGGTTGGGCCGCTGATTTTGTAGCCATTGAGGTGCAGGATCGGCAGTACAGCGCCATCACGCGCCGGGTTCAGGAAACTGGTCCCTTTCCAGGAGCCGGCCAGCGGACCGGTTTCCGCCTCGCCGTCCCCGACCACGGCCACAACCAGCAGATCCGGGTTGTCGAATGCCGCTCCAAAGGCGTGCATGAGCACGTACCCAAGCTCTCCACCTTCGTGGATAGAGCCGGGTGTCGTTACGCTGACGTGACTCGGTATTCCTCCCGGCGTCGAGAACTGCCGAAACAGGTGTCGCATGCCCTCCGCGTCCGGCAACACGTCGGAGTAGATCTCGGAATAGGTGCCCTCGAGATAGACGTTGGCAACCAGCGCCGGTCCAGCGTGCCCGGGACCGGCCAGGTACATCGCATTGACATCGTGCTGGGTGATCAGCCGGTTAAGGTGCACATAGATGAATGACTGTCCGGGCGAAGTTCCCCAGTGGCCCAAAAGCCTAGGCTTGATGTGTTCCGAGCGTAGGGGTTCGCGAAGCAGGGGATTGGCCTGCAGGTAGATCTGACCGATGGTGAGGTAATTCGCGGCTTGCCAGTATCGCTGCATTCTCTGGAGCAGATCAGCGGAAAGAGGACCGCTTATCGGCTCCTCTGGGGCGGGGCCGCCCGTACCGTCCGCCTCGATCGCACTGGAAATTGTTGCATCAAATCGATACATGAAGCACGCCTCACAACCTCACGAATGTTCCCTCACTCTGGCAACACCCGAGGGCAGGGGTGCCACTATCTACCGCTGTCCAAGCATAGTCCGTGGCAACATACCTGGATGAAATGGGACTCCACGGAAATTGGTTCGGCCGGCAGCAGTGTCCGGGCCTTCTACATACCTTCACCGACACTGAAAAGACGGCCCTACCGGGTTTCCGCTTTCAGGGTCGTTTACGACGTACGGTCGACCTAGGATAATTTGGCAGGCGAAGTCCACCGGGATTGTTTTCTGCGTATGATGAGACGTCGCCGGATGGAGTACACAGCAATTGACGGAGCCAAGTTCGATGCAAGCCAGAGCGCTGCAGGGACCTGCGCGTGTCTTGCTGGTGATCGACCGCCCCACACTGGCGGAGGTGGCAAAGTTCTCCCTCAACCACGGCGTATTCGTGGCGCGCATTGCCAGGAATGCGGAAGAAGCGGGGACCGCTCTGCGGGAATGGCATCCCCATCTCGCTCTGATGGACATGGATATTATGCACGGGCACCTGTTGGAGGAGCTGGGAGCACTCGTTCCACCGCTCGAACGACCGGCCGTTATTGGATTGACTCGTCGGGGCGACCTCAAGACTACTCTGGCAGCTTTCGAATGGGGAGTCGACGATGTGCTCACCGTACCCTTCTCCCCCGAGGAGTTGCTTGCTCGGTCGCTGGCAATTATGCGACGCACGTATCAGACGGCCATCGCATTTTCGCCAACCATCCGCATAGGTGAGCTCGAGATCGATATTCTCAACCGACGAGTTCGAGCCGGCACAAGCGAGCTTCATCTCACGCCACTCGAACAAAATATGCTCTACCTGCTCGCTGCCAACGCCGGACGCTTACTGACGCGTGACGAGATCCTGGATTCGCTGTGGGGTGTCGATTACCTGGCCGACAGTAACGTGGTCGACCGACACATCCGAAACCTGCGCGCGAAACTTCAGAACAGTTGGCGGAGGCCGCGCTACATCGCCACCATTCCGGGACGGGGCTATAAATTTATCCCTACGGATACCGGCGAAGGGATAGAAGTTCAGATCGAGTGATTCACGATGACCGTACGAGCAGTTGACGATGCGCGGGAAGATCTACAACTACTACGGATTCTCGCCCTACTGGACATGTCTCCATCCGTCGTACCCGAGCTACCAGCCGTAGATTGAGCGACGGTTACATCGACGCGGTCCCCGTGGCACGGAGCGAGATCGAGAATAGCCGGATTCACGTCGGCGAAAAATCGCGTAACCGATGGGTGTTTCGGTGTGGATGCCGCGGTGAACGCTGAATGACGTGAAATGACCGGGCTCCTCAGCGGCCCGACGTAGTTGCTGTGAGCTCGGGGCGCGTTACACCCGATAGCGTTGCGTGGTTACAGTCGTCGCGGCGGCGATTGTCACGCCATGTTCTCCAGCTCATTCTTGAGATTTACCAGAGCCGACACCTGAGGCTCGGTATATTTGTCGATCCACCGATCGTAGATCAGACGAATCGGCACGGGATTCAAGAAGTGCAGCTTCTGTCGCCCCGATCGACGCGTCACCACCAGGCCGGCCTCTTCCAGCAGGCGCAAGTGCTTCATCACACCGAAACGCGTCATCTCCAGCTCGGACTCGAGCTCGGTGAGCGTGCGCCCGTCGCGCACAAAGAGCCGATCGAGCAGGAAGCGGCGCGTTGGGTCGGCCAGTGCCTTGAACACGCGGTCATCATCGTTCACGCCCCAAGTATAAGTGACTTTTCGGTCACATTTCAACAGACCGTGAGATGAAACGGCACTGCACGGCTCAGGGATACAACCAACCGGGAAAGCACCCTCGTTAGTTGTGGCATCACGATCCATATCACGCCTGCGTCCGGCGCCGGTACGATCGGTAACAAGCGCCGAGCAACTAGAAGATGCGCCAGAACGGGAGGAGAGACGCTTGAAATATCCGTGATAAATGGGTAGATCACGATAGACGGCAGTACCCACATTGTCCAGCCGGGCGGCGGTTGGATGAACTGCCGGCCCGGTGCCGCAAACCGGGTTTCGAGTCCGCTAAGATTGCCGGTGCCCGAGCCGGGCACGACGAATCATTCGCCGCGCACCGTCGTGCCTGCCCACCTAGCGCTCCCGCTCCGACTTTCAGATCGACGTGAGCGCCGGATCCTCACCAAATTCACGGTTGGAATAAATAGATAGAAGGGACGCCAGGTATACATCACTCGATATGAGGAAAACTCATGACGGGGTGCGTTTAAGGGAATACGCTGTCATCAGTTCGTAACAAGCTGGGGCATTGTCTCCCAGATACAGACGTACCGCATATCGGCCCCGTGACTGGACGGACCTGGGGGGAGCAGTCGCGGGGCCAACTCCCTCTCCATGATCGCGAGTGTTTCCCATGAATGACACCGCTTCCTGTCCACAGTGCCACGGACCGATGACGCGATTTCGTACGGATAACGCGCTCCTTCGCCGCGGTACACTCTCGATTGTGTGGCGGACCTGCGTCCAATGCCGTCACGTTAACGTCGGTTTCTGGTCCTGGGTAGAAGTCCATCCAGAACGCAAGGCGCGCTCTTCGACGCGAGCATCGCTCGATTATCTGTAGGTACGTTAGCCGGAAACGCGGCTTACAAGGCAGTCAGCTTACATCCATAGGAGAGCCGACTACCTCCACGTCCCATGCTCGATTAACGGCATCCCACGCTCCTGTTTCAGAACCGCGTGCTAGCATCTCGTCGAAATACCCTTCGAAACCTCCCGGCAAACTTGACACCAGCATGCGCGCCGGCTTTGACGCGCGGTTTCTGAAAGCGTGGGCCGTCCCCTTCGGGATGAAGAGATGCGTGCCGGCCGTGGCGAGATGAACAGTACCAGCTATTTCGAAAGTCACTTCTCCCTCCAGGATGTAAATCAACTCGTCCATCGATTTGTGACGGTGCCGAGCCGGGCCACCTGAATTGGGAGCCAGTACTCCTTCGTAGACCGTAATCTGTCCGTCGGTCTCACCGGCGGATGCCTTGATAGTGATTCCGCCTTTCGTCGTTCCAATGGGAATGAACCTTCCCTCGCCTGGTGGGTAAATCACAGGCTCGGCCGCAACGGGCTCCTCTGTTGTCATGTTCAATCCTTCCCGGTGAGGATCAGGCGCTTAACCAGTGGGCAATTATAGGTCTCACGGGCCTGGCCGGAACGGTGCGGCCCGACCTAAGAGTCGATCGAGAGTCTGCACCGTCCAGTAGACTACCGACGAAGCCGTCAACGGCAGCTCGGACACGCCGGTATCGGGTTCCCATCGTTCCTCCAGGCTCTCCGGCAACGAGTGCGGCGACGATCCTCCCGTCTCCGCCGGATACTGGAGGGACGCTATAGCCTGTGACCATCCTCCGATGCCGATCTCACTCGGGTGCGTTCTGCCTGGCATTCCGCCCCGCTCGATATACGGCAAAGACTTAGAAGTCGGGCCGGCCATGAGAAAGAACCATTGGTTTCTCAGTGGACGACCATACGAACGGCGATATGTATTGGGAGGCACACCTTCCTCCCCGTTAGTGTCGACGTCCCAAGACTCGGTTCCAGACGAGGGTAGCGATTACCCCATCGACGAGCAACAAGATGTACACCAGCCCGTCGCCGAGGTGGAGGATATAGGCCAGCATCCCGATGATGACAAGACTCAGTGCCGAGACGAGCAGAGCCGGGCGCCAATTCCCCGCGTCGGCTCCAGACTTCAGCACAACCGGCAGCCCGTGATACCGAAAGACGTTCTGATTTCGAGGAAAAAATTGCCCAAGGCGTGGATCGTCTTTGTTAGTCCGATTCCTCATCGCATCGTCCTCCATGATCTTCCCCCTTGTTGGACTGTGACGACTGATCCCTGTCTCTACCATACGGCCAGGACGAGCAGGCACACATCGGTAAAAGTGCCCTTTATTCAGAAATGTGCAGGAATGCCTACTGCCATCTGGTAGAGAAGGGTGCCGCGATCGAGAGATAGTCGACGATATCAAGCCTCGTGGAACAATCGGCACGCGGCTCATACGCGGGTTACTCGACTAGCACCAGTCTTTCTATTCGATTCCCGGGTAGAGAGGCGGTCCAAAGCCTAGTGCTATGTGAAGGTGGCTGCCGCTCTCTCCACAGCGCAAACTTATAATGAAGCCATCCTTTCGAGCCCTTCAGGAGTTTGTGTGACGGTACCCGAGCAACTTTCCATGTCTTTGTCGAACCAGGCCCATCGCATCCTCGATCCGCTCAATCCCCCCCAACTCGAAGCCGTGACACACACCGAAGGACCGATGCTGGTTCTCGCGGGCGCGGGCAGTGGGAAAACACGCGTCCTCACCCATCGCATCGCGTACTTGATGGACGTGAAAGGCGTCAGTCCCTACAACATCCTGGCAGTGACCTTTACCAATAAGGCCGCGAATGAGATGAAGGAACGGGTGATTGCGCTGGCCGGCCGGCCGGGTGAGTTCGTGACGGTCGGCACGTTTCATTCGTTCTGCGTCCGCCTGTTGCGCGCCGAAGCGGGCAACTTTCATCGACCCAACTTCACCATTTACGACACCGCCGACAGCTTGACGTTGATCAAGCAAGCCATGATCATGGCAGATGTTCCCGAAGGGCGCGCCAAACCAGCGGCACTCCTCGGTGCTATTTCCGATGCCAAGAACGAACTGACCGGCCCCGCCGGCTACGACGCCAACAGTTATTTTGAGGAGCTCGTACGGCGGGTTTATCCGGTCTATCAGGAGCTCCTGCGCCAGAACAGCGCCTTCGACTTCGACGATCTCATCATGGAAACGGTGCGTTACCTCCAGAGCTACCCGGAACGGCTCGCGCATTACGCGGAACGATTCCAGTACATCCTGGTGGATGAGTACCAGGACACAAATCACGCGCAGTACACCCTGATCAACCTACTGGCGTCCCGGCACAAGAACATTTTCGTGGTGGGCGACGACGACCAGTCGGTGTATTCGTGGCGTGGGGCCGATATCCGCAACATTCTCGAGTTCGAACGCGACTACGCGAACGTGCGCGAGATCAAGCTTGAACAAAACTACCGCTCCACCGGCAACATCCTCAGCGCCGCGCACGGCGTGATCTCGCAGAACGTCGGTCGCAAGCCGAAGCGACTCTGGACCGACAAGGACGAGGGATCGTTGATCCAGATCTTCCACGCCTACAACGAGGAGGAGGAAGCATCATTCGTCACGGCGGAGATCGAACGCCTGTCGCGGAATGACGACATTGCGGCTAACGAATGCGCGGTGATGTACCGGACCAACGCCCAGTCCCGGGCGCTGGAGGAGGCATTCATCCGTGACAACATCCCATATGTGCTGGTAGGAGGGACGCGTTTCTACGAGCGGCGCGAAATTCGAGATGCCGTCGCCTATCTCCGGCTCGTCTTGAACCCGAGCGACGGCGTCACGCTGCGCCGAGTGATCAACGTGCCGCCGCGCAAGATCGGTGCGACCACGCTGCAGGTGTTGCGCACCTGGGCTGAGGCACACGGTGTGCCGTTGATGCAAGCCGTGGAATCGGCGAACGAGATCGAGGCGGTGGGAACACCGGCCCGACGCGCGTTGAGCAGCTTCGCCGCGATCATGGCGGAGCTACGTGAAGCTGCCAAAGAGCTGAGTGTAGTCGACCTGCTGGATCTGGTCGTGCAGCGCATAGGATACGAATCGTACGTGCGCGATGGCAGCGACGAAGGTGAGGATCGCTGGAACAATATCGAGGAACTCCGCACCGTGGCACAGGACTACGCCGACGAGCCGCCCATGGAGGGCCTGCGCTCGTTTCTGGAGAACGTCTCTCTGCTCGGAGAGACCGACGACCTGGACGATGCTCGGCCGCGGGTCACATTGATGACCTTGCACGCCGCCAAAGGTCTCGAATATCGCGTGGTCTTCCTGGTGGGGATGGAAGAGAATATTTTTCCGCACATGCGCAGCATCGACGACAACGTACAGATGGAAGAGGAACGGCGTCTCTGCTACGTGGGTATAACGCGCGCGAAAGAACGCCTGTATTTGATTCACGCGGCGCGCCGAAACTTCCACGGCAATACCGTGGTCAACGCGCCATCTCGCTTCCTGGACAGTATTCCAGAGCATCTCTGGAGTCAGTCGGGGGTTGCTCCACGCAGTTACTTACGCCGAGAGCACACGCCGGTTTCACCGCTCGCGGATATTTGGTCGGCAAGCGCGCAGACGGCGGCCGCGACGCCGGTGGCGCCGGCCGAACGGTCCTTCAGCGCCGGCGAACGGGTGCGGCACAAGATGTTCGGCGCGGGCGTAGTGATTTCGAGCACAGTAACCTCCGACGACGAGGAGGTGGAGGTGGAGTTCTCGGCGCAGTCCGGCAAGATCAGGAAAACATTACTCGCGAGCTTCGCCCGATTGGAGCGCGTGTGAACCAACCGGTTTCCCGGGACACGTTTCGCCGCCCGATCATCGGCGGCAACTGGAAAATGAACACGACGATCGATTCCGCGGCCGACCTGGCGGGAGAAGTTGTCCGGCGGCTGACCGAGGTAGCTCAGGTGGATGTAGTGCTGTGTCCGCCCATGCCCAATCTCGAGGCGGTCCATCGAGTCATCAACGGTTCGTCCCTCCAGTTGGGGGCGCAGAATGTGTTCTGGGAGAACTCCGGCGCATATACCGGTGAGGTATCACCCGCCATGCTCAGCGCCGTCGGGTGTGAGTGGGTCATTGTCGGCCATTCGGAACGGCGCCACCTCATGGGTGAGACCGATGAGATGGTAAACCGGAAGGTGCATGCCGCTTTGCATCACGGCCTGAGCGTGATCCTGGCGGTGGGGGAAACGAAAGAGGAACGGCATGCCGGCCGTATGGAGGTCGTCCTGCGGGAGCAGCTGGAGCGATCCCTTCTGGCAACCGACGAGGCTGCCATGGGTCGGATCGTGATAGCGTACGAACCGGTGTGGGCTATCGGGACCGGAGACACGGCCACTCCGGGTCAGGCAGCGGAGGCGCACGCCTTCGTCCGCAGCGTCCTGGCGGAAATTTTCGGCGCCGCCGTTTCGTCCGAAGTCAGGATCCAGTACGGCGGCAGCGTCACGGCGGCAAACGCACGTGAGCTCATGGCTCAACCGGGTATCGACGGCGCACTGGTGGGTGGCGCGAGTCTGAAGCCGGACGACTTTGCCGCAATTGTCCAGGCGGCGATGCGCGCCGAGTAGACGTTACACGGCAAGGGCTTCACCAACCGCTCGTTCGAAGCCGAGCCGCCGTCCACGCTTCCACGCCTCCGCCGCCTCGTCCGCACCGAGCTGCTGCCGCGCCTGTCCGAGATAACGATCGATGCCGCCTCTGGAGGGCCCGGTTACAGCCGCGGATCGATTGGCTCGCTTTCGAGGGCGAGCACGCCAAAGACACACTCGTGCACGCGCCGCAACGGTTCGCGGCGCACGAAGCGCTCCAGGCTTTCCACCCCGAGGGCAAATTCACGCGCTGCCAGCGACCGCTTCGAGCTGACGTTACGCGAGCGGAGGCGGTCAAGGTTTGCGGGCTGCGTGTATTCGGGTCCATAGATGATGCGAAGATACTCGGGACCACGACACTTGAGGGCTGGCTGCACCAGTCCGCGGGTTCCCTTGACGATAAAGTCAAGAGACTTGACGACCATGCCCTCGCCTCCCGCGCCCGTCAGCTCCTCCCACCAGGCAATGCCCGCCTCCTGACTGGACGGATCGGTCACGTCGACCACGAGATTCCGCGTGGGCACGAAGAGCTCTTCATCCGCCCGATTCAGTACCGCTAACGTCTCCAGATGCCAGGGGTGACTCCGATCGACGTGCACTCCGCCTGCCGATGCCAGGAGATGGAATGGCGCAATCTTGAGGTCCCCGATCGATGTCACCGTCCAGCAGTAACTTCGATAGGCGTCGACGTACCGTGCCATATCGTCTTGTCGCTCCCGGAGAGTGGCGAGGTGATCGCCAACGTCAATCCCACTCGCGGCCGCCTGCTGTAGCAGCTCCGAAGCCTCACCCAACGCCATTTGCCCCGCAGCGCCGACCGGCGCGTACTGATTTCGAAGTAGATCCTGAGCCTTCGCCGACCAAGGCATGATCTCGGCATCCAGGCAGACCCAGTCGGTATGAAGACTCTCCCAGAGCCCGCTGTCGTCGAGCGCTCGGTGTACCCTGGCCAACAATTCGTCCGTGCGGGCCGGCTCGAAAAACGGGCGGCCGGTTCGGGTGTAGCAGATGCCAAGCCCTCCGCTTGCGACTCCAAAGCGTTCCCGCGCCACGTCAGCACCGCGGCACACGACCATCACGGCGCGTGAGCCCATGTGCTTCTCCTCGCAGATTACCCGTGGGACGCCCTCCCGCCGGTAGTAGGCAAACGCCTCCATCGGGTGTTCGAGCAGACCCGGCTCTTTCGTCGTCTCGGAGGGCGCCATGGTGGGCGGGACGTATATGAGCCACTTTGGGCTTACTGCGAACCGAGAAATGATTTCGAGGGCAGCGACTGCATTCTCCTCCCGAATCGTGACATTCCTCTGAAGTCGTGTCGATATGGCGCGCTTGCCCAGTACGTCCTCCAGTTCCAGCACGTCGTCGTGCCGGTGCTGCGCGTCGAGGATCGAGGCTCGGTTTTCGACTGGCAGAAATGGCTTGGCGGACTCGAAGTACGTCCGGCGCGCAGGGATCGAGACGAGCTCATTCTCCGGATACCGTAGAGCGGTGAGCTTACCACCGAACACACAGCCGGTGTCGATGTTGATGGTGTGATTAAGCCATTCCGGTTCAGGCACCGGCGTATGCCCGTAGACCACGATAGCCCTGCCGCGATAGTCGGCCGCCCAGTCATATCGAACGGGCAGACCGAACTCATCCGTCTCTCCCGTGGTCTCACCGTAAAGGGCGAAGTCACGCACTCGGCCGGATCCTCGACCCTGCATTTCCTGCTTCATTCCGGCATGCGCCACCACCAGTTTTCCATCGTCAAAAACGTAATGACTAACCAGGCCGTCGAGGAAATCGGCAAGCTCGGCGACAAACGCAGAGCGCTTCTCCGCCGGTACCGTCTCGAGCTCGGCCAGAGTCGTCTCCAGTCCATGAGTGATCCGGACGTCCCGACCGCGAAGCTTCCGCAGCAGCTTCATGTCATGGTTGCCGGGTACGCAATAAGCGTCTCCAGAAGAAACCATGGTACGCACGATGCGGACGGTGTCGAGGATTCGCGGACCTCGGTCGACCAGGTCACCCAGGAAAACTGCGGTCCGGCCGTCAGGGTGTCGATAGAGCGGCCCACCCCACGAATCCTGTCCTGTGGTGTCGCTGACTATGCAGTAGCCGAGGCACTGCAACAGTTCCTCTAGCTCGTCGGCGCAGCCGTGGGGATCGCCAATGATGTCGAAGGGTCCGTGCTCGCCGGTTCGGTTGTTCCAGAGCGGCTGACGTTCGATCGCGGCCTCATCGATCTCCTCCGGAGTCCCGAGCACGTATACGTACCGGAAGCCTTCTTTCTTCAGCCCACCAAGCGAGCGGCGCAACTGCTGCGTTTGATTTCGCACCACGTGAGGACCAAAGTCGCGATCCGGACGGTGCCGGTTCCGTTCCTGGGCGATCTTCTCGGCCACATTCAGTACGATCGCCACCGGGATCACGTGGTATCGGCGAGCAAGCTCCACCAACGACTTACGGTCTTCCCGTTTCACGCTGGTTGCGTCGATCACGGTAAGTTTTCCGCGCGCCAGGCGCTTGGCCGCGACGTAGTGAAGCACGTCGAAGGCGTCGCCGGTTGCCTCCTGTGCGTTTGCGTCATCGGATACCAGAGCTCGACACTCGTCGGATGAGAGCACTTCTGTTTTCAGGAAGTGCTTACGCACGAATGTCGATTTCCCCGAACCCGAGACCCCGACCAGTACCACCAGCGAGAGCTCGGGGATAGTCAGCTTCATGGCCGGATCACCTCTGATGGTAGGCGCAATCGGAGCAACAGATCGTTGCATGCCGCACGAGCCGTCGGGAGATCAGGGAGACTACTCTCGTGGCTCGCAGCCTCTAACTCGGCGGCAAGCCGTGCGTGCTCGCGCGCGTGAAAAGCAACATCAGCCACGGCTGAACACTCCCATCTGCGAGGGCGGCCCGAACGCGGGATGCTCAAGCCCGACGGGAAGGAATCGCACGACGTAGCCGAATCGCTCCGCGACCCCGGTGGCCCACGCCTGGAATTCCGCGCGGGTCCATTCGAAGCGGTGATCGCGGTGACGGTAACCACCGGCAGGCAAGCTTTCCCAGGTAACGTTATACTCCACGTTGGGCGTCGTGAGAACGACCGTGGTCGGACGAGCAAAATCGAAGAGTACGCGTTCGAAAGCGCCGAGGCGTTCGGGGTTGAGATGCTCGATGACCTCCACCACGGTTGCCGCATCATGACCATCCAAACGTCGATCTCGATAGATCAACGAACCATGAAGGAGTGAGATGCGCTGGCGCTGCCGATCCGGCAGACGATCGAGATTCAGCCGTTGCGCGGCTCGCTCCAACGTGCGATGGGAGACGTCCATGCCAATGATGCGGTCGAAGCTTGGATCGTTGAGAAGCGCCTGCAGCAATCGCCCTTCACCGCATCCCAGATCGAGCACGCTTCGCGCTCCGCTAGCGCGCAATGCCGCCAGCACCGCATCGTGTCGTTGTTCGTGCAAGCTGATACGCTCCTCCACCATGTCTTCCTCGCGGGCCTTATCCTCATCGGCCTCGTCAACATCGGCATCTCCCTCGCTCAATCGGGCGAGCGCCTCCCGCGTCAACGAGCGCTGCCGCGATAAATAGCGGTTGGTAATGGTATTTCGCTCCGGGTGAAAGGGTAACCACTCCCGGCCATGCCTCAAAAGTTTTTCGATCTCGTCCTGGCCGACCCAGTAGTGCTTGTCGTCATCCAGTACAGGCATGAGGACATAGAGGTGAGACAAGAGATCGCGCAGCCGTACCTGGCCCGACAAGTCAACCGTGAAGTAGTGACTCTCACCCCATTCCGGAAACCTGTCGTCCAGCGGTCCGTGCGCGGCGCGCACCTGGTAACCGAGCGGGGCAAACAGGCGATGTATCATCTCTCCTCCACTGCGGTCGGGAAGCGCGGCGATGTGCGCCTCGAGGGGAAGGATTTGTTCGGCTAGGTCAGGCCGGTCTTTGCTTTGCCCGGTGAACGCGGTACGGAAGACATCGTTGAGCGCCACGCTCAGAAAGGATGAAGCCGCGTACGGACGATCGTTCACATACTGCTTCAGGTTGAATGTCTCCGACCCGGCTCGGCCCTTACCACGAACCAATTGGATGGGATCGACCTCGACGAGCAGCGCAGCCGTACACCTATCTGGATCGCGGTGCGGGTAGAAGACGTGCGCCCGGCCGAAGGACAGGTTGAACGTCTGGAACCGCTCGGGGTTCTTGTGGAGCAGATACCCGAGATCGGTCGCGGGTTCATGGGTGGAAGTAATGGTGAGAAGCATGTCTGACGATGTTGTCCCGAGAATGAGTGAAACAGAAGCACGGCAAGCACACACGCGTGCGCCTAGCTCTGATACTGAGTGTTCCGAGCTGTCTAAGCGCGAAGGATGCGCCCCCAAGGAGCTGTCGGGCAGGATCGCAGTGATCGTGCGAGGCAGACATGTGAGTGCCGTTACTCAGAACGTGATGAAGGATACCATTCTGACGCGAGCATTCTGTGTCCAATCTCCATCAAGCGAAAGACTTCTCTTCCAGCAATCGATGGAGCGTGGGGGCTATCTGATCCGCCAGGGTGCGATTTGCATAGCCCACCCAGCTGCAATCGACGCGAATATCAAGCGGGTACCGTAAAGGGGCTCCCCGGTGGTCTGTCACGATAATGCCGGCCTCGCGCGCGATCAATTCAGTGCACAGGTCGTACGGATGCGAACAGATGCGATGCGCAGTTCCTCCACCGGCCGGCGCGTCCATGAGCACTGGGCGCAAGTCGGCGATGAAACGATCGTGCCCCACCATGAGTTCATAGAGCTGCCCACCCGTGCTGATGTATTCGTCGTCAAAGACCCGAGGGTTACCGTCGGCCGGCGTACCGAGCAACTCCTCGAATAACCGCTCTTCCAACTGAACCGCCGCCAGTTTTGCGCCCGGGAAAAACTTGCTGACCGTTGCGAAGCCGTAGAGCAACGATGTCGCTCCACTCGGTTGTGGCACAAACGGTCGGACCTCACCAGTCAGTACGTTCACGGTCTCCGCGTGCGCGCCGCCACCGGACGTTGCCCAGAGGCGGTCGCTGAGATGAGACCGAGCAGTGGGTAATTCGGTTTGCATGGCAACGCTGATGTCGCTGAGCCAGGGCAGGTGCTCGCGCGGCGGCGGCGCTATACCACTGAGGATCCAGCCACTCCGCTTGCCATACATCAGCCCTCGTGTTCCGTCGATCGGGTCGACGATGCAGGTGAACGCCACCTCGCTACGAGGCATTCCCTCCGGAAAGGTCTTTCCGCCGTCGCCGGGTGTCCCTTCCGCGATCAGCAGCAACGGAAGCTCCTCACCCCAGGATTCAAAGTACGATGTCAGTTCTTGCTCGGCATCAACGTCAATCGCAAAGATCGTGTCGCCTTCAGGTGCATCGGTTACCCGTGACAGCACCTCGATCGCCGACGCGGATTGAACGCGGTAGAGGGTATCGCGCACTCGATCGTGCAGGCCGGCCAGACGTTCGAGAAAGTACTGGGGCGAACGTGGAAGACGTCTGTTCGAGTCGACCTTCACCTACAGGTGCCGGCGAAACCAATCGCAGATGTATTCGATGCGTTCGACCCGCCGCGATGGTTTCCCAGCTCGCGACAGTCCGTGACCCTCCTCCGGAAACATGACAAATTTGGTCTCGACGCCCAACCTCCGGAGAGCCACAAAGAGCTGTTCTCCCTGTTCGAAGGGGGTGCGATCATCTCCGTGGGAGTGGATGACCATAAGCGGGACCGTAATATTCTTGACGTATTTCATCGGGCTCATGTCCCACAGTTTTTCCACATCCTCCTCGGGATGCACTCCCCACACGGTATTCCATAGCCAGCCGAAATCGCTCGTGCCCATGAAGCTGACGATGTTGGAGAGGCAGCGTTCCGTGACTCCTGCCTTGAATTCGTCGCTATGCGACAGCACCCAGTTCGTCATGAACCCGCCGTAGCTTCCGCCTACTATGCCTTTACGGGCGTCGTCGACCCATGGCCGGGTGGCAGCCGCGCGCGTGGCGGCAAGCACATCTTCGCAGTCGATGCTCCCCCAATTGCGCCAGATGCTGATCTGGTACTCGCGTCCGTATGACGACGAACCGTGAATGTTGGGAAAGAGCACGCCAAAGCCCTGACCGGCAAGAAATTGATACTCGAAGAAAAACGCTTCTCCATAGGTCGTTTGCGGTCCACCATGGATGTAGGCGAGAAGCGGATGCTTACCGTGCTCGTGCCCGCGGGGAGCCAGGAGCCAGGCCTCACTCTCTTCACCGTTCGCTCCGGAATAGGTGAACCGCTCCGGCGTGAAAATCTCTACCTCTTCGAGAAACGCGTCGTTTTCGTGCGTGAGTTGTTGCGTCGCGCCATCTGCTTGCAAGTACACGTCTGGCAGGTGGGTAGCGTCCGCGCATGTATAGGCGATCGATCCATTGGAAGCCACCGAGAACTCGGTGACTGTATGCCTGCCTTCGGTCGCCGGCCGCACTGCGCCATCGGCGCAATAGACGTTCGCAACGCCGCGTTCCACGCCGACAAAGTGCAGGCCGTGCTCCAGCCATACCAGCCCCAGCCCGTCGTCGGACAGCACGACATCACTGCTCACGTCGTTGATCAAACCGCCATCCCACGTTCCCAGCTCGTCTCTGAAGTCCGTGCCGTCCCGGGCTGTGCTGTAGAGGCGGAGCGGCGCGAACACCTCGCTGGGATTTGCATGTCCGATAAACGCGATCCGGCTTCCGTTGGGATGGAAGACAGGGCGCGTAAACGAGCCACCGGCGGTAAGCCGCCGGACTTCACCACCGTCTCGAGGGATGAGATAGATGTCACCCTCGGTCGATACATCCCACCGCGGGTTTCGATTCGTGGCAAACGCGATGTGCCGGCTATCGGGAGACCAGGCCGGCGCGTCGTCGTGAAAATCCCCTTGCGTGAGCTGTTCGACCTTCCTCTCGGCGACGTCAACCAGGAAGAGATGCCGCCGCCGATTCCCGATGAATCCAGCCCCTTCGAGCTTGTATGAGGCTCGCTCCACGATTCTCGTTTTGGCGATTTTGTTCTCATCCTTCTGGCGATCTTTAGTCTCAGCCTCCTCCTCCGGATCGGTAGACACCGCTCCAACAAAGACAATGGCCGAGCTGTCGGGTGACCAGAATGGGACCCCCGCTCCAAGCTTTCGGGCAGTGATTGCCACGCCTTCTCCCCCCGTGGTGGAGATAAGGTGGATCTGCGATGCTTCTTTTCGTCCGGAAAGGAAGGCTAGCCATCGACCATCCGGCGACCAGCGCGGTGAGGAATCTTTATTGCCGGTGGTGTACTGCCGAACCCCTCCCGCAAGGTCCACCACGTAAATATTCGTGACGTAGTCGTTCTTCTCTTCGTCCAATTGCTTCAGCACATACGCGACCCGTTGACCGTCGGGAGAAATTTGCGGACTGGACACGAGCCGAAGGCGGTAGAGATCTTTTGGTTCCAGTGGACGTCGATTAGGCATATCCAGGCTCCCGTAATTCTCGACACGGCTTGACAGCGAGTCGAGAAGCCATCATGATAGAAATAGAACAGGCGTTCTTTTAAGAGGTCGTTTCATGGACCCCATGCGATTGTACGGTGTGCAGTACGTCAGACTTGCTCCGGGTGCGGCGGAGCGAGTTGCACCGTATCTGGGCGTCACACCCGACAAAGTCCACGAGCTGGTGATAGACCTTGAGGTGTGGCCTGACGAGGTCCGACCCAGGCCGGTACGCGCCCGCGACGGCCGGCTGCTGGCCGGCGATCCGATTTTATTGGACGCTACCGACGATGGCCTGGTTCTAGCGGGATCGGCGATGGACCGACATACGACCAGTGCGGTGTTGGTCTCGTGGGAGCAAGCAGGGCGTGTCGGCGTCCTTGAGTAACGCCGACACGCCACGCCCAAGCATGCGCAAACGGTGATCGAGGTTAGCGCTGTGGTGCCTGCTCAAATGAAGGCTGAGGCGTGGCCTCCGATTGTTTCCCTCCGACCGTAAATCTACGGCCACAGCATATGCACATGACGATGCGCTGCCGAGACTCGATCACTTCGCTATGATCCGCCACCAGCGATCGCGTATGACACCGCGGACACTCGGTCTTGAATCGTGCCGCCATTTCCCCCTCCCCATGGATCATCCCGAATTGGCCCCTACTGTACACCCTTGCACGGGGAAATAGGAATAGGGTAAAGACCCGATTTTTTGTCTAGGGCGTGCGGCATTCGTCGGGACTAGAGGCGTTGCGCCTGCACCTCTGAGACGAGGAGCCCGATATCGCTGCCTGTGTCAATACCAGGCCCGAAGCCGGCAGCGTTCGCGGCCCCACAGGCTACACCACGCCGGGCGGATTCCAGCGGGCTAAGCCCTTCGGCCATGCCGGTCACAAAGCCGGCAACCAGCGCATCCCCTGATCCCACGGCATTGACGGTGACGGTCGCGGGTGGTGTGAGATGCCACCGGCCGCTTGCGCCAGCGTACAGTACGCCATCCGCGCCAAGCGTAAGAAGCGCGTGCTCGGTACGCTCCGCCAACCATGTCGCGAGCACCGCCGGCTCGGCCTGCGCCCCGAACACCTCGGCACACTCTTGCACGTTGGGCACTGCCGCCCACGGGCCTGCGTCCAGCGCGTGGCGGAGTGCCGGTCCGGACGCGTCGAGCAGCACGCGAACGCCGCGCTTCTTCGCGGTTGTCACAACGTCGGCATAGAAGGTCGTCGGGACCCCAGGCGGCGCGCTTCCGCTGATGCAGAGTGTGTCGCCCGCTCCCGATGCACGATCAATTTCCTTGCGAATCCGCTGAACCTCGTCACCGATCAGAGTGGGACCCGGCTCGTTCAGCACGGTTTGTTCCTCCGCCGCCGGATCGACCACGATGACGCAGGTACGCGACTCGCCCTTTATTGCAATCCAATGCGCATCGATCTTCATGTCATCGCACCACGAACGAATGGAGCGATCCGGGGTGCCGCCGAGCGTACCAATCACCCTCACGGGCTGTCCGAGCTGGCGTATCACGCGAACCACGTTCAGCGCCTTGCCACCCGCGAACACCTGCGCTCGCCGCGCGCGGTGCACCTCACCAGTCTTGAACCGCGGAATCTCGACAACCCGGTCGAATGCGGTGTTCATACTGAGGACGACTATCACGATGCGTTAGAGATACTCACTATAGCCGCTTTCCTTGATCGTCTCGAGCAGTGCCTTGACGTCTTGCGATCGACTGCGCGGGATGATAAGGAGGACATCGTCGGTATCCACCACGACCAGGTCGTGCACGCCGACCGCTGCGATCAGCTTCTTCGGCGACAGCATCAAACAATTGTCGGTATCGATGGAGGCGTGCGGACCGTTGAAAGCGTTTCCGTTCTCGTCGTGGTCCATCATGTCATACAACGCGGCCCAATCGCCGATGTCTCGCCAGCCGAAATCGACCGGCAAGGCCACGACGTCCGAGGCTCGCTCCATGATGGCGTAATCGACTGATATGTCCTCGATCTTTCCGTATGCGTCCGACAGTTCGTCCCAACTTCCGCTTGTGAAGGGGCCGTGGAGCAGGTGATATGTACCCGGCAGATGTTCCAGCAACGCCGCCAGATATTCGGATGCTCGCCACACGAACATGCCGGAGTTCCAGAGGTAGTTTCCCGCTTCCAGGTAGGCCTTCGCGGTGGCCACATCCGGCTTTTCCACAAACCCCTCGACGGTATACGCCCGCAGGCTGGCCCGATGGTCGGTCTCTGGTCCGAGTCGGATATACCCGTATCCCGTCTCCGGATGGGTGGGTGGTACTCCGATATCCACCACGCGATGCTTCAGCGCAAGTACATGCGCAAAATCGAGCGCATCGTACAGTGCTTGCGGCTTCAGTATCACGTGGTCCGCGGGAAATACCGCAAAGACGCCGTCTGGGTCGACGTGCTGAATTTGAAAGGCGGCAAGGGCAATGGCAGCCGCCGTATTGCGACCTACCGGTTCGCTGATGACGTTTTGCGGGGGAAGCTGCGCCAGTTGGGCTTTGATGGGTTCGGCATACCGTGCCGCCGTTACGACGAATATTCGCTCAGGGTCATAGACGTGAGCCAGTCGCTCGACCGTTTCAGCGATCAGAGGCTGGTCAAAAACAAGCGTTCGCAACTGTTTCGGACGGTCGCGGCGCGCTTCCGGCCACAGTCGCGTGCCGGCTCCGCCTGCCATGATCACGGCGTAATTCATGCCACCTCACCTCCCGCAAGATATGCCCAGGCGGCTTCATTCTATGGCGGCGAGCGCCTCGCGCTGCCGAAAACTCAGGGCTGTTGCTGGAATGTTCCTGTCGAGGGAACGGTCGACGTTCCGAACTGCGATGTTCCACTGAATGGTTGCGTGCCGTTGAACGTTCCAGTACCGGTAGTGGGGAATTGATTGACACCAGCCTGGCCGTCACCATTGGCGTAGGCGAATGGCACCGAAGCAATGCATTGAAAGGTCAAGGGTGGAGGGTTAGCAGGATAGTGCGCGCACGACACCGGCATCGTTCCGCGCTCGGGGACACGGCAAAGCGGGAGTCGATAGGGTGAGGCGGCAGCTTCGACAAATATGTCGGGCTGCGTGTACATGGCAAACGTGGAATTCTTCTCGGTGCACTGATTCGTGGTAATGACGTTGGGAGGGACGTAAAAGTTCTGTACCGGTAACTTCAAAACGCGAAATGCGCCTTCCATGAACTGGTGCCAGATGGGCGCCGCGCCGGTGATGCCGATCACATTCTGCATTTGCGAGTGATCGGAATTCCCGGCCCAGACGCCGGTGACGATCTGCGGCGTATATCCTACCGTCCAGTTGTCGGTGAACGATTCGGTCGTTCCGGTCTTGGCCGCCGCCGGCCGGCTCAACTTGAGAGGACTGTCGAGGCCGAACTCGCAGACCTGAGGAGTACAGCGAGCGTTGTCGTCGCTCAGCACCGACGTCATTTCCGCCGCGTATGCGCCGCCCAGCACATGATGCCTTTGTTGTATCAACCAGGTGGCCGGCTTGACGCCAGGCGGACAGTCGGCCGAGCAAAAGAGCACCTTACCGGTGCTGCGCTTGATTACTTTCCATATTGCAACCGGTGGCACGGTCCATCCGCCGGTGGAAAAGACACCGTAGGCTGCGGTTTCTTCCAGCAAGCGGGTTCCTCGTTCCAGGCCGCCCAGCGTGACTGCATAACACACGCTGCATCCCAGGTTAGGATTATCCTTATACAGGCTCGTCATGCCGAAAGTCTTCGCCGTGCTGGCTACGTTCTTGGGCTTCGTAATGTAGTATTCGAGCTTGACGGCAGGAACGTTCAGAGAATTCGCCAGCGCCTGCCGCAGCGTCACTACCCCGTGATAGAGGCGATCGTAATTTGCCGGGAGATACCATCCGTGGTGAGTAGTATCGTTTGGATCAGGAAGAATTATGGGTGAATCGGTGATTTGCGTACCAGGACCAACATCGCCGTGCGTGAACGCGTAGATGTAATTGAACGGTTTCATCGACGATCCAGGCTGACGTGGAGAAATCGCCATGTTAATCTGACCGGCGCTGCTGCTAAAGTGTGCGCTGCCCACCATGGCGAGAATCCAGCCGTAGTGGCGGGCACGCAAGTCGAGCGACACGAGCGCTCCGTTAGTGACGTGCTGCGCCTTCAGGC
The DNA here is from genome assembly GCA_963737125.1 of uncultured Chloroflexia bacterium. Lineage (GTDB taxonomy): Bacteria > Chloroflexota > UBA5177 > UBA5177 > UBA5177 > JANWJD01. The sequence continues at coordinate 754,848 of CAVTRL010000001.1, read as the reverse complement.
TGTCGATTTGTTGTGTCACTTGGTTCTGCGCGAGGTCTTGTAGGCGAGGATCGAGCGTGGTGTACACGTCGATACCTTGATAGAGCTGGGCACGTAACCGGGGCATCGACTGCAATTGATTGACGACAAATTGCGTGAATTGCGGGTATCGCATCGATGGCTGCGCCGGGTAGAACCGCCAACCACGCGCTTCCGACAAGGCAGAATTAACCTCGGCTTTTGCGTCCAGGTAGCCGTGGCGCCGCAGCGACGTGAGCACCGTGTGCATGCGGGCAATGGCGGCAGCACGATGCCGGACCGGATCGTATAACGTTGGGGCACGTGGCAGACCGGCGAGCATCGCGGCCTGTGCGGTGTCCAGCCGGCATACAGACGTATGGAAATACACTTCCGCCGCTGCCTGTGCTCCGTACGCCAGATTGCCAAACGGGACGTAGTTCAGGTAATACCAAAGGATTTTGCGCTTCGAGTAGCGCTTGCTCACTTCATACGCCAGCGCTACTTCCTGGGCCTTGCGATTGAAGGTTTGCGTCTGCGTCAGCATGGTGTTGCGTACCACCTGCTGAGTAATCGTGCTGGCGCCGGAAATAATATGGCCGTACTCTATGTCCTGATACGCCGCCCGGAGGATGCTCATCGGATCGAATCCCGGATTCTTGTAGAACGTCGCGTCTTCGGTCGCGATCACGGCGTTCTGCAAGGAGAGCGGTATGCGATTTACTCCGCCTCGACACGCCGACTGGGTGTCGTTTCGAGCTTGCAGCGGTTCAACTATGCGCAAGCCGCCCTTGACCTTCGCCAGGTCCGCCATGTTGTACAGGAGATCGCCGCGCGAGTCGTAGATCCGCGCGTTCTGGAACGCGTATTGAATGTGGAAGTTACTCGCGGGGGGAAGCTGCGACACAAAATACATCGCGCCCGCGCCGCTGGCACTCGACACGATCAACAACAGCACGAAGAGCAGAATCAAACTCCAACGGAGGCGATGGGAGCGCGGCCGGTTCAAGTGGCGGCGAGCGATCTTCCAGCGCACCGACTGAACACGCATGTTGTCTCGATCCGAGCCCATCGACAATTCCCCCTTGCGCGTGCTTTATTGTGCGGCATCTCGCGCCCAACGGCAATACGACGAACCGCCATATTCCAATCAACCCGAAGGTTTCCGTTTCGGCACAAAGAGTGCCGTCAGCCCCCAAGAAAAAGGTGACTCAATACCCTGGCATCTCGCCTCGAAAGATGGTTCGCTAGGATGAGCGGAGCGACATCTTGAAAAGGAACGAAACCATGCGTACAAAACTCAATGTGACCTACGAAATGCCGATCTCCCCGACGCATGTTTCTGAATTCGAGGAGACGCCCAGACCCAAATTCCGCGCCGCTATCGTGTGCTATCAGAGCGCGTTGCGGACGCTGGGAGCCTGGCTCGATGCCAACGACGCAACCAACATCAGTTTGGTCGAAACGTCAACCGGGTACGTTATTCGATACTGCGGGTGCGATAACGAAATGTGCCTTCATCGATATATTCTGACTCACGCGGAGCTGGAACACCTGGAGATTCGGATGAAGGAACGCCGGTCAATTCGGTCACATGGCCGTTACCAGGATTTCTTGCGAGCACTGGGCTACGAAATGGATATGCGATCCGCCACCCTCGTCCTGGTCGACGAAATCGACGAAAATTATTACGTTGCCTGCTCGCTTCAGACTGGCGGTCAAGGCTCCGGTTGTAGCAAGGTGGCACGAGTCTTGAGTTCCGCGGATCAGGCCGTGATACTTCGTCGCGCCTATGCACGGCGAAGGTCGCTGAATGTTCAAAAAGGGTTCTGGCACCGACGGTCGCACGGGCAGGAACATCGTCAGACTGTACGGTCGGCATAACCCTTTCTCCTTTCGACTTCCGATGCGTCGTGCCGGCCCGCAACTCAGCGGCGAGACGCCTGGCTCTCCAGCAACTGAGAAAGACCCGCGAGAAATGCCGTGACCGGGGAAAGATCGCCGAACGGCCCATCCAGCCGAAGCAAATAGCATTGTCGCCCCGCGCCGTTCATCGCCAGCCAGGTCGATACCGCCTGGGCTTCGAGGAAGGCATCATCGTACCGTCCCACCACTGGCTTTGAATACTCTCCTGCAAGGACTCGTAAACTTACGACTCCCGGCGGGCCGTCCATCTCGCTCTGCTCGGTGGAATGATACGATGCTGGTGCTCGGCGTAGCTTCACCGGTACGCCAAGCACACCGTGCCCGAGCCGCTCCAGTTCTATCGCGACGCTTTCCCGGGCGTGCGACGAAATCTCACCATTGATCGTTAGATCGAGGTACGAGGGGCACGAGTCGATCAGGGTACGAGCGATAACCGACGCCGGTGAAGCCTCCGGCCGATCGATCCCCGGACCGTAGATCGTCAAGCCTGGATTGGCAATAGCTCCGACATATTTACCGAGCACGTGGGCAGAATCGCCACCAGTGCGCAGCGCCCGAGCACGCGTCTTGTACTCTTCCACCGCCGGCTGGCCCGCGAACCTGATGCCGTGCAGGTATCCAAACAACGCAGTGCAAAGCTGCCAGCCGAGAAACGACGTCGCAAGCGCGGAGAGGCAAGCCGCCGTCCCTTTCCCGATATCGAATGGCACGGCGTGGGCGGCGGAATCGGGTGCTTTAGTATCGGGGCCAATGGAAACTTTCACAGAGCCTTGTGGCTGAAAGCATCGGGCGTTTTGGTTGAGTGGTGCGTCCGCAAAGACCGAAACACCCGATCCACCTTTGCCCAGGCTTTCCTCCATCAACTGCTCGATCCACGGGAATAAGGCGGTTGCCGGCGTTTCGGCCTGGATATACATGTGGCACGCGCCATTTACGGCGGAGTCGCCGAGCGCCGCCGCCAGTCGCACGTACGGATGGCCGCTCGGATGCTCCAGAGCGCCGGAGAGATCGTGCCTGTTCCAGGCTGCGGTAAGTACCGAGTGCAGTGTTCCCTGTTCCTCCGGCCGGTTTTGGAGCGCAATTGCGGCGGGCAGCAGAAAGACCCGCGTGGTTGGCGCACTCATGCGTCCGCCCGTACCGCTACCGTCGTGAAGGTCGAGGGGCAGTACCGGAATTGCGTGCTCCTGTGCGAAGCGATCGAGGTATGAACCGGGCAAAGTCATAACGAGCGCATGCCGGTCGAGCGGCAGTCCTGCCCGATGAATGAGGTCGCTGAACCATTGCAGGTGTGTGATCGGCTCTTCTGAAGTCATGCCCATCGATACCGCAATCATCATCGCGTCGCGCAATAGGTGAGGCAGCGATGAGTCCTCCACGCGCTCACGATCCTGTCCGGCAATATCGAGAAGCAGGCGATTGAGGGCACTCGGATCGGTGCTGTCGAGCGGGTGTACGGCCACTTCGTCCCCGGTACCATCGAAGCAACCCAGCTCACACATAACCCGGACAGCCATGATAGATCCCCCCATCCCCGACCAGATGATGTGACGCATGCCGTCCGCCCGAATACGCGCGGCTTCCATTGTGATTGACTCCAGAATGCCGTCAGTGTGGAGCAGCTCCTCGGCGCCTGTAACCCAATCCAGCTTCACCACGCCCTGTTCGCTTCCCAGTTCCAGCATTCGCCCGGTTTGATGGACCAGCTGACCGATCGCATCTTCCGCGCGCAAGCGTGCCAGACTGTTGTCCATGTCACACCCCACTGAACGCGCCAAATCCCCCATCAACCGGTACCACGATACCGGTGACGAAGCGGGATGCCCGACTGCAAAGCCACAACAGGGTCCCAACCAGGTCATGCGGCTCACCGAATCGGCCGGCCGGCGTACGCCCGATGATAGTTGCGCCACGCTCCGTCAGGCCGCCCTCGCCGTCGAGCAGGAGGGCGCGGTTTTGATCGCCCACGAAGAAGCCGGGCGCGATGGCGTTGACTCGCACGTTCCGTCCGTGCGATCGGGCCATCTCTACCGCCAACCAGCGAGTGAATGACTCGACTCCAGCCTTGGCTGCACCGTACCCACCTACGTGCGTGAGCGCACGATCGGCCGCCATGGAAGAAACATTGACAATCGCCCCGCCGCCCTCGTGGGATGACGAGCCCATCATCTCTGCAAAGACCTGGCACGGCAAGATCGTCCCCAAGAGGTTGAGATCGATCACGGCTCGCCACGCGTCAGGATCGACGTCGAAAAAAGAGTGCGTCGCGTTGACTGTCGCCTCCGGAATGTTGCCTCCCGCGGCATTGACCAGAATATCGATGCTGCCCCAGGTCTCCAGCACGGTGTCACGTGCCTTCCGCAGATCGTCCACCTGGAGTACATCGGCCAACAGCGCCATGGCCGTGCCACCTGCCTCCTCGATGTCCCGAACCATTCGATCGACACGCTCACCGCTTCGGGCTGCCACACCAACTCGGGCGCCGGCTTCGGCCAAACCCATGGCCATAGCGCCGCCCAGCACGCCCGAGCCGCCGGTGACCACGGCAACTCGTCCGCTTAGGTCGAACAGACGCGCACTGTACTCTGTCATTGAGCCTTCCTCGGACTAACGAGATTTTGTATCGCTTTATCATGGGTCAAGTCAGGGTATGTTTACATTCTTGCCTCAATACTCCTCCGTCCGCGCCTCGACGGGCGCATCTCTGTACCTGGATCGACGGATACCGCACGAATGGTAGGTGCCATCGTCCCGTGGTTTGGCGCCGCCGCCGGAGTACTTCTGGTGGTGTTCACACTCGGGAGCATGATCAACACGATGGTCGTGCCCCGCAGCATCTCATCGCGCATTACCTATCGCACATGGTTGCTGACGTTCGGGTCGTTCCGAGCACTTATTCGGATTTTTCCCCGGTATGAAACCAAGGACAGGATCTACGCCTTTCTTGGTCCCGTCACATTGCTCGCGCTTCTGGCCATCTGGATGGCTCTCTTCCTGGTGGGATACGCGCTGGTGCTATGGCCACTCATCGGTGGGCATCTGGAGGATGCTGTTCGCATCAGCGGCTCCTCGATACTGACGCTTGGCATCGCCTCGTCGACGCAGGGCGCTCCCATCGCCATCATCTTTGTCTCAGCGGCGACCGGGTTGGTAACGGTCGCTCTCCTGGTGGGATACCTCCCCACCATTTACGGAGCGTACAACCGCCGCGAGACCCTCGTTACGATGTTGCAAAGTCGAGCCGGGGAACCGGCCTGGGGCCCGGAGATCCTCGCGCGGGCGGGGTTTGTCGACGCGCTCGATACAGCTCCGGGTCTGTATTCGGCATGGGAACAGTGGTGTGCCGACATCGCGGAATCGCATGTGAATTATCCGTGGCTGATTTTCTTCAGATCACCACATCCGCTTCGATCGTGGATCGTCGGTCTCCTGGCGATCCTCGACTCGGCAGCGCTGTATCTCGCGCTTGCACCGGATCGGGCTCCCACTGAGGCGCGAACCTGCTTACGCATGGGCTTCTCGGCACTTCGCGCAATAGCCGACATGATGGGAATTAATTACAACCAAGATCCCCAACCGCATGAGCCAATTCTGCTCACCTACGACGAATTTTTAGAGGCAGTCGACCGCATGCGAGCCGGAGGTTTCCCCATCGAACGATCGCCAGAGATCGCCTGGGTTCACTTTCAGGGTTGGCGGGTGAATTACGAGTTCATTGCCTACCGGCTCGCCGACCTGACGCTCGCCGTACCGGCTATGTGGTCGGGACCACGGAGCATGATGGACGGCACTCCCATACCGCCGCGTCGCCCGGCGCAACGAACTCCCGAACATCCCGAAGGTGTAACCGTGGTGCGCTAGCTCAACCCGCCCCGGGTACTCCGGACTAGTGGCCAGTCACTGCTGGACATCAGCCATGTATACCGACAGGGTCCGCCTCGTCTATACCGTTTCGCCTTCCGGCACTATCAGCGCCGGGGACGGCGTCTCTTCCGCCGATTGCTCCTGCAGTTCGGCAACTATGTCAGCTGCTTCATCCGCGGATGCAGGAACGGTGCTGCCATTGCTGTCCGATGTAGAGGTGACGGCTCGTTTGGCCTTGGACGATCCGGTGGATAGGAGTCTAGCTTCGGCTCGCGACAACGCTTCGGCACGCTTCTCCAGGCGCTCGTTCACCTTGGTCAGCGCTCTCTCGGCCTCGAGCTGCGCTTTCTCTATGCGTTGTTTTCCCTGCTCGCGTGCCAGCAGGTAGTCTTCCTGAGCGGCTTCAAACTTCCGCCGAGCGCGCTCAAACTTCTGAAGTGCCTTTCCCTCGGCCTTCGCCTTTTCACTGCCTTTGGCCATTGCTCGCTCCCTTCATCCGCGATGTCCTCCGGGACGAAGCCTTACTCGCCTCACTGCGTGGCTCGCGGTGCGCCGGCTTCCGCCTTGTCAAACGTTACAGCGCCGTAACATACTATACTCGGCATGCACTGGAACCGAGTACGATTTTTCGCGAATTGTCGGGGCATTGCGCGCTTTCGCGAGAGCTCGACTACGATGTAGCACGGCCCTACTGCCGAATTTTGTCGCGAGAGTAGTGGTATGTCCGAATTGGCTGCTCGACACGCGCATCCCGACGGAACCGCCAGTCTGCTGGCAGCCTCCGACGTTCAGGAACTGCTGACCCAGGTTCCCGGCTGGACGATCGTCGACGGTCGCCTCAGCCGGGAGATTCGCGTTCGCAATTTTGCTGAAGCGCTGGCACTGGTGAACAGGGTGGGAGCGCTGGCGGAGAACGAAAACCACCATCCCGATATCCTCCTGCATCGTTGGAACCGGGTGCGCGTGGAATTTTACACCCACAGCGTCGAGGGTCTGTCGGAAAACGATTTCATCCTGGCGGCAAGGGTAACGGACCTGTACGATCGTTTCCAAGCTGGAGAAGGGTAGGCACTGCGTCTCCACTTCGGGGGCAGCGACGGCGGGGTTTCTTCAGAGCGTCCCATTCACGGCAGACGTTGCAGGGCTATCTCCTTGAGTTCCCGGTAGCGGCGCACCCACGCATCGGAGACCTCATCCGCCTGTTTCTCATGCTCCCACGCACCAAATTGCAGAGCCGGAGGGACGGGAATGTGCAGATAGTCGAGGATCTCTACTGTGCCTCGTTCGGGATCCCGTATAAAGTCCTCATAGACGACAGTAAGCGGCTGGACACCCGCGCTGGAAAAGTAGTCCGACCAGAATGCCTCGCCAAAGACTATGGCGTCGAGTAACAGGTTGATCCGCTCGAAGTCGAAGCTCGGCTCGATCGGCGGCACCTTGTCCGCGTCGATGCTTCGCCATATCCCGGTCTGGTGCGCTCGGTGGAGTGAGACGGCCTGCCGTACCTTGTCACGACGTGTGAGCCAGACGTACTGCAGGCTCGGGAAGAACCGGGCGAGAACCGCGGGTGCCGGCCTCCCCACCCAGCCCCGCTCTTCTCCAAGCTTCGGCACAAATTCATCGACATGCCAGTTCATCACCTTCATACCAAAGACACCATTGGCGGACTGACCTGCCTCGAGCATGCGGTCCAGATAACTTCCGAAGGCTGTTATGCCCCACTGCTCGTACCAGTAAGGAGGGTTCCACAAATACTCATCGACGTGGCCGGCGACGCCGGTGCGGGTTAGTACTTCACAGAGGAAATTGCTGCCAGTTCGGGGCGTCGTGCAGATCAGATACGACGTGGTAATCGTCACATCAGCATTAATTTCATTTCGTTCTCGTCACCATGTCGCACTCCGGTATCGAAAGGACCCAGGCACGCGTAGAAATCATGAGGTGACCCGTCCGCCGTCTCATTCAGCAACATGCTCCTGTCTAACGTTAACGTGCGCTCGTCCACCGGTCGTCCTCTCGACACGGCGCGACCTCGTGCGTCCACCCGGAGGTCCGCACGAATGACTGTAGCGGTTGTCGCAGCGCTCCATCAGGACGACCGCCTCGGTGCAGGCGTGAGATTCCGCCGATAGACACCGATGGAGGTGCCGGCATAAAGCCTTGAAGCACGGGGTGAGTATGCCACCGATAGTACGATCATCGAATCGGCCGACGCGGTGAGCCCCTGAGACGATTGCACCCAGTGCCGCCCACCGTCATTCGATTGGTACACGCCGGAACCGAGGGTCGCGGCGAATATTTTCGGAGGGCTGCCAGGTACCACGGCGATACCCGAGACATGGTCGTCGTTCAGCGGCATGCCGCCTGCCAGGCGCCGCCACGATCCTCCAGCGAGACTCCAGGCCGCTTTTCCCATCGTGCCGGCCAGGACCTGCCGGTTTCGCAACACGACCAGCGACATGATGCCGCCTCCGTTGTTCCAGGCAGGCCCATAGCGGTGCCACGTGATGCCGGCATCCCGGCTGACGTACACGTCGGTGGATCCGGTTGCGGTACCCGCGACGGCGCCAGCAAAGACGGTCGAGCTACTCTCAGGCATCCACGTCAGCGCCGCTATCGCGCTTCCCGGCAGAGTCAATTGCTGCGTCCAGTGAGCGCCTCCATCGGCGCTACGGAAGAGCCCTCCGCCGGCGCCGGCCAGTATGATTCGGCGGGTGCCGGGCGAGAAAGAGACTGCGTACACGGCCTGCGTCGACACCGCAGCGGACTGCCAGTGCGCGCCGGCATCCAGGCTGAGATCGACGTTTCCCTCGCCGTCCCCGGCGACGACGGTGCGGTCATCGTCACGAAGGTCGACGCTCCACACTCCTGGCCGTGCCAGTACGCGCGTCCAGGCGCCGGCGGTCTCCCGCCGGTACACGCCGGACTCGGTGGCTGCGAACACCAGCGAGCTGGTGGAATGCCCCACCGCGAGAAAATGGACGGTTGTGCCCGAGAGACCGTCGCTGCGCCACGCACTGGCCGGCGTTGCGGCCGAAGGGTCCAGGCGAGTACGAAGACCCCAGCCAATTGCCACGAGGAGAAGAACGATTCCCAGGACTGGGAGAAGGTACATCGACGCACGCTTGCGGCGGTCTGAATGTTTTCGGTTCTGTCGCATGGTGATTCACTCTACGATGCACGGTTACGGACGCCAACGCCGCGAGGGGTTCATTTTCACATGCCACTCAAACCTCATTCTCATTTCGCGCCGATATGCTAAAGGTTCATTGTGAGGAAGTGTACGAGTCGCTCAAGCGCCTCGCCTGCTATGAGGAGACGTACCACATGTCATTGGATCGGAACCATTTACGCGAGGAACTTGCCGCTATCATTGCCGCCAGCCGCGAGCTTCCACCCGATCACGATCGGGCACTCGCTGATATTTTCCTCGAGCGTGCGCAGCTCGGCATCCAGCAACCGGCACCGGTTGCTGCACGACCTCAGCACGACTGGCCTCTGCTTGCCGGCGCCTTGCTGCTGGCAATGACAGCCTTTCTGTTCGGCACAGTGTTCGGACGGATCGGGAGTCACGGCCCGCCGTATGGCTATCGAGGATATTTCGACGGCATGCACCATCAAGGGGGCTACTTTTACAATCAAGGGCAGTCGCTTCCGAACACCGTTTTCCCCCCGTTTCAGCAAGCTCCGCAGTCTCCTTCTCAGTCGCAACCTGCCCTGTAAATAACTACCCGCTGGTTACTCGCTGAGATACACCGCAGTTCCTGTGAACGATATCGCCCGCGGCCCCGGCGCGTCGGGGGCGCGGGATGTGCACAATCATTTTCGGCTTGACGCACAATCGACTGAGGACTTCCATGTTCATCGGCATCGACCTGGGCACCAGCTCGGTTAAAACCGTTCTGCTGGACGGTGAGGGTCGGTCCCATGGTGAGGGTCACGCCGACTATCCGGTGTACACTCCTCAACCCGGTTGGGCGGAATCGGATCCTGGCGAGTGGTGGAACAGCACCTGTAGGGCTGTCCGGCAATGCGTCGGTGTGCATGGATCGGAAGTTCGCGCCATCGGCCTCTCGGGACAAATGCACGGTTTAGTGCTGGTAGATTCCGCCGGTACGCCCGTGCGGCCGGCGATTCTGTGGGCAGATACTCGTTCTCGCCACGTCCTGCAGCGCTACGATGTGCTACCCGCCGCCCAGCGCGAGGCACTTGCCAATCCGATCGTCGCGGGGATGGCCGGCCCCAGCCTTCTGTGGGTCCGCGACCGTGAGCCCGAGACCTATACGGCAGCCCGCTGGGCACTCCAGCCCAAAGATTGGATTCGCTTCAAGCTGGCCGGCGTTATGGTCGGTGATCCGAGTGACGCATCGGCGACGTTGCTCTACGATTTGCCGGCCGACGGTTGGGCGCTGGCAGTGGTTGACCGGTTGGAGCTTCGCGCCGAGCTACTTCCGGTGCTTGCCGAAAGCGGCAGCGCAGTCGGAGAGCTCCGGCCGGAGGCGGCTCGTGAGCTCGGCCTGCGTGCTGGAATCACGATCGCGGCCGGGGCCGGAGATACTCCTGCCGCAGCACTGGGCAACGGCGTGATTGTGCCCGGCGAGGGACAGCTGTCAATTGGCACAGCCGGCCAGATTATTGCGCCGCTTGCCGTACCGGAACCCGATCCAGCGCTTCACACCCACCTGTTTCGATCGGCGATGCCGGGCGCATGGTACGCGATGGCGGCGATGCAGAATGTTGGATTAGCCCTGGAATGGGTGCGTTCGGTCCTGGGGGTCAGCTGGGAGACGCTCTACGACGATGCATTTTCTGTTGCGCCCGGCGCGGAAGAGCTCTCTTTCCTGCCATATATCAGCGGCGAACGGACGCCGGTATTGGACCCCGCGGCACGGGGGGCTTGGGTTGGACTAGGTCTTCATCACAGTCGCCCCCACCTCTTGCGAGCCGCCCTCGAAGGCGTGGCTTTTGCGGTGAAGGACGGTCTGGAGGCGCTCGAGGCGAGAGCGATCCACCTTCCAGAATTGCGCCTGGCCGGGGGCGGTGCGGAGGAACCACGGTGGCTTGCCATGCTGGCGCGCGTCCTTCAGTGCCCGCTGCATTCGACGGCCAGAATCGCGGCATCGGCGCGAGGAGCAGCGCTGCTGGCGGGCATCGCTACGAGGTGTTTCGCCGATGCGGCCGCGACTCGAGATTTTGCCCCGCCCATTGAGAAGTCGACCTACCCGCACGGTGACTGCTCATCGTATGACGAGGCGTACCGACGGTATCAGGCACTCTATCCTCGGTTGCGCGGTCTCTAACCGGGTCCGCTAGTCCTCGGGCCGTTGATGTGGCGGGCCGCCGGAATGTGGACTACCAAATCGTCGTGCGAATTCGCCATACGAGAGAAGCGGCGCTATGGGAGCCTCACAATGAATGCAAACCGTCGCCCCACGTGAAATCGACTCGCCGCAGTGCGGACACGGGCGGGTCGACTCGACTTCAACGTCGCCGGCTTGCTTCTCCGGACGCTGCAACAAATCCCTCAATCGCTTGTGCATGCCTTCAGACTCGTACTCATGTACCAGCGGCGGCTGATTGCTCAGACGGTGGGGATGCCGGCACGCGGCTCCCGCGCATCGAAGCCGGACCCCAGCAAAGCGTAGACGTCGTTATCGACGGAGGGAAGCGCTTCGACCGTGAGACCGGCGGCGCCCATCAGCGCGCGTGCCTCCTCGGCGGAAATACGATGCTCCAGCGGCGGACCTTCGCGGGAAGGGTGGGCTTGCCAGTCGAGAACCAGCACTCGTCCGTGCGGTTTCAGTAGCCGAACGACTTCACCCAATAAGTCTTCGGGATCCTGTGGCTCGTGCAACACAAAGGCCAGCAGAACAAGGTCGGCAATGGCGTCATCGAGTGGAATGGACGACTCGCCGGACTGCAGAACCTCCACGTTGTGAAGATCTCTGGCCTGGACCAGCGCGCGCAGATCCTCAAGCATAATCGGCTCGACATCGACGGCAATCACTCTGCCGCCAGGTCCCACCAGTCGAGAGATTGGCTCCGTCCAGAAGCCAGTCCCCGCTCCGACGTCGATTACGACGTCGTTCTGCCGCAGCCCCACAGCCTCTAGAAACGTACCCGGAGGCATGCGCTGTTCGCGGTCCTCACCACTGAGGACATGCCGACGTTCGGGGGGGAAGCGCCATCCGGTTCGTGCCATTGCTCAGTGTAGAGGACGCGCGGTCACATCTATACTTTCTGACGATAGAGGGATCGAGTCGGTACGTTCAGCATCGCGCTACCGTCCAGTGTCCCACCGAAGAAGTGATTCAAGTCGTGGACGACCCGAAGTGTGTCATCCAACACATCACCGTAGTCGACATACAACACGTCAAAGTTGGCCTGGGCGCGTAACCAATCCCGCGCTTCCGCGAGCTGTTTTCGGTATATGGCGGCTAGCTGACCGCCCGTCATATCGTCGCTCCCCTTGCCGTTTCGTTGCAGCATCGCATCCTGTGAGGCGATGACCTCTTCGAGACGGCGAGTCATAAAAATCACCCGGTATGCCCGATCCGGCGGCAGATCGTACAGAAGACGGTACACCATCTTGACGACCTTTCCCTCCGAGTCGTCCAGCCAGGAGGCATCTTCGCGCAGCTGCTTAACCGGTTCGAACTCGTAATATCCGTTCGGGTTGTCCTCGTCGGGCTGGCGCAGGTTATCCACCAGAACCGGAACCCCTCCGGCCTCGAGCATGCGCATCATCATCGACGTCCCGGACCGAGGTAGACCGGAAACGACGATTAGGGACTGTTCCATATAGCAAGTGCTCCTCACGTAGTGGGTCTGCCTCAGTCATCGTTTCGGCCTCTACACGGTGCGTGCGGCCGGCGCCTCGGCGATCGTGGTCGCGGCGCGAACGCCGAGCAACCCTTAAACATTGTTAAGGAATAGGTAATCCGCCGGCAACCGTGCCCTCAGTGAGCCGCCGTACACTCGTTTCAGGGCAGCACTTCACGGCTGCTGAAATGTCAAGAAGGAGTACGAAAGATCATGCATTTTCCTCATCGAATCGGTGCGGGGGTCCTCGCAGGGACTATTCTGCTCGCGGGTGCGGGCAGCGCGCTGGCAGCGACGGGAACCACGGCAAAGGCCCATAACGGTTTCGTCGTCGGCCAGGTATCGAATGTTTCCACGACCGGCTTTACCGTAACCCGAACGACAAAGGCAACGGCTACCACGCCCGCCACCACCAGGACGGTTGCAGTCACACTCGCTCCCGCCGCGAAGGAACGAGCCACCAAGGGCACGACCGGCGCCCTCGCCAATGGTGAATTCGCGCTCGTGGTCGGCCAGCGGACAGCGACCGCGATCACCGCACAACGAATCGTATACTCCACGACGCTGAAATCCGTTCGTCGAGCCGCTCGCCTGCTCGCTCGCAGCGCGGTCGGCACGATCAATACCGCCTCGGCCACTACGGTGACCATCACGACCAAGCGTGGCGTCACCCGAACCTTTAGCCTGACCCCGACCACGAAGTACCGCGTCAACAAGGTGGTTTCCACCACGATGCCGGCCTTTGTGAGCGGCCAAAAGGTGCGTGTGGTATTCAAACTGGATAAGACCACCAAGACGCTCGTCGCGCTGCGGGTTGCTATTCCAGTCGCCAAGTAACGCTCCCTCCATCTTGAGAGGGCCGGACGGCAACCCACACGTCCGGCCCTCTTCTCTTTTCAGTTCGCACGACCTGAACGGAGTGTGTAGGCACGCCGCACAGCGTGATCAGTCATGCCTCACATAAGGAGGTATCCTGAACAAGCGATCCAAGTCCTGCATGCTCCACCTCACCGGCACGACTCCATTGATTGGAGCCGGAAGTTCACTTTGGATGCCGAATCAGTCGAACGCTCGCGGGCGTCGCGCCGGGGCAGCTGACAGGCAGGTGCTTCAGTACGCGCACACGCGTCGCGGTTATCGTGCCGTCGGAAGCAATGGCGCCGTTTACAACGATGATATGACCGCCGACCGCGATGTCACCTCGTGCCGAGGGTTGAGCCAAACCGGTGAGGTACACGGTCGTGGGCGTGGTGACGATTCTATGGATAGCGCCGGTTTCGTCCGTTGCCGTGATAGCGTCACCCTTTACTGATGTCACCGTCAGGGCACGGCACGCCGTTCTCGGGAGCACCCCTCCACCGATGATCGGCTCGACGAGGGTGGTCGCAGGCTCGGTACTGAGCAGCACGGGAGAGCGCGGCTTCTGCTTGAAATTGAAGTCATCGATGAGGTTTCCGAGGACCTTGAGGTTTTCACGTACATCGGGACGCGAGTCGGGCCGGCCATCGGTCGCCGGGTCAAGCCGCTGCCCGTTGAGGAATGCATCCTCGATGAACTTCAAATACGCGTCGTGACTGAGCGTCTGATGGTCGATATACCCGGTTTTTGCATACGGGCTGATGACCAGACCAGGCACGCGAAGCCCGTAGCCGTTTGCATCGACTTTCGCGGGATCCACGTGATCGAAGTACCCGCCCCAGTCATCCCAGCTGAGGAAAATAGCGCTGCTGTCCCAATCCTTGCTCCTCATTACGGTATTGATGAGGTTGGTCACGTAGCTCTGTCCCCGGCTTACCAGCGCAGGTGGATGCTCGCTGTCGGCAAGTTGAGGGACGATCCACGACACATTGGGCAACGTGCCGCTCCTGGCCGCTGCAAAAAAATTGGTGAGATTCTGGATATTGTCGGCATGGCCCCCAGTTGCTACATCGGTAAATCCTGGTAGCACATCCCAGATATAAGGCACGCCCGGCGCGGCGCCGTAGCCGATACCCGATGCGCCGTTGTCGAGATAGTACCCCCAGCTCACGTGGTATTTGTCGAGCAGGTAGGTAATGTCGGTCCATGCGTAGGGCGTCGTACCCGGTGTGGTCCACCACGGTACGCCCGCCAGAGAACTGGTGCAGCTCTTCGGGTCGGCTCCATTGGTGCACGTCGCGGCCCAGCCGGAAACGAGGGCCAGGTGTTGCGGAAGACTCCAGGATGCAACGTTCTCGAACATCCGATCTTGCAGCACGAAGTGCCTCGCGTACGACCAGTAGTTGGGAATATCGGTGCCGTCATGGTAGGCCATCACATCCGTCAACGAGCCGCTGGTCTCGTTGAGACAGTTCGGGTTTGCAGATGCACCGCAGCCTCGTTTCCCGGCCAGCGCGGTCGCCATGAAGCCGTTCATTGCACCGCCGTTCTCATCGCTCCTGGCGCTGGCTGCAACGTGCGGTCCACCCCCCTTCCCATCCAGATGGCTGAGATACGGTTTGATGCAGTCAGTCGTGCGAGGTAAGGGCGAGCACACATTGGGCACGCCCTTCGTCATGGGAATGCCGTCGGCATGCGGGTATGTACCAAAGTACGAGTCGAACGATCGATTCTCCTGCATGATGATGACGACGTGTTTGATCTTGTGAATTCCACTGTCCACACCGAGGGCTGGATCGTTGGCATTCGGACCGGCTTCGCGCGTGTAACTGTACGCGCCGAATGCAGCCAATACGACGGCGATTATCGCCAGCAGGGTGCTGAGCCGCTTCATTCGGTCCCTTCCCGCCGAGCTTCAATCCGGCCATATATCCACTTGACTATTACATAGGTCCAGCGTTAAATGAATTCAAAGATAAGGAGATGCGGAATGTGGGCTCAGATCATCAAGGCTCGAATTAAGCCCGAGAATGCGTCCGAGATTCGAAAACTTGAAGGTGAGTTTGAAACGCGCAGTAGGTCGCAAAACACAGGATGGGTAAAAAGCATCGGCTTGCAAAACGCAAACGACCCGGACGAATACTACGACATCGTGTTCTTCGAGAGTGAAGAACGGGCTCGCGAAAACGAGGGTTCGCCTGGGCAGGCCGAATTGATTGCAAGACTGCAGTCCTTGTTTGATGGTCAACCGGAATTCGTCGACTGCAACGTGCTCTACGAAGGGTCAAGGTAGCTTCACTCACTCCTGACCGGCCTTCTCACCACCGCATTCTCGAGTCACCCTTTCTGCGGCGTGACTCGGGAAGACAGCAATTGCCGCCATCACTTCTACCCTCGAGGGTGCACTCGCTTTCCGTCGAGAATCGTTCCGAATAGATCGTCAAAATAGTTTGCGCGAAGTGGTGTGAACCTTAGTGCCAGACACCCTGGCAGGAGGATTTTCAAAGCATGAATGGACCGGACGAAATCGACACCAATAGAAATGTGAACGCCGCCGAGACGGTCGAGGGGCCGACCATGCAGCCGAATGTGGCCGAATATTCCTCGAGCAAATCGAGCGGTTTAGGGAACGCCACACAAGGGTCATTTGGAGCATCCGTGCCTCCGCCGGTTCAACCCCGCCGGCCCTCCATTGGGTTCGCTGTGCCTCCCGGCGTACAGGATGCCCTTGAACCACTTCGACCTGTCGGGAAACAATACCTCGCGTGGATCGGCTCCGCGCTGCTGCTCGTCACTCTCTTCGCCTTTCCGGCGAAAACATACTCATACAGTGTGCTTGCCATCAATGCGTCCGCGTCGCGAACGCTCTGGGACTACGGCACATTCTGGGGCGTGATTCTGCTCCTGCTTGCTCTAGCGTCAATTGCACTGGCGTATGTGCGCGACTACCAATGGCTAGTGGTGACGGGCGCCATCTCGTTTCTTATCTTGCTGCTGAATTTCTTGTACACCTTTTCAGGCGTGCTTGGTTTGAGCGCCCATCCGTCTTGGGGCTGGATTCTACTCTTCCCGAGTGCCCTGATTATCATGGCCGCCGGAGCAATGCGATCCACGCCGCGGGACGCCGAAAATCCGAACGGGCTCGGCAATATTGTTGCGCAAGTTCAGAACCGGAGTGCCGGCGCCTAAGGGGTGTCTGAAAGAGGTCATTCTCCACAACGAATCAGTTGCGGCTCCCGCCTGCTGAACGCTCGCGGTAGTCGCTTCTGCGGTAATGATGGAGAGATCGTCCTGGAGAGACGCGACGATCTTCCAGCCTACATCCTTCAAAGCTACATCATCGCGTCATTCATATCAGGTGATGGCTACTTTATGGCTATGTGCACGAGACGCGTGCAGTTCCAGGTCGCGCGGAAACGGACGCCATGCACGTCACGAGGGCGAGCGCGATGAGACCACCGTGCCGAGCGGAATGGGAGAGATTGAGCGCTCGCAACGTAATCCCCTCTGTGTTGAAAGCGAAACGTGAGATCCCCGCAACCAGGCGTCAAAGCCGGGGGCGGGGACCTCACGCCGGGTAGTGTCAGGCGTGCGGCATGATGGTCACCGCGCCGGTTTGCGTCGCCGAGCCACCCGCGGTGGCCGCCTTTACTTTGATCTGTGCCTTTGCCGGCCTGGCTGGGTGATAGCTGAACGTGATGGAACCCTTGAAGGTCCCGTGCAGGCCAGTTTCGCCGTGTTTGGTTTTCGCGAATACGACCGAGCCATGCTGTTTCACCCGCACAGTGATCGTGATCGTCGCCCTCGGCACGGTGGTTATGGTGAACTTCAGCTTGCTCCCGGCATTGACGACGGAAGAGCTCAGAGCGAGCGTCACGGAACCTGGTGGGCGCACCGGCGTGGCGGTTGGGGTATCAGTGGGCGCCGGTGCAGGCACTCCCGGCGTCGCCGTTTCGCCGGGAGTCAGGACCGTGGTGGTTGGCGCGTCGGTGGCGGTCGAACCGCCGGGTGGCGGCGGGGGCGGGGGCAGGGGGGTACCGTTCGACATCTTCAAGAGGAAGCCGCCCGACACAGTGCTGAGCGACGATTGCACCGGCGAACCGACAATGGGGAAGTTGCTTGACTCCGTCGTGCCTCCCACCAGGACGTCATCGTTCCGATCCAGCGCGATGGCAGATCCAGTGTCCTTTCCGCTGCCCCCTAGCAGCGCACTGTAGACAAGCCCACCACCGGGAGCAAACCGCGAAACAAAGACGTCCGTTGCTCCGTGAAAGGTGTCGCCCTGCATATTCACGATCGGGAAGTTCGGTGCGGTCGTAGAGCCGGTTACGACCGCGCTGCCGGCGTCGTCCACGGCAATGCCGGTGGCCACCTCGGTCCCCATTTCGTCTCCACCGAGATACGTGCTGTAGCGGTAACTCTGGCCGAATGGGCTTAGTTCCGTGACAAATGCGTCATTGGCTCCCTTCAGCGCGTTCTGAACCGGGTTAGTGAGGGGAAAGTTCTGCGACGTGGTAGTGCCGGTCACATATACGTCCCCCAGAGCGTCAACCGCGATGCCGGTGGCCCGGTCGTTGCCACTTCCACCCAGGAATGTGGACCAGTCCGGGCTCAATGCTCCATCGAGTTCCATCACAACTGCATCCGTCCCACCACTGAAGGTGGGATTCAACGCGTTCAACATCGGGAACCTGGGATCCGCAGTGTATCCGGCCACATACACGTTGCCGCGCGAATCAAGCGCGATGGCAGAATCAGTGCTCGTGTGGCCAGCGAAGTAGGGGTCTCCCAGGAGCGTCCCGTTGGGGAGCAGCTCCCGCACGAGTGTCCCCTCCATCGCTGTCTCACTGCTGTATTCCGTGTAGTATGCGTCGCCTGATCGATCGACCGCGATGGCCAGCGTGGAGTCTTTGCCATCCGCCTTGTCCACGTGACTGTACATAATATTGTTTCCACTCGCGTTCAGCTTGACCACGAATGGCCCGAATCTGTCTGGAGCACCCGGGAAGTTTTCTGAGCTCGTTACACCTCCCACGTACGCACTTCCGGCGTCGTCTACGGCTAGCGTGGTGGCATAATCGTCGCTGACCCCACCCAGATAGGTGCTGAAGATGAGCCCGGTTCCATCTGTGCTCATCTTGGCCACGAACACGTCCCAGACGCCGCCCTGGAACCTGGATTGAAACGGATTCTTGAGGGGAATGTCAAAGCCCTGGCCAGCATCTCCGGCAACGTACGCGGCGTTCGAGCGATCCACCGCCACTGCCTTGACCTCAGCTGCGTTCCCAAAGTAGGTCGAATACGTCAGTTGGGGATCGACTGTCAGAGTGCGCCATGCATCGTACCGGCCGAGGCGAAGACCCAGACGGTCACCCGACAGCAGGCGAAACCCTCCGGCGATCGCGACTCGCTTTCCACTCTGAGTCTGGTAGAGATGTGGCGCCTGCTGGTGAATCACGCCGGCTGGCATTCTCAGTGCAACCGACCCGTCTCGCTCAAGCCGGAGGCTTCGCGCGCCCTGGACCCGCATCAGGATATCGCGGAAATTGGCGTGCGGCCGCAGTATCCAGTCGTACTCTAGCCGCCCTCCGGCCCCACCACGGAACACCAGATTGATCCCTGGATAGATCCCTCGGTAGACAACCTGGCTGAAGGTGGGAACGTCCACGTGCCACCGAGATGGATCGCTCCCGATAAGATAGTTGACCTTCCCGCGCTGTTTTCCCATCGCCTGCAGTTGGGGATGGAGTCGTGCGTGGGCAGGAGTGAGCGAAATTGTTGCCGTTGCATCGTGGGATGCACGAGCGGCGTCGAGGCTTGGAGCGAGCGGATCGCGACCGCGAGCTTCCCGGGGTGAGGAGAAAACCATGGAGGCGCCGGCATCGGTGAGCAAGAGTGTGTAGCCGGGACCGTGAGCGAGGTATTTCACCCCCGGACTGGCCTGGCCGACATTGGGCTCGAAGGCCAGCGGCAACCTGGCGACACTGCTAGCGGGCGGAGCTGCCGGTGTCACAGAAAGCAACGATGTTGCGCCGACCGGCATCATAGGCCCTACGGCCGCCGAGAGACCGAGCGGAAACAGAACGGTGAGAACGCGCAGAGAACGACAAAGTCGCATTGAATGCTCCTTAGGGCCATGCATGTGGGTGGAGATCACTTATTACCGATCTTCATCAGAAATCCGTCGTCCTTCCCGGAGGAATTGAATGCGCCTCCACGTGTTTTGGGAAAGTTGGCAGAATTGGTGAAACCGGTAACAAATAGATTGCCTGCACCGCCAAAAGCGAGGCCGTTAACGAAGTCATCCCCACGTCCTCCAAGGTAGGAGCTAAAGAGAATCCGTTTTCCCGCCCCTCCCAGCGTGGCGACGAATCCGTCCCAGTTCCCACCACGAAAGCTTTCCTGACCACGGAGGGGGTGAACCGCGGTGAACGAGTTTCCCGCGGTTGCACCGCCAATCGTGGCGTACCCCTGCTTGTTTACAACGATCGACGTGCTTCCAGCGACGCTCGATGTGCCCACGACTGTGTTGTAAAGAATTTGCCCGCTGCCCGCGAATTTGGCCACAAATGGGCTGAAACCTCCCGCTACGCCAAGGGTAGTGTGCTCAGGGAAATTGGCCGAGAGCGTGGTGCCTGCCACGTAGATGTTGTTTGAACTGTCCACGGCCACGGCGGTTATCGAATCCAGACCCGAGCCGCCGAGAAACGTGCTGAAGATGGGCTTTTTCAAGCTGGGATCGACCTCGGTCACGAAACCGTCCTGATTACCGCCGTATGCCGATTGAGTTGCGTTGAACGTAGGGAAGTTCGTCACGTCGGTGCCACCCACCACCACAACATCACCGTTGTTGCAGACTGCAATTCCCAGGGGGGTGCCGTCCCAACCAAGTCCCACCCTGCCCGCCTTTGTGTTCGGACCACTGGGTCCGTTGGCATCAATTTCTACGAGCCCTATTACATCGGGGCCCTTTCCCGTCGAGTCCATGCCCAGCGCAACGTATGCATTGCCTTGCCCATCGATCGCAACCGTCTGGGCGTTGTCCACGCTCGCGCTACCGCCCCCGCTAGATTGGAGAAGGCTGTAACGGAGCGCGTTGCCTCCGGCGCTCAGCGACAGAATGACGGCTGCCTGCCCACCGGGAAACGTTGCCTGCGGCATCGTGGGAAAATCGGTGGAGGCAGTGTTGCCGACGACGGATGCCTGGCCGGACCCATCGACGGCAATGCCGGACGCGATATCGTTACCGCTGCCACCAACGTATGTGCTGTATGCGATCCCCCCGTTCGGATTAAATTTGATGACAAACATGTCCACCTTGCCAGCCCAGCTTGCACGGTAGGCATTTTCCGTCGGAAGGTGGGGGGAAGACGTCGTCCCGGTGACATAGATGTTTCCCTTGCCATCGACCTGGACGTGGGACGGCTTATCGTCGTCAGTCCCTCCCAGGTACTCCGAAAACATCATGACTGGATCGATGATCAGCGTGCGGGAGTGGTCGTACTGACCTACCCGGATTCCAACAGTGTGCCTGCCGGCCAGTACGTACCCGCCGTCGACGAACTGCCGCACCTCTCCGCCTTGCTGGTAGACAGTTGGCCGCGTTTCCAACACTGCGCCATTCCCGACGCGCAGCGTCCCATGCCCGACGATCGTGGGAGTGCCCGTGCCACCGAAAGCGAGCCGGACCTGGCCTGGGTCTGCTCCCGGCCGCACGATCCAGTCATATTCCAGTTGCTCGTGCTGCCCGTGGAATGTGAGATCGACGCCGGGATAGACGTTGCGGTAGGTGACCCGTTCATAGGTCGGGATGTTCGTGAACCAGTGGCTCGAATTGTTCCCGATGAAGCGATTGACGATCCCTGGCAGCTTCTGGCTGGCCATTATATGGGGAGCATTCGCCGCCGCCGCCGGGGTCATGCGAGTCACGCCGGAAGCGGTTGGCGCGAGAACTCCGCCATCTCGCAACAGGTAGAGCACACCCCTGCTGGTATGTGCAAGAAAAGCGACTGTAGACGGCGCCTGTCCAACGTTCTTTTCCAGATAAAAGGGTCCCTGGAGAGCGTGTGGTGCAGGCGGCGCCGCAGCCACGACCTGTGGCTCGCGAATGACATGAACCGTTAGGAGCGCGCTGAAAGCAACAATGAGTGTTGCGATGAGCCGCAACGCAATGGTGCCGCGGAATTCGCGGGTGCCGTTCCACACGGGATTGACAACATGACCAATACTGTCTACGACGTACATTCCTCGCTCCTCTTCTGCTGCATTGGCACGGGGGCCATGGCGGCAGATTACGTCGAGCGAATTACAACTCGCTTACAGAGAGGGCGGAGGGGCTGACGTCACCCAATTTCGACAAGTGCCGACTGGGTCCGCTCGAGCCAGGGTTGCGCCCCGAGGGATTGGAAGATCGTCAGCGCGTGGCGGAACGACGCGCGTCCCTCGCCGGCGTCGCCTCTGAGCACTGCCAGAGCGCCCATCTCAAACCAGGCCCTCCCCTGGTTCATCGGAGTGCTCGCAGACGCTGCCAGTGCGATTGCGTCTCGCAGGGTGGACTCGGACTCGTTCCAGCGCTCTTGCCGCGCCTGAAGCCTCCCCTTCACGGTCAGCAGGCGAGCGAGCAATCCTCCGTTGAGACCAACGGTCTCGGCCTCGGCCAGGGCCCTGGACAGGAGGTCCTCCGCCTCACCCAGCTCGTTCAGCTCGACCAAGGCGTCAACCAGCGCAGGCGCGATGTGAATGGGGTCTACGGTGTCGGTGTCTCGTTCCGCGAGATAACCCGAGAGACGGGACCGGGCGGCGTCGGGCCTTCCATCGAGGAGGTCGATGTCGGCGAGTCCCCGCACCACCGAGGCCAGAGCCTGCGGGTCATACCGTTCGGTTGCCAGGGTGTATGCGCGGCTGAAAAAGTCATGCGCCCGGTCACGCTCGCCGGAATGCATCTCCATGTCTCCCAGGATGCAGAGCGCATACGGGAGGTACCAGGAGACATCGATGGACTCGTGAATCTCCAGCACCCGGGAGGCAGTGCGGCGCGCCTCGTCCCATAGACCTTCGTCGAACTGAGCGGTCGCCAGTTCGCTGAGCGCAAACGCTTGATGCGCGGGGTAACCAAGGCGCTCGCACAGATCGGCTGCGCGCGCCCGGTACTCCTGGCCTTTTTTGGAGTCTCCAAGCACGGTATAGAAAGCCCCCGCATTGAGATAAATTTCCGCCACCGTGGTCAAGTTTCCTGTGCGCTCAGCAAGGCCCCTGACTTCATCGAGGATACAAACCGCCTCTGCCGTCCTGCCCATGGCGCCGATCGCGTCTCCGCGCCGGGATTCCGCCATCGCCAGAGCCTGGTCGTTGCCCGTGGCACTCGCCCATGCCGCTGCCTGCTCCGCCCACCGCACGGTTTCGTCCAGGTGGCCGGCCGCGCGCGCGGCGCCAGCCAGCGCCACATAGAGTTCGATGGCGGCATCAAGAGAGATGATGAGATCGTCCCCATCTCCTATTCGAGGGAGCAAGGCTTGGCCTACCGCCAGACCCTCACCGGAGGTGCCTTGCTGTCGGTGAGCCCGGACCAGCAGGGCAACGGTGCGCGCCAGTTCCTCCAGGTTTTCGGTGAACTCATAATAACGACGTGACGCATCGAAGAGCAGCAGGGCATCATCGTACTGGCCTGTTTGAGTCAGCACCTTTCCCAGCTTCGATTGCAGCCGGGCCATCCGCTCGGGCTCTTGCTGTGCACCCAGTCGGGACATCGAGTCCCGGTAGAGGGTCACGGCGATCTCCTGCGCGTATCGCGCCGCGGCTCGATCCCCCGCCAGTTCCAGGTACTGCGCTGCCTTCGCATCGTTTGCCGTTCGTGACCACTGGTATGCGAGTGCATCGGCGTCATCCGGGGACATTTTCTCCATGACGGTGGCTACCGTAGCGTGGAGATGCTGGCGGCGAGGACTCGAGATCTGGGCGTAAATCGCCTCGCGGAAGAGTGGGTGACGGAAGGCATAGCGATTAGGACGGCCGTCTGGGCTCGGCCGATCTTCCATGATGTGCATCGCCACAATCTCGTCCAGGACGTCGATCAGTGCGGCCTCTGCCAGGCCGCTCGCCTCGCGCAGCAGCGCGGGAGAGCACTCCGTTCCCACCACGGCCGCCAGGCCGGCAACGCGAGCGGCATCCGGGCTCAGTCGCGCCGCTCGGGCCGTTACCAGTTCGGTCGCACCCGGAGGCACGGGTCTGGAGAGTTTAGGTATTATCTGCCACCGCGCCCCGGCGTGCTCGATCTGACCCGACTGACGCATGGAGTTCACGAGTTCTTGAAGAAAGAGGGCATTCCCGAGAGAGGAGGAAAACAGCTCGCTCAACAGCACATCGTCGATCTCGCCCTCGAGGAGTGACCGTGTCATCATGCTCGCCTCCGAGCGGGAGAGCCTCAGAAGCTCGATACGATCCGCAAGCCCGTGCCGCACGCAGGCCGTGACAACGCCGTGCATTGCGTCACCTGGCCGCACCTCCTCTTCCCTGTAGGTCACAACGAGTAGCCAGGGATGCTTCTGTGCCAGCCGCGCCAGGTAGTGTACAAGCTGGACCGACAACTCGTCCGCCGCATGCAGATCGTCGAGCACCAACATAACTGGTCGGGTGGTTCCGATTTCGGAAAGGAAACGCCCGACTGAGGCAAACAGCTGCATGTGTGTGCCGTCGGTCTGCTGGTGGTCCGTAATGGGCGCATTCCCCGAGGCGATCAGACGAGTTAGGTCCGGATGGCTCTGCGCCAGCCGTTCCCGCGCACGTGCGGGCAAAGCGTCGAGATACTCTTCCAGGGCTTCGGCCAGGGCACTGTAGGGTAGCCGCCCTTCTTCAGCGTAGCTCGTGCCCCAAAGCACGAGGACGCCCGTCTCATGGGCGGAAGCGGCCGCCGCAACGGCGAGGCGGGTCTTTCCAACTCCCGCTTCTCCGCTGATGAGGACTGTGCCTCCACTCCCCGCGCGCAGCTGTTCCAGCTTGTCTCGAAAAACGCTCAGTGGTCGCTCCCGCCCGGCGAACGACGAGACGGCACGCCGTCGCGGCACCGACGGGAGGGCAACGAGCTCGTTCTCAACATCGGGGCCCATCCCTTCCAGCTCCCCGGAGAGAATGCTCTCATGGAGCGCTGCGGTCTCCGAATCCGGCTCGACGCCGAGCTCAACGGCAAGCGACTCGCTGCAAAGTCGAAACTGTCGCAGCGCCTGATGGCGGTGACCGGTCAGCGCGTAGAGGCGCATCAAGAGTCGATGTGTGTCCTCCCGGCTCACATCAGCCGCGAGAGCCTGCCGCGCTCGCTCGGTAGCCGCGAACAGAGCGCCACGGCGCTGCAGTGCCTCCGCCAGCGAGACAAGCACCTCCGCGTAAAGTCGTGCCAGGTGCTCCCGCCGCCCTTCGGCCCAGTCCTCGTACCGGTCCTCCGGCAAGAGTTCGCCCCCGTAGATATCCACGGCCGAGGTAAGTTCATCTACCTCGCGTGATCTCAGTCCATACCGCGCCAGATTCTCAAACTTGTCGATATCGATGCTGACACTCTCGGTGATCAGAGTCACCATGTCGCCCGACAGGCGAATACACGACTCTCTCTTTGCCGCCGAGCGTGAAGCATCCATGACGCGCCGGACAACCAGGATTGCCTGGTGCAGGCTGTTCCCTGCCGCAGTGGGATCCGCCTCTGGCCAGAGCCGGTCGATCAGCACTTCGCGATGCAGTCTGTGCTCCGAGGCCACCGCCAGCATTTTGACCAGCAGCTTTCCGCTCTTCCGCGGCCAGGCGCTGTCGGGCACCGCCTCCCCTTCGCGCTCAACTCTGAAGCCGCCAAGCAGGCGCAAGCCGACCACCGGAGCCGCGCCTGACTCCCGCCTGGACCCGGCAGCCAACGCCGTCTCTCTCCCCTGTCGCATCGCCTTTTTCCTTCCAGCTGGCGACTGCACCCATGTTGCCAGGCCCAGATAGATATGTCAATCCACGCCAGCGCGTGCAGCCGAGACAGCGAACACGTGCGGCGGCGCCTCACGCTCGTTTGTAAGTCGCTTGTAACTGCCGGACTCTATGGTGCCAGGTGGATAGGGAGGACGATGCTCCGATGACACTCCGGACTGATGACGTACACGTTCCGCCCGCCCAAGCGTTGCTGGAAGCGGGCGAGGCGGAAACAACCGTCCTACTGGCTGCCATTGCCCGACGTATCGACGAACTCTTGACCGGACAGCTCCTCGAAGTCGTCACGGGGTCGCCCCACGCCCACATAGCGGCGGTGACCTGGTGCCGGGAGACAGGTCACGAACTGGTGGCGCTCCTAACCGACGATGCTGTAACCCGTTTCTGGATCAGGAAATTGTGAGCCGCCACTCATTTGGAGGACCACTAGCTCCCAGCCACATGGGCAGGCGACGTGCTGATGTTTCGAGGAAAAACACATGTCATTTGTCCAGCAGCTTCATTCCTCACGCGAACGCCACATACGGTGCGGTAGGTCAAGGAGCATCTGGCGAGGTTCGTTCTCGGACATGCATGCCGTTCGCGTGACGGTCGACGATCATTCCGACGGTTCCACGGATCCTTGACACGAATCGCCATCTCGACTGCCGGCCAGGGGAACTTGACATTGCCCGCGGCAGCACCCTGACAAAGTCGTGCCCGGCAGGCCCGTAGAGCTTACGCGGCTCGTTGGCGCAGCGGGGCACTGGCATCGTGCAGGTGCAGCACGATCTCCCGGTACGCCTGGAAGAGCCCGGTTTCGTAGTATTCGATCGATCGCTCCCGGCAAAATGCCCTGACGACCGGTTCCGCTTTGCGCACGTTATTTTCCGCCATGGTGGGGAAGAGATGGTGCTCGATCTGCGTCGCCAATGAACCGAACAGGTAGTCGCCGAGGCGATTCTTCGTGAGGTTGCGAGAAGTGAGTACCTGGCGCCGAACGAAGTCGAGATCGCTGTCACCATCCACGATTGCCATACCTTTGTGATTCGGCGCGAACGTGAGGCCGATGTAAAGCCCGGTCAGCCCTTGTTGCAGCACGAGGAACCCGATACTTTCAACCGAACCGAGCTGCCAGAGCACGAATCCGAAGAACAGCGGGTAATGTAAGGCCATTGCAATCCCCTCCAACACGCTGTGCTTGGAACGGCCGAGCACCAGAAACTTTCCCGAAATGACCCGCAGACTGTAGTACTCGAACGTCAACAACGGGAAGAACAGAAACGCCTGGTACTTGACCATGAGGCGAGCGAGCCCTCGTTTCGTCACGGCCTGTTCTCGTGAAAAGGCGATGACCGGCAGCGTGATGTCCGGATCGAGATCGACGTGGTTGGGATTCCCGTGATGCGCGTTGTGCTTATCGATCCACCACCCGGCGCTTCCACCCAGCAGCAAGTTCATAAAGATAATGCAGAAGGCATCATTCCACCGTCCGCCCGGGAGGATCTGCTTGTGCCCGGCACTGTGCGCGAGAAAAGCAGTCTGGGTGAAAACGAAGGCCAGGAAGATCGCGTTGCCCGCTTCCACCCAGGGGTTATGTACCAGGGCGATGCAGAGCAAACCAGCTATCAGCATGAGCACGGTGAAGGCGACTTTATAGGTATGGTAAGCCACCTGACGTTGGAGTAGTCCGGCCTTCGTGATGCGGGACTTCAACTCGATGTAATCCACCTGTCGGGGCTGCCGAGCAACGGCTGTCAAATGGTTCTCCTCGAAACTACAAACTCCGGCCCATGTACTTCACTATATAGTTGTAGGCAGCGAACTCTAAGTGGAAGCGAGCGCTTCTCTACCGATTTACCGCCGTCATAGCCTGCGGAGGGTAGCGATCGCCCATGGCAGCGCCGCGCGGCGCTACCGCGTCGATCTCGCGCAAGTCGTCGGCGGTCAGCGTCACGTCGAGTGCGCCCAGGTTCTCTTCCAGATAGCGCACGCGCTTCGTTCCCGGAATCGGCACGATGTTCTCTCCTTGAGCGAGCAACCAGGCAAGGGCCAGTTGCGCCGGTGAGCATCCCTTTTTTTCGGCCAGGTCACGCACCTTGGAAACGAGATCGAGATTGCGCTGAAAGTTTTCGCCGGTGAACCGTGGAGAATGCCGCCGGAAATCGTCGGGCGCGAAATCGTCGGGGCTCGTGATCTGGCCGGTCAGGAAACCACGCCCCAGAGGACTGTACGGTACGAATCCGATGCCGAGCTCGCGCACCGTGCCGAGAATTTCTTCTTCAGGCTCTCGACTCCAGAGCGAGTATTCAGTTTGTAACGCCGTGATGGGATGAACGGCTTGGGCGCGGCGAATAGTGCTGGGCGCGGCTTCCGATAATCCGAGGTAACGCACTTTTCCCTCTTCCACCAACCGGGACATGGCCCCCACCGTTTCTTCGATTGGAGTGTCGGGATCGACCCGGTGCTGGTAATAGAGATCGATATGCCCCACTCCAAGGCGTCGCAGGCTAGCATCGCACGCCTGTGACACATACTCCGGCCGACCATTCACACCGAGCCGTTCCCCGTTCGGTCCACGAACGTTGCCGAATTTGGTGGCCAGAACCACGGTGTCCCGTCGATCGCGAATAGCGCGGCCAACCAACTCCTCGTTTCGCCCGACTCCATACATATCGGCGGTGTCGATGAAGTTGACGCCGAGGTCGAGCGCGCGGTGGATGGTTGCGATTGATTCCTCGTCGTTGGTCTCACCGTAAAACTCAGACATTCCCATCGCGCCCAGGCCCAACGCCGAGACGCGCGGTCCGCCGGCACCAAGATGTCGAAATTGCATCGGTACGTGTCCTTTCGTTCTCTACTACATCTTCGGATCAAGCTACGATGACGACCTGGGGTGGTGGCGAAACCCAATAGTTTCTCCCATCAACGTCCAGGGCCGGAGCGTGTCCAAATACTTGCGGCCAAGACATCAGTGGACCGTCTGCGTGTCCGGCCTGTTCGTATGGATTGGGGTAAAAGAGCTTGATGCCGCGCCAGACCAGCCGGGGAGCATTTCGTTTGGAAAGGAGCTCGTGATAAACGTGCGCCTTCACGCCCGGATCTCCAAATCCATCCATCACAAACACCGGGTCGACCCAGGGGAGATGCAACAGCACTTTCCCTCGCCCCTGAACCATCCCATACTGGAATTCATGCACGAGCATCACAATACGATGCGTGCGTCGGTGCGCGGCCAGGTACTGGTTCAGTCGCAACTCCGCCGCATTGATCTCCGATCCATAGACGGTGCCAACCGGAATTCCCGGGACCGATTGTCCAGGAGTCGCACGAAACTCGGGGTCTATTGCGATCTCCACGTTGTCGTATTTCAGATATCCCCTGGCGATCATCCGATTGACTTCGCGCAAGGGCGTTGACTCGCCAAGTTGCGTGTCCAGAATGACCAGCCAGCCGCGCCGCGCCGCCGGCCGAATGTACTGGTTCAAGATGTCCACGCCGGCGTCGTCGAGGTAGCCCAGACAGTTCGAGCCGGGGCTGCACGGCGTAGCAATCCCATAGATGAGATGAAGCGCCAGACGCACGTGTTTGCGCGGGTTTTGTGACCTGATCCCCTGCAGAAACGGCGCGGCCTGGGCGGCTACATCATTGAGGGTAGCGTCCATTCCAAGACGCCCCAAGATTGGCGCGGTGGCGAGCGCACGGCCGTAGATCGTGAAAAGCACGGAATCTCGCAGCCACGACTGTGGCGGAGCCGGGCGCCGAACCAAACGCGTTGGCGTCGGGATCGGGATTGGGCTCGGGCTCGCACTCTGGACAGCGGCGGCTGTGCTGGACGCCGCACTCCCGTGAGCTGCACATCCCGCGGTGGCGATAA
The DNA here is from genome assembly GCA_963737125.1 of uncultured Chloroflexia bacterium. Lineage (GTDB taxonomy): Bacteria > Chloroflexota > UBA5177 > UBA5177 > UBA5177 > JANWJD01. The sequence continues at coordinate 725,576 of CAVTRL010000001.1, read as the reverse complement.
CCAACGATGCCGCCGTGATGTACGCCCGACCCGCCGCTCGCATTCGCATTACCCATGGTCGCAGATCAGAAAGCAGGGCAACAACGCACGATCCTTGACAAATACAGGCAAGCAGGTCTACCCGGGCGGGTTAGGTAAGCCATTATTCGCCCCGTTCTTCTAAGAATCTCAGTAGCATCCCCGTAGAGACTCAGATTGCTCCACTACGGTGGAAGTAATGGCGATCGTTTCAGCACAGTTAGCGTGCGGGATGAGAGAGTACGAAAATGCGAACGAGGGCTGGAATTCTCATATCGTTTCTAGCCATAGCAGTGCTGTGTATCAGCGGTTTACTGATCATTGACGCGCGATACTTTGCGGATGCGGGGCCGTCGAGCTTGCTTTCAGGCACGGGCGCGCCGACCGCGCCATCGCTCGCGCTCGAATCCACCGCGGCAACACCCACCGCGACGCCGGTCACAATTCGGCGGGTACGCACAGCACTGCGCGACCAGGTGAACAACTCGACCACGACGCCCGCCAAATACGTTGTGCTGATCGTGCTCGATGGAGCGCAACCAAGTTATTTTTCAACTCCAAACATTCCGCACGTAAAGGCGCTTATTCAAAACGGCACGCAATACACCAATGGCTGGGCCGGTATTCTGGAGTCGGAAACGCCATCCGGTCATGCCGCCATAGATACGGGATCGCACCCCAGTGCCGACGGCATTCTGAGTTTCGATTGGGCCAACAGCGACAACTTGCCGATTAGCATTTTTAGCGAGCAAAAAATCCGCGATGGCCGCATGGACCAGATCATGAAAAGCGCACCCGCGCCGTCCATCGCAGAGCTCGTACACAAGACCAACCCCCAGGCAAAGGTGGTCGCCCTAAGCGGGTACAAATACTATGCTGCCGATGCCCTGGGAGGGCCGGATGCCGACGCTATCATGTATTTCACAAGTCATAGCAACGGCACCTTTGGGCCGACCGCCGTCCCAGGGCACGTGCCTCCCGCCTCGGTGCTCAATACTCCTGGGCTGCTGCTCAAGAGCAGGAGCTACCCACTGGGAGTTGGCGACCACCTGGCCATGGAGCTCGCCGAATCTTCGTTTAACACGATGCACCAGGCGGTCACGCTTATCAATCTTCCGGAGTTTGACTGGCCGCTGGGTCACGTCGATGGGGCCGGTCTCGACACGGCGGGAGTCAAGACGCTGATGCAGAGTTTTGACAGCGATCTCGCATCCCTTGAGGACGTCTACCGGAAAGCCGGCGTTCTTGACCAGACTTTGTTCGTGCTGACCGCCGACCATGGATTTTCGACCATCGATTACAAGATTTCACACACCATCGTCAATAACGCGGTCGCCGCCGCCGGTACGTCGATCGTGCGCGATACCTATCACACTGCCGCGTACGTATGGGTAAAAAATAAGGCCAAGGCCCCGCAGGTGGCTGCCAACATCGCTGCGAATCGCAACCCGTATATACAGTCAATCTATTACAAGGTGGCGACCAAACAGGGTCCGATATACCTCTCGCCGCAGGGTTCGAGCCAATTTCGGACAGCCGCAGTCGAACATGCAAACCAGTACCTGTTGAGCACGTTCAATGGTCCGAATGGTCCCGACGTCGTAGTGAACATGAAAGAACACGCCATGCTGGTGGCGGGCGGTGAAAGCAACTGGAAGGGTGACCACGGAGGCGCTTCTTGGGACTCCCAGCACCTTCCACTCATACTGTCCGGCCCAGGAATTAGAAAAGGGTACGTGTCGAATTACCCTGTCCCGCTCATCGATATCGCTCCGAGCGTCCTATCGTACCTGGGAGTACCGTCGACCGGCATGCAGGGCATCACGCTGGCTGATGCCTTCGTCGGATCAAGCCCTGAGCAAAATGCGAGCCAGGCCGCCCAAGGGAAGGTATTGTGGCCGGTGGTCACTGCGCTGAAAGCAGAATCGCAGATGGAAAGTGCCGCGAAACAGTAGGCCGAGTTGACCCGTCCATGCAAGCGCGGAGCAGGACGGGCATCCGATCGGTCAGCTCTTCGCGAGCCGCGAGGCAAGTAGACCGGTCGTCGCGCCCCACACGACATGGGCGGCGATCATGACTGCATTGCGTTCGGCGGGTTCATCGGTCGCCCGGCCGGACACCTGCAACGCCGGTAACCAGCCGAGGTAGCTCGAAGCCCAAACCACCAATCCGAAACCGACGCCTTTTATCGGAGCCGGCCCGGGAAGCGGGCGCGCGGTGATCCCGTACACCGTGCCGGCGCCAGCGCCGTACGCAACGTGGAGTAACCATGCAGTTCGACTGCGTTGCTTCCGGTTCATGTGTTGCTTCACGTTCACGCGTTTCAATAGGTCCATAGCGATCGATTTGGGTGGAACGGAAGTGCGTTGATGAAGTGGAAGATACTGATACGCCAGCGCCATAAACGCGGTCATGGGAGCGGTGGCTAGCCCTCCGGCCAATCCACCGCCCAGCACCGCGCGTGCGACTGCGCCCGGTGCGACTCGGCCGGGACTTAACTCGGGATCTGATATCTCACTATCCGGTGGCATAGTGGCGGCTGTTAGAACATTTTCGAACATGGCTGGGGCCCTCCGAACTGAATAGAGATGCGACGCTGATACTGGATATTAAGGAGCAAGTTTAGGACCGGGCATGCCGGCCACCGGCCGCTTATTCCAGCCCGTGTACTGGTCCGACCATGATACGCGTGCGCCTATCCTTATGTAGTGGCCGGCTCCTTACACCGCGATCGACTTTTTGCGAATCAGGGTACGACCGAGAGAAATACTGCGATGACGGCTCACGAAACGAACGCTGCTAGCCCATCCTTCACCTGTTCACTGTGCGGAACGGCGTATCGCCCAAGCGCACACCTGTACACCTGCACTACGTGCGGGCCTGACGGTGTTTTAGAGCCCGCTCGCCCACGGAGGTCCGGGCGGGTACGGCTGCCGGTTACGTTATCGGCCGGCATGTGGAGATATGAGAATCTCCTCGCCGTGTCGCCCGGAGCTCCGCGGCCACCGCTTCCCGTTGGCGGCACGCCGTTAGTACGAATTGACCGCCTCGCCCGGCGGCTGGGACTTGAAGATCTGTACGTTAAGAACGATTCGTTAAATCCAACCGGATCGCTCAAGGATCGCGCGTCCGCAGTCGTGTTGGCACGGGCGGCGGAATTGGCGGTCGAGCGGGTCGCGGTCGCTTCCACCGGCAACGCGGGGTCATCGTTGGCGGGATTGGCCGCGTCCATGGGCATTCCCACCTCGATATTCGTCCCGGAACGTGCTCCGCGAGCGAAGCTACTTCAGTCACTGGCGTACGGGGCGCAGGTCTTTGCCGTTCGCGGCAGCTACGACGATGCGTTCGAGCTGTGCCTGGCAGCATCAAAGGAGTACGGGTGGTTCAACCGGAATACGGCCCATAATCCATTCACGATCGAGGGGAAAAAGACCGTGTCGTTCGAGATCTACGAGCAGCTCGGCAATCGACTGCCGGACGTCGTGCTGGTGCCAACCGGCGATGGATGCATTCTGTCAGGCGTCGCACGTGGGTTTCGCGACCTGCGTGATCTCGGGCTGACGGATCGAATTCCCCGTCTAATTGCAGTACAGGCAGAGGGTTCGTGCGCCATAGCCCTGGCACTCGAAAATCAGGGCCAGATTCCCCGCATCTCGGCGCACTCCGTCGCCGACAGCATCACGGTGGACTTTCCGAGGAACGGCGCGATGGCGGTCCGAGACGTCCGTGAATCGGGCGGGCGGGCAGTGGTGGTGACCGACAAAGCGATCCTTTCCGCCTGCGGCGAGCTTGCGCGTGAAACTGGCATTTTCGCCGAACCGGCGGCGGCGGCACCCCTGGCGGCGCTGCACACCTGCCTCGCGAAGGAAGCTGTTCGCCGAGACGAGGTGGTTGTCTTGCTCGTTACCGGTTCAGGACTCAAGGATGTAGATGCGGCGGCGGCAGCCGTGGGTCAGCCGGTAACGATCGATCCATCGCTCCAATCGCTACGAGCCGGCATCGCTGCCAAACTGTGAGTCACCCACGAACCAGGGTCCAGCCTCAGCCGGAAACTCGCTCCGGGTCTTGCCACCAACATTGCCATGCTTAGTGCCAACGTCGATATAGTGAACGTGGCACATGCGGGTGTACTTCCAGGCACGTCGACGAATCGCCCGCTCTGACGCAAATACTGCTAAACGGTGGGAGGGGTAATTGAACCATGGGCGAACAATTCGACCGCTTGAAAGCTCGACTGGCCGACGTGAACGGAATCTATCGGGCCAGCGCAATCCTGCACTGGGATCAACAGACCAAGATGCCCCCCGGGGGCGCCGCTGCGCGCGCCGAGCAGCTGGCTACCCTGGCCACTATCGGACACGATTTATTCACCTCTGAAGAAACTGGATCACTGTTACGCGACGCAGCCAACGAGCTAGCCGGCGCACCGTACGATAGCGACGATGCAAGCTTGGTTCGTGTCGCCCAACGCGAATACGATCAACAGACTAAATTACCCACGCAACTGGTGAGCGAGATCCGACGGCATGCCGGCCTCAGTCACGAAGTGTGGGCGAAAGCGCGGCAAGAGAACGATTTCGCCGCCTTCGCACCAAATCTAGCGAAGACCGCGGAGTTAAGTAGGGAGGCCGCTGAGTGCCTCGGCTACACGAATCATGTCTACGACGCGCTGATCGATGAGTTTGAGCCGGGCATGAAGACGGCGGAAGTACGCACGATCTTCGACGATCTCAAATCCGGATTGGTTCCTCTGGCCCGGGAGATCGCCGAACGCGGAGCGACCGTGGATGATTCGGTCATCCATCAACCGTTTGACGAAGGCGTGCAGGAGTCGTTTGGTGTGATGGTCGCAGAACGGATCGGATACGACTTCTCCCGAGGACGGCAAGATCGAGCCGTCCATCCGTTCGCCATTGGAATTTCGGTGAACGACGTGCGCATAACCACCCGCTTTGAAACGGATTTTCTCAGCCCGGCACTTTTTGGAACGATGCACGAGGTCGGTCATGCCATGTACGAGCAAGGTGTGAGCCCCGCCCTGGACGGCACGATCCTGGCCAGAGGTGCGTCCCTTGGCATGCACGAAAGTCAGTCGAGGATGTGGGAAAACGTGGTGGGACGGAGCCGCTCCTTCTGGCACCACTTCTATCCCCTCCTCCAATCGGCCTTCCCCTCCCAACTCGCCTCCGTCCCGCTCGATACTTTCTATGGCGCCATCAATAAGGTCCATCCCTCCTTCATCCGGGTCGAAGCCGATGAGATTACCTACAACCTCCACATCATGCTCCGCTTCGAACTCGAACTCGCTCTCCTCGACGGCTCACTCTCGGTGGCCGATGCACCGGCTGCCTGGAACGACAAGAGTCGGGAGTATCTCGGCATCACACCACCCTCGGATACTCTCGGCATCTTGCAAGATGTCCACTGGTCGGGTGGCATGATGGGCTACTTCCCCACCTACACCCTCGGCAATATCCTCTCGGTGGCACTCTATGACACTGCGGTCCGAGCGCATCCCACCATTCCCGACGAGATCGAGCAGGGCCGGTTTGACACGCTGCGTGGCTGGATGACCGAGCATATCTACCGCCATGGACAGAAGTTCGAGCCCAAAGAGTTGGTGCTCCGTGCCACCGGGGAACCGCTGCAATCACGGTCCTACCTGAACTACCTCACCACCAAGTTTGGAGAACTCTATCACCTCTAGTTGCACGTCCGAGGACATCGACGCGCTCTGGGATTATTCTGAGCCCGGTGAGAGCGAGCAGCGGTTTCGGGCGCTCATTCCCACCCTTGAGCATGCCGGCGAAACCGCCGCGGTCACCGAAACGTTGACACAGATTGCACGCGCCCGCGGACTCCTGGGTGATTTCGAGGCGGCGCATGAGGTACTCGATCAAGTCGAGCGGCGCATCGCCGGCGATGACTCACCGGTTCGAGTACGAGCCTTACTGGAACGGGGTCGCGTGTTCAATTCCTCGGGCGACGCGGAACGCGCCAAACCGCTTTTTCAGGAAGCCTTGCACCTCGCCGTGCAACGAAAGGAAGACTTCTACGCGATTGATGCCGCGCACATGCTGGGAATCATGGGGGAATTAGAGGAGCAGCGAGCGTGGAGCGCGAGGGCGCTCCAGTTGGCTCAGTCAAGCGCACAAGAACGGGCACGAAACTGGCTTGGTCCCCTCTACAACAATCTCGGTTGGACGTACCACGATCTGGGCCAGTACGAGAAGGCGCTCGACTTGTTCACACGCGGAGTGGCCTGGCGTGCCGCGCACGATCAACCGCGCGAGGAGGTAGTTGCGCGCTGGGCGTACGGGCGGTGTCTACGGTCCTTACGCCGGCTGGGTGAAGCCCTCGCCGTGCAGGAAGAGAACCTTCGCCGTCTTCAGGATGCCCCGAATATGGTAGGTGAAATCCACCACGAGATTGGAGAGTGTCTCCTTCTCCTGGACCGAGCGGGCGAAGCGCGGCCGCATTTCGCCGCCGCGCATGACGTGTTCTCGACCGACCCGTGGCACGCGGGACACGAGGCGGAAAAATTGAACCGGCTGCGTACACTGGCGGACGGGAGCGACGATCCTCTAAGTCGCTTGAGGACGTTGTGCCTGGCATTACCGGAAACGGTCGAACGACTCAGTCACGGCGAGCCAACGTGGTTTGTGCGCGGCAAAAAGGTATTCGTGATGTATGCCGACCACCATCACGACGATCGCGTCGCATTTTGGTGCGCGGCGCCGCCGCTCGCACAGTCGATGCTGGCGGCTGATCAACCACGTCGGTATTTTATACCACCGTACGTCGGTCACCGCGGTTGGCTGGGTGTCTATCTCGACGTGGAGCTCGACTGGAATGAGATAGGCGCCATCGTCACCGATGCCTACCGAGTCGTTGCACCCAAACGGCTAGCTGCGCTGCTGGAGTGATACGTGGGTGGCCCGGCATAGGATGCCGAACACGTTGTGTTGGTGCGAGCGCACCAGATTGGCCCGAGGCTCAATACGTATGTCGAATCCAGTGAGCCGTGCTTTTTGCACGTTTCGGGGTACGAGATCGGCTTCGCGCAACACCTCGAGGGTCATGTACGAACCGTAAAAGAAGACGTTAACCAGGTTTTCAGCCAAGCGAAACCGCGGACGCGTTCATGTCTCGGTGCAGCAGCTCCAACGCGCGTGCCGTGTCGAGTGAATCCTGGCTTGCCAGGTGCCGTGGTGTCTCTTCTCCACGCAGAACGCCGTGTATATGTCGAATCGCGTTCGTAAACGACGGACCGGTTTCCGCCGGATACTGATCGGCGTCCGCTCCCGGGACGCGGATTTCCATCGTATCGCCTGCTCCTGGATGGTACGGGTTGCTCACCCGAATCTCCCCTTCCGAGCCGAGGATGCGGGTAAAGGTGTCGTACGGTCGGGAGAGACCGCAGCCAAATAGCAGGCGGCGCTGTTCGGGATAGTCAAGCACGGCCTGCGTCTCTTCATCCACCCCTTCAGGCGCCCAGGTCACCATCGCGCTGACATCGGTGGGCGCCGCGCCGAACAGCAATTGGGCCAACCGCACGGGATAACAGCCAACGTCGTTGACGGCCCCACCATACATGTCCGGCGAGAGGCGGATATTCTGCCGGTTGCGTAAACGGAAGTAGAAATTTGTCTGTATCTCGCGCAGGTCGCCGATCGCTGCGCTCTGGATCGCTTCCACTAGACGCGAGAACTGCTCGTGAAACGGAAAAACGAATGCTTCCCACAGTAGTGAACTTGACTCGCGGGCCACACCGAGCAGCGCTTCTGTCTCGGCGACTGACGTGCAGAGCGGCTTTTCGCAGAGGACTGCCTTGCCGGCTCTCAGCGCCGCGGCAGTCCATTCAGCGTGCAGATGATTGGGGAGTGCTACGTAGATTGCGTCCACATCGGGCGCCGCAATGACTTGCTCGTACCCGGCGACACCACGTTCTACCCCGTGCTCCGCGGCCCACGCTTCGGATCTCGCACCATCACGCGATCCGACATAGCCCGCCACGCCGGTTCCTGCCGCGCGAAGAGCGGGCAGGAACTGGGCGCGAGCGATATTGGCGGTGCCGATGATGCCCCAGCGAATAGAGCGGTTCATTTCAGTGCCACGTCGATTCCAACCCTATTGAGGATTGTCGAATCGGAAGGTTCGGTCGCTGTACGTGGCCAAACGCCAGATTTTGCCGTTTCGAATCTTGTACACATGGCAGGTTGACAGCGTCACTGGACGTTCCTCACCGGTCAGCTCGGTGTTCGTGGAATCGTTTGGATCGCCGTGAGCCGTCCCGCGGATGCGTAATTCGAGCACCGCCTGGTCTCCGTCCACCACTGCGTTGTAGACCTCGATGCGCGTGTCCGTCACGGATCCTTTTGATTGTTGCAGTGCATGGATGATCTCTTCCGGTCCCCGTTCCAGATACTGCGCCGAATGGGACCAGGCTTCCACGTCTGGCGCCAGAATCTCGTTACGAAGCCGGTCCCAATCTTTGGCGGAAGACGCTTCACTGTACGAACGCGCGATGCTCAGTGTGTCGTTGGCAATAGCCATGGTTACTCCTCATGGTGGAATGTGAACTGATGTTGAGGAGGAAGCGATGAGCTTCCCCCTCAACTCGAAGGTGACTGGACGGTTAGTGGATCCAGAGATCCTGGAAGAGTGGCCAGAGGCCGGTGGCATCGGTGTGGAAACCGTGCACGCGCTTGCGGACCCCGAACTCGGTTATAGGTATGAAAAGCGGATCGGACAGATAGTTCTTGAGGATGAATTGCTGAGCTTTCGCGTAGTACGACGCAGCCAGCTTGGTGTTAAAGGTGGTTCTCCCTTTCTCCAGGTAACCGTCGAGCGTTGAGCTTTTGAAGTTCGTGAAGTTCAGGCCGCCACCGGTCGACTGGCTGGAATCGAACGTGTTGTAGAGGACGTCGGCATCGGGTGAGTACCAGCTATCCAAAATGAGATCGAAGTCGCCCTTCTGGGCCAGTGAAATGAAGTCGGGTCCCGGTTTCGAGACGATGTTGACCTTCACGCCAACCGCTTCCAATTCGGCCTGAATGAGTTCATCGGCAGCCGTCATTGCCGGGCGGTTATTGGAGAGCAGCGTATACGGACCGGTAACGTGATTGGCGCTAAGGACAGATTGGGCTGCAGACACGTCGTACTTCGGCGTGAGAGTTTTGGCAGTCGGATCGAAGTACGGCACGTTATGCCCAATCAGACTCGTTGCCGGCTGCCCCAGACCATTGAGCGACGCCTTGATCACCGCATTTCGGTCGATGGCCTCCGACATCGCCTTGCGAACCGCCGTGCTGTTGAACGGCGCGTGCGCCGTGTTGAAACCAAATGACGTCAAGAATTGCGTCAGCACTTTGTGCAGTGTGATGTTCGAGTTATTCTGGACTCGATCGAGTTGAGTTCCGGCAACCGCCGAAACATCGACCCCACCCGACAGCAGTTCGCTCACGGCCGTGGAGTCACTCAGGATCGGTTTTAGGACGAGCTTGCTCACGTACGCCTGGCCCTTGTTCTGCGCCCAGGGAGTCTCCCAGTTATGGTAGGAGTTGCGCGTCAGCACGATCTGCGTGCCGCCCGAGGCAAACGTCTGAATCTTGAACGGACCGGTACCGACGGGATATTGGCAGTACTTGGTCTTGCCTTCCTTGTTATAGGAAATCGGATCGATGATTCCCAGAGAGTCGTTCGCAAGGTTCGGCAGCGCTGGACGGTATGGCGCGTTGAATTTGAAGGTTACCTGGTACTGCTTGTCGGCGGTCACCGTGCTCAGCGGTCCCAGAAAACTGGACATGCCGGCTGCCTGTCCCACCGGTCCAAGGACACGCTGCATGTTGAACTTCACCACGTTCGCGTTAAACGGGTTCCCATTCGAAAATTTCACTCCATGGCGAAGCTGGAACGTAATCCACTTGCCGCCGTGGCTAAACTTCCAGCTCGTGGCCAGGTCGGGACGCGCCACGCCTTTCCCGTCGAGCAGGACCAGGTTGTCGAAGGTTGGATAGTCTGCCAGGCCTTCCACAGAGGTTGGAGCAATCAGTGGGTCTATACAACCGGGGGTATCCAGGTCGCGGTAGTTGAGCGTCCCCCCGGACACGGGCGCAGCGGCTGCGTGCCGGGCCAGCGCGGATGGGACCGTGCCGGCGGCCACGGAGGCGCCGAGCACCGACACAGTCAACGCGGCGCGGGTGAGGCGGCTTCGTCCAAACGATTTCCAGGTCATAGTGTTCTCCTTAAAAGACAGTCCATCGCGTCTAAGCGGCATGGTCTAGGCACTACCTAGCCTCCTCCTTTGCTCGGTTCTCCACGTTCGTTAACGAGACCATTGGCGCGGATCGATCGCATCGCTCAAGGCATCACCGAGCAAATTAATGCCGAGAACGGAAACGATGATGGCAATACCCGGAAAAGTTACCTCGCTCCAGGACTGAAACATATGCTCGTAGCCCTGACTGAGCAGTGTGCCCCAATCGGAGGTGGGTAATTGCGTCCCCAGGCCGAGAAAGCTCAGGGCCGCCGTAGCCAGAATGGCGCTGCCCAAACTCAAGGTGGCCAGAACGATGAGCGGGTCCACGATGTTGGGCAAAATATGACGGACGACAATATGCGAGTTCTTCGCTCCCTGCGCCCGTGCGGCCTCGACGTAATCCTGCTCGCGCGCCCGCAAAGTCGAGCCTCGCGCCAAACGGGCGAAGCCGGGAATCACTGCAACCCCCACCGCGATGACGGCGGAAGTCAGACCCGGCCCGAGGATCGCGACAACTCCGATGGCCAGCAGGATACCGGGAAAGGCCAGGAGAATGTCGACGAAGCGCATGATGATGTCGTCGACCAGTCCACCGATGAAACCGGCGATGAGTCCCAGTGGCACTCCCACGCCGAAGGCAATTGCCACCACTCCAACGCCGGCCGGCAGCGAAATGCGCCCACCGTAGACCACTCGCGACCACATGTCTCGGCCCAGATAATCGGTGCCGAACCAATACGAACCGGAAGGATTTTGGTTCAAAACGTCGAGATTGATGGTATCCGGGCCGCGGTGTGTAACCAGCGGCGCGATGATAGCCAGCAGCACGGTGAGTCCGAGAAAAAACGTGCCTGCAATCGCGCTCGAGTCGGACATGAGCCGTCGCATGATCTGCCCGGTGAACGTCACTCGCCGTTCGCTGATGGTCGATTCGAGTTGAGGACCGGCGGTATCGAGAGCTTCCATGCGAAATGCCTCGGTGGTATCGATCAGGAGTAGTGAATGCGGGGATCGAGAAAGGCGTAGGAGAGGTCAACCAGGAGGTTCGCGAGGATCAAAATAACCGCAAAAAAGAAGGTCGTTCCCTGGATCACCGGAAAGTCTCGATTAGTAACCGCGGACACAGCCAGCGTCCCCAATCCGGGCCAGGCGAAGACGTTCTCGAGAATGACCGCGCCGCCCAGCAGGCCGCCCAGCGTGAGTCCGAAGATTGTCACCACGGGAATCAACGCATTCCGGAGTACGTGTTTGGTTATCACGACAGATTGACGTACACCCTTTGCGCGCGCCGTCCGCACGTAGTCCTGGCCAATGATATTGACCATCGAAGACCGAACCAGGCGGGTCAACGTAGCCGAAACGACGATCGCGAGCGTGACCGAAGGTAAAATTATGCTCGAAAATCCACCGGTGCCCGCCGGCGGTAGCCAGTGCAGGCGGACGCCAAAGATCACGGCCAGAATGGTGCCGAGCCAGAAATCGGGGACCGAGATGCCCAGCACGGCGAACGATGTAATCGCGGTACCTAGCGCCGTCCGATTAAACATAGCGGCGAATACGCCGGTGACCACGCCGAACACCGCGGAAAGAATCATGGCGGATACGGTTAGCTCGGCGGTGTAGGGGAAACGAGCCCAAATCTCGTCCATCACCGGTTGATGCGAAACGATGGACTCGCCGAAGTCAAGACGCGCCGCATGCAGCATGAATTCTCCGTACTGGACCATCAGCGGTTGATCGAGACCGAGCTGGTGTCGAAGCGCCGCGACATCGCCCGGGTGTCCCCGCCCGAACAGCATCACTTCGGCCGGATCACCCGGAATAAAGTGCACCGAGAAAAAGACGAGAGTCAGTACTCCCCACAGCACTGGGATTGAGATCAGCACGCGCCGAATGGCGTAGGTAACCACTGCTACCCCTCCTCGTCATCCTGCCAACGAGCACCGAGATAGTGAAGTCGCACCGCCTGCTCGGCGGCGTCGGCATCTCGTATCGCCAGTACCGAACACAGCTCGTTGTGCAACCCGACCACGGTCGCGGCATCGTAGTTATAGTGGGCCAATCGCGATGACATCAACGCACCGTGCAGCGCGTTGAGCGCTTGCCAGTATTCCCGCAACCGCTGGTTGGAATCGCTCTGGCAAATGAAGGTGTGAAATTCGATGTCGATCTCCACGACCCCATAGACGTTGCCACTGACCAGACACTCACCCATGCGCTCGCTCAAATTGCGCATGGTCGTTAATTGGGCGCCCGTCAGCACCACACACGCCGTGCGGGCGGCCCATCCCTCCAATACTCCGCGAACCGCGCAGACATCGCGGGCTGCCCGGCTTGACATGCGGGTGACGACCGCACCCCGCCGCGGGCGCATCTCGACCAGTCCTTCAAAGCGCAATTGCTGGAAGGCCTGACGGATGGTGGACCGGCTGACTTGAAGCTGCTCGGCAAGCACGGCCTCGATCAAACGTTCTCCCGGCGGCAGTTTGCCGTTGATAATCGAGCGCCGAAGCTCGCTCAGTACCGAGTCGGCCAGCGACGGCGAATGAACGGGCTCGAGTATGTGGCCGACCACGCCCAGTGCAGGCACGAGCACATTGTCTATCTGCTTCATTCCTTCACAGGTCCGACTCGCTCATCCGCGGCTCTCACTTCGTCGACAGAATAGAGGTAGTATACCTGTCACTTGGTCGATTGTCGACATAGTACCAAACAGGAGGTACGTGCGTTTCCTGGATAGCATGTCTAGTTGTTCCCGACTGGTGAAGCGTCAAACATGGCAATGGTCTGTGGCGAGTGCATTCTGCCGTAGAGATACTTCAGAAACGCTCCCCGCTGCTCCACCGTCTGGCGCTCCCAGACGGGGTGCACGCATAGGCCACCCCACCAGTACGACCAGATCAACGCTGCTCGTTGCGGCGCACGAATAAACCGGATGCGGTTCGCCGCCCACCCTTCACCCCCGATGAGAGCGCGCGTGCGCAGCCATTCGAGAGTGTCGGACTCACTCCACCCGAGTGCGTGTAGCCGCCAGGCAGCCGCCGTGCCGAGACCGGACCGATATCGTCCAAGCAACGCCGATAACCGATCGTCGTCCGAATCCGCCCAATCGATGACGTAGAGCCCGTTGTCGGCGATTCCTTCAAATGGGCTGGAGCTTGCCGAATTCACAATTGACAAGAGCCCGTCCGCAGCCGCGGTACCCTTGTGATACCAGGTTTCACGCAGCTTGAATTGAACGTAGTGGCCGGGATAGCACTCGTGCACCGCCAGGTGCTTGAGCGATTGGCGGGTAAGGACGGGATCGATGTTGAGCTCAACAGTTCGCTGTAAATAGTCGCAACGGGCGTTGAATGGCACACCGGACACGGTGCGTACCTGCATGCCGTCCGACTTTGGCGCAGGAATCTCCATACGTTGGACCGTCCGGTCCCATGCTTCATCCATTATTTCCTGCAACGTACCGGCAACCTCGTCCGCCGGAACCCGATTCCTCTCTTCCCAGGCCTGCGCCGCTTCGGCCAGCGAGCCGTCGTACCCCATCGCGCGCAGTTGTTCGTACAGCGCGTGCTGTAACCTATCGAGCTGGTCGTCGCCCACAGGTTCGGAAGGGACGTGGAGAAATCCTGTAATTTGGTCGGCAAAGGAGAGATGTCCCCGCCGCCAATTCAGGAGGGTCAGGGTGGATCCACACAATTGATCGTAATATCGTCGCCGGTCCGGCTCGGGAAGATCGACCGAGCGCCTTTTCAGGTCGAGCAGCATGGACTCCGCGTGCTCAAAATCACGAAAGGCGGTGGGGCGCCGATCCGGGTCCATATTGACGACAACCAGCCCATCGTCGGCGTCGCCACCGTCCCGGCGCACCAGAGCGTCGACGCCAAGCAGCACTGCGGTCATCTCTTCGGCATAGCTCAGCGTGTTATCGCTCAACATCATCGACCTCACTTTGCATCTCACGTGCTATCAGCGCCGCGGGAATTGAGCCGTACGACAGGAACCGGTCGTGGAATTGCTGGAGGTCGAACGCCGAACCGGCACGCTCTGACATCGTACGGCGAAGGTCGTGGATCGTATCGGTGCCCAACAGGTACATGAGAGCCGTGCCCGGGAACATCGAGTTTTTCACCGCTTCGCCACGTGCCGCTTCATCGGACATGCCCACCGTCGCTCGGTAAAAGCCCGCCGTCTTGTCGAGATCCCAGGCGCCCGAGTGGAGACGAATGTCGGCGAGCATGCGAGCCGCCATGCGCAGACGGGCGTGCACCTCTGCATAGCTCTCGAGAGGCGTGAGAAACCCAGCTTCACCCATCAGCTCCGTGGCGTAACAAGCCCACCCTTCCGCCATCGTCCCGCCACATTGCATGGCGATGCGGGAGGCACAATCGGTCGCCGCCATCCGGCCTACACGCGAAGCGGCGGATCGCGCGTGCCAGTTCTGAACGTGGTGTCCGATGCCGCCGTGGTGAACCACATGGTTGAGCTTTATCACGCTGTCGTTGGTCGCCTGCAGCCGTGACCTTTGTTGGTCGATTGGCATATCCGGCTCGATCGGAGTCACCAGGTAGTGAACCGGAGAAACATGGTCGTACGGAGCCGGCGATCGATAGAACAGAAAATAGAGATACGGCGCAGCTTGCCGCGCCCATTCCGGCTGCGGTACAAATTCCAGCGGGAAGTCGGGCCAGGTGAGGAGCCGGTGTTGCAATGCGGTCATCTGGGCTGCCTGGGCCACTGCTGGATACGCACTGTAGTAGCCGTCGGTGGTCGGATGCAGCGCCCTCAGCTTTGCCAGTACCTCATCCGGCGTCGAGGCCTGGAAGTCAGCCGCGTGCTCCCTGAGATACGCTCCCGATGTCTCGATGTGATGGAGAGCGTACGATTCCAGATCGGATAAGCTCTTTTCCACGCAGTGGGCGCGTCTCACGATTTCCTGGAGAACGTCCCGTCCGCATGCATATTCGGGTGCCGATTGCCGCGGCAGATCGCTTCGCAACCAGCCTTCAAACTCGACAAAGGCCGCGCCGGCCCGGTCAGCCGCACTCCGCAGATCGATACTCGAACTATCGATCTGCCGCGACAGCAGATCTATGCCGTTGCCGAGAAAGGCGCGTGCTCCCGCACACTCACGCAACGCACGATCGATCCAGGCTGGAGGTGATGCTCGCAGTACCGATCGTGCCTGGTTCAGGTAGGTCGGAATACCGTTCAATCGCTCCACGGCCCGTTGCGCCCGCTCGTCCAGTGGAGCGAAGGGCCGTAGAAAGAGCGAGAGCACTCCGAAAATGGCATCGCCAGTGTAGACGGACGGGTTGCCGTATACAAAGTGCGGCGACGCGAGCTCCCACGCGCTGATCTCCAGGAAGCCTTCAGCCAGCGTTCGGTCGATGCGTTCGGCCGGTGTGAGCGCTTCATCCGGCAGCGACCTCAAGCGGGAGAGCAGTGACCGCGTGTCCGTGCGTAGGGCGTCGAACCCTTCTTCCGATACATCAGGGAGAACATGATCGTAGTCATGAACGCCAATGAACGTCGCATTGACGGGTCGAGAGCGATAGTACGACGCGAAGAAGTCATCCAGCCAGGCGCCGAACGCAGTTCCGGAAGGAGCGATAGCCGTCATGCGAGTGGAAGGTCGACCCAGCGACGCTCGTGGAACGACGTCTCCACCGCGTTGATGACTTCCTGCACCCACGCGCCATCCTCGAAATTCCCCTGATTGCGATCGCCGCCCTCGAGAATTTCGTCGATGAAGTCACGGACGAGATTGGCGTAGAAGAGCGACCGCCATGATTCCCGCGCATGCCCTCCGGGTGGATAGAACCGGGCGGGAATGGTCCATTTCCTTGAATTCCACGCTGTCCGGAGTCGCGATCCGGATGGTTTCCGCCACGCCGAATTCCTCGATGAGACGGCAGATGATCGCGCCCTTTTCACCGTAAATCCGAGCTTCTACTCCGGGATAGTTGCCGATTGTGACAAAGCTGGTCTGAATGGAGCCAAATGCGCCATTGGCGTAATCGCCGATAAATATGTCTCCATCGTCGATATTCATGCGCATCATGCGGCCGGTGGCACGTACCATCCGCTCGGGAATGAAGTTGCGCATGGTCCCGGTTACACGCGTGTAATCGGAATTCACCCACCAGTGACCGATATCGATAATCGGTGCCCCATAGCCCTCCAGGGACGACGTTTGCAGGATCGATTGATCGGCCTCGGGATCGACCTGGCGCAGTGGATTCTGCGGATCGAGCCACTGCGAGTTCTGCTCGTAGCCGTTGAAGACAAACGGGGTACCGATAAACCCCTCGTCGATCATCGATTTTGCGTAGAGAACGCCGGGACTGTAGCGAAAGGTAAAGCCGAGTTTGGTCTTCAACCCACGGTCGCGAGCGTACTGTGCCGCCCGACGAGTCTGCCGAAAATCGTAGGCCACCGGTTTTTCACACAGCACATGCTTATTATTTTCCAGTGCTCCCCACGACAGGTCGTGGTGAGTGTGAGACGGAGTGACGACATCGATCACGTCCATGTCGGAGCGCGCGACAAGCGCCTGCCAGTCGTCGGTCGCCTCGGGGATATTGAACTCGTGGGCGAACGCCTTCGCTCGCTCCAGCTCTGGGTCGCAGATGGCGACGACCTGGCAGCGCGCGTCTCGCTGCCAACCGGGAATGTGGGCATGCTGCGCCCAGGCTCCTGCTCCCAGCACACCGACGCGTAGTATACTCTCCGTCATTACTCTTCCTTGCCTCTCCCTGGTTCACTGAACTTCCACCAATGTGTACTATCGTCAATTGAGATGCGCGGTAGCTCTAATATCCGCGCGTGCGGTCGACCACCCCCAACAGTGACTCACCCGCCAGGTAGCGCTTGAGGTTGGTGAGAAAGAATTGGCCCACGCCTTCCACCGTGCTCGGGCCCGAGATGTGTGGCGTGACCACGATATTTGGTTCCGACCAGAGGGGATTGTCGGCAGGAAGCGGCTCCTGAGCAAACACATCCAGGATCGCCTTCCCGATACGCCCCGCGCGTACGGATTCGATAAGAGCCGGTTCGTCGACCAGTGCACCACGCCCCACATTGACCAGCAAGGAGTCGGGCCGCATCGCCTCCAGGACAGCGCGTCCGACCACCCCCTCGGTTTCGGCGGTGCGCGGCAAGGTCAAGACCAATACGTCGACGCCGGCGGCGAATTCTTCCCATTCTTCTGGGCTAAAGTGCCGATCCACGATGTGAGCAGCTGCACCGGTCCGACTCAGGCCGTGAATCCGCAGGTCGAAGGCACGACCTTTGCGCACGATTTCTTGACCGATCGATCCAAGCCCCGCTACACCCAGCGTCTTACCTTCCAGTGTTCCCGCGACGAAGTGATCCCAGTGGTGCTCGCGCTGGGCAATGCGGGTGCGATCCAGCGACCGTACCTGCGCCAGGCACTCGGCGAACACATATTCGGCAATTGGCTTACCGAATTGATCGACCACCCTCGTGAGCGTGACTGCTGGCGGGATGGCTTCCGCCGTTAGAAGCTCCTCGACACCGGCGTTCATCGATTGGATCCAGCGCAGCCTGGTGGAAGACGCGACGACCTCCAGCGGAAAGCTCGCCCCGAAAAGGATCTCCACCTCACCGATCAAAGCGGCAGCCTCTTCGGGCGTGGAAGCGGACAGCACCGTACCGGGTGCTCCGTGTTCCAGCAGCCAGGCACGCAGTTGTGGCGCCATGCGCCGGCTGTATGCCAGGATCACCGGGGTACCGGTACCGGAACGGTCCAAGATGTCCTCGCATTCGGTGAAGGTGCTTCGCCGCCAGATCCCGTGATTATATAGCATTGTCTAATTGTCGACAATTGAACAGGAGGAATCGCATGGCTCGCACAGACAGGCGGGTGGCTATCGTCATGGCCGCCAGCAAGGGGCTGGGAAGGGCGTCGGCGCAGGCGCTCGCCGGCGCGGGGTTCAACCTGGTGGTATGCTCCCGCTCCGCTGAATCGATCGAGGGAGTATCCTCCGACCTCCGTGCACTGGGCGCGGACGTGGAAGCGGTGGCCGCGGATGTCTCCAGCGCGGACGAGCTTTCGGCGGTATTCGAGCGCGCTGATGCGCGATTCGGCCGGCTAGACGCGCTGGTCGCGAACGCCGGCGGACCTCCACCGGGCGCATTTATGGCCGCCACCGATGGACAGTGGGAAACCGCATTCAATCTCACGCTGATGAGCGCGATCCGCGCCATGCGCATGGGCGTCGAGCGGATGCGTCCCGCAGGCTACGGACGCATCATCATCATCGGTTCGTCGTCGGTCAAACAGCCAATCGAGGGACTGGTGCTCTCTAATGCCTTTCGGCCGGCGTTGGTAGGCGCCATGAAGACCCTTTCGCAGGAGGTCGCGCGCGATGGTATTACGGTCAACATAGTATCGCCGGGCCGTGTCGATACCGATCGAGTCAAGGCACTGGATACGGCGCGCGCCAAAGCACAGAACGTCTCGTACGAGGAGTATCGCACGCAGTTCGAGGGGACGATTCCAATCGGTCGTTACGGCCGGCCCGAAGAGGTAGGAGCGCTCGTTGCCTTCCTTGCCTCGGAGAGCGCCGCATATATCACCGGGCAGAGCATCATCGTCGACGGCGGCATGCTCTCCGCACTGCCCTGAGAGGGAGACAGAGGGATAGAAGCATGGACTATCAGCACCTGGAACGCGGCGTCTGGGCGATTCTGGCGACGCCCTTCGCGGGCGACGACCTACAGGTCGACACGGAATCGCTACAGCGTCTGGTTGGCATGTATCGCGCCGCAGGGGTGACGGGCCTGGTCGCGCTCGGAGTGTTGGGAGAGGCCGCGCGCTTGAGCTCGGCGGAGCGGCAGGAGGTACTCGCCACGGTGGTTTCCGCGGCGGGTGATCTACCGGTCGTCGCCGGAATGTCCGCCCTCGCGACCGCTCCCGCCATCGAGGAAGCATCTCGTGCGGCAGAGGGTGGGGCGTACGCCGCCATGGTGCAGGTGTCCACGCCCGACCCGGGGCGCCTGGCGGAGCACCTGCGGAAAGTGTCCACTGCATCCGGACTCGGCATCGTGCTGCAGGATCATCCCGCGGCTTCCGGGATCTCCATTCCAGCCCCGGCGCTGGCCCGTGCCGCGACGCTCGCGGGGTGTGTGGTGGCGATAAAAGCGGAGTCTCCCCCTACCGCGCCGACGATTGCCACCGTGAGCGCGGAGGTCGATATTCCGATTTTCGGTGGCCTGGGCGGCGTGGGCCTGCTGGACGAGCTCCTGGCCGGGTCTGCCGGTGCCATGACCGGATTCGCCGTCCCCGAAGCGCTAGTCGCTACGGTGCGTGCCTGGTGGGAAGGGGGCTTCGAAGCGGCGCGCGCGGCCTATGTACCCTGGCTTCCGCTGGTGTTGTTCGAGGCACAGGAGAAGATCAGTCTCGCCGTGCGCAAAGAGCTTCTGCGCCGCCGCGGTGCCATCCGCGAATCGCGTGTGCGTCCGCCGGGTGCCCCGATGCCGCCAACCATGGCCACGGCACTGGACGCGCATCTGAGCGCGGTGAACCTTGGCAGCGAACCGTCCCTCTGAGCCTCGATTCCCTTCTTATGGGCATCATGGTTCCTATGTCTGAGGCACACCGACCGGCCTGGCGGATATGATGTCAGGTCGATGATGATTCCCGAACACCTGTAAGGCATGGAATGGATGGATCGTATACCGACATAGCGCACCGACTCACTCTCTATCGCAGCCACTTTCCAGGGCCACATCTTGCAATGGTGGTCGATTCGATTCTTGCGGGCAATACGGCGGGCGAGCTCTGGAATCTCGCGGAGGTCGAGCACCCTCCTCTCCTGGTCCTGTGGGATAGGGGCAACGAGATTCTTTACCTGGCAGGTGACGGACAGGCAGCTCCTGCATACGGCACCTTTGCCCGGTTCATGGCTGGATTACTGGCGCGTGCGTTCGCCGAAGGAGTCCAGCGTTTGAAGGTTCGCACCCTATCTCACTCGCTGGAGGGAGGTGTCCCTGATCTTTTCGCTGGAATCGAACTCAGTCAAACCGTGACCCACTTCTCGGTGTACGACTCGACCCAGGCCCCGTTCATTCCTTCTCCAGCAGCCTCCGGCGTGACGTTGCTGCCGATCACGCCGGAATTACTGAGCTCGCATGACCTCACTGGGGTGGAGTACATCCGTGAGGAGATCGGAGGAATGTGGCCCTCCATGGAGCGGTTTGCGGAGCGTGGATTCGGGGTTGTAGCGGTGGTGAACGATGCGGTGGTCTGCTGGTGTACCGCCGAGTATGTGGGCCCGACGTTCTGCGGCATTGGGATCGCAACGCACCCACAGTACCGGCGTCAGGGAATCGCAACCGCCGCGACCGCACACTTCATCCACGAGGCCCTGGCGCGTGGCCTGGTGGCGTGTTGGGAGTGCGACCGCGCAAACGTCGCCTCGATGCGCGTTGCGGCGAAGGCCGGCTTCGTTCACCAGACAGAAGAGGTGTACTGGATCGGCTTCTTAACGTAAGGAATTGCTGACTGCCCGGTCTCCATTCCACATTGTCAGGACGCGGTTTGGATCTCGCCTGCTTGACGAATGACTACCGGCGTGGCAGCGCGGTTGCCCCACTATGCGACACGCGTTCCACGCGGTTCCGCAGTGTGCCCAGTCCGTCGATCCGGATGCTGACCTCGTCGCCGGGCATCGCGGTGTAGTCGTTGGGCGGTACTATCCCGGTGCCGGTGAGCAGCCACGCGCCGTCGGGGAGGGAGTACGCCGCGTGCAGCACTCCCACCATCTCGCCGACGTCGCGCACCATCTCCCCGGCCGTGGTCGTTCCGTTGAAGACCACCAGGTCGGAACGCTCGATGGTCATCTCGATCGCCGGCACCTCCGACGGCAGATTCCAGGCAAAGACCGCGGCGGGCCCGATCGAGCAGGCGGCATTGTAGATCTTCGCCTGCGGGAGGTAGAGCGGATTTTCGCCCTCGATGCTGCGTGAACTCATATCGTTGCCGCAGGCGTGGGCCACCACTTCACCCCATCGATTAGAGAGCACCGCCAATTCCGGCTCCGGGACATCCCAGGTCGAATCGGCGCGAATACCTACCCCTCCGCCGGGCGGCACGACGCGCCACCCGGCCGTCTTGAAGAACAACTCCGGCCGATCCGCCTCGTAGACCAGGGCGTAGTGGTCCTGGATGACAGCTTCCTCCATGCGAGCCTCACGGCTCCGGCGATAGGTGACACCCGCCGCCCAGACCTCCCCGTGCTCGACCGGCGCCAGTATCTCCACCGCATCCGGGTCGAGAACGGGCAGATGCGGCGAGACGGAGAGTCTCGATCGTGTCCTGGATCTCCGCACGTCTCAGAGCAAGCAGGCGATCGAGCGACTGCAGGCGTCGATCCGCTGCGGCACGCAGATCGCGCAGGGTCCCGTCTGTCCAGAGCGCAAGGCTCGGTTCGCCGCCATCGACGGCGATACGCAGGAGCGCGGGCGATTCAGGAAGGATCGAGGGATCGACATGCATCATCGCACTGCCTAAAAACCGCAGTACGCTTCCGGCGCCGTGCCGCCTGGTCCGGGGAAGATCTCGTCGAGCCGCTGCATGTCCTCCGGAGAGAGGGATATATCCAGGACTCGCACCGCGTCGTCGAGCTGTTCGAGCGTACGCGGCCCGATTAGCGGAGCCGTGACCGCCGGATTGGCCATGACCCAGGCCAGTGCCACCTCGGCTGGGCGCCGGCCACTCTCGCTGCAGAAGCGCTCGAACTCCTCGATCTGGGATCGATGCTTGTCGATTCGTCCTACCGTATCCTGCCGGGCCGTCCGTCCGGACGATGCGTTCTGCAGAGCGCGCCCGCTCAGCATCCCGCCATACAGCGGGCTCCAGGGAATGACGCCCATGCCGTAAGCCTGGCACGCCGGCAGCACCTCGAGTTCGATCGTGCGCACCGCCAGGTTGTAGATGCTCTGCTCGGCGACCAGCCCGAGAAAATGGCGCGCTTTCGCCTCGTCGTTAGCCTGCGCGATGTGCCACCCGGCAAAGTTGCTGCTGCCGACGTACGTCACCTTGCCCTGCATCACCAGCACTTCCATGACCTGCCAGATCTCCTCCCAGGGGGTGGCGCGGTCCACGTGGTGCATCCAGAACAGGTCGATATGATCGGTCTGCAGGCGGCGCAGGCTATCCTCGCACGATTGCCGAATGTGCAGCGCGGAGAGCTTGGACATATTCGGCCAGTCGCCCATTGGCGCGTAGACCTTGGTCGCCAGCACGACTTTCTCGCGCCGACCACCCCCCTGGGCCAGCCACCGACCGACGATCTCCTCCGTT
The DNA here is from genome assembly GCA_963737125.1 of uncultured Chloroflexia bacterium. GTDB lineage: Bacteria > Chloroflexota > UBA5177 > UBA5177 > UBA5177 > JANWJD01. The sequence goes on along the minus strand of CAVTRL010000001.1, from coordinate 702,969 downwards.
TTGCCACGTCCGCCGTAGCTGTTGGCGGTATCGAAGAAGTTGATCCCATGCTCGAGCGCGCGATCCATGATGCGAAACGAGTCTTCTTCCGATGCTTGCGGCCCGAAATTCATCGTGCCCAGTGCCAGTGGACTGACCAACACGCCTGAGCGGCCCAGATGTTTGTACTCCATCCCTTCACCTCGTGCCCGACATTCACCCCGCGACGCGAGGCACGGATAGCGTTCCCTGGAGACCTCGTCGCTGGATGCCTTTTTACTGTACGTCAGGTGCTGCGGGCAGCCATGCGATATGCTCGGGGCGGGGGTGAACCGACGCGCATGACCGATACAATCATTTCCAGCGATCGAGGCATTCGCCTCATCTCGAACCGGGCGCGATCCGTTCCGCAGTCGAAGATTCGGCGCATGTTTAACCTCGCCGCCGGCATGGACGACGTGGTCAACCTGGCCGTTGGCCAGCCCGATTTCGACACTCCGCCGCATATCGTCGCTGCTGCCGAACGGGCCATCGCGCACGGCCACACGCGCTACACGCACGGTCTCGGCATTCCGGAATTGCGTGCCGCCATCGCCGAGAAGGTTCGGACCCGCAACGGGTTGCCGGTCGACCGGGAGTGGGTGGGAGTGACGGTCGGTGCCATGGAAGCGCTGATCCTCGCCATGCTGACGAGCCTCGATCCGGGCGATGAGGTGCTGATTCCCAATCCCGGCTACACCAACTTCGAGGGGCAACTCCGCATGGTCGGCGCTGTGCCGGTGTCCTATCCACTTGATCCACCGGACTACGCCATCAGACGGGACATACTTGCACCGCTCATCACCGGTCGCACGCGCGGCATCCTGCTCTGCTCGCCGTCGAACCCCACCGGCGCGGTGCTGCGCCCCGAGAGCATCGGTGCCGTCGCCGCGCTGGCACGCGAGCATGGACTGTTGGTCTTTTCCGACGAGACGTACGAAGACCTGATCTACGAAGGCAGCCATCACAGTATCGGCGCACTTCCCGGCATGGCGGAATCGACCATCTCGGTGTTCAGCTTCTCCAAGACGTACGCCATGACTGGCTGGCGGGTGGGCTACGTAGTAGCGCCGCCGGTACTGCTGACTGCGATGAACGTTCTACAGGAACACATTGTGTCGTGCGCCGCGTCGGTGAGTCAGTATGCCGCGCTGGCGGCCGTGAGCGGGCCGCAGGACTGTGTGGCCGAGATGCGAGCGGTCTACGACGATCGGCGCCGCTATATCGTGTCGGCGCTGAACTCGCTGCCGGGCGTATCGTGCGCCACTCCACATGGCGCGTTTTACGCCTTCCCCGATATCAGCGCGCTGTCTCCTTCCTCCGACGACTTCGCGGACTGGCTTTTGACTGAGGCGCACGTAGCGTTAGTGCCCGGTACGGCCTTTAATACTCGCGGTGAAGGATTCGTGCGCATCAGTTATGCCGCCTCCCTGTCCATGCTGCAACAAGCGGTCGATCGAATTGCGGACGCGTTACGTGATCGCCGTCATACACGTGCGCGCTCACTCCAGCCTTGACGACAAGCGCCTTTGGGTCGCGTGTCTCGCTTGTAGCCGCACTCCACGCTGCTTGCTCGCATTCGGCGCCACTCCATTAGAGCTGTCGAGACAAACGGTGGGACACAGCATGAAAACGCAGTAACTTACTAGTACACTGCCACAGGGAAGGTGATTGAGAGGAGGGTGACTATGGAACGAAGTGAGATCATCGACACGTTTAACGACCCCGTGGCGCAAGAGCTCCTCCAATCAGCGATCCCTGCTCGGCTAGCTTACGTCGGGACGGACGGGACGCCACGGGTGATCCCGATCGCGTTCTACTGGACTGGTCGAGAGATCGTGATCTGCACCTCACCCACCTCACCCAAGGCCCCGGCTCTGCTGGCAAACCCGCATGTGGCGCTGACTATTGACACCGAACAAGCACCGTGGAAGCAATTGCTGGTGCGCGGGACGGTCGAGATCGAGGTCGTTGATGGGATTCCGCCTGAGTACCTCAGAGCGTCAGAGAAGACTATGCCGGAAGAGCAGTGGGACCATTTCGCCGAGCAAGTCCGCGGCATGTACCCGCAGATGGCGCGCATCACGATTGTGCCGGCATGGGCGAAGGTATTCGACTTCAGCACGGGGCGATTGCCTGCCTTCCTCCAACGCCTTGCTGCGGAGCGTGCCAGACCGGGCGCAGCGACCGCATAGGAACCTCCGCACCGTGTATTGGGCACGCACGTCAGCGGTCACAAGCGATCACCTTCCCTGTGGTCGTGTACTAGTGGTGCGTCGCTGAGGTGGGTGAGCAGCCGCCGAAGTCGCCGCGTTCAACGGCCCGGCGAGAGCGCGTGACGCACTCTGGCGTGCGAAGCGATCTGCTCCGCGGCCTCGAGCGGCTCAACGCGACGGCCACGGTCCTGCAGCGCGCTCGCCTGGCAGATCCGCTCGCCGGCATGTGGGATGCCGCCGACGTGCAGTGGTGGTGGCGCCGCCCCCGGGCGACCGACGAACTCGCGCTGCCGGTCTGGTTCGACGACGTCGGCCCCGTAGCGGCTGCAGGGTTGACGGCCTGGGATGACGCCTGGCAAGTAGACGTCTTCGCCGTGCCGTCGATCGTCAAGGAGGAAGACATTTGGGCCGCGACTTTGGAAGCCACCGCCGGACTTACGGACAAGGCACTCCGAGTGCTGGTGCACGAGGACGACACGGCACTGGCGGACCTCGCCATCCAGAGTGGATTCGCAATGACCGACGAGTTGTCGGGCACCGGATGGATGGACGCCGACCATCGACCGCCGGTCGCGCAGGTCGATGGGTTCGCGATCGTCGATCGCGTGTCACGCGCGGATCGTCGGCATCCGATGATCGCTCGCAACGGTGAACTGGTCGAGCCACGGCTACGACAGTGCTCGCTGTACGATCCGACTCTCGATCTGGCGGTTGAGGACGTGGATCGCAGGGTCGCCGGCTACGCATTGTTCTGGTTCGATCGAACCACACTGGTCGGACTCCTCGAACCGATGCGCGTCGAGGATGACTACCAGCGACGCGGCCTCGCCCGCATGTTGTTGACGAACGGCCTCGATCGGCTCGCACGCAAAGGCGCAAGCCGCCTGAAGGTGGGCTTCCGGACCGACGCCGCCCGCAGCCTCTACCTTGGCGCCGGCTTTATTCAGACGTCTATCGATCGGCTACTCGTGCGGCCGGCACCCCGCGAATAGTGCGGGCAGTTTTGCACCAACTAGCCGCAAGAGCGAACACCGGCCAATTATGGTGCGGAAGCGAGCACCCGAAAATCTCAAGACAAGGAGGTGGAACGCTCCGGATAGGCGGCCAGCGCCTCGCCTAGCAATTCGATAGCCCGCCGCATAGGCTTCTCGCTGAGCACAAATGCCAGGCGCACCTCATTCCGGCCGCGATCGGGTCCCACGTAAAATCCCGGCCCAGGCGCGACCATTACGGTTTCTCCGCCACGCTCGAAATCGGTGAGCAGCCAACGTGCAAAGTCCTGCGAATCCGGAACGGGGAGCTGAACCATCACGTAGAATGCACCCTCAGGAATCGCTAGCCTCGCGCCCGGTATCTGCTGTACCGCTGCGTAGGTGACATCGCGGCGTTTCTCATACTCGCCGCGCAGCCAGTCGGTGTACTCTCGAGGGTTTTCGAGCAGCGGCACAACGGCGAGCTGCTCGATCGTCGGTGTCGAAAGGCGTGCCATGGCCATGCGAAGGGCGGCCGACGTCACCGCTCGGTTCTTGCTAACGAGACACCCGACACGCATGCCGGTAGCGGAAAATCGCTTCGAGACACTGTCAACCACGATGACGGCGTCTTCCATCCCTTCGAACGACATAGCCCCAACGTGTTCACGTCCATCGAACACGAGCTCGCGATACGTTTCGTCGGCGATCACGAATAATCCGTAGCGTTGTGCGACCTCCATCAGGCCGGCAAGCTCGCCGCGCGTGTAGACCGTGCCGGTCGGATTGTTCGGATTCACGACGACGATGGCACGCGTCCGCTGCGTGACGTAGGTCTCGATCTCGGCCGGTGGCGGCATATGGTATCCCGGCGCGGGTGACGCGATGGGCACAAGCCGAATATTGCCGGTAGCGGCAAACCCGAGATAGCTCGCATAGGTTGGATCGAAGATGAGAATTTCATCGCCGGGGTCCGCCACTGCCATCATGGCGAAACCGATCGCCTCTCCGCCGCCGGTCGTCACCACGAGGTCGGCCGGTTCCAGTTCAAAGCCCTGCAGCCCGTAATACCGGCACCAGGCTCGGACCGTTTCCGGCTGCCCGTGAGAGGGGGCGTACGGGATGATGCCGTCTGCGGGCGCTTTGATCGCGTCCAAAATTGCTCGCGGCGCGGGTAGGTCGGGCTGACCAATATTGACGTGATAGATACGGATTCCGCGCGCCGCCGTTTGCGCGGCTAACGGGGCCAGCGCGCGAATGGGTGATGCCGGAACGCCGGCGGCACGCCGGGAGACGTCGAGCGTCGCCTGCATCAACCGGTCGTACCGTTGCGGGCGTACGTTGCCGCGGCCGCACTCGCGCTCTGATAGCTGCCGAGGATGCGCACGAATGGATTGAGGCGTTTCAGCTCGCGTATGGCGGCGGCAAGGTGCGGTTCGTGAGTGTAGCCCTCGACATCCGCGAAAAAGAGATATTCCCACGGTCGCTCGCGCGACGGTCGCGACTCGAGGCGAGCCAAATTGACACGTTCACGCGAAAAACAACCAAGTGCCCGAACCAGCGACCCCGGTTTGTGTTCGACCGCAAAAACAAGCGATGTCTTACCTGCTCCAGGATCGAGCGGGGTGCGCTCCCTGGTCCATTCACCGGGAGAAATCAGGAAGAATCGAGTTGCATTATCGGTGGCCGTCTGAATTCCCTCTGCCAGCACGGTGAGACCGTAGCGTTCTCCGGCCAGCCGGCTGGCCACGGCGGCGTATCTGCGATCCTGCCGTTGCGCCACCATCTGCGCCGCACCCGCGGTATCGTAATACGGCTCGGATTCAAGGCTCGCCTGGCGCAAAAAGGCGGACGATTGGGCCAGAGCCTGGGGGTGAGAGAAAACTCGCTCGACCTGGGACGGCTCTGTTCCGCTGACGCCCAGTAAGAAATGGTTGACCGGATGCACCCACTCGGCCTCGACCGTCACGGGATAATCCAACATCAGCTCGTAGACTTCGGCCACACTGCCGGCATGTGAATTCTCGACCGGCACGAACGCTCGGTCGATCTCACCGTCGTGCAACGCAGCAAAGACGTCGTGTAGGGTTCGTCTTGGAACCGGCGCGGATCCCGGGAGAAAAGACAGCAAAGCTTCCTCACTGTACGCGCCCGGTACGCCCTGATAGCCGATCGTTCCTGTCATCTCCATGGTCATCCTCGCTCTCCTCGCTGAACACGGGATGCGGTGCTGCGTTCGCGGTGCAGAAGCGGCTCCGCCAACAGCGCGAGCTGTAGGGCAAGCCGTTGCGCCGAGTTCGACAGATCACATCCCGCGATCTTTTCGATCCGGGTCAATCGATACAGTAAGCCGTTACGGTGCAGATGGAGCACCCGCGCAGTTTCGCTTATGTTTCCTTGCAGGTCCAGGAACGTCCGGAGGGTATCCACCAGATGGCTCTTGTGCTGCTCGTCGTACTGTTCGAGTCCTCCGACAGTTTCCTCACAAAACGTTGCAAGCTCGGGCTGGTCGCGCAGGTGAAACAGCAACCGATACGCGCCCAGATCGTCAAATGATGCGGTTGACGACGGTCCGGAAAATGCCGTGCCAATGCGAAGCGCATGCTCTGCTTCCCTATACGAATGTTGCAGTCTGGCGAGGTCGTTGCAGGCTCGCCCAATTCCGGCGGATACGCTTGGGCCATTCAATCGTTTCTCCACACCGGCCCGCAGCATTTCCACCCGGCGGCTCAGGCCAGAGTGGTCGAGATCCTTGGTAACCGGCGCCAGTATCACCATCGAGTCGCTATGCTCCCAGATGAGGGTCTTGCTCCAGATCGCCGGGGCGGATGCATCGACACTGCGCCGGAATCGGTCCTTGAGTTGCTGGATGCCGCTCTCATCCATCTTGTGCTTATCGATAAAGGTTGAAAACTGGTCCATGTCGAGCACGAAGACCACTTGATCGCCGCGTACGTCATATCCCAGATACCGCGCCCGGCGGCGGGTCGCGGAAACGGACGTGACATTTCCACTGAGCAAATCTTCTAGAAAGCTATTCCGAACGCGAGTCTCGCCCTCGATGATGGCGCGCTGCCGAACCATCTCCATGGCACAGGCGGCCGCGGCCTGGGCAACGGTCTCTTCAGCCGAGTTGGATATGTGCCCCGAAGGGTCTGCCACCCATACATAGCCGACAATGCCCGAGGGCAACACGACCGGAGCAACCGCGAATTCTTCGCCGTCGGTGCCTCGGACTCGCGCCGTCGGAGGAGCCGTACTGGCGCGTGGCGAGCGGGCGAGATCGAATTCGAGCTTGCTCCGCGTCTCGGGGGCAAGAGCCGCCTCCTCGGCGCTGAGATGCCGCCCACGCGGCGCGAAGGCATGGAGCGGATCGAATTCCTCGTCCGCCACGGTTGCCGGCAGGTCGACTAAATCGCACAGCACGCGCGCGACCGCGGAGAGGCCGTTTCCCGCGATCACCTGCTCCATGAGCAGTCGATACGGGTCATCTTCGTGCCAGGTATTCACTGCGCGCATGAACCTCTCGCTTCAAAGTGCTACGGGCTCGGCATGTACGAATGCCCGCTCGGTGAGCGGGCATCCTCGGTAGATCAATAGTACCGCGACTAGCCATATCGTACAGTGGTTACAAAAACCAATGTACGAGCCTATTTACTATGCACTATGCACAGTTCCGATCGCTGAGGCTTATCCTCCGGCGACGGCGGGAGCAAGGATAATCTCATCCCCGTCGCTTATCTGCGTATCGGATCCCTGCAACAACCGCACATCGTCCCCGTTGACGTAGACGTTTACGAACCGGCGTGGCTGTCCATCGTCGTCGAGTATTCGTTCCTTCACGCCGGGATATTGATTGCCAAGGTCTTGCAGTGCACCGGCCACGGAATCCGACTGGACCTGCACGGATTTCTGTCCGTCCGCCCACTGCCGGAGCTGGCCTGGAAGTCGAACCGTTACTGCCATCTGTTCCTCTCCTTATATACGTCGTACCGTCGTGTGTCCGATTCGCCGCTGCGCGGCAAGCGATTTCCGGTGCGGAGCCAATGTGCCTCAGGCAACTCTCAAGCCCTCGAATGCAGACTCGAACGCACTGAGACTGGCTCGCGACAGCGACAACGTCTCGAACTGCGCCCCAACCAGCGCTTCCGGGGTTTTTAGTCCGTTGCCGGTGATGCACAGCACCGTGCGATCGCCCGCTCCCAGTTGACCCTGCTCGCGCAATTTCCGTGCGACAGCCACTACCGTGCCGCCGGCGGTTTCCGTGAAAATGCCCTCGGTCGAAGCCAGTAGACGGATACCTTCGACTATATCCTTGTCCGAGACCGCTTCCGCCTCTCCTCCCGTCTCACGAATAGCTTTGAGCGCATAGTACCCGTCGGCCGGATCGCCGATTGCCAGCGACTTCGCGATGGTGTCGGGGACCACCGGCGAGATGTCTTCGCGTCCGTCCTTGAACGCCTTCACTACGGGACTGCACCCATCCGGCTGCGCGCCGATCAATCGCGTGCGGGCTTCATCGAGCCACCCGACTTTCACCATTTCGCCAAATCCCTTGTGGATCTTGGTGAGCAGTGAAGCGCCCGCCATGGGAACCACGACGGCGTCCGGCGCATGCCAACCCAGTTGTTCGGCAATTTCGAAGGCCATCGTCTTACTGCCTTCGGAATAGAAGGGTCGAAGATTGATGTTGGCGAATCCCCAGCCGTACTGATCCGCAATCTGTCCGCAGAGTCGATTCACAGCATCGTAGTTGCCGTCCACGGTTACCAGCGTTGTTCCGTACACCGCCGCGGACAACAGTTTGTTCTGTTCGAGGTCAGACGGTACAAAGACATAGCTTTTCAGACCGGCGCGCGCCGCAAAACCGGCGACCGATCCGGCCAGGTTACCGGTGGAAGCGCAAGCGAACGTGTCAAAGCCGAATTCCAGCGCCTTGTTCACCGCCACCGACACGTTGCGATCCTTGAACGAGAAGGTGGGATTCACAGAGTCGTTCTTGATCCACAGTTCGCGGATACCCAGCGCATCGGCCAGGCGATCGGCGCGCTGCAGGGGCGTCCAGCCGGTTCCCAGGTCAACCGGCCGACGCTCAACGGGAAGGAGCGCACGGTAGCGCCAGATCGTGGAGGGGCCGGCGGCGACGTGAGCGGTGGTCACATGATTCCGGATCGCTTCGTAGTCGTATCGCACCTCGAGCGGACCAAAGCACGAGTCGCAATAGTATCGTGGTGCAATTGCACTTTCCTCGCCGCACTGGCGACAGACCAAACCGGTTGCAAACATCCTACGCTCCTTACCAATGAAAAAAGCTCCTGAAAGATTCAGGAGCTTGTACGCGCCGTATCTTTCAGACAAGGTCTGACGGATTTTCCACCTTACCCACACCGGGTAGGTTGGCAGGCTTCACAGGGCCGGGCCCTCAGCCACTCTTGATAGAGCTTATGTATTCAGTTATTACTGCAATTGTAGCGAGGCAGGTCATTCCGGACAAGTGGGCAAAACATACGGAAATTGGGGAGTCACACGTTGAAGGGCGTAGCCGATGCCCGGCAGAGTTCCGCTGCAACACCGTAGACTGGATGGTACTCCGAAACTGGAGACCAACGCGCCTTACTGTATATATTGCATATATCATAAGGCTGTCAGTCCGGACACTCTGTCTATAGAACGCTCAGAGCATCTCTCGGTAGCATAGAGTGCAGCTATATGGAGACGTACATGACTGAACGTGCGGCCACAATGCGGAAACACACCCCGAGTAACAGTTTTGCTGTTACCGGTGCTCCCGTGGCCAAATCCCGCCTGACAGTGTCCGGCGGGATTTCTGTCATTATTCTCCCCATTCTTGTAGTCCTCCTTGTACTCGTAATTCTTGCGGGTTCGGGAGGTTCAAGGAGTTAGCCGGGAACGGCGAAACACCAAAGGGCCTCCCGAACGGGGGGCCTTTTCCTTTATCCGGTTTTTGGAGGACGACGTCGTGGCAATCGCAACCGAAGCTTTGAGTGAAGAGGAGATTACGCCGGCCCAGCGGCTAAACGGCGGCGAGATTATGTGCGCCGCCCTGGTCGAAGAAGGGGTAAGCGTGGTCTTCGGATATCCAGGCGGCGCGATCATGCCGTTCTACGATGCGATGCACCAGTGTGACGATCTCTACCATGTGCTGGTTCGTCACGAGCAAGGCGCGACCCACGCCGCCGACGGCTATGCTCGCATCACCGGAAAAGTCGGCGTGTGCGTGGCAACCTCAGGACCTGGCGCCACGAACCTTGTGACGGGGCTTGCCAATGCGTATATGGACTCGGTGCCGATCGTCGCCATCACCGGTCAGGTCGCTCGACCGGCAATCGGCAAGGACAGTTTTCAAGAAACGGACGTAATCGGCGTCACGCTGCCGGTGACCAAGCACAGTATTTTGGTACGCAGTGCCGAGGAGCTCGGGCCGGCCATTCACCGTGCATTCGCAATCGCCCGCAGTGGACGGCCAGGCCCGGTTCTGATTGACGTACCGAAGGACGTACAGTTCGAAGAAGCGGAGTATCGATCACCGGAACGCGCGCCGGAGTACCCGACGCGATCTCTGGGCGGCGACGAGCAGTTGCGTGCGGCCGCGGATCTCCTGGACGGAGCGCAAAAGCCGCTGATCATGGCGGGTCATGGGGTAATCCTCGCGAACGGTTACGACGCGCTGCGTGATTTGGCGGAGAAGACGAATATTCCCGTTATCACGACGCTCCTCGGCATCAGTTGCTTTCCGGAGTCCCACCCATTGTCGCTCGGGATGCCGGGTATGCACGGTCCTGCATCCACCAATCGAGCGATCGACGAATGCGATGTTATTCTCGCCGTTGGGATGCGCTTCGACGACCGCGTTACCGGCAAGATCAGCGAGTTCGCTCCCAATGCGCGCATCATTCATGTCGACATCGACGCCGCTGAACTGGAGAAAGTCGTTCCCACCGAGGTCCCGATAGCGGCCGATGCACGGGAAGCGTTGGAGCGGCTGTTTCAATTGGCTAACGCGGGCGATCACTCCGAGTGGCTGGAGAAGATCAGGAATTGGGAGTATCCGGTCCATCGTCCCGATCACGATTTACCGCAACCAATCGATATTCTGCAAGAAATCAAGCGAGTTAGTGGCGGCGAAGCGATCCTGGTAACCGACGTTGGACAGAATCAGATGTGGTCGGCCCGTCACTATGGCTACGACCATCCGAACACCCACATCACCTCCGGCGGGCTGGGCACGATGGGCTTCGCGCTCCCAGCCGCGATGGGCGTGAAGTTCGGCGCGCCCGACCGTCCGGTCTGGGCGGTCGCGGGTGACGGTGGCATTCAGATGAACATCCAGGAACTGGCGACAATTGCCACCGAAGGGATCGAGGTGAAGGTCGTCATCATGAATAACGGCTACCTCGGCATGGTTCGCCAGTGGCAAAAGTTCTTCCACGGCGGCCGGTATTCCGCCACGCCGATCACCAGCCCAAACTATATTCTGCTGGCCCAAGCGTACGGGTTACAGGCACGGCGGGTTGACCATATCGACGAGCTGGCCGAAGCCATGGAGTGGGCGGCGAACACACCCGGCTGCACGATCCTGGACGTTGCAATCGAGCAGGAACGAAACGTCTATCCCATGATCCCCTCGGGACAATCCGTGGGTGCCATGATCGAAGACGTGGTGCCCAATCGATTCCGCACCGGGGAGGCCGCCGGTGAGTGAAGCAACGCTCACAGTCTCATTTACCGAGGGGCCGTGTGCGGTCGACCGCATCATCGGACTCCTCCGGCGTCGCGGGTTCCCGATTGCCGGAATGACACTGGAACGAACGCATGCGGACGGCATCGGCCGGATGACAGTGGTTGTGGACGGACCGGAAACGGTTCAGCAAATCTCGCGACACCTACAACGCCTATCGGACGTTCTCGAGGTCACGAATGCCGATGAGGGTACCGTGCAGCGCGAGTATGCGCTGGCGCGCGTGCGCTGCTCGCCACAACAACGTCTGGAGCTTCAAGGTTTGATGGACGGCCTTGGAGTACGAACGGTATCGGAAGGTAACGACTATCTGGTGGTTGAAATGTCGGGCCGGCGCGACGATCTGAACGCCGCGTTCGAAGCCCTCGGGCCGTTTGGTATCGAGGAGTCGGCGCGAACCAATCCCATGGCGGTTCATACGGGCCGCGCGTGGCAATCAGTCTGAATTCGCAGGAGAACACGCATTGGCAAAAGTGTATTACGACGACGACGCGGATATTGAAGCAATTCAGGCTCGACGCATTGCCGTCGTGGGCTATGGCAGTCAGGGACATGCGCACGCCCAAAACCTGAGAGACAGTGGCTGCGACGTGCGCGTCGCCCTCTATGAAGGAAGTAGGAGCTGGGCGCAGGCGGAAAGCGACGGCTTCATCGTGCAAACCGTATCGGATGCAAGCGAGTGGGCCGATCTCATCAGCGTCCTGCTTCCAGATCAGCTCCACAAGTCGGTGTACGAGAAATCGATCAAACCGCATTTGACACCGGGCAAGCTGCTTATGACCGCGCATGGCTTCTCGATTCACTTCAAGCAAATCGTGCCGCCCAACGATGTCGACGTTGCCATGGTGGCGCCCAAGGGGCCAGGTCATATGGTGCGGCGACTCTACTTCGAGGCCGGCGTCCCGGCCCTGTTTGCCGTACAGCAGGATGCTTCGGGTACCGCCGAGATCCTCGCACTCGGCTACGCCCGGGCCCTCGGCAGCACCAAAGCAGGCGTGCTTCGAACCACATTTCGCGAGGAAACCGAAAGCGATTTGTTCGGCGAGCAGGCTGTCCTATGTGGCGGACTCTCATCGCTGATCAAAGCGGGCTTTGAAACACTGGTCGCCGCCGGATATCAGCCCGAGCTGGCTTACTTCGAATGTCTGCACGAGACCAAGCTGATTGTCGACCTGATCTATCAGGGCGGCCTATCGTACATGCGCTATTCCATAAGCGATACCGCGGAGTATGGTGACTACGTCTCGGGAGAGCGCATTATCGACGACCACGTACGAGCGACCATGCGCCAAATACTCACGGAAATCCAGGACGGCTCGTTCGCAGCTCGCTGGGTTGCGGAGTGTGAGTCAGGTGGAAGCGAGTTCAAGCGCATGCGGCGCGAGAGTCGCGAACAGCAGATCGAACAAGTGGGGCACGAGCTGCGTTCCATGATGAGCTGGCTTGGTCCGAAAGACGTACCGGCTGACCCGGTACCCACTTCGTAGTTTCAATGAGTGAGGCAACACGTGAAAACTGAAGAACGCTTCGATCAGAACTTTGTATGGTACGAGTGGGGATTTGTAAGTCCCGGTGAGGTGCCGACCGACGACCTGGGCGTACCCGCCGACGCTCGCACCGATGGCGGAGCGCAGTACTTCTCGCCGTACAGCACCGACGATGAATGGCAAAGATGGACGAGGTAGCGGGAGCGCCGTCGAACGCGCACCGGCTCCCTGAACTCCCGGCCCACGGGAGCGCAATCTCGTGAAGTATGACCTCGTACTACTGCCCGGGGACGGTATCGGTCCCGAGGTCGTGGGTGCGGCACTCCAGGTACTGGACGCGACTCTTGCCGAGCAAGATGTACAGGTAGAGCGCACCCCGCTCTCGATCGGTGGTTCGGCCATCGACGCGTTTGGCACGCCACTTCGAGCTGAAGATCTTGAACGCTGCCGGCAGGCCGATGCCCTCCTGCTGGGAGCCGTGGGAGGTCCCAGGTGGGACCACTTGCCGGTCGAAAGTCGTCCGGAGCGTGCCCTGTTACAACTGCGATCCGAGCTTGGACTTGGTATCAACCTGCGTCCCGTGTCCTGGACCGAGGCCGGAGGCGCGCTTTCGCCGCTGACCGAGAAGGCCGCGCGCGGGGCGGACATCGCGTTCGTGCGGGAGCTGACGGGCGGCATTTATTTTGGCAAGCCGTCGTATTATGACCGTACCTCCGAAGGCCGGTACGCGGTCGATACGGCAACCTATTCCGATTCGCAAGTCGAAGCGGTACTCGAGTTTGCCTTCGCCCTAGCCCGCAGCCGGCGTGGAAAAGTGACCTCGGTCGACAAGTCCAATGTGATGAACACGTCCCGCCTCTGGAGGGACGTAGCGACCGAGTACGGGAAAAAGAATCCCGACGTGGAGCTGGAGCACGCTCTGGTCGATTCGTTTGCAATGTCGCTCATTGCATCACCTCGCTCGTACGATGTCGTGGTCACGGAAAACTTGTTTGGCGACATCCTGACCGACCTCGCGGCGGTTATCGCGGGTTCGCTGGGCGTATTGCCGTCGGCCAGTCTCAGGCCGGGTGCCGAGCAAGCACGATTCGGTTTATACGAGCCCATTCACGGCTCGGCGCCAACCCTGCAGGGAAAGAACGTGGCAAACCCGGTCGGATGTATCCTGTCCGTGGCGCTGATGGTGGAATGGACCTTCAACCGACCGGACCTCGCTACGCGAATTCGTGAGGCGGTGAGCGCGACCGTGACCGGCGGCTGCCTTACGGCGGACCTTGCCGGCGAAGGTATAACTCCGGCCGGAACCAGTGAATTTACGAATGCGGTAATCGACAGTTTGAAACAAGGAGGTGCCCGTGAAGATCGCAATGTACGACACCACGTTGCGTGACGGCTGCCAGGCGTACGGGTTTACCCTCACCGTGGAAGACAAGCTGCGCGTGGCAAAGCGCCTGGACGATCTCGGCTTCGCCTATGTGGAGGGCGGTTGGCCTGGCTCCAACCCGCGTGACGAGGAGTTCTTTGCCAAGGCGAAGCGCCTGCGATGGCGCACCAGCCGCCTCGCGGCATTCGGCAGCACGCGTAAGCCAAGAACCGCGGCCGTCGACGATGGAAATCTACGAATCCTACTCGACGCGCAGACACCGGTGGCGACCATCGTGGGAAAAGCGTCCGCGGAACAGGTTCGGGTGGTGCTGGGCATCCCGGCCGAAGAAAACCTCGCCATGATCGCCGATTCGGTCGCCTTCCTGAAGGCCGCCGGCCGCGAGGTGATGTTTGACGCCGAGCATTTCTTCGACGGATACGCAGGCGATCCGGATTACTCGATTGCCTGTTTGCAAGCTGCTGCCGGGGCCGGAGCGGATTGGGTCGTGCTCTGCGACACCAACGGCGGATCGCTGCCCACCGACATATCATCGGCCTGCACGCACGCGGTGGCGGCCGTCGCAACTCGGGTTGGTATCCATACGCACAACGATTCCGAACTGGCGGTAGCCAATACCATCGCCGGGGTACAAGCGGGTGCCCAACAGGTACAAGGCACTGTCAACGGATACGGGGAACGTGTCGGTAACGCAAATATGTGCTCCATCATTCCCAACCTGCAGCTCAAGCTGGGGTACGACTGTCTCCCACCCGAAAGTATTTTCCGGCTTACCGAGCTGTCACGCTACGTCAGTGAGGTAGGCAATGCGCCGCATACCCTCAAGCTGCCGTACGTCGGGACCGAAGCGTTCGCTCACAAGGCGGGTATGCACGTGAACGCGGTGATGAAGGGCGCCGAGACGTACGAGCACGTCGCGCCCGAGGCGGTCGGAAACCAGCGTCATGTACTTGTCTCGGACCTCTCCGGCCGCAGCAATATCCAGCATAAACTCGACGAGCTTGGACTTTCCTTGTCGCCTGAATCCACGCTCAAGCTCCTGGGAGAAATCAAGCGATTGGAACATGCCGGCACCATCTACGAAGACGCCGATGCGTCGTTCGAGCTCCTGGTGCTGCGCACCGCCGGCATTCACATCCCGCAATTTCACCTCCAGTCGTATTCCGTTACTACGGCACACCGAGGAAAGACGGACGGTTCAGAGGCCATCGTCAAAGTGCGCGTCGGCCGCGAGCGCTTCATGTCGGCGGCGGAGGGTGTTGGCCCGGTCCACGCCCTCGACGCCGCTCTCCGCAAGGCCCTGATCGAGTCGCACCCGGTGCTGGGCGCGGTACGACTCGTAGACTACAAAGTGCGCGTTGTCGATAACGAAAGCGGTACCTCGGCACGCGTGCGTGTGTGGATTCAAGCGACCGACGGCAGACGAACCTGGAACACGGTTGGCGCTTCACCCAATATCGTCAGCGCCAGCGCCACGGCACTGGTCGATAGCCTTGAATACTCCCTGCTAAGCGCACATGACCGAGCCCCGGATCAGCAATTGACGGGCTAGAGGACAGATATCAATTGACGTACGAATCGAAGGTGAGACCCACTCTATGAACGAAAACGCACAGCCACCGCACGTGTCGGGCGCGTCATCGCCCAGGACCATGCTTGACAAGATCTGGGAAAGCCACGTGGTCTTTCAGGATCCGGGCGAACCTGCAATCCTCTACATCGACATGCATTACGTCCACGAGGTAACATCGCCGCAAGCCTTCGAAGGATTACGTCTGCACGGACGCTCGGTCCGCAGACCGGACCGGACCGTTGCGACCATGGATCACAACGTGCCGACCTGGTCGCGCTCGCGGCCGAGCACCGATGCCATCGCAGTCCGTCAAATGGAAGTGCTGGCCGAGAACTGCCAGGAATTCGGCGTCACTCTGTACGACCTCCACAGTCCACGGCAGGGTATCGTCCATGTGATTGGGCCCGAATTGGGGTTGACCCAGCCCGGCATGACGATTGTCTGTGGAGACAGTCATACTTCCACACACGGGGCATTCGGAAGTCTGGCATTCGGAATTGGAACGTCCGAGGTCGAGCATGTGCTGGCGACCCAGTGCCTTCGACAGACCAAACCTCACTCGATGGAGGTGCGGGTTGACGGCACGCTGCCTCCGGGAGTCACGGGCAAGGATCTGATCCTCTCCATCATCGGTCACATCGGCGTCGACGGCGCCGTGGGCCATGTTGTCGAGTACCGAGGAGAGGCGTTTCGCGCGCTTTCAATGGAAGCACGGATGACGGTCTGCAACATGTCCATCGAGGGCGGCGCCCGTGCCGGCATGATTGCTCCCGATGCGAAGACCTTCGCCTACCTGGAAAATCGCCCCTACGCTCCGCAGGGAGATAACTTCGCGCGTGCCGTTCAGCGTTGGGAACACCTGGCGACCGATGAGGGCGCGTCGTTCGACCGTTCCATCCGTCTCGATGCCCGACAGATCGAGCCGCATGTCACGTGGGGCACGAACCCCGGCATGGTGGCGCCCGTTTCGGGTCGAATTCCTCGATTGGACGAGCTCGGCTCCGAATCGGAGCTTCACGCCACCGAACGGGCGCTGGAGTATATGGCGCTGCGCCCCGGTACTCCGATCCAGGAGATCACCCTGGATCGCGTCTTCATCGGCTCGTGCACCAACGGCCGAATCGAAGATCTACGCGGCGCGGCGCAGGTCATACAGGGCCGTAAAGTTCATCCACGCGTGTCGGCAATGGTAGTCCCCGGCTCCGCGCAGATCAAGGTACAGGCCGAGGCGGAGGGACTGGACCGCATCTTTCGCGAGGCCGGATTCGATTGGCGTGAAGCCGGTTGCTCGATGTGCCTGGGTATGAATCCGGATATTCTCCAGCCAGGGGAGCGGTGCGCGTCGACCTCAAACCGCAACTTCGAGGGTCGGCAGGGCAAGGGTGGGCGAACGCACCTGGTCAGCCCGCCAATGGCCGCCGCCGCCGCTATCAGCGGCCACTTTGTGGACATTCGGGACTGGAGGGACTGATGCAAGCGTTTACGACGCACACCGGGCTCGTAGCACCGCTCGACCGTCCCAATGTCGACACCGATCAAATCATCCCCAAGCAGTTTCTGAAGAGGATCGAGCGCACCGGCTTTGGCCAGTACCTCTTCTTTGACTGGCGCTTCCTACCCGACGGTCAGCCCAACCCGGAATTCGAGCTCAATGCTCCACGTTATGCCGGCGCGAGTATTTTATTGGCGGGTCGGAACTTCGGATGTGGATCCTCCCGAGAGCACGCGGTCTGGGCTTTAGACGACTACGGCTTTCGAACCGTCATCGCCCCGTCGTTCGCCGACATCTTCTTTAACAACGCGTTGGGGAACGGTCTCTTGCCAATCACACTCCCTGACGAGACGATCGACGGACTCGTGGAACGCACGCGAGAGCACGCAGGATACCGACTTACCGTGGATCTGGAACGCTGCCTGATCGAGGACGGCGGCGAGTTATCCCTTCCATTCGAGGTCGACCCGTTCAGCCGCCACCGGCTGCTCAACGGTCTGGACGACATCGGCTTGACGTTACAGCACGAGGATCGAATCGGAGTGTACGAACAAGAGGCTGTAAGCGCGGTACTGTAGCCTGCTCCAAAATAATCGATTGGCCCGCGGATCAACAGTCCAGCCGGCTGCCGCCGAATGCCAGGCAGATGCATTCGTCTCCGAGCGCCCCGACCTTGCCGGCCGAGGCGCTCGGAGAATCGGTCGAGCGACGGTGACGCTACGATGCGTTCGGCGACTGCAAGCCATTCGCGGTGAGAGCCGCCATGCATTCTTGGATTGCATCTATGTGCGGTTCGGCTCCCCGCAACCCGGAGCCCATCGTATTGATGGCTAGATGGGTCGCTCCGAGGTCCTTCCAGGCCTTCACTTCGGCGAGCCACGTCTCGGTGTCCTTGTTCCCGATCGTGACGCGGGCTTCGATGCCGATGTCGCCGGGCTCACGTCCGGCCTCAACGGTGTAATCACGGAGACGTTGCAGTAGCGGCTCCGCTGCCGCGGCCGGCATTTGGGGGAACCAACCGTCTCCCAATCTGGCTGTGCGGCGCAGCGTGGCATCCGCACCCCCGCCGATCCATATCGGAATAGACTGCCGCGCTGGTCGCGGATTGATACCCGCGGCTTCTACCCGATCCCAACGACCTTCGAACGTAACCGAATCAGTCGAGAAGAGTGCACGCAGTAACCGTATCTGTTCCTCACTTCGCGCGGCGCGCGTGCGAAAATCCTGACCCAACGCCGTGTATTCCACATCGTTCCACCCGATGCCGACGCCGAGGCGCAATCGCCCGCCGCTGAGAACGTCGACTTGCGTGGCCTGCTTCGCAACCAGCGCAGTTTGCCTTTGCGGCAGGATAATGACGCCCGTCACGAATTCCAGCGTGCTGGTGAATCCTGCCATGAACCCAAAGAGCACGAACGGCTCGTGGAACATGGTGTCGATGTCGTACGGCCCGCGAAAGTCCGGCCGTTGAGCTCGATCGGCGCCGAGCACATGGTCGTACGCCAGGAGGTGCGAATACCCCAATTCCTCGGCGGCCACGGCGTACGCGCGTATCCCGCCCGGGTCCTCACCGATTTCTGTTTGTGGAAACGTGACGCCGATTCTCACTGCTATTCCCCTTACTCGCCTACATTCGTTCGCAAGGCTCCGCGAAAACCAGAAGGCACCCTAGTTTTGGTCCGGTCCGTTGCCTGTGTACCATCTATCATCGCTTTTACCGAGCGTTCTATGTTGTCTCGAGGCCGCGAATGGAGTTGATCTCAATCGCCGCAACTCGAATGGAGCCTGACGTGATATCAGTCGCGAGTGGCCGGAGATGAGTACCGATCGTAGCGTGCCGACCGGGCTGCGGTGGCTCGGTCCATACCGCGTCGTGGTCGATAATCGATCCTTCCGGTTGCTCTTCGGCGCGTATACCGCTTCCACTGTCATCGACTGGTTCTACATCGTCGCGCTCTTTATCCTGGCATACGGCTTTACCCATTCACCTACCGTGGTAGCCCTGCTCACGCTTACTCGCCTCCTGCCGTACGCGCTCCTCGTTCCGGTCGCGGGTGCAATTGTCGATCGCGTGGACCGGAAATATGCCATGATCGCCGCCACTGTGGGCCGTGCGCTAGTCATGGTGTGCCTGCTTGCGGTTCACTCGCTCACCACGCTTCCCTTTGCATTTCCGCTGGTCTTTGTAGCGGCGCTCCTGTCAAGCGTTTTCCGCCCCGCGCTCCTGGCAGTCGTTCCGGCCGTGGTGCGAGATGACGATCTGGTAAACGCCAACAGCGTGATGGGCCAGATCGACATGGCATCGTTCGGCGCCGGTCCGGCTCTAGCCGGCTTAATTCTCGTATTCAGCACGACACGAACGGTGCTCCTGGTGGCGAGTGCCGGCTTGCTGCTGGCTGCGGTCGCGGTCGTCATGGCGGCGATTCCCGAGCATACATCGACCGAAGTGCACGAGCACTGGATCACGCACACTCTGGACGGATTACGCTTCCTGAGCGAAAGTAGCGGTCACGCGCTACTCGCGATAGCGCTGAGCTGGGCAGGCTTGACTTTGTTCGGTGGAGCGTATTGGGCGCTTTCGGTCGTGCTCGCCGTTCAGGCGTTTCATTTGGGTGGCCAGGGTATCGGCTTCCTGAACGGCGCGTACGCAGTTGGTGGATTTCTCGGTGGATTCTCAATAGGTCCATTCGTGTCGCGCCGGAGCGCAGTATGGGTCTTTATCCTGGGCGCGGGTGCCAGCTCGGTCGCGGAGATGGCGTTCGGACTCAGTCCCGCCGGTGCTCTGCCGTTCATCGCCTGGTTTCTCACCGGATTCGCCGATGCCTTCGCGAAAATAACAGCAATCACGATCATCCAGTCGGTTACCCCCCACCGCCTGCTGGGAAGAGTGTTTGGGGCATTTGAATCGGTCGTCATCTGTTCGATGGGCCTTGGCGCTGTGGTAGTTAGTCCGATCATGGCGGCCATCGGAGCGCGCGCCGCGTGTGTCGCCGTTGCCCTCGTGGGATTCGTACTCCTTGTAATTTCGATTCCAATCCTCCGGCGCACCGAAGGAGTAATCGATTTGCGGGTCTTCCTCCTACAGGTGCCGGCACTCAACACATTACCGGTTGAACTGTTGGATACCGTCGTGCTACGCCTGGAAGTGAGTCGGCGTGAAGCCGGGAGCGTCATTGTCCGAGAAGGCGAGACAGGCGACCGGTTCTACATTATCAAAAGTGGAATCGTGCAAGTGACGCGGCAAACGGCAAGTGCGAAAGCGCTGAATCTCAGTACGCTGTCCCGCGGAGACTACTTTGGAGAAATCGCATTGCTGCGAGATGTGCCGCGCACCGCGACCTGCAGGGCCATGGACACCGTCGAGCTCTACATACTGCATCGCTCCGATTTTCAGGAATTGCGGAAGGGATCCGAGGCGTTCGATCACGCATTATGGGCTCGCAGCGAAGCACGTGACATCGCCACCCGAAATCGCCTGCTTCTACCGGTGTGACCGCGGTGACGGATTTGCACCCCGACGGTGCACGCGTACAGTGGGTGCTTCAGTCCGCGACGACCGCGACTCCACCGCCCGCGTTGCTCGTTTGATTGAGGCGTTCCGAGTACCGTACCAATGATCCGCCAATGATCACAGACACCCCGAGACCGCCCGCCATCACGAACAACGGGAGTCGAATGTCGATACCATAGAGCCAGGGTAGTACGTTTGCGGCGATGAAGGCACTGGCCAGACCCATCGCGCTGTACATTCCCTGGGCACGCGCCCGCGCCGCAGGCGGCGAGGACTTTGCCAGGTGCGCGTCCACGGCCGGCTGGATCAGCGAGTACACCGCCCCGTGGATGACAAAAATAATGAGAACCGCGACAGCCGAACGGACGAATCCAAGCGCGGCGTACAGCGGTACCTGCGCCAGGCCGAACACGAAGATCAAAATCGACCGGCGCATGCGATCCGCCAGGCGGCCTCCAAATGGTGCTCCGACGATATTGGGCAACGCCCACATCGCGTATGCCAGACCGATAAGAGCAACCGACGCACCCAGATGATTCTTCATCCAGAGCGGAAATAACGTGAGATCGAACCCGAAGAAGATGTTGTCGCCAAACGTGACTATGTAGGCGCCGAGCAGCGCGGGCGTGAACAACGCGCGCCGGGATACGCCACGGGCACGCGCGCGGTCGGCCGCGTGAAACGGCGACTCGCGGGGTACGAGCGTGACGACGATAACCACGGCGACAAGGCGAAACACCGTCGAGCCGACAAACGCACTACTGTACCCGAACGTGGCGAATAGGCCTCCGAGCGCCGGACCGATCAGGAAGCCGGCATTCAGGAAAGAACTGAAAACGCCGTATGCCTCGCCCTGTCGATCCGGAGGAACCGACTGCGTAATGAGAGCTCGCGCCGAGGGCAGAACGCTGGCCGCTACCACGCCTTCGAAAAATCGAAGCACGACGAAAAGCACCGGATCCGTGACTGCCAGATACACCAGCGAGATGCCTGCCTGCGCCACCAGACCGATGACCATCATACGCTTGCGCCCCCAGAAGTCGGCAAGCCAGCTTGCAGGGTACTGGAACAGAAAATTAGACAGCAGGAACGATGATGCCATGGCGCCGATAATCGCCAGCGATGCGCCGTGCGACTGCGCGTACAGCACGCGCACCGGCACCACCATACCGATCCCTATAAACGTTGCGCTCACCGCGCAAGAAACGGCGACGAGCGTGCGATTACTGAGAACGCTCACCCAGTTCCCCTTCTGCCCACAGCGTTCGGCAGCACGTATCCCGGAGACAGGTCCCGCATACCACGTGGAGCGGCTTTAGCCCGGCGAGACCGTGTCCCGTCCAGGATACGCCACATGGGCAAAGCACCAATCAGACTCGATCCAGCGTCGCACCGCGGCGCACAGGATACCGTCGAGCCCGGTATTCGCTTCCTCTCCCCGTACCCACATATGGATATCCGCATCAATACCCTCTGTATCCGAAGGATAGATGTAGACGCAGCCGAGACATGTGCTCTCGTCCGGGTTCATGACCGTGTAGGTAAACGACGAGCGGCGCTGAAACTCCACCTGATGCCAGCCGAGATCCATCAGGTTCTGCTCGAGCGTGAGTCCCTTCGTCACGGCGCCGCGCGACATCATCGCGGCGTAGTCCTTCACGACATCGTGAATAGTGAGCGGCCGAAGGTGGAACCGGTCGGTACGAAGCTCCCGCGGTACCACGAAGTTGGCGGGCACCAGAGGCATGTTCAATGCTGGGCGTGGACGCGTCGCGGGCGGCGAACCAGCTCACCGCCACAATTCGGGCAGATGTAGCTCATGGATCCCGCGCACGTCGCACAAAACGTGCATTCGTGGCTGCAAATGAATGCTTCGCCATCGGGAACGAGCGCTACTTTACACCGTTCGCAGTGATCCTTCATGGTGAGTGCCACCTGGTTCACCCCCTCAATGTGTAGTTCTGCATGCTATCCCGCCAGCTCGTCGTGACGGAAGCAGGTAACCAGGTGATCGTTCACTAAACCGGCCGATTGCATGAAGGCATAACAAATAGTAGGCCCCACGAATTTGAATCCTCGTTTGCGAAGGTCAACACTCAGACGTTGCGATTCGGGGGTCGTCGCGGGCAAGAATTCTCCCGGTGGCCGCACCGGCGTGAGTGGTGAGTCACTCACAAAGTCCCATAGGTAGCGGTCGAAACTGCCCAGTTCGTCTACCAGAAGAAGGAAGGCGCGGGCGTTGGTCACGACCGCGTTCACCTTCAATCGGTTGCGCACGATGGAAGCCGACGTCAACAATCGCTCTAGATCAACGTCGCTATACGCGGCAACCACGCGCGGGTCGAAGTCGTGGAACGCTTCCCGATACCCCTCACGCTTCTTGAGAATTGTGGCCCAGCTCAGGCCGGCTTGCGCGCCCTCCAGATTCAATAGCTCAAAGAGCTGCCGATCGTCGTGCAGGGGCACACCCCACTCGCGATCGTGGTAGTCGATCATGAGTTGATCGGTGCCTGCCCAGGGACAGCGAACTAGATCAGAGGTACTCGGCCTGCACCACTTCCATCGGTCAACTTTTGCGTCGGGTGGCGTCATCAAGCCCCGCGGATTGGTCCCGATCGCGTGAACATTCACGGACAACGGTCCATACAGGACGTAACGAAGCAGTCGATCTTCCATCCGCCCTGGGTGTGAACAAGGTGGTAGTCGTTGCGCCACGTGCTCGTCTGGCCCAGGGAACTGCCTTCGACCGTGACAACCTGCGCATCGGCCTGACGGTGACCGGGCACCAGGGAGAGCGTATCGTGCTCAATCGAGATAACTCGCCAGACGAGTTTGTACCGGAGACGAGCGGCGAATGACCGAGGGCTAATAACCTGCCGGTACGTGTCCAACCAGAACGAGAGCAATCTGCCGGTGAAGAGACGTCTGTCGAGTGAGAAGGCACGTATGCGCTCCGATTGGACAACCGCTGCAGGCGCGGGGCTGTGGTCGCAGTGGGCAGGAGGATAGTCAAAAGCATGATGGGCGTAGACCGAGACGTCAATCTAGCGGCGTATAGCAGCCATCCGGTGTGAACCACGAGCCGTAATAGTAAGCCCAGACGCTGGATGAGGCGCAGCAACACCAATGCAAGTACGGTGAACAGGATTCGATGACGTCGCATACCCGCTACGATACCAGACTAAATCCATAGTCATCGCCGGTGGGGGTACCCGCCAAGGGTTGCGGCGGGTCTCAGCTCGCCGCGAGCATCGGCGTCGGCTCCGCCTCCGTTCGATCCAGGAGCGCCACCGACCCGGCACTGAAGTTCCGCCTAGCCACCCGCCATTGGTCAAGTTGTGCGGCAAGGAAAGTGTCTGTTGACCGTCACTATCAAGAAGCATTGGAGCTTGGACTAGTCCATCGGGGACATTCGCCGTAAAGCTTCAGATGGCGCTAGGGCGAATGTCTCGCATACTCGCCTCGATCGCAAGAAACGAGACTTTGATAAAGAGACGGATTCTCAAGAAAAGAAACGTAGCGTGAGATGGTACAGAAGAAAGCTTGGGATCTACGTCTCATCAAACCGGACGTTTTTGAGATGGCAACATTCACGACTCATTGGTTTATATGCGACAGCCATTTGCGCGTTGTGCTGACGCTCGCCTTGGCTCGTACCGTCGCTTTCAGCGATACGTAGCACTGTTCCTTCAGCGCTCTGTGGCACTCATGACCGCCAGTCGGACTCCTACCCGATCGGCAAGCCAGACTTGCGGATCTTCTAGCATGTGCAGGAAGGAGGCGCCCGTCGGAGTGGACAGACAAGTGCAGATTCTTGAATCGCGCGCCGCAGGTCCCACAGAAAGAACTGGGAGTGATCCGGCCCGCTGGTTCGTTCCATCGAGTTCATACCCGGTGCGAACCGGCAACAGGGTTCAGCCACTGGTCGACGGTGAGCCCGCCTTTCGGCGTATCTGCGAGTCGATAGAGGCAGCACGGCACAGCGTTTGGGTGACCGTGGCATTTCTGTGGCAAGCGTTCGAGATGCCCGATGGACGGGGCTCATTCTTCGACGTCTTGGATCGTGCGGCTGCACGCGGACTGGACGTGCGCGTGATTTTCTGGCGTCCTGGGGATGAGCTTCCCCACTATAGGACCAATGCCTTCTGGGGCTCGCCCGCGCACCGCGCACAACTCCAGGCCAGAGATTCCACTGTGCTCGTCCGCTGGGACCGCAGCCACTGCGGCTTGTGTCAGCACCAAAAGAGCTGGCTCGTGGACGCCGGTCACGAGACGGCCATAGGCTTTGTTGGTGGCATCAATCTCAATCCGCACTCCGTCGTGGCACCGGGCCACCGTGGTGAGGGACACAACCATGACGCGTACGTGGAGATTGCTGGGCCATCCACGACCGATATACAGCACAACTTCGTGCAACGATGGAATGACGCCAGTGAGCGCACCCAAAGCGATGGCATCTGGGGAGCGGGTGCCGACGTGGATCTGCCGTATATCTTCAGTGCGCCTTCTCCTCAAGGTTCGAGCGTGGTACAGATCCAGCGGACAATCCCCGAGGGACGCTACCGCAGTGGCCATCCAGGCCCGGAGGGTTGGCGATCTTGATATTGCGGCAGGCGAGCGCTCGATCTTCGAGCAGTATCGATCTGCGATCGCTGTTGCCCGGCGGTCGATCTACATCGAGAATCAGTGCCTCGAGGTTGCGGAGATCGTTTCGTCCCTCCGCGAGGCGCTTGCGCGTGGCGTCGAGGTCGTTGTCCTCCTCCCTGGCGAACCCGAGGCTGCAGTGCGGGCAGCGAGCAGCGATCCGCAGCGGCGCACCGTCGTCACCGCCCGGGCAGCGCTAGGCGCCTACTCGAACTTCACGCTGGCGGGCCTCGCCGGGATCGGCGATGATGGCGAACGGAAAGACGTGTACGTCCATAGCAAGCTCATGCTCATCGACGATGAGTGGGCGACGATCGGGTCGTGTAACTTGCACGCTGCTTCCCTCTTCGGCAATGCGGAAATGAACGCCTCTTTCTGGGATCCACAGGTCGTTCGGGCGCTGCGCTGCCGACTCCTTGGAGAACACCTCGAAGAGAGCACAGAGCAGCTCGACGACGTTGCTGCTCTCCAGCGATTTGGACAGGTCACCCGAGAGAACCATCGCCGGTGGAGCAGCGGTGACCGAGCATGGCCGGGACTCGCATTCAGCCTGAGCCACACTGCCTACGCCCCATAACCGTATTGCCCCTCGCGCTGTCGGTCTGCACATGTATCCCGGAGACCGAGAATCGAGCGTGCAGCAACGCTCCGTTGACGGCTGTGTACGCTCTGCACGGCGGCTGCTGATAGCGGTGAATGCCAGGTCCCACGAACCGCTCCCGAACCGGCCCAGGGGAGGACCGGCCGTGTCCAACCATTGATCGTCGGGCTTACCAGATCACATCGTGCTATGGGCGCTGTCACCACGAGCAGCGCAGCGATCTCATGCCGTGCGGAACATCGGCGACGTGACCGCGCGCTGTGTCGGCTTCTTTGCCGCAGCAACGGTCGTCTCCACCTTCGATCAGCCACTGATGCCCTTTGGACAGCAGGTGGTTGGCACGTGAGGAGATCCGTGTAGATACTAAAACTGCCATATTGCTGACTGTCAAGCCCCTCCGATTTGCAGCAGGAGGGGTGTCGGAAGCAGTAGATACTTCAGACAATGGTTGAAGGAATCGTCGCGGATGTAGCGTGCCGATTTCTCAAATGTCCGTCGGTTCGTTGGACACACAAGAAGCCGCAATCGGGTCGCGCCGAGTCTCAAAAACTCGTGGTCACTGGAAATCACCGTAATTACTGAGGCGATCCCCGGATTCTCATCAAACCCTGGTTTTCGAGACTTATTAATGGGACGTTTTTGAAACGACCTAGTCGCACGTCAGTGTGCGGTTGATGTTGACTGCTATTACCTGGAGATTGATGCTGCTTACATAAGGATGCCAGTTTGGCGGAGTAATGAATTCCACGTGTCCACCACCGCCATCCCACATGAGCACTACCGGGCGTGCGAGTCCAGCAGCGCTCGCACAGGCCTGGAGAGAGCGGGTTATTTGGCACTGGTCATCGGGTGCGAAAGATAAGATTCGGCGATAGCGCATACTCGACAAGATAGCAATCCGCGCTCCAAAGCCAGCTTCTGCCAGGCATGTCTTACACAGCCTGCAACTCGATGATTCGCCCTCGAACTCCGTCGCGGTCTTCAAACCACTCACGGTTCAATTCGATGTAGTCGGTCCATTCGTCCGGCACGGCGGATTCCTCGAAGATCGCGGTTACCGGACATGCGGACTCGCAGGCGCCGCAGTCGATACATTCATCCGGATTGATGTACACCATGGGATCGAGATCGCCCGATCCCTCGTAAATGCAATCGACCGGACAGACGTCCATGCACGATTTATTTTTTTCGGCAATGCACGGTTGGGTCACGATGTAGGCCATACAGATTCGTCTCCTTTGGTTTCCAGGGAGTTGCCTGCGCGCGGTTGATTAGATACCGATAGCAACGTTGTCGACTCGGACACCGCTTCGGTCGATCCTCACTGAGATCTGACATCGGTCGGTGTCGATCGTCAAGCCGTAGCTTCCCGGTCCCAGGGCCGAAATTTGCAGGTCGGCGATAGTCTGCCCGCGCAAGCCACTCAGTGCTTTGGTGATCTCCTGGGCTGCCTGCACCGGTCCGGCACCGGCCGGCGTCCGGCGATAGACCCGCGCCAGTGCTGCTTCCCCGTCGGCTCCGTAGAATTTGCGAAGTCGTCCGCTCTGTAGCCCAATTTCGAGGACGTTTCCGAGGTGCCCCACCAGGTCATCGTCGACTTCACCCTCCACCACTGCGGCATGGAGCTCCCGATATCGAGCGCGTGCCGTTGGGTCGTGCAGGGCTCCGGCAAATGTCGTAATTTCGGGGGCGAGCAATTCCTGCTCGACTGCGGTAATCTTCATCGTTCTGATACTCCTTCTACCTGGGCCCGGCGAGCAGTACTTCGGCTTGATGTTCGAAGTTGCCGGTCTCGATTGGGCAATGGATGCCGCACTCCTTCGGCGCATTCTTCTCCCACCACCAGCGTCCGGCGCGGGGATCCTCACCGGTCGACGTGGGGCGCGTACACGGCGTGCATCCGATGCTGGTAAAACCTTTGTCATAGAGCGCGTTATACGGAACCTCGTGGTCGCGGATGTACTGCCACACCTCTTCCTCAGTCCAGTCGGCCAGAGGATTGAGCTTGAGCAGCCCACCGTGGTCGTGGTCGATTTCGACCTTTCGTATATTGGAGCGGCTGGCCCATTGATCGCGCCGCAACCCCGTGACCCAGGCATCGAGATCTTCCAGCACCTTTTTGAGCGGGTTGACTTTCCGGATCTCGCAGCATCGCAGTCGCAGCGGCACCGTTCGGTAGAACGGATTGATGCCGTTCTGCAGCACGAACGGTTCGAGCTCCGCTGAATTGGGGTAGTAGATCTCGACCGCCAGGCCGTATCGCCGTCGCACCTCTTCGATCAGATCGTAGGTTTCGGGGTGCATTCGGCCGCTGTCGACCGTGAACACGCGCACCTGCGGGTCGATCCGCCAGGCCATATCGAGGATCGCCATTCCGTCGGATTGGAAACTGGTGCAGATGGCCAGCCGTCCTCCGAAGCGTTCCATCCCCCAACGCAACACTTCCTGAGGATCCTGGTCGTCGAGCTCCAGGGCAATTTCGCCTACCTCCCACTCGTCGAGGTAATCGTCTACGTCGTACACCGCCATGTCGTTCGTTCCTTCCTACTCCGCTTCGATCTCGTGCTGGGCGCCCCGACTGCGCTTCGCCGCCAGCTCGGCGGTAACCTCGTCCAACGAACGATTGCTCGCGGTGGCCACCAACTCCTCGTCGCTGCGTCGGTCGGCAAAGTCTTTAAACGTCTCCTCGGGGAGACGGTCGTCGAGGTACGAGCGCACCAGCCGCTCCACGAAGAACTTGGCGTCGGTTTGCGGGACACGGCGAACGATAGGCCGCCCTATCGCTGCCTCTTCGCCGAGACTGCCCCGCAGATACATCTCGTACGCCTCTATCTTCCCCAGGGAGGCGCCGGTGCTGTCACGCTGCCGCAGCGTGCTCCCCTGCAGCCCGATGTCGGCCACCCAGTGCTGCGCGCAGGAGTGTGGGCAGCCATCCACGTTCACCACGATGCCCTCCGCCGCTCGACCGAAGGTCGTTTCCAGATGCTGCACGATCTCATCAAGCTTTGTTTTCGTTTCAGCCACGGCGAAGTTGCATAAGGGCGATCCGGTGCAGCCCAACGAGGAGCCGCGCAAGCGATTGACCTCCAACGGAAATCCCGCGTCCCCCACCGCCTGCACGACTCCTTCGACCTCGTGGTTGGGTACGTTCGCGACGATGAAATTCTGCTGTCGCGTCAACCGGATATCGCCTCCGACCGATTCGGCGATATCCGCTATGCGCACCATCTGCTCGCCGTTCATGCGGCCCAGATAGGCGGGGAAACCAACGTAACTGTGCTCCCCATCTTTTTGCACGTGAATACCGAGGTGATCGGTCTCCCCAATTCGCGTAGGAGTATCAGGCAAATCTTCCAGCGTGCGGCCCAACATGCGCTCGACCTCGGCGCGCATGCCATCCGCTCCGTAGTCGTCCACCATGAACTTGAGGCGGGCTTTGGCGCGCGACACGCGATACTTCAGATTGGTGCGCCAGGCATCGAGAATGGCACGGAGCACATCGAGGGCTTCGCCTTCGGGCACGAACACTTTCAGATGTTGCGAGATACGTGGGGCGGAGGCGAGCCCGCCCCCGACCCGAACGGCATAGCCGCGCCGTCCATCCTTGACGGTACCAACCAGCGCGATGCAGTTAATGGCGGGCGCATTGCAGTGGTAGGCGCACGTGCTGATCGTTATCTTGTGCTTGCGGGGAAGATCGGAATAATCCGGGTGCCCCTGAAAGAATTGAACCGCTTCGCCGATGAGCGGGGTAGCATCAAAGGCTTCGTGCGGATCGATACCGGCGACCGGACATCCGGTGATGTTGCGCACGCAGTCGCCGCACGCCCCCTGACTGGTGAGGCCGGCGCCGTCGAGCGTCGAGAAGATATCGGGCAGATGCTTCAGCTCGACCCAGTGCAATTGAATGTTTTGCCGGGTGGTCAGCTCGCCGTCGTTTCGGCCGTGACGTACCGATAGCTGGCCGATGGTGCGCAGTTGAATCGGCGAAAGAATGCCGCTCGGCACCTTGACGCGCATCATGAACGTGCCCATCTTCGGCTTGTCGTGGTACAGTCCGTACCACTGGAATCGCACCATGTCTTCTTCCGAGATATCTTCGTAGCCGCGTTCGATCAGGTCGGGTAGCTCGTCGACCACCGCGAACGGTGCCTTTTCGCGTTTCAGTCGCTCGATAGAATTGCGTTTCAGTACCAGTTCAATCGTGGGTGCATCGGGCATGAATGTTTTTCCTTCAGTTGGAGGTTTGGCGCGGCACGCGGCCGTACCGCGTTATGTCTAGCGGAAATCGCGGTACGCTCACACGGCGACGGCCAGCGATTCGACGTCGAGCTCCGCCAGCGTGCTCGGGAAGGCGGCCACCTTGCCGACCACGATGATCGCGGGAGATCGCAGGTTGGCGTGGGCGGCGGCAGCCGGCAAGGCGGAAAGCACCGTATGCACGCTGCGTTGTTGGGGAAGCGTTCCGGCAGAAACTACCGCAGCCGGCGTACGGGGCGACCGCCCGTGTTTCTGCAATCGCGTGCAAATGGCGTCGATCCGTTCCAGGCCCATCAGTATGACGAGCGTGCCGGGCGCGTGCGCCGCCCACTCCCAATCGATGGAGGACTCGACCTTGTCGGGGTCTTCGTGCCCGGTTATGATGGTGACGCTCGACGCAAGTCTCCGGTGCGTCACTGGGATGCCGGCGGAAGCTGGAGCGGCCAACGCCGAAGACACTCCTGGGACGACCTCGTAGCGGACACCGGCGGCAGCCAGCGCTTCGACTTCTTCGCCGCCGCGTCCAAACAGGAATGGATCGCCCCCCTTCAGGCGCACGACGTCTCGACCGGCCAGAGCGTGCTCTACCAGCACGCGTTCGATGTCACGCTGGCTCATGGCGGCCCGACCGGCTGCTTTACCGACGAACACGCGCAGCGCGTCAACCGGTACGTACTGCAGTACCCGCGGATCGATAAGCCGGTCGTACACCACAACCTCGGCAGCTTGCAGGCGTCGCACTGCGCGTAAGGTCAACAGCTCCGGGTCGCCCGGTCCGGCGCCCACCAGGGCCACGGTTCCTATTCGTTGCATCACTCAGGCCCGATTCCACGGTTGTGCAGTGCGCGGCGCCGGTGTCGCCGGATCCGGTGGTCTCGACACCGCCGCATAAATGCGATCCCGCATGCCATGTGCGCGGCCACGAGGGAGATGAGAGAAGACTTCCTCCCCGATCGCCGCCTGCCATCGTTCGTACGGTGGAACCGCGCCCTGGGCGCGCACATCACGGCGAACATCGGCGAGAGCATCGAGCACGCTGCCGAACGCACGGGGAAGCCAGGCATCCAGGTATTCGCGGACCCAACGGGCGAAGGCCGGGCTACGTCCATTAGTCGATATTGCGATCTGCAGGTCGCCGCGGCGAACCAGGGCCATGGCGAAGAAATCGCAGTTTGGAATGTCGTCCACGGCGTTGACAAGGATGCCGGCACGGCGCGCGTCGGCCGCCACGCGTGCGTTCTGCGCCCGATCCTCGGTGGCGCCGTAGGCGAGATAGACGCCGGCCAAATCATGGATGCCGTACGGGCGCCGGCGCAGCGTTATCTCGTGTCCTTCCGCCAGGTATGCGAGCGTCGGGCTTGGAGCGGGGCTGATCACGGTAATGACGGCCCCTGCCAGAAGAAGACCCTCGACTTTTTCCGTGGCAAGTGTCCCTCCCCCAACGACGAGGCAATGCTTCCCTTCGAGGCCCAGTGCGACCGGATAGTACGAACGCGATGTCATCGATCCTTCCTTCTCCCTTTCAATACACAAAAAAACCGGCCTGCTCGAGTGAGCAGACCGGTGTGTCTTCGACTAGAAGCGACGCGCTACAGCCGTCCCTCCCCGCGTGAACACAGCCATCCCGGCCGGCTCCAGGGCCGACAACAACAACACGGCGCGTTGGCGCTGAGGTAACAGCATGTTTCGTTCATCTCTATACCGTACTCTTGGAGGCTCGGCCTAGCCAGTGGAGGATGTATACGAGATTGCAAGGTTGCGCGTCTGTATCGATAGTCCACTAGAAAGAGGTGGAGTGCTCGGCGCATTCGAACTACCCTCAATATCTGATGTGGACGTCTCATCCGACATTTTGTAAAGTAAAGAGATCGTGACACACTGAATCGGCGTGACGACGGAGAAGAGTACGCGGCGTCCTGGGAGCGATCGGGGATGGTGGGAGCCCGAAATCAGCCGCGGAACGGCCTCCTGAGCGTTTCCGGATCTTTTCGGACGGCAGCCACCGTTATCGGTTTTGAAAGAGCGGTCAGCCGTGCGAACGGGTGGCAATGAGGGTGGCACCACGGGCAGAGGGCTCGTCCCTGGATGGACGGGCCCTCTGCTTTTTTATGTGAAGGAGAAATCGATGACACGCGTGGTGCTGGCTTATTCGGGCGGACTGGATACATCCGTGGCCGTACGATGGTTAATGGATCACTACAACCTCGAAGTAGTGACTCTCACGGTCGATCTCGGCGGCGATATCGACCTCGACGCGACCCGGAAAAAGGCGCTGGACGTGGGCGCGATTGAGGCCCATGTGGTCGACGCCCGCGAGGAATTCGTGCAGGACTTCGTGGTGCCGGCACTCCAGGCGGACGCTTTGTACGAAGGCATTTATCCGCTCGCGACGGCGCTAGCACGTCCGCTCATCGCGCAGAAGATGGTCGAGGTGGCACGCGCGTCCGGCGCCACGCTCATCGCTCACGGCTGTACCGGTAAAGGCAACGACCAGGTGCGGTTCGACGTCGCCACCACCGCTCTCGCACCGGATTTGAGAGTCATCGCCCCGATTCGCGAGTGGAAGATGTCTCGTGAGGAGGAGATCGAGTACGCGCAGAAGCACAATATCGAGATCCCCGTCGGGAAGGAATCGCCGTACAGCACCGACGAGAATCTCTGGGGGCGCAGTATCGAATGCGGCATTCTGGAAGACGCGAACGTCGAGCCGCCCGAAGATGCTTACTCCTGGACCGTCAGCCCGCAGTCGGCGCCCGACGAACCGTGCTACGTGGAGATCGCCTTCGAAGCAGGGGTACCGGTGGCCCTGAACGGCCGCCCCCTCGATCTTTTGGCGCTCGTTCAGGAGCTCCACTCGCTGGCCGGGGCCAACGGTGTTGGCCGTATCGACGCCATAGAAAATCGACTGATCGGCCTGAAATCGCGTGAGATCTACGAAGCCCCGGCGGCTGTCGTATTGCACGCCGCTCACCGCGCCGTCGAGGACCTGACGCTGGCGAAGGACTCGCTGCGTTTCAAGGAAGGCGTTGGACCGACCTATGCCGATCTCATCTACAACGGGCTCTGGTTCGGCGCACTGCGCCGCGATCTGGCGGCATACGTCACGAGCTCGCAGCGGCACGTCACCGGAATCGCCCGCCTGAAGCTCTATAAAGGTTCCGCCACGATTGTTGGACGGCGCTCACCGTATTCGCTCTACGAGCGGGACCTGGCGACGTACGGCGGTGGAGATGTCTTCGATTATTCGGCGGCCGAAGGCTTTATCGCCCTGTGGGGTCTGCCGCTGCGTACCGAAGCGCGTAACCAGACCGCTCGCGATGAGGAGAAAGCGCCAGTATGAAGATGTGGCACGGGCGGATCGATGCCCCTGCCGCCCACCTCTTCGAGGCATTCACCTCGTCCATCGTCCAGGATAAGCGACTTGCGCCGTACGACGTGCGGGTGAGTTTGGCGCACGCGCTCGCACTGCGGCAGGCAGGACTCATTTCGGAGGACGAAGCAGCCGCGCTGCAACGTGGACTGGAAGCCATCGGACGCGAAATCGACGATGACGAACTGGTGTGGAGAGACGATCTGGAGGACGTCCACACACACGTCGAGGTGCGGCTCCGGGAAATGGTAGGTGCGGTGGCCGATTCCCTACACACCGGGCGTTCCCGCAACGATCAGGTAGCAGCGGACCTGC
Source organism: uncultured Chloroflexia bacterium (assembly GCA_963737125.1). Lineage (GTDB taxonomy): Bacteria > Chloroflexota > UBA5177 > UBA5177 > UBA5177 > JANWJD01. Next base: position 669,368 of record CAVTRL010000001.1, on the reverse strand, counting down.
GTCTTTACGTGAAGGATCGCACACTGGACGTGTTGGAGGGTATCGCCGCTCTGCAGCAGTCGTTGGTAGAGCTAGCGCGCCGGAACGGCGACGCGGTCATGCCGGGATACACGCACTTGCAGCAGGCGCAGCCGGTGCTCATTGCACAGTCGCTTTCGGCGTACGCCTGGATGCTGGAGCGTGACTGGGAGCGATTTCGAGCGAGCCTTTCCCGCACTGATCGATCTCCCCTCGGCAGTGGCGCGTTGGCCGGTTCGACGTTTCCACTGGACCGTGAGCTCCTGGCGAAAGCGGCAGGATTTAGTGCCGTGACGCCCAACTCAATCGACGCGGTGGGAGACCGCGACTTCGTCGTTGAGTTCGTGACCGCTGCCGCGCTTTGCATGACGCACCTGTCACGCCTTTCGGAGGACATGGTGATCTGGTCGTCCGTGGAATTCGGGTTCCTGCGACTACCCGATGCCTTCGCGAGCGGCAGTAGCATGATGCCGCAAAAGAAGAATCCGGATGTCCCCGAGCTGGTACGCGGCAAAGCGGCGCTGGTTATCGGCGATGTGGCCGGAGTGCTGGCCCTGGTCAAGGGCATTCCACTCGGGTACGATCGCGATCTCCAGGAGAACACAACACCGCTCTATCACTCTGCCGACACGCTGCTTGGCTCGCTCGCAGTGTTGGCGGCAATGGTGCCCGGAGCTCGCCTTCGATACCGAACGCACCACGGGCGCCATTTCGAGTTTCACGTACGCGACCGATTTAGCAGACGCCCTGGTACTGAGCAGCGTCCCGTTTCGAGAGGCGCATGCCGTGGTGGGCGGCCTGGTTTCCGACTGCCTGGCGAGCGGACGCGATCTCAGCGATCTGACACTGCAGGAGATCCGGGAGGCTGTACCGTCGCTCGAGCGTCTTCCCGAGTGGTCGGCGGCGGCATCGGTACGCCGCAAGCGGACTTCCGGCAGCACGCATCCCGACGCCGTCCAGGCGGGCCTGTCAATGTTGGAAGCCGCGATCGCCGAGCACCGGAGCTGGTTGGAGGAGCAGCGATGAAGCTCGCGGTACTGGTGTCGCAGGTAAGGCTCGAGGAGAAGCTGATCTTCGCCGCGGTCGAACGGCTCGGCGTGGAGTTGGTCAAGGTTTTCGACAAAGAGTTGATCCTCGACCTCTGCGAGCCGACGTTCCCCGAAGTCGATGTCGTGCTCGATCGCAGCCTGGTCCACTCGCGTGCCGAGTATACGCTGCGTTACCTGGGTAGTATGGGCATCCCGACGGTCAACTCGTACGACGCGACGATTCGCTGCGACAACAAATTTCTCACGACGACGATCCTGCGTGAGTCCGGCATTCCGACCCTGCGCACGATGGTCGCCTATACCCCGGAAGCAGCGCTGCGCGCCATCGAGCAAATCGGGTACCCGGCCGTGCTCAAGCCTCCGGTGGGCTCGTGGGGACGCCTCCTCGCCAAGATCAACGATCGTGATGCCGCGGAGGCCGTGCTCGAGCATAAGGAGATTCTGGGCTCGTATCACCACTCGATCTTCTACATCCAGGAGTACGTGCCCAAACCGGGCGGGGATATCCGCGCCTTCGTGGTGGGCGATCGAGTGATTGCCGCGTCCTACCGCGCCTCGCCGCACTGGATCACGAACGTCGCCCGTGGCGGCACCACCGCCCCATATACCGTCACCTCGGAAGTTGAGGACCTGGCGATGCGATCGGCACTGGCGGTAGGCGGTGAAATTCTGGGAGTGGACCTGGTGGAAACGGATGACGGCCTGAAGGTGATCGAGATCAACACCGGCGCCGAATTTAAAGGACTGATCGAGGCGACACATGCGGACGTGCCAGAGGCGATTGTGCAGTACATGTGTACGAGAGCGTGATACGAGCGACTGTGACGGCGGGATGGGTGTCCTCTGAAGCCTCCCGCACGCCGTGGCGGCGCGGCAACGCAGACGGTGAATGGAGGTACGGGCGCACTACGATCCGCAGTGGCATGCGGCCCTCCCTCGTCCATTTACTGCATGCACTTTGGGGCACTACGTGCGCAGCTTTGGAGTTCCAAGGAGCACCATGACATCCACTCGCTTTTCCCGACCACGACTAGAAACGGCCTGAAAAGGGGGAAGACGAGGTGAGATGCTGGGAGTACCACCTTCCAGGAGTCTCGTATGACCTCGTCTCCCCGCCTCTATCCTACCGACCTGTCCGATGCCGAGTGGATCCTCTTGGAGCCGTTGATCCCCTCGCCACGGCCTGGCGGTCGGCCTACTCTCTGGCCACGCCGACTCATCCTCGACGGCATCTTCTCTGTGGTCCGCTCCGGCTGCCAGTGGCGCTTGCTGCCAAACGAACCTTCGCATGGCTGGGACAGAGCTGGCGGTTATCCAAGGACTACGAGCGATTACTCGAGACTAGCGCGGCGTTCGTCTATCTCGCCATGAGTCGCATTATGCTCAAGCGATTGGCCCGCTCATGCCCCTTTTCAGACCGTTCCTAGCTATACTCATGCCGGTAAAGGCGGCGTATGGGCGCCCTTTTTCGATTGCTTTCCGTAAATCTGACAGCAGATTTGACAGCGCTTCACCCGGTTTTTTGGGCGCTTAGCCGCAGAGAATCGTCTCCATCGTGTCTGCAGTTTGCCGCAAGGCAGGAGGCTGGACACGGCTGTACACGTGGAGCGTTGTGCTCACCCTGCTGTGTCACATCTGGTTCTGCCCGGTGCCGCAACGTTGTAGGGGTTGCCGAGTGTTCCCGATAACGATCCACCTCGTTGACAAAGCGCTCGATATATGTGACTATTCTGTTATCCGTTATAGCGGTAAACGTACTAACGAGGAGTGAGGAATGGAATCGGGTTTCTCCGGCCTGGGTCGGTTCTCGGAACCATCGCTTCTGATCTTGCTCAGTCTGGCCGACGGCGAAAAGCATGGCTATGCCATGATGGTCGACATCCGGGAGATTTCCGACGTCCACGTCGGGCCCGGAACTCTATACGGCGCGCTTGCGCGGCTGGAGGAGCGCCACCTGATCGAGCCTCGTTTCTCCGGAGCTCGACGCCGTCCCTACCGTCTCACCGATCTTGGTCGCTCAGTCCTGTGTAGTGAGTTGGAGCGCCTCGAGCGCGTTATTGGAACAGGGCGGCGGCGGCTGGTCCGGTCATGAGGGGGTGGCTACGACTGTATCCCTCCGATTGGCGAGAGCACTTCGGCGAGGAACTGGAGGCGCTGCTCGAGGAATACCAGCTCACGCTGGTAGATGCGCTCGACATGGTACGTGGAGTCGTCGATGCCTGGCGACATCCAGTCGGTTTGGAGAGAGGAACAAACACACACAGGAGGCGAGCAATGAACATTAGGATGGAAAAGTGGGCTGGATTCGCGCTGATGCTGGCTGGCTCGTTTTGGATTGTGTTGGTGCTGCCAAATCACACACCCCCGATGCCCTGGCGCTTCTTTGCCTTTGCATCAGACTTTGGCCTCGCCGGGCTTGGTCTCAGCGGCCTATCGGTCCATAACTGGCGCAGAGGGCAAAGGCACCTGCTGGGCGAATTCGGTGTCCTGATAACGGCTAGCGCATTCATCATGTTGCTAGGAGGGTTCGCCGTTGGTCCCGCTCTAGGCACATGGGCTTCGAGCGATCTCGCCGTGGGGGTTGAACTTAGGCTGTTTGTGATGGGCCTGGCCCTGCAGGGAGTGGCAGCAATGATGTCGCGGACGGTCCCACTGTGGAGTAGTCTCCTGCTCGTCTTGGCTGGGACACTCGCGATTAGTTTGACTGGGGCTGGCCCAGCGCGAGTGCTGATTTTAAGCGTGAGTTGGCTCCTCGTGGGCTGCAGCCTCCTCCTCGCGCCCATGCACGTTCGCCGGGTCTCACCATCCGTTTTCGGGGTGGAATCGGGGAAGTAGTCTTCTCGTTTATGGCACTGGTATGCTCTGACTTTCGCTTCCCGGGACAATTGCGAGGTCCGCAGCGTACCGCCTGACAGCGGTTGACGGCACTTTTTGCGGACAGGGTAGTATACCAGCGACTAATTGAGACCCCGAGAAGCGACGCTGGGCGTCCAATATTGAACGCGCTGGAACGGCGACGGATCTCCCGAAACTCCCCACCACGCCCGCGCGCGCGTAGTGACAAGTATTCTTAAGAATCGGTTGCCGTCAGCCAAGGAGAGTGAATGACGTCCTTTATGCGGTCAACGCAAGTGTTCTTTAATAGCCCGAAACACGATCCGCGAAATCGGCTACAACCGCCCCGAGCTTGGGTTCGACGCCAGCAGAAACGTGAGCTTTTCACGCACCCGGTATCCGATGACCGAGCACCCTCATCGACCACGTGCCTGCTACCGTGGCAACGTCCAGATGGCCGTTCGCAGTCGCGCTCTTGGACAGACTGAGCGGCGCTGCCGAACTTCCATTGAAGAGCACAAAGTACACGCCGGCGAACCCGGCAATGGCGACTATGAGAGCGGCTGCGGCGACGAGTAGCCAGGCACGGCGAGTGCGTGGCAATGGCGGTCGTAGCGACTTCGACATGAAGTCGTCTCCTCCGGAAATTTGAGCTGTCGTGTGGAAGGCGTGGATTCCCCGTGATTCTACCGACGCATCGTGACGGATCGGTGAGACAAGCATGACGGTTTGATGACAGCATTGCCGCCATGTCTTGACGGCCGAGGCTGAAAAGCGGCTGTTACCTGCTGTCGCGACCGTCTTGCATTCCGTCCGCGCCCGGCAGAAAACCCTCTTCGATCCTCCCTGGACGCACTGCTCCCTGCGGTTCGGCGCCTGAACTGTAAAATCTACGCTAGTGAAGCTTCAGGACGGGTAGCGAGGAGAGGGTCGTGCCGAAACTGGAGATCCAGTTGTTCGGAACGGTAAGGCTGGTTTATGACAACGAACCTGTTACGGGGCTTGAAGCTCGCCGCCAACAAGCCCTACTCGCCTGGCTGGTGCTCCACGCGGGGGTTCCTCAATCCCGCACGCGGGTGGCCCACCTCTTTTGGCCCGATGCCACTGAAGAGCAGGCGCACGGAAATCTCCGCAAGGGTCTTTACGACCTGAGGCACACTCTCCCCGATGCCAGTCGATTCATCCGCGTCGACCGGACGACCGCCGCCTGGCAGCCGGACGCCCCATACAGCCTCGATGTCTGGGATTTCCAGGCAGCGGCAGCGATCGATACCGAGGAAGACGTCGCTCGAGCAGTGGAGCTCTACAAGGGAGAATTTCTTCCCATGTGCTACGACGACTGGGCGATGGCGGAGCGAGAGCGACTGCAACGCCTCTTCCAGCGGGTGCTCGAGCGGGGGATCGCCCTAGCGGAAGCGGGGCGGGACTGGGTAGCAGCCATTGGTTTTGCGGAGCGTCTGCGTCAAGAAGAGCCGATGGTTGAAGGGATTTACCGCAACCTCATGCGCCTCTATGCTCTCGCCGGAGACCAGGCCGCCGCCTTGCGCACGTACCGAGCTTGCGTTCGAATACTGGACCGGGAGCTAGGAGTCGAGCCGGACGCCGCAACTCAGGACGCCTATCGCCTCCTTCTACATCCCGGGGCCAGCCCGGCCCGACCTGTAATGCCTCCTTTAACAGGCAGGCGGTCCGAATGGGAGGAACTGCTCCGGACCTGGGAGGCTGCTCGAAAAGACGGCGGACGCGTGCTTCTCGTGACGGGCGAAGCGGGGATTGGCAAGACGCGTCTCGCGGAGGAGCTGGCGGAATGGGCTCGGAGGCAAGGGATAACCGTTGCCTATGGCCGCGGACACCCGTCCGAGGGAGTATTACCGTACTCGGTGGCGACCGCCCTACTCCGCTGCCTCCCGTTGCCTGCGCTCGATGCCGCACCTTTACGGGAGATCGCCCGCCTCCTGCCCGAGGTGTTGGAAAGCTATCCCGAGCTCCTGCCAGCTGGTCCTTTGGTGGAAAGTTGGCAGCGCGAGCAGTTCTTTTCTGCGTTGGCGGCGTTTGCGCTCGCGCATCGGCCACTATTGCTGTTCGTCAATGACCTACAGTGGGTAGATCTGGACAGTCTCGAGTGGTTACATTACCTCCTCCGTGTCAGTCGGTCCGCTCCGCTCCTGCTGGTCGCTACTATTCGATCAGAGGAGAAACCCGAGGCGCTTTGGCCGGACCTGCGGGCCGGCGGCAGGCTCTCCGAGATTGATCTCGGGCCCCTTTCATTAGGCGAGGCGAAGGAGCTTGCCGTGCGCGCGGCGGGCCGGCAGGTGGAGACGGCCGAGCTCGAACGTCTCGTCGCCGACAGCGAGGGAAATCCGCTCTTTCTTATCGAAATCATTCGTGCCGGCCTGTCGACCGCCGGAGCTCTCCCCACGACCATTCGCTCCGTGTTGGAAGCTCGACTCGCCCAGCTCTCCGACGAGGCTCGAGAGGTTGCGGCCCTCGCCGCCACGGTTGGCCGGTCCTTTTCCTTCTCCATTCTCACGAGTGCCAGTCACCGAGAGGAGGAGGACGTGGTACGCAGCGTCGACGAGCTTTGGCGACGGCGGATCGTGCGGGAGCAAGGTGAGGAAGTCTACGCCTTCAGCCACGACAAACTGCGGGAAGTCGTTTATAGCTCCCTGAGCGTCGCGCGGAAACGGATGTTGCATCGGTGGATCGGAGAAGCGCTGGAAGCCGAGAGCGAGAGGGACCCGGCAGCCCTCGCTCGGCACCTTCGCTTGGCGGGCGATCTTCACGGAGCATTTCGCTACAGCCTGCTGGCGGGGGAGAAGGCAGCAGCGCTCTTCGCGCACGAGGAAGCACGCCGCTACTTCCAGGACGCACTTGACCTTGCGCAAGGGATGGGAGACCGCCAGCGTGAGAGGGACGCTGCCGAGAAGTTGGGAGAGTTGCTTTTTGTCGCCGGTCACAACGACGGAGCGCTGGCGGTGCTCGATCGGCTGCCGGAAAGCTTCCAGCTCGCAGGGGACATGGAGGGAGCGGCACGGGTCTCAGCGTTGATCGCGATGGCCAATCTGTACAACGGAACTCCCCAGAAGGGACGGAGCCGTGTGGAAGCGGTGATCGAGAAACTTACCGAGCCCGTTCCCTCGTCGGGCCTGGGCCGCCTCTACCTCGCGCTAGCCTACGTGCAGTACTTCACCGGCCACCATAAAGATGCGTATGACGCGTGCCTGCACGCGTCTGAGATCGCCCGGCACTTGGGCGATCTCCGCCTACTGGCCGAGGCCGAGGAGCGCCGCGGCGCCACCCTCCTTTTTCTTCTGAATCCCGAGCAGGCATACAAGGTACTGGACACCGCATCCGACCTTTTGGAGCGCGACGGCACCCTCACCGTCCTCTGTCGTGCTCTGACCAACGGCGGGGTCGCTGCCTGGCAGATCGGGATGGCCGACGAGAGCCTGAACCGCTTCCATCGGGCTCTGGAGCTAGCTGAACGAACTGGAAACAGCGACCAGCTAGTCATTGTCCTGACGAACCTCACTACGATCGCCATGGTGTTGGGGAACTGGACGGAGGCGACTCAGCACGTTCAGCGGATGAAGCGGATAGCGGCTGATGGTCACGGCCTGGCAGCGACGTACGCCCTGAACATGGACGGTTGGCTCGCACTGTGGCGAGGCGAGTGGCGGAGGGCCAGGGAGACGCTTACCAAGGCCCTGGATCTTGCCGCAGCAGCAGGGTATCGACAAATGGTGGACTATGCGCAGGTCCAGCTGGCTACCCTTGACGTGCTGGAAGGACGGCCACGGTCCGCTCTCGAACGCCTCGACCTGCCGCCTGAGCATCGGACGGTCCCGGGCTTCGGTCTTCTGGTTCCGGTCCTCGCCCATCTCGCGCAGGGAGAGGACCGGCGGGCGGTGGAGATCGCCGGCGCCACGACCCGCCGAGTGTTGTCCTGGAATCAGCCCGACATCTTGGTCGACACGTGGCGCGTCTATGCTACGGCTCTGTTGGCCGAAGGGGAAATGGAACAAGCCGAGCAGATCCTGGAACAGTGCATCGAGCTCGCCCGCACGATTCCCTATCCCTACAGCGAGGCCCGGGCCCTCGTACAAGTCGCATCGATACGGCGTCGTCAGCGACGCTCCTACGAGGCAAAGCGGCTTGTCGCAGACGCTGTGGCCATCTTCGAGAGGCTTGGTGCGGAGGGTGACCTCGCGGCGTCACGAGATCTGGCGGAACAGTCTCAGATCTAAGACCTGAGAAGCTTCGACCTCTTTCCCCCGCCGGGTAACGGTTTGGTAACGGAGGCTATGGTAGCTTGCCATCAACCTGACGAGGAGCAGAAGGATGACCGAGGCAGGAACGCGAATTGGCAGAGAGACTGAGTTCTATACCATCCGGCTCTGGCAGGAGCGACTGACCCCGGAGAGGATGGAGTGGCGCGGGAAGATCTCACACGTCCTCTCCGGCCGCACGCGTTACTTCCATGACTGGGAGACGCTACTCGACTTCCTTCAAGCGGATGTCGCTGCCACGGCGGGGAGTGAACAGCCGGGGACGACCCCCTAGACAATCAACGAGTGATGGGAGGGAGAAAATAACGTGAAACCGAAAAAGTCATCGACGAAACCATGGCAGCACGCCGTTCCGGGACTCTTTCTAGTCCTGTTCATGTCGGTCGCCGGCTCTGGCATGGGGATAGGCGCGACAGCGTACGCAGCATCGCCCGGCGGTAGCAGAATACACTCGGCACGCAGCCGCCTCTTGCTGTCTACCTCCACGAGCCGCTCGGCCAACCCGAGCCACCACCCTGAATCAGTATCGGTCCGACTGCAGCTGTGGCACCTGGGCTCCCTCGGGCCGCGTCCGCAAAGTCCGCGTCCGGTCCACTTCCGGACGTTGGCCTCAATTTCTCAAAGCGCGCCTCAGGATTCTTGCGCCTCAGGGAATTGGCTCGGCTTCCCCTACCTCAACCGATTCTACTTTGCCGATCAGGGCTGCACGTCGCAGGGGATCGGAGCCGGGACGGCCACACTGGGAAGCGCCGGATGCCCAAACACCTGCCTTCCATTGAACATGGTGTTGGATACCACTCACTGCGACAACACCACTTATCAAGGACAGTGCGTGTACTACATGGAAAACAGCCTGACCATCCCATCGGGCGGATCCCTTACGGTCGACAGCGGCGTCACACTGATCATGGATGATGACTACTGCGGCCAACCAAACACGGCGGGATACGGGTGCCCGGGCTCGGACTTCCTCTATGTGCAGTCAGGAGGAACGCTAACCGCACAGCCCGGCGCGGCCATAGAGCTTGCCAACGGCCAGCCATCCACCGGAACTGATCCGGGTATCGACGTGACCGGCGGAACGGTAAACATGATTGGATCCGGATCCGCTCAGGGACAATCCATCACCCTCACGAGTTTCAACAGCTTACCGCAGCCAGGCGACTGGCTGGGTATCAGGTTCGAGAACGGAGGAACCGGAACACTCGAATATGTCGACCTGGCCTATGCAGGCCAGCAGTGGAATTACGGTGGGGTCAATAAGGCAGCCGCCATCAATACGAATGGGACCTCGCCCACGATCGAGAACTCGGTCATCGACCACTCCTACGGGTACGGAATCGAGATTGACCCGAATGGCGGTGCACCGACGTTGACGAACGACAGCCTGACCAACAATGGCGTTTCACCCGTGACTCCTTCCGGTTGGTACGGCCCTCCCACCTACGCCGTGTACTACGACAATACGCCGGCTGACATGACCGGTCTGAGCGGACTGACGGCGAGTGGGAATGGCAACAACGCCGTGGCGATGTCGGGCGGCACCGACGGCGGGACCGGGACCTGGCAGAACCCGGATGTGCCTGGCGCCAACCTGCCGATCGTACTTGGCATTGCCGGCAGAAACCAGGCAGGGAACGTCGATATCGGCAGCTTTCAATACTGCTGTCAAAACGGCAATCTGACGATCGCGGCGGGGACTCTGATCGAGAGCGCGGGTTACCAGTTCCGGATTGCCGGAAGCGGTAGTAGTGTGGCCATGAATGGCACCGCTACGAACCCCATCACCATGACGAGCGCTAACGGCGTTCCAAAGGCCGGTGACTGGGGGGGAATCGCCCACGACGACGAGTCAAGTAGCTCCCTGGCGATGAACTTCGTCCACCTCTCCTACGCATTGGAGGGTCTGTACGTCGACGGCAACGGCGGGGGAACGAACAGTATCTCGAACAGCACTGTCAGCAATAGCTCCGGAAACGGCATCGAGTTTAACAATGTCAATCACTCGATAACGCTATCCGGCGATACATTCACAGGCAACGCCGGTTGGCCGATATTTCTCGATAGCCCGCAGACGGATCTAAGTGGACTCAGCGGGCTCAGCGCCACCGGAAACGGGCACAACGCTATCGGCATCACGAGCGCGGGATACAGTGGGACCGGAACCTGGCCGAATGCGGGCATCCCGTATGTCGTGGGGGCGCAGGGAGGCAGCCCGACTCCCACGCTCGACATCGGTAGCTTTCATTACTGCTGCTCCAACGGCAACCTGACGATCACGGCGGGGGCGACCGTCGAGTTCAACGGCGATCAATTACGGATTGCGGGCGGGAGCAGTGTAACCATGAATGGCACTCCCACGACTCCCATCACGCTTACCAGCGACAACAGCAGCCCCCAGCCGGGCGATTGGGCGGGAATCGCCGACGACGATGAGTCCGGCAACTCCCTGACCATGAACTCCGTCAACGTCTCGTACGCGGCCACCGGCGTGTACGTTAACGGCAATGGCGGCGGAGGGCTCAGCATTTCAAACAGTACCTTCAGCCATGAGTCCGGTAACGACTTCGAGTCGAGCCTCCCGGCCACGCTGACCTACGACAGCTTCCTGTCGGTTCCGAGCGGAAACTATGGCGTCAAGAACGACGGGGGATCAACCCTCATCGCGACCCACAATTGGTGGGGCGACTCCAGTGGGCCGAACGATCCCGTCGGCAACCCCAACGGCAAGGGGACACTCGTCAGCTCTGGCGTTGCCTACAGCCCGTGGCTTGGTTTAACGATCGCGCCATCAACTGCCCCGGCGGGGTCGGCAGCCCGGGTCTCGGGGACAGGATTTGCATCGAATGAGAAGGTAACGGTGAAGTGGAACTGCGCGGCGAACCCGTGCCAAGGATCCACTGTTCTCGCCACGTTCACAACCAATTCTTCGGGCGCCTTCAACAACCTCTCGGTGACCATCCCGGCGGGCGCTCACCTGGGTGGTCACTCACTCGCGTCGATCGGCAGCAAGAGTGGAGGTCTCGCTACCGCCGGCTTTACCGTGACGTCCGGACCACCTCCCACTATCACGCTCAACCCCACCTCCGGTCCGTTCAAAACCTCCGTCACTGTGTCGGGTAGCGGGTTCGTTGCCAATGAGACGGTCAAGGTCTACTGGACCACCACGAACTCGAACGCCGTGGCTACTGTCACCGCCTCCAGCACCGGCGGATTTTCCGCGACCTTCAACGCCCCGGCGTCGCCTCTCGGCTCACACACCGTCTACGCCGTCGGGCAAACCGGCCAGTACGTGGCGGATACGCCGTTCCAGACGGTGTCATCGACGGCGTTGCTGCATAACTCAGGGACATCAGGGTCATCGAACCAGTTGACTGCCTACGGCTTCCAGACCGGCGAAACGGTCATCGCGACCTGGGGATCGGGCACGGGAACTACCCTTGGCAGCGCGGTCGCTGGCCCTAACGGAACGGCAGTCATCCCCTTCACAGTTCCCACCGCAACGGCGGGAACCTACTCGGTCTATGCGACGGGGGGGACGTCAAAGGCAAGTGCCTTCAGCACGTTTACCCTGCACTAATCCAGGAACAAAAAAGATCGAGTTGGAGGAGTACCGAAAAAGGGAGCGGCACTGTGCCGCTCCCGCTCCCCCTGTCTCTCCCTACCGAGTGGCCACACCGGCGCCCAATTCAAAGGTCTGATCCCAGCCACCAGTGTGGACGTACCCGAAGCCATCGTGCAGTACATGTGTTCGAGCGTGTGATACGAGCGACTGTGACGGCGAAACAGGGTGCTCTCTGAAGATCTCCACGCGAAGGGAGCCGACAGAAAGCGCCAATGGCAGATACGGGCACACTACCTCCCGCAGGGGCGTGATTCGATGTAGGAAGCAGCTCTGTGCCAGGGGGCATCGTGCTGCACGCGGCCTTCAGCGATCCTGATAAATTGGCACGCAACTACTCGACGACGATAACTTCGCCATCGCGCAGCGTCCGGTAGTCCATGTGATGGGTGTCGAAGTACTCCACAACATCGTCCACCGCGGCGCTCTCAGGATGGTCCGACTTGTAGTGCGGTGCGATGGAGTACGGCACAAGCCCCATGCCGTCCCACGGAATCGGCGAATCGTATCCGGTCGGAATTTCATCGGGGAAATCAACGAGTTCAATGCCGCGGAGGGTTGGAGTGGCAACGACTGCTCCCGCGCTATATCCTCCGTACACCAATTGGTTGCTCTCGATCAGAGGGCGAGCGACGGAATCGAATCCACTGGCCTTCATGGCCCGGCGCAAGATAAACGTATTGCCTCCACGGAGCCAGACAAGGCGGCACTGGGCCAGCACGGCGTGCAGGCCATCCGCACGCCCGAAGTAGTCGCGCAGATCGAGTTCCCGCGCGACGAAGCCCAGCGCCTCCAATTCCTCGATCCCGTCCCGAATCTCAACACGAATATCATTCGCCACGAAGTCGAGAGCATTGTTCACCACGAGGGCCTTTTGTCCGTGACCTGCCATGCGAACGAGATCGTGACCGCGATTACCAATGTGATATGACGACAAGTAGAGCTTCATGTACGGGCGACCTCGAACGGAATGCCCGGTTGAAAAGTTGCATCCATCTCAGTTTCAGCAGCACGCGCCGCACGTCGATTGTCCGCGTGCAAACTCAAGCACCTGTACGCCTCGAACTTGCCGTTCCTGCCAGGATAAAGATATCTCGATTGTGCGCTCCTGGCCTCAGATTCTCCGCCGAAGCGAGTCAACTTCTGTCTTCCGAGATAGGGGACGTCACCCGGTCTCCACGCTGTGCGCACCTCCAGGGGTGTCCTGGTGCACGAGACCCGGTTACTCGGTAAGGTCTCGGGCCACACAGAAGCCCCAGGTGCGCGGTGAACAAAGGAATCAACACGCCGCCTCGACCGGGCATGTCTCTCTATTCATAGCCCCGCGTAGACCGCGTACTGCACCCGCGGCTTTCCTCATGACGGAGCGCCAATCCGGCTTCGTGCAGGCTTACCGTTGCTTGGATTCGATCCTGCCTATCGGGTTGGGCATGCCATGTAGCGCGGCAGTCGCATTGGACCAGGCGGGATCGCCGGGGTAAAGCGCGGTGCGGAGATACGCCCAGACGAGCGCCCGCAGCGCAGCAACGCGTTCGGGGTTCTCGTCGGTCGTCTCTGCCGCGTCGTACATTGATACCCCGCCAAGGCTGTGCTCTGCACCGAATAGCGTCAGCAGGCTCTTGGGGCCGGGGCTCAGGACGTAGGCATCGGCCCGCCAGTCCTTGCGATCGGAAAAGGCGGGATTCCAATCATTCTCACCGACGATGATGAGGGCCGGCTTCGTCATCGTGGCAAAGCTGGAAGTCCCCAAAACCGGGTAGTGCTCCTTTGCGAACGCGGTGATGTCCTCACCGGCGCCTGGCGCGGCCATGAGCACACCCGCCGTGACCCGAGCGTCGGCGAGATCCACCGCCGTCCCGTCGACCGGATCGGTGACTTCCTGACCACACAACATGCCGGCCGTATGCCCGCCCAATGAATGCCCTACCACGGCGATCCGGCTTCGGTCCAGGCGCCCGCTGAGCCCCGGAACAGCAGCCTCGATCTGGTCCAGGTGATCGAGAATGTAGCGCATGTCTGCAGCCCGGGACCGCCAATACAACGGCGCCTCCGGGTCGTCCGCTTCACGCAGGCCCAGCATCATGGAATCCAGATGAGTGGGCTGGATTACGACGAAACCGTGAGCCGCCCAAAAGTTCGCGACGGGTCCGTAGCCATGCAAAGACGACACAAAGTTTGAAGGCCCATGGCCGTGCGACAGGAGAATCACGGGCAGATCGCTTCCCGTGGCAGGCGCGGAGACCTTGATATGCAGATCCACAATCCGGCCTGGCACCGAGAGCACCACGGGGCTGAAGGTCGTGACGGGGGTAGGGTCGCTGACGGGAATGCCGGCAGCTTCGGTGAAGGGTGTGCTCATACAATGCTCCCTCTCGTTGCACGTTTGTACGCTAGACAGGCTCTGACTTACTGGAAGAGCGCGACCTGGATCGGAAGGAGTACGCGAACCTTTGATCAGTTAGTGATTCAGGCTACCTCTTGTCCTGATCTCTGTAACGACTTTCCTCAACAGTGCGCGTCAGGGCCAAACCAGTCTATCGAAGCGTCAAACCACATCTGATTCGTTCCGCCCGGGGTTGCACGCGTGATCGGTGCGCCGGCCGGATCTACGTGCTGGATCAAGGCAGGAATCGGATTCTCACGCTGGAGCAGCCACTGGGGCACTGATCATATATAACTGCCTCGTGTTCGGAAATGCTTCACGATAAAAGCCGCTCTCTTGACACACTTCGCCCACTGTTTTATGGTTAAACAACTGAAGAGCGATACAGCGACGGGAAAAGTACGCGATCGCACGGCGTCACGAGAGAGCCGCGTAGCTGGAATGCGGCGACGCAACCGGTCGGGGAAAAAGGTCCCAGAGTAGCCAGTCGAACGCACCGCCGGTGCCAGTAGACCAGGCCGGAGAAGCCACCGTTACCAGAGGCTAGCGTTTCGGAGAGTCAATCTCTCCCGCACGCGTGGAGGCCGCTGCCCGCGAGGCAGCAGCGAATCAGGGTGGTACCACGGCAGCCCGCCGTCCCTTTACGGACGGCGGGCTTTTTCTATTGTGCGAACCAGTGAGACGAAAGGAGGGCAGAGTGCCAATCGACCGCTACGCGTTGATCGATTCGACCCTGAGGGAAGGGGAGCAGTTTGGCAAGACCAGCTTTTCGACCGGCCAGAAGGTCGAGATTGCGCTTGCTCTCGACGACTTCGGCGTCGAATACATGGAGATCACGTCACCCACCGCGTCGCCCGGCTCGTATCGCGACGCCAAAATCCTGGCCGGCCTCGATCTCCGGCTGAAGGTGCTCACGCACACGCGCTGCGCCATGGAAGATGCCAAGCTGGCGGTCGAGACCGGAGTCGCCGGCATCGATCTGCTCTTCGGCACCTCCTCTATCCTCCGTGAGTTCAGCCACGGCAAAAGCGTGGACGCCATCATCGAGTCGGCCATAGAAGTCGTGACTTATGTCAAGAGTCAGGGCGTCGAGGTCCGCTTCAGCAGCGAAGATTCGTTCCGCAGCGACGAGGCCGATCTCATTCGCATTTACAGCGCCGTGGATCGAATTGGCGTCAATCGGGTCGGCATCGCGGATACCATCGGCATTGCCACTCCTCGTCAGGTTTTTGCCCTCGTCTCGGAAGTGCGGCATCACGTCTCGTGCGATATCGAGTTTCACGGGCACGACGATGCCGGCTGCGCCGTCGCCAACTCGTTCTCCGCGCTGGAAGCCGGCGCGACGCACGTGGATACGACCATTCTGGGCATCGGCGAGCGTAACGGAATCACCTCGATGGGCGGCCTTCTGGCACGCATGTACACGATCGACCGCGATCTGGTGACGAAGTACAAGCTCTCCGATCTGCCCCGGCTGGATCGCATGGTGGCCGAGATGGTGGGTGTTGAGATTCCGTTTAACAATCCCATCACCGGGTCTGCTTCGTTTACCCACAAAGCGGGCATCCATACCAAGGCAATGCTGAATAACCCCGAGTCGTACGAGATCATCGATCCGGCCGACTTCGGACTGGAACGATCGATCCAGATCGGCCACAAGCTCACCGGCCGTCATGCCGTGGCGCACCGAGCCACGCAGCTCGGTCTGCACTTTGGGGAAATCGAGCTGCGCGAGGTGACGGCCGAAATCAAACGGCTGGCCGACCGCGGGGCGTTGGCGCCCGATGAGCTCGATCACTTACTTCGCAATCGTCTGACGGCCTGAAGGAGGGACACAGATGGGTACTCTGACCGAGGAAATCTTTTCACGGCGCATCGGGCGGCCGGTTCACGCCGGGGAAATCATCATCGCTCCGGTGGACTACGTGATGAGCCACGACAACACCACGCCACTCGCCATCGAATCGTTCCGCAAGCTGGAACGCCCGCTGTTCGATCGGGAGCGGGTCATCATCGCCTTCGATCACATGGTGCCGGCGCCCACGGTCGCCGCCGCCGAGTTGCACAAGCGAATCCGCGCCTTCATCGCGGAAGAAGGCATCACCAACGTCCTGACCGAGGGCATCTGTCACCAGGTGATGATCGAGCGCGGCTTCGTCGTGCCGGGCGGATTGGTGGTTGGGGCCGACTCCCATAGCTGCACCTATGGGGCACTGGGATGTTTTGGCACCGGTATGGGCTCGACCGATGTTGCGGTAATCTTTGCCACCGGCAAGTCGTGGTTCCGTATTCCCGATACCATGCGCATTACCCTGCACGGCGAATTGCAGCACGGCGTGTTCGCGAAGGACATCTGCCTGGCGCTGGCGCGGCAGCTTGATGTCGACGGCGCTACCTCCATGGCGGTCGAGTACGGGGGCGAGGCAGTTCGCCGGATGGACCTCAGTCAAAGAATGACGCTCTCCAACATGTCGATCGAAATGGGAGCCAAGGCAGGACTGGTTGAGCCGGACGACGTCACGGTGGCGTATCTGGAAGGGCGCGCGCGCGATGCCTACGAGCCGGTTCTGCCGGACCATCCCGAATACGCGCAGAGCATCGAGCTGGACGTGTCCGATCTCACGCCGCAGGTTGCCTGTCCAAATGAGGTATCGAATGTGACGTCAGTCACCGAGGTCGAGGGAACGAGGCTCGACCAGGTATTCATCGGTACCTGCACCAACGGCCGAGTAGATGATTTGGCAATTGCCGCACAGGTGCTGGCGGGTCAAACCGTGCATGACGGCACGCGGCTGGTCATCACCCCGGCATCGCGGGATGTCTACCTGGAAGCGCTGCGCCGGGGCTACATCACGACGCTCATGGAGGCCGGGGCACAGATCACCAACGCCGGCTGTGGACCGTGCATCGGCCGTCACCAGGGGGTGCTAGGGAGCCACGAACGCGCCCTCACCACGCAGAATCGCAATTTCAAGGGACGCATGGGCGACCCGTCGTCGGAACTCTATCTCGGCAGCCCGGCAACGGCCGCGGCCTCAGCCATTGCCGGCTACATTACCGATCCGCGCCCCTACCTGGCGCAGTAAGGAGGAGCAAGCCATGGGACGAGCCTGGAAGCTACACGACCACGTCAATACCGACGAAATCATCCCGGGCCGGTACAACGTTACTACCGACCGATCGGCCCTCGCGCAGTACTGCCTGTGTGAAGTCCGTCCCGACTTCCCGGGCGGCGTTCGCCCCGGCGACGTGATAGTCGGCGGCAGGAACTTCGGCTGCGGCTCTTCGCGCGAGCACGCCCCGCTGGCGATCGCGGCCTGCGGCGTGGCAGCCGTCGTCGCTCCGTCGTTTGCGCGGATCTTCTACCGCAACGCCGTCAACGTGGGTCTTATCGTGCTGACCTGTCCGGAGTCGGATCGTATCTCCGAAGGTGACGAGGTGTCGGTCGACGCAGAAGCTGGAACGATCACGAACGCCACGACCGGTGAGACCTACCGGACCAATCCCCTGCCTCCCTTCGTCTCGCAAATTGCTGCCGCGGGTGGAATCCTGGAGTACGTGAAGCAGCATGGCTGGGAGACTACGGTATGAACGTCGGCGTCCTATGCTCGCGCATCCGTGTCGAGGAAAAACTGCTGTTCGACGAGCTAAGGGCGCGCGGCGTCCCCTTCGAGCGGATTGACGACCGGGAGATCATCTTCGAGCTCGGGCAGTGCGCTCTCCCCTACGACGTGGTCCTGGAGCGAGCCATCAACCATTCCCGCGCGGTCTATGGGCTCAAACTACTGGAAGACGCGGGAATAACCACGGTCAACACCTACCGGGTCGCGGATACGTGCGGCAATAAGATCCTGACTTCGAGCGCCCTGGCGCGCGACGGCGTCCCGTCGCCCCGAACGCTCATCGCCTTCACGCCCGAATCCGCGCTGCAGGCGATCGAAGAGGTCGGGTATCCGGCCGTGCTGAAACCGGCCGTGGGCTCGTGGGGCCGGCTGCTGTCCCTGGTCAGCGACCGGTACGCGGCGGAGGCAATTCTCGAACACAAAGAGGTGCTCGGTTCGTACCACCACTCGATCTTCTACGTCCAGGAATATGTGGACAAACCCGGTCGCGATATCCGTTCGTTCGTGGTTGGCGACGAATGCATCTGCGCGATTTATCGATACTCGGGGCACTGGATTACCAATACGGCGCGCGGCGGTGAGGCACAGAATTGTCCGGTGACCGACGAGATTGCCGCCCTGTCGGTAGCGGCTGCCCGGGCCGTCGGCGGGGGTGTGGTAGCCATCGATTTACTTGAGAGCAATCGCGGGCTGCTGGTGAACGAAGTCAATTACACCATGGAGTTCCGCAACAGCATCGATACCACGGGAGTCAACATTCCGGCCAAGATCGTCGAGTACGTAATCGAGCAAGGAGAGCGTACCGGGAGAAATGCGGCGTGACGATTGACGACGCCGGAGCGGTGAGCCTGCTGACGGCGATGCTCAACGTTCCCAGCCTGTGCGGCGATGAAGGCGCGCTGGCCTCGGCCCTGGTCGACGCGATGTCCTCATTGGGATTCGACGCGCGGCTGGACGACGTGGGTAACGCCATCGGGCGTCTGAACGCAGGCGGCGAAAACACCCCCAGCGGCGAAGTCGTCATCCTCGGGCATATGGATACGGTACCCGGCTGGATACCGGTGAAAGAACGCGATGGCCTGCTGCACGGCCGGGGCGCGGTAGACGCCAAAGGTCCGCTGGCCACCGCCATCGTCGCAGCCGCCCGAGCCGCCGGACGCGCGCAAAAAACCGTAACCGTGATCGGCGCGGTGCAGGAAGAAGGGCCCTCGATCGGCGCGCGCGCCCTGACTGCTCGCGCCGCGCCCAGCTATCTGGTGATCGCGGAGCCCAGTGGCTGGGATTCGATCGTGCTTGGTTATAAAGGAAGCATGCGATTCGATGTCGAGGTTCGCGTGCCCTCGGGCCACAGCGCGGGCCCACTGCCCGGCGCGTGCGAAGTCGCGGTACGGTTCTGGAACGATCTGACGGCCTGGTGCGCCGCCATCCGTCCTGAAGATGCGAGTACCGATGTTTTTGACGCGCTCACCCCGTCCCTGCTCTCGATGTCTTCGGACAACGATGGCCTGGACGACGTGGCGCGTCTCCACATCTCCCTCCGCCTTCCACCCGGTCTACAGCCGAAGGACCTGCAGGGCGACATCGAAGCGCTCTTGCCGGCCGGGATTTTTCGGTTTCAGGCAGGGGATCCAGCGGTCCGATCCGACCGACGCAATCCGTTAGTGGCCGCCTTCGTGAGATCAATTCGATCGGAGGAGGGTCGCCCCCGCTTCAAAGTGAAAACCGGCACATCGGATATGAACGTAGTCGCGCCCGTCTGGGGCTGTCCGACGGTGGCCTACGGACCGGGAGATTCCCGGCTGGACCACACTCCGAACGAGCACGTGCACGTCGAAGAATACCTGAAGGGCATCCGAGTGCTGACGCGCGTGCTGGAGGAACTATGAACGCCGGGCCACTGGTGATCAAGCTGGGGGGGAGCGCGGGTATCGACCTCGAGCACTTTCTCAGCGCGCTGGCACGCGTGGATCGCGATTACGTGCTGGTGCACGGCGCCAATGTCGAGCTGGACGCGCTGATGCGCCGGGTTGGAGCCGAGCCACGAATCGTCACCTCATCAACCGGTCAGGTGAGCAGATACACCGATGCTGAAACCATGGATCTGTTCCTGATGACCTACTGCGGCAAGGTAAATAAACGTATCGTGGAGTCGCTCCAACGACGTGGCGTGAACGCAGTTGGACTTTCGGCCATGGATGGCGGCACGGCACATGGCAGACGAAAAGCGCGCATTCGCGTGGTGGAGAACGGAAAGACAAAGGTACTCGACGGAGATTATGCCGGCAGTATCGAGTCGATCGATACCCGTCTGATCTGCACCCTCCTAGAACACGGGTTTGTGCCGGTGTTGACACCGCCGGCCCTCGGCGAAGGTGGCGTGGCGATCAACGTCGACGGCGACAAGCTGGCGATGGAACTGGCGGTGGCGTTGCACGCCGACGCCTTGCTGGTATTTTCCAATACGGCAGGACTCCTGGAGCGGCTGGACGATCCAGCGTCGACGGTCGGCGAGATCGCGATTGAACGGGTTGAAGACTACCTTTCCATGGCGCAGGGGCGGATGAAGAAAAAAGTGCTGGCGGCGGCTGATGCCGTGCGTCGCGGCGTGGGCGAAGTGGTCCTGTGGGACGCCAACGCCGACGATCCAATTGCGAGCGCTTTAAGCGGACACGGCACACACATTCGAGGAGACTCTCATGCAGACGGTTGATCGCCACATCGAGAACAGCGAATCCGAGTTCGGGATTCCGGTCTACCATAAACGTGATATCGCCCTGGTGCGCGGCGAAGGTGCGTATCTGTGGGACGCCGACGGCAAGCGCTACCTCGATATGATGAGCAACTACGGAGTCGCGATTCTGGGTCATTCGCATCCGGCGATCACCGCTGCGATCGCCGCGCAGGCCGGCCGCCTGCTGAGCTGTCACCAGAGCTTTTACAACGACGCCCGGGCGCGAGTTCATGGACGCTCTGGCGGCATTGCTGCCGGAGAGATTGCGAGCCTTCAGCTTCGGCAACTCCGGCGCCGAGGCGGTGGAGGCCGCACTGAAATACGCCCGGTTGGCGACCGGACGGCAGCGCCTGATTTCCACCAAGCGGGCCTACCACGGACGCACCTTCGGCGCACTGTCGGTCACCGGAGAATCCAAACACCGCTCGTCGTTTGCGCCGTTGCTGGAGGGCTGCGAGCAGGTGCCGTTCGGCGACCTCGATGCCGCTCGGAGCGCTCTCGCGGGCGCAGCGGCCATGATCGTGGAGCCGGTACAGGGAGAAAGCGGTGTTCGCCCGGCGTCCCCTGACTATCTCCATGGATTGCGGAACATCTGCGACGAAACAGGTGCTCTTCTCATTTACGACGAGGTGCAAACCGCCTTCCGCACCGGCCGCACGTTTGCCTTCGAGCACAGTGGAGCGGCTCCCGACATGCTGGCGCTCGCCAAGCCGCTGGCGAACGGCCTGCCTATCGGCGTCACCGTCCTGGCGAGAGACCTCGCGCGAGATGTGCCGGCCGGCAGCCACGGCAGTACATTCGGAGGGAACCCCCTGGTGTGCGCCGCGGGCGTCGCCACGCTGCGGGAGGTCGCGGAGCCCGGGTTCAACAGACACGTGTCGGATACCGGCCAGGTGTTGCTCGGAAGCCTGCGCGCCATCCATCATCCGCTGATCCGCGAGGTGCGCGGACTCGGGTTAATGATCGCAGTCGAGCTCAAGCGAAACGCTTCCCCCGTTCTGCAGGAAATGCAAAGCGCGGGTGTGCTGGCGATTCCGGCCGGCAGCACCAGCGTCCGTTTTCTTCCACCACTTATCGTTGAAGATGAACAGGCGAGACATGCCGCCGATGTTTTCGGCACCGCGCTCGAGAACGTTTCGAATCGATCGTAAGCACAACATTTCACTGAAATGGAGAGAGCATGAACACTGAATGCCCGGAATGCGCCGGAGCGATAACAATTGCCAACCCCGAAAAGGGTGAAATCGTGGAGTGCCCGGAATGCGGCGTCGAGCTCGAGGTGATAAGCGTCGATCCGCCCGAGCTGGCGCTCGCTCCTGAGGAAGAGGAAGATTGGGGCGAATAACAGCGTCTATCGCCGGAGGGTCGGGCTACGCCGGTGGCGAGCTGCTGCGACTGCTGCTCGATCACCCTGAAGTAGACGTACGACAGGTGACGTCGGAGCGGCGCGCCGGCAAACGCGTCGTGGGCGCACATCCGAACCTGCGAAAGCGTACCGACCTGGTCTTCAGCCAGCTCCGGGAGCTGGAGCCATGCGACGTCCTCTTTCTGGCGCTGCCTCACGGCTCGTCCGGCGAGAGTATCGGTCGTTTTCTGGAAGTTGCTCCCGTGGTCATCGACCTCAGCGCGGATTTTCGACTTCGTGATGCGGGCGACTATCCGCGATGGTACGGGCACGACCATCCGCGACCCGATCTGCTCCATCGCTTCGTCTACGGCATTCCCGAATTGCATCGCCAGGAGATGCGCACCGCCAACGCCATCTCGAGCGCCGGGTGTCTCGCTACCGCCGCGATCCTCGGGCTCTACCCCCTCTTTGCCGAAGACCTGGTCGATCTCGATAAACCGGTGGTAGTGGAAGTCAAGACCGGCTCATCCGGTGCCGGAGCCGAGGAAGGACAGGCATCACACCATCCGGAGCGAAGCGGCGTAATGCGATCCTTCAAGCCTACCGGCCACCGACATACCGCGGAGCTGATACAAGAGCTCTCGCGACCCGGGGGTCAGACGCCGGCAATCGCGTTTTCCGCCACCTCGGTCGAGGCCGTTCGCGGGGTGCTTGCCACCTCACACGTCTTTTTGCGAACGCCACTGGCCGAGCGCGATCTGTGGAAGGTCTTCCGGGCGTGTTACGGGTCCGAGCGATTCATCCGGTTGGTGAAGGAAAGTGGCGGCATCTTCCGCTACCCCGAGCCAAAGATCCTCACCGGCAGCAACTATTGCGACATCGGGTTTGAACTGGATACGCCAAACAATCGCGTCGTGGTGCTTTCGGCAATCGACAATTTAATGAAGGGAGCCTCCGGACAGGCCGTGCAGGCGATGAACATCCGCTTCGAGTTCCGGGAAGATGCCGGCCTCGAGTTCCCCGGTATGCACCCGATTTAGCGGACAATCCCCAAAATTTCTTCGATTTGCACGTGCACTTCTGTCGATTCTGGTCAATGTACTTCGTCGGTATGTTGAAGAGGTTCGACTGACGGATCTCACCATCGACAGCGACGAAGAAAGGTCACACCAATGGCGCAGTATCTGATCATGATCTACGAGGACGAGACCAAGTGGGCCAGTGCCGGCAAGGACGTATGGAACGACGTCTTGAACGACCACACGGCCTTCGGCGGCGAGCACACGTCGGCGCTTCGCGGCGGATCGGGCCTTCAGCCGACGTCGACCGCGACTTCGATTCGGCGGAACGGTTCCGGGGAACCTACGGTAACCGACGGGCCGTTCGTCGAGACCAAGGAAGCGCTGGGAGGCTATTACCTGATCGAAGCCGCCGACCTCGACGAGGCAATCGCGATTGCCAAAGCTGTGCCGGCCCGCTTCGGCGGCGTCGAGGTTCGTCCGGTAATGGTGTTCGACTGAACGAAACCGCGGCTGCGGTCGCGGACGCGCACCGCCGCGAGTGGGCCTTTGTGCTCGCTGCGGCGGTGCGCGTCACCCGCGATCTCGACCTCGCGGAAGAATGCGCGCAGGATGCCTTTGCACGGGCACTCACGCACTGGGATGCTCAGGGCATACCGGCGAAACCTGGCGCCTGGCTGACCACCGTCGCGACCCGACGCGCTCTCGACCTGAAGCGACGTGAGGCCGTGCTGAAACGGTCACTCCCCTTGCTGGTCGTGGACACCGACGCTCCCGCTTTTGAGGGCAGCTATCCCGACGATCGGCTGCGACTGATCTGTACCTGCTGCCATCCGGCACTCGGGCAGGAAACGCAAGTGGCTCTCACGCTGCGACTGGTGTGCGGACTCACCACCGCCGAAGTTGGTCGGGCCTTTCTGGTGAGCGAGTCGACCATGGCCGCGCGCATCACGCGCGCCAAGAAGAAGATCGCGGCGGCACGCATACCGTACCGTGTGCCTCCGCCGGACCAGCTACCGGAGCGGATCGACTCGGTATTGACGGTGGTTCATCTCCTGTTCACCACCGGCCACACCGCTCCCAGCGGAGAACGATTGGTCCGCCACGATCTGGTAGAACGTGCCCTTGACCTGACCCGCATGCTGCGCGTGCTCCTGCCGGACAATCGCGATGTGGCCGGATTACTCGCTCTGATACTTCTAACCGACGCTCGCCGGTCAACCCGCGTCGCGGCTGATGGCCGGTTTCTGCAACTGGCCGAACAGGACCGTTCCCTCTGGGATCGCGACGCCATCGCGGACGGGATCGCGCTGGTACGCGAGGCCATAGCCGGTCGTCGGCCCGGACGGTACGCGTTGCAGGCTGCTATCGCGGCCGTTCATGCCGAGGCGCCCACCTACGCCTCTACCGATTGGATTGAGCTGGTCGGATTGTACGACGTACTCGTTCGGCTCTGGCCGTCGCCGGTGGTAGCGCTTAATCGTGCCGTCGCAGTGGGTATGGCAAGCGGTCCTGAGTCCGGCCTGCGTGCCCTTGATATGCTGGCGGAGGAACCGCAGCTGGCCGGCTACAGTTATTTACCGGCGTCCCGCGCGCATTTCCTGGCTCAGCTCGGCCGTACCGATGAAGCGCGTGCTGCGTACACGCGTGCCCTGTGCCTCACGGAGAACGATGTCGAACGCGCGTTTCTCGCCGACCGACTGAGCCGGCTCGACACGTCGATCGATACTCGCGGTTTCATGCCCCGCTAACTACACAACGTTTGCTACGCTGCGGACATGATGAATTCATCTCCGGTCAGACGGAATGGGCGCTCGCCTGTTCGCCAGGGCGCTCAGCTCATCACAGTCGCCCTTGTCATCGCCATCGCCTGCTCTTTACCGAAAGGGCCGTCACCGGCGCGAGCGCAGATTGCCGGAAGCGTCGTCACGACCGGGCAATACACGTTGTTTACCCAGCCCGGTGCCCATCTTTCGCCGGTACTCCATCTCATTCGCAGCGCACGCAGTTCGATTCGGCTGGAGGTGTACTTGTTGACTTCCAGCAGCATCATTCAGGAACTGCAGCGTGCCCATGCCCGGGGCGTGGACGTGCGTGTACTTCTCGAAGAGCGCCCGTACGGGGCCGTACGATATGCAGGGATTGCCTTTAACAAGTTAAAGGCGGACGGGATTTCGGTCCGCTGGGCGAACGAGAGCGCATTCACCTACACCCACGAAAAATCGATGGACGTCGACGGCACGACCGCCGGCATCTTCACCTTCAACCTCAGCACAAGCGGGCTGCTCAGCAACCGCGAGTTCGGGCTCATCGAGTCAAACAGCACCGACGCAAAGATCATCGGAACGATTTTCGACGCCGATTGGAACCGGCAAACTCCGCACGTGGCGTATTCCGACCTGGTGGTGAGCCCGTACAACTCTCGGCGGATTTTCACGGCCATTATCAATTCCGCGCGTCAAACGTTGAATGTGTATGCCGAGGAGGTGGATGACACGTCGATCGAAGGTGCACTGGCGAGCGCCGTTCACCGCGGCGTTCACGTCCGCCTGATCGTGCCTGCTTCCAGCGCCGGTGTCAGCGCGCTACAGCACGCCGGCGTTGCCGTGAAGATTCAACCAACCCCCTACGTCCACGCCAAGGCCTTCGTGGCGGACGGACTGCGTTTCTACATAGGCTCGGAGAATATCTCCAGTACCTCACTCGACAAGAATCGTGAGATGGGGATCGAGCTCGATAACCGCACGCTGGCCGGTTTCGTGAATGGGACCTTTGCCTCCGACTGGGCGAAGGATTCCGGCGGCTCGTCGCCCTCACCAGCACCAACCGCGCACGCCGCGACAAGCACACGTGCCGGGAGCTTCGGCGTGCATGTCTCCGTGACGCCTTCAAATGTTGCGCGTGGGAGCCGACTGTCGATCACTGCCACGACCGCCAGAGGGGCGACCTGCTCGGTACGCGTGATTTATCCCACGCATTACGCCTCGAGCGCCCGCTCGTTGCAGGAAAAGGAAACGGCAGGCAGTAATGGCAAGGTATCGTGGTCGTTCGTGGTAGGCACGAGCCGAACCGGCCAGGGAACCGTGTCCGTGCAATGCACGCTGCACGGCACGACGTCGAGCGGAACTATCCCGTACGAGGTTACGTAAAGTCCGCCCTCACGAGCCTTCCTAGCCGACTAATACCGCGCTCCGGTCGAACACGCGGGATCGATCGAGCGAGACAAACACCGTTTGGCCCTCCGCCAGCCCGAGGGACTTGGCCTCATCGCGGGTGATCTGGGCATGAATCGCCTGATCCCCCTCTCGCACTAGCTCGACTCGCATCTCGAAGCCCAGGTGCACCAAACGGGTAATGGTTGCGGCCTCGGTCGAGGGGCGCGAGTCGAGGTACATCACGATGTCGTGCGGTCGAATAAACGTGTTCCCGATCTTGTTGACCTGTCCGATGAAGCTCATCACGAATTCGCTCGCCGGCTCATCGTAGAGCGCCTCCGGTTTGCCGACCTGCTCGATACGGGCGTGATTCATCACGACGATGGAATCGGCCACATCCATCGCCTCCTCCTGATCGTGCGTTACCAGGACCGTTGTCACGCGCACTTCCTCGTGCAGCCGCCGCAGCCAGGTTCGAAGCTCGGTACGAACGCGGGCGTCCAGTGCGCCAAAGGGCTCATCGAGTAGCAGCACTTTGGGCTCGACGGCCAGGGCGCGAGCGAGCGCCATGCGCTGCCGTTGTCCGCCCGAGAGCTGCGATGGGTAGCGATCGGCAAAACCGTCGAGCTGAACCAGATAAAGCAGCTCGGACACTCGCTCCGGATCTTTGCTTTAGGCCACTTCCGAATAGCGAGACCGAAGGCGACGTTGTCCCAGACCGTCATGTGCTTGAATGCCGCGTAGTGTTGAAAGACAAACCCGACTCCCCGCTTCTGCGCGGGCAGACTGGTTGCCTCCTCGTTCGAAATGTGCACGCTGCCGCTATCCGGTTCCTCGAGTCCGGCAATGATCCGGAGCAAGGTAGACTTTCCACTGCCGCTTGGCCCGAGTAAGGCGGTGAGAGAGCCGCCAGGTACGTCGAGTGAGACGTTATCCAGGGCCACGTACTCGCCAAATCGCTTGGATACACCGGAGACGCTGATTGTCATAGTGATTCCTTCTTGGGCTTGAACGCCCCCATCACGACCACAGTGATAAGAGCCAGGATCGCGAGCGTGAGAGAGGCGGTGTAGGTAGAGGTGGTATCAAACGCCTGAAAACGATCCTCGACGTACAGCGGCAGGGTTTCGGTTTGCCCGATGAGCCGGCCGGATACCACGGTAACCGCACCAAACTCTCCCAGGGCACGAGCGGTAGTGAGTACGACACCGTACCCCACGCCGGCGCGTATGGCCGGCAGTGTAATCCGGCGAAAGATCTGAAACGGGGATGCACCCAGCGTGGCGGCGGCCTGTTCCTGCTCCATGCCGATTTCCTGGAGCACCGGTACCACCTCGCGCACGACGAACGGCATCGAGATAAAGATTGTTGCCAGCACCATACCGGGTAGGGCGAAGATGATCTGAATGTTATGGAGAGACAACCAGGGCCCAAACCATCCAAAGCGGCCGTACACGATGACCAGCGCCAGCCCGACCACGATCGGCGAAACGCCCAGTGGAAGATCGACGAACGCGCTCAGCAACCACCTGCCGGGAAAGCGGTGCCGCACCAGAATCAAGGCGCACATCACGCCAAATATCGTATTGCACGGAACCGCAATCAGAACGATCAGGACCGATAACCAGAGGGCGTGAAGCGCGTCCGGCGCGGTTAACGCATCCCACACCGGCCGCAGGCCGCCTTCGAAGGTGCGCCACACGATCAGCCCGACTGGAAATGCGAGAAGCATTCCAAGGTACCCAACCGCAAAGAGTCGGAGCCCCCACTTAGCCATCACGAATGGTCCTTCCAGTGCTCCAGCAACGATATGGCCAGGAGCACAACCAGGGAGGTTGCCAGCAGTACCACCGAGATGGCGGCAGCACCCGATACGTTGTCACTCTCGATCTGCCCGTAGATGTGAAAAGATGCAACTTCGGTTTGAAACGGGATGTTCCCCGAGATGAGGACGATTGCGCCGAACTCTCCCATGGCACGAGCGAAAGCCAGGCCGCATCCCGAGAGAATGGCCGGCAGGAGATTGGGGAGGACGATGCGGCGAAAGACCGCCACCGGACCGGCACCGAGTGAGGCCGCGGCCTCCTCCATATCGACGTCCAGCTCGAGCAAAACAGGTTGAACGGCGCGAACCACAAACGGAACGGTTACGAACAGAAGGGCCAGAATAACGCCGGCCCGGGTGTACGCCACGTCGATCCCAATTGGGCTCTGAGGCCCGTAGAGCGCAAGAAGAGTGAGCCCGGCAACGATGGTGGGCAACGCGAACGGCAGGTCGATCACCGAATTGAGTAGCCCCTGCCCCGGAAAGGAGTCACGAACCAGTACCCATGCGATGCACGTTCCGGCGATCGCATTGATCGCCACCACCCCGAGCGAGGACAGAACTGTGAGGCGAATCGCAGCCATGGTATCGGTCGCGGTAACCGCGCTCTTGAAACCGGCCCACCCGCCACCGGTTGACTTCCAGATGACTGCTGCCAGGGGGAGCAGCACGATGATACTGAGGTAGCCGGTAACGACTCCCCGCAGTAGCAACGGCTGCACCGGCAAGGCCGGAAACCGGATAGAGCGGACGCGTACCCCCTGGGCGGCAGCAGTCACGGACTAATGCCCTTCGAGCGTTCAACTGAAGCCATGACGCCGGACTGAGGATCGAAGAATTCCGTTTGTACCTTCGACCAGCCACCCAGGTTAAAGGAATTGATGGTAAAGAGCTGTTTCGGCTGCTTGAATCGATACCCCTTGGCCACACTTGGCACGACCGGCCGATATCCGGTCGAAGCGAAGAACTCCTGGGCCTTCGTGGACCAGAGATATTGCACAAAGGCGTTGGCTTGCGTCAGGTGAGGACTGGTCTTTATGACAGCTACCGGGTTCTGGACAAGAATGGTTTGAGGCGGTATGACGTAAGAAATCTTCTGATTTTGGGACTCGGCGGCAATCGCCTCGTTTTCATAGGCCAGCATCACGTCGCCTTTGCCGCCGACGAACGTCTGCAATTCGGCGCGTGCACTCGTGTCTTGCACCGACACGTGCGAGAAGAGTTTCGTGAGAAACGCTCGTGCTTGGGCGGGCGTCTTGTGCTGTGCCAATTGCGCGCCGTAGGCGGCCATAACGTTCCAACGCGCGCCGCCCGAAGTAAACGGATTCGGAGTGATGATATCGACTCCGGGCTTGAGCAGATCGTTCCAGGTGTGAATGTGCTTCGGATTACCGGGACGAACGCCAAAGACCACAACGGAATCGGTCACAAATCCGTGGTATTTGTTGCTATTCCAGTTCGAACTGACGAGCCCCTTGGCCACCAGCCGGCTGATATCCGGCTGCAGCGAAAACGCGACGACATCTGCCGGGAGCCCATTACTGACGGCAATACTCTGGTCGCCGGAGGCGCCGTAAGACTGGCTGAACGTAACGCCGGCGCCCGCCTTGGTTTTCTGAAAAGCAGGAATGATGAGCCCGTACGCCTGCTGTGGCGTGGAATACGCCACCAACGTCAATTTCACGCTGTCGCGCATAGGGGCTGCTACCGCCCCTACTCCTGGGAAGAACAAGAGAACGGCGAGGACAGCAAGAAATCGAGAATGGCGAACGAATGGAGAAACGCGGAAATGCACTAAACCCTCCTGTGAATTGGACACCATCGTTATATCTAACGGCCGTTAGATATAACGATGGTGTCTCATCATGCCGTACAGGGTAAATCTATTGCAAGCGGTGCGCAGACCCCGGCTATTTTGCCTGGAACCCGTGGGTACACCGTATCGATTCAGGCATCACGCGGACGGTGGCGCACGCTAGCGTAGCGCGAACATCACAGGGGCAGCCGTACCGTCCCTCGTTCTGCCACTACAGTGGAAAGTCGTCGGGCACCGAACTGCCGTTCGTCCCCGAGCCACCGAGGCGCTCGAATACATCCTCGGTGGGTACGTGATTCGGTTCCATGCGAGCGGATGCGGTATGCGTGTAGCGCTCGAATGCTTGCTCGCATTTGGCCAGGATATCTCTCACGCGATCGGATTCCGGCGCACCGAAATAATCGCGCGCCGCGATTTGCTCGCGCCAGCGACGCAGCCGCGTCAGTTCCCCATCGAGATTATCGACGTCGGGAAATCCAAACTCATTGGAATCCACTTGTTCCAGCACGTCGCGCAGAAACCGGACTCCCGCGTGATAGAGCTCGCGATATTCCGCCAGCCGCTCTTCTTGAAAGCGGTCAACCAGTACCCGAGAACGCTCCGCAGAAAACTGAGGAGAGGGCAGGATATCCACCGTCCCCTCGTATTCCTCGATTCGCAAGGCAACTTGACGAATATGTTCTTCAACGGGAGCGAGTCGAGGGAGGAGCGCAACCCCGTCTTTCAGGTAGACCGCTCCGGCCTTCTTTAACTCGCGCCACACGTAGGCACGCTTCCGTGTTGGCTGCGACGGAAGCGTGTAGATAAGCAATAGCCAGTCGTAGGGCGTGCCCAACGGCTCCTCCGCACGGTCATTGTCGGTGTGAAAGAAGCCCTTCGGCTGACAAGACCAGGACTTTTTCGGGAAAACTGGGGAACGGCCGGCGGCACTAAGCGCACCGTTCTCTCGCTGTACAACCCCGTTCATTCTACCAGCGTCACGGCTCGCCAGAGCGGCCGGTGGAATGCGGATTGCGCTCGGGAGGGCGACGGATTGTCGCCAAAGCGCGGACGATCGCGTGGTAGTCTGGACTCGTCCATTGAGCGTTTCCACCACAAGGAGATATGTATGCGCCGCCTGGCGACTCTACCGAAAGCATTCCTGGTACCGGCCGTCGCACTCGTGCTCGCCGCCGGTCTGGTGTTCCCCGCGGCTTCGCGCACTGCGTTCGCGGACGGACCTCGATTGACCGTCAAGTGCTTTGGAAACAAGGCTCGATATTCAATATCCTGCTGGACCTGGGGGAATAACTTTGCCAGCGGAGAGAAGGTCGTGCTGCATTACACGGTGACACACCTGACCATGCCAAAGGTCAATGGCAAGCGGCCGACCCAGTCGTACACGCGAACCGTTAAGACGAACGACGCCGGTGCGTTTGTGGGAACCCCAAAAATCACCTTTAGCGTCGTCAAGGTCCATTCCAGCTATGGAGTAGCGGTTACCGGTACCGGATCTCTCAAGGACCATGGGACAACATCCCTGGCGTCACTCGGCACGTAGATAGCCGGGCGGCAGGGCTGCTTGCTTTGCCGGCCACGCCGATTGGGGCCGTGAAGCCGGTAGATCGCCCCGAACGGTTCGAAGTTGCGCGCGTGTGTATACATTGTGCACAACGGAAGCCACGAAGATCAGTACCGATTGGCTAGGCACCGCTCCGCGCACGCGTTGATACGCTTGGATACCGTACGGAGTGCCGCAGGGTTGGTGTGCCGAAAATCTGACCTCTGGTGACCGCCAGGCGCTCACATCCCTCACAGTTGGAGTCAGGGTGTCACCCCATTTTCCCGCCGGGTCTCTCTATGATGCTGCGCTGGAACGCGCCTCCTGTGGTCTGGGCGTGGTGGCTCGCGTCGACGGCCGAACCTCGCACGAGATCGTGGAGCAAGCACTGGACGTGCTCACCAACATGGCTCATCGCGGGGCGAGCGGAAGTGACGAGGAAACCGGGGACGGCGCCGGCATTCTGCTCCAGATTCCCGATGCCTTTCTTCGCCGGGAAGCCAAGCGGTTAGGATACGATCTGCCCGGGCCCGGCGGCTACGCGGTGGGCATGCTCTTCCTACCCACTGACCCGGACATCCGGTCGGGATGCGAGGCCGTATTGGAAGAGATCGTGGCGGAAGAAGGACAGACTGTCCTCGGCTGGCGCGATGTTCCCGTGCGTCCGGAAGCCATCGGTCGGGACGCTCGTACCGTCATGCCGGTTATACGCCAGATTTTCATAGAACGCCGGGTGCGAAACGAACGGGATTTCGCGCGCACCCTCTATCACATCCGGCGACGCTTTCACTGGACGGTACGCGAGCGCTTTGGAGACACCGGTTGCTACGTCGTCAGTCTCTCAGCCGGCACGATTGTCTATAAGGGGCTGCTGCGGGGTCCGCAGGTTGGCGCGTTTTACAGCGACCTGACCTGTTCCACGTTGACGAGTGCCCTGGCGATCGTACATTCTCGCTTCAGCACGAACACGCTGGGCAGCTGGGAGCTCGCGCACCCGTATCGTTATGTCGCCCACAACGGCGAGATCAACACGGTGCGCGGCAATATCAACTGGATGCGCGCGAGGGAAAAAGAGCTGCAATCGGCGCTCTTCACACCCGGCACGGAGCACCTCGGCCCCATCGTCCAACCCGGCGGCAGTGATTCGGCAGCGTTCGACAACGCGCTCGAATTCCTCGTGCTGGCGGGCCGGTCACTTCCGCACGCCATCATGACCATGGTTCCGGAGGCCTGGGAAAACAACGACGAAATGGACGAAGAGCGGCGCGCATTTTATTCCTATAACAGCGCGCTTATGCCTCCCTGGGATGGCCCGGCCGGTCTAGCGTTCTCAGATGGCACGGTCGTCGGCGCGGCCCTGGACCGGAACGGGCTACGTCCCGCGCGGTACTCGATCACGCGCGATGGTCTGGTCGTTCTGGCCTCGGAAGAAGGAGCGCTCCGTTTACCGCCGGAGGATGTCGTCTCGCGCTGGCGGCTCTTGCCAGGTCAAATGCTGCTGGTGGATACGGCGCGGGGCTGCATTCTGAACGACGATCGCGCGAAAGCGGCGGTGGTCCGGCGCCATCCGTATTCTCGTTGGGTCGCCGACGGCACGGTGCGTCTTTCCGACCTGCCCGCGCCGGTTCACGAGCAACACGATCGATCGACGCTCGGGCAGCAGCAGCGGACGTTTGGGTACACCCTGGAAGATCTCAAACACGTACTTCTCCCGATGGTCGCGCACGGCAAAGAAGCAGACAGCTCGATGGGAACCGACACGCCGCTGGCCGTGCTTTCGGAGCGCCCTCAACTGCTCTTTTCGTATTTCCAGCAACTATTCGCGCAGGTGACGAACCCGCCGATCGACCCGATCCGAGAATCGCTCGTCATGTCTCTGCAGATGAGTCTCGGCTCGGGTGGCAATTTACTGGATGAGGGAGCAAACACCTGCCGCCGCATTTTGCTCGATGGTCCGATCCTGACCGACGATGAGCTGGAGAGAGTCCGGGCCCTTGACCGTGCGCCGTTCCTCAGTCAAACACTCTCGCTCCTGTTTGCCGTACACGACGACTGTGCAAATCCACTGGAAACGGCGATTCACGACGTGTGCGAACGCGCCGGCGCAGCGGTGCGCGCCGGCAAGTCGATTCTGATTCTGAGCGACCGCGGTGTTGATGCGGACCACGCCGCTATTCCTATCCTGCTTGCCACCGCGGCCGTGCACCATCATCTGGTGCGGGCCGGCCTCCGCACGCGCACCGGGTTGATCGTGGAGACGGGAGAGGCACGCGAAGTTCACCACATGGCCCTGTTGATCGGCTTTGGCGCGGCGGCGGTCAATCCCTATCTGGCTCTTCAAACTGCCGTCCACCTGACGGTAACCGGTGATGCCGAGGACGTCGCCGCCCCCGATGCCATCTCGAACTATCGTGCGGCGGTCCACAAGGGGCTTCTGAAAGTTATCTCGAAGATGGGGATCTCGACTCTCATCTCGTACTGTGGTGCCCAGGTGTTCGAGGCGGTCGGGCTACAATCCGAGTTCATCGAACGGTACTTCACCGGCACGTCATCGCGTATTGGCGGCATCGGGATCGATGAGGTCGCGGCCGAAACTCTGGCGCGTCACACCGCGGCATTCTCTCCATCCAAACCGGTTCAACTGGATGTCGGCGGAGACATACAGATCCGTCCGAACGGAGAGTATCACCAGTGGGGCCCGGCCCCGATCGCTGCGCTGCAACGTGCGGCGCGAACGGGCAGTTTCCACTCGTTCCAGGAGTACACCGCCCACTTTGACGCCGCGAGCGCCAGGCTCGCCACACTGCGAGGACTGTTCGCACTCGTGCCCGCCCCCATTCCCGTGGACGATGTCGAGCCTGCTTCCGAGATCGTGAAGCGCTTCTCAACCGGAGCGATGTCGTTTGGGTCGATTTCCAAGGAAGCACACGAAACGCTCGCCGTTGCAATGAACCGGATCGGGGGTAAGAGCAACACCGGTGAGGGAGGCGAGGAGCCAGAGCGCTTCCTGCCGGATGCCGACGGCACATCGCGTCGCAGCGCTATCAAGCAGGTCGCGTCGGCACGGTTCGGGGTCACGACGCACTACCTGGTCAATGCCGACGTGTTGCAGATCAAGATGGCTCAGGGCTCGAAGCCGGGCGAGGGCGGCCAGCTCCCCGGACACAAGGTAAGCGAAGCCATCGCCCGAACTCGCCACTCGACCCCCGGTGTCGGTTTGATCTCGCCGCCGCCGCATCACGACATTTATTCGATCGAAGACCTGGCGCAGTTGATCCACGACCTGAAGAGCGTCAACTCCACCGCCGCCGTCAGCGTCAAGCTCGTTTCAGAGGTAGGTGTGGGCACCATTGCGGCGGGGGTGGTCAAAGCCAAGGCCGATCACGTGACGATTGCCGGCCATGACGGAGGAACGGGCGCGTCTCCCCTGTCGTCGATCAAACACGCCGGCCTTCCCTGGGAATTGGGCCTGGCCGAGACGCAGCAAGTGCTGGTCGCGAACAACCTGCGAAGCCGGGTGAGACTGCAGGCGGACGGCCACCTCAAGACCGGTCGAGACGTGGTGATAGCGGCACTGCTCGGCGCCGACGAATTCGCATTCTCCACCGCGCCGCTGGTCGCGGTTGGCTGCATCATGATGCGAGCCTGCCATTTGAATACCTGCCCGGTCGGCATTGCCACACAGGATCCCGTGCTGCGCGAGAAATTCGCCGGAAAACCGGAACACGTCATCAATTTCTTCTTCTCGCTGGCGGAAGAGGTACGGGCGCTGATGGCGCTGCCTCGGATTCCGCCACTTCGACGACATGATCGGACGAGTCGATAAGATCGAAACGCGCCAAGCAATCGAGCACTGGAAGGCGAAGAACGTGGACCTGTCGGCGCTGCTCTGTCCTCCCAGCAGCGATCGTGACGCAGTTCTGCGCCACGCCGAGCCACAGCAGCACGGACTCGACGGCTCGCTGGACCAGGAGTTACTGGAATTGGCCCGGCCGGCCATCGAACGCAAGACCCCGGTCCGGATAGAACGGCCCATCAAGAACACCGATCGCACCGTGGGAGCGATGATCTCGGGCGGAATCGCCGAAAAGTTCGGAGCAGACGGTCTGCCCGACGACACGGTACATATCCGGCTCAGCGGCGTGGCAGGACAGAGCTTTGGCGCCTGGGGCACGCGTGGCTTGACGTTGGTGCTGGATGGAGAGACCAACGACTACGCCGGCAAAGGGCTCTCCGGCGCTCGACTGATTGTCGCTCCTCCCACCCACGCCGGCTACGACCCGGAGCGCAGTATCGTCACCGGGAATGTCGCCCTGTACGGCGCCACCAGCGGTGAGGCATATTTCCGTGGGGTCGCGGGAGAACGATTCGCGGTGCGCAACAGCGGCGCCGAGGCGGTCGTGGAAGGGGTGGGTGACCACGGCTGCGAGTATATGACCGGCGGCGTGGTCGTCGTGCTCGGGCCAACCGGGCGTAACTTCGCGGCCGGCATGAGCGGTGGTTTCGCATTTGTACTCGATCTCTGGGGCCGGTTCGCGTCGACCTGCAATACCGATATGGTGGCGCTGGAATCGGTGGAGGCCCAGGACGATGTCGCAATTCTGCGCCGTTTATTGAAGCGACATGTCGACTGGACCGGCAGCGCGATCGGGCACCGCATCCTGGGCAACTGGCACGAGTACCTCCCGCGCTTTATCAAAGTCATGCCGCACGATTTGCGACGCGTGCTGGCGGAACGCTCCGAGGCTCCGATCTTCGAGCCGGACGCGCGGGCGGTATAAGATGGCCGATCCACAGGGTTTCATGAAAATCTCGCGCCGGCTGCCGCCGCGCCGGCCGGTCTCGGAGCGTATCCACGACTACAAGCATGTCTATACGCGGCCCGGGGAAATGGACATCCGCCTGCAGGCATCACGGTGCATGGACTGCGGCGTGCCGTTTTGCACCACCGGCTGCCCGTTGGGGAATCTCATCCCCGATTGGAACGATCTGGTTCATCGTGACCGCTGGCGCGACGCGATCGAACGGCTCCATCGCACCAACAACTTCCCGGAATTTACCGGCCTGCTCTGCCCGGCTCCCTGTGAGGCGGCGTGTGTGCTGGCCATCAGCGACCACGCGGTCACGATCAAAGAGGTGGAGCTGGAGATCATCAATCACGCCTTCGACGCCGGTTGGGTGACCCCTCAACCGCCCGCGCTGCGTACCGGGAAACGAGTCGCCGTGGTGGGAAGCGGCCCGGCGGGACTCGCCGCGGCGCAACAGCTAAACCGCGCGGGTCACCGGGTGACCGTCTTCGAAAAAGACGACAAGCTCGGTGGACTGCTTCGATACGGCATTCCGGACTACAAAATAGAAAAATGGGTGCTCGATCGGCGGCTCGAGCAGTTGCGCGCGGAAGGGGTCGAGATGATTCCCAACGCGCACGTGGGTGAAAACCCCAGGGCCGACGAACTGTGCGATTCGTTCGATGCCGTCCTCCTGGCGGTGGGCGCGTTGCAGGGTCGGGAGCTGGCCGTTCCGGGGCGAGAGCTGAACGGCATTCATCTCGCCATGGACTATCTGACCCAGCAGAACCGGCGGGTTGCCGGAGAATCGATCGATCCGGCACAGAAGATCACCGCGCGCGGCAAGCGGGTGGTGATCCTCGGAGGCGGAGATACCAGCGCCGACTGCCTGGGCAACGCCCATCGCGAGGGTGCCGTTTCCGTGCAGGTCTTGACGCACGGCCCGCAACCACCCGACACTCCACATCCGCTGGCCTGGCCGGACTGGCCGTTCGTTCTACGTACCCATCCCGCGCACGAAGAAGGTGGAGAACGGCGCTGGGCGGTTCGAATCGGCGGATTTTCCGGACAGCATGATACGGTCGAGGCGCTCCACGCCGTCGAGGTACGGAAGCTTCCCGATGGAAGCGTGGACCCGGTACCGGGAACCGACCACGTGGTGGAGGCGGATCTCGTACTGCTGGCAATCGGCTTTGCCGGACCGGTGCGGGACCGTCTGCACCAGGATCTCGCGCTCGAGTACGGACCGGACGGCGCAGTGTTGGCCGACGAACACTATCGCACATCGCGCCCGAAGGTGTACGTCGCGGGCGATGCCAAGCGGGGCGCCTCGCTCATCGTGTGGGCCATCGAAGAAGGGCGCAAGGCGGCGGCCGAGATTGACGCCGCGTTGAGCCCGGTGGAACACGGCTCAGGCGTGCGCGAGCTCGCTGCCCGGCCGTCGTAAGAAACAAAAATCCTTACCGGCATGGGCGGCGCACCACACCGGGTGCGCCCTACCAGACCACACCCGATAGCCGTAGGCGCACCACATCGGGTGCGCTCTACCAGATCACACCCAATAGCCGTAGTCCACGGCCCGTGTGCCGTGGAGCCCAGCCCCCCGAACCACCACATCCCATCCCGTCCACCGCCGCGCCCCAACCATCATCCCGGGTGGCAACATGTATCCTGGCCGGCTCGGGCAGCGCACCACACCGGGTGCGCTCTACGGGAGTCACACCTACTAGACGTAGCACCCGGAGCGATTGTGCCGGATCGCCGGTTACGTGGGATCTGGCCGCGCTATCGCGGCGTCAACACGCAGAACTCATTGCCATCCGGATCGGCCATGACCACCCAGCTAACCTCGCCCTGGCCGATGTCGATACGGGTCGCCCCGAGTGAGACGAGTCGGTCGACCTCCGCTTGCTGATTTCCGTGAACCGGTGGAGCGATGTCGAAATGCAGCCGGTTCTTCCCGGTTTTCGGCATCACCGTACCGCCCCAGGTGATCTTGGGACCGCCGTGCGGCGAGCGAATCGCGGTCTCCTGGTCCTGATCCCAGACCAACGGCCACCCCAGCGCTTCGCTCCAGAAGTACCCGACCTCCTGCGAGCCGCTGCAGGAGAGCGCTCCGATGAATCCGCAATCGGCGAGGAAGTTGTTGCCCGGCTCGATGACGCAGAACTCGTTGCCTTCAGGGTCGGCGAGCACGACATGTCCCTCCTCCGGGCGCTGGCCAATGTCGATGTGCCGGGCGCCGAGTCCGAGCGCCCTCACCACCGTCTGCTGCTGGTTCTCGAGTGACGTGCTTGTCAGATCGAAGTGCAACTGGTTCTGCCCGACCTTCTCCTCCCTGGTTGGAAAAAATTCGATCCGGAACCCGGTGTCATCGCTCGGCAGGAGCACCATGCCGTCTGGGGGATCGTCGGTCATTTCCCAGCCCAGAACGCCGGCCCAGAACTGCGCCAGACGGAGCGGGTCGTTCGCGTCGAAGCAGAGCGCATGGAGCTGACAGGTCATCCCGATCCGGACCTGTGATCTGCCGGCTCGAAGCCGCTGACCGGGCAGGTCCTCCGCGCCCATGGGCAAAGCAACATGAAGTGCCTCCTGTTACGTCCGTGCAAGTCTAACCCCCTGAATCCGCCGTGATTGCAGCCTGCGTGTTGGCATGCCGTTCCATCGCCCATACCTCCGTTCCTTCCGCACGGGCCACGCCACGGAGATTTTCCGGTAGACACCTGGCGCCGCTTGCGCCGGCCATTCCAGGCTCCGGTTAGTCTGCCCGCCCGACAAGCACCGCGCGGCCATCCGACGCATGCCACGCGTGCCGGTCCGTCGGGATATGAGGGCGAAGTGGAAACGTCTGTACCGTGCGTCTTGTTCTGGGTTGGGGCGCGATATTAGCATGACCGGAACATGGGTTTGCCGGAGAGCGGAGGTGTGAAGGTGGATGTCACGCGCGGTGAGTCCCTCGACGACATTCAGGAGCGCTATGACCGGTTGCAGCAGAGGCTCGTGCCGCTCTGGGAGATCATCGGCCGCTCGCAGCTCGGCGGCACCGACGAGGACGAGAATACGATTGTCGTCGTACCGTCGCTAACGGTCGATCTGGAGTTGAGCGCGTCGGTGCAGCAGGCATACGAGGAACGGTTCCTGTTCATGCTCTTATTGCTGCGGCAGCCGCTCATTCGCATGGTCTACGTCACCTCGGGCACGGTCGCGCCGGACATCATCGATTACTATCTTCATCTGTTGCCCGGCGTGACGAGCGGGAATGCGCGCAAACGGCTGTTCCTCGTCTCACCACTCGATTTGTCGCCCCGTCCGTTGACACAGAAGCTGCTAGACCGGCCGCGCCTGCTGGAGCATATTCGCTCGCTGGCAGTGAACGTGGAGCGTGCCCATATCGTTCCCTTCAATACGACCGACCTTGAGCGCGAGCTTGCCATACGGCTCGGCATGCCGATGTACGCCGCCGATCCCCGTTTCTTCGCGCTTGGCACCAAAAGCGGCAGCCGGCGTATCTTCGCCGAAGAAGGCGTGTCGCACCCGTTGGGGTTCGAAGATCTGGCGAGCGAGACCGAGACGGTAGATGCCCTGCTTCGGATGCGAGCCGCGAAACCGGATATGCAGTGGGCTATCGTCAAGCTCAACGAAGGTGTGTCAGGTTTGGGGAACGCCGTGCTGGACCTACGTGATCTCCCGCCGGCGGGGGAACCAAGCGAATACAGCGCCGTTACCGAGCGGCTGCGCGGAATGCAATTCGAGATGGCTGGCGCGACCTATTCCGACTATCTGGAAAAGCTCCAGGAGGGCGGGGCGATCGTCGAAGAGATGATCGTGGGAGATGAGATACGAAGTCCGAGCGCGCAAATACGGGTCACGCCGTTGGGTGAAATCGAATTGCTGTCGACGCACGATCAAGTGCTGGGCGGACCTTCCGGCCAGAGCTACCTGGGGGCGCGATTCCCCGCCGACACCGCATACGGTCCGGTGATCATGCGAGAGGCGGCCAAGGTTGCCAGGCGCTTTGCGCGGGAGGGCATCATCGGACGATTCGCGCTGGATTTCGTGGTGGTGCGAACCGCCGGTGCCGGCTGGCGTCCGTACGCCATCGAGGTAAATCTACGGAAAGGTGGGACCACTCATCCTTTCCTGACCTTGCAGTACCTCACCGACGGTCACTTCGACGCCGAACGGGGAGAGTTCGTGACGTCCCGTGGGGATCGTAAATGTTACCGCGCCAGCGACCACGTCGAGTCACACGCCTATCGGGCACTGACTCCCGACGCGCTGTTCGATCTGGTGAGCCGGCATCATTTGCACTTCGACCACGCCGCCCAGGTCGGCATCATCTTGCACATGATGAGCGCGGTGGGAGACGAAGGTCGTTTCGGGCTGACGGCCATCGCCGACGATCACGCGGCGGTCGAAGCACTGTACGAGCGAGCCATTACGATCTTTGATGGGGAGGCCGAAGCAGCCCTACAGGCTGGACCGGACCATCAATCGGGCGGCGCCAGCTCGAAGTAGCGCGTTACCAGCGCCTCATCGCCCCGTATGTCGAGCTCCTCCAGGGGCAGACGGTGCCAGAAAGCAAGAAATAGATCCGAGGCGCTGCCACGAAGCGCGACGTCGGCCTTGCGATGCTCGCGTGTCACCACCATGTCCGAACCTTCGAAGAGAATGAACCACTCGCCGCCGCCATCGGTTCGATGAACATGGTAGGTTTCGCCGTGCCCTTCAACATCTGATTTCGGCCGGCACGTGGCGGGCGCGTAGACCGTGAGCACCTCATCGGTACCGTCGGCGGCGAGATCGGACTGGAAGTCGTAGCTCGCGCCGAGCGCCGTCCGGGCGTCCCAGGCGTGGATGGCCGTTTCGTGTGCCATCCGCCGCAGCCAGAAGCCCACAGTTTGGTCCGGTGGGAACCAGGACCAGGTCGGCGTGGCGGGATCGCTGTCGGCGAGAATCTCCGACAGGCGGAAAGCAGTTCGGTCGAACCAGTCAGCGACGTCGGGTGGGGCTGTATCGGCGGTGCGGCCGCGTTGAAACCAGGTCACATACGCCGGCTCCAGATCGAGGTCCGCCAGACCGTGGACGATGTCCTGCCCGTTGCCGAAGCGAATGTTCCTGGCAAGCGACGTATACAGCGCCCCGAGGTGGCCAACCACATTGGCGATCGTCCAGCCGGGACACGATGGCACCGGCGCCCCAATCTCTTGTCTAGCAGCGGCAGACACCGCCCCGGTATGGGCGCGAAACGCATCAAGATAGATTGGTGCGTTCATCGTCATACGACCCTCCTGTCCACTCACGATTCGATTCGCTCAGAGTCGTGTCCCGACCGCCTCCAGATACTCGTTTTCGATCACGAGCGTCTCGTCCCCGGAAACATTGAAGCGCTGGGTCGCCTCCGCGACGTCGTTCTCGTACTCGCGAAAGACCACGTCGTCGAGTGCTTGTCGGGCCCGGATGGTCGGCCCGAAGTTCGTCTGGAAGAATTCCAGAAAGTGAGCCATGGAGAAAAATCGCTGGCGTACGACCGCGCGCTGAAGGTGGTTCCATCGGACACGATCGCCGAACAGTTCTCGCAGCCCCTCTTCAGTACCCCAACGGGTTGGTGGATTGGCGCCGGGTGGTGGAGGGAGGTATTTGGCGGTGATCCGGAATACACTGCCGGCCTGACTCTCCGGCGTCCACGATGCGAGACCGATGATTCCACCCGGCCGGCAGACGCGCACGATTTCACCGGCCGCACGCGATTGGTCGGGCGCAAACATCGCTCCATACTGCGATAGGACGGCGTCGAACGAGGCATCGCCAAACGGTAAGTCTTGAGCATCACCTTCCACGAACGTGGCCTCCAGGTGCTCGACCTCAGCACGTTCACGTGCTCGTTGCAGTAGAGCGGGGACGAAATCCACACCGGTCACCCGGCAAAAGTAGCGTGCTGCCGCGAGGGCAACATTTCCGCTTCCGGTTGCCACGTCGAGCACCGTTTGACCGGCACGCAGCTCGGCAACGTCGCAGAGTTGTCCGGCCGGAAGTACGGTCATGGCGGCGACGACGCTGAAGTCGCCGGAGGACCAGGTATTCTGTTGCTGTTGCGTCGCCGGGGACAAGTCCGCGGGATGTGCCATGTCGATATTCTCCTTATCGTCCATCGCTCACTGGTAGCGCTCGGCCACGTTCGGAGGAAACGCCGCTTGAATGACAGCCGCCTGGGCTTCATCGCGTGCGCTGAAGAGGGCGGGATCGGCCAGCGTGGGAATGCAGACAACCTCGTCCTGTTCCAACGCCTTCAGGCTTGCTCGCACCACCTCATCCGGCTCCAGCCGTGGCGCCCGTGTCATATCGATATTCTGGCGAGAGTGAAACTCGGTGCGGACCACGCCGGGGCAGACCACCTGAACCCTCACGCCGGTCCCACTGAGCTCGGCCGCGAGCAGCCGGCTGAACATCACCACGTACGCCTTCGACGAAGCGTACACGGCGCGGCGCGGCCAGACCGACATCTCCATGACGTCGCTGAATGCCAGCAGCGAGGCGACCGTGATGATGGCGCCATTGCCGCGTTCCACCATTCCGCGGGCCGCGGTCTGCGAATGCATGGTAGGCGCGAGCACATTGACATTGACCAATTCCTGCAACTGTTCCTCGGACAGATCCACAAAGGGCATGTAGTGCGCCAGGCCGGCATTATTCACCAGCATATCGAGCGCTCTGGTGTGGCACAGATCGTCGATTGTGCGACGGCCTTCCGCGGTGCCGAGATCGGCCACCACCGGCTCGATCGCTACGTTATGCTGCGCTTCGAGCCGCGTCGAAAGCTCGTCAAGTCGATCCCGGCGGCGGCCGGTGATGATAAGATCCCAGCCGTCGCGTGCCAGTGCTCGGCATAGGCCATGCCGATACCGGCCGAAGCTCCGGTTACGAGCGCCAGCGGGTGTGTCGATTCAGTCATGGTCGCCTCTTTCGATACTTGTCGGAGGACATACAGGAGCCTTCTCGACTGTATCGGATTCCAACGCCAATGCTGCGCTCACATGGGACCAATCGGTTCACCCCAACTGGTGTGGAGACGATTCTCTGGAACGTCAGCATGCAGCGCGCGGGCCAGAGGACCGCCGGCCAGGTATCAGCCCTCGCGACTATGACTCAAGCGGAATCGCAACCCGTGTTGGACAAGCTCGACATTGTTGTCTAGCGTTCGCTCGGCGGGAACTGCCCTCCCCGGCAAATGACCACCGGAGAGGGCAGTACTCATGTGGCCTGAGCCGCGGTTTCCAAGAGCCGCATTCGCGTTAGCTTGTTCGGCCCTTAGCCGACCGGACCAGTGTGCAGGTAGCCGTGGACCACGTTGTTGGCGTCGGTGAAGGAACCAACGATCTCATCGCTCTTATTGATGCTGAACGCGACCGTGCCCTGCGACGCAGTGCTGTTGCCCGCCGATGGATCGTCGAGAGTAGCGAATTGACCGTTGCGCAACAGGAATCCGTGATTGCTACCGGTGGCTGTGTAGTAGACGCCGACTATGTCGCCCTGGTCGTTGATTCCAAATGCTTGGGTGCCACCGCCTGGGACGCGCGGGGCCGTGATGCTGGTGAAGTGCCCTTGATGCAGAAGGAACCCGTGCGCGAGACCCGCGGCATCGGCATAGAATCCGACGATGTCTCCATTCGAATTGATTGACGCAGCCACGGTATAACCGGCGGCATCCGGTTCGTCAATCGTGGTGAAGTGCCCGTTCCTGAGCAGAAAGCCGTGGGTAACACCTGACGAGTCGACGAACTCACCCACTATATCTCCTTGATCGTTAATGCCGGCGGCGAGAGTGTAACCAACGGCATGCGGGTCGTCTAACGTGGAGAACCTCCCCGTGTGCAACAGATAGCCGTGCGCTGCTCCCGAGCTATCGTCAAAGAACCCGACCACATCGTCTTGCCCGTTGATGCCGTTGGCTGCCGTGCCGTTGCTTCCGGCTGGGTCCGCAATCGTGCGATAGGTGCCATGTTTCAAGAGGTACCCATCCGAGATCACGTTGCTCTGGAAACTGCCGACGATGTCTCCCTGTGCATTGATGCCGTAGGCCTCGGTGCCTGTGGCATTGGGATAGTCAATGGTGGTGAACTGCCCACCGCTGGCATGAGCGATCCCCCGGCTGCCAATCGCTCCCAGCAGGAGAATCAGAATGAACGTGAGTGAACGAGTTATTTTCATGTCGTTCTCCTATTTCCTCAATTCAAAGGAAACCGAATTCGCTATGCCGGTATCACGGCCTTCACACAAATGCCGGGCGCCCAGTGATATACACGTACCGGTATACCGCATGGGACTGTACTCGCGTTAGGTTCTGGTGTCAATCCTCGGGGCGAGAATTCATTCAAACAACCAGGCGGCGCCGGCTTCACGCCACGCAGCGAGTCATCGGTTACTACAGTGCTACTCCGGCGGTGGCCGCATTGATGTGTGCCCTCCCTTCAGGGAAAGACTACGCTTCGGTAGTCGCGATGGCATCCGTGCGACTACCTAGTGGCTACCTGAGTGGAAACACGGACATCAGATATTCCGGCGCTTTACGCCGATCGCATGAAGAAGCCGATCCACGCCTATGTGGACCGCGGATCCAAGGACAAACGCCAGCAGCGCCTCTCCACGGCGCGGTCGATAGAAGAATCGCAGGGCGACCAGGCAGCCGATCACGGAATCGGTCTGGTCCACCAGGTTCTGAAGCACGGACATACGGGCTGATCGCGCTCCCGGTGGGATCCCCAGCCGCCGCTTGATGAAGCTATTTGGCAGTTCCGCCAGGCAGTAGCTCAGTCCCATCACGCTGCCGGCAAGCCACGGCCTCATGCGGTAGTCAGAGGAGATGCTCAAGATGCTGTCATTCTTCTGTCGTCCTATCAG
Source organism: uncultured Chloroflexia bacterium (assembly GCA_963737125.1). Lineage (GTDB taxonomy): Bacteria > Chloroflexota > UBA5177 > UBA5177 > UBA5177 > JANWJD01. The sequence continues at coordinate 624,430 of CAVTRL010000001.1, read as the reverse complement.
CGCTTGCAGGTGCGTGAAGCCTGCGGTGCACCCGGTCATCACAAGGACCCCGCGCCAGGACTTGTTCGACCCCAGCAGCGGGCGAGCGCGCCATTTCCGGCCTCCATCAATCGGCATCGTCAGACACCGCAGCACGTCGAACTTCAACACCACAACGTGGACCAGACCGGCCATGATGACGGGAAGTATGAGCCAGCCGACCCGACCTACGAAAGCTGCCTGTCGGAACACGTGACTATCGCTCCCCAGCGGAACGATTGAGGGCCTGGCGCACGCGGTACACCCCGGCCACGAATACGAGGAATGCGAGCCAGCCCACAGCCTCGGCACGAGTCGGTGCCGGCCAGTCGGAATGAGAATCTCTGGTCATGCTCTCGACATCTTCCGGCGCAAGGCGAGTAGGCCACACAGTTGGAACGGTGTCTGGAGAGGAGCTGTCAGGCGGACAAGGCGAGATGTAGCCGGACCGCCAAATGGGGCCAGGGCGGCGATGAACACAAGCATCTGCACGATACCCAGGGGCCGTACCCAGACGGGTTCAGTGGTGTAGACATCGGCATAGGGCGTCGTGCGCAGCGCCTCGAACATGAGAATGTACCGCAACAGCGGTGCAAAGGCGACCATAATCGGAAGGTCACCCCATGCCACTGCTCCTCCAGCGGTACACAGCGTCAACCAGGAGTCCGCCTCCCGATCCAGGAGCGCCCCGAGCTCGCTGGTCCTCTGATGCCGAGCGATCGGCCCGTCCAGCCAGTCGCAGAGGATGGCGCCGTACAGAAGCGCCAGCCATCCCATCCACCCTGCCACACCGCGTCGATCGCGGATGCCTGAAGCGATCAATCCGGCAAGAAGTGATGCCGCCCAGCCTCGGCTGAGCGTCATGAGGTCCACCAGAGTGAGCTGATGGCGGTGGTCGGTGGCACCACCTCTATCGCTTCGCCCAACCGCCAGCCCAACCAATGTCTGCTGAGCGAGAAGCGTAGTCGACATCCCGATACGGAAGCGGCGGGCCGCCGGCCTCCCGTAGCACCGAGACAGAAGTGCCGAGGCAGGTTCGCTCATACCGAGCAAGAGGACGCTCATGCCAAGGTAGCGGTACTCGGTGCTCAACTCCCGATCCTTTGCTGAAAAGTGTGCCACCAGCTATGGGCTGATGGCTCGGCAGCCGACACGCAACGGTCACTCCATCGACGGTGAACAGCAGACGAGTGCGGCCGTGACCACGTCACGTGACCCACTAGATGGCGAACCCGCGTGCGAGCCTAGGGAAGAACATAACCGGCAGTCCAACCGGGCAGAGGAGGCCGCTTGCTCATGGCCCTCCACGCCTCATCGGTGAGACGGTTACTGGCCGGTTGATGGAACTCGTAGTACGAAAATACCCCTCCCGAGCTTAACCACCGCCGCCCGTTGATAGTGACGATCGCGTACATCGGGAGCACATTGCCGACTCCCTCCTCCAACACCTGTCCACTCTTGGGTTCGGTGAAGATATCAGCTACGACCGGCACGATCTTCTGTTGGGGTAGCATGACCTTCCCCGCGCCATTGTCCTGGAAGAAGTCGTCCAGAAATTGGAGCTCGAAGCCTATGTCTTGCATGGTCGCCGCATCGGCATGGGAAATCGATATACCGTTGAGCTCGTCCGAGGCCGTACGCCCCAACATGCCGACCAGTGCGATATAGCTGTCGATGGCCGCGCGATATCCCTTTTCTCCTTTGGGAGCGGGGGGATAGAGGGCGGTGCGAGCTTCCTGGGACGAGAGGCTATCAGCGGTCTGAGTCAGATGATCCAGCAAACCCTCCGCCGCAAGGGTGGATTTGAATGCGATCGCGAGCCCGCGTAACCGGGACCAAACAGCGGGCACCGGCTCCACGTACGGGACGCGAAATGGTGGAGGGCCTCCACCCGATCCAAGTCCATAGGGCTGCTTGGCGTAGAGTAGCGTGTCGTGACGCAACTCGGCCCACGAGCCAAGACCGGTGGCGAGCTCCTTGTCGGACCACTGCGGGGTACGCATGAACGAGGGCGCTTTTGGCGGTGCTGGGCTCCAGATGGCGCGCAGGGTATCGAGCCAGCGCCAGTACAGATTCTGGTTCCAGGTGGCCGCCGGCACGGCAGCGTACTGGTGACGCAGTTTGCTCAGCTGCTGTGTGTAATGCGCGTACCTGGTTTGATGCAGCGCTCCAGAAAGCAAGGCCGTCGCTCGCGTCGACCCGAGGACGGCAGCGACATCCAGTCCCATGGGCCAGAGCCGCGGCTGTTGCCGGGTTCCGACTTTGGTCCAGATCAGCGCCTGCATCATGGCGGCATCGGGCACGAACCGCTGCGGAAAGAGGCGCATTCCTTTTGATACCGCGGCACCACCTCCGCCCGCGTTGATCTGCGGGTTGGGCAAGGCTCTGGCCTGCGCAATGAACCGTGCCAGCTTGGCAGTGTCCCCGAGAGCAGCGATCGGGAAATTATTGGGGTACACCCGGGCCATCACAGCGGCGTAATCGCGAATCGTGAGGTCATCGCTGTGGCCCACCCAGGCGGTCGCCGGATCGAAGATGGCGTTCCACAGAGCCAGGAGTTGTGGCGCCTGCGTCAAGCCGTGTACCAGCAGCAGCGCCTGACGAGTCAGTCGCACCGCGTCCGGTCCATTGAGCGAAAATGAGACCCGTCCGTACCACATCATCGCCATGAAATAGCTCTGCAGGCCCGGCGTCAGGTTGTAGTGGCCACGTGGGGCGAACTGCGAATAGTCGATTTGATAGCCAAAGATCGGCGATAGAGCCGGTCCACGATGTGCCCTGATGAGCGCGATCTCGGCACGCACCTGTGGGCTGATGAGTGCGGGTATCCGGGCTCGCGAGTTCAAAAGGACATCGGCCACGGCCACGTACCCTATGTTGAGTCGAGCCGCCGACCGGACCGACGGGTCGCTGCCGGCCGAGTACTGGCTGGCCGCAATGGCCAGCAGACCTTCGCTGAGTGCCGATAGCTTCGGAGCCAGCAATTCCCGCTCCATCGCCACCAGCGTTTTGTCGTACATGATGTGGAACATGTGCGCCATGCTGTCGGTCGTGATGAAGCTCGGCACCCCCAGAAAGAGATTGTCTCGATACAGATCGTAGAACTGCGTGTAACTCACTCTATGGACTGCGCTTCGATTGAAAGTGAGCGGGCCGATTTCGAATCCATCCCTCAGCACGGCAGCACGCTGGCCGGGCATGAGCGACTTCATTACACCCGGATTCGCCAGTGAGACGGTCGTCTGTGCCGTCGCCGGCGGTACGCCCGGCCAGACCACCAGGAGAACAACCGCCAGCGCCATGCATCGCCGGACCTGAAGTCGTATCATCGCGGCACCTCCTGGCCTGGACGTTTTATCGTCTATATGTCGAAAACTGTATAGTCATTGCCGCTTGAAGTCAACACACCACGACGGCGAGCGCACTTGGCACGCCTACCACCGATGAACGCCCATGCCCCACGGTGCTCGAAAACGGAATTCGGCTCGTGCGCGGACAGCAGTTACCGAAGGCATTGCAAGCACGAAGGATGTCCACGGCTTCGACTTTGGTTGACCCCGCACGCTGTCTCAATCGCCTTCACCCTGAGCCACGTAAGCACGCAAATTCTCGCGGTCGAGGTACTCGCGGGAAACGACGACACTCACGAGCCCCGACGCGCTAATGATAGCCGCCGCAAGTCCGAATGCTAGCGGAAATTCCGGTGCGGACGAGAGGGATAACAACACTGCAAACGCCATTGTTAACGCCGCTATAAATTGAATCGGCATTGCAACTGAAGCAATGAGAGCAGCCGGCCCGTAGTTCTCTCGGCGTCCGACCTCAACCCCGGTCGCCATAAGCGCGATCGGTAGAATGACAAAAAGAAGCGCCACGCGACCATCGATAGGAAAGGGAGAGCGGTTGGCCCACCGCAGCCCGACTTGGACGGCAGCCACTACGCCCGTTCCGCATATATACAGCCCGATCGACCAAAGAGACAAACGGGATGCCGTTGCGCGTCCGGGTGATGTCATGCAGGTTCTCCTTGGAAGATCACTCTACCCGTGAAGGCATGCAAACGCATCAGGGAAAGCACTGATGTCGGGAGGCGAAAAAGCGAACTTCTCGTGGCTACACCGGTAGGCGAGAGTCGTGAGGGAGGGTACACATGGACGCGATACCGCGCCAGCCGCGTCGACTGGCGTACGACAGTGCCGGCACCGGCACTCCGATCGTTTTCCTGCATGGCTTGACGTTCAATCGGGGGAACTGGGGACCGATTGTGGAACGTCTGGCGGGCCGTTTTCGCTGTATCACGGTTGACCTGCCCGGTCACGGACAGAGCGCCGGCCCTCCGCGTCCCATGGAAGAAATTGCTGGAGAACTCCACACACTCATACGTGAGCTGAGCATCGATAATCCAGTCGTCGTCGGCCACTCGATCGCTGCCAGCATCGCATCAATGTATGGCGCCATGTATCCAGCGGCCGGTGTGGTCAATGTAGACCAGCCGCTTGATGTACGCCCTTTCGCGTACTTCATCCGCGAACTGGAACCGGCCCTGCGTGGACCAAATTTCGAAGCGGCTTTCGAGCCGTTTCGGCGAAGCATGGGTGTCGACCTGTTGCCTGAACCGACTCGGTCCAGTGTAACCGCCAGTCAACGGATCGATCAGGATCTCGTCCTCGGGTACTGGGATGAAGCTTTTCGGACGGCGCCCCAAGCGCTACAGTCCAAAATCGATGCAATGTGTGGGAGCATATTGATCCCTTACCTCGCTATTTATAACCACGTACTCTCTGAGGAAGAGCGCGCCCATATGTACCGGTTGATTCCCAACGCGGAGGTCGAGGAGTGGCCGGGCGGAGGACATCTCGTGCACCTTGCCGATCCGGAGCGCTTCTCAGATCGACTCGCCGTCTTTGTCGAGGCGACACGCCCCATTTCTTGACCGCCGTCGTTCCAATACGTCGGACGCGCTCCTCAGCAGGCTGCCGCCACCCCGCCAGACGCGAACCGCGTTACTGCGAGCTGGGCTCCCTTCGCCGTACCGCTTCCTTTTAACTACAGAACCTGCCGCGAGTGTGTGATCCACACGATCGCACCCGGAGTTCGAATGTGCGGGACACCGCGATCCTCCAGATAGTCGATAAATCCGGGCGGATACCCGTTGGGCAACCCGACCGTCTGGACAACAGCCGCTATGCCGGGCAGGCGCTGCTCGAGGGAAGCAGCCGAAACCGATCGGTTCATGTTCCAGAAGTAGTACGGAGAAACGCTGCGACTCGCGAACATAGCGTATTCAAACTGGTCAGTCAAGATTCGAGCCTGCGTCGACGTCGCACTATCGATGATTGCCGCAGTCTTCTCAGCCGTTGTGAATTGTGCCGCGCTCACGTAGAGACGGCCCAGCGGTGGCCCATACCCGATTTCCATGTACCAGAGAACGGAGCCGAGCGCCGAAGCTACCAGGATGAGGCGAGTCCAACGGTCGAAGATGGGTCGCAGCGTAGGCGCTGCGAGGAGCGCGGCAAATGGAATCACGGGAACAAAGTAGTGATAGTAGGCCTGCGCTGTGAACATGAACACGGCTCCGCAGCAGAAGCCCAACCCCAACCAGAGTGGACATCGTCCTCGAAGGAACCGAAACAGCGCGAGGAAATTGAGCCCCAGCCAATATATTCCGACCGACGCCATACGATGCAGGACGTCAGCACTATCACGCCCGTGCACCTGCCAGCCGATGGTGTCCGTTACGAACGCGTGTGCGTCCACGAGAAACGGTGCAAAGAGAGCCACGGTACCGGCACCGAACGTAAGGAGCATACGTCTCGCCGCGCGCGGCGCCGCAGCAATATAGATGGGCAAGAAGAGAAGTGCGGGATACTTAATCCACACGCCGACCGCCAGGCAGAGACCGGCGATTATCGGACCTGAACGGCTTTCCCGCCGGAGCATCTGGATTAACCCGAAGACGCCCAGCGCTGTTATCACAGGATCTGGACCGACCCGTATCGCCGAGATAACAGAGAGCGGACTGATGGCGTACGCCAGGCCCGCGATGAGCGCGGTTCGTTCATTGAAGAGTTGGCGTCCGATCCACCACACGAACACGCACGTTGAGCAATCGATGGTTAGAATCGCTAGCCGAGACACCGGCCACCACCACTGGATAAGCGGTTGAAGGACAGCCACGAGATAGAGCATGCCGGGCGGGTGAAAGTACGTGATGTCTCGGTACGGAATAGCTCCATGAGCCACAGCACGGCCGAGCTCGAGCACGACAAATTCGTCGGGATCGTACGTCCCGCCGGTAATCGCCAGCGCAGTCAGGCGTACCGTAACTGCGGCCAGTGCCACGAGGCTCCCGGTGCGCCAGACAGGATTGAGATTCATCACACTGTTGCGCCACTTGTGAATAGAGAATGCAGTGAAGAGAGAACCGAATGCAGCGATGAGCCCGCTTGAAGCTGCAAGCGCGGCTCGCCGATATTCGGCGGTTACGCTGCAGGTTATGGCACCGATGCGTGCACCAAGCGGGGAAGTGGCGCGTCTTCGGAGCACCGCCCAGGTAGTAAGCACGATCAGTGCCAGTACGGTCGCTTGACTGGACAATACTGCGCGGGACACCAGGATATAGCCTGCAGCTCCTGGACCGTGCAACCCGGAAATCGCGAGCGCGGCGGTCGAAGTGACCGTTCCTGAGCCAGGGAACTTAATGGGGACGCTTCCCGCAGCAAGTGTAAGTACGATTAACAGGAGCGCGGATGCAGACGATAGATGCAAACCGAACGCTATCAAAAAAAGTGCAATCTGCGCCCCGCTTATCACCGAGACGGCCAGCGAGAGAGCGAGAATCCGGAGCACCGCCCCCACTCCAGCCCCGGACAGTACCGTCAGCCCACTGCCAAGCTCACGAAACAGGCGCTCAGCTGCCGGCCACCGCATGTGCGCAGAATGCCTTCCGCGCCCCCGAAAGCGGTTGGCATGCGGCACTACCAGGAATCCAACCAGCAGTAGTAGAGGGATGAGAGTGGAAAGCAAGATCAACCGCTCGGCAGCTGGCAGCGACAACGCGACCAGAAGGTACCCACTCAGCAACGCAACGCCGAGGCCGTCGAGTACCCCTTCGACCATAAAGGCCCCGGCGGAAAACGCCACCGGTATCTGCGCAGCGCGCTCGGTCAAGAGGCAACGCAATGCCGGGCCACTCGGCGCGAACGGCACGAGATCGCCAATGCCATGGCCGACAACCATCGACGAGTAGCTCTGTCGCAGCGAAATCGGATAACGGAGCAAGAGCAGACGTCGGGCGCGCTGAGCTCGCAGTATTTGCGCGTACACTCCCATGGCGGTCGCCACGGCCAGGAGTTGACCATTGGATTGTCCAATCGCGCTTAACGTCCCGCGAGTGCCGAAGTGGGAGATGACGAACATGATGGCGAGAATTGGGGAGAAAGCGACGGCTCCCATTCCAAGGTATGGGCCTACGTGCCTACCCACCACTCGAGATTTCGCCACGATGACGTTCCTGGTGGCACTTTGACGTGCCGCGATCCCGCGCCAGTGCATCGACGGTCTCACAATGTGCCTTCACGTGCGCAATAACCGACGTTCAAGAGCGCGCCACCTCACGCACGGCCGCGCTAGAAGCCATGTGCGAATCTCCCCCGCGACCCGCTTCGTGGTTGGCCGCTATCGTTGTGTGCCTGCGGAGTGTTTGCACCCCACACTCTGAGCATACGGAGTGGGCATGACAGCAATGTGACCGCCGGATGAGAAGATAGTAAATCTCGCGGTCCGTCCAGGACATCCATTTTTTGCGGCAGCCGCCAGCCGGATGCCGGCGTGTCGGGTACAATCGGGCACTTTACGGCAGGGAGACGGGTAATTTATGGAATCGGACCAGCCCACGCGTAACAGCGACACCATTCTGCGGGGACCGAGCCGTGCACCGGCTCGCGCTATGCTTCACGGGGTCGGATACTCGGATGAGGACCTACGTAAGCCAATCATCGGTATCGCCAACACCTGGATCGAAACCATGCCGTGCAATTTGAACCTGCGCAAGCTGTCGGCAAAGGTGAAGGAGGGCGTCCGAGCGGCAGGCGGCACGCCTATGGAGTTCAATACGATTGCCATTAGCGACGGCGTCACCATGGGCACCGAGGGCATGAAAGCCTCGCTGATTAGCCGTGAAGTCATCGCCGATTCTATCGAGCTGGTGGGCCGCGGCCATATGTTCGATGCCGTCATCGCCCTGGTGGGATGTGACAAGACACTGCCCGGCGCGGCCATGGGCCTCATTCGGCTCGACCTTCCAAGCTTGGTCCTGTACGGCGGCTCAATCATGCCGGGCAAATACCGTGGCAAGGATGTCACTATTCTGGACGTTTTCGAGGCAGTGGGCGCGCACGCCGTTGGACGCATCTCGGATGATGATCTAAAGGAGATCGAGGCGGTCGCTTGCCCGGGCGCAGGCGCCTGCGGTGGTCAGTACACCGCGAATACGATGGCGATGGTGCTGGAGTTCATCGGGCTCTCTCCCATGGGGTCGGCCAGTGTGCCGGCGGTCGATCCGCGCAAGGACGAAGTCGGCCGCAGGGCCGGGACGCAGGTCATGGAATTGCTGCGCGCCGGGACTCGCCCCAGTGACATCTTGACCCGCACTGCGTTCGATAACGCCATTGCAGCGGTCGCCGCTTCGGGCGGCTCGACCAATGCCGTACTGCATCTACTGGCGATGGCCCGAGAACGAGGCATTGACCTGACCATCGACGACTTCGACGTTATTAGTAAGCGCACGCCAATCCTGGCCGACTTGAAGCCAGGCGGCCGCTATGTGGCGGCGGATGTCGATGCCGCCGGCGGGACGGCGGTGCTTGCTCGAAACTTGTTGGAGGCCGGATACCTCGACGGTTCCACGCCCACCGTCTCGGGTCGGACTCTGGGTGAAATGGCGGCCGAGGCGCGTGAAACAGAAGGGCAAGACGTGATCCATCGCGCGGACGACCCGCTGAAACAGACCGGCGGCCTCGTCATCTTGAAGGGGAACCTGGCTGCCGACGGCTGTGTCGTGAAGATCGCCGGGCACGAGCGACTGCAGCATACGGGTCCGGCCCGCGTCTTCGACAGTGAAGAAGCAACGATGGAGGCGGTGCTGGCCAAACGCGTTCAGCCGGGCGACGTCGTGGTCATTCGGTACGAAGGTCCACGCGGTGGCCCCGGCATGCGGGAGATGTTGGGGGTGACCAGCGCCATTGTCGGGGAGGGTCTGGGAGAAACCGTGGCACTTGTCACCGATGGTCGATTTAGCGGCGCGACCCGAGGCCTGATGATCGGCCACGTGGCGCCGGAAGCGGCCCACGGCGGCACGCTGGCATTGGTGCAGGACGGCGACACCATCACCATTGATGTGAACGCACGGCAGTTGCATGTCGATGTCGATGACGAGGAGCTGGATCGACGGCGATCCGGCTGGTCGGCGCCGCCCCTGCGCTATGCCACGGGAGTGTTCGGACGGTATGCCGCGCTGGTGTCCTCCGCCTCCGAGGGAGCGATGCTCACTACTCCCGAAGCGGTGTAGACTTTTCGACTGCAGTAAATCGATCCAACGTCAACGCGGAAAGCACCGGAAGCCGAACGCCGGCGAACCAAACGTCGGTTTCTTCTTGCACGCCCAATCCGCTGTCGGCCCACGCGACCCGAAGGGTGCGGGCGCCGGTCGTGCTCGTCCCCATGTAGTCTCCGAAAAATCGTCCCGGCGCCACGCTGCCACAGGCCGAGCTCGACGGTATCTGGTGGATTACCGAGATGTTGGCGTAGTGGCCACTGACCGCCACATTGGCCGAGCGTCGGTACCCGCCCCGCACGGCGACATGCACGGCATAGACGCTGAGATCGTTCGGACCGACTCGCCGGTCGTAGAATGCCACACCAACCGAGCCGTCGGGGAAGACGCTCATTGCCGGCATAAATCGGTCTCGCAGGTCGCTGTCATTTACCGATACGGGAGCGTGCCACGACGAGGCGCCGTTGAGCGACCAGGTCAGTTTGATATCGGTATCCACGGATTTGTCGGAGTTAACCGTTCGGACCTGAGTCCATGCAAAGTACACCGCACCCTGCCGATCGGACGCAACCGCCAGGGAGGGCGTTGTCCGCAGGTTCCCGGGCTGCACCTGGCGCGGCATGGTCTTCATCCACGGAACAACGATCTGTACCGGTCCGAAGGCTTGCCCGTCATCAGTGGACGTCCGTGCCAGAATGCGGGCCGAGACGGTTCCATCGGAGTTATCCCCGCTGGTCTCGATCCAGGCCACAGCGACGTGTCCCGGCGAAATCTCCACCGGCAGCGCCGGGGCGTCGCCATAAACTGATTGGTACAACTGACGGGGCTGTGAAAACGTGACTCCGCCATTCAGGGAGCGAGCGTACCAGACGTCACTTTCACTGCGTGTCCAGGTCATAAATACGTGCGAGCGGTGATTCGGCACACTTTCCACGGCGAGACCGGGGCGGTCAGCATTGACGCTGGTATCGACCACTGTCGGTGGGCCGAAGTTTCCTCCATTCACCGAACGGCTTACAAGAATTGCGCCGTGCGGCTTCTGCGTCTCCGTGCACTGGCAGTTGGCACAGGTTGCCGAACCGGGGTGCACGCCGGCAAAGCTGTAGAAGACTGTCCCGCTACTCGAGAACGCCAGCTGAGGATCTGTGGAGGAGACGTACGCGGCAGGAAGGGGCGCCACGCTGCGATGAAATGTTTTCCCGCCATCGTGGCTGACGTACGCGGGCATGGGGTAAATACCACCAACCGGCACTCCAAAGTTTGGATTGGCGCCGACAATCACAAGTCGCGGATTGCTCGGGTCGGTTGCGACGACTGCCTCGGTGTTCCCACGGTCGATCAGCACGTTGCGTGGTGCCGAATAGGCGACGGACACCGCGAGAAGCGGAAGGGCAAACGCGAGGATGCGTGCGACGATTATGCGCACTCACTCAACCCCATGCCGGCGACTCACAGTGGGAACCTACTGCTCTCGCAAAGCTCCGCGCAGTACTCCCAGGCATAGCAGCGCGCACTTCAACCGTGCCGGCGAAATGGCCGGCATGCCGAGTTCCTCCAGGATTGCGTCTTTGTCAAGGCGACGGACGGTCGACAGCGTCTGCCCCTGAATACGTTCGAGTAACAGTTCGGCGGATGCCTGACTAATGGCGCAACCACGCCCATCGAACTTCGCATTCACGACGCGATCGTCCTCGACCTGCAACTGAATGCGCAACGTGTCGCCACAGAGTGGATTCTCATCTTCGTGACTGTGTGTCGCGGACGGAAGCTCGCCACGATGGGCCGGCCGGCGGTAGGCATCCTGAATGATTTCGGTATACAGACTGCTCATACGCCTAACACCTTCATGGTCGAGGTGAGGCCGTCCACCAATACGTCGATCTCGTGATCCTCGTTATAGAGGTAGAAACTGGCCCGCGTGGTCGCGGGGACGCCGAGCAAGTCATGCAGAGGTTGAGCGCAGTGATGGCCTGCCCGCACCGCAATACCCGACTCGTCGAGCAGCGATGCAACATCGTGCGGATGTATGCCGTCGATTGCAAACGCGACAACCGCGCCACGTTCCCGCGGCCCAAAAACCCGTAGTCCCTCAATGTCGCTCAATCGCTGCATGGCGTACTGCGTCAAGTGCCGGTCGTGCGCTTCAATCGCTTCCATGCCGACGGCTTGCAGGTACTCTACCGCCGCACCCAGTCCAACGGCATCCCCCACGCTCGGTGTGCCGGCTTCGAATTTCCAGGGCAGGTCGTTCCAGGTAGAGGACGCATAGTCCACACGGCGGATCATCTCGCCCCCTCCCAGGAAGGGTGGCATATCTTCGAGAATTGACCTGCGGCCGTACAGCACCCCGATACCCATCGGGCCGAGCATCTTATGCCCGGTGAAAACCAGAAAATCGACATCCAGGGCAGTTGCGTCGACCGGGCGATGTGGTACGGCCTGCGCCGCGTCGATGAGTACCAGAGCGTCATGGGCGTGAGCGCGCCGGGCGATCTCCTGCACAGGAGCAATCGTGCCGAGCACGTTCGAAATATAGGGGGCGGCAACAAGTTTCACGCGCCCGGTTTCGAGATGCCGGTCGAGCGATTCGAGATCGTGCGATCCGTCCTCGTGCAGGTCAATGTACGCGAGCTCCGCGCCGGTTTCCGCAGCCAGAATCTGCCACGGAACGAGGTTACTGTGGTGCTCCAGGCGGGTGAGAACGATCACATCTCCCCGCTGCACGTTCCGGCGCCCCCAGGCATAGGCGACCAGGTTGATCGCTTCGGACGCGTTGCGCGTGAAGATGGTTTCTTCAGTCGACGCGCCGATGAACCGGGCAATGATATTCCGCGCACCTTCATATGCGGCAGTGGCTTCCTCGGCCAGCTCGTACACGCCACGGTGCACATTGGCATTGGAATGCACGTAGTACGACTGGAGTGCATCGAGCACCACCTGAGGTTTCTGCGAGGTCGCGGCATTATCGAGATAGACCAATGGCTTGCCCTTCATCTCGCGTCCCAATATGGGGAAATCCCCGCGAAGCGTCCTGACATCCAATGGAACGCGATCGAGTTGCGTGGTCATGGTGACACTACCTCTCTTGCCTGCACTCCTTATTATCGCGCATGCCTGCACGCTTGCTCCGGCGGACGGTGTGCCCCGCGGACATCTACCGCTATCGTCTGGGCAGTCTCGGAGAACGCGGCCCTGTCCACTCGCCTGCGAGGCTCTCGCGACACAGTCCGCGGTGAGGCGGGTCCGGACGGACGGCGAGACGCCGGCATACGCTTGACCGAACGAGGCTCGGTGCGCCGCGCTCCTGGTATTACGGCGCATACTGGGTTGTACGTAGGCGCACTGTGCCTGCCTTGAAACCTTACTGGGTGAGAGTCGTCCCATACGTGCGAACGCGCTCGACATTGCGCAGCGTCTTCCCGTGGAGCCGCTCCTGGACAATCACGAGATCGACGCGGCAAGCCCGGACAAGGTCACAGAGATCCTCCGCCGCCGGATGTGCAGCGAGATAGGCTGCCGCCGCTATACCGGCTTGGTTCAAGTCGAGTACCGCCTGAGCCGTGCCATGATGGCAGAGCGATTGAAGTTGCACGCTCGTGAGAATTCTTGGTTCCACTGCCCCATCACCGTCATCCGATTCGTATGGAGTGCTCCATCGCGACCCGGTGCTCAGGTCGTAGAGCACGACGCACGCGCCATGGAGCCGTGCAAGCTCCGCTACGCGTGGCGACACACGGGAATCGTGCCGCGTGTCGATTACGACGACGATTCGCCGCACGAGGGACCCGGCTGGGTGGGATCGCGATGATGGGTAATCGTTGGTTGCGTGGCGAGCTGGTATCGAGTACATGATCGTCTCCTGGCTGATCGTCAATGAGCGTTGGTACGGCCCACTTGCTGGGTATGAGATCAGCCTACGCATGCAACATGACCGTTTCCCGAAGTGCACATGACTCTTCCGTGACCGAAAAGTAATATCGGTTTCACGGCTTCCACGTACTCGATACGGAGGGCGCCCGACTGAGGCGGTCGGGGTGCTCTGCCTCGCTAGGTTCGATGCACTCCGAGCGTGATGGTGCCGATGTAGCCGCCGTGACCGTCATGGTTCATGGTGAGGGTGGATTGTGCGCCACCATCGGCATAGATCGAGTCGGAATTGTTGAATGTGTCACGTGCCGCCGCGCGTGACCCGTATACCCCGGTCGCATATACCCTGGACGTGAGCGCATCGGAGAAGAAAAGTTGTCCCGTGTGGACAATATGTCCGACGACGAAACCACCCAGATGCACCATGACGTGGACGTGAACGGTGCGACCGCGATACCACCCGGGATAAATCGTTTCAAAGGTGACCAGTCCACGCGCGTTGGTCCGCTGTATCCCGCGCAGGAACGTGCGCTTGTCGGTGGGTCCGGAATTGCCACCAGGCGGTCCACCGGTACTCGCGCTCATGAACCCCGAGTAAATACCGGTCGCGTCACAGTGCCAGATATCGACGGCCGCATCCTGAATGGGTTTACACGTTGCAGCATCGACCACGACGAGTCGCAATCGGAGCGGTGTCCCGGGCTTTCCTTCCCTGAGGTCGCTCCGAATCTTTTCCCGAGGAATATAATACGGCCCCTGCGTCATCTCGGGTGAGAGCACACAACCCGGCCCCTGCGAAATCGCTTTCAGCGAGGACGCTCGCGCTACCTCTTGACTCCGCCAGGGCCGCGTGACAAGAGTGGTAATGCCGAGCGCGGCGAGTTTCAGGAGCGCCCGCCGGCTGACTTGCGCGCCGGCCCGAAAGACGCTCACTCGTCGACTCAACCGAATAACGACCATTCCAACGACGGCGGCCGTGAAGGCTCCATCAGCCGTGGTATTCACGTTGACTTCATTTCCAAATCAGTTCCAGGCCCACGCCCCGGAATACAACGCATCATTACCTGAGCGTTTTTGTCTTCTTTGCCCCGTTGTTTGCAGTTCGAAGCGATACGATGTCCGCTTCACTGGTTTGCGAAGATCTGCAGAAGTGAGATCTCGTTGCCATCGGGATCCCTTATCACACATTTAAGGCCTGATCCCGGAATCTCGTCGGGAGGGTCGCACTCGATCCCACGCTTTCGTATATCCTCCAGGCGTGCTTCCAGATCGTCGACGTTCAACGCCATAATGCTGCGACCGGCGCGTTGTGCATCGGCCAACAGGTAGACCGACGCAGTGTTCGCCACCTGCCACACTGCCTCAGATTCGTTCGGAAGAAATTCGGGTGGCTTTCCAAATAGCCGTTCATACCAGGCAGCGGCTTCGTCACGATTCGACACCACAAGTCCGGCAAAGACGTAGTTGATACTCATGCGGCTGCTCTCTTCCTATCACGTCACAGCCCATCATGCGCTTCCCAATTACCGATTTCCAGGATCAGCTCTATCGATCTCGGCATGGGGCGCACAACGCCACTTCTGTCAAGGCTTGCGCCACCATCCACGTCCGTGGCATAGTTTCGTTATGAACTATCGCTGGAGCAACGTGGCAGCTTTGTGTACGAGCCCTGTCTGTTGTCGTACGACAGGCAGCTGGCCGGGTTAGCCGCGTTCCTGGTGTAACCTCATTCGGTAACGCACCCCCGTAATGGGACTTCAACCGGTCAAGCACTGAGCTAGACCGGTCTTTTTTATGTTGACGGCGAAAGGAGAACGAGGATGACGGAAACCAGCACACAGGATACCGGAACCACGGGTAGCGAGGCGCAATCCAGGGCGCTTATTCAAACTGACGAGGTCGACGCGCTCGTGAAAAACGGCACGGCACGTCTGATCGAAGTCGATGTTGACACCAATTCCTATGACAGTGGCCACATTCCGGGGGCCGTTGGTTGGAACTGGCGAACCGACCTGCAGCGCCGGCCGGCTCGTGACATTCCTACCAAGGAAGAGTGGGAGGCGCTGCTTTCCCGATCGGGAGTTTCAAACGATACGACCGTTCTGCTGTACGGGGACAATAACAATTGGTTTGCGGCCTTCGCGTACTGGCTCTTCAAGCTATATGGACACGACGACGTTCGTTTGATCGACGGCGGACGAAAGAAGTGGTTCGACGAAGGGCGAGATCAGACCACCGAAACACCCGACTATCCCGCCACCACGTACACGGCGAAAGAGGCGGACACCAGCCTTCGAGCGTTCCGTGACGACATCCGGAGTAAGCTACAGTCCGGCCTGAGTCTCATCGATGTACGGAGCCCCGGCGAATTCAGCGGCGAATTGCTTGCGCCCGAGAATATGCCGCAGGAAGGTGCCCAGCGTGGCGGGCACATACCAGGTGCTCAGAATGTGCCATGGGCAACCGCCGTCGCGGAGAACAGCGCTTTCAAGCCAATCGACGAGCTTCGCACCATTTACGCCAACAAGGGTGTGAACGGTAATGGCGAAGTCGTAGCGTACTGCCGCATTGGAGAGCGCAGCGCGCATACCTGGTTCGTCCTGCACGAGTTGCTCGGGTATGGCGACGTGCGTAACTATGACGGATCGTGGACGGAGTGGGGCAGCCTCATCAACGCTCCGATCGAGACCGGCTCGGCCGGCTAATACTGGTGAATCGGACGGCGGGAGTGCTCCGTGCCCATAGCGCGTGCTCCCGCCGCCACCCCACCCATGCGCGCGGCACGATTACCCCAGACATATACGTCCTGAGAGAGAAGGAGAATGCGACATGCCGGTAACAGATGAATTGATCGAGGCGAATGAGAAATTCGCGCAGGAGTTCACCCAGGGGAATCTGCCTGTGCCGCCCGCGCGCCAGGTTGCCGTTCTCACCTGCATGGATGCCCGCATGCATCCCGAGAGCTTCCTCGGGCTCAACATCGGCGACGCGCACATGATCCGCAACGCCGGAGGGCGCGCCTCCGACGATGCCATCCGGTCATTGATAATTTCGTCGCACTTGCTCGGAACCAAAGAATACCTCGTCATACACCACACTGGCTGTGGCATGCTGACCTTTTCGAATGACGACCTCCGACAGAAGCTCAAGCAAGAAACCGGGGCGGACGCAGATCACATCGACTTCCTACCGTTTTCCGACCTCGAACAGAGTGTGCGCGACGACGTGAAACGTATTCAGGAATCGCCCTATATCCCAGAAGGCATTTCGGTGCGGGGCTTCGTCTACGATGTGCGCACCGGCAAACTGGCGCCGACTGAGGCCTGAGAGGAGAGAGCCATGACCGAGTCAACCGCGTATGACCAAAAGGCAGCGGGCTACGCGCACCCGGAACGTTTGGTTAGCACGCAGTGGGTTGCCGACCATTTGCACGATCCGAATGTGCGTGTCGTGGAGTCGGACGAAGATGTCTTACTCTACGAAGTCGGCCATATTCCGGGTGCGGTGAACCTGGACTGGCACACCGACCTGCAGGATCCTATTGCGCGTGACTTCGTCAAAGGTGAAGGCTTTGCGCGTCTCATGGAGTCACGCGGCATCGCGAACGAGACGACCGTCGTTTTTTATGGGGACCGGAACAATTGGTATGCGACGTACTCGCTCTGGTTGTTTGTGCTGAACGGTCACGATGATGTCCGTGTCATGGACGGTGGTAGAACCAAATGGGAGCAAGAGGGTCGACCGTACACACGTGACGTGCCGCAGTATCCGCCCTCGGAGTACACATCGTCTTCTCCGGATCCTTCCATTCGCGCTTTCCGTGACGACGTCTTCAAACAGATGGAGGATCGCAAACCGCTCATCGACGTGCGAAGTCCCGCGGAATATCGCGGGGAAGTCATCCATATGCTGGATTACCCGCAGGAGGGCGCCCAGCGTGGCGGCCACATTCCGGGTGCCACCAGTATCCCGTGGGGGCAAGCGGCCAACTCAGCCGACGGCACCTTCAAGTCCGCTGACGAACTCGAGGCGATTTACGGTGAAGGCGGGGCCGGCTTTTCACCCCAAGACGAAGTCATCAGCTATTGCCGCATCGGCGAGCGATCCAGTCATACCTGGTTCGTGCTGAAGTATCTTCTTGGATACTCAAACGTCAAGAATTACGACGGATCGTGGACCGAATGGGGCAATCTTGTGGCAGCGCCAATCGAGCGGTGAACGGTTCGATATGGTCACCGGATTTTCCGGTCGAATAGCTGCCATCAGTCGAGGCGCGGGATAACGCGAGCAACCGGCCAACTGGAGCAAGTCGTCGAGCGGCGGTTTGCTCCAGTCGCTTTGTCGCGCGCCGGCATTCGGGCACGCCCTCCCTTCCCGGGGAACGCGATTACAATGCCTTGAGCAATGGCGCCGCAAAGGAAGCAGAGTCGCGCCTTCATCGTAGGTATGGCTGCCCTATCGACATGCGCTAGAACCGCGCGGACTACAGAACGATGGCCTGGCGGGATAACCGGCAAGGGGAGGACGCGATCAAGCGTGTGGGACGGGTTACAGCCCGCAGCGAATGGGTTCGGGACGTTCCCAAAATCGAGCTCCACCTGCATCTGGAAGGTGCCATTCGTCCAGACACGGTACGCGAGCTGTCCATCGAGCGCCTGGGGTGGAGCGGTCCATTGCCGAGCGGCTGGGAGCACGACTACTACACCTTCACCGACTTCGCGGGCTTCATGGCCCAGCTCACACCACGATTTCCGGGTAGGCCGGACGAGTATTACCGAATCGCGCTCGAATGTTGTGAAGATCTAGCCGCTGCGAACGTTGTGCATGCTGAGATCAGCTTCGACGTGCCCATGCGTAGTTTGGACGACACCGAACGATTCTGGCCCATCATGAACGCTCTCGAGCAGGCCCGCCGGGATGCTGAGGCGCGCTGGCCCATGTCCGTGCGGTACATTGCGGCACTGATGCGCTCTCTACCGCTCGAGGTGTGTATCGAGCGCGTGAAACTGGCCATCGCTGCCAAGGATCGCGGAATGGGTGTCGTGGGAATCGATCTCCATGGCGACGAGAGTGCAGCTCGGCCGGAAGATTTTGTCGATGCGTACCGGCTGGCCGAAGCAAGTGGCCTGGGATTGCGTGCCCATGCCGGGGAAACGGTTGGCCCGGAAAGTATCCGCGGCGCCATTGACCATCTACACGTTACCCGCATCGGTCATGGAGTGCGGGTGATGGATGACCCATCGCTTATCGCCAGCCTTTCGGATGGTCCTGTGTTGCTGGAGCTTTGTCCCACCAGTAACGTGAGAACTGCCATCGTGCCGGATCTGGTGCATCATCCCATTCGGATGCTGTTCGATCGCGGCGTACCGGTCGCCGTCAGCTCCGATGACCCATTGCCGTTCTTTACGTCGATCGAGCGTGAGTACCGCTTACTGGTCGACGAGTTCGGATTCACGGATGATGAACTGTGCCGGATGACTGTCAACGCGGCAAAAGCAGCATTTCTCTCTCAAACCGAGCGCGACGCACTCGTACTTGGGATTGCAGAGGGGTATGCTCGATCCGACCAGCTCCCGGGAGCGACGGCATAAGGTGCGTAACAGAGGTTTACAACGTATCAAGTCGCAATTGACAAGAGAGGCGCACAACGTGCATGATGCTTCCGTAGACACAATTGTCGGGCAGCACCAAAGTTGCTAAGTGTTGTGTGTATATGATTCCCTCGCATTTTTTGAGGAGGCAAGTTTCTTCATATGAGGACCGCTTGCCTCCTCTCTCCCCCCCAACTTTCATGATGTGCTGCCGGTAGACGGATTTCATCGCCGGCTGCCACACGGCGACCACGTTCCCAACATGCGTTGAGGGCACACACGGATTCTTGCTGATCCACGGTAGGTTGTCACAACGCTGACTACGAGTTCGCTCGCCGCGTAGTACGTATCGAGCTTTTACCTCGTATTGGCGTACACGGGCGCCGTGATTTCTCAATTAGTCCCGGGCAACGCTCTTGCCCGAGTTGATGCCGGCACACCCAGCGCGGGTCAATCGCTCATTGCGCTCGCCATCCAGGGGCGGCCCGCGTTCTCCTTATGATTGACGCGGTACGGACACCCGATGTCACCGCGCGATCTGACCTCAACCGTGCCCACCATGCATCGTATGGCATGATCCAACGACCGGAGATGCGCGTAGTAACGGGTGAGAACTAATCGTCAGGTACTAGGAGCACAAAACATGTTTGGTGGACACATTTGGGAATTGACAATTATCCTCGGGCTTGCACTGGTGGTCTTCGGACCGAAGCGACTACCTGAAATCGGCGGAGCGCTGGGTAAAGGCATACGCGAGTTCAGGGAAAGCACGTCCGACCTGACAAGTGTCGGCACTTCGGCACCCCACGAGTCGGTAAGCCCGGTGCCGGTTGCCGCGCCAGTGACAGTTGCAGTACAGCCCACTGGGGTCGACACAGTGGCACATATCGCCGAATCGCAGGGCAACTACTCCAACGCCGGCTAGACCGCCGCACGTGCGGCAGCACAAAAATACCGTCCGGTCGGACTGCGTGCGATTGGACGGTATTTTTGTGCCTTGATACCCAATCGATCATCGAATAGAGGCTATTTCATGTCGGTCTTAACTCCAAGTCGCTCGTTTCACAAAGAACCCGATCCGAAGTACATGTCGTTCGTCGAGCACCTCGAAGAGCTTCGACGGCGACTTATCGTTTCGGTGCTTGCGATCACGCTCGGATCGATCGCCGGGTGGTTCCTGGCGAAGCCCGCTATAGCACTGCTGGTGTCGCCCGTGCGGCGATACTTGCACGTAAAAACACTGTACGTTCCGGAAGTGTACGGCGCGTTCACGATCAACCTAAAAATCGCCGTGATCATCGGCTTTGCGTTCGCTTTGCCAATCACGATGTATCAAGTATGGGGTTTTGTCGCCCCGGCATTCGGGGGCAAGGCGAGCCGAGTTGGTCCGGTCGTCATTACTTCGGCATTGCTATTGTTTAGCGCCGGCGTCGTCACGGCGTACGAGGTAGTTCCTCTTGCGCTTCAGTTCTTCGGCAAGTTCGAGGACCAAAACCTGCAGATCATTCCCTTCGCCAGCGAATACATTGGGTTCATTTCGCTCATATTGCTAGTCTTCGGAATATCGTTCCAGCTCCCGCTGGTGCTCGTCTCCTTATCGGCGGTCGGTCTCACTTCCTCCCGCTGGCTGGCACGAAAACGGGTCCACTTCTTTTTCGGCATCTTCATTTTCTCGACGGTGGCAACTCCTGGCGCGGATGCCGTATCGCCGATCATTCTGGGCGCAATCCTCTACGCGCTATTTGAAATCAGCATTCTGGTCAGTCGCGCTATCGGGAAGTGAGAAGACGGGCAGTGAGGGGCGCACGCGGTTGCCCTCACTGCCCGCGTGTGCAGCGCCTTACTTGACTGAGATCATCTTCATCATGCCGAGCATGGCGTGTGGCTTGTTGGTCGCCTTGTGGCCGGGATACGAGAACATGTCGGGTACCCAGCATGCGAGTAAGTAATTACCGGGCGTGAGATTCAGGTGTGCCCACTCGGTTTGTCCTGGCGAGATGACGCCCCATCCGCCGATTTCAGTGACCCATTTCGGCGAAGCGTTACTCATGAGAGCGGCTTTCACGTCGGCCATCGTTTTCCCCTGGGCCACTTTCGCTAGATTCATCTCGTGCGGTTCGTGGCTCGTGTTGACGAGTCGAACCGTCGAGACTCCACCCGGTAGTCCGGTTGGTACCTGGAACTTGAAATCGATCAAGCGCACCGTGGCGGCGGAGGCCGGAGGTGCGCCGCTGCCCGAGCCTGTGACGGTGAAGAACTTGTATGGGCTGTGTGGATTCTTGCTGGCCGTGAGGGCATTGAGGTCGAACACGACATACGTGCCGGCGGACAGATCGAACGTTGCCGCTCGGGATGCGCGCGGCATCTGATCGACCCCGCCGACCAATGTGATGTACGGGAGCACTCCGCTGATTCCTTTGCCCATGCCGGCCGCGACCTTGGATTTGGCCTGGACAGTATTGAGACGCGCCATGTCGACCGCATCCGTCAGGTTCGGGTTCGTCTGATGTGTGGTGGTTACGACGTTCACGATGCCGGCTGTCAGAGAGGTCGGAACCCGGGCATAGTTCTCGTCGGCCACCGCGATCGTTTGCGGTGTGGCCGCCAGCATGGCGTGTGGAAGTACGATTGCGCTCGCAAGTGAGGCTGCAAGGGCACATGCCCCAAAGAGACGAGGTAGAGTCACTGATATATCCCCCATGGATTTCGCTAATCAAAATGGGCACGTAAAGAATTGCCCGTACGTCGGTTTGGCGAATAGAAACGGTGGCGGATGTTACACGAAGGTTGTCATGCGATTACCCCTCCCAGTTTCCGACCGTGGGGCGAAGGCACCCGGTCGGTACGGAAGAAAGGTATCGCGCCTTCCTTTACCGAGACTTAGCCGGAAAGCACGCGCTCTACGTACAGATACGTAGAGCCGGGGTCGCTACTATCGTCCATCGGGCAGAAGCGTATGGTCGGGGAAATTGCCATACAGGCGTTCTCCAGCCGGACCCTGAGTAACCGATTTCACGAGATACGCGCCACCCACGAAGCACCCTTTCCACGATTCGCCAATGCCACCGAACGGCTCATCACGATCGCCACGCGAGCGCACTCGATTGATGCCTACTTTGAAGGCGCGAAGCTCGCCCGCGATTCGCGTACTGGTGCGTGGATCGTCACAGGCCACGGAAGCAACGAGGCTCCCGTTCGAGACGTTCATTTCGGCAACGAGCTCTTCAATGGTATCCACGATCACGATGGTATCGATCGGACCGAACGGTTCTCGGTGATGCAACGCGCAGCTCCGAGGCACGTTCATCAGCGCAGCCGGGGGCAGATAGGTGGAAATATCCTGGCCGGGGAAAAAGCGTGACTCATCGAGCGATCCCTCAAAGAGGCTGATAGCTCCTTTGCCGATGGCCTCGCTGTACATCACACGGAGATCCTCAACCGTCTTCGCGTTGATCAGCGGGCCGAAGTCAAGAGCCGGCATGGGGTCTGAGTCGTCCTGAACCAGTAATGGATGTCCCACCTTGAGTGAGGCGAGAGTGGGCAAATACATCGCGAGAAATTGAGGGAAGAGCTGTCGCTGCACGACGTAGCGAGCGTATGCCGTGCAGCGTTGCTTCCCATACTCGAAACCCTTTTTGATCTGGGCCTGCAGACCCTGCCAATCGGAAAAATCCCAGATGCCGTAGCCGTTCACGCCCTCCATCTCGAGCAGGTATCGCTTGTCGTGATCGTAGAGGCTGGCGGCGATATCGCGGCCATTTGTCTTACCGCCGACAAATGCCAGGCAATCCACGTGATCGTTGCGCACCAATGCCTCGCTCAGTCTCCCGCCCGAGCCGCTGACCAGGGAGACCGGTAAACCGCAGCGCCGGGCGATCCCAAAGGACAACGTGAGAGCGCAGAGACCGCCGTCACTGGGCGTCTTCGCGATCACGGCATTGCCGCACAGAACTTGCACCAGGACGGCATGAACCAGCACGGACAGCGGGTAATTCCAGGACGCGATGTTGGACACCACACCAAGCGGATCCCGGCCGGTGAGCATCTCGTCAATGTTCTCCAAATACCATTCCACACCGGAGATGCACCGCTCCACGCTCGTTTGCGCCGAAGCATAGGTTTTCCCTATCTCCCATACCAACAACGAAGTCAGGAGATCTTGCTGCTCGCGCAAACCAGTCAGGCACTCGGCCACCCGACGCTTTCGTTCTGGCAGCGGTACACGAGACCACTCCGTAAACTCGCTCGCCGTAAACCGTACGGCATGGAGCGCCGCCTCGAGGTCCATCATTGGAAACATTCCCAGCAGCGACCCGTCGTTGGGAGAGACGGCGTGTCTGCCGTGACCGGGATGCCCCCACTCTCCACCCACAAGGTTCAGCACGATTCCCGCATCGCCGAAAGCCTCGGGGATTACTCCCTGCGCCCTGGCATACAGGGTCGACCAATCCATGTTGGGGACTATGCACGGTGCCGCACGGACATCGGGGATTCGGTTACGGTCCCGAAGAGGTGACGACAGGTCGGATTCGATCATGGCAGCCCCCCGGTAACAGGTGAACACTCTCGATGCAGGCCGGCAAACGAAGCCGTATCGAGCGTCCGGGTCGTGTTCAATTGGGTTCCGAATGCGCCATCACGCAAAAGGAGCGTGATAGACGTGCACGGCTCCCGGGACATCATTCGGATAACCCTACCATACGCATACATGTACCGCGTGCGCCCACGAGGCCGGCGGCTCAATGTATTACGATTGGACCCCTGGGTCAATGAGTTTCGCCGTCTGGCCACCGTCCACATAGAGTGTCTGCCCGGTAATAAAGGATGCTTCCTCGGACACCAGAAATGCCACCGCGGCCGCGACGTCTTCCGGTTGGCCTACCCGCCCAACCGGCAACAAGGCGGCCCAGTTCGCGGCATAGTCTGGATCGTCCGCCAGGTTTCGGGGTACCTCGATCGGCCCGGGAGCGACCGAGTTCACCGTTATTCCGGACGGGCCCAGCGCCAGTGCCAATCCCCGGGTAAGTGCGGCGACGCCTCCTTTAGAGGCGCTGTAGGGAACGATCGAGCTCATGGCCCCGAATCCCAGCACCGAACCGATATTGACAATGCGTCCGTATCGCTGGTTCGCCATGTGCTGACCGACTCGTTGCGCCAGAAAGAATTGACTCTTCAGATTCGTGTCGATCTGCCGATTCCAGGTCCGTTCATCAATCTCAAATACTGGTTTCCAGACTGTAATACCGGCGTTATTGACGAGGATATCGAGCTTTCCGAAGTGGGCCATAACAGAAGCCACCAGGCTCGTGAGATCTTCGACCAGGGAGACATCAGCGGCAAACGGCACGGCATCACCGCCAGCGTCGCGAATGGCCCGGAGTGTGAGCGAAACATGTTCATCGCCTTCCGAAGGCAGGTAGTTCACGGCGACACGGGCGCCTTCAGCGGCGAGCCGAAATGCAACGGCCCGCCCAATTCCCATGCTCGCTCCTGTCACCAGAGCGCATCTATTCTTCAGCCGCAACGAAGCCTCCTCCTTTCTACAGAGCCACCTACCGTGTCAACCGCCTACATATCCATGCCTGGGCATACACCTGCCCGAGAACGACCACCGGCCAGATAAGGAGTCTGCCCGGAACTTCGTCGATCCGCGAGGCACGACATATCGACAATTGTTGCACGGGTCCGATACGTGCACAGTCGCAGCGCGGACGAGTCGCTCCAACACGAACCGGAGTGCGAACCGATCGTGCGAGCACTGTTGACCACGATGTGCCCCTTCGATTCCGCGCGGTGATGCGGTTGCTATGCTGTGGTCACACCGACAACGTGAGAGTACACGCGGTCTTCTACCCTATTGTCGCGCGCACCCTCCGCAGGTGAACGTCCGCGCGTGGGTCACTCCGACATACAACGTAGTCATCAACGGGGAACAAGGAGGTCCGGCATGGAGAACGAGGTAAAGACGAGTATCGGCATCTGGGCATTCGGAACGCTGGGGACGCGCTTTCTTCTTGCCGGATATCATCCTCAGGTAGCAGACGAAACCCCGCTGGAACGAGCCAGGCGCGTGGCCCCCGATCTGGCGGATCTGTTCGATGGGCTGGAGTTCCATTACCCGAATGAGATTGACGAGGACAATGCGGCCGCAATCGTCGATGCCATCAAACCCATGGACGTGTACTGCATAGCATCGGGCGCGCACACGTTCCCGCAGCACGGACGCGGCGCCCTGACGAACCCTGTTGCCGGTGTTCGCGAGGAAGCGCGAGCGGCAAATCGACGCGGGATCGATCTGGCGGCGGAGCTCGGCGCCCATATGATCATCTGGCCCGGTATCGAGGGGTATAACTACCCCTTCCAAGCCGATTACCACTCGCAGTGGTCGTATTTAATCGAAGGGGTTGCCGACGCCGTTTCTCACGCCAACGAGCGGGGCGTGAACGTTTTCCTGGAGCACAAAAACAGCGAACCGCAGATGAAAATCTACATGCGCGATATGGGCATGAGTATGTTCGTGATCAACAAAGTCGCGGCACTGGGAGTGGACACCAGCCGGTTAAAGATCAACATGGATTGGCAGCATCTCATCATGAACGGTGAAAATCTCGCCGAGTACGTTGAAATCCTGGCCGCGGAGAACCTACTTGGCCATCAGCACGCCAATTCCGGATGGGGCATGTTCGACGACGACAACATCATCGGTGCGACACGCTTTATGGAAACGCTGGAAATCGCACGTTCGCTACGCAAAGTAGGGTATGGCAGTAAGGGAGAAAGGCTGGGCATGGACCTGTATCCGTACACCGAGGATGCAGTCGTGGCGTCCCGGCAAAGCCTTCTCCAATGGCGATTTATCGACGATGTCGCAAGCCGCCTGGATGATGACGCGATGCAAGAGGCCCAGGCGCAGAAGGACGCAATGGCGGCCTATCGCGCCGTGTTTGGCGCCCTTGGCATGAGCCCGGACCTGATACGCGGGGCGTTGGGAGCTCAAGCAGCATTGAAGTAGCAGCCAGCGACAAGCTCACAACCTATCTTCGCGCCGCGCCCAAGGCTGAGCTTCACGTGCATCTCGAGGGCTCAATCGGTCCGACTACCCTGCTCGATATTGCTCGGCGCAATGGTGTGGAGCTCCCGACCCAAGATGAGGCGGGGCTTCGAGAGTGGTTCGCATTTCGCGACTTCGCGCACTTCATCGAGGTATACACAGCGATCACCCGGTGTCTTCGCACGGTTGAAGACTACGAGCAGATCGCGTACGAATTCGGCGCTCAAATGGCCCGGCAAAATATCCGATACGCCGAGATCACGTTCACCCCGGCGACTGATGAGTTACGGTTCGGTGTACCGCACGACGTGTATTTCTCCGGCTTGAGCCGGGGACGTCGCCGGGCGGAGGCCGATTTCGGGATCATGATGCGGTGGGTGTTCGATATGGTCCATGTGACCAGCGATGCGCAGATAAACCGGCGGGCGGCTGATTTCACGCTGGGAGTTGCACTCGAGGGAAAAGACGAGGGCGTTGTCGCGCTCGGACTGGGAGGCCCGGAGTATGAAGACACGTGCAAGGTCATGGCACCGTGGTTCGAGCGGGCTCGATCGGCGGGACTGCACAGCACACCCCACGCCGGAGAAACAACCGATGCCACAAGCGTGTGGAACGCCATCAATCTGCTGGGAGCGGAACGCATCGGTCACGGTGTTCAGGCCATTCACGATCCTACACTCGTCTCCTACCTGGCCGAGCAGCACATTCCACTCGAGCTGTGCCCTACCAGTAACCTTCGCCTGGGGATCTTCCCCACGATGCAGGCCCACCCGCTACGCGCGTTCCACGACGCAGGCGTTCCATTCACCGTGAATTCGGACGACCCGTCGCTATTCGGAACAACCCTGAACGACGAGGTACAGCTCCTGACCACCCAGTTTGGGCTGGATCGGGGTGCCATCGACGAGATCCTCCTCAACGGGGTGCATCATAGTTTTCTATCGGAAGACCAAAAGAAACTGCTGCACGCCGTGTTCGTGAATAGTTTGACAATGTTATGGATTGGAAACGACACAGGCCGGGGCTAAACGCACCGTTTTTCGATATTTGCGTTCTCGTTTCTTCTCGAATTATTGTGAGTAGGCTGCAGTACTATCGATTCCGTAGTGTTTAGATAGCGCACTGCTCCGAAATCCTCAGCTCTGTTGGAGAAGGCAGTGCCTCAGATTCGGATCCGCCGCTCGGCTCCGCATTGAATCGCGACCCCGAGCCTTCACCCTCGTTGACGTGCCCACAAGCGCACGCGCCGCCAATTTCCGGCACGGACAGACCGTACTCATCATCAACATTGTGATGCGTCGGGTCCTGGTGCCCGAATTGCTGTCGAGAAGGAGTGCTGACAGATGGCAGTAGCGAACGAAAGACCGGTAACAAACATGTTTTCCGGCATCATGGGAGAGTCACTGGGAGAATTGCTCGGCACCATGGTGCTCATCCTTTTTGGTGATGGGTGCGTCGCCGGCGCCCTCCTCTACGGGGTAGGAGGCGTCACCGGGACAGACGGCACCTCAACGCCCCTCTGGACCAACTGGATGATCGTTGCATTTGGATGGGGACTCGCCGTCATGCTTGGGGTCTATGTGGCAGGCACCCTCAGTGGCGCTCACATCAATCCCGCCGTGACGTTGGCGTTCGCGGTTACCGGTAAATTTGCCTGGGCGAAGGTCCTGCCGTACATTGTCGCCCAAGTCATCGGTGCGTTCATCGCCGCCGCGATCCTCTGGGCCGTCTACCACGGCGCATTCATGCAGTACGAGCATCTACATCACGTCAGCAAGGACGCTACCGAAGCGACCGTGTTCTTTACCTTTAAGAAACCGTTCGTGGGCAACCTCGGCGCGTTTGCTGACGAGTTTATCGGCACTGCGCTCCTTGTTGGCCTCATCTTCGCCATCGTGGATATTCGTAACTCGCCGCCCGGTGCCAACATCGCGCCGCTCATCATCGGCTTGCTGGTCGTCGCAATTGGCCTCTCGTTCGGATATAACAGCGGATATGCGATCAATCCGGCTCGTGACTTCGGCCCGCGCCTGCTAGCCGCCATCGTCGGTTTCAACAGTAAGCTTGCCTTGCCTGGTCCAGACAACTACTTCTGGATTCCGATCGTCGCGCCCATTTTGGGAGGAATCTTCGGGGGTGCGACCTACGAATACACGGTTCACCAGGCGTTGGTATCCAAGGAGTACTCTGCCACCGGCAATGTCGAAGAACACGGCACCACTGATCGGGCTACACCCCGGCGGTAATAGAATCGACGATCACCTTCGGCGGGACGCTCCCACGACGACAAGGAGACCAACGTGAAGAAACTGATCAACTCGCCCGACAACGTGGTAACCGAAGCGTTAGAGGGCCTGGCAAGCGCGCACCCCGACATCCTGCGAGTAGACGCGGTGAACTCGGTAGTGATTCGAGCCGACG
The DNA here is from genome assembly GCA_963737125.1 of uncultured Chloroflexia bacterium. Classification (GTDB taxonomy): domain Bacteria; phylum Chloroflexota; class UBA5177; order UBA5177; family UBA5177; genus JANWJD01. The sequence continues at coordinate 595,929 of CAVTRL010000001.1, read as the reverse complement.
CGCCGATTGCAAATAAGGTCGGGATCGTTTCCGGCGGAGGCAGCGGACACGAGCCGATGCACGGCGGCCTGGTGGGCATGGGAATGCTGGACGCTGCCTGTGCCGGGCAAGTGTTTACCTCACCCGTGCCGGATCAAATGTACAGTGCGGCTCAGGCTGTAAACGGCGGTGCCGGAGTGCTGTTCATCGTCAAGAACTACACCGGCGACGTGATGAATTTCGATCTGGCGGCGGAGCTCGCTTCGGCCGAAGGCATCGAAACACAAAGCGTGGTGATAGACGATGACGTTGCTGTCAAGGATAGTTTGTATACGGCGGGACGGCGCGGCGTCGGCGGTACGATACTGGCCGAGAAAATTTGTGGCGCGCGTGCTGAGGAGGGCGGCTCGTTGGAGGAAGTTGCCGACCTCTGCCGTCGCGTGAATGCCAACGTGCGCTCCATGGGTATGGCGCTCACCTCGTGCACCGTTCCCGCTGCCGGCAAACCCAGCTTCGAGCTGGGTGACGACGAAATGGAAATCGGCATCGGCATCCACGGTGAGCCGGGCCGCCGGCGCATGCCGATCCAGCCGGCGGACGAGATCACCGAGATGCTCACCACGCCTATCCTGGAAGACCTGCCGTTCACCAGCGGCGACAATGTCCTGGCCTTCGTGAACAGCATGGGAGGCACACCGTACCTCGAGCTTTACATCGTCTTCCGTAAGCTCCAACAGATCCTGGAGGACAAAGGCATAACCATTAGTCGCTCGCTGGTTGGTCCATACATTACCTCACTGGAAATGCAGGGAGTCTCCATTACGCTCTTGAAACTCGACGACGAGCTGACGCGCCTGTGGGATGCACCGGTTCGGACCACGGCCCTGCGGTGGGGGGCCTGAAAGCGCATGCAGTGGAATTGACGCCTGCTATGGTCCGCGACTGGATCGCCCGGTACGCCGATGCGATTGAAGCAAACCGGCAGTATCTGACCGATCTGGACGGACCAATCGGGGATAACGATCACGGCATCAATATGGAGCGCGGGTTCCGCGCGGTGCGCTCGACGTTGCCGACCGAAGATGTCGAACCAATCGATGCCACCCTCAAAGCGGCCGGCATGACACTCATTCGGACCGTGGGGGGAGCGTCCGGGCCCCTCTACGGAACTGTTTTCTTACGCATGGCCACCGCCGTCAGCGGCCGTACGGAACTCGATGCGAGTACGTTGTCGGCGGCACTCCAAGCGGGACGTAAGGGAATCGTGGACCGTGGTAAGGCCGAACCGGGTGACAAGACCATGCTCGACGCCTGGGACCCGGCGGTTCGCGCCTACGACGACGCGGTCGCGGCTGGATCGGACGTGCCCGAGGCGGCGGCGAAGGCGGCGGAAGCAGCCGAACAAGGGGCGGCAGCGACCATTCCGCTCGTGGCTCGCAAAGGACGCGCCAGTTATCTGGGTGAGCGCAGCGCCGGTCACCAGGATCCGGGAGCGACATCGAGCGCCTTACTTTTTAAAGCACTGCAGGAAGCCGTGAGCAACGGATAGCGATGCGCCGGCACAATCCGGCGTCACATAGGAGAAACGGTCATGGCAGACGGTCAAATTCTGGCTCTCGATCAAGGTACGACAAGCTCCCGTGCGATCATTTTCGATCACGACGGGCAAGCGGTAACGCGTCTCAACAAGGAGTTCAAGCAGCACTACCCGAAACCAGGCTGGGTAGAACACGATCCGGAGGACATCTGGAACTCTCAACTCGAGGTTGCAAAACAGGTTCTTCAGGAGAAGGGGCTGAGTGCGTCCGACATCACCGCGATCGGCATCACCAACCAGCGTGAAACTACCGTGGTATGGGATCGCACCACCGGCAAACCCGTGTACAACGCCATCGTGTGGCAGGACCGGCGCACTGCCGAGTACTGCGACGAGCTGAAACGAGCCGGCTGGGAAGACCGTGTGCGTTCCAAGACCGGACTGGTCATCGACGCCTACTTCTCGGCGACAAAGGTGCGCTGGATCTTGAACAACGTGGATGGCGTGCGAGAAAAGGCGGAACGAGGAGACGTACTGTTCGGCACGGTCGACTCGTTCCTCATCTGGCGCCTGACCGGCGGCAAAGTGCACGTCACCGATTACAGCAATGCCGCCCGCACCATGCTGTTTAACATCCACGATCTGACCTGGGATGAAGACCTGATGAAAGAGCTTGGCGTGCCTCGCGCCATGCTGCCCGAGGTAAAGCCTTCATCCGCCGTGTACGGGGAAACCGATGCGGATATCTTTGGCGGCCCCATCAAAATCGCCGGTGATGCCGGCGACCAGCAGGCCGCGACCTTTGGTCAGGCTTGCTACACCGCGGGCATGGTGAAAAATACCTACGGCACCGGCAATTTCATGCTCATGAACACCGGCGAGCAACCGCGCGAGTCGAAAGCCGGATTGCTTACCACGATTGCCTGGGGCATCGGCGACAAAGTGGTGTATGCCCTCGAAGGGAGTATCTTCATCACGGGAGCCGCAGTGCAGTGGCTCCGCGATGAGCTGAAGGTAATTTCAGCCGCGTCGGACACCGAGGAGCTTGCTCGCCAGGCACCCGACACCGGTGGCGTCTATCTGGTGCCCGCATTTGCCGGCCTGGGTGCGCCGTACTGGGACCCCTACGCGCGGGGCACCATCGTGGGCTTGACCCGCGGTACGGGTCTCCCGCAGATTGCCCGGGCGACTCTGGCGTCGGTCGCCTATCAGTCGCGCGATGTGCTCGAAGCGATGCGAAGCGATTCCGGGCTCGAAATCGCCGATATCCGGGTCGACGGCGGCATGGTTGTGAATGACGTACTGATGCAGTTCCAGGCGGACATCACCAACACCAGGGTGCAGCGACCGGTCGTGAGCGAGACGACCGCACTCGGAGCGGCCTACCTGGCCGGTCTGGCGGTCGGCTTCTGGCAAAGCCAGGACGAGATCGAGCAGAAATGGGCCATGGACAAAGAGTTCGTTCCAGAGATGGAGGAAGGAGAGCGCGAAAAGCTCTACAGCGGCTGGAAGCGAGCCGTCGAGCGCTCCAAAGGTTGGATCGAACCCGACTCCAGCGAGAGCGGGAGTTGATCGCTCGCTAGCACACGTCAATCCACGATCGTTCCTTCGCCTGGGCGGCGAAGGAACGATCGTACTTTTTTTCCTTCTCACACCCGGGACTTCTAGAATTGAACACAATGTATCAGACCGACGTGGTCGTAATTGGCGGCGGTGCAACCGGTGCGGGTGCGTTGCGCGATGCGGCAATGCGCGGTTTCAAAACCTTACTGCTGGAACGCAGCGACTTCGGAACCGGCACGAGCGGACGGTATCATGGCCTGCTCCACAGTGGCGCCCGATATGCCGTGAAGGACCCGGTTTCGGCGCGGGAATGCATCGACGAAAACCGGGTGCTTCGCCGGATTGCCTCAGCTTCGATCGAAGACACGGGCGGTCTCTTCGTCAGCACCCCGGACGATGATCCCGCGTATTGCGACCGGTTTGTAACCGCATGCCGAGATGCGCACATTCCGTGCAACGAGATTGCGGCCGGCGAGGCACTCCGCCGTGAACCGCGTCTGAACCCCGCTATCTCCCGCGCGTTCGAGGTTCCCGACGGGTCGTGCGAGCCTTGGGCTTTGATCGACGCCAATGTCCGGTCGGCGCGTGAATACGGTGGCGAAGCGTGGCCGTATCACGAAGTAATGGGCTTCGACCGCCAGGGAGAGCGCATCAACGCCGTCTACGTACGCAACGTGCGCACGGGGGAAGAGATCACGGTCACCTGCGACTTTGTCATCAATGCCGCCGGCGTTTGGGCCGGCCGTATTGGAGAGATGGCAGGTGTGCCAATCGCGATGACGGCCGGCAAAGGGTCGATGATTGTGATGAATCATCGCATCGTCAATACCGTCATTAACCGGTGCCATATGCCGGGCGACGGCGATATCCTGGTTCCGGTCGGTTCGGTCGTCATCATCGGAACCACGTCGATTAACGTGCCGGATCCGGACCATTACGATATCGGAGCGGACGAAATCGACTCTATGCTCGCCGAGGGAAATATCTTGATTCCCGGCTTCGCAAAAATGCGATCCCTGCGCGCGTACGCCGGCGTTCGCCCACTGTACTCCGAGAGTCCGTCGGCGTCCGGAGCGGGACGAGACGTGACTCGGGCGTACGCCGTGCTCGACCACGCCACCCGGGACGGGCTGGAAAACTGCGTGTCGATCGTGGGCGGCAAGCTCACGACGTACCGAATGATGGCGCAGTCCGGTATAGATACGATGTGCCGGACGATGGGAGTGGAACGACCGTGCCGCACCGCCGATGAGGCCTTGCCCGGTTCGGAAGGCGGTGCGTATTACTCGATTCAGCATCGCCTGGCGGAAATCGAGCAACGCGGCGGGGATGAAAACGCCCTGGTCTGCGAGTGCGAGTTCGTGCAGCGCTCGCAGATCGAGCACGTCGCGCGGGAACGAAACACGCATGATCTGAGCGATATACGGCGGGAACTCCGCCTGGGCATGGGGCCGTGCCAGGGCGGGTTCTGCACCTATCGAGCGGCGGGAGTCCTGCATGACTCCACTCATCTCCCACCCGATACGACCAACACAGCGCTGCGACAGTTTCTCGAGGAACGCTGGAAGGGTGTAAAGCCGGTGCTGTGGGGCGATGATCTACGCCAGATCTGCCTCGATCGAGAGATCTACCTGAATCTTTTGGGCATTGAGGAGCTCGACGCGGCCCCGGAACCGGTGGAAGCGACGCCGCTATGAGCGGCCGCGGCCGGCACTTCGATGCCATCGTCATCGGTGCGGGACTCTCCGGATTGACGGCTGCCGCCGCGTTGGCCGACGCCGGTGCGCGTGTCGGCGTTTTTGCCAAAGGCGGAGGATTCCTGCACTTCACGTCAGGTTGCGTCGACGTGATGGGGCGCGATCGGTCCACCGGTGATCCGCTCCAGGCGATCGAGGATCTCATCCAATCCAATCCCAGACACCCGTATGCACGTGCGGGCAAATCGCACCTCCTGACCGGCTTGCAGCACTTTCGCACTGCGATGACTGACGGGGAGCTTCCCTTTGGCGGCAGTGAAGGCGCAAACACGATCCTGCCCACCGCGATCGGCTCGACCCGCGCCACGTACCTCGCGCCGAACAGTATGGCGGCCGGTGCGACGGATACTCGCTCGTCCATGCTCATCGTGGGCTTTCGGGGCTTCCGAGACTTTTACCCCCCGTATCTCGCGGCTAATCTCGGTCGAGCCAGTCAATTCGCCGTTCGGTATGTCTACCTCGACGTGCCCCAGTTCCGAAATCGACGGCATCTGCTGTCCCTCGATCTGGCACGCGCCTTCGACGATGCGAGTCTGCGCCATCAAGTCGCCGCCATGGTCAATCGAAATCGTGGGAACGCGGGCCGCGTAGGTTTTCCGGCAGTCATCGGCCTGGATCGACCGGCCGAGGCAGCGCTTCATCTGAGCGAACTTGTCGGGCTGCCCATCTTCGAGATTCCCACTCTTCCACCGTCCGTTCCGGGCATCAGGATCAATACCGTGCTGCGGCGGCGACTGCTGAAGAAAGGTGCTCGAGTAGAAGTGGGTTTCTGGCTGCAGGGACGTATCGACGGAGGTAGAGCGCGCGAGATCGTGGTACATTCGGCCGGACAGCCAACCGTTCACTCGGCGGATGCTTTTGTACTGGCTACCGGGGGAGTTGGCGGTGGGGGGATTCAAGCTCAGCCCGACGGCTCCCTCCGTGAGACCGTCTTCGGACTTCCGGTGGAAGGTCCGATGGATCGCACCGTGTGGCTCGGCACGCAGTTTCTCGGCTCGGGTCTTCAACCTCTCAGCTCGATCGGTCTGACGGTAGATGACTCGCTTCGAGCGGTCGATGATCGGGGCACGCCGCTCGAGAACGTCTTCGTCACCGCGGCTAACTTGCCGCACTGGGACGCCGTACGGGAAGGCTCCGGGGAAGGCGTCGCACTGGCGACCACCCACAAGGCAGTGTCGGGCGTGCTCGACATACTGGGTGCACGTACCAATTCGGAGCAACGAGGAACCATCCATGTCTCTGCTTGACCCAAGCACATTCGACGTGCGGTCGATCTCGGATAGTACGGACTCGTGCATCAAATGCAATGTCTGTCAATCGTACTGCCCGGTTTTGAACGTTACCGATCTGTTTCCAGGCCCAAAATATGTTGGGCCGCAGGCGCAAAGACTTCGCATTGGTCCATCCGTCGACCATTCGGTGGATTATTGTTCGGGATGCACCGTGTGCACGCGGGTCTGTCCCTCCGGCGTCAAAATAGCCGAGCTCAATTCCAAAGCACGCGCGGCGATGGTTGAAGAGCGCGGTGGGCCCTCTCTGCGCGACAGCATGATCGCTCGGCCTGAATTACTGGGGCGCCTCAACCGACCGATTGCACCGTTGGTCAATCGCATCTTGCTCAATCCATTGGTGCGATATGCGTTGCAGCGCGTTCTGCGAATCGATCGGCGGGCGCCCATGCCCAAGTTTTCGAATCGAAGCTTTCGTTCCTGGCACCGGCGTTATCCCTATCGAAGCGAGCGCAAAGTCGCCTACTTCTACGCATGTTCGACCGAATATTACGAGCCGGAGCTGGGCGAGAAGGCGGTTCGGTTAATGGAGCGCAACGGTTACGAAACGGTCTTGCCGGCGCAGAATTGTTGCGGCTTACCGCTGATCTCCAACGGCGACTATGCAGCGGCCCGGCGCTACGCGGAGCGCAACATACAACGCCTCTTGCCGATGGCCGAAGCCGGCATACCAATTATCGCCACCTCTACCAGCTGCAGCTTGACGTTGAAGCAGTACTATACCGAGCTCCTCGATATCCGAACGGACGCAGCGGAGAAAGTCGCCGCCAATGTGTACGACATCTGTGAGTTTCTGCGCATGTTGCACGAGCGCGGGGAAATGAACACGGCATTCTCTCCGGTCAACAAAGTGGTTTCCTACCATGCGCCGTGTCAACTGAAATCGCACGGAATCGGCAAGCCGGCACTCGACCTTCTGGAGCTCGTTCCCGGCTTGACCACGATTGAGATGGATGCGGAATGCTGCGGCACGGCCGGAACGTACGGGTACAAACAGGAAAAATACGATATAGCGATGAAGGTGGGAGAATCACTATTTCAACAGATTCAGGCCGCCGATTCGGATTGTTCCAGTTGTGACAGCGAAACCTGTCGGTGGCAAATCGAGCACGGCACGGGAGCCGCGTCACTTCACCCGATTGAGATCATGCTGGAAGCGTACGACGCATGATCGGCATCGTGGTGGTGTCGCACAGCGCGCGGTTGGCGCAGGGAGTAAAAGACCTGGCCGGCGGAATGACCGGTGGGAGCGTGGCCATTGCGGCGGTGGGCGGTGACGCTGACGGCGGTCTTGGAACCGACGTGGAGCGCATCCAGCAAGCGCTCGAAGACGTGTATAGCGACGAGGGTGTGCTGGTGTTGATGGATCTTGGAAGCGCGGTCATGAGCGCGGAGATCGCAATCGAAGCGTTACCCGAAGAAAAGAGGCGACATATTCTGCTGAGTAACGCACCACTCGTGGAGGGAACGATCGTGGCTTCGGTGGAGGCCTCGATCGGCCGCACGCTGGCGGAAGCCAATCGCGCCGCCGAGGAAGCGTCCACGTTGCGGAAAGTCGAGCGCTGACTCAGACGGAGGTCCCACCAGTGGAAGGTACTCGCGGCAAGAGTCGACATTCCTTCCAGGCCGCAAGGAGAGCCAAAAGTGGCGCGAATCGAGCTTGAAATTCTGAACGAGCATGGTCTCCACGCTCGCCCCGGCGCACTTTTCGTACAAACCGCGGGCCGCTTTGCCTCGAAAATCACGCTTCAGAATCTGGATCGTCCCACCTCTCAGCCAATCGATGCGAAGAGTATTATGTCGGTTCTGACGTCGGGAATAGGCACCGGCGGACGAATCGCCGTAGAGGCGCACGGCGCCGACGAGGATGCGGCGATTGATGCGCTGACGGCTCTGGTGCGCAGTGGGCTGGGAGAGCGCGGCGCAGACGATGCAGCGACCTGAGGAGCTCGCACAGAAGATTGCTGCCACTTCGAGCGGTGGCGCAGAGACCGTCGTTGTTGTTCTTACCTCAACCCCTGGACGGGGTCATTTCGCACTAACTCCTCTACCTGATCCGCCGCCTCGCACTCGAGTGCCGCTCGAGCCAGCGCCTCGCACGACGTGAAGTCGCAGGCTTCGGATTCGATCCCGTGCCGCCGGAATCCGGCTGGGCGTCATGCTCAGCTCGTCGAATCCTAACCCTACCAATATAGGGAGAGCCGTCAGGTCACCCGCCATCTCCCCACAGACCCCCGCCCACCGGCCGTGTGCGTGCGCGCCGCGCACCGTCAAGTCGAGCAAGCGCAGCACGCCGGGGTGCAGGGATCGGTACAACGAAGCTACTGTCTCATTGCCTCGATCGACCGCCAGCGCGTACTGGGTGAGGTCGTTGCTGCCCACACTGAAAAACGCGGCATAACGGGCAAACTGTTCGGCCAGTAACGCCGCGGCCGGTACTTCGACCATGATGCCGAGATCTGCCTGACCACCCGTGTCATGCTGCAGGTCGGCCAGCAAATCGAGCACACGCTCTATTTCTGCCCGATCCGACACCATCGGCAGCATGATCGAAAGGTTACCGGCCGGTGCGGCCGCCAGCAGCGCTCGTATCTGTGTTTGCAGCAACTCTGGATAATGCAGCGTGTAGCGAATGCCCCGTAGTCCCAGAAAAGGGTTGGCTTCGTTGGCGGGCGGCAGGAACGGAAGCGGCTTGTCACCGCCTATATCGAGCGTACGCACCACCACTCTATGCGGAGACATGGCGGCCAGCACCGTCCGGTAGGCGGTTACTTGCTCCTCTTCGGTCGGCATCGATGCTTTCTCGGCGAAGAGAAACTCGGTACGAAACAGCCCAACGCCCTCCGCACCGGCTGCCAACGCGGCAGGAACATCGTCGGGGGAACCAATGTTCGCCGCCAGGACGATACGGTGTCCGTCTAACGTCTGAGCGGGAAGATCACGGTTCGCCGCAAGTCGAGCATGTTCGCGCCGGTGCGCATCCGCCAGGGCACTCACGGTTTGCCGATCCTCATCCGAAGGATCGATCAGAATCTCCCCGCTGTCACCATTCAATGCAATCATCACACCGGTTTCCACTCTTGCACGCAGGTCCGGGACACCAACAACGGCCGGTATGCTCAGCGCCCGAGCCAGAATGGCCGTGTGCGACGTGGCACTTCCGGCTTCGGTTGCAAACCCCAGCACCAACCTACGGTCGAAACCAGCGGTCTGTGATGGTGTCAGCTCGCGTGCCACGACGATCGAGGGGCGATCGGGAAGGAACACGGAGACACGACCCTGAAGTTCATCGACCAGCCGTCCCGCCGCGTCCCGCACGTCGGTCGCCCGGCCGGCCATGTAGGGATCCTCGAGCGCCTCGAACATCGAGGCAAAGTGCTCCGCGGCGCTGCTGACTGCCTCGGTCGGCGACAATCCAGCGGCCAGCTCAGAGCCAACCATGTCGTCAAACCCGGGATCCTGCAACATGAGTGCCTGGGCTTGCAGTATGCCGGCCTGCTCCCCCATCCCCTGTGACTCGAGATCCTTGGCGAGGTCGTCCAGCGCGGCAACGGCGCGAGCACGAGCGGCGTGGTAGGCAGCGCGTTCGCTCTCGACGTTTCCTCTGGGCCGATCCGACACGACCAATTCGGGTACGACCAGGGCAGGTCCAATTACCACGCCGGGAGAAACGCCTAGGCCCCGAATCGAGTTACCCACGGGTTATGGTAGCCACCATGCCAGGCGCGAGGGAAGCAGTCAAAGGTGGTTGCCGCGTGGCGCTACCGTTGCCGGCACGCTACGCAGCAACCAACTTCGGGTTTCGAGCTTTGCGTGGCTATTATTGGGCCGCGAGGCGATCGATCTGACGGAACTCGTCGTCGCTCAGCTCGATGCGAGCGGCGGCCATGTTTTCCTCGAGATGAGCAACCGAGGAAGTGCCCGGAATGGGCAGCATGACCTCTGATCGGCGCAGCAACCAGGCGAGTGCAATCTGGGACGGTGCCGCATCATGCGCCGTTGCGATTGCGTCGAGCTCGCTGCCGGGCTTCGCCAGGTCACCGGTCGCGAGTGGGAACCACGGAATGAACGCGATGCCGGCCCCCTCACTCGCCTTCAGTACTTCTTCGTTGGCGCGATCCGTCAGGTTATACCGATTCTGAATCGAGGCAATAGCAACAATGTCCTGCGCCACCCTCAACTGGTCCGGTGTGACATTCGAAAGCCCGACGTGGCGGACCTTGCCTTCTTTTTGCATATCGGCGATCGTGCCCACCGACTCCTCGAACGGCACCTTGGGATCCGGTCGATGAAACTGATACAGGTCGATCCGCTCCAACCGCAAACGTCGAAGACTACCCTCCAGCGCTTCACGTAAGTGCTCCGGCCGGCCATCTGGTTCCCAGCGATCGGGACCGCTGCGGGTCAGTCCGCCCTTGGTCGCGATGACCAGTCCTTCCGGGTACGGGTACAGGGCTTCGGCGATGAGATTTTCACTCACCTCCGGGCCGTACGCGTCTGCCGTATCGATCAGGTTCACACCGAGCTCCAGCGCCCGGCGTAGCACCGCCAGCGATTCGTCATGATCCGCTGGAGGTCCCCAGATTCCCTTACCGGTAATACGCATAGCGCCAAAGCCGAGTCGGTAGACCGGAAGGTCACCCCCCAGCATGAACGTTCCGCTCGCGGCGGCAAGCTCCATGTCAGTCGAAGTTGTCATTTTTCATCCTTTTCCCAGATCTATTCGAGCGACGAGTGGTGTTCCACGATCGCACCGTCTCTGCCGAAAACCGTCGCAAGGTTCATACCAGCATGGACCGAAGGAGAGATAGCCGCTGCCACAGGAACGCCGTGCATACCTGCCACGAACGTACCGCGGCTGCGGGATCGAGTGCACATCCATCCGCTGCTTGCGGAGCGGGACGTCACGACGTCCATCTCATTGGTGTCTACATGCGCACACGTACCGGACGCGGAGCCCAACCCTGAGCGTGGTAGGGCCAACGGGATTCGAACCCGTGTCGCCACCTTGAAAGGGTGGTGTCCTAGTCCCCTAGACGATGGCCCCGTGTCCAACGCTCTATCTTAGCGGATGTTTCACGCCGTCACGATGAGATACAGCGCCAGAACCAGGCTGGCCAATCCGAGAACCGCTGCCAGAGCAACGTCGATCGTCACCGAGAATCGAACCACGTCCATCTCGATGTCGCGTCGAATCTGTAGAAACTTCATAGCGCCGAGGGCTGCGGTCAACATTCCCCCAAAGACCAACCCAACGCCGACCACGCCTCCCGCTTCCGCAGTGCCACTATGGACGCGCGCTCCACCAACCTCGCGCAGCAGAATACCGAATTTCGCCACCACGAATCCGAGCGCAATGATCGTGATAGCCGTGCGCATCCAGGCGAGAAACGTTCGCTCGTTGGCGAGATGGTCGCGAAGTAAGTTCGGCCTCTGGGCCTCCGGCATCGCACTGTACCTACCTTCGGCTCATTGTCGCTCACATCGCAGCGGGAAAGGGCGGCACTACGGGCCACCGTGTACACGCTTCGCGGGAGCCTGGCACAGCTATTGCGTAGTTGCGGGGACAAGAGTACAATGCACATAGAATGCAAAAGGAATGTACAGGATCAATTCGAGCGGCTTCGTGCCGATACTCGAGGTCAATCCTACAACTGGAGCAGGTGAACTGGTCGCTACATTCATTGCAGGCGTAACGGGAAAGGAAAATGACGGTGATTGTTCACGCTGAGTTGAGTTGTTTGAACTGTGGATATGACATGGGCGACGTTGAGGGCCCCCGCGGGGCATCAGTTCGGGATCTGATTTTCTTACCAATTCATCAGGGTGACCAACTGACCGTTGACCAGCGCGGTCGGTTTCAGTGCCCGCGGTGCGGCGGACGCATCCTTCCCCATGGAGTCACGCCGGTCAACCGGCCACTCGATCCGGGCTCGATTTACGAAGCCGACATGACGAATGAACTGACGCGCGGGTTATTGCCATGACCCTTGCAGGATAGAAGGGCGCTGGCCTGGAGGGATTCCTCCAGCTCCGTGAAGCGCGGAGCGTGGAGGGGACCATTGTGCCCGGCCGTACAGTGGTTCCGTCCCCCTGAAAGACGTGAGCATGAAGCGACCTGACAACCTCCCTTTCACGCTCCCTGCGCCGAGCGAATGTGTGCTCGCAGGGGGTCTTGCAGGTACCGCCTACCTCGCGGAAATGGCGCTGGACATGCGCATAGCGTCGAATCGTTATGACGATCTCGTACTGTGGGGCGGGTTTGCGGTTCGTGGCACCGGACGCCAGCGCCTGGTAGGAGGCATCTTCCACTACACGCTCAGTATTGCGGTGGCTGGAGTTTACATGGCTCTCGCCGGGGTGCTGCCTCGCTGGCCGGGATGGCTGCGAGGTCTACTTTTCATCCAGGTGGAAAATGCCGTGTTGTATCCGGGGGTACCGATATTGCAGTCGCTTCACCCGGAAGTGCGATCCGGCAGGCTACCCTCCCTGCTTACCTGGCGCTATTTCTGGGTGGAAATCGCGCGTCACGCGGCGTTCGGAGCCGTACTTGGTGTAATCGTCGACCGGCGAGGACGGTCATAGCCCGGCACCCTACCTCGGATACAGAGACGACCTCGGAGAGAGTTGATGAAAATAGTCGTTACCGGCGCAACCGGCTTTATTGGAAGCGCGTTGGTGCGCCGGTTGATTGCACGCGGCGACACGGTCATCGCACTTACCCGGAGCGCAGCACACGCGCGAACGCGGCTCGATCCATCGGTACAGGCCTTTGACTGGGCACCTCCAACGGTAGGTGACTGGTCGACTGCCATTGAAGGTGCGGACGCCATCGTCAATCTTGCCGGTGAACCGGTCGAGGCCAAGCGATGGTCCGAGGCCCAGAAGGATCGAATTCGATGGAGTCGCATACATGCAACCAGAGCGATCGTCGACGCTGTGTCCGCTGCTCGTACGCCTCCCCGGGTACTGGTGAACGGTTCGGCGATCGGCTTCTATGGAGATCAGGGCTCTGCTGAACTCACGGAACAGAGTCCCTCCGGACACGACTTCCTGGCTACCGTGGTTGTCGCCTGGGAGGAAGCCGCCCGACCGGTCGAGGCCCGTGGGGTTCGCCTGGCGCTGGCACGCACCGGCGTGGTGTTGGGCCGCGGCGGCGGTGCTCTGCCGCTGTACGTGCTGCCATTCCGCTTCTTCACGGGTGGCGCCGTGGGACGTCCGGATGCCTGGATATCGTGGGTGCATATCGACGATGAAGTAGGAGCTATTCTTCATGCCATCGACAACGACCGGGTCGCCGGCCCGTTCAACGTGACGGCTCCAAAGCCGGCTGACCGTCGAGGTTCTCTCCCGCTGCATAGGCAAAGTGTTGCATCGACCCGTGTGGGTGCCGATGATCGCTGCCGGCATCAAGCTGGGGCTGGGCGAGCTCGGCGATTCCGTTATGGCAAGCCAACGCGTTATGCCAACAGTGCTCGAGGAGTCGAGTTACGCGTTTCGATACACGGATGTGGAACCGGCGTTGCAGGCGCTGTTGGCCGGCACGCGCATGGCCACGCCACACCCCGCCCATCTATTGACTACCCTTCGGTCTCAGGGTATGCTGGAAGCCTTATCGTCAGTCGCGTTTGACGATAAGGAATGAAAGGGGAAAATTCCTCGATTTAAAGGTAAGGACACATGCCTGAACGGGCGACAGTGCTCACTCCCGACACAGTAGAGCGGATGCTGGCACTCCTCCCTCCATCGCCCGATGTCCACGACCTTGACGCGATCCTGCAAAGCGCCGGTGACGTGTTGAAAGTGATCGAGGCAGCGTATGCTGAAGGCATAGCAACGTGGTCGGCCCAGAGGCAGAGGTTGGCCGATCGCGCCATCCAACAGGCTTTCGAGGCAGTCAATACCGCCGTTCTCTCACTGGTAGTCGACGACGACATAGAGGGAACGATCGATTGCCTTACTCACGCCCTTCCGGCACTGCGGCGCGCGTGGGTGATACAAATGCTACAGGTTGTCTAACAGATTGGGAGCGGGCATCATGGTAAGGATCGACGCCAAAGAGCATCTCCAGCGTGCCTTCCTTTTTTCGGGCCTGTCCGAGCCGCAGCTACAGAGTCTGGCGGACGCGATGACGGAGAAGAGCTACCTGGCCGACGACGCGGTGCTAACCGAGGGCGACGACAGCTACCACGGTGGAATGGGAGTAGTGCTCGAGGGATCGTTGAGCGTCATCCATGCCGACCACGATGCGATCGGTCACATTGGAGTAGGCGACAGTTTTGGAGAGCTCTCGCTGATCGACGACGAGCCGCGTTCGGCGACGATTGTGGCGGACGAGACAACTCGTGTGGCTGTATTGACGCGCGGCGAATTTCGGTCCCAAATTCGGAACAACCCTGAAATAGCCTTGAATCTTATGAAGATCCTTTCGGGGCGCCTGCGGGAAGCTCGAGGCGACAATGCATCCGCGCGGGAGCAATCTTTCTAAGCTGTCCGCCGGTGCCCCGGTAATGCGGAGCCCAAGAATGCAACGAGATTACATCACCAAGTATCGTCCTTCGGTTCAAATAGATCTGCCGGATCGACAGTGGCCGCACCGGACGTTGTCGAAGGCGCCGATATGGTGCAGTGTGGACCTACGAGACGGCAATCAGGCGCTGGCGATTCCCATGAGCGTGGCGAAGAAACTGGAGATGTTCGCACTTCTGGTCCAGATCGGATTCAAGGAAATAGAAGTCGGTTTTCCCGCCGCCTCGCAAATCGAATTCGACTTCATTCGCCGGTTGATCGAGGACTCGCTGATACCGGACGACGTCACGATTCAGGTGTTGGTGCAGGCGCGCGAGGAGCTACTCCAGCGGACGTTCGAGTGCATTCGGGGGGCGCCGCGGGCCATCGTGCACCTGTATAACTCCACTTCACCGGTGCAGCGTCAGGTGGTTTTCGGCCTGGACAGGCCCGCCGTGATTGGTCTTGCGACCAACGCTACCCGGCTGGTCAAGTGCCTGGCACAGGAAATACCGGAAACTGACGTGCGTTTCGAATACTCACCCGAGAGCTTCACGGCCACGGAGATCGACTTTGCGCTTGAAATCTGCGAGGCGGTGGTGGATGAATGGCAACCGTCACCGGAACGGAAAATCATCCTTAATTTGCCGTCGACCGTAGAAATCACCACGCCGAACGTCTATGCGGACCAAATCGAATGGATCTGCCGGCATTTGCGGGACCGTGAGTCTGCACTCGTCAGCGTGCACACGCATAACGACCGTGGAACCGGGGTGGCCGCCACCGAACTGGGACTGCTCGCCGGAGCGGAGCGAGTCGAAGGAACATTGTTCGGTAACGGTGAGCGGACGGGAAACGTCGACATCGTGACACTCGGCTTGAACCTCTACAGCCAGGGAATCGATCCGCAATTGCACTTGCACGACATCGAGGCAATCAAGGCGGTCTATGAACGGTGCACGCTGATGAGCGTGCCTCCCCGGCATCCGTACGCCGGTGAGCTGGTATTCACCGCGTTTTCCGGATCGCATCAGGACGCCATCAAAAAAGGGATGGATCAGCAAGACCCGACGCCCGGCGCGTTCTGGTCTGTTCCGTACCTGCCGCTCGATCCGCAAGACATCGGGCGCACCTATGAGGCGATCATCCGCATCAACAGCCAGTCGGGCAAGGGCGGTGTTGCGTACGTCCTCGGGGCGGACTGGGGCTTCCAGTTGCCGAAGGACATGCAGCGCGAGCTCGGAAAGCTTGTGAACGACCTGGCCGATGAGCGTGGAATCGAGATTCCGAGTGAGGAAGTGTTTCAGATTTTCCAGAGCGAGTATCTGGACCGCGCACACCCAATCAGCGTCAAGGACTTCAGAGCCCGTGATTCCGCGCACGACGATGAGACTTCGGCCGTTGAGTGCAATGCAACACTCACCATCGACGGCGCCACGCACGATCTGTCGGGAGTGGGAAATGGGCCAATCGCGGCGTTTGTCGACGCGTTGAATCGCTTCGGGATGGAGTTCGATGTGGTGTCGTACTCTGAGCATTCCCTGGGCAGCGGCGCCGGGGCACGCGCCGTGGCCTACGTGCAGATTGCCACGCCGAGTAATCAGATGTTTTTCGGCGCCGCGGTCAACACCAGCATCGAGCAGGCATCCATCGCCGCAGTGGTAAGCGCCCTCAATCGCGCGCTGCCGGCGAGTGCGGTCATGCTTCGGGACGACATGGTGGAAAGCGCCGAATCCGCCTGAGTTAGTTCGATTGCACGGTCCGGCTCAACGTTTCTTTGTCCGCTGCTGCCGGACGCATATCATGAAGAAACTGGCAAGCGAGCTTCGAAACATCAATCGAGGAGAATGAGATTGTGTCGGTGACCGAATCGCACATCCTTGATACTGATGCGCGGAAATCGACGCTCCGCGCTTTCACCTATGGGCTGTATGCAGTCGGTGTGGCACAGGGGGACCAGCGCAACTTTTTTACCGCGAATTGGCTCACCCAGGTCTCCTTCGATCCGCCGCTGGTGGCCGTGTCCGTGGAGAACGATAGTTACTCCATTGGCTTGATTCGAGCATCCAACCTGTTCAGTGTGAGCGTTTTCTCGTCCGACCAACGATCCGAGGCCGGTGCACTGGGTAAGCGCTGGAAGTTGCGCCCATCAAAGATTGATGACGTCGAATACCTCGTGGGAAGTACCGGGTGTCCTTTCCTGGCTCGTTCGCTCGGCGCAGTGGAGTGTCGAGTGATATCGTCCGTGGTGGCGGGTGACTCGACGGTCTTCATCGGCGAGGTCGTGACCGCTCATCCCGGTCAAGATGGGACGCCGTTGACGATGCAAGCAGCCGGATTCAAGCACGCTGGGTAGTGCCCACACATCTGCCCGAATCGAGGGGAATTCGATGCAGCATTCCGATCTTGTGGTGCCCCATATGGATACCGCTAACCAGGCGTTCGACCTCGCCAATGCGTTGATGGCTATCTCCGGCATCGCCCACATTGGAGTGGATCACGAAACTCATACTGTCGCCGTTGATTACGACTCCGATTACTTGAGTGAGGACAGTTTGAAAGAGATCATGAAAGGGTCCGGATATCCTTCCACGGGAGACGAGAACAGTCGATGACGTCCGTCCACCACAGTCTTCCGGCGCAACCTCACACCGCGACCGTGAGCATCGACGCCTGGAAAGGATCGCGGGACACGGCGCGGACCGACGAGGTTGTGGTTGAGGAGCCGCTCGAGATCCGTTTGGCGGGTTGTAGCGTGGCCGTCACCATGCGCACACCGGGCAACGACTTCGATCTTGCGACGGGTTTTCTTTTCACCGAAGGAATCATTTCGGATCGTGACGAGATCGCGTCAATCGCGTATTGCCCGAGTGATGAAGGGCCCGATGGGCAGCACGGAAACATCGTCAATGTCAACCCGGTCAATCCATCCGTCGTGCAACCGGAACGCTGGACTCGCAATTTTTTTGCGACGTCGAGCTGCGGCCTGTGTGGCAAAGCAAGCATTGCGTCGGTGCGGCAGGACGCCCTACCGATCGACTCCCCGATACGCCTCACTCCCCGCGTTCTCTACTGCCTCGACGACAGCCTGCGACAGGGACAGGCGGTGTTTTCTAAAACCGGCGGTCTGCATGCCGCGGCCCTTTTCGACACACAGGGCAGCATGCTGGTGATGCGCGAAGACATCGGCCGGCACAACGCGGTCGATAAAGTGATCGGACATGCGTTCAGCGAAGGGTGGGTCCCGCTACGAGACCGCATTTTGATGGTAAGCAGCCGTGGGTCGTTCGAAATCGTACAAAAGGGGTTGATGGCCGGTATTCCGGTGATTGCGACGGTATCTGCGCCATCCAGTCTGGCGATCGATCTGGCCCGATCGGCGAGTATGACGCTGCTGGGATTCGTTCGTTCCGACGGGGCTGGTTCCGGCCGCTTCAACGTCTACGCCGGAGCTGAGAGAATCGAAAGCATGGCGCTGGAGCCGAGTCGATGAACGAGAACTCGTTCGTCGGTACCTGGAGGCTCATTTCTTGCAAGTGGATCGATGACGAGCAACATGTGACGTATCCGTACGGACGCTCGCCGGTAGGGTATCTCATTTACACGCATTCCGGGCATATGGCGGTGAACTTCATGAGTGCGAACCGGCGACGCTTTGCCGCAACTCATCCCTTACAAGCGTCGGCCCAGGAGGAGCGAAGCGCCAAGAAGTCGTATCAGGCGTATAGCGGCCGATACGAAGTGCGCGGCGACAAGATGATTCATCACGTGGAAGTGAGTTTGTTTCCAAATTGGGTCGGTGAGGAACAAGAACGTTTTTATCAACTCGACGGCAACATCCTCTGTCTCAGTACCGAACCTTTGCCGTTTCGAGATACATACCAAACGGCATACCTGGAGTGGGAGCGAATCGACTGACCGGTAGAAGGGTAAGATAGTGGCCGTTTCGGCGTGACGCGCAACAATTCTGTGGAGAGGTAGGAATGGCAAAGAAGCGTCGATCGATCGCAACGATCCTGAAGACTCATGTCGGAGTAGTACCCGAGAGGCCGGAGAGCCCGCGCTACACGGAGGTGCATTCCAGGCTGCAGGGCGCCGACGTCGGCGTGAGCGTCTGTCCGTACTGCGCGGTGGGCTGCTCGCAATTGGTGTACCATCGCGACGGAAAGCTCCTGTCGATTGAGGGGAACTACGACAGTTTCATCAATGGTGGCACGCTGTGCCCCAAGGGCTCGGCGACGTACGGTCTGGTTTCAAATCCGCGACGGCTGACGACCATCCAATACCGCGCGCCCAACAGCGACCACTGGGAAGAGAAACCGCTCGACTGGGCCATGGACCGCATCGCGACACTGGTCAAAGATACGCGTGACAAAACCTACGTGCACACCACTCCCGATGGAAAGACGGTCAATCGCACGACGGGAATCGCACACCTCGGCGGGGCAACCCTCGACAACGAGGAGAACTACCTGATTAAGAAATTATTCGGAGCCGGCCTGGGGATGGTGTACATCGAAAACCAGGCGCGTATATGACATAGCGCCACAGTGCCCGGTCTGGGCGCTAGACTCGGTCGCGGTGGCGCAACCACCGCCGAAAATGACCTCGCAAACGCCGACTGCATCATCATCATGGGCTCCAACATGGCGGAAAATCACCCCGTCTGCTTTCGGTTCGTGATGAAGGCCCGCGAGCGTGGCGCGAAGATCATCCACGTCGATCCCCGCTTCACTCGCACCTCAGCCGTCGCCGACCAATTTGTTCGTATTCGCCCCGGAAGTGACATCGCGTTCCTGGGCGGCTTGATTCATCATGCGATCGAACACGAAACGTACTTCAAAGAGTACGTCGCGGCGTACACGAATGCCGCCACGCTGATCAAACCGGAATTCGTGGACACCGAAAGCCTGGACGGCTTGTTTTCGGGGTTCGATCAGGATGGGCATCGCTACGATAACAGCTCGTGGCAATACCAGGGACAGCAGGAGTCGCCATCTCCCAACACCCATCAGCAATTCAGCAGTATGTCGTACTCGCAGCGACTGGGAAACATGGCGGGAGTGTGGCCGCCTCCCTCCGATCCAACCATGCAAGACCCGAACTGCGTGTTCCAGATAGTGAAGCGGCATTTTGCGCGGTATACCCCGGAGATGGTGGAAGAGGTTTGCGGCGTGCCGCAGGACCAGTTCCTGGCGGTGGCACAGGCCCTCGCTGAAAATTCGGGACGCGAGCGCACCACTGCGTTCTGCTACGCCGTCGGGTGGACTCAACACTCGAAGGGACCGCAGATTATCGGTGCGTGCACGCTCCTGCAGTTGCTCATGGGCAATATCGGGCGTCCCGGTGGAGGCATCATGGCATTGCGCGGTCATGCCAGCATCCAGGGGTCAACTGATATCCCGACCCTGTACGATATCCTTCCCGGCTATCTCGCCATGCCAAATACGTTTGACGACCACGCGACCTTACAGGGGTACCTGAAGGAAGAGACACCGAAAACCGGCTACTGGAACAACCTGCCCAAGTTCATGATTTCGCTTCTAAAGGCGTACTACGGCGACAACGCCACCGCCGAGAACGAGTATGGGTATCAGTATCTGCCCAAAATCAGCTCGGATTACTCGATGTTCCCGATGTTCATGGCCACCATGGACGGCTTTCTCAAGGGAATGTTCGTCATGGGTCAAAACCCGGCGGTGGGCGGAATGGATACCGGGTATATGCGGCAGGGGCTGGCCAAGCTGGATTGGCTGGTAGTGCGGGACCTTTTCGAGATTGAGACAGCGACCTTCTGGCGAGACTCGCCGGAGGTCAAGAACGGCACACTCGATCCGAAAACGATCAAGACCGAGGTGTTCCTCATGCCGGCCGCGATCGTCGCGGAAAAGGACGGCTCCTTCACGAACACGCAGCGTCTGATCCAGTGGCACGACAAGACCATCGCTCCACCCGGCGATGCCACGACCGAGCCATGGTTTCTGCACGATCTCTGGCGGCGCCTGATGGCTCTGTACGCCGCGGAAGACACCCCACAGGCACGGCAGCTGAAGGCGCTCAACTGGACGTACCCGGTCGAAGGCCCCCGCGACGAGCCGGTGGTCGAGGCGATTCTCAAAGAGATCAATGGATACACGGTGAGCGACGGCAAGCAGCTACCCGGTTTTGACGCGTGCAAAGACGACGGATCCACCGCGTGCGGCTGCTGGATCTACAGCGGTGTCTATCCCGAGGAGGGACAGAATCTGGCACGCAGCCGTGTCAGTGATGATCTCTATTCTCCCGGGTGGGGTTTTGCCTGGCCGGCGAACCGGCGCATCCTGTATAACCGCGCTTCGGCGGACCCGGAAGGTAGACCCTGGTCTGAGCGGAAAAAGCTTATCTGGTGGGATGCCGACGAAAAGAAATGGACGGGCAACGACGTCCCTGACTTCCCGGTGTCAAAAGCCCCGGATACACCCATTCGAGGTGACGCCGTGGGCATGGACGCGCTGTCCGGCGCGGACCCGTTCATCATGACCGGGGACGGAAAGGGATGGCTATTTGTGCCGGCCGGATTGCGCGACGGCCCTTTGCCGGCACACTACGAGCCGATGGAATCGCCGGTAGTGAATCCGCTGTACGGACAGGATCGAAGTCCCACTGTAAAATACTGGCCCCGCAAGGAAAACCGGCTGGCCGAGCGGCACGACCCCAGGTATCCGTACGTCATAACCACGTATCGTTTGACCGAGCATCACACGGCCGGGGGAATGAGCCGGTGGGTGCCGTGGCTCGCCGAGTTACAGCCGACCTTCTTCGCTGAAATTAGTCCACGGCTGGCGGGAAAGGTTGGGGTGGGCAACGGCGACTGGATTGTAGTCAGTACTCCCCGTGGCGAGATCGAAGCGCGCGCGCTGGTCACCGACCGCATGGGCCAGACACCCGCCGGCGGTGTAGCGGTGGAAACGGTTGGGCTTCCGTACCACTGGGGTTATGCCGGCATCGTGAAGGGAGACGCAGCCAACGACCTGGTGCCGCTCGTGGGAGATCCAAATGTCAGTATTGAAGAAGCGAAGGCATTCACCTGTAACGTGCGAAAAGGAAGGACCGGCCGATGACCTATGATGACGCTCCCGAGCCAACGGTGATACCGCAACCGCAGCCTTCTCCCATGAATCCCCAGCCAGCGCCGGATCCATTGATCCCAACCGACGTACCCATGCCGGCGCCGTCTCCGCAGCCGGGCGTGCCACAGCCCGAGCCGAGCACGAATCCGTCCAATCCGTTCATTCAACCCTGACTTTTCACCATGCTCGACACCAACAACGGCCCGGCCACAACGAAAGGCTTCTTTACCGACACTTCGCTGTGCATCGGGTGTAAAGCATGTGAAGTCGCTTGCAAGCAGTGGAATCAACTGCCCATGGACGGCCTGAACTGGAAGGGAAGCAGCTACGACAATACGCATGCGCTCGCGGCGACAACCTGGCGACATGTTTCGTTTGCGGAGGTTCCGGGCGCGGGTGGCGCGAAGGCGCAAACAAACTGGTTGATGATGAGCGACGTCTGTAAACATTGCGCCCACGCCGGTTGTCTTGAGGCGTGCCCGACAGGAGCCATTTTCCGCACGGAGTTCAATACCGTGGTCGTGCAGCAAGACGTCTGCAACGGCTGCAATTACTGCGTTCCGGCCTGCCCATTTGGGGTGATCGAAGTGAATATGACGCCGCAAAGCGGGGATGGCAAGGCGCACAAGTGCACGTTGTGTTATGACCGTTTGAAGGACGATTTGGAGCCCGCCTGCGCGAAAGCGTGTCCAACGGACTCAATACAGTTCGGGGATTTGACGGAGCTGAAAGAGCGTGCCGCGCGCCGCGTCGAGAACCTGCGTGAGAAGGGGCTGCCCGCCTACATTTACGGCGATGAACGGGTCGGCGGCACGGGCGGGATCGGTCATCTGGGGGCGTTCTTTCTGCTCCTCGACAAGCCGCAAAAATACAACCTGCCCGAGCAACCGACTCTACCGCAAAATCACACATTCCCGGGCATTCTCACGATGACGATGACCGCGCTGGCGCTGGGACTGGCGACGGCACTGGCCTTGAAGGACGAGTGATGGCCGGCGAACAGGGCGGAGACAGCGTTAGAACAACCGCGGCCGAGGTGCGTGACACGTATTACGGTATGCCGGTGATCAAGACCCCGCACTGGCGCTGGCTGGTAATTTTCTACTTCTTCTTCGGCGCACTGGCGGGAGGTACGTATACAATCGGCACGATCGCCGATCTCTTTTCGAAAGATCGAACGCTGCAGCGGGCGTGTCGATACCTCTCGTTTGTTGCGGTGCTTCCCTGCCCGCCGCTGCTGGTTCTCGACCTGGGGCGGCCAGAGCGCGCGCTGAATATGTTTCGGGTTTTGAAGCTTCGCTCGCCGATGTCGCTCGGCTCGTGGGCACTGCTCGGACTTGGCATGGTGTCGAGCGCCTCGGCTGGTCTGCAGCTATTGTGTGACCTGAAACGCGACTCGTCGTGTTTCAAAAGCTTGCGGCGGGCGATCGGCATTGCGGGCTTGCCGTTCTCCATCTTCATCTCGGGTTACACCGGCGTCCTCCTGGCGGCAACAAATGTGCCTCTCTGGGCCCGCAACTACCTACTGATCGGTCCCACTTTCATTGCATCGGCATTTTCCGGGAGTTTCGCGGCCCTTTCCGTCGTGCTGGGGGTAAGAAATCATGAACGCCCGGGTACCACTCGTGCCCTGGCGCGCGCCGAAACTGTGTGTCTGAGTACTGAATTGGTGGCACTGACCGCCGGACTCGTACACCTTGGCGACCTGGGCACCCCTCTGACGCGTGGCCGGATCGGTAAGTATTTCTGGCCGGGGACCTACGTGGGAGGAATAATTCTGCCCCTGGTCTTCCAACTTTCCGGACCGGTTCGGGGTCGGAGCAAATCACGTCTCGCACGCACCGCAAGCGCTTTACTGGTTCTGGCCGGAGGCTTCATTCTTCGCATGTCGATGGTACTGGCGGGCCGAGAATCGGCCAATCGCCCCGGCGACTATTTCAAGTACACGCAGGCGGTCGCAAACCGGCGCGGCTACAGGCCGGCACCATGAACGTACCGGATTCTTCCGATGTATCGTTGCGCATCCGAGTGGGGATGGACGTGTACAACTCATTTGGGGATCGGTACCTGGGTAGCGTCGTCAAAGTCTGGCGCGGCCCTGAGAGGACCGTGCACGGATCTCACTCAGCAGAACACCAATCCTCCGTTACTGGAAGCCCGCAAGTTCACGAGGAAGGTAACGTGGTCGACCACGCGAGCGCTCAGGGTGAACCGCGAAACGGCGAAGAGATGGGGCCGTTTCCCACGGCAGGCGCGGGTAACACCGGTCCTTCAGCCCAATCAGCAGCGCACCAGTACGCGTGCGCGGAAACAGACGATCGTACCGATGTCGTGCGCTTCGCCGTACGTCCAGGGCGCATAAACCTCGGCGTGTTCTCTCGGTCGTTTCACGTACCGACATCGGCGGTTACGAGCGTGTCCATGGAACGCATTCTCCTCACGACGAGCACCGGGCTTCCCACCGAATGGCGGCAGAAACTCAGAGACTAATCAGCGGTAAATCCGTTTCAGGCGGGCGGGCTGACCGGAATCCTCCCACCAACGCGCAATACCGATCAGGGAGTTGTAGTTGCGGTCGGAGTGGCTGTCGGAGTGGCCCGCAGCTTGAATGCGGTCAGATTCTGGCTCTCGTCGGTGATGTACAACATTCCGTTCACGACGATCGGACTTTCCCAGTGGATGTTTCCAATCGAAGTGTTGTGCCACAGTACCTGCCCGGTCGTTGGATCCATGGCCTGAATGTCATGGTTGCCGGCGTAATAGAGCACTCCGTTAGCAATCAGTGGAGAGCTGCCACCGACGCTCCCCTGCCACATGGTCTGGAGCGCGGGGGTGCCCGCGCTCGATACGAGCTTGAGGGCGGAAATCCCATCGGCGGTCGTAACGAAAACCCAATCGCTGTTATCGGCGGGATTTACCCACACCGCCGGTTGGCTCAGTACCTGGCCGCCCTGCGGCACGCTGATTGGCGTGCCGATCTCTCCGCCCGTGTTCCCCACGCTTCCCTGGCCGCTCAGGTTGCCCAGGTTAATGAGCCGAAGCATCTGGTCCTTTCCGCCCTGCACACCCAATTCATCGGCGGAGGCGGAGGACGGCGGAAGGATAGCGGGAGCAGTGCTGCCGAGATCTTGATCGGTGCTATTCAAAGTGGCGTAGTTCGCAGGTGTATACGTGTCCAGCGGATCGCCGGTTGGCTGCCCCTGGGGGTTTAACGCGCCGAGCCCATTCGGGGAGAGCGCGAAGACCGTATCGCCCCAGTCATATGAGGAGGGACTAAAGACGCCATTTCCGGTTACCCCGTACATTCGGTTCAAGGTTTTGTCGTAGACAACACCCGGCCGGGACCACACCGCCGACTGCACCTGATCGCAATCCGGGGAGCCGGGAGTCTCTACAAAGTGCTCGTTCACACTGTTGCTGCAGTCCGCGTTAAATACATGCTGAACTCCGTTACCAAGGTTGATCGTGGTTATGTGTCCTTGATAATCACCTTGGTCACCCGGGTAGCCGGAAGAAGCCATGTACAGGTAGTTGACGCCGTTAGCTGCCGTCGCGGTGCTCAGAGCCGACGATCCCTTCTCGTTGTACGGTTTGGTCGTGGAGAGCTCCGGCCATCCCGACCCGGTGCTCTCGACTCCGGTCCCGACGGCATACTTGTGAACGTATCCATCAAGGCCATAGCTATACACGTATTTATGGTTGGGATCGATCGCGGGAGACGATGTGGTGTAACACGGAGTGCTACCGGACTGGTTGATGGTGCAGCCATTCGGGCCGTATTGTTGCGACCAGACCTGCGCCCCGGTTCGGGCGTTGAGGGCGAGAATGTGACCATCCTTGGTCGTCAAGAACACTAAGTTTTGCGTGCCGCTGGAGGTGCTGACGCCGCTGAGGTAGGCCGGCGCGCCGTCGGCGATGGAGGGCAGGGAAACACTGAACGCCTTGGTGAGCCCGGACACCGTTGAGAGTGACAGTTCCGACTCCGCCGTGTTGTCGCCGCTGTGTTGAGAGTTACCGTCAAATTGCAGCCAGCTGTAGCCGGACGCGGATGCCGGCGTCACCGATGAACGTAAGGCAGCGGCCACGATAACGGCGCCCATGACGACCATGCGGCCCCAAAATCTTGGCCGGCTGGCCCTTCCAGCGGTCACCGTATTACGCATTCGTGACTCCTTGACGTTTTCCCAGTGTTGCACGTCTGGAAACCTTCCGAAAGAACAGGAGGAATTGCGGCGGTTTGTACGAAGCGAGGTTGCGGACTGTGCGTCCGACTCCACAAACTGAGGAGCTCTGGCAGTTTGCATATACGGGAGGTAGACCCCTTGGCACTCACGTTTCAAGTAACGTTCGACGCCGCCGACCCGGATCGCCTGGCGCATTTTTGGGCAAATGTCCTGGGCTATCAACTACAACCACCGCCGGATGGGTACGCGGACTGGGAAGCATTCCTCGCGGAGCTCAACGCTCCGCGCGAGAAGTGGGACGCGGCCAGCGCCATCGTCGATCCGGACGGCATCGGACCGCGCATTTACTTTCAGAAGGTTCCTGAGCCCAAATCGGGAAAGAACCGGGTTCATCTCGACGTGAATGCAGGAGCCGGCGTCCCCGCCGAGGAGCGTCATCAGCGGGTGAACGCGGAAGCAGATCGTGTCGAGTCGCTGGGCGCGTCGAAGGTACGTGTAGGCGACGATTGGTCGGGGTACTGGATCGTGATGCAGGATCCCGAGGGCAACGAATTTTGCGTGCACTAGTAGGTGACGAGACCGCGCCGGGGGCGTGCGACGGGTCGTGCACACTCGCCCCGACCAAACCCGCGGGGGCGCAGGCCCTGACCTAGTGGTCACGCCGGAGCACGAAGTTGCCAACCCAACATGTACTACGCTGTATGTTAGGCTCATAGACATCCTTGGGCTCAATGGAAGGTCGGCTGGCGTCTCGGCGCAAAAATTTGCGGTTGAGGGGTTCGAATGTCGGAAGTGCCTCTGCTCCAGGCTCGCGCGATTCACAAGCAGTTCGGCAGCGTGGTGGCCTTGCGCTCCGCGAATCTCGAACTTGCGGCGGGCGAAGTCCACGCGCTGGTCGGTGACAACGGTGCGGGCAAATCGACCTTCATCAAGATTCTCTCGGGAGTACTCCAGCCGGATGGAGGGGAGATCCTCCTTGATGGCACGCCGTCCACGATTCACAATCCCCAAGTAGCGCGCGATCTCGGCATTGAGACCGTGTATCAGGATCTCGCGCTGGCAGGACATCTGGACGCGGCTTCCAACTTGTTTCTGGGAAGAGAGGAAACCCTTCCCCCACCACTGGGATGGTTGGGGTTTTTAGACAAGCGAGCCATGCGTCGGCGAGCTGAAGATGAGATGCGTCACCTCAAGATCGGCATCAAATCGGTCGAACAGCCGGTCCTATCTCTTTCCGGGGGACAACGCCAGGCCGTGGCGGTTGCTCGTGCCGTGGCTTGGGGAAAGCGCATCGTGATTATGGATGAGCCAACTGCCGCACTGGGAGTTCGAGAATCCTTGATGGTGCTGGAGCTCATCAAAGAGATCGCGAGCCGTGGTATAGGCACAATCATGATCAGCCACAACCTGCCGGAGATTTTCGAGGTCGCTGACCGTATCACCGTTATGCGACTGGGAACTACGATTGCGAGCTTCGCAAAGCGAGAGACCAGCATGGAAGCGATCGTCAGCATGATGACCGGAGCCGAAGCACGGTTCCTGTCGATTGGGGGGCAGTAACCGTGGCACGCCCGAGTGCTCCGCCCCCGGCCGACACCCCACTGGAAATCGATGCACCGCCTCCACGCGCCAGTAACACGAGATTGATGGTACTTGCCCTCGCTAACTTCTGGATTCTGTTTTTCCTGCTGGCCCTCATCGCGTACTTCTCGATCACGACACCCAATCACGCGTTCCTGTCGACGACGAACTTCAAAAACATCGCCCTGGATACATCCGAAGTGATTTTGCTGGGCATCGGTGAAACCTTCGTCATCGTTACAGCCGGCATCGATCTCTCGGTTGGCGGGATTTTGGTGTTCTCGGGTGTCGCCGGCGGCCTCGTCATGCTGCATTTCTCGGGAACCTCCGCACAGGTGGGGAACCTCCAGTATCCCCACGCGTCCACCGCCATCCCGCTTGGTATAGCGGCGGCACTGGCCGCCGGTATCGCCTGGGGCCTTTTCAACGGATTACTGGTAACGTTGTTGCGGCTACCACCGTTTATCGTCACTCTGGGCACATTGGGTATGGCCTTTGGTGGCGCCGATCTGCTGACCGGGGGCACGAACTTGTCTTCGGTGCCGACCGGATTCCAGAATAGTCTCGGAAACGGAACCATTCTCGGCATCTACGCGCCGGTCGTGATTGCACTGATTGCGATCGTAATCGCCCACATCGTGCTGACCCAGACGCGCTTTGGACGCTATACCGCAGCTATTGGCAGCAATGATGAAGGCTCGCGACGATCCGGTGTGCCGGTTGACCTGCACCTGATAAAGGTCTACGCTCTTACCGGCTTCTTATGCGGTGTTGCGGGGCTCATCGATCTCGCTCGGTTCGGCACAGAAAACATTTCTTCGCACAATACCGATAATCTCAACGCGATTGCCGCGGTCGTAATCGGCGGCACCAGCCTCTTCGGGGGTGTTGGCACGATACTCGGAACACTCGTCGGCGCCTTCATTCCAACTGTGCTGGAGAACGGTTTCGTGATTAACGGGATCGATCCGTTCTGGCAGGAAGTTCTAGTTGGAGCAACCATCATTGTCGCGGTGTATCTCGACCAGTGGCGCCGGCGGCGCTCCAGTAAATAAGGCCCTACAAGGCCCTCAGCAGTTGGGGGCCAAGCTGACGAAGGAGAAGAGGTATGTTTCGTTTCCGGCGATCACTTTCCGTGTTGGCGCTTGCATCGCTCCTGGCATCCACCGCCGTCGTGGCGCAATTCTCAGCCAGTCGCGCTCATGCGAAAACTCTGACGTTTTACCTGATTCCTGGAATCAGCAGCGACGCGTTCTATATCACCATGCACGTCGGAGCAGAAGCCGCGGCCAAGCGGCTCGGTGTCAACCTCGTGTTTCAAGGCGATCCAAACGCGTTTTCCGCCCCCACGCAAATCCCCATCCTGAATGCGGCCATCGCTCGACATCCCGACGCAATCCTGATCGCACCAACCGATAAACAAGCCCTCATTGCTCCCATTCGACGTGCCGTCGCGGCTCATATTCCGGTAATTCTGGTTGACACAACCATCAATACGCCGAATATCGCGGTAACCAGCATCTCATCCGACAATATCGCGGGTGGTCAGAAAGCGGCCATAGCGCTCGCGCAGGCCGTCGGCATGAAAGGGACGGTTGCAGCGCTGAGCGTGCAGCCGGGCGTCAGCACGACCGATCAGCGCAAGCAGGGTTTCGAAGCGCAGCTCAAGAAATACAAGAACATCAAATACGCGGGCATCCAGTACGACAACGACAGTGCCACGATTGCCGCCAGTAAAACTTCGGCGCTTCTTGCGCGCTACCCGGACCTCGCAGGCATCTTCGCCCTGAATACCAACAGCGGCATCGGCGTAACCAATGCAGCCAAATCATCCGGTAAAGCCGGCAAGATCAAGCTCGTTGAGTTTGACGCTGAGCCGGTGGAAGTACAGGCACTTCGCCAAGGCACCATCTCGGCACTCGTGGCACAGGATCCATACACGATTGGTAATCTCGGTGTCTCACTCGCATTTAACTATGTCAAGGGCCAAAGGTCCGGCATCAAAAAACACTACGGCACGCAAGAGGCAATCATTACAAAGGCAAACGTGGGTCAGCCTGCCATACGGCGCTTCCTCTATACCCGCAACGGCTAACAGCAGACAAGATAGTCCCCGAGCAGACGGCCCATCTGTGCCGTCTGCTCGGGTTCCGGTTATCAGCCAATGCTCGTGAGGTGCGAGTCTCCTCCCGGCCCCCGAGCACGAAAGCAGAATCGCTGTGAATTGGTATCCGATCAAACTCACCGCTCATATCCGCGCGTACTCGTTTGGGGAGCGGCTCATACCCGAGCGTCTGGGAAAGGCTGGTCTTCCCCGCGGAATCGTTGCCGAAACCTGGGAAATCAGCGACTACCGGCAAACCGTCGGAACGATCACCAACGGCGTCCTGCAGGGGAAGTCACTGCACGAGGTGGTCGTCGAGTATCCGGACGAGCTGGTCGGAAAGAGCTGGACGGGTCCACATTTTCCTTTGCTGGAAAAATTCCTCGATGCCTCTCACATGCTGCCGGTTCACCTTCACGCGGATGACGACACGGCACGGCGCATCCACGGTGAGCCAAACGGAAAGACCGAGGCGTGGCATATTCTCTGGGCCGCAAGTGGTGCATCCGTACTGGCGGGCGTCAGGCCGGACCTGTCGCGCGACCACCTGTTTCAACGGTTTCAAAACCAGGAGTACGATGCCGTCATGTACCGGTATCCCATTCGAGCCGGTGACACGGTGTACGTGCCGGGTGGTGTCCTGCACAGCTTCGGACCCGACACACTCATTTTCGAAATCCAGCAAACGTCCGATCTGGCGCAAAGCGTTATGCCGAACGACCTATTCGGTACACCGCACAGCGCCGACACCTGGACACGCAATATCAATGCGGCCCTCGACGAGCTTCGCACCGAGTACAAACCTCGTCCCAACGCGGGCTTGAGCCGAACAATCGCGAACAACCGGTATGTCGTCTGTTGCGCCGGCCCCCACTTCGCGCTCGAACGATGGACCCTGAAGGAGCCTCATATCGAGCAGGCACACCCGAGGCGGTGCATCACCGTGACAAATATCGGTGCGCCGTGCTCGATACAGTATTCAGGTGGCGACGATACACTCGGGAGCGCTGAATCGTGCATTCTTCCGGCAGCGATCGGAGAAGTTCGATTCATGCCATCCGACGAGGCACGCCTACTGATTGGATATGTTCCGGATGCAGACGTCGACATTATTGCCCCTTTGCGTGATGCCGGCTACAGCGACTCCGACATACGAGCCCTGGGCGAGATATCGATCTAACGTCGCGTGCTTATCTGCCCAATCAATGGACCGATGTGGGTACGTTGTTGCAGTCGAAAGTCGGATGACCGGGTGCGATGCTACGTGCTTACGGGAGCCTTGCATCGGGTAAGCTGAAAGAGACATCCCACCCTCCGAATCGACCGTCTTTGACCATTCAAGGCCGCGCAAACGGGTGACGCCGCTCGCAGATTGGTGGGATTTGCGGCCAACATGTATCACGCAGCGACTTTTCGCTAAGTAGTAGGAGACCTTCCGTGATCACTGAAACTCAGCGGCCCGGGGAGGCTGCTATTGCCGCGATCGAGTTGGAAGCGGTGCCCAATCCGGCACGGCACCGTGACTACACGATCGACTTGAGTTATCCCGAATTCACCTGTAAATGCCCTCGTACCGGGTATCCGGACTTCGCGACGATACAGCTTACCTATGTTCCCAACGACTCGATCTGCGAACTTCGATCCTTCAAGCTGTACTTGAATCGGTATCGTGATTCGTACGTGTTTCACGAGGCGGTGACGAATCAAATCCTCGACGACTTTGTGGACGCTATAGCTCCGCGCAGCGCCGAGATAGTCGCCGACTGGAACGTACGCGGCAACTTGAAAACTGTCGTACGTGCCGAATATCGTTCGCCCACCGATGATCTTTCCGGCTCATAGCGTCAATACGGCCGCGTTATAGTCGATTGTGTACTGTGAATCCAGCAGAATCGTCATCCTAAGACATTGAACGTGTAGGGAGATAATCAATGCTATTGAGCCGCGCTGAGATAGTAGGTTGGTTCTTTGCGATAGTGGTGATCTGTGGCATGGGGTTTTTAGCGCTCCACGGTAAGTTTAACGATATCAATCACGCCCATGCAGCAGTGGTGAGCACAGTCACGGTACGCATCGTCAACGATCCGAAAACGATTGCTAAATATGTGCCTTCGTCTATCACTTTGAAAGTCGGTCAATCCGCGACATTTGTAAACGACAGCAGTGTTGACCACACGGTAACGGCCAGCAATGGCACGGCTTTCGCTTCACCGAACATCCCGTCGGGTAGTCGCTGGGTCTTGACTGCCACCAAGACGGGAACCTTTCCGTACATCTGCGAGTACCATCAACTAATGAAAGGTAAGGTCACCGTCACGAGTTAGATTGTTCTCGCGGTGGTAGGGTTCTCCCCGCGTGCGCTACCGATTGATACGCGGCTTCTTGCTCTTTGGCCTCGGATTGTTGCTGGGTGTGATCATAACGGGAAGCACCTGGCCCACCACCCCGAAGAGCAGACCGCTCCCGAAAACATTCGATATACGCGTGTCAATCAGTGATGGGTACCTGACCCGACGCATCCAGAGGCAGGTTCAGTATTCGAGTTTCGTGTCGATTCGCGGCGTCCAGGTCACATCCTCCGCTCCGTTGCTGGTGGTCGATGCCCGGGCAGCTATTGGTCCGCTTTCGGTCCCGGTCTCGCTCGAGCTTGAGCCCATTGCCTCGGGCGCGAATGTGCGTGTTCGCGTCGTGGCCGGTCACGTCGCCAACATTCCCGTACCCGGTCTCCTGACTGGCTTGCTGGCCGACGACATCAACGACTCACTGAAGCGCACGGTGGGGCAGGACGCCACAATTACAGGGGTCATCGTGACCCGGCGCGGACTTGACATCACTGCGAATTATCCGTAACGATAGTTGACACACTGGAGGAAATATGGAGATTGCCCAGGGTCGCTACCGGCTCCTTCGCAAAATTGGCGAGGGTGGCGCCGGCGTCGTGTACGGAGCCGTCGACGCACTGCTCGGTCGCTCGGTGGCCATCAAGGCTCTCCACTCTTCGTTCGACTCCAGCATATTGCTGTATGAAGCGCAGGTTCTCGCGAGTCTCGATCACCCGGGCGTCGTCACGCTCTTCGATCTCATTGAAGAAGACGGTCATTCTTACATCGTCATGGAGATGGTGGACGGGTGCGACCTGAGTCAGTGGCTTGCACACCACGACGGGCTTGGGCTGAGCGTCGTCGCACATCTATTCAGGCGCATCGCATCCATCGTTTCCGACGCTCATCGCGCCGGCGTCCTGCATTGCGATCTCAAACCATCTAACATCCTCATCTCCTCGCACGGTGAGGTGAAACTATCCGATTTCACGATCGCTCGCTCCCGGCACCTGGTGCCGCCTGCCGAGAGATCGGAAGGCACGAACGGATACAGCGCTCCCGAAATTCGCCGAGGCGGTGAGGTCGACGTGCGCGCCGACGTTTTCAGTCTTGGCGTCATCCTGAACGAGCTGACGTCACGCGCGGCGACCGGAACCAGCGTGCCGGCTGCGTTCTCCGCGGTTATAGCCCAGGCCACGTCACCCGAAGTCGAGGGCCGATTCGACACCGTCGACGCCATGATGGATGCTTTGCCGGGCGAACACGAGGCGGTGACCAGAATTTCCGGTCGTTCCATCGCTTCAGACCTGACGCGGATCATCCCGCGTCCTTCGTTTTCCGGCACGCGGAGCCGGCGCCGACCCGCGACGGCGCTCACCGTAGCACTGTCGTGTGCAGCGTTCATCAGTGCTCTCGTCTTTACGCACTTTTCGGCAACCGCATCGCCGGCCCATGTTCGGGTACCGAAATTCGTGGGGAGGCAAAACACGATGGATATGACTATCGCGCGGTCCCTCCAACTGCGCTATCGATCGCGCTATGCCTATTCCTCCGCGTTTGCAAAGGGGATAGTGATGGCACAATCTCCGAGCGCCAGTTCCTCCCTGGTCACGGGAGGAACGGTAAACGTCGTCATTAGTAAAGGTCCGGCGCCGATCTCCCTTCCCGACGTGACCCGCATGCAATCGGCCCTCGCCGTTGCGGAATTGCAGGAAGAGGGCTTCCACGTGCAAACGCAGACCCATGACAGTCTGGGTGATCCGGCGCACACAGTATTGGCTCAGGTGCCGGCAGGACACACCATGCAGCTTCCCGGGACGACCGTTACCCTCACGGTGAGCACGAAACCGTGGTGGGATGTACTGGGGTGGTAGGGACAGCCTTCCTTTTTCCCGGACAAAACTCGCAGTATGTCGGCATGGGACATGGTCTCTACGACGCGTATCCCGATGTGAGGACACGCTTCTTCGACCGCGCTGACGAGCTACTCGGCTTTGCGCTGTCACGTATGTGCTTTGAGGGTCCAAAAGAGGATTTACTGCTAACCGAAAATCAGCAGCCGGCCATTTTCCTGGTGAGCGTCGCCACCTGGTCGGTGCTCAATGCCCGGGGGCTTCAACCAGACGCGGTGGCAGGACATAGCCTGGGAGAATATTCGGCGTTGGTCGCGGCCGGCTCACTGGAGTTTGAGCAAGGGTTGTTCCTTACTCGGCGGCGTGGTGAGCTTATGGCGGAAATCGGTGCCCAAACAGGTGGCATTATGGCGGCAATTCTCAATCTGCCGGCCGATGAGGTCGAGGCTATCTGCGCCGAGTCGTCGGGCGCGGGCGTGGTGGAGGTTGCAAATTACAATTCACCGTCGCAGACTGTAATTTCCGGGGAAGAGCCGGCGGTTTCGCTCGCCATGGAAACGGCGTTGGCGCGCGGCGCGCGGCGTGCAGTGCGCCTCGGAGTCAGCGCCCCGTTCCACAGCAGTCTGATGTCGTCATTGCGCGCGGCTTTTGAGCCGGAGCTCGACCGGGTTAGCATTCGCGATCCCAGGATTCCGGTGGTAGCAAATGTCACCGGGGACTACGAAGGAAGCGCGGCCGAGGTACGTGGTAATTTACTGGACCAGCTTGCTTCTTCAGTGCGGTGGACTACTTCGATACAGCGGTTGCGTAAGGATGCCTTCGGCACATTTGTCGAGGTTGGTCCTGGTAAAGTACTGACCGGCCTGATGAGGTCAATCGACTCGTCGGCGCAAGCGTATCGCACCGACGACGAATCGACACTCGAAAGCACCGTAAACGCGCTGCAGTCCGAATCCACCCCGGTGTAGAAGTCCACGAAGGTGTACCGCGTGCATACACATACAAAGGAAACGACCGGCCCCTACGTATAGGGGCCGGTCGCGCGGTACTCACCAGAGAGATTTAGCGGCGCGAGGCTCGCAGTTTGCGGGTCAGCACACCGAGTCCAACTGCCGTGAGGCCGATGATCGCGGGGACAACCGGGCTGAGAGGATCGCCGCTCCCTCCCGTTTGCGGCAGGACAGTAACACCGTCCGGTATCGCTATCTTCCCGTTTGACGCACGGAGTGCCCGTCCAATGGCGGCATTCCGGGCAAAGGCGCTTCCGCCGAAGCCCGTAGACGGCAGGTGCGCCGGGGTCGGCACAGCAGTAGGCTTGGGCGCAGGTGCGCCACCACCACCGGCCGGGGCGATGGTCGCCGTTGCGGTCGGTTTAGGAGCTTTTGCCGGCTTGGGGGTAGGCGTCGGCTGCGCCGGTACCGGCGTATTGGTGGCAGGCACCAGCGTTGCGGTTGCTGTTGCCGTCGCCGTCGCCGTTGGAATGGCCGTCGCAGTAGGCGTTGCGGTATTCACTCCACCCGGCGGGGGAGGCGGCGGAGGAATATTCGTGGTTGCGGTCGGCGTCACCGCATTCGACGTCACGATGCCACTCGTCAACTGCTGTGTGCCGTTGAGCAGCCCGCTGATGCAGACGTTTGCACCCACCTGCACTGTGACTCCGGTGAACAGCAAGCCAGGAGCCAGACCAACGATCTGCCCGTTGATGGTCAGCGTGCCGTTCGTGGTCGTACCTGCCGCTACGTAATTGGTGATAACACCGCAAACCACGAGTGAGGTCACGGTGGCCGTCGGCGTCGCCGTCGGCGGTGTCCCGGTTACGGTCGGGCTCGCGGTAGCCGTCACGGTCGGAGTAGCTGTGGCAGTCGAGGCTGTATTGGCGGAAACGGCCGCCGCCACGGCTTGACCCAGGCTGTTGAGCGTCGCCACCACACAGTCGTTCGTCTGCAGGGAAATCGCTATCCCGGACGGCGATATGTTAGAAGCGAGAATCAGCGTTGCTCCGCCGATGGTGAGCAAGCCCGTCGTGGTATTCGTGGCTGGGTTGTACGCCGCGACCGTGCCACACACGGTGATGGTCGATGAGACCGGCAGCGCAAACGACGCGGACGCCAATTGATTGTTGCTGATCTGCCCCACCAGACAGACGATCGACCCGGCAGTCGCCAGGGTGGTGTTGCCCACCGTCACTCCTGACGCCACCGTGTACGACGACGCTGGACTGGAGAAGACGATCGTTGCCAGTGCGGTTCCCGATGCCGGGGTATAGGCGCTGAGCGTGCCACACAGGTTGACCGGCGTGGTGGTGGTCGTGACCGAATTCGCTGCAGCCACACCACCGGTAATCTGTCCCAGCCCATTGAGGGTCGCCGAGAGACACACATTCGCGCCGGTTTGCACGGCCACACCGGTAAAGGCGGCGGCGTTGGTCGCCAGCGGATACACGATGCTCCCAATGTTGAGCAAACCGATGGTCGTGGTGGGCGCGGTGTAGGCCGACACGACCCCACACACGGTGAGCTGGGAGGTGGTGCCGGGTGACAGGGTCAGGCTAACCAATTGACTGCTGCCGTTCTCCAGTCCCACCAAACACACGCTCGAATTAACCGTGGGCGACGTGCCGCCGGAATAGCCGGTGGCATAGACAGTCGTTCCCGGTGCAATCGCAAGGGTGACTGCCGGCGCGGAAAAGGTAATCGATCCGGCGACGGTCGACGAGGACGCTGAAATGCACTCAGCGTCCCACACAGGCTCACGGTCGTCGATGTTGTTTGCGCGGATACGCCGGCTGGCCGCACCAATTGCGGAACCGTCGCCGATGCGAGCGCGAGCACCGGCAGGAGTATCGCCATACACAGACGAAACAACGATTTTCGATTCATACACATCCTCCAAATTCCCCTGATGATCGATAGTGCAGCGAGGCACGGTCACAACTTCGGTCGATGCAAAAACCTCCTTCTCAAACAAAGCGAGCCAAAAGCTCCGCGGGCACAGATTTATCGTCGAATTGCCACGTAGGTGCAAGGCGCTGGGGCGAGCAGGGCCAAAAACGGCACACGAGTACCCTTGACGCTACTCTGTTCCAGCATAAGGCGTGCCAGCACGCTCGCGCGCATCAGAGCGCTACCTCGTGGCAACGTGCCTTCCCAGTAGTCGATGCGCAGGGCAGTCTACCGGTGTCGACGTTCGTACTCCGACGTCACACCAAAACGAAAGAAGGGGCACCGGTTTGACCGGTGCCCCCCTCGCGACGCCAGATACGTTTTAGCTGCTACCCAGAGCGCTGACAACGTCCTGGAACAGGTTCTTGATATAGGGCCCAAGTAGCAGAATGACTGCAATTGCAACAATAGAGATGAGCGCTGCAAGCAACGCATACTCAATCATGTCCTGGCCTTCTTCACGCTCGAGACGAGCGACCAAGTTATTTAACATTTCTTGCAATTTCATCTGCTGAGCGACCACAAATTCCACCATTGACTTGCAACTCCATGTACTTTTCAATCACTATTCACGTTTGGCTTCCTGCCCGACATCGATTACTGTACCAACCAAACGTGTTTGTGACTATTACCCTAAGGGATACACTTTCGCATACAGAAAGAGTACTCAAAGGCGTACCTGTGGCATGCTCCAAGCCGTACTCTATACAAACAACGGCTCAAGCTGGAGCGCCCGCGGCGGTGCCGTCGCTCCCTCGCCAGGCTGAAAACGCGATGCCGCGTCGAGTACTTTGGGCAGCAGGGTGATGTCTCCCGCCGTATTCAGGAACACACCTGAGCGACTCAGGACCCAGTGTACGGCCCAATCGATCTCACTCTGATCTTCGAGCGGTGCATACCAGGTGGCATGCGTGTGGACCGACTGCCCCCATGGCCGAGCTGCAATCGACTTTATCGTTTGCACCGCGATCGCGCGCTCCTCACACATTCGGATCAGATTCTCAAAGTCCCGCGCATACTTCCCCTCTTTCATCACAATCCAACTGTAGGGAAGAAGTACTGAATCGAAATCGAATCGGTCAAGACTCCGTTGGTGCATCGCCGCCACTGACGTTCCATGTCCGGTAACTCCGATGGCTCGTACCAGCCCTTCGTCCCTGGCCTCAGTCGCGGCACGCAGCGCACCGTCCGGCCCAAGAGCCTGCTCCCACTCAATGGGATCGACGAGGTTGTGGAGTTGAATGAGATCAACATAATCCACTTTCAGGCGGTCGAGAGATCGTCGGATTTCGTCGCGTGCACCGGCGTACGACCGTTCGCCGGTCTTTGTAGCGAGGAAAAAATCGTTGCGGTGTTCGCGCATCCAGGGCCCAATACGCAGTTCGGCATCGCCGTAACTGGCGGCAACATCGATATGATTCACCCCGTAGCGCAGTAGCACTTGAAGGGTGCGGTCGGCATCGTCCTGCGACACCTCGCCGAGGGCGGCCGCTCCAAAGATCGTTCGCGTACTGATGTGGCCGGTCTGGCCGAATGGCGCAGTTGCAATCACCGTTCTTCTCCTCGCGTGTCGTTTCCCTAACCATACGGGCTCTACCAGGCGCATCTCAATTGGGATTCACTACGACCGCAAGATCCGGATGGTATAGAGATCCCACGTCTCGTAGCATCAAGTCGTGAGGTGATAGAACATGGTTGTGAACGAGTCTCATTATTCTGAGTCCGGTGAAACTACGACGTTGTGGGAAGCAGTCGTTCGTCGTGATTCTCAGGCCCGGTTTGTGTTCGGAGTGCGATCGACGCGCATTTATTGCCGTCCAGGCTGTCCCGCGCGGCAGCCGCGTCCGTCGGGAGTAACGTTCTTCGCGTCGCCTCGGACTGCCGAGGAAGCAGGTTTTCGACCGTGCCGACGGTGCAGACCCCAAACACTCACGGTTGATCCCGCGGTATGCATGGTACTCGAGGTCTGTCGCCTGCTGTGCTCGAATCCACGCGCCGACGTTACTCTGGCGGCTCTGGGCAAGAGTTTCGGTATGAGCCCCTGGCACCTCCAACGGACCTTTAAGTCTTTGATCGGCATCACTCCGCGGCAGTACGCCGACGCCTGCCGTCTCGATCGCTTCAAAGTGCAGCTACGTGATGGTCAATCGATTACGGGGGCGCTATACGAGGCGGGCTACGGTTCAAGCAGCCGGCTCTACGAGCGCACGACCTCGCAGCTCGGAATGACCCCGTCACGGTATAAGCGAGGCGGAGAGGGCAAGAGCATACGATACACGATCATTTCATCTGTTCTCGGGCGGTTACTCGTGGGCGCAACAGACGATGGCGTCTGCGCCGTCAGTGTGGGCGAGAACGACCAATTTCTCGAAGCCCTACTTCGTGAGGAGTATCATGCCGCTTCAATTGTGCGTGACGACGAAGCGCTCGCACTCTGGGCGAATGAGATCGTGCGTCGGTCGACCGGAGCCGCTCCGCACCTGGACCTGCCAATCGACGTCCGAGCAACTGCGTTTCAGCGGCGCGTTTGGGAAACCTTGCAGTCGATACCGTCGGGAGAGACACGGACCTACCGCGATGTTTCGCGCGAGCTTGGAGATCCCAACGGAGCTCGCGCCGTCGCGGGAGCATGCGCCGCTAATCCGGTCGCCATTGTCGTGCCCTGCCACCGTGTGGTTCGCGGCGACGGCGGATTGGGGGGCTATCGGTGGGGGTTAGAACGCAAAACGCGTCTACTCACCGCCGAACGGGAGGCCATCCGGGAGAGCGACAATGGAGCATTGCCACCTCTTAACCAGAACCCGGCGGTAGGGTGAGCAGTACACCAGTACAGAGCGGCATCGCGGTCGACGAGAGGCGATTCCTCGCCGGGACCAACGGAAGAGTCCTCGGCGCCCTTATCGGGGTCTACCTACTATGGGGTTCCACGTACCTGGCAATCCGGTACGCTGTACAAACTATTCCACCGTTTTACATGGCCGGCGCCCGCTTCCTGATAGCTGGTCTGGTGCTTTACGTGTTTTTCCGTCTGCGTGGCGCACCCCGGCCAAGCCGGGTGGAATGGCGCAATTCAGCTCTGGTGGGCGGCCTGCTGCTCGTGGGCGGCAACGGTATCGTGTCGATCGCGGAGAAGTCGGTCGCTTCCCACCTGGCGGCATTGCTGATTGCCACGGTTCCACTGTGGGCTACGATCTTTTCCCGGATCTGGGGTTACAGGCCGACCCGCCTCGAGGTACTCGGGGTACTGCTTGGTCTGGCGGGAGTCGCCATTCTCAGCCGGGGAACCAGTTTGCACACCAATGTGTTGGGAACCGTACTCCTGCTCGTGGCGGCGATGTCGTGGGCACTCGGCACTGTGTGGAGTCCTCATCTCGCACTGCCGCGCGGTATGATGGCCAGCGCCACGGAACAGATCTGCGGCGGCTGTATTCTGCTCGTCGGGGGTATTCTTCGAGGAGAACGGTTACATGCCATGCCGAGCATCACCTCACTCGAAGGAATCGCGTACTTGATCGTATTTGGGTCGATCATTGCATTTAGCTGCTACGCCTACCTCCTGCAGCGGGTTCGCCCCGCGATCGCTACCAGTTATGCATACGTCAATCCAGTCGTCGCGGTATTTCTAGGAGTAGGTCTGGCGGGAGAACAGGTGACGAAGTCGGGCTTTCTGGCGCTTGTCGTCATCGTCGTCGCGGTGACTCTCGTCGTCCTGGGGCATGCGCGAGCGTAGCAGGCTCCTTCATCGGAATCGTTCCCTATCTCATGGGAGTCGCGCCTTTGGAAACCGACATCTTCATCGCTTCCGCCATTCTTCGCAGAAACGGCGAGGTCCTCCTGGTTCGTGAGCAGTCTGGGAGCCGCCCCTACGGCACGTGGGATCTACCCGGTGGGCAGGCTCAGACGGGGGAGCTCTCCATCGAGACCCTGGTTCGAGCTGTGCGCGAAAGTACTGGACTCGAAGTACTTCGAGTGCGGGATCTTGTCGCCGTATCGCAGCGCCACACGCCTGGGCCCGGGGCCGATGTCCCCGGTGGTGACGCGGCCCGCGTAACGGTGTTCCTCTTTGAGGTGGCCGAGTGGAGTGGCGAGCTGCCCGCCTGGCCCCCTGGTGGCGAAAGCGAGGTACGTTTCTGGAAGCCGGCAGAGGCGATCGATCAGCTCCGGAGACACCCGGTGCAGGCATTAAGTCAGCCGGCCATCGCGCATCTCAGTGATGAGCATGACGGTCGAGCATGGCTCTATAGACAGGAACCGGAAGCTCCCGAGACGCTTGTGTGGCCGCCGGCAAGCGACGCCCTCGAGGTAAGCGAAACAGTACGGCAAGCGCGCGCCATCGTTGCGCTCGGATGCATCGTGATCCTTGCACTCTTCGTTATCATTGTGATCATCGGTGTCATTACGATTGCCAGACCTTTTAGCTGATCTCTCCGGGTCCGTTCGTGCGGGTGTGTTGGCCACACATGCAGGGGCATTCGGTTGTGCAGGTCCGTACTCGCAACCGGCTTACTTTGCCCTCAGGTATCAGCACGGTCGGGTTCACTGCTGATGAAACCCGCTTCCCGGTCTCGGCCAGGCAGAGCTGAGGGGCGGAGCGGGCGATCGTCGTCATCAAGCCCCAGGTACATACGAACGGCGGAGCGAACCACTCCCGACATGGAGTCGCTGCGCCGGCCCGCCGTCTGTGCAATGGCCTGGACCATTCGGCGTGACATTGAAAACGTGGGTGTTTGTCGCATGCTGCTCCTCGCGCTCGTATAAAGTTTCGACCTGCCTCCCTATCAACATAGATCAGATGTTCTAATAAACAAGGCATCTCGTGTCCCACACTGGAGCGGCGAGGTGCATGCTTCCCATCGCCGCTCTCGTATTCAGGCAAGCCTCCTCGCGTGGCAAGCGAACATTGTACGCTAGAGTCATGTATCAGTGCACACATCGGCCGTTTTCGGCCCCTCGTTTCCGCTCCACGAGACGTCAAAGCGGAGCGATTCAGATCGGAGAACCTTCGTGAACGACAGTACAGGGCCAGGGAGAAACGGTACAGGACGCGATGTGCCCCGGCTCGACCAGAACTCGGGAGGGCCAGTGGGGCCCGGCGGCCCGCGCGGAAAGGGAACTCCGCCCGGCCGTTTTCGCCTGTCAACCCGTGGCTGGATGGTCACCATCGGCCTGGTTTTACTCTTCAATTTCATCTTTTATCTGCCACAGCTCTCGTCGATGTCCAGCAAGAGCACGCAAACCGATCTGACGTACTCGACGTTCATAAATCAAGTGCAAGCAGGGAACATCCACGACGCGCGCGTGAGCGGCACCACTATTACAGGCTCCTTCGTGAAGCCGTACAGCGCCAAGGTGAACGGAAAGACTGCGACGTACAAACAGTTCTCAACCGTCATTCTTTCGGAACTCGTGAACTCCACCGTTTCGCAGCTCCAGAAGCGACACGTGCTGATATCCATTGAAAACACCACGGCGCCGGTATGGGTGACGATTCTGGGAACCGCCTTACAGGCGCTGCCGCTCTTATTTCTACTCGGGTTGTTTTACATCGGCTCGCGCGCGGCCCGTCAGCAGCAGCAAGGCGTTTTTGGATTTGGAAAGAGCCAGGCGAAACTCTATACCGAGGAGCGTCCACGCACGACGTTTTCCGATGTCGCGGGTGTGGATGCCGCCAAGGATGAATTGAAGGAAATTGTGGATTTTCTGCGCGATCCGGGTGTATATCATCGGATTGGCGCGCGCATACCGAAGGGTGTGCTGTTGGTTGGCCCTCCCGGTACGGGCAAAACACTGCTCGCGCGAGCCGTCGCCGGCGAGGCGCGGGTTGCGTTCTTTTCTATCAGCGCCACCGAATTCGTCGAGATGTTTGTGGGAGTTGGGGCGAGTCGGGTGCGCGATCTCTTCGATCGGGCGAAACAGACCGCTCCAGCGATCATTTTCGTCGATGAGCTCGATGCCATCGGAGGCTCGCGCGGAGGGCGTGGACCGCTCTCGGGCTCGAACGATGAACGGGAGCAGACATTGAATCAACTCCTCGTATCCATGGACGGTTTCGAGCCAAACGAAGCCGTTATCGTGCTGGCGGCAACTAACCGACCGGACGTTCTGGATCCCGCCTTGCTGCGCCCCGGACGGTTCGACCGTCAGGTCGTGGTCGATCCGCCGGATCGCAAGGGGCGCGAAGCGATTCTAAAAATACACACGAAGCAGATTCCGCTCGACCCGAAGGTGGATCTCGGCACATTGGCACAGGGTACGCCGGGTATGAGCGGAGCCGACCTCGCAAATCTCGCCAACGAAGCGGCGCTAACGGCCGCGCGGAACCATCGCACCGAAGTTACCCAACATGACTTCGAACAAGCACTGGACCGAATCACGCTGGGTAGTGTGGGCGCGCCGCTGATGAACGAGGAAGAGCGGCAGACGGTCGCTTACCACGAAGCAGGACACGCGATCGTGGCATTCCGCTTACCAAACGTCGACCCGGTGCAACGCATAACCATTACTCCCAGAGGAAGATCGCTGGGTGTGACACAGTTTTTGCCGGTAGACGATCGCCGGAACTACCGTCGTGACTACTTACTTAACCGCATTGCAGTCGGTCTCGGAGGTCGATCGGCAGAGGAAATCGTCTTCGACGACATCACGTCGGGTGCACAGAATGACATTCAGATG
Source organism: uncultured Chloroflexia bacterium (assembly GCA_963737125.1). Taxonomy (GTDB): domain Bacteria; phylum Chloroflexota; class UBA5177; order UBA5177; family UBA5177; genus JANWJD01. The sequence continues at coordinate 552,530 of CAVTRL010000001.1, read as the reverse complement.
GTTACGCAGATCGCCCGTACGATGGTCACGGAGCTCGGGATGGTGGACGAGTTCGGTCCCACCTACCTTGGTTCCGGCGACGGCGCGCAGAATCCCTTCGATCCCCATGATTACAGCGACGAGACGGCCGCACAGATCGACGCGGCAGTCAACCGCCTGATTACAGAAGGCCATCAGCGGGCACTTGGCGTGCTTCGCGAAAATCGCAGCGCGCTCGAAGCGGTAGCACAGGCGCTCATTCAGGACGAGTCTCTGGACCGAGCGCAGTTTACCGCCATCGCGAACGCCCATCGCGCCCCAGGGCAACCCGCGCTTCCCATTCCCGAGGGTGATCCCACGCCAACAGGAGAGCATCCAGAGGTTCTCGAAGCTCCTCTGGGCAGTACCGCGGCTTCACTGGCAGATACCGGCACGCCGTAGGACAAACGCCCCACGCCCACGAGAGACCTTCGTCCGGACGTTGCTCCGGCCTATTGTCGTTTACATCCAATCAGCATACGTTGACTACGGATGCTCGATGCTCCGCCACCCGCGGGGGGGAAGATTTGGGTGGCGGGCACGAGCACATCTTTCCGATAGAGGTGGAAACCATGCCATTCGACACAACACACTTGCAGAATATGCTCGCGCAGTATGAATTGCCGGTGATGATCTTCGGCGGCCTTGGCGTAGCAATCTGGCTGATCCTCGCATTCCGCGCATTGCAGGTCCATAACCGGAGCGACGTAGCTCAGCTCGATCGTGCTATCCGGCACAAGCCGTAGGCAGGCTCACGATCCATTCGCGTAGCAACGTCAAGCTGGTACACGGGCGAGAGATTTAGGGATCGGCGCGGCTTTACCGCAGGGGTGTTCAGAGGATCGGTCCGCCGAGCACGGCATCGTTACAGCGGCACCGTGCCTTGCCGCAATGAGTAATTTCGGGGTTCGCTCGAATTGCACGGGTCGCCGCTTCGAGCGAAGCTCCGGCCGGAAATATACGCCATGTGCTTTTCCCCACTTCAATCCGTCGCTCGAGGGGAGCCAGCACCCCGCCGAACCGATCGAACGCAGTGGAACAACTTCCCACTTCCAGCATCATTGGCATCTCGGAGGCATCGTTGGCCCAGCGGCGAAATAGGGTGCGACCGGCCATTCGCTCCGCCAGATGAATGAGCGTCATCGAGGTGAGCCCGACGCCCATCAGCACGATGTAGCCCTCGAGTTCGATCAACCGGCGGAGTGGTGCATAGACATCGTTTGCTTCCTGGCAGTCAACCAGATCGCCGGCGAGCGGCCCCACCGCGCTGAAGGAATTGAGCGCGTGGTTGCCACGCATACGTCCGTGTTGTCGGAGTAGAGCGGCAGGGATCGCTCCCATGGAGCGATCGTTCATTTCGTTCGAATCGGTATTGAACACCCGGCCGACGCCCAGCGGGTCCGAGACCGCCAGCCCGTAATCAAAACCGTTACGGACCGGCTGCATGTTTGGCGGAGGAGGAATGGCAAACGTAAACGAGAACGTCGGCACCATCATCGTGCAACCTTCATTGAGAGCTGCCTCCACGACCGTTGAAGCACCCCCCTCTACGAGTCCGAACGAGCGGAGCGAGGAATGCACGCAGAAGGCAGCCCCGCCGAGCCCACCTGCACGATACCCCTGTCGGAGATCGTCAGAAGTCACGATCATGCGGTCGATCCTGGCTGCCCACCGATCATGTCGCGTACCGCGAGGCGAGATACCTTGACGGTGGCGACAGCATCGGCGTCATACGAAACGTGAACGGGTCGGTTTCCTCCATGCAAGCACCCCTCTATGGCTCCTTGCGGCTTCCGCAGACCAGCGACTTGAACTGTCCAGATAGCGAATGACGGCAGTTTGGAAGCAGCCGTTCCGAGCCGCAGTGTCGAGTTCTCGACCCGTGGGTCGACTGCAGTATAGACGAGGGTGCGCGAGACGCATGGCATGATGGGAATGAGGGGGAACGCATCGATGACTCAAGTGGAAGACGTACAGACACGCCGTTTGGCGTGGGAGGGCTGCTATAACATCCGCGATCTGGGAGGTTTTCCTATCGAGGGCGGCGGGGAAACTCGATGGGGGGCGGTGGTCCGGGCCGACTCGTTATCGCGGCTCACAGAGGCTGGGCGCGCTGCTCTGGTGGACTACGGCGTGCGCTCGATCATCGACCTGCGGCGTCCCGCTGAATTAGCAGAGTACCCGAATCCCTTCGCGGGCGAAGTTAGCCACGGGATTCAGTACATGAACGTCTCGCTTATCGACCCATCAGTGTCCGAGCCCGAAAGCATTGAATCTCTAGCCGAGGACTACAAGCGCATCCTTGATACTTTCGCACCGTCCATGGCAGTCGTCATGCACGCCATCGCTTGTGCACCGGAGGGCACGGTGCTGGTGCACTGTATGGCGGGAAGGGATCGAACCGGCATGGTGGTCGCACTGCTCCTCGACCTGGCGGGCGTGTCACGTGCCGTCATCGCGGAAGACTACGCGCTGTCCGGCGAGTGCTTGAAACCGTTGGATGACGAATGGCTGGAGAACGGCCCGGGTGATAGAGAACAGCGCGCTCGCGACGTAGCACACTGGAAGCCGCGGGCCGAAGGGATGCTCGATGTGCTCGCGCATCTCGACGACCGCTACGGTAGCGTTGAAGGATATCTGGAACACGCAGGAGTCACCGCCGATGACCTTGAACGCATTCGTCGACGACTGGTGAACTCTCGTTCTTAGACGTCTTGAACTGTACGGGCGGTGATGCCCGAAATATTCGACAAGAATCATGGTGGGACCAGAAAGGAAGATGGCAATGGGTATAGCGCCTTCGGGCGATCAGTTCGACATTACACAGGATGATCTGCACGCGACCATCGTTCAAGTCGGCGGTGGTCTTCGCAGCTTGACGGTGGGCGAAGACAGCATTATCGACGGCTACAGCGAAAGAGAGATGTGCCACGATGGGCGTGGTCAAATCTTGATGCCCTGGCCCAACCGACTTGCGGGTGGTCGCTACTCATTCGACGGCTCCGAGAACCAGCTTCCGCTAACAGAGGTCGAGCACGGCAATGCGATTCATGGCCTGGTGCGTTGGACGAATTGGGACACCTCAGAACGGAATGAAAACAGCGTGACCATGACGCACCGCCTCTACCCATCATCGGGTTATCCATTCACCCTGGATCTCGCCGCCACATATGTCCTGTCGAATGCAGGACTCACCGTAACGCTGCGCGCTTCCAACATTGGGGATAAGCGGTGTCCGTTCGGCGCCGGCCAGCACCCATACGTAACCGTCGGTACAACGTTCGTCAATACGGCGGTGCTCACCATACCCGCATCGACGATGTATCAGTACGACGACCACCTTATTCCTGTGAGGCGTATTCCGGTCGAAGGAACACCACTCGATTTCCGGGAGTCTCGGGCTATCGGGGAAACCGCAATCAACATGGATTATACAGACCTACAACGCGGCACGGACGGAGTCGCGCGAGTAGTCTTGCAGGCACCCGAATCGGGACGCATCGTGGAAGTATGGATGGATGAGGCTTTCAAGCATGCTACCGTATACACCGGCGAGACAGTTCACGCCGTGCAACGCCGCCGCACGGGGCTTGCGATTGAGCCCATGACCTGCCCACCCAATGCGTTTGTTTCGGGGGAGGACCTGGTCGTGCTGGAACCTGGCAATACCTGGACGGGCACCTGGGGAATCACTATTCACCGATAAATGGTCCTCAGCCGCGATCCCCGGCGAATGTGACCCCGAAGACATCTTTAGTATCCGGTGGCGTCAGAATACCGAGCCCCTCAACCCACCCTTCGATGGGCCGCCAGTTACGGGAACAATACGCGGTGATCTGAGCGATCGTTCCAGGATCCGCCCCGTTCACGATCGTGCAGTGAGGAGTCCAGGCATCCGGCAGCAGCGTGTCGTGATATGGAGGCCGACCCAGTTCACCAACTGACGCCTGCACCCCACGATGAAGGGCCAGAAGCGCATCGGTGACGACCGGCGCCAGGAAAGCAACACCATATTGGGGGAAGATGCCTATAGCCGTGAAGCGGATAAGAAACGCGTCACGTGCATCCGCGAATTTCTCGAGCACTGCGCAGTACGCGGCCACGTCGTCCGTTTCATAGGCGCCAATCGTAATGTGCGGCCGATGTCCCGATAGACCGGTCAACTCGATGCCTTCCTCGGCGAGCGCAAGCCATAGATCCACGATGGAGCGTTCGGTACGTGCATCGAAGCGTGTGGTGACATACGCAACGCTCGCCGGCGCGGACCGCTTCATCTCAAAAATCGCAATCCATACGGGCATCGCAAAAGGGAATCTGGGGTGACGGAGGGGACTCGAACCCCCAACCGCCGGAACCACAATCCGGGGCTCTGCCATTGAGCTACCGTCACCACGGGGCACCAATCAGGCGCGCTCCAAAATTATACAGAAAGAGCGACTCGCGGCGTCGTCGTAGGTTGCCTTGCGACCGCTATCGGGATGGAAGCCCTTCTTCGCCGGAATCACTCTCACAGTGCGGATTGCCCGAGTTCCAAGCCCGGTCAGCTGGGGATGGTTCAGTCAGGTGTCACGAACCGAATCGTGGATACCATGCCACTTCGAGACTCCGACCGGAGGGCTCACGTGGTTTGCTGTCGGTTTACACGAACGATGCTCGCGCGGTAGCCACGGACAAGCACCGGCAGTTGCCGGACTACGAACATATCAGGGTACCGCTGCAGGCATCGCAGCAGTAGTCCCAAATCCCCGGACAGCAGCACCATCCTCCCATCGTGCGCCAGCACTCGTACCCACTCCGCAATCAGTCGGGGGTACAGAGTCGCATTGTCCTCGGGTGTACCCACCTGCTTGCCGAACGGCATATTCGTGATGATGGCCGACACGGACGCCTCATCCAGCGGGAGATTTCGCGCGTCCCACTGTCGGATCTCGATTGGCTTGTACTTCGGCCCCACGTTCGTACTCGCCGCTCGCACTGCATTCGGGTCGATGTCTCCCCCGAGGAGCAACCCGTAGCGTGCGGCCCGCGCACGCTCTATCAGAATCGTTCCCGAGCCGCACATCGGATCGAGCACGCTGTCATCGTCGGCCGGATCGGACAGCAGAGCCATGGCCCGCGCAATTGTGGGCTTTAGGGCGGCGCGAAGCTCGGTACGTCTGGAACCATGACTTCGCATGCTGCCGTCGGACAGGCGAATGCCAAGCAGAAGACGCGGTCCAACCACGCTGACCCAGAACTCGATCTGCGCGTCGTCTTCCACCAGACGCCAGCCGGGAAGGCGATCGAGGAGGGCACGTTCCACTGCCCGTTGCACATCGACGCGCCGGTACGCGTGGTCTCCTGCTTTTCGTGCGATTACGCGGAATGTCACTTTACCGCGCCGTTTCGCACGCACGGCAAGACCGCGTTCGACTGCGTTGGGAAGTAGTGGAGCGGCGGCGATCGACGTACGAATGACAGACAGACCGGAGCGTTCCGGGGGGATTCGATCGGATTCGAGCGCGAGCGCGAACACATCTTCGACCGTGCCCAACGATAGGAGATCCGTGGACGGCCCTCCAAACGAAAACAGTAGGATACTGGTTCGCTCATCAAACTGGCGTACTGTCTGGAAGTGTCGAGCGTCGCCATCGATGGCGACGATTTCGGCCTGGGCCACCGACTCCAGGCCGGGAACACAGTGCACAAAATATCGGAAGGTGCGTCTGGCCGCCGAGCTCACGACATGGGATTCCAATGGACTACCCGTACGGTCATACCTCCAGTGTCGTACAGGCCCGAAGGTGGACTGATTTGTACCTGATGTAGCGGTACGAAACGTGCAAGCCGGTGAAGGGCATGAACCTCAAAAGGCCCATCAAGTTTTAGGAAGGGCATGCAATCACGCCGTGCAGTTGTGGGGATACATAAACCGTTATAAAAGATGTGAGAGATAGATCACAGCGCCGGTAGACTGAATACGAGCAAACTGAGGCGAATACGGGCAGCAGGATTACATTTTCATGAAGATTCGATTTTGGGGTACTCGCGGTTCCATACCGTCACCAGGAGCATCCACTGTGCGATATGGCGGCAACACGTCGTGCGTCCAGGTAACACTCGACGACGGCACGTTGATCGTGCTCGACGCCGGTAGTGGAATCCGCCCCCTTGGGAAGTCATTAGGTAGGTCACACGGTACCATTCTGCTCACTCACTATCACTGGGATCATATTCAGGGTTTTCCATTTTTCGATCCCGCCTACATACCCGGGAGCAAGTTTCGCGTCCTTGGTCCAGAATTCGAGGAAAAAGGTCCGTGGGACTACCTCTCGGGCCAGATGATGTCTCCTTACTTTCCAGCATCGGTATCGCAGATGACGTCCATCTCAGGATTTGACCTAGTTCCCCCCGAGTCTTTCCGGCTAGGTTCCGGGTGTGTCTCCTCGGCCCGCGTGAGCCATCCCAGCACCACTCTTGGCTATCGAATCGAGGCAGACGACGCGACCTTTGTGTACATCAGTGATAACGAAGTGGATGCGGCATCGGACGAATGCCTTGCCGACATTCTCAACCTAGCCGATGGGGCCGACATCCTGGTTCACGATTGCCAGTACACAGAGGGCGAGTACGCAGGGAAACACGGCTGGGGCCACTCCACTCCTCGCCAGGCCATGACGATTGCGCGGGAAGCAAACGTGGAGGAAGTGATTTTATTTCATCACGATCCAACCCACAACGACGAGCAAGTTGAGGCTTTGGCTGACGAAGCCCGGAAGATTGGCGGACGGTCACAGTGTGTGTCTATCGCCCGCGAGGGATATGTGATCGATCTCAGTGCGGTCGACGATGAAGTTGTCGCCGCGGATATTCGCGCCGAAGGTTGACTGGCCATTGAATTGGCATCACCACCGGTAAGCGGCGGGCTCCGCCTGGCCGAACAGTGGCAGATACCGCTGGATGAAGGATGAGTGACATCGGCGAGCTCGGCCGTTTGTCATTCCCATTTCGGCCCAGCATGAGCGAGTATAAAGGGATGCGGAGTCGGGGTATGCGCTCGTTTGCGCCCCTACGCGACAGATCGCAGCATCATTGAAGGAGTAGACCATCGTGCGAGCGCTAGTTGGGTCGACGTCAGATCAAGAACACATTCGGATGTTGGAACTGCCTGATCCCACTCCCGCGGACCACGAGAGCATCGTCCGCGTGCACGCGGTCTCGCTCAATCGCGGTGAAGTCAGTCGACTTGCGACGGCGGAAGACGGGACACGCTTTGGCTGGGATCTGGCCGGCACTATTGAGACCCCGTCGGCCGATGGTTCCGGGCCATCCAAGGGAACACGCGTCGTGGGGTTTGTAATGGGTACAGCCTGGGCGGAACGCGTGGCAGTGCCCAATCTCCGCCTGGCGCCCATTGGAGACGCTCTATCGTTCGAAAAGGCATCGGCCTTACCAGTAGCCGGCCTGACTGCACTTCGCATGCTCCGTATCGATCCTCTCCTGGGGAAGCGGGTGCTGGTAACTGGTGCGGCCGGAGGCGTTGGGCGCTTTGCGGTTCAGCTCGCGGCACGCGGCGGAGCGCACGTTACCGGCATCGTGGGCAGCGAGGAGCGTGGCAGGGGTTTGCAGGAACTGGGAGCCGAGCGCGTGGTGACGAGCATGGATAGTGCAGCCGAGCAGTATGACGTCATTCTGGAGTCGGTAGGCGGCCCTTCCCTGTCCAGCGCACTCGGCAAAGTGGCCCTTGGCGGGTTACTCGTCACGTTCGGGAACTCGTCGCGGGAAGACACGACGTTCAGTATCAGTACCTTCTATGGCAAGAACAATGCACGCGTCCAGGGCTTCTCACTGCTTGCGGCCAATCAACCGCCCGACTATCGCGACGACCTTGGATATCTTGCGCAGCTGGCCGCGAACGACGAGCTGGAGGTGCAAATCGGTTACAGCGGGAGTTGGAATGACGCCGCAGTTGCGCTGGCGGCTCTCCGCGAGCGACGTGTTCCGGGAAAGGCCGTTTTGAGCGTCGATTGACGATTTCAATGACCTGGGAGAGCAGGTGCATCGTAACCGGGTCAATATGCATCGCACTATGTGACACCGCGTAGAGTTCACCTGCAGTTCGATTGAGAAAAACCCCACGGGCCCGCATATTTTTGCTATATTGCAGTGTATGCATAAAGAGCTTTGCGCTTGGGCGGCGAGGTTGCCGTTCGCGCCCGTCCATCAAGCCATTGATGCTTGATGGCTTTTTTTTTGGGTGTTCCCGTGAAATGTAGTGACGGAATGCCCGCTACTCACGAAAGGACCCCTTGTTGACAACTTTTGCCGAAATGGATCTCGATGCCCGAGCGCTCGAGGTATTGGGACGCATGGAAGTCGTGGAACCGACGCCGATTCAAGAAGCAGCGATCCCCGCACTTATGGCGGGAAGAGATGTGGTGGGGCAGGCTCGCACCGGTTCCGGTAAGACGCTCGCGTTTTCTCTTCCGCTCTTATCGCTATGCGACCCCGAAGTTTCCGCCCCACAAGCTCTGATATTGGTGCCGACGCGCGAGCTCGCCAGCCAGGTCGCCCGTGTAGTCGATGTGATCGCCGCCACTCGAAAGTTGCGAGCTGCGCAGATCTATGGTGGCCGTGACATGAGCGCGCAACTCGACCTTCTCAAAACTGGACCACAGATTATCATCGGCACTCCGGGCCGAATACTCGATCATCTCTACCGGGGCTCGTTGGCGCTGCGCGATCTGCGGTACCTGGTTCTCGACGAAGCCGATCAAATGCTGGACGCGGGCTTCGGTCCGGATGTCGAGCGAATTCTGGATTGCACCTCCGGTCGAATACAGATGGCGCTGTTTTCAGCCACGGTTCCCGCCTGGGTACACGAGGTCATCAGTCACCGCTTGCACGAGCCTTCATTTATAAAGGTCGACCAGGCACAGCGCGGTCCCAACGAGAGTGTCGATCATACCGTGATCGAGGTGACACAGCACACCAAACTTCCAGCACTTGCCAGCTTGTTGGACGAGCGCGGCAATGGCAACGTTGTGGTCTTCTGCCGCACCAAGATCGGTGTGGAACGCCTTGAGAGGCAGCTGGCAGGAATGGGATACGCTGTTGCCTCCCTCCAGGGTAACCAGAATCAGATGCAACGAGAGCGTGTCTTACGCGGTTTCCGTCGTGGCAATCCTCCGATTTTAGTGGCGACCAATGTCGCGGCGCGTGGTCTCGATATTCTTTCGATCGAGCAGGTAATCAATTTCGACGTACCAGAAAATGCGGAATTACTGACTCACCGGCTCGGCCGCACCGGACGCATGGGCCGGCATGGCAGCGCCGTGACGCTCTTGACTCCCGTGGAAAGCAATAAATGGAAGGCGATCGAGCGACAGATCGGGGTACGGGTGCAACGCGAGCGGTTTGGTGAAGAGCTCAGTGACCAGAGTGAACCGGCCGTCGTCTCAACGCCTGGAGCGACACTTCCCCAATCTCAGTCCTCAGGCACCACGCGGACAGCTACCCGCGCCCGGAGCCGGGCTCCGCGTCAACGCTTTGATGTGACATGCGCTCAATGCGGTCAAGCTACTACCGTCTCATTTGCTCCTCGTGGAGACAAGCCGGTCTACTGCAATACCTGTTTCCGCGAGCGCAAAGGTACCACCAGCGCCGCTTGAGATCTGGCGCTTTCCGTCACGGAACGTGCGAGTACATTGTTTCGTGGTTCTTCGCGCGAGAAGTGAGGGTAGACGTTTGTCGGTGAACGTGATACCATCCGGATCGTCACGTGGTTTTGCACAGATCGGAAGAAAGACAACCTAAAAGGGCATAGACTTCCTACTTTGGGGAAGTATGACGGTGCACGGGGGGGAGCACGTCGTATGGCTTATCTGTGGGTTCTGCTGTCCGCGACGTGCGGCACCGCGATCCTGTCGTGGTGCGCCGTCGGACTAATCCGCAATCTTGCCGTGCAGTGGAATATTGTCGATGTGCCAAACGAGCGCAGCTCGCACCGCATACCGGTGCCGCTGTGTGGTGGCATCTCCCTGGTAGTGCTGAATCTCTGTGCATGGCTGGTCGTGGCCATGATGCATCACGGAATTTCGATACGTCACGCCCTGATCTTTATAGCCAGCTCATCCCTGATCGCCATCGTTGGCTTCATGGACGACGTCTTCCACGTACCGTACCGGCTTAGACTTCTCGCCCAGGGTGTCGCTGCTGCTGCGTTTATAGGCGGTTACACGTCTTTCGGGCTCGTCAATATCCCCGTTGTCGGCTTTGTCTCCCTCGGCTTCGTCGGGGTGCTGGTGACGTTTGTCTGGTTCATCGGGATGACGAATGCGTACAACTTCATGGATGGCATTGACGGTATGGTGGGCGGACAAACCGCGGTTGCTGGGGTTGGGTGGGTTATCCTGGGTGCTCTCACCAACCATCTCTTTCTCACGGTCTTGGGAGCGTGCCTGGCGGGAAGCAGTGTTGGGTTCCTTGCTCATAATTGGTACCCGGCTCGAGTCTTTATGGGCGATACCGGTGCTACATTCCTGGGCTATACCCTTGCTGCGATGACCGTTGTAGCCGCCCGCAACGATCCTCGACTCGCACTTGCCGGCGCCTTGCTCGTCTGGCCATCAATTTTCGACACGAGTTTCACCGTGATACGGCGCCTCATTCACGGTGACAACATCTTTGCGGGCCATCGCTCGTTCCTCTTCCATCGCCTCATCCATGTTGGTTGGAGCCATTCGGCGGCATCCGCGCTCTATATCCCGCTCCCGATCCTCGGAGCGCTCCTGGCGACAACGTGGGAATACGGTTCGCGGGCGTTGCACACGCTCGTCGTCGCTGCAACGATGACGGCCTGCCTCTCACTCTGGGCAGTCGTCCGGCATCAGGAGCTGTCTCACGTCCATCACGACCCACTGTCGACGGGCTTGCTGTCGAGCAGTGTACCGGTCAGCGGGGCGGACAGTGTGGGAGAGGCGCGGGCCTCGTAGCCGGCGTCGACCCGATTTCTAGGCACCGGCACGCTCCACACGGTCTAGGTACCTGGTATGGGAGCACCTGCCCGACTACGTAGCGTGTAAAAAAGATAGCTGGTGTCGTCTCCACCCTTGCCAGGCATCAAAGAGGGCTTCGATACCCCAATCGACCCGTGCCCCAGCACCTCTCAGCACCAGCGCGTGACGCCGTGCGAAAAGGCGAAGCCGGATCTACGCGATCAAACCACCGAGCCACTACTTCCGTCCACTGTGGTTGATGTCCCGCGCAAGGCACTTTGTCCGACCGGTTTCCATGACCGTGATATTAGCAGTACGGGACGCCGATAGTGTGGGTGCGGATTCGCGCGTGGTCCGGGCGCTGTCCCAAATTGAATCACCCGGCTCCCTGAGGAGCCGGGTGATCAAGATCAGTCTCTCGTTTGTTTATTTCCGGGCGAAGGCGAACTTGCGGGTGAGGACGCCCAGGCCGACTACGATCGCCCCCAACAGGACCGGGAGGACCGGTTGCATCGGACCCAAAGGTCCATTACCACCGCCCGTTTCGGGCTGTCCGGTGATACCGAGCGCCACGTTGCCGTGGGCATCACGGTACATCCGCCCGATCGCCAGGTTATGGGCGAGGGAGTGGTTGGTTCCACCGTAGCCCGTTACCGGCAAGGTCTTTGGCGGAAGTTGCGGCGTTGGTGTCGGAACTGGTGGAGCACCTGCACCGCCTCCAAGCGCCACGGGTGTTGACGTGGACGTGGCTGTCGGCTTCGCGGGCTTCGGCGTATTAGTTGGTGCAGCCGGAACAGTCGTGTCCGTCGGAGCGGGCGCCGGCGTGTTGGTTGGAGTGATGACAGGCACACTCGTAGCGGTACTCGTCGGTACCGGCGTAGACGTATTGGTTGCTATTGGTATAGTGGTCGCCGTGTTGGTCGGTAGCGGGGTCACGGGCGTGCTGGTTGGCACGATCGTCGGAATCGGAGTATTCACGAAGAAGATCGGAATCACCGGTATTCCGGGTACAACCGTCATCGTGGCGGTTGGGGTAACCGTTGCAGTCGGCGTATTGGTCGCCGTGGGTATCGTGCCGGTCGGCGTCGCGGTGGGCGTATTGGTAGCCGTACCCGTCGCTGTGGCCGTGCTAGTAGCCGTACTCGTCGCCGTGGGAGTCAGCGTCCCGGTGGGCGTAGCGGTCGCCGTCGAGGTTGACGTGGCCGTCGAAGTCGACGTGGCCGTTGACGTACTCGTCGCTGTAGAAGTCGGGGTAGTCGTCACTGTGCCGGTCGCCGTAGCGGTCGGCGTGTTGGTCGGCGTTCCCGTACCACATCGAGCCGGTGCAGGGTTTGATGGATGATGTTACACCCACACCGCTGATAGCAGGCGACGCCCCTGTGACAATCGCTCGATATTCTGTTGCTCCGGGAAATCCGTTGTAGTTAACTCTAAACGTGTAGTCGCTTGCACTTGTCGCCGTAGTCGTAGCAATTGTCTCGTAGGTATTGGCCGTGCCAGGCACCAGATACTGAATTGCGAGGTCAATCGTGCCCGAATAGCCCGCATTCGGATTGCTAAAGAACACCTGACCGGAGGCACCGGACGCCATACAATCCAGCTCGATTCCGGAGATGCTGTTTGCGGTTGCTGGAGCCGCAGCCGCGCTCTTCAATTTCGCGTGCTTTTTGGCATGCTTTGTAACGTGACTCGTATGCGACCCACTAGCTTGCGTCTGGCCAATCGCGGCACTGAACATGCCACCCACAAGTAACACTATGAACGCGAGTCTCTTCACACTTTTCCTCCCCTTCCAGTTGTGACTGCTTACCTTCTCCTGGAGTCAGTACCGGGCTTTCGCCGTTGGCCGCCTTGCCACAGCCGGTCAAAGCAATTATATCCCGAATTTACGAATATTTTCCCCACCGACGTGTCACCGGTGTTCCAATTCCCACAACTCCTTATTATGACCGATAACCTTCTACTCCTTTAGGAGGCAAGAAGGTTCTACTTCTACGTTATCAGTAAATGCGTCAAAGTCAAGTTTCGCGGAGCCTCGGAAGACCGTGACGACGTCCCGGAGGGGAGCACGATCACACGTCCGCATTGACCGGATCTCGGGCAAGAAGTCACACGGATGCCGCGTGAACCTCGATGAATGCGCGCAATGCTTCGACGGTGGCATCGGCCAATCGCTGCATGGTCGAACGAGCGTACATGTTCTCGTGAAAATTGAAGTAGAGCTGAAGTTTCCCATTCTGGATAAATCCACGCAAGTTAAGTTTCCGGCTGGTGGGCACAATATCATTCTGTGGCGACCCCTGCCCTCTGGTCGTCGTGAATATTTCGTACTTTGTAGAGGCGTCTTCCGAGTGTCCGCGGTAGTTAAGAATGATACGTGGGGACGGGGCCTTCACCAGTCCCGGCTCAGACTGCAGATATCGTACGATGCCGTAACCGATTCCCCCGTTCGGTATCGCCCTCAACTGCTCATGTACCGCCCGCAGTGCTGCCATCGGGGCCACCGTGTCCACGTTGTCGATGATGACCGGATATCCCGCGGAGAACCAACCGACGGTACGCGACACGTCCACGTCTTCAAACAGCGGCTGGCGGCCGTGGGTAAGCAGCGTGGTATAGAAAGGACGTCCCGTCCAACCGGTATACGCGCGGGCAAGCGCGGTTAGCAACACGGTGAGCCCCGGGATTCCAAACTGTACCGGCACATTCTGCATTACCGTCTCAGTTTCCTCAGCAGTGAGCGAAGCCTCTACGGTGCGAAACTTACCGACGGGTCCCCGGTACTGTTTGAGGTCAAAAGGCGGAGCGGCGACTCGGTCCCAGGGCAATGAAAGCCAGTACGCTCGCTCTTCGCTCAGATCGCTGGAATGAGCGTACTCGCTCATTCGTTCTGCCCAGACTTTGAACGATGTGGTTTTGGGTGGAAGTCGCACCTCTTCACCGGCGAGTATCTGCAGATAGGCCGTCTCTAGATCCCGACACAAGATGGACGCCGAATAGAAATCCATCACGAGATGATGGAGGACAACGATAATCCGGTTGGGTGCCGAGCTGCCACGTGCTATGTGAATTACCCGGATCAATGGGCCGTTCGCAAGGTTGATACTCTTCGTGGCCTTTTGCGCAATCGCCCGGAGAGCAATCGCCTGCTTCTCCGCGGGAACGTGACTGACGTCTTCGTGAGCATAGATCTCTTGGTCTTCCCGACTCAGGTTGATCTGCCGCCAGATCTTCCCTTCTCGTCGGAATCTCATGCGGACAGCATCGTGGTGCGCGACCACTGCATGCACGGCTCGCTTCAGCATGGCAGGGTCTACCTGCTGCTTGACCTCCATGTTTATCGGCTTCGCGGGCCTATTGAAGCGGTGCGTGCCGGAATCGTAGAAGAACGAGTGTTGAGAAGGCGCGAGCGGGACAGGACCGGAAACAGGTCCCTGCTCGGCCTGAACCAGGGGATGGTCAGAACCGTTTTGGAAGCGAAGCAACTCCAGGATTTCGTCCTTGCGGGCTGCCAGCAGCTCGCGCGTAGCGGGCGTCAGCGCTCCCTTGGGTGCCCGCACCCGCAGCTTTCCGTCTTCAACCCACAACTGCACGCCTTGCTGTGCGAGCGTCGCAAGGTCGCCCGAAATGGTCACAAAGTCATTTCCTCCAGTTCCTCGTCAACCGCCTGCCCATCGACACGTGCCGGTTCTTTTGCCAGCAACTGCATCACCACCATGGTTGCGATCTGCTCTATTGCCACGCCCTCCAGAAAGGCTTTAGTCGGCACCGAAACGTCGAGATCGATCCGTATTCGGTTGCGTAATTCCACGGCCATGAGCGAGTCAAGCCCGAGATTCGCAAGCGACTGCTGGATGCTTATCTTCCGGCTTGAAATTCCCATGACGCGGCCCGACTGTTCGCGCAGATAGGTTTCCAGTGCTTGCTGCCACTCGTGTGGTGAAGCGGCAAGAATGCTCTTCATCGACTCCGAGGCAGGCGCTCCCACTGTGGCTGCGCCGGCCAACTCATGCGCCACGTGGAAGAAGAAAGGCGCGTCTTTCCACGCCGGCTGAAATTCCAAACGTCTCTTCCAATCGACGTTGGCCACGAGCGCATCGGTGACGCTTTCGGCGAGTAAACGTCCGAGTATCGAAAGTCCGTGTTGCGGCGGAATGGCGACCACGCCCTGTGCCGCGAGCCGATCGAGTAGCTCCACACTGGAAACCATTCCAATTTCCGACCACGGCCCCCACGAAATGCTGAGTGCGGGTAAACCACGTGCCTGCCTGAAAGCGGCGAGCGATTCGAGGAATTGATTCGCCGCCGCATAGTTCCCCTGACCGGAATTGCCGAATACGGTGGCCAGCGAGGAGAAGAGGACAAAGAAGTCAAGAGGCATGTCACAGGTGAGCTGGTGAAGATTCCAGGCGCCCTTGATTTTCGGCTCCATCACGCTATGGAAGCGGTTCCGATCGACCCGCATGAGGGTTGCGTCGTCAAGGATGCCGGCGGCGTGGACGATTCCCCGCAGCGGTGGCAGGGATACGCGGATTTCACTGAACAACCGCGCCAAATCGTCTTCCTGCGCCACGTCGACACGGGCCTGCATGACGGCACAGCCTGCATTCCGTAGCGACTCCAGGACCAGTTCAGCATCGGCATTCGGACCGCGCCGACCTACCAGAACCAGCGATCTCGCCCCTCGGTCCACCATCCAGCGAGCCAGCTTGAGCCCTATCCCGCCAAATCCTCCGGTAATCAGGTACGTCCCATCGGAGTGAAAGTGATCGCCGGCCCCGCTTCGAACCACTGCCCCGTCGGCACTCATTGAGATAACGATCTTTCCGGTATGCTTCGCCTGAGCCATGTAACGGAATGCGTCGGGGGCTTCAGTAACCGGAAAAACCGTCAGTGGCAACGGCGTGAAACAACCAGCCTCGACCTGCGCCATGATGTCTCGCAGAAGCGCCCCGACCAGTTCCGGACGCTCGTGCTGAAGGCGGTCGAGATCGATTGCCGAGAACGAAAGGTTGCGCTGGAAGGGAAATAAGCCAAGCTGGCTGTTTCCGTAGATATCACGCCGCCCAATCTCAAGGAACCGTCCGTACGGACCGAGTACGGAGAGACTCTTGGCTATGAACTCTCCAGCCAGCGAATTGAGTACGATGTCGACGCCTCGTCCGTCGGTCAGTTGCATTATTTCGTCCGCGAATCGGAGGGATCGCGAGTCCATAACACTCTCTACACCGAGCGAGTGAAGGTACTCCCGTTTTTCCGGGGAGCCGGCCGTGGCGAAAATTGTGGCGCCGGCCGCCTGCGCGATTTGCACGGCCGCCAATCCCACGCCGCCGGCGGCAGCATGAATGAGGATCGATTCGCCCTTCTGAATGCGCCCAATGTGGTGCAGAGCGTAGTACGCCGTCAGGAAGGTAACGGGAATCGATACCACCTCTTCAAAGCTGACTCGGCGTGGTTTTACAACGGCCAGACGCGTATCGACCACGGCAAATGAGCCGAAAACGTGCTGGCCAAGGGCAACAACTTCATCCCCAACTCGGAATTCCGATACATCCGGTCCGACGGCTGTCACGACACCGGCACATTCGTACCCCAGCGGTCCTAGACCATCCGGATAGCCCGGCAGCATTCCCATCGCAGACATCACATCCCGGAAGTTCAGCCCGGCCGAGACCACCCTGATCTCCAATTCACCGGGCCCGGGCGTAACGCGTGCCACGAGACCAAGCCGTAAATTGTCCAGTACGCCGGGACTTTCGGTAGCAAGGCGGAACGGTGTATCGGCGGTTACGGTTACGCCTGATCCGGAGATGGGGGTGTCGTGGCCTTGCATCTGGAGGCGCGCGAGCCGTCGTACGTATCGTGCCTCTCCGCGGTACGCGACTTCATCTTCCCGATCCTGTGTCAGCATTTCCGCCAATAACAGATCGGTGCTCCGCTTGCCGTCCATGGGATCGAGATCGATACGGGCGCACTTGAATTCAGGGTGTTCGTTCGCCAGCACTCTCGCCAGGCCAAGTATCGGCGATTGTATGAGGCCGTTCTCGTCGATTCCCTCGACCGACTGTGCCCCACGCGTAACCAACCAGATTCGCGGCCGGTCGCTGCTCGGCATCGTATTGATGACCTGTACCAGATGCATAACACCGATGCTTCCGGGATCCTGCGCTTCTTGCAGTAGCTCAGGAGTGATCGTGCCTGACGTGGCAACGTCAGCACTCCAGAGATGCACGACTCCGCTGAGTGGAGGCGCAGTCACAAGCGCCCCACTCAGCATGCGGCGAAAATCGTCCGGTCGTGACGGATTGAGGCGGAACTCCCGGGATCCAAGGTCTCGATAGGTATCGCCTACGAAGGCCAGTATGCAGTAGAGACCACGTGCTTTCAGCAATGACGCAAGGCGCTGTCCTTCCCCGCGCTGATCGGCCAATATCAGCCAGCTGCCCTGCCAGTCATCGGGCAGACGCTGGGTGGAGTGGGCTGCCGGTACGCTCGCGCTTTCCCAGCGCACCTTGTACAGCCACTCATCCACCGTCTCGTCTGCCGCTACCTTGCGACGCTGCAAACTAAACTGTCGCACATCGGCCACCACCTGGCCATCGGCGTTGAAGATACGAATGTCGCTGAAGACCTGGTCGTCGTACTTGTACTCGGAATGTAGGACGGCATGGACCCACAGCCCGTGCGCAGGCACGTCGTACAGCCGTATTGCGCCGGTGGTCGCCGGAAGATACGGCTCGAGCGGTGTGAGCGCGGACAGGGTTTGAAAACTCGCATCCAGCAGCACAGGGTGAATGTTATATCTATCCGCGCTTCCCGCGGCCGCCGTGAGATGTATCCGTGCAACGGCTTGGTTGCCGATACAGTGCACTCCTTCGACGCACGCAAATGCCGGACCGAAGCCCAACGATCGAATGTCCATGTCCCGGTGATGCTCACGAGCCGAAATGAATCTTTCGGCCCGAGCCTCGAAATCTTCCAGGCGGATATCGGCGTCCGGCGACTGATGAAGTTCGGCCGGCTCGGACCGCACCGTCGCGGTGGCATGGAGTCTCCACACGTCCTGCCCGCTCGCATCGGGGGCTTCCCGACCCAGGAACTGGAGCACCGCCGTTCCCGGCACATCTGGCGTCGCCACTATCTGTAACGTTTTCGCTTGATCCGCAGCCAGTACGAGACCAAACATGATGGTGAGGTCTTCTACCACGTGCGGTCCGGGTCCCATGGCTTGAGCTGCCGCGAGAGCCATCTCAGCGAAACCAGCCGCCGGAAAGACCGGGCTGTCGGCAATCTGGTGATCGGCCAGATATGGAAAGGTATCGAAGTCCAGATCGACTTCCCACACGTGCTTACCCGCGTGTGCGGCAGAGACAACCCGATGCCCGAGAAGGGGATGCCCCTCGCTCGCCGTACGGCGAGTGCGATCGCCTTGGCGTCGTTCGAGCCAGAAACGGTCTCTCTGCCAGGGATACGCCGGGAGGGAGACCCGCTGACCGCTTCCATCGAACAGGTTGGTCCACTGAACTGGCCAGCCGTTTACATACAACTCGCCCAGAGACTCAAGCATCACCTGACGCTCGGATTCATTGCGGCGAATCGAGGGTAAAGCGATGACGGTTTTTTGCACCGACTCCGCAGTTTCATTGATAGAGTGCAGCAATACCGGATGCGGACTTACTTCGACAAATGTGTCATATCCGTCGGCCATCATCTGCGCGATGGTCTTTCCGAACTGGACAGGCTCACGAAGGTTGCGAACCCAGTATGACAAAGTGAATTCTCGACCGTCCTTCGGCTCAGCAGTGACGGACGAGTACATACGCACTGCGCCCTCGCGTGCTTGAATTTGACCCATTGACCGTGCGAAAGGCTCCATCAATGCGTCCATGTGCACGCTATGGAAGGCGATATCCGACTTCACCGGGCGGCAAAAGATTTCCTCCCGATCGAGACGTGCCGCTATCTCGCTGAGTGGTTGCGGGTCTCCAGAAAGCACTGTATTGGCCGGACTATTGAAGACGGCCGCGGAAACTTGTCCCTCGTATCCCTCCAACACCCGCTCGGCGTCAGTTGCCGACAGCCCGACCGAAAGCATCGCGCCCTGTCCGCCTGCCGGCCGCAGTGCAGCGGCGCGGCAACACACGATACGCGCGGCATCATCGAGTGAGAGCACTCCGGCGGTGCAGGCCGCGGCAATTTCACCGACACTGTGGCCGACCACCGCGGCAGGCTCGATGCCCCACGAACGCCAGAGGTCGGCAAGGGCGACCGCGACCGCGAAAAGCACGGGCTGCAGAACGCCGATGTCGTCCAGGTGAGAGTGACCGTCGCCGGCCAGAATTTCGTCGCGGACGGACCAGTCGACAATTCGGCGCATAGCGGCATCGCATCGTTCGATGGTTGCCCGGAAAGTAGGCTCCTGTTCGAGGAGCTGTCTCCCCATCCCAATCCACTGCGTGCCCATACCTGAGAAGACGAACGCCGTTTTACCATGTCGAGCATTTGCCGAGCCCCGGCGAAGCGATCGCAGTTCCTCACCCTGCTCAAAGGCATCGAGGAGGTTGCGCATCCCTTCGTACGAATCGGCCACCAGGGCAAGCCGTTCGTCGTGCTGCGTTCGATGCAGCGCGGCAGTGGCGCAGACGTCGTGCAGCGGTACGGAATCCTCCCATTCCGCCAGCGACGCTTGGTACGCGCTTACGGTTGCCATGAGAGCTTCGGGCGACCTGGCCGATAGGGTGAGGATTTCCGGCCGCGGGTCGACCGGCGGTTCAATGCGAGTCGGGCTTACTACCGCCTCTTCCAGAATCGCATGGCAGTTGGTTCCACCAAATCCGAAACCGTTGATTCCCGCGCGCAGCACCTGGCCCTGGGTTTGCAGCGGCGTGAGCGATTGCACGATACGCAACGGGACGCCCCGAAGGTCTATCGCCGGATTCAACTCCTTTAAATGCAGGTGCGCGGGAACGAGATGTCGCTGGAGAATCAATACGGTGCGAATGAGGCTCACCATGCCCGCCGCGGCCTCGGTGTGTCCAACGTTGGTTTTGGCGGAACCCACGATTAACGGGCGTTCTACAGGGCGCCCGTCCGTCAATACCGCTTTCAGGGCGTCGAGCTCTATCGGATCGCCAAGCGGAGTCCCCGTGCCATGCGCTTCGACATAGTCGATATCCGTGGGCCGGAGTCCGGCGTCACGCAAGGCAGACCGAACCACCGCTTCCTGGGCGCTCTCACTCGGAGCCATAACGCCGTTCGTCCGTCCGTCCTCATTCATCGCGCTTCCACGGATTACCGCAGCCGGCACATCCCCGTCACGCACCGCAGCAGAGAGGCGTTTCAGGACCACCACGCCGCACCCTTCCGACCGCACATAACCATCCGCCGAGGCATCAAACGATTTACAGCGACCGTCACTCGACAACATATGAGCTTGCGAGAACGCGACTGAAGTCATAGGAGCAAGAATGAGATTAACCCCACCTACCAGGGCGAGGTCACATTCTCCGCGGCGTAGACTCTGACAGGCAAGATGCAGAGCGACGAGAGATGACGAGCAGGCGGTATCGAGCGCGACACTCGGACCGTGCAGGTTGAACGTGTACGAGATTCGGTTTGCCGCGAGACTGTGGGATCGCCCGGTACCAAAATACGGAGTCGGATCGATGCCTTCGACCAGCAGTCGATCGGCGTAGTCGGTGTGAGCGATTCCGATAAAGACGCCCGTATTGCTGCCGGCTATACGTTCGAGCGGTATTCCTCCATCTTCCAGAGCCTCATAGGCGATTTCCAGAAGAATCCGTTGTTGCGGATCCATGCTTTCTGCTTCGCGAGGCGTAATGCCGAAAAAATCGGCGTCAAACCGGTCGACGTCTGAAATAAAGCCGCCCCAGCGGCTATTCATCTTCCCAGGTCTACCCAGTTCGGGATCGTAGTATTCGTCGATCTTGAAGCGGTCGGCCGGTACGTCGGTTATGGCATCTACGCCGTCTTGAAGTAACTTCCAGAATTCGGTCGGGTTGTTGGCTCCCGGAAAGCGGCACCCCATTCCGAGGATTGCAATTGGGTCTTGTGACTTCGTCGGTCATGTATCTCCTCAACTCCGCGCGGGTCCGTTCAACGTGAGAGAAGCTGGGGTTGGTGACGTGTCCAGCCCAGCTTCAACGCCGATAGGCGCGTTCTCCGGTCAGTATTGTCTTCGTCATTATGACGGGGAATAGTTTGTTTATGTTTCCAATTCAGCGATTTGCACCGTGTCCGGGGAAGTTCGCCGGCGATGTTGCCTGGAAGTTGCAGCGTTTCCAAGACTCCACCATAGCCACGACCAAAGGCTGAGCAGGCTGATAAAACCGATCAAAGCAAGAATCAACACGTCCGACAACGAAATGTCGTTCGGGATGACGCCCAGGAACATCCCAAGAGTCACAACACTGGCCCGAAGGTACCAGTGTGACAGCGCTGGAAGACTATAGGAAAAAAGCGGATCGAAAAAGGAATTCGGCGGGTACGCGGGGCCTCCCAGCGTCTCTACCCAGACGGCGAAAAACGAGAGGCCGAGCAGCCCGTACACGACCAGTCTCGTCAGCCAGTCGGCCGCGAAATCGAGGATAAAGATGATTGGAAAGGCAATAAACGGCAGCATAGCGATGAGGTATCGAGGCCCGACAGCCCAGCCGCCGTGCCACCCCGGGAAGGCACTGATAGCGATGAAATGCAGTATCACAATCCCCAGGAACAGAATCCATTCGCGGCCACCCCGGCGAGCCCACAACCAGAATCCGGGAAACGCCAACAGGAGAAATGGGGACAGAAAGAACATTCCTCGGTACGGACTCAAAGACATGCCCCACAGGGCCTGCAGTTTGGGTAACGGAACAATGTGCGAATAGGAGGCCGCCAATCCCGAGCCGTGACGGTGCATGCCGGGAAAAATAGACGTGGTAGGCGCGTATCCGGTCACCAATGGATTCCCAAAGGCGATCTGGTTATAGGCGCCTGTGATCAGTATTCCTGGCATCAACCCAATTGCCAATGCCGGCCATAGGCTACGAGGGAAGCCGAATAAGAGCGTAGAGCCCAATCAGCCCTGTGATAGCCACGCCCGAATATTCCACCGGCACGGACAGGCCGAGGCACAACCCGGCGAGTCCCACCAAGACGTTGGGATGGTGAACCAGCCAGTCGCTGCTCCGTCCTCGAACCGCGTCTTCCCGGTCGTACATCCAAATGAGAACAAATGCTGTGAAAAGCAGGGCGGCCTCAGGTACATGTGAATATATCGTGCCTTCGTACCGAAACATCATTGTTCCGAGCCCGAGTGCGAACGTCAAAATTGCGCGATTAAGTGAGGAAGGTGTGAAGAACCCAAGGAACCAATAAAACAGCATGAGCAAGAGCACAGCAGGTATAGAAACGGTAAAGATGCTCAGTAGGTATGTAAGAAGTATGTAGCTGGTGAAATGTCGAGAAATGACTCCGGTTGGTGGAACTGTCACTGAGTGGAACATTGCTTTGAACAGGAGATAGATAGGAACGCCCAGCATACTCTGCCCCGGGGCCTTATTGATGTAGTAGTGCCCGCGATGAAAAGCGAGATCCACCGTGTTGGAGTGGAGAGAGTCAATGGTAAATGTGGCGTGATCGACGATTTGCAACGTCAGATCCATGTGCGCATTTTCGTTTGGTCCCAGTGGAAATGGGATGAAGTATAGAAAACAGATCAAGAAAATGCCGGCCAACCATATAGGTATGTACCGAGATCGCGCCGCGCCCGGGTTGACCTGTACTTTGTCGTCTGATTCGATTGCCGCACCGGCAGGCTCTTGAGTGTCCACCTGCTGAATACTTGTCACGCGTGTTCCCCTCGAGCTATTTATCCTGTCCAAGAGTATAGCGTCACTTTGGCGTGCGGAGGGAGGTCCATAAGGGTACGGATGCCACAAAACGCGTGTGCGTCGATCGTGTCCTCAGTCCACGTTGCTCTACGGCCCACCTGGTTGAGAGCGCCGGGATCCCGGTTCTACAATGTTCCACGCAGTTTCCGGCATCCGTCGGGTGTGGCGGAATTGCAGCTGCTCCCGAGGCAGAAAATGCCTGGCGGCAGGGCGATGCCCCCCAGAGAGGCTGAGATTGGTAGTATTCTGCTGGGCTCATCGCGGCGACGGCTCGCCCGACGGGTATCACTGGATAAAATTGAAGCCATTCAAAGGAAGCAGATTCGATGCCATCCGGAAACGAGGGACCTGAACGCTCCGGCTTCGCGACCGTCCTACCGGCGACTCAATCGTCCACCGTCGCTGGACGGCCTGTGAGGCGTTCGGAAGATCAGGTCGGCATCGGGAGGAACAGCGACCTGGCCGCGACTGTCGTCCTGCCGGCGTTTAATGAAGAACTGGCCCTTGACCACGTGCTTTCGTCACTGTTTGATGTTATCGATGATTCCACTGAGGTGATCGTCGTCGACGACGGCTCATCGGACGCGACGGCTGAAATTGCGAGTCGGTATCCGTGCCGTTTACTTCGCCACAGACAAAATTTTGGCAAAGGCGCGGCTGTGCAGACAGGGTTGCGGCATGCCCTGGGCTCGTTCGTCATTGTGATGGACGCAGATTCGACGTATCCCTGCGACGTAATACCACAGATGATCGCCTTGTCTCGCGACTATGATCTCGTGCGCTGCACCCGTTCCGACGGAATGTCGAACTCGCCGATGGTGAACCGTATCGGAAGCAAGATCCTCGACTCGCTTTTAAAGGTGATATATCACCTCGAGGGATTCGACTACTTGAGCGGTCTTTATGGGGTGAAACGAGACGCATTTGAAACGATGGGGCTTGCAGCCGATAGATTCGACCTCGAGATTGAGATCGTGATCAAGGCTCGTGCGCTCAGGCTGCGCTCAATTACGATTCCCATCACCTATGGCGCGCGCCTCGGCGAAAAGAAACTCCGTCCCTGGAAAGACGGTTGGTTTCTCTTGCGCGAGATTATGGCAATGGCGCTGGTCTACAACCCTGGCCTCACATTTGTGCTTCCTGGAGTAATGATCTGGAGCCTCGCCGCCATTCTGATGTTCATATTGAGCCGTGGAAGTATATCCACGGTCTATGCGATACGGCTCGACGTAAACAGCTTTATCATCGCTTCCATGGGAGCGACAGTTGGGTTCCAGTTCGTGGTCTTCGGTGTGGCGGCGGCGCTTTTCGGGGTGCAGCACGGCGCACGTCCGGGAAAGTGGCTCATAATTCTCAGCCACGGTGTGGTGCGATTCTGGGCAGCCGTGGCTGGGATTGTCTCGATCCTGGTCGGCTTGGTCGAACTTATCCGAGTCATCGTGCCCTGGCTGGAGGCAGGCGGCGGGGACTTTTTTGCAACTCGAAAACTGGTGCTGGCAGGCGTTCTCCTCACACTGGGCGTGCAGGCCATTTTTGCGTCGCTGTTCATCTCGATGTTCGCCCGTCGCCTCGCCAAAGCCGCCAAAATTGGTCCAGAAGAGCGACTCCTGGAGCAGATTTTCACCCTGTCACATTCAGCTGACGAAACGAGCCCGTTGGTTGGCATCGAACCGGACGTACGGACTGATCCTAACGAAGACGACCGAGCATGAAGCGACGCGTGCCCGTATAGCGACGTGCCGATACAATGAAAGACGTTCAAGTGGACATTTCGGTCGTCATTTGTGGCTACAGCGAAGATCGATGGAACGATCTAGTAGGATCGGTGGCGTCGATACGATCCCAGCACTGCCAGCCTCGAGAGATTATCCTGGTAATCGATCACAATCCGAGCTTGCTGGCATGCGCTCGCGCCTCGCTCGAAGGCGTGACGGTAGTCGAGAATCGAGAGCAGCGGGGTCTCTCCGGCGCGCGCAATAGTGGGATCGAGGTCGCTGCCGGAGACGTGGTAGCGTTCCTGGACGATGACGCGGTAGCGGCACCGGATTGGCTCGAGCGCCTTGCCGCCGCCTACTCGGATGCACGCGTACTGGGAGTAGGAGGGGCTGTCGTGCCGGTGTGGTTCAATGGTCGGCCGGCCTGGTTCCCGGAAGAGTTTGACTGGGTCGTTGGCTGCACGTTCCGTGGAATGCCGATAGAAGCTATGCCGGTTCGAAGCATCATTGGCTGCAACATGTCGTTTCGGCGAGAAATCGTCGCGGCGATTGGCGGCTTCCGAAGTGGCATGGGTCGAATAGGTGCAGTGCCCCTGGCCGGCGAAGAGACCGAGTTCTGTATCCGGGCTGGGCAACACTGGCCGGGAAGCTGCTGGATTTATGAGCCGCTCGCCCGGGTGTACCATACTGTGCCTCCAGCTCGTAAGCGGTCCGGTTACTTCCTGGTGCGATGTTATGCGGAAGGTCTTTCGAAGGCTGTCATCGCTCAATCCGTTGGCGCCGGAGACGGGCTTGCCATGGCACGGTCCTATACCTTCAAGGCACTGCCCCTGGGAGTCGTGCGGTGCTTCGTCGATGCAGTTGCTCGACGTGACCCAATGGGCATATTGCGAGCCGCTGTCATTTGCGTCGGGTTTACGACTACGACGACGGGATATCTGCGAGGTCTACTGAACGGGCGATTCAGTCATGCGGTACGCCAGCAAGCCGATCTCGTGTCCCAGCGTTGACAACGGATCGCGCTGTCCCGCAACTCTACGGCCACGTACCATCATCTGCCTAATCACGCCTGACCGCGCCTGAAGCGATGCAGTCGGCAACGGACTGCCGTGGATGTATGGCTCATCACATACGCAATCGGCCCGTACACCATGCCTCTGAGCTCGATACGCGTCAGTTCCTTCGGGTAGACCGCCTGCTGCTTGGGGCCGCTGGACGATCGCGTGCTTCGAAAGTAACGCAACCCCGCCGGCGCCGTGCGCAAAAAGTGCATCAGCGTCATGGGATCGCCAAGCACGACGCTCGTTAAGTAGGCCGCTAACCCAACGCCATACGCGTAGATCTGTTCGCGCAGCGACGCGTAGCTTCGACGGTGCGCGTGACGCACGATTGCTCCCGGTTCGTACAGTATCTGATAGCCACGCGAGATTGTCCGATAGAACAACGCGAGGTCCTCTCCACCCCGTGCCCGCGCACCAGAACCAAGATCGGGATTGAACGTACCAATCGCGCGGATCACAGAGGACTTGACGACCATGTTGTTGCCCGATCCGAACATGGCCGCGGCGTATGGGAAGAGAGGGTTCGTCGGCCTATTCTCTCCCAGATCGAACAGCCGGCGAGTAAACCCTTTCCCAAAGCCGGCGTACAACTCGAACCAAATCTGCGCCGGTGTGTCGAGTTGTGCAGGAAGGACCAGTCCGGTGACGACGCCCACATTCTGGCCGGCACTGAACCCTTTGACGAGCTCAGCGAGCCAAAACCGATCCACAACTTCATCGTCGTCCACAAAGGCGACGAACTCGCTCCTGGCTTCTCTGAGTCCTCGATTGCGGGCGTGTGAGAGTCCCGGTCGATCTTCAGCCACAATCCGGAGCTGAGGCCAATGCTGGTACGGTTTGGTTGCCGGCACCCGCTCAGTAGACGATGGTGGGGTATTGTCGACCAGGATGATCTCGAAATTCGGATAGTCGAGTTGCATCAGGGACGATAAGCAAGCGGTGAGAGATTCCGGCCGCCCCCTGGTGGGTACCACGACCGATGCAAATGGCGCGTTGTGCAAAAAGCGCTCGCGGTCGGCAAGACAGTCGGGCCTGTCGTGGCTCGGAAGCCCCTTCTCATCCAATTTCGTAACCACGGGGAGAGCATCTAGGCCCAGATGCTCCACGATCTCGGCGTGCAGGCTCCTCCACACTTGAGCGGCATACTCGGCAGCAGTCAATCCGTTCCGCCCGATAGTCAGTTCGACCGTGCCGAGGGGGTGAGTATGTAATCGCACCAGCGCCAATGCTCGGCCGCCGCGACTCTTTCCTCCCAGCCGCACGTATGGAAATCCACTGCTCAATTCGACTTCGAGCGTCTGTATCGGGAGAATCGATTCTGTGTCGCGCATAGAATGTATGACCTTCCGAATTCAGTCAAGTACAGGGCTCGCATGAACGGGGTTAATTCGGTTCACACCCCGTACCGTGACGCGGCAGTCGGCCATGCGAAGCCACAGGAGACGACTCTTGGAGCTTCGGCTAATCAGACGTTGGATGTGGAATCCTCGCATTCCACGTGATTTCCGTGCCAACTACATGATCATCGGGGCGCAGAAGGCAGGGACCTCAGCAATCGCGCAGATGCTGTCCCGACATCCGGACATTTACCTTCCGAGACGGAAGGAGATTCACTTTTTTGACGAGCGCCAGAGAATTGACACCGCCGACTACCGGTTCTATCATTCGTATTTTATCAACCACCGGGGCGAAAGGATGGTGGGTGAGGCCTCACCGTCCTACATGTACGCCCCTCATGTGGCTTCGGCGCTCAAAGCATATAATCCGAATCTTCGACTTATAGTCGTTCTCCGGAATCCGGTGGATCGGGCCTTTTCTCACTACAACATGGAGGTACGCAATGGCGTTGAGACTTTGCCTTTCCATGAAGCCCTCCAGTGTGAAGAGGATCGGCTCAAAGACCGCACCGATAACTACAGTCCCGGGACGAAAGTCAACAAGTTCTCCTACAAGGAACGTGGGCTCTACGCAGACCAGATTCACACTGTGCTCTTGCACTTTCCACGAGATCAGGTCTGTGTGCTGAAATACGAGGATTTACTGAACGATTACCTCTCAACGTTAAAACAGATCTATCGCTTCTTGGGCGTCGATTACTTCTTCGTCGAGAATGTTCGTGCAAACGCATTTCCGTATAAGAACACGATGACGGCGATAGAGCGAGAGTATCTGGTGGATTACTTCTCGCCACAAGTTGACACGCTCGAACAGCTACTCGGATGGGATTTATCAGCCTGGCGAAAATAGCTTCAAGCGGATTGCGGGCTCGCCTCGTGAAGCGATCATTCTCCGTTGCTGCGAGATGACCTTGAGAGCTCGCTCACAACCTTGCGCCTTGCCTTTGCGCGCTGCGCCTGTATCCGGGGGGTAACGAAGGCGTCACGGAGCGGTCGACTCTTGAGCATGAGCGGAAGATTAACCAGACGCTGGTAGCTGTGTCGTTTTGCCATGCCCTCCTGGTATCGTTTAACCCATTCTTCGGAGAGTTCATCCGCCTGTTTCTGAAGCCGTGGGGGAGGAAACTCGTAGGGTTCCGGAAGCGGAATCTGCAGATAGTCCAGGACCCTGCGCACGGTCGGTTCGTACTCCAGCACAAAGTCCTCGTATACCACCGTAAAGGGCGCAATCCCGGATGCGGCAAAAAACTCCGCCCATCTGTACTCATCGCGCAAAATTTGCTGCAAGTACTGATCGATGAGCTGGAGGTTAAATGTCAGCTCGTGACTCTGGTACTTTCCGTTCGCTCGTGAGACCCACGCTTCGGTTTGCGCCGCCCTGAAGTATGAGACAGCCTGACGCACCTTATTGCGGCGGGTTATCCATATGTACCGAAGATCGGGAAAGGTGTGGGCGAGGCGCTGCGAGAGAGACGCCTGACCTATTTCTGGTTGCTGGGGAAGCTTCCGATCGAGGTACGCAAGATTCGGAGCCTCGACCTTCATGCCGAAGACGCCGTTGGGGCTTGAACCATGCTGAAACGTGTTGGCGAGGCACACGAGGAACGGCTTGCGATCCCACTGTTGTCTCCATACCGCCCTGCCTGGGTTGCCGCCCGTCGCCCAGAGGCTTTCGCTCGGCAGATACTCACGCGGATGCCCGGCGACATTGGTTGCACTCAGGGCCTCGCTGAGAAGATTGCTCCCACTTCGCGCTGTCCAGCAGATGAAGTACGACGACTGCGGCCACGTTACTGCTGCTTTGTCTTTCACATGCATATTCCTGAAATCGGTGCGTGCGTCGCTGCTTAGGTTCGCCCGTTAGCTAGACTATCAGAGCGTCCGGAGAGCAGGTAAAGGCCGAGCGCGTGGCGCCGAAGCCCGGGGACTTCTCGGAGGCTGCTCGAGAAAGGTTTTGACCTTTTCCATGACGGTTTATGGTTCCAACAATGCAATACTCAGCCCCTTGCCACTCGCCTCGCTTCCAGATAATCCACTTGTCTCAGTTCTGATCGCGAACTATAACTATGCCCAGTATCTCGGGGAAGCAATAGACAGCGTTCTCCGACAGTCGTATGGGCACCTGGAACTGATAATCTGCGACGACGGCTCTACTGACAATTCATGCGCAGTTGTGCAGCAGTTCATCCAGATTGATCGGCGTGTCACATTGGTGTATCAGAACAACGCGGGACAGGGGCGCGCACTCCTTTCCGCCTATGCGAGATGCAGCGGCGAGATCATCTGCCTGCTGGATTCGGATGATGTGTACCTGCCCACGAAGCTCCAGCGAATAGTCGAAGCGTTCAGAATGCACCCCGAAGTAGGATTTATCGGCCACCGAGTGTTACGTGTTACCGCGAACGGGAAGCAGCGAGGCGTCCTCCCGCTTTCGGTTTCAAATGCAGCTGAGTGGTTGGGGCCGATGCTCCTCCGCAACGGAGGAATAGCACGAAACCTCCCCTCATGCTCCGGGCTATCCATGCGTCGTGCTGTGTCTGACCTGATTTTCCCTCTCTTCCAGGATCCGGCTCTACGCGGGTATTACGGAGATCGCGTTCCGAAGCTGGTGGCTCCGTTCATCACGCCCGTACTGGTCTTGAAAGAACCACTTGCCAGGTATCGCGTGCACGGCGATAACAGAACCGGTGGGGCCAAGATGACGGTGCCTTTCCTGGATCGCGAGCTACATGCCATGCAGATCGGATGGGAACTGCAGCAGCGGTACCTGGCTGCAGAGCATCCAGCGCAAGTCAAGGATTTCGCGCCAATACAGTCTCTGTTGACATTCTGGCTCATGCGATATATGCGTGAGCGCTTGCTCAACTCCAGTGAGCTTCGACACGCGTATCACCAGGTCATTCAGCACCCCGAATTTCGGCAAGAGCCGTGGTTTCTCCAATGGTTCTGGAAGGGCTCGATCTTCCTTCCCCGGGTGGTCTTTCAGCGGGCAATTGACATTCTTATGGGAGCCGGTATTATCAAGCAGGCTGCCGCGCTGGCCGTCCATTTACTAGACCGCAAAGGTCAGTGAACCGGGTGACGGCTATTGCCGCTTCGGGCCACCGTACGGCACACAACCCCCGCCGGCAAGTGAAGATGCCCTGTACTTATGTTCCAGTGCGGTAAAGTGCTGTGAAGCAGGTGCTCGGTGTTGTCATGGTGTGGCGGCGAGTGGCCAAATTTTGCAGTGGAACAATGGTGAGCCGGATGGCTTTTGAAACGCCCACTTTGTCGGCACCCGTGGCCCCTCAGTCCGGACGGCCGCTCTTCATCGCACATGACTGAGAGCACGACTACCGATACGTCCCGATTACGCCGGGTTGGCGCCTACCGTTACTTTCTCCGTTATCTCTACCCACACTGGGCGCTGATCTTCCTCACGTTCTTCTTGCTTACCGGCGCCGTTTTGATGGACGTGATCGCCCCCTGGGCCATCAAATTCATTTTCGATAGCGTGATTGCAGGACACCCAATGCCTGGCGCGCTGGGTCGGCTTGCCAGAGCCTGGGCCGGCAACAATCGTGTCACGCTGCTCGACCTGATCCTCGCCGCGTATCTTGGCATCGCTGCCCTCGACGGAATCTTTAACTATACCGGCGTTTTGCTTCTGAGCTGGGTCGGCCAGCGCTTTGTGTTCGACGTTCGCCGCGATCTCTTCGCGCATGTACAAAAACTGTCCCTGAGCTACCACGAGAGTCGGCGCACCGGCGATGTCACGACACGCCTCACCGCGGATATGACCGACCTACAGGATATGGTCGTAACAGCCTCGGCAACGATGTTCGCAAGTATCATGACCATCGCACTCATGGCGGCCATCATCGCGCGTCTCGACTGGCGATACATGGCTTTTACGGTGGCAGTCGTTCCGTTGCTGTACCTGGCAATGCGGTACTACCAACGGGCCATAAAGCGCGAGAGTCGCCTCGTACGGGCCAGCGAGGGCCAGTTGAGCTCGATCGTGCAAGAGGTCGTGTCGTCCATCCGCATCGTCAAGGCCTTTACGCGCGAGGACTTCGAGCAGCAACGATTCGAAAAGCAAGGCCGAGTAAGTGTTGCGGCAAATCTGAGAGCCGCCAATCTCCAGGCACAATACCCACCCGTTGTCGAAATGTTGGCAAATATTGCCGCGGTGGCGATTCTCGCCCTCGGCGTTCGAGAGGTGCTCAGCGGCCGACTTACAGCCGGCGATCTGTTGGTCATCGTCATGTATTTCCGCTGGATGTTCGGACCACTGCGGCAGTTAGCGAGGGTATCCACAGTGATCGGTAGAGGAGTTGCCAGCGCCGAACGCGTGCAAGAGGTTCTCGCGGGAACTCCCGATGTCGCCGACGTACCCGGAGCCCGATCTGCTCCAAGACTACGCGGACACATACGCTTTGAACACGTGTCATTCGGATACCAACCGGACCAACTCGTTCTCAAGGATGTTTCGTTCGACGTCGAACCGGGGAGTGTGACAGCACTGGTTGGCGCCACCGGGTCGGGCAAGACAACCGCGATCAGCCTCATCCCGCGGTTTTATGATCCAGGCGAGGGCGCAATCCGCATCGACGGCGAAGACGTTCGTAATTTCAACCTGAAGTCACTCCGATCACAAATAAGCATTGTTCTTCAGGAGGCGGTACTGTTCCACGGCACGATCTTTGACAACATCGCGTACGGCCGATCCGATGCATCGGCCGCTGAAGTCTACGCCGCCGCACGGGCCGCCAACGCAGTTGAATTTATCGAAAGACTGCCCGAAAAGTACGACACCATCATCGGTGAGCGCGGTGAGACGCTGTCAGGCGGTCAGCGTCAACGGATATCCATCGCGCGGGCGATCGTTCGGGATACCCGCATCCTCATCCTGGATGAGCCAACCGTCGGCCTGGATGGCGAAACCGAAGCGCTGGTCCTCGAGGCCTTGCAGCGACTTATGGCACATCGCACCACGCTCGTAATCGCGCACCATCTATCGACCGTGCAGCACGCGGATAACATTGTCGTGCTGGATCACGGTGAAGTAGTCGAAACCGGAAAGCACGACGAACTGTTGAGAAAAAACCTGTGGTACGCGCGCGTCTATCGAACGCAGATCAAGACGCTTACCGGCTCCCTCGAGGCGGCGGCGTCCATGTACGAATAGCCGCTAAAGAAGCCGATCCAACAAACGACCGCAGATGCATGGCTACCCAAAATGTTGGGTTTTGACGGATATCGCTGATCGCGGTTGGCAGCGGATATAGGGCACGGGTTTCCGATCAACATTCGACAGGCGCCGGCAATGTCCACACGGCACCCAGTTTCAGCTCGAGGGTTCGCGGCCAACCAGGGAACCAGCCGCCATTGGGATATGGTGTGTACTCGCTCAGATACACCATGTCGCGAACGTTGTACAGGTCGATTCGCATGAAGTCGAACGGTTTTCCCAGCCGGCTGGCGACGTCAAGCATCTGCTCAAGCGCCCGAGGAGCTTCCACGATGGGCGCCAATGGGTGACCGCTGGTATGCGACATTGGCTCCCAAGCGGGTGTGTAGGGGCGCAGACGGTAATCACCGTGACGGTCCACGTTCATGTGAATGAGCGACGTGAGACCGTTGAACACGAAAAACTTGTAGTCAACCGGAGCGATCTCTTCGCCAACGATCATTTCTTCCACCAACAAGCAGCGTCGAGCCTGCGAGTATGCCCACTCTCCCAGAAGACTGGCTTGTGTCTCGTCCAACCATCCCTGTGTTACGTTCTCCAGTTCCCCTACATCACGTTCTTCGCACCGGTCCACCGCCAAAGTGCACGATTTCACTGCGATGGTTTGGCTTCAACACCCATCGCTCGGGGAGTTGCACGTCCACCAGCTCTCGCAGATCATGACCCGACCAGTATGTCTGCGGAACGGCAACCCCATGCCGTATGGCTTCCTCTTTCATGCGCAGCTTGTCGCAGGTCCAGGCCAGGAGTGGACGACGATCGTAGAGGATTCGCCAGTTCACCTTTTCCGAGAAGAGCACCGGGCGGCGTAGGTGTCCCAGCCGCCTGTACTTCTGCACATACCAGATCTCACGCCGCACCAGCGGGGGTAGCCGTGCGACGGCTACCGATACATGTGGACTGAACCATCGGTTACCCATCATTCCGCAGTCTTTACAGTGTCTCGTCAGCGGCATCAGTGTACCAATTGACGTACCACTGCACACGTTGCAGTGACGAAAAATTACCGGGGAGTGAGCCCTGCGCGCTGACCTACCGACAAGGCGGCAGTTGCCACACGGCGCCGAGCTGCAGCTCGAGTGATCTCGGCCAGTAGGGAAACATTCCACCATTGGGATACGGTGTGAATTCACCCAATAAGACAGCGCCGCCCACGTTATAGAGATCGATGCGCATGAAGTCGAACGGCTTTCCCAGCAGAGCCGCCGCACCGAGCATCTTATCAAGATCCACCGGCGGATCTGCAACCGGACCCAATGGATGGCCGGAGTAATACGGTAGCGGCTCCCACGACGGGCCGTAGAGGCGAATGTAGTGTTCTCGGCCGCGGCCGGTCGTGACGTGTATCAGGCAGGGCCGGCCATCAAAAACAAGAAATTTGTAGTCGATTGGGGGCGAGTACCCGTCACCAATGAACTCTTCCACCAACAAGCAGCGTCGAGCCTGCGAGTATGCCCACTCTCCCAGAAGACTGGCTTGTGTCTCGTCCAACCATCCCTGTGTTACTTTCTCCAGTTCCCCTACATCACGTTCTCGCACCGGTCCACCGCCAAAGTGCACGATTTCACTGCGATGGTTTGGCTTCAACACCCATCGCTCGGGGAGTTGCACGTCCACCAGCTCTCGCAGATCATGACCCGACCAGTATGTCTGTGGAACGGCAACCCCATGCCGTATGGCTTCCTCTTTCATGCGCAGCTTGTCGCAGGTCCAGGCCAGGAGTGGACGACGATCGTAGAGGATTCGCCAGTTCACCTTTTCCGAGAAGAGCACCGGACGGCGTAGGTGTCCCAGCCGCCTGTACTTCTGCACATACCAGATCTCACGCCGCACCAGCGGGGGCAGCCTGTTCGCTGCTGCCGTCATGTAAGGTTCGATCCATGGCGAAACCATCGGTCCGTGCTCTCCACTGGAATTGGTACGTGCCCTTCAGTGTGCCTGCAGCATGGCTCGTCGTGGAAAGGGAGCCGGGAGGCATGGCGGGGAGGCGACCGGTACCTCCGACCTATCGTCCATCCGGTAGATGCCAGAGGGCGCCCATGGCTCGATCCCAGGTGAGGGGTAAGTAGGGCTGCACGCCGCCATTCGGATACGGCGTAAATTCTCCCAGATAGACGGCATCGCCGACGTTGTAGAGATCGATGCGCATGAAGTCGAATGGCTTTCCCAGCAGAGCCGCGACCCGCAGCATCTCGTCCAACCTACGCGGCGCCTCGGAAACCGCCCCTAACGGATAACCGCAAAAATATGGCAGAGGCTCCCAGGATGGGGTGTAGAAGCGCACAGTGTGCTCCTGCCACCACTCCGAGCTCTCATACAGGACGTAGGGTTGGCCGCCGAAAACAAAGAATTTGTACCCAAGCGGTGGGACCGGCCCGCCGCCAATCATCTCTTCCACCAAGAAACACGGTCGTGCCTGCGAGTACGCCCACTCACCAAGCAAACTGTTCTGCGTCTCCTCCAACCACCCACACGTCAGCCTCTCCAGCTCATAGACCTGGCGATCTCCGACCGGGCCATGACCAATGTGCACCAGCGCACTGCGATGGTTCGGCTTGAGTACCCAGTGCTCGGGGAGCGGCACGTGGACTAATTCCCGCAGGTCCCACCCGGACCAGTAGGTCTGCGGCGTGAGGACGCCGTGTCGGGCGGCTTCCTCTTTCATCCGTAATTTGTCGCAGGTCCAGGCGAGGAGGGGGCGGCGATCGTAGAGAATCCGCCAGTTTACCTTTTCGGTGAACGAGCGGGGATGGCGCAGGTGACCCAGGCGTCGGTGTTTCTGCGTATACCAGATCTCACGCCGCACGAGCGGGGGCATCTTGGTTGCTACCGACGTGATAAAGGGGTCAAACTCTGGCTTCAACAACAGTCAGTTCTCTCCGCGACATGTCTTGGATCGTAAAGTGTATCAACGGCTCCGCGGCGGATCCATTTCCTGCTCTCCCGCTTGGCGGGGTCGACCTTTCACTCGCAGCAAAACGAACGGAACCGATGACAGCTCTACCGATACAGCATTCCAGTGTCTAAGAGGACCAAGACCAGAAGGCCAAGACACGCGACAGGAAAAGGTCGCCCCAAGATCGCACGCTCCGCACGAGTTCGTGGGCCGGTTACTGAGGGCCGATTGCTGCCCTTCCGCTTCACTCAGGTCATCGGCGACTGGCCTCATGCACGTCTCGGAAAGGATGCGGGTCTATTTCTGTTGCTTACAGGCGCCGTCTTCATGTTTATATGGTGGCCCGTTATTTTCGGCCGGCAAGATCTCGTGGGAGGGGACGTACTCTATGACGTGCTTCCCTGGAGTGCGAACGGCATCGGTCGCATAGCCGCAAACGGACTCGTGGGAGACACGGTGCTCCAAATGCTTCCATGGCAAGAATTAGTGAGGCAGGCGTTCCTGCACGGCCAACTACCGACCTGGGATGCGTACAGCTATTCTGGAACTCCTCTGCTCGCCAACTACCAATCTGCTCCCTTTTCACTCTTCAACTGGATCGCTTTACCACTTGCAGCGGCGCACGGGACGAGCATCGCCATGCTCGCGAAGCTGTGGATTGCCGGTATCGGTATGGCGCTTTTCGTGCGAAGCATGGGTACCCGCATGCTGAGTGCCGGCGTGGCCGGGGTGGCGTACGCATGCTGCTCGTATATGACTGTCTGGCTCGGGTGGCCAAACAGCTCGGTTGCTGCCATCGCTCCGTGGACATTCGCGCTGTCGGAACGCTATGTCGTGAGCGGTCAGATCCGCTCGCTGGTGTGCTTTGCGTTAGCCATCACGGTGGAGCTTCTCGCCGGACACCCTGAGACCTGCGCTCACATGAGCCTCGCGCTCTCGATCTACCTCGTGATTCGGTGCGCGGCGCAGGGGCGAAATGGTATTCAGCGATTCCTGCCGCTGGCCGCAAGCGCTTGCATTGGAGTCTTGGGGGCCGCGATACAGGTTGTGCCATTCCTGATGTGGCTGAAGCACATTCACGGAGTGAACACCCGTGCCGGCATCGGCACCGAACACCTATCTCTCCAGACTTTGACGAGTTGGCTCGTTCCGAATGGCAGGGGGAATCCCGGAATCGACCATAACACGCTGGCGGGACTTCCTCCGGACTACAACGAGTCAACCGGGTTCGTCGGAGTTGGAGCGCTCATCCTCGCCCTGATTGGAGTGCGCGAATATCGACATGCCGGTTGGTCTCGAGTCCTGGCCCTGACTGCCATCGTGATACTTGGCGCCGGCACGGTTTATGGCCCTTTGACAGCCTTCTTGGGCCGCCTTCCGGTTCTCGACGCAAGTGCCAATTGGCGAATGACATCAATCATGTGCCTGGCGCTTTCCGCACTGGCGGGTCTTGGCCTTGATGCGCTTTGGGGGCGCCCGGCGGGCCTTGCTCGTCGCAGAACTACCATTGCCCTTGTAATCGGTGCAGTGGCGTTGGCGAGCTTGGGGTTGGCGGAGATCGCACTCCTTTCGTCCGGCGCACGAGTGGAGAGTCTCCTTCCCAGCGGTCCAGACCACTATTTTGGCTTCTGGCTCGCCGTCAGTGCAGGTTCCTTTGTCGCCGGCGTGGCCTTCACACTCGTTGGCCTATGGGGAGGACGGAGCCGAGACGTGTTAACCGGCTTTGCTGCTCTCGTCGTACTTGAAGCACTATTGTTTGCGGTTCCCTACAATCCGAGAGAAACTCCCGACAATGTGCCACCGCCGAGTGGCGCGCTCACCTGGCTACAACACCATGCGGGCATGCAGGCCGTGACGGCAACCGGCAGCGTCATGCCGGCTGAGTCGGCAACGCTTTACGGATTGCACGACGTCCGTGGCTACGAGGCGGGCTTGGTAGATGCGCGCCAAATCATGTACTGGCATGGAGCTGACCCCGGATTTAATCCTACCCTCAACCGAGACGTATCTCTGGTTCGACCACGTGCATCGTGGTTAGCTGCCGCCGGCGTAGCATACGTCGTTACGCCCGAGAGTCAATCGGTACCTGGAACGCGGCCGGAATATACCGGAGAAGGGGTCACGATCTCCGCCGTACCGAGAGCTCGTCCATTTGCGTTTGCCGGCATACGAACGGTACCGGTACGTGATTCAACGCAAGTCCTGCGATTAATGCATCACAGTCCGCTAAGCCCCATCCCGGTAGAACGTGCTTGTTGTCTGACTGGAACTGACGCTTCGGCACGGACAGTGGTGCTCGAGCGCCAAGCTACGCGCGTCACAATCGCCGAATCGAGCCGTCACGCGACCACACTCGTGGTGCTGCAATCCGTTTCACCCGGTTGGACGGCGCGTGTCGATGGGAATCCCGCACCTATCCGGCCCGCGGATATAATCTTCCAGTCGATACGCGTACCGGGCGGCCGACACACGATCGTGATTCAATATGAAGCCCCCGGTCTCGGGCTCGGTGCGCTACTCACTGCACTCAGTGTGCTCGTCATGATTCTCATGTCTCTGGCTCCGCGCACGCATCGGTGGTGGGCGACCCGAGAAAGCGGGATTTTCTCGGGGACGGACGCCGGCCACTGAGTTGCGCAACCCAGGTCTGGGAAGCACCGGCACCCATGACTACCTACCTCGACGTCACTGCGGCGCTTCTGACTGCGCTACCAGCCGGCGCTGGGTGTGCTTCGATCACTTCACGCAGCTGGGCTTCCATGTGGCCGGGATCGTACCGCTCGCGAATGAATTGAAACCCGTTCCGTTGCATGTCTTGCCACAGCGCTTCTTCGGAGTACAGATGCGCCAGCTTTACCGCGAACTCGTCGTTGCTGGCTGCCACCAACGCGTTCAGTCCATCAGTCACTCCCAATTGATCGGCCAGAAGTTGGGAGATCACGCACGGCAGCCCGTTTGCCATGGCTTCTATCACTTTCAGCGGTACGCCAGCGGCGAAGCGGTGAGGCGCCACAAATATTCGGCTCGCATCATAGGTTCCGGTAAGATCGCCGACGAACCCGCCAAAACTCACGGCTCGCGGCACGGCGGCGCCGGCGATCAACGCTTCCGGTTGAGCATCGCTGCCTATCACCGTAAGGGAGCAACCAACGTCGCCGTAGACCGTTGGAATGATCTCTCGAAGCAGTTGTAGCAGAGCGTCATTGTTTGGCGCCGACGCCAGATATCCCACGAACAGTGCGCCTCGCCGCTCCGCGAATGACGGGCCCTCGAGCCTCACAGAAGTAGGATGGCCCCATACGTGGACGGGCTTCCCGGGGAAGTGCTGCTCGATCGCGGCGCGTTCCCGTTCGGACACCGTAATCACGGCGTCGGCGGTGACCAGAGGCGCGAGCTCGTTCGAGATCCGCTCGTTTATTTGCTCGACAGTAAAGGGATTGCCGTCGATCTCAGCCTGCAGCGCGTCGCGGAAGGTAAATACTGCCTCGGCATCGTAGATCACCCGGGCGGACGGGTTCCATTGCCGGACCACGGGCAAGAACGGGACGTTGGTTGGTCTGCTTACAATCGCTACGTCGTACAGGCCTCGACGTTCCCGTAACTTGTCGGACACGTCCAGCACGCTGTGAAGAACCTCGATACCGAGTTGCTGTAGCTCGCTCGTATCTGGTTCTACCGGCGTCGGGTCGGCCGTCGGCAGATACGTTACGACGTAGTCCAGACGCGCCAACATCTCGAGCAGTGCGCGCGTTCGGGGAAATCCGCTACCGAAGCGCGCCTCGGGAATGCGATCGTCGATAACGAGCACTCGCTTGCACTTGCGACTATCTCGCGCCCTGAGTTCATCGCGTACGTTTGGAAGGGCGTGATTGCCGAGAGCCTGGCGCCATTTAGAGACGAAAACATTTCTGTTTCTCTGTTGCAACGCAATTGCCGCGCTGCGGTCGCTGCTGGCGTGCTCCAGGTGCGTAACGACAGACTTGGGGGCGAATATGACGGAAAAGCCTGCCTGTCGCACCGCCATGCACAGATCGACATCTTCGTAGTAGGCGGGCGCGTAGCGGCCGTCGAAGCCACCCAGCGTATCGAAGAGGGTCTTCCGTATAAGTAGACAGGCTGCGGAACAATAGTCCACCTCGCGCACATAGCAGTATTCCGGCGCTTGCGGATTCATCGCACGTCCGTACCCTCGGGTCGACCCGTCGCGCCAGATAATGCTTCCGGCTTCTTGCAGCCGCCCATCAGACAACACGAGTTTGGCACCCACCGCCCCACACCTGGGGTAGGTATCAAGGATACGCACCAATTCGTCGAGCCAACCGGGGTTTGAGAGAGTATCGTTGTTGAGAAAGCAAATGAGGTCGCCGCGCGCTAAAGCCGCTCCCTGGTTGCAGGCCGCACCAAATCCAGCATTGGTCTCATTTCTCAGAATCCGCACGTGTTCGAGTCGATCGAGTAACGCTGATGTTTCATCCTCGGATGCATTGTCGATAACGATCAGCTCGAACTGTAGAGAGCTTTCATACGCGAGCAAGCTCTGGAGTGCCATAAACGTGTTGTGCGCCTGATTCCAGGTCAACATGACGATGCTGACGCGCGGCTGCTCGACGGACGGGAAGATCAAGGTGCGTTGGCCTTCGAGAAAGCTCTGCAGTTGCGATCGACCAACAGCGTGTTGGATTTCGCTTGCCTGCGTCCCCTGGCCGCTGGCCGGTAGGGAAGCTACTGCCGGATCGATCCCCCTGCGTCCTGGAACTTCTCGACGAAGTGCGTGGAACCAGAGCCACTCCAAACGACTCCGTTCCGGGAATATCAGTCTTCTGCTGCGCCGAAGATTTTCCACCAACGACCAGGCCACCGTTCCCTGCACTCGCGTCCAGTGGTCCTGCCACTCCGCGAGCCGAGCAGACATCTCGCGCATCGAGTTTTCATGCCTTTCGGCCAATTCGCGCAACTGTTCCTGATGAAGAGTGACCGTCTCGCGTATGGTTTGCTCACGCTCCTCAAGGCTTCCGAGCAAACGTTCGGCGTAATGACGGCTTTCCGCTGACTGCGCCCGCATCTCGGTCACCGCGTCCTCGGTGGACTGGAGCAGCTCCATCGTGCGGTCCAGCCGTACGGTGAGATCTGCTACCTGGTCCTCCAGCGTCTGTATC
The DNA here is from genome assembly GCA_963737125.1 of uncultured Chloroflexia bacterium. Lineage (GTDB taxonomy): Bacteria > Chloroflexota > UBA5177 > UBA5177 > UBA5177 > JANWJD01. The sequence goes on along the minus strand of CAVTRL010000001.1, from coordinate 512,181 downwards.
GACCGATCTCGATCCTGCAGTTGTTCGAGCTGGCGCTCTATTTCTTGCTCGCGGCGTGAAAGGTCGGCGGAAAGCGCCTGCAGCCTTTCCCGAGCGCGGCTTTCACGATCGATGGCCGGCACGATATGCTGCAGCGGCTCGTCAATTGGGCGGTCATTGAATAAGCGGTCGACCGTTTCCGGCCGGTACAGCAGGCCCTCATAGAGGAGGCGCGTCGGGGCCGGTACATGGGGATCGGCGATCACATCTTCGTACGTGTGCCGGTGGTGCGTCAGGCCGGCGGAAACAGCCAGCTGGAGGGCGCTCTCACGCTCCGAGCCCGGCTGCAACTCCGGCGACCCGATGAACTCCAGTAGCGACCTCATCGTGTCATCGAATCGGTGGAAGAAGTCATCATAGTGAACGATGATTCGCTCGCGCGGATCGGTATTGGTGAGCGCGAGCTCGGTGTAGAGCTGCCACAACACCAGCGAGGCCTCCACGGGCATTGCATCTCGCGTCTCGAGTGAGGCCGCCACGTCAAGCGGATTGCGCACACAGACGACAAATCGAAGCTCCGGTATTACCCGCCGCCAGAAGGGTATGGTCAGGGTCGTTCGAGGATCCTTCCAGCCCCACTGTGTGCCGGCGGCAAAAGTCCAGTCAACAAAGTCAGTAGCCTCGGTCCGCAACGGATCGAGATCGGGTAGGTCCTGCCAGCCAGCGGAAAAGAGTGGTGGTGTATCCCAACTGCCACCAAACCGTTCCAATATCCGGTCGTTGATGTCCAGGAAGGTCCTGTTCTCCCAGTGTCCTTCCTCGTTGAACTCGGTGGGTGGCAACATTGCATCCGGGTCGCCAAGCTCGATTCCGGCCAGATTGAGCAACCGGGCCACCATCGACGTGCCGCTGCGATGCATGCCGACGACTGCAAACGGCATACGCTTATTGTCCCTGCGCTTCCAGCATGGCATCGTATGCCTGAAGCACTTCATCGGTCGGACCGTCCATTTGCAACCGCCCATGATTCAGCCAGAGAGCGCGTTCGCACAACTCACGAACCGTATCGGCTGCATGGGAGACGAACATCAGCGTTCGACCTTCCGACTTCATCCGTGCGATACGCTGAATGCATTTCTCTTGAAAAGCGCTATCGCCCACCGCCAGGACTTCGTCGATGAAGATGATCTCAGGAAGGATGTGAACCGCGATACTGAACCCAAGTCGGGTGACCATCCCGCTGGAATAGCGTTTCACCGGGACGTCGATGAACTCTCCGAGCTCCGCGAAGTCGATGATCTGATCCATGATCTTGCTTATCTCGCGTCGGTAGACGCCTTGGATGGCGGCGTTCAAAAAAATATTCTCGCGTCCTGTTCGCTCCGTATCGAAACCGGCTCCCAGGGCAATGAGCGTGGCAAAGCGGCCATGGACCTGGCTCACACCCCGCGCTGGTCTGGTGATGCCACAGAGGATGCGCAAAAGCGTCGATTTTCCGGAGCCGTTGCGTCCCACCAGCGCGACCGACTCACCGGGCTGAACGGCAAAGGATACGTCCTGCAGCGCCCAGAAGAGATCGTTGGGCTCCTCAACGCGAGGCTGGAAGGGCTGCCTGACGAATCGTGCGGCCTCATGCCGCAGGCTGATCTGATGGGACTTGGGGCGATAGCTCTTCCATATTCCATCGGCGACGATCGCGGGCTGAGACGACCCGGAGTGAAGCGTAGCCATCAGATCATATCGGCGAAGCGATCTTCATTCGCCTTGAAGTGCCGGTAGCCAAAGACGAGCACGGCCACGGCGAGCGCCGCCGGATAGACCAGGCTGAACCAGTCAGGTGCGCGACCGTAGACGATGATATCTCGATAGGCTGCGATCAGCAGGCCAATCGGGTTGAGGTTGATCAAAAACTGGTAGCGATGGGGCACGATATTTACCGGATAGATAATCGGGCTCAGGTAAAACAAGATCTGAAGCAACACGCTAACCAACTGCGGGATATCACGGATGATGACCGTCAACCAGCTCGTCAGAAGCATCAGGCCCAGCGATAAGGCGACCTGAATGAGCACGATTAAAGGCAAAATTACGAACAGCGAGTTGGGGTAGACGTGAAAGAGGGCATCGATTACGAGCATGGCGCAAAACATGAAGAAAGCGTCCACCAACGCTTCGCCGAGGGCCGAGACAACAATAATTTCACGGGGGAAGTAGATCTGGTTGATCAGACCCATGGCTGAGAGGATTGACCTCATGCCGCCCGAGATGGATTGGCTGAAAAGGCTGAACGGGACCGAGCCCGCCAGGAAAAATGCGATGAACGGCGCGTTCCCGGTATGAACTCGCATGATCTCCGAAAACACAACCGACATGACAAGCGCCGTGGAGAGCGGGAGCAAGATGATCCAGAGGATGCCGAGCACGGCCTGCGAGTAGCGCGAATGGATGCTATATTGCACCCACATGCGCAACAAGCTGCGAGCCACCCACAATCGTTGCAGACTTGACGATAGCGAGGGAATACGCTCGATTCGTTGCGCGTCATCCCGGATCGGCACGATGAGCAAGCCGAGCCCCACCGCAAGCAAGAAAAAATAACCCTTTTGCAGGCCCGATTGCAGGGGCAGAAAAATTGAAAGTCCCAGGCAAATCAAGATGATCCCGGCGAAGAGGGTCAGAAAATGTGGCGCTGCACGCACCACGGGAAAATGCTGGAGGGCGATGCGAAGCACGTACGCGGCGGCCAGGCAGAGCGCTATCGTTACATACAGTTTTGGCGTATGCCACTCGTAGTTGAAGCCGACAAATTTGCCGAAGGGAAGCTCCCGCCGCCAGTAGGTTGCGACCAGGTAGGCCGTGAGCACGATGGCCAAATCGAGCACGTATTCCCGTAGCAACATTGGCACGCGTGCGTGCGGGGTGCCGGTAGTACGGCGGGTAGCGGCGCTCAACCGAATTGAAGAACGCATCAGAGGGAGAAGCCACGTTCGGTAGAGGCTACTCGAACCATTTGGACATCTCAGCGTCGGTACGCACGCGCCGCGCTTGAATCAGGGCTCGTTTCCGTTGCATGCGTGGCCACAAAGCGATGACATCGGTAATCGCGGGAATGGAGCTGTGTTCGACGGTGAGTAAACCGGCGACAATCTTTGCCTGATAGCGGAGCACCGCGGGCGTTTGGCGAAAGAAGGCGCCTGGAGTATCGTTCTTGATGGGTAACAGCCATCCGTTCTTTACCGACTGACGCTTGACGAAGGGGGGAATCGTGTGGCGCGACCCGCCTAGATGGAATCCCCGCACATGGTACCCCACGGCAGCAGGGGCATAGTAACTATCCCAACCGTAGAGTTGGGCTCGCCACGCCAGGTCGACGTCCTCTCGGTATATAACGAAATCCTCGTCGAAATATTCGCCGTCGACGTTCGTATCCTCCAACATCGCCCGTCGGTAGGCCGCACAGGCTCCATCAGCCCCAAAGATATAGTGCGCCCGGTCGCCGCACAACGACGCCGGTTTCCGATGGCAGCGGAGAAACGGACGCCGGCTACGAAGCATCATCAAGCCGGCGCCGTCCACGACCATTTCACTGATATCCAGTGAGAACACCTCATCCACGCTTCTGGGTTGGAACGTGAGCAGCAGCAGCTTACCGTTGACCGAGCCAATGCCGGGCGACAGGGCGAATGCCTGCGCGATTTGCTCGAGGTAGTCCGGCCGTATGATCACATCAGGGTTGAGCGTCAGCACCAGATCGGACGTGGTCTCTCGTATGCCAATGTTGTGTGCACGAGCGTAGTACAGGTTCCGCTCCATGGGCAGAATACGAATACTCTGTGCGCTCCGCCGCGCCAGGCGATCAAGGGTGCCGTCGGTTGAGCCGTTATCGATCACCGTAACTGAGAAGTCACGATACTCTTGCCCAAATACGGCATCGAGACAGGTATCGATACTTCCAGCGCTGTTATACGTAACGATGTTGACCGCGAAGTGTGGCATGGCGCAGAGAACGAGAACTGTACCGTCTTACCGGTCTCGCCCGGCTCCTGGTCCGAGCGCCGTCGCGGAGAATCCAGGTCGAACTCGAGGCTCGCGACTACCGTCACATCGAAACGGCAAGCCATCCGGATTAAAGGGACTTAAATTCGGATTCCAGAACGGATCGCTGAAGTTGATCCAGGGCCAGGGCCAATCGGTCACCGTGGGTATAGCGGGAAGCCGGCGGTCCGTTACAAACCGTGCCGACGGCGTATAGATATTGGTATAGCCCGCCGCCAGTGCCCGGAGACAAAGATCGTACAGCGCCAGGCCCGCTGGAAGCGCGCAGGACCAGCCTCCCATCACGTCCCAGGTAGAACGCCGCAGAGCGCTGCATCCCTGAGAGGTTGCGCTTACTTCTCGTGGCAGGTCCTTCAAGTTGAGGTAAAAATTGCGCTGCGGGAACACCGATGCACCCATGAACGCATAGAACGGTTGCCCTTCCGGCGTGAACGCAATGCCGGCCTGTAGAATCTCTCCCTTCTCGCGATGCACCGTCATGCCGCCTACCACGCCGATTCCGGCAGTTTGGGCCGAAGCGAGTAGACGTGACACCGCATCCTCAGCGTCAGGGAGTTCGTCGGCGTCCACAAAGAGTAGAAACTCACCCGTTCCCTCATTTATGGCCCGCGCGATTGTTCCGGCAGTCGATGTCCCATCGATCGATGTGACATCGCACACCTGAATATCGGGCGAGTGGAATCCCGCGACCCAACTCTGTGCCGAGCCACGGACGATCACGGACACGCGAACCGGGGCCCGAAGAGGCGTTCGCACCGCGAACAGCCCGTTGAGATGGCTCGGCTCGAGAATCCCATCGGTCCCCCTCCGGTCGATCGCGCTTTGTAGGGCACGTCGAGCCGCCTCGATGGCGTACGGCTTCGCGCTAGTCGCGACCGCCGTCGACGTGGTCGACTTGCGCCACGAGTACAGCACCTGTGGGATGTGGGCTACTGACCGTGCCTGCTCGGTTACACGAAGGAACAGGTCATGGTCCTGGCTTCCCACCATCTCATCCCGAAAGCCACCGACGCGCACAACGGTGGTGCGGCGCATCGCCGCGAGGTGCGTCACGTAATTCCCACAGGCGAGCAGGGTGGGCGACCAGGCCGGTTTGAAGAACGGCTCGACCGGGCTACCATCGAAATCGAGCTTTTCCTCGTCACTGTATAAAAAGTCCACGCTGGGCTCCCGCTGGATTGCATCGGCCACCGCCTTCAGGGCAGAGGGAGCCAGCTCGTCATCGTGGTCGAGCAGGACGACAAATTCGCCCCGAGCACGATCGATCGCACTGTTGCTGGCTGCCGAAATGTGCCCCTGCACGGCACGCCGCACGACCACAACGCGGCTATCCAGGGCTTCATAGTCCGCCAGCAGCGAGCGTACATGTGGTTCCGACGACGCATCGTCCGCGATACACAATTCCCAATTCCCATAGGTCTGCTGCAAGACGCTCAGAATCGCCGCGCGGAGCACGTCCTCCGGCGTATTGAATACCGGCATGATCACACTCAGGAGTGGTCCATCGCTGAAAGAATCGGCGGTGATCCCCGCCGCCTGGCGACACTGCAGCCATGCCTCGTACGATTCCTGGATGCGCTTGGATCGCCGTGGAGTCTCGATCAGTTCGTGCAAGCCCCAGGTAGGCGATCGGAGGTAACTCCACAGCCGGTCATAGAAGAGGGCCGGGTTTGACCGCCAGAGACGCCGGCCACGTTGAAATATTTGGACGATTGCCGCTGCGTCCGGGACGCGCACAGGCTTACCCCTTCGATACCAACCAACATCGGGACCTTTGTCCCGGCTGTGAGGGTACGTCCTCCCCGTGACGCGGAATAGGCTGCCTGATAGCATCGTACCTGATCGATTTTGATGCAACGAGGTTGCACTCGGGCGCTCCAGCGATTACGATGGCCCATTGTGGCTCGAAATTGCCCAGCTTTGTTGACAGTCACTAATGGGAAGGGAAACGGTATAGCTATGAGGAAGAGAGTCTTTTTGAGCGGAGTGGCAATCGCCTTCACCGCGTTATTTTCGACGTTGTCCGCCACGCGGACATTTGCGGCAACGAATTCCGCTCAGTACAGCGTGAGCGGACAGCCGGCCAGTTTCACGCCGGGTGGGAGCGCCTCGTATAGTGTGACCGTTACAAATAACGGCAGCTCGACCTGGCTTTCCGGTGGTACCAACCCTTTTCATCTCGGTATTCACTTCATCAACTCGAGCGGGACGTGGGCTACTGACCAACGGTGGGCCTTGCCTTCAAACATACTGCCCGGTCATAGCGCCACCATTGCCGTCACGGTAACCGCCCCCAGTACGGCAGGCAGCTACACGCTGCAGGAAGAAATGGTGCAGGAGGGCGTCGCCTGGTTCGCTCAGTACCTGAATAACGCCGTTACGGTGGGCACCACGACCACGTGTCCGGGTTCGCAGAGCGGCTGCATACAGGCAATGCTCAACATGCTCAATGCCGACCGTGCTCAAGCAGGCGTCGGGCCGCTCACGCTGAACTCGACTGAGACCAATGGAACGTCGACCTGCGTGGGATCGTACGGACACTCGGTACACATGGCGCAGGTCGGCTCGATCAGTCACGATCAGTTTCCGGCCGACATCTGCATCTCCTATACCATGGCCGGCGAGAACGTGGGCGAGGCGAGCTACGGTAACGAGCTGACCGACCTGCAAAAACTCGACGCCATGATGATGTCGGAGCCGCACAGTGGGTCCACCTGCAGTACCACAACCAATCATGCGTGTAACATCTTGAACCCCGGCTATCATCAGGTCGGCATCGGCATCTACAACGTCAATAACAAGACGTGGCTCACGGAGGACTTTACGAACTAGAAGGCTCCGCGCCCCTTGATCACAGCACCCAGAGTCCGTAAAAGAATCTGGATGTCGAGCAGGATGGAGTAATTCTGGACGTAGTAGAGATCTGCTTCGGTATTGAGGTGCATCGACTCTTCGGCGCGGCCGTTGATCTGCCACCAGCCGGTCATGCCTGGTGGGACACCAAAACGCTTGCGTTGCCAGGGTTCGTAGCTTTCCACAATTCCGGGGAGCTCGGGGCGAGGGCCAACCAGGCTCATTTCACCAACCAGTACATTCCAGAGTTGCGGTAACTCGTCCAGGCTCGTGCGTCGTAAGACCCTTCCGGCGCGCGTCACCCGTGGATCGTGGGGGCGCTTTTCAAAAGCAGTGTCGATGTCCGCCGGATCCCATCTCATGGATCGAAACTTGTGCATGCGGAACACCGTACCGCCGGCTCCCACGCGTTTCTGGTGAATCAGGATAGGTCCCGGCGAATCGATCCGAATCCAGAGGGCAATCACCACGAACAACACACTGCACAGAATGGAAAGAATCGCCGCGAGCACCACGTCGAATACTCGCTTCACACGAGCCTGAATAGGGTTCATGCTGGTTTCACGAATGCTGATTAACGGGAGTCCGTGGAAATCCTCGACCCGGGCTCGCATTGCGACCATTTCGAATACATCAGGCAATATCCGCACATTTACGCTGGTTTCTTGCAATTCGGCATTCATTCGCAGCGCTTCCTCGTGGGCGGCCGCGGGAAGTGCGATGATTACCTCGTCAATGGCGTTCTGTCGAACAGTGTCCAATAAATCGTCGAAGGCGCCCATCCGTGGGAGATGCGATACCAGCGACTCCGGTTGCGCGCTCAGATAGCCGATAAGCGAAACCCCGGATGATTCCTGTCCTCTGAGGCGCACCGCGACATAGCGCCCGTAGACACCCCCGCCAACCAGCAGTGCACGGCGAATGTGCCGCCCTCGACGCCGCAGAGCACCGAGCACGTTGAAGACAACAGCCTGCAAGGCGCCCAACAGCAACAGATCGACCACGTAGAAGTAGGCGTAAAACAGACGCGATGGGGCATCGGGAGGCTGTAGCGCCAGAAGGTAAAAGATGCTCGCAAGAACGAGCATGGATACGGTGACCGACAACCAGAGATTTCCTAAATCGGCCAGTGGAGATTCGCCACGTCGGGAGTCCAGCGCCCCAAACATCAAGAAAAACGTGATCCAGATTGCCAGTACGAGTAAGTACACCCACGGCTGCAATGCCACGAACCGCTCGCGGCGTTCCAATCCGGTGACGATATGCAAGCGCAAAAACTCCCCGATTTTCAACGCCATCAGGGTCAAGATGACCTGGGCGATGAATTGAATGCTGAGAATATGGGGGCTGTATCGTCGAATCATGGGGTTCTTACTACCCGTTCCGGCGCCTGTGAGCGGCACAACGGTGCAATTCGGTCGAGCCAGAAGGTGGCCCCGTCAGCAGGAGCGCTGGGTGGTATTTCGGACAGTGGACCATTGACAGCAGATTATTTGGTGTGTATCCTTCGGTGACGGCAAGGCGCCTGTCCAGCCAAGCATACGGAAAAAGAGCAAAAACTTCCGCGACTAACACCGCGGAAGCGCCATCGAAAACCGTCTCGCTGGTAATGCTCTCACACTGTGCATGGAGCAAGACATAGCATCGGGTAAGGAGAACGGGATGAGAAACTTGAAGCGTATTGGGTATCGCTGCGCGGCAGCCGGCACCGGATTGGTCCTCGCGATGGGCCTCGTGCAGCCAATCACCGGACACGCCGACTCGATCACCAATACCAACACCTCGAACGGGGTCACCACGACGGCCAATACGCCCACGCAGTCGAATACATCGGGCACCCAGACGCCCGTCGTCATATCCAATAGCGGTACTCAGACGTCCGGGTCGAGCACGAACGGCACGAGCACCAACGGCACCGCTACTCAGGGCGGGTCGGTAAACGGCACCAACACGAACGGCGGCGGAACGAACGGCGGCACGGCGAGTGGAGCTCACGGAACCGGTGGCACGGCGGTTGGTGGTACCGCGGTCGGCGGCACCGGGGTCGGCGGCGGAGCCGTGGGAAGCTATACAAATTGCGGCTTCATTATCATCACGCGCATGGGTGTCATGCGGTTTCCAGGAACCGCCTGCACGAATTCGCAGACGAACACCAACACGCAATAGCTCGACGGAGCAGATCTCCACGCTAAGGGGTGGGCCGCGGGCTCACCCCTTTTTATGCGCCGAAATCGACGCACGCGGCGATCCGTCAGGGACGCCGCCACACGTGGACCGACGCTCGAACCGTTGGCGCGATCTCGAAAACCTCACCAAGCACTTTCGAAAGCGGGCGATCGGCAACCGTATCGGTGCGAGCCGGGTCGCTAATCAAGATGAAGTGTCCGCCGGGTTCGAGCTTGCTCAACGCATTCTCGAAGAGAATGTCCCGATTCCACTCGTCGGTGTAGTCGATGTGGTACCAGGCGTTGTCTCTGGTACCGTACATGCCCAGGCGATCGCCAAAGTACGCCGACTGGATCGCAATCATGTCGTCGGCCACGCCGTCCTGAATGGAAACGCCCACTTGCCTGGCACGCCTCAAATCGGGGATTCGCTGCTCGACCTGCGAAATAAGGAGCGGTAAACGATCTCCCGCCAGAGGATGAGGGTGATTGGGAACCAGAGTCGATGCCAGAGCGCTCCGGCCACTGTTCAGTTGTTCCAGCCGCCTGATAAAGCCGCGATGCAATCGGGTGCTCTCTTCGAGATCCTCGATCCGCATATCGTGACCGGTGGTTCGGTCCTCGACGTTGACCAGGCGCTCGGTGATTTTCTCGCGAAATTCAAAAACGTCACTCTGTAACACGCCGGACTGAAACGTTACATACGATGTCGTCGTATCCATGCGATCGTGTATCTCGTTCATTGCTTTACCAACGTCTCTATGCACAACGGCGGCGAGATCGCGCGCGGAGACGGCCCGTTGGTCGACTTCGCCGATCTGGCGTTCAACGGTAGCCACTCGGAGGTCCACCAGCTGTGTAAGTCGAGATGCTCGCTCCAGCGCGATAAGATTGAGATCGCGTTGCCGATCCGCCAGAGCACTGGCATAGCGCAGGCGCTGAACGGCAAGCAGTACCTGTCGAAGCACAGGGATACGGGGCAACAATCCAAGACCGCGGCGGTGCCCCATCGGGACGGCGCAACTGAAGGCGCGCACTCTATCCCAAGCTTCAAACGCATCGAGTTGCCGGCGCTCCAGCTCGTTCAGCTCATGCTCTATGGACACCTGCCGTCATCCCTTCTCGATGCACAGTTGAACCGGTTATGTCTAGTTGGAGGAGTCGCGATTCGATGGCACGGCCGACCGCCCGGGGGGAGCAGTATTCACGGATGTCTCGCGCGGCACGCCGCGCAATGTACCGCGCGTCCGCCTGGTGAGTATAGACATAGTGCATTCGCGAAGCCGCGTCGTCGAGATCCGGCTCCGCCCAGAGTTGCCCGGGTTCGTACAGCTTGGCACACTCGGGTTGATACCGGTGATCGTCAACCGTCACCGGCCGCAGCGTGCAACGAACCGGAAAACTATTTTCCTCGTTCATGAAATCGACGTTTCCCGAGTGATACGTGCCGATCACCGGCTTTCCGAGATACATCGACTCGGCCAGGCCCAGCCCAAAACCTTCGGAGCGATGCAATGAGACGTAGGCGTCGGCACAGAAAAGCAGGTCATTCGTCTGCTGGCGAGAAAACGAGTGCTCGATAAGAACACCTCCCACACGATCAATAGCGGCGTGTAACGCTTCCTGCAATACCGGGTAGCGGTGCAAATAGTGCACCTTCATCACGAGCAATGGCCCGTCGTGACCCGGTAATCCAAAGGCGCGCTGAAACGCATCGATAACTCCCCAGGGATTCTTACGCCCACAGCACGATGCGGCCGAAAAGCTACAGTAAAACACGTAGCGATGGAGCGGAATCGAAAAGGCGCCGCGATGCGGTGCTGGTGACGTCAGAACCTCGACCGGTACAGGAACGACGGTCACCGGCACTTCCGCAACCGTCAACATGCTGGCCTGAGTGTACCGGCTGGGCGCCCAGATTTCGTCCACCCGGTCGAACGCATCGAGCCACAACTCTGGAATCCGAGGCAGCTCGTAGAACCAGGACGCTATCGTGTATTTACCGGCCACCATCTCTTCCCAGGCTGTCCGCTTGATCGTACGCATCTCGTCGATGTTGTGGAACGAGAGGTTGATGGGATACAGACTGCCGTGCGGCAGGGAACGAAAAGCATGCGGTTTGGTGGCGAAGAGCTGACGGTCCGACTCAACCATCGGCTCGATATAGCTGATCGGGATTCCCTGGCGCACTATCGCGTTGATCGTGCTGCTCGCGGCTTCCGCCAGCCCATTTGCCACGGCGAAATCACCTATGACGTTGACACCGGAGGCACGTCGCGATGCCAGGTCCTCCGGCGCGGACTGGGGAGAAGCATACCAGGCAAGTACTCGTTGAAAGAGAGATACGTACTCTCGGGTTACGACATCCCAGGTGGATGTACGTCTGACCGCGGCACGGGCATCTTCACCGTTACGCCGAACTTCGTCGAGGTGACTCGCGGCGTACGCGAGATACTCGGTAAGCCGGCGGCACTCGCGATCCGGTTCCGTGGGCACCAGCCAGCAATAACTACGATCCCATTCTCGTGCCTGCGGAATATCCGAGGAGATCACGGCCTTTCCGGCACCGAGAGCGCGAATCAGCGTTCCGGACGTTTCTCCCGCAGTTGGCCGGCGCAGATTCACAACCAAATCGACTGCTGACAGGAGGCCTTGGAACTGCTCGAACGGGACTTCGTAGACAGTCGCAACCGCATCACGAATCCCCGCATTCCGTACGGATTCGTGTATTTGTTTGATATAGAGACCGTCGTCCGCCCTTCCGGCCAGGAGTAGACGGGTATTGGGGTAACTCTTGTGGACCCGAGCGAAGGCATCTACTATAACGTCGAGGCGCTTCGCGCGGTCCAGGTTACCGAACACGCCTATCACCAGATCGTCATGGCACCAGCCGTAGAGATCCCGTTGGGCGGCGCCGGCGGTACGATCCAGTATCGTCGTGCCGTGCGGTATATGAACGACATTGCTCTGGGCGTACCGCCGGTCGAACCGGTCGCGTGCCCACTCGCTATGAACGATCACCGCCAGACTGGCTTCAATCGTACGACGCGCCAGGTGAAACGCAAGGCGATCTGGAGAGAACTTGTCCTGGAAGACCAGTGGCATAAGAGCTTGCGTTTCCGACCCAAAGTTGAAACCCACTTCGTCGATGAACTCTTCGCCTCGATCGGCGGTCACCAGGATGTCCCAGTAGAAGTCGAAAAGCGTCGAGTCGTGCAGTACGACGATTCCCGGCTGCCGTAGAAGCTGGGCATAGATAGCCTCGTGGTGTTCTCCGCTATTTCCCATGTGGTAGACATTGAGATCGAAGGGGCGATGCGTGCTTCTCTCGGGAAATGCCGAGTAGGGAAATATTGCGTTCCGGGTATCGTCCGCATGCTCCAGAGCCGACGACGACGCGGTAAAGGTTTCCAGGTCGCACACGCGGCCCAGCTCGCCCAGTAAGTCCATGCTGTAATCGGCGATACCGCTTCTCGACGGAGGCAGGGGCGCCCACATGGCGATGCGGTACCGGCGGTGCTCCGTCATGGACGTCCACTCGACGACGCGCGGACCGGGACGCTTCCGAAATTGGATAGCGGTGCCGGCCAGGTCGAAGCACGTCTCATGGTGTTTCTATGCATCGTTGTACAGTGCCCCGGCAGCGGTCCCCAATCTGGATACGAGATACTATCACGCCCATCACTGCGGTTCCGGCCCTACCGGGAAGCTGAGCCAGTGCGTGCCGGCGGGAATGGATGGGCCGGCTACAATAGGCTCGCAATAACTCCCGCCACGGCGCCGGCACCTGCTTCGTGCTCGAAGCGATCGCGGTAATCGAACTCCGTCACGCGTTCCTCGGCAATAGGGATGTACTCACTGCCATTGAAAGCCCAAAAACAGATTGTGGCGGCCCAGCCATCGAGGAGATCACGGAGGGCAGCGGGGCTGTACTGCCGGTACCAGGAGGTGATTTTGCTGCTCCCCGCGGGTACAGTCATGATGAGCCGTCCGCCGGGCTTGAGCAAATCTCTAAACTCCACCATAGCCAGGTAATCGCCCCGTGCGAACGGCTTCTGACCGTAACACGGGAGACCGATGTGTTCGACCGTCGATAGGGCGAGAATGGCATCGTAAAACGAGGACGGCAGCGTGTTGCCGATCACACTCTGATGGTGGAAGACGGCGCCCGGCGGTACGGTCGCTCCGCAGTCCCGCGGATCGAGGCAGTGGAGATGCCGATGCGGCTGCACGATGGCCGGTAAATACGCGGCATCGCAGCTCCCAATGTCCAGCACGGATCCAAATTGAGGAAGCTGGGCAAGCGCCCATGGAACTTCGATCGCACGCTCGTTGATCATGACGGTGCTCGTTTCCCCACCACGTTTGTCTGCTGCAAGCAGCCAGGCGGCTCGGGCTCTCCATCCAGGCATACATGGTTGAAGAGGCTGAGTCTATCATTATGGGCTGGACCGCCTCGGGCGCTCAAAACCGTTGGAGTAGGCGGCAGGTGTACAATGTCATCTGATTTTCTCGTGGGCCTCCCGGTGCCAGAGTCAAAAATCGCGTGTACAACGATGCTCATATCGTGTCGGGTACAACTTCGAGGTTGATGCGTAGCACTGGAGTTCGAGGCCCGCACAACGTCAATCAGTGTGGGAGACTACAGCGTGGCACAGCCACTTGCGTATCCTGAAGGCCACGGATCGACGCCAACCGCCATCCCCTCATCGACTGCCATATCCTCGCAAACCCGGGGACGCACCTCTGCCGGATTCGCCAGCCGAACTGCATGGATCGCCGTTGCATCCACGATCGTCGCCTTCACGATTGTGAACATCCTGGTACTCGTATTTCAGCCTTACCTGATGCGGCTCGCGAGTTATGACTTTCAATATACGTCCGCGCGCGTAGCCGATTATTACTTCTCACCCCGTCCGGACATCATTTTTTTGGGGAGCTCGCGAGCCCTCGAGGGATTTGATCCGCAAATAGCCGAGAGCGAGGTTGCACGGCTCAGTGGCGCGAAGGTCCGGGCCTTGAATCTGGGAATTACCGGTGCCTCAATCGAGCTGAATTACCTGCTACTGAAAAACGTCATTCAGGACTCTAAAAAGCCTGCATTCATCGTCTACGGATTTTCGGAATTCGACCTCGATCCCGATTTCGCCCCTTTACAGGAAGCAACCCTTCCGTACTACACGATGTTTCTCCGTCCGGACGATTTCGCACTCTATGCCGGACCAAGCCTGGACGATAAAGTACATTTTTTGTTAACCACGTTGTGCCCGCTATGCCGGGATACGACGCTCATTCGAAACGCTCTCAGCATCGTCTTCAATCCGGACGACCCATCCCACAAATACTTCGCACCCGGCCCGTACCATCTCAGTCCGCTCCCGGGAGGTAAGTCCGTGTGGCTTCATCCCGGGCCAGGCCCAAAATCGCTCATTCAAGAAAATTATCTCGAGTACGCGGCACGTTTGAAGAAGTACCATGTTTCCAGCCGGCGAGTGGAGCTGTTGAACGATCTGCTTGCACTTGGGCGCAAACGCGGCATCCACATGGTGCTGGTTAATATGCCGGTGACGGCCGTGCTCAGACACATGTGGAGTAGCCCGGCGGCAATACGGCGATACGATGTACTGGTGCGTCGCATCGCCGCTCGAAATCATGCCACTCTACTGGATCTTTACAGTGTGAGTCCTCGGATCTTCCCTCGCAAGGATTTTCTGGATCTGCACCATCTCGACGACGCGGGAGCCACGCTGCTTACAAGAATGGTGGTCCGTCACGACATCGTTCCACTTATTCGCCACGGGGGAAGCGGCGCGCGGTGAAGGCGCAGAGACCCGTCATCCGAGACACATCGGTTCATGCTCTTCAATAGCCTGCAATACGCGTACTTCCTGCCTTTAGTTGTAGTGGCGTATTACCTTGCACCGCGTCGTACCCGGCTCGTTCTCCTGCTGGGTGCCAGCTACCTCTTCTATGCCAGCTGGAGCCCGCTGTTCCTGTTACTCATTATCGGCTTGACCGTCTTTAACTTCGTGTGGGGCCTGTTCCTGGGCCGCGTTCGCAACCGGCACTCGACCTTGAAATGGCTACTCATCGTCGGCATCACCGTCGATCTAGGCGTCCTGGCGTTCTACAAGTACAGCCTTTTCGTGGTGCAGAGCGCGCTCACGGTACTCGGCTGGGGGAGCATTCATCCGCTCTGGCCTCTGCCCTCGATCATCCTCCCCCTCGGCATCTCGTTTTTCACGTTCGAGTTTCTCCACTACCTGGTAGATGTCTACAAAGGTCACCCGGTAGTCACATCGCCCTTGCACTTCGCGCTGTTCGCGGGGTTCTTCCCAACACAGATTGCCGGGCCAATAAAGCGCTACGAGCAATTCGTGCCGCAAATCGAGCACCCTCAGGATTTTGATTGGAACAATATCGGAGAGGGCCTTCAGATGATTGTCGTCGGGCTATTTAAGAAAGTAGCACTCGCCGATAACCTTGCTCCCTCCGTTGCCACTGGATTCAACCATTTTCAGGTGACCAATACGGGGCTCTCCGTGCCGGATGCCTGGTTTACCGTCGTGGCCTTTGCTTTCCAGATCTACTTCGATTTTTCAGGGTACACCGATATTGGAAGGGGTTCCGCCCTGATACTCGGCTACCGGGTGCCACCGAATTTCAATCGGCCCTACCTTTCTCGGAGTGTCGGGGAATTCTGGCGCCGCTGGCACATGTCTCTTTCAACCTGGTTGCGAGATTACCTCTACATTCCTCTCGGCGGGAATCGGCACGACCGGTATCGCAATCTCATGATCACCATGACGCTCGGCGGCCTCTGGCACGGGGCGAATTGGACCTTTGTTCTCTGGGGCATCCTGCACGGGGCGATGCTGTCGACGTATCACTGGTTCCGCTCGCGGATACCCGCTCGATTTCACGTGCGAGTCCGGCTCTGGAGCCCTCTCGTCGATATCGGCAGTTGGGCTCTGACGTTTGTCTGCGTTTGCATCGCCTGGGTCTTGTTTCGGGCCTCGACGGTGCAGCAGGCGTGGGCGATGCTGGGATCGATGTTCGGGTGGTATCGATCGTCGAGCGATATTCTTCTGGGGACCGAACGATTATTTATCGGCGTGGTCGTTGCAGGCACGCTCGCCCTGGAAGGATTCATGGAATGGCAAGAGCACCGCGTTGCAGGCCGGGTCGGTGAGGTTGGAGCACGACGCACGGCGGTATGGTCTAAAACTCTGGTGCCGGCCGCATATGTGGTGCTTTTTGCCGTGACGCTCATCGCGAAACCCAGTACCGGGCCTCGCTTTATCTACTTCCAGTTTTAGCGCTGTCGCTCTACGACTGAGCCTGAATGCGGGTATCCAGGATGCGCCCGAGCGTAAGTGCTTGTTGCGTGGTGACCAGCGATGAACGGCCTTTGATCGTAATCGTGGCCACGTATCGCCCGCGCCGGAAAACAACTTCGATTGTGGTCGTTCGAGCTCCGTTCGCTCCGGACGTGGAACTGAACTCGATACTTTCCTTGCCTACACCCAGCTTCTTGAGAACGTGCGGGTGAGCGGCTCGATAGGAAGCTGCAATGGTGGCGGAGGTGGCAACAAAAGAAAGGTGAGCTGCAGCCGTCGAGCGGTAGACATCAACACGATCGTCGACGGCAAGCGTACCACTGCTTGTCGCTTGATGAAAGGCGGACTCAGATGCCGCGAGGTGGCCAAGTGCCTCAACTGCCGCCAACGGCATATGCCAGCCCTGAGCCACCTGCACATTGTCCAGACTCGTGTACCTGGTCTGTTGAAAACCGCTCGGAAGATCGCTTAACCGAAGAGCGAGGATCGCCGTCGAGGTTGCCGCCGTGGACTGCCCCGGTCCGGAAGAAAGCACATTGGCCGGGCCGGTTGATATTTGAAGAGGCGTCTGAGCGGGAAGCGAAGCTGTACCGCCAGTGGACGCCGCCGGCGTGGTGGGAGAGCAGGGATCCGGGCAATCAATATCCACGGTGGACGATGATCCACCAGCCGACGATTCGGTATTCGTATGCAAAGAATACTGTCCACACGTGTTGCCTTGCACCAGTACGCTGGCGTTGCTAGATGCTGATGAAGGAAGGGTAACCGCGCCGGTGGTCGATCCGTGACACGACAAAACGTGAATCGCAACGAGCGTACCGTTCGAGCTCGTCAGCAGGAGACACACATTGCCGGTAGCCGGGAGGACGCCGACGACGTTGGTACCGGCCTGGATCGTCACGTTGATCGACGTACTAAGAGTCGAGATTGTGAGCGTTGTTCCCGTCGAGCTGGTAACGGCTCCGCAGACTATGGCATTCTGATTCGCTTGACTCGCAACAGATGCAGCTCCAACACCATTGGAGACGGAGCCGCATTGGGAAGGAGTGCCCGTCACTACCGAGCCGTTCACGGCCGAACCACCGACGGCCGAGCCCCCGATTGCCGATCCGCCAACTGCTGAACCGTTGCGTGTGATCGCCGCCGATTGCGTGGCGCCGGCAGCGTTTCCGCCAACCGCGTTGCTGCCGACTGCATTACCTCCGACCGCGTTTCCGCCAACCGCGTTACCGCCGATGGACGTACCAGCGGTGGATGTTCCAGCAGTGGACGTTCCAGCGGAGGCGGAACCGCCTATACTCGATCCAGCCGAGATCGAGCCCATCACGGCCGGAACGGACGATCCCGTGACACACGCTGTGACATCTGTCTGCGATGACGCGCTGCCGGCCGACTGGGCTGCACCCACGTTTGATTGGACCGCGCCACTGTCGTTGACAACGATCGTGGTTCCGGAAGTGGTGATCCCATTCCCGGTTACCGTGGTATTCCCATAGCTTCCGGCCAGGGCTCTAGCCGGAAGAAAAGCCAGTAAGGCTATGAATAGTACGACCAGCATGCCGGCTGTACGGCCGCCGATCCGAGCGTGTCTTCGCACGAATGCGCACCTCACCTTCGCTGGGTACAGTGTACCCCCTTCCGGCCACACTTGCAATTTTCCAGTAAGAAAGAACGGGTGCGGCTGGTGCCGCACCCGTTCCTGTGATCCCTCGTCCCGAGGAGGTCAACCCGTCCTACGGCAAGATGTTTATCCCGTTGAACTGGTCGTTGCTATTGTTCGCCGAGTTCGTGCAGTACCCGAATCCGAATGGGTCGCTGCTGGTGGTGTAGAACACGGAGGAGCTGAACGACTGCACCACTCCACACGAGGAGGTGTTGCCGTCTGCCGTTCCGCCGTAGGCATTACCACCACTGTCCGCTTCTCCACCAGTGGCCGAACCACCGGTTCCACTGGTTCCATTGGTATTTCCACCACTACCACTGGCCGTGGCAATCATGGTTCCACCACTGTTACTCAGCGCTCCCGCTGTGCCGTTTCCAGCCGTGTTGGCACCACCAAAGCCCGCTGCACCGGATGCTGTACCACCGATTCCATTGCCTGCCGCACCGTTTCCACCGGCAGCCACACCGAACCCGCTGATCATTGCACCGTTCTGAGCGGTCTGACGGTTGCCCTGTGAGCTGTTCGAGCCGTTGGTGAACACGTTGTCGCCGGTACCCGAGTTGGTGTCACCGGTGATCGTCTGACCACCCACCGTGTCGGTTCCTGCTGCGAGCACCACCTGCGTGTTCGAGTTCGATTGCTCGTTCGAGCACGCTTCACCACTGTTCTGGATCGTTCCACCAAAGTCGCTGAACTGATTGGGACTGACGTTGGCCCCATCCGAGACGCTGGAGGAGGGGAAGACGTAGACCTGAGCGGAGCCACAGTTGGTGAGGTTACCGAACGCATCACCACCCTGGCCGTAGCCGCCGTACCCGTCGCCACCGGTTCCGGTTCCACCGGTTCCGTTGGAGTTGTTGGCATTACCACCCGAGGCGGTATCCGTCAGATTCGCCGTGCCGCTTCCCGAGTTGCTCTCGGCTCCAGCCGTGGCGTTGCCACCCGTGTTGGTTCCACCAACACCGTCACCACCCAGGGCTGCGCCACCAATGCCGGCTCCGCCGACACCAGCACCACCGGCTCCCACGCCGGTTCCACTCAGGGTTGCACCGTTCTGGGGTCCACCCTGGTTGCGCTGTGAGGTCATGGCACCGTTGGTGTCCACCGCTCCAGCGGTCTCGGTGTTGCTGCTTCCGGTGATCGTCTGACCGTTCACCGTGTCGCCACCGGGATCCGAGATGAATTGTGAGTTCGTGTTCGTCTGCGAGTTACTGCAGATGTCGTCCGTGCCTGCCGTGACAATCAGCGATGCAGCGGACACGACCTGGGCATCGCCACAACTGGTGACGTTACCGAAGGCATACCCGCCGTTGCCGTCACCAGCATCGCCATAGCCACCGTAGGCATCGCCACCGGCGCCATTGGCACCATTGGCATTCCCAGCGGTTGCCGTGGCGGTTGCATTCAACGTGCCGCTGCCACTGTTGCTGATCGCGCCGGTCGTGGCCGCGCCACCGGTGTTCGCTCCACCAAACCCGTTCCCGGAGTTGGCATTGCCACCAACACCCGCTCCACCAGTACCGTCACCACCAACGCCTGCTCCGAAGCCCGAGATCGTGGCGCCGGTCTGATTGCCACCGGTGTTGTACTGCGTCGAGTCCGCACCATTGGTGTTGGTCGGTCCACCGTTGACTGTGTTCCCGGTGCCGGTTACCAGCGTGTTATTCACCGAGCTGGTCGAACCGGTCGTCACATCCTGGGTGTTGGTGTTCGTCTGCGAGTTACTGCAGATGTTGCCAGGCGTCTCGTCGATGATGGCCACGCCGCCCGAATCCACCTGTACGGCTCCGCAACTGGTTACATTGCCGAGGCCATCGCCGCCCGTGCCGTCGCCGGCATAGCCTTCACCACCGCCGGCATAGCCGCCGGTACCGTTGGCGCCGTTGGCCGAACCACCGGTTGCTACCGAGCTCGTGTTGATCGTCGTCCCACCACCGGTGTTGCTGATCGGGCCAGCCGATCCCGCTCCACCGGTATTGGTTCCAGCAATGCCGGCACCGGCGACTGCCGTCCCACCGGTTGCATTCCCACCGGCTCCAATACCACCGATCGCTCCACCCGTTCCGGAGATCGCTCCACCGGTCTGGTTGCCGCTGGTATTGGTCTGTGAGGTCGCCGCACCATTGCTGTTGGCCACACTACCGGTCACCGTGTTGGTATCGCCTTCGATGTCGACGTTCCCGACACTGTCCGATGTGCCGCCCGTCGCGATCGTCTGGCTGTTCGTGTTACTCACACTGTTGCTACATGCCGCGCCACCATTGGCTATGGTGGCGTTGTTGTCGCCGGCTTGCGCCGAACCGCAGGAGGTCACGTTCCCAGCGGCTCCGCCGCCATAGCCGGAACCGGCATCGGCATAGCCACCGTCGGCATCGCCACCAGTACCGTTGGCGTTATTGGCATTGCCACCCACACCGGTCACCGTGGCATTGGTGCTGCCACCGCTGCCGCTGACACTCGAGGCACTGCCGCTTCCTCCGGTGTTGGTTCCACCCACACCGGCACCAGCCGTGGCATCACCACCGGTCGCATTCCCGCCGGTCGCATTGCCACCCAGGGCATTGCCCGTGCCCGAGATCACAAAACCACTCTGCGTGCCACCGGTGTTGAACTGTCCGGTATTCGCACCGTTGGTTGCATAGTTCCCGCCGGTCACCGTGTTCCCGGTGCCGGTCACTGCCTGGCCACCGGTATCCGCGTGACTCCCGCTGGGTTGCACGAATTGCAAACTCAGCGCCAGTGCGAAAGCCGCTCCCGCGATGCGAGTGCTACTTCGCCTTGTTATCCGCATAGTCAAAACTCCCTTGATTCTCACTGTCATTCAGCCCAACCGGCTATAAGCCGTACTGCTCTTTGTCCTTCTTGCCGGTCCCTCCTTTCTTCACGTGTGTCACCATGGCTGAAATATTATTATCCACTGCCGTCTAGCGAATGACAAGCATATCGACGGCCGCTTGTCCCTTGACGTCTCAAACCAGACGGTCAGCCGGCGCACTGACTCGCCACTGGGTCCAGTCTACGCTCTTACAAGTCAACAAGCAACGATCTCTACCACAGAAAATGCGGAACGGGTGCGGCTGGTGCCGCACCCGTTCCTGTGGTCCCTCGTCCCGAGGAGGTCAACCCGTCCTACGGAAAGATGTTTATCCCGTTGAACTGGTCGTTGCTGTTGTTCGCCGAGTTCGTGCAGTAGCTCGTGCCGAACGGATTTCCGGTGTATGCGGTCGAGGAGTCGCTAAACAACTGGGATACGCCACACGAGGAGGCATTCCCTGCCGCAGGTCCACCGTAGGCATCGCCACCACTGTCCGCTGTTCCACCACTGGCCGTCACCACCGGTTCCACTGGTTCCATTGGTATTTCCACCACTACCACTGGCCGTGGCAATCATGGTTCCACCACTGTTACTCAGCGCTCCCGCTGTGCCGTTTCCAGCCGTGTTGGCACCACCAAAGCCCGCTGCACCGGATGCTGTACCACCGATTCCATTGCCTGCCGCACCGTTTCCACCGGCAGCCACACCGAACCCGCTGATCATTGCACCGTTCTGAGCGGTCTGACGGTTGCCCTGCGAGCTGTTCGAGCCGTTGGTGAACACGTTGTCGCCGGTACCCGAGTTGGTGTCACCGGTGATCGTCTGACCACCCACCGTGTCGGTTCCTGCTGCGACCACCTCCTGCGTGTTCGAGCTCGATTGCTCGTTCGAGCACGCTTCACCGCTCGTCTCGATCGTTCCACCAAAGATGGTGAAGAAATCGAAAGACTCGCCTGTGTAGACCTGAGCGGAGCCACAGTTGGTGAGGTTACCGAACGCATCACCACCCTGGC
Source organism: uncultured Chloroflexia bacterium (assembly GCA_963737125.1). Taxonomy (GTDB): domain Bacteria; phylum Chloroflexota; class UBA5177; order UBA5177; family UBA5177; genus JANWJD01. Next base: position 490,297 of record CAVTRL010000001.1, on the reverse strand, counting down.
CGTAGCCGCCGTACCCGTCGCCACCGGTTCCGGTTCCACCGGTTCCGTTGGAGTTGTTGGCATTACCACCCGAGGCGGTATCCGTCAGATTCGCCGTGCCGCTTCCCGAGTTGCTCTCGGCTCCAGCCGTGGCGTTTCCTCCGGTATTCGCACCACCAACGCCGTCACCACCCAGGGCTGCGCCACCAATGCCGGCTCCGCCGACACCAGCACCACCGGCTCCCACGCCGGTTCCACTCAGGATTGCACCGGTCTGCGGTCCACCCTGGTTGCGCTGTGAGGTCATGGCACCGTTGGTGTCCACCGCTCCAGCGGTCTCGGTGTTGCTGCTTCCGGTGATCGTCTGACCGTTCACCGTGTCGCCACCGGGATCCGAGATGAATTGTGAGTTCGTGTTCGTCTGCGAGTTACTGCAGATGTCGTCGAGCCCCGCGGTAAGGATCGTCGAACCGTAGGCGTAGATTTGGGCTTCGCCGCAACTGGTCACATTACCAGTACCGGTGCCGCCGTTGCCGTCGTTGCCGTAACCAGTGCCACCGTAGGCATCGCCACCGGCGCCATTGGCACCATTGGCATTCCCAGCGGTTGCTGTGGCGGTTGCATTCAACGTGCCGCTGCCACTGTTGCTGATCGCGCCGGTCGTGGCCGCGCCACCGGTGTTCGCTCCACCAAACCCGTTCCCGGAGTTGGCATTGCCACCGACACCTGCTCCACCAGTACCGTCACCACCAACGCCTGCTCCAAAGCCCGAGATCGTGGCGCCGGTCTGATTGCCACCGGTGTTGTACTGTGTCGAGTTCGCACCGTTGGTGTTGGTCGGTCCACCGTTCACCGTGTTCCCGGTGCCGGTCACCAGCGTGTCGTTCACCGAGCTGGACGAACCAACCGTTACATCCTGGATATTGCCATTGAGCTGACCGTTACTACAGGTACTGCCGGGCGTCTCGTCGGCAATTGTCGAGCCAATCGAAGTCACCTGTGCAGAACCGCAGCTGGTGACGTTACCCAGGGCATCGCCGCCAGTGCCGGAACCGGCATAGCCATCACCACCGCTGGCATAGCCACCGGTACCATTGGCGCCGTTGGCCGAACCACCGGTTGCTACCGAGCTCGTGTTGATCGTCGTCCCACCACCGGTGTTGCTGATCGCGCCAGCTGATCCCGCTCCACCGGTATTGGTTCCACCGAATCCGGCACCGGCGACCGCCGTCCCACCGGTTGCATTCCCACCGGCTCCGATACCACCGATCGCTCCACCCGTTCCGGAGATCATCCCGCCGGTCTGGTTGCCGCTGGTATTGGTCTGTGAGGTCGCCGCACCATTGCTGTTGGCCACACTACCGGTCACTGTGTTGGTATCGCCTTCGATGTCGACGTTCCCGACACTGTCCGATGTGCCTGCCGCCACATCCTGGATGTTCTCGTTGGCCGCGCTGTTGCTACAGGTAGGACCACCGGTCGTCGCGCTGACGGAATCGGACGAGGCCTGCAGCGTGCCGCAGGAGGTCAAGTTCCCAACTGCCTGGCCGCCAACGCCGGAACCGGCATCGGCTGATCCACCGGTGGCATCGCCACCGGTACCGTTAGCGTTATTGGCATTGCCACCCACACCGGTCACCGTGGCATTGGTGCTGCCACCGCTGCCGCTGACACTCGAGGCACTGCCGCTTCCTCCGGTGTTGGTTCCACCCACACCGGCACCCGCCGTGGCATCACCACCGGTCGCATTCCCGCCGGTCGCATTGCCACCCAGGGCATTGCCCGTGCCCGAGATCACAAAACCACTCTGCGTGCCACCGGTGTTGAACTGTCCGGTATTCGCACCGTTGGTTGCATAGTTCCCGCCGGTCACCGTGTTCCCGGTGCCGGTCACTGCCTGGCCACCGGTATCCGCGTGACTCCCGCTGGGTTGCACGAATTGCAAACTCAGCGCCAGTGCGAAAGCCGCTCCCGCGATGCGAGTGCTACTTCGCCTTGTTATCCGCATAGTCAAAACTCCCTTGATTCTCACTGTCATTCAGCCCAATCGACTAAAAGCCGACCTGCTCTTCGTCTTTCCTTCTCCCTCCTTTCTTCGGGGTCAACCGAGTTGAGTCACCGGATCCAGACCTCCGCCCCCGTGGAGACGTGTCTGATAGCTTTATCGCCTCTGTCCAATGACAGTCATGCACTTTTCGATCACTCAAACCGAATGAGTGAAACCCCCGAGAATAATCTTACTCTGACGTTTAGCAGATGTCTAGCAACGCTCGTCACCTTAAATAGGCATACCTCGGTGCAAAACGACCGATATGAGACCTTCGATTTCGCTTATGGGTTCGATTCAGAAATCTCGTTGCTGCATATGCTTCCGCCGAACGAGGTGGCGTCGCTGCCAAAGGCATCGGAAAAATCAATGCTCGAATCTGTCCACGGGAAACCAACGACCTGGATGGTTCCGCACGACGTTATGTTGCCTATAGCGTTACCGCCGGCCGCGCTACCCGCCGTCGCGTCACCGCCGGATGCACTTCCACCGATCCCGTTGGCGCCGTTTGCGGAGCCACCCAGACCGGTTGCCGTACCTCCATCCAAACCCGTGACGTTGCCTCCAGTTCCATTGCCACCCAGGTCAGTGCCACCGATCCCCGGGTTGCTCGTCGCCGCACCGCCGGTGGCGGAGCCACCCGCCCCGCTGCCGCCGCCCGCATTACCGGTCCCGCTGACCAGCGCACCGGACTGAGTGACCGGATCGCTCCCAGTATTTGCCACATTGCTGCAGATGTCGCCCACGGAAGTCGTTGCCGGTCCGAAGGCATCGGAGGATACCGCGACGCCGGCGGTTGATGGGTAACCGATCAGTACGAACACACCGCAGTTCGTGATATTGCCGATCGCGTCGCCTCCTGTGCCAAGGCCGCCGGTGGCTGTTCCACCGGTTGCATTTCCGCCGACACCAGTACCGCCGGACGCGGCCCCTCCGGTTCCCGTTGCGACTCCGTAACCGGTGTCGGTGATGTGTCCACCGAACCCGTCACCACCTATCACGGTGCCGCCGACGCCGTCTGCGGCCACGGCGTTCCCACCGGTCGCATTTCCTCCGGTGCCGGCGCCGCCGCCTGCTACACCCGTGCCACTCACGGTCGCGCCCGTGTTGTCTGTGCTACTTGTACCGCTCGCGCATATTTCGCCGGCAGTAGGAAGCGCCGAAGCAGACCCCAGAGCCAGAACGCCGCACGAGGTAATGTCCCCGGTGGCGTCGCCTCCGAAACCGTCTCCACCGGTCGCCGCTCCTCCAACCGCGGTACCGCCATAGCCGTCGGCGCCGGTTGCGTCCCCGCCAGTACCGGAGACATCGCCGTCGGTCGTGCCCGCGCCGCCGGTGATAATGCCACCCACACCATTGCCGCCGGTAACCGCGCCTCCCGTACCGCTTCCGGCGATGGCGTTACCGCCTCGCGCGTTCCCGCCGGTACCGGCGCCGCCGCTTGCGATACCGGCACCGGTTACAAGCGCTCCGGGAGAGCTCGGACCACCGCACGGCGTGAGATCGGTAAGAGACGAGAGAGAACCGGACGACACAATAGCTCCGACCGCGGTACCGCCATAGCCGTTACCAGCCACGCCGTCACCACCGGTGGCGTCGCCACCGACCCCGTTTGCACCCACGGCATTTCCACCCACGCCGGCAGCTGTGCCGCTTGTGGTATCGGTGCTACCAACGATCATGCCGCCAATTCCGCTGCCGCCGGTAGCTGCTCCGCCATAGCCGTTTCCGGCCTGAGCATTTCCGGCCGTGGCATTTCCGCCCGTGCCGGTACCGCCGGTCGCGGTACCGCTAGCCGTAACGGCGGCATTCGAGCCGGACGTTGCGTTATCGCATGAGGTCAAGGTGCCAATCGCGTCGCCGCCATACCCGCTTCCGGCCATGGCCGCGCCACTCTGTGCATTTCCACCTGTTCCATTGCCCCCCGTTGCATTACCTCCGGTGCCGCTCACGTCGCCGTTCGTCACACCGCCGCCGTCGAGGATCTTACCACCAACCGCGTCACCACCGGTGGCGGCGCCTCCATAGCCGTTGCCGGCGATTGCCGTGCCGCCGGTGGCCGTGCCGCCGTAGCCAACACCAGCGTTGGCTACCCCGCCGCCACCGGTACCTCCACTTACGCCAATTCCGGGCACGACATTTCCGACCACCGCGGTACCACCAATTCCGGTACCCCCGACTGCACCGCCGCCGTACGCGTTGTCATTTCCAGTAGCTCCGGGCGAGATATAACCCACGGTGGCGCTTCCGGCCGTAACCGGATTACTGAAACCAGTCCCCGCAATGGCTGTCCCGGCGATCGCAACACCTGAACTGTTGACGACCAGACCACCTTGATTTGGAGCTCCAGTGCCGGCCGGCGAGACGCTGCTCGAGGCGGGACTGATCGAGGGGGTATTACCTGATTGCACGTTACTGCAGGCCGCGCCAGCGCCTCCCGTGATCGTCTGCCCGGAACCCACAACCTGCGCCGAGCCGCAATACGACATGTTTGCAATGGCGGTGCCGCCGTTTGCCGCGCCACCTGAAACCACCGCCCCTGTCGCGTTTCCCCCTACTGCGTTTCCCGTCGACGGCGCGGGATTGCCGCTAGCGGCCGCCGATATTCCACCAGATGATTGATTATCTGTCCCAACGATGGTGCCGCCCACTGCCGCGCCGCCCGTCGCCCCAGCGGCGGTCGCGCCCCCACCCGTGGCGTTGCTACCGGTTGCAATTCCGCTGCCGATGATAACGGCCCCAACCTGGGATCCGGACGTGTTCGGCTGACTGCTGCTTGTGGTGTCACTTGCGCTGGCACTCGCAGGCTGCAGGGCCTGAGCAGCAAGCAGCAGTGCCGCGGCGAGACCGGCAAACCGCATCTTTTCGCGCAGACGTCGGACAATCACTTCGGAGTAGGGTGACATGCTTGGCTCCTGCCGTACAAAAGATAGGAAACGTGATGTTTGGGTATCCGCGTCTGGGGCACGTCGGTATACAACCCGTAAGCCCTGCTCACCGGACGAGCCTAACGTACCACACGATACGTACTGACGCAATCTGCAGTACGGGGTTGTTGACAGTCTGTTGCGGCATCGGACGGCGACTATAATCGGCCCTGTATCGTTCAAAGTACCGTGGAAGGTCCCGAGCACAGCGTCCGATCGAGGCCTCCCTACCCATGCACGAACCGGCAGGATAGAGCTTCATACATGTCTAAGGTTTCGGCACGCCGGCGGGGTGGACCACTGCATGATGCGACGCGAGCCATGAACCGGCGTGTCCCGGAACCCGTACACGCGGACGAGTTGCGCAAACGGATACACTCACCCTTTGGTGTCGCCCTCGTCGTCCTAGTGATGTACGGTTCATGGCTAGTCTTCTGCTTTCACGAGGGCCATCCGCCAGGGGACTTTCTGTATCTCGGGAGTCAATTTACCGGAAGTAGCTTTTCCAGTCCAGCGATATCGGAATCCGATGCCGCTCGCAACGTCTTCACCAACGTCGGGTACGACGGCCAGTTCGCCTATTACATCGCCGTCGATCCCGTCAACGCTCGCTACTACATGGAGAACGACGAAGGTGGAGGACCGGGATACAGGTATGGACGGATTCTGTATCCCATGGCTGCTCGACTGCTGGCGCTGGGCCAGCCGAACGTCATTCCGTACACGATGCTTCTCATCAATTGGCTGTCATTGGGCCTCGGCACGTTGGTGCTCGCCGCGTGGCTGGGCCGCAAGGGAGTGTCTCCCTGGTGGGCGCTAATATTCGGTTTCTTCCCAGGCCTGTTCACGTCGTTGCACAAGGATTTGAACGAGCCCATGGCCGATGCGCTGGTGGCGCTCGCGGTCTACCTGTTCAGCTTCGGCGGAAAGAATCGAGTGGTATGGACCGCCGTTTGTTTTGCCCTGGCCATCCTGACGCGTGAGACATCGGTGATCTTCGCGGTACTCTACGGACTGGCCGTGACGTTCGATCACGGTACGTTTCGGCTGAACTGGCGGCGCGCGCTCCTGTTCTTCATCATCGCGCTCGGGCCGTTCGAGCTCTACCAAATGTTTCTCCACTCATGGCTGCACACGTCGACTACCGCCAGCCAGAAAGCTACCGGTGTCCTCTCGTACCAGGGGATCTTCGCCTGGTGGCCATGGCAGGGTGAACAACTCGACCTGGTGATTGCCGTCGTGCTGCCCGGTTTGCTCTGCGCCGGCATGGGAGTCTGGGCTCTGACCAAACGAATCTGGACGGTCGAAGTGTGGGTATTGCTCGCAAACGTCTTCGTCTTTATCGTCGTCCTGAATCCAATTGAGTTCGTCAATTACCTGGCGCTGGGGCGGATACAGGGAGTTGTCGTGCTGGCTGCCCTGTGCTGCATACCGGTCTTCGAACCCATTGTGGGGCGCAATCGAACATGGCTCTGGCTGGCTAGCCTTCTCTGGCTCCTGCCCTGGTATCAGCTCGTCCCTCTCGCGCTGGGCAACCAATGGCTGGGAACATGGTAAGCAGTGGTGCCGCGATGGAGTGGCCGTGCGCAAGCGTCATCATTCCAACCCGCAATCGTAGCGGCCTCCTGCGTCGTTGCCTCGAGGCGCTGGCGAACCAAACGGCACGCCCCGGCACATTCGACGTTATGGTGGTGGATAACGGATCGTCGGACGACACCATGATGACGCTCGAAGCCGCACGGCGCGCCTATCCACAGCTTCAACTGCATTGGACGCACGAACTCCGGCAGGGGCCCGGAGCCGCCAGAAATCGAGGACTGATGCACGCGCGAGGCGAGATCATCCTGTTTACTGACGATGATTGTATTCCCGCGCGGAATTGGGTCGAGGTGATGCTTCAGACTTTCGATCGAGAGCTGGAGCTGGCGGGTATCGAGGGACTGACCTACACGGAGCTCGATCGGTTCTCGCCATTTCTGCACTTTGCGGCAAACGACGGGGGAGTATATCCCACCTGTAACATCGGATACCGCGCCGATATCGTGCGATCGGTGGGCGGATTCGACGTTCGCGCCTTCCCCGACTGCTCGGCCGAGGATGTCGATCTGGGATGCCGGGTGCTGGAACGAGGTCCGATTCGTTTCGAACCGGCGGCCCGCGTCTTTCATCCGCCTCGCGCGGTCGGATTCTGGTGGCAGGTGGCGCGAGGCCGGTTTCTCGTACGTGACGAACTTTGTCTTCGCCGGCGATTCCCCTGGCGCTACGATTCTCGGAACGGCCCATTCGTTCGGAAGCGGCCGCCCGATCGATTGCCGGGCGAACCGCTTCGAATCACATCGCTCGACGTGACAACAGCACTGTTTATGCTGCTTCACTCCGGTCTGGCTCGGCGGCCCGGACTGTACGCCAAATACGTTGCCATGCTGGCGCTTCGGACGAGCTACGCCCTTGCACTCCTGCCGCTCTCCATGCGTCACGCTCGCCGGCACAGCGATCCACACACACTCCCTCCATTGCGGCACGTGGTCGAATAGCGGCAAGCGCCCCGATGTTTGGTCGCTCGGTGCCCGGGCGCGTTTCGAGCTTCAGCGGGCGATGCTGCGCCAGGCGTGCCATCGCCCGTAATTCATGGCTATGGCTTCGAAGAGTCTCCGCCGATTGACCGTCAGTCGAACGCGCCCTCGACGCGCGAACGCACGTTTCAGATCGCTGTAGATCGGAATAATGCCGTAGGGACGCTCGACGCCGTATTGCCGGAATCGCATATAGAGCACGATTTCACCACGCCCCCACTCGGCCGACTGGCGCCACATGGCGCCGGGCGTACGGGCCAGTCGTTTCGCAACGACCATGGATGGATCGTAGTGAAGCGGGTACCCCGCAAGCTGCAATCTCCACGAGAGGTCGATATCCTCACCAACCTGAAGACCCTCGCAAAATCCTCCCACTGCATCGAACGCCTCTTTGGATACCGCCAGGTTGGCGCCGATTGCAAACGGCTTGAAGCCCATGGCCACCGGCAGCCGATCGTCCGTTTGCCAGCCGCGCTGGAGGAAGGGATTGAGAGACAGGATGTCGTGCGGACCGCTAATGAAGTCGTGATTCTGAGCCGCTGCGAACACCGCTTCGAGCCAACGATCGCACACGACATCATCGGCGTCGCAAAAGGCCAGCATGGTACCACGGGCTTCGACCGCGCCCATGTTTCGCGCTGCCGAAGCGCCCCGCCGGTGGGAGGCGTCGATCAGCCGCAACTCCGGCAGGCGATTCGACCATTCGCGGCAGACGGCCTGGATGCCGTCCGTGGAGCCGTTGTCGCACACCAGCACTTCCCACTCGCCGCGGTACGACTGTCGGGACAGTGCATCGAACTGCCGGCCGATCGTACCGGCCATGTTACGAACCGGGATGATGACGCTCATAGTGATCATGGGGGCCGGCCGAACTCATGAATCGCTCGCAGCAGCGCAGATTCGATACCGTCGACCGCTCTATCGAGTGAGAAGTTTTGACGGATATGTTCCCGGCATGCCTCACCGAGCTCCGGTTCCCGCTGTCGCCAGTCTCGGAGGCAAGTGATGGAAGCCGCGAGGGCCCGCGAGTTGGCAGGCGCAAACAGAAATCGCTCGAGGGGCCCAAACAACACTTCCGTCGAACCACCTACAGCGGAGGCGAGCGCGGGGCGTCGGCACGCCATGGCTTCCATCGTCGTTCGCCCCCACGGCTCATCTGTCAGGCTCGGAAGAACCGCCAGATCTGCCGCGCCGTACACGGGGAGCATATCCGACTGCCAGTCCAGCCACACCGAGTTGTCCGGGGAGCTGCGCCGGCGCAGCGATGCCGCGTACTCCTGCGCGGCGCGGCAATCTCGATGATTGCGCGGCGCTCCGACGATCACCAGACGTCCCTGGGCCGGCGGAATCCGCAGGGTTTCGTACGCTTCGATCAGTACTTCAATGCCCTTTTCGATATCCAAACGCCCGGCGTACAACACGACGAACGCGTCACACGGTATGCCGAGAGCGCGGCGAAAGGCGGCGGTTTGTGCCGGGTCAGGCTCTCGATACCGATTCAGGTCGATACCGTTTTGAACGACGTCGATGCACTGCGGCGAGACTCCCCGTGCCACGTATTGTGCCCGCGTGTGATGCGACACGGCAATGTAGCGTGCGATCTTCCGTCGTGCCAGGCGCCATTGTAGGCCTCGGCCGGCTGGAGGGGGTTGATGCAGATGACATACCAGCGGCACCCGTTGCAGCGCGGCCACCGCGGCTCCGAAGGGCGAATCCTGATGCTGATTGATGTACACCACATCATGCAATTCCGACGTCGCGATGCGTGCAGATTGCAGCCAGTGCAGCAGGCCGCTCCGCAGGTCACGGCTCGCCAGCAGATGGCCCGGAATCTGCCGCACAGATCCGCAAAATCGAGTGTATTCCGGTAAGGATTCGCCGGGAGATCGATACAGGAGGTCGATCACATGCCCGCGCGCTGCCAATTCCGCCGTGTATTCCAGCAGGCATCGCTCTTGCCCGCCGTGGGGATGCAGCTCGTCTTCCACCACCAGGATGCGCATACGCCCTAGCAAGCCCTTCCCGGGCACGGCACTCTTCCCAGGTTCGTCATCGGTCGCCCGCCATTGAAGTAACCCGACTGTAGATAGGATCGAGCACCGGGCGAACCAATGAAAAGACCCAGCGGCCGATTCGTACCGAGGGTCGCACCCCATACGAGGCCGTCACTACCGTGATTGCAGCGGTCGTGGGGGCACGAAGTAGCGGTGGCGGAAGCGGCCCGGACCGATACTGTCGCATAGCTTGATCGAGCTCGACGGCTAACCCGCCGTAGCCCAGGTCATGAGCCAGCAACCCCACCGATTCCGCCGCGTGGCCGGTGAGTAGCTGCCGCGGGTAGGGCACAACACAGTAGTGCAGGCCCCGGTCGAATGAGTCTTCGAGCTCGTTTGCCAGACGCATGAGGACAACATCCCTTTCCGGTTGATCCAGGGTATGAAGCTCGTGGCGCAGGCGTTCGACGGTCGCGTCCGTCCAGTCAAGGCGATCGTACCGAACCACTAAATCCTCGACCCGGGGTGAGGAATTACGTCGAACTCGAGCGCGGCGCCTGCTCCGTGGAAACTCCATGCCGAAGTCGCCATGCTTGTACACGGCGTGAAGCAGACCGGCTCCCACCACCGGCGCCGGAGCTTGCAGGGCCACGAGCACGCTGGCCGTGCCGATGAGGTGGGTGATGAACGGTTTTCCATGAGAGCGGTACTCGCCGGAAAGATGTCTGACGGCACATCCGTAACAGCGCATCACGAGTTCCAGATCGTCGGCGCTATACCCGCTCCGCAGCATCTGGTTGTAGAGCTGGAGATTAGTCTGCGAGTACCGGTTCGTCACCGCCCACTCGCCCCTTACGAAGGAACGTGGGTCGACGAGGTACCCTTTGCACGGCGCCTTCGCTCTGCCGGCCGTACCCAAACACGCATCGCGAACCGATCGACGGCATCGTCGAAGCGGTCCAGAGCCTCCTGACCCTTCACCATCAGCAGGAACGTGCGAAACGGTTGTAAGCCAAGGCTCTTGTAGTACATTTTTCGGCGAAATTCTAGAAAGTTCACCAGCCACTGCCAGTCCGAAGGCTCGCTGCTGAGATCCCATTTCGATGCGAATCGCGCCAAACTCGCGCGGTACCACAGTCTGTTCCAGCGCAATGTGAAAAATGGGAGCTCCCTCCATCTAATGGAAGGCTCGAGCTGCGTGACGACCGAACGGGGCTCGAGATAGATCGAGCCTCCTGCCCTCAAGACCGCCAGGGAAAGGTCGCAGTGCTCGGGAGTGGAGTACAGCCCCTCATCGAACGGCCCTATTGTTTGCAGCGCATCACGACGTACGAGAACGCAGTGGAACTCGACAAGACCGGTTTCCTGCCGGTGCAAAGTGGCGAGCGCCTCGGCTAGCGGACGGTCGACGTATCCATGAATCTCAAGGAAGGTTCGCCTTCCTTCATCCTCGGTGATTCTGCATTCACCCCCCGCCACGTGAACCCGTTGGTGGAGCGGAGTGCCGATGCAATACAGCGGACCAACCACCCAGGCGCCGGTTTCCTCGGCGCATTCGATCAGCGCCTCGAGCCAGCCGGGCGCCACGATTACATCGTTGTCGATGAATACGGCGTACTTTGTCTGTACGTACGGCAAGCCGAGATTACGCGCCTCATTGGGAGTGAGAAAGTGATTCCTACGAAGATACGCGAACCCCAGTTCGCGCGACTTTCGCTCCAGATAGCGTTGTATCCGGCGAGGAGATCCGCCGTCGATGTACACCAGCTTGTACCCCGGACGAGTGAGCGATGTGATGCTCTCGAGTGATTCCTGGCTGGAACCAAAGGTTTCTCGCTGTGTGATGACGATGGTGGCCAGAGATTCCATGGCAGTAGACGCTGAGGGCACGGTGCTCATAGTACGATCGTATTCCTCCTGAATCGTCACAGTATCCATAGTGTCCAGAATCGAACGTGGCTTCACGCTGGAGTAGGTCAAAGCCGCGAACGTCAAATCTTGTGCGGTCAACCAGCCACGAGCGTACCATGTGAAGGCGGCTCAGGGGATAGTGTTTGGGCATCGCACGGTGCAACGCCGTCTCCTTATGAGACGCCGGGTAGACTCGACATTCCGAAGGCTGCAGGAGGAATAAGCCCATGGCATCCCCACCGGATACTCGACAGGCGTCGGTACCCGGTGCTCGGTCGCGAACGTCGAGGGATCGCGTGCTCAATAACTCCCTATACGGGGTGTTGACGTACGTCATCTTTATGCCGGTGGTTTTCTTGCTCAATGCGCTCGCCGTGCATCGCATCGGCCTCACCGGCTACGGCGTCTGGATCGGTATTTTGACCGTGATCGGGTTCGGATCTCTGCTGGATCTCGGCGTCAGCATCTCAGTGGCAAAATACGTCGCGGAAACAGTGGCTCAGGGCCGGCCGGATGAAGTAAACGGGCTGTTCAACACGGCGTTCGTCTTTTACGTGGGCGTGGGCGTGGTGTTTGCAGGTGGAATGGTGCTTGCCTCCGGATGGATTGGAAGCCACGTCGTTCACATCTCGCCCGCGGATGGAACTCTGCGCCTGCTCTTCGTCATCCTCCTGGCAACGTTCCCTTTGTCCCTTGCGGGGAATGCATTGATCAGTCTGATCGACGGACTTCAGCGAGCGGACATCAATTCCTGGCTGGTGCTGGGGTACGGGCTGCTCGCGGCCGCGGCGACGGTACTCGTGCTCCTCGCCGGCCTGGGAGTAAACGGTCTGGTCCTGGTGACAATCGGTACCAATTGCGTGAAGGTTATGGGCACCTGGCTGGTGGCCCGGCGCTTGTTCCCGCCGTTGGCCCTACACCCATCCCGGTTCAGCCGGGTAACACTGAAGCATCTGCTTCGATTCAGCACAAAGGTGCAGGTTGGAGCCATTTCCTCGAATCTCAGCGATCAGGTCGATCGCACGCTCATCGCGTTCGTCTTTGGCCCAGCACTCCTGGCATCGTTCGGACTGGCGGCGGGAGCGGCGACGGCGCTCCGTGGTGTGACCACGTCGATGCTGCACGGCATCATGTCGGCGGCCTCGGATATGGCTTCCCTCAGTCAGGCTGAAAAAATTCGAACGCTCTACGTGCGCGCCACTCGATATCTCACGATCATTGATTTTGGGCTCCTGGTGGGAACGATGTGCCTGGCTCGACCATTGGTACATGCCTGGCTGGGGTCGGGCCACGATCGAGTGGCAGTGACGCTCGTCGTGCTGCTTCTCCCCTATCTGGTGCGCCTGCCCGCAACCGTGTGCTCCGAGATTCTGTACGGCATCGGACGCCCGGAGATTCGGATGCGCTCCGACCTGGCGTTCCTCCTGACTCATATACCCTTGAGTCTCCTGTTCTTGAAGCTCTTTGGGTATTACGGCGCGGCGATCGGAACCGGCGTCGCAACCGTTTCGACCCGGTTCTATCTGTACGCAGCAGGATCACGCGCCTTGCACGTGCCGCTACGTCACCTGTTGCAGGCCAGCATTCTCCAGCCCGGGATAGGAGCCGCGCTGGCGGCTGTGCCCGCCATCGCGCTTCAAGCGGTTGGCGCTCCAGTCACGATCCCTTTACTCGCTTTGGAGAGCGCACTCTTCGCCCTGGTGTACGCGCTGTACGTGTTCGTATTCGCGCTCGATCACTACGACCGACGCCTCCCCGAGATGGTACTGACGAACGTGTGGAACAGCGCGCGGCATCTCCATCTGAGGCCAAGCGAGTAGTCATGCCCCGATTTCACCATATTTCCCGAGGACTCTCGCTGAAATCCGAGCACCCGTGGAAACGGAGCAGGCGTATTTTCACGGATCCCGGCGAAGCACCCGAAAAGCAAAGGTATACATCCGATCGAGTACCGGGCGAGAGATTCTGAACAGGAATCGACCGACACGCACGCTCGCGCGCAGCCCGTACGACGGCGATACCACCGTAAAAGGGGCCGATGTTGGACTCCGAAGCACTTCCGGTGGTGGAGGGACGACGTGATACTCACGTGCGGCACGGGCCAGAAGGTCGGCGAGGTTGGGTTGACCGAGATCTCGCGCAAGCTCTACCAGGCCGTCTGCGTGGGAGCCGGCCAGTATCTGACCTTCGTGCAACTCACGACTGAAAAGAAGGCCTGAATCGATTGAATCCTCCAGCTCATTGGCCAACCCGATCAGAGCGACATTTTTTTGTTGCGGCTCCATCACCGGCATCTCACGGCGTAGCGTGGGTAGAACGGCCGCGGACCACGTGAGCCTCGAGTAACGATAAACCAGCTCCTCAACGTCCCGGCTGCTCTCGCGGCGGAGTTTGTCCCGTCTTCGGCTCTTGGGAAATAGCATGCCGAAATCCCCGTGCTCGTACGCCGCATGGAGTAATCCGGCGCCTACCACTGAGACCGGCGCCTGCAGTGACGCCAGAATGCCGGCCGTCCCGATCAAATGAGCCAGGAATGGTTTGCCGTTCGCGCGATACTTCCCCGAAAACAATTGGATGACCAGCCCGTGGCACCGGTGGATCAGCGCAAGATCGTCTGCGGTATACCCGATGTCCAGCATTTGATTGAAAAGCTGGAGGTTGGTCTGCGGGAACGAATGCCCGACGGCCGATTCCTGAACTGTCATGGTGCGTATCGTAACACCGGTGGCCGGCGGCGCGTCCTCTTTCGTTCCGCGGGATTAAACCAGATACGGGTAGCCAGGCGGTCGACCGCGGCATCGAATGAGGAAAGTGCATGTTCGCCTCGCGTGACGAGCAGCAGGGACCGCAGCGGCTGTAAACCAAGGGTCTTGAAATACAACGATCGCCGATGATTGAGAAAGGTTGCGAGCCCGCGATGGTGCTCGCTATCGCTGCTCAAGTGCCATTTATCGTGAAAGTGCGAGATGCTGCGTTCGTTCCAGCCGGCACTCCAGCGAAGTACGAAGTAGGGTAAGTCCGACCACGTGACTGGTGGTGGCGCGAGTTGCGTGACCACTGCACCTGGCTCGAAATAGAGAGAGCCACCGGCCGCCTGCACACTCAGGCACAGGTCCGCGTGCTCCGGCGCCGAAAGCAAAGATTCGTCGAAGGGACCGATTTTGTCGAAAGTGTCACGTCGCACCAACGCACAGTGCAATTCCACGAGATTGGTTTCATGCCGTTGCACGTGCGTCAGCGCCTCGGCCAGCGGAGAATCGACATAATCGTGGTGCTCGTGGTAGACGCGTTTGCCCGCCTCATCGGAAATGCCGCTCGTTCCGCCTCCCATATGGACGATCTGGTGCACCGGTTCGTGAATGCAGTTGAGCACTCCTACCGCCCAGGCATCGGTGTCATCCGCGCAGCCGACAAGCGCATCCAGCCAGCCGGGCGCCACGACGACATCGTTGTCGATGAATACCACGTATTTTGATTGAGCGTGCTGCAATCCGATGTTGCGCGCTTCGTTCTGACTCAGATAGTGATCGGTGCGGATCAACGTAAACTGGAACCTGCGCGCCTGGTCCTCTAAATAACGACGTGTGGCGCGCGGCGAACCACCGTCCACGTACACGAGCTTGTAGCCCGGCCGTGTCACCGACACGATACTTTCCAGCGAGCGCCTGGTTGCGTGAAAGCCCTCGCGCGGGACCACTACAATCGTTGCCGAATCAAGCGCGTAGGAACGCTCGGCAGGACACGGCTGACTCACGTGCAATTCCCTTCTCACGTCGCGTGATCGGCGGCTGCCCACTTCAAACTCCGCCAACCGTACACCATTTCTGTAAGGCCGGCAAAATGCAGCCTACTCGCCGCGGTGACGCATTTTGAGTCCCGTGGCGAGGCACATGTTGATGCCCCATGATGTCACGTGCGTATGAGAAGGTCCCTCACGTTGCGGCGATTCCTCGGGCTAACGGCCCGACATACTACCTGGACTGTGGCTCGTGTACCACGCGGGTAAGCGCCACCAGCCGGCGAATCGCCCGTAATTGCGTCCTGCCGCCGCGACCAATGCATGTACGTTCAAACTAACACCTATCCCGTGCCGGGCAGCGAACACGCCCTTGAAATCACTGTAGAGAGGCCCGACCCCACAGGGAAACTCCACGCCGTACTGGCGGTAGTGCCGGTACATGACTACATCGCCACCTCCCTGCCCCACCGACTTGCGCCACACCGTGAGCAGGTCTTGGGAATATCGCTTGGCGACCACGGCGGACGGCTCGAAGTACAGCGGATACCCGGCAAGTTGTACTCTCCACGAAAGGTCGACGTCTTCCATGTGAGAGAGGCGCTCGCTGAATCCACCGACGTGGTTGAAGGCTCGCCGCGAGACCGCCATATTTGCCGATATCGCGAACGGCTTGAAGCTGAGCGCGATCGGAGCCTGTCGCAGGGAGCTCGCATCGGATAGCGGCACGTTGAACCTATTGAGTGAAAATGGATCGATCGCACCGGCGACAAGATCATAGCTCTGCGCCGCGGCGCTCATCCCCGAGAGCCAGGCCGGCTGTACGACATCGTCGCCATCGCAAAAAACGAGCACTCTCCCGCGAGCACGGGAAGCTGCCTGATTCCGCGCAGCCGCTGCACCTGGAATGCGGGAGGCGTCCACCACGCTGAAGGCTGGAAAACAGCCAGCCCACTCATCAATCACCGAAAGGGTGCCATCGGTCGAGCCGTTATCGGCGACGATGAGCTCCCAGTCTCCCTGGTACGTTTGCCTCGACAGTGCGTCAAGTTGAAACGAGACTGTATCGGCCACGTTGAAGACCGGCATGATAACACTGAGCACGTCCGCCCGATGCTCCGGCGTCACCGGTCTCTCACAACAGCGACCGGCCATGGTACCGTCGTACCGGCTCTGCGCATGTGCTCCGTGAGTCGCGAATTGGTATACGGCACTCGTTTCCTCCGGACAAGTGGAAACCGATTCCATGGGGAGGAACAGTGTCGGCGCCTGAGCTTTCCGTCACGTCGGGCCCCTTTTAGGCTGGCTCCCGAACCTTCAATGACCCTACACTGTGCGTGCAGATGCGGCCAATGCATCCGTATCAATCGAGCGTATGCGATCGCCGTCCGAAGCAAAAGCGAACCTCTGAGATCTGACCCGATAATCGCCGACCTACGCGCTTCGATATCACGGTTATACATTCCGTCGTTACCGAATATGAAAAGCTAGCCGTATCATGGCTGCCGGCACAGAGGTACTGATCTATATTCTGAGAGCCGTGCAGCTCACGGCGAACCTTCATTGACATGGGCGACGCACCAGTGGTCTCACATGGTTTTAATCGGCCGGAGCTGAGCGTGGTGATCGCCACGCGGAATCGGGCCGCGAGCCTGGTGGAAGCCCTCAAGGCGCTTACGATGCAAACCGCCGACCGCCAGATGTTTGAAGTGGTCGTCGTGGATAACGGAACGAACGGTGACCTGGCGGGCGTCATTCGGGAAGTTCGAGACTCTGACCCGAGTCTGCGCATCTGGTGGGTTCGAGAACCGCGCCGTGGTCCGGGTATCGCACGCAATACAGGAATCCGCCACGCGCGGGGAGACATTGTGCTCTTCACCGACGATGACTGCGTGCCTGAGCCGGATTGGATCGATACCATGCGAGGCGCTTTTCATCGTGATCCAGCGATCGTGGGCGTGGAGGGCCTGACGTACACGCGTCTTCACGAATTGACGCCGTTCGTACACTTTTCCGCCAATTCGGGAGGCGGTTATCCGACCTGCAATGTCGGGTACCGGGCGGACGCCTTACGATCGGCCGGTGGATTCGATTGGTCCGCGTTTCCCGATGCGAATAAGGAGGATGTCGACCTTGCCTATCGGATGATGTGGCGAGGAAAGATCGATTTCGAGCCACGCGCCCGTGTCTTTCACCCCGCACGACCCATCTCATTCTGGAGCCAGGTCCGACGCATGCATGGTTTGATGGCGGACGAGCTCTGCATGATGTTTCGCTGGCCTCCGGAGACCCGGACGTACGCAGTCCGCGACCGCGCTCGGGACCCGCGACTCATCGACGGCGGGCAGGAGCAGGTCCGATCTGAACCCAACCCAATTCGGGCTCGCGCCCTGCTGGCCCGCGGGGAGCTCCTGCGCCGCCGCCCTTTGATCTACGGCAAAATTCTCGTGTTACTGGGAGTGCGATCGGTATACGTGCTCGTGTATGTCCCCGGAGCGATTCTCCATGCCTGGAGACATCGCGATCCAAGAAAGGTCGAGCCACTGGTACCTTGCGGTGAGGCGAACTGTGCGCACACCCGGAAACGGTGATTGGCCCCCTATAATCTGTCGATTGGACGCAGCGACGCGGAAGGACAGCCGGTGAACGGCGTTCCGGCGGATCGAGAGACTTCAAAGCCTGTGGGATCACCAATAAGCATCCTTGTGCCGACGAAAAACGCGGGGACCGGGTTTAAACAGGTACTCGATGCCCTCTTCGCGCAGGACATCGACAGCGCCTTCGAAGTGATCGTGGTCGATTCAGGCTCAACCGACGATACGCTGGAGCTCACGGCGCGCTACCCGGTCAGGCTGTACGCCATCGAACCGGGAGCATTTGGACACGGCTATGTGCGTAACGTCCTGGCGGGGCTTGCGACCGGCGATACCCTGGTGTTCCTGAGCAGCGACAGCATCCCGGTTGGCCGTACCTGGCTCGCGAATCTGGTGGGACCGTTGGCGGATTCCACCATCGCAGCGACCTATGGACGGCAATTGCCTGCAGCCGATGCGGACCTGACAGAGGTGTTTTTGCTACACCACTTCTATCCACCGGAACCGGCCAGGCGAAGCCTGAGCGGGGTGGGCGCTCCGCTCGCCCATACAATCCTCTTCTCACACGTGAACGCCGCTTGCAAAAAGGTCGTCTGGGCGCGGCATCCGTATAACGAGACAGTGATAATGAGCGAGGATCTGGAGTGGTCGCGCACCGTTCTGTCGGCGGGATTCGAGATCTCGTATGTCCCCGAAGCGACCGTCACCCACTCGCACACGTATACATTGCCCGGTTTGTTTCGGCGCAATTTCGACAGCGGAGCTTCACTGCGCGACGTCACGAGCGATACGATGTCGGGCTGGCTTGCTCAGGGCACGAGATATCTGGGCGATGAGCTCCGGTTTCTGGCCTCGACAGGGAACGCCCGCTACATTCCCCGGGCTGCGGCGAGGGAAGCTGTGCGATGTATCGGATTCATGGCCGGGTATTATCACCATCGCATTCCGGGGAGCATCAAAATTCACCTCAGTCAACACGCGTATCACTGGCAGGAGACGGCCGCCAAGCAGATGCGAGCAACCGGCGTTCCACGATCGTTCCGCACGGCCGGTGCATCGACCGGCGACGAGATCCATTCGTGATGGAGGCTACTCGGGCTGGCATGACCTGCAGCCGATAACGATAGCGGCGAGGCGGGTCGACTCGACAGCTTTTCGCGGTCCAGGCCGATCAACTCCACGTGTGCACCTTTATATGGGACGGTAAACGTTCCATTCGTGCCGCCAGTCGGTTTATAGTAATTCGAAACGCAGTACGTTGGTGCTACCATCTACGGCGACCGGCCTCTGTGCCCACTTCCAGGAGGCCTTGTTTGTTTGGGGAAGGAAAGTAACGCGATGAAACAAGTCATAGTGTCAATTGGAGTATGTGTCCTCCTGGGGATCGGGCTCCTGGTGTGGTCTCAGGCGATCCACGGCTCGGGACGTCAAGCGCAGGCGTTGGCGGCAACCCAACACGTTCCGGTTCATTTAACGGTGAAACAACTTCGAGCCAAGCTCGACTCCGATTTAACCGTGCAGGCCAATGACTTTGGCTTCAGTGGTTCGGTATTCATAACGCATGCCGGCCAGCAGATCCTGAGGAAGGGGTATGGCATGGCCAACCTCCAATCCAAAGTTCCCGACAAACCAAAAACGATCTTTCCAATCCGTCAGCTCACCACGGATTTCACCGCGACCGCCGTACTCCAGTTGCAGGATCAGCACAAGCTCTCGGTGAAAGATCCGATGTGCAAGTACCTGCCCAGTTGCCCGACGGCGCTGCAGCCTATCACCATCGAACAATTGCTGACCTATAGCTCAGGCTTACCGAGTCCGAAAATCGATGTCAGCAAGCCATTTACGGTGCAACAATTAATGGCGTCGTTTGGCACTGAAACGCCGAAATTCACCCCGGGGACAAACTGGTCATTCAGCGATACAGGCTACGTTATCCTGGGATTCATCGTCGAGAAAGTTTCGGGACAACCGTTCAGAACGTACATTCAAAATGCCATTCTCAAGCCGTTGGGAATGACCCACACCGGTTTTGTGTCCCAGAGTCCGCACCTGGCCTATGCGTCGGGGTATCACGGGACGGTGGTGCAAACGAAGACGGCGGGACCAGGCTACGACCCCGCATGGGGGATGTACTCGACCGTGTCAGATCTGCACAAATTCGATGTTGGATTGAACAATCACAAAGTGCTCTCTCAGGTCGCGGTGGACGCAATGTTTGCTCAGCACATCAAATTCCAGAGCGGGAGTGGCTATGGTTACGCCTGGAATAGTGGCGTGTACAACAAACACCGCTTCAACATCACGTATGAAGGCTCCTCTCCGGGGTACACGGGAGTTCACGTCCGCTTGCCGGATGACAACGACACAATTATTATCCTGTCGAATCAGGACGAGACCAATGTTGTTCGGATCGCGTCGGATCTCATTCAACTGCTGGTCGTGGGATAGCGAGTATTCGATGATTCCGTCAATGATGACTGACCGGCCGGCGTGTCGGCGTCGCGCGCGGAGAGTACGCTTGCCGTCACTATGACATCGAGTCCTGCACCCCAGCCAATAACGCCGGGTGATGCGGCGCCGGTCGAGTCCACCAGGGACGCGCTATTACCGGATTGGTTGATGCCTGACCCGCGGCTGGTACTTGGTGCGATCATGTTCATCGCGCTGATCAGCCGCTTGGTCTGGATCAACGTGCCGGGCCAGGCGGTCGTATTCGACGAACCGTTCTACGTCAATGCGGCGCGCGTGATGCTGAGCCTCCCCATGCCTCCGGGATCCAACTACTCGAATGCACCGAAAGGTTACGATCCCAACACCGAGCATCCCCCTCTGGGAAAAGTGCTCATAGCAGCATCGATGCGGATCTTTGGAGACAATCCGTACGGATGGCGCATCCCCAGTCTCCTGGCCGGCCTGGCGGCGATCCTGCTGATCTACGGAATCGTGCGAGCGGCTGGAGGTGACCCCTGGTTCGGGGTTCTGGCGGCGGGCCTCTTTACGTTTGACAATCTCGCCATGACGCACAGCCGGGTAGGCGCGCTCGACATGCCTCTCGTTGCGTTCATGTTGTTAGGGGCGTGGTGCGCGTTGCGTGGCTGGCCGGTGTTGGCCGCCAGCGGGTTTGCGCTCGCGTCAGTCGTAAAGATCGACGGCATCTACGGCGTGATTGCGATGCTGCTGTTCATCGCCGGCCAGGCGGCGTGGGAACGCAAGCACTTGGGCGTGTGGCCGCGAGAAAAGCTCCGAGCGGGCGTGATCATGGCGGTTGCCTACGTTCCCTTGTTCATCGGTGGCCTGTGGATACTCGACCTGGCGTTTACCACCTACCGGTTTCCGTGGGACCACCTGCACCACATTCTGTCGTTCGGCGTCGCGCTCAAAAATCCCGGCGGCTATCCGGTCACCGAGGTCATGTCGGGCAACCGGTACATTCAGCAGAGCAGCCCATGGCAGTGGTTGGTGAACCAAGTCCAGATGGACTATTTTGTCAATACACAAATCGTCTCCCGGACCGCCACCGTGACTTTGACTCGAACTGCCGTTCACTTGCGCGGCGCCATGAACCCGGTGATTATCGGTTCCGCTCCCATGGGGTTCTTTTTCATCTGCTGGCGAGCCTGGAAATACGGCGACACCCTGGCGATATTTGCCCTGGCCTGGATAGCGGCGAACTACCTGCCCTACTATCCCCTGCAGCTGATAGGGCATCGCGCCGACTACATTTTCTATTTCCTGCCCACGCTCCCCGCCGTGGTGATCGCGCTGGCGCAGTTCTTGCGCCAGACAGCGCTACCGCCGTTCGTCGTCGTGGGATATTTCTGCGCGGTGGTCGTCGGGTTCGTCTTGTACTTTCCTTTCCGGCTGTTCCCCTGGCTGTTCTAGGTTCGCCTTCATTGTGTCCACGTCCCCGATAGCTCCCACCACGGACGTCCTCAGCGTTCCCACGTCGACGCCGGCACGGACGTGGCGGCTCGGTCTGGCCTGGAAACGGCTTGCGTTCGAATGGAAGCTTGCCCTCACCCTCCTGGTCGCCCTACGGGTAGGGTTGGGATTGGTGGGGCTCGTTTCGATGCAGCTCCAACCCGGCGGGACAAAGCAGGGCGACTGGCTCAGCCTCATCATCCAGCGGGATAAGCCCTGGAGTTACTTACTGTCTGTCTGGCAGCGGTGGGATGCCCTCTGGTATCAACAAATTGCCACGAACGGATATACCGCTGGCAACCGAACGGTTCACTTTGAGCCGCTGTATCCGCTACTGTCGCATATCGTGGCTCTTCCACTCGGCGGGCACGTAGTTGTTGCCGAGCTTCTCGTGTCGAGTGTCGCCTTTGTCATCGCCATGGTTCTGCTCTACCGACTGATACGCCTCGATGCGAGTCCGGCCACCGCTCGTCTCACGATCGTGTTGATGGCGCTCTTTCCCTTCGGATTCTTTTTAGTTGCACCATATGCCGAAAGCGTCTACTTAACGTTCACCCTGGCGGCCGTCTGGTTCAGCCGAAAGGGAAATTTCTGGTTGGCCGGGCTGGCGGGTTTCGGCGCGGGGCTGGCGCGATGGCTGGGTGTCTTTATCGCGTGCGCGCTCGCAATCGAATATCTCCAGCAACGGAGAGCCGAAAAGCGATCGCTGGATGTTGGTCTGCTGGCCGCGGGACTCCCCGTGTTAGGGATACTGACCATGATGGCGTATAGCCGCTTCATCGTCGGCGATCAACGTTCGCTGTTCCAGAGCAACCAGTACTGGGGAGTGTCTCTCGTCACCCCGTGGCAAGCCCTGAATGCCAGCCGAAACTTCATTGCCGGCACTGGGGATGTTCCGGAGCTGCTCAATCTACTCTGCCTTATTGTATTTGCATGCCTCGTGATCGCCGGGATAAGCCGCCTTCCGCTGTCGTACACAGCGTACGCGGTGCCGTACCTCCTCCTCCTGTATTGCCGCGAATCAACCGTCGGATCGCCGCTGGTTGGAGATGGCCGCTACGTAGCAGTCCTCTTTCCGGCATTTCTTGTGGCTGCCATGTGGCTCCGAACGCGCCCCTGGATCGCGGCTAGTTGGCTGGTTCTAAGTGCCTCACTTCAGGCAATTCTTTTCCTGTGCTGGCTGCATTATGTCTACCTGGCATGAATCGTAGGTTCGCGTTCAGCAGCAAAGCACCCGAGTCCGCCGCGGTCGTCGATCCCCCGATTGCACCGCCGGCGAGCGATGAGCACGTACCGCAGCCACAGAATTTGGCTTTCCTTGAACGTTTCGATGCGTCGTGGAAATTCGTGCTCTGGCTGGTCATCGTGCAGCGCGTCGTGCTGGGTATTATTTCTGTCTCGCTGGTGCATGTGGGAACGACCACGCCTCCAATCGGGCAATGGATCAAGCTGGTGCTGAAAGGCAATCAATCGTGGACCCAGGCGCTCTCCACCTGGCAACGGTGGGACGCACTCTGGTACCAGCAGATTGCCCAGCACGGATACGGCGCCAGTAACGGCACCACCGCGTTTTATCCGCTCTACCCGCTCATCGCCCGGATCGTTTCGTTTCCTCTCGCCGGGAACATCGTACTGGCAGAGCTCATCGTGAGCAGCGTTGCCTTCGGGTGCGCGATGTGGCTCCTGTACCACCTGGCTCGCATGGACGTCAGCCGGCTCGCAGCCTATACAGCTGTCGTGCTCGTGGCGACTTTCCCTACCGGATTTTTCTTCGCCGCACCGTATTCCGAGAGCATCTTTCTAGCTCTGACATTGGCGTCGCTGTGGTTTGCCCGACGAGGCCAGCCATGGGCTGCGGGGATCGTCGGCGTGTTTGCCGCGCTCACACGTGCCCAGGGTGTCTTGCTGATCCTGCCTCTGGCCTTTGAGTACTTTCGCCAGCGGCGTGCTCTCAATCAGAGGCCAAACGTGGCTATGTTCGCGGCGCTTCTACCTTCAGTTGGTTGGGCGGCGTATTCCCTGTACGTGCAGTCGCTGTCGCCGACTTCGTCGACCCCCGTCTCGGCGGAGAGTTTCTGGCATTATTCCGTCGTACCACCCTGGCAGGCGCTGTCGTCAAGCTGGCAGTACATCACTCGATCGGGAGATATTCCCGAATTGCTCAACCTGATTTGCCTGTTGGGTTTTGGTCTGCTGGCGATCGGCGTAAGCCGGCGACTTCCGTTCGTGTACTCGTTGTACGTGTGGCCGTTTCTCGTGCTTCTGTTCACGCGACACATGGGCTATTCACCGTTGATGAGTGTGTCACGCCTCGTTCTCGTGCTCTTTCCGTGCTTCATCCTCGCGGCAGCGTGGCTCGCTCGACGTCCCTGGCTAGCTTCTGCCCTGGTAATCACGAGCTTGCTGTTCCAGATGGGGCTCTTTACGTACTTTGTGTACTGGTGGTTCATCGCCTGACGTCAGTGCCAGGCAGCCACCCGCGCTAGCGGCGCTCGGGTCCGGATGCGAGCAATGACGGTTCCAGCCGTTCGCGTCCATTGGTGAGACGGGTGAAAAGGCGTTCGTACTCAGTGGTGACGGTCTCCCACGAATACGCGCTCTGAACTCGCGCCCGCGCCAGCCCACGATATCGCTCGACCCTGCTTTCGTCCTGGACGAGCTCCCTGAGGACCTTCAGGAGTCCGGCTGCTCCTTCCACGCCGCGGTATGGTATGCCGGCCGCACCGATCACTTCGAGATTGGCCGGTGTGTCATTGACAACCACGCAATTTCCGGCCGACATAGCCTCAACCAGTACCGGGTGCGTGCCGCCCACCTCGGTGCACAGCACGACGGCGAACGCATTTTGCAAGAGCTCGCAGTACGCATCCCCAAACAAGTAACCGGTGAAGAGCACATGCGGACCGCGTCGCTTGAGATCGGCAATATACGCCTTTTCGTACGGTGCGTCCCCCACGATCACGCATTTGAGATCGGTTTCCAGATGTTCGAAGGCGTCCACCAGGTGATGGATACAATTCTCGCGGACGAGCCGTCCCACCAGCAGCAGATACCGCTGCGACTCGAGGCCCAATCGTTCCAGCGCGCCGGTCTGCTCGGGCGGTGGTAGATCGGCGCCGTACAGGATGCACTCCGTATTCGCTCCAAATCGTTCCAGATAGTATCGATGCATCACCTGGCTATCGGTGACGGTGGCATTCGGCAGACGCGTTGCCAGCCACTCGGAGGCTCGTATATACGAACTGGCCAGCCGGCCCCATTTTTTGCGCCGCCAGTCAGACCCGTCCACATTGAGAACGACTTTGGATCTCCGCAGACGGGGAATGAATGCCAGTGGACTGTTTCCCGATATGCACAGCACGACGATGTCGTGCCGCTTGAAAAGAACATGTATCACCGACAAGCAGGTGTGCGTGATGGTATCGAGATGCTTGGTAGCTATACCTCGAACATGCACGATCCGCATCCCTCGGTAGGTCCGTATGACGCCGCCGGAATGGTGGCGACGCGAGTACACAGTGACCTCGTGTCCCCGCTCCACGAGCCTGGCGCCCAGCTGCTCGACAAACGTTTCGACACCGCTATACCGAGCCGGCACACCACGCGAACCTAGAAACGCGATCCTCATCCCTGCCATCGATTGCACGTCCGCGTCGCTTCATATGGACCGCCGCGGTATGACCCGGTGACTGCGTTTGCATCGAGCATTGAGGTACAATCTGCGTTCGCAAGCATAGCTATCACCGTTCTAGGCCGCGTGTTCGTGCCATTCTTCCGCGCGGCATGCCTCACGATTCCGTGCTCCACGCGTGACTCTGCGGATCAGCCGCCACGCCGGAGCATACTATCATGGCACGCGAGAGCGTATCTCCGCGCATCGGGTACTGGAGGGTACTATCGAACCGGCATTTCAAGATCTGATTCCGGGTAACCATTGCTGGGGTTGCGGCCCGCTCAATGAGCACGGGTTGCAGATCAAAAGCAGGTGGTCGGGAGACGAGGCCGTCTGTATATGGACACCGCAGCCATACCATGCGGCCGGGCCGGTTCATGTGCTGAACGGCGGCATCATCGCGACGATCCTCGACTGTCACTGCGTCTGTACCGCAATCGCCCACTACTATCGCCAGGAAGGGCGTGACATGGACACCCTTCCAGGGATCTGGTGCGTCACGGCGGCGCTGCACGTGGAGTACGTGCGGCCCACGCCGATCACCGGACCGGTCGAGCTGCACGCGCGAATCGCGGAGACGAATAGTCGCAAGACAATCGTCACCTGCTCGCTTGACGCACATGGTGAGACACGAGCCACCGCCCGGTTGGTTGCCGTGCGGGTGCCACCGGAATGGCGCGATGCCCCACACCAGTAGCTTCGACGCGTAGCATCCTCACGCCGCCTAGTCTGTGGGAGTATCGAAATTCGAAAGCACCCTCTCGCACGCGGCCAACCACTCCAGGGCCGATTCGGCGCGCCCAATGCGGCCACGGCGCATGAGATCGACGTACGCGGCGTCGAAGGAAGGAAACTGCTCCGCTTCCACCGCCTGCAAGCGGGCGATGTACTTTTGAAACTTCTGGCGCTGTAATTGAATCAGCGTCGACGCACGCCCCTGGTCTTGCATCCGCGCCAGGTACAGCTTGAGAGGGAACTCAATGCGCATATCGCGTGGATGCTCGACGGGAGCACTCAACCACTCCGCTACCATCGCCGAACCGGATGCCGTCAAAGCGTATACCCGACGTTGCGGTCGGGCTCCGACCTCCTCCGTGTGGCCCGAGATGAGCCCGTCACGCTCGAGGCGAGTCAGCATCGCGTACATGTGACTCGGAGACAGCCGCACGATATCTCCCAGTGGAGAGGCAGGCTCGAACCTCCGTGCGAGGTCGTATCCATGCGATGGGCACTCGAGTAAAAGCCCGAGCAACGCGTAACGAGCCGGTTCGGCAGCTCCGCGATCGCCACTCATGCGTGCCCCTTTCCAGCCCAGAATAGTGCTACCCCAATACTCAGCTTATGATTAATCCACAGATGACTATTTGTTCGATGGAAAGGTGGAATGGATGCGTACCGCGCGGGAAAGACCACTAAAAACTTTCGTCCAATTGAGCGCTGCACTGGCAGTGGCCCTGACTGTAGCACTGCCGTTGTCGGCGACGCAGGCAGCCGGGGGGACCGTCAACGTGTTCTACGCCGGTTCGCTGGTAAATCTCAACGAGAATTTGGTCGGGCCGGCATTCGCGGCAGGACAGGGGTACACCTACGCCGGGAAGAGCGCTGGTTCGGGCGCCATCGCGAACCAGATCAAGGGCAAGCTCGCCACTCCGGATGTTGTGGAGTTTGCCGACCCGGCAGTCAACGCCACGCTCATGGGACCTGCCAACGGTAGCTATGTATCCTGGTACTTCACGTACGCTACGTCCAAACTGGTCATCGGCTTCGATCCCAAAGCCAAAACAGCGGCCGATTTCAAGCTTGTGCAGCAGGGTAAACTCCCCTTTTACAAGGCGCTTCAACAAAAGGGACTGCGGTTTGGCCGCACCGATCCTAATATCGATCCCAAGGGATACCGCGCCATCTGGATGGCGAATTTGACGCAAAAGGTCTACAAACTCAAAGGCTTTGCCAATACGCTGCTTGGGGCCACGGAAAATGCAGACCAGGTCTTCCCCGAGCAGACGCTGGTGGCACGGATGCTGACCGGTCAGATCAATGCCGGCGTCTTTTATCTTTCAGAGGTGCGCGATCTTGGAATTCCGTACATCTCATTGCCTGCCCAGGTGAATCTCGGGTCGACCACGGCCAAAGAACGAAAGCTGTATGCCACGCAGCACTTCACCACCACCGCGGGCCAAACCGTCACGGGGGCGCCCATCGAGTACACCATCACCATTCCCAGCACGGTCCGAAACGTGGATGGCGCAACTGCGTTTGTGCGATTCACGCTGAGCTCGCGAGTCCGCGCGATTTCAGCGGCTCACGGATTGCTGGCGCTCAAAGTCCAGTTGGGCGGCGACCGCAGTGCGGTACCCCAAGATCTGACTGCCTTAGTCGGAAAGTGAGGCGTGCGGCCAGGAACAGTCGTCGATCCTTCGACCGCAGCGGCCTTCCGCTCGTACTGTTCGGGGGATGCATCTTCGCCTTCCTGGCCGCCCCGATCGTTCTGCTGGGACAAAACCTGTCCGGTGGCGATATCGCCACCACGCTTCGAGACCCACAGACTGAGTCGGCGGTACTGACCTCGCTGGGCACCGCATCGGTAAGCGACGTGCTGATCGGGCTGTTGGGCGTGCCGCTTGCCTACCTCCTGGCCCGATACAGATTTGTAGGGAAGACGGTCGTCTCGGTCGTCGTGTTTCTACCGTTAGTTTTACCGCCGGTCAGCGCGGGCATCCTGCTTCTCGTGCTGTACGGACCGTACGGGACCATCGGCCAGCTCCTCACACCCCATGGTTGGAGCCTGGTCGATTCTTCGTCAGGGATCGTGCTGGCTCAGATGTTTGTAGCGGCGCCGTTCGCGATCGTCGCCGCCCGTTCGGCCTTCGAACGCATCGATCCCGAGTTCGAGGAGGCGGCCCGCAGCATGGGTGCGACGATCTGGCAGTGCTTCAGGTTGGTCGCCCTGCCGATGGCGCGGCGTGGAATCGTAGCCGGTCTGGTGCTGAGCTGGATGCGGGCTCTGGGTGAATTTGGTGCTACTGTGATCCTCGCCTATCACCCCTACTCGCTGCCGGTGCTCAATTACGTCAATCTGAGCAGCACGGGACTGACCGAAGCACTTCCCCTGGCGCTGATTGCACTCATCATCGCGGCCACCGTATTACTGGCACTGACGTTTATCGAAGGCATCGACTGGGGAGTTCGTCTCAGCCGCCCGTAACTGAAGCTAAAGAGGACCGGAATCCCGATGGATTGCGGCCGCCAGCCCGGTCGCGACCGGACCAACCACGAGACTCAGGAATCCCGCGAGGACGTAAGTCACGGTGGCGCCGGTCAAGGCGATGTACGCAAACGTAGGGCTTTTCTTACACCGCGCAACCTCAAAACACGGATCCGCGTACGATGCCGAGACGCCGGCCAATATCACGACGGCGACCATCAGGACGCCCGCCACGAAAGTGCTGATGCCACTCAACAGGAAATTGCGCCCCTGGAGCCGCCGCGCCGCAAACAGTAGTAGCGCACACGCCGGTGCGCCGAATACCAGCGCGGCGACAACGTCCGAACCCTGGCCGTGGGCCAGACCGGCGATGACAAAAACGAGTGTCCCGGCTGCTGCCAGCATGGAGGAGGCGAGGACCACAACCCGCGCCAGTGATACCGCCAGAGACGTCTCCCCGATTGCAGGGTCGGGCTTTCGCGGACGAGCTACCGGGGGCACGAGGGTCCGTGATTATCGGCGCACTCGTGCGTCTGGAGAGCATGCATGCACCGCTCCAACAAGCTGGTCAAGGTCGCGCGTTCAGCGTCATTCAGGCCGCTCAACATCCGCTCCTGCACCGTTTCGACGCGCTGCATGGTCTCCTCCAGTACGGCGCGTCCCTCCTCGGTTAACAGCACGCGAAGCACCGCGCCGTGCATGGGATGGGGCTCCCTCACGATCATTCCACTCTGTTCGAGATTGAGCAAGATCCCGTGCATGGTTTGCGGCGTGACGTGACGCTGACGCGCCATATCGGCGCCGGAAATGTCGTGGTTACGCGCGACGCAGCCGAGTGCCAGCCATTGCGGCGTCGTGATGTGGGTGCCGTCCAACGCCTCATCCAGTGCGCGGCGCAACAGCCGATAGGTATTCCCGAGAGCAAATGCCGGAGACGCATCAAAGGAAGAATTGTTCTCGATGTTCATGCGTTTCCCAACCGTTCGGGCAGTTGCAGGTCTATCAGGGTCCTGATAGCATGGTAGCTGCATTTACCGAACAATATCGAACTCGGAGTACAGATTATGGCAAGAGCAAAACAGTCGAGTGCCGAGTCTCCCGGCATCAACCCCTGGGCCACGTTCACGGTAGCAAGTGTAGCCCAATTTATGGTGGTGCTCGACGCGTCGATTATGAACGTGGCGCTTCCAACTATTCAGCGAGCCTTGCACTTTTCCCAGTCAGATCTGCAGTGGGTCATCAATATCTATGTATTGATGTTCGGTGGCTTTCTCTTGCTTGGGGGCCGCGCCGGAGACCTCTTTGGGCGCAGGCGGCTCTTTATATACGGCTTGCTCCTCTTCTCGGCCGCATCGTTTGCCGGTGGTCTGGCGCAGTCTCCCACCTGGTTGGTCATCGCACGTGGAGTACAGGGTCTGGGCGGCGCAATCATCTCCCCAATATCCCTGGCCATTGTCAGCAGCACGTTCGCCGAGGGCGCCGAACGAAATCGTGCGGTCGGCATATTCGGCTCGCTCGCCGGCGCTGGTGGTGCTGCCGGCGTCCTGCTGGGCGGTATCCTGACGCAAGACTTCGGTTGGCGCTGGGTGCTCTTTGTAAACGTGCCGATCGGACTCCTGGCAATGCTGGCTTCGCTGCGATTCATCGGTCTCGACGTTCTTCCGGACGTACGCGAAGGGTTGGACATACCGGGTGCCGTCGCGATCACGGCCAGCCTGGTGTCACTCGTGTATGGCGTGGTCCAGGCGCCAAGCAAAGGCTGGGGCTCGGCCACTACCATCGGTTTCCTGGGTGCTGCAGTAGTGTTGATGGCCGCTTTTATTTATATCGAGTTGCGCAGTGATTCGCCGATCGTACAGCTTGGGATCTTCAGGCGGCGCAACGTCACGGTGGCTGATGTTGCCGGTGGTCTAGGGGGAGCCGGTATGTTTGCAATGTTCTTTTTCCTCTCGCTTTACATGCAGATCGTGCTCAAGTACGACGCACTTCAAACCGGACTGCGCTATCTGCCGCTGGCCTTGACGATCATCGTCTCAGCAGGAATCACCTCACAGTTGGTGACGCGATTTGGCTATAAGTACGTCATGGCGATCGGTATGGGGGTTGCAACCGCCGGCATGCTGATCCTGACCCGAATTCGGGTGATTGGCGATTTCCAGCACGATGTACTGCTCGGCATGCTGATCGTTGCCTTTGGTCTGGGCATGATGTTCGTGCCCTTGCAGATTGCATCAGTCACCGGCATTCCGCCATCGGAGATCGGTCTTGCCTCCGGCCTGATGAACGCGTTTCTGCAGGTCGGCGGCGCGATTGGTCTGGCGGTGCTCTCCACCATTTCCACCACGGAATTCGACGGTGTGGTTCGCACGCTGCATACCAAGCTGGCGTATCCCACGGCACTCGTCAACGGGTTTCAGCATGCCTTCCTGGGAGCCGCGATCCTGATCGGAGCAGGTGCACTTCTGGTACTGTTCTTCCTCCCGCAGGGAGGTACCGACGAGCGTGAAGCGGTGGCTCAGGCAGACACTGTCCCGACCTTTGCGTAACCCGTCCGGCGGTCGGGTTTCCGCCGCACACTCAACGTGAAGCTGAGTGTGCGGCGGGTCATCTGAACAGAGTTACTCAGATCGTTCGGAAGTAGGTCAGCCACCACTTTGACATCCAACGCATCTGTAACTATGCTGATTACAGATAGGTAGGGCCCTCATGATTAACAGTCGATTTACCGTCGCCGTACATCTCCTCGCGTTAATGTCGGTCGATGGGGAACGATCTACGCGGAAAGCGATCACCAGCGACATGGCCGCGGTCAGCCTGAACACCAACCCGGTGGTCGCTCGCCGCATTCTCGGCTCGCTACGCAAGGCAGGATTGGTGTCCTCACGGTCCGGACCGGCCGGGGGATGGGTGCTGGCGGGAAATCCGGAGTCCATCACTCTGCGCGATGTCTACCACGCGGTCGAAGACGAGGCGCTGTTCTCGATGCATAACCGGGTGCCCAGCCGGCACTGTGAGATTGGCAGAAACATTCAGGGGACGCTCGAAGGCTACTTCTGCGAAGCGGAACGTGCCATGCAAGAAAAGCTCGGCGAGCGCACGATCGCCGATGTGGTTCTAGACGTCATGATGCGTGCGCACGCGGAAGGACCGTCCGGTGATGGGACACCAGGACTCACTTCCCCGCAGTACCCTCTACCGTAGTTGCCGCTAGCTCGAATTTATTGGGAGAACCCTATGACCGACGATACGTTGACCTTGATGGCTGTGCACGCTCACCCCGACGATGAAGTGTTTCTTACGGGCGGCGTACTGGCCAGAGCGTCTGCCGAGGGCATTCGCACGGTACTGGTTACGGCGACGCGCGGCGAAGAAGGAGAAATTGTCGATCCGGACCTGAATGCCGCGGAAGTGCGCCACCGGCTGGGCGTCATTCGGGAGGAAGAGCTTCGCAGGGCCGCCAGTATTCTCGGAATCGACGAGCTCTATTTTTTGGGATATCGCGATTCCGGTATGGTCGGTACCCCCGAAAACGACAATCCCCATAACTTGCTCAACGCCGACCCGGATGAAGTGACGCGCCGGGTCGTGCGTCTCATTCGCCAGACCCGGCCGGATGTAATCGTGACGTACGACGAACGCGGCGTCTACGGTCACCCCGACCACATTGCCGCGCATCGAGCGGCAGTGGCAGCGTTCGACGCAGCCGGCGATCCCACTCGGTACCCGGATCCAGACCTTCCCGCCTGGCAGCCTCGCAAGCTGTATTACGGGACGTTCTCGCGTTCCGCCTTCGAGCGGATGCAAGTGCTGTTCGAACAGGAGAATCGCGACCTTGAGGAGGGACCTCCGGAAGAGGCAGAGGACTTTACCACGGCGGATGATGCCATAACGACTCGTGTGGATGTACGGGGCTACCTACTTCAGAAGCAGGCGGCGCTGCGAGCGCACCGAACCCAGATCAAAGCAGACAGCCCGTTCCTCACGATTCCGCTGGACACCGCCTCGCAGATGATGGGGGATGAGGAGTTCATTCGAGTACGTTCGCTCGTCTCCGCACCATTGCCTGAAGACGATCTTTTTGCCGGTATCCGCGCGACTCATGTGGCTGCCGATACCGTTGCGGGCAGCCCTGTTCGGTCGTAAGGCAAGCTGCAGCGTGTTTCCGAAGTCGATCTCCACTCACATGCACACGATCGTCCTGCCGTGAACTCTCTTCACCCAGCGCTTCATCAACGACCGGGCGCGCGTTCCCACGGGGCAGAGGCCCGGGCGCAACGCTCCCTGCCGACACTTCGACAATGGGGGCTATTCGCGCTGCAAGTGCTGATTGTCTCCATGGTTGAAGTGGGAGACGACATCCTGCGAGGGAATGTGTGGCGGCCAAACGCCCAGGAAGCCCTGCGCAACGCGCGGAACGTTGCCTCGTTTGAAGCGAGCCACGGGTTCTTCGTCGAACCGGCACTTCAGCATTTCTTCGAACACTCGCATCAGATCGGGGCCTTCGTCCTGACCTGGGTCGATGTGACCGATTTCAGTGACGACGTCTATGCGTTCTGCCATATCTTCGTGACGCTGGCGGTAGTCGCGTGGCTCTACGTCGATCACCGCCCGAAATTCATCCTGGTACGAAACGTGGTATTCCTGACCAACGCACTGGCACTCGTTGGGTACGAGTTCTTCCCCACGGCTCCTCCTCGCCTCGCTTCGGGGATCATCTACGCCGGTCACGCGGTCCGCTTCCGCGACACCATGCGCCACGTCCTGGGCACCGGCACGCTCAACGGCACACCAATCGCCTACAACCCGTTCTCGGCCATGCCGAGCCTGCACGTCGCGTGGGCGCTTATCGTGGGGGCCTGCCTGTTGTTCATCGCTCGAAACCCGTTGATTCGCATGCTTGGTGTCGTGTATCCCGCCGTGATGATATTCACGGTGGTCATCACGGCGAATCACTTCGTGCTCGATGCTGTCGGAGCGGCCGTGGTCGCAGGCGCGGCAACGCTGCTCGCGTTGCTTTTTCGGGCCATCACCACTCGACTCAAGGAGCGATCGTTCCAGAGCATGCTCTGCCTGCGCCAGTAACCGGTCGCACAGCATCAGTCACACGTTGGCATCCGGCCGGACCAAATCTCCCTGTCCGATCATCCAGTGGTACGGCAATCCCCTGGTCCGTATTCCGAGGTCAATACGAACGATGTAAGGGAGACCCGGGCAATGAATGCGAGCGAGCCACCGACTATCCGTGAATGGGTAGGCGACTTATCGCACATACTGCCGATGCAGCGGGATTGCTCGACGACCCCGGGTTCCGCTCCGCCTTTCTGACCTACAGTGAGTGGGGAACACGAATTGCTACAACAAATTCGCAGCATCGAGCTCACCCACCGCCCAGAGCACCCGTGCCACATTGGAGCCGGGGCGAGGCTCCGCCGTATAAAGAAGGCTGACTCCACTCCACGGCAGTCGGATATGCCGCTGCGATGAACGCCGTCGCGACGCTCCACGCAGCCTGAAAAGCAATGCAATGACCACGGAAGGTGAAGGGGGAACACTGTGACGATATCGACGCCGGCAACCGAACCTCTGACGCAACGTGCCGCCTGGAAGGCGCTCCAGGCTCACCACGCATCTGTCGGAAATCGACACCTGCGCGATATGTTCGCCGACGATCCGCGGCGTGCCGAGCGATTCACGGTGGAAGATGTCGGTCTCTATCTCGACTACTCGAAGAACCGTGTGACGGACGAAACTATACGGCTCTTGCTGGATCTCGCGAACGAATGCGGCTTGCGCGAACGTATCGACGCAATGTTTCGAGGGGACAAGATCAATGTCACCGAGAACCGGGCGGTCCTGCACGTCGCGCTGCGTGCTCCCGAAGACGAGACAATCGAGGTCGATGGGAAGAACGTCGTTCCTCAGGTTCACGCCGTCTTACAGAAAATGGAAAGTTTCGCGGAGCGCGTCCGGAGCGGTGAGTGGCGAGGACACACCGGAGAGCGCATCCGTGCGGTTGTCAATATCGGCATCGGCGGCTCCGACCTGGGACCGGTAATGGCGTACGAGGCACTCAAGCACTACAGCGATCGCGATATCACGTTCAGATTCGTCTCGAACGTGGATAGCACAGATTTCGCGGAGGCAACACGCGATCTGGATCCCGCCCAAACACTCTTCATTATCTCCTCGAAGACGTTCACCACGCTGGAAACCATGACCAACGCCCAAACCGCGCGCGAGTGGGCTCTACGCTCGCTGGGCGACGAAGCGGCTATCGCGAAGCACTTCGTGGCCGTATCGACCAATGCCGAGGCCGTGGCAAAGTTCGGCATCGACACGGCGAATATGTTTGAGTTTTGGGATTGGGTGGGCGGACGCTACTCCATGGATTCAGCCATTGGGCTGTCGGTCATGGTCGCCATCGGTGGAGAGAACTTCCGCTCGATGCTGAGTGGTTTCCATGCCATGGACGAGCACTTCCGTACCGCGCCCTTCGACCGCAATCTGCCGGTGCTGTTGGGCCTGCTGACAGTCTGGTACACCGATTTTTTCGACGCCCAGACGGTTGCCGTATTACCGTACGAGCAGTACCTGAAGCGCTTCCCCGCGTACCTGCAGCAGCTCACGATGGAAAGCAACGGCAAGCACGTCACGCTGGACGGCACGCGCGTCGACTACAACACCGGTCCGGTGTATTGGGGTGAACCAGGCACCAACGGACAGCACTCGTTTTATCAACTGATCCATCAGGGCACGCGTCTCATTCCCTGCGACTTCATTGGGTTCATGCAGGCCCTGGAGCCGATTCGCAACCAACACGACTTACTTATGGCAAATGTCTTCGCACAGGCCGAAGCGCTGGCGTTCGGCAAGACCGCGGCACAGGTACGAAGCGAGGGGACAGCCGAGGCCCTGGTGGCGCACCGCGAGTTTGATGGCAATCGCCCCAGCAACGTCATTCTGGCGGATCGTCTGACCCCGGAACTGCTCGGCACATTGATCGCCCTCTACGAGCACAGTGTCTTCACGCAGGGCGCGATCTGGAACGTCGACTCCTTCGATCAGTGGGGAGTCGAACTGGGCAAGGTACTCGCCATGCGCATCGTGCCGGAGCTCGAAGGCAACGCCCCACTCTCCCACGACAGCTCGACCAACGCGCTTATCGAGCGTTATCGTGCTCGGCGGCAGAAGTAACCGTGACGGGCGCCGGCAGCCGTCCGAAGACGTAGTTCCGGGCGAATTGGCCGGCGCCGGCTATTCGCGCTCTGCCGTCCGGCGCGGGCCGGCCGGTCGTCAACGTCGAATGCAGCCGACTATACTACGCTAGATACGCTAGACATGTCCGAACACAACGCCCGCATGGTCGGGCTTGTCGCTTTTTAGGGAGCTTCGCCTTGACCGATCACCATCGTCCAGCATCAGATTCGCTCTATCTCGCTACCCTCCAGGAACGCGTGCTGTTCTTCGATGGCGCGATGGGGACATCCATACAGGGATACGATCTAACAGCAGAGGATTTTGGCGGCAAGGAAGGGTGCAACGACTACCTGGCGCTAACGCGGCCGGACATCGTCGAAGAGATTCACACCTCGTTTATGGAGGTGGGATGCAACGTACTGGAGACCGACACCTTCAACGCCAGCCGCCTTCGCCTGGCCGAGTACGACCTGACCGACAAACTGTATGACTTGAACTATGCCGCAGCCCAGATCGCGCGGCGGGTGGCCGATCGCTACTCCACCCCCGACTATCCCCGCTTCGTCGCCGGTTCAATGGGGCCCACCGGAAAACTTCTCTCGTCCGAAGATCCAGCCCTGAGCGATCTCAGCTTCGACCAGCTTGCCCAGGTATTCGCGGAGCAGGCGAAACCGCTGGTGGAAGGAGGCGCCGATCTCCTCATTATCGAGACGATGTTCGACATGCTCGAGCTGAAAGCCGCGATTTTCGGGGTTCACCAGTATTTCCAGCAGTCGGGTCGGTGGGTGCCGATTCAGGCTCAGGTCACGCTCGACACATCGGGACGCATGCTTTTTGGTAACGACATCGGGGCCGTTACGGCCACGCTCAGCGCGCTCGACATTCAGGTCGTGGGACTGAACTGCAGCACCGGTCCCGAGTACATGCGCGAGCCGGTGCGATATCTCACCGAATACTGCCCGAAGTTCATCTCGGTTATCCCGAACGCCGGTATTCCTCTCAACGAGGGCGGTGATGCGATCTATCCGTTAACGCCGGAGGGCCTGGCGGAAGCGCATGCCGAGTTTGTGAGCGATCTGGGGGTCAACGTCGTCGGGGGCTGCTGCGGCACCACCCCGGCCCATCTGCAAGCCGTCGTGCGGCGAATAGGGGTACGTCCCCCGCGCCGGCGCGATGTGACGGTCGTGCCGTCGGTCGCCAGCGGAGTGCATGCCGTTCCGCTTCACCAGGAACCGGCGCCTATGCTGGTGGGTGAGCGCGTGAACTCGACCGGCAGCCGAAAGGTAAAGCGGCTGCTCCTGGCCGATGACTACGATGGCCTGGTCGACGTGGCGCGCGACCAGACTGAGGGTGGAGCGCACGTTCTGGATGTGCAGGTCGCCCTCACCGAGCGCACCGATGAATCGCACCAGATGTGCACCGTGGTCAAGAAGCTGAGCCTGAGCGTGGACGCCCCTCTGGTGCTCGACTCGACCGATGCAGACGTCGTGCGCGATGCGCTGAAGCGCTGTCCGGGCCGAACTATCATCAACTCGATTAACCTCGAAAATGGGCGCGACCGCACCGACGCGGTGCTGGCCCTGGCGCGGGATCACGGCGCGGTGGTGGTGGCTCTCACGATCGACGAGGAAGGCATGGCGCGTGAGATCGACCATAAGGTGCGGGTGGCAAAGCGTATTTACGATATCGCGGTACACGAATACGGACTCCCAGCCGATGCCCTGATCTTCGATCCGTTGACTCTTCCGCTCACGACTGGCGACATCGCGGAGGCGAACAGCGCGAAAAACACACTCGAGGGGATTCGGCGGATCGAGGAAGAGTGTCCCGGCGTGATGACGATTTTAGGAATCAGCAATGTATCGTTCGGTATCGCGCCGCACTCGCGGGCCGTGCTCAATTCGGTGTTCATGTACCACGCGGTAAGCGCGGGTCTCGATCTGGCGATTGTCAATCCAAAGGATGTGATTCCGTACGCCGAGATCCCGTCGGAGCAACGAAAGCTCGCCGAAGACCTGATATACAACCGTCGCGAAGACGCGTTAGGTCGATTCATCGAATACTTCGAGCGACACGGGGCGCCATCCAGCGCAGCGGAGAGCACCGAGGATCCGATGGCGGATATGGCCGCCGAAGAACGGATTCACTACCGGATCGTGCATCGGAAGAAGGATGGAGTGGAGAAGGATATCGACGAAGCGCTAACGCGTCTCGACGCCGTATCCGTGCTCAACGCGGTGCTGCTGCCGGCCATGAAGGAGGTAGGCGACAAGTTCGGCGCGGGTGAATTGATCCTGCCGTTCGTGCTGCAATCGGCCGAGGTGATGAAACGCGCGGTCGCGCATCTCGAACAATTCCTGGAGAAACGAGAAGGTTCGACCAAAGGAACAGTGGTGCTCGCCACCGTCTTCGGCGATGTTCACGATATTGGCAAGAACCTTGTAAACACCATCCTCACCAACAATGGGTACACGGTCCACGACCTTGGAAAGCAAGTTCCACTCAATACCATCATCGACAAGGCAATCGAGGTCAACGCGACCGCCATCGGGTTGAGCGCGCTTCTGGTATCGACTTCAAAGCAGATGCCGCTGGCAGTCAAGGAGCTCCATCATCGCGATCTGAGCTTTCCGGTGCTGATCGGCGGCGCCGCGATCAACCGCGCGTACGGACGCCGCATCATCTACGTCGACGAGGAGCACCGGTATGAGCCGGGCGTCTTCTACTGCAAGGACGCATTCGAAGGGCTGGAGACGATGGATGCGCTCACCGATCGCGAGGCTGGTCCCCGCGCCGTGGAGCAGGTTCATCGCGAGGCTCAAGAGGCCAAGGCGGGTATCGAAACGCGCCCGATGCCGGTGGCCACGCCTGCCGTCTTGACGAAAACCGTGCGCCAGGATGTACCTATCCCCGTTCCCCCGTTTTGGGGGACGCGCACGCTGACCAAGGTCCCGCTTCCCGAAGTATTCAAGCGCCTGGCGCAGCGATCTTTGTTTCGCCTGTCGTGGGGCGGGAAGGGTGTGCATGGAGAGGCGTGGACCAAACTCCTACAAGACGACTTCTTGCCACGTTTGCGGCGAATGCAGCGAGAGGCCATGGCCGAGGGCTATCTGCAACCGCGTGCCGTTTACGGCTACTTCCCGGCGAACAGCAGTGGCGACGACGTGATACTATTTGACCCGCGGGATCACGATCGAGAAATCGGCCGCTTTGTCTTTGCCCGCCAATCAGGCGACGAGTATCTCTCCATTGCCGATTACTTCGCGCCGCTCGAACGGGGGCAGCGTGATGTCGTAACGTTGCAGCTGGTGACCGTGGGCCCTGAAGCCACGGAACGAGTCGACACCCTGCAAGCGCGAGGGGACTATTCCGAGTCGTACTACACGCACGGACTGTCGGTCGAAACGGCTGAAGCGCTTGCGGAGTACGTCCATGAGATCACTCGAGCCGAATTGGGCATTCCAAAGTCCTCCGGCAAGCGGTACAGTTGGGGCTATCCGGCGTGCCCTGAGCTGGCGGACCACGAAAAAGTCATGAGTCTGCTCGATGCTGAGCGAGCGATTGGCGTCCAGGTCACATCGGCTTACCAGTTCGTACCGGAGCAAAGCACGGCCGCGATCGCGACACACCATCCGGATGCGAAGTACTTCTCCGTCATTACCCGCTCGATGCCCGAGGCGGTTACCGCGTAGCACCCATCCGAGAGGCGTGAGGCTTACGACCTACCGTGGTCGGCCCATTGACCGATGCGGTTTCACCGATCGGCGTGTACATTGTTCGTACAACATCGACCGAAGTGGGAGAGTGACGGCAATGACAGCAAAAATTCTCAGGATGCCGGATCGGAAGCGCTGCAGGCCGTGCACTAGGAGCAGTGTGCTGCCGGCACGCATCATGGGTTGCGGACCTGGCATACCACTTGCCATGGAAGGACATCGACCTGTTGTATAGGCAGTTACGCAGTGCAAGGAGATGCGATGAGCACTGATTCATTCGTACGTAGCGCTGTTATCGGCGCGCTCAGCGGCTATGTGGGGGTACGGGCCATGTCCCCCGTCACCACGAAGGTGCAAGAACTGCAGTCGCCCAGCGACGCGGAACGAGAGAAGTCGGTTTCACCCGGCATCGCCTACACGATCGCCGCTAAAGATCTGGCCGTCAAAGCGGGCATGCCGCTCGACGAAGGCCAGTCGAGGGAGCTCGGTAACATGTTCCACATCGGGCTGGGTCTGGTCGCCGGCGAAATCTACATGCTTCTTCGCGAAGGATTGGAGTGGAGCCCTCCCCTTGCGGCACTGATCATGGGCGTCCTTCTCTGGGCCGGCATCGACGAGGGACTCACGCCGGCGATGGGGTGGAGCGCACAGAACAGCGCATATCCGTTATCCACGCACGTGCGAGGCGGAATCGGCCACCTGACTCTGGCGGCCGCGACGGCATCCGTGGCCGAACTCCTGCGCTGGTTGGAAGGTCAGAAGTAGGCTCTCATTTCGTCTCGGTCAGCCTCGGCGGTTGCTCTGCTACACCGCTTCCGGAGCTGCCAGGGTCATGCGGAGATAAGTTGAGTGTGGCAGGTGCGTCATCCAGTCGTCGAACGTTTTCAATGGGGCCTGTTCCACCAGTCTCTGGCCGACTCCTTCTCCGGTCAAAGACCCATCCGCCTCTTCGGTAATAGAACCCACCCGGTTCCCCTGAAGATCGTTCAGAATCCCTCGCCTCATGCTGTAATCCCCCTTTCGAGTTTTGCCAGGGCCGCCTGTGTCGCATCCAGGAACACCGGAACCTCATTCGCCGGGAAATGGAGACGGGTGCGCCCATCTTCGGTCTCCAACGTGCAGAACATCTGCCGCCCCTCGTTCTGGATGTCGAACGTAACCGGATGCTCACCGGTCGTACGAAGCGAACGCCCGCGGCGGCCGCGCAGCGCATCGTAGTAGAGCGTCCGCAGGTCGGCGGCGAGGTCCGCCAGGCCCTGACCGGGCAGAGCCAGAATACGATCGTTCCATGTCAACGACAGCACGGCCGATTCTCCCATCATCATGCCAAATGCCACCACCTGCCCTCCGAGCTCAACATCGAGCAGGGAGACAATGTGGGTTTCGGACCGGCCGGCGGCCGGCTCTCCACGTCCCCCGTATGGATCCGAACCATTTGGTGCGCCGGTATCCTCCCCCGAATGATCCCAGGTGGAACCGTCATTCGACGCGGCCTCATCCGGATCGCTTTCCGCATCCTCGCTAGGTGCTGTTCCATGCGCCGCCTCATACCGAATTGCCTCGGGCAGCGATTCGTACGCCACGACCGATGGGCTGCCGGTGTCGCCACTCTGCAGCACATCACGTTCCTCCGCCGACATGCGCGCGACGAGAAACGAGCCGGCCTGCACCAGCATGCGGCCAAAACGCGATGCGTGGATGAACGGCAATACGAGGCGCTGAGTGGCGCCGCCTTCGGCAGCCGGCCGCTGTTCGAGGATCAACATCTCTCCATTTGCGCTTGCCTCTAACGTCAAGATAAGCGAAGCCTCCGAGTCAGGTGTTACCTCGCCGGATACGTTCGTGGCGGCACGGTCTTCGATGAGTCGGGCCAGCGCAAAAAGCAGGGTATCGAGGTCCACGATGCCAAGCGAGAGCTCGGTAGTTTCGGGAACCCACAGACTATCGATACGGCGCCACGGGCGGAGCACGATCGATCGCCGATCTCCCTCCTCCGCCACCGTGCAGGTGATCCGAATACCCCGTGGATGAAACGCGATGGATCCGTGGGCGATTGTCAACCAGTCCGCGCCGGCTGACGGCCAGCCGTACAACGCCTGCCGCTGGAGCGCTTCCTCGGCCGGTTCGGTTTCTTCCACCGGCCGCTCTTCGATCCAGGCACGCATACGGCTCAATACATCCTGCAATTGCTCTAAACGGTCCGCGGCGAGTACCAGCCCATCATCCGCCGCTTTCCAGCTATCGCGGACGCGCTGCCAGAACGCAAAGCTGGCCAGATAGCGCGTGCCAAACGGCTCCGTCTCGGCGCGGAGACGGCGAGTATCATCGTCATCCCACACGATGCGGGCCGCTTGCCGCCCGCCGTCACTTGCTTCCAGAAGCTCGGCAATCCCTTGCTGCAGCGGCGCCAGATCATCCGCCCGTACCACCAGAGCGTTTCGGGACGGGGCAAAGCCGGAAGTGCCTCGACGCCAGATCCTGATATCGACGTGCCGCAGACCGTCCTGGACGTGTGGCTGAACGTGTATTTCCGTGCCGTCGTCCTGGCCAATGACGACCGCTGCCGGCACATTACTTTCCATACGCCCCCTCGCGCACAGACGTAGGCGTGGCCCGTTCCCTGCAGTAATTGAGAACGTGGTGCAGGCTCGGGCAATACAGGGTGGCCCTGTCAAAGGCACTCAGGGCCTGCACCACGTCTCAGCCTATCACCTTGTTTACGCTACATCCGCTTATGATACATAGCGTATACGGTTGTGTCGACGTACGAAAACCGGCCGAAACCGACACTGTGGCGGGAGTACATACGGACCAAAGGCAGGACAGGTCCGGTCCGTCACTGGCCGGAATCGCCTGGCGCTCCGCAGCGTTACGCAGGGCAATCAGACGAGCGAACGCGCTCCCCCGGCGTAGCAGACGCTGCCGGTCCACCTTACCGTGCCACTTCCTCATCCACCGTCGTGACGGTAATCAGCGGCGCGAACCCGGTGACCGCTACGTGCAACGCCGCTTCGTGCGTCGCGCGGTCTACCGATGCGCAGGCGTCACCGACGATTCGCACCGCGACCCCGCCGTCCGCCGCCGCCATCGCCGTGGCGAGCACGCAGCACTCGGTGGAGACACCGCACAGTACCAGCGTATCGGCGTGAGCCCGCCCGAGCGATTCACGTAGCTCCTGCCCGTAGCCCGAAAAGGTAATCTTGTCGATAACCGGTAGACGAGTGTCATTCCAGGGCGACGCCAGCGCGGACAGCGCCGTACCGGCAGGCTCGCGCGCGAAGCTCCATTCCCGGTAATACTCCCTCCAGGCGCCAACCGGTACATCCGGCGCGAGGAAACGGGTAAACACCACTCGATCGCCGAAGCGACTGCAGGAGTCGGCCGATCGGCGCCCCGAGCATCGAAAACCGGGGTATATGCCAGGGGCTGTCCGAATCGGCAAAGACGCGCTGCATGTCGACGACAACCAGCAGCGCACGGGCGCGTGCCGGCGTCATTTTTCGCGGGCCAGTGGTCCCCGCGCGGCCATGCTCTGCCGGCCTATTCCGGGAACCGGCAGCAGATTGAGCAGCCAGAACGCGACGGCCGCGACGACGAACGCCACCAGCAGTCCCACGTTAGTACCGGCCAGGGTCGTGTTTCCTTTGGCCCACCACCCGAGCCACGTGAGCCAGCCGACCGAGGTGGTGGTCAATCCAAGGCCGATGACGACTGCCAGGAGCCACGCCACCAGGGCCCGAGGATTGACACCACCCATGTAGAAATACGGTCCGCCCCGGAAGTTGTAAAGCTCGGCTTCCTGATAGCCGTCACGCCGGAAAAACGCCATATCCACCAGGAAGATTGCAACCCAGGCAGTGAGCGGCACGCCGAGAACCAGCAGAAACGCCTCAAACGGGCCGATAAAGCTCCCCGCGAAAAAGAGGATGTAGATGTTTCCGATGATCATAATCGTGCCGTCGATGGCGACCGACTGGTAGCGCGGTAAACGGACTCCCAACGTCAGCAGATTCAAGCCGGAAGAATAAATATCGAGCACGGCACCGGCCACCAATCCACCCACCGCGACGATGAGGTACGGCACCACGAACCACGTCGGGAGGTCGTTTGCGAGGTAGCTGATCGGGTTCGACGCGTTGAGCAGCCCGGCCGGATTTTTAGCGGAAAGCAGCACGCCGAAGACGATGAGAAGGAACGGCGCCAGGCTCCCTCCGAAGGTAGTCCACCACACCACGGAGCGGGAGCGCACGCTGCGCGGGAGGTAGCGGCTGTAGTCGGCCCCCGAGTTTGCCCAGCTCAGTCCGAGCCCGGCCATGAGAATCGAGGTTGTGGCCAGCCAACCGCTGCCCCACGAGCCGGCGTGCAGCGCGGTTACCTTGTGGCCGTCGATCTTTGGAATCTCCAGAATCACGAATACCACCGTGAGCGCGGCAAATGCCCAGGTAAACCAGGTTTGAATGCGCACGATCGTGGCGTGCCCGAGCAGGCCGATGACGATGATAAGCGCGGCGATCAGGATGAACGAGACAGCGAGCAGCGGATGGCCGGTGGGCCAGCCGAGGCGGGAAAACAACGCTTCGACCGTCAAGGCGGAAAACGCAACCAGGTAGGTTTCCCAACCAACCAACGAGAGATAGCTCGTGATATTGGGCAAGGCATTGCCCAGCACACCAAACGGCGCGCGCGACAGCACCCAGGTTGGCGCGCCGGCCCGCTTCCCGGCCAGACTCACCAATCCAACCAGAAAGAAGGAGACCGACGTCGCGACCAGTGCGGCGAGTATCCCCTGCCACAAATTCAGACCGTTTGAAACCACCAGCGATCCGTACCAGATGGCCAGAACCGAGATGTTGGACGCGGTCCAGATCCAGAACAGTTCCAGTGCCCGGCCGTGCCGTTCGCTGTCGGAGATCGGATTGATCCCGTTCTGTTCAATACCCCATAACGGGTCGCTTTCTACCGCGGATCGCTCGGTTTGTGTCGCCGTGGCCATCTCTACTCTCCTCCGTGCTTCGCCCCGTGTGCGCTTTCAGTACAAGCATGCCAGACGCAGCAACCCCTGGCATATCACACGGAACCGGCGGGAGAGAACGCGGGTCACCGCGAGGCGAGATGGGGCAGGGAGAGAGGTACGTTATGTCCCGAGCGGCATACCTCCGTGTACGCCGAGTACTTCTCCCACGACGTAGCTTGCCTCCGGCGACGCCAGAAAGACAAAAGCCGGAGCGAGCTCAGCCGGTTGCGCGGGACGGCCCATGGGCGACTGCTGGCCGAACTCCTTTACCTGCTCGGCCGGCATGGTGGATGGGATCAGCGGTGTCCAGACGGGGCCGGGCGCCACGGCGTTGACCCGCACGCCCTGTTTGATCGCCTCCTGTGCCAGGCCCTTGGTAAACGTGACGATCGCTC
Organism: uncultured Chloroflexia bacterium; assembly: GCA_963737125.1. Classification (GTDB taxonomy): domain Bacteria; phylum Chloroflexota; class UBA5177; order UBA5177; family UBA5177; genus JANWJD01. The sequence goes on along the minus strand of CAVTRL010000001.1, from coordinate 445,415 downwards.
CTTTGGTGGAAGCGTAGGCCAGCAGGGTCGGCTCCGGCTTGTAGGCCTCGACCGATGCCAGATTGATGATGCTGCCGCCCTCGCTCATCTCCTCCAGAGCCGCTTTTGAGAGGAAGAACATAGCAAACACGTTGGTCCGGAAGGTTCGATCGAATTCCTCGGCCGAGATGCCGTCTATTCCCTCGTGCGTCATCTGAAAGGCGGCGTTGTTTACCAGAATATCGAGGTGACCAAATTCCGAAGCCGCGCGTTGTACGACCTGACGGCAGTGGTCTTCTTCTCTGATATCGCCGGCAACACCGATTCCCTGGCGGCCGGCATCGCGGACCGCGGACAGCGTCTCCTGAGCGTCACGCTCCTCTTCCGGCAGATACGCGATCAACACATCCGCCCCCTCGCGCGCAAAGGCGACGGCAACGGCGCGGCCAATACCACTATCGCCGCCGGTGACGATCGCCGCCTTACCGGTCAGGCGTCCGCTTCCTTTATATGAGTCGTATCCGTAGTCGGGCTGGGGATCCATTTCCCCTTCCAGGCCCGGTGGTTGCTGCCCCTTCTCCGGAAACGGTGGTGCCTGATATTTGTCGGTCGGATTCTGGACGCCGCTTTGTTCGCTCATGGTATCTCTGCGCCTCCATCACGCTTCCCTGACGTACGCTCGAACCTTCACGTTGCACCGGGAGCCGGTGCTCGGAGGTATTTTGACGTCGTACGTGATGACGCATAGAGCAAGGCCCATGCCACGGATAGTGGTGGCGAGAACCGGAGTCAAGCGGCACGAGGTGAGTGAAGGAATCCTGCATGAAGACGGCGAGCCAAAGAATAAGGGGCGCTCCAGCGAGACCGAGCGATGAGATATCGAGTTCCACGAGTCAACCAGCTTACTGGACTTAAGAGTGTCTTTCAAAACCTGGTACGTGAGTCGGTATGCTGACCTGTTATGAGCAAACCATTAGTTAGCGACGAACTGTGGGCGGTGATCGAACCGCTGCTGCCATCGGAGCGCCAAAGCCGAAAGGAGGACGTCCTCCGGTCGCGGATCGAGCCGCCTTGACCGGGATCATCTTTGTGTTGAAGTCGGGCATCCCGTGGGAGATGCTGCCCCAGGAGATGGGCTGCGGCAGTGGGGTCACCTGCTGGCGACGGTTGCGGGACTGGCAGGAAGCCGGTGTCTGGGAGCGGTTACACCGGGTGCTCCTGGACCGATTGGGGGAAGCGGACGAGATCGATTGGACGCGGGCCTCGCTGGATTCAGCGAGTGTGCCCGCAAAAAGGGGGGCGATGAAACCGGCCCGAATCCAACGGATAAAGGCAAACCGGGCACGAAGCGCCATATTGTGGTCGACCGACGGGGCATCCCCCTTGTCGTCCTGATGAGCGGTGCCAACCGGCACGACTCCATGCTCTTCGAGTCGCTGATTGATGCCATCAAACCGATCAAGACGCCAGGAGGCGGCAGGCGGAAGCGGCCGGAGAAGCTGCATGCGGATAAGGGCTATGACATCCCGCGATGCAGGACGTTCTTCGGTCGACGGGGGATCAAATGCCGGATCGCGCGGAAAGGCATTGAGCGGAAGGACCGGCTCGGGCGGTATCGGTGGGTGGTCGAACGGACCTTGCCTGGCTCGCCAAATACCGCCGCTTGACCATCCGCTATGAGCGCCGCGCCGATATCCATCGGGGCTTCCTCTCGCTGGGCTGCGCGCTCATCTGTGCAACTTCCTGGGGTTTTGAGAAAACCTCTCGGCGTGTCAAGACTTGCGGTGAGGGCTGGGCCAGACGGGCAGCGGTTGTCGCTGCGGGGATTGTGCCGAGCTCTATGCTCCCGCCGACGTGGTTCGATGCGTCGATTCCTCGTCCAGCACCCGGGTTAACGAGCAGAGGCCGTGCGCTCGATCGTGCGTAGTACCGTTCCCTGCGTTCCGGTCCACATCATGAGGGCGGTCAACGTACCAATGATGAGGATGGGAGACAGGGCGATGGCCGTATGGAGTGGCAGGGCGAGCGTTGCCACGAGGCGGGCACTTGCCTCGGCCACCAGTCCAATGCCCCAGACCGCATCCAGCCGGCGGAGCACGCGGCGGAAGGGAGCTGAGCAGGCCCAAAGCTCTTCCCAGTGCGCCACGCCGGCTGGTTCATCCTTGGTCACGAAGGTGCGGCACAGGTAGTACATCGGTGAGCGAGCCGTGACCAGTGAGACCAAGAAGAGGACGCCGACAGCGCCGGTGAGGATCGACTCCTTCGCCACGCTGAATCGAGGATCGGCGCTGACCAGGGACGCGGCAGTCCCGACCGCGAGGATACCCAGGACAGCGAGAGCCAGCACATCAACCCGGCGAGACCAGACGAGACTCCCCAGCAGCATGAGGGCAGTCCAGACGCCGCCGAGCGCGAGCGCAAGCACTGCGCCAGTTCCTAGCCGCTGGGCGACCAGGTAGATCGCGAAGGGGAGGACGACGTCGCGTGCCAGGTGCGACGCGAGGATGCGGACTGCCTCAGAGGCGTGTGATGGGACGGGAGTGGCGGGCGAGGACATGGGCGAACCTCCATATCTGGTTCCGGACATGGTATCCTGGAGTCGGATAAACTACGTCTTCTTAACAGTTAACTTTCTTAAGTATATGGTACATGGGGTCATGGCTGATGTCTAGTGAAGAGGTCGCCTACGACGAGGTCGTGCGCGAGCTGACCACGCAGGTCACGATGCACAACCAAGTGGTGGCCAACTGCCTGGGCCTGAGCCCCACCGAGCTCAAGTGCTTCGGCATCCTGGCGCGCCGAGGGCGGCTGACACCAAGCCGCCTGGCAGCGGAGACAGGGTTAACCGCCGCAGCGATTACCGGTGTGGTTGATCGTCTCGAGCGGGCAGACTTGGTACGCAGAGAGCGAGTCGAGCGCGACCGGCGCCAGTGGTCGATTGTGCCGCTGCCGGACCGTGAGCAACGAGTCGCAAAACTCTATGAGCCGTTAGCCCGGGCGCTGGAGAGCGAGCTCGGGACCCGTTACAGCGCGCAGGACTGGACCCTCATCTTCGACTTCATTGCACGCGCATCCGCTGTGCTCCGAGCGGAGACGGCTCGTCTCTCCGCGGAACGTCAGGCCCAACTCACCACGTCGACACATTCCAAGTAGACCTGGACATGGCTGCGGTTCAGGACGGGGCGCAGTGCTGCTGCTCAGTACGACGCCTGACCCGCCCAGACCCAGCGAACTCTTGTCCATCGGGGCGTCCTCCCGCTCGGCTGAGCCCTCATTTGCTACAAGGTTCCGGGGTTTTGAAAGGCACTCTTAGTAGGCAACGCAAGCGAGATTCCCTCGCACGGGGCGCCGGCACCGTCGACCGGGGTGAGAGAAATAGGGTTGGTGTGCTTCTCCACGCTACCCAAATAGGCATTTGCGCTCCAGTCCAGAGTCGCCAATAGCGCGCCCTCAGCTAACAGCGCGCGCCTGCACAAAGAACATCGGCGGGAGATGCCAGTCGAGTCGCCAGGTAATCCCAATCGGGCGGTCTCCGGCGTGCCGTACGTAATGAGCGGGCCCTAGATATAGAAACGCCCGTTCCCCTGCTTCCTCACGGGCGAACAGCAAGACTCGGCTTCCCAGTTCGTCATGGTGTAAATATCGCTGGCCGGTCGAAGACCCAACGGATGTCGTGGACTGTGACTCCCAGTGAAACTCACTTGGCGATATAGCGTAATCACGGTACATCGTCGTCGGCGAAAAATGCGTATCCGATTTGCGGAGCGTAACAAACAGCACGTCAACGCTCGCTTGCTTGACCCACACTACGCCCTCCCGACTTGTGGGCCGTCGGTCCGACTTTGCATCACCAAGTGCTGCTAGCACCTCGTCCCTGGTGTATCGCGCGTGAACGCCGAGCGGTTCCAATCCCGCTGCGTTTCTAAGTACAAGTGACGTTGCCCGCTTGACGAGCACATCGAGGACGTCGACCAGTTCCTGACGAATTGCATAATGTTGCCAGAGGCGCTCGAGCGAATCCTGAAGTGGAATCTGAGCGGCTTTACGTGTCCACAGATCGAAATGAAGCATATTCAGCAAGCGAATATCCCGTGAAGATAGCGTTTCAATCTCAGGCGGTGAGTCAGCGAGCAGCCACATTCGATATTTGAGGAGTCGCTCTTCGTCGTCGATATGGAGCATTCGCCCAATGGCTGCTACTAACTGCACGTCGCCCTCGGCCGGCGGTGCAGTGCTAAGGCCGGCATCACGCCGCAAATTCATCCAGCCGGGTCTGTTCTTCGGATAAATGTCCTCTAGTTCGGATCCGATTAGGCGGAGGAACTCGCTCAGAGAAACATCACCTATGTCATGCAACTGCTGGACGAGATGATCGCGGCGACTCCGCAGTGCGCCTTTGATATTGGCCAGGATAATATCACGCGCGACGCGATCAAGGTGGATGTAACATCCGGCCGGTAGGTATGGAAAGTCGTGCTCCACGGCGACGGACAGATCCGCCCTGGCAGTTCCCGTCAGTGCCTCAAACGCGCCTATCGAATCGAAACTCGACGCCGCTGCTGTCCAATGAAATCGAGGACGGTTAGACCAGACTTCCCCTCCGACAGCCTGAAGACCGCGCCCCAGTTGCTGCAGAAATACGGTCGCGCTTTCGGTGGGCGAAGGAGCAGTATGGTATCGACCTCTGGAATATCAACGCCTTCATTGAATACATCAACCGTAAAAACTACGCTGTATCCTTCGTTGCCTGAGGTCTACGTACGATACGGGACCGATCTTCACCGAGAGTTTCGCCGGTAACCGCTCGGGACACTATCCCAGCTCGGTTGAACGACTCGGCCATGTACCTGGCGTGTTCCACACTGACACAGAAACCGAGCGCACGCATGCGGTTTGGCTCCGAGACGATATTTTCGATCGCCTGCAGAATCTTGGTCGTACGAACGTCATTGCCGGTATATATCGCACTCAAAGCGCCGATATCGTATCCGGTACGCTTCCATTCCAACTCGCGAAGATCGACCTCGTCGGCAACGCCAAAATATTGAAATGGGCAAAGCAATCCTTCGTCCAGCGCCTGCCAGAGGCGAAGTTCGACTGCGATGTGCCCATCAAACCAGCGAAGAATGTCCCTGCTATCAGCTCGTTCCGGTGTCGCCGTGAGACCGATCAGTAATTTGGGCCGAAAGTGCTCGAGGAGGCGCAGTATACGTCGCGGCCTCGGCATGATGAAATTCGTCGATAATGATGATGTCATAGGCATCTGGTCTAGTGTCTTCCAGGGAAACGTTGGCCATCGATTGCACGGAAGCAAAAACGTGGTGACCTTCTAGTGGTCTCTGGCCTCCTCCAAGCATTTCGCCGAACGACCCATTTCGTAACACATGCCGAAAAGTAGCTCTACTCTGCTCGAGAATTTCCTTGCGGTGTGCGACAAACAGCAATGAGGCTCCTCCCCATGCCTCCGCCGTGCGCCGGTAGTCAAAGGCAGCCACCACCGTCTTGCCGGTCCCGGTCGCGGCTACCACCAGGTTTTTCCAGCGATTGTGCCTCTCGCGTTCAACGGTCAATGTATTCAGCATGGCTCGTTGATACTCGTACAGCACAATATCGAAGGGCGTGAAGTCGATTGTTCCCTTCGTGCGTTCGCGCTTGATGGCGGAGACAAACTGCTGCCGGTCGTACGACACGAATCGCGTATCTGCCCAGTAGGATTCAAAGGCCGATCGAAAGCGATTCAACAGGGCACTTGATCGGACTTCCGAGAGCCGCACGTTCCACTCCAGCCCCTCGTGTAATGCGGACCGGGTCAAATTTGATGAGCCGATGTACGCGGTGCTAAAACCGCTCTCACGCCCAAAGAGCCAAGCTTTGGCGTGGAGACGCGTCATGCGCGTGTCGTACGACACCTTTACCTCCGCGCCAATGCGTACAAGTTCGTCGAGCGCCTTGGGATCAGTTATGCCGGTGTACGTGGTAGTAATGACGCGGACAGGCACATTGCGCTGACGCACAAACCTTAGCTCGTCCAGAACCGTACGAATGCCGGTCCAAACTATGAATGCACACAGTAGATCAATGCGATCGGCGCTGAGGACTTCCGTGCGAAGCTCTCGAGCGAGCGCAGGTTCGTGCGGCGCGTTGACAAACAGCGCGTCGTCACTCAAAGGTGTTTCAGGTCGCACCACCGCTCCACCACCGGCCAGCCCACCTGCAGCCGGTCGAATAGCAGTGAGCATCTCGGCAGGAGTGATCACACCGTCATCAGGGAGAACAGCGCTCTTTGGACTAGCCTGCGCGATCTCGCACAGGAGCCGGTTACAGAGATCCACCTGGCGAGCGACGTCCGTACCTAGAGCGCGTAGCGCCCTTTCCAGCGCTCCAGCCAGATGGCGGCTCAAGACAGGGTAATCCTCGTCGGCAAGCTTCCTGTACTCAGAGCGCCCGTCTGGGGATCGCTGTTTCACGGCATTCGTCAAGAGCCGTTCGTACAAGCCGGGAGGAAGGCTCGACCGAAGAAAATCTTTGTCAGCGTGGTTCATACTTCCTCCTGAGATCATAGACGTCCAGCGACACATACTACGGCAGATGACAGCATTTCCACGAAGAACAGTTCATTGCCAACGTTATGCCAGCGTCTTCCGACCGTTTGGCCCGCCCTGCGCTTTGCCACGGCTCAGATGGTAGTTGTACTTTGCCAGGCTATTGGTCGGGAGGAACCCGTATTCACAAGGCGAAAGTTCTACACCCGTACACCGTCCAACTCACCGCTGGTCTTGACTACCCCAACATGGAAACTGAAGTAGAACAGAGGCATTTCGACTGCAATCCGGACTACTAGTTTATGCGTGCCGGCCCTGGTATCCTACCGGGCAGTGGGCATGTGAGGACGAGTCTGTAAGCGTCCTTGATCGACTTGCACGCCCGAGAGGTGATCGTGAGCGTTTCATGATGCGGAAATCGTTCCACTTTGGTGAGGTGATATATGCCTACGAAGGACAGACTGATGACGCCGGCTCGATCGATCTGGCGCCCGGCGGTGCAGCGCGATTGAAGGAGAGTTACGCTTCACCCGCGGATATCGGTCTCCCTCCATCAATCGTCGCGAACCTGTCCGAAACCATTACACGCGGAGATGATTTCGACGTGAACGACCTACGCCCGTATGCCATGCCCCTGGAGCAAGAATATGTGAGACACTGGCCAGTGCGAACAGCTCACCGACCAGCACCGTCAAGGAGATGGTCGCCAGCAGGACATTCAAAACAAGATTCGTCAAAATGCCAACCGGCGGCATCACCTTCCTACCGCGAAGTGCTGAGCAGTACTGGAATCGTCGCGCTGGACAGTGTTCCGCCGGCGATCAAACTGAATAGCGTATCCGGCAGGCGGAATGCAGCGTACTAGGCGCTCGCGTCTGAACCGGCCCCGAACTGCACGTTGAACAGGATCTGACGAATTGCTCCCAGCACGGCTGGCAGGAAGAGCGAGGCCGTGAGCAAGAAACTGGCCTCTGCAATCGAAAATTCGCGGGTGAGCAACCCCCGACCACGAATCCGTGGGAGACGGTAGCACCGCGCCCACCCGTCTTCCCAGGTTGAGTGGCTCCAGCACGTCGGATGCCTGGGCCGCACCCATCCAGAGGCTTTCGGCAATTGCCGCGAACCCTCCGAGCATGGGTGGAACGCTACACCTTCTCCTGTGGTTCACTCCCCCGGTATTGCCCCCATGATTGCCTCCCAGTCGCGATTCATCGTGATACGCCATGGCAACCAAAGTAGATCACTCCTGGGTGACTGTCATGACCGACCGGCGCCTCCCGGTCCGTGAACTATCTCGAAAGTCCGGGGTCCGATCTGGAATGTGAGAAGACAGCTCAACGGTGTGCCTCCACCACAAGCCTGGTACACGTGAACCGAAATGTGGGCCAAGTCTTCTTCAACCGCAGCCGGATCCGCACGTAGCTTGGGAACATGAAACCGATCGAAGCGGGTGCCGTGAGTCGCCACTAATAGCCGGGGTGTTCGCGCTCCCGAAGGTGTCGTGCCTGCCGGCGAGAAACGATCTCCGCTACGATCTCCAACCTTTTTTGGTCAGCCCGCCAATGCTACTTGACTGACTGGGAAAGTGAGTGATTGCGCAGTGTCCGTACATCCGGGAGGCGCTGGGCGCTTGCCGTGTTTTGCAATGACCTCTCCGCCGGCGTGGCATCGCCCAGCGCGTCCGCCAGCACAACCCCATCGACGCCGGCGGGAATGGGGAGACCGAGGAGCCGTTCGATCGTCGGGGCTACGTCAACCAATTTGGCCGGCGCGTGCGACACGCCGTGCTTCACGCCGGGTCCGGCGATCACCAATGGAATGTGCTGGACGCCCCAGGAAAATCCGCCGTGCGTTCCCCAGCCCGCTCGGTTCTTAATCGTCAAGCCCATCGTGTCCTCGGCGTAGGGAAGTATCACCTCGGGTCCCGCCGGGCAGGCCTCGGTGTCCGCGAGGTTCAGGTACGCTTGCGTCACTTCCTTCCCGAGACGGGCAACCGTCGAGGCGTCCGGCGAGAAAATCCAACTCTGGCCGGATGCCACCTTATACAATGCCGTTTCAATGCCCGGGAAGCGCGCTGCTACCAGTGCTGAAGCAACCGCACGATCGTCCGATGGCTGCCGCAACCAGACTGACCCCATGCTGATCCGAAACTCCTCGTCCAGTGAGCCGGGAGCGGCGTGAGCGGCCACTGTGCCGTACATCGAGTGGATGGGAACGATATGGCGGTTCGCCGCCATGCCGTGATCGGCGGTGACCACAAAGACGGTGCGATCAAGCAGACCAAGTCGCTTGTACTCGGCCACGATTCGACCGATGGCGTAGTCAGCCCCTCTGACAATCGGGGTCATATCCCTGGGAGATCGCATGCCGCCGACGTAGTGCCCCGCCGATATCAACATCCGGAAGATTGACAAAGAGCGCGCGCGGCCGTAGCGAGCGGACGAGCTGAACGGCGAGCTCGGAGCTGAACGCATCCTGCGAGCTGAAGTCGGATGCGCCGTGAATGGACGCGTAGTGGCTTCCGGCCGGTGGAACGGTAGGTCCCACTGATACGGGCCGGAATACACTCTTGCTGTCGTCTTTGCCATACAGCACGTAGTCGGCTCCGGCTCCCATGCTGGCCGAGGCGTAGTATTTCTCGCCGCTCATACTGATTGCCAGATCGGTCTTCCGGCGCTGGTGGATCAAATCGGAAATGGTGGGCACACCACCCGCGGCAATGGTCCGGGTGAGTCCCCCGGCACGAACCTGTCGGAGATCGGTCGGCATGTAATTGAAAGCGCCTGAGGCTACATCTCGCCAGCCGAATCCGATGATCCCGTGCTTGCGTGGATACACGCCGGTGGCAATTGTCGCATGACCGGTCGGGGTCTCAGACTCCAGGTGCCCTACCCAGGACGTGTCGTAGCTCATGCCTCGCGCCTTGAGCGCATGCAGGTGATGCATCGGAGCGAGCGCGGCATAGTCGGCGCGAAAGCCGTCCATGACGATAACAACCAGATACCGGTCCTGGGGCGGCACGACAGTGAGTGTTTCTTCCGCGTGCAACGCCGGTGCCGACCCGAACAGCGCCTCCACTCCCGCGGCGCCGACACCGAGCGCCGTTAGAGCCGCGACGAACTCACGCCGTGACAGCAAATCACGCCGAAATAGTCCTTCCAGGTGAGCCACCTGCAATCGGTCATCCCTCATCTGTTGGCCGCGACGTGCTCAGCGCGATGGACTCCTTCGGCAGAAATAGAGTGCAAGGGTAGTCTAGTACAGATTGAGCACCATCGAGCCGTTACACGGCATGGCGGCTCTTTGTCTGTTGTGTCGAGAAGCTCCCGGGCCAGGCTGTGCGTCGCCGCAGGTCTCCGATACACGCAAAGCGCCGATCGAACGGGTGAGCGGTATCGCAGGCGATCCGGGTGTCCATGGTCAGGTGGTCACTCTCGCACCGGTAGCCGCTTCCTCCAGGAGACGTACGACATCGTCGGCGCCACCCGCACGCGCGTGGTCGATGAGCGAGATGCCGTGTGGTCCGCGCGCATCCCGCATCTCAGGAACCGCTCGCAGCATGGCACCGACAACGTCCACGTAACCGAGCATCGCCGCGGCAAACACGTCCATGCGGGCGCCTCGACCGAGGAGCCATAGTGCAATGTCGCGCCGTCCCATATGAGCGGCTCCGCCCAGGCCGGTCTCCCAATCACCTCCGCCCCAGTCGTAGGCAGCGTTGAGCAGTTGCGGCTCCTGCGCCCAGAGGCTCTGTACCCGGTCGAAATTTCCATGGGATACCACCACGAACTCCTGTACCAGTACTGAATCGAGCGCTTCCTTCGTGGGTTCCATCATGCATTCCTTTCTACGACCTGCTACGGGGTCGTGCACATCTCTAAGTCCGCGAAAGACATTTTGTCGCAAACGGCCGAGCGTGTCCATCCGCATTATCGATCAATTCGTGGCGGTCGGTTTCACGAGACATTCGCCGGCGGCGGAGGTGCACTGTATGCCGTTGTGACCTATGTCGACCCGGATCGAAAGCTGATCATGCAGGGACCGATGGGCATGCGGGGCGCGGTCCTGGGCGTCATCTCCTTCACCCTCGCCGCAACCGGGAGTGGCACGCAACTGCGGTTGTCGCACCGTGTGGCCGGCGAAGTGACGAAAGAAGAAGGCGAGCAATACAGTGACGGTTGAGCCCGGTTACTCGGGGCCATGTCGAGTGACTGGCCGAACTGTCCCGACTAATTTCGCGTTGGCGGGCGCGCTGTACGATTACGGGTATCAGCCGATGGAGCACATGAGATGTCCATGCAATCAAATACTCACGGAAGTGCGGGCCACGCGCACGGGGTGACGCCGCTGCATTCGGTTTCGCTGGTTGGGACGATTCACATTCCGCAGACCGGAAGTGAGGCATTCAGACTGTTCACAGCAACGGGTGAACGAGCGTGGGCGCACGGTTGGGATCCGCGGTTTCCGGTAGCCGTCGACGACGACAGTACTCCCGGGACGGTCTTCACGGTCGCGCATCAAGCGGTGGACAGCGTCTGGCTGGTATGCCGGCGTGACGACGAGAGGCTGATCCAATACGTTCGTGTAATCCCCGGAAAGAACGCCGGGACGGTGACGGTGACCCTCGAGCCGGACGCGAATGGCAGCGTGGTGACGGTGGAGTACGTGCTCACCCCGCTCGATCAAGAGGCGGCCGCCGAGCTTGCCGAATTTGCGGCCCATTACGACGTGTACCTGCAGTCGTGGGAAAAGGCCATCCTCAGCAGCACGAGCGCGTCATCACGTACCGACTGAAATCGGAAATAGATCTCCTGCAAGATACAGGCAGAGCCGGCCAATCGGATGCAGGTGTTGCCCCTCCGCCAGTTGTATAAAGCTCGGACGCAACGGGCGGTGCTTCCACGACAGATAGTCACTGTACGCCGCCTCATCCGACGCAAGTCGGTTCAGATACCCGGCGAGATCGCGCGGCCCCGAGAAATCCGCCACGTTGATATAGCAACCGTCGGCAGGCGATAGACGCTCAACCGTCTTCGATCCCAGGTAGACGGGAACCGACCCGACCAGCAGAGGGTCGAAAAACTTTTCGGTCACATAATCGTCCGCTATGGAATTTTCGAATGCCAGAGTAAATCGGTATCGGGCAATCGTGTCCAGTTTCGTGGTCCGCCCCGCATCTTCGAGCAGCGTCTGGTTGTGCAGAACCTTGCCAAAGGAATGGACCGGTATATAGTGCATCAACTCTCGGACGTAGCTCTCGCGGAAGCTCAAGTCCGCTGCCCCCGACATAAAACACACGGTATGTCCCGTCTTTGCAGGCTGCCAGGGCGGAGACAGCAGCGTGTGCACCATATCCGGCCACACGTACGGCATGGGGAAATCGGAATCGAGGCGATAGGTCATGGTGAAATCGAACTGACGCATAAGGTCTTCGTTCCGCATTCTCAGGCATACCATCTCGCTCTCAGCGGATAGGGCGACCCAACGTTGACCGGGTCGTTTACGGACCTGAAGGTTGGATTCCAGCGTTGGAATGTGGAAGAGTACCGCGTCGGCCCGATCCAAGTACGAACGATCGAACACGATCGTATGTTCGACCGGGCAGCTATCGATGTGTTGGGGAATCGAAATGTAGGGTTCGTTGTATACCAGAATCGTCAGCATCCCGGCCTGACGGGATACTTCCGTCGGATGCGGAGCAGCATGCTCGCCGCGATCTGCTCCGGCTGTCATGCCCCGTGGCCGTTGAGAGGATTGCATGGATCCGCCACCTGCAAAGCGTCGAGGGTAAAGTGGTCGCGTACCAATACAGTGGCGTTTTCTACCAACCTCTCCGCCAGTGTGCGATCGTTGAGAAGCCTGAGGCATTGTTCGGCCAGGTCCTGCACCGTGTGCGCGAGCAAGAGGTGGTTGCCGTCACATGCGGGAATTCCCTCGCACCCCTGCGGCGTGCTAACTACCGGCCGACCGTAGGCGAAGGCTTCCAGAATCTTTATTCGTGTGCCTCCGCCGGCACGGAGTGGCACGATTACGACATCGGCGGCATCGTAGTACGGGGTCACGTCCGGCACATGTCCCACGAGCTCGACCTCAGGCATCGCAGCAAGCGGCGCAAGTGAGGGGTTCGCACCGAATCCAACCACCACCACGCGCACTGCTCGGGGAGCCCGACCGCGAATAACGGGTAGCACGTGCTCGCAGAAGTACCTCACGCCGTCTTCGTTGGGGTAGTACGACAGCGTTCCCACAAAGAGAAAGGTGAAGGCGCCTCCATGCCGTGGAGGAGGCAACGTTCGTAGCGATCTAACCGCATTGGGCAACACGCGCGCCTGCCGGCAGCCGCGTTGCACGAGGTCATCACGATCCATTTCAGAGCACACGTAGACCCGGTCCCACGTCGGCAGCACGTCCGCCTCCTCTTCCTCGGCGCGACGTGCCAGGAGATCCGCCTTCGCAGCTCCCACGTCGTCTGCGCGGAGGCGGTAGAGGGCGGCGAGACGCCGATAGGCGCGAGAATCAACGTCGTCGAGATCGAGATGTCGCTGAGGGTGACTCGAGTTTTCTGTATAGCGGCGGGACTCCGCCAGCATGGACAACCGGAATACATGGATTACCGAAAAATCCACAGCGCCGAAGTCGATGTGAGGAGAGCGGCCAAACATTCGTGCCAGTAGCCGGCGGGGAGTTACAGAATCGGCGTGCCCGCTGAACGGTTGTATGACCACGTCCTCACAGCTTTGGGCTAGCTCGGCGTGAAGTGTTTGCGTGGGTGAGGGATACTTCGGACACACCAGGAGATGAACGCGATAGTGCCGTGCCAACAAGTGGAGCACCAGGCCCGCTCTCATCGCCAGACCGTTACCCGTGATCGCGGGAACAACTGGACTGAGATACAGTAGATCGCGTCGCCGGTCGCCCTCGCCGACCGCGATCTGCACATTATTCTTCTCAGGCGTCACGGTGGCGGATTTCGAGATTCGGCATGCCCCAACAGCTGTATCCCATATCGTAGGCCATGATACCGAGTCCCTCCGTTTCGATCTCTCCAGCCGCATCCCGGCAGAGCGGATTGCCCGCGCCGTACAGAAACGGCGGAAAGGTCAAGCCCTCGCGGTGACAATCGGCCCGTACCAGCAACATAGTGCCGCCGACGGCGTGCAATGGGACGATCTCGCCTTCCTCGCGCATATCATCCAGATGCAACGCCCCACGGTCTCGCCACGCATTTCGATCGAAGCTTGGTCCACCGTAGCTCAGAACGCAGTGAGGCGTCACGATGTCTTTGCCGGCCGCCAATAGCCGATCTATGATATCGGCCGGATACTCGATCACGTCCGCGTCGAGCCACAGCACCCAGTCCTCGTCTCGTAATGCGAGCGAGAGTAGAGAATTGCGGCTCTCGGCCAGGACACGCCGCCGCTCCACCTGAATTGCGAGATCACCGCGCGTATGTCCCTCCGGAATGCGGTAAGAAAAGTCGCGCTTCCAGAGTCCGACACGCGTAAACCGCTGCCGTAGCTCGGGTATCATAGCGCGCACGGCAGAGTAGGTGCGGTCTCGACTATCGCTTTCCAGTAACCCGAGGGATACCCTGCTACGCGGATACGATAGCTCGGCGAGCAGGTAGCGGTACCGAGTGAGGCAGTCTTCCACGTCCTTCAGGGGAGTGAGGATCAAAATCGAGGGGCGGCCATCCTCGGCCGGTTCGAACGGAACAGCGGCCGGTAGGCGCGAGACGCGCCGCAGGACGCGTGAAGAGATCCCGATCTTACGCGCTGGAGATCCGGTACGCGCGTAATGATCTTTGATTCGCAGCAGTGCTCTTGCACGGCGCTTTATAGAGTCGTAATCGTCATGAAGCGCAACCTCGAGGGGAATTCGGCTGTCATCGTGCATGAGCAGCAACGGGTTCCAGTTTGACGTCATCGTGCCGATGATGACATGGGCACGGAGCTGGTCGCGGAAACCGGGTCCCAATGGTTCGCGAAGGTCCATACCGCTGTCGAGCAGGATTTGCGCGGCGCCGGCCCGTACCTCGGAGCACGTGTCGCGGAGACAGTCAAGAAGTACTGCCAGCACCGTGTCGACCGACTGCCCTCCAAGAGCGCGAACCGCTTCCAATCGAACGTGGCGATCCTCGCACTGCAGGGCGAGCAATAGCGGCGGCGCTACATCGAGCTCCGGACACTCGCCCAGAGCGCGCACCAGGGAAAGCAACAGCAACACTCGTGGCTGCTCGTCGAGCGGCGGCGCGAGAGCAGTGTCACTCAGTCCGAGCGGTGCTTGATCTCCAATACCTCCGCGATCCTTTGACGGCGCGTGGCTCCGTAAGGCAGCCATACTTCCGGGACGGAGTACGGCAGCGTGAGAACTCGATAGGGCTTGCCGAGGAGATACGCCGCATGAATCGCCCACCCTTCCACCGCAATGGTCAGGTCCGACTTCCGTATAAATTGCAGGAAGTGCCGCATCACCAGGCTTCTCCATTGCAGCGGAACGTCGAGGCAGACGCACTGTGCGCTTCCTCCGTGCTCGAGCATGTCGGGGCCGGCCGTGGCGTAGCGTCGCTCGGCGGAATCCAATTGCGCTAAGACCGTTCTGACTTTCTCGGCCGTACCCCAAGCTTCGCCGTTCGGAAGAATGAGCAGGAAAAAGCCTTCCGCAATCAGCGCGCGAAGGCGCTGCACCAGATGCCCGATGGTGCTGTCGACGTAACCCTTGAGCGCCTCGTGTCCACCAAAGGGGCTGATCAGGGCAACCGGACGTCCCTCCTGGTTGCGTCGCATCAGGTCGGACCACGTAGCTTCTGCCTCGGGACACGGTATGCCCGCCAGGATCGGAAGGTCTGGAGCAGTCTCACCGGTCCGCACCGGAAGCCCGAGCTCCGCCATCAAACGGAATGCAGTCTCGTAGACGCTGCGCATGCGCTGGCAGTGCAAACCTCGTTCCTCGGCAAAGGGACGGCCATCGATCTCCAATCGGTCGTAGATGCATTCCTCGTCCGCATTACTGCATCCCAGGGAAAGATGCGGACGGTGAGTAGATCGATAGGAGGCAATCGCCGCCTCGATGCCCCGGCTGAAATTCAGCGTTGGCTGAAAGAAGCTGATGACTATGTCAAATTCACGCTGGAATGCGGCGTGAAGCGCAGGTACGTGGTCGATCGCCACCAGCTCGAGGCGAGGATGCGCATAGAGGTATCGACGCTTGGTGAGCAATGTGGCACGAATCTCCGGATTGCAGTCCAGGAGTGCCTGAAGGAGAGGTACGAGGCGAATCATTTCGTCGCCCTGAGCGTCGTCGACATTGTGCACCAGCAGGATGTGATGCGGGCCATGCCGGAGCCACTGCCCCACGTTGCCGGCGAGTGGGAAGCGGTCATGTGTCGCCGCGCGAAGTATGGCGCGCACACGCTGGGATACGTCCGGCCGTTCCGCTAGATAGGTCAGGCAATACGGCGGGCTCGGGAAGCGTGCATAAAGCGCCGACAGTCGATGCGCAAGATGGTCGTCGAGCACGGCGGGTTGTGCCAGCACGACTGGTTCAATTATTTCCGTCACGATACGCTCCGCAACTGTCTGAAGATGTTCGTACTCGCAGAGCGAGACCAACGTCGCCAGATCCAGCAGATCGCGGCGCCACAGCGCGACATGTTCGAGACACTCCCGAAGGGAGTTACGAGCGGAATCCGTCAGCATAGGCTGCGCCAATAGTGCTTCGGCGGCTCGGACGGTGTGCTTTCCCAGTGGAGTAATGACAAGTCCTCGGAGTACGTCGGATACCAACGATGTGGAAGTCTCCGGGATAGCCGTGGTGGTCAAGAGTTCGCTGATGGAGTCGATCAGGTTTACACCGAGCAATTCCGGCCGCGTGTAGGCGACCGCCAGTACGACTCGCATCCCCATGGCTGCCGTGTCCCAATCGCCGTGCGCTGCTTTCAGTCCGGCCAGACAGGCGTCGACGTCTTCCTGCTCCACGAGGTGCGGCCGTCGAACGGCCTCCAGGAAGAGTTGTGCCAAATGCATCCGCGAGGTTAGGTGGTTGCCATCCCGAGGTCGCGTTGTAACCCCCGATATGCAGTGATCGCCCAATCCGGCAATAGCTCCTCCGGTGACCGATACGAATCGTGACCGAGTACGTAGGAATCGATGTCCTGTCCCTGCCATTGTTGCGTCCACGTATGCCCTCGTTCACCCACTCCGGCGCGATGACGAACCGCCATGAACAGGTCGGGAGTGGTCACCGGCAGAATAGACACGCCCGAAGCCAGTTGATCGCGTAAAAACCACATGTCCTCGTGGTGAGCGATGTGACGGAACGGGCGCTCTTCCCAATCTTCGCGAGCGAACACGAGGGTTGCGCCCGGCACGCTTCCCGACGTGGTATCACGAACTGTCCAGGAAGCGATATCAAAAAATAGAAATTGACTGACGAACGCAATGAGGGGGCGGCACACGGTCGAAGATCGCCGGAGTATGGCATCGACCATCGTTGCTAAATAGGCAGGTCCGTACCAGTCGTCATCATCCATTTTGGCGCAAAGCCTTCCCCGCCCGGCACCGGCTCCTACATTGAGCTTGGCGCCGAGTGGGGTGACTGTATTGAGACGAATCAGCATGCCGCCCGCTGCCCGAATCTCATCCTCGTCGGCGGGGTGCAGCTCACCGTCGTCGACCACAATCAGTTCGCGCGGTTCGTATGTTTGATGCCGATAGCAGGCGAGGGCGATCCGAAGCAGACGTGGGCGGTCCCGAGTCGTCAGTATGACGGAGACCAGAGGTTTACCAGTTTGTTCCCGCCGGCTGGCAGTAGGCTTCACCATAGAGAGAATTGTTCATGCTCACGCTCGTGCAAAAGGTGCCATTTGGGCACGTTACGTTCTGGCACGCGGGGCTGGCAGGACCGTAGTAGTAGCACGGGCCGTAACCGTTTGCTGCCTCCTGCTTACATTGGCCTGCTTCAACCGCGCTCTTGCCATAGACGTACTGGCAGAAGCGAGCGCAGTCCTTCGAATGGCTGGTTGGATCCGCGAACGATTTCCCCGGAACCATCGCCGCGATCGCCGCAGCAAATGCCCCGCCAATCATGGTGCGGAGAGCCTGGCCACGAGACACCTTACCGGCAATAGCCTTAGACAGATCGTCGAAATTCTTACCCATGCTATTTCCCTTCAGAGACGGATACAGAAGCTCCTGTCTGGGACATCAAAAGGCCTATCTAACTGACGCCGCCTCCTTTCTGTCGAATTTCCGGTTTCTGCGCGGAGGGACGAGGTGCAGAATTGCGTCATTGCCCACTGCCACATCGGCGCTAATGACACCACGTTCGTCGATAAGATACGCGATAGGGGTAGCGAACATGCCGTATGCGCGTGAAATCTCCCAGTGTCTCTGCAAGGCAATGGGAAACGTCAATTCAAATTCGTCGGCTTTCGCACGATTTGCTTCGGGTGTTCCGCGGCTAATCATGAGTACCTGCGGCGCCTCTGAGTTCTGATGAATCTGCTCTAGCTTCGGAGCCAGTGTCGTGCACGGCGTACACTCCGGATCGGAGAAGACCAGGAGCACCCGGCGTCCCTCATACTCGGCAAGTGACAGTTCCCCGCCATCGAGTCGGGGCAACGAAAATGCCGGCGCCGGCGTCCCGGTCGGCAATCCACTACGGTTCAACTTACTGTCCGCAAGGGCACGTATCTTTCGGCTCACCTGCAATGGAGCGTGGCCTTCGGCCGTTTCCATTCTGCCGTCAGATGTGCGTACTGGAGGCTCGCCAAGCAACGCGAGCACAGCCTCGGCTCCCAGTGCTAACTCACTCTTGATGCTTCCCCGTTCATCGACGAGGTGGGCGCTGGGAGTAGCAAAAGCGCGGAACTGCCAGGCAACTTCAGCGTTTTCCTGCACGAGGATGGGGCAATTCAGCCCTCCTGCCGGCAGAAGGTCACGATTGGCATCCCGCCCTCGGCTGGTCACGATCACTGGCAACGGATCCCCTGCCGTCCGGTCCCGAAGCGCCTCGGTGAGGTCCGGCACCATTTGCCGGCAAAAATTACACTCGGGATCGAAGAAAACGAGTACCACAGAGCTTCCGCGCCAGCTACTCAATGCATGCTGAGCGCCCTCCAGATCCGATAACTCGAAGTCCGGCGCCGGGGCTCCAATGGGAAGACCGAGATCACTGACCTCTGGTTCCGAGCTTACCTCCGCGACCCGGCGCTCCAGGAATTCGACCTGCAGAAGGAGACGGCCGCGATCCATCATCAGTCGATACAGCAGCCAGGTGAGCGTACCCGCCAATAACCACCCAACAGCAAGCGCGAGTATCAGAAGAAGCAACTATCCCTCTCTGTTCGGACGATCCACCTCTCACTCAGCACGGGAGAGATCCTCCACCAACGCAGCGCACGGGCTACGCACGCCTGGACTTGAACATATCATGCCACTCATCGGACCGCATACAGCTTCCCCCAGAAATTATTTGTCAACCCCGGCGACAGGACGGTGAAGCCGGCTTCAATCAGCAGATCTCTCAACAGGCCCGGTCCATCGAGATGCCACTCCACTACGACCGCATGCAGCGATTGCAGTTCTCCACCGCGATGGAGCGCCTCCAGTATTTCGTACTCGGCCCCTTCGCAATCGATCTTGGCGATGATAGGAAGTTCCGGATGCATCCTTCGTACGGACTCAAGGACACTCACGGCGTTTTCCATGTGCAGCGCTTCTTTCCACACACGCGCGTCCACGGGCGCGTGAAGCGCGAGCCGGCGCAAGACAGGATCGCCCGCCGCACCACGCAACCCAACGCTTCCCCTCACGTCCGGGCAGTAATCGACCATCACAGTTCGGTCCACCCCGCCCACCCCACTGTTGATAGCCGTGATGGCGTCGCGCAGCGCAGGATTCAGTTCCAGATTTTCCAGAGCGTCTCGATACGTCGATTCGATCGGCTCGTACCCGACGACGTGAATGTTGCCTCTGGAAGCGAAGTAAAGGCTGACGAATCCGACGTTCATTCCGATGTCCCAGACGACCGCCGGCCCGGGTACCCGGATGTCGTATCCACCATCAATAAAGGTTTCCCGCAGGATACTCAGCTCCTGCGGGGTGTGAACGAGAACGGAAACTGCATCGATGGTACAGCGCAATTTCCCGTCGGGGAGGCGTCGAAACTGCGCCCCGCCTCTCTTGAGTGCCCGTGCCTCCTCCAGACCGCCCATGAAAAGCGTCTCGTGGTCCGGACTGTTCGGGTCAACCTCCACGTCCGAGAGCGACGTTGAGCCGATAGTATCTGCGCCGTGCCGCTTTCGCTCCGCCGCCGGATTGTGTGCATCGGTCACCCGCGGTTCACGTGAGCGGGCCTGCCACGCGGCGCGTAGGCGCATCATGAAAGCGTTCCTGACGTGATTACAACCGGCCTGAGCCGAACGAGGCACATCTTATCCTCTATCCCCACGTCACGCTGGAACGCCTTACCCGACAACTCTGCTCTCAACATGCCCGCCATCGGGAGACGCGCCCGCCGTTACTGGTGTTCCCGGGAGCGTCCGGAGTCCGCCGGTTTCCGGTCGCCGGCAACCTGACGTCCCCGCGACCATGATGCCATGGCCGCAACCAGGCAGGCGACAATTGCAAACGTGAAGGCCGTATGCAGGCCGGCTTGAAATGGGCCGGAAATCAAATGGGGGAAGAATTGCCGGCCGGTCAAGGTGGCACGGTTCCCGGCTGAAAGGTGAGCCAGTCCCTGCGGCCCCAGCAGTTGCTGGATCGGATTGTACCCCAGGAATGCCGCGAACAGGATTGAAACCGGCGGAAGTGCGCCGACGTGCGCGGCAAGAGAGGGCGGCACGCCATGTGTGGTGAGCCCCTTCACCATTGTCGTCCGCAGTGCCGACGATAAGCCGGCAATCATCAAGCTAAAGAAGATTCCGATGGAAAACACTTGAGCGGAATTCTGAAACGTTTGGTTCATTCCGCCACCGGCGCCGCGATCCTCGGGCGGTAGGCTATTCATAACGCCGGCTCGATTGGGGGATGCGAAGGCGCCCATGGATAGGCCGTTAAGCAGCAGCACGGCGGCAAAAAGGGGATACGCAAAGTCGATGGGTATGAGGGTAAGAAGGAAAAAACTTACCGCCGCGCCCACCATGCCCCCGGTTGCAAAGGGTCGGGACCCTAAACGGTCGGAGAGATAGCCGGAAACGGGTCCGGCCAGGAGGAAGCCGGCTGAGAGGGGAAGCATATAAATCCCCGCCCACAGAGGCGTATCGGCAAAACTGTAGCCGTGCTCGGGAAGCCAGATTCCCTGTAACCAAATGATCATCATGAACATCAGTCCGCCTCGTGCCACGGCGGACAGAAAACTGGACAAGACACCGAAGGTGTACGCGCGAATCCGAAAGAGTGGCAACCGAAACATAGGCTGAGACACGCGCGTCTCGACGACGACAAAGACGCACAACAGAGCTACGCCTACAGCCAGTTCGGTTAATACTCTTGGACTTCCCCATCCCATGGCACTGTGTCCGTACGGCTGTATGCCGTACGTAATTCCGACCATAACCAGAATCAAGCCCAGCCCGAACGTGATGTTACCGATCCAGTCAATGGAAGCCTCGCGCCGCACACCACGCTCTTCAAGCTTGAGATACGACCATATACTGCCGAAAATACCAAACGGAACGGACACCAAGAACACCAGGCGCCAGTTGATGGGCGCGAGCAGTCCACCCAGCACGAGGCCGATGAACATACCGCTTATACCGGCCACGTTGTTGATCCCGAGTGCCAATCCACGCTGGTCGGCCGGAAAGGCATCGGTAAGGATGGCGGCTGAGTTGGCGACCAGGAAAGCAGCACCCACGCCCTGAACGATGCGGAAGATGATCAACCACAGCGCGCCCAGCGAGCCGGTCATCCAGTCGATGGTCAATAACAGCGACGCTACCGTATACACCACGAATCCAAGGTTGTAGACGCGCACCCTCCCAAAAATATCGCCCAGGCGGCCCAGACTCACCACCAGTACGCTGCTCACCACCAGGTAACTGAGGATCATCCACAGCAGATAAAAGCTGTTCGCGGGCGCAAGTGGATTGAGCCGGATTCCCCGGAATATGACAGGCATGGCAATCAACATGATCGACGAATCGATCGTCGCCAGAAGTACACCTACAGTCGTGTTGGAAAGCGCCACCCACTTGTACTCAATCCGTGGGCGTGTCTCGTCTACCGGCGCCCCGCGTTGTTGCGCTTGTGCCATCGATTCCTACCAGCGTGAAATGGGCCGTATCCCGACATGCATTGGACGCACGTGGAAACCAACAGTCGAGAAGACCCGTCATGTAGCTCTCGCCTATTTACTTGTACATTACAATGGTTGATGGTTACAAACGAACCGCCAAGCGGAGCTTGCCGCCGTCCTGAAGGCGGCGTTGCGCCCGGCACTTTGTTCGAGCTCCGGCGGAAGCAGCCCGGTGACTCGCTTCCATGACATCGAGTTACCGAACGCTACACCTGTGCGAACTAGAGCGAATTCCCAGGTAGCTCTCATGAACGCTACCTATAATGTAGGCCAACGCGATGCTCCTCACCGGGCTTGCGAACGGGAGAGTTCGGGCCTGTGAGTAGAGTCGCCTGAGGCGGTGTAGGACCGACAAATGGGGTTTGTTTTCGTGGGGAAAGCGGTTTGACCCGCTATACCGGGAGCGCCGGAAACATTGTGTACGGGCTTGAGGGCTCATCGACTGGTCCTACTGCTTTGAAACCGGGCCCGATTAACCGCTTTGGTTTGTAGAAAGTAGCAGGTACGCCCCACGCTCTCCCCATTCATCTCTTCCCATGGCATGCCGAATTGACGCCCCCTCAGATGAA
The DNA here is from genome assembly GCA_963737125.1 of uncultured Chloroflexia bacterium. GTDB lineage: Bacteria > Chloroflexota > UBA5177 > UBA5177 > UBA5177 > JANWJD01. The sequence goes on along the minus strand of CAVTRL010000001.1, from coordinate 423,025 downwards.
AGGTCTCCATCTCACGTGGCCCGATCGTGGTATCTAGAGTGACGCTGCAGCGCATCGCCCGCCTGCTTCCTGGCGCAGCACTGTTGTTCGCCGTCGCGCTGCTCACGCCGGTTATGGTCCTGGCGCGTACGGATAGTGCTTCTGCTGCAGTCGAATCGTCAATCCATCTGCGAGTGGCTGCCGGATATCAAAATATTTACCGCGGCACCGCCTGGACCCCCATTCGAGTCACGGTGAGCAACAGCGGTGACGCGGACATCAGCGGCAGCCTGCAAATACCGCAGCCCGGTCAGTCGGCAGCGGTCGGCGCGCAGCCGGACTTTCACGGTCTCTATCAAGCGCCCGTGGTGGTGCCGGCAGGCGATACGCGCACCGTCACGGTGTATGTTCCCGGTACCAGTGTGCAAGGTGAAGTGAGCGTTCGATTCCTTCAGGGAAACAAGACGCTGGCAACCGCGTCCGCGCTGCCGGTCGGCATCGATACCAGCGCTCTTCTGATCGGCGTGCTGGGAAGCACACCCGCAGATACCCAGTGGGTAGGACCCGCAATTCAACAGCAGGTAACCACGCATGTCATCCAGCTCAGTTCGGCGACAATCGATCCCGTTCCTCAAGCGCTCGCTACCTTTGATCTCATCGTGTTCACCAATGCCGATACTTCGCAGCTCGATCGCTCGCAGCTGGATGCCCTCGACAGTTACGTGCACAACGGTGGATCACTGCTCGTGGTCGGTGGCCCTACGTGGCAGGAAACGCTTCACCCCCTGCCGGCTACGCTGTTGCCCGGACACCTCACTGGACTGCGGGTGCTGCCCAGCCTGCGCGGATTGATTCCACTTGCCCTCACGCCTCATCCGCTCGGTACCATCCCCTCGGCGGTCAGCGTGCTCTCGCAGCCGAGAGGCACCGTTCTGGCTAGCCAGGCCGGTATCCCGTTGGTCGTGCGCGCGGAAGAAGGGCAGGGTACGGTGGAGTATCTGGCGTTCGATCCGGCGCTCAGCACTATCCAGCAATGGAGTGGGGCCTCCGGTCTCCTCACGCATCTGGTGTCCATGGCCGCACCCGGCGCGATAACACGGACCTGGGAACCCGGGGGATTTCGCGCCCGATTCCAGACCGTCTTTCGATCTGAAGCGCTGACGAACGAGCTCTCCAATCTGCCGCCGTCGACCGTACCGTTTCTCGCACTGTTTGCCGCGCTCACGCTCGCCTACGTGCTCGTTTTGGGGCCGGCAAATTTTGTAATCCTTCGTTTCCTCCATCGCCAAAACCTTGCCTGGGTGACCATTCCAGTCCTGTCAGTGACGTATTTAGGATCAGTCATCGGGATCAGCACGCACCTTCGAGCCAGCTCCGCCGTACTGAACACAGTCGGCCTGGTGGCACTGGACGGCGGTACATCGTCCAGCCCAGCCACCATGTACGTGGGGCTGGCCACTCCGCAGTCCGGAGATTACCAGCTTACGTACGACGGCGCCTCGCTTGCGGCTCCTATACCGCAACTCAGAAATACCGACGGCTTTTCCTTCCGTAGCGCGTCAACGCTTCAAGCCACACCGCTCGGCATGCGGCTTCAGGAAGATCCACAGACCACCGTGTCGTTTGTCTCGATGCGTCGCTGGACCATGCGCGACCTATCGATTCAAACGTCGGTACCTATCCATGGCACGGTGCAAAGCGGGCTGACGATTGATAGCCATGGAGACCTGGTCGGCCGAATATATAACACCACGGGCCTCGATGTGCTGGACCCGGTCGTTGTGGCCGGACAGGCAGTCGCTCGTATAGCAACCATCCCGGCGGGAGGAAGTACGTATGTTCGTATCCAACCGAGCACCGATAACTTCAATGGCGGCGGGCAATCGGTATGGAACCAACTCTACGGCGGAAGCAACTCCGATCCGGCGGATAACTTTCGCCATTTTGGAGGGTGTTGTGACCAGTTTTCGTACCCAACGGAATCCCAGACGATCGATCGAATCCGAAATGCGGTAAGCATGTTGTCACAAGCTCAACCCGACGCACTATCGGCAGTGGGAGAGGTGGCATTGATCGGCTGGAGCGAACGTCCGCTGGCGACCATGCATGTCGACGGGACGGCCCCGCAACGACGCGATCTCACCGCTCTGGTAGCGCCGCTCGGGGTGCGCTTTCCTGCTCGAGGTTCGTTTCGGCTTCTGGCGGGGACTCTCGGGTCTCATCTTGTCGATGTCCTTCCGCGAGCGCCGCAGTCGACATGTTGCGGCTTCGGCCCGGGCAACGACCAGGGGCAAGAGGCTTCAGTCGCCCCGGGTGGTTTCCTCACGTTCGAATTCGATCTGCCGGCCACGGTGCGTGTGCGGTTTCGACAAATCGCAATCAACGTAAACAGCGGTGATGATGGGGCGAACGTCGGCGATGCCTACGACTGGCATGCCAATCGTTGGGTCAAAATTGACCTGTCGTCGGGCGATGCTCGCCTATCGAATCCTGACAGATTCGTATCTCCAGCGGGGCAGCTCATGGTGAGGCTACTGGCGACGAACCAGGGCGGAGATCTCAACGTGTACGACCCGAACACGGATATACAGATTTCAGGGACTGGAGCGACCACATGACCGTATCGGCGGAAAACATCCCGGCAGTCGCGCCATCGAATGAGTCCGGCACGTTTGCAATTGCGGTCGACAAGCTCACCGTGTGGCACCATGCTCGAGTTGCAGCCGTCAACCGCCTCTCCATGCACGTTCCGGTCGGCAGCATTTACGGTCTGGTGGGCTTGAACGGAGCGGGAAAGACCACGACCTTGCGGGTCCTGGCGACGTTGGAGAAGCCGGACGCGGGGGCCGTGATCGTCAACGGCATCGACATCCAGACCAATCCCTCGGCGGCGCGCGGCAGCATCGGATATCTGCCGGACTTTGCAGGTCTGTACGAGGCCCTGACGGTGGGCGAGTACCTTGATTTCTACGGAGCGATCTTCGGCCTTTCACCCCGACGCCGCCGTCAAACGACTGACGAACTCCTCGAGCTGATCGGGCTCACTGGCCGTCGCAACGGCAATATGAAGCACCTCTCACGTGGAATGAGACAGAAGGTGGGGCTCGCCCGTTGCCTGGTTCACGATCCTCGCGTTCTCTTGCTTGACGAGCCGGCTTCGGGCATGGATGCGCCGTCTCGGCTTGATTTGCGTGACATACTGCAGGAATTGGCTCGACTGGGTAAGACGATTGTTATCAGTTCGCACGTCCTATCCGAGCTGGCCGAGGTCTGCTCGCACCTGGGGGTCATGCATGCCGGCACGATGATAGCGGAAGGATCGTTGGACGACATACTCGACGCGGTCTCTCCCGACACGCTGGTACGCGTCAACCTTCTCAGTGTTCACGACGCGGCAGCCGCGCAGCAACTCCTGGCAGCACATCCCGTCTGCCACGATGTTGAGCTTAGAGACGCGATGACGCTTGTTTTTCGGTGTACCGGTCGCAATCACGACCTGGCGACCGCTCTCGGTCACCTGGCGGCACACGGTGTACAGGTGACGGAGTTCGCGGTGGAGCGCCCCACACTCGAGCAGGCTCTGCTCGGAATTACCGCCCCCGGAGCCCAATCATGATGAAGATTCGGGCTTTGCTGCCGGCAGCCATCATGTCCAAGGATCTCCGGCTTCGCATGCGAGGTTGGCGCTGGGCCGGAGTGGCGACGCTGTACGTCGTGATACTCGGCGCCGTCGCCGTCACATTCCTCCTCCAGAAGTACAACCCGACGGCGGGCAGCGACGGGAGCAATGCCCCCGCTCTGGCCGGCATCAGGCTGTTCCAGGCACTCTCGCTCATTCAGCTCTTTCTGATTGTCTTTGTAACGCCAGCCACGGTTTCCGGTGCCATCAGCGGGGAACGCCAGCATCGAACGTGGGACCAGCTCGTGCTGTCGCGGGCATCGACCGGGGCCATTGTGTGGGGCAAGCTACTGGCCGGAATTGCCTTCAATCTCGTGCTCATCGCGGCATCACTTCCGCTGTTCAGCCTTGTTTTTTTGTTCGGCGGTATAGGACCACGTGACTGGATAGGGCCGTTCGCGGTATTCCTGGTAACCGTTCTTCTGTTCGGTGCGATCAGCTTACTGGTCTCGGCGCTCACCGTACGGCTCACGGTGTCGTACATGATCAGCACGTTGGTAACGTTACTGCTGTCGGTTGGACTGTCGTTGTTGGTTCTCTATCTCCAGTCGCCCGGCCAACTTGGGGTTCTCACGTTGGGCGCCGTGCCGTTCCAGGTCTACAACCAGCCGGCGACGTTGACTCCGCTGGCTCAGCTCGATCCACTGGTGGCGCTGCTCTCGACGTTGCCCGCCGAGTCCGGAGGCACCATCCTGGGCCAGGTGGGCACCGTGTCCCATGTCTTCGGCTCTCCCTGGCAGCTTCCACTCTGGGGAGTCTACATCGTCCTGGCAGTCGTGCTTTCACTGGTTCTCACTCTTATGACGATCCGGCTCGTGCGAACCGGGACGCAGTTCGAATTAGGTAGCGCCGGTCGGAAACGCGCCGGCATGCTCTCCACCAGGCAGGGTTAATGATGAACAGCTCTCCCTCTGAACTCGATCGCAGCACCGACGATCCCGGACGTGAGCGCCTTGATATCGCCGGCGCTCTGTCGCCTGTCATCCTGGCAATCGGACTTGGCCGGATCGCCCGGGCAGCGCTGCTCGGCTTTGCACTCGGCGCCACCGTGGGCGCCGTGATCGCGTTTGCCGGCCGCTTCGGTTCCTTACGGCTCGCTGTGCCCGTGGCGATTCTGGCTGCCATTGTTGGATTGCTGGCCGGCGCGGTAGTCGGCGGCGTGCATTGGCCCAAGACGCTGGAAGCGGCCCGAGCAGCCGATCGATATTTTCATCTGGACGACCGGCTTACGACCGCCCTCGAGCTTCACGGGACGGAAACTCCGGTGGCGTATCTGCAGAGCCGCGACGTAGCACAGCGCATCGATGGTCTGCCGCTCGCCCAAAGCCGTGGCCGGTGGCTTCGCCGCCGAGACGGCATCGTGGCAGTCGTGGCGGCAGCGATCTTAGCGGTCGCTCTGGCCCTCGGCACGGCCGGCGGATCTCATCACACCGCAGTGGCTGCTCCGTCGAGCACGACGCACGTGCGACACGCTGCTGCCGCGCGCCAGATAAAGCAATTGGCGGCGCAACTCCATCTCGGTCTCACACCGGCGCAGTTACATACTCCCGCCATGCGCAAACTCAATGCAGCTCTCGCCCGTCTGCGACACCAGCTCTTGCAAGCGTCCACACCGCGCACCGCCCTCCGAGCCGTTTCGACTACTCAGCAGCAAATACGTCAGGTCGCGCGTGGTCTCCACCCGGTGAACGCGCGAGCGGTGGCTCAATTGAACAGCTCGCTTTCTCACTATCTTTCGAAGTCTCAGACTCGCGCCTCCAGCGGGGCGTCCCATCGCTCCGCGGCCGCAACAGCCAATGCGTTAAACCGTCTGGCCCAGTCGCTACAGCATCTCTCGCCGGCCCAGCGAGCTGCGCTGGCGCGAGCACTGGCTCGGGCGGCGAATGCTACCTCCAACAATGCCCTGCGATCCGCCTTGCGCCAGGCCGCTTCATCGCTGGCCAACGGCGATACGCATTCAGCGGCAACCGCGCTCCAGCAGGCTGCGCAATCGCTGTCGCAAAGCGCATCATCTCAGGCTGCTCTTGCACGGGCGCAAGCGGCGGGAAAGCAGCTCGGAGCGCTCAAGAACCAGATTGCCGGTACGGGTGCAGCTCCACCTTCCCTACCGTCGTCGGCCCAAAGTCAGACGCCAGGGACGGGAAAAGGACAGGGACAAGGAAAGGGCGCAGGAAAAGGGCTGGGCACGAAACCGGGACAGGGTTTCGGTCGAGGACAAGGACGCGGTACAGGTAAGGGACAAGGTCAACAGGTCGGGGCCAGGGAAAGGGAATCGGTCAGGGAAAAGGGCGCGGTACGGGCCGCGGACAAGGGCGCGGAACCGGCCAGGGAACAGCGGCGAACCCGGGTCAGGGCACCAGCGGTGCACATGGCAAGGGTGGGAGTGGACGCTCGGGAACCACCCACGCGGGTCGCACTGTAACCGTATTCGTGCCGGGTAAAGAAGGAAAAGGCGCCGAAATCGTGCGAAACGGTCCAAAGGGCGCTCCCGCTTCGGGAGCCATCGTGCCGTATCAGCAGGTCGTTGGGCAGTACGCCCAGAGCGCTCACGAGGCGCTGGATCGAACCAATCTGCCGCCGTCGTTGCAAGGTCAAGTTCGACGCTATTTCAGTTCACTCTCTCGCTGACAGTAATGGAAGGTAGTGGCTCGCAATGATTGATACACAAACTATCGATGCCGGAGACGCGTTTGGTAACGCCCAACCGCCGGACGAACACGCGTTGCAAGCATTTGTAACGGGGGCCCAAAAGCTCGAAGCGGCCGTGCAAACCGTCGTTATCGGTCAGCCGAACGTGGTGAGAGAAACGGTCATCGCGCTGCTGGCCGGCGGACACGTACTGCTGGAAGGCGTACCCGGGCTCGGAAAGACGCTGCTCGTGCGAACACTCGCTGCCGCGCTCGATCTCTCCTTCTCTCGAGTGCAATTTACGCCGGATCTCATGCCGGCCGATATCACCGGCACCACGATCCTCAACGAGGACGAGCATGGGCGACGGTCGCTGGCATTTCAGGCGGGACCGGTGTTTGCCAACATCGTGCTGGCCGATGAAGTCAACCGCGCCACTCCTAAAACCCAGAGCTCGTTACTGGAGGCGATGCAGGAGCACACCGTGACGGTAGGGAACGACACACACCGCTTGCCGTTGCCGTTCTTCGTGCTCGCCACACAGAATCCGCTCGAGATGGAGGGAACATACCCGCTGCCCGAGGCACAGCTCGACCGCTTTCTTCTCAAGATCCTGGTTCCGTTTCCTCGGGGCGATGTACTTATGAGCATTCTCCAGACGACGCTGGTACCGACTTCCGCTCCGTCCGCCGTGCTCGACGGTCGACAGCTTGGCGAAATGATTCAGACGGCTCGCGCTGTTCCCATCGCCACGCCCGTCGCCCGCTATGCCGTCTCACTCATCGAAGCGACGCATCCTCGATGGTCGGAAATCGACTCGGTTCGCCGGTACGTACGGGCGGGCGCCAGCCCGCGCGGGCTGCAGGCGCTCGTCACCTGTGCGCAGGTTCGGGCGCTGCTAGAAGGACGCTTCAACGTGTCGATTTCCGACATTCAGGCCCTGGCCAGGCCGACCCTGCGACATCGCGTGCTGCTGAACTTCGACGGTCAAGCGGAAGGATTGAAGTCGGAAACGATCATCGACTCGATCGTGGAGGCTGTGCCCGTTCGATGACCGACGCCACTTTCGGATTCGACAGCGCGTTCCTGCAACGCGTCGAGCGTCTCTCCATTCTCAATCGACAGTCGCTGCGTGGTCCTTCCGCCGGCCCTCGCAATTCCCCCCGGCACGGTGCGTCCGTCGAATTCGCCGACTTTCGCAATTATGTGACGGGTGATGACTTCCGTCGGGTGGACTGGAAGGCGTATGCGCGGCTCGATCGGCTCTTCCTTCGGCTCTATCGGGCCGAAGAGCTGGCAGTGGTGACGATCTTTCTGGATCACTCCTCCTCGATGAGTTTCGGCGAACCCACGAAGGCGTTGACGGCCGGTCGCTTGGCAGCCATCCTGTCCTACATTGCGCTTAAAAACTACGACACGGTCGCGGTCGCGGGCTGGGGCGACAAGATCGACAAGTACTGTCGGAGGTCAGAGCGGGGGCGCGGCCATTCCGATGGTCTGGCACACACTTGCCAGACTCGTGGACACACCGGTGCCGGCCACCGACTTCGCCTGCCTGCGTAACTTCGGACAGTACCGGCGCGGCGCCGGTCTCGCCATCGTTTTCTCCGATTTCATGACTGATTCCGATTGGCGTATCGGTTTGCGCTCTCTGCGGGCAGCCGGGCAGGAAGTCACGGCTATCCAGATCCTCTCGCCGGAGGAAATAGCGCCACCGCTCAGAGGTGATTGGAAGCTCGTCGATCTGAATCGGGAGCTCCAACCGAAGTGACGCTCTCACCGCATCTGCTGCGCCGCTACCAGGAAGCACTGCACCGGCACACCGCGGATCTCACGGAATTCTGCCGCCGCGAGGGAATTGCGTTCGTGCGGCTCTCCAGTGACGTCGATCTGGCGGGTACGGTCGTCGCGGACCTGCAAGCAGTGGGCGTCCTGGGGTGAGGTAGCCGGTATGTTGCTCGCGCCCTTCGCCCTCGCGCTTGCCGTGCTGGCGGTGCCAATTATCCTCATGTACGTGCTCAAGCTTCGGCGGCAGGAGCACACCGTTCCAAGTACGTTTCTCTGGCGTCAAGCGCTGGAAGACGTGCAAGCAAACGCTCCGTGGCAGCGCCTCCGGTTCAACATTCTGTTGCTCTTGCAGCTCTTGGTGCTGACGGCTCTGGTCCTGGCATTGGCACGGCCGGCCTACTCGCGCTCGCACGTGATTGCCGGCGATCTGGTCGTGATCGTCGACGAGTCGTACGGGATGCAGGCCCACGATGTAGCTCCTTCGCGATTTGCCGTCGCTCTGGCTCGTGCTCGCACGCTGGCCTCCGAGCTCGGTGGCACGAATGTCATGAGCGTCATCGGCATGGGCGCTCAGCCCCACCTTGCTATTGCCGCCAGCGGCGATGGGGATGCGATCAATCGCGCTATAAGTTCGCTGCGGGTAGGCGTAGACCAGCCGAATTTTCTGGAGGCGTTGAGTCTGGCCGCGTCGCTGGCACGGGCCGGTCAGAACACACGAGTCGTGGTCATCACGAGCCGGGATAGCGGCATCGCGACTCTACCAATACGCGTTAACTTCCCGGTGGATATCGAGCGAGTCGGTGGCCAGTTACACGATCTCGGCGTGACCGGCTTCAGTGCGTCGCAAGCAGTTTCCGCTGTGCATGCCGTGGCAAGTTTGAGTAACTTCGGTTCACAGGCGGCACGCTCCGATCTCGAGCTCTTCGTCGATGGTCAAATAGCCGATGTCCGCCCGCTCACGATCCCTGGCCGAAGCGAGCAGCACGTGTTCTGGTCGGATATCCCTCCGGGTGCGCAACGCCTGGAAGTGCATTTGACACACGCCGACGACGTGACCACGGACAAGTCAGCGTGGGCTGCCGTGCCGGTTGAACCTCCGCGCCGGGTACTCCTCGTGTCCCGGGGCGATTTCTTCCTGGAAGCGGCACTGGCCTCCGATTCTTCCGTCACGGTGTCCGTGGTGCCGCCGGCGAGCTTTTCTCCCGAGATGGAGCGCTCCTTCGATCTTGTGATTTTTGACGGCGCCCTTCCGCCGGCTGTCTCCATTGCCTCGACGCTGTTGATAGCCCCACCCTCGGGACGAGTCGGGGCCATACGCTTTACCTCGAACGTGGCGGGAGGCACGGTGGAGGCCTCTTCGCAGGGTTCACCCGCGTCGCTATTGCGCTACGTCGACCTGAGCGACGTTCACATCGCCCAGGTGAGGTCGGTCACGCTTCCAGGTTGGATGCAGCCGCTGGCGACCTCCAACGGTCACACCGTGTTGGCGGCCGGACAGGACGGCACGACGCGCTTTGCCCTGATGAGTCTGGATCTTCAGAAGTCGGATTGGCCGTTACGCGTGAGCTTCCCGATCGTGCTGCAGAACGTTCTCCAATACCTGGCGCCGGGTCTGACGCTCGGCCAAACCACGGTCACCACAGGTGCAGCCGTCACACTCTTTCCACCACCCGGTACCCGCCTGCTTAACGTGCGAAGTCCCGACGGTCGTGTCGAGCAGCTCAAGCCTCCATTTCCTGCATTCACCGATACAACGCGACCGGGGTTGTACACCGTGAACGCGGTGGGTCCTCGATTCACCGGGGCGGCAGCCGCGGGCCGAAAAGCGGTATTTGCGGTCAACTTCTTCCCGGCACGGCCGGCGCCTGCCGGGGGAGCAGCCACCCTCCACGTGGGTCACGTGGAAGCGGGAAAGACACTGACGTCTTCCGTTCCAACCAGCATCATTGGGCTTTTCGTGGTACTCGCTCTGCTACTGCTCTCCGCTGAGTGGTGGATCGCGTTTCGGGGTACGCGCCTGTTATGATCTCCTTCGCCCATCCACTCGTTCTTCTGCTCACTATCCCGTGCATTGCGCTCGTCCTGTTCTCGCTGCGACACGCCTACTCGAATTTGAGCGTGCGCCGGATGCGCCTGGCCACTGCGCTTCGGATCACGATTCTTCTGGCCCTCATCCTCAGCCTGGCGGGCACACGATTACAAATCCCTCAGAGCCACCAGGCGGTGATCATGGTGGCCGATCTCTCCGCGAGCGATTACGGGCAGCGCAGCGCGGTGCAGTCGTTCGTCAACCAGGCGGCAACCCATCGGTCGTCGAGCGATACGCTCGGAGTGGTCGACGTTGGACGTCAACCGGTAGTGGAGCAGCCGGTCGGGGCGATATCCGGATTCAACGGTTTCCAGTCGGCGATCGACGGACAGTACACCAATCTGGCCGGTGGCCTCGATTTGGCGAACGCCCTCCTGCCCGCCGGGTACCAGCGTCGCGTTGTGGTGTTGAGCGACGGTCAGCAGAACGTCGGGGACGCAGTCGCCTCTGCCCGACTGCTACGCGCCGGAGGAGTACGGGTAGACGTTGTCCCGGTCCGTGTGCCCAGCGGGCCTGAAGTACGAGTGGACGACGTCAGCGTGCCGACGCAGCTTCGCCGGCGAGAAAGCTTCTCGCTGACTGTAACAGTGCATTCCACGGTTGCGACCACTACCGGCATAACGATCTTTCGAGGTCAATCGGTGCTTGGCAGTGTCGAAGAACGAGTGCACACCGGCGAAAACCGTTTCGTCTTTCAACAGAGCCCGCTGAGCCCCGGTTCGTATTCCTACCGGGTGGAGATCACGCCGGCCCGAGACACGCAGCCCGAAAACAACCAGGGTACGGCTTTCACCTCCGTGCAGAGCGCGCCCCGGGTGCTACTGATCACCGATCAGCCCCGTGAGGCAACCAATGTGCTAGCCAGTCTCAAGAGTACCGGCATCGGCGTCGACGAGCGATCGCCCGGAAAGGTCACGCCGGATCTGGCGTACTTGCAGCGATACGCCGCGGTGGTCATCGTCGATACCGCCGCGGATTCGCTCGGAGCCCAGCTCATGAACCAGCTCGTGCCCTATGTGCGTGATCTCGGCCATGGGCTGGTGGTGCTGGGAGGACAGAACGCATACAGCATGGGTGGGTACGGTCAAACCCCGCTGGAGCAAGTCCTGCCGGTCAACATGGACCTACCCAAACACCAAAATCTGCCGACGACGGCGGTCGCGCTCATCATCGAGAGCCTGGAAGAAGACACGCAGATCAACATCTCAAAAGAGGCTGCGAAAGATGTCGTGAGTCTGCTCACGCCGCAGGACCTGGTGGAGATAAACGACGCACCGTTCGGCGGCTCGGCGGGATGGGTCGTGCCGCTGCAACACGTTACCGATAAAGCCAGCATCGACGCCGCGGTCGACCGCGTGGTCCCCGGAGATCCCGAAAGCTACGTGCCGATGTTGCAGTCCGCCTACGAGACCTTGAAGGCCGCCAATGCCAAGGTGAAGCACATCATCTTGTTGGGAGACGGTGACGCGGAAGATCCTGCGTACCAACAGCTCGTGCAGCAGATTCACGCCGGCGGCATCACCGTATCCACGGTCAGTACGAACGGTCTCGGTCGCAACGACTTCCAGACGATGAAAGATATCGCTCGCTGGGGTGGTGGACGTAACTATACCGCCAATGATCCTTCAAAGATTCCGCAAATCTTTCTGCGAGAAACACGCACCGTCGCTCGACTTGGCATCGTGGATGGGAAGTTTTTCCCGCAAGAGCTCTCGGCAAACCCCATGGTCCGCGACCTGCACCAGGTAGCGCCGCTTTACGGATATGTCGCCACGACGCCCAAACCGGCCGCCGAAATCGTACTGGCCAGCTCCAAGCTCGACCCCATTCTCGCTGCCTGGCAGTTCGGCCTGGGACGTTCAGTAGCGTGGACCAGCGATGCGGCGGGGTTATGGACCAAAGATTGGTTGCGTGCCCCGGGCGCGAATCGTTTCTGGTCGAACCTGGTGTCATGGACGTTTCCACCGGCCGGCGCCTCACATCTGTTCGTCAATGCATCCAGCAGCCAGGGCGAGGGGCATATTTCGGTGAGCACGCCACCGTCGCTGGGAGCAAGTCCAAACGTGATCGCACACGTGCTCAGTCCGGGGTTGAAGAGCAGCACCGTGCAGCTCGAACCGTCGGCCCCCGGTCAATTCGGGGGCTCATTCGGAGAGGGATCGCAGGGTGCGTATTTCGTCACGGTAGAAGCGCACGGCGCCGGCCATGGCGATGCCGGACAGGTCGGAGTCGATGTCCCGTACTCGCCCGAATACCGCACGACCGGTGCCAATACGCAGTTCCTCCGGACGCTGGCGGCGGCTGGAGGCGGAAGTGTCATCACCCGTCCGCAGGATGCCTGGAAAGACAATTTGCAATCCGTACTCGCCGGGTACGATCCCACGCTCTGGCTCTTACTCCTGGCCCTGCTTCTGCTGCCAATCGATGTTGGAGTCCGCCGCCTCATCGTCAGCCGGCGAGAGCTGGCCACCATTGCGGCCTCACTTCCATTTGTCCGGACCGCGCCAACCGCGAACGAGCCTGCCATCCCGCTGATGGGCGTGCTGCGCGAACGGCGCGCTCGACGCGACGGAGTTTCCACTCACTCGGCAATCGATGACGCCTGGACCGGCAGATTGCCCCGCACGATCACTCCGCTCAGCGGGCGTCGACCACCAGCGGGAAGCTCCACATCAGTGGCGGACGAAGAAGATGCAGACGGGGAATCCGTGGCGAGTAAGCTGCTGGCCAATCGCCGCAAGAAGGCGTAACCTATCCCGTCACGTGCTACGCCAACAGTTTTACGACCCCGTCCTCGACGAATACAGAATAGGTTCTCAGCCTAAAGTCGTAACCGATTGCCTGGCCAGTCTTTACGTGGTATTCCATGCCGTGCCCCGGGCACACCACAATCTCACCCTCACAGGTCCATTCCGGTTCCCAGTTGGTCTCCGCGCTACAGACCAGCGTGCCCTGAAGCTTGCCTCGACTGAGCGGTGCAAACTGGTGAGGACATCGGTCATGAATCGCATATAACTCACCATCTATGTTGAAGACGGCAATGACCTTACGTCCAATCTGAACCCGCAGTCGCGTTCCAGATGGAAACGACTGTATTTGACATATTTCGTATGTTTGTTTGTCCGTCACGATTGTCTCCGACTCCTTATGCCTTGCGACCATCGAGGTCGAAGAACCGCACGGCGTTCTGTCCCAGGATCTTCCTCCGCAGCGTGTCGTTCAACTCGTAGCGCATAATTCCGCCCAGGAGATCACGCTCCTGGTGCGGCCAGTCAGACGCCCACATTGTTGTATCCTCTCCTCTGTAGAGGGCAATCGTACGCGCCAGGTCAGCGGGATGTGCCAGTTCCTCAAGTTCGTGAGTTCCCACTCCCCATTCGCGAATGTAGTCGCTTGGGCGTTTCGTCAACTCAGGCGTTTCCGTTCTATGACGGCGGTACGAGGCATCGAGACGGTACATAACGAAGGGCATCCACGAGATGCCGGCCTCCAGAACGCAAAACTTCAAATGTGGAAAGCGCGCCGGAATACCTTCCCCAACCACCGAGATAATTTGGAGCATTGCGGTAAAGGGAAACCCAATCGTGTATAGCTCGAGCAACGTGGAGAAGTTTGAGACCCGCAACGGATAGTTGCCATGCAGTAACGATTCGATTCCGTGGAACGCGATGGGGAGATTGCATTCAGCGGCAGCCTCGAAAATAGGCAAATATTTGTGGTTGCCGATCGGTGGGTTCACGCCAATATCGGGCACACAGACGGCAACCACGTCCTTGCGGTCGGCATAGGCGCGTATCTCACGGGCGGCATGCTCCGGCATCTGCGGAGCGACCAGTAACCCGATCTTGATGCCCGGAAGATCGCTGTAATTGTCAACCATGTATCGGTTGTAGGTTTCTGCCAGCGCGGCCGCCCATTTTTCATCGGGCAAGTACCCGATAGGAAGCAATTCACTGGGGAACAGGATGCTGCAGTCGATGATCCCTCGACTCATTCGTGCTAGAAGGTCTTCTTTGGAAGCAAGCTTGGCGTGCGGCGCCTTGTCGTAATTGGAACCTAAATGAAACACGTGCGCGATCATATTGCGCAGCGAATTTCCCGGTTCGCCCTTGAAGTCGTTCTGGAGCAACGATTCCAGGCGCTTCTGGTGGTAGCCCTCAATATACGGCACCATATTTGTCAAAGTATCGTCCATATGCACGTCTACATCGACAATGGTGTAGCCTCGCAGCTGTTCCTCGTAAGCATCAATGTCTTCGTCCTGTAAAGGATCGATTGCAGCTTCCACTCGTGTGACCTGAACGTCGAAATCGGTTGTCATGGCGCATCCTCCGGGACTATTGGGTGTTGGGCTATGTTCGCCGGCGAGGATCAAGGGCACGAGCAAGCCCATCCCCCAGCAAGTTGAACGAAATGGTAATCAGGACCAGGACGAGTCCAGGAAAGAGCGGATACCACCAGGCGGATGTGATATAGCCCCGGCCGTCGGCGATGATCGAGCCCAAACTCGGATTCGGCGGCTGTATGCCGAAGCCGAAGAAGCTCAAGCCCGCCTCGTACATGATTGCGCCAGGAACCCCGATAGAGAATGTGACCACGAGCGTGTCCAGCATGTTAGGAATGATGTGCCGAGAAATTATTCGTGGCGTCGATGCGCCGATCGCGCGTGCCGCATCGACGTACGGGGCCTGGCGCAAGGAGAGAGTCTGGCTGCGGGTGAGTCGTGCGACATCCGGCCAGCTCACAAGCACAAGAGCGATGACAATGGTTTTGAAACCGGGTCCCATGACAACGGTGATGGCCATCGCGAGCAAGATTACTGGAAACGCGTACAGAATGTCGACGATCCGCATGGTTACGGTATCGGCGATTCCGCGCGCATATCCGGCTACGAGACCGAGGAATGCGCCCAGCACAATGGTGACGCCGCGCACCAGAATGCCGATCTCCAAGGACGTGCGTAAGCCATACAACACCCGGCTAAAGATGTCGCGCCCCAGTTGGTCGGTTCCAAACAAATTGCGAAAACCGGGTGAGAACGGCGCGAAGCTCATCGATCCCCCGACCATGCGCTCCATTTGAATTTGGGTGGGCGACGCCGCGAAATACGGTCCCACCACGGCAAACGCAACGAGGATAACGATGACAACCAGCCCTGTAAGAGCGGTACGATCACGCGTGAACGCCCTGGCGACGCGCTGCCTTAGGGAGCTTTCGGCTCGAAAAAGTTCCTCAGGTTCCCCGGCACCTACGTTCCCGTCAACACTATTACGAGGTGCGAATCCGTGGGTCGATAACGACATAAATGATGTCCAATAACATGTTGATAAGCGACACTGTGACTCCGAACACAATAATGGAGCCACCAAGGGCGGGTAGATCACGATACGTCAGTGCGTGGAAAGCATAGCTACCGATTCCCGGCCAGGCGAAGATGGCTTCTACTATGACAACTCCACCCATCAGGCGCACGAAGTCGCTCCCGATGGTAGTCACAATCGGGATGAGACTGTTTGGCAACAAGTGGCGGATCATGACAATGGAATAGGACAGGCCCTTAGCACGACCTGTGCGTATGTAATCGGCATGGATTTCCTGCACCATGGCGGAGCGACTGATACGTCCAACGAAACCGATCGTGGGGAGTGCCAACGTAACCGCCGGGAGAACAATGTACAAATCGAACCCGTTCCCGTAGCCCGAGGGTGGGAATAGGGGCCATCTCACCGCAAACAGCATTTGAAGCATGAGCGCCAGCCAGAATTGAGGCATAGAGAGGCTGAAAGCGGAAATTAGCGTCGCTATCCGGTCAGCCACCTTGCCGTCGTTGGAAGCCGCGAGCACTCCAAGGCCCACGCCAAACAACGACGCAATAATTTCGGCAGCTAGCGCCAGCTGTATAGTCCTTGGAAAGACGTTCATAAGCTCATTCCACACCGGGCGGTGGGACTGATATGAGCGCCCAAGGTCACCGTGCACCACGTGGTTCAAATACTGGAGATATTGCACTGGGAGAGGTTGATCGAGTCCCAACTGGTGCCGGATGGACTCCACAGTTGCAGCAGGAGCACCGGCGCCGGCGATTAACTGGGCGGGGTTACCGGGCAGCACCGTTACCAGCAGGAAGACCACCGTAACCAATCCCCAGACCACCAGAGCAAGCAGCAGGAGACGGCGAATCAAAAACTGGACCATTCGAGACCCATCCGGAATTTTCTGGCGAGGCGCACCCCTCGGGGTGCAGCCTCGCCACCCGTTGTGGACGTCGTATTAACTAATCCACACATGCTGGAACATGTGTGTGTCCATTGCCGACGCGACGTACCCGTGAACGCTGGGCTGACTCACGTCCACCCAAATGTTGTGGAATAGAGGGATGTACGGAAGGTCGTGCATCACCTGCTTGTGGACTTCGGTATACAGGTCGACGCGCGTTGTCTTATTCATGGTTGTGCGTGCCTGGTTGATCCAGGCATCCACTTTGCTGTTGCGGTAGCGTGCCCAATTCCCGCTTTGGCCGACGTTGACTGAAGCGAGCATGGGATACATGAAACTATCTGGGTCAACGTAATCGGCGACCCTGTAGCCCCACCCAAGCGTAAAATTGCCGTTGTTGAGCGCGTCGAGGTAAGAGCTGAACTCCATCGGCTTGAGGGAAAGTTGTATGCCGATTGCTTGAAGTTGGGATGCATATATCTGGTGAATTGTGACCTCGTTGTCCCAGTTGGGCAGAATCACTTCGACCGGGTCCGGCAGACCGTTTGCAAAGCCGGCTTGCGCCATGAGCGCCTTCGCTTTGGCCAGGTTATGCCCATAGGTCGCCTTACTGGTCTCTTTAAAGCCAAGCACGCCTGGCGGCAAGATTCCGTTCGCGATCGTTGCCCTTCCCTGAAGCTCCAGAATCACGTCGTGCATGTTGATTCCGTAGGCGAGAGCTTCTCTTAGGGCTCGGTTCGTCCCAAATGGCCCTTTATCGGGGTTGACAGCCCAGAATTCCGTATGCAGCGTATGGGCCCAGTTGAGGTGCTTACGCCAGGTCTTGTTGCCGTAGTACTGATTCCAGTACGCGGGAGGCACCCATGCGTCGTCGAGCTTGTGGGCCTGGAACTCGACGACACGAGTACTCTCGTCACCAATAAACGTCCACCGCGTGTGGTCCAGATATGGGCGTCCGCCCCAATACTTCGGAAACGCATCCACGGTGAGGTTCTGATTCTGCTTCCACGAGCCGAGCTTGAACGGCCCGGCCGACATAGCGTGCTGCCCGAAGTCCTGCCCGTAACGACTTACCTCCTCATGCGGGACTACACCGAGGTTCACGACAGCCAGCATACTTTTGAACGGGGCGAGCGGGTGCGAGAGTTGGATCTGGAGAGTGGACGCATTGATGACTTTGATGCCGGTCACATGTTTAGCGTGACCTGCAACGTAGGCACTTGCTCCTGCGATGTCGGTAAGGAGCCATGACTTCGGGCTCTTGGTAGCTGGATCAAGCACGCGTTCCAACGTGTACTTCACGTCGCTAGCAGTGACAGCTCTCCCGTTGTGAAAGAAAGCATTGCGAAGCGAGAAGGTCCAGGTCTTTCCATCCGTGGAGACATGGAGCCCTTTGGCCAGTCCAGGAAGAACTTTATTGCCCGAGGGGCTCAACCGGAACAGTCCTTCGTAGATGTTGCCGATAACTACATCCTGATCCCACGAAGCGATAACCGCGGGATCAAGCGAAAGCGGATCCGCAGAGGTAAAGAACTCCATTGTGCCGCCACGTTTCGGCGCAGCCGCGGCAACTCCCGGGTTGGCAAGAAATGAGCCTGCAATCGAGAGCGAGACTCCCGCAGCCGCCGCCCGTGCAATGAAGTCCTGTCGACTTAACTTCCCGTCATGTTGGTCTACCAGGCTGTTCTCGAGTTCCTCGTCCATCCTGTCTCTCCTGCATGCCACGAGTCATGCGCGCGTCGGCCTACTTTTCGTCTCTTCAACCATGTGTCCCGTCGGAAGAAGTGGTAGTCTCCCAGGGTTACCTTCAGACCACGGTCTCCTCCTCTTTCCAAAGAACACTGCCTTGGATACTTTGTTCGTTCATCCTTTTTTGCTGCCAGTTGTCAAACGCAAATGCTGGCCGCCCGCGCTCCTGCGCAAAATACGCCGCGTAGAGCTGCGCCGGAACGCAGTAAACAAATGGTGTTAGCTCTTCTGCCGTCTCCCCCGGTACGAGCAAGGAGAGATCGGCCTCCGTGGCAGTTCGGCTTCCTACTTCGGTGATTACCACCGTGGTTGCCCCACAGGCCTTCGCAATCGGCATCAGCTCCAAAGCGCGCCCTTCGCTTCGTCCAGGGGGTGTAATAAAGAAGGCCAACGATTTGGCGTTGGTAATGAAGAACTGTTCGTGCGCCCATTCCTCGAGTAACTGAGTGGATGCTTTCACTCGGGGGAGCTCGTACATCTTGGCTGCAAAGAACAGGGCCGACGCATAACTGGGTCCAGATCCGATGAAGATGGGTTCGCGGTCAGACGTCTCGCTCGCCAGCTGCCGTGCCGGCCCCGCCATGATTTCAACAGCAGCCGCGACTGTCTCGGCCGTCTGGTTAATACGATCCCGAAGACTCTCGGCCTCCCGCGCCGAAAGGTGCCCACGTATTTCACCAACGTAGGCGGCGAATGAGAAGAGCATGGTCAGCGTTGCCACGTAATTGGCCATTCCGAAAAAGCCCCGGACTTGCTTTCCTTCGAGGTTGGCCGGCATCGTCAGCGAGACGCCGTTCCGTTTGACCTGCTGGTTGAGAATCACTCGAGACGCATCCGCCAACGGGCTCTGGTCGTTGCCCGTCACGGCGATAGACATCAGCCCGTGTTGCGTGGCAGCCGCGGCGGCCTCTACCGTACGCATGGCTTTTCCCGAGTTAGAAATCGAAATCAGCGCCGAATCGGTGCAGGCGGTGGCAGCGTGGTATCGCGAGAATTCCATGGCTTCGATTGGCTCGACGGCCATTCCGGTCCAACGTTCCATGGCGAAGCGAGCGGCTAGACCCGCATAGTACGAATCCCCACAACCCGTGATATATAACCGACGAACCGATCGGATTTTGTCGGGGTCGAGGGCATCACGCAGACGTTCTCGCGATGCCTCAAGCACGCCTTGTATTACGCGTGGCTGGTTTCGCACCTCGTCAAGTAGATCATCCACCGTAAGACGGAAAGGGTCAGTCCAGGGAGTGGAATGGTCTATGTCGAGTTCAGTAGTCACAGGCACTTGTCCTTCCAACTGGTAGTCAGGCGGTCTCGCGAGATCGCCTGCAGATAATGTGATTTCGAATCGCCGAACGCCTGGCTTCTGCTTGCCGACGTTGAATGTGAAGGGCATGGAGCGCACCGAAGTCTTCGATGACGAAGGAGGCCGAGACAACACCATAGACGGCAGCTTCAACCGGATCGCCCGTTTCATGCAGGCCCACGGTATAGCCTCCACAAAATGCATCGCCGGCTCCGGTTGGGTCGCGAACCTCTGTGGAGTAGGCAGGCACATCCGCAACGACATTGGCGTCGAAGTCAAAGACTCTGACACCCGCCGATCCCCGCTTAACGATCACAATCCTTGGCCCCGCAGCGGAAATCTCTATTGCCGCCGTCTCTAACGTTCCCGGTCGAAATTGCTGCAGTTCCGCCGTGCTGGGTAATACCGAGTCAACGTGTTGAAGGAGACTTCGCGCCAGGGTCGGGTGGGTACCGGCGCGCCAAAACGGCCAATCGATGCTGACGCCCACACCATGCTCTCTAAACAGTTCGGCATTCTTCGTGAGTCGACTCAGAGGCATGGGCGCGAGATGAACTCTATCAGCGGACAGGTATTCACCCGGTACGTCAGAGGGTGCCGGCGAAAAGATAGGCCAGAGTCTCCTGTGGCGAGCCGATCCACTCATCACATAGCGACGGTCCTGGGGCGGGCGTCTCGGGGAAGCAAAAAGTTGCACATCGTCGACCCGCTCATCCCCATTCAAATACCCGGTGAACCAAACAAGTCCGTGGGGCTGGGGAACGCTTCGAATACCCTGCACGTCGACTCCGCTGTCGGCAAGCTCGGTACGCAGGCGCTCGGCATAATCTTCACCAACCACGGTGCAGATCGCGACGGAATCCGACCATACGCGTGCACCAGCCACGCCGTAGACCGCGGTTCCACCAAGCTGCTCGTCCATTCGCTCGCCCGAGGGACTTACCACCGTGTCTACGCAGAAATTACCCGCGACGACGTACCGAGCCGGCACCCATCCATCCTTTCATCGTCAATGCGCTTCGCCTTCAACTGAAAACCGAACACAGTCGCCCCGGTAGTACGAGTGCACATACTCCACGACAACCCCGTCCACGCTCCGGACAACCCCGATCATCAGAAAGAGGGGGTGCCCCGGGCGAACTCCAAGTGCTTCAGCCTCTTGGTGGTGGGCTACCACGGCCTCGAGAGTAACGTGAGATTTGCCCAGCTCCACGCCGCATCTCTCTTTAAGGAGCGCGTATAACGACCGACGCTCAATGTCGTCGCGTGATATGGCATGTGCGATCGATGCGGGAAGAACGGATCGCATAACACTTATAGGCACGTCGTCGACGTATCTCAGCCGCACAATGTTGACAACGGAATCCGTGTCGGATATTTCAAGTACCTCGCGTTCCACCGGCGTTCCCCGCGATGCACTCAGCTCCAGCAGGGCGGTGCTCGGGTGATGACCTTCATCGGTCATTGCTTTTGTGAAACTCGTGACCGTTAAGAGTGGCTGGACGATCGTTGGAACCCGGACAAACGTACCCTTACCTGGTCTGCGGTGCAGGTAACCGTCCGCGACCAACCGATCGATCGCCTGACGAACCGTGTACCGGCTAACCAGCAACTGCTTGGCCAGGGCGTTCTCAGAGGGAATACATGCGTTAGGCGCCAACTTCTTGGTGCGGATGAGGTCGTGAATGTAGGCATGAATTTGCTCAACCAGCGAGACAACATCCTCTCGCACAAGTTGCGGGAACTCGACAACTTCCACTGACAATGTTGCGCCTCTTTCAACATGTACGGACATGTACGGTGATCGAAGATTACCATGCCCACCTGACCTTGTCAATTGGCGCCTGATGCTCAGCCGGCCGGCTGCGGGGCCGCGACCCTACGAACCCGTGCGAAGTACGGCCAGGCGGTATGGCCGCCGTGCATCAACCATCGGTCGGACATTTCTGCCCAACCCATCGGCAGCTAGGCGGCGGACGTCACACTCGTCCGTCGATCGAGAAGCCACCGTCGACGATCAACGTCTGCCCGGTGATAAAGCTCGCATCGTTGGAGATGAGAAAGTGGACTGCACCGGCCATCTCTTCCTCGCGCGCCAATCGCCCCAGGGGTACTCGCCCGGTCAGTTTCTCAACATCGATCACGCCCAGATCGATCGCCTGCCGCACCATGGTGGTTTCCGTCCACCCCGGCGCCACAGCATTCACGCGTATGCCATCGGGCGCCCACTCAACCGCCAACACGCGAGCCATCGCCGACAGTCCTGCCTTTGAGATGCAGTAAGTAAGGCGCTGCGGAACGCCAACAAAGCCGGTAACCGAGGCCATATTGACCACCGATGCGCCCGCCGCCGAGCGCAGGTGCGGATACGCGGCCTGGCAAAAGAGCAATGCTCCTTTTAGATGAACCCCGAGAAGTTGGTCCCAGTGCTCTTCGGATATGTCAATCGACGGCTCCGGCTGGATGATGCCTGCATTGTTCACCAGTGCTGTCAGACCACCGAATTCCCTCACCGTCGCCGCCACCGCGTTCTCTACTTCGGCTCGGATGCGGACGTCGGCCGTGATCGCGATCGCGCGGCCGCTCTCACCTGATAACGTAGCCGCTGCCCCCTTTGCTGCGACTTCGTCGATATCGACGATTGCCACCACCCATCCCTCCCGGATGAGCCGTTGTGCACACGCAAACCCGATTCCTCGGGCACCGCCTGTGATTAAAGCGATCGGAGCGTTGCTGCCGGCATTCATCTCATTTCCTCCTGAGCCCTCACTCGCCACGGTATCGGCGGAAGTCGGAATCGGATGCCTGCGGACTCCACACTCCCCGAGTAACCTCAATACAGACGTGAGGTTTCGAAGGAGGAGCGAAAAGTAGACGTGGCATCCAGATGCGTCACGCCGACGACATCAAGTAGAGTGGCCATTGTATACCTGTCGCGCTCTTGGACAATCTTCAGCGCCCCGTGTCCAAGGGTAAGGGTACTGCCCTCGATGTACCTCTTCTCTCAGAAGTGACCTCCGCGTACCGTCGGGCGCAACTATCATCAGTTCCGAATGCAGGAGAACCTCTCATATCTGAGCCGTCACTTCCAGGACCAATTCGGATTACCGGCCTCGAAATCGCGGTCTGTCCAATCGACATGCCGTATCCAGTGCGGCTAGGTCGTGTCCTCTATCCCACCCGCGATTTCGTAACCGTGCGCATCCGGACCGACGCGGACGTCGAGGGAGCGGCGATCGGGTATACACGTGGGACTCCGATCCTGGCCGCGCTGCAAACCCTGGGGCGCGAGATCCTGCACCGCGATGCGCTGCTGGTGCGTGCTATCGCCACGGATCTCAAACGTTCCTATATCCCAGGCGCGGGCGCCTTCATTCGCGCCCTCAGCCTGATCGATATCGCGCTCTGGGATATTCTGTGCAAGGTCGCCAGGCTTCCGCTCTACCGCGTGCTCGGAGGATATCGAAGCACTGTGCCGGTGCTGGCTGTCGCCGGGTACTTCAAGGACCGGCGGTCCGTGGAGGACGTGCAGGAAGAAATTGCTCAGCTCGCCCGTGAAGGATTCCGTGCCATCAAGCTCGTTCTGCCCGCTGGTGACGCGCGAGACGAGCGGGTATATCTCATGCGTCTTCGCGAGGCACTCGATCCACGGGTCGATCTGGCAATCGACGCGCACTCATCGTGGACCACGCTGGATGAAGCCGTTGCTGCCTGCCGGCATCTTGATGATCTGGGACTGACGTTTATCGAGGATCCGTTTTCCCCGCAGAGCTGGAGGCTGACCGCGGAGCTACAGAGCCACCTTCGAACGCCGCTGGCCATGGGGGAAGACGTCACGGGCGTCGAGGGATATCGCGACGCGCTCGATGCCGTCTCCATCCTCCGGGTCGATGCGACCGCGAGCGGTGGCTTGACGGACGTCATAACAGCCATCCAGATGGCCGCTGCCCTGGGACGGAGCGCCATTCCACACGTCTTCACCTCTCTTCACGGACAGCTCACCGGCGCGTTTCCCAACGTGCCGTACGCCGAGTTCATCCCCGCCGGGGTAGGCGCGGACCCGATCGATCGTTTGACGCGCAGCGAGCCACGGATCGAAGGCGGCCAGTTGATTCTGGACGACCGACCGGGGAACGGCATCGACCTGGACTGGGATGCCGTCACACGCCTGAGCACAGGCGTGGTGCGGGTGGAGAACGGACGAGGCTGATAAGCAGGGCGGCGGCCCCACAGTTCTAGCGTGCGGGCCGAGCAAGGAAGGCGAGCAGGCGGGGCCATACCAGTGCTCGTGCCGTGTCATTGGCCAGGGGCGTCGTCCCGTTGAGGGTGCTGTTCTGCGACTGGTAAGCGGGCGACACGGGTGAGTAGGGAACCAACGAGCCGATGGCGTGGCCGGCCGACGGGTAGGCATACATGAGATGCAGATAGCTGTCGTGGTGAGCGTTGAGACGGGCCACGATCGCTCGGGCAAAGGCGCAGGAGGTCCAGACCTGATCGGCGCCACCACAGGCCAGGAAGATGGGGCCATGGATGCGCTCCACGGGAATGACCGCCGCTGGATTGTCCGTCGGGTAGGGCTGGTCGCGGGCAGCAGTGTAGGGAATTGGCTGGCCGTGGAACGTCCAGGCCGGGCCGAAGCAGGCTGGATACGAGCACTGGGCAACGTTGCTCGGTGAACTGGCAATTACGCCGTAGACGAGCTGGGGATAGTAGACGCCCAGGAGGAGGGCTGCCTGGCTACCAAGCGAGTAGCCGTCGGTGTAGATGCGGTGAGGATTGACCTGAGGTTGCCGGCTCAGCCAGGTGAGGGCTTTGGCAAAGTACTCGAGAGGAATAGGCGCCACACTTGATGGAAGCCCTGGTTCCTTGAAGTACGCAAGATCAAGCGTCGGGTAGCCGTGGGAGGCGAGGAGTTCCCCCTTGAGCTGTTCATCCAGACCACCTTCCGAGCCTCCGAACTCCAGGACCGCAGGATGCGGGCGGGCACCAGGTGACGGCTGCCAGAATTGACCCACAAAGCCCGTATTCGCGAGAGACTCGGTGTGAACTGTCACGCCGCGGGCTGCTGCCTGGCGGGTGAAGGTGGCCGATGTAATCGTCGCCGACTTGATATGGACGGCGATCGCGAACCGCTGCGGTACTGACCGGTGCCAGTAGTAGAGCTCGTCACTTTGATTAGCGGGTGCCAGGCTGTCGATCAAGCCCATGGCATTGATGCCCGAGTAGCTCCCGGTTAGAGCCGCACTCTGGCCGAGATCAATGGTCCCGTGCCGATCGGCACGATAGACTGCCGATGATCTCCAGGTGGCTCTGTTGGCATCGGTCGATGTGAGGTCGAGGGTGGCTCGCTCGTCCGGTTGCAATCCCGTGACGCGGATGATGAGCGGCCGATCGGCCAGCGACGTGCGGGGAGAAACTCGCACGTCGACGACCGATTGTGCACTCGAACCGCACCCGGCAAATGCCACCAACGCCAGACACACCAATGCCAGGCATTTGCTATGCCGGTTCCGAGGGAGACGCCGATCTGCCATCACCGATCCTGCGAGGCTTCCGATTCCACCGCGTGTATAGTGGCGGCACGAAGCATGCCACTGGAGTTCATCGTCACCACCGGCAAGCAGTTTTGGGCCACGATGCTGCCACAGATGCCACCGGGCCGGATAACGTTTGCCAATGACCCGGTGTTCACCAGCACAGTAAGCGGCGAGATCGTGGCACTCTCGCGCACGAATGGGACGACCGTCTGGACGAGGAACCTCACCGCCGGCTCGAACCCGACGCCGGCAATTGGGGAAATAAGGTGATTGCCGGAGCAGGCGCCACGCTGACCAAGACGGAGTCTCCAGTGGTGGTCAGCATATCGGCCTGGCGGGCGGCGGCTAACGGCCGAACCTGGCCACTATTCCCGGCCTTACATACCCCACTGGAACGACGACAGAATCTCGGGACCCGTTTCAGTCACCAGCACGACCTTCTCGGCCCGTGCGCCGGTTGGAGCTTCGTCCCCACCGTATGCTCCCGGCTCAACGGCAAATACCATATTCGGCTCGATAACGGTGTCGTCGTACTGCACCAGCCGCGGCCGCTCGTTCACACTGGTACCGATCTGGTGACCCGAATAGTGAGCCACCTGGAAATTGTGTTTTGCGAACGCGGCACGCACGGCTGCCTCGACGTCGCGCGCCCGTGCGCCGGGTCGGAGCGCCTCTGCGCCGGCCTCCATGGCATCGCGTGCCGCGTGGAAATAGCGCCGCTGATCCGCGGTGGGCTCGGCGTCGAACACCACAGTATTGGTGCAATCGGCCCAGTAGCCGTTCACTCGAGGACTGATATCGAGGAGGCCGGTATCTCCCCGCTCCACACGCCGGCTGATCGGTCCGCCGGGCGCGACGGTGCGCGTCCGCTCGCCCGTAACCAGCTCGCCGGTTGCTATCAATGGGCGGCCCAGGACGCGCTCCATGCCACCGGTGATCGCATCCCACACGTCCAGATCGGAGGCGCCCGACGACTTACTGCAGGCAAGCAACGCATCTTGACCGGCGTCCGCCACGGCAATCGCCTGGCGAATAAGATCGATCTCGCGCGGCGTTTTAATCGAGCGCGCGGCCTCGAGACTCGAGCCGGCATCCTGCAGCTCTACCGCCCCAAACTCCTGCTGCACGAGTTGCAAGACCAATGAAGGAAGTGTCCGCGCTTCGACTGCGAGCCGTCCACCGGAAGACAGACCCGCATCACGCAAAACCTGCCGGATGGTCTCGACGAAGGAGCTCTCCATATCCACGGACTCGAAGTGTCCGAAGTCTGAAAAGGTGACGACGCGATCGAGACGGTTGCCGGCGGCGGCCGGCTTGCCAAGCATCTCGGGAACGATCAGGCAGCCGGAAGCGTCCTGGACGCTGAGGAGAGCCAGCCCGAATGGGAGCCAACCGGTGAACTCGGCAGCTGGTCCGACCTCAATCGGCACCTCCCAGCCACTGGCATAGGTGACATTTGGGATCGACGACAGCAGCGCGAAATCCGCGCCGGTCGACCGCAACTCGTCGCACGCTCGCTGCATCTCCGATGTTGCCATGGCACCCCCTCCTCCCGAGCGATTTACCACTTGTATATCATCGCCGCCTTCTGTATCGTATATCATATTCGGAAGTGCCGGATAGAAGGAGAAAACAGATGCGTTCCTCATTCCACCTCTCCGGTGTCATACGGGTTGCAGCTGCTCTTGCACTCGTGACATCGGCAACTGTTGTGCTTTCGGGCATGGCATACGGGCGCGGCGCCCAGTCTTCGCAGGTGCATGCGAAGGTCTACCGTTTCGTGTTGAGCAACAACTTCCTGGGAAACGACTTTCGGCCGCAGATGGAAAGACTGGCACAGCTGACCGCCAAACTGCCCCCCTTCGCGGGTAAGATATCGCTGACACTCCAGAACGCGCAAAATACCACGCAAGCGCAAACGCAGTCGCTGAACGCGATCATTGCCACGCATCCCGATGCGATTCTCATCGATGCGGGCTCGCCAACCGCCCTCAATCCCGCCGTCCAGCGCGCTTGCGCCGCCGGGATCAAAGTCATCTCGTTCGATCAGCCCGTGACCGCGCCGTGCGCCTGGAAAGTCTCACAGAACCACGGAGCGGGCCAGGTTGACGTTGGCGAATGGATGGCGCAAGTCCTGCACGGAACAGGGAGCGTGTTTGTCGACCGAGGCCTTCCCGGCGCTCCCATTTCAGCACAAATTCGGGCCGGCTTCCTCAGAGGTCTGCACATGGATGGCCCGGCTATCAAGGACGTCGGCGAATTTGACGGCAACTACGCTCAGGGACCGGAGCAGCAGGGAATCTCCAGCCTGTTGGTGGGCCACCCGACGGTATCGGGTGTGATGACACAGGGCTACTGCAAGCCTTCCTTTACTGCCTTCAAGAATGCCGGCAAGAAAGCGGTACCAACCACCTGCTACGGCTACAACGGTGAGCTGGTGGCATGCGGCCAGGCGGGACATCAGTGCGCCATTCTGACGGGCTCACCGGTCGTCGTGCAGATCGCAATGGAGCTGGCGTTGAAAGCCGTTCAGGGTCGGGCCACTCCCGGTAAAACCTCAGACGTTCCCGTTCCGATGACGCTGTTCGTTACGAACAAGGCAGCCTTCCATCCCAAGGTGCACAACGTAACCGTCGTGCAGATCCGGCTGGGCACGAATGCCTACCCGAATCTCCCTCCGGGGCTCGCGCTACCGTTCACGCTGGCGCGCTACCACATCACGCCGCAGCAAGCTGCGGGGAGGTAAGGACCGCGTCTCGTGACCGGGACTGAGCAGCAACGCCAGAACTACACGAACAACACAACACCGGCGGGGACAGGGTCTACGGACCTTGTCCTCGCCGGTGTCGTCAAATCGTTCGGCGGCGTCCAGGCACTTCGGGGCGCAAGCTTGACGTGCTCGCGCGGTGCGGTGCACGGCCTCGTCGGCGAAAACGGGGCGGGCAAGAGTACGCTCGTCAAGATTCTGGCCGGCGCCATTCAGGCTGACGAGGGTGTAATAACGCTGGACGGGCAACCGCTGCAGCTACGCACGCCCACCGATGCGAGAAGGGCCGGCATCGGAACGGTCTTTCAGGAATTAAGCCTGATTCCCGATCTATCGGTAGCGGCGAATTTGATGTACGGGATCGAGCCACGCGTGGTCGCCGGCCGCATTGGAATGCGCGCCGTTCGTGCCGCCGCGCGTGAAGCTCTCGACCAATTTGGCTTCCGGTCCATCGACCCCAGCGCATCGGTTCGCAGTCTTCGATTGGCCGAGCGTCAGCTCATCGAGGTCGTGAAGACGTTGATTCGCAAGCCCAGAGTTCTCGTACTGGACGAAGCGACCTCGGCCCTACCGCCGGAAGAGGTCCAATGGTTATTCACAACCGTGCAGGAGTTCGCGGCGGCAGGCGGCATCGTCATCTTCATTTCGCATCGACTGGCAGAGATCCAAACGCTCTGCGATCAAGTAACCGTGTTTCGTGGTGGTAAGGATGTTGGGCGAGGTGACACGGGGTCGATGTCGGAGGCGCAACTGGTCGAGTTGATGCTCGGCCATAAGGTAGATCGCTTCTACCCCACGGTGGTCCGGAATGGCACCAAGGAAGACGACACCCTGGTCTGCCAGATTCAGAAACTGCAAGCGCCCCCCCGCCTGCACGACATTGACCTCGAGATTCGTCGAGGCGAGATCGTGGGCATCGGCGGCCTGGAGGGCCAGGGACAGTCCGAGCTCTTCCTCACGCTCTTCGGTGTCCGTCACTCCACCGGAGCCATCTATCTGAACGGTAAGGAAGTCCACCTCCGCAATCCAGCGGACGCGGTGAACGCGGGCATCGGCCTGGTGCCGGAGGATCGTGCCACCGACGGACTGTGCCTTTCATTGAGCATCCGCGACAATATTTCGCTTGGCAACCTGGACGCGGTGTCGCAGTATGGATTCATCGCGCCCCGACGTGAGGAGCAACTGGTCGGCGAGGCCATCAAGCTTCTCCAAATAAAGCTTCAACACCGGCGCCAGGAGGTGTCCGCCCTCTCGGGCGGCAACCAACAGAAAGTCCTTCTGGCCCGTGTGCTTGCTCGCAACCCCTCGCTGCTGCTGATGTACGATGCAACCCGCGGCGTCGACGTGGGAACAAAGTCCGAAATTTACCGGCTCATGCGCGAGCAATGCGACAAGGGTGTCGGGATACTCTTCTATTCGACCGACGCCTCGGAACTGGCGAACATGGCACAGCGTGTACTGGTCCTGCACGACGGCGCTATTCGTGCCCATCTGAGTGGCGCACAGCTTACCGAGGCAAACATCGTGGCGGCCGCGGTAGGTGGACAGGGGCAGGGAGCGATCGCATGAACGACATCGATCGCGAGCCCGCCGGCACCGCCGGACCGGAAGGCACGATCGATTCGGGCGGTCCACCGGCACTCGCGAACGGTCCGGTAGCGGCACTCCCCGGTTCATACCTTTCCTACCTGTCGCGGATCGATATCGTGGCGGTGATGCCCTTCATCTATGTCCTCGTGTTGGGCATTGTGATCTACACGCTGCAGAAGAGCCTGTTGATCGGCAGCGGATCGGTCGACGTACGTGCGTCGGCCGTTCTTCCTCTGGCATTGGTTGCCCTGGGACAGACGTTTGCCATTTTCACGCGAGGCATCGACTTGTCGGTGGGAGGCGTTCTCAGCCTCACCACTGCTATTCTCGCTACCCACGGACAGTACAGCGGTCCAGGGCTCATTCTGGAAATACTTCTCCTCATTCTGCTGGGTGCGGCGCTGGGAAGCCTCAACGGAATCGTGATCGCCACGAGCCGGCTGCAGCCGTTCATAGTCACGCTCGCGACCTGGTCCATATGGGACGGCGTAGCTCTCAAAGTCTTACCCACCGAGGGAGGCACGCCACCCGCCCAGTTGTCGACCGACGTGGCCGGCGCCTTCTTCGGCATCCCAAAGTCGGTTTGGGCGGTCGCGCTGCTCTTCCTCCTCTGGCTCTGGTTACGCAACACGAGATTCGTGATGGATCTCAAGGCGATCGGAAGCGATGAGGGAAGAGCGCGCTTGATCGGATTGCCGTTGATCCGGCGCAAAGTCCAGGTGTATCTGCTTTCCGGCGCACTGGCCGCCGCCGCCGGCGTGTGGGTTACGGCCACCACCGCCTCCGGTGCTCCGAATGCCGGCGATCAGTTCATCCTGAATTCCGTCGCCGCGGTGGTCGTCGGCGGGACCAGCATTTTTGGCGGTATCGGCTCCGGCGCCCGCACCATCATTGGAGCAATCGCCCTCCTTATGATTCCGGATGCAATCTTCGCCCTCAATTTAGCGTCGTTCTGGAGCGTCTTCTTTCAAGGCTTTCTCCTGATTGTCGCCGTCACGATCAGTTCGATTGTCCTGCAGCTTCGCGCTGCGCGGTAGGTCACACACCATGCAGTTATCAACGCACAGCCGTGGATTCGGCCAATACGCCCGACGAAACAGCGCAATCCTGTTGAGCTACCTCGTCGTACTGGTGCTCTTCGTCGCCGGCACGGTGCATTCAGCGGATTTCGCGAGCCAGAGCCACATCCGCGAC
The DNA here is from genome assembly GCA_963737125.1 of uncultured Chloroflexia bacterium. Taxonomy (GTDB): domain Bacteria; phylum Chloroflexota; class UBA5177; order UBA5177; family UBA5177; genus JANWJD01. Next base: position 392,503 of record CAVTRL010000001.1, on the reverse strand, counting down.
ATCATCGTGTACAGCTCCTTCATCGGGATCGCCGGGCTCGGTCAGACCATGTGTATTCTGACCGGCGGCATAGATCTATCCGTTCCATGGACTCTCACCGGCTCCGCGGTACTCACTTCGATCATTGCCGGAGGAGAGTCATCCAAGCTTCCCGGAGCGATTGTGTTGGTGTTGGTACTGGCAGTCGGCGTCGGCCTCTTCAACGGCATCGGCATCGCCTATGCGGGAGTGCCACCCATCATCATGACGTTAGGGACCAATGGCGCGCTGCAGGGACTGCTGCTGGTCTACACCGGTGGAGGCTTTTCATCGTCACCGCCAAGCGCGCTGATCAATTTCGTGGTGGGAAGCACGCTTGGCATACCGAATGACATCATCGTCTGGATCGTCGTGATCGTGATTGGACTGGCTTTACTCTCCTGGACGACCTTTGGCCGACAGCTTTACGCCATCGGGACTAATCGCAGCGCCGCCTACCTGGCGGGAGTTCCGGTCAAGCGCATTCTGGTGGTTCCCTATGTCATTTCGGCGGTGGGCGCCGCGCTCTCCGGGCTACTCGTCATGGGGTACACCGGCCAGGCATTTCTCACGATGGGGGATCAATATCTGTTCTCGGCGGCGGTTGCGGTCGCCGTTGGCGGCGCTTCGATCCTGGGAGGTGAAGGCCATTATGTCGGTACGGTCGCCGGTGCTTTGATTCTCACGCTGGTCGCCGCCATCCTGCCGCTGTTCGGACTGGGCAGCGCCGATGTCCAGATCTCGTATGGGATTATTTTGCTCGCAACGGTGTTCCTGGCGAGCTTGCGATTATCGAGAAGGTAAGGAAATCATGGAAGACATTGTGATGCCGGCGCTGGGAATGGCTATGACGGAAGGCCTCCTGCTGCGCTGGCTCAAGGATTCAGGCGATCCCGTCGAGGCTGGCGAAGCAGTCGCCGAAATCGAGACCGATAAGTCAAACGTCGAAGTTGAGAGCCCTCGCGCCGGTCATTTGGGGCCGCATCTGTTCGAACCGGGGAATATGGTGCCCACCGGCGCCGTACTGGTCCGCGTCCTCGAGGATGGTGCCTCGGACGGGTCGACTAACGGCTCGTCGGCGGACGCAGTGGCCGATCTCGTTCCGGAGTCCGCATACGTGGATGCAGGGCACGGCCAGAAGCTCCCGTCCGTCGAGCCAATCGATCTGCCCCCGGAAATGGTGCGCGACGATGGAGCACAACCCGTAGCCCAGGGTATCCCAGCACACTACGAACCGGTGCTATTGAAACACGAGGAGACAGATACTCTCCTCGAGATCGACGTCGAAGGCATCGGTCGGGACACGCTGGTGGAGTGGCTCGAGGCCATGGTATTGATTCGAGAGTTCGAAAATGCTTCAGACCCGCTGGCCTACGCGGGCAAGATACCCGGGGGAATGCACTCCGCCGCCGGGCAAGAGGCGACCGCGGTCGGAGCGATCCGCGCCCTTGCTCCCACCGATATCGTGACGAGCAGCCATCGAAGTCACCATCACAGCCTGGCCAAAGGGCTCACACCGCGCTCGATCATGGCGGAGCTCTACGGCAAGGCCACGGGTGGCCGGGGCGGCCGCGCGGGGCACATGCATCTGGCCGACTTCTCGATTGGCCTCTTTGGCTCCAACGGCATAGTCGGCGGCGGTCTCGGCATCGCGATGGGCGCCTCGCTTGCCGCCAAGATGCGTGGACTCGACCAGGTCGCGTTGGGATTCTTTGGCGACGGAGGGGCGAACACCGGACGCATCTGGGAATCCATCAATCTTGCAGCTCTCTGGAAACTGCCTCTCATCATCTTCTGCGAGAACAATCTGTACGCCGTGGAAACGTACGTGGGTCGGGCCATGGCCGGTGACAGTATTGCCCGCCGAGCAGCCGGATTTGGTTTGCCGGCGATTCAAGTGGATGGCCAGGACGTAGCAGCCGTGTACCGCGCCGTCTCCGACGCACGCGACCGAGCCCGACGCGGGGAAGGCCCCACGTTCATCGAGGGGCTCACGTACCGCTATCAGGGACATAACACCGGCGACCGAGGAACGTACCGGAAACAGGATGAGGTCGAGATGTGGCGTCGCACCAAAGACCCGATCGCTCGTCTTCAGCACACACTGGCGAGCAAAGATATGCTCGACGAGACGCAGTTCACTGAGCTGAACCAACGCATTCAGGCCGTCGTACAGGATGCAATCGACTTCGCCGAGAAGTCTCCCTGGCCGGATCCTTCCACGGCCCTCGACAACGTAACAGGATTGGAAACCCACGTCAGGAGAAATATATGATCGCTCCTGCAACCCTTTCGCAGGCCTTCCAACAAGGCGTGAGCGAAGAGATGAAGCGCGACCCAACGATCTTTGTGATGGGCACGGATTTGTACGAGCGAGGTGGTCACTGGGCTCAGGTCAAGGGCCTTGGAGCGGAGTTCGGCCCGGAGCGAATCCGGGATGCCCCGATCTCGGAAGCGGCCATGCTGGCAGCCGGTGTAGGCGCCGCGCTGAACGGTATGCGTCCCATCGTCGACCTCAATTTTATCGACTTCGTCTTCGGCGGCATGGACGAGGTTATCAACCAGGCGGCTAAAGTGCGCTATATGTGGGGAGCCCCGGCTCCCCTGGTGATCCGTGGAACCGCCGGCGTTGCCTTCGGAGCCGCTCAGCACAACAACAGCCTGGAGGCCTGGTTCTCGCACATGCCGGGACTGCTCGTCGCCACACCGGCCACACCGGCGGACACCAAGGGCCTCATCAAATCGGCGCTTCGAGGCGATGACCCGGTAATTTTCTTGATGCACAAGATGCTGACGGCGGCCCGAGGACCGGTTGGGGGACCGGACGACCTGGTTCCCTTCGGGCGTGCGGCGGTCGTGCGCGAGGGCAAGGACGCCACCGTGGCGGCGTACGCCATCATGGTCAGCAAGGCACTGAAGGCCGCCGAAAACCTGGCGGAGCAGGGCATCGAGATCGAAGTCATCGATTTACGGACGCCGTTCCCCCTCGATCTGGATACTGTTGAGGCGTCGGTACGAAAGACTAACCGGCTGATCGTAGCGGGCGAAGCGCCACGCAATGGAAGCATCGCCTCCGAAGTGGCAGCATCGGCCCAGGAAGCGGTCTTCGATTTCCTGGACGGTCCCGTGCTGCGGGTTGGCGCCGATCACGCTCCTATCCCTCACAGCCCGCCGTTGATGGAAGCGCTTATTCCTCAGGTGGAGGATGTAGAACGGGCGGTGCGCTATGCAGTACGAGGACGCGCGGAGCGATCCCGGTAGTGCTGGTAGCTCAGCGCTGGCCACCGGGCAATTGCATCGGAAGCAGCAGGCCGCCATCGACGAAGATGGTCTGGCCGGTAATGTACGAGGCGTGCGGAGATGCCAGAAAGAGAGCACTCTGCGCGATATCGGCCGGCGTCCCCACTCGCTTGAGTGGAATGTATGACGCCATGTCCTGCGGATCGTACAATGCTTCGCGCCGCGCACGCTCGGTGTAAATAGCGCCGGGCGCGATCGCGTTGACTCTGATGGCCGGCGCCAGCTCAAGGGCGAGCACCCTGGTCATCTGGTTGATAGCGGCCTTACTGGCCGCATAGTGCGCGTGACCGGGAAAGGCGCCCCGGCTGTGGACCGAGCTGATGAGAACCACTGCGGCCGGCCGGTCGACCTCTCGCAGGCGCTGCGCCGCACGTTGGCAGAAGAAAAACATCGCCTTGAGGTTGATATCCAGCGTCCGATCCCATTCGTCTTCCGTCATATCCAACACGGAATGCGGTTCAGTAATTCCGGCATTGTAGATGAAGACCTCGGGAGCGCCGAGCACCGTGAATGCTTCGTCGACGAAGGCTCGAACCTGGTCGATGTCCCGACTATCGACGTGTACCACGGCCGACCGCCGGCCCGAGCGCTCAGCAGTCCGCGCTACTTCGTGCGCGCCGGTTTCACCCGCGATATAGCTCATGGCAAGGTGAGCGCCGGCTCCCGCAAACTCGGAGGCTATTACCTGGCCAATGCCGGAACCCGCACCCAGAACGACAATTCCCCGCCCTTCAAAATTGAATGTGTGCATCAGCTTCACACCAGGAGCAGGCCGGCCGCATCAGCGCATCGATCCAGCAGCTCACCGTAGTCGGATTTCCAGAGCGCGGGAGACATAAGCTCCAGCGCGTAAGGGCCAGTATAGCCGGTCGCCTCGATCGCTTCGATCATGCGCCGAAGTGGCAGCTCACCCTCACCCGGAATTCGCCGGTCTTCGAGTGAGCGCGGATGGACAAGCGCGTCCGCCAGGTGCACGCCAAACACCCGATGCCCCGCCCGTGCGATCTCCTCCATCAGATGTGGCGTCTCCCACACCTGATAGGTGTCGATGAATACTCCGCATGACAGATCATCCACCGCTTCCACAATCTCCAGCGCTTCGCCAATCGTGTTGATGAAGTCGCAGTGGCGGGGATGTAGGGGCTCAATGGCCAATCGCACACCCTGTGCATGGGCAACCGGAGCAACGGCGCGCAGACAGTCGACGGTGAACTCCCTCGCCAGTGAACGAGACAGCCCTCCCGTTGCGCCGGGAACGATCAGCAAACAATCGGTTCCCAGGGTGCGGCAGGTCGCCAGGCTCCAATTCGTATGCTCGATTTGACACTTCCGAACGTCCGGGTTCGGGTCTGTATAGCCGCCGGAAAGTACCACGCCGGAGACAGTTAAGCCGGCCCGATCGATCGCTGCCCGCGCCTGGGCGATGGTGTCATCCGGTACGGGTTGTTCGGGCATGGCATCGTAGCGGCGTCCCGGCGGCATGAGCTTGTGCAACCAGACCTCTATGCCTTTCCAGCCGTGCCTGGCATACTCTGCCACGTCGGTCTGGAACGACCAGTTGAGGGTCGTCACCTGGCTCATCGCCAATCGGGTACCCGGTTCCTGTACGGTCAACTCGATTACTCCACGGACGCGCCGCGCAGCCGGGGAATTGCAATGGCCGCAAGCAGGACGCCGCCAAACACGATCTGCTGGGTGTTGGTCGCAAGACCTAACGCCGCCAGCAAAAAGTCGAGTAGCGTCAATACCAGTGCGCCCCCGAGCGGACCGATGTACCCTCCCTGACCGCCGTAGATGGATACACCGCCCACGACCACCGCGGCAATCGATGGAAACAGGTATGTGTCACCCATTCCGATATAACTCTGCGTCACGTATCCCGCCAGAAAAATGCCGTCCAGTCCCGCCACCACCGCGCTGAGCACGTAAGCCGCAATCACTACCAGCCGAACGTTGACGCCAGAGAGGTAGGCGACGCGAATGTTGGAGCCGGTTGCATAGAGGCGCCGGCCATAGCTCGTCAGGGTGAGCAGAGCAACGGTCAACGCTGCCAGTACCGCCCACACGAACACCATGGTGGGAATACCTAGGAGCGATCCATTAATCGCCACGATAAGCGAATGGGGCGCCGTGACGAAGCCGCTTCCACCGGTCCAGGTAGAGACCGCTCCCTGTTCGATGCCGTTCATGGCAAGCGTCATGATGATCGGCGATAGTCCGAGCACCGTGATACCGATACCGTTTGCCAGCCCGACGAGTATACAGACTCCGAGAGCCGCGGCAATGGCGATCGGAAGTCCGCGCGACGTTCCAATGGTTCCCACCATGATTGCGGCAGTCGTGATGGTCCATGGAACCGAAAGGTCGATCCCGCCGAGGAGTATGACCAGCGTCTGGGATATTGCCAGGATGCCCAAAACGAGGCGAGAACGATTGAAGTGGAGAAGTGGTCCGGCCGCAGGAAGGATGGTGACACCAGGCCGGTGGCTAGAAAGAGGGCGAGCGCAAAGACATACACCGCCAGAATCGCGAAATGGCGTTGCCCGAGCACCCGCACCCTGCCGGGTAGGAGACCTGTCGAACTCACGGGCGCGATCCGCGCAACGCTGCTGCCGCGATCGGCGCAAGCGCGTTTACCACCACCACGGCGAGGAGAACCAGACCGGTGATGAGCGGCGTGAGATACGAGGAAGCATTGGCGGCGAAGATGACATCGCCGATCACGATGAAGATCAACGCGCCAAAGACGCTCCGCGAGATTCCGCCTCGGCCGCCAGTGATAGCAGTACCGCCGATAACCACAGCGGCGATGGAGTTCAAGATAAAGGGAGGTCCCACCGTCGGATCGCCGGTGGATGTATTGGCGGCCAGAAAGAGTCCGGCCAGCGCACTGCAGCCGCCGGACAGAGCATAGGTCAGAAACCGTGCCCGCCGCACCGACACCCCCGTGAGCCGGGCTGCCTCCGAGTCACTGCCCACCGCGTAGACGGTCATACCGGTACGCGTGCGTCGGAACGCTATCCAGGCGACGACCAGTACGACGATTGCAATCAGGGCATGCGGAATTCCCCACGAGGTAAGCGTCCAGAAATCGCTGTAGGCCGGAGTGACGGAGCCGCCGGCGGACGCCAGAATGAACAGCGAGATGCCGCCGCAAATCGACCAGGTGGCGATGGTAACAACCACCGGCGAGAGCTCGAACGGGCCGATCAAGAGCCCGTTGATGGAACCGATCGCGATTCCCAGGGCAACGAAGAGCACCGTCCAGAGGGCCATCGAAGCACCGTTCAAATTACCCGTAATGTGGGTGGCGGCAAGCACATCGATCAGCGACACCACTCCTCCCACCGAGATGTCGATGCCGCCGCCGATGATCACCAGTGTTTGACCGGCCGCGACCAGCACGAGCGGCAACGCGTCGTTGAGATTGGATGTCAGGGTATCGCCGGTAAAGACGGTCGGCTCCATCCAGACGTATAGCCCAACCAGTGCGGCCAGGATCAGAACCGGTACCGCAAAAGATATATCCAGAAGTCGGATCTGGCGGCGTAGACCCCGACGGACCGAGCGCGGTGTTTCAGGCGGCTCCCACGGAGCCGTGTCCAATTGCCGCGCTGACGATTTGACGTTCATTCAGCTCGTTCCCCTCGACCGTTTGTACTACCCGCCCCTCGTACATCACTAGCACGCGATGGCAAAGGTGAACCATTTCCTGCGTATCGGTGGAATAGAAGAGAACGGTTGCACCGTTGGAAACCGCGTCGATGATGAGTCCATAGATCTGCGCCTTCGTGGCGACGTCGACGCCGCGCGTCACGTCATACAACAGCAGAATCGAGGCTCCGGATAGCAGCCACTTCCCGATCACGACCTTCTGCTGGTTGCCCCCGCTGAGCTGTCGTACGGGTACATCGTCGTTGCTCACCGCGATATGCAGCGTGTGAATCATGGACTGCACGCGCTCACGCTCGCGGCCGCGCTGCACGAAGCCGAACCGTGACAGTAGACCGATAGCGGGCAGAGTCATATTTTCACGAACGCTCCGCGCCAGCAATAACCCCTCAGTTTTGCGCTCGGCCGGTACGAGCGCTATGCCAACCCCCGCCCGCACGGCATCCTGCGGCCGTCTCAGACGCACAGTGCGGCCGTGCAAGGAAGTCTGTCCGGAATGAGGTAAAGCGCCGAAGAGTGACAGGAACAGGTCTAACTGCCCCTGTCCCGCCAGACCGCCAACACCCAGAATCTCACCGCGGCGAGCGGCAAACGACACTCCACGCACTTCACGGCTCGATACGTCTCGCACCTCGAGGGTGATCGGAGCGTCAGGCTGCAGCGGCGGTAAATCCGGGAACAGCGTCTCAACCGGCCGGCCGCACATTGCAGTAATCACTTCGGTATCCGAGGCTTCATTACCCGCGTACACCGCAACCCGTTGGCCGTTGCGGTAGATGGACAGCCGGTCGGCAGTTGCTTTCACCTCCCCATACCGGTGCGAGATGAAGATGATAGCTTTGCCTTCACCACGCCATCGTTTCATCAAATCCAGCAGCCATGCCACCTCGGCCTCGGCCAGAGCGGATGTCGGTTCATCGAGAATGAGGACCCGGGGATCGCGGGCCGCCGCCTTGGCGATCTCAACCACTTGCTTCTGGGCAAGACTGAGTTGCCCGGCACGGCGATCCGGATCTATTCCTTTAATACCGAGATCACGAAACAGCGCGTACGTCCGCTGCACGACGCTTCCGCCATCGATCAAGCGCAACGGGCGAAGTGGTTCACGCAGCAGAAAAATGTTTTCGGCCACGGTGAGATCGCGGATCAAGCTCAGTTCTTGATAGACCGCGACGATTCCGGCCAAAAGCGCGGCTTGCGGGCGGCCGGGAGGAAGCTCCTCGCCGGCCACCCGCACCGTGCCGGCGTCTTGCCGCACGGTGCCACCAAGAACCTTAATAAGCGTACTTTTGCCGGCGCCGTTCTCGCCCAACACGGCATGAATCTCACCTGCCCGGCAGTTGAAGTCAGCGCCCACGAGCGCCTGCACCTGGCCGTATCGCTTGACGACGCCATCTGCGACGAGAAGATCTTCGACCAGTGCTGTCACCCGCGAGCTCCCTTGCGTTAATGCATTCCGGCCGCGACTTTTTGAGCGGTCCAGTTACCGCCCGGCAACGTGAACGGAACCGAGAACTCGTCTGGCAGGTTCTTGAACGCCGTCTTACCCTCGACGATGGCTGTAGCCGGAACGTCGCTGGTGACACCGTTGTTCGTGTACAAATCGTATTTGAGCAGGGTGTTCTTTGGCTGGGTTTTTCCCTGAAGCACGTTCACGACCAATTGCAGGGCCATCGCGCTCATTGTGGTTGGATTACTGGCCGCTGCGCACTGCAGACCTTTGGCCTTCAATTGCACGCAGAGCTGGAGGTATTTGTTGAAGGGGAAACCCGCCACGGGGATGAGCTTACGGTGCGCGTTCTGCAACGCCTGGATCACGCCAATCTCACCACCGGAATCCCACACGCCGTCTATCTTGGGATGGGTCGCAATGACCTTCGCCATGCCTGCTTCCGATGGCGCGGTAGCCCACTGCCCCGAGAATTGGTCGATGATTTTGATTTTGGGGTACTGGCGCAGCGCCTGTGTGACGCCTGCGTTCTGCAATGCCTCACCGCCGGTGCCCATGATTCCGTTGTTGATGACGACGTTGCCCTGGCCGTGCATGCTCTTCGCCAACCAGAGTGCCGTGGTATAGGCAGCTTTTTTGAGGTCGACGCCGATGCTGTACGCTTTGGGATCGTTTGCCAGGCTATCAAAGCTGGCGACCACGATACCCTGGCTGATGGCCCGATTGATGACCGGGTTCAGCGCCGTGGGCGAGTCTGCATCGAGGATGATGGCGTCGACGTGCTGTGCGATCATAGCGTTCAGAGATTGAATCTGCGAGCTGACATCGTCCGGCGCGTTGACAACCCGAAACTTGACGAGCTTGCTGTATTTTGGAGTACTGGCGAAGAGGCGGGCAACACTCTGCATTTCCAATCGCCAGCCGTTATTCACGGACGTGTTACTTAAGTCAATCGTGTACGGCGGTCCGTGATGAGCCGCGGCCGGTGCGGCGAGAGAGCTAGGCGAGCTGGTGAAGGACCTGATCGATACAAGGCTGAGCGCGATCACGAGAATCAGGGCACAGCGAACGATCTTGCGCATTTGAACTCCTCAAAAATCAACCCGTAGAGTGTTGGCCAGAATGGACGAAATATAGTCAGCCATCATACATCATATTCGAGACCTCCTTAGGATAGCGCCAGCATAGCACGGGCAATTTGGGCCGTCAAACACGCTCAGGGGATGATCGCGAGGCGTCCGGCCGAGGGCTGCCGGCCTTCGAGGTAGTCAATCATCCCGTCCACCGAAATCGTCCGCGCCCGTCGCTCCGAGGCCACCGAATACCAGGCAAAGTGCGGCGTGAGAATCACATTCGGCGCTCGCAGTATCGGATCGTCGGGTTCGGGCGGCTCGTGCTCAAGGACGTCCAGACCTGCTCCAGAAAGCTGGCCGCTCTCGAGGGCGGCGACGAGCGCTTGCGTATCCACCAGTCCGCCCCGCGAGACATTGACGACCACCGCACCTGGCCTCAGCAGCGCGAGCTCGCGCGCGCCAATAATACCTCGCGTCTCGCCCAGCAATGGTATGTGGAGCGTGACGGCGTCGCTGGAACGCAGGAGATCGTCCAGTGAAGATGCTGCCGACGCACCGTCCGGCGCCTCCGCCACATTGGGATCGTACGTAAGAATCCGGCCACACAACGGTACAAGCTTGCTCACCACTGCTCTGCCGATCCGACCGGTCCCCACGACGCCGACGGTGAGCTGCGACAGCGGCACAACCTCTCCAAGGGCTTTCCATCCCAGCCAATCTTCTCGCGCCAAACGATTCGCCTGGACCAGACGCCGATTAAGCGCGAGAATCATGCTGACGGCGTGCGTCGCCACCTCTTCTGTACAGTAGTCGGGCACGTGAAAGACGGCAATCCCGCGCTCCTTTGCGGCTTCGAGATCGATCGCGTCGAGTCCGATTCCGGCCCGCGTGAGAATCCGAACGCTACTGCTGAGGGCATTGATGAACTCGCGCGGCATAGGGTTCCAGGTGACTATGACACCGTCGGCGCCCTCAGTTTCGCGGGCGATATCCGACACTGTCTCCAGAGAAGCCACCCGGACCGTGACCGGCCGGCCTTCGAGGTGCTCCCGTTCGACATCGGCGTCTCGCCACGTCCCTGCCGCCAGAATAAATTCATGCTGCATGATCACCTCTCCCATCTCCGTAAAGTGTGCACCCGAGTCAGCCGCGACCCAGTGCAGTGTCGATCAAATTTCGAACGCGGGTGTACGCCTCAAGTGCAAATTCACCAGGATTGTCCCAGGGTCGGGCCGGAAACATCTCGATTGAGACCGCTCCGGTGTACCCCATAGCTGTCAGGGCCCGGACGAAGGAGGCGTTGTCGGTTGAACCTTCGCCCGGCAATGCACGTCCGCTGTCCGTGGCCGAGATTCCAGCGATTTGCGCGATGCCGACTGCCGAGACCGGCACGCGCGACAGCATATCAAACCCCTCATCCGCCGTGGCCAGATTATGACTGTCGAGCGTCACCAGGACATCGGAACCGGCGCGTGTTGCCACCGCCAGGGCGTCGTCCAGCCGCCGTATCCCACTGGCAGCTCCAGGACGAGTGCTCGATTTTCCGATCTGCTCGACGGCCAGTTTGACCCCAGTAGAACGCGCAACTTCGGCCATGGCGGCCAGGCGTTCGGTCGCGGACGCCATGATGACATCGGTGGGTGGCAGTATCCCCGGACGAATCGGGCCGGCGCAGACGATCACCGGCGCACCCACCGACGTAGCAATGGTGAGGGCCTGTTCGAGCGCGCGGAGCGGATCCGGATCGTCGGGCAATGCCCAGTCCATGAGCCCATTGATTGCTTCAACCCGCAAGCCGTTCTCCAGCACCGCGGTCTGCAGCAGGGTGATCGGTTCATCCCGTCCCAGGGTGCGCAGCTCAACGCTCCCGAAGCCGGCGACCGAGGCACATCTCGCGAATTCCCGGGTATCGATTCCCGGAAAACAGGACTGATTGATCGACGGTCGCATCGCTGCTTCACGCACCAGGGAAACCGGTGCTGTTCATGAAACCCTTGCGGTGGTTAGCAGCCCGCCGGAGAAGGTCGATTCCACCAATGCGATGTACTCTCTTGGACCAGCTACTCATGACGCCTCCGACTGTGCCATTTCGGGCACGGGATGAGCCGGCGCTCGGCCCGATAGCACCGCGATTGCGTCTTCGAGCGCAATAGTCTGAGACTGCATCAACGCCTCCTGAGAAATGCAGGCCGTGTGCGACGTGATCAGAACGTTCGGCATCTCCCAGAGTGGGTGATCCTCCGGCAGGGGCGCAGGATCGACCACGTCGAGCCCGGCTCCGGCAATCACGCCTTGCCGAAGCGCCGCGACGAGTGCCGGCGTGTCGACAACCGCACCTCGAGCAATATTGATCAAGACCGCGCCCGGCTTCATGTGCTGCAACGATCGTTCATTGATCAAGCCGTGTGTTTCCGGAGTCAACGGAACGTGCAGCGATACATAATCGCAGCCCAGCGCGTCTTCAAATGACACCTCCCGAGCGTGCGTCCGTGCCAACGCCTGGGGCCGTGACGTACGGGTCCACACGCGCACATCCAGGCCGAACGCATGAGCCTTTTCCGCGGTGCGCTGACCGCTCTTCCCAAAACCGATGATCCCGAGAGTGCGACCGGTAAGCCGGCGCGGTTTCGGCAGCTCGGCTACGGTCATCCAATGCCGACGCCGTGCTCCATCCAATAGATCCGGAAGACGGCGCGCAAACGCCAGTACGAACAGCATAACGGTGTCGGAAAGCTCTTCCGTGCAGAAATCGGGAACATTGGTCACCATGACGCCGCGGCGGCGCGCTTCCAGCACGTCGATGAGATCGTATCCCGTGCCCACGCGCGCCAGCACCCGACAGCGCGGCATGGCATCGAGGAGCGCCACATCGACCCGAGCTCGGTACAGAAACATGCCTGAAGATTGGGAGGCCACAGTCTGCATTTCCGCTGGGTCGTGCCCGTCAACCATCCGGAGCTCCAGGCCGGACGCTTGAGCTCTCGCCAGGAGCTCCGGCGGGAGCGGGAACTCCACGGCATCCGTGTAGAGGAGGATAGCCGGACGCTCACCACTCACCAGCGAACCGTGCCTCCCGCGTTCATGGCCAGATTGCCGCCATCAACCGGAAGCAACACGCCGGTAATCATGGAGGCCGCGTCTGAAGCCAGAAAAAGAGCCGCGTTCGCAATGTCAGAGGACTCCGCCAGCCGACCCAGCGGGATGCCATGAAGGAATGTGTTGACCAACGCATCGGAATCGAATTGCGGATCATCGATGAGCCGCTGCAAGGCCGGCGTGCGGACCTGACAGGGGAGTATGGCATTGACCCGGATGCCGTACGGCGCCCACTCGATTGCCAACTCTCGCGTGAGCTGGTTGATGGCCCCCTTCCCGACGCTATACGCGAAGTTGCCGCGACCGAGCGCGGAAGCGCCGGCGATGGAGCCGAGGTTGATGATTGCGCCGGTACGTCGATCCGCGATCATTCGCCGCCCGGCCTGTTGGGAGCACAGGAAATACGCGGTCACTCCCACGTCGAGAACGACCTTCCACTCATCGAAGGTGAGATCGGCAGGATGCGCGTGGCTGCCCTTGAAAGCGCAATTCACCAGTACGTCGATCCGGCCAAACTCGGCATCAATAGCGGCAAAGGCCTCTGCTACCCGTTCCGGATCGGACACATCGCAGTGCAGCGGAAGCGCTCTCCTTCCTCGATCGGCAACACCTTGCGCAGTCTCGAGACCGTGCTCTTCAACCACTTCGAGTCCCGCTACATGGGCGCCGGCTTCGGCAAATGCCAGAGCAATCTCGCGCCCTATACCGGATCCCCACCCGGTTACGACGGTCACCCGGTCGGTGAGCAGGAAGCGAGAAGCGACGGCAGGCAGAGTAGGTGTGTCAGGCATGCGACATGTTCCTCAAGCTGTCGATCGTTGTGGTTTCCAGGTGTACATCGGGCCGCCGAAGCACCTCTTCGCGCAGGGCGGTACCCAATCCTGGCTTTTCGTCAAGGCTCAGTAAACCGTCGGCCACGGGGATGGAAGACGTCATGACTTCGTTGTACCAGCCGAGATAGTAGCCCCGGACAGTCTCGACGATCATGGCATTGGGCGCATGGAGAGCCAGGTGGGCGGCCGCCCAGAGGGCCACGGGGCCGATGGTGTCGTGCGTTGTCATCGGCAAGTAGTGAGTGTCGGCGAGATCCGCGATTTTACGAGACTCGGTCAATCCCCCGGTCCAGGCAATGTCCGGCATCACGATGTGTGTGCCGCCTGCTTCTATGAGCTGTCGAAAGGCGAAGCGTGTAAACAGCCGCTCGCTGGCACAGATCTTTACCGGCGACTCGCGTGCCAGTATGGCGTAGCTCTCGACATTGTCGGGCGGGATAATCTCTTCCAGCCACATGATGTCGTACGGGGCAAGCGCCTCGGCAATCCGCATCGCTATCGGCAGGTCCCACCGGGCATGCCCTTCAATTGCAATCTCCATACGATCGCCCACCCGTTCGCGAATTTGCTGGATCGGCTTGAGCCCTTGCTTCAATATCTCGGAAGGCAAAAAATGACCGACCGGACCAACCGCGCTGACCCCGGCCCGCTGTCCGATGGGACCGCCGAGCGATACCCCAAACCGATCCCAGGGCCACACCTTCATTCCTTTGACTCCTTGACGGAGCAAGTCTTCCGCCAGGTCACCGGCATCCCGATTCCAGGCGTCAAAGTCCTGAAACTGGCCGTAATTGACGCACGTGTTGTAGATCGGGATCGAGTCGCGCACGCGCCCGCCGAGAAGAGTGTAAATCGGCTGCCCGGTGTACTGCCCGAGGATATCCCAGAGCGCAATGTCCACGGCCGAGATGGCTCGACTCTCCGCGCCTGCGAAGCCGAAGAAATTCACAGTCGAGAACATGTTGATCCAGTGTTTCTCGATATCGAGCGGCGACGTACCGATAAGAAGTTTGGAAAGGACGTCGTGGATGATTGCGGCCACCGCCCGGGGGGCGTAGTAGGTCTCGCCGAGTCCAATCAATCCTTCGTCAGTGTGGACTCGCAACCACATGGTATTGGGCTGAGCATCGAACCATATCGTTTCAAGCTTCTCGATTTGCATGGTTGGACCTCCCGCTATCGCCGATTAATTCAGCCGGCAGCCATTCCGAGCTCCGACCCTTCTTCTCCGTGGCCGTCGAGGCTTGACGGGTCGAGATACCGGATGACGTGCCGGTCCCCGGCTGCCGCGCGAGCCCGTGCAAATTCCAGAAGAGCCACATGCCCTTGCTGCACGGCGGCCGCCGCTGCCGGCACGTTTCCTTCGTACAGATATCCAAACCGTTTCTGTGCCGTCTCGAGCTCCCGTAACCAGTTATGGGGATAGTGGCGCACAAATGCTTTGGTGTAGCGACGTAGCGACTGCTGCATGCCGTTCACCAGCTCGGTGAGCTGTGGATACCGCGCCGCCGCAAACAGCTGAGAATGCATGCGGATCACATGATTCGTATAGGCTGCCTCGTCTTTCTGGGCAAAAGCCTGGCTCATGTTATCCACGATTTGCCGGCAAAACTCCAGTTCCTCTCTGGTGATGCGTTCGTGAATCAGTTGAAGTGTGGGCTGCTCCAGTGCATCGAGAATAAAAAGTTTTTGTTCGTAATCCCGCACAGACAGCCATGTCACGGTGGCGCCAACGTGTGGTACCGTGGTGACCAGTCGCTCTTTTTCAAGCAGTAGCAACGCTTCACGGACCGGCGTTTTCGAGACCCCAAAACGGGTTGCAAGGTCAGCCTCGACCAGCCGCTCACCGGGGGGAAGCTGCAGGTTCTGAATCAACTCGTGCAGTGCCTCGAATATGGTCAGCTTGTAGGTTTTCCGTGCCAGTGAGCTGAGGGGCACGATGACGGACGTAACGTATTCATCGGTCACAGCATGTCCCCCTCCGGCGGATCGCTATTCCGCTGCTTCGTTGTGAACATGAAATATCATATGCTAATTTGCGTTGTGCGTCAGTACCGTGAACATGTCAATCGGCATCGACCAGTATTGGAGGCCGGCCACGCCGAAGCCAATTGAGATCACGCCGGAGAACGTCCGAGCTTACCTGCTAGAACGCGGCGTTATTTCATCAGACAAGGAGATCAAGGTCGAATCGCTCGGCTGGGGTATCTCTAACGTTGTGTTAAAGGTCCAGGCCGGCGGCGACGCCTTTGTTCTCAAGCAGTCGCTGCCCAAGCTTCGCGTGGCGGACGACTGGCCGTTTGATCGGGATCGCATCTTTATAGAACGTGACTGTATGAGCCTCTTGAGTACCTATCTGCCTGAAGGATCCGTACCTCGGGTATTGTTTTCCGACGCCGACAACTTTATCTTCGCGATGACCTGCGCGCCGCCGGGCGGCGTGTTCTGGAAAGCGGCTTTACTGGATGGGCACGTGGACGATGAAGCAGCCGCTCGCGTCGGTGGCTGGCTCGCCGCCATGCACGGCCTGTCCGCGCGGCACGCGGATGTTGCCCGGCGATTTGCCGCGGTGAACAACTTCATACAGGGCCGTGTCGACCCCTATCACCGTACCGCGGCGCAGGTCAATCCCGACCTTGCAGAGATCGTGGTAGCCGAGGTGGATCGGATGTTGCAGGTTCACGTCGCGCTCGTCCATGGAGACTACAGTCCCAAGAATCTCTTTATCTATGCCGACCACGTCCTGGCCATCGACTTTGAAGTGGCACACGTGGGTGATCCGGCATTCGATACCGCGTTTCTGCTCAATCACCTCATCCTGAAGTCCATTCGCCGGCCTCGCTGGCGAGAGCTCTATCTGCCAGCCGCGAAGCGCTTCTGGCGCGAATATCGTGCCCAGATCGACTTCCCCGCGCCGTACGACGTCGAGGCCGCCACCGTACGCGAATTGGGATGTCTTCTACTGGCACGTATCGACGGTAAATCCAAGATCGAGTACATCACGGACGAATCGAAGCGGAGCTTCACCCGGAACCTGGCGCGCGAAATCCTGGTGGGAAACGTGACGGCGATCAATCCGGTAATTGACGAAATCGGGGTATCGATTGCCTCCATCAGGGACAACCGAGGGTGAACACGCGTATCGCATCAGTGACGGCCCGTCAGATACTTGACTCGCGAGGTCGCCCGACTGTCGAAGCTGACGTTGTTACCGCGGATGGCACGCAGGGGCGCGCCAGCGTGCCGTCGGGGGCGTCGGTTGGACAGCACGAGGCACTCGAGCTGCGCGATAACATGCCCGGAGTGTATGGCGGTGCAAGCGTGCTGAACGCAGTGCGAAATGTAATAACTTCGCTTGGACCCGCAATTGACGGCATGGACGTGTGCGACCAGCCCGCACTCGATGCTCGACTGGTCGAGGTAGACGGGACACCCAATAAAGTTCATCTCGGCGCCAATGCACTGCTCGCCGTCTCACTGGCCACTGCCCGCGCCGCCGCGAAATCGCAGCACCTGCCGGTCTGGCGCCATCTCGCAGGGCCTCGGCAACCGGTACTACCCATGCCGATGATCAATGCAATTAGCGGAGGCATGCACGCTTCCCACAACCTCGATCTGCAAGATTTTCTTATCGTACCGATAGGAGCGGAGACGTATAGTCAGGCGCTGGCCATGGGAGCGTCCGTCCTGAGGGCGTTACGGACGTTGCTCAACGCCCAGGGACTCACCACGCTACGAGCGGACGAGGGCGGATTCGGGCCACCCCTGCGCGATAGCCACGAGGCTCTGGACTTGATCGTCCAGGCAATCGATCGAGCCGGTCACACGCCAGGCCAGGAGGTTGCCATCGCCATTGATGTCGCCGCCACGCACTTCTTTGACGAATCGAGCCGATCCTACCGTCTGGAAGCCGAAGGCCAGACGCATAGCACCGAATCGTTGATTGCTATGCTGTCCGATTGGATTCAGGCATACCCGATCGTTTCCATTGAGGACCCGTTGGCGGAGAATGAGTGGGACGGCTGGGGGGTGGTTACGGAGCGTCTGGGCAAGAACGTCCAGATCATCGGAGACGATCTCTTCGCCACGAATGCCGGCCGCGTACGGCGTGGGATTGAGCTGGGTGCGGCCAATGCCGTGCTGGTGAAGATGAACCAGATCGGCACGCTTACCGAGACGCTTGATGTCGTGCGCATAGCGCGCGACGCCGGCTATCGCACTGTTATCTCGGCGCGTTCCGGTGAAACAGAGGACCCGTTCATCGCCGATCTAGCAGTGGCAACCGCCGCCGGTCAGATCAAGATCGGTTCACTCACCCAATCAGAGCGGCTTGCCAAATACAACCAGCTACTGCGCATTGAGGAGGCACTGGCTCCAAACGCGCCATTTGCCGGGTGGTAACAGTTCGCAGCACCTTCCGGGACGTACCGCAGTAGGAAACGGTCGACAGCTCCCGGGGCACGCATAGCTCTTTCCACTTCGACGTCGTGGGTACGGCCACGCACCTTCGCCGGCCACCACACTCGACCGTGACGCGGCGACTGCTCGCCCAAACTGGTGTATCGTAGTCATCATCGTCGAGTTGACTCCAGCTCCCCATATAAGGAGAGGAAATGCATCATGGACGGCATCACGTGTCTGGTTACTATTCATGGCATCGGCTTTCAACATGCACCGGAGAACGGGAGTCAAGGCTATGCCGATGGGTTGCACGATTCTCTCGACAAACGGATACCTAAACTACTCTCGGGAGATCCTCGCGCGGAGTTTGGCCGGCCTGCGGGACCGGGGCAGTCTACGTGCACAGCGATTGGCCTCCCGGCAGTGGAAAGGTGGAAGAGGGACTCAAGCGATTGGGGCGGTGGCAGAAAGGTGATGCCAATCACCGGTTGATCGACATCTCAGACGTTCCCCTGACGGATGACACTCACCCGGTAGCACATGTCGCCTTGGTATACGCCGGTCTGGAGGAGCAGCAGATACATCCCGGAGCATCGCTCGAAACGCTCAGCAAAGCGATCATGTCGATGGGCCACTATGCCAGTCTGCCGTCGTTGGTCCACATGGGATTGACGGATGCCTGGGCTATCGTGCACCACCGAGGGAGCGCCGCTTCAGCCCCGACGCCAAGCCTGCAAGTGCGGCAAAAAGTGACGGCCGAGAATCCCCGGGCGGTAGCGGCTCCGGACAAGTCCGGGCCGCTCTCCATCATCGGGCAGCTCGATCAGGACGTCACCACCTATGTCTGCCGAAACGATTTGCGTGAACGAGTCCGCAGCTTTGCCCACGATGCACTCCTTCGAATCGCATGCCGCCCCGACGTCGACACCATCGTTGTCAGCGCGCATAGCCAGGGAACGGTCCTCGCATTTGACGTTGTACGCGAAATGCCGCCGTTTGCAGCGGCGAAGATCAAGCACCTGATCACTGCTGGGAGCCCACTGCGTAAATACGTCGATCTGTTCTACTGGGGAACGGATGCCACGTGCATCAGCTCGATCCCGTGGTCTAATTTCTGGGATGAAACGGATCCGGTGGCTGACCCGCTGGAACCACCGCGTTCGTGGCGGCGCGGCGACCCACTCCCTCCATCAACCGGCAAATCGCTACTGTACGAGTCGACCAACCAGGACAGCGGCGTCAGCGATCCTGTCTCACTCTCCGATACGCTGGTCGAGAACGCCGAGCACGGGGCCGGAGGGGGACTGCCCGCACATAACTACTGGGACAACGATGAGCAGTTTGTGGGACCGCTGGCCAAAGTTCTGACGGTAGTGGCCGGCGCAGAATAAGGATTGGGCGCCGCACGGTGAGCGGGCGCCGTGAATTACTCCGAATCGTCGCCCTGGTGTGCCGGCACGTTGGCCTGGTACCACTGTTCTTTCTGTATCCGTCACTCTTCCGCAAAGCAATTGTTACAGTCGCAACGCATGTTGCATAGTATATTCACTCCATGTCCCGTTCGAAAGGTGGTTTCCAATGACTACTGGCGGCACGCGTGAAATGGTAGCCCTTACCGAAGAATTGCTCGAGGGGAGCATCAGCCGGAGCGACTTTCTTCAACGAATGATGGCAATCGGCGTATCGATGAGCGCGGCGGTCGGTCTCCTGGAAAGTCTCACCTGGTCTGATGCCCTCGCCGCTCCGGCCCAAGCGCCCAAGCGTGGCGGCACGTTACGCATCGCGTACACCGACGAAATTCCGGCTCTCGACCCACACACAAGCCCGTCGGAATCCTCTATTCGATTCTTTTTCCTGATACACGCGACCCTGCTAAAGCTCGACACGCACCTCAAGCCGGTTGGTGACCTTGCGCAATCGTTCAAAGTGTCGAACGGCGGTACCAGATACGTCTTTACGCTGCATCCGAATCTGAAATTCTCGAACGGTTGGGCGCTCACGTCCGCCGATGTCAAGGCCAGTTTCGAGCGCATTCTCAATCCGAAGACGGTCGCGATTGCGAGTTCCTTCTTCGCGAACATTACGACGATCACCACGCCCAATCCGCATACCGTGGTGTTCCAGCTCTCCTCCCCGAATGCGGCGCTTACTGCCTATCTGACAAGTATGAATGCCGCCATTCTGCCGGCCAGGCTTTTGAACGCGGGCGCGGACATGAGCAAGATCGAGAACGCGATTGGAGCAGGCCCGTTCAAGGTGACCAAGTGGGTTCCCGACAGTTATATGACGTTGAGCCGCAACACCCACTTCTACGAATCGGGTAAGCCGTATGTCGACCATGTAAAAGTAACGATTCAGCCGACTGCGACCTCGTTGTTGGCGTCAATGCGCCAGAACTCCACCGACTTCACGTACTCGCTCGACGCCATCGTGGGCAAGGAAGCAGCGGCGGCCCACAGTCTGAAAGTGATGCGAGTACCGGACCTGTCGTACTACCTGCTTTTCTTGCAGACGGCCCGCGATCCTTTCATCAAGAAGGCAGCCCGGCAGGCAGTCAGCTACGCCATCGATCGGCACGCGATCATTGCCGGCGCGAACCTTGGTGAAGGCGTGCCGGTGGGACCGGTTGCGGCCGGTCTCACCAGATATGCGTATCCCACCTCAAAGCTGGCCGGCTATAAACGCGACGTCAAGAAAGCCAAACAACTTCTGGCGCAGGCCGGCCAGGGGCAAGGATTTAAATTCACGTTGTTGACGCAGACATCCGATCCGGATAACGCGCCGGCCATCGCTCAGGTCGTGCAATCGCAGTTGTCGGATGTCGGCATTTCGGCCGATGTGCAACTGATGCAATTCTCGGCCTGGGTACAGGATTGGCTGAAGGCGGACTATCAAATGATGCCGGGCAACAATGGCGGTGGTCCGGATCCCGATTACTACCTGTATCGCTACTTTTACAGCGGAGGTAACCTCAACTTTGTTACCGGCCACTGGAAGTCGTCACAACTGGATACGCTCTTGCTGAAGGGCCGCACGTCGAGTAAGTTCGCCGTCAGAAAGGCTGCATACGATAAGGCGCAGCAGATTCTCGTAGACGCCTCGCCGTTCATCTGGCTGTATTCCGGCTTCCTGTACTCCATCATGCAATCAAAAGTTCAGGGGTTTGTGCCCCGGGCGAACCACTCGTTGGTCGGCCTGCGAGACGTGTGGCTCAGTTAGCCCTACGCTCTAACTCTCGTGCTGACTTTCGTCGCGCGTCGACTACTCTTCGCCCTGTTCTCACTGCTCGGCATTTCCGTGCTGACCTTTGTTTTGATCAGGTTGATTCCCGGCTCGGCCATCGACTACCGCATCGGCACCTCGGTTGGTCTTTCAGCCAAGCAGGTCGCGATTCTGCAGCATTACTTCGGGCTCGACGTGCCGGTGTGGAAGCAGTACTTCATCTGGATCTCACTCGTGGTCCGCGGCAACTTCGGGGTGTCCCTCCTGAACGGCACGCCGGTGCTGCAATTAATTCTCTCCCGCATCCCGATCACGGCCGAGTTATCATTCTGGGCGCTGTTTGTCGCGCTGCTGGTCGGTTTACCGCTCGGGACGCTTTCGGCTCTCCGCCCCAATTCCGTGTCCGACATAGCCGCACGTGTCTTCAGCTTGATCGGGCTGTCGATGCCGAATTTCTGGCTCGGCACGCTACTCATACTCCTGTTCTCGACCAAGATCTCGTGGTTGCCCAACGGTCAGTCGTACGTGCCGTTTACGGATAATCCCGGGCTCAATCTCCAGCAGAACGTCCTTCCCGCTCTCGCCCTTGGCGCCTCGGTAGCCGGATCGATCATGCGGATGACGCGTTCCGCGGTGCTGGAAGTTCTTACCGAGGACTACGTGCGCACCGCACGCGCCAAGGGGCTTCCATACAACCTGGTCGTAATGAAGCATGTGTTGCGCAACGCGGTGATACCGATTATCACCACCATCGGCGTCATGGCAGGCTACCTCTTGACCGGTGCGGTGATCATCGAGCAGATTTTCAATGTACCCGGCATCGGACGGTTGCTTCTTACCTCGATTCTGGGTCGGGATTACCCAGTCGTGGAGGGCTCGGTACTGGTCATTGCCCTGGCCTTTGTTCTGTCAAATCTGATCGCGGATGTAGCCTATGGCCTTGCCGACCCTCGAATCACCCAGAGTTAACCCCGATTCAGACGTCGAAGACGAGCAATCGCGGCGGTCGCGACTCGTCCGCCTCAGTTTCTTGTGGTCAGGTCCCGCCACGGCTATCGGCGTCGTGCTGCTGGCGCTGTACTGTCTCGCGGCAATAGCAAGCTTTCTTCCGTCGTTGCCCGATCCGCTGCACATTGCAACCAGTGTGCAATTGGCGCCGCCAAGCACCGGCCATCTGATGGGAACCGACGAGTTTGGCCGGGATCAGTTCACACGAATACTGGTCGGAATTCGAATTTCGCTCGAAATCATTTTGCCCTCCTCGATCATCGCGATGGTGGTAGGAACGGCTCTGGGCCTGATAGCCGGATACTTCGGCAGCCTGCCGGACAACCTCATCATGCGCGTGATCGACATCTTCTTTGCGTTTCCACCCGTATTGCTAGCGCTGGCGATTATCGCCGCGCTGGGAGCGGGGGTTTACCAGCTCATCCTGGCCATTGCAATCGTGTACATGCCCATGTTCGTGCGCATCGTGCGAGGACCGGTGCTCACCCTGCGTGAACGCGAGTTCGTCCAGGCAGCGCTGGCGCTTGGCGTGCCGACTCGATCCATTCTGCTCCGTCACGTGCTGCCCAGCGTGCTGTCGGTGATCGTGGTGCAGGTCACGCTGACGCTCTCATGGGCGCTGCTCACCGAGACCGCGCTCAGTTTTCTCGGTCTTGGACTTCAGCCTCCCCAGCCCGATCTGGGGACCATGCTGAGCAGCGGCAGTCAGCTCGTCACACTCGATCCCTGGCTCTCCATCTTCCCGGGATTCACGATTATGCTGGCTGTACTGGGATTCAACCTGGTGGGAGACGGGCTACGCGATGCACTCGATCCGCGGGCGCGGCGGATGCAGGAAGCGGCCATCAGGTAGGTATTACCCATCGCCCTTTCATCCAGTTCGATCATACTTCCGGTGATGGCGACGACATGACCATCCACCAACTTGTAATTCGCCCTTTAACGCCCGAGGATGCACCCGGCATCGCGCGGTTGATGCACGAGCACCCGCTCTGGCACGAACGCGATCCCGATCAGCAGAGTGCCGCCATTTGCCGCTATCTCGATCGCGGCGAATTCGGGTTGGTGGCCGAGCACCCGGCCACCGGCGAAAGCGTCCTCGCCGGTTTTGTAATTATGAGTGATACGACGTTCGGCAACCACGGCTATATACGCCTCATCGGCACCCGGAGGGAGGACGTCGGGCACGGCACCGGCAGTCACCTTCTGCGCGAGGCCGAACGACTGCTCGCCTCACGCGGTGTGCAAGGGATATTTCTACTGTGCACCGATTGGAATACCGACGCACAACGATTCTACGAACGTCACGGCTACGTCAGGGTGGGAGCGCTACCGGACTGGCACGCCGACGACGTACAGGAGCTGATATACCTGAAACGCGATCTTGCGGTGCGAGATGCAGAATCGACGCAAACCAAACCGGAAAGCAGGTACGAGTGAACCACATTGCACCTCCAGATACCACGATGCGCGTCGCCGGGATGATTTCGGGCACATCGGTCGATGCGATCGACGTCGCGGTATGTGAATTCAGTCAGGCCACGGAGGGTGAAGCTGAAGTCGTGACGATGTCGCTCCTCAGCTTCACGGAGCAACCAATGCCCACGGCCGTGCGCGAGCGGGTCTTGATGTTACTGGACGAGCAAGCCGCCCGACTGGACGACTTGACGGAACTGAACTTCGTGCTCGGAAGGGTATTTGCCGATGCTCTGCTCGATGCGCTGAAGTCCCAGGGGATGCAGGCGGAGGACCTCGACCTGATCGCATCGCACGGTCAGACCATCTATCACCTCATGGAGGATAGGCGCGTGCCGTCTACCCTTCAGTTCGCGGAACCCGCTGTCATCGCCGAACGCGCCGGCATCACCGTGGCCGGCGACTTTCGTGTGGCCGACATGGCGGCGGGTGGGTTGGGAGCGCCCCTCGTCTCGTACTTCGATACCCTGTTTTTTGGCGGGCGTCCCACCAGCCTTGCACTGCAGAACATCGGTGGAATCGGGAATGTCACATTCGTTCCACCGGCCGGCAATTCTGACGGCCCTTACGCGTTCGACACCGGGCCGGGTAACGTACTGATCGACTACGGCGCTCGTCACTTTTCCCGGGGCTCCCAACAGCTTGACCTCGACGGGGCCATGGCAAAACGCGGCCAGGTGAATGAAGCCCTGCTGGACGGCGTGCTGGCCCATCCATACTTCGCCGCACCGCCGCCCAAGGCAACCGGCCGCGAGCTCTTTGGCGATGCTTTTGCGGCGCAAGTCATCGGCCAGGCGGAAACGCTCGGTCTATCACCCGAAGACACCATGGCAACGCTAACCGCCATTACTGCCGAAAGTATCGCCCGGGCATATCGGGCGTTCGGACCGACCGACCTCCGGGAGCTGGTATTGGCTGGAGGCGGCGCACGGAACTCCTATCTGGTCGATCAGCTCCGCCGGCGCCTTCCCACACTCACCGTTCACATGCATGACGAGTTTGGCGTGCCGGGCAAAGCAAAGGAAGCGATCACGTTCGCGTTGATGGGTTATGACTCGTTGTACGGCCGATCTACCAACGTACCGAGTTGCACGGGTGCGCGACACGCCGTGACGCTCGGTAAAATCGTGCCCGGCAGGAATTACCAAAGCCTCATGAAGCGCGTGTTCGGTCAGGGACAGAGGCATGCCGTTTCTCCGACTTCCAGTGATACGCTCGGAAGCGAAGTCCACCGTATCCTGCGCGTGCACTCGTAGCGCTTCGACCGATCGCATGCGATAGACGGCCGGCGTCGACGCCGGCCAATCAAGGAGAACCACCCACATGGTTCCAAATGTCAACCCGTCACTGGGTAGCCTGACAACCGAAAGCGTCAACCCGTCTACCGCCGATTTGAGCGGCCTGAGCGCGCTTCAAATCGTGCAGATCATGAACGGCGAGGACGCGACGGTGGCAGCGGCAGTCGCTTTGGAGGCAGAGCGCATCGCCCACGCAATAACGGAGATCGCGACACGTCTCCGCCGGGGCGGCCGGCTTGTATACGTGGGCGCCGGAACCTCGGGACGGTTGGGCGTGCTGGATGCAGCCGAGTGTCCGCCCACCTTCAACACACCTCCCGGACAGGTCGTGGGCATCATCGCCGGTGGCTCGTCCGCCCTGATGCATTCGAGCGAAGCAACCGAGGACGATCCCGGCGCCGGACGCGCGGACCTGGAAGCGCTGGATGTGTGCGAACGTGACAGTGTGATTGGAATCACCGCCAGCGGGCGAACACCGTATGTGCTGGGTGCGATGCACGTTGCGGCGGAACGGAAATGTTTGACCGTCGGACTGGCGTGCAATCTACAGACGCAGCTCGAAGCGCTGGTCGATATCATGATTCACCCCGTGGTTGGACCTGAGGTGCTGGCCGGATCAACTCGCCTGAAGGCCGGGACGGCGCAAAAAATGGTGCTGAACATGCTGAGTACCGGCGTGATGGTACTACTGGGCAAGACCTTTGGCAATTGTATGGTCGACATGCGTGCCAGTAATGCAAAGCTACAAGACCGATCAGTACGGATCGTAACCACGCTGACGAAGCTTGAAGACAGGGAGGCCCGGGAGCTGTTGCGCGCCTGTGACGGAGAGCTCAAGGTCGCCATTGTCGCCGCACTGGCATCGATCGATCCAGGGGAGGCACGCGCACGGCTGTCGAGCAGTGGCGGTATCGTTCGACAGGCGCTGGAGAATCCGGGCCAGGTTGGAGGAGCGACACCTGAATAGCCACACGAACCTCGATGGCGCCCGGGACGTGGTGCAGCGCGCCGTGCAAGCGGGGATCGTCCCGGGAGCCGTGGCGCTCGTGCGGCGGCACGGGCAGACTGTGTTGCACGACGCTTACGGCTGGGCCGTGCTCGAACCGGAGCGACGCGCCATGCAGATCGATACCATCTTCGACCTCGCGTCCTTGACCAAGCCGCTGGTAACGGCGCCGCTCGTTCTGCGGTGCGCGGACGATGGGGTCATTTCGCTGGACGACCGGGTATGCCGATACCTGCCGCCGCTAGCGCATTTCGCGGCGGGAACGGTCACCATACGACAGTTACTCACGCACACCGGTGGTTTGCCGGCCTGGAGTCCCATATACGCCTGTTCCAAAGCCAGTACCAATGCAGCCCATACTATTGCGAATCTCGATTCCGAGTACACGCCTGGATCGCAGGTCATCTATACCTGTCTCGGCTATATCCTGCTCGGGCTTCTCCTCGAGCAGGTGACTGGACGCGCGCTCGACGACCTGGCTCGGGCGTCATTATTTGAGCCGCTCGGCCTGAGTGACACGGGATACGGGCCGGAAACCGACGCAGAACGATGTGCCTGGACCGAACGTGGCAACCTGTACGAGCAGGAGATGGTTGCACTCGCGGGTCTGAGCTTTAGCGGCTGGCGCGATGACTGTATCCCGGGAACCGTGCACGACGGCAATGCCTGGTACGCGATGGGCGGGGTTAGCGGCAACGCGGGTTTGTTTGCCACCGCGCACGACGTCGGGCAGTTCGGCCAGATGTGGCTGGATCTGGGACGTACGGACGGTAGGCGCGTGCTGCGGGAGCAGTCCGTTATGGCTGCCACCGCGGATTGCACGCCCGGCCTGGATCAAGCGCGCGGGCTCGGCTGGCAGATCAACCGGTCCGCCCTGCGTGAGGGCGCGGCCGAATCAACCGAGCCAAGCTCCGCCGGCGACCGGCTCGGCCCACGCGCCTTCGGGCACACCGGATTTACCGGCACGTCCATCTGGATCGATCCGGACCTGGATCTGGTGGCGGTTCTCCTGACCAATCGGGTCCATCCGCGCGTGGGCGATAGAGCGCTGATAACCGGTCTTCGGCGACGTTTCCACGACGCAGTTGTTGCCGCTCTCGAGAGCGAGCCTGACCGCACCCCGGCGTGAGGGCGAGCGTCTCTGCCAATCCGATTCCCTGTCGACGCGGACATGCGCACCGGCTACAGGTGCGGTCATCACGCAATGGGGAAGCCCGCATGTATCTCGCTCGGAGGCCACTGTACCAGTCGGTTCGTTACAAACCTGCTCCGATGCATCGATCGCACCGATTTGATGGTGCTCCATGCCCCTGGTTCGGGCCGAGCATGGGTACTACCTGGCTACCGGCTTGTACGTCAGCGCGACCACGCCTGACGGGAACGCCTTCGAGTCGGTCAGTTGGAGCGTCACACTCACTCCGTCACCAAAGAGTCGCTTGCCACTGCCGAGCACGATGGGATAGACCAGAAGCCGGTACTCGTCGACGAGATCGTGCCGAATGAGATAGCGCGCTAGCTCTCCGCTTCCGAAGACCACAATATCGTCGCCAGATCGCTCCTTCAGTCGCCTTACCTCGTCCGCCACGTCCCCCCGAATGGTGTGCGAGTTGTTCCACGCGAGCGGTTCCGTGCGCCCCGAGGCGACATACTTGGGCAGAGTGTTCATCCGATCGGCAAAGCCGGCCTCATCGGTTTGGGATGGCCAGGCAGCAGCGAAACCCTCGTAAGTAATCCGTCCCAGGAGAAGCGCATCGGCGGCAAAGAGCTCTCCGTACTTGAACTTACCGATCTCATCGTCCCAGAACCCCCTGCTCCAGCCGCCGTGCTCGAAGTGCTCCGCGCCACCAGGGTCCTCCATGACGCCGTCCAACGATAGGAATTCAGAAACAATAACTCTTCTCATGCGAATCTCCTCGATGTAGATGCTGAAGGGTGCGTGTGATGTACGGCGTCGGTTCTTCGCCTACGGTATTGCTGCTTCCTCCTCTGCAAAGCCATCTCAGCGGCACGCAGATGTTCACTATCCGGGCGTTTGCAGTGACGTCGATTGATCCGGCATGGCCCGGTTCGCCGGGACGTGGAACTCAACGCGTCCACTGGTTCTACCAATGCATCGAACGGGAAGCAGAGAAATCGACATGCCAAACGGCGCGATGGCTTATATCCAGCGTGCTCCCGAGGGCAGCGAGTCGCCCACGCAGCCACGCATGGCGGCCGCGAGTATTTCCAATCCGTGTACGATTCGAGGCCCAGGTCGATTGAAGTAGCTCGATCCGTCGACGGCGACGACCCGTCCGGTGCGGGCACACGACAACGTCGCGAACTCCGGGCGAGCGGTGATATCGCCGGCCACGGCGAGCGTTTGCTCCAGCGTGTAACCGCATGGCATGAGTACGAGAATATCGGGATCGGCCGCGACTACCCGATCCCATGACACGTACGAAGAAGGCGCGCCGGCAACACCGAGCGGATCGCTCCCTCCTGCCAGGCTGACCATTTCCGGTACCCAGTGACCACCCGCCATGATCGGATCGGTCCACTCGATGCAAACCACGCGGGGCACAGGCTGCGGGGCGGGCAGGGCGCCGATTTCCGTCACGCGGTGACGAAGCGTGCGCGCCACGTCACCAGCCTGCGTTGGCCTTCCCACCGCCTCGCCCACCACCTCAATCGTCCGAAAAATATCTTCGAGGGAATTCGGTTCGAGCGACAGAACGGGGATGGTACTCGCTAACCGTTGCACTGCTGTTTCGACCTGCGAATACGATACGGCGCAGACTTCGCACAGTTCCTGCGTCAGCACGAGATCGGGCGCCAAACGCGCCAACAGTGCCTCGTCGAGCCGGTAGATACTCGATCCATTGTGAACGGCGGCACGAATGTGACGATCGATTGCATCGCACGTTTGGCCGTCGTGATCGATCGCACTGGATGTAAGTTGAGGAAGGCGTTGTGTCCCGGCCGGAAAGTCACACTCGTGGGTGACCGCGATCACCTCATCCCCGGCACCAATCGCAAACAGGATCTCGGTTGCGCTCGGCAGCAGTGAAGCGATACGCATCTCCCTACTCACCTCCCCTGCTCGTGGAATATTGGATGGCTACATGCTAATCCCGACAGCTTGACCGAAGCTACGATTGGCCGGTCTACTTCAGGTGAATCTCGAATCTTTCCGGCGCACCGAAAACATGCCTTAGTGGTGCTCGTGTTCGGTTTCCTTGTAGCCGGGATTCTCATCCGGCGGCATCTCCTGACCGAAGCGATCGTACACGGGGGTTCGCGGACGGCCACTGGACGGCGAGCGTATCAGCGACACGACGTAGCCGGCAAACGCAACCAGCGATAGCAGCGTTGAACTCGTGGCCACCCACTCTACCGCCGTCATCGATTCCCTCGCTCGTTTTGCAGCCGGAGTTCGTCAGGCAAGATCTCGATTTGATCCCAGGCAACTTTCTTCCCATCATCGCCCCTGGCCCAACCAAACCGTTCAAGCCAGGTACGTGGCCCTACCAGTAAATGCGTGATACACAGCTCACCGTCTACGTGTTCGGCACGCAAATCGTAGACCCGGCCGATTTTTCTTCCATTGATGTCGACGACCTTTCGCCCCAGCAGTGATTGGGCGGTGATGGTCTGCATCTCGTTCATCGTTCGGCCCACGGTATTCGCCGTATCCATCGATCCCAGATCGCGGTTTCGGTCCGCAGCAAGCCTACGTTCGCGCGGTCCAGATCTAGATGGACGACCACATCGATCTGATTGACATGCTCCCATCCGATTTCACCTGGTGGCTGCATGCCCTCTTCACCCAGAATGCCGGCCCTTAGCCAGGCAGCAATCCGTTGAACTGAAACGGGGAGGTACTGGGCAAGCGCACCGCGCCCTCCACGGATAGCGTGTACAACGGGTGGCCGGCCATCCCGCAGTTGCAGGACGATATCATCGACTTTCCCAATTTTCCTACCCGAGCGATCCACGAGCCCCAGATCAAGCACCTGACGTGCCAGGAACACGTTACCCTCCCCCGCCGCTCAAAATGAAGAGTGGAATGGTCGCAATCGTGACGACGCACAACACCAGGACAAAGAAGCCGCTCGTGATGTTTGCCAGACGGCTGTTACGTTGATCTCCCATATACTGCTCGTCGTTTGCAATGACGAGGAGCGGCACGAACGTGAAGGGCAATGAGAACGCGGCGAGCGCGGTGGTATAGATCGTGAGCTTGATTGGGTCGATCCCGGTAAACGCTATTAATACGGCAGCACCAATGGCAGCGATATAGAGGAAGGTGAAGGCTGGCGCGTCTTTGGGGTTGTGAGCCTGTCCCCAGTCCCAACCAAAGTACTGGCAGAGCGTATAGGTTGTAGACAGTGTCGATTCAAACGCTGCGCCCGCGGTCACGGCAAATGCGCCGATCAGGAACCCCGCCAGTCCGACTTCCCCGAGCGCGTCCACCAGTGGAATGCGGATACCTTCAAAGCTCGCCGGTTGCAAACCGTGAACGAAAAAGGTTTGTGCCGCCACCACCATCATCGCCACGACGATGAGCGATCCAAAGGTAAACCCCACAAACGTAGTTGCACGGTTGGTGATGATGTCTTTACCGGTCCACTTTTCCTCGATTGCTCCGGAGGAGTAGAAGTATATCTCGTAGGGCGTCATGAAGGCGCCGAGCAGTGCGATCGCGGCAAAACCGTACGATGTCAGGCTGACTCCCGAGGGAATGGAAGGAAACACCATTCCCCTGGCTACCTCTCCCCATGGTGGCGAGAGTTTAATCGCCGCGACGACAAAGACCAGGATGACCAGCCCGAGCAGTGACGCGGCATTCTCGATGAAAGAGAACGACGCGAACCAGAGGATGACAACTACCAGCAGTCCCATAAGCGGAATCCACCACAGATACGACAGTCCGGTCAGGATTTCGATGGCGAGCGCCATGCCGGAGATTTCGATGACGATCGTGAGGACATTGACCAGGCTGGAGACAATGAGGGGAATCAGCGCCAGCCGGAAGCCCAATCGCTCGCGTAGCACATCGAAGATGGAACGTCCCGAAGCGATGGCCACCCTGCCCGACATGTCGGCGAACACGATGATCCCCAGCGTTCCAACCACAATTGTCCACAGCAGACCGAAGCGGTACTGAGCTCCCGCCTGGGAACACGTGACCAGTTCGCCCATATCCACGAAGCCGCCAACCGCAGTCACGATACCGAGTGCCAGACTCGAAACTTTACCCATTCGTATCGCCCCAGCCCGCTTTACGGCGTGAGTGTCGGAGTAGGTTTGGCGACGGAGGTCATCTGAGCGGAGACGGTTGCGCGATCGTCGGTCAAGCCCCGCTGGTTCTGTGTGCCGCTATACAGCCACAACGCCAGAGCAAAGACGGCGACGATAAGGGCTGCAACCGGCCCCTTTTTCAAAGGCTTCCTCCTGTCGGCCGTACCACAGCAACTTTGGGGCCAGCCGGGTCAGCGGCACCACAAGGTATTCCCTACCAACGTCTTAAGAAGCTATTGCTCCAAGAAGGATCGGCTCACGATAATTCAGATGGCGCCTCTGAGCTAGCGACACCGCATCCGACCGGGGACCAGTTGACTCGACTGCGCCAGTCTGGGACACTCGATATTCGCCTGGGAGCAGCGTTTGGTGTTTGACAGATGGGAGTGTCTTGACTGTGCAACTGAGTTCTTTGCTGCTCATCGTGTTCACAGCAACTGCCGGCAGCAACCGTGCGCGGCATCCACGCTGACGAGAGTGCTGGCGTGAGCTATGGGTGCGAGAATCGAGTCTTGCAGCAAGGACTTTCCTGGAAGCATAGCTACCACGTTGCGTTTCTCTTTGCCCAGAAGCATGTCGTGCGGGGCGTTTCATTTACCGGCCTGAAGGGATAGTCAATGCAATCTGGCGAGAATTTCGACCACGATCCACACAAAAATTTTCTCTGGGCGAGCGGCATCGAAGACACGTTTATCCCGCAGACCAAACGTGGCCATCGGCCACTGGATGAATACGAGCTCATCGATCACTATCGTCATTGGCGTGAAGACCTTGCACTATGCATCAGACCTCGGCGTGCAAGCTCTGAGATGGGGCGTCCCCTGGTACCGGGTCGAGCCTCAACCGGGACAGTTTGACTGGAGCTGGACCGATCAAGTGCTGCCATATCTTGTGAACGACCTGCACGTCATGCCGATCGTCGATCTCATGCACTACGGCTGTCCTCTCTGGCTGGATCGGGAATTCGCCAATCCGGAGTATCCGAGCGCGGTTGCTTCGTACGCTGAAGCGTTCGCCCGGCGTTACCACGATCTCGTTTCCTGGTATACGCCCTTGAACGAACCACTGATCAACTCGGTGTGGTGCGGAAGACGCGGCCTCTGGCCACCGTATCTCCGGGGTGAACGCGGCTACGTGCAGATGATGATGCAGCTTGCCAGGGGCATCGTTCGCACGGTACACGCCATCAAAGGTGTGGATTCCCGTGCCACTATGGTCCACGTCGAGGCAGCAGGTCTGACCCGTGCGTCCGTTCCAGAGTTGAACGTGCTGGCCGAGGAGGCGCAGGCGCAAAATTTTTTAAGCTACGAGCTCATCACCGGACGCATTACGCCCGGCCATCCACTCTATTCCTGGCTGGTACGAAACAATGCATCTCTCCATGACCTGGCCGAGCTGCAGCGGCAGGCGATTTCGCTCGACGTTGTCGGCTTGAACTTTTACCCACAGTGGTCAACCGTCGAACTGTATGCCAGTCGTTCCGGCCGGATGCGACCACGAGCCGTTGAAAAGGATGGCGCCGGCTTCGTGGAGTTGTTGACCGACGCGCATCAACGCTACGGGGCGTCCGTCATGGTCACTGAAACCAGTGCCTACGGCCTCCATGCGACGCGCTCGAAGTGGCTGAAGGAGTCAATAGCGGCAGTCAAGCAGTTACGTGGGCAAGGAATTCCGGTAATCGGCTACACCTGGTTTCCCATGACGACCATGTTCGAGTGGCGTTACCGGTTCGGCACGCGTCCCGCGGACGAGTATCGAGTCGAACTCGGTCTCTACGTGTTGAATCACGGCGAACGTGAGGATCGTTGGCAGGCAACCCCTCTCGTGGCACAGTTCCGGGAGAACATTGCGAATACTGAGGACGCAGTTGGAGCACTGGCTCTGCCCACGGCTTCGGGCAATACAGGTATGCCGGCGGCACAGTAATTTCAATCCGGGTATACGGATCCAATGATCTTCATGGGGTTACCCGCGACTTTGGCACCGGCAGGCACATCCTTCGACACCACGCAACCCGCTGCGATCACGGCATCCGATCCGACTTGTACGCCCTTCAAGATCATCGCTCCAGTTCCGACAAAGACGTTGTCACCAATCACCACCGGGAGCGTTAAGCCTGGCTCAAGTCGAGCATCGGGAGCGATACCATGAAAATCAGCATCGATGATGACGGTGCCGGGACCAATCAAGCAGTCTTGACCGATCGATATCGAGGTTCGCGCGATGAGCTCGGAGCCGTTCATCACAGCGCTCTTCCGGCCGATCCTGATTTCGGAGCCGGCATCGCGTGGTTGCAACAATATCGGCGTTCGTATGTGGCCCGCTCCACGGTAACCGAGCTGAGCACCTCCGCTAAGGATCAACCGACCTGCTCCCTGAAATTCCACCGGGTGCTGAAAGACTACATCCTCAGCGCAGAAAACCGACGCTCCGTTGATCTTGACCTGTGCAAGGAGCCGCAGACGCCGCAGTGGAGAAACGAATCGGAGCCATGGCGCATAGAGCAGAATTGGACGCCGGATGACGTGCCGGGTCTTTCTCAGCATCTCTGACCGGAGTCCAGCGTTCATCATGAGGTCGCCGAGCGGCAGTTGCCACTGCCGGCCGGTGCCGGTGCGCCGGCGAACCAGCCGCATACCGAGTCGATCACGGTATCGGCCTGTTCGGACGTCATGTGCGGTCCGATGGGCAAGCTGAGTACCTCTCGATGCATCAATTCACTGATCGGAAAGCTTCCCCGGCGCAATCCGAGTGGCGCATATGCTTCCTGCAGGTGCGGAGGAACCGGATAATGAATGAGCGTTTGAACTCCGCAGTCGCGCAGATACCGTTGCAGTTCATCGCGGCCGGGGGAGCGAATGACGAAGACGTGCCAGGCGGGTTGCACCCACGTCGGTATCTGGGGAAGACCAAGCGGGGTGTCGCGCAGGCCCTCCAGGTAACGATCGGCGATAGCGCGCCGTCTGCCATTCCACTCAGCCAGGAAGTCGAGCTTCACTGTCAGAACGGCCGCCTGCACCTCGTCGAGCCGACTATTGTATCCCAGGACCTCGTTGACGTATTTGACGCGTGACCCATAGTTGCGCAGTACGCGCAGGCGGTCGGCCAGCGCATCGTCGTTCGTGGTAACGGCGCCGGCATCTCCTACTGCGCCCAGGTTCTTACCGGGATAGAAACTCCACGCGGTTGCATCGGTCAGAGCGCCAATAGGCAGGTCCTTATAGCGCGCACCGTGTGCTTGCGCCGCATCGTCCAGCACTTTGAGGCCGTGTCGTCGTGCGAGGTTGATAATCGGGTCGATATCCGCCGGCTGGCCGTACAGGTGTACAGGCAGAATTGCGGCTGTGCGCTCGGTGATCGCCGCTTCTATCGCTCGTGGATCCAGGTTGTAGGTGGCTTCGTCCGGTTCGACCGGTACCGGAGTTGCGCCGGCGCGGGTTACTGCCAGCCACGTTGCGATGTACGTATTGCTGGGAACGATGACCTCGTCGCCGGCGCCAATATCCATCGCGAGTAGGGAAAGCGTCAGCGCATCCAGGCCATTGGCGACCCCGACGCAGTACTTTGCCCCGGTGTAGCGGGCATACGCGTCTTCGAAGACGGAAAGCTCGCTTGCAAGTAAGTACCAACCGCTGCGCAGCACCCGACTCATGGCCGCATCGATCTGCGAGCGCAACTCGTTATACGGAGCTTGCAGGTCGAGGAAGGGAACGGTTGGAGTCGTCGACATGCGTTCGCTCACCCTGCCGGTTGGAATCGGCTAATCTCCCCGTGCTGACCGAGGCGTATGATGTCTTTCCCTATCTCGTTGACCAGTCAAGAGTCCGTCACCAGCATTCGCACAAATCGAGCCGGAATACCATTGACAAGCGTGTGAGCGGCGACATCCCTGGTCACCACTGAGCCAGCTCCTACTATGGCCTTTTCATGGATCACCACGGCGGGTAGGAGTGTGGCACCCACGCCGATCATTGCCCCATCTTTGATTTGGGGACCGACTACGGACGTACCGTCGTAGCCAAAACGGTCAAATGAGTTATCGTTCGCGGTCAGAACGCCACCCGAAATGAAAACGTCGTTTCCAATTGTCATATTGCCTGCAAGCCACGTGAGGTCCATTACCTTCACACGATTCCCAATTACAACGGCGTAGTTGATGGTACAGTTGCGACCTATGACGCAAGACGAACCAATTCTGCTCTGTTCTCTGATAGATGCTCCATCACCGATCAGCGATAGATCACCAATCTCGACGTCGTAGTAGATCACGGCATGCGGTCCGACATGGACCCAGCGCCCGATCGAAACCCGTTTTTGAAAGGTTAGAGGTCGGGCCAGGGCTCCGGTGGTCTTCGGTTCCTTACCAATGTACGCACCAGGGAAAATTTCCGCACCCTCGCCCACAACCACCCCGCTCTCGATGATTGAATGCGGATGTACCACGACATTGTCGTCAATTCTCGCGCCTCGACGAACGATAGCGAACTCACCGACTGTAACTCCGGTGCCTATTTCGTCCGATTCCACAACGGCTAACGGCGATATCATCGCAGTTTTTCCAGGCTCCTTCGCGAGCTAGTCGGTGTGGATGCCAGCACAACATGTCGATGACAAATCGTTGTCACAACGAATCCTTTGGATCGATCCTGGAATCGCCAGATAGGGCCGGGACGCTCATCTCGCCACTGTTTTCGTCGGCTTCAAGCGCTGTGACTTTGTCCTTTTGCGCGAGGTACTGGTAGTTATACTGATATCCGTAATTGTGGTGGTAATAGTAGTAGTAGTAGCTGCTGCCCCGCTTGTTCAATCGATTGATGACAATGCCGATGATACGGCCTCCCACGGCTTCAATCGCTTCTCGGGCGCGGCGCAGGTCTCGCTTCTTACTTTTCGCCGGATCGACGACCATAAGGACTCCGTCCGCGACGGTGGACAGTATCGCGGCGTCGGCCACTGCTAGCACCGGGGGGGAGTCGATCAACAGGATTTGCGCGTCATTGGCAAAGTGCTGCGTTAGTTCGCGCATACGATCGGAGCCCAGAAGGGTGGCTGGGCGGGGTGGTAGGGGCCCGGAAGCAATGAGTTCGAGGTTGGACCGGTCCCCTTGCTTTGTTCCGTGATGGCCGTTCAGCGCCTCGGTACTCGTCAGCATGTTGGTCAGCCCTTCACCGCGCTCCGCCTGGAAGATCCGATGCAAGCTGGGACGTCGTAAGTCTGCATCAATCAAGGTGACGCGCTTGTCGTCCTCGGCGAACACGTTCGCGAGATTCGCTGCCGTGGTGGATTTACCTTCCGCCGGTGATGCACTGGTGATCACGAGCGTGCGCGGTGGGTGGTCGATATCGGTGAACCGGATGTTCGTGCGGATCACCCGATACGCTTCGGATACCGGAGATCGCGCGCGTCGAGCGGTGATCAACTCGGTCTCATATCGCTTTCGGTCGAACTGCTGCACCGTTCCCAAAATCGGTGCCCCCAGGAGCGCTTCGATTTGCTCCGGCGTGCGGGGCGTATCGTCGAAGTAATCGTAGAGGAACAGTAGACCCAGACCGAGTATGAGGGCTATGAATCCCGCGAGCGCCGAGATGCGGATAGGATGCGGACCAACTACTGCAGTGGGAACTGGGGCCGGAGAAATGAGCTTTACGGCGCTGGCCGCGGTGCTCCTCGCCAGGTTGAAGTCCTGCGATGACGTGAGGAGCGTCGCATAAATGGTTTGATTTGCGTTCAACTCAGCTTTGAGATTATTCAGACCGGCGCCACTGCCCTTGTAATTCGTGATCTCGCGCGACACGAGTTGAATGTTATTGTTCTCGACCGCGAGCTGTTGCTCGACCGCCCGTGCCCCACCCTTGAACCGCTGTTTTTCGATCGCGGTAATCTTGCGAATAAACGCTCTGGCCGCTGTATTCGCGGCAACCGCAGCGCGTTGCGGGATCGTGTCGGTGACGCTAACCGACATAAGCTGGGTGTTTAGGGGCGCGGATGGCGTTGTCGTGACTCCCTGAACCTTCAGATCATGCGCCTCAATCCGGTATCCCCGGTACGTTTTCGCCAGAGTTGCATCCA
Source organism: uncultured Chloroflexia bacterium (assembly GCA_963737125.1). Taxonomy (GTDB): domain Bacteria; phylum Chloroflexota; class UBA5177; order UBA5177; family UBA5177; genus JANWJD01. The sequence goes on along the minus strand of CAVTRL010000001.1, from coordinate 355,298 downwards.
CGGCGGAGGTGATGGCCGGTGACACGAATATCTGGCTGTAGGTCGGGATGAGCGCCTGACTCGTCTGCACATCGGTTCCACCCGGTTGAGTCGAGTTGCCGGGATCCTGCACGTAGAGTAAAGCGCTTGTTTGATAGGTCCTGGGCACATGGTGTTCGTAGAGATACACCAATCCCATTACGACAACGGCGGGAAATATCGCGAAGGAAACCCAGCGTCGGATTTGATACAGGTACAAACCGATGTTCAATTACTCACTTGGACGCACCTGCATGTATGCACCTTCCCCGACCCGACCACAGTCCACTGGGACAATTTCCGGGCACGGTGAACGTCTTTCGTGTTCGACGTTCATGTCACGTAAATATAGAAGGTTCTACATCAAATTATCTACACTTCAAGTACGTTATTGTTGTCGCGACTCTCACACCGTCTCAGTCCGCCGACCGCGCAAACCGTAAAGATGTTCTATCGCTCCTTTCGGTGAATCGTCACAGCGCCGCAAAAGAGACATTCGTAGGACTTCAAAGGGAATCCGAGCCGGCGCAGAGGCCGAAGATACCATGGCAGGCGCCGCCTGGAAAGCATGGGTTGCATGCATTGACGGCATATGCGCCCGTGCGTCTCGGAGCTTACTCGCCGAAGCCTGGCACTCTCATACTCGGCCGCCTTACTGCTCGGGTCTGACTCCACAGGTTTCTACCTCGTTTCCTGAAGGCTCAGCGGGCCTGAACTCATAGTCAAAGACCTCTTTGACTCATTCCGGGTGTGAGGCTTCCGACCAGGCTACACCCGGGAAGAAGCACCGTACAGGAAATAGCTCGACGCACCAAATTTCAATGCGTGCACTATGCTGATTCATGCGCGACGCACCTGAGCTTCATCCTCAACCGATGGAGCCGTCTCCGCCGAGCGAGCCTTATGTCCCGTACGGGCGTGTCGTCAGCGTGTGGAGCGTAACGTAATACGGGTGAACCGGACCCGTGCGGCAGCCGCCTTGTTCCTGATTCTCGGCGTGGGCTTGTTCCCCTTTGGGCATACGAGCCACGTACTGAACCTGGTCCCATTCCGCGATTTGCAGACTACCCTTCCGGCCGATCAGCTTGCTCGATGGTTCATGATCCAGCTTGGAGGGAATGTGGCACTGTATGTGCCCTTCGGCTTCTTCGTGCCACTGGCGGTGCCGGCACTGGACGATCCACGAAGAATGATTCCAGCGGGAACGGCCCTGTCAAGTGCCATAGAAACCGCGCAATACGTTTTTCCCCTCGGCAGAACTGCATCCACCACCGATGTGCTCACGAACACCCTCGGAGTACTATGCGGCTACCTGCTCATGGCCGGCATTCGGCGGCGTCTCTCCACGTAACCTGAGTGAAATGCTGGCGTCCGTCGGGTTTCTTTGCTCCCGTATAGCAACATTGTCCAAAGTCGCCCATGAAACCGGTTGCAAGCCCGAGGAATATAAACGGCGCCGAAAAGATCTTGACGCCTTGCCCCGGCTAGACTTGCCGGACAGTTGCCGAGCCGCTACACTTTCGTTTCGGTCAGCGACTTTTCGGTAGCCGGGTTGAAGTCGTACGACTCCGCGTAGCCGTAATGGCGTTGATAATAGTGATAGTAATATCCGCCGCCGCGCTCCTTCAGCCGGTTGACGACAATCCCCACGATTTTGCCTCCGACGCCTTCAATTGCTTCTCGGGCACGTCGAAGGTCACTTCTCTTACTTCGGCTCGTATCGACTACCAGTATCACACCGTCGACTATGGTTGACAGGATCACCGCGTCGGTGACAGCAAGCACGGGAGGCGAGTCGATGATCAGCATCCCGGCGCCTTCCGATAGGTGAGCCGTTACATCCTTCATCCGTGCGGAGCTCAGAAGATCTGCTGGTCGAGGTGGCAGTGGGCCAGATACGATGAGGTCGAGATTCGGTGACACCGATTGCCAGGGTCCATGACCGTTCAGAGCGCCTGCTGAAATGAGCAGATTCGTGAGGCCCTCACCACGATTCACCTTGAAAAGCTTATGCAAGTTGGGTCGTCGAAGGTCACCATCCACCAACGAAACATGTGTGCCGGCCTGCGCGAATACCGTCGCCAGGTTACTCGCGGTCGTACTCTTCCCCTCACCGGGAAACGCGCTGGTGACCACCAAGGAACGTGGCGGATGGTCGACGTTGGCAAATTGAAGGTTGGTGCGTATGACGCGGTAAGCCTCGGCCGCTGGGAAGTCGCCCTTTTTGATGGAGACCAACCCCGCCCCGTACTTACTCTGGTCAAACTGCTGCACCGTTCCAAGGATTTGCGCTCCAACGATCTCTTCAATCTCCTCCGGGGTACGCGGCGTATCGTCCAGATAGTCAAATGCGAAGAGGCCGCCGGCTGCCAAGACCAAAGCGAAGAACCCATAGATCAGCGCAGTGCGTGACGGGTTGGGTGCGATCGGGGTCGTGGGAATTGAAGCGGGTGAGACGATCTTGAGCGCGTGCAAGGCAGTATCACGCCCCACGCTGAATTCTTGAGCCGATCCGAGCAGGGTTGCGTAAATGCTTTGATACGCACTGAGCTGTGCCTTTAAGTTGCTCAGGCCTCCGGGCGAGCCCCGGTAATTGGTGAGTCGCTGCGAAACGATCTGAATGTTTGATTGCGCCACGTTGAGTTGTTGCTGGATCGCCTTTTCGCCGCCCTGGAACCGCGATTTCTGAAGGGCTTCCTGCTGTGTGATAAAGGCGGAAGACGCGGCATTGGCTGCCGCGGCAGCCCGGACAGGATTAGTATCGGTTACCGTCACGGTCATGAGTTGAGTACTGGCACTGGCCGACGGCAGAGAACCGAGTCCGCCTGCGGTCAAGTTGTGGTTTTCCAGGCGATATCCAGGGTACTTCTTGGCTAGAGCCTTGTCCACGTCAACGGCGATAACCGGCAGGCTGATCATCTCACTGTACGTGGGGATTAGCGCTTCGCTGGTATAAATGTCGGTGCCGCCCGGTACGCCCCCGCCGGTATCCGGCTCCTGAACATACAGCGTCGCGGATGTCTGGTACACTTTCGGCTCGTGTGCTGTGTAGAAATAACTAGCCAGAGCGACGAGGACTGCCGGCACCACCGACCATAGCGCCCAGCGACGGCCAGTATAAAGGTAGAGGCTAAGTTTCAAAGTGCGTCACCTTTGGGGCAGCGCGTGAATGCGCCCACCATTCGCGCCGACACGACAGTAAGTTAGGCCATTCGGCCATTAACCGTGTGCGGCGAAATGAAGACAACCCTTGACTGCTATGGGCTCGCAAACGCGTTACCCATTTCCTGAGCCGTACGCGACATCACTTGCTATTCCCAGATCCCCCCACTAGTCCGCAGTATATGCCATACGTTCGGCGGTTTACAATAGAAATCACGTTCTGCAACGGGCTCCGTGCACTATCGTGTGCAGCCAGGAACCGGGGAGCGGTGCGTGTCCGAATCCGATCCTTTCCGCAGAGCAGGCGAGCAGGGTCAGCTTGACGGGGTCCGAGGTCGGTGATGAAGTATCAGGTTTCGGTCCGACTCTCCCAAACACTGGTGACCTGTCGCTGGATTTCCATCGCTTGCTGAGCACCCGGGCCGGGAGTAGGTAATGACCACCATACTCGAGCACGGTCTGGGCACATCCCATGGGCAGGGAGGCGGTAGACTGCATCAATTGCCTCCTTTTGTCGCGGCGACGGAGGTTTTGGGGGTGCATCTTGCGGCCGAGGGAGGTCGTCGTTCTATTCCCTCATTTTCGACAATTCACGAGCCCTGTACCTTGGGGGCCGACCCTTGACAGTCACCGCAAGACTATGTAGAGTAAGCTCTGAAGACGGCACCGTGTACAAGTGTTCGTGTTGGTGACGTCGAACGCTGTGCATGCGAGCGTCAGGGGGGAGCACCGAACGATGGGAAGAGTTTCCAAAGAGTTCAGACCTCGAGCAAGATCCACCGGCCTGGTGGTCCGTGAGTTAGACAGAGAGATCTTGGTTTTTGACCGTCAACAGGATAAAGCCTTCTGTCTAAACGAGATTGCGGGACAGGTCTGGCAGTTGAGCGACGGCCGGACGTCTGTCGCGTATATGGTGCACTTGATCCGTGACTCAAATGGTGCGGCAGTGAACGAAAATACCGTCAATGCCGCAATCAAGCAATTGGACAAGGACGGCTTGCTTGACAATGCTGCCGATCGCGTCGATGACGTAATGTCTCGACGGGACTTGATGCGTCGCACTGGTGTTGCCGCAGCAGTGGCTCTTCCTATGATTACCGCTATTAGCTTGCCAACCACCGGGTTTGCTTGGTCGTCACCACCTCCCGTCTGCTCCCCTTCACAGCTGGGGTGTGGGGGAAACAAAGAACACTGCGGGTGCTGCGTTGTATGGAACGGCAAGACCCAATGCGGCGTCTGCTCGAGTTGTAGTGGCAGTCAGCAAGACGATGGCTCAGGACATTGCTGTCAAATTAATAGTATGTCTACGGGAGTTAAGTGCTGCCCCGGCCCTAAAGGTCAGGGTTGGACGCCATGCGCCGCTATGTGCTGACCGCGGGTTACGCGAGTGCGCATGTAATTGACGACATTGCCGTACAAGCATGGCCGGTGCGAAGCTACGTGCCACGTAGGTACACAAGTCCAGCGCGCCGATTGCCAGCACAATGAGAAGACGTGTGGGGTGCGTCGAGTCGTTGCAGCCGACTCATGGTTCGTTCTGCCAGTGAGTCGTGGTGGGGCCTGACAGAGAGGAACGGCCACCGTGTCGTTGATTGTCCTAGCGCTCCGGCTGGTTTTGGCCGGGGTTTTTGCGCTGGCCGCTTACGGTAAGCTGACGGATCGATCCGGGACACGTGAGGCGGTAAGAAGCTTCAGATTGCCGGGGCCGCTAGTCGGGCCTGTGGCATTTTGTCTTCCACTTCTGGAAATCGTGGTGGTCGCTCTTTTGCTCCCGGGCGCTCTCGCGTGGTGGGGCGCATTTGGTGCGCTAGCTCTACTCGTAGCGTTTGACGCCGGCATTACCGTAAGTTTGGCGCGTGGGGATGCCCCTGACTGCCACTGCTTCGGCCAGTTACACTCGGAGCCGATTGGACCAGCCACCCTGGTACGAAATGGAGTGCTTGCCGCGGCGGCGGTGTTCATACTGGCACAGGGAAACATCAACCACGATCCTGCTGCCTTTCACCGCTTGGCCCTACTGAGCGCTGGAGAGTGGATTGCCGTGCTAGCGGCTGCTGCCGGTTCCGGTCTTCTGTTGGTCGCACTTGCTTTCTTGCGTGAGCTTATTCAGCAAAATAAGCAAATTTTATTGCGCATCAAGATGATTGAGTCCGATCTACGTGCTGATAGACCGGAAGTCGCCGGATCAGCGATAAGTGCAGCGCGGTACGGCCTCCCACCCGGCACGATAGCTCCCTCCTTCTCGCTCCCGGATACAGAAGGGCATATCGTTTCACTTCAAGACCTGTACGGTATTGGAAAGCCGTTACTGCTTTTATTCACGTCACCCAACTGTGAGCCTTGCAATGCACTTATGCCAGAAATCGGGCACTGGCAACGGGATCACGGCAGAGATGTCGAACTTGTAGTGATCAGTAGTGGCAGCACTTTGGAAATCGCCGAAGAGAAGCGTTCCAGCCATGGTTTGGAACGAGTGCTCTTTGCGGAGGACCGTAGTATCGAGACGGAGTTCGAGGTCCCAGGTACTCCCGCAGCCGTTCTTATTCGCCCTGACGGCACAATCGGAAGTCCAGTCGGCGGCGGAGCGGAGGAAGTACGTTGGCTTTTGAACGAAGTGCTGACCATGGTGCAACCAAGCGACTACCAGCCGAATGCCGTTCAGCTCGCGGGCCTGAAGTTTGAAGCGCAGCATCGCGAAATCATAAAGGATTCATTTCTTGGACAACCAGCTCCGGCGTTGGAACTACCTGACCTGGAGGGCAATCTGGTTCAGCTGTCGGATCTCCTGGTGGGCGAGACCCTTGTACTCTTCTGGAGCTCGACATGTGTTTATTGCCGTGGCATGACAGAGGATCTTCATCGGTGGGATTCTATGCCGCCACCTGGCGCTCCCAGGCTCGTTGTAATCGCCAGCGGATTGTTAGAAGAAGCACGAAGCCTGCACCTGCACTCACCGGTTTTATTTGATCGAGAGTTTGCCACTGCCGCCTCCTTCGGGGTAAATGCTACACCTGTGGGTATCGTGATCGATGCATCACGAACTATCGCTTCCCAAATCGGTGGAGCAACGGACATCATTCGGTTACTCAATGGGGCGCCCGAAGTGGTTCTTGCTGGAGTCAATCGTGAAGGGTCACCGCACGGTTAGCAGCGATCCAGACGATTATCCTCGACTGCGCAGACCTTCTTCTCGAATGGAATCGCTCCAGTGTCTTCCATGGGTGACGACGCACGTCGGCGAGGTACACGGCATTCGCCTCGGGATACGAACTGATAACCCAGAAGTCGCATCTCAACTCCCCGACTACTTTCCCTATGGCTGGATGTCCAGTGACAATCCGCATAGTGTCGTCGACCGGTTGTTCTCAATCCGACAAATCGGGAAATACAGTGTGGGCGTATACGCGAACACGCGGGTTCTCTATCAAGGGCCGGATATTCCGACTGCTCTGCACGTGCTGCAGGCAGAACTCAAACTGTTTATCGCTATTCGCGCCAAGCATCGAGTCTTCCTGCACGCGGGTGTGGTGGGGTGGAATGAAAAGGCAATCCTCATTCCGGGCACTACTTTTAGCGGCAAAACGACACTTGTTTCCGAGTTGCTTCGAGCGGGGGCTGCTTACTATTCCGACGAATTCGCAGTATTCGACCGTCACGGGAAAATACATCCGCACGCCGCACCGCTGGAAGTCCGTGAAATGCAGTCGATATTCCAGGTAAAAACACCGATAGAAGCCTTTGACGGATTTTTGGGCTATGAACCGCTGCAGGTTGGTGCGATCCTTCTGACACAGTACGAGCCTGGAAAACAGTGGCATCCACAATCCCTGTCGGCGGGCGAGGCTCTACTGCAACTACTCGCTCATGCTCCAGCGCTGCGCCGTAAGCCCAAGACCGTGCTCGCTACGCTTGAAAGGGCTGTTGACAAAGCCCGAATTCTACACGGACCGCGCGGTGAGGCGTCTGCCACAGCCGCGCTGCTGCTTGACCGCCTTTCCGAAGGCGAGTGGTGAGTACCTCTGAAAAGCTGAGGCGCGAGGAAGACCGAAAGTTACGCCACCAAGCCGATACTGAGAGTGTTGCCCTGGGCGACACATAGAGGTGTCGGCTTCTACTGCACGTTGGTTCGCCGGGCTTCGGTCTTCATACGCACACGGTTACTCTAGAGCATGCATCGTGGTTGCTTCCTGTACTTCATAGGTGCCCTGCTCTGTGTCGTAGTGTTCGCCGTTGTGGCCTTTGAGCTTGTCTCAGCACGTCGATCCCTTCTCAACGGTGTAAACGAATTACACTCCGCGCAGAATTCTCTCCAATCGATACACTCCCACGCGTCACTTCGTCTCACGCTTGCGCCCGTGCGTAACGATATCGACAGCGCGAGAAAAGACTTTCGCTCCGCCGACAACCAGCTCGGCCTCCTGGCCCCGATAATCAAACATCTCGGCTGGGTCCCTCGGGTGGGGGTAGAGGTGGCCGCGGCCCCAGACATCGCCCACGCCGCCCGAAGTACGGCCGACGGCGCACTTTCTTTACTGGATGGCTTCGGGCCGCTTGCGAGTGAATGGACTACTGCCTCGCGATCGCGTAACTCTCAAACTCTGGTGCGTGGCTTGGAAGCAGGTGGCCCAGCGTTTGATCGAGCGTGTACGCAGTTTCGGGATGCCGAACGCAGTCGGCACGCCATTCCCGGAGGCAGCATGCCGGCTTCCCTGAGCTCCGCTCTTCATTCCCTCGACACGCGACTCCCGCAACTCCTGATTCTCTGCCGCGCTCTGTCGCTTGCGCCCTCACTCCTGGGTGAGCACGGTTCCACTTCCTATTTGCTGGCATACCAGGATTCGAACGAGCTCCGTGCGACGGGTGGCTTTATCGGTAGCGCAAGTCTATTGACGATTCACGACGGGAAACCAAAACAGATCTTTCAGAGCACCGGCATTGACGATAATCTCTCGGTGCCTCCGCCGGAACCGGTCGAGAATTACAACGACGAACCTGGCTGGCTTTTTCGAGACTCCAACTGGTCACCGGATTTTCCAACGACCGCTGCGCTCGAACGGTTCTTTTACAGATTGGACTTTCATCGGAGCGTTGCGAATGTGGTCGACGTGACACCCGGTGCGGTCTCTCGGATACTGACTGCCACCGGCCCTATGTATGTACCTGAGTACAGGCGTGAGGTATCCGGGGCGAACGTCGGTCAGCTAGCTGATTACTACGCGCACTGGGCACCGAACGGTGGTGCGGGGATCCCGGCCAGACTTCGGGGAAAGCAGTTCATTGGCATCGTGGCAGGTCACTTACTGAGTCGCCTCACGACGCTCTCTCCATCAGCCTGGATACGCCTCGGAGGGGCACTTTCCTCCTCCGTGTCGCATGGAGATCTGCTGGTAAACTTTCGGAACCCAACGTACCAATCGTTGATAGACAATGCAGGCGCGGCACACCGTGTCACACCGACGCTCGGCGATTACCTGTTCGTGGTCAACACGAACCTCTCGTACAACAAGATCAATCCATTTGTCCATGTGTGGACGACATACAATGTCGGCATTCGCGCCGATCGGTGGCTCGATGCGCGCCTCACCATTCGCCTGCAGAACGTGCCCGCACCCCCAGCTATCGCTCGTACCGGCATCGGTCCGGGTGCGGGAGCTCTGGGCGGGAAGGACGACTACGCAACCTTCTTGCGCGTCTATACGCCGCCGGGATCGCAACTGGTCGACCAGAGCGGGTGGACTCAGCCATGGTCGCAGGGTCCGGCGTACGGCGGAACGATGTTCTCGGGCTACCTCATCGTTCGGCGGGGAGCGACCCGGACGGTGCGAATGCACTACATCGTGCCACCAAACGTGTTCAGCGCCTCTAGAGGGAAACGTTACACTCTGCTCGCACCACACCAGCCAGGGAGCATGCCGGAAGCTCTATCCGTAACGCTCCACCATGACGGAACTCAAGTGAGCTGGCAGATTGCGCACCCCGCGGTCGATTGGCAGGTATCGGTGCCTATCGATCCGCTGCCGTTTCATCCGATTCCACTGCCCAAGTATCCGGCCCCCGCGACGTCACCGGGAGGCTGGATCGAGCCACACGCGTTTTTCGGCAGCCCGAACGCCAGGGGATAGCAGGACGAAAGTCCTCTCGCGTAGAGGACCTTCCACACTGTTGCCAACGGTCAGTGCGCGATACGCTTCCTATATAGGTTCGGCGCATCGTATTGAAGCTCTGCAGCAGGATCTAATTCGGAAAGTGCGGTGAAGTATGCACGGAATGATTGCTTTCAATATCGCTGCAATAATGTTCTTGTTCTACTGTGCCGCCATGGTTCTGTACGCCTGGACCCGTTCTGTGCGACAGTCCAAACCGTCAATGCAGCTGTTACCCATAGCGATGCGTTCAAGACAGGCAGTCCCTGCGGCCCTGTCCCGCCCCACTTCTCGCTAACCTCCGTATCCGGTTGTAGGGGCACGGATCGAAACCACCAGCCCCGTTCCAAACCGGCGGCAACATCGGGCCTGGTCTGAATTACACCGGGATTCGCACCAGCACGCTGAAACATTGCCCGATCTCGCTCGATGGGTACTCGGCAAATGTCCCGGCGACCCGGGTAGCGGCGTGCGGAAAGCACGTGTGGAATCTCGCGAGGATGCCGAACACCGGCAAAGTCAGTCCCGGTACACAATTCCGATCACACCGCGTGGACCATGTCGGGATAGCTAACGGGCAGCGGACTCCCTGCCTGCACCTTCATCTCCAGCCAGTGAGATGGGCGTCTTCACATCAGATGACACACTGATACGTGACGGTGACCGGCAATTTACAAATAAAGTCCCCGCTCGACTGTAGTCGAAAGGACAGACGTTCCGTGGGCCGGCCTCAACGTCGCGGCGAAACCAATTGCTGTACATGAAGGGCGGGTCGGTAATGGACAAGGCTGAAGATCACTTCGACACACTCGCGGTTTGGGCGGGTGAGCACGAACAGCACATGGGAGCCACGCAAGTGCCGGTGGTGCACAGTGTGGCCTTTGGTTACCACGACGTCGATGTGTGGGAACAGGTGGCCCTCGGCCGGCGTGACGGTCATATCTACGGACGAAACACAAATCCCACCGTCCATGCCTTCGAGGAAAAAGTTCGTCGACTGGAGGGTGCGGAAGCCGCCACAAGCTTTGCAAGCGGCATGGCGGCGATCAGCAACTCGTTGTTCGCACTCCTCAGGCCGGGGGATCGTGTTGTCTCATTACGTGATACCTATGGTGGCACGAGCAAGCTCTTCCTCGAGTTCCTACCGCGTTTCAATATCGACGTCACGCTCTGCGACACTGAGGATCACGAGGAGATCGAGGCGGAAATAGCTCGTGGCTGTACGGTGCTCTACCTCGAAACCCCGACAAACCCAACACTCAAAGTGGTCGATCTGGCCCGACTTTCGAGCGCCGCGCATGTGGCTGGCGCTTTGGTCGTGGTGGACAATACCTTTGCCACACCGATCAATCAAAGCCCGCTCGCCCTCGGAGCGGATCTCGTGGTTCACAGCGCGACCAAGTTTCTGGGCGGGCACGCCGACGCACTCGGTGGGGTCGTTTGCGGGCGAGCGGATCTGATCCAGGCGGTCTATCACTTTCGAGAAATCAACGGCGCTGTCCTGGATCCGATGGCCGCGTATCTCCTCCTGCGCGGAATGAAAACGCTCGCGTTGCGCGTCCGGCAACAGAACGCCAGCGCCCTGTGCATCGCCCAGTTCCTGGTGAGTCACCCATCGGTAGAAGCCGTGTACTACCCCGGATTGCCGGCACACCCTGGTTTCGACATCGCCGTTCGGCAGATGCGTGGATACGGTGGCGTGTTGAGCTTCGCTCTGCGAGGCGGCTATGAGGCGGTGCGCGCGTTCCTGCCTCACCTGCGACACGTACACCTGGCGGCCAACCTGGGGGCAGTGGAGACGACGGCAGGGCCACCCCGCACTACCAGCCACGTCGAGTGCTCGATGGACGAGCGCCTGGCCCTCGGCATTCCGGAGAGCCTTATCCGCTACTCCGTGGGCATAGAGGATACGGACGACCTGATCAGAGACTTGAACCAGGCACTCGACCAATCGGCATCATAAGTCCAGCAGCAACGAACTGAGTCCCGGGTCGAACATGTTCTTACAGGCCATACACACGAATTGCATTGCCTCGCAGTACGGCTTCACCCGCCGCTTCCGCCTGGGCGTAACTCAGGTCGCCGGTTTGCACGATACGATCCAGCGTTCCGGCAATGATCTGTCGTCCATCGTGAGCACTCAGCCAGTGTAGCTCCGGAAGGGCAACACCGTCTGAGCTGTACATGAGCTTTGAGTAGGGAGCCACACCAAACGCGCCGGCCGTGAACGCTTCCATTTCCGCCCAGCCAAGAAACGGACTGCCGTACGAGAGATCAAGGTAGACGGCATCATACATGGCAGCCAGGTACGCGGCCTCACGCGTATACGGATAGCTCTCGTGCAGCAGTATCACCGGCATCCCCCTGTAGGATCGATCCTCGAGCAGGGCACGCAAGTGCAATGGATTGGCCAGTAGCATGTCCGCGTCGGTATCACCGTACCCGGTGTGGAACTGAATCGGCACCTGCTGGCGTGACGCCTGAGTGAATACGGTGTGCAACAAGGTATCCAGGAGCGGCTTATGCGCCAGTCGGAATGAGCCCGTCGCTTTCGCCTGTTCGCGTGCCGAGGTAAAACCCGATTCCGCCTGATCCTTTGGCCAGATCTGCACGTTCAGTCCGGTGCGGTATGCTACGACGCTTTTCAACGCTACGAAACCTCGCGCGCGAATGTCCGCCAATTCATCGGCGAGCGCTTCCTCCACGGCGTCCAGGGTCTTGAGTTGTGCGATCAGCCGCTGCATAACGAGCTCGACTCGCAGCACGGGCTCGGTACGACAGCCTGCCAGTCGCCCGATTTCAGCGTCGGACAGGACCGCATCGCGTGGCGGGAAGCCATCGTCCAGAAGCAGCACATCGATATTAGAGTCGCGGTATAACGACGAAATCCATTCGTCCGGATCGAGCGCCGACCGTGCCCGCAGGATCGTGAGATCGTCATCCTCGCACTCCAGGCGGTGGGCCAGGCGATGCATGAGACGCGTGTACAGCAGTGTCGTGGCAGAGTGCGTTGCTTCCGTTTCAGGCTCGGAAGATTCCGTGAGCAATGCGCGCCAACGAGGAAGGTCGATGGACTGCTGCCGGCGGTAGATGGCGTGACAGTGATTGTCCACCACCGGAATGTCATGGAGGTCAAGGGGCTGCATAGAATGTCCCCCTAAAACTTGTAGAAGTGGTTGTAGATCTCGAAGTCATCGTCGTGGGCGCTGAACTCCGCCTCTTCCGACCGGCGCACGGCGAGAAAAGAGCGGCGCATCAAGTCTGGCATGGAATCGGAAAGCAGCGTGTCCTGTTCGAGATTGGTCAGAGCCTCTTCGAGGCTGGTCGGTAGCCGGCGAATATGGCGCGCCTCCCGTTCCTCAGCGCTCAGGCGAGCGGGATCGACCTCGCACGGCTCTCCCGGCACGAGGGAGCGTTCTATCCCGTCCAGACCGGCCGCGATCAGTGCGCCAAGTGCGATGTACGGATTGCAGCTCCCATCGACCGTCTTCAGCTCCACGTTGTAGGACTGCTCCTCACGTCCCCAGAACGGTGACACCACTCGCACCGCCGCTTCACGATTGTCGAAGCCCCAGGCAGTGTAGGCCGAGCTCCAGGCGTGGGGCTGAAGGCGCCGATACGAGTTGTAGCTCGGACATGTTATGGCAACCAGCGCGGGAAGATGCTCGAGTAAGCCGGCAATAAAGTGGACGGCCGTTTCACTCAAGCCGCGCGGATGGCCGGCATCATACAGCAGGTTCTGCCCAGTGGATGAGTCCCACAGCGAGAAGTGAATGTGACAGCCACTGCCGATGTCGTTGGGGAATGGCTTTGGGGCAAAGCTGGCAATCAAGCCGTGCTTTTCAGCAACACCCCGAACCGTATCGCGCAGCTTGAGATGGTTGTCGGCGGCGGTGACAGCCGGCGCGTGCCGAATGGAGATTTCTTCCTGGCCCGGACCGTATTCATTGATAGCCTGCTCCACCAGGATACCCTGCGATTCCAGGGCTTCGACGATATCGTGCATGACGATCCCCGACGAGTCGAGACCGATTGAGCTGTACACGGGCGCATGGTCGAGCGGCACGTACGCACCGTCGACCTCGCGCGCCAGATAAAACTCTACCTCAAAGGTCGCCTCTACCTCGATATCCAGCCGGGCAGCACGGGCCAGCATATCCTTTAGAAACAAGCGTGGGCACGAGCCCCAATTCTCGTGGTTGTGGTCCAGTTGGTCGCAGAGCACGCTTGCCGAGCCCGGCGTCCACGGCAACAGAGAGAAAGTCGCTGGATCGGGTACAAGACGGATCTCGCCGACTGGCTCCATGCCCGCGATGTCCGTCAGTCCATCCAGCACGTTCATCGCCATCTGAGCACGCGTCAGACCGATGCCCTCGCGCAGCTTGTTGCCGAGCTGAGATGCGTGGACTGCCTTGCCACGTATAACACCGCCATGATCGCAATACAGAAATCGTACGAGCGTCACGCCCGTGCCGCGCGCGCGATGGAGCACCTCATCCGCGTTCATTCCGCCCTTTCCGCTCAAAGCATCACGTCGCCGCCGTTGGGCCCAATAGTCTGACCGACAAAATATGTCGAATCCTCCGATGCAAGGAACACCGCGGTAGGTACGACTTCGTGCACTTCCCCGAAGCGACCGATGGGGAGATCGGCCAGCTTGGCCTCTTTCCACTCGTCGGTTTCACCTTCCATCATGTACGTCAGAATCGGTCCGGGCGCGATGGCATTGACCAGTACACCCCGCGCTGCGACCTCGCGTGCCAGCGCTTTGGTAAATCCAATAACTCCGGCTTTACTCGCACAGTAGTGAACTACCTCGGTACCGCCAATCTGTCCAAGCTGAGACGCGAGATTGATAATTCGACCGCTTCTCTGTTCCAGCATATGAGGGAGAACGAAACGCGCACAAAGGAATTGTCCTCTCAAATTCACGTTGATCACATGGTCCCAATCCGCCACAGGAAGGTCTTCCAGGAGTGACTGGGTAAAGATACCGGCGTTGTTCACGAGAATGTCGATTCCGCCAAACTGCTCCAGCACCGTGTCTACCATGGAACGCACCTGGTGTTCCTCGGCTACATCGGTCCGGGCAAAGAGCGCTCGGCGGCCGCACGCCCGAATCACTGCAAGTACCGGCTCAGCCTCTTCATCCGTACAGAGATCGGCAATGGCTACGTCCGCGCCCTCGGCGGCAAACGCCTCGGCGATGCCGCGGCCTATCCCGCGATGCCCCCCGGTAACGATTGCTCGCTTCCCTTCCAACTTCCCCATCAACACGCCCTTTTCACGCTGCAGAAATCCCATAGACCGTCTTGCCGGAGACCGTATTCATCCCGGATGGCGCTACCAGCCGGCGTACATGCCAAGCTTCTCGTCGGGAAAGCGACCTGCCTCGACATCGGTGAGCGCCTCGTCGATGATGGCCAGTCCCTGCGCCGCTTGTTCCCGGGTCATAGTGAGCGGTGGCGTAATCTCGAGCACGTTCGAGTAAATGCCTCCGTAGAACAAAACGAGGCCAAGTTCCTTACAGCGGTACACGACTTTGGCGGCTTCGGTGGCGGCTGGTTCCTTGGTCGACCGATCTCGCACCAGCTCAACGCCGAGGATCATCCCTTTCCCGCGTGCATCGCCAATGGTAGGGTGGGTGCGTGCCAGGCTCCTGAACCCGTCCAGCAGATATTCCCCAACGTCGCGCGCATTTTCGACCAGGCCGTCGCGCTCGATGGTGTCAAGCGTGGCCAGACCGGCCGTGGCGCTCACCGGATTTCCAGCCACCGTGTACATGTTGATAGCCGTGCCGGCGTCAAGGATCTCCTTGCGGCCCACCACGGCACTGATGGCGGCGACTCCGGAGCCAATTGACTTCCCCAGTGCGACCGCGTCCGGTGTGACATTCCAGTTTTGAAAACCGAACATCTTGCCGGTTCGACCGAAGCCAACTTTCACCTCATCGATCAATAACATGATGCCGAATTTTCGACACAGGACCTCCAGCCCGGGGAGATAATTGTCCGGTGGTACGATGTCGCCACCGTCACTCTGCACCGGCTCGATGATGATTCCGGCGGTGTCCTCGGGCGGACAAATTGTACGAAAGATGTAGTTCTCGATGAAGTCGAGGTAGCGAAGGCCGCACTCCTCCTCGGAGGTCGTTCCAAAAAGGCAGCGATACGGGTACGGGTACGGCACTTTGACAACGTTTCCTCCACCCAAGACTCGCGCCTGGGCAGTGTGACCGCTGAGAGCCGCAGATCCGCCCGTCTGCCCGTGATAGCCTCCGATGTATGACATCAGTCGGGGCCGCTTCGTGGCCATGGGCACGAGTTTGGAGAGTGCGTCGGTGGCATCTGAGCCGTGAAGCCCGAACCACGCTTTCTTTTCGAAGGAGCCGGGCATGAGCTCGATCAGTCGTTCCGCCAGTTCGACCGCCGGCTCATTCATGATGGCGGTGAGCGTGGCAAATGAGGTTTTCTTCATTTGCTCCATAACCGGCTCGAGCACACCCGGATGGCCGTAGCCGGTGTTCGCCACGGCCCAGCCGGCCATGAAATCCAGATACTGCTGTCCGTCGATGTCGGTGATCGTGCAGCCCTGCGCGGTTTCCACCGCCAACGGATAGAAGCGCACTTTGAGAACGTTGCCAAGCGCCTTCGTGTCGCGCTCCAGCAGCGCGTCGGTTTTGGAAGTCGTCGTCACCATCGAGAACGTCTCCTGTAGTCTATTGTCGTGACGTGGCGTGCGCCCCCTGGGCCGCAATCTCACGTTCCTGCTGATCTCTCCAGGTCTTGCCATGTTTGAAATTGCGGCCAAATACCAAGAAATAGGCCGCCCAAAAGCCTGTCCAGATTAGCCCCACAATAACGGTCAGGCCGCTACCAGGGATAGGGATCGGCCCCAGGCTCTGACCGGATCCGGTAAAGAACTGGCCGATGAAGGCGACGGCTACCGCCGCAATTGCAAGAAGTGGCGTAAACGGGTAGAACGGCACTTTCCACTTCAGCTGTCGGACATAGTCCGAGCCCCTTTGCACGCGATACAACACCTGCGCTAGCGGAATCATCAACCACGCGTAGAGGAAGCCAAAAGTCGAGAGACTCGCGACAAACACGTACGCCGTCGTCGGATAAAAGTAGGCGATCACCGCGCCCACAAAAATAGCGAGCGATGTGATGAAGATCGACAGCGTTGGCACCCTACGTTTGGGGTTGGTTTCGGCCAGGGCCTCCGGGAAGTAGCCCTCGCGAGCCAGAGCGAAGAACATGCGAGACGCAGTATACAGTCCACCATCGACCGAGGATAAAGACGCGATGATAACGACCCAGTTGAAGATGGTGGCAATCACCGGTACATGCAGCGCGTTGAGTGCATCCACGAAGGGACTGATCGAGGTCGTGGACGCCCGCGTCCATGGAATGACCGCCATGAGAACGAGCGTGCCGACGATGAATAAAAGACACACCAGAGCCGCTGTCCACATGAGCGCACGCGGGACGTTACGCTCCGGATTCACAGCCTCCTCGGCGCTCACACCTACCAACTCGATACCGGCATAGGCGAAAAAGACGGTAAAGATTGCGGTAAATACCGCGCCTCCACCTTTCGGGGCAAATCCACCACCCACCGTATAATTGTGGACGCCAACACCATGAAAACCGACTCCAAGTATCGCCGCAATTCCAATCACGGAAAAAAGTCCCAGCATGACTGTCTTCAAGGTCGAGAGCGCGAATTCGTACTCACCCATGAAGAGAACGCCAATAAGGTTCACCGTCATTTCGATCGCGACGATGATACCGGCCACGATCCATATCGGTATTTCCGGGCGAAAGACATGAAAGTACGTCCCGGCCGCTACGGATTCGGTCGCGGCACCCATGACCCAGGCAAGCCAGTAGTTCCATCCGGTTAAAAAGCCCGCCAGCTCGCCCATCGTTTCGCGCGCATAGATCGCGAACGAACCTGCCACGGCCCGGCTCACCGAGAGCTCCGCGAGGCAGGCCATCACGGCCAGGCTGATTACGCCGGCAATGGCGTAGGTAACGATGACGGCCGGGCCGGCTATGCCAATTGCTTGACCAATGAACAAAAAGTACCCGGACGCAATGGTTCCACCGACCGAGAGCATGATGAGGTGCCGCATATGTAAGCGCCGATGGAGCTCGTGCGAAGGTGCTTGTGTCGACATATCCTGCCTTCCTTATAAAGTCTGGAGGTACGCGCTTCGTTCCCAATCGCTGACTTCTCGATCGTATGCATTCAACTCGGATCGTTTCACCCTCAAGAACGCTGGACCGATAACCGAGCCCAGTGCATCCATCACCACGGAATCGGCCTCGACAGATTGCAGAGCTTCGCCTGCCGTCCGAGGAAGATGCGCGAGATGCCGTTCCCGGACTCGCTCATTTGTCCAGTGGCCTACGTCGCCGTCCACCGGTTCTCCAGGATCCAGCTCGCGTTGAACTCCATCCAGCCCGGCCGCCAGTAGCGCTGCCAGAAAGACATAAGGATTCGAACTATTATCCCCCGCTCGAAACTCGACATGGATGTCTTTCCCTTCGGGGATGCGAACCAGCGTCGCCCGGTTGCCTGTCCCGTAACACACGTGGGCCGGTGCCCATGAACCGGGCAGTAGACGTTTATAAGAATTCGCGATTGGCGCCCCCACGCCGCAGAGTGCCGGCGCGTGCTCCAATAATCCTGCGACAAACGCCCGGCCCGATACGCTCAGAGAGCCGGTTCCCATGACGTTTTCACCGTGCATCGATGTGATGCCCAGGTGTACGTGCAGGCCGCATCCCGGAAGATGGGTGTACGGCTTCGGCATGAAACTTACGATGTAGCCGGCCCGAGTCGCCAGGGCGTGCAGTGTCTCCTTCAGCGTCACCAGATTGTCCGCGGCGCGCAGCGGGTCAGTATGGCGCAGATTGATCTCGTATTGACCCGGGCCATATTCCGCGCCCACTTGTTCGACCGATAGTCCCATCGCCGCCAGGGCGTCCATTGTGTCGTCGAACAGATTGCGGTGCTGTTCCAGACCGGCAACGGAAAACATGGGTGACTGGTCGGCAGGTAAAAACTCATCTCCAACGCGCTGGAAGAGGAAGCACTCCGGCTCAAATGCCGCCTGCACGCGCCATCCAGCAGCATCGTACCGCTCGGCGACGCGTTGTAGAGCGCTCCGAGGGCATCCGGGCCAGCGTTCACCGTCCGCGGTCTGCAGGAAGGAGAACATGCGAGCATGACCCGAGGCGAACGGCAGAGGCGTATACGTGTCGGGATCGGGCACGGCATAGAAATCACCGGTATCCGCTCCAAACTGGGGTTCGGCCACCTGCTGATCCATCACATCGAAGTCCATATTGGCCTTTGCAAAGCCAACCCCGGACTCCAGGACGTGCCGCAGTCGGTCGAGCGGCACAATCTTGGCGTGCGAGATGCCGCTGTAGTCGCTGTAGATGACCCAGAGCCGAGTCACCGCGTCCTGTTGTACCCGTTCGATCAGATCCGCTGTCATTCGGATTTCCTGGGACAGTACTGCCAAATGAGGCGTGAGGAAGGTTCGCGGCGTGCGTCAGGGCAAACGATGTGCCCGCGGAGCAGGGACACGGGCCGGAAATATCCCAGTAATATATCAGACATCCGGGAAGCGCTCGGACCATTCCGGCCGCACGCGGCGTGCTGTCACGCTCAAAACGGTTACACGCCCTACGTCAGTACGCAGGAGGTGTATCAGGTCACGCTGTCAAAGATCGTCAGGTATTGTCGCATCAAGACTGTTTGTGGTGAGCGGCTCACCACCCTTGGAGATAAAAGGAGTCTTTTCGAACAGGGAGTGCCTTCGTGTAGACCGTGTTGTTGCTATCTTCCAGTACTACGGGTATCGGCTGAAAGCTGCCGAGCGATTTACCATTGACCCGGCAGTGGCTCCAGTGCAATTGCCCAAAGGGCACGCGTCCGTCGACCGCTTCCACTACAAAATCCGCGGTATCTGCGCAGCGGCCCTGCGGAGCTGTCTAGGTCTGTACGGTGGTGAGGAGGTCACGGTTCACGAGAGAATATCGTCCCGCAAATTACACATAGTGTTCGAGGTGATGGCGGTAATAGGCAACCACGCGCTCCAGGCCCGTCTCGAGGCTCACCCTGGGTAACCATCCGAGGGTGGACGTGAGGAGGCGGAAATCAGCGTAGTAATCTCCCACGTCGATTCGTTTTCGGTCCGGGGGATATTCCTTGAGTACGTAGTCTCCACCACCGGCAACGCGCACGAGTAGCTCCGCCAGATCGCGCAGCGCGATGACCGGCTCTCCACCGACGTTGAAGACCACTCCATCGGCAGCTGGCAGCGCCGCTGCCAAAAGAAATGCGTCGACTGCGTCATCTACATATGTGAAGTCGCGTAGCTGACTACCACCCCACACTTCGAATGGGTTGCCCTCGACCAGGAGTCGTATCCACACACCTAGAAAGGTCTGACGGGCATCCTTTACGCGCATTCTTGGACCGTAGGTATTCGTCAATCGCAGCGCCGTGCTCCGAATGCCGTAGACGTCGTTGTACAGAATGTGGTACCACTCGCCGGCCATCTTATTGATTCCATTCACATCGACCGGTCTCAGCAAATGACGTTCATCAACCGGAAGGTACTCGGCTCTCCCGTACATCTGACGAGTACTGGCAAAAACAATTTTGATCTCGGGATTCCACTTGCGACATGCCTCCAGAATCGACAGTTGTGCGTGGCAATTGATCTCCAGATCGACATAGGGATCGGTCATCGAGTCCATATGACTCGTTTGCCCCGCCAGATTGAAGAGATAGTGTTGCCCCTGAATCAGATAGTGCATGCTGTGCTCATCCCGGACATCGGAGACATTTACGACTACCTGGTCCTCGATTCCCGTTAGATTGAAGAGATTCCCACCGTATTCCGGAATCAGACTGTCGACGAGCACCACCCGCGCTCCCAGGGTCAGCAATCGACGGGCTAGATTGGACCCGATGAACCCGAGTCCACCGGTGATAATTACGTGCTTGCCGCGAAACACGTCGCCGAACTTCGCGGCGTCGACGGCGTCGATTTCCACGCACGTCGGAGGTGATGCCTCCGCACCTTCCATATGCGCCCTCCGTGACTCTGACATCCCAAGTGTCTCTCTGGCCACGTGCCTCTGCAAACACTCAGGGACGCTCCTGTGAACTCCCACCGTCTCGCCGTGCCGCTCCGATTGTAGGAAGCAGCAGGTCCAGGTTTGCAGAAGTTCCCTTTTCCAGGTCACAATCTACCAACATATCGAGTCGGTGCGGTTATCTCACCCTCTTTGGGTGCTGAGTATCTGCTTGCTCCGCCCACCTCGTGGAGCAGCTATGTTGGCTGATGGCTACATACGGAGGGGGACCAAGGATGGAGCGAGACGAGGGCACATGGCAACCCGCCCCGCGGTCTGTGAGCGCTAGAAGTGAGTTGCCTCCGCGCATTCTCACTCCAGGAGATCGCAGCTCGATACGAAGTGATGTGTTGACCGTGACCGGTTTATGCAGTCCCGAGAGTACGATCGAGCTCCTTGACTGGCTTGCCGTCGTCGCGATAACAACGTCCGACATCGAAGGGAATTGGTCCGTCACGGTGGCGTCCGTCGAGACCGGCAATCACGTGTACTCGGCCTGACGGTTGGACCGAAAGGTGTCCGCTCCCCACATTCCAACTCGATAACCGTGACCGTGCTGGCTACCGATTGGGCTGTCGCTGGACCGCGCGCTTCCCGGGCTGGGGAATCATCCACAACCGAACGTGTCACATCGAGATTCCGCGGCTTTCGGTTTTCACGGCGTGGAAATGTAAATACGCAATCGCCGGCAGATATAGAAGCCGTGGAGACTTCTAGAACCTCACGCCAGCTGTCCTGGGAAAGTAACCCGGCGCGGGCCAATGAACCCGGGCAGCCCGTGTCGCCCACGACTGATGCTGCCGACGATCTCGAGATCGCGGTTCCATTGGAAACGGTCGAGCTTCAAGCCGATCAATCGCTCCCCAGTGAAGCGGCTGATCAGGTCATTGAATCCGCACCCGAGGAGAGCACGCCGACCGAGGCTATCGACCTCTCCCCACCTTCGCCTGCCGACGCCGACGATGCTGACGAATTGGTTTCGCCACTGGCGGGCGGCGACTCGGACGGTATGGTCCTGGATCCGTCCACGTCCGCGGAAGTCGACACTGCCGACGAGCCCGTGGTTGGTACCGAACCGCTGACAACATCGTCCGAGCCGGGTGCCGAAGCACCCGTACCTATGAAATCGCTGGAGATCCAGATCGAACCGTTCGCTGTGGACGACGAGGTGGGCCCGGTCCCTCAGTTCACCACGGAGGAACCGGACGAGAGTATGGCTACGCCGATGCTCGAGTTCGTTCCACCGCTCTCGACCAGTGACGACGATAACGACCAGACGACGGAAGACGAGGACGTGTTCGCCGCATCCTTCGATGCAGCAGCCAAAGCTCCCAGGTCGCCCGGGGTGCCCGAGCAGAGGAGTGGGCTCTACTTCCGAGAAGTGCCGGTGAGATCACCGGTCCACCTGGTTCTGACGCCGGTGGCCCCCGCCCCACAGCGCGAAGAGATCCTGGTGGGAGAAAGGTCTATTCCGCCATTTGCCCTCGTGTATTCGACGCGACCGATTTTCCGTCGCCAGCCCGCGGTAAAGACGAGAATTTGGATCGCTCCGGGCGGAAAGGGCGCTCCGTCTCCCGAAACAGTATCGGTTGATTCCGTTCCAGGTGGACCGACCGCCGTGTCAGTGGAACCATTGGATGCGAAGCCCGAGTTGACCAACGTTCGAGCGTACTCCGTGGTGCTACCCGGTGATCTGAGGTAAGTGATGCAGTCTGGTGAGGTCAATGGATAACTCGGAAGCACACGATCTCACCGAGAATCGTTTGACCTGTATGATCGTAGGAATACGGAGCGCGTCAGAATCGGTCGACCATCACTGAGGAGGCATCCCCGAATGGTTCAAGTCAACGAAGCGACATACATTATCAATTCGCATGGTGGCGAAATGCAGTCCGAAGTCATGCTCGGGCCGCACAAGATAAGCGCCACCATAGCCGTCGGCAAGGATGAGGCGTTTCTTCGGTCCCTGCTGGATGAGCTGTCGGTGCGCGTTGAGAAGATTGGCTACCTCGCGATCGAGGGTAGACGAGAGATCAACATCACCATGGGAATGGGTACCCGGCAATTTGTAGCGCGCGTTCCGCTGGTGGATGGTGATGGGAAACTAAGCGATTCCATCGATCAGTTGTTGCAGACGGTCGGTACACGGTTTATGCGAACTCTCGAGTTGGCGGTTCATGGGTCGGAAACCCGCGAGTTCGAGCCCGAGCCGGTAGCAGAGGGCTCCGCCATTTAATGCGATACCTGCTTCCGTCCGACTGGTGATTGTGCGGTGAGCTCGGTTCTAATAACCGGCGCCACCGGCTTCTCGGGAAGCGCGCTCGTAAAGTATTACGCGCGCTCCGGTTACACCATCCACGGCGTGTTTCGGAATCCTGCTGACGAGCGTAGCTGGCTACCCGATAACGCTCGGGTCCACTCGGTCGATTTGAACGACGGATTGGCGGTGCTCGACGTGGTGAGCAGCGTGGCACCCGCCATCGTGCATCACCTGGCAGCCCAGAGTTCGGCTGCTATGTCCCTGCAAGACCCAATGGGAACCGTTACCGCCAACACCCTCATGCAATATAACGTGCTCGAAGCCGTACGCCGCGCTACCCCGGCGGCTCGCGTCGTGGTAGTGGGCAGTTGTGATGAGTACGGCAGTGTTGCACCGGACGACAATCCGATTGTAGAGTCGCAAGAGTTGCGCCCGCTCACACCATATGCGTTGAGCAAAGTGGTGCAAGATCTCATGGGGCAGCAGTACGCCGCCTGCTACAACCTCAACATCATTCGGGTGCGCCCTTTTTTGCAGCTTGGCCCACGCCGCTCCGATCGCTTCGCGGCCGGCAGCTTCGCTCGGCAGGTTGCAGAGATCGAGGCCGGGATTCGCGAGCCGGTGATTCGCGTGGGGAATATCGACCTTCAGCGTGATTTTTGCGACGTACGCGACGTCGCTCGCGCGCTGGCCCTCGTGGCCGAACGCGGCACGCCGGGAGAGGTGTACAACATCGCATCGGGTACAAGGCACACGCTTCGCGACCTCCTCGCCAGTATGATGGACACGGCTGGGGTACGCGCTGAGCTGGTTCGTGACGAGGAACGAGTGCGCGCTGGTGAGCCGTTGCTCTTGATAGGCGATGCCGGCCGACTGCGCGACGCGACCGGATGGCGACCCGAAATATCATTTGAAGTCTCCGCCGCCGACACGCTGGCATACTGGCAAACACTGGTTCGACGGTCACTGGTACGAGAGGGAGTGGGATGACAAGGACAGCCTTGATTACCGGCATCACCGGTCAGGACGGATCGTACCTGGCCGAGCTGCTGCTTGAGCAGGGTTACCGTGTAGTCGGTATGCTGCGCCGGCTTTCACTGGAAAATTACGGGCGAATCGAGCACCTTGGCGACCGCATCGAGCTCGCGCAGGGCGACCTACTCGACCAGGTTTCGCTCTCGAACATCCTGCAGGAGTACCAGCCGGACGAGGTATACAACCTGGCCGCGATGAGCTTCGTGCCGACAAGCTGGAACCAACCGGTGCTTACCGGGGAATTTACTGCACTGGGCGTAACTCGCGTACTGGACGCGATCCGCACGGTCGATCGATCCATTCGGTTCTACCAGGCCAGCAGTAGTGAAATGTTCGGCAAGGTACGAGAAACGCCTCAAAATGAGGAGACACCTTTCTATCCGCGCTCGCCGTACGGTGTGGCGAAAGTGTACGGACACTACATCACAGTGAACTACCGTGAGTCGTACAACATGTACGCAGTGAGCGGGATCCTCTTCAACCACGAGTCACCTCGACGGGGCATGGAGTTTTTTCCCCGGAAGGTGAGCGATGGCGTGGCACGGATCGCACTCGGACTCAGCGACCACCTGGCACTGGGCAACCTGGAGGCACGGCGCGACTGGGGTTTCGCCGGAGATTACGTGCGGGCCATGTGGTTGATGCTGCAGCGCGATGAACCAACCGATTACGTGGTGGGCATGGGAGAAACGCACTCCTGCCAGGAATTGGTCGAGCTGGCGTTTCGTCATGCCGGTCTCGATCCAGACCGATATATCAGGGTCGATCCACGCCTTTTCCGTCCGGCCGATGTAGATCTACTGGTGAGCGACCCTTCAAAAGCGAAACGAGAGCTCGGCTGGGAGCCGGCTGTCTCGTTCGAGCAGTTGATCCACATGATGGTCGATGCCGACCTGCAGCGCCTCCAGATCTCTCTTCAACGCGGCGAAGTAGAACGCCGATACGCCGGCAGCGTGGGCTAGTGCAGAGAGCAGCCGCAGCGGGGGAGAAGGCGCTGTGAAAGGGCTTGTGCTAAGCGGCGGCAAGGGCACGCGGCTTCGTCCTCTCACCTATACCGGGGCGAAACAACTGGTGCCGCTTGCAAATAAGCCGGTGCTGTTCTACGTGCTCGAAGATCTTGTCCATGCGGGGATTACCGATATCGGTATTGTAGTGGGCGATACCGGCGAACAAATCCGAGCAGCGGTTGGAAGCGGCACACAATTCGGATGTGAAATCTCGTACATCGAGCAGGACCGCCCGGGCGGGCTGGCGCACGCCGTTCGCACCGCGCGTTCTTTCCTGGGGGACGAGCGCTTTGTTATGTATCTTGGGGACAATTTCATTCAAGGCGGTATTCGCCGTTACGTGGAAGAATTCGAAGGTTCCGAAGCAGCGGCGCATCTTCTTCTCTACCGGGTTTCAAATCCCGAGGATTTTGGAGTCGCTGAGATTCGAGACGGTCAGATTGTGACCCTCGAAGAGAAACCCACGAAACCAAAAAGTGACCTGGCACTGGTCGGCATTTACCTGTTTGACGCGCATATTCATGAGGCCACCGAGCGCATTGCACCGTCGTGGCGAGGTGAGCTCGAGATTACGGACGCTATTCGCACGGTGCTCGAGTCGGGCTACGAAGTTCGCCCTCATATTCTGGACGGCTGGTGGATCGACACCGGCAAAATGGAAGACATGTTAGACGCGAATCGACTGGTTCTCCTGGAATTGAAACGTCGCGTTGACGGCTCAGTCTCACCCGATTCGACCCTGCAGGGGCATGTAATTGTCGAGAAAGGTGCAACCATACTATCCAGTACACTCCGCGGTCCGTTGATTATCGGCGCCGGGTCGCGCATCGAAAACTCATACATTGGTCCTTTCAGTGCTATCGGTCCAAATTGCGTGGTGCGCGAAAGTGAGATCGAACACACCATCGTTATGGAGCGGAGCTGCGTCCTCGACGTTCCGCATCGCATTGAAGATTCCCTTATCGGACGCGATGTCACCATCACGAAATCGCCGAGCCGGCCTCGCGCCTATAAATTCATGCTGGGCGACCATAGCAAAGTGGGATTGCTTTGAAGCTGTTGATTACAGGCGGGGCCGGCTTCATCGGTTCTACCTTCGCCCACCTGGCTCTGGAGCGTTGGCCCCAGGCGTCGGTCGTCGTGCTGGATGCCCTCACCTATGCGGGCAATATCGACAACGTGAGTGACATCCGGGAGGATGCTCGTTTCACATTCGTGCACGGTGACATATGCTCGAGCGACACGGTGCGTCGAGCCATGGACGGCTGTACGCACGTCGTCAATTTTGCCGCCGAGACACACGTGGATCGCTCCATCATGAGCGGCGTGTCCTTCGTCCAGACGGATGTCGAGGGCACTCGCGTTTTACTGGAAGCGGCACACGAGATTGGAGTCGAACGGTACCTCCAGATCAGCACCGACGAAGTCTACGGCGATGTCGAGGCGCCTCGGCGTTCGCGCGAAGATGACCCGCTTCTACCTCGCAGCCCGTATTCGGCATCCAAGGCGGGTGGCGACCTGATGGTGCGGGCGTACCATGAAACGTTCGGTCTTCCCACGCTGATTACCCGGGGATCGAATACTTACGGACCATATCAATATCCGGAAAAGTTGATCTCCCTTTTCGTGACCAACGCGCTGGACGGTCTACCACTGCCCATGTACGGCGACGGTCTACAGGTCCGAGATTACCTCTACGTGCAAGATCACTGCGAGGGTATCGCGCTCGTCCTGGAGCGGGGGGATATCGGTGGAATCTACAACATCGGCGCCGGTAGCGAGCAGACCAATCGGGTGACCATTGAGGCCATCGTCCGAGAGACGGGGTGCGATCGATCGCTGGTCCAGAGTGTGCCCGATAGGGCAGGGCACGATCGACGCTATGCATTGAATATCGAGCGTGTATCGGCGCTTGGATGGTCGCCACGGGTAGGCTTCGATGAAGGGATAAGGCGAACCGTCGACTGGTACCGGAACAACCGAGCGTGGTGGGAGCCAATAAAGGACGGCTCCAGTTTCCGCGACTACTACCGGCAGCAATATAGCGATCGACTTGCCAGGGGAACGGCATGAGCGTCGAGGAGTCCGCTGCCGATAACCCGAGCATTGGTTCCGACTATCGCGATCTGGTGGATACGCAGTCATACGGCGCACGGCCGAGAATCGACGGTGTGAGCCTGATCGAGCTTTCGGTCTTCAGTGATGAAGGCGGTGATTTCTGTGAAATCTCACGCCTGCGTGAAGACGGCACGCTGACATCGTTTCCGGGGTACAAACCGGCCCAGATCAGTTATTCCCTCATGGAACCGGGACAGATAAAAGCTCTTCACTTGCACCGACATCAAGATGATCTCTGGTTCGTGCCGCCGGTGCATCGACTGCTCGTGGGTCTACTCGATATTCGGGACGGCTCAGAGACGCTCGGCACCAGCATGCGTCTGACACTCGGAGCCGGGAAGGGGACGCTTGCTCCTCATCCCGCGAGGCGTGGCCCACGGGGTCGCTAATCTTGGAACGTCGCAGGCCTCACTGCTCTATTTCAGCAACACACAGTTCAACGCCGATAATCCCGACGAGCACCGTCTGCCGTTTACCTTGCTGGGCGCCGACTTCTGGAGCATCCGCCCAGGATAATAACTCCAGCTACATGTCGCGCAGGGCCGCCAGCAGGTCTTTTCGCTCACGCAAGAGCGTCCACCAGAGGCGCAGATAGCCTTTGGGGTCTCGACCCGCTTGGGGTAAAGCACGCACCAGAGTCTTCAACGGCGACCCCACAAGCCAGCGGACGACCACCGTTGGAAAGAACCCCAGGCCGCGCGTCCGCCGGTAAAAGCTGGAGTAGTCGCGTGCCAGCCGTCGCTCATCACTCAAGAGCATGCGCCACCGTGCCCGATCGAGCGGTCGACGCGGAACCGCTCGGTGCGTAACCAGCGCGGCCGGTGAGAACCCGATAGCCCCGTACTCGAGCACCCGAGCGCCCAACGCAGTGTCCTCAAAGTAACCGTTGAAGCGTAGATCGAAACCGCCTGCGCGCTGCAGTGCGACCCGTCGATAGGCGATATTGCAGGTCTGATACAGCGGATCGGGTCCGGTAACCGTCACGGTATGCGCCCCCACCGGTCCCCGCTCCGCGATGGTGCGGCCCTGCACCCCCGCAAGATTTGGATTGGCGCGAAACGCCTCGACGAACTGTTGGAGCCAATCGACCGCGGGCAAGCAGTCGTCGTCGGTGAACGCCACGATTTCCGCGCTGGCCTCCGAGACACCTGCCTGGCGAGCCCACGCCAGCGTACTGTCTTTCGCGGGAATGTAGCGTGCACCTTCACGACGTGCCAGTAATCGGGTCCGCTCGTTTTCCGCATGATCCACCACGATGACGGAAAATCTTTGCCAGCTCTGTCGAGCCAGCGCGCGCATCGTACCTTCCAGAAGGTCGGGCCGATCGCGTGTGACGATGAGCACTGCTATTGACGGCTCATCGGAAAGCGGTGGAAGCGATGTTCTCGCCCGTGTAGGGCCGGTATCGCGCCGCAATGCCACGTCAATCAGTGCGCCGATCAAGTTCCACTTTTCTCGAAGCATTGGCCGCACCCCAACCGCGTAGCGTACCGGATGCCGAAGCAGATAGCGCAGGTGAAACGCAGATTGGCGAACCAGCGGCCGAGCAACCCACAGGACCAGTGGCAGCACCACGCCCGGCATGCGCACGTTCTCAACTCCCAGCGATCGTAGTTTCTCGCGATGTTTCGCATCCGCGGCCATCCGCTCTCGCCAGGTCTCTCGATTGCGCCACTCCTTCGGGCGTGGCGGGTGCAGCACCACGGCCTCCGGCGCGTAGGCGATGCGTCCAAGCGTGCGGGCGCGCAACCCAAGTATGTTGTCGGCATACCAGCGCAGGGATGCGTCGAAACATCCCAAACGATCGAGAATCGATCGGCGGTAGATGATGTTGCAGGTACGGTACGGCGGCCCACCGGCACGAGACTCAACCTGGTGTGTAAACGGTGTGATACTGCCCGGCTGTGCGAGGGTCTGGCCCTGCGCGCCAATCACGTCATCCGTGGCGAGTGCCGTGGACAGGGCCGCCAGCCACCCCGGCTCCGGGATGCAATCGTCGTCGGTGAACGCTACCAGGTCTCCTCGTGCCTCTTGAATGCCCCGGTTACGCGCAGCGTACGCCCCCCAGGCGAGAGGTTGGCGAAACCAGCGCCGATTTTCCCCGGCCCATTCAGCCAGCACAGACGGGGTATCGTCATCCGAGGCATCGTCAACCACGATGACTTCGAAGGTGCTGTACTCCTGCCTCTGGAGCGCCCGCAACAACTGCCTGAGCAGGGGTGCGCGATTGTGCGTCGCTACGACGACGCTAATGAGTGACTCTTTCCCGGCTGATCTTTCGGGCATACGTTCCTCAAGCAGCACCCTCGGCCTCCCCGGCAAGTAGCCACATGGTGCGATAACGAGCGAGTACGAGGTCGCCGTCCGTCGTGATCTCGTCGCCGCTGATGAGGTCCCGAAAACGGGAGCTCAATCCGTACAATCTCAGCTCGTTCCTGTCGATCCGCACTTCCCTTTCACTGAAGTTTGCCAGGCACAGCACGCGCCGGCCCGATCCGGTTCGCACGTACGAGAATGCGTGGTCCGTGCCGGTGTCCACGAACTGCGCCTGCCCTCCCGCGAAGGCTGCACACTCGCGCCGGATGTGGATCAAGCGCTGTAGTCCGCGGTATATTCTCCCCTCCACGGTGTCGATCGCGTGCCGCCGATCCAGGCGATCCTGATCAGCTGGAACGCGATGCACCCATCGGCTGTCTCCAGCCATCGCCGGATCCGACCGGAAGGAATAGTCGTTGAGCGTACCGATCTCGTCGCCGAGGTAGATGAGTGGTATCCCACCGATAGAAAGAATCACTCCATAGAGCAGCAAGATACGCTGGATACTGTTCTCAATTTCACCTTCGTTGTGGCCGGCCAGTGCCGCCTCGAGGCCGGCAAGGGACGCGGTTGTCCCGGATATGCGTGAGTCGCCGGTCCTCGGATTCTCACCAAACGGTAACCCGCGCGCGAAACTCCCTCCGAAGCGCCCCGAGTAGAACGCGTTCAGAAACTGTCGGTGTCCAAATGGGTTTATGCCAAGTGCCCAGGCATCACCGTCGTCGAAGGTCCAGCCGATGTCGTCGTGCGAGCGAACATAATTCACCCAGGCGCAGTGTGGATCTATTGCGAAGCGCTCCTGCACCGATCGGCGCAACAGGCGCACGTCACGCGTGGCGAGTGATTCCCAGAGAAGGGCCATGAGCAACGGGTTGTACGAGAGCCGGCACTCTTCCGGACCGATGTACTGCAACACCTGATCGGGGTGGACGATAGCCTCCGACTTGAAAAGCAGCGCGGGCGCGGCAATGCGCGCCATGGCATTGAACGCTCTGATCACCGTGTGCGCTTGAGGCAAGCTCTCGCCGGACGTTCCCAGCTCTTTCCATACGAAGGCCAGCGCATCGAACCGCAGTATCTGCGTGCCTCGGTTGGCAAGGAACAACATTTCCGCTGCCATGCGCGTGAAGACCGCGGGATTTCCGTAGTTGAGATCCCACTGAAAACTGTTGAACGTAGTCCAGACCCAGCGATCGATGTCGGCTCGATAGGTAAAGCTACCCGGCCGGACATCGGGAAAGATTTCTCGCAGGAAAGGACTGTACGCGTCCGGGCCCGACCGATCGGGAAACAGGTAGTAAAACTCGTCGTATTCGGGATCGCCGGCACGGGCACGCTGAGCCCACACATGCTCGTCGGACGTGTGATTCAACACAAAATCGAGCACCAGGCTAATGCCGTTACTCTGCAGCTCGGCGGCAAGGTCGCCTAATTCATCAATGGACCCCACGTCCGGGGCCAGACTCCGGTAGTCACTCACGGCGTACCCGCCGTCGTTGTTCCCATCCGGCGACCGAAATATGGGCATGAGATGCAAGTAGGTTATGCCGAGCTCCCGAAAGTACGGAATACGTCGCCGGATGCCGGCTAGATCGCCGGCGAACAGATCGACATAGCAGACGCATCCAACCATTCGTTGTGACTGAAACCAGTCGGGTTCCGCTTCCCGAGCATCATCGAGAGCCCGCAGGTGAGGCGGTCTCGCCATCCAGGCGTCCGCTGCCGCGATCACGCACATTTCCAGGTGGTAGAAGAAGTCGTACTGCTTGCCGTACAGCTCGAATAAAGCCGCGAAGAGGGCATCAAAATGAGTTTCAAGGCGGGTGGCAAAAGGGGGCCAGAGGTCGTGTGCGGCTCGAGCGTCGAACCGCTCTTGCAGCCGGGGCACAAGGCGACGGAAAGAGCGGCTCGCCCGCCCTTGCGTGTCATTCACGGCGACCTTCTCACCTTTGTCGAGCTGCTGGGTCGCGCATCGCGTGCCCGACTTGCTCCCGTCCGATCACGACGAGCGCCTGGAGCCGGCGCGCCATCGTCCCCAAAAGAACGGCAAGAGCGTGAAAAGCGCGAGCTTTTCCACAAAGATTCGCGGCACCTGTCGGAGATAGTCGAGTGGTGCGCGCCGTAAATACGCCACGTGCCACTTCCAGTAGCGGCGGACCGGTAGTAAAACCCAGCGTGAAAAGACGTGATCCGCACGTTGAATGGAGAGCGTGGGGGACCGCGCATGCATGTACTGCGGATATGTATTCCGAAAGTGCAGCTCACTCTCCAACAACACCCGCCAGGCGTCGCGATCCGCCCATTCCTTCGGACGTGGCGGGTGCTCGACCACAGCGTCAGGAGCAAACGCTATCGCTCCCAATTCCAGCACGCGTTCTCCCATGACGACGTCTTCGCCCCGAATCAAGTGCGTGTCGAAACCGATCTGCCGCACCGTGTCCGCCCGGTAGGCGATGTTGCACGTTCGGTAGGGCCGTCCTCCAACGAGCTGCTCGACCTGCCTGGTGAACGGAGTCATGGTCTGGTGGTTTGTCACGGTTTTTCCCTGCACCCCGAGTATATCGGGATGCTGGTTGAACGTATCCGCGATGCCGCGCAGCCACAGCGGGTGCACCACGCAGTCGTCGTCGGTGAACGCGGCGATTGTCCCGCGCGCGCGCAGCATCGCCAGATTCCGAGCGGCTCCCATTTTTCGCCACTTTTGATGTATGAATATCAGCGGCAGCCCACGCTCCCGATGCCGTTCGGCAACCAATCGCGTGTCGTCGTTTGACCCGTCGTCCACCACGATCACCTCCCAGTGCGGGTAACGGAGATGGCCCAGCGACTCGAGCAAGCGATCAAGTAAGGGAGCTCGGTTATGTGTGGGCACCACCACGGTAATGAAAGGATCGTTGGGAGGTGTTGGCATCATTCAGTTACTTTACGCGCCGTGCTTCGTTGTCACCGTATAGATTCTCTCGTGCCGGTCATCCGATTACAATCGATATACACCACGCTCTATGCGTTTGACGACGATTGACACTGAGAAATCAAAAACGTATGGTGATAACACAACCTCAAAAGTACTCCCAGCTGGAGGATGGGAGAGGGGGATAGGCGGTCACATAGTTATTGTGCCCACGGAGGAGTGAAAGGAGACCATTGGAGTGAAAAAAAGCGTACCCGCGATTCTCGGCTCGGTGGCGGCGTCCTCGTTGCTGGTCTGCACGTCCGTCTTCACGGTTGGACATGCCAGCGCCAAGGCGGTGCAGCGCGCACCACAGGCGTTCAGCCTGGGTGCCCCACCAAAGTTCACAGGCGCGGCCCAGGCAAAGAAATACAAAGGTCAGTCGGTTACGTTCTACGGCGATAACGTTGGCATCGGGGCGAACGTCGACAAGGCGCTGATCAAGGAGTTCAACAAGGAAACCGGCATCAAGGTCAATTTCGTGTCGAAGCCGTCACAGTCCGATCAAGCGTATTCGCTGTACTCGCGGCTGTTTACTGCGAAATCCTCACGCATGGACGTAGCCATGATCGACACCGTGTGGCCGGGATCTTTCGCGAATTATCTGGTAAACCTCAAGCCCATGCTGGGTGATACAACGAAAAACTTCTACTCCACGCTGATCCAGAACGACACCGTCAACGGGAGTCTGGTTGCCATGCCGGAGTTCGGCGACCTGGGAATGCTGTACTACCGGACCGACCTACTCAAGAAGTACAACATCGCTTCGCCTCCAACCACCTGGACGCAACTTGCGGCCGATGCGAAGAAAATTCAGGCCGGCGAGCAGAAGACCAACAAGGCGTTCTACGGCTTCGTGTGGCAGGGCAGCGCCTACGAAGGACTCACCTGCGATGCCATGGAATGGATCGCTTCCTCCGGTGGCGGTGACATCATCACCAACGGCAAGGTGACGCTCAACAATCCCAAGGCAGCCGCAATGCTCGACATGGTACACAGTTGGGTTGGGACCATCGCTCCGCGCGACGTCACTACCTACACTGAGACTGAGTCGGACAATGCGTTCAATAACGGCACGGCCGCGTTCATGCGTAACTGGCCGTACGCCTATGCAATCGCTCAGACCATGCCCAAGGTCAAGGGCAAGGTAGCGGTCGAGCCACTGCCGCACGCGGCCGGCAATAAATCGGTCGGTACCGTCGGCGGTTGGCAGCTCGCGGTGAGCAAGTTCTCGAAGCACCCCCAGGCCGCCGAGGAATTTGTTCGCTATCTCACTGAGCCCGCCGCCTCGGTCTGGCTGAGCGCAGTCGGATCGTTCGTGCCCACGCAGCAGGCGACGGCGAGCAATCCGAGCGTCATCAAGGCCATGCCTTTCCTGAAGGCTCTTCAGACGACGGTTCGCGTTACGCGTCCCGCGAAGTTCTTCGGTACCAGTTACAACCAGGCATCCAGCGACATCTGGACTGCCGTGGAACGAACCGAAAGCAATGGCGGCGCGGCCGGCAATCTCTCGACTGCGGCGAGCCAATTACAGCGACTGATGCGTTAAGACTGCGTCGGTAACCTGCGGGTTACGGCAGTCATAGAGAATACGGGAAGGGGAGCCCATCGGGAACGTGGCTCCCCTTCCTCCCACGTATTTTCAGATTAGGAGCAATGTATGGGTGCGGACATCCAAGTTGAGCGGCCAGCCGTTGCAATCAAGCCGGCCGCTCCCAAGACAACAACATTGCAACGGCGTCAGGCCCGACTCGCCTGGATGCTGCTTTTCCCGACACTGGCGGTGGTTGCTTTCATCGCCCTCTGGCCGCTCGTACAGGTGGTGTATCAAAGCCTGACGGATGCGCGTTTCAACAGTTCGACGCCGACGCGCATGATTGGTTTACAGAATTACCAGGATCTCTTTTCGGATCCCGACTGGTGGGGCGCCGTCAAGATCTCGATCAAATTCGCGGTGGTCACGGTCGTCTTCGAATTCGTGCTGGGACTGATCGTCGCACTGGCAGTGAACTCGAGCTTTAAAGGGCGTGGTCTTACCCGAGCCGCCATGTTGATTCCGTGGGCCATGATCACGGTGGTCTCCGCGCAAATGTGGAAGTTTATGTTCGCCCAGACCTCCGGCGTGATCAATGCAATTCTTCTCTGGGCACACATCATCAGCTCCCCGCAGGCGTGGCTCGCGCAGGATAGCACCTCGTTCTGGGCACTCTGTGCAGTCGATATCTGGAAGACCACGCCGTTCGTCGCACTGCTGCTTCTCGCCGGTCTGCAGGTAATATCCGGCGATCTATACGAGGCATCGAACGTTGACGGTGCCAGTACGATTCAGCGGTTCTTGTCGATCACGCTTCCGCTCCTGCGGCCTGCAATTCTGGTGACGTTGATCTTTCGAACGCTCGACGCGCTTCGCGTCTTCGACCTGTTTTGGGTGATGACCGGGAACAACCCGAGCACTCAGACCATGGCAACGTACAACTACCAAAACCTCATACCGGACGGTGACTACGGGTACGGCTCGGCAATCAGTGTGGCGATCTTCCTCATCATCGCCATCTTTGTCGTGTTGTATGTCACATTCTTAAAGGTGGAAACCGAATGAGCGTCGCGGTCCAAAAGCCAGTGTCCAAGCCGTTGCTTTCGAAGCAACAAAAGCATGTGCTCTCGCGCATCGCGTTCTACGTGCTCATGGCCATCATTCTGGCGTACATTCTCTTCCCGTTTTACTGGGCGATCAGGTCGTCGGTTACGCCCGACCAAAGCTTGTTTTCGCTACCGACCGGCTTGTGGCCGACCAATATGACGGGTTCCCACTATAGCTCCGTCCTTACCGACAGCACCTTCCTGCATGCTCTGTTAAACTCCACGGTGATTGCGGTGTCGGTGACGGCACTCTCACTGATCATTGGATCGTTCGCGGCATACGCGCTGGGGCGCTTCAGGTTCCGCGGCAAAAATCCGGTGATGTACATCATCCTCTCGATGACGATGTTTCCGCAGGTGGCGATCCTCGGCGCACTGTACAACATGGTCGTGCAGTTCAACCTCTACGACCACCTGGAAGCGCTCGTGCTTACCTACATGCTCTTCACGTTGCCGTTTACGGTGTGGGTACTGAGGGGGTTCTTCCAGGGGTTGCCGAAGGAACTGGAGGAGGCCGCGTACGTGGATGGCGCGTCTCCGTTTACCACGTTCTGGCGCATAATGCTTCCGCTGGCGCTTCCCGGTCTGGTAACGACCGGTCTCCTCGCGTTTATCGGCGCCTGGAACGAATTCCTGTTCGCATTGACGTTCCTGCTCTCACCGGACGAATTTACCGTTCCCCTTCAGATCTTTAACTTCGTCCCACCAACCGCCGTGGGCGGAAGCTTTCAGATTCCCTGGGGCTCGATGATGGCTGCCACTATCGTCGTGACGATTCCGCTGGTGGTACTGACATTGGTCTTCCAGCGAAAGATCCTCGCCGGTCTCACGGCTGGAGCTGTGAAAGGCTAACTAGGGTTAAGCGTTGGGGCACCCTCCGGGGTGCCCTTTCTCTTTGTATGC
The DNA here is from genome assembly GCA_963737125.1 of uncultured Chloroflexia bacterium. GTDB lineage: Bacteria > Chloroflexota > UBA5177 > UBA5177 > UBA5177 > JANWJD01. The sequence continues at coordinate 319,581 of CAVTRL010000001.1, read as the reverse complement.
GCGATGAAGGCAGGCGTTCACTTCATCCATGCTTCCGCGTGGAACTGTACGGTCGTCTGGTCGATTCTGCGGATGCCGGAACACCCTTGCCACTCCTGAATTGAGCTGAGTGTTGTCGGATTCGTCGTTATGCCGGTAACGGCCCCGCCGCATAGTTTTCGATGCAGCATCCACGCAGCCGCGAACGGCGTTACCTTACCGTGTGCGTCACGGTAGGGAATGGTGTGCTGATGGTGCGCTCGAACGTAACTCTCGTAGAGCCGAACGTCGAAGGTTGGTTGCACCACTCGGGAGTGTTTCGCCTGCGGGTGAGCGGGCGCAGCCTGCACGACGGCATTCGCGAGAAAGAACGCACACGCGGCGGCGGCAAACGATGCATTTCGTGGGTTCATGTGTCTTCGTTCTCCTTCTTTTCCATCGTGAGAGCAAATTCCTGGTTACGTGTGGTCGCTCGGGTTTCGTACCACGGGCTGGGATGCGCTCGATCGAACCATACGAAGAGTCATCTGAAGCCCCGCCTGGGCGATATATATGATGCCGATGATCGTAACCGGTACAAAGGCAATCACATGCATGGCCAGCCCGGCGGCCAGCGCCGGTGTTTTAGCAATGCCGTACAGATCGAGCATCAGCACGAATAGATAATCGTAGACCCCCACGTAGCCGGGGGACGACGGCACGGCCATACCGAGATTCAGGACGGCGGTCATAAGAATACCGGCCGTGATCGGCACTTCGATATGAAATGCGCGCAACACGAGCCACAGCAATACCGAGTTACTAGCCCAGATCAAGGCGGTGTAAACCGCGAGCAGCAGGAAGGCGCGGCCACTTCCCAGCGCCTCGAGACCTGTCATGGTCTGGCGCAGAATACGGCCCCCCGTCGCCCACTTTCCCGCCTCCAGACGGGAGATCATTCGAGACAGGGGGTGCTGGTCGCGCGTCGATCCATATGCCAGAGCGACCATGGCAGCCAGCGCGAGGGTAAAGGCGACACCGACCACGACGGCTGAACCGAGAAGTTTGCGGGGAAACGCCACGGTCGGGGCCAGCAAAGCGAGAAGCACGATCAGCGTCACACCATCGATCACGCGTTCGAGCGCGATTGTCGACAGCGTCCGGACCATACCAATGCCAGACCGGTCGCGCACCCAATACGCCCGGACGATTTCGCCGAGCCGTAACGGCAGCAGTGAGTTGACGGCATACCCCACGTTCATCCCGCCGAAGAGCGTATCCCAGGCCGGTCGTTCCCGTCCGTACAGTAGGCCCCAGCGGGGAACCTTGAGAAACATGTTGATAGCAAAGGGAATAATGGCGAGCAGCAAAAAGCGAGGATCGACCGTCGAGAAATCGTTGCCGAGCTGCTCGCGATTGACGCTTCGAAACAACAGGACCAGCAGGACGATTCCTAAGCAGGTTCCGAGCACGAGAAGTGCGAGTCGCGATGCTGCCTTGACGTGGTGCGAACGCTGCATGATCTAGATCCGGCCCTTTAGCTCGTGAAAGGTTCGCGTAAAACTAGCCCCAGGATCCCGGTACCATTCATCCGCATCCAGGTCCAGCGGCCCGACAGTTCGCGCGGGCCACTCGCCGCCAGCAACCCGCGCCGCAAACTTCTGCATGGCGAGCCCCGATGGTTTCACCGTCCCGTCGTAGCGTGTAAGGCCAAAGAACCGCTCGTGTTCGTGGCTATCGAACGGCGGTCGTTCCCAGAGGCATGGATCGTAATCCGAGAACATCCAGGCAAACGCCCCGAGCGATCCGCAGCGCGCGAGCTTCTCCAGAACCTCTCGGTAGTAGCGGCCTCCCGATTCATCATCGGCGAAGAATTGTTGCGACTCAGTATCTCCACGACGGACGACCTTGTACTCCGACACGTCGCCGTGCTGCGAGCTGGCGTAGCCAAATTCCTCCAGAAGGACAGACTTGCCACCGAGCCCCTCGGTGACAAGCGAGGCAATCGGTACGACATCGCTATTGAGCGGATCATCGTCCTCGGTCGGCTTGAAATAGATGCTGTAGGCGTGCATTGAAAGATAGTCATCGTGCGGCGCCAGGTAATCCGGCCGAAATCCATTATTGGCGGCGATGGCCGGGAGATGCATGCCGGCACTGATCGGCGCGCGTGAATAGTGGCGTATGGTGCCCGACAGCAGGGCGTTCCAGGCGGCGCTATCCTCGTAGTTCCTGGGAGTAAAGAAAATGTCAGGTTCGTTTGACAGGTTCCAGGCATAGATAGCCGGATGTGAACCATAGCGCCCGCAAACTGCCCTGACCAGGACGCTCTCTGCTTCGAGCATGAATGGGTCGGCATAGGGGTCACGCCCCACTCGCGTGGTGTACTCCCCACCGGAGACTCGCAAGCTCCCTGTTGGGTCTTCGTGGTCAGTCAGTGCCCATCCAGGCCACCAATTAATGCCGGACATATGACCCGTAAAGAACGTGGGCATGACGCGGATCCGTGCCTGCAGTGCCACATCCAACACTGTACCCAGGTCTTCCAGAGCCCCCTCATCCACGCGGTCGGGGGCCGGTTGAAAGTCCTCCCAGAAGAGGAAGATACGAGCCACGTCGAGGCCCAGCATGGCAATCTCGGCGAACTCGGTTTCGACCTCGACTCGGTCGAAGTCCTTCCACCAGTACATGGCTTTTCGGCGGGGCCAATAATTGACCCCAAGCACAAATGGGGAGGTCTGTGCCATGATCATGTCCTCTCGCAGGTGTCTTTCAGTCTACCCGCGCGTGCTCGCCGTGTCGCATAGGTCCTGGCGACTGCATGCGTGGAACCCCCACTCCGTGGATTGACTGACGCAAGAGGTCCATGCGGAGGATTGATGCTCAATGAACCGTGCTCCGGCCGAATATCTCGCCACGGTTTCACTGCACATCGGGTAACCCGGGTGGGCGGGCAATCTCCCATTCTCGAAGTACCGCCGCGGCAAGGGCTCGTATACATTGGGCGGGATCGATATCGGCGGCGCTGTTGGCAGCAAGCTGGTCGTAGAACTCAAAGCTTGTCAGCGCGTGCAGGATGGCCACCGTTGGCTGTAGATCCAGCCCCCGATACGTGGGGAGTTGCGCCGCCCGCGTGAGCAGGGCGGCGAGAATCTCTCGCCGCCGCGCATTGCGGTCCATCAATCCCTCGCCGTCCCGGGCCGCGAATGCTGCAAGTGCGTGTAACCGCCGCAGCACGATCCGGTGGGTCGCATAGAACCCGCAGAAGATATCGACGATCCGGCCAATGCCCTCGAGTGGATCTGCTTCCGTAAACGCAGACGAAATCTCGGTGAGTCCACCCGTTGCGCCGAGGTGATCGAACACCGCCTCACGTAGGGCGTCACGTCCGCCCAACTGGGCGTAGACCGTAACTCGCGACACGCCGGCACGCGCGGCGACCGACTCGACAGTGAAGTCGCCGCCGCTCAGCAGTTGATCGCGGGCGGCCTCCACAATGCGCCGGCGCGTTGCTTGGGAGGCTTCGGCGCGACCGGTCTGCCGATACGGACGTTTCTCCATGATTTGCATTTTCATCATACATGATGTAAGGTAAATTATAATAAGTGTACAGAGTGTAAGTTGAAATTGTGGCGTGGCGTCCCGTGGGACAGATGTCGTGAACCAGGACCTCACGACACCTGGGAAGAGAACCGTCACCAGGTGCTCCAGGGTGCGGTGAACCACAGGGAAACAGGAGGGTATGGATTGTGAAAGACAAGGTTACGCTGGTGACAGGAAGCTCCCGTGGAATCGGCGCTGCCATTGCAGTCGAGTTCGCCAGGGCTGGCGCGCGTGTCGTGGTGCATGGGCGCGACCAGGGTGCGCTGCGCCGCACCGAAGACGCGATCCACGCCGAGGGCGGCGAGGTGATGTCGGTTTCGGCCGATGTCACAAACTTTGCGGAAATCGAAGCGATGCGACACACGATTGAAGATCGCTTTGGACCTGTCGATATTCTGGTTGCGAACGCCGGAGGGAGTTTCACGCCGCCGGCTCCGCTCGAAGACATCCCCGAGGAAGGGTGGCGGGCAACGACCGACGGCAATCTCCTCAGCACCTTCCTCACTCTCAAGAGCTTTCTTCCCGGCATGAAGCAACGCCGCAGCGGCGCGATCCTCACGATTTCGTCGAGTGCGGGGCGCAGACCGGACGCCCGGTCGCCGATTCCCATACGCCGCGGCAAAGGCCGGAATCGCGCTCCTGACGCAAGACGTGGCGGCACAGGTGGGGCCGTTCGGCATCAGGGCAAACTGTATTGCTCCGGAAACGATCCTGACCGAGCGTAACCGCGAGCGTATTTCCCAGGCACAGCAGCAGGCCCTCATTGACTTCCATCCCCTCAAGCGCCTCGGCACGCCGGAGGACGTCGCGCATGCCGCCGTTTTCCTTGCCTCGGACAAGGCATCGTGGATCACTGGCGCAGTGTTCGACGTCGCCGGCGGAGCCGTCATGATTTAGGAGGTGGGATAGGCTCTCCGACTTCGATCGCGCACGTGCCGGGCATGCCGGTAACATTCACCGGTGTACTACTAATGAAGCACGCAACCACGACGAGATCGCATTGAAAGGGGACGCCTGTACCAATGGACACGACGGCCGAAACCGCAATCCGCGATACCTTCCGACGATTCAGTGAGGCGTCCGATCGGATGGACACCGAAGCCGCTCTGGCGGTCTTTGCCGTCGAGGGTGAAGTAACTCTAGTTGGATCGGAAAGTGGGGAGATCGCCCGAGGTAGGGAAGAATTGCGGGCCTTTCTGGACCGCGTCCTGGCCGCAGCAGGAGGCTACTCGTGGGAGTGGGAGAACATGATTTTCGACGGAACCGACTCGGTTGCCTGGGTGTTTGCGGAGGGATACGCGCAAGCGGGCGCAGGGCCAAATGCGGTGCGCGTCCCGTACCGCGCAACTGTGGTACTGGAACAACGAGCCGGACAGTGGAAGTGGAGACTCTTCCACGGCTCGGAACCGGTATCAACTTCTGAGCGCTGAAAATCCCACCACCAGCACATGGCCTTTTTGCGCGGACGGTAATTCACCCCAAGCACGAACCGGGGAGCATCGCCATGGACTGTTCCTCTCACGGATGCACTTCGATTTGCCGAGGTGGTTGAAGGAGGAGACCACCCCGAAGATGCGGCCCCGGAGGTGATCGGGGACCAGACGCTGCACGAGCGTCACGGCGGCCACGCTGTTGATCATGGTCATGCAGCCAGCGATGCCGTAGATGGTTGCGGCCAGCGCCAGGGAGCGCGAGAGACCGAGCAAGGAGATGGCCGCTCCCAACGCGATCCCGGTGGCAGCGAACACGAGATCCTCTCGCATTCGAGTGCGGACGAGGAGCATGCAGACTGCCCCGACGAGCGAGCCGGCGCCCAGTCCTGTGAGCAGCGCGCCGTACCCGGCAGGCCCTGCGTGGAGGACGGACTCCGCGAAGACGATGCCGAGCGTGAACATCGCGGAGGGCGCAACGACGAAGAGCGCGCCCGCCGTCACCACATTGGCGACCAGCGGGCGCTCACGCAGATAGCGCACCCCCTCCAGGAGTTCTCGCTCGATAGACGCAACCGAGGGAGACGCCCGCTCTTCACGCACGTGAACCGTGGTGACCAGCACGGCGATGACGAGGAAGGAAACAGCGTCCAGCCCGAAGGCGAACGGCGCTCCCAAACTGGAGACCACGATGCCGCCTGCCAGCCCTCCCACCAGGATCGAGACAGTCGAGGTGATCCTGGAGAGGGAATTGGCCTGAACGAGCTGCTCCGGCTCGACAATGTTCGGCATCGCTGCGTCGACTGCTGGCTCGAAGACCATACCGGCGATGGTCTGCGCCGCCTCGACGAGGAAGATCAGCGCGACCGGGTGCACAAACACCAGAAGCGCGACGAAGACCGCGGAGACGAGCGGCGAGACGATCAGCGTCTTCTTGCGATTCCACCGATCGACGAATACCCCGGCGAACGGCCCGAGGAGCAGCTCGGGAAGGATGTGGACGAGACGTAGTCCCACCAGCGCCAGCGCCGAATGCGTTTGCTGGTAAACCACGGCGTACATAGCAACGTAGGTGACCCAGTCTCCGAGGTTGGAGACCAACAGACCGCTCCAGAGGGGAAGGAAGGCGCGATTGCGCCAGACGGGTGCAGGCCGAGGCGATGCTGCCACAGGACAACTCCGAGGTGAACGAGAAGAGTCAACTCAATCCCGCGGCCAATGCCGTGCACCGAGCGCTATCGCAGTACGGCGACGGGGAACCGATGACGGTTTCCTGGTCACACGCGGAATCCAGCCATGGAGGATGACCGCCTGCCGCCTAACGAGTGGGCCACTCGGGTACAGCACGTCCATGGGAACATCCAGGAGCTCTCGCCCGAAACACGTAGCTGAGGATTGGAACCGACTAGCAGTAATGACACTGCCCACTCGCGGGTAGTGTCGCGCTGACGAACCTGGTCAGCTACTGGGCAGTTAGCTCTGGCAAAGAGTCGTGCTGCCGGAGGTACGGTCGCTCATTCAATCCTCCTGGGCATTTTCAACAGTATCGCACACGATAATCCCTGCATCATTGGCCCAGACCGCGCCAGAGCTAGCTTCCTTTACACAGTGTTGCTACATCGATCGCACATTGCCGTCGCCATCCTAGGCAAAGAGTTGGTCCTGCAGTGCGCTCTGGGGACGGCTGGTCGAGGTCGGCTTTGGACCGTCGGCGAGGATGCGCTTCACCGTGTGCGAGCTCGGCCGACGACCAGAGGCGACGTAGCAGAGGGTGGCAAGCTCGTGGGGCGTCAAGGCCGGATGCTCGATTTTGCGATCGACGATGAGCTGGCGCAAGGGTGGCAGTCCGAAACTCGGCGAACAGACTGGCCATCCCGTCACGATCGAAGCGATCGGCCTTCCGGTGAATGGTTCGTGCGGCCTTGCCGGTTTCTTTGGCGCGCTCGGCCGGCGAGAGACCGAACAGCACGACCGGACGGATCAGTTCATAGAGGATCTGTTCCGGCCATTGGAGGAGGAGCTGGAGTTGCTGCCAGTCCTCACTGGGCTCGATGCGCTGGCGCTTGGGAGCGGGCATCCCTCAATCCGAAAAGGAGATGATGCTGCGAGCCTATCGAGTTTGTCACGGGTATGGCAACTATACGTAGCCCCAACTCTGGCGAAGTTTGTACTTCGGTTTACCCGGGCATGCGGACTGCGCCGTATTTCTCCCGGCGAGCGCACACGCTCAGTAGCATCACCGTCGGAAGCACCCACTGCTCATGACTTTCTCGATATATGGTGCATACAACCATCAAGCAGTAGAGAGCTTTCCGTATTCCACGTGATGAAAAGAGAACCTGCATCACCTTACTTACATATATCTAGCATATATGCTCTATATTGGATTAGAAATGATATACAAGAGTAATGATTTGATGCTCTGCCTCTATCTCTCCTTTTACTGTGCTTTAGTGGCATAGAATTTGCATAAAATTACGTATTGTGGCGAGATACGTATAGAAGGTGGGATAGATGCCATGGACGCAACAAAGACTGTGCAAATTGCAGGCGGTATTGCCCAACTGGCGGAGCAGTTGGAGCGCGATCTAGAGAACGCTCCCGATAAGAAGGCGGTGTTTCACGACGTGCGCAAAATGCGGCGTTCGCTCAACGTGCTGGAGATGGAGCTTCGCCACGGCGAGGATACGACGCTCGGGGATGCCTGTTAGAGATGCAGACGGCACCTACTTCAGCAAGAGCAGGAGAGATCCGATGACGGTCGAAGAGAGACCTACCAGTCCACCGATCGTATCGACGGAAATAGCCGCGCAGCAGACGCCGGGGTGACGGTGCGGAGCCTGCACTTTTTGCGTGGCCCCAACCTGTTCGCCTATATGCCGGTTATCCACGCTGTGATGGATATTGGTCAGTACGAAGAGGGGCGCCTCGACGTGACCTGCGGCGCTCCGGCGCACTGTGACGTTGGAAGGAGGAGCGGGGTGGCCCAGGTTCCCCTGAACCACCCCCGGAGCAGGAGGAGAAGATGGATACAGCGAAACTGCGCTTCGCTTCTCTCGGAAATCATTCACTTTCCGAGAACACATCAACTACGGGGAAGTTATGTGCAAGTATCGTGCCAGTACTATGTTGTTCTGGGATGAATTCTCGATATAGGATGCCAATATAGTAACCTACATTTGAGAGCATATATTATGGGCTATATTCACCGTATACTGTTCTTAACATGATTTTTTAGCCGCATGAAGCGATATTACGCCCCGTTCAGCGGCATGATTATTGCTCCAGTCTCAGTCTCCGTTGGAGAGCTGCCGGAGCGTGTGAGCGTATCGACGCCGCGACCCATCACACGGCACACGTACATGGAATCAGAATGCACTTCGTCCTCCAGTGAGGGGGTATGGTGACCGGTCGTACGCGCTTGTGGAGAACGTCAATGTCATTGCAGCCTGGATCTGCGCTACAGTGGTGGAGCACGAGTTGTCCTGGGAGTCACCCTGATTCCGCTGCGGGCTGTACTGAACCATCTGCCCCCGTAGTCCACCCTCGGTGCGCCGGCCAAGGGGCGGCGCGGTGGTTATGAGCGGGAGACAGGTGCCATGACCCACGAGCGTGCGTCGTTAGAGGAACTCGGCCGGTTCATCCGCACCCGGCGAACCACGCTGGGACTGACCCAAACGCAATTCGCCGAACGGCTCGGCTGGGCGCAAGAGCGCATCTCGATCCTCGAGAACGGGAAGTACGGCATGCCCTCCCTACCGGCTCTGGCACGCCTGGCAAACTCGCTGGAGATTCCCCTCCTGGCCCTCCTGGAGGCAGCCGGCTACGCTGGTCAGTACACCGACAGCGATGACACCGGTATCCGGACCCAGGAGAGTAACGCCCTCCAGTACACCCTGCAGCGCCTGCTGGAGATCGATGCCAGCACCCTCAAGGATGCCTTGAACCAGGCCAGCGACCAGATGGCGGAGGCGATGGGGGCCGACAAGGTCGATGCCTTCATCTTCGATCCTCCCTCACGTACTCTGGTGGCCCTGGGGACCAGCAATACTCCGATGGGACGGCTCCAACACGCCTCCGGTCTGGAGCGTCATGCGCTGGCTAACCGTGGCCGCACGGTCGAGGTCTATGAGACCGGGATCACCTTCTGTACGGGCGATGCCAGGCAGGATCCAGGCATCCCACCGGGGGTGAAAGAGGTGCTGGGCGTGCAGTCGATGCTGGCCGTGCCGTTGCGGGTGGATGACACCATCCAGGGCGTCCTGGCGGCGGAATCGAGCCGGCTGAATCACTTCGGCGAGGAGGAGCTGCGCTTCTTTCAGGCTGCCGCTCACTGGGTGGGCATGGTGGCACGCCGTGCCGAGCTGACCGAGGCGATGCGCCAGTCGGTGGCCGAGGAAGCACGGCGTATGGCGGCCGATGAGGTCATCACGGCCCTGGCACACGATCTCGGCAATGCGCTCACGCCTCTCAAGGGACGGCTCGATATCCTGCGACGGCGCTTCCAGCATGATAGTCGCACGTCTGATCTGGAGCAGATCCAGGATGCGAGCCGCTCGCTGGCGACGATCCAGCAGATGATCACCCGGCTCCTGGACAGTGCCCGGCTGGATCAGGGACTGTTCTCGCTTGCCCTGCAGCCACTCAACGTCGCCGATGTCATCGAGCAGGTTGTCGCCGACATGCGACCCTCCTGGGAGGCGATTCACCTGCGGGTGGTCGAGACGCTGGAGGTGGAAGGGGATCCGGTGCGGCTCACCGAGGTCCTGGTGAACCTGCTCACCAACGCCATCCAGCACTCACCGGCCGGTGCGCCGATCACGGTGACGGCCGATGCCGAGCAGCGGGATGACGGCTCCTGGGCAGTCATCAGTGTGACCGATCACGGCCCGGGTATCGAGTCGGAGATGCTGCCACGGGTCTTCGAGCGCTTCGCCACCGGGAATCGCTCCGACGGGCTCGGACTCGGCCTCTATCTCTCCCACCGGATCGTGGAGGCACACGGTGGCACCCTCACCGTGGAATCGTCGGTCGGCACGGGAACCACCTTCTGGCTGGCCCTTCCCTGTCGAGGACGGTAGTAGACTGCAGTTTCGTTAGGCCACACTCGTCTATTTCGAGGTCTTCCGACCGGCGATGGCCGCTGACTTCGGCGTACCTCGCGTGCTTCTACGCCACGCCGGCCGAGGACATGAGCAGTTGGTGGGGCACCAGGTTACGCGCGGGATCGACGGCAACCTGGTCGCGGCCGCATTCCTTTGCGTGGTAGAGGGCGCGATCGGCTGCTTCGATCAGCGTTGCGGTTGAAGAATCAGCGGGGACGGTGGCTGCCACACCGATCGAAGCGGTGATCTTGAATCCTGGGGCCACGTGCAACTCCCTCATCCCGAATCGCAGCCTCTCGGCCAGGTCCTGTGCTCCCAGCAGATCAGTATCCGGGGCAATGATCGCAAACTCTTCTCCGCCATAGCGGTAGACACTATCCGAGCCACGGACGGTGTCCTTCAGGAACCGTCCTACGTCTTGCAAAATTCGGTCTCCTACTTGATGGCCATGGACGTCGTTCGCCGCTTTGAAGTGGTCGAGATCGAGGAGCAAGAGGGCAAGTGAATGTTTGTAGCGCAGGGATCGAGTTAATTCCAGCGCCAGATCCTCATCGAGTTGGCGGCGATTGAACACTCCGGTGAGTCCGTCGACTCGAGCCATGCGGTCCAATTGTCTGTTCAGCTCCTCGAGTTGAGCCCGATTCGTGGAGAGATTGAGCAGGAGCCAGAGGGTGTACCCGGCACTGAGCACAAGCACCGCGAAGATGATCCACGGCACCCAGAAGGAGACACCGGATAGTGAGCTAAAGAGACCCGCCTTGGGAGCCGTCAGGATGAGGCGCCACGGTGTCCCGCCCACCCGTCGAGCCACGAAGTAGTAATCGCCCCGCCCATATGCATACGTCCCTTGCGAAGACATTGCCGCCGCACGGGCAAGTGGCGCATCGACGACCGATAACGAACGCCCCCGCGACGGGGCGTGTACACCGCGCGCCACGACTGCCCCCTTCCCATCCACGATGTAGGCCTGACTCCCGGCAATCGTGAGCATATCCGTGAGAAACGCGGCGAGCGGCGTGTGACTCACGTCCAACGCGCCGCTGAAGATGCGGCGGCCGTACGGTGTGGGAAAGGGTATGGCGAAACCTACCACCGGGATGGACTGTGCAGCGGAGAGCACCACCGGCGACACGGCGCGTCGCCCTGCCAGTGCCGCGCGTAGGTGTGGATAAGTCCGAGCGATATTCTTCCCGAGAAGGGCTGGCTTCGCTGGGACCACGGCGAGGAGGCGTCCCGAACTGTCGAGCACGACCGAGGGGCCAACGCCGAGCGCACGGACCACCTCGTCCAGGTCACTCTGCCGCACCCGTGCCTGGGCGAGACGAGCCTGTGCAATCGCCTGTTCTCGGCGAAAGATATCGGCCACGTAGGACTGCGCGAACCGTACAGCAAGATCCCCTTTGGCCTGGAAGCGCTGTTCTAGTGCGGTCCGACTCTGCGTCTGTGCATACGAGAGGGACAGCGCGACGATGCCAAGCAGCAGAGCCAACGTGACACCGATACCAGCTACACGTCTCCCGTAGGATGCGTGACCGTGAGCCGGTGTGGCGCACTGGATACGCTGTCGACTCCCCAGTATGCGGATCATTAGTGCGTCTCATCCCTTCAATCGAGAGTAGAGAAGATCCAGGCGGGACTGCGTCAAACGGCAACCCGCCGAATTCTCCACGAGCCTCATGGCGTTGCGTCCCCGTCGGACGATAGGTTCACTTTCCGAGCATCAACCGACGCAAACGTACCACGCATGACAGTTACCGAATAGAGTCGGTATTCCCTCGCTGAAGGAGGTCTCTAGCCCTACTGTGTTGCATTGCGAAGCGTGTTTGCGATACGCCGTGCAACCCCTGGCTGAGGCTTAGTCCCGGGAAACGGGGTATTTCAGGGTGGCTCCTGGCCGGTTTAGCGTGCCGTCGAGTGGTATACTGCTGGCACAACATCACCACGCTCTGGCGGGACGAGTACGTTGGGAACAGCGGTCAACAGGGATGGAAGGCCACCGATTGAGAGCCTTCCGGCCAGCACCCCGGCGGAAAACCACCCGCATCGCGGACTCCTGAACGATCGTTCCAATAAGGTGTCCCGGCTGCCACCGTTACCGGCGCAAAGCGAGGGAGGCTGCTGCCTCTGAACTCGGGTGGAACCACGAAAAACCCCTTTCGTCCCGATCTGGGATGGAGGGGTTTTCTTTATAGAGAGGTTCGACATGACAACGGAAGTGCACGAAGAGTCTGTGGCCGAGGAAGCGTCGTCCCTGTACGCGTTGCGCCACTCGGCCGCACACATCATGGCCGAAGCGGTATGTGAGTTGTTCCCGGATGCCAAACTGGCAATTGGTCCGCCAATCGACAACGGATTCTATTACGACTTTGGACTGCCGCGTGCCCTCACGCCCGACGATCTTGCCGAAATCGAAGCGATCATGCGGCGGATCATCAAGGAAGATCACGCCTTCGAGTACAAGGTGGTCAGCGCCGATGAGGCACGATCGCTCTTTTCCGAGCAGCCGTACAAGCTGGAACTGATCGAGGGATTGTCGCGCGGTCAGGATGAATACGGTGACGATGGATCGCCGCAAACCGTGATCTCGACGTACCGACAGGACACGTTCGAGGACCTGTGCCGGGGACCGCACCTGGAACGTACCGGCGACGTGCCGGCCGACGCCTTCAAGCTCCTCAACGTCGCCGGCGCATACTGGCGCGGTGACGAACACCGTCCGATGCTGCAGCGCATCTACGGCACCGCCTGGCACACCAAAGAAGAGCTGGAGCAGTACCTGTGGCGCCTGGAGGAAGCCAAAAAGCGCGATCATCGCACGCTCGGCCGCGAGCTCGATCTCTACAGCATCTCTCAGGACGTCGGTGCGGGGCTTATCCTGTGGCATCCGAAGGGGGCCATGATTCGGGTCCTGGCGGAAGATTTCAGCCGTCAAGCCCATCTACAAAACGGCTACGACTGGGTGTTCTCGCCGCACATCGGCCGTGCCCACCTGTGGGAAACGTCCGGGCATCTCGGCTTTTATCGCGAGAACATGTACGCCCCCATGGATGTTGACGGGGAAGAGTATTTCGCCAAGCCCATGAACTGCCCGTTCCACATTCAGATCTTCAAGAGCACGATGCGATCGTACCGGGATCTTCCTATCCGCTACGCGGAATACGGTACGGTCTATCGGTACGAACGAAGCGGCGTATTGCATGGCCTGACGCGGGTTCGAGGCTTCACGCAGGACGACGCGCACATCTTCTGCCGCCCGGAGCAGGTAGAGGGCGAGATTCGCCGCGCCCTCGATTTTTCGCTGTATGTCCTTCGCACGTTCGGGCTAACGGACTTCAAGGCGTACCTCTCCACTCGACCGGAAAAGTACGTGGGGGAAGTCGAGGACTGGGATCGGGCCACCGAGGCGCTTCGCCTGGCTATCGAGGCGGCAGGCGTGCCCTACGAGCTGGATGAGGGCGGCGGCGCGTTTTACGGCCCCAAAATCGACCTCAAGGTCAACGACGCCCTGGGCCGAGAATGGCAGCTCAGCACGATTCAGTTCGACTTCAATTTGCCGGAACGCTTCGGCCTCGAATTCATCGGTGAGGACGGTCAGCCCCACCGACCCTACATGGTGCACCGCGCGCTGCTAGGAAGCATGGAGCGCTTCCTGGGCGTGCTGATCGAACACTTCGCAGGTGCGTTCCCGGTGTGGCTGGCACCGGTCCAGGCGGTCGTCATCCCAATCTCGGCCGATCGCCACGGCGACTACGCTCGCGATGTGGCCGCCCGGCTAAAAGAGGCCGGTGTGCGGGTTGAGGTGGACGATCGCAACGAGCGCATGCAGGCAAAGATCCGCGAAGCACAGATGCAGAAGGTTCCCTATATGCTGATCGTCGGTAACAAGGAGCAGGAAGCGGATGCGGTCGCGGTTCGACAGCGTGCAGGGGATGATTTAGGAGCCATTCCGGTCGCCGATTTTCTAGCTCGAGTACAGGCCGAGTCGCAGGCTCGCACCTGAGATCACACCTTCACGCATTTGATGACGTACGAAATCGGAGTGAGCCGGGCACTTTCTACTTCCGAGGGAGGCAGCTCGCGCTGACCTTCCTCGGTCAGGAAGGGTTCGTCGAGGTTTCGTAGCTCCAATCCTACCGCGTTGCCGGTGGCCACGTAATCGCGCAGGGGCCGGTGAAACGTGAGAAATGGCTGCAGAGAGCCCCACTGGATATACCCCGCGCGCCGCACGAAGTACCCGGAGTCCCGCCATCCGATCCGGTCGTCTTTCCGAGGCGAGTCCGCCGCGGGACGATCCGCCTGGTAGTCGATCGTGTTGTGGACGATTGCGTACACCAGTCGCCCGCCGGTCTTCAGAACGCGCGCGATTTCCGCCAGAGCCGATTCATAGTCGCTTACATCCATCAAGACGTAGTTTGCAACCACCGCGTCGAAGGTTGCATCGTCCAGCCATGGCATGGATGAAATAGACCCGTGATGATACTGGATGCCGAGCGGTTCACGGCGTTCGTACTCCACTGCAATTTCATGAAATCGCCGTGCGTTTTCCACCGCTGTGACCTGCCCCCCCGCTCTGCTGAGCAGGCGCGACAGATACCCCGTGCCGCTTCCCGCGTCCAGTACTCGCGCGCCGCGTACGTCTCCCAGGAACGATAGGAGAACTTCATCACTCGAGTATCGGCGGTTCGCGTCACCACGGTCGTCGTACCACGAGTCCCAGAGGTCGGCATTGGTGCTCCATGTCGCATCGATATCGGCATCGGTCAACGTGACCGACTCAACACGCTCGAATCGATGCGGCGGATAGCGTATCAGCTCGGATTCCGACGATAGCCACTGCCGGTGCTTAGCGTGCGCGGCGTGCAGCTGCCACGGATGGGTTCCGTCGAACTCGGCTCGGTCAAGTGAGGGGTGTCGCTCGCCGCACTCCGGACAATCCAGCGTCCACCAATCCAGGAACTTCCAGAATGCCCCACGCTGGAGTGAAAATGTTCCGGTGTCACGACACAGCATTCTTCCGCTATGCGGGCAGTAGAAGCGTTCGGAAAAATGAGCGGTTCGATGGCAGTGATCGCAGCTATAACGCCAATGGAGCGCGCACCGTGGCGCTTCCGATCCTCGGTCGAACTGTGCGTGCCGGGGACTATAGCCGGAGTCGGCCGAGCTAATTTTGTCGCAGTAGTAACAGTTCATCGGACGGTCGCCTGGTACGAATTGCTTTCCGCACCCAGGATTAAGAGATCGCCATGGGGACTCATGCAACGCGGGGAAGAAGCCCGAGGTCGATCGTGATTCAACGCATTGTCCCCATAAACCGGCGTTACCGTGCGGAAGTGGTACGTTCTGTGTAGCGTTGCCGCCACGCAGCCCTAATCATAGTCATCGATCTTCGACGGAGCACCAGGCCCGACGCCGTCGGCCACTTCATTGCAAGGAGTGTTTACCATGGCTACTGTTGGAATCCTGACTTTCTCGGATGGGCGTCAGTTCATTGCAGAGCAGGTCGAAGAAATGAATCGTGGTTTCCAGAGCCGCCTCAAAGCCAAATTAGAAGCGGACGGACACCGGGTACTTGCCGGCGAGGAGATCATCTGGACGAATGAGGGGGCCGTACGTGAGGGGAAGCGCCTGCGGTCTCTCGGCTGCGATTGTACAATCTTTAACTTCGCGGTGTGGGCCTTCCCGCACCTGTCCGTGCTTGCTTCCCGCTTTGCCCCCGGCCCTTTCCTCCTCTTCAGTCAGGTAAACCCACAATATCCCGGTATGGTGGGAATGCTGGCGAGCGCCGGCGCGTTGGCGCAGACCGGTACCGACTGCGCGCGGGCCTACGGTGAAATCGAGGACGAGGCCACCTATGCGTCGGTACGCTCGTTTGTCCGTGCAGCCAGCGCCGTGGCGACGCTAAGAGGACAGACCTTTGGGTTGGTGGGAGGCCGCCCAATGGGGATGTACACCACTCAGGCCGACGCCGCGCAGTGGCTCGCGCTGTTCGGCGTGGACGTCGAGCATATCGACCAGGGCGAAATCGTGCGACTCGCGGCGGAAGTGCCGGTCGAAAAGGTCGAACAGGCCTTCGCCTGGTTAGAGGAAAATATCGGTCATATCCACTACGACGGCAAACAGCTGACGCCGGAGCTACTCCAGCGTCAGATACGGGCAACATACGCCATGAAACGATTGATCTCCGATTACCGTCTAGATTTTTCCGGGATCAAGGGACAACCTGAGCTTACTAATACGTTCTGCACGATGGACATCACCGAAGCGTTTCTCAATGACCCCTACGACTGGGACGGCCCGCACGAACCTCACGTCTGTGCCACTGAAGCCGACATGGACGCTGCGCTCACCATGCAGATCTTCAAACTGCTTGCACATACTCCGGTATTATTTGCCGATGTTCGCCACTATCACGCCAGTCTCGACGTCTGGGATCTCTGTAATTCGGGTCAACACGCGACGTATTTTGCGAGGCGTTCCCTCGATCCCGCGGAAAACTTACCACATGTGCACTTTTTCCCCGAGGGCTTCTACTTCCCGGCCGGAGGCGCCAGCGTTCATCATCTGGCATACCCGGGCGCGGCAACGTTCGCTCGTTTCACCCGCCAGGCGGGAGAGTACCGGCTGGCCATCGTGCGCGGGGAATTCGTGCGCTTCGATACCGATACCAACGTACGCCTCATGCAAGAGACAACCATGGAATGGCCCCACGCGTTTGCCCGGTTCGAATGTTCGGCCGACGAGATTCTCACGCGCTATTCCAGCAACCACATCCATGCGGTGTATGGCGACTGGGTCGACGAACTCCTCCAGGTAGCGCAGCTCCTCGGCATCGAAGCTCGCGTCTTCGGAGAGGATTAGACAACCGGCGACTGTACAGGAGGTCCACTGTGTACGGCAGCGATCTAGTACTGGGAGTTGACGCGGGTACAGCCGGTTTGCGCGCAGGCGTCTTCGATCTCGAAGGACATCCGCTGGCCTTCCACGATGAGCCGTACGACACGCTTTATCCCCGGCCGGGGTGGGCCGAACAGCAGCCGAAGGATTGGTGGACCGCATTGACCCGCGCCGTGCGCGGCTGCATCGGTGCGAGTGGCGTCCCGGCGCACCGAGTTATCGGCATGGCGATCGACGCGCCGTGCAATATTCTGCTGATCGACGACGAAGGTGCACCGCTTACCAACAGCCTTATCTGGATGGATCTGCGCGGCGCTCGGCAAGCGCGGCGAATTACCGATACTCACGACCCGGTGCTGCGCTACTGCGGCGACGAGGTACCGGCAGAGTGGCCTCTACCGAAGGCTCTTTGGCTGCGAGAGACGAATCCTGAGTTATGGCAACAATCGAAATACCTGGTGGAGGAAATCGCCTGGCTCACGTGGCGTCTCACCGGCGAATGGATCGTGCCGTTAAACACCGCCGCGGCGAAGTGGCACTATCGCTCTTCGGCCGAATCCGCTACAGGCGGTTGGCCGTCCGGTCTTCTGAGGGCCATTGGGCTGGAGGACTTGCCCGAGATGATTCCGGGAGAGCCGCTGCCAATGGGCGGACGTGCCGGAACGCTCTCGGCCGCCGCTGCTTCGGAGCTCGGTCTGCCCGCGGGCATGTCGGTATCGGTCAGCGGGATCGACGCTCACGCCGGTATGGTCGGCATGAACGTACTCTCGCCCGGAACACTGGCATTGATCACCGGAACGTCAACCTGCCAACTGGCCCAGTCTCGAGCAGCAGTATTCGACCAAGGCCTTTGGGGACCGTTTGAGGATGCGGTTATTCACGGCGACTGGACATTGGAAGCCGGCCAGAGCAGCACTGGCGGCACCGTACGCTGGCTCCTCGATCTATTGGGCGGATCCCTGCCGGCCGGTGAAGGGCGGTACGAAGCCGCCGATTCCGCTGCCGCCGCAGTTCCGCCGGGCGCCGGCGGTCTGACGGTGCTGGACTTCTGGCAGGGAAGTCGCACGCCAATCAAAGATCCAACGGCTCGCGGCACTATCTGGGGACTGACCCCGGCCCACGGTCCCGGCCATCTGCTGCGCGCCGTGTATGAAGGAACCGCGTACGGTAACCGGCACATCCTGCAGACGCTATCCACACATGGGGTGCCAACCGACCGAATCGTGGCCTGCGGGGGAGGCACGCGCAGCGCCCTCTGGATGCAAATACTCGCCGATGTCGCCGGAATACCAATCCATTTGCCCGAGGTTTCCGATGCTACCGCCCTGGGGAGCGCAATGTGCGCCGCGGTTGGCGCGGGAGCCTACTCTGATTTGCAGTCGGCTGGTGAAGCGATGGTTCGGTTCGATCGAACCATCGAGCCGGACGTTCATGCCGCCGAGACCTACGACGAGGGATTCACGCGCTACCTCGATACCTACACGGCGCTCGCACCGCTTTTTCACCGGTAGCCTGAGGTGCTATTCTCCCGGATGCGCCTGAGAGTCGCCCCGGCAATCGTCGTCGCGATCTTCCTGATCGTCGGAACCTGTCTCCCGGTGACAAGTGCAACCGTCCAGGTCGCGCAACGTCCGGCCTATCTGGTGGTCATCGTTCTGGATGGCTACCGGGCGGATTACGCTTCGCTGGTTCCGATGCATCATTTGCGCGCACTGATGGCACAGGGGCGATCGTACGACACGGCGTGGGTCGGGCACATGGAGTCCGAGACTCCGTCGGGCCACGCAACCATCGCGACCGGAGCGTACCCGAGAAAGACCAGCATTTCGGGGTTCGGCTGGCGGGATACGACGACCGGTCAGTTTACCTACGCGCCAACCAACCTCAAGCTCATCACTGAAGGGTACATCACCCGCACCATGGAACAGGGTGGCGTTCCAACCATCTCCGACCTGATCCATCGGCGCAACCGTCACGATATCACCATGGCAATCAGCGGCGAAAAACTCTGGGCTTCCGCACCGCTCGGAGTGGGGGCCGACTACGTGCTGTACGGGAAAGACGTGCCGTACGGGAAGCACGGCATCCGGTTCAGGCCGCAGGTCGTGGGGCCAAACCTACCTCCGAAGTGGACCGGCTATCTTTCGGTTTCCATTCCCAGTTCGGCGTTTGATTATCAAGATGGTTTCGCCGCGCGACTTGCGGCCAAACTGGTCATTGGTCTCCGTCCGCGAGCGTTACTCTTGAACCTGCCGGGAACGGACCTGGCGGGACACTACTACGGAGGCATGTCTCGTCCCAATGAGATGCGTCTGCCGCTGCGCGAAGCAGACTCGGCGCTGGGCGTCGTGATGCGGACCTACAAGGCGCTGGGGATCTATAACAAAACGCTCTTCGTGATCACAGCCGATCACGGTATGGCGGCGAATCGCACGGTGGTTCCCATCCACGCCATGTACAACCTCATCCGCGCCACGCCGGTCGCTCAGCTCGATCAGGAGTACCGCATCTCGCTCGGCTCAATCTGGTTGCGCGATCCGGAACATGCCGGCCTGCTCGCGGCCCGCATAACATCGCGACACTTCCGCGGCGTCGAGGGCGCCCTATATAAGGTGACCGACGCGACAGGAATGCATTTTGTAGCGGACGCCTGGACTGCGACACACCTACCAAAGGCGCTACTCAAGGCGTATCTCGATCTGGCCGATACCGAGGCCTCGGCGGCCGGGCCGGATGTTCTGCTGCCGTACGGCGAGGACACCACCGGCCTGCAGCGCGGCAGTGCGTTCCAGGGAAGCCACGGCGGCTTCTCATGGGGGGTACAACACATTCCTCTCGTACTGGTCGGGCCGGGTATTCGTCCAGGTGTATCGCACTTCCCGGCCAAGCTGGTTGATATTGCTCCTACCGTCGAGCACCTGCTGGGCTTACCAGTACCAAAGGGAGTGGACGGCGTCGTACTTGCGGATGCGCTGCAGCATCCCGGAACCGGCGAGTCTGCCGCGCAAAACGCAGTTGCGGGCGGCCGTTTAGCGGATGTCATAGCCATTCGCGCGCACTCACGTGCTCAGCTTGCCGCGTACGGCCGAGCCGTGACGAAATCGGACAAATGAAAACTCCTTCGTAAACGTTCAGAGTTTTCTAATCGGATCGTAATCGTCGCTCTATAGAGTGGAGGGTAGAGACCAACGAGAGAAATCGTTGCGCCCTGTCATCTCCTGGAGTTACATCATGTTCAGCACCATTCGCCGGGTTCTCGATGCCGTCGGTACCGCGTTGCAGGTTGTGTTCGGTCTAAAGCCGGATCCTTCTCGCGTACCGGTCTACATCGACGACTCGCACCGTTAGCACTGCCCGAATACACCGGCACGAGACCGTCCGATTGAGCTCCAGTAGTACACTTAGACGGACAAATCCCGCTGTATCACCGGAGTTTTCATGCCATTTCTTGCTGTGGGCGTCGAGCACAAGACCGCACCGCTCGACGTCCGCGAGCGTCTCACCTTCGATCGTGTCGAGGCAGCGCTCGCAACCAGCTCGCTCACGACTGATCCCTCAATTGAGGAAGCGATCATCCTCTCGACCTGCAATCGCACCGAAGTGTATCTCTTCGCGAGCGACCCGCAGCGGGCCGAGGATTTAGCTCGCGCCCTTCTTGTACGGTCAGATCCCGCACTCACGCGCTACGTGCATACCTGGCAGGAAACGGCCACCGTGGAGCGAATCTTCCGCGTCGCCTGCAGCCTGGAATCTCAGATTCCCGGTGAAACCCAGATTGCATCGCAGGTTGGCGATGCATTGGACATCGCTCAAACAGCCGGTACTGTCGGCCCGAACTTACACGCATTATTCCGTGCGGCGCTGTCGTGCGCGCGGCAGGCTCGCGCCGCCACCACGTTAGGTCAGGTGAATGTCTCCGTCGGCTCGCAGGCAGTCGAATTGGCCGAGGCGTCGCTTGGTGACGTACCGCAGCGCACGGTTCTGCTTATCGGTGGTGGAGAAGTAAGCAAACTGGTCGCCGAAGAGCTACGCCGGCGCGATGTTGGCGCGCTCTACATTGCAAACCGAACCGACTCCGTAGCGCACGAGCTGGCGAACCGGTACGGCGGCACGCCGGTTCCGCTTGACGACATCGCACCGCTCGTGTCCGTGGTCGATGCCCTATTCACAGCTACCACCTCTCCGCACTTCGTGTTGACTGCCGAATGGATGAGCGAGGTTCTGGCCCACCGCACCTCGCCTCTTCACATCTTTGATCTGGCTATGCCGCGTGATGTCGAGCCCGCCGTCGCTCATCTAGCCGGCGTAATCCTGCACGACCTCGACGACTTACTCCCTACATCGACCGGGGAAGCCTGGAGCCGGGACATGCACGCGATGGAAGCAGTGCTGGGAGCGGAGATTCAGGAGTTCACCGCCTGGTACCACACACGCCGCGTTGCACCGGTTATTGCCAGCCTGCGAAGTCACGTCGAAGCGGTGCAGCGCCAGGAAATGAAACGCATTGCTCCGCAGATCAAGGACCTGACCGAACGAGAACGAGCGGCCGTCGAATCGATGGGGCAACGCCTCGTGGACAAAATGTTTCATCATCTCGTTCTGCGGCTTCGCCTTGCGGCGCAAACCGATCCTGCGTTGGTGGACGCGGCGGAGTTTTTCTTCCTGCATGGCGAGGGCAGTCTATTCGAGCATGCCGCCCGGTCAAACCCTTCGGTCGAGATCAAGCAGTAAATGGCCGGCGAAACCATCGTCGTCCTTGAGGGCGATGAAACCGGACAAGAATTGCTGCAGGAATCGCTTCGCGTCCTCGATTCACACGTTATCGGCTATCCACTCAGCTTACAAACGTTCGACCTGAGTCTCGATAACCGACGCAAAACAAGCAATGCCGTTATTTACGAAGCGGCGGCGGCCATGCGCGACTGCGGTTACGGCCTGAAGGCCGCAACTGTCACGCCGGTGGCGAAGGGCGACATCGGTTCACCCAATGCGATCCTCCGTAAGGAAATCGACGGCACGGTCATTGTGCGCACCGGCCGGCGTATCCCCGGCGTGACTCCCGTGGCCGGGATCCATTTCCCAATTTCGGTTATCCGCATGGCGATCGACGGCGCTTACGGCGCGAAGGAGTGGCGGAGCGGCGAAGGCCTGGACGAAGAAGCGTTTCGGACTGAAAGAATGTCGCGGCGGATCTGCCGAGCCGTTGTCGAATATGCCTTTCTACAGGCCGAACGTATGGGCGCCAGGGTATTTGGCGGCCCAAAGTTTACGGTGAGCCAGATATACGAAGGTATGTTCAAAGAAGAGATGGACATGGCGGCAGCCCGGCATCCCGACGTCGAGTACGATCCGCAGCTCATCGATGCCACGCTCGCGCTCCTGCTTACTACTACCGGCGATCCGCTTGTCATTCCAGCGCTCAATCGCGACGGCGACATTCTCAGCGACCTCGTGCTCCAGCTCTTCGGATCGATAGCCGGCGCTGAATCGTTATTGTTGAGCTTTGATGAGACCTTCCGGGCAAAGGTTGTGATGGCTGAAGCGCCGCACGGCACGGCGCCGCGCCTGTTCAGGAAGAACCTGGCAAACCCGATGGCGATGATCCTCGCCGCCGGCGCTCTACTGGGGCACTTCGAGAGCGCGGATGCGCGGCACGTTTCCGAAGCCATCCACGATGCGACCTTTGCAACGCTCCATGCCGGAATTCGCACGGTCGACCTGGGTGGCCAGGCGACCACTACCGAGTTCACCGGCGCGGTGATTGAGCGGCTCAGGGACGTTCTGGGAACGAAGTGAGAGACTTGAGCGCACATGGTGTCGACGGCTCGGTCTCAACCGTCGGTACAAGCTCCATTGCCTGGCAGAATTGCCACCGTCACATCCATTGCATGACGGTCTATACGCGGGTCAACCACATCCCGGTTTCGAAGGGAATCACGGAATGACGGCATCAACTCAACTGTCCCGAGCGGCGCAGGCGTTACTGGAAGAGAAACGCTTTGGCGTGCTGGCCACGATCAATTCCGATGGCACCGCTCAACTATCCACGATGTGGTTTGAATTGCAAGACGGCGAAATCATGATGAATACCAAGCGCGGGAGAGTGAAGGAACGGAACCTCCGACGGGATCCACGCGTCTCACTTTGCATCGAGGACGGCTACCGTTACTTGACGCTCCGTGGTTCGGTCACCCTAACCGACGACCCCGAGGTGTCCCAGGCCGATATCAAACGGCTGGCGATACGGTATCACGGTACCGAGAAGGCCGAGCAACAAGTGCGCGACCAGTATTCCAGGGAAGATCGCGTAACGGTCAGACTACGAATCGATCACATCGTAGAATACGGCTTGAACTCCTGAGCGACCAGAGGGATCAATTCGCTATTTGGAAGCGCCGAAGCCGAGACCAAAAGCGACGATACCGAGGAGCATCAGGCCGATATAGACCGGACTGTAGCCCAGGAATCCCCACCCCACGATGCCAAATACCACGAAGCTGAGGCCCACGATCCAGACCTGATACCGCATCTCTACTCTCCTCGGCGGCGGTTTCTTCTGTTCGAGAGCAAGTTCGGTACCGCTCCCCCTGGATATCATAAACGTTACGCGGAAGATCCACCCGAAAGGATGCCGGCGCTGGACGAGACCAGGAATGAAGCGGTCAACTCCGCGCCGTCGGTGCGGCAGGTGCGAGCCACGCGCTATGTCACGCCGCTCCGGGAGGGAGGATCGCTGCCGGCGATCGTCGAGGCTGATGATCTCGGCACCTACGTCCTGAAGTTTCGGGGAGCAGGTCAGGGCGCCGGTGTTTTGATTGCCGAACTGGTCTGTGGGGAGCTGGCACGAGTCCTTGGATTGCCGCAGCCGGAAATTGTCTTCATGGAGCTCGACGCAACCCTGGCGCGGTCGGAGCCCGATCCCGAGATTCAAGCATTGATTCGCACGAGCGCAGGTCTCAATTTAGCGCTCGACTATTTGCCCGGCTCGTTCGCATTTGATCCTCTGGTAGGACCGCCGCCGGAAGCGGATCTCGCGTCGGCGGTCGTATGGTTTGACGCATTCATCATGAACGTGGATCGAACGGTCCGCAACACGAACCTCCTGGTATGGCACAAAAAATTGTGGCTCATCGACAACGGTGCGGCGCTGTACTTCCAATACAACTGGTCGGACTACATGGAGCGCAGCCGGAGCCCGTTCTCGCCGATCAAAGACCACGTTCTTCTTCCGTGGGCAACGCAGCTCCTCGCGGCTGACCGCCGGGCAACCGAGTTGCTGGCGAACGGCGTACTTGCAAACATCGTCGAGCTCATACCGGACGACTGGCTCGACGATAGCGGAACGTTCGGCTCGCGCACCAGTCATCGAGCCGCGTTCCTCGATTTCCTGGAGAATCGTCTTCGGGCTCCGCGAGCTTTCGTGCAGGAGGCGCTTGATGCGCGTGCCGGCCACGTTTGATTACGCCGTTGTGAGAGTCGTCCCGCGTGTCGAGCGCCACGAGTTCATCAATGGGGGAATAATCCTCTTTTGCCGTACCTATCGCTTCCTCGGAGCTCGCGTAACCCTCCAGGCGCAGAGATTGCAGGTAATCGACCCGGAGATCGACCTTGAAGAGGTTCGGCGTCATCTGGCAGTGATTCCTTTGGTGTGTGAAGGGGGTCCGAAGGCCGGCTCGATCGGCGCGCTTGACCTGGCCGGGCGCTTTCACTGGCTGGTCGCACCGCGCAGCACCGTGATTCAAACGTCACCGGTTCACACCGGTCTGGGCGTCGATCCCGCCGCGACCCTGGATCAGCTCTTTGCCGCCATGGTCGATGGTCCGGTCTTCCAGTCCGGCGGCGTGTAGGCCGGCTACGGCGTCTCGGGGTCGGTGCCGTCAGGAAAGGTCAACATCGACATCGGGTTGTCAAGGCCGGCGACTACCGTGGTAAGTCGCTTCGCCTGGATCTCACACTTCCTCGCCTGATCGTGAATCCCTGCATTGCGGAAGGCCCGTGCGGCGATTTGCAATGCGTGGATATGATGCACCACGAGTTCTCGAACGTGATCTCGAATCCACATCATTCGTTCAGGGCTGACCGAGAGATCGACCGGTAGATTTCCGTCCGATCGACTCACGGTTTGCAATCCCCGTGACCGATTCCGTACGTACTGCAGAATCCTCCCGGTAGGAGTACACGCGGGGCATGGAGATGGAGGCTACACAGCGCCTCCAGTATCCCTGGCGATCTGAAATA
The DNA here is from genome assembly GCA_963737125.1 of uncultured Chloroflexia bacterium. Lineage (GTDB taxonomy): Bacteria > Chloroflexota > UBA5177 > UBA5177 > UBA5177 > JANWJD01. The sequence continues at coordinate 294,353 of CAVTRL010000001.1, read as the reverse complement.
CCGACAAATTGTGGGATGCATCGTGTTTCCTTCCCTCTGGCAGAGAGGTCGAGTGGCACCGGAAAACGAGAAATCGCCCGATTACTACGACTCATCTCACTTCAATACTAGAACGTATTTTCTATTTGTCAACAGTTATTAGAACAAGCGCTTGCGTCCGGAAGCCGGTGCTTCCACCCGGAAGGTGACGCCTCAAACGGTCAAGAGGTACGAAACTTGCTCTTTCTGACAATACGTCAGAAATCGTCACGGGCTCGGTGACATCCTCCCCCAGTCGCTGCAAGGTCACTTCCCCGTACTCATCCGCCTCGAATCTGTAGGGACAGGAGTAGACCTGTGAAGGCCAGCTATGTCGTGCCATTGCGTTGCGACAATGAGGAGGCGGCGCAAGAATTTGTTGAGTATCTCGCCACGCTCGCGACGTGCGTGGAAGTCATCGTGGTCGACGGCTCACCGCCTGAAATCTTTGGCAAGCATCGCCGTTCCTTTCCCAACTCCGTGCTCCACCTCCCGGTCGATCCGGCATTGCGGACGCCGAATGGGAAGGTTGGCGGCGTACTGACCGGGTTACGGGCAGCGGCGCACGAACGGGTAGTCATTGCCGACGACGATGTGCGCTACGATCGCCCGGCACTCGATGAGATGGTGCAGCTCCTCGGCTGCTACGCGGTCGTGCGCCCACAAAATTATTTCGAGCCACTCCCCTGGCACGCCAAGCTCGACACAGCTCGCACGTTGCTCAACCGAGTAACGGGCGGAGATTGGCCAGGTACGGTGGGCGTCCAGCGTTCGTATCTGGACGCGTGCGGCGGCTATGACGGTTCGGTGCTATTCGAGAATCTCGAGCTGGTTCGCACGATCCGGGCGGCCGGCGGGAGCCAGGCAGTGGCAGCGGCGTTGTACGTCCGGCGTCTCCCATCAACGTCTCATCACTTTTTCACGCAGAGGGTTCGACAGGCCTACGACGAGTTCGCGCGGCCGATCCGAATGTCGGTGTCGTTGACGGTCTTACCGCTCCTGCTATACGGCGCTCTGGGGCGGCACTGGCGCGCAATTACGGGTACAGCTTTCCTTTCAGTGGCCCTCGCCGAGGCAGGCCGGCGGATCGCCGGTGGGACCTCTCACTTTCCGGCGATATGCTCGGTGCTGGCTCCTCTCTGGATTCTGGAGCGCGCCACGACGAGTTGGCTGGCGCTCTTTACGCGCATGATTCACGGCGGTGTTCCATATCGAGGAATCGTCATCCGGCGCGCTGCCACGTCGCAACGTCAGCTACGCCGGCGGCACGGGATGCGCGACGCCGCGGGCATGCGCGCTGGTGTGGCTCGATGATCGACCATCGAGCTGGTGACAGCGTTGCGGAGCAGTTTCGTCGCTGGGTCGACGATCCATCATTTTCGTGCGTCGGGGCAAAATCGGTAATTCACCGCGGCACGTATTGCCTCAAGGTCTACGACCGATTAGCTGGATTGGACGCGACTGACCGCCTGGCGAACGACCTGATGGAGTTCGTGGACCGGCAAGATCCCGCATCTTCAAACTTCTCGACCTTTGCGGCCAGTTTTCGATCGAACGCCGGTGAGACCGAGGAGCAGTTCGAGGCGTTCCTGTGGGAGCAGTTGCAAGCTCTGCATGGCCGGGACGCGTGTCCCTGGGACCCGGATGTTTCGTCTGATCCTGCACACGGCAGCTTCGCGTTTTCCTTCGCGGGGCGAGCGTTTTTTGTCGTGGGCCTCCATCCCGCGGCCTCTCGTCTCTCCCGAAGATTCGTAGTACCTACCCTGGTCTTCAATGCCCGATTTCAGTTCGAGCGACTGCGCGAGAATGGAGGGTACGCGCGCATGCAAGACGTGATTCGCCGTCGAGAACTGGCCTTACAGGGAAGCATCAACCCGATGCTGAGCGACTTCGGCACACGTTCCGAAGCCCGCCAGTATTCGGGCCGCCAGCTCGAAGAGGGGTGGGTTTGTCCGTTTCACGCGCAACCAAACGCCGGCCCGCCAGCACCCGACAGCACTTATTCGCCGCCCTGAGCCGCGCAGCGGGTGGCGCGCAGCAGCGCCATCAGGCTGCAACTTCCTCTTCGTCAGCCGATATCTCCTCAAGGCTGCGCCCCTTGGTTTCCGGCAACAGCCAGAAGGTGCAGGCCAGACCGAGCAGACTGACCACGGCTGCCACCGCCTCCGCCGCGGCCAAGCCACGATCGAGCAACAGCGGAAAAGCAAACACACCACAGAACGCGCCGATTTTTCCGAAGGCCGCCGAGATGCCGTGACTGGTGGTGCGGACGTACACCGGGAAAAGTTCGGATGGGTAGATGAAGGTAGTCGTATTCGGTCCAAACTCGCTAAAGAAGTAGCTAAAGCCATAGAGGACCAGGAATGGCACAACCAACTTGGTTATGCCCGGCACGATGGCCATGGCACCGAATGCGAGACTCATCGCGGCAAACCCCACCACTTGGATTGTTTTCCGGCCAAGTCGATCCATCGTTACCACGGCGATGAAGTAACCCGGGATCGCGGCCACTCCGAAGATCAGGAGCTGCAGCAGGGTATCGCGCAGCAAATCTTTGCTGGGATCGAGCGCTTTGAGCACAAGAGGACTCGAAACGGTGTTGCCGTAGTACGCAATATCGAGCAGGAACCAGGCGAGGGCGGCACCGAATAACCACCGGAGCAAACGGGGGTTTTTCACAAGAGTTCGAAAACCTTCCCAGGTGGAAGAGCCTTCCTCTTGGGGCTGCTGCTCTTCAGTTGGCCCCGACGCCGCGTCGTGATCCTTCAACACGTTACCGGCAGCTTGGATGAACTCAGCATGGTTACGGCCGGCAAGAGCGAAACGTGGGGTTTCCGGTATCTGGCGACGCAGATAAAAGACAGACAATGCGGGAATCGCTCCCAGGGCAAGCATGATACGCCACGCCAGATCGTGTGACACTCCCATGGCCAGGAGCGCCGCTGCCACCAACGGCCCGATGACGAGACCCGCCCCCTGCATGGCAAAGACCAATGAGACCAGGAGGCCGCGCGATCCCTTGCCCGCATATTCGCTCATGATGGTCGCACTCACGGGGTAGTCTCCTCCGATACCGACACCCAGAATGAAACGGGAAACAACGAGCCACATGATATTCGGCGAAAAGGCAGAAGCAATTGCACCAGCGGCCAGCACGAGTACCTCGACACCGTAAATCCGCTTCCGGCCGAGCACATCGGCAACCCGGCCGAAGATCACCGCGCCTATTGCCGCGGCAATCAGTGATGTTGAATTGATCAACGACACGTCGAACGAACTGAGGTGCCAGAGTGGCTTGAGCAAGGTCACCGCAATACCAATGATGAACAGGTCGTAGGCGTCGGTGAAGAAACCCATACCCGACACAAACATTACTTTTATGTGGAATGGCGTGATCTTCACCTCGTCCATATCGCGCAAGACGTCGCCGTGTCGCCTCGTCCCCTCGCGCGATTTCACCGAATCCATCTAGACCTCCACACGTGCTCTACGAATTACGCTCCTTGCCACACCGCAGGGAATATGCCCGTCGCGGCATCAATTGTTACAGGCTTGTTACGGCATCTTTACTGATGCGTTACGCCGAGCGATAAGACCTTCAGTCGCGTGCCCGAGCACCCGCACCGTGGTGTGGTTTCCCATCGATGTCCACGCGATATCCTGTATGGACCGTTACCGGGCGGGACTCGCCTCAGGGAGAACGTACCGTGGAGAAAATAGCCGCCCATCATATTGCGCCACAAACAGGGATCGGCCTTCAATTGCGGACCGGCCAGATACTCCGCGTGATCGATCCCGAGGGCGAACAGGTTGCCGATTTTCTGGCGTATGCAGCGGACGACCACCGCGAATGGCTGTCATCCGGGCGGTCACTTGACTACAACAACACGATTTATTTGACCACCGGTCACATCCTGTACTCGAATCGTAGTAATCCGATGCTAACGATCGTCGAAGACCGGGTCGGCCGCCACGACTTCCTGCTCACACCGTGCAGCCCCGATACCTTCCGCATCCTGTACGATCACCACGGTCATCATCCGAGCTGCTTCGAGAACCTTGCGGGCAGCCTTGAGCCCTTCGGCATCGAACGTGACGATATCCCCACGACCTTCAATATTTTCATGAACGTCGAGATTCTATCGTCGGGTGACCTGAAGATTGGCCCACCGCGCTCCCGCGCGGGAGATTGGATCGATCTTCGGGCGGAAATCGACCTAATTGTCGGTGTTACCGCCTGCTCCGCCGAAATGTCGAACAATTACAGCTTCAAGCCGATCGTAGTCGAGGTATACCGCCCTTGACGCGAGCTGAACTTCCGACCGCTAGTGGGCGGGAACGGCGGCGTGGACGGGTTCCTCGGAGGTCGACTCGGGAATGACATAGGCGAACAGCGCCCCAAGGAGAGACGTCCCGGCATGTAGCCAGGTATCACCGCTGAATAACGGGATAAGACCTCCCAGGGTATCGAGAGCAGGTAGAAAACCTATGAAGGTGAGTACGCCGAACACCAGGAAGAGCAATATACAGTACATTCGCGCCACCGAGAACCGAGGATACGCGGCGAGACCGGCCAGCCCTACAACAATGTGTACAGCGTTGTGCACGGCGTTGATGGGAAACAGGCCGAAGAGGTAACTGTAGTCGGCGGATTGATCGAGATGGGGCGCTCCGGCCGGAGGCATTGTATGCAAGCCGGGTATAAAGCCGATGATGCCGATCAACACGTAAACCATACCGAAAATCAACGAGAAGTAACGCGTGGCCTGCATGGCTTCCATCCTTCGTCCAGGCTAGAGTCGTCCTTTCGAACCGCACAAGTGCGATCCCTGTTCAGAGTACGGCAAACATCGCATCCTCATGCAATGGCCGGCCACCAGGATGCCCATCAGGGGCCACCCAAATGCACTTTTGGGCTCTCGCAATGCGCGCCGGCTTGTTGTAATTGTACGGGGATGGTAGCGTGAACTTACGGGGGACGGCGTCAAGGAGTTGCTGAAGCGAGGGTGGGTGTGACACAGGGTAGCCAGCACAGCATAGATACAGGTTTTGCAGCTGCACTGCGGTCTGCAGTTGAGCGTATGAGAGAAACGAGCGACGCAGACATTATCGCCCTGTATCCCTATGACGATGAGACCGATAGCTTCTATGCGCCGGTCGCGGTGGGACTGCCGGAAAGCGATCTGGTGCACTCTCTACCCGACTTTGCCGACCAATTGCGCCGGTTTAGATCGGATCAAGCCGAAGGGAAAACACCGGACGAGCTGTCGCCTCGTAGTTACGGCACGAGCGCGTGGTTGCTCACGACTCGCCGCCCACTTATAACCGCCGACGCCATGGCCGAGGCGGAAAGCTCGTTCGTACGTCGTCACAAGATCGAGGCGATCGTCGCACTTCCGCTGATCGTCGGCAGTCGTATAGTCGGGCTGCTCTATCTGAACTACGTTCAGCACCCGGATATGCGCACCAAAATCGATGTCTCGTCGGCAACCTATCTGGAGCGGATCGGCGAGGCAGCCGAAGACATCGCGGTGACGATTGATGCTGCCCGGCGCACCGAGGAAGCCAACATTCTGCGCGCTATCAGCACCCTGGTTAGCGATTTTTCCGCTTTGCCGGTCGGTGTAGAGCACGAAGGCGCATCCACCCTTCGCATGGAGGCCGCACTTCAACGCATACTTGTCGCGGCGCACCTTGACGCGGCGGCGTTATATGTACCGATTCAGGGAAGAAACCGGCTCACACTCGTTGCTGCCCACGGCTTCCAGACAACGGGAGTAGAGATTCTTCCACAGGTTGGGCCAAACGAGCTCCCGAGCGACGAGGCTCTGAACGCCGCGTTGGCCGAGGCACATTTGCATCCGGTTATCGCGCTTGCACCGCGCGGGCAGGGACACCACGGGATTCTGGTGCTGGCCGACCGAGACCCGTTCGTGTTGCACCGGCGCTTACCCATGGACCACAGCCTGCTCCAAACCGCGACCGATCTACTCGGTGCGATGCTTCACACCGGCCGGCTTGCCGAGGCCCTGGAGGACACGAATCGAACCCTGGGTGCAGTGACCCGTCTCAGCACACGCCTGCTACAACCGGGGGCCACTCAAGAAGAAACCCTACGCACCGCCGTGGCGGCTCTGACCGATCCGGAGCTACCGGAGTTGGACTTTGAATTCGCGGATATCTTCCTACTTGAATCAGCACCGGATGGGGGATTGATAGTTACGGCCAGCGCGGGAGCAACGGCATCTCCAGACATTTCGTCTCTTCCCGATGAAGGCCATTCCGGTCCGACATCGCGCCGCGTGCCAACCTGGGCAGCGCCCGGCATTCGACGCCTCGATCCGCAAGATGTGCTTGCCTATGCGGCCACGCGGAGAAGAGCCATTGTCGTGGCCGCGCGTGACGCCCAGGAGCATGACGGTTTCGTCGCCGGCTATCCGGAAGACGGCCTCGAACGCATGTCCGTGCCGGTGGTACGGTCCGATGGAAATAACGAAGGTAGCGTCCATGCCGCCCGATTGCGGGAAGCGGCGGACCGCGCCCCGATGCGCTCCGAGAGTGACGAAGGAACCATATACCGGCAAACCAGCGAGATCACGCTCAACGCGGAGATGTTCACGCAATACAAACATGCATCCCTGGTGCGTGTCTTCGTTCCGTTCGGTTCCGATGGAAATGGGCGAGCCACCGGCGTGTTGGAAGCGGGTTTCCGCACCGCTCACACTCAATCGATCGGCCGCGTGCAAATAGAAGCGTTGCGTGCCTGCGCGGCCACGGTCGCGGTTGCGGTGGAAACCGCACGCCTCTACGAAGACGTGACGCTGCGTGCACGGCAGTTGGAAATCGTGACCGAAGTCAGCCGCGCCATTGCAACCTCCATCGATCTCGATCAGACGCTGCGTCTCATTGCCCGAAATATGGTGCGTGCAGTTGACGCCTCCATTTGTCTGATTGCCCTACTGGACGAAGACGGTTCAGCCTGGTATGGTGCCGCGGCCTCGGATCAAGACGAACTGTGGCGTCACCGACGAGTCGAACGGCCTGAGCCGTCCATCGTATTCGAAGCGGCGGACCACAACCGGCCAATCGTCGCGGAAGATGCACTGAATCACCCGCTCGTCTCGCCGTACATGGCGCGGCTGCTCGGCGTCCGTTCGCTCATCGCTCTTCCCCTGCAAGCCGGCGATGGTGACGCGTTTGGAGCCGTCCTGTTGGGGCAGCGCGATCGCCAGCGCATGTTCAGTGGCGGCGAGATCGACCGGCTATCCGGTCTCGCGAACCAGGCGGCCATGGCTATTCGAAATGCTCGGGTCCACGCGCGTGAAGAGGAAGAGCATCACATCCAGAAGGATGTCATTCTCATCGGCTTCGGGCAATGGGGACAGAAGGCCTACAAACACCTCGTTTTGCTGAAAAGCTTTTTCAACTTCCGAACGCATGTGGTGGAGGCCGATCTCCCTGGCCGGCGCCAAGTTCTCTCATCCGCCGAAGAGACGGTTCTCGCGAACGGCGACCTCTTTTACTGGGATTCGCCGAGCTCGCCGGCGCACGATGCCCTCGCGCTCGAGCTGGAACCAAGCTGCTACGTAATCACCTACATCGCCACTCCGGCCGAGACCCATCTTCCAGTCTTGAAAACCTACTACGACCTGTCGAACGTCGTGTTGATTGAGAAGCCGCTGGGCGCTCCACCGGAGGAGTACCGGGCATTCCTCGACAGCACAGACGGCACTGTCCAGATCGTCGCTGCCGACCATTACTGGTTCAAAACCGAGGTTCGTCTGCTGGAGAACCTGCTGACCGAGGAACGCAATCTGCGTGCCTTCCTGGATGAGATCGAAGAAGTTGAGATCGAAATTCTGGAGGAGCAAGAGCCGGGTGGGTCGGGCGCCCAGATCGGGATGATCGCCGATCTCATTCCACACGCATTTGCCGTGCTCTCGCTGCTCACGCCGCTCGACCATCTCAAGCTCGATCCCCACCGCCCAATTCAGGTGGGTCGGTACCAACCGTTGCGGTCCGAGCATGAAACCTATGCCCGGCTCCTTGGCTCCTTCGACCACCGGGGCAGGCCGGTACACGTGACGATCGACGTCGGCAAGGGCGTTACCAATGCGAAGTTCATCAAGCTCAGTGGTGAACGGCGCATGGGCGGCCGGCGTTCCTTCTACAAGTTCGACTTCACCAACGGGGTGGCTATCGACGGGACGCAGAGCGCCCTCCGAGCCGCCACGCGGCCAATCCGCCAGCCGGGTGTGCCGGACAACGCCCACCTGAGCATGTTGCGTCACGTCGTCGAAAAACGCCATCCGGCGGTTGGGATTCTCTCGATACGCGAAGCGTTACGCGCCAATGCGCGCATACAGCAGATCGAGCAATTGGCCGGAGAGCTGATCGCATCAGGCAACTGGATGCCGTACGAACACGGGCAACGTCCCGCCTTCCCCACACGAGATCCGCTGCAGATGATAGAGATCCCGGACGGCGCCGTACACGCGACCGGGGAGTAGCGAGCGTGCTCGTACGGAGCGGCGCAGGATTGCAATGGAAGACTCTCAGCGTCGACGCTCTCGTAACATCAACCGCTCGAATGTAAGCCTGGAAAACCGGTGAACGACGACCTCCACGGCATGACCGAGCACGTGTTGCATCCGCGGGGTGCATTCTCGCTCGAAGAGGCGGCAACCTTCGGATTCGGGGGCCGGGAAGCAACCACCTTCGACGGTGTCATGCGTATGGCGTTCTGCGTTGACGGAGACGGGTATAGCCGTCAGGCCGGTGTCGCGGTACGCCAGGACACCGACGGCTCGGTACGCTGCGACATTACTGGCGACGCTGACGGCGAGACCGTGCTGTGCCAGGTGGCACGTGTTCTCTCGCTCGACCACGACGGCCGAGAGTTTGAGGCATTGGGACAGCGTGACGCCGTGATCGCGCAGTTGATGGCAGTTGCCCCGGGACTCCGTCCCCCGCTGTTCTACTCCCCGTACGAGGCCGCGCTGTGGAGCGTTTTGAGTGCTCGCCGCCCGGCGAAGATGATGGCGGCCGTACGTAGGGCTTTGAGCGAAACCCACGGCACGACGTTCCAGATCGCCGGTGAACCCCTGGCCGCGGTCCCCACGCCGGAAGCACTGTTGGCGGTGGGCGAATTCCCCGGGATTCCCGATATCAAGCTCAACCGGATGCACGGCATTGCGCGGGCGGCCCTGGCGGGAGAGCTGGATTGCGCTCGGCTGCGTGCCATGGAACCGGACGAGGCAATACGTGACCTCCAACGACTGGATGGCATCGGTCCGTTCTACGCGTCGCTCATCGTCATCCGGGGCACCGGATTCACCGATGTACTTCCCGACAACGAGCCAAAAGCACTGGCACTGGTTGGGCGTCTCTACGGCCTGGGCCGCCCCGCTACGCCGCCAGAGATGGCAGAGATCGCGGAACGATGGCGCCCGTTCCGCACCTGGGCGACGGTGCTGATCCGAGCAGCCGGACCGCGTCTCGCGCCGGCCTAAAGGGTCCCGGATCGCACACTCAACTCAATTTCGCACTGGTGCTTGGCGCTAGTCCCGACTGATAGCGACGAGGACCGGGCAGGTACCGAGCGCGACATCGATTCTCCGGGACCGGACCTAGAACAGACTTCCGAAGACCACGAATGGCACTGTCACACTGAACTGGATCGAGGACGCCGCAATCCCGAAAAGCCCACCGTTAGCGAACACGGAGGCATCGGACCACACCCAAGCTAGGTACCAATTGTTTGCCTCGGCCGGGAAGAACGTCTCAATCGCCATTCGGCCGGCGTCGCCGGAAGGATCATTGCCATGCGATTCAAACCAGCCCACGCCATCGCTCCAGGATGGAGACAGGTCGGACTGTGTCAACCAAGCATTCTCCGTGTTCCCCCAAACCCAAATCCGTGTCCTGAGGTCATTGTGAGCCACGTACCCCATAGCCGAGTCCCACCAATCATCTTCATAGTCCAACAGTGCCGCGACGCGTTGCATGGGATCGGTAGCAGTACAGAAGAACCAGACTGCTAGCCCCGCAGCGGCTTCCACTGAGCCACTAGCAATGGATTGCGTCGCCACGCTATAGGTGCCGGCGGCATTGTCGGCGCTGGCTTGGCCACCGTTATTAGTATTTGTCCAGGGAACGTCATACGGAGGGGGTTTAAGCCAGAAGCCCGAGCCGGTGACGTATCGAGGCTCGACCTTCGTCAAGGCAGGCTGCCGAATTCTGTGCTCGAGGCGGTCCTGGTAGAACCTGCGTGCCTCATCCACGCTTTGCTTGATGCCGAGGTCGTTCTGCGGTATGTGGCTGAAAACTCGGTCACGAGTGGCTGCCGTCAGGCGCTCGGTCGCCTGTCGCATTGCATCGGTCGCTTTGAAACGCTCGCCGACGAAAGTGTCCAGTTGCATGCGTGGTGCCTCGCCCGCGTCCGCGGGAAGCGTACCGCCCAGGGCAGTCTGCAGTTTCTCCACCTGCTCCGATCCATAAGCAAGAATTGACACGGTGACTCCTTCGCTGCACACACAATGCGACTATCCGGTGGGACGTATGCCACAGTCTTATCACATGGCCCAGGGGCGCGCAAGCACTTTAGAGACAGAGTAAGTGGTCAGGAAGCGACAGACTGTAGCGACAAGGGCAGACGATGGGTGCAGTCAAAGGCGATGGTGCAGCCGCCGACACGGGGAGTCGGTTGCCAGACGACGGTCGAATCCTGGGGCTACACGCGGGCCGGTGCGGTCGTGCAGCAGAGAAGGTAAATGCATATACGCCGCGCGACGTTGTGTCAACATGATGCAATAGTGGCAGGGTAAGGAAAAATCTATAGCCGAACACATCACACCAATTGATCTCGGAGACGCTCCGGATCTGCTCCAACTGGCCGAGGAAGTGCATCGCTCCCACGAGTAACGGGCTCTCCGCCGTCGCGGCGGAGAACCGGCGATGATCGTGCCCCCGCCACTGAAGCGTGCATCGCGACGTAAGAAGCCGACGCCTGAGGACTACGAGGCTTTCCGCTCATCTGCAGGGAATTGGAAAGACCTGGTCGATACCGACAAGTTCATCGAGGACCTCTACGAGCGCCGGAGGATCTCCACCCGTCCATCAGTCGACCTATGAGGTATCTGGTCGACTCCGACTGGATCGCTTCCTACCTGGTTGCCAGGCAGGAAGCAGTTGCGCTCCTGGATGGACTGGTCTCAGACGGGATCGGCGTCAGTCTCATCACGCTGGGCGAAATTTACGAGGGGATTTACTACGGTCGGGGTCCAAAGCGGAGCGAGGCCGGCTTTCATCAGTTCCTGACTGGTGTCCGAGTCCTGGATTGAGGTAAGTGCTACGCGGGCGAAAGCGCGCGGTAAAAACTCCCGAATTTCGCCAGGTCGCGCTGGGTCAGCGCTGCCAGCGCCACGATCTCGTCGGCTATACTCCCTGCCAGCATGTCATGGCAGGCAATAGAGGGAATGTCCTCTTTCGTGGCGTTGTGGTTCGAACTTCCTACATCAGGCGCTTTGCCAGGTTCATGCCCACCTGCCGGACCATCGGGTTTCCGAGTAGGCTCATCATGCCGCCCCCGCCGCCGTTGCCAAAGTGATTCCCCATAACCTGTGACAGGGCGCCGCTGTGATTGTCCCCGACGTACTGTGCCAGCGTGCCCAGTTCTTGCGGCCCCATGCTTTGGCCGCCAATACCGAGTTGCGAGAGCACGTTCGATGGCGAACCGCCGCCCTGCGACACCGCGCTCATCAGCATGCCCGCCAATCCGCTGCGCTGCTCAGGGCTCGCGTTTGCCGTGCCCTGGGTCACACTCTGGCCAAAGCCGCTCCCGCCGAGTGAACCAAGCGCCTGCGAGATGGCAGCGATACCGTGCTGGTTATCTGCTCCTTCAAGCATCTGGGTCACCCCACCATGAAGCTGCTGCCCCTCCATTGCGTTCACTTCGCCGCCGGAAAATTGTTGAATGAGCCCGTCAAGCATTGATGTCTCCTGGCACGATTAATCCTGGTGCGTATGGTACAGACGCGAACAGCCGAGCGCTTTCTGGGAGATCAGTGTCGCAGCGCGTCCAGCGCGGTCTTGATCCTCCCTGGCGGCGCCTTAACTGTGCCCTTGCGTTTGTTCGCTCGCCCTTTGGCCTTCATGTCCTGACTGTTCGTCAGTTCACCCCGGACATGCGGGAACTTTCCTTTCGTCTTGTCCTCGCCGACCTCCGCTCTACCTTCAGAACCGCGCGTGATCGACCTTCCATTTCCGCCGTCACGATCCTTCCGGGGTGTGCAGCACAGCCCGCGCAATTCGCGCGGGCAATCGGCGACCGGTGGTCACTCGTACCGCATTGTCCAGCGTTGTCTCTGCAGCGACTAGTTCGCGGGACTTTACGTTAGGTCGTCGAGCACAAAGGTGATGGTCAGGTTCACTTGATAGCTCACGATCTTGCCCTCATCCAGATTGACCTGTTGCTCCTTCACCCACGCGCTCTTTACATGGCGCAAGGTTTGATTGGCACGATCAATACCCTGTTGAATAGCATCCTCGAAGCTCTGAGGTGACGTGGCACTGATCTCAGTAACGCGCGCGACAGACATAGCGGGCCTCCTTCTCAGAACGTACTACCCCCGGCTATGGGCTCTAGTACGAATACGAACTTTCTCAAGACCGTGCAATAACCGCGCCAGCCGTGCTTGTCCGAGTCCGAGCGACGCCAATGGATCAATCCTGTCGGAGGGTTCGTGATGACACGTGTCACGGTCATCGGTGATGCCAGATTCAACAGTCCCAGTTTCGCACCGGGACCGCTATTCTGGGTCGTCCGAGGTATACAGCTCGAGCTCGACGCGCTGCACCAGTCCGCTCAATCGTTCGCGTGCCGCTTCATAGTCCGCCTGACCGATGAGATGCGCGTCGGCCAGGCCCATATCGCCTTCATCGTCGTAGGCGCATTGCCATACAACGGTGGGACCGCCGCTCGGCGTGGCATCCGACAACAGGATACGTCCGGCCGGCATGCCCGCCGCCTGCCGAATGCGATCGAGCTCGCGCCGCGTTTCAACCAGCTCGCGTCGCTTATCTTCATCCACGAAATAACGAATTTGCTCGACGATCATATCCCCAACTCCCTCACTCCTCGATGCTCGTTCTCAACGGCCGCCCGCCGCGCCATGCTTTAGGATATGGCCATGCGGCGCTTTCTGGCTGTGATTTCGATCCTCATACTGCTTCTGGCGGCGGGAATCGGTATCGCACGTGCCACCGCGCCATCGATCGACGGCATTAGCTGCGATTTTCTGGAGGGGACCACGTACCATGTGCATGCCCACCTGGCGATCGTGGTGCGCGGCAGGGTGGTGGCCGGCCCGCCCGCCGGTACGGGTATCCACATCGAGCATCTCTGCTTCTACTGGCTTCACACGCACGATACGAGCGGTATCATCCACATCGAGGCGCCACATCGCATTGCGCCCACGCTCGGGAACTTCTTCGACATCTGGGGGCAACCGCTAACCCGGCAGCGCATAGCCGGCTACTCCGTTGGATCGGGTCAGACGCTGCGCGTGTACGTTGGCCCGACGCTCTTTACGGGAAATCCTCGCACCATCCCGCTCTACGAACACACCAAGGTGACGATCGAGATTGGGCCGCCTTTCATATCACCACCGAAGGTGAATTGGCACGGGCTGTAACAACCGACCTCAATCCTGGTAGCCATTTTGCTAGGTCTACTTCTCCCCAAAGGGCCGATGTTGCGGGCACCCACGTAGGTCGATGATGGATGCAGTAAGGACACACCGTCCAACGCATTCAGGCAAGGTCGAGGTCGACCTTGTCCAGCACGGAGGAACCAACGTGGTTGCAGAAACTCAAGACATCGGCAGCGCTCTGCCGGCATTTTCAAATGGATTGGCGGACGCGGTAGAACGCGCCGGCCAGTCAATCGTCGCCGTGAACGGGCGAGGACGAATTTCCTCGAGCGGCGTTCACTGGCAGCAGGGAGTCATCGTCGCGGCCGATCACACGATCGAGCGCGATGAGGGCGTCACGGTAACCCTTCCCGACGGGAAAACCGTTCCGGCCACCATCGCCGGCCGAGATCCCGGGACCGACCTGGCGGTACTGCGCATCGAAGGCGCGAATTTCCCCCCGGCCGATATCGGCGATTCCGCGGCGCTCAAGATCGGACATATCGTGCTCGCCGTGGCTCGACCGGGTGAAGGTGGACTGGGAGCCAGCTGGGGCGCAATCAGCTCCATTAGCGGAGCCTGGCGCACCTGGGCCGGCGGCCAGATCGATCTGATGATCCGCCCGGACCTCACGCTCTACCCCGGATTCTCCGGTGGGCCGCTGGTGGATGCCGCCGGGCGGGTAGTCGGCATCAATACATCCGGGCTCTCACGCTCGCTGAACCTCACGGTTCCCACCAGCACCGTCAATCGGGTTGTGGAGCAGCTCCTCTCCGGTGGCCGTATCGCGCGTGGCTATCTGGGGGTTGCCATGCAGCCGGTTCGCTTGCCCGAGAATATGCGCGGTGGCCTGGCATCCGGAACGGAAGCCGGCCTCATCGTCGTCTCCGTGGAAGAGCATGGTCCGGCAGAAGCCGCCGGCATCATCGTCGGAGATATCATTACCGCGCTCGACGGAAAACCCGTTTCCGACACCAGCGATGTCCAATCGGTACTCGACCCGCAGCGGGTAGGCAAGCCGCTCGCGGTTCAACTGCTGCGTGGCGGAACCGTGACCGATGTCAATTTGACGGTCGGTGAAAGGCCGCAGAGGGGAGCCTGAAATGGCAATGGTATTCGATACCCGCATTGCGGATGAGCTCGCCGTGACGGCGGAACGCGTTCGGCGTTCTACCGTCCACGTGCGCGACGGCCGGCGGGGGGGCGGCGCCGGGGTGATCTGGCGAGCGGACGGCCTGATCATCACCAACGCACATGTGGCGCGTGGTGCACAGGCCCAGGTCGAGCTGGCCGATGGGCGTACCTTCGAGGCCGACGTGACGGCCCGCGATCCGCAGCGCGATCTCGCGGCGCTTGTAGTGAAGAGCGACGAGTTACCCGCCGCGCCGATCGCCGACTCGGATACTTTGCGAGTCGGCCAGATCGCGGTTGCGGTCGGCAATCCCCTTGGTCTCTCCGGCGCGCTGACGCTCGGCATCATCCACGCGATTGCGCCGGCCGAAGGGCATGGGAGACAGGCATGGGTGCAGGCGGATATCCGCCTCGATCCCGGTAACTCGGGAGGGCCGCTGGTCAATCCATTCGGTGCCGTGATCGGTATCAACAGCATGGTCGCCGGCGCGCTGGGGCTGGCCGTGCCCAGCAACGCGGTGCAACGATTCCTGCTGTCGCAGGGAGAGAAGCCGAGATTGGGCCTGACCATGCAGCCGGTATTGGTGCCGGCGGGAGAGCGCCGCGATGCGTACCGTGGATTGCTGGTGATTGAAGTGCATCCCGGCAGCGCGGCAGACAGCGCGGGAATATTCGTTGGCGACATTCTGGTGGGTGTCGGTGGCCGTCATTTCGAAGGCCCGCAGGATCTCGACGATGCGCTTCGTGCCGTCGGTTCGAGCAATACTATAAACCTCGACCTACTGCGCGGCGGTAAACCCCGGCCCCTGACCGTGCTACTCTCACCCGAGAAGCATGGACGAGCCACCCCGGAGGGTGCGGGAGTAGCTGCGTGATACGAGTTCTGGTGGCCGCGGCCTCGTCGGTAGTACGAGCCGGCCTCCAGGCAATCGTGGTAGCCAATCCCGCACTGGAGGTTGTCGGCGCCGAAACGAATCTCTCAGCCCTGCTGAAAGGAACGGAACGGACCCAACCCGACGTGGTTTTGATAGCGCTGGAACGGAGTGAAAACTCCCTTCCGGCGCTGCCGCTCGAATCGTACGCCGGTCTGCCGGCGCTCGTGTTGTTGGCGGACGATCCTGAGAGCCTGGAGGCAGCGGAAGCCCTGCGCTACGGTGCCCGCGCGGTACTGCCGCGCGACGCGCAGGCAGAGGAAATACTGGCTGCGATTGGCGGGGTTGCAGCCGGACTGGTGGTATTACACCCGGCGATAGCAACGGGGTTGCTGCCACATCTCACGCCCGTTTCTCGACCACTTCCGTCGTCCGGGGTGGAAACGCTGACGCCACGTGAGGTCGAAGTACTGGGGTTGCTGGCGGAAGGCGTCGGGAACAAGAATATCGCTCGCAAGTTGGGCATCTCGGAGCACACCGTCAAGTTCCACGTGGGGTCGATTCTGGGAAAACTGGGCGCCGCGAGTCGAACCGAGGCGGTCACCGTCGGCGTGCGGCAGGGGCTGATACTGCTGTGAGGCCGGCAACCTATGACCTCCCGGTTTTGGTGGTACGCCGCGCGCCTGGACGGTCGCTATAGTAGAAGTAGCCTGTAGCCCCACCACCAAGGAGGAACGCATGCCATTCGAAGTCCCACCCTTGCCGTATCCGTACGAAGCGCTCGAGCCGCACATCGATTCGGAGACCATGCATCTCCACCACGACAAACATCATCAGGCCTATGTAACAAACCTCAACAAGGCTCTGGAAGTCACCCGGAGCTGCAGGACAAGAACGCGGAAGACTTGATTCGCGATCTCGACAGCATTCCGGATGATATTCGTACCGCGGTCCGAAACAACGGTGGCGGACACGTGAATCACACGCTGTTCTGGCAGATCATGGGGCCGAACGGCGGCGGCGAGCCGAACGGCGCAATTGGCGAGGCCATCACGAAGTCCTTCGGCAGTTTCAATGCCTTCAAGGAGCAGTTCAACGACGCGGGCGTCAAACGCTTCGGCAGTGGCTGGGTATGGCTCTGCGCCGACGGCAGCGGCGACCTGCATATCGAAAGCTCTGCCAACCAGGACAATCCATCGTCACAGGGCCACACTCCGATTTTCGGCAACGATGTGTGGGAGCACGCCTACTATCTGAAGTATCAGAACCGGCGTCCGGAGTATCTGGGCGCTTGGTGGAATGTCGTCAATTGGGACGAAGTGAACCGCCGTTACGCCCAGGCAAACGGTAGCTAACAGCACTCGTTTCGTTTCGGTTTCGACCCAGGGGCACCAGCCCCTGGGTTTTTCTATGGAGCACGGCGCAATGGCCTCTCAATCCATGCACGGGAAAACGTGTCTCATCACGGGCGCAAGCCGCGGCATTGGCCTGGAAGCGGCGGTTGCACTGGCTCGACTGGGCGCGACGGTGGTACTTGTGGCGCGTGATGCCGAGCGAGGAGCGGCGGCCGTAGCACGGGTCGAGGCCGAGGCGGGAACGACGGCAGATCTTCTGATAGCAGATCTGGCATCGCTGCAAGGGGTCCGAACCGTCGCACAGGAGTTCCGCATGCGCCACGACCGACTCGAGGTGCTGATCAACAATGCCGGCGCGGTGTTCTCGCAGCGATCGGTGACGGTCGACGGCTTCGAGCGCACCTTCGCGCTGAACCATCTCGCATACTTTCTGCTCACCAATCTCCTGATCGACGTGCTCTGTGCTACGGCGCCGTCCCGTATCGTCAATGTGACATCGGACGCGCACAAGGGAGCCGTGCTGAACTTCGACGATCTTCAGAGCGAGCGTCGCTACTCCGGGTTCCAGGTCTACGGCCGGTCCAAACTGGCGAACATTCTGTTCACGCACGAACTGGCGCGGCGACTGGATGGATCTGGTGTAACGGCGAATTGCCTGCATCCCGGTGTAGTGGCAACCGGTTTCAATAAGAACAATGGACTTCTCATGCGCCTGGGGATGACGGTTGCTCGACCATTCCTGCTGTCAGCCGAGAAGGGCGCTAAAACCCTGATCTACCTGGCATCCTCACCGGAGGTGCAGGGAGTAAGTGGGGAGTACTTCGTGAATTGCACCGCTACCACCTCCTCACCGCCCTCGTACGACGACAATGCCGCCCGGCGGCTCTGGGAAGTGAGTGCAGAGATGACCGGGCTTTCCGGTGCGTGATGAACGACGAGATCAAAAGGATTGGCCATAAATCACCCGGCCGGTTGGAGCGGTGATGGTAACGGCGCGTTGCATGGCATTGGTCCGCATCCCGAGCGCGGCACATGAACTCCGGCATCACCATCACCCTTCACTGACACCCAGCATGGAGAAAGAGAACCAATTTCATGGAAAGAGCATTTGCACGTCTCGGCCGCACCGTTGTTCGCTTTCGCTACGTCATCGTGGCCGCCTGGTTGCTTGTTACGGTTCTCACCGTCAAGGAATTACCAAGCCTGTCCAGTATTTCGAACAACAACAACAGCGCCTTTCTGCCGAGTACTGTACCGAGCATGAAGGCGGCGCGGCTCGCCGCTCCCTTCCAACGAGGTACGGCGCCAACGGCCTTGATCGTGGCCAACCGAGCGGGCGGGCGGCTGACAGCGGCCGACCAGGCCGCCGTATCGAGGGTGGAACGTGTGGCGGCGGGAGTCGCAAATGTAGCGGCGGTCCGCGATCAGGGGATATCTGGAGATGGGACGACACGCAAGGCGCTGGTTGAATTGGGCGCGGCGGCGTCACAGGGCGGCACGGGGAGTACCACCGTGATCGATGATATCCGCGCGACGTTCAGCAAGGCAGGCGCTCCGACGGGCCTTTCGTTCTATCTCACCGGTGAGCTGGCGACGAGTGTCGACAACCAAAATGCCAGCAACAACACGCTGGCGCTGACCGAGCTTCTCTCGGTTGTCTTCATTCTGGTGCTGTTATTCGTGGTGTACCGCTCCATCCTTGCGCCCTTCCTGACTCTCCTTCCGGCCGGACTGGTCGTGGTATTAGCAGGACCCGTCATCGCCCAGGCACACAACTCGTTTGGGGTTCAGGTATCGCCGATCACGCAGATCATGCTGATTATTCTGGTGCTCGGCGCGGGAACCGATTATGGTATCTTCCTCGTCTTCCGGGTACGAGAAGAGTTGCGGCGTGGCCTGGACTCACGCGCCGCTATCGTGAAAGGTGTCACGCGGGTGGGTGAAACCATCACCTTCTCAGCAGGCACGGTTATCGGCGCATTGCTCTGTCTCTTGCTCGCAAGCCTCGGCTTCTATCAAGGCCTCGGTCCTGCTCTGGCTATCGGCATCGCCATCATGCTGTTGATCGGCCTCACTCTCACTCCGGCGCTCCTCGCGATCTTCGGGAAAGCGGTCTTCTGGCCCACCGGGGCCCGTCCAGGCCCCCTGAAACTGGGGGTCTGGGGGCGAATTTCCACCGTTGTGCTCCGCCGGCCCGGCCGCACCCTGACAGTCGGCCTGGTTGTCTTCGGCGCACTGGCGCTGTGCGTGGTGAAATATTCGCCGGCGGGCTTTGGCGATAACGGCACCACCAGCACCACCAGCCAATCAGCGCAGGGCACGGCGATCCTCAGCGCCCACTTCCCCGCGGCCCAGGCTAATCCGACCAACATACTCTTTACCTATCCAACATCGGTGTGGCAGCAGCCGGCCGTGCTGGCGCAGGCCAACGCGGCACTGCTGTCGCAGCATGTCTTCAAGTCGATCAGCGGCCCGCTCGATCCCAACGGCTCGCCGCTGTCGTCGGCACAGCTCACGAACTTGCACGCGAAGTTGGGACCGGCGGGCGCACTGCCGCCGATACAGCAGACCGCGGGAAGTAACGTGTCGCCTGCACTGTACAATGCCTACCGTTCCACGGCGCAGTTCATCAGCCCAGATGGTAAGACCGTTCAGTTCTATTCCACATTGGCGGCCGGCGATCCGAGCAGCACGCGCGCGCTGCAAGCGATCCCAACGGTCCGGAGCGCGGTAGAGCAGGTGGCACTGGCCACGCACGCGACCAACAGTGGAGTTGCCGGCATCGCGGCATTTTCCGCCGACATCAGCGACGTCTCGAATCGGGATATCGTGCATGTAGTGCCCGTGGTTTTGCTGGTTATTGCTATTCTCCTGGCCATTGTCCTGCGGAGCCTGATCGCTCCGTGGTACCTCATCGCCAGCGTCGGCCTCTCTTATCTGGCGGCGCTTGGTCTTGCCGTCGTGATCTTCGAGGGCTTTGGCGGAGGGCCGGGCTTGAACTTCATTCTGCCGTTCTTCATGTTCATCTTCATCATGGCCCTGGGTTCGGATTACAACATTTTGGTGATGACTCGTATCCGGGAAGAGGCGCATACCGGCCCCTTGCGGGAGGCAGTGATTCGCGCCATCAACGCAACAGGTGGGACCGTAACTTCCGCCGGCCTGATCCTCGCGGGATCGTTTGCCGTGCTCACAGTGACCGGCGGAGGGCAAGTTCAACAGATCGGGCTGGGCATCGCCAGCGGCATACTGATGGACACCTTTTTGATTCGTACATTGCTGATTCCAGCGCTGGTAGTGCTGATTGGAAGATGGAACTGGTTCCCATCGCCGCTCTATCGGCTTCCGGTCACTGGAATTGTGCCGGCGACCTCTGATGTCGAGGATGCCACATCGCTGGAATACCACGTGCGGTAAATTTGAAGGTCAGAGCGGTAGTACGTCCAGGATGGCGCTCACCGTCCTGGCGTATCGTGAGCCTCCCGGCGCTCGCGGAGAGCCGGAGAGGTTAGGGGAAGGCGAGTGAGATGGATGATGGAAACACCGTCATAGCATCGTGCGCGGCACTGCTGGACGAGCGCGCCCAAGCAGACGAGTTTTCGGGCTCCGTCCTGATCGCCCGGAACGGTACAGCTCTGCTTGAGCGGTCGTATGGATACGCATCCAAAGGGTACGGAATCCGAAATCAAGTCGACACCCTGTTCAACATCGGTTCCATGAGCAAGATGTTTACAGCGGTGAGCATCGTTCAGCTTGCCGAGCAGGGAAAGCTGAGCTTCGACGATGTCGTAAGCCGGCACCTCCCCGATTATCCGTCTGAAGTCGCGAACAGGGTCACGATTCATCACCTGTTGACGCATACCTCCGGGATGGGTACTTTCTGGAACGCCTCGTACGAAGCAGTAAGAACCTCGCTGCGAAGCGTATCTGATTACCTACCGCTGTTCGTGGATGATCCACTGGAGGGCGTGCCGGGAGAGCGCTTCAAATACAGCAATGCCGGGTACATAGTACTGGGGGCGATCGTCGAGCAGTTGTCCGGTGTGAGCTATGACGACTATGTAGGTGAGCACATTTACGAACGCTCGGGTATGACCCATTCCGGCGCCTGGGGGCTTGACGAGGACGTACCGAATCGCGCGATCGGGTATGTACGGGACGGCCAGGAAAATACCGGGAAGGGCCAGTATCCGCGCACCAACCTGCTTGTTTCCTCAACACGGGGCAGTCCGGCGGGTGGGAGCTATTCCACCGTGTACGACCTTCTGCGGTTCGCGCAGGCGCTACACAGCCATCAATTGCTGAGTGATGAGTTTACCCGCTTCCTGTTGCAGCCCCGAGTCGCGATGGGACCAGGAGGTGCTGCATCGTACGCCTACGGATTCGGCTGTCACGAAGTCGGCGGTATCCGGATTGTGGGGCACAACGGCGGCGCACCCGGAGTCGGCGCACAGTTCGACATGTATCTAGGCCTCGGTTACACCGTCGTTCTGTTGTCAAATTACGGTGCGGGTGGATTGAGGAACATCGTGGAGGCGCTTCGACAATTGCTCGTGGGAGTGTAATTCGCCGTCGTCGGCACCTGCCGGCTTTTGGGCCGTGCAGGCGCCGAAGAACAGCAGCCACTCTATACGAGAACAGGCTCCTCAGTCCGCTGTGCAGGAGTCTCGTCTTCCGTGAAGGGATTTCCACTCTGGGCGAATCCGCGCAGGAACGGTGGCACCCACCAGTTTGCTCCCCGCATGATCGCCATGATGGACGGCACCAGAACCAGCCGCACGACCGTGGCGTCGAGCGCGACCGCGGCCAGCAGTCCGAAACCGAGCTCTTTGAGCTGTACCTGCGTACCGATGACGAATCCGGCAAACGCCACGACCATGATCGTCGCCGCCGACGAAATCAGACGGCCCGTCTTCTCGAGGCCGAATGCCACACTCTCGTGGTTGTCGCCGGTTACCAGCCAGCGCTCTCGAATTCGGCTCAACAAGAATACTTCGTAGTCGGTGGACAGCCCGAACAGTAGGGCGAAGAGGAAGATCGGAACCCAACCTGCCACGCCACTTTCCGGGTAGAAATGGAGCAGGCTGGCGCCGACACCGCGCTGAAACACCAGTTGCAGTATGCCGTACGACGCGCCCACCGACAGAAGGTTCAACAGCACGGCTTTGAGCGGCAAGAGGATCGATCGGAATGCCAGGAACAGGAAGATGTAGGTGAGCAACAAGACAATTCCGACGATTAACGGGAACTTCGCGTAGAGGGAGTCGTTGAAGTCGGTGAATTCAGCCTGCTCGCCACCGACGTAAACCGCTGCGCTCTGCAACGATCCTGCCGTGAATGGCTTCGCATCATCCCTCAACCGCCGAACCAATCCCTCCGCCTGTGTCGTTCCCACGTTATGACGAGAGGTAACGGATATGACCGCGGTTCGCTCGTCGACGCTGAGATCGCGGCCGATCAACGGCCGCAGTTGAGCAGCGGTGGGCACGCCCCTGGTAGGCAGGAGATCGGTCGGACCCGACACCTGCAATGCCTCGGGGTCGCGCTTGATCACCGCCTCGAACGATCGCAGACCGGCCAGCATCCGGGGGGTGGCGAGCGAACTGGGCGCATCGATCACTACCTGCGTGGGGTTCGGCGAACTGGGGAAATTGGCTTGCATGAAGAGTATTCCCGCGATTGATTCAAGGGAGCGCGGTTGATTCTTAAGCGATCCAAAAGCAAAGTTAAGCTGCGTGACCGGATAGGCCAGGGCAAGCAGCACGACCAGTGCCAATCCACCGGTAACCCACGGCCGGCGCATGATGGTAGTTGCCAGACGATGCCACAGTCCGTTATCTCCAACACCCAGGAAGCGACTGGGTAGCACGCGGAACCGGTTCACTTTCGTGCCGAGCACGCCGAGCAACGCAGGTAACAGCGTCATTGCCACCAGCAGGGCGGTGACGGGCACCAGCAATCCGCCTAGTCCCATGCCCTCCATAAACGAGACTCCCGTCAAGATCAATGACGAAATACCGAGTGCGACCGTGATCCCCGAAAAGAGCACGGCGCGGCCGGTCGTCTCCATGGTGCGCACGATAGACGCCTCGACGTTATTGCCGGATCGTGCCAGCTCCTCGCGGAAGCGATACACGATAAACAGCGAGTAGTCGATGCCGATACCCAGGCCCAATACTTCGACCATGTTGGTGACGTAGACCGATGTCGAGATAACGTGACCGACCACGTAGACCATCGCCAGACTGAGAACGATGGACGATGCCGCCAACACGAGCGGCAAGGCCGAGGCGACCAGCGTGCCAAACACCAGCAGCAGGATCACGATCAGGATCGGCACCGTGATCGAATCGCCCTTCGCCAGGTCGGCTTTGCTTTGCACGGTATTGTCCTGCCCCTGAGCGGCAGCACCGGTGACGTAGGTCGTGAAGTGCGGAGTCCGCACGATCGTGCGCAGCTGATCTACCTGATTCTCGATGCTCGACTCGGGGAGTGCGCTCGATATAAGGAGTACGACACTGTGACGGTCCTTGCTGATGAGCTGCCGGTTTCCCGTCACCAGCGGATTATCGAGATACGTGACGCGCAGTGGAACATCCGCTCGAACTCGTGCCGCCGTGGCGCTCACCGCCGTCTTGAACGACGGATCTGCGATGGTGGCATTCGGATCGTGCATGACGATCAGGGTGACTTTTTGATCGTTCTGATGGAACTTGGAGTCGAGCAACGCCGCGGCTTTGTACGAGTTACTCCCGGTATCGACGAAGTCGCCCGGCCCCAGAACGGAACCGACCTGCGAAGCCACGGCGCCGGCGGTCAATAAGACGATGACCCAGATCCCGAGAACGGGCCACCGGCGGCGATACATCAGATGAGCAAACCTGGCGAACACGAGTTACTCCTTAGAAAAGACTATTCGCGTGAAAAGAAACGTTCGAATTTCGGGGGAACTCGTCCTTGGAGTGCAATGATCCACCTACGCGGGTCACATCGCGGCCAAACGAGAGGTCACTATTGGGCGCGAAGGCCGGAAAGTGCCATGGACAGGACAACATCAACCGCGCGCCTACGACGTTCATCGTCAAACATATTGGGACACAGGGTCACGACTCCGTGGACGCAGGCCCACAGTCCATCGCTGTACGTCTCCACGTCACCCGGGGAAATGACGCCGGCATCCACGGCGGCCTGCACGGCGTCGCATAGCACCACGAACAGGTCGACCGGTTTTCCGCTGTCGTGCAGATTCTCGTGCGTGAGAAAATCCGTTCGTTGCACGAACATGATGTTGTAGACAGCCGGGTTATCGAGTCCAAAGTCCACGTACACGCGAGCCAGAGCATACAGGCGCTGAAGCGGATCATCGGTGCTGACGGCGGCAGCTAGAAACCTCTCGGTGAATCGCTGCCAACCGTCAAAAACCACCTCGAAGAGCAGATCGTCCTTATTTTCGAAGTAGAGATAAATGGTGGTGGCCGAGTAGCCGATACGCTCCGCAACCTGTCGAACCGAGAAGTGCTCGTACCCCTGCTCAACAAAGAGCTCCGCTGCTGCTCCCAGGATTGCGCGCCTGAGCTCCTGCTTCTGTAGGGAGCGACGTTCTCTACTCCCCTCGCGCATGCGCTCGCCGCGGGTCCGTCCGTGTTCGATCGGTATTAGTTTACTCATAGGGTCACTTTCACTTAACGCTGATAAGTGAACGATATAGGAAGTCTCGCTACCTGTCAAGTCGAGAAGGAATCCCGCCCCGGGCTCGTGCATCGTCGAGGGGGCGGCTGCCCTGGACCTTCCCCAACGATGATTGGACTCCCACTATGCGACTGCCCTTCCCTGTTCCACGAGACGCTTCAACATTTGTCCGGGAGTCATGGGCCGGCTCGATGCAACGTCGCCGCACCCCTTGACAAATAGGAGTACGCGGTATAAGATAACGATATATCGATAACATATCGATGACATTCTAAAAGGAGAACAACATGCACAGACACTTTCAGCACGGGGAGCATCATCCCCACCCAGAAGAACATCGGGGCCATCATGGCTTCGGACATTCACGCCACCATCATGGTCCAGGAGGGCCGGGCGGGCCGCACATCCACCACGAACGCGAGCGATTCGGCCGGGGCGAAGGACGGCGCGGTCCCTGGTGGGAAGGACAGGGGCGGCCGCGTGCTCGACGCGGCGACGTCCGCTCCGCCGTGCTCGCCTTACTCAGCGAGGGGCCGAACAACGGCTACGGTTTGATCTCGCAGATTAGCGAGCGAAGTGGAGGGGCATGGCAGCCCAGCCCGGGTTCGATTTACCCAGCACTCCAATTGCTCGAGGACGAGGGCCTGATCGCCGCGGCGGAAGGGGAAGGCAAACGCCTGTACAGCCTGACGGATGCCGGCCGAGCGTACGTCGAGGCACACCGCGAGGAGCTGAGCGCGGTCTGGAGCACCATCTCGGGTTCGGCCAGCGACAGCGTGGCGGAGCTGCGAACGATGATCAAGCAAGTCGCCGTTGCGGTGATGCAGGTGGCGGGCGCAGGGACGGATGCCCAGATCGCGGAGGCCCAGCGTCTCCTCAAGCAGACGCGACGCGCTCTGTACGGCATCCTGGCAGCCGACGACCAGGCAGATGAGTCCGCAAAGGGCGGCACCGAGTCGACACAACAGGGGTAGGCTCGCCTACGCTACCCAGCGTCGCCTGGGCCGGTGCGGCATCCCACACGAAAGTCGGGACGCCGCACCGGCCATCTTCGTGGCATCCTGCACGCTGCGGTGTCCCGCACACGGGCATGAGACAATTCAGAACACTGACCAAAGAGTCAACTCAAAGGACATAGGCATGGGGCGTGGACGCATTGGATCGGGTTTCGAGATGCAGAAGCCCGAAGGCCCGATACGACCGGGAACCACCCGCCGAGTAGCGAGATACTTCCGGCCCTACCGCGGGCAAGTGGCGTTGGTACTGCTGGCGATTCTCGTCATCGCGATCATTGGCCTGGCCACGCCACTGCTTCTGAAACTCGTCATCGACGACGCAATCCTTCACCGCAATCTCGGCAAGCTCACCCTGTACACATCATTGATGATCGGGTTGCCGATCGTGTCTGGCCTGATCGGGGTCGGTCAGACGTATCTCAATAATCTCATCGGGCAGCGCGTCATGCGCGACCTGCGGAACACACTCTACGACCACGTCCAGGCAATGTCGCTTCGATTTTTCAGCGGTACGCGCACGGGTGAAATCCAGTCGCGCCTATCGAACGACGTGGGCGGCATTCAAAACGTCATCACGAATACGGCGACCAGCGTGGTATCGAACTTCACTACCACTATTTCGACCATCGTGGCCATGTTCATACTGTCATGGCAATTGACGGCGATTTCGCTCGCGCTTCTGCCGATTTTCCTGTACATCACATACCGTGTAGGTTCGCTCCGCCGGGTAATCAGCAAAAACACGCAACGCAGTCTTGCTGACATGACCGTACTTACCGAGGAAACACTGTCGGTTTCCGGCATGCTTCTGACCAAGACCTTCGGCCGGCAGGCGCAGGCAAGCGAACGCTTTAGAGCAGAGAACCAGCGATTGGCGGACCTGCAGCTCCGACAGCAGATGGTGGGTCGCTGGTTCTTCATGTTCATTTCCACCTTCTTCACCATCACACCGGCTGTTGTGTATTACGTTGCCGGACGGATGATACTCAGCACACCTCCGGGCGTGACACCGGCCATCACGGTTGGGGGTATCGTCGCCTTTACAACCTTGCAACGCGGCCTCTTTTTCCCGCTCGGTCAGCTTTTAAACGTGCAGGTCGAGCTGCAAGGGGCGCTTGCTCTGTTCGATCGCATCTTTGAGTACCTGGACTTGCCCATTGAAATTGCCAACAAGCCGGGTGCGGTAGTCCTTGACCCACAGCGCGTGCGGGGACGCATTACATTCGATCATGTGACGTTCCGCTACGACCAATCGATCGAGCAGCCCGCCATCGACGATGTCTCGTTTGAGGCCGAGCCCGGTCAGCTCGTCGCCCTGGTCGGCCCCAGCGGCGCCGGCAAGACGACATTGTCGTATCTCACCACACGTCTGTATGACGTCGACGACGGCGCAGTTCGTATTGACGGCCTGGATGTGCGCGATATTCAGCTCGAGTCCCTGGCGGATTCCATCGGCATGGTGACACAGGAGACGTACCTGTTTCATTCCTCGGTGCGCGATAACCTTCTTTTCGCCAGACCGGACGCGAGCGACGACGAGATCCTCGAAGCCTGCCGAGCCGCGAACATTTACGACCGAATTGCGGAGCTACCCGAAGGCCTCGATACCATCGTGGGAGAGCGTGGCTACCGAATGTCGGGTGGTGAAAAGCAACGTCTTGCTATCGCACGGGTGGTCTTGAAGAATCCGCATATTTTGATCCTCGACGAAGCGACCAGCGCGTTGGATACTCATTCCGAGCGACTCATCCAGGCCGCACTCCGTCCACTCATGTCCGGCCGAACCACGCTGGCCATCGCTCACCGCCTCTCGACGGTCCTTGCCGCCGATCAGATTTTGGTGGTCGAAGCCGGAAGAATCGTCGAGCATGGCACCCACGACGAGCTGCTGCTTGCCCGCGGATCGTATGCGCGCCTCTACCACGAGCAGTTCGCCGATGGTCGGGTTGAGGCGCAGTGTGAGGACGGTGTGGTACAGGCGGCCGTGTAAGGTGGCCGACGGCCACCCGACTCTGTCCCGGCCTGGAGCCGATTGACCGAGCGCTTCCTGGAAGTAAACCGGATACGTACATGCTATAGGTAAGTTGCACGGTGCCCGTCGCCCGCCTTGGTATGTTTAATACGCACGAGGATCGACGTTACCGACACGTGACGGTCGTTGTGCAACCGAATGCAATTGTCCGCGATGCAACGAAGTGCGCGGCGAGCGGTGCACGCCGGCACTGTCTGCCAGTAGGAGGGTGAGCGTGATTGAGACGCAGGAAGTACGGGCTCGGAGTGCTGTACCGGTCGAATTTACCTGGGATTTGACGACCGTTTTCGAAAGCGACGATGCCTGGGAAAAATCGGTGGCCGAAATCGAAGCATTGAAGCCGGAGCTGGAGAAACTACGCGGTACCGTTGCTCGGAGCGCGACATCACTCGTGGATGCATTGAAGACGACCGATCGAGCCGCCATGTTGACCGAGGCGGCGCTGGTCTACGCACGTATGCGCAAGGACTCTGATGGATCCGATGCCGCCGCACAGGCGCTCGATTCCCGTGCATCCTCGCTCTACGCGCAAATAGGCGCGGCGCTTTCCTTCCTCGAGCCGGAAATCCTCAGTATTCCGGCCGAAACCTTGCAAGATTGGCAAGCTGCCGAGCCGGCATTGAAGCCGTATCAGTACTATCTCGATCACCTATCGAGGATGCGAGCCCACGTCCGTTCGGCCGAGGTTGAAGAGGTTATCGCTCAATTTTCCGACGTCACGAGGGCGCCCAGTGACACGTTTGAAGCACTCACCAACGTCGACCTCACCTTCCCGACAATCGAGGATGAGCAAGGCCAGAACATCGCTCTCTCCAATACCCGCTTCATTACCTTCTTACGGGGTTCGGACCGCCGCGTTCGCCGTGACGCCTTCAAAACCTACTTTTCAACCTACGGGAGCATCAAAACCACACTGGCGACAACGCTCGGCGCGACCGTACGCGATCACGTACTCGCGGCGCGGATGCGGCGCTATCCATCCGCCCTGGCGGCGTCGCTTGAACCCAACGATATCCCGATTGAGGTCTACCGCACGCTCGTTTCGACCGTCGATGCGAACCTTCCGAAGCTTCACCGCTACGCAACCATGCGCAAGCGCATCTTGGGGCTTGACGAATTGCACACCTACGATTTGTACGCGCCGCTGGTTCCCGATGTCGAGGATCTCTTCGATTACGACACGGCCAAACAATTGATGCGGGACGCATTCGCGCCACTGGGGCCCGAATACTTACACGGCCTGAATCAAGTACTCGATCGTCGATGGATCGACGTGTACGAGAACACGGGTAAACAGTCCGGGGCGTATAGCAGTGGGACGTATAGTACCCCACCCTTCATCTTGATGAACTACTCGGACCAGATGAGAGACGTAGAAACTCTGGCGCATGAACTTGGTCACTCGCTCCATTCGTTTTTCACGCGTAAAAACCAGCCCTACATCTCGGGCGACTACACCACCTTCGTCGCGGAAGTGGCGTCGACTTTGAACGAAGCGCTTCTTACCGAGCACTTCCTGCGAACCACCGAGAACCCCGCCATGCGGACGCGATTGATCGTCGAACAGCTCGAGGGGATTCGCTCGACCATTTTCAGGCAAACCCTGTTCGCGGAGTTCGAGCTGGCAATACACGAGCGTGTCGAGGAGGGCGGGGCCCTCACCAGCGACTGGTTGTGCGAGCGCTACCTTGAGCTTGTCACCCGCTACTACGGCCCTGAGCTGGTCATCGACGGCGAGCTCGCGTTTGAATGGGCATTTATTCCTCATTTCTATTTCAATTTTTACGTCTACCAGTACGCCACCGGTAAGTCAGCGGCGCTCGCCCTCGCCGCACGCATCCTGCGGGAGGGAGAACCGGCGGTACGCCGCTACCTCAATTTCCTGAGCAGCGGATCCTCGAAGCCACCCATCGAGCTTCTGCGCGACGCCGGAGTGGATATGACCACGCCGGCACCCATACAGCAAGCCATGGACGAGTTCGCGCGTTTGTTGGATGAGCTGGAGGCAAGCGACCTCTGAGAGTGACACGCCAGGAAGGAGCCCGGGGTTACGTCCGGGCTCCTTCCTGAGTCAGCGCGACGATGTTAGCTTGCGGCTCCGGCCTGGATCACCGCGAAGTAGGCCCCCATTGGATCGGCGAGCACAGCCATGGAGCCCATCGGCGTGTCCATGGGGCCGGACGCAACTGTCCCCCCGAGCTCCGCCGTCCTCGACGCCGTATCCGCGGTATTCGCCACGGTGAAATAGACCAACCAATGTGGCGGAACCGACTCGGGTAGCATAGCCGTCATATCGAGTCCGCCCGCGATGCTTCTCCCGTCGACCTGGAATTGGGTGTACTTGCCGCCTTCAAAATCGCTCTCCTCGACTCCCCAGCCGAAGACTTTGCGGTAGAATTCCCGAGCCGCCGGCACATCACGGGTGTACAGCTCGTTCCAGCAAAACGATCCTGGATCATTGACCAGTTCTGCGCCTGTGTGGAGCTGAGGCTGCCAGATCGAAATGTACGCGCCGGTCGGATCGCTAAACACCGCCATGCGTCCCTGGCCCATTACGTCCATAGGCCCCATCGCGACCTGTCCCCCCGCATCCCTTACGGCCTGAGTGGTGGCATCGGCGTCTTCCGACTTCACATAGGTCGACCACACGGGGGGCTGATTCGGGTCGAACAGCGGGGTAGCGGCGCAAACCATTTTGCCGTCCTTCATGAACATGGTGTACCCCCCCGCCTGAGGGTCGGGTACCACCTGTGACTCCCACCCAAAAAGCCCCTCGTAAAAGGCACGAGTCTTGTCCATATCGGAGCTGGAGACGTCAACCCACATTGGCACGCCGGGAGCATACTCGGTCATCTGTTCCTCTTTCCACCTTGACGGTAACGGTGCCTTGGTACGTAAGGCACGGGGCTTTTGAACGAGGTGAGACCTAGATAATACAACCTCCGCAAGGAGATTGGTAGGGTGAATAATGAAACATTTGTACTATACCGACGCACGTTCTGCGAACCGCTGGAATCCCTGACGATCCGTTCACATAACGGCAACAATGCCCTCATGCTGCCATGACCGTGATAAGTCTGGTCGCTGCAACGCGAAACGCCCAATCTCGCGTACTGCTTCGTCCTCTGGCCGGCATCGTGCGACTCAGTCGACCGGGAACCTGGTTGGCCGGCTCGATCTCTCTTTCGTCCCGGTCGGCGAAGTAGTGCCCGGGTCTCAATAGCCGGATCGCCGCTGCAGTGCCTGCACCACGGGCATGAGCTCCTTCCCCCGTGATGCCTGGCGGGCGAGACCTTCTGTGGTGGGCTGCTGCAGAGCATCCTGCAGTGCGACTCCATCGACAGCACCCGATGGTACCCCGAGAAGGTTTTCCACGGTAGGAGCCACGTCCACCAGGCGGGCGGGGTAACCCGATGTCACTCCCGACTTAATCCCGGGTCCTGCCAGCACAAGCGGAATATGCTGATCGCCCCACTGCGGACCTAAATGTCCGGCTTTCCACGAGTAACCGTACGCGACCGTCGATCTCGTTGACGCGTGCGGTGCAAAGACTGCAAACACATCCGGACCGGAGTCGGCCGCCATCGTATTCGCCAGCCGAAAATAGGCGGCACGTAGTGCGGCCGGTACAGTCGACTGTGCACCCGCCAGGCGGTAACTCCAGCGCCCGCGGACCAGCACCTTGTAATAGGTTGCGTCCACCGCTTTGCCGCCCAGCCGCAGAATATTAAGCGCCACTGCACGAGCCTTGGAATCGTCGGTAATTCCTATGGCCGCAGCGGTATCGTGTTCGATGTATACCGGAGTCGTGCCGGCAAGAGCGACTGAGCGAGTGAGTACTGAGTAGGGAATATGCACTGTGATCTGCGTCATGCCGTGGTCGGCGGTGATCACAAAATCGGTCCGATCCAGCAATCCGGCGGATCGGTAAGCGGCGATGATCTGCCCGAGTAAGGAATCGAACTCCTTCATCAGATACCGAATAACCGCAACGTTTGACGTAAAGTGGCCCAGCACGTCGGTCTCGGACAGGTTCATCATGAGGACGCGCGGATAATGGACCCGCTTCATAGCCCATAGAGCGTACCGCACGGTCCAGGCGTTTTCCGTTCCAACACGCCACTGCTGCACTGCCGCTCCAAATCCGGATGTGCGCGGGGGAATCGGTACATCCCACTTCGGGTCGTTGATCGCGCCGGGAGGCGGTCGATGGTCTCCAATTGCTTGCGCCACCCAGCGATTGTGATAAATCAAGGCGCACAGTATGTAATCGGTGGTTGCCGTGCCCATGGCATCGGAGGCATAGCATTTGTGTGCCGCCACACTCACGACCCGCGCCTTGGGATAGGTGCGGTGCAACTGTCCAGCCAGAGAGGGAACGTGATGACCGGTGATAACACTCTCAAGCGCGCCTGACAACACGTTGCTGATCTCGGTTGGGTCGGTCATCAAGTGGGTTTGCGGATCTTCCCACAGAAACCCCTCAACACCGTGGTGCTTGGGCAGCATGCCGGTACCGATGGTTGCATGAGACGGCGGCGTGTTGGCGAGCTCCTGTCCCACAAACGCGTTTGAGTACCGTACACCACGCCGCAGTAAAGCCTGCAAATTCGGCATCGCCACAAGATTGAAATCATCGGCACGCGCCCCGTCGAGCACGATGATAACCGCATACCGCTCCGGAGCAGGCGGCGCATTTTCCTTGAGCGAGAACGGCGAGAGCACGAGCAAAGCGATGGCAAAGAAAGCAAACATGCCTTCCACCATAGTGGTTCTCCCCGGTGGTTGCCCAAAAAAATCTCGAACCAGAGATTCAGCGATCGGGAGGGAACAATCAGCGTCACACAGCAATGTCACTTGTCCGCTAGGCTGGGCTGTGGGCACTACAAGTGACCGAACCCGTGTCCGCGCGCCAGGCACATACCACGAGCACATGGGGTTTAGCACTAAACTAATCAGAGGGGCGCCGGTTACATGTCCCCACCTTTAGCGAACCAGATGGAGGAACGCGTGTGAGCGAGCTCGATTTTATTCACCGCTTTGTACCCGCCACGAAGCCGGGACTCCCTACACTCCTGATGCTGCACGGCACGGGTGGCGATGAGAACGATCTGCTGCCGCTAGGGCGCACGTTACTTCCGGGCGCTGCCCTGCTCTCGCCGCGTGGCAAAGTGCAAGAGCAGGGCATGAACCGATTCTTTCGGCGCCTGGCGCCGGGTGTCTTCGACCTCGAAGATGTGAAGCGGAGGGTCGATGAGCTGGCGCAGTTCGTCGACTCGGCCGCCGAAGCGTACGGATTTGACCGGACACGTGTGGTAGCCGTGGGCTACTCGAACGGGGCCAACGTCGGCGCCGGCATTCTCCTTATGCATCCACGGACGTTGGCGGGAGCCGCACTGCTGCATGCGCAGACGCCGCTCGAGCCGGAAGAGCTGCCCGATCTCTCCCGGATATCGGTCTTTTTGAGCGGAGGGAGACACGATACCATGGTGCCGGCAGCTGAAACCGAGCGCCTGGGAACGGTATTGCGGTCAGCCGGATGCCACGTCACAGTTCACTGGGAACCGGGTGGGCACACGTTGACCCGTGCGGAAATAGAGGCCGCGTTTCGCTGGCTTGCAACGATAGCGAGCGAAACGGAACAATCTTAGGAACTCGCCCCGGCATCGCAATGTCTGTCTCATATAGAGTCATTGTCGTTCCCGGTAACACCGGAAGCCGCGCTAAAACGGCGCAAACCATTCTTCGATTGACAGATGTACACAATGAAGACCTCTCCGGTATTGTTTGCATACCTGGCACGGGCGCACGCTGTACAGATCGACGCTACCAAACCTTAGTCTCGAAAGTATGAGAGTAAGGACAGATATATGCCGGCAAAACCGGACCTGGCGGCAAATCTACTCGCGCACGCTGAGGCGCTCGCGGCGTACCCCATAGACGACGTGTGTACCGGTGCGTTCTGGGAAGAAAGGTTCGGGGAACGCGGCCGGCACTATATCAAGCAGGACGCCATGCACCACGTCACATCCCTCGCCTGCGCGCTGCAATTTGGCGTTCCCTCGGTGATGGAGCAGCATGCTCGGTGGCTTCAATCCGTGTTAACCGTGCGCGGCATGTGTACTCGTCACATAGAAGAGCATTTTGAGAGCCTGGCCCGCGCTACACGCAACGAAATTCCGGATAGCCGGACCGCGGTCGACTACCTCGATGCGGCGCGCGCCGCTCTGATCTATGAAGCGGTAGTGCCCCGAACTGTACAGGCACGATTTGGTGAAGTCGTGGCACAGGCCGCAGATATTGTCGTAGAGCACAACGGACCGTGGTTTCGACCCTCATCACAGTTGGATCGGCCTCGACTCGCGCGAGATATCTCGTATTTGCTCTCGTATCTCATCGATGCCCTGGCGCTCTCCAGCGCCGATACCTTTGTGTCCCATGCCAGATGGATGACCGGTTATTACTTCCGGCGTGGTCTCCCAGATCAGTACCTTCCAGCGATTCTCGACGCACTCGCGCAAGTCGCCTCGATTTTTCCGGAGGGCGTCCGAGAGGAGATTGAGGCCATTATCGTCGCTGTGTAAAGCGTGACCGCAGCCGGTCGGGGTGCCCACGTAACGCTGCAGCGGTACCGTCTGTTCCTTCCCCGCTTCTCATCACAAAGACCGGTAAGCCGTCATACTGGCTACGGGTGCGACGTATAATTCCGAGATTCGATCAGGCGAGCGCGCAATACGGCTCGATCGTTCTCACCGACGCCCGCTGCCTCCAGGTAGGACTCCACGCTGCCGTACTCATCTATCAGGTACCGCAGCACGGCTTTCATCGTTTCCGGACGTGAGGTAAATCGCCCATCCGAGCCTGCCTGTCCCGTCTCGTCTCCCGAGTTACCGGCGATCCATTCATCTTCAAGCGGTGAAAGGTACACGAGGCTCAGTGCGTAATCCGAGGCAACGTCATCCTCTGAAACTCCAACGAGGGCCAGCAACAGGGCGGCGATGAGTCCGGTGCGGTCCTTGCCGGAGTGACAGTAGAAGAGTACGCCTCCTTCATCAGCCCGTGCCAGCGAGCGGATAATTGCGCCGATCTCGCTCCGCGAGTCTGACAGCATCAGCACGTAGTCTTCTTCGATTGAAGCCGTTTGGGGCCACGCGAGAACACGGTCATCGGTAACAATCGGCGTGTGCAGGTAGCGCACCGGTGACTCTTCATGCAAGAACGGGGAGAGCTCAATCGTTCGTTCCCAGGCAGTGCGCAAGTCGAGCACGGTCCGAATACCATACGCCATCAGTTGATCCCAACCGGCCCGCGAAAGTCGCGAGAGGTTATCCGAGCGAACAAAGGCGTGACGTCGCGTCCCTTCACCGTTGGCCGTGCGAAAACCGCCTAGATCGCGCGCGTTGTAACACCCGTCCCAGTTCAAACGACGAGCGTGTTCAGCCGTTGGAAACATGTATCCTCACGGTCTACTGACAACCAGACATAGTACGTCCCCTATAAGGGTACCGCCCGAACCCCGCGTTGCCGTAATCGGCCGGGACGCACGCCCACACGGCGGTGGTTCGAGCATCCGCCGGCACTTAATTCAACGGCGGGGCGATGCACCCACGAAGCTATTGGTAAAGACCGGCCGTGTAGGGGTTTTCGAGATTTGGCCCACGGTTTTCATAAGCCGTACGGACTCCGACCACTGAGACGGCACGCCATATCCAAGGCCGTGCATACGGGTCGTGGCATCATGCCAGAAGGCAATTGAGCGCGTCAGAACGGCGTACTGATCCCCCACATCACGCCCTCGCAATGTGGTCAGCCCTCGCACCTTTCTCGATATAGCAAAGGCGGCCCGCGGCGCATTGATGGTATCCGCGAGCCCCAGCATGGTCGCATGCACGAAACGTTGTACGAGTTGGGGGTGACGAGCAATATATGAGTTGCCCGCGATGAGCCCAGCCCCGACGAGGTGACTGAGAGTGCCGATCTCGATCACGTTGAGCGCGTAACCATGCCGCTCCAACACGATCGGTTCGTTATTGCTATACCCCACCGCCGCGTCTACCTTACCCTGCACCACGCTCTGGGACTGCACGTAACCAATTGTTCGGATAGAGAGATCGGTCGGTTTCATTCCCGCATTGTGCAATGCGACCAGAAGCCCTGCGTAGGACGACCCGAAACGCCCCGGCACTCCCAAATTCTTACCCTTCAGATTCGCCAGGGTCCGAATTTTAGACTTTTTCAGGCTGAATAGCGCTACCGGTAACTGTTGATACAGCGTAGCGACGGAGGTAACCGGAATGCCGTTGGAGGAAGCAATGATAACGTCGGTTCCATCGCCGTAGGCGAAATCCTCGCGCCCCGCGCCGACCAACTGCAGCAAGTTGGGCGAATAGCCGTAGTTGATACGTACATCCAATCCCGCCTTGCGGTAGTACCCGTGCGCCAATGCAACGTATATTGGCGCGAACTGCACGTTGGGCACGTAGCCCACGCCCACCGTGACAACCTGTAAGCCGGCGTGCGGCTTCTCCGCCCGGGCCGTGACCGAGGTGGAGGCGAGCAGGCTCATCAAAATGGCGCCACAAATCAATTGGCGGATCAGTCTATGCCAAGCCACTCGTCTACTATCCTTTCGAACAGGGTGATCAATCCAAACAACAGAGCACTCAGCGCAGCGAGGGTGAGAACCGCGACATAGCGCGTCGACACTTCAAATGAGTTGATCGCGGTATTGACCATGAAGCCCAATCCCGCATCGGACGCGATAAATTCGGCGACGACTGCCCCCGTTATTGAGAGGGTAACACCAAGCTTTACACCACTCAGAAGGACCGGTGCGGCGAGTGGCAATTCGACATGGCGCAGCATTTGCACGCGTGACGCGCCAAAGATCCGCGCGACATCACGATACTCACGCCCTACGCTTCTCAGCCCGGTGACCATGGTAACCAGGAGCGGGAATACCACGACGGTAGCACAGATCACCACTTTGGGCAGTAGATCGCCGGACAGCAAGAGCAGAATGATCGGTGCGGTGGCTACGGCCGGCACTCCCTGTGCAGCCGCCACAAACGGCGTAATAAGCAGGTCCAACACGCGCATTTGCACGATAGTGTAGGCGATTGGCGCTGCCACGACGGCCGCGAGGACGAACCCAAGTGAGGCCTCACGCAAAGTAATGGCGGTGTTAAACGCGAGATCACCTGTTTGGATCTCGGTCCCAAACGCTTGCCATACTTGCAGCGGACTTGCCAGCACAATAGCCGGGAACACCCCGGCCAGCACGATTGCTTCCCAAAGCCCCAGCAGCACGCCGGCACAGACGACGATCGAGGCCAGAGAAATAGCGATCTCGCGCCGCAAATGCACAGTCGACTCAGTGCCCGACGAGTATCCGGCCGGCCGGGACGTCTCTTCGTGGCGTCTGGCCTCCACCCGTTGCATCATCGTTTTCAATGCTTCAGTCATTACCCCTCGCTGAGCACTAGCTTCCGTGCCCGGCGAAACGCACTGATGATGCCCTCTCACCGACGCTGCCGCCCTGCTGTTTTCAGTGTAACCCGCGCACTTTCCAGGCGTACAAAGTCCCTCAACAAGGGGACCGGGACAGTGTTGCGAGTGAATCAACCACACCTTGAGGGATATCTTCCGGCCGGCAATCGACCTCGCCCAGAATTTCGAGTGCCGGACGGGGTTGAGGATATATGTATCGCGCGCTCGCGGCCTGCGCCCTTCCGAGCCCACTCACGTACTGGAGGCC
Organism: uncultured Chloroflexia bacterium; assembly: GCA_963737125.1. GTDB lineage: Bacteria > Chloroflexota > UBA5177 > UBA5177 > UBA5177 > JANWJD01. Next base: position 256,792 of record CAVTRL010000001.1, on the reverse strand, counting down.
CGTGCAGGTCGCATGGGGGTCGCTGGGAACCACGACAGTTCTGTCAGCCGCGTCCAGATGCACTTTGGCTATGCTGAGGGATACCAGAGCGCACCGTGCGCAGCGTTGGGGGAGTTCGTGTCGCGCTATACCATTCTTTCCATCGATGGCGGCGGCGTCAATGTCCTTATGTCCCTCCTTATGCTGCGGCGCATCGAGCAGGCGCGCCCCGGCTTTCTGGCCGGTACTCAGCTTCTTGCCGGAACGTCGGCGGGCGGCATCTCGGCCCTGATCGTGGTGGCAGAGGCCGATCCCGTCGCCGGGTTGGATCGGGCAATCGAGTTTTGGGAAGGTTTTCCATCTGTCCTTAGACACTCGCGGCAGTTCCTCGCTGGGCTTGCCGGGGCGGCCCCGCTTTACTCGCACCACCGATTGCGATTGGCCCTGTTCCAAGTACTGGGATCCCGTACTCTTCGAGAGCTGCAACACAAGGTTTTGGTCGCATCCATGCAGCTTGACAACGGAGAGATCGATCCGGAGCGGCGCAGCTGGGCACCACGGTCACTTACGAATCTCGATGGTGAGAATGATAGCTATCTCGACGACCTGTTGATTGACATAGCGATGCGGTCCTCCGCGGCACCCGTCGTCTGGCCCGTCCATCAAGGATTTGTAGATGGAGGCCTCTTCGCAAACGACCCAAGCATGCTCGCGTTGACGTCGGTGCTGCGAGAGCAGAGAGATCCTGACAAATCAACGGAGCACGGTCGCGACGCGCTCCCGGATATTCTGCTCCTGTCTATCGGCGAAGGGAACGTTCCGCATCACCTTGCCGTCCAGACCGGCTCGTGGGGTTATCGTGAATGGCTCATGCGCCGTGAAGCGCCACTCGCTCTCATTGAGTTGGCGCTCAACAGCACCGGAGAAGCAATCAGCGAGCAATGCCGTACTTTGCTGGGTGATGCGCAATATTTTCGGTTGAATCCCGACATTAAGTTTCCAGGTGGGAGAGGAGCGCCGGATCTACATCCGCGTTCGTCAGTGCGGCGAACGCTGAACTGGGTCGCGGGCGCAACCGAAGACTCCCTCGATCCTATCCACGCTCAGCTTGCCAGAGCCAGGGAAATCGGTACGAGCTACGACCTGGGGCCGGTACTTAGCTGGATCGATGCAGCGCGGTGGCCCCGAAACGATTCACGTATCGATCACAACACTTCGCCCTGACAATGCCGCAGTTCGAAGCGCAATATCCGCTTTCACCGATGCAAGAGGGCATGCTTTTCCACGCTCTCTATGCACCGGAATCCGACATCTATTTTGGGCAGGCGCACTGGTCGTTGTACGGCCCCCTAGACGTTGGAGTGTTTCACTCAGCATGGCAAAGTGTGGTCGACCGACATCCCATACTGCGCACCTCCTTCGATTGGGCGCGCTCCGGACGTCCGCTACAGCGAGTCCACCGGGATGCCGTCGTTCCGCTGGAATTGATTGACTGGCGCGCTCGTTCCCAGGCCGAGCGTGATCGGTGCTTCAGGGAATTCCTCAGGAGCGATCGAGAACGGGGCTTCACGCTACAGACTGCTCCTATCCTCCGCATCACAGTGATCCGTATGGAAGACGAACAGCACCATGTTGTATGGAGCACACACCACGTATTGGTAGATGGGCGGTCCGTCAACCTCATCGTGCGAGAAGTACTGGAGTGCTATAACAACCACCTCGACGGCGCCGGCAAGTGCTTGCCTAAGGGGACACCGTACTCAGAGTTCGTAGGGTGGGTGGGGAAGCAGGATACCCTGGCGGCCGAACGATTCTGGAGAGAATTCCTGCACGGCTTTACAACTCCCACCTCGTTTCGTCGCACCCCTCTCGGTACGGATGAGACACAAAGGGCCATCGCTACTCAGCATTGTGAAATCCGGCTCTCCCGACCAGAATTGCATGCACTGCATGCCCTCGCTCGTTCCTCCGACGTAACGCTCAACGTCGTTCTTACAACTGCCTGGGCAATCCTCTGCAGTCGTTACAGTCGCAGTTCGGACGTAGTATTCGGTATTCCCGTCGGCTCCGGGGGCAGAGGCGCCCCGCGGCATCCTTCGCTCACGGGCCTTCTGATCAACACTCTGCCATTACGCGTGGCATTCTCTCCAGATTGCCCCACCCGCGTGCTTCTTCAGCGCGTGAAGCTTGATCTCAAAGTGGTCTCGGATCACGCCTACTCCTCACTGGTGGACATTGCCGCATGGAGCGATGTGCCGCCGGCTCTCCCGCTCTTTGACAATATCGTGGTATTCGACAATGCGTCACTCCACCGGCTATCGCGACAGCACGGACGGCTTCACGTCGGACCGCTCAGCTTCGAGCAGTACTCGAATTACCCGCTGAACCTGATCGTGCAACGGGGCGATCGACTTGTCTTGAAGGCGACGTATTCCGAGCGAGATTTCGATGCAGAAACCATCCGGCGACTGCTGGATCATCTGCGCAATCTCCTGCGATCCATGGCCCAGAACCCCGATGATGCCGTCAGCAGCTTGCAGTACGCGGAACCGGAAGAGCCCCACAGGGACCGCGGCGATTGGAACACTCCTCGGATTGAGAGTGATGAAAAAACTCTCCTCGCGGCATTTGCCGAGATCGTGCGCCGTTTTCCGGAGAACGTGGCGGCATCGCAAGGAGGAGTCGATCTCACGTACGCGCAGCTCGATGAACGAGCAAATCGATTTGCTCGCGTTCTCGAGGAACGGGGGGTCGGCCCGGAGGTGGTAGTCGCCCTGGCGCTGGAACGTTCCATCGAGCTCATCGTGAGTATCGTCGCGGTCGCCAAAACAGGCGGCGCCTTTCTCTGCATCGATGTTGATGGACCGGTCGAGCGCAACGCCTGGATCGTGGCCGACGCCGGGGTCGCGGTGGTCGTGAGCCGGCGCGCTCTGGCCGTGGTGCTTCCTACCGTCGAGCGCGTCTTCCTCGACGATGACATTGCACGGGAGTATCCAACCACCGGCCCCCCCGAGGCCGGTTCACCGCATTCGCTGGCGTACGTGATCTACACGTCAGGGACGACCGGCGAGCCAAAGGGCATTGCAGTTGAGTGGTGCAGCCTCACAAATCTGGCCTGCTGGCACGCAGACGCATTTGGCATTTCGGCGCGCGATCGTGTGAGCCAGATAGCAAGCCCGATATTCGACGCGATGGTATGGGAAATCTGGCCCAACCTGTCCCGGGGCGCCTGTATCTGCATTCCGCCGGACGATATTCGAGCGAGTCCTGCGCAGCTACAATCCTGGCTGGTGTCGCAACGTGTTACGGTGGCCTTTGTACCCACGCCGCTCACGGAAACGCTACTTGCCCTTCAATGGCCGGCCGAGACGTCACTCCGCACCCTGCTAACCGGCGGCGACGTGTTGCATACCCGGCCCGGCCGGTTTCTTCCCTTCGCACTGGTGAACAACTACGGTCCGTCGGAGTGTACCGTGGTGGCAACGTCCGGAGTGATATCTCCCGATGACGACGGTCACCACCTGCCTTCAATCGGTCAACCGATCGCCGGCGTCGAGATCTATCTGCTGGACGCCGACGGCCATCCGGTGCCGGCCGGTGTACCAGGAGAAATCTTTATAGGTGGCCAGGGTGTGGCACGCGGGTATATCAATCGTCCAGATATAACTGCGGAGCGCTTTATTCAGTGCCCCATCCAGGGCCAAAGCACGCGACTCTACCGAACCGGCGATCTCGCGCGCCGTGCGCCGGACGGATCCATTCACTTCATGGGCCGCCTGGACGGCCAGATTCAGTTGCGTGGCTATCGCATCGAACCGGGCGAAATTGAAGCCGTGCTGTGCCGGCATCCGGGCGTAGCGGAAGCGGTTGTAGTGGTCAGAGAGCTAGACGCACGAGAAATGCTCATCGCCTATGTGGTCGCGGCGCGGGGAACGGATCTTCACACCCAGACGATTCGGAGATTTCTCCAGGCGAAGCTACCCCGCTATATGATTCCGACCTGTTTCGTGGCCGTGGAGCATTTGCCGATTACCGCAAACGGTAAGATCGACCGGGCTCGCCTGCCGGCTCCGCTACTCTCTTCCCAGACTATCTTCCCGGAACAGGCCGCTGCTGTTTCGTCACTGGAGCAGGCGATTGTCGAAATCTGGAAATCCACCCTGCATCTGGACGCAGTTGGCTGCGATGACAACTTCTTCGATCTGGGTGGGAACTCACTGCTGGCCATTGAGCTCCTTGAAACGATCCGCCTGCACGTACACCGCGACCTCTCGCTTCCCGGTTTTTTTGCCGCACCAACTGTTCGAGGATTAGCGCGATTGTGCGAGGAGCCACCGACTACATCATCCACCGGCATACTCGTTCCGATTCAACCAGTCGGAAGCCGCCCACCCTTTTTCTGTGCTGCTCCCGTTCTCGGTACAGTATTTCCGTACTACGACCTCGCCTACTTGATGAAGCCGGATCAACCGTTTTACGGCTTGCAACCACTTGGCATCGCCGACAGAAACGCAACTTCATGGGCGATCGAAAGCATCGCGCGGCAGTACGTGCGGGCCATTCGACAGGTTCAGCCGGAAGGCCCGTACCACATCGGTGGGTGGTCGTTTGGTGGGCTCGTGGCATTCGAGATGGCGCGGCAATTGGTGGAAGAAGGAGAGATCGTGCCGTTGCTGCTCGTCCTCGACACACCGGCGCCCGGACTGCACCTGCGAATGCGACCGAGCCAGACCGTGCGGGTGGTCGGGGAGACGCTGTTGGGAGGGGCCTGGGGGTATCTCTGTGACTACGAATATCTTGCCGCCGAATCAGGTGGAAGAACTCCCCAACGCAGCATGTGGTCGCGATTTGGCCGGAGGCTCGCGGTGGGACGTGGGTTGCTTCGCGCCTCTCTACGGCGTGCCTCGATCGCCCGTATTGTGCCGGCTAAATCCAGATTGCTCGCCTATCATGTGCCCACGATTCGAGAAATGCTGTGGCTGTGTCGCCGGGGAATCGTGAGCACACTGCGGTATCGCCCTCAGATATACGACGGGTAGCGTGACCTTGCTACGAACGGAGGGGCACGCGGCCGAAGGGGACCACAGCGCTCTCCTCGGCTGGGACACAGTCTCGACCAAGCAGGTATTAGTTCGACCGATTCCCGGGAATCACCTGACGCTCCTTCGTCACCCCCATATTTCGGCGGTGGCTCGGGCGGTGCAACAAGCACTCGACGAAAGTACGGTTTCTTCCCGGAATACGGGAGCGCGCGTGGAAGCATGCCGCGCATTGGAGCCTCTCCAGCCGATCTAGCAGCGCGCCGGTTCTCTTCGGCCACGATGCCTGAATAGAAGAGCGGATGACCGGATACTTGCCCGGACCGAGCTGGATACTTTCGACGCACAGGGGTCTCTTTTCGCCCAACCATGAATCCTGGGACAAGAAATCGTCCCACTGTTCGAGCGTCGGGGCATGGTGCATGATAAGATTCGGCCATTATGCAAACGGATGCCATTTCCTCTGAGATTCGAACTTTCCTCATCGCGGATGTACGCGGCTACACCAAATTCACGCTGGAACGCGGTGACTTGGCGGGAGCGCAGTTGGCTTCGCGTTTCGCCGAGCTAACACGCGAAGCGGTCGGAGCCTACGGCGGCGATGTGCTGGAGTTGCGCGGTGATGAGGCACTCGTCGTCTTTGGCTCAACCCGCTCCGCCTTGCGGTCCGCCGTCGCGCTGCAGGAGCACTATGCAACTCATTCCCAGGCGCATCCCGATCTGCCGGTGCGCGTGGGCATCGGGCTCGATGCCGGTGAGGCCATACCAACCGATGGCGGATATCGAGGAGCAGCCCTTAATCTGGCCGCCCGCCTCTGTAGCATTGCCGCTCCCGGTGAAGTACTGTGCACTGAAAGTGTGGTCCATCTCGCGCGGAAGCTGGATGGCCTGGAGTACCGCGCGCGCAGCATGGAGATGCTCAAAGGTTTTTCGGAGCCGGTAGCCGTGGTACAGGTCGTTCGCTCCGACGGCGAATCCACGCCCGACGTGACGCCCGCGTCCAACGACACAAAACCGGTCCCCGTGCGTCAGGCGCTGCCCACCGGAGGGTTCCTCGGCTCGTTACCGCACGGGAAGCTGGTAGCTCGGGAGCAAGAGCTCCGGCAGATTCTGCTGGATACCGAGTCCGCAGCGTGCGGCACTGGACGGGTGGTATTGGTCGCCGGGGAACCAGGCGCCGGCAAGACGCGCCTGGCGCAAGAGGTGACCCTACACCTGCACGGCAGTGGCTTTCTCATTACATCGGGACGTTGCTACGAGCCGGAACGATCTATCCCCTACTATCCGTTCCTCGACGTACTGTCAACGCTGTACGCGTTCGCTTCGCCCGACGTTCGGCGCCACGCCGCACAGCGGTGGCCATATCTGGGCATTCTCTTGCCGGACCAAATTGAAGTGCCCGGTACTGCCGGCGGACAGGAAGATGAACAGCGAGTCTTCCGAGCGGTGACGAGCTTTCTCCAGGTCCTGGGCACCGTACAACCCATTGCCATCCTGATCGACGACCTCCATTGGGCCGACAGTGCCAGCATTAAATTGCTCCAACACCTGGCGCGACACACAACCGACCTGCCAATTTTCACACTGGGCACCTATCGCGACGTCGAAGTCGGCCGCCATCATCCGTTGGAAACGGCGCTCCGTGAATTGAATCGAGAACGGCTGACCACCCGGGTCGACGTGCGGCGTTTTACCGAGGACGGCACAGCGGCGCTTGTGTCGGAGACGATGCATCAGGATGGGATATCCGCGGAATTCGTTCACCTCGTGCACCAACGCACCGAGGGTAACCCATATTTCGTGGAGCAAGTTATGCGGGCGTTGATCGAACGCGGCGACGTCTTTCAACAGGATGGACACTGGGAACGGCGCGAGATTGATGAGATTGAGATCCCCGAAAGTGTACGCAGTATCGTGGGGGATCGCCTGGCACGCCTGGAGCCGTCGCACCAGGAGGCGTTGCTGCAAGCGAGCGTCCTGGGGCAGACATTCAATTTTGATGACCTGATGGGAATGGGAGACTTTCTCGAAGCTGACCTCGAGGATGCGCTCCAGGGAGCTGCTGCAATCGGGCTCGTGCGTACGACCGGCGGCGAGGTATTTGCCTTCGATCACGCGCTCACGCAGCAGTCGCTCTATGAGGAACTCTCTCCGCGCAAGCGGCGGCGCTTTCACCGCGCGGCCGGTGAAGCACTGGAAGCACTACCGGAGTCTGCTCGGCAAGGGCGAGTCGGTGAGCTGGCGTGGCACTTTCTTCATGCCGACGATACCGATCGGGCACTACTCTATAGCGTGAAGGCCGGAGACGCGGCTGAAGCGGTATTTGCCCACGCCGACGCCGAGCCTCACTATCGCACCGCACTGGAAATCACGCGTGACAACGGGGATGCACGGGGTGAAGCCGAAGCGCTGCAGAAACTCGGTGGCGCACTACGCCTGGCCGGACGGTATGCTGAGTCTCACGACGTGCTGGAAATTGCCGCCGAGGTGTATCAGCGGCTGGGAGATCGCGAGGGCGAACTGGGAGTCGTCGCCCAAATCGGGCGGATGCACTCAGTTCAGGGCACCTCGGATGAAGGAATCAAACGCGTGCTGCCCGTCGTGCTTGCGCTGGAGCAAGAGGGCGTCGAACGCCTGTCGTCAACATGTACCGCCTCACTCTACGTCTCACTGGCAGCCCTCTATTTCCACGGCGGTAAGTGGCAAGATTTCCTTCGAGTATCGGAGGAGGCGGTTCGCCTGTCCGAGGACGCGGGGGATGAACACTTGATTGCCGAAGCGGCACTGCAACGTGGCACGGCGTTGAGTCTCCTGGGGGACGTGGACAACGCGCGGACCACTCTAACCCATGCCGTGGACCTGGCTACAACGGCGGGTGATCTCTTGACGGTCCGCAACGCGCTCAACAATATTGCGTACTTACAACGCCGTGCCGGCGACCTTCGGGGTGCGGCAGATTCGTACCGCCAGGCGTTGGAGTATTCCGAGAGTCTGGGGACTCCGGGAGACATTGCATTTGCGCGCTTTGTACTCGGACGCCTCTACATCGAGCAAGGAAGGTGGGCCGAGGCGCGAATCCTCTTTGAAGATGCCCTGCACGCCGCTCAAGCGGCCGCTGCATCGTGGTACAGCAGTTATGCCATGGCTGGTCTCGGTTATCTCAATGTTCTGGAGGGGCGAAACGACGAGGGAGTACAGCAGCTAGAGAAAGCTATCGAAATCGCCGAGCGGAACGAGGATGCTCAGGGATTGATTATTCACTCGTATCTGGCTGTCCAGGAGATACTGGACGGTCGGGCAGACGATGCGGTGGCTCGACTCGTGCGGGTGCAATCGCTCACCCGGAGCGCCGGCCGCGAGATTTTCTTGTGGCCAATCGCCTGGGCATTGATCGAGTTGGGGCGAGAGACTGAAGCTTGCACTGTACTGCAAAAGGTGCGAGAGCACGAGTTGTTTGAAGGTCACCTGGAGTGGCCCGATATTCTTCGCATCTCCGGCATGGCAGCCGTGCGTCAGCGCCGGTGGGAGGATGCCGGTCGTGACCTTGACGAAGCCTTGACGATCGCGCACGATATCGGAATGCCGTTTCAGGAGGCGCTCATCGAGCAGGAGATCGGCAATCTCCACGTCGCTCGCGGTGATCGCGATACTGCCTGCCGACACCTGCAGGACGCGCTCCGCATGTTCATAGCGCTCGGTGCCCATCCCTACGCCCAGCGAGCACGTGATGCCCTCGCGCGCCTGGAGTCGTAATCCTTTCACCGCTGCGAACCCAATCTCTCTACTCCCGTCTGATACCCTTTTGTTAGGAATGGACGATCGATCGCGGAACCTTGTAGAGCAGGCACGCCAGTGTGTCGCGTTTGCTATCGGGCCTAATGGAGAGGCCGACGGCATTCTTCTCTTCGGCTCTCCAGGGTTTGTCTCGGCGAGCGGAGACGCGATCGAGTTTGCCCTCACTACTATTCCTGAGGGCTCGCAGCTTCGAGCCTGGCTCCGTATAAGCGTGTACACCGGTCTCCCCGTGCCATGGATGCTGGTGGTGTGCGAGCCGCATTCCGGTGAAACCATCGTCGTCCGTGGCGCTGCACAGTTGGTGCGGCCGGTGGGCGAGACACCGGATCCTCGCGTTTCGCTGTCGGTCCGTATAGCACCATTCGACGTATCAGAGCGCCGGAGCGCGATGACTCCGATTGAACAGCCGGCCGCGTCACCGGTTGCCATCCCCACTGCCGACCTTCGTACCGTGCGGGCCATGGCGGAGAATCGGCAAAAGACGTTGACCGATGTTGCCCGGGGCTTCCTCGAACGGTGCAACGGTATTTTTCTGTGCGGCGTGGGCGAGGATGGCCAGCCACGCCTCTGGCGCAGTGAAACGCTGGAATACGGGTATCAAGCGGCACGAGTGGTCCAGGCTCCCGATGAATCAACCGTCTACATTCGAGACGACGATGGAACTCCGGGGTCTTCCTCACCGGCGATTCTCATTGGTCCGAATTATCATGCACAGCTCGCACTGCGGGTGCATGGCGCGATCGAGCGAATCGAGCCCACAGAGCTTTCTCCCGCTCTAGGAGCAGCGTTTGCCGGGGCTACCGGCTTCCTCAAACTGGCGGTTTCCTCCGTTGATGCGCAGGCCGGAGACTGGTCGCTGCGCGTTGCGGAACGCAAACCCACGGGCACGATCCGCGTATCAGAGAGCGTGTTACGCATACACGGCACGAGCTCGATTGGACGTCCTGAAGTGTCATTTGTCGACGGCCCCACGGTACTGGCGCGCGAGGGGCAATCTCTGTTGGAGCTGGCCGAGGCAAATGGTGTTCCGATGGAAGCCGGTTGCCGCATGGGTATCTGCGGCGCCGATCCGGTGAAGATCAATGAAGGCGCCGAGAACCTCAGTGGAATCCGGCGTTCCGAGCAGTCCACGCTGGACCGATTAGGGCTACCACCAGGATGTCGCATGGCATGCAGCGCTCGGGTCCGTGGCTCGGTGACCGTTGCTGCAATTTCGGATGTTACCGCCTCATGGGATGCCCCGACTGCGTCTGGCTCCCCGCGCGGAGCACCCAGTTGGATTCCAAACCCGGACGTGAAACGAGTGGTGGTGATCGGGACGGGTATCGCCGGGATCACAGTGGTCGAAGAAGTACGAAAAATCGATGCCAGGGTTGACGTCACCGTACTCGGCACGGAGCCTTACGATTTTTATAACCGAATGGCGATTAGCCGCCTGCTCGACGAAAACCTGGCGCCGGAGACACTCTCATTGATGTCCACCGACTGGGCAGAGCGCCGCCGAGTACGGTTCGCACCGGGGGTAACCGTTACGTCAATCGATCGCGCAGCTCACACCGTGCAAACGGAAGCTGGTCCTGTGCCGTACGACCGACTGGTTCTGGCAACCGGCGCGCAGAGCATGATCCCACCAATCGACGGGGTTGGGCTGCAAGGATCGTATGCACTACGAACGATTGACGACGCACTCAAGATCCGCCGTCATGTCTCTCATCCCCCATCACGCCGCGCGGTGATTATCGGTGGAGGATTGCTGGGATTGGAAGCGGCCTATCATCTCAGCCAGACCGGCCTGCGGGTGTGGGTAGTCGGTCGCGCCGACTGGCCCGCGGACCGACAATTGGACGAGCAGGCAGGGCGGCTCCTGGCCCAAATGCTCCAGGACCTGGGAATCGAATACCTTCCTCGTTGCGAGCCCAGATGTATCGTGGGTACGGATCGAGTTGAAGGGATCGAGCTGAGCGACGGCCGCGTGCTGGAAGCCGGCACCTGCCTCATTGCCACCGGAATAACGCCGGACACCGCGCTGGCCCGCGCGGCGGACCTCGAGGTGGTCAACGGAGTCGTCGTGGACGATCACATGCGGACCTCTGACCCGGTGATTTACGCTGCCGGCGACGTTATCGAGTATCGTGGCCGTGGATTCGGTCTGTGGCCTGCTTCTGTCGATCAGGCCCGTATCGCCGCAACAAATCTCATGGGTGGTGATGAGTCCTACAATGCCACTATGGCACCGGCACAACTCAAAGTTCCCGGCATCGATTTACTATCGGTCGGACAAATCGTCGCACACGATGACGAGGAGGGGGAAGTCCAAACCGTCAACCAACAGGCGCGTGGTTACCGCAAGCTGGTTCATCGAAACGGCCGAGCGATTGGTGCAATTCTAATCGGCTCTTCGGACCTATTCGATGACGTGAGCGACGCGGTTCTGCTGGGCCGCGACTTCACGAGCCGGCTCGCGGCACTTGAGCAGGGCGAGTGGGGTGTATTCCAGTCCGACGCCGGCGAACCCATAGACGAGGTCCCCGTCGCGCCGGGCGCAGTGATGGGAGGATGACTCGGACGATGATGACGCTCGGTAAGGAAGTAAGAACAGGAGGACGTCATGGCATCCAACAGCGAGCTGCGTACGCATAGTGTCCCAGGAAGTCCGTCCATGAGTGCGTCGGACCGGAACCTTTCGATTGCGGTGCTGGAAGAAAGCTATGACCTTCTGGCGCCGAAGATCCCGGAGATCGTCGATCGTATGTACGGCCGCTTATTTCAGGTTGCGCCACGGGTAGTGAAGATTTTCGAGGGAAGGGACTCCTCGCGGCAACGACGGACCGTACAGATACTGCGCGAATCCTTCGAGGATTTGGATGTACTGGTACCCGAGCTTCGAGCGCTGGGCGAACGTCACGCCGAGTGGGGAGTCACCCCAAAAGACTATGCCGTAATGGGACCGATCTTGATCGAATCCATGGCTTCGTTGGTCGATCCATACTGGCGCTCAGAATATACAACCGCGTGGGCACATCTATTCGAGGTCGTGCAAGGCATCATGCTCGAGGGAGCAGAGCGGGCCGGCGCTGGGGCAGAGACGGTGTGAAATGAACACCGCTGCTTCTTCCATCTTCTTTACAGGTGACGACGCAACCGGTGGCTTCCTGATCGGACTCGACGATGACGAAATCGCTTCAATTCTCGACTACACTCAGGCCCGCCGCTACAGTGCAGGAGAGTGCGCGGTGAAGGCCGGTGAACATAATCGAAGTCTCTTCATTGTCACTGCGGGTAGGTTCGAAGTGCTCGTCCCATCTCCCACCGGGCCACAGCGCGCCGCGGTCTTTGCCCCTGGCGATATGTTCGGCGAGCTTGCCTTCTTTGACAATCAGCCCCGTTCGGCCGATGTACGCGCCACTGAAGAATCGGAGGCGCTCATTATGACGCCCGGCGGCTTCGACCGCCTTCGCCTGACAAATTCTCGTCTCGCACTGCGCTTCGTGATGGATTTGGGCAGAATTCTCAGCGTACGGTTCCGGGACTACAATACTCGTCTCGCGGAAATGGCCCGATTGTAATTTCCCGGAGGTACGGGCGCCGCTGACCTCTGGTTCATGCGTGGCATGATGAGGTGACACCACCCCGGGAGGCAGCATGGGCCTGGAACATGAAATACGTGGCATTCATCACATCACCCTGGTAGCGAGTAGCGCCAGACGCACTGCACATTTTTATACCGAAATTCTGGGGCTGCAGTTTGTGAAACGAACGGTCAACTTTGACCGACCGGAAACGTATCACCTGTACTTTGGCGGTGAGGTCGGTAACCCCGGTACCCTGGTCACGTTCTTCGAATGGCCGGACGCCCCGCCCTCGCGAATGGGCCTGGGAAGCGTGCACCACTTCGCACTGACGGTCGAGACCATGGATGCGCTTCTCAAGTGGAAAACGTGGCTGCAACATCATCACGCACTGGTTGCCGGTCCATTCGACCATGGCGCGTATCGCAGCCTTCTGGTGACCGATCCCGACGGAGTGATCGTGGAAATTGCTACCCGGGAACCAGGCTGGGAGCACGTTCGCACGCGCGACGCGTTCGTACCGTCCGGCAGTAGGTTTGCCATGGATACGTGGCCTGAGCCGGTGCTCGAGTTATCCGACGATATGCGCCTGGGAGTCATCCACCACATCGCGGCTTTGACCTCGAACATCGATCGGACGAATGAGTTTTACGCAGACCTCCTCGTCATGCCGCGGTTCCATGAGACCGTCGATCCGGATCTTCGTACCGCTCCTCGTTGGTACTGGAGCACGGCGACCGGGCGTGAAGCGGGAGCCCCGGGGACCATCATTATGTATACACAGCCGCAAAGCGAAGACGCGCCTATTCGCGGTCAGGTCGGACATGGCATGGCGCATCACGTTGCTTTCGAGGTCGATGACCGTGAATCGCTACAGTTCTGGCGCGAACGGGTGCGCGATCGAGGTGTGGCCGTTACCGAGATCCTTGATCGGAAGTACTTTCAATCCATATATTTTCACGATCCGGACAACGTCCTGATCGAGCTAGCGACGGCCGGCCCGGGTTTCCTGGTCGATGAACCGGTGGAGAGACTGGGGCAAGACCTAATGCTTCCATCCTGGCTCGAAAACGAACGGCCTGCAATCGAAGCGGCATTGGAACCGATCGAACTGAAACGCTAAGGCGTCACAGGCTGCAGAACTCGGTCACGATATCGTAGAACGCTCGGAGGCCCCAGATGTAGCCATCGATTGGGATGCGCTCGTCGTGACCGTGCACCAATTGTTCGGCGGGGAACTTTTCCCCAATCCGGACCGGATCGAAGCCCAGGCATTTTGTGCCGAGACGCGAAACGTGCCGTGCATCGGTCGCGCCAGTCATCATCATGGGCAGAACGACGGCGTGCGGCTCGTATCGCTTCATCACCGAAACAATGGTGTCGTAGAGCGGACCACCGGGAGGATCTTCTTGCGGCCGGCCGGTATCGAGCTGTTCGATCTCGTACCCATCTCCAATAACATCGCGTACTTCAGACAGAAACCCTTCTTCAGTTTGGCCAGGAAGAAACCGGCCATCGACCGAAGCCTCGGCAACGGTGGGGATGACATTGATCTTGCTGCCGGCGGTGAGTCCGGTGGGAGTCGCCGTGTCCCGTGTAATCGCGTGAAGGTAGCGCCCGAGCGCCGGCGGCAGCATGGAGAGGACATCGGCAACATTACTTTCGGTAAGTTTGCGCTTGTCGCTCGGGACATGCAACAGATCGGTAAGCGTGTCAAAAAAGGCCTCGAACGTCGCAGTCGGACGAAATGGGAGCGGAGTACTGACCAATCGGGTGACCGCCTCCGCCACTCGACTCACCGAGGTCTGTGGGCGCGGAACGGAGCCATGCCCCGGTTCACCAAACGCTCGCAGCTTAAATCGGCAGGTTCCTTTCTCTCCGGTGCGGACATCGTATACCGCCCTGCCCGCGATGTGCATCGTGGTGCCACCGCCTTCGCTCAGACCGTATTCGGCACGAATGAGATCGGGATGACGATCGACCAGGTATCCAATGCCCTCGGCTCCGCCAACTTCCTCGTCGGCCGTGGCTGCAAAAATGACGTCCCGCTTCAATTGCAGGCTACTGCGCCGTAAGAGCAGCATCACCATGAGCTCATGGGCGACCATGCTCTTCATATCCAGTGCGCCGCGCCCCCACACGCATCCATCGGCGACGTCACCGGAGAACGGCGCGTGCGTCCAATGCTCCGGTTCGGCGGTTACCACATCGACGTGACCGTAGATGAGGAGCGGCTCACGCTCACCCGTACCGGGATATCGAACTACCAGATTTCCCCGCCCCGGACCGGATTCCAGCACAATTGGCTCGTATCCCTCGCGTTGAAGAACACCGGCCAGGTACTGTACCGCCAGCGTTTCGTTACCTGGAGGATTGGTCGTGTTGAGTCTCAGTAGTTCCTGGAGATGATGCACTGCCTCGTCAGTGAGTTCCTGAATGCCAACCTGCGTGGACTTGCCCATGCGGCGCTCTCCCGAATTCGAATACCAAAGGAGAGACGGCGTCAATTACAACGCTCGAACTCTCTCAATCACAATAGCCGAAAGCTCCGCTTTCTCACCCCGCCGCCAGCGCATCTTCGATCTTCTGCGTGAGCTGCACGATATCGAACGGTTTGGGAAGGACGAACGGTGTCCCAATTTCGGCGGCTCTCGCCGACGCATCGTGCATTGCCGTCATCACGACAATCGGCACGTGACGAGTATCGGCATGGGAGCGCAGGAGACGAGCCACTTCGAAACCATCCATGACCGGCATCATGAGATCGAGAAGAACGATGTGCGGAGCGAATCTCAATGCGTCCTGCATTGCAAGCTCACCGTACGACGGATACGTTTCAAACCCTTCCATATCGAGCACGTCTGCAATAAGTTCCGCAACATCGCGCTCGTCTTCGACAATGAGAATGCGTTTCGCCAAACGATGCTCCTGATAAAGTCGGGGTATTCTTATCGCTCTTCTTTGTCTACTGAGAAGTGAGTGAACTGGTGAATGGACGTTTGACACGTCATTCAGTTTTGAGCGGAGGTTACGGCAGCACGAACCGTGCCCAATGAAAGGCTACGACTGAACGGCCGGCCACTCCTCGCGTAATAGCTCAAAAATGAACTCGTCTTGCCATCCATTGTCACCCCAGCGTACCTTCCTGCGCAGTCCAATTTTCCGGTATCCGACTTTCTCCAGTACTCGGTGCATGGCGACATTCCCGGCACGAGACCTCGTTTCCAAACGTTCCAGCCCGAGTTCCGCGAACGCAAACGCAGTCCGGAGCTGTACGGCCTCGCTCGCATAACCCTTCCCCCACTCGGTCCGTTCACCCAGCATCATGCCGGTCATGGCCTGCCGATGCATCCAATTGATGTCAGCGATAGCGGAAGCGCCGATGGTCTTTCCCTCGGCGACGATTCGCCAGTGCACAATCGAGTCGCTTCGTGCAATCTCGTCAAACCATTCTTCTTCCTGTGAATGCGACGGCACCACCCGCAGGTTAAGGTAGCGTGTTACCTCGGTATCCGCGAACCATTGCACAAACACCGGCAAGTCTTCTCGACTCGAAGGCTGCAGGCTGATCTTTGTACCGACGAGATTAGGGCCTAGCATGGCCCTTGATGCATCGATTGCAACCTGAAGCGCCGGTGGCTACCTAACCGGTCCGACCTCACGAGCACCTTCCGGCGCCCCATCGATCAGCCGCTGTTGCGGACATAGAGAGGGTGCCCGCGCCTATCCTGGCCGCTTCGGCGATCCCATTGCTCGGATGGGATTACCTGGCTATCACTCTCAGACTCCGTGGATTCGCCCAGGCGCTTTCTCTTCTCGAAATCCACCCGCCGGCTGCAGGCGGCTCGCCGGTCCGCTCGAGAGCGCCTTTCGATGCCGATCCACTGGTCGGCACCTTGACCGAGAACCATTGGTTTATCTCCTCGTATACAGGCTCCTGTTTACTCTATCGCGAATCCGCCACAGGCTGCCATGTAAGCCCTGGCATAGACCTTGCCCTTCCGGCAAGGTCCCATGGCCGCCGCGGAGCGAACGGCCCGGACTTCACGATGACGCTGAAGAAATCCCCTATAGTCGAGTGCATTCTGGGCACCGAGCGGCACAGGGGCGTTGTACCATGTGGTCAACCTGTCCGGGGTACCGGGTTTGCACGAGCGAGCCACAACGACAAGAATGCTACTACTTAAGAAGGCGAGGAGTTACAAACAATGGCGGAGCAAGCATACTGCGTGAAGTGTCGAGAAAAACGCGACATTCAGGACCCAAAAGAAGTCACATTCAAGAACGATCGCAAAGCGTTGCAAGGTACGTGTCCCGTTTGCGGGACCAAGCTCAACCGGATGATCAGCTCAAAGAGCTAACCGGCTCGCTTACAACTCTCTACGAAAGAATCAGAGTCGAGGCAGGTATTCACCGGCACGCCGAAGTGACGGCCATCGTTCACCGGTCTACGGAGTCACCCGGCTCTCTGGCATTTCGAGGATTTTGGCGGTCGTGACCGTTCGCCCGGGCCTGGGAAAGATTCGCTTGAAACTAGTCTGATGTGCTTCGGCGTTGGGGCGCGTCGGTCTCGACCCGAACAACGTGCCGCCGAGCATGTACCGGATGGTTCAGGGCATGCGGTCACCGTTCGATTCGCTGTGCAGCTTCAGCAAGCGACCAGTTAGGGCCGCACTTTCAGTCGAAGCGTAAGCGGCCATACACCCCGACCTTCGCCTCTCTCCGCCAGGTGCGACTCCTTCTCCAAATCCGCACGGTCCAACCTGCCGCCGTATCGACGTCTTCCTCGCACAGCACTACTTGCCGGAGTGCAGAAAGGGGAGTACACTCTAGCCATTACGGTAAAGGCAACTGCGGGTTTGTAATCGCTCTCACCGTTTCTCGGGCGCTGTCGCACCCGAGAGGTTTGACGGAGAGCAGGGCAGTACAAAGATCACATGCTTGACATTAGTACTTCGTTAGTCGGGCGCGACGCCGAACAGTCCATCGTGCTGCGTGGTCTGGCACTGGCGAGAAACGGAATCCGGGTTGTAGTCCTTTCCGGCGACCCAGGAATCGGAAAAACTCGCTTACTGGACTGGAGCGCCGTCGAGGGCGCACGCCAGGGTCTGACAATACTGCGCGGCGGAGCGTCTCAGGTAGCCGGCCTACCGGTGTTGCTGCCGTGGGCCGAGGCACTCGGGCGATACCTGGCGCTGCCGGAAGCGCGAGCCCCCAGGGAGCGCATACACCCGTACATAGGAACGCTGGCGAGCATCATACCTGCAATTCACGAACTGTACGATGATGTATCGCCGAGCCCCGCACTTCCACCGGAAAGCGCACGCTTGCGGTTATTTGAAGCGATCGGTGCGACGCTCGAAGTGATTGCTTCGCCACTTCCTCTCGCCCTACTCCTGGACGACCTGCAGTGGGCTGACAGTTCCACGCTGGACGTCCTCTGCTACGTGGCCAGAACGCGTCCCTCGTTACCAATGTGTGTCGTAGCAGGATTTCGAGCTGCCGATGTAGAAGGAAACCCCGCGCTCGAGCACGCGCTTGCGGAGCTCAGCCGCCTGCGTAAATTAACAACGGTGCGCGTAGGGCCTCTCTCGGCGTACGAAATCGCGGAGCTCGCCGCGAACAACCTGGATGCTCCCGTGAGCACCACGCTCGCCGATCGGTTGGGGACACTGAGTGAAGGTAATCCATTTTTCGCTGAGGAGCTCATCCGAGAATGGCTCGAACGTGGCGTCGTGACACGCGACGGGGCTATGTGGTCCATATCGGCGTTGCCTCTCAAGGGCTCGCCTCTCAACGTACTGGAGGTCATTCGTGACCGCATGCGCCGGCTTCCTGAGGTCACGGTAAGCAGGTTGCACGCGGCTGCGGTTGCAGGGAGGACCTTTAGTGCCGCCGTATTGGCCGAGGTAGAGCACGATGACATCGAGTTAGTTGAAAAGACTTTAATCCCGGCGCGCGCTGCCTGGATCATTCGTGCAAACGACGATGGGACGTACTCGTTCACGCATGACAAGATCCGAGAGTGTATCTACCACGATCTGAGTGCATCCCGCCGTGCGCGCTTACACGCGGCGATTGGGTTAGTGCTCGAAAGCGACAAAATCCCCCGCTCGCTCAGTTCGGTGGCAGAGCTGGCGTTTCATTTCTCGCAGAGTGGCGACCGGGAACGCGGTATCTCGTACTCTTTGCAGGCTGCCAGTGATGCAATCTCGCGCCTTGCGCCCACACGGGCCCTTGAGCATGTCCGTTGTGCGCGTTCGCTCCTGGAGGAGGACGACGCGCGTTTCCGATCCACACTCCTGCTTTTGGGAAAAGCCGCGCTGCTCGCGGGCGAAGTAGATGAAGCTGAATCGGCATTTGCCGCTGCGCTTGAGGTTTGTAACCGAATCGGTGACCACGATGGAATAGTCGCGGCGTACCACGGCATTGGCATGGCTCGGATGCGTCGCGACGCGTACGAGAGCGCTCGAGTCGCGTTTGAGACGGCCTTGGCACATACTGATTCCTCGTCGAGATCGGAGCGGGTGCGCGTGCTCATCGATATGGCCGACTTGCTGGGAGTCACGCAGGGGCGCCCTGATGACGGTCTGGCCCGCGGTCGCGAAGCGCTCGTATTAGCACGTGCTTCCAAAGACCCCTATCTGGAGGCAGCGGCCAGCCGGGTCGTGGGCAATCTTTTGGTGCGTGCCAATGCCCTCGCGGACGGCGTAGATCTGCTGGAACGTGCGCTCGTCCTCGCGCAATCGACAGATGACTATGCGGAAAGTGCGCAGTGTTGTGCGTGCCTGGCGAACGCTCAGTACTGGTCTGGGAATCTGGAGCGCTCGCGCGCGTATGCCCATATGCGCGCCGATCTCGCGTCGCGAAGTCATCAACCGTACGAACTTCGACACGTGCACGCATGGTTGGCGTTTCTCGCCGGCACGCAAGGCGACCTGGAGGAGGCCGATACACTCCTTACCGAAGCGCACGCCGAGATTGAAGATTTGAGAACAATCGAACCCATCGCTTTCCTGCATCAGATACAGGGATTCATCGCGCTGCAAAAAGGAAGCCCTCGCACGGCCGTCGAGGAGTTTGCACGGGCGGTTGAACTGTTCCGCCACCAGGGACCGGATACGTTGCTCTGGTACATAGGTACACTTGGCGTCGCTCAGCTGGAAGCAGGCCTAACCGACGACGCGGCAGCAACGCTTATGGAAATCGAAATACTGATCGTAAAGTCGCCGGCCGGTAGCTTGCCGCGCGCCCCCGCCTTGACCTGCCTTTTGATCATGGCCGCGCGCATGGGGAACGAGCGTTTAGTCGAGCGCCATCTGGCCGAACTTCGATCGTTTTCCGGTCAGATTCACTGGTTTCTCGTGGATATTGCCATGGCTGAGGCCGAGTACCTACGGGGTAATCTGGCGCGAGCCAGCAGCCACCTCGCGGCCGCCGAGCAACTCGCGTACGCCTCGGGAATTCGACCCGTGTTTCACCAGATCCGGCTGTTACGTAAGAAATTCTCCAGTGCGCCCGCGGGCAATCTCCCGGCAGGGCTTACCGCGCGAGAAGGCGAAGTTCTTCAGCTGCTGGCTAAGGGAATGAAAAATCGAGAGATTGGAGCTAACCTCCACCTCAGTGAAAATACTGTGGCGAAACATATTACGAGCATCTTCACGAAGACCGGTCTCGAAAACCGAGCGTCGGCCGCGGCGTACGCTGTGCGACATGGACTAACGTAACGGCACAAGTCGGCGTTCGATCGCTCCACCTGCTCTCTTCAAACAGTCGACATTCCAGATGGTAACGCAACGCCACCGGCCGGTCGATAGCAAGAACTTGCTACTCAACTGACATGCGAACCGATCTGCGATTCCACCACATTCGGCAAATTCTGGCGATGTGCCACGGCGAGTTTCCTGAGATGCTTTACCCGTCCCGCAATCCACGTAGCGGCCATCCGGCAGCTGGAAAGCGCGACGGGTCGACTTTTAAGGAGTACCAACGGTGGCAATCAAACAAGTGGGAATGTTGAAGCGCAGCTTTAATGCACCGGATGAAACACGCTCCGCTGGAACGGGAAAGGCTGAAATCATCGAGGTGGACGACATGTCGATGATGCGGATCTCACTTCCCGCCGGCTGGCAGTGGTCCACTCAGCTGAAAGAGCTGGTGGGAACGGATAGCTGTCAGGCTCCCCACTTTCAGTACGTGATAGCAGGGCGTCTCGGCGTCCGCATGGATGACGGTTCCGAGGATGAATTCGGCCCAGGTGACCTTTCAGTCCTTCCTCCGGGACACGATGCGTGGGTGGTCGGACCCGAAACCTGCGTGATGATCGACGTAACCGGGGCCCACGTGTGGGCTACCGCTGCCACTGAAAGTTAGATTGGACCTACCGAACGGACGTTTCAGGCACGACTCCAGGAGGACGAGCATGCTCAGTAGCACTCAGGATACGCACCGCGACACCGAGACCCTCGGCGCCATTGAGCGTTTCAACGAAGCGTTCGAGAGCCACGCAGTGCCGGCGATTATGGCGTGTATGACGCCCGACTGTGTCTTCGAAAGCACATACCCACCCCCCGATGGAGAGCGACTCGAAGGTCAAGATGCGGTTCGAGGCGCCTGGGAAGCGCTTTTTCAATCGTCACCCGACGCCCGCTTCGAGGCCGAAGAAGTCATCCCGGCTGGCGATCGTTGCACGGTTCGATGGGTGTACCGATATTCCAACCGGCAAGGTGAACCCCAGCATTTGCGTGGAGTCGACGTTTTTCGGGTACGCGACGGTAAAGTGGCGGAAAAATACTCGTACGTGAAGGGATAATGACAAGTCGGGTCGAATCTCACAGTGAGATTCGACCCGTTTCGCCCAGCGCGGACTTTATCGAAGGACGCGCGTAAGGTACTGAGCTTCGAAGTGGTAATTCTCGAGGCGTCCGTCTCGGCGGCACGCCGCGTCACACACGCTTCCGCGGTCCTCATTGAACTCGATTCGCTGGAACGCGCCATCGTCGCTTCGGCGTTGCCGGCGTTGAAATAAATGTGCCATGAATAGTCTCCTAATCTATTGAAATCTATCGATGAATTGGGGCAAAAAGGGGGTGGTCAGGCGAGCGGCGCCACTGCGCTCAAGAGTTTCCTCCCTTCCTCGGTTGCCCAGTAATATGCCCAGATGCCGCGTTTTTCGGTGTCGATCAGTTCCGCCTCGCGAAGCAACCGGAGATGATGACTGATCGTTGGCTGGTTCTGAGCAAAGTGCGGCGTGAGGTCGCAGACGCAAAGGGGAGCGGCGTGCTGCACGAGAAGATCCAAAATAGCGAGCCGGGTGTCATCGCCGACCGCTTTCATCCGGAGAGCGAGCGAGGCTGTCTGGCTAACTGTAAGGCTGGGCGAGACTGTCTCGCAGCACGGGTCGCTCTTGCGGCGTGCCGGGATGGTTTCAAGAATCGCATTGGTCTTCATATATGCAGTGTACCACAACCATCGACATATTTCAATGGGTACCCGCTTCGCTCTTCGGAGTGGGCATCTCGAGGAGAGCGAACCGAGTGCGCACGTCTCTAACGAGATCGTCAATATCGATCGGCGCTTCCGTATTAATCGACACTGCGGCACTCGCTCGCATAGGTTCATCGAATTCGGCGAGCAATTCGGGAGACATCGTCGTCAACACGTGGGCGGGATGCCGGTGCGCGCTGCGGTCGGCGTAGCGCCGACGTGCTTCCCCCGGCGAGCACCAGCAGAATACTTCGACAATTGTGCCCGCGAGTCCGGTGAGACGCGCCTGCTCTACGGCGCTATGCGGCCGAAAATTGGCTTCCAGCACGACGGCGGGACACTGCGCGGCGAGCGTCCAGAGAACATTCATGGCGGCTCGACCCACACGTCGCGACCATACGGGGTCGCCAGGTGGTGGCGTGAAGGCGTCCCACAGTGCTTCTTTTATGACGTCCTTAGAGACCAGCGGGTACTCAAGTCGTTCCGCGAGAGGTATCGCGAGCGTGGTCTTCCCGCTTCCGGGCGCCCCCGATACCAGTACGATGCGCCGTTCCATATACCTATCGTAGTGGCGGGAAGGCGCGGCCCGACCGATGGCAGCCGCGCATGTCGCGCTCGGATCCCGAACTCCTCGATTTGAGTAGCAAGGAAGCCGCTGTAGCAACTTTTTGAAAGGCGGCGAGGTCGGTCTCCCTTATCGATTGCCGCCAGCCGGCACTTCGATCGAATGTTCGCGCTGATTCACCGCGACTCGTAGAGAGTACCCCGGGCGGTCTTCACAAACGTCGCCACGTGGACGCCTTGCCACAGCAGGCTGAGCCGGCCTGCCTTGTGAGGAATGATGAACACGAGCGTGCCCGAGGCGAAGTCGCCGTCATCGTCCGGCTGTAACACCGTGTCGGGCAGCAAATTGTTCAGCCGCACGACGCGAGTCGCTTGCCGGGCTGTCGCCGGGGCATATCTGGCGCCGAGAGTGCCGGCGAGTGCGAACTGACTTAGAGACACATGCACCTGGAAATCACCAGAATACTCGGTGATTCCGATTTTCACATAACTGACGCACCCGGTACGGAGGCCGCTCCGACAGAACGTACGGACACCCTGGGCCGTTGCCGAGACAAATTGCAACGTGAGGGTGTTCATCAATTGATACTCCCGTGTACCAACCAGCTCCTGTTTGTAGAGGGAGAATGGCGTGGGAACCGCCGTTGGCTGTGGCGTTTTGGTGGCCCTCACGTGGACGGCCGGCCTTGTTGAGAGCTTTGTCGGCGTTGCAATCGCCGGCGATTGTGCCGATGTGCCGCATCCGGTCAGTGCGCAGGCCAACCATGCGAGCACACTCAACCGGCTTCTCATGCTAGGCATCGTAGCACGCGATCTTTGGAATTCTTGCTAGTGCGAACGAAGGTCTCCCTTCCCTCCAGAGGGAAAGAAGGGAGACCATGCGTCCAGCGAGCGTTGTATCAGGCCGGAACGAGATCCGTGTTGCGGTTCCAATGTCGATGGAGACTCAGGGCGGCCGTGAACTCTCGTACGAAGCGGTCAGCCGGCACCCCATCAGCTGCCACCACAACGCCGGCAGCTGCGGTCCCATCCGGCACCGGGATCGGAACATCGGAAGCGGCCAGTACGCGAGCTCCCTCGCCCAGCGCTCCGATTGTCTTGGCATGCTTGAATGCTTCAGCCACGAAGCGCCGCACCTCTCCTTGCTGGGACAGTGCCTGGGCGCTTTCCGTCCCACCGGGTACGATAACGGCGTCGTAGAGCACGGACGCTGCCGTAAGAGCGCTCCGGGTGATAGGCACTTCACCTCCATTGGCGCCGTTCAGAACACCCAACCCCTTGCCAATCACCTCTACGGTCACGCCTTCAGCTTCCAGACCACTGGTAATTGCCTGTACCTGCTGTTCGTCAACACCGTTACCGGCCAGAATGGCAACCTTGCGTGTCTTGACCCCCTTGGGGCCGTTCTCAAGGCTAAGCGCGGCCGACGAATCGACCATGGGGCGGCCGGAGGGCGGCTGCACACCGGGCCGTTGGCCGTTAGTTGGGACGGTGACCCCGATGCCTTCGGCTATGCGCGTCGCCAGTGTGGAATCGACGTGGGTAAAGAGACCAAGCATGCGCTCGCGAATCTGGGGGCGGTCGACCTTCCCCAGTTCAAATTGAGCGGCTTCAACCAGGTGATCCTGCTCCGGAGGTGTCAGGCTCTTCCAAAAGAGTGTCGCCTGGCTGAAGTAGTCATGGAAGTTTTCACCCCGTGCACGAACTTTGGGTCCCTGCACGGCCGCCGGATACGAGACATATCCGCCGGCGGTTTCCGGTGCCAGCATAGGGCAACCACCGGCGATAGAATTCGGGTAGTATCCGCCCTTCCCCTGGTTGATCATCATCTGCATGTGCCCGTCACGTTGGTTATTGTGTACCGGCGCAACGGGACGGTTGATTGGAATCTGAGCGAAATTCGGACCGCCAAGACGCGTGATCTGCGTGTCGATGTAGGAAAACAGGCGACCTTGCAAGAGCGGGTCATTGGAGAAATCGATGCCAGGCACCACATGACCCGGGTGAAACGCGACCTGCTCGGTTTCCGCGAAAAAATTCTCCGGGTTGCGATTCAAGGTCATTTTCCCGATGCGCTGCACCGGTACCAGTTCCTCGGGCCAAATCTTGGTGGGATCGAGCAGATCGAAGGGAAACTTGAATTCATCCGCCTCTTCCAGAACCTGCAGGCCGAGCTCGTATTCCGGATAGTTGCCTTGCTCAATCGCCTCCCAGAGATCGCGCCGCAGATAATCCGGGTCTTTGCCGGCAATCTGTTGTGCCTCATCCCATACCAGCGAATGCGCGCCCAACACCGGCTTCCAGTGCCACTTCACGAAGTGGGAGGCACCCGATTCGTCGACCAATCGGAAGGTGTGGATACCAAATCCTTCCATCATCCGGAAGCTTCGTGGCAGGGCACGATCAGACAAAACCCACATCACCATGTGGGTCGCTTCAGGAAGTAAGGAGAAGAAATCCCAGGCGGTATCGTGCGCCGTGGCGGCTTGCGGCATCTCGTTGTCCGGCTCCGCTTTCACGGCGTGGACCAGATCCGGGAACTTGATCGCATCCTGAATAAAGAACACCGGGATGTTGTTGCCGACGAGATCGAAGACGCCTTCTTCGGTATAGAACTTCGTGGCAAACCCGCGCACATCGCGTACGGTGTCGGCCGAGCCGCGCGATCCCGCAACCGTCGAGAAGCGCACGAAGACCGGAGTCTTTACGGACGGATCCTGTAGAAACTTCGCCTTCGTCAGTTTCGTCTGCGGCTCATACACCTGGAAGTAGCCGTGCGCGCCGGCGCCTCGGGCATGCACCACTCGCTCGGGGATACGCTCGTGATCGAAGTGCGTGATCTTCTCACGAAAGTGAAAGTCCTCAAGAAGCGTCGGGCCTCGATCGCCGGCCTTAAGGGAATCGTCCGTGTGTTGGATGCGTAAGCCCTGGTTACTCGTTAAATACTGCCCCTCAGCCGATTCTTCGAAGGGTTGGAGGTCGCGCTGCTTGCTTTCCTGGTCAATGTCGATCGTATCGGTCATGTGTGTTCCTTTCGGTCGATATACGCTTTTGGTCGGTCATGGTGCTGACTGGTCGGCGGCATGACTTTCCGATTGGGGCGCGTGCAGGAGTCATGCTCGTATGGGAACATGTCAAATAGCCTGCGAGGTACGCCGGGGGCGGGGAGGCGCACCGGCACCACGCACGTTTACACGCGAGCCGGGCTTCGTAGCTTCTCAGGGTGTTTAGGCGGATAGATCGGTGCCCGGCGGCACCATTTCGTCGATTCGGCTCAGATGCTCTGCAGGAATGGTTACATCCAACGCCTTCAAATTGTCCTGAAGGTGTTCCATGGTGCGAGGACCGATAATCGGCGCGGTGACGACGGGATTGGTAAGTGTCCAGGCCAATGCATATTGAGCGAGATTCGCTCCGATCTCCTCCGCCATGGTCACCAACTGTTCCACCAGCTCAAGTTTCTTCTGGCCGACAGCGGAATCAGGCTGATCGATGAATGGATCGTTCCGTCCGACGCGGGACTGCGGGTCAATTTCCATCCCTTTACGGTACTTGCCGGCCAGCCAACCGCGATTCAATGGACTCCATGGAATGACGCCGGTGCCGTATTTCTCGCACACCGGCAGGACATCCCTTTCGATACCGCGAACGAAAATGCTGTACGGAGGTTGTTCGCAGGTGAAGCGCGTCAGGTGATCTCGATCGGCTACCCAGTAACTTTCCACCAGTTCCCAGGCGGCATAGGTGGACGACCCGATATAGCGCACCTTGCCGCTGCGCACGAGGTCGTCGAGCGCGCGGAGCGTTTCGTCAATCGGGGTTTCAGGTTCAGGGCGATGGATCTGGTACAGATCGATGTAGTCGGTCTGCAGGCGCCGCAGGCTGTTCTCAACCTCGCGCATGATGTGGATCCGGCTGTTGCCCGAGTCGTTAGGCCCTGGCCCCATCGCACCGTGGACTTTGGTGGCCAGCACGACTTGATCACGCCGTCCTCGCAGTGCTTCACCCACGATTTCTTCGCTCTCGCCGCTACTGTAGACGTTGGCGGTATCGACGAAGTTGATGCCCGCGTCCAGCGCCCGGTGAATGATGCGCACACAGTCGGCGTGATCGCTGTTGCCGCGCTGACCGAACATCATCGTACCCAGGCAGAGTGGACTCACCGAGGCTCCGGTGCGCCCTAAGTGTCGATACTCCATGCGTCAGGTCGCTCCTTCTCTCCGGTATAAATCCGTCAGGTTCGCTATTCCAGCATAGCGCCCACCGTGAAGGCGCGGCACCCACGAGTGATGAAACCAGCCTCGCAGCGCTACGGCACACGGAACAACGGATGTACTATGACAGGCCTGGCAGTTCACGATGCTGACGGTTCGCCAATTTGGGAGAATATCGAGTGGTGTGCCAACGGAGGGGCAGAGGCCACGACGCATTCGCTCTGGTGCCCGTGCTGATCGCGAAGAGCCGAACCTAAGGTCAACTCGCCAGGTTGCACGACGGATGAGCCCCCTCTGGACTAATGGAGAGGACACTGGTGTATTGTCACAACTGCGGCCTTCATCTTGGGGAAGCAGCCAACTTCTGCCCGAGGTGCGGGGCGGATCAAGGGCAAGCGACCCGCGATACCGGGGGAATCGCCACTCCATGGATCATCCTCGCCTTGATCCTTCTTCCACCACTTGGCCTCCTCCTCATGTTCACGTCTTCCCGTTGGTCGAACGATACGAAATGGTGGGTTGGTGGTCTGTTTTTCGCGCCACTCTGGACTCGCTTTCTCTGGCGCAGACGCTGGCCACCGGCCGTGAAAGTAGGCCTGCTAAGCGTGCTAGCAGTGGCGTACTTACTTACGGTAGCCGCGTGGACCGGCGCGAGCGCCGCGTTCTGGATCACCGTCCTGACCATCATTGCCGTCGTGTTTATCGTGCGCTCCAAGGGTGCACAACCACGCGAAGAGGCGGAGGGCAGAACAAGTCAGCCGGCGCTGCGAGCTGCCGTGCGAGCCAAGCTCGATTCTTGCCACGACCTGATCGCTCAAATCGAGGGGAACACGGTCCTCGATCTATTTCCCCTCTCGTCTCCAGCCCGTCAGCGCTATGTGCAGGCTCTGGAATTGCGAGCCGGTGCGATGGACCTGTACGAACGGGCGAATAATGAGCGCGATCTGCGGGCCGCCGATGCGCGTGCCAACGAGGCGCTGAGGGAACTGACCGCAGCGCAAGACGCACTGTGGTCGGGCCCCGACGCGGGAAACGTAATTCCTCCGCCGTAACCTGTGGTCCAATAAGGAGCAGGTTGTGAGAGGGGGAGATGATGCCACGCTGGTTGTGGGCCGTAATGCCGGTGGGGATCGTCGGCTACGCGTTGTCGTTCACCGGTGCTTCGGAGACCCTCCTGTTCACCCTCACAGCCATCGGCCTTATTCCACTAGCCGCGCTTATCGGGAAGGCAACCGAGGAGCTGGCATACCGAGTAGGAGCATCGGCGGGGGGATTGCTCAATGCCTCCTTCGGAAATGTGCCGGAACTCGTCGTGGGTATTCTGGCCATACGAGATGGCCTGATCACCCTCACGCAGGCCACCATTATCGGTTCGGTGATCGGGAACACATCGCTGGTGGTCGGCATGGCATTGTTCTACGGCGGGTTACGGAACGGTGTACAGCGATTCAGCCGCGAGGTGGTGGGACACCACGCCGTGCTGATGGTTCTCGCGGTCGCCAGTCTGGCGTTACCATCACTTTTTTCAGCGGCCGCTCCGCGCGGGAACACACAAGCCCTCAGTGTGTTCGTGGCCTGTCTATTGATCGTCACGTACCTGGGATACATGCTCTACGATATCGGCGGATTTCGTGGCGGGACGGCGAGTTCGACGAGCGATACGGCACTGGCGGAGGAAGCAAGAGCCGTGCAGGTGCTGATCGACGCGGAAGACGGACCGGAATGGTCGGTGAAACTGAGCATCATGTGGCTAGGCATTGCCACCGCGCTGGTGGCACTGGAAGGCGACGTGCTGGTCGGAGCCGTTCAACCGGTGACGCGCACTATGGGTGTGAGCGAATTCTTCGTGGGCCTGATCGTGATTCCGTTCGTAAGCAATATCGCCGAGCACTTTTCCGCCGTGCAGCTGGCCGGCAAAAACAAGATGGATCTGAGTTTCGCGATTGCTTCAGGCTCGTCGATTCAGGTCGCGGTATTTGTGGCTCCGCTACTGGTGCTGCTGTCGCTGCTCTGGCACCCCATGTCGTTGGCCTTCAATTCCATCGAGATCGCCGTACTGGCGCTGGTGGTCACCATCTTTTTCTTCGTCGCACAGGATGGCGAGAGCAACTGGCTCGAAGGTCTGCAGCTCATGACGTTGTACGTCATGGCTGCAGCCGTCTTCTATTTCATTCCCTCACCGCCCACGCTCTAAAAGGAACGCCGACCGCCTATTCAGAAACCTCTCGGCGGTGTCCGCTCGCAACCTCTTCCAGCGCCGAGTCCGAGAACATGTTTGGATCGCCCACCGCTACCCGGACGTTGGTCACGGCACGCAGGGTTGCAGCGCGGCGTCCACCCTCGAGATGTGCACGCTCTCCAAGAATCGCACCCGGGCCGATGTCGGCAAGATGCTGATCGTCCACTTCGACTGCCAGTACGCCGTCCAGCAAGAGGAACATTTCATCTCCTTCATCCCCCTGATTGACAAGCGTTTCACCGACCTTGACGTGGCGCATCTTGGGCTTCTTATCGCCTTCGCGCATGAGGATCAACGAGAGCTCGCGTTCGATCGCCGACTCCACATCGGTCACCAATGCCGGTGACTCCTGGTCGCCCCAGGGCGTGTTTTTGCCGTATGCGCCACGGTACCAGGCCTCGAAGTTAATCGTGCCGGACTTCTGAATGAGATTCTTGTCGTCGTCGTAAATCCAGTGTCGCGGAAACGTACTTGCGCCTACGACTTCATGTGTGGTGGTGCCATCACTATTGATTGTGAGCGCGAGGGTCGTCCAGGCGATGGACGACGCCACCTGAAAGAACGGTTTGCCAACCACACGGCGTGGAGCCGGTAACGCCATGCGTCCGCCCACGGTTTGCACGAAGCGCACAGACGTATCGGTGACGGTTGGTTCGGGGCGCAATGTATCGAGCGCGATACCGGGAAACGAGATGGTGCGAGGCCCGATCTTCAAACGTGTGGTACCCAGTAGGCCACGCCCCGAATGCCCGAACGACGTTATTTTGCCGTCCTCCACGACAATCCAGGCACGCAACTCGTTTACTTCACGAAAGGCGTCCTTCTCATGAAGCTTCTTCAAGCTATCAATGTGATCCGGGGGTGGATCATCGTAGTGGAATAGCCCCATATCGAAAGGCAAGCGGGTCATTCCCTCAATTGCCTCAGAGGGAATCCAGGAAACCGCTGTAACCGAAGACTCAAATCGCATTTCAAGCCGCCTTTCCATAGCGCGATACGACCGTGCCAGCACGCACACATTCGAGTTGTACCATCTACACTAATTTGCTTGCCTTCAATAGTCAACACCGGTGGGACCGTGCCGACCGTGTCCCTTCATGGACACAAGCACGTGGCCCGGCCCATCCGATGTCGCCGTCGATCGGATGGTTGGGTAATCGATTCCGAATGTGAGGTATTTGCCGACCGAACACACATCGACTTTCTGCATCTCGCACTTTGCAAGATCGTATGGTACACTTCCCGAAACGTCGGTACTTGACCTTTCCGAACGTAAAATCATGAAGTTCGTGCGAAGAGTATGGCTGCGAATTGGGAGCCGGATTGATGGACAAGCAGGCAATAACTCGACGTGAACTGCTGCGGCGTGGCACTCTGACCGCGCTCGGGCTGGCAGGCGCGGGATCGGTCGACGGTCTCGTCGATATCTCCCGGGCAGTGGCCGCTGAAGGGCAGGCTCAGAGCAGCACTATGGCCAAGCTCATCGCCGCGGCGAAGAAGGAAGGGTCGGTTACAACCGTCGGCCTCGATCCGACCTGGGTCAACTATGGTGAGGTCATAGACTCATTTCAGAGCAAGTATGGAGTAACTCTGAATGATTCCGCTCCAACCGCGGTTGGAGCCCAGATCGTGCAGGCGGTAGTAGGTCTGGAAGGACAAGACCGCGAAGCGGACTTCGTGGAGCTGTCTTTCGCGTTCGCCGAGCAGGCTATCGCGCAGCGACTGGTGATTCCGTACAAGGTAAGTACCTGGAACAGCGTTCCCAAGAATCTGAAAGATCCGCATGGATACTGGATTGGGAGTTATTGGGGCGCGACATCGTTTATTTCCCTGCACTCCTCGATCAAAAATCCGCCGAAGGATTGGGCTGACCTCCGGAAGCCGGAATACAAGGGTATGGTTGCTCTGGCCGGCGATCCACGCCAATCCGGTCAGGCGTTTGCCGCCGTGCTGGCAGCCTCGATTGCCAACGGAGGCTCGCTCAATAATGTCGGACCTGGTATCGACTTCTTTGCCGAGCTCAAAAGTCTCGGCAACTTCGTGGCCGCTCCGGCTAACAGCGGCAACATAGCCAAGGGGGCTACCCCGATTGCGCTCAGATGGGATTTCCTCAACCTTGGCACGAGAGACTCATTGGTAAGTCAAGGCGGGGCCACGGTAACTATTCCGAAATCCTCAGCCGTCGGTGCCTACTATTGCGATTCCGTTACCGCATATGCTCGCCACACGCATGCGGCACGGCTGTGGATGGAATTTATGCTGTCCGACCAGGGACAGGTACTGCTCTTAAAAGGATACGCTCACCCTGCCCGTTACGCTGATCTCGTGAAGCGAAAAAAAATCCCCCACGCGATCGCAGCGGCCATGCCGCCCGCAACGGCCTACGAGCACGTCAAGTTTCCTTCGATCCGCCAAATCAACGCAGCCTCAGCGGTACTCCAGCAGCAGTGGGGACCGAAAGTAGCAGGGAGTTAAGGAGCGCGTTCCGGCCGCGAGCTTTCGAGGAATTCTATGGTAAGCGTCACCCGGACGCGACGCGACGACCCTGCGAGTGCACCACGTAACCTCCGGCATGCCCGAACGCTGCGTTGGATTGCGGTGCTCCCATTCTTGCTCTATGTAACGCTCTTCTTGCTCCTCCCGACACTGTGGCTAGCTGCCGGAGCCTTCAAGACCGACAACGGCGGCTACACCCTCGAGCACGTACGCAAGCTCTTCGATCCACAGTTCCGGAATGCCTACGTGACAAGCGTAAAGCTCGGTCTGGTGACGGCCCTGGGCGGCGGTGTGAGCGGTGTCTTCGTGGCGTACGCCATGACCAGGGAAGGCGCTCCTCGCTGGATTCGTACCACCTTTGCTTCCTTCTCGGCGGTAGCTGCTCACTTTGCCGGCGTGCCGTTGGCCTTCGCCTTTGTCGCGACGCTTGGTTCGACTGGTGTCGTCACGGTGTTCCTGGCACTCCACGGCATAAGCCTCTATGCAAACGGATTTACACTCTTTTCCTTTACAGGGCTCGCGCTCACCTACATCTACTTCCAGTTTCCGTTGATGATCCTCGTTATCAGCCCCGCATTTGCCGGGCTGCAACGCGAGTGGCGTGAAGCGGCAAGCAATCTTGGCGCCGCGCCCATCCACTACTGGCGCTGGGTGGGCATACCAATACTTTTACCGTCGATCCTGGCGGCGATGCTGCTCCTGTTTGCCAACGCGCTCGGAGCCTATGCCACTCCCTACGCACTGGCCGGGTCCCAAATCAATCTGGCCTCCATCGTGATCGGCTCGCAAATTTCCGGGGAGCTGACCTACGATCCACAATTCGCCGATGCCCTGGCTCTCGGGATGATGGTAATCGTGGCCGTATGCATGGTGCTCTACGCGATACTCCAGCGTCGATCAAGTCGATGGCTCCGTTGAAATTTCGGTATCTGAGCGTCTGGAACATTCTCTTGCTACTCGTTGCTGCCCTGTACCTCCTTACGCCGCTCTGGGGCACCGCCGAGTTCAGTCTGGAGACCGGCACCGGAAAGTACGGATTCGACGCCTATCGAACGATTTTGCACAGCCCCGAATTCAAGAACAGCCTCCTGCTCTCACTGAAGCTTGCTCTTGCCACGGTAACGATCAGCTCAGTCCTCATGGTGCCTACCGTCTTCTGGATAAATCTCCGCTTTCCAGAGTTCAGGCCAGTGATCGACTTCATATCGGTACTGCCGTTGGTCGTGCCGCCGATCATCCTGACGGTAGGCATCCTACGATTGTTTCACTCAGTCGTCTGGCTTCTCTCCGGCCCGCAAATTTTGGCAGCGGCGTACGTAGTGCTGGCCCTTCCCTTCACGTATCGGTCGCTTGATGCCGGCATGCGCGCTATCGACTTCCGCACCCTCACCGAGGCAGCGCAGAGTGTGGGCGCAAGCTGGCCGCTCATTGTGCTGCGGGTTGTCATGCCGAATTTACGGTTCGCCATCTTATCGGCTACGCTCTTGACGATTACTCTGGTCATTGGTGAATTCACTATGGCCAGTCTCATGCTCTTCAATACGTTTCCGGTCTATATGGAGTTCATCGGCGAAACTCAAGCCAGTCCCTCGGCCGCGCTTGCCATGATCAGTTTCGGACTCACCTGGCTGACCATGCTCGGGGTGCTCCTGGTGGGTCGCGACGCGGCACGGGCGCAAGTTCAAATCGGAGGCATACGGTAAGAGCTCGTGCACCGGCACGAAGGGTCGTACGAACCAGACAACACGAGCGGCGAATGAAACGGGACAGGATCGAGTGCGTCCGTCGAGCGGCAACTTGCAGCGATCGACGTCAGCGAGTACTCGCCTGCACAAAGGTACGTTCGAACACCACGGCCATCGTTTCCACTACCGACTTCCCCTCTCGACGATTCAGTCCGGCCGGCCCGGAGGGAGTGTTGTTGACGTCCAGAATGTATATCCGTCCATCGTCCGAATCGCGCAGGACATCCAGCTCCCCCAGTGTGAGGCCGAGTTCGCGACACACGGCAAGTGTCTTATCGACCTCCTCCGGAGAGAGAACATCGTCGACATCAGCCGTTTCTATCCCGACGGTGTAGTGAAACGGGCTAGTCGGATCACGGTACTTTAGACGTACGCACGGTATCCGATCGTTAAAAATCGGCACTCGCATTTCGGTCAGGAGATCGCTGCCCGGAACGCGGCAGGTCACCATACGCTGATAGATACAATCGGGATCCTCGTTCTCCTTCGGAATCGGACAGTTGACGATCATCCCGTCGTGCGTACCGTTGAAATCTGACTTCTTGACGCATGTGCCGGTATATGTGCACGGATCGACTGTGAGGGTATACCCGAAGACCTTTTCAAACACGGCTGCCACGTGTTTCTTGCTGATGTCATTGCAGTCGATGTTGATCACCGGCCGAATGGCGGCCAATTCGAGTTTGTCGGGACGCTCCTTCACCGTGGCGTCTTCAAATGCCACGTAGGCGACCGCATTCGCACGCAGGTCCGTCGTGAGCCGATAGCCCAGGACGTGCGTCATCTTATAGAGCATGTGATACGGTCTGGGCCGATCCGGATACGTGACGATCCTCGGACTGACGAAGCCGCGCTTCGGAAGCGCCTTCAGATACGCGACCTTGTAGATGAATCCATCGACGATCCACGGGCCTCGGCCGGCTATTTTGACGGCAATCTCCCAGATCGTGGAAGAGAAGCGCCTCAGAAGGCTCATGGCCGCGACATTCTTTTTGGGCATAGTGCTGTTCCCTCGATCGCATGCCAACCCGCGTCTCCATACGCGAGGCGCACGCCGAAGATTCAGTACTTACGGTAAATGGGATACCTGTAGTAGTCAACCTCAGTAGGGAACCCGAAGGACATACCAGGTTCGCACGTGGCCCCGGGCCAATTGCATGCGGACCGCAAGGTACGTCTGTGCGTGCCAGATTGAGCAGAGTGGCTCTGCTGTTGCAGCTTCATACCTCTATACAAGCTGCCAGATTACTGATACACTCCGCTTGCAGTTATACGAACGGGTATATTCCGAGCGGCTGATCGGAGGAGGAAACGATGGAAAAATCGGATTCGCAGTCACATGTGAACGCCGGAGGAATGAGCCGGCGTGAAGTACTGAAGCGTGGACTTTTAGGGGGAGCAGGGCTGGCAAGTCTGGGGTCGATCTCCGGTTTGCTCGCACTGACCGAGGCTACCGGTGTGTCGGCTCATGAGCTCGATGCCGCAAACCTCACAAAGCTTGTGGCTGCTGCTAAAGCAGAAGGTAAGCTCAACACGATCGCGCTGCCTCCGGATTGGGCCGACTACGGTGAGATCATTTCGAAGTTCCAGTCAAAATATGGAATCTCGATTACCAATACAAATCCGGATGGAAGCTCTGGTGAAGAAATTCAGGCCATCGTGAGCTTGAAGGGGCAGAGCCGCGCCCCTGACGTGGTGGATGTTGGACCATCTTTCGCGGACCAGGGCAGGCAGCAGAATCTGTTCACGCCGTACAAAGTCTCGACCTGGAGTACCATACCGGCGAATATGAAGGATGCCTCCGGGCACTGGACAGGTGACTACTGGGGCGCTCAGTCGTTCATCACGAACCTGCATGTCGCCAAGGAGGCGCCAAAGGATTTTAGCGACCTGACAAGTCCAAAACTGAAGGGCATGGTCGCGCTTGACAACGATCCCCGAAGCGCATCCGATGCATTCTCCGCAGTCTTTGCCGCTGCCCTGGCGAACGGTGGCTCGCTCAATAACATCGAACCCGGCATCGAATTCTTCGCCAAGCTCAAGAAAATCGGCAACTTCATTACTGCCGCGGCTCACACGGCTCAGATCGTACAGGGCGCGACACCCGTTGCAATCAAATGGGACTATCTCAATCTGGCCGATAAAACAGCCAATCCGAACGTAAAACTAGCCGTCACGGTACCGAAGCACGGCGCGTACGGTGGCTACTACTGCCAGGCCATCAACGCCTCGGCGCCGAACCCCAGTGCAGCCAAATTGTGGCTCGAGTACCTGTACTCCGACGCGGGACAGCTACTGTTTTTAAAGGGATTTACACACCCCGCACGCTACCTCGATCTTGCCAAACGTGGAAAGATCCCGGCTGCGCTTGCAAAACGGCTACCGCCGGCGAGCTCATACCAGCACGTCAAATTTGCCAGCCTAGCGCAAATTGCGACAGCTTCACAGGTCGTGAGCGAGCAGTGGGGTCCAAAAGTTCTCGGATCGTAACGGGAGGTAGCCAAACCGGGTAGCTGGAACGGTTCGATGACTGAAACTACCCAGGACCTTCAGGTGGTGAACGTACGCCGGCCACGAGGGATCCGTGCAGGTTCGCGCGGATCCCTTGCCTGGCTTGGTACCGTGCCGTTCTTTCTCTATACCACGCTGTTTTTACTGCTGCCTGCCCTGTGGCTCACCACCGATGCTTTTAAGAATCCCGCTGGTGGCTACACCCTCAGTTACATCCGAGAACTGTTCCAGTCGCAGTACGAAAACGCCTTTGTCACCAGCATCGAGATAAGCCTCGTCACTGCCTTTTGCGGCGGAGTCTTCGGTCTATTCGTCGCCTACGCGGCGTTGCGCCAGGATGTGCCTCGATGGGTGCGGCCGATCCTTACTACCTACTCCGGAGTCGCCGCTAATTTTGCCGGTGTTCCGCTTGCCTTTGCCTTTGTAGCCACCCTGGGAGGCGCCGGACTGGTCACGCAGTTCCTGGGTCGATTCGGCCTGGACATCTACGCGCGCGGCTTCAGTCTCTACACCTTCACCGGCTTGAGTATCACCTACGTGTACTTCCAGCTTCCGCTTATGATTCTCATCATCATTCCCTCGCTGGAAGGAGTGAAGCGAGAGTGGCGCGAGGCCGCTACCAACCTCGGCGCAACGCCCACGCAATTTTGGAGACTGGTCGGGTTGCCGATCCTCTTCCCATCGCTGCTGGGTGCGATGGTTCTGCTTTTTGGAAACGCATTCTCAGCCTATGCCACGCCCTATGCGCTCACCTCCGGGTCTGTGAATCTGGTGCCGATCTTAATCGGCAACGTCACGTCTGGGGAAGTCGTCGCCGACCCGAACCTGGGTGATGCGTTGGCGCTGGGCACCATAGTGATCATCGCCATTTCAGTCGTCATTTACGCCTTGCTGCAGCGTCGCTCAGATAAGTGGCTGCGAATATGAGGCGAACGCGCATCGCTCCCTGGAGCATGTTTTGGCTGTTGCTGGCCGTAATCTATTTTTTGGTACCGATGTACGCTACCGCCGAGTTCAGCCTCGAAACCGGCAATGGACAGTACGGGTTCACTGCCTATCGAGAGATTTTGAACGACCCGGCATTCAAGGCGAGTTTCCTGCTCTCTCTTCGGTTAGCAATCGAGACGGTGGTGGTAAGCCTTATCATCATGGTTCCAACTGTGTACTGGGTCCACCTCAAGTTGCCGCGTCTTCGCAGAGTTATGGACTTTATCGCTATCCTTCCCTTCATGGTTCCCCCAATTACTCTGGCGGTTGGATTGCTGCGTGAATTGCATCCACTGGTGAGCGTCAGTCAGTTGAGCTGGTTGCTCTCAAGCCCCCAACAACTCATCCTGCCGTACGTCATCATCGTGATGCCTTTCACGTACCGATCGCTCGATGCCGGCATGCGAGCCATCGCTCTGCAGACGCTGACCGAAGCCGCACATAGCCTGGGGGCAACATGGCTCACGATCTTATTCCGAGTCATTCTCCCCAACCTACGCAGTGCGCTTCTCTCTGCCGCCTTCCTCACCGTCACGGTGGTAATGGGTGAGTTCACCATCGCCAGTTTGAATCAGTTTCAGACCTTCTCGGTATACATCCAGTACATCGGTTCCGCCAAAGCAAATCCGGCCGCGGCTCTGTCCATCATCAGCTTCCTGCTCACCTGGGGATTGATGCTTTCCATTCTCCTCATCGGACGACAACGCGGGCCACGACAGCAAGCGCAAATAGGAACAACGAGGTAACAATGCCGGGACTCGAGCTCCAGGGACTACACAAGCAATTCGGCGACGTAGTCGCTCTCCGCACTCTCGATCTTTCGGTGAATTCCGGTGAGTTTGTGTCCTTGCTCGGACCAAGTGGCTGTGGAAAGACGACCGCGCTGCGCATTGTGGCGGGCTTCGAGCATGCGGACCAGGGACGTATTCTCGTGGAGGGCAAGGACATTACAGACGTCCCGGCCAATCGTCGAGATATGGGTATGGTCTTTCAGTCGTACAGCCTGTTCCCCAACATGACAGCGCAACAAAATGTGGAGTTCGGCTTGCGCATACGCCGGCAACGAAGTGCCGAGCGGGCACGACGCGCCTCTGAATTACTCGATCTGGTCGGACTGGCGTCGGCCGTGGGCCGATACCCTCACCAGCTTTCCGGTGGCCAGCAGCAGCGCGTCGCTCTGGCACGCGCGCTCGCGATCGAACCACAGGTGCTGTTGCTCGACGAACCGCTCTCTGCGCTGGACGCGAAAGTCAGGGTACAGCTACGCGAAGAGATTCGGCGCATTCAAACGCAACTTGGCATCACCGCACTGTACGTGACACACGATCAGGAAGAAGCATTATCCGTCTCTGACCGCGTTGTGGTGCTCTCTCACGGACAAATCGAACAGGTCGGGAGCCCGGCCGAGATTTACGGTGAACCTCGTACAGTGTTCGTAGCTGCTTTCATCGGCACCATGAACCGCATCGAGGCGACGGTCCGTTCCGACTCTCCGGGCATGGTCGAGAGCGCGGGCCGGCTCCTTCCCGCGGACGCGGCACGCCAATGGACCGGCGGTCCAAACGTCCTCATGCTTATTCGTCCCGAGGTAATCACACTTGACCCGGTGCAAGATGTAAGCAACAGCGAAGGCTCCGGTTTGTTCGGAAGTGTCAAGACGCATACCTTCCTGGGCCCGGTCACTCGGGTGGGAGTTGCAACTCCAGTCGGCGATCTTATGGTGGATGTTCCCAGTATTGAAGCACTCTCGGTCAGTATCGACGCGGCAGTAAGGCTAAGCTGGGATCCGTCAAGTCCTCGATTACTTCAACTTTCCGATGGCGATCAGCCCGGATCCAGTCCCGCGACAGTCATGTCGGAAGGCGAATTCCAGCCTGCCTGACCCACGCGCGTGATTGCTACCGTGGGCATACGAACACCCGCAAGGGGCGATGAGGATCTATGCCGGAAATCAGTGGCCCGCTGGTGTCGGTGGCCCGCACCATACATCGAGATGAGGTCGTCCGAGAGGGAACCGACAGCGCCTATTATTGCTTGACGTACGGTCACGGTGAGCCCCGACTGCGGCGCCTCGAGCTTGCTCCAGATGCGCCCCTTCCGGCTCAACGCCGCTCGCTCGTGCACTTCGCACAGATTACAGATTTGCACCTGGTCGACGCCGAGTCGCCCGGTCGCTTCGAGTTCATGGAGCAGTTCTACGGAGGACCGGATATTCTGCGCCTCGTGCTGCCCGCGTGCCGTCCACAGGAGACGCTGGTATTACATGCATGCGAAATGATGATTCGCGCAATCAACCGGATCACGGGCAGCCCGGTCACAGGTGCTCCCCTTCAATTTGTACTGACCACGGGAGATAACACCGACAACGCGCAAGACAATGAGCTTACCTGGTTCATCACGCTCATGACGGGGGGACACGTCGCAGCAAACTCAGGAGGTCCGGCGTACGAAGGCGTGCAGTCCCCGCGATGGAGCGATCTGCATTACTGGCATCCGGATGCCGGGCCGGATCGTTATAAACACCACTGGGGGTTCCCCGATTACCCGGGCCTCCTGGAAGAGGCACTGCAGCCCATTGAAACCGAGGGCGTGCGGATCCCCTGGCTTTCGTGTTACGGCAACCATGACGCCCTCATTTCAGGTACCGCTCCACCCACCCCGGAGTACGAGAGGATTGTGGTCGGCCCATCGAAAGTGAGGGTAGCACCGCCCAATTTCAATGCGGTGCGCGATCTCCCCAGCTTCGACGCCGCTCCTCATACATTTCTGACGTCGAGCAGCGCACCGGTTACCGCGGATGCCAGACGTCGCACCTACAGCGCCCGGGAGTATGTCGCAGCTCACGTGCATGCCGGTGGTACGCCGCAAGGACACGGGTTTGGTGGAGTCAGCGCCGAACGCAATTTCACCTCCTACGTGCACGATGCAGGGATCGTCCGGCTCATCGTGCTGGACACGACAAATCCGAATGGCTTTTTCCAGGGCAGCATCGGGCTGCGCCAGTTTGCCTGGCTGGAAGAGCAGTTGATTGCCACCCATGCACGCTATCTCGCGGCCGACGGCTCAACGGTGATTACCGAGCATGCGGATCGGCTCGTGGTGGTGTGTATGCATCATCCACTCGACACATTGACGAACTCGCTGGTGGTCCACGACTCCGACCACGAGGATTCCACTCGAGTTCTAGGCGATGATGTGGCGAACCTCATCCACCGTTTTCCCAATGTGATTCTCCTGGTCAACGGTCACACGCACCGCAATGCCATTCGGGTCAGGCCGGACCCACTGGGCAGAACGCCGGGCTTCTGGGAGGTTACAACATCATCATTGATCGACTGGCCCTCACAGGGAAGGCTCATCGAAATCGTCTCCAACGGCAACGGTACACTTTCGATTCTGTGCACCATGGTCGATCACGAGGCGCCTCCCAATCCCGCGGACGCCAAGGGCACCACGCGGCTCGCTTCGATTCACCGCGAGCTCGCCGCGAACGATCCACACGCCGGTGTTAACCGTGGCCTGGGCGGCCACCCCGAGGACCGCACGGTCGATCTTGTCATCCCGGCACCATTCCCCCTGGCCTGACCGGCGAAAACCAGAGGGTGGAAAAAATCATCTGAAATCGCATACCCCTTGGTTGACTTTTGCATCACCCGGCTGTACCCTTCGTGAGGCTCTGGAGCGGAATCGATTGCTGTGGTATCAGTTGCATCGGGATGGAGCATGACATGTCGGTTCAGAAAGAGATCGAAGTCATTTTGGTGCGCCAGCTTGCCGGGTACTTGACGGTACCGATCTTTATCGTGGATCCCGGCGGCAATCTGTTGTACTTTAACGAGCCGGCCGAAGCTATTCTGGGCAGGCGCTTCGAGGATACTGGCGAGCTCCCGGCACAGGAGTGGGGAACGATCTTCACCCCGGTCGCGGTAGACGGCAGCCCACTTGCTCCGGAAGAGCTTCCCTTGTTGATCGCACTCAATCAGCATCGGCCTGCGAACATGCGCTTCTCCATCGTCGGACTCGACGGTAAGCACCGGCTCATCGATGTGACGGCTTTCCCGCTCGACGGCATGGCCGAACGGTACCTGGGCGCGGTTGCCATGTTCTGGGAAGTGACCGGGGAATGAACGTGCGGCTGTGGGGCACTCGTGGATCGCTGGCCACCCCTGGTGAGGCGACAAACCGCTACGGAGGCGATACATCCTGCGTACAGGTCAGCGATGGTACCGGTGCCATGATCGTGCTGGACGCCGGCACGGGGATCCGCGCGCTTGGCTCCAAACTTCCTCCCGACGTACGCCGCATCGACGTGATGCTCACCCATCTCCACATGGACCATATTCAGGGGTTGGTGTTTTTTTCCGCGATCTTCAATCCCAACATCGACGTACACATCTGGGGCCCACGCAGCACGACCCTCACCCTCAGGGAGCGCGTCAGCCGGTACGTGTCGCCTCCGTTGTTTCCGGTGCATTTGCACGACGTCGCGCCCAACCTGAAGATGCACGAGATTCCCTCACGCCAATTTGCAATCGGCGATTTTCTGGTGTCGGCGGAGTTGGTGTGCCACCCCAACCCCACGCTGGGTTACCGGCTCGAACATGGAGGAAGCACGGTAGTCTATATACCAGACCATGAGCCCGCGTTGGGGCTGCGCCGCGGCTATCTGGACGTGGATTGGACATCCGGATACAGACTCGCGCACGGCGCTGATCTTCTGATCCACGACGCGCAATACTCCGCGGCCGAATACGATCTGCACATTGGGTGGGGGCATAGCTCGATGGATCAGGCATTTGCATTCGCGAACCTTGCGGACGTCGCCTGCCTGGTCCCATTCCACCATGACCCATCGCACTCCGACGACGATATCGATCGTTTGCTGGTTACCACGGCGAGCAGTGTTACTCCGAACTTTACGGTCATTCCCGGACTGGTCGGAGCCGACATTGAGGTCGATCACGATGCACGCAGGCGTGACGCCTGAACGTCAGATCGAACTGTCGCGCCCGCGCTAGGCAATGACAATGGGCCGGGAGTACGATACTCCCGGCCCACCGTGTGTTCCCGCGTATGAGCGGAGGTTCAGTACTTCAGGTACATTCCTAGCCCGCGACCACCACGATACCGAAGGGATATGCGCCGGCTGGAAGCGCATACGGTGATGACGGCAGTTCGGTCAGCGATCCCCCATTGATAGCGAAGGCGCTAACGGTATCCGATCCACTGTCAACGACGTACAGATCTCGTCCAGCGGGGTCCGTCCGGGCGTCCTCTTCACCGGCGGCGGGCGAGCGGAACGGGGTGCTGCCCAACAAGCTGAGGGAGCCATTCGAGTTGATGAAGAAGGTCGAGATTGAGGAAGACGCGGTGTTGACGGCGTACAGGTAGCGGCCGCTCGGAGTAATCGTCACCCAGCACGGCGCATTCTGATTGTCGGCATAGGGCGATGTGCCGATCGAGGACACCGAGCCGTTCCTGGCCACGGAGAAGGCCGACACCGTTCCGAGATCAGTTCCACCGTTGTGGGCGTTTGAGACGAACAGCTGTGTTGGGTTGGCGGGGCCAAATTCGCTCCCGAATGGTCCGGCGCCCTGAGCGGGAGTCGCGGAGTGCAGGCCAATCCGTCCATCGGATCCCACAACGAAGCTATCGATGAGGCCAGTGTTGACCTCGGTGCCGATCAGGTTGAATCCGGTTTCATTGAACAGGACGTCGCCTGGGTTCGCGGTGTCCGGAAGCGCGTAGGTCGAGTTGCTGAGTGGCGTGAGGTTTCCCGCGCTATCGATCGTGAAACCGGTGTAATTGCTGCCACCGGCCCCAGCGTTGGCCACATACACCCAGCCGGCATGGATGGCGATGCTCACGGGTTTTATTCCGCCCGAAGAGACGGGAGAGCCAACTTCGGTCAACGAGCCGCCCGGATTGATCTTCAGCACAGAAATTTGGTTGCTGCCGGCATCAGCCGCAAGCAGATACCCGTGGCTGTTGGTCGCCTGCAACGATCCCTGCGAACCGATTCCCGCCCCCAGTCCGGCGCCGCCGGCGGCAAACGGCGAACCGGCGATTGGCGCCAGCGAGCCGTCGGTGAAGCGGTTGAAGGCGGAAATGGTGTTGACACCGGCCGTATTGTCATTCACATAGACGTGACCAATGACACCCGGGGAGGAGGCAAACGTGCCTTGCGCGCTGCCGGCCCAGCCAACTGTGGCAAGCCCCAATAGGCCCATGGCCAGTAGACACTTCGATCGTTTCATAGAATCCTGTCCTCTCTTCTCTGACTGGTGTTCGACTCGACGAGCCGAATGGATGGTGCCCGGCATGAAACGCGTTTCCAGCCGTCACCATCGCACTGTCTCACCACCGGCTTACGACGGGCTTGCCCCCCTTACGAAATTCTTACGAATTGAAAAACCAATGAGCCAGAGTGGACCCGGCTTTCCTCACAGCACCATGAGGTAACAGCAGGCACCTCGTGCCATGTCCATCCACTGCACTCATATGACGCCTCAGGTGTCCTTCATCAAGCACCATCGGCAGCAACCCGAGCCAGGAGCCCCCGAACCGAAGTTAACCTCAGAACGCAGGAACGATTCCCATTGCCGTACGGAAACCTACTTCAACCCAAGCGCTTTGATGGCAGCCGTCATTGGATCGCTGTAGAAGATGGGATCCACCTGCTCCACGAT
Source organism: uncultured Chloroflexia bacterium (assembly GCA_963737125.1). Classification (GTDB taxonomy): domain Bacteria; phylum Chloroflexota; class UBA5177; order UBA5177; family UBA5177; genus JANWJD01. The sequence goes on along the minus strand of CAVTRL010000001.1, from coordinate 213,479 downwards.
GTCTGCCGACACATCCATAAAGGTACGCTTGTTCTCGATTGGAATCAACGCGCGTTTGGCGCCGTTATCCATGGCCACCTGAGCGGCTCGACTAAGCTATGCAGCGGCTTTAAGTTCCTCTGGATCGTGAGATCGCCCAATATAACCAGAGCGGGCAGGGCTTGCGATTTCTTGATCGCCGAATAGATCGCCACGATGAATGCCACCCCCAGGTCAGCCGGCACGCGATTCAGCAACAGATCGATAGCCTCGACATCGAAGTTGGTCGTGTCGAGGACCTGCCCGATACCCATACTGACCTTGTGACCCTGCAAGTACCCATACGCTCGATTGATCGACTCCTTCATCGAGCCCTCGATACCACCGGCCAGACGCAGCCTTCCGGTTCCCGCTGAGGTCCCGATTTCGAGTCGATAGAGGGAGGCCTTTCCCTCGCCGTCCACCGACGCTGCGTACACCGAACCGGGGGCCAGTGGATCGGTAGCGATCAGGTCGCGTCCACCCTCCTCGGGCACACCGACGAACCGCTCGTCATGAGTCTGCAGATCGATGTACGAAAAGGAGGTGTGGTGGTACTCGAAGGAGCCCATCTTCTTGAGCTGTTCCTTCACGCGGCGCCGTCCCTCCAGCGCCAGCTCGACAAGATCCGCCATGTCCTCTTTCTCGATCGGCCCCCATGCGGTGGATGATCTTGATGAGGCCCGAGACGGTCTTCCGTACCGCTTTCACATCGCGTGCATTCAGATTCGCACCCAGGCTAAAATTTTGGTCGATCATCTCCGTAAAGTTGTGCCGGCGCAGATCCCGCAACGCCTCGGCGAGATAGTCGAGCACAGCATCACGCAGCAAGGGATCGCTCTCCGCTGCCAGGAAGTACAGGATGGGGTCGAGTACCTGACTCGACGTGCCGGCGTGGGCAAATACCACTAGCGCGGGCAGCACCTCCGGATCGGCCAGGTACCGCTGCTTGAACGTTCGGCGCAGCAGATCGCTCATCCGCGTCCGCGACGCTTTGCTGAGAATATTCTCTCGCTCGAATCGTTGGACATTCGAATCAACACTCTGCTCGAGATCCCAAAACGACAACAGGGTCTTGATCTCGGGCAAAGCGCTCGCTGCCTTCTGAATCCGACTCGTGTAGCGTGGTCTCTGGGCGCCAGGCGCGGTCAATGGATGCCTGTCAGGCAACACTTGCTGCCAAAGCCATCGAATCCACCCTCATTCCCGTCATCTACCCGACTTCCCGAATTGTTAGCACTCGCGGGCATTATGTCACACTTTGCGTGACCTTGCACCCTCGATCGGAGTGTTTCTCGGGATCAAGCGTAGACGGTAACTAGGCAGCCTACCTCGCCGTCACTCACGTTTAGGGAGGTCATTTCGAGTACGCTGGCTTTAGCTCGCCGGTCGAGACGCGAGTCGCCCAAATGCGCGGCGCAGCGTACTTGTTTCTTCCGGACTGGTTGATCGAGCGTACATCGAGGCGCTCGGGAGGGTGATCCAGTCACCCTGAATTGCCAGATTCCCATCGCCCACCAGCTTGGCTACCCGTTGATCTATCTTGGCGCGTGAGTCCTCGCTGCAACGCCCAAAACCCAACAGGTTGCATGCCGCGGGCGCAATCTCTCCCGCTTGGATTCCGAAGGAGTCGGTAACGGCTCGAACGATTGCGCTGTCCAGTTCTTCGGGGGCAATCAAATCGATCTTCCGAGACGTAGTTCCCAAGCTGCCGCGGTCTCGCACCGGTGCTCGATCCATATCGGAGCGCCAGAGAAACGATCCCTGCCGGCGGATTGTACCAGCCACCGCTGCATGTGTCACGGCGCTGGCGATAGCGGCTTCGATGCGATTGCCGACACGTTTCACTCCCACCGCTTCCGCAATACGGCGTGCCACCTCGGCCTGGTGGACTGGACTCTCAACCTGCACAATCTTCACCACCCAGGTTGCGAGCTCCTGCGTGTTCACCTGGTATAGCTCGCGATTGCCCGTCCGTATATAGAGCTTCGCGACGGTGTAATTTGGAACTCGCTGAGGCGGCGACTCCTCCGATTTTCGCGTCTCCCGTTGCACGATGGGGGCATCGATCACCACGTGCGTGGCACTCTCGCTGCGTGTTTGTGACTCCAGCATCTGTGGCGCGGACTGAATAGCTTCAACTACCCGCCGCACCTCGCGATCCGGATCGCGGAACCAGTCTGTGCTCCAGATACGGTGGATGCGCCAACCGAGGTTTTCCAGCACTTCCTGCCGCAACCGATCCCGGTCCCGTGCGGAACGAGCACTATGATACGTCGCGCCATCACACTCGATGCCCAGGAGGTACCGCCCCGGGTTCCGAGGATCGACCATGGCGAGGTCGATCCGGAAACCCGCGGAGCCCACCTGTGTCCTCACGTTATACCCCAGAACCTGAGCGCGGCACACACTGCCTCTTCGAACGGTGAGTCCGTTTCCGCTGTATCCACCCGGGGATGTCCAGATGGCCGTTCTCGGCGTATCCCAGGAACATCTTGAGCGCCTACACACCGCCCCCTTTCCCTTGTCATCGATGTCGGCGGCCGTGATGTTGGTAAACACCTCGCAACGCAGTCGGGCACGCGTGATCAGCACGTTCAGGCGCCGCTCCCCGCCTTCACCGTTCAGTGGTCCGAACGACATGGAAAGGTATCCTTCGGCGGTGCGGCCGTATCCCACGCTGATGAAGATGACATCGCGTTCGTCCCCCTGAACAGTTTCCAGATTCTTCACGAAAAACTGTTCGTATGGATGGGCGCTGGTGAAAAACCCTTCGCAGCTCGAATCGTCCCGGCGCAGCAATTCAACCTGGATCCTGGATCGCCTGCATCTGGGCAACCGAGAATGCGGCGACGCCGAGTGTCAATTCCGGTTGCTATTTCGCATGCGCATCACCGCCTTCGCAACTGCCTCAGCCTCGATCGGGTTGGTTCGTGTTCGGCCGCGGTCGTAAGCGCTGTGAGGGAGATGGCGGTAGAGAAGGCCGTCTGCTCCCGAGCCGCGTCCGGGCTGGGGAAGATGACCAGTCGATCGTTATAAAAGGCGTGGTTGGACACCGCGATTAGCGATTCGTGGCGGCTGCGATAGTGCCAGCGCAGCATCCGCTGCGGCGCGGACTGCGCGGCGAATAAGCCCAGCACGCTCTCGATGTCTGCCGTCATGTTGTCTTCTTCGTCTCCTCGCTCTCGTCGCCGTGCTAGCGAATCGAAGAAGCTGGTGGGCGGGAGTTGTCGGCTATCCCCCACGACGAGTGCCTGATGCGCCGCGCAGCAATGCCCCAAATGCATCCACCGGCCGCACCTGACTGGCCTCATCGAAGATCACCACGTCGAACGACACGCTCCCGGTGGGAGATATTGCGCGATCGATAGCGGGCTCATCATGAACACCGGCTTGATAGCCTGTACTGGTGCTTCCCGCCTTCTGCATGAGCTGTCGGATGGGCATGTGACGTGTCTTTCTTCTCGAATTCACGATTCAGCACGGCCAGTTGCCCGCCGCCGTCTTGATGGGGTAGCGCTTCCCAGTGAGTGCGGGCCAGCGACGTGCTGTTATACGAACCGATCAACCCATCCAGCTTGCTGAACTCGTGCAGGGCGTGTTCATGGCTCGGTGCGGTTGAAACCGGACAGGGATTTGCGCTCAGCGTACGCCCGCTCCAGCAATCCGGCAAACCACGTGTAGCGAAAGTAACGCGAAAGCGAGCGCGCCGGGGCGGACCAAATCTGGGCCACCGCAACGATCGACTCGAGTCCAGCCTCCACGCATCGGTCGGCCAGGGTGTTGAACTCTGCCAGAGACTGCAACTGTGGTGCCGTGTTGCGCCATTCGATCAACGCTTCACGTTGTTCTTCGAACGGTTCAGCGACCAAAGCGGCGTCCTGCCCCAGGAATACGTGCTCGTCAAGATTGATGAATGATGTCACCTGCTTCAGTCGGTCGAAGTGGGAGGCGATCGCGTCTTGTAATTCCTTTCGGGGAATGCGATCCTTGCCAAACCAATTGCGCCAGAATTGCCAGGATGGCGGAAGCATGGTCTGAATATCGACCAGCCTTACAGGTGCTTCTGCTCCCAGACTCGCCGCTAAGCGAGCACCGGATCCGACGAGCTCGTTAATCGACTGCAGTGCATCGTCGATGCGACTGCGGAGGGTGTCCTCCTCGGTAGGCAAGAATGTCTCCCGAGCGCTGCCCCAGAAAGGATGCTTGTTCGGCGTACCCCATGCAGCCAGCCATTCATCGAGTTCGGCCACAAGGCTCTCGAATCGTCGGAAGGCTGCGCCATCCCAGGAACTCATCTCGGGAATGGTCAGCCGCTGCAACGCGTCCGCACCAGTCTCTTGCTTTAGTCGAACAACCTCGCCCAGGGCCTCGTATGGCGTGACTCCGGTTGACCCGATCGGAGAGTTCACGGCGTCACAGTAGTCGTTCAGTCGATCGCGGTTTTGCGCCAATCGTGCTCGCTCTCCAGGCACTTCCTTTTCCCGGGGACGGCCCAACTCGAGCGTGCGCCGCAACTCGTCCAGCAATGCTTTCTTCTTCGTGTTGTGGCTGTGGAGCTCGAGGCAGGCATCACCCAGTCCTACCTTATCGAGACGCCGTTTCACCACTTCAAGAGCGCGCGAGCTTCTCAGCCACGAAGAGCACACTTTTGCCGGATGCGATGCACTCGGCAATCATGTTGGTGATGGTCTGCGACTTCCCCGTCCCTGGGGGCCCCTGAATCACCAGGTTTCGTCCGCTTTTCATATCGAGGACGGCAAGAGTTTGGGAGCTATCGGCATCGAGCACCGGGTGAAGGTCGCCGGGCTCCTTCTCGCGATCGAGCTGTGAATTGTCGGTGAAGCTCGATCCTGAATCACGGAATCCGTCGCCGAGAAGTGCCTGAAGAATTAGATGGTCCGTTGGCTTCCCGTCCTCGGGCCAGGTGCTCGAATCCAGGTCCTTGAACATGAGAAGCTTCGCGAACGAAAAGAATCCGAGCGCCATCTCATTGGGCTGGACGGACCACGCCTTTTGACCGCGAACCGCCTCCGCAATTTCATGCAGATACCCATTGACGTCGAGGTCCTCGATTTCCGGCATCGCTGGAAGCTCGATGTGATATTCAAGGCGCAGCTTTTCGGAGAGCGAGAGGTTCGGGCCTATCTCCTCATCGTTGTAGCGGACGTGAAATTTGTCCGCAGCGTTCGAACGATCGAGTTGGACGGGCACGAGAATGAGTGGTGCCATTCGAACTTGAGAAGAGTCCTTGCTGTCGTACCAGTGCAGCATGCCGAGAGCCAGGAATAGCGTGTTTATCCCCTGCTCTTCAATGGACGTACGTGCCGCGTAGTACGACGACAGGAGGCGAGACTGGAGTTGCATCGATGACACGGCCGTCTGGAGACGAAGGTCCGTGTGGCGGGAGGCAATCGTTCCGGGCGCGTCAGGTTCTGGTTGTGTAAGGGGGCCGACATCTCCTCCATCGGGAATCGGGAGAAAGGTCATGTTCTTTCCCTGGCGAACCAGAATACGGAATACCTCGGCCGACAGCTCGTCGACGACCTCGGCACCACGTGCTTTCAGGAGGCGATAGTTCAGCAGAGAGTTGCGCAACCCGAGATCAAGCAGGTCCTTCCGCGCAATCTCTAGTTTGGCTCCGATGCTTCCTTTTACTTCAGCTAGAGAGACGATCCTTTCCGGCTCGAATCTCTCTCCTGGTTCGTCCGCGTGGTTCTCAGCAATCTCCACAGTCGACTCTTCGCCGCGATAATTCCGCATCCTCCAATCCCCTTATCCCTTTCCGCCTCGCCACTGCTGGTCAGCGCACCAACGTACGTCAACAGCATTACATAATTGGCGCATAACAACGCTCTCGGTAGTATGCGGCACCCCGTTTCCTCGGTCAATGGGCCAAAAGGGGAATTTCTGTTTCCAAAAGGCGTTCTACTGTCGAACCACCGTGTAGAATCCCGCACTTCGATCGCGACGTACATGACTGATGGAACATGGCCGAGTGAATAGCCAACCAGACATCCTCATTGGTGTGAATCCCGACCAACTGCGGGCCGTCACCCACACCTCTGGGCCACTCAAGATCGTGGCCGGTGCAGGAACCGGCAAAACCGGTACGCTTACGCGGCGGTTCGGGCACCTCGTTGACCAGGGTGTGGCGCCCGATCGCATTCTGGCCCTGACCTTTTCGCGGCGCGCCGCCAGCGAGTATCGAAATCGGGTACTCACGCTGCTCGATGCGTCGTATCCACATCTCTGGATCGGCACATTTCACGGCTTTTGCCTGCGCGTGCTACGAGCGGAACGCGACCGCTTCGGAACGTTCGGTGTGATGGGTGAACCGGAACAACGGCGCATGATCGCCCGTGCCGTACGGGACGATCCCGACTCCGCCAGTCGCCGGTACTACGTGGGGGATAGTGGCGCCCTGCGGCTGATACAGGACGCGCTCACCCTGATCTCGCGCACCAAGGACGAGATCATCACCCCGGGCGATTTCGTGGAGTACGCCGATCGGCGCGGCGTCGAGCGCTTGCGAGAGCTGGCGAACGTCTACCTGGTCTATGCGGAACTGTGCCGTGCGACGCATCGACTGGACTTCGGAGATCTGGCCTCGCTGCTGGTCGACGAGCTCCGTGCCGACGCTTCTCTCCTGCACCGCTGGCAATCGAGGTTCGATCATGTCATGGTCGACGAGTTCCAGGACACCAATGAGGCCCAGTGGCGTCTGCTCACGCTGCTGGCTCCGCCGCCCGACGGGAATCTGACCGTCGTCGGGGACGGCGCGCAGGCTATCTACGCCTTCCGCGGCGCATCTTCACGCTTCTTCAATCGGTTCGAGAAGGAGTATACCGCGGCCGAGAGCATCGTTCTTTCCACGAACTACCGGTCCAGGCAGCGCATCCTCGACGTTGCTCATAGCCTGATCGCCTTCAACACAGGCCACGAGAGCCATCATCTCGAGTGCAGCGACGGCGATCCCGGTGAGCCGGTGCGTATTGCCGGCTTTGCGGACGAGGACTCCGAGGCGGACTACGTGGCCCGCAGCATCCTCCGACTGACCACGACCGACGGCGTATCGCCGGGTGACTGTGCCGTGCTCTGTCGTTCCGTGAAGCAGTCGGCTCGTGTCCTGGCTCGCGCCTTTACCGCGTACGGCATTCCCTTCTCGGTTCGCGGGTACGATCCCGACGTGGAAGATGCACTGCAGGATCTCTGCGCCGTTCTGCGCTGCGTGGGCGGCATGGCAACCTGGACCGATGCTGCACGTGTGCTGGTGCGCCGGCAGATGGCGCTGCAAGCACGTCAGGAGCATGTGCCGGAGGACGCACTGGCCCGTCGGTATGCGCAGCTACTCGGTCCCAACCAGGATGTGCTCAGGGCCGTCCCGCCCCTCGATGCCCTGACCTATGGGCGCGTGGTCGACTGGCTCGACGGCACGGAATCGTGGCGGCCACTGAACGAACTGCGGGAGGATCTCCCGGAGCACCTTTCAGCCGCGCGAGTGGGGCTGGATCGCCTGGAAGAGGCCTGCGTCTTGTTACGGTCGCTGCCGCTTGAGGGCCTGGTCTACGGTGCTCTTGCCCTGGTAGGACGACTCGACACCAGCTCACCGGCGTCAACCGACGGGCGCGCTGGGGTTTCCGCCTGCCGCCGTGCCCTGCGCACTGCACACGGCCTCGCCCGGGCAGGACTGGGTGTGGAGGAGTTACTGGGGGAGTTGGGACACCTCGACGAGCAGACCGAGCTTGGAGAACGAGCCACCGGACCGGGCGTTTCAGTACTGACGCTGCACGCTGCGAAGGGGCTCGAATGGCGGGCGGTGTTCGTCGTCGGGGTGGCCGCCGGCATGCTGCCCACGCCCCTGCGGCTCGATCGGGCCTTCGACCTGGACGATCTCGCTCAGCATGTACGAAGCGGGCGACCGCGAGCCATCGCTGAGCTGGCCACCGCGTATGCGGAGGAACCGGAACGGGAGCGTGCCAGGCGCTACGCCGAAGAAGAGCGAAGACTTGCCTACGTCGGCTGTACGCGAGCCAGGGAACGGCTCACCGTGACCTACGCACGCAGCTACGATCGCCGGGAAGCGCTCCCGTCACCTTTTATCGCCGAGCTTGAACGGGCCGGCCAGGACGCCTGGTTCATTGACCCGGAATCGGATGCCGGCGTCATGCTTCCACTCGACGTGGCACGGGCCGTACGGCAGCAAGCGCTCGCCGCATTGGGTGTGACAGGGCGCTCCGCTCCGCCACCGGTTCCAAGTGGGCACGAAGTCTCCGGAGATGTGCTGAGCTCCGTGCTCAGCGCCGAGTGGATCGCCCTGCGGGTCCCCGGAGGCGTCCCAATCCGATTTCGTGAGTTGCCACGTCCCTTCCAGCAGGGTATCGACGGGATGGGGTCGTCGCTGGCCCTGAGTTTCACCGGCATCGAGCACTATCGCGCCTGCCCGCGTCAATATTTCTACGGCCACGTGCTTGCCGTCGATGCCTGGTCGGGCGGCGCGTCAGCTACGCTTGGTGGAAAAGTTCACGACGCTCTGCACGAGCTGAACCGCCGCTGGATGGATCGAGGACTGCCACCACCGGACGAGGAGGTGGAAGAGGTCTGGAGGAGCATCTGGCGCCTCGACCGACTCACCATCGAGGCAGCCATGAGGGATCCGACCGCGCCGGTCCCCTGGGAGCCGGGCTTCAGCTTTGCGCGACAGGTGATACAAGCCTGGCGACGGGGCAGCGCCTATCTTCGCCGCTACTACCGCTGGGAACGTGAGATGCGAGACGGGGGAGCGCAGCGGGTACCGATCGCGCTGGAGCACTCGTTCGCATTTCCTTATAAACATCACCGCATTGAAGGACGCATCGACTGCGTCATACGCACGCCTGAAGGCGACTTAGTTGTCGACTATAAGACCGGCAAGGGAAAAGGCGACTTGAAGGCTACGAAGTCGTTGCAACTGGCGATCTACGAGCAAGCATGGCAGCACGATCACCGTTCCACCGAGGCACTTCCCGCCGTGGGCTATTACTTCCTGGCGCAGGACAAAGATCGAAGTGGGGGAATGGGGCCGTGGGACAGCGGCAAACAGATTGATGCCGTCCGGTACGGCGATTCCGCTCGGGCCGATCTCTGGGGTGCCATCGATGACGCCCTGGAACGAATTACGAGCAACGACTTCACTGCTGCCCCCAGCAAAGGTAAGGAAACCTGCGGCCGGTGCGCCTACAGCGCCTGGTGTGAGGAGAGCCTGGCGTGACCGCTGATGCGCTGCCCTCCACACGCGCACCAAACCCGGAGCAGCACGCGGTCATTGGCCACGATCACGGACCCGTTCGGGTCATGGCGGGGGCCGGAACCGGCAAGACCCACACGCTCACCGGGCGTGTGCAACGACTTATCGCCGATGGCCTGGCCCGGCCGGATCAGATTCTGGCACTCGCCTTCAACAACAAGGCGGCATCCGAGATGCGCGATCGCATCGGCGCTGCCTGCCTCGACCTGGGTGTTTCCCCGGATACCGAACCAGTGACAGTCATCACCTACCACGGGTTCGGCAACTCGGTGATCGGGGAGTGGGGCGGCATGATCGGGCTCCCCCCGTCACCCCCGCTACTCACCAGAGCCGAGAGCTGGCTCCTGCTGTGGGACTGTCTGCCGCGTGTCGACTTCCGCTCAATCGAGCTCATGCATCTGCGTGCTGAGTACGGCAGCCCGATGGCCCCGATCCTGACTCTGGGCAGCCGGCTGAAAGACGAGCTGGTGACACCTCGCCAACTTCAGGAGTATCTGGTGAGTGGTGCGATCGCCGATCCGCAAAAGGCAGACACTCTGGCCGATCACGCGCGGGCCCTCGTCGTGTACGAGGCCGAGCGAACGGCGCGCGGCGTCATCGACTACGGAGACCAAATAGCCCTTGCGGTCGCAGCTTTGCAGCTGACCGAGGTACGAGCCGCTTACCGTGAGCGATATCGATTCGTGCTGGTCGACGAGTATCAGGACACCAACTACGCCCAGAGCATCATGGTGAATCTACTCGTGCAGGACTGGCCCCGGCAGAATGTGTGCGTGGTGGGTGATATTCGTCAGGCGATCTATCGGTTCCGTGGCGCCGCGCCGGATAATCTGATGCGCTTCCCGCAAGATTTCCCGGGCGCTCAACCCTACTCATTGCAGCGCAATTATCGGTCGACCGAGCAAATTCTCGCGGTCGCCAACGCCGTGTGGGTAGGCGAACCAGAGGACGGCAGCGGAGCGAATCTCGTGAGTGCCCACGGTCGCCACGGTGCGCCGGTTATCGCGTGCACCTGCGAAGACCCGGAAAGCGAGTGGGAGTGGATTGCGCAACGGATTCGAGCCGAACACGAAAGCGGCGTGGCCTATCGCGATATGGCGGTGCTGCTGCGCAAGAACGAGCCCAAGCGTCACCTCTGGCGCGGATTACTCGATCGCGGCATCCCGGCAGTCATGTCCGGCGGCACCGATCTCCTGCGCACGCCCGAAGTAGGAGAAGTTCTCTCCTACCTCCGAGCGCTGTCGCGGCCGAGCGACAACGTCTCGCTGGCGCACATCGCCTCGTCGGATTCTTTCGGTCTCGACGAGGCCACGCTCTTCGACCTCATAGGTCCGCTTCCGAAAGGTCGCTCGCTCTTCGATCTGCTGGTCGAGCGCGCCGCCGACCCTTCCGCGCCGCACGATCTTCGGCTGTTCTTGGCAACCTTCAGCCGGCTGCTGGCCGACACGGCGACGCTCTCTCCGGCCCGCGTGGTGGAACGCATCATCGGTCTACGGCGGGGCGCGTATACGAACCTGCAGCAAACAAATGTCTACCACTTTCAGGAGCATAGCTGAGGAGTTTGCACCGGGATCGCGTGGGTACTCGCCGCGTGGCACCACCGTGGCCAGCTTCGTCGCCTACCTCAACCTGCTGCTGGCCGCGCCGGCCGATGAAATGGAGGCGACAGACGTGACGGAGGACGACGCGGTACAAGTGTTGACCGTGCATACCGCCAAGGGGTTGGAGAGAAGTGTAATCTTCATGGCTACTGCCTCCGAACAGGACTTCACACTGCCCAACCACAAAGATGCGCTGCCCCTTGGCCTTCGTCATCCGGCGGCTGGAATGCCGATCGCCGGCGACTTTCCCGACGAACGGCGCTACAACAACGCGCTGACCGCCTGGGATCAGAACCAACACCGGTTGGAGGAACAACGTATCGCGTACGTAGCGCTGACGCGAGCGAAGGATCGACTGTATATTTCCTGGCACCGTCTCCCGCTCAACCGCGGCAAGGACCGCAGCCCCCTCAAGGTGTTAGAGCACGCGCTGCCTCTCACGGTGCGGACCCAGTTCAATCGCGACGATTGGGATGAGGGCAACCAGCAGCCGGCCGCGCCGGATCTGCTCGGGCTGGCACGCCGCTTCGCGCGCCGGCAAGCCAAGATCTGGGCCGCCTGGCAGCCGGATGACTTCGATCGGGATGGGCCAGAGCTGGTCGATCGCCTGACAGAAAGTTGGACGCAGTACCTGGACCAGGAGGGTGAGAGCCCGGCCGGCGACGATCTCCTACGGTCCGGCATCGATCGCTGGCGGGCGGAGCGAGGACGCGTGGAAACCTTACTCAGCCGCTGTCTCACTCCCGCTCTTCGACCACCAGATGCCGGCCGGCGCCCGGTGGTCGAGGTCCCCACGACGCTCAGCTACTCCATGTTGGCCACGTACCAGGACTGTAGCCGAAAAGCGTACCTCCGTTTCATGGCCGGCTTTCCCGGCGAGCCGCGTGCCAGTGCCACCGGGTCCGGCACGGCGTTCCACACTGCCGTGGAGGCACTCGCGACCGCTCAGCAAGCGGGCCGTGAGTCGTCCTTCGACGAATTGCTCCAGGGCTTTACCGCGTCCGCCGCCGACGCCCACGGCGTGACGCTGTACGCGATTAGCGACGAAGAACAGACCATGCTCCGCTCGTTCTGGGATGGCCCCGATCGAATAGCCACTCCGCTTCTGGTGGAGGGCGAGTTCTACTGGCGAGTTGGTCCCGGCTACCTGCACGGCTTCATCGACCGTATCCAGCGCAACCCGGACGGAACGATCGAGCTGATTGATTTCAAGACGAGCAAGCGGGCACTCTCCGAAGCCGAGGCAAAGGAAAGTCTGCAGCTACTGATTTACGCGCTTGCCTCCCGCGAGGTCCACGGGATCGTACCGAATCGCCTTACCCTGGTGTATCCGCGCCTCCGCAGGCGGGTTTCGGTTTCCTTTTCCGATGACGAGCTGCAGACTGCCCGGGGTGCGATTGTCAACCTGATGGAGCTCGCTCGCACGGCGACCTATGACGAAGTCAACACCCGCCATTGTCCGCTGTGCGAATATCGCCTCATCTGCCCTGCTGCGGCCACGTTCCAGGCTGGATGAAGGCTATCCCAAGGTTTCGTCGGAAGAAAGCCGCGATGATGAGGGATACGTTCTTGCCCGCACCGAGGTCGGATACGAATTGACCCGTCACTCTCGTCCCATACGACGGTAAACTGAGGGATGCTCCTACTCGACACACGCCGCCGCCCGCTCACCGATCTCCGCATCTCGGTCACCGATCGCTGTAACTTTCGCTGCACCTACTGCATGCCAAAGGAAATCTTTGGCCGGGACTTTCCGTTTCTGCCCCGAGCCGAGCTCCTGACCTTCGAAGAGATCACGCGGCTGGCCCGCCTTTTCGTCGATGCCGGTGTGGAAAAGATTCGCCTCACCGGCGGGGAACCGCTCCTTCGCCGAAACATCGAAGACCTGATACGCATGTTGTCGGAGATCGAGGGCTTGCGTGACCTGACACTCACCACCAACGGATCGCTGCTGGCACGGAAGGCCGCTGCTCTGGCGGACGCCGGCCTGAGGAGAATCACCGTCAGTCTCGACTCGCTGGACGACGGGGTTTTTACCGCCATGAACGATATGGACGTACCGGTGTCACGGGTTCTGGAGGGCATCGAGGCGGCCGATCGCGCCGGGCTGCGGCCAATCAAGATCAATATGGTGGTAAAGCGCGGGACGAACGACCACCATGTGCTCGATATGGCGCGCCACTTCCGTGGTAGCGGCCACATCGTCCGATTCATCGAGTTCATGGACGTCGGCCATACCAACGGCTGGAAACTGGACCAGGTCGTTCCGGCCGCTGAGATCGTGCGCACGATCGGCGCCGAATGGCCGCTCGAACCGGTTGAAGCCAACTACACGGGCGAAGTTGCAAACCGCTACCGGTACGTCGATGGCGGCGGTGAAATCGGCGTCATTGCCTCGGTCACCCAGGCATTTTGCGGCACCTGCACGCGTGCGCGGCTGTCTTCCGAAGGGAAGCTTTACACCTGCCTCTTCGCGACTCGCGGCCACGACTTTCGAGAGCTGCTCCGTGGCGCCGCATCGGACGATGAGATCGCTGCGCGGTTGCACTCGGTGTGGCGCGTCCGAACGGACCGGTACTCCGAGCTTCGGTCCTCGAAGACCGTTCGCCTTCCCAAGGTGGAAATGTCGTATATCGGGGGATAGCAGCCTGGAGCGCGCGTGGCCGTTTCCCGCTGACGAAACACTATTCGGGCAATGCAGCGCGACGCAACGAAACTTCAGAGCTCCAGAGCTGTTGCAGAATCGAGTTCAAAGCCGAGAGAAGGTGGCTATGCTGTGCGGAGGAAAACTCGGCGAGATGTTCCGAGGCGAGGAGCTCACGCAGCAGCTCCGAGCTCGCCGTCAGAGTCTGCACGCAGGCTTCCACTCGTTCGTAGTGGTCCTCCTGGTGCAACACATCGAACGACGGGGTGACTTCACGCTCTTCGCACGTCGATGGTTGGGACACCTCCACCATGCGCTCGCGTACTCGGCGTAACACGTCATCCATGTCTTCGTAACGAGCCATCGTACGTTCTCCCCGTGCACTAAGACGCCGGCCGGCTGTTGCCACACATATATCTTAATGTATCCCGCGTGATGTCGGTTCGGAGATGGATGCACGCGATCGCGCATTGAGAATCCGGCCCCAATCGGCCATTCATATACTCTGGAATGGGCCCCGCAACGCCGCGCCGCATTGCCGAGCAGGGCAATCGACGACGTCTCACACCACGGGCCCGCAAAGGAGTACACATTGGCTCAACAATGGAGAACCCCTCCCCCCATGGAAATCGACCAGAAGAAGTCGTACACCGCCCTGGTCAAGACGTCGGAGGGAGACATTTCGATCCGGCTGCTCGCGTCGGAAGCACCAAAGACCGTGAACAATTTCGTCTTTCTGGCACGACAGGGCTACTACGAAAATGTGATCTTTCACCGTGTCATCAAAGGATTCATGATCCAGACCGGCGACCCGACCGGCACCGGGACCGGCGGACCGGGGTACAAATTTGAAGATGAGCCGGTCAAACGAAAGTACACCAAGGGCATCGTGGCCATGGCTAACGCCGGCAAGAACACGAACGGCAGCCAGTTTTTCATCATGCACGGCGCGATGGCGCTCCCTCCGAATTACACGATTTTCGGTGAAGTAACGGATGGGCTCGACGCTGTGGATAGCATCGCGACAGCACCGACCAAGCCGGGCGGTGAAGGCTCATCGCCACAGAATCCGGCGCGCATTCAGAAGGTCGAGATCAATGAAGAGTAGCTCGTTCCTCCATTCATCCGCACGTGAGGATCGATGAGCATGGAATATCGCCGGCTGGGTAACTCCGGCCTCAACGTCTCAGTGGTCGGGCTCGGAACCAACAACTTCGGCGGACGCAGCGACGAAGCGGCTTCGAAAAAAGTGATCGACGCTGCAGTGGACGCGGGCATCAATCTCTTTGACACAGCCGACGTGTATGGCAGAGGGGCAAGCGAGGAAATTATTGGACGAGCGCTCCTCGGACGCCGGGACCGCGTCGTGATTGCCACCAAGTTCCGCTCACCAATGGGCGATGGGCCGGATGAACAGGGAGGTTCACGAAGCTACATCTTCCGCGCGGCCGAGGCGAGCCTGAGACGGTTGCAGACCGATTACATCGATCTGTATCAAATGCACGCGCCCGATCCGGCAACGCCAATCGAGGAAACTCTAGAAGCCCTGAACGATCTCATTCGTGTTGGCAAAGTGCGGTATATCGGATCATCGAACTTCGATGGATGGCAGATTGCGGACGCTGCGTGGACCGCGCGCGAACGGCATCTGAATCCCATGATCTCGTCCCAGAACCACTACAGTCTGGTGGAACGATCAGTCGAACGCGAGGTCATCCCGGCGTGCCGGCACTTTGGCGTCGGCATGTTGCCGTATTTCCCGCTGGCTTCAGGACTTCTTACAGGCAAGTATCGCCGGGGCCAGGAGGCGCCGGCCGGTTCTCGACTATCGAGTAGTGGGGCCGCGGCTCGCTTTCTCTCGGATGCACGTTTCGACGTGGCGGAAGCGCTGGAGCGGTTCGCGACTGAACGAAACATCACCCTGCTCGACGTTGCCATTGGTGGCCTGGCGGCACAGCCGCAGGTTGCGTCGGTTATCGCCGGCGCCACCAAACCGGAACAGATCGCGGCGAACGTGAAGGCAGGGGAGTGGAAACCAACACCCGAGGACCTGGAGGAGATCGACCAGTTGGCTCCCACGCCACGCCGCTAAGACGCGTCCAGTCGTACCCTCCACGGCCGCCGAGGAATGCCTGCATGACGGCGTGGAGGGTACACGCTCGCTCGTACCACGTGGCTATTCCGCAGCATGCCGGCCCGATTGTGGTCCATGCCGTATTTGGCCGCAGCCTGCACCTGAGACGCGGAAATGGAGCCATTCTTACCGTCACCGAATCTCCCTGGAACGGTCCGCTCACGATTCGCGTACCCGGCGGAACCCTGCACGACGGTCTGGTGGTTCCCGGGACGGTCGGGAAACTGAGTGCTGATCGACTCGTCCTCGACGATCTGATAATCGAACTAGCGAGTGCGGATGCATGGTCGCCCGACCCGGTGAAGGTAGCATCGCTCCGTCCGGAGAAGCTCGAGCAGCATCTGCACTACGTGCAAAGCGCGATCGCGGCGGCGCGGCGCGGCGGACTGGGAGCCTGGAAGACCGAAGCGGCGGCGGATGAGCCGGCATGGCTGCGACGCGGTCGAGCGGCAATCAGCTCACTTCTGAGTGCCCTGATCGAGTTCGATGCCGATGTTCTGTCGGAACGAGCGAACGGGTTACTCGGCCTCGGGCCGGGTCTAACGCCGTCGGGCGACGATGTGCTGTGCGGTCTCACTGCCGGCATGTCGGTTATCGGTACACGATTCCAGCGATACCGGAGGCGTTGTGATACGTTGATTGGCGCTATCAGTCGTGACGTGCTCCCGCTGGCATCGTCCCATACCACGTCGCTCAGCGCCACGCTGCTTTACTGGTCCACACGCGGAGTCGTCGTCGAACCTCTCCATCGGATTCTCCAATCAGTCGGCGGCGACGCCCCTATCGCGCGACTTGACGATGTTCTCATTCTCGGTCACAGTTCAGGAAGCGATATGCTGACAGGAGTGCTCCTCGCATGTACGGCGCTCAGCAGGTGGGAGGAAGTGTTTGGCTCTACGCTGGACCGTTCGCGCGAACACCTATTACGACTCGATAAAGCTGATGAGGGTTTCAGAGGCGTTGGGGGCGATCGACGGGGTGCAGCGCGCCGCCGCGGTGATGGGCACGCCGCTCAATCGAGAGCTCCTCGTCGCTGACGGTCTGCTCCCCGCCCAGGTCGAGGCATCGCCGGATGACCTGGTGGTGGCCGTCGTGGCCGAGAATGACGAACTGGCGGAACACGTCCTGGAGTCGATCGACGACCTGGTACGCGCACGCTCCGAGGTCGATGGCCCGGCTTCCGCGGCGCAGGCGCTCACCATTGCCGCTGCATTGAAGCAGGCACCGGCCGATATCGCCGTGATCGCGGTTCCCGGCGCGCACGCCGCTGCCGAGGCGTTTGCGGCGCTGCGCGAAGGTCTCCATGTGTTTCTCTTCAGCGATAACGTCGCGCTGCGCGATGAAGTGCGCTTGAAGCGGTTCGCGGCGGAGCGCGATCTCCTGATGATGGGGCCCGACTGCGGCACCGCCATTCTCGGTGGGATCGGTCTGGGCTTCGCAAACCGCGTCGCCCGGGGCCCGGTGGGGATTGTCGGCGCGTCCGGCACCGGCATCCAACAGGTGTGCTGCTTGCTCGACGACGCCGGAATCGGAGTCGCGGCGGCGATCGGCACCGGCAGCCGGGATCTGAGTGCCGCCGTCGGGGGATCCATGACTCGTCGCACTATCGCGGCCTTCAAGACAGACAAAACCATCGAGATCGTGGTTGTCATATCAAAACCGGCCGACGAACGAGCGGCGCAACGGCTCCACAAGGATCTCCTCAAACTCCGCAAACCGTCCGTGGTGTGTTTGCTGGGAGCCGACATGGACGATGAGGGTCCCGTGCACTACGCACGCGACTTGACCGACGCGGCACGCCTGGTGGCGGATATCGCCGGAAAACCGTTTGCCTTGCCGGTTGAAAATGGTACCGGAGCCGCTGCTGCACCTGCCGGCTCACGGGTCTACGGTTTGTTTGCGGGAGGCACCCTTCGTACGGAAGCGGCCCAGACACTGGACGGCATGGGCGTGAGCAATACACTACTCGACCTTGGAGATGACGAATATACCCGGGGACGCGCGCACCCCATGATCGATCCCCGTCTACGTGCCTCACTGCTGGCCCAATTGGGGCACAATGACGATTTGGGTGCCGTGTTGCTGGACGTCCTGCTGGGGGACCTGTCGCACGATGATCCGGCTGGGGCCATCGTGACTGCCATTCAGACACTTCAAGCCGCCGCCAGTGACGCGCCGCCGATATATGTCTCACTCATTGGGACACGAAATGACATTCAAGGACTCGCCGAGCAGCGCGCGAAGTTACAGGCTTGCGGTGCGCATGTCTTCGCCAGCAATGTGGCCGCCGCTCAGGCCGCGGGCCGCGCGATTGGAGCGAGCCGATGAGACTGCCCGTGACACTCGAACCGATCGTCGTGGGACCGGAAGACTTCTCCACCGCGTTGACACGGCAAGGTGTGGCCAACGTTCACCTGACGTGGCAGCGTCGCCCCGAAGCGGTTTCCACCGCATTGGCGCGATTGCTGAGTGATGGTACCCGGTACGATGCGATGATTGCGGGCAATACCGAGGCGCTGCGCCGTATCACGTCGGCTCGCTGTGTCCTGGTCGACCTTCGCATGGCACAAGACATCATTCCGTCGTTTGGGAATCGCATGCTACTTCACGCGGGACCACCGCTAACCTGGGAGACCGCTTGCGGGCCGATGCGCGGCGCACTCGCGGGCGCGGCGCTCTACGAAGGATGGGCGAGGTCACTATCGGAGGCGGAAACACTGCTGGCCCGTGACGACATCGAGCTTGCCCCCTGTCACGAGCATGACGCAGTGGGTCCGATGGCGGGTGTCATCTCGCCATCCATGCCGGTTCTGGTAGTCGAGAATAAGACCTTCGGCAATCGAGCGTATTCCACTCTGAATGAAGGTCTCGGCAAGGTCCTGCGTTACGGCGCGAACGACAGCGGGGTCATCGCTCGACTCAACTGGCTCAGAGATGAAGTTGCTCCTACCCTCGCCGCCGCCATCAGGCGAGCCGATGGATTGGATATTACCTCCATCATCGCCCAGGCACTGCATATGGGCGACGAGCTACACAACCGAAATAAGGCTGCCACGGCGCTCTTTATCCGCTCCATTGCACCGGCGCTGGCCGAGGGCGATATCCACCGAACTCCCCAGGGACCGCGTCTGGTGGGGGCGATTCTGCGGTATCTGGCGGAAACCGAGGTCTTCTTTCTGAATCTCGCCATGGCGGCATCGAAAGCGGCGCTCGATCCCGCCGCCAGTCTTCCCGGTTCCACCATCGTCACCGCCATGGCACGGAATGGCACAGAGTTCGGTATACGGACCAGCGGCACGGGCCCCACATGGTTCACCGCGCCTGCGCCCGCTATCGATGGCCTGTACTTCCCCGGCTACGGACCGGCCGATGCGAACCCCGATCTGGGGGACAGCGCCATCACCGAGACCGGTGGACTGGGTGCCTTCGCGCTGGCCGCCGCACCGGCCATCACCCAGTTCGTGGGAGGGACGCCCAGTCTGGCACGCCGCTATACGGCCGAGATGTACGACATCACATGGACCGAGCATCCGCTCTATACCATGCCTCCACTCGATTTTCGTGGGACGCCCGCGGGTGTTGATCTGCTGAAGGTCGCGCAGAGCCGGGTCACACCGGTGCTGGATACCGGTATTGCCCACCGGGAGGCCGGTATCGGGCAGATTGGCGCGGGTATCGTCCGCGTCCCGATCGAACCGTTCGACGAGGCGTTCATCGCACTGGCGGAGTAAGATAGCGCCGTGAGACGCCTATCCGCGGTACGTTGTCACTCCAGTTCGCAGCACAGTCGGACACAGGGCTGAGCGGCGACATGTCGGTGCTGATCAAGGGCGGCACGGTGGTTCGCGCGGACGGCTCGGTACGCGCGGATGTATTGATTGAGGGTGAGCGCATTATTGCGGTTCAACCCGAGATCGAAGCCTCCGGCGCCGAGATCGTGGATGCAACTGGGCTGTTCGTGCTTCCCGGTGGAATCGACGTTCACACCCATCTCGATATGCCGCTCGGCTCCATTGCCTCCAGTGACGATTTCTACACGGGCCATGTGGCCGCCGCCTTTGGCGGCACAACCACGCACCTGGACTTCGCAAACCAGAGCAAAGGGTCATCGCTCGGGGATGCGCTCGACGAATGGCATCGCAAGGCACGCGGCCGAGCATGTATCGATTACGGTTTCCATGTGACGGTGACCGACGTCAACGAGACCGTGCTCGACGAGATAGCCCACCTCCCCGAGCGCGGCGTAACAACCATCAAAATGCTCATGGCGTACAAAGGCCGGATCATGGTGCGTGACGACGAGCTGTTTCTGGCCATGCAACGTGCCCGCGATGCCGGAGTGCTCACCATGGTGCATTGTGAGAACGGCGACGTCATCGACATTCTGGTGCGCGAGGCGCTGGCCGCCGGTCACACCTCGCCGCGCTTCCACCCCACCACTCGACCACCCCAACTCGAAGGAGAAGCCACCGGCCGGGTGATCGCCATGGCGGAGATTCTGGACGCGCCGCTCTACGTGGTGCATGTTACCTGCCAAGAGTCGCTGGCGCGCGTGCGAGAGGCGCGCTTACGTGGCTCACGGATTGCAGCCGAAACGTGCGTGCAGTACCTCTTCTTTACGGCCGGCGATCTGGACCGCGAGGGATTCGAGGGCGCCAAGTGGGTCTGCTCGCCACCTTTCCGGACGGTGGAAGATCAAGAGGCGCTCTGGAATGCGCTGGGCCGGAATGTTCTCAGCGTGGTGTCGACCGACCACTGCCCGTTTTACTTTGAAAGTCAGAAAGTACTGGGACGCGACGATTTCTCAAAAATCCCGAACGGCTGCCCCGGCATTGAGGACCGACTGATGGTATTGCACCACGCGGGCGTTAACCACGATCGGTTGACGCTGGAGCGCTTTGTCGACCTTACGTCGACCACGCCGGCACGCCTGTTCGGGCTGGAAGGTCGCAAGGGAGCGATCACCCCGGGGTGTGATGCCGATATCGCCATCTGGAACATGGACGCCCAGCGCACGATTTCAGCCGCCGACAGCCATTCCGCGGTCGACTATAACCTGTACGAGGGCATGGCGGTACGGGGGGTACCCGAGCGCGTCTACCTGCGCGGCACCCTCATCGTCGACGGCGGCCGCTTCCTTGGCGAAGCTGGAAGCGGTCGATTTCTACACCGCGAGCGTTCGCCCATCTAGCAAGAACGGTCTGTGAAGCGCTAGATGTAGTAGTAAATCGATCCTGCATTCCCACATGTCGTGTGGTAGAATCGTTCAATTGAATACATGCTCGTATAAGCTCAGGAATTGGCCTGAGAGTTTCTACCAGGCGGCCGTAAACCGCCACAGGCTACGAGGAAAGCGCATCTAGGGTTCCGCACTGCAAGGTGGACTGGTCCGAGCGATGCGGGTGGTATCGTGCCATCACACCATGGGGACAAAAACCCGGGCGGTAGGTTTCTTCGTCGAACCGATGTCCGGGTGATTTTGTTTTCTGGGAGGCATGGTGCTGCAGGTTCGCGACAGATTGGGCATTGCCGAAGAGTGTTGTATTGAGATCCGCCCGCTCTACCGGAAAGAACCGCACGGGACACCCGAGCTAGCCCGCATCGGTCTCAAACCGACCGGGGCAAGCCGGCTGATCGTGCTCGAAGGGCTCTCCGGCCCATTTACGCCGCACATGGCGGCCACCTTGCACGATCCACTGTCCGAAGCGTTGTACGGCGAAATGGCCGCCGATGGCTCTACGCCGTTCGTGGACGTTTTTTGTCGTCCCGGCGTGACTGATGCCGAGGGTGAGACGGCGCTGCGTGCCCTCCGCTCCACGGGAGCCGGCCTCCGGAGATGTCGTGCCGGAACCAGGTTCCACTTTGAGACATGCGTTCCACCCGGGCTACGCAGCGCCGTGGAACGGATACTGGGAAACTCGCTGATTCACTCGTTTTCGTGGAGTGATGCCGGCGAATCTGCCGTCCTCGAACCACGGCCGGGGTCAGGAGTCGATCAGGCGGTTCGCCGCGTTCCGCTGGCCGGGCTTTCCGGCGAGGAGCTGATGCACCTCAGTCGCGGTGAAGGGCTGGCACTCGATGCGGCGGAAATGCGTGCAATTCGAGACTACTTCGTGCAGCTCGATCGATCCCCCACCGACGTCGAGCTGCAGTCGGTCGCCCTGGCCTGGTCCGAGCACTGTTCGCACAAGACCTTCAAGGCAACGATCGAATTCCAGTTTGCCGGCGCGCGCGACACCATCCACGGTTTGCTGGCCGAGTGCATCATCGCGCCCACGCTTGCACTGAACCGGCCGTGGGTCAGGTCGGCGTTCGTCGACAACGCCGGCGTCATCGCGTTTGACGACAACTTCGACCTTGCGTTCAAGGTTGAAACCCACAACCATCCCTCGGCCCTGGAGCCATTTGGCGGCGCGCACACGGGAGTGGGCGGCGTGATCCGCGACATCCTCGCGGTATCCGCCGTGCCGATAGCCAATACCGATGTGCTGTGTTTCGGCGACGTGGACATACCGGACGTGGATGTGCCGGCGCGGGCCCATCACCCTCGCAACACCATGCATGGCGTGGTGCGAGGCATCGCGGATTACGGCAACAACATGGGCATACCGACGGTTGGCGGCGCGGTCCTGTTCCACCCCGGCTACACCATGAATCCTCTGGTTCACTGTGGCACGCTGGGTATCGCCCCACGCGATAGTCATCCGACAGCGCCTCAACCGGGAGACGCCGTGATGGTACTGGGGGGGCGTACCGGCCGCGATGGCTTGCATGGCGCCACCATGTCATCGGAGGCGCTGGATCGCTTGAGCGTTGAAGCCAGCACGGTCCAGATCGGCGCACCAATTACTGAAAAGATAGTGCGCGACGTCGTGCCGCGGCTGCGCGACGAGCGTCTGTATCACGCCATCAACGACTGCGGCGCCGGTGGTCTGTGCTCGGCCGTGGGAGAGATGGCAGAGAAGCTCGGCGTCGAGCTGGATCTTTCACTCGTCCCCCTGAAATATGAAGGTCTGAGACCGTGGGAGATCTGGCTCTCTGAAGCGCAGGAACGTATGGTACTCGCCGTCCCGCCCGGCTCGGTCCGTCGAGTAATGGACATCTGTAACGGGCACGATCTCGATGCCACCGTGCTTGGGGAGTTTCGCGCCGATGGCGTGTTGCGACTCCGGTACGGCATCGAGCTCGTTGCCGAATTGGACCTGTCTTTTTTATATGACGGATGTCCGACACGGGTGCTGGAGGCTCGGTTCAACCCGCCACGGTATGCGACTTCAATACCCGAAGGAGCGACGGAAGACGCCCGATACGATTCTGCACTCGTGCGGTTACTGGCTCATCCCAACATCCGCAGCAAAGAAGAAATTATTCGGCAGTACGATCACGAAGTGCAAGCAGCCACCGTGGTAAAGCCGTTGGTCGGGCACGCCGGGCCGTCCGATGCGGCCGTAATCCAACCGCTCAGTAGCTCACTTCGTGGTGCTGTCCTGGCACACGGAATCAACCCGCACTACGGCGTGCAGGACCCGTACGACATGACCACGCTCGCCGTCGACGAGGCGCTGCGCAACCTCACGGCAGTCGGTGGCTCCATCGAGCGCGCCGCCCTACTGGATAACTTTTGCTGGGGAGAGGTCGATTCACCCGACGGGCTGGGAGGCTTGGTGCGCGCCGCTCAGGGGTGTCGGGATGCCGCGAAGCTGTACGGCGTGCCGTTTATCAGTGGCAAGGACAGTTTACGGAACACCAGTGTGGATGCGAGCGGAGTACAGTCTATTCCCGGCACGATCCTCATTTCCGCGCTTGGCGTGGTGAATGACATTCGACAGACCGTCACGATGGATCTCAAAGCAGCCGGCAGCCTCATCTATATCCTGGGGGCCACGTCGGCCGAGCTCGGCGGCTCGCATCTGTACCTGACATCCGGCCGAACCGGGGGAATGATCCCACAAGTACATACCGAAACCCCGGACCTCATGCGGCGACTGACGGGAGCCATCGAGGCGGGGCTGGTGCTGAGCTGTCACGACCTCTCCGAGGGTGGTCTGGCTGTAGCGGCGGCAGAAATGGCGCTGGCCGGTGCCCTGGGGATGCGAATCGAGCTGGATCGGGTTCCGGGCGATGCATCCGATAGTGAGACGCTCTTGTTCTCGGAGTCGGCGGGCCGCTTCCTGGTCGAGGTATCCGGCGAACTGGTGACGGAATTTGAGACTGCCATGCACGGCCTGCCGTGCGCGCCGATTGGTCGCACCGAGCACGCGGCCTTCGTCGTAACGCACCGAGGGACGACGGTGATCGAATTGCCGTTACATGAAATCGACGCAGCCTGGCGAACGCCGCTGACCGCTCCGCCCTCCGGTCCACCCGAGCCAACGCAAATCGAGAGCCGGCGATCCAATACAAGCCCGTCTTCGTCCGGCAAAACGTGGATCGGAACGTCGCTGCACGGTGCGGCTCGTGCACTGGTGTTGGTCGGCCCAGGCGTCAACTGCGATGTCGAAACAGTCGAAGCGTGCCGGCAAGCGGGTGCCGATGCCGAGGCGGTTCACCTCAATGCCTTACTCGCTGGAACCGTGCGACTCGACGATTTCAGTGTGTTCGTCCTGCCCGGCGGCTTCTCGTACGGCGATCATCTCGGCGCGGGCGCCATGCTCGCGACCCTCCTGCGCCACCGACTGTTGGACGACATCGAGCGCTTCGTGGCGGATGGACGCCCGGTACTTGGAATCTGCAACGGCTTTCAAGTACTGGCGCGACTCGGATTACTGGGGCCGGTCTCGCTGGTGGCGAACAGCACCGACCGATTCGAGTGTCGGTGGGTAGGGCTTTTCACTCAGCCCTCTCCCTGCCCGTTTCTGGACGGGCTCGAAGACCTCGAGCTTCCCATCGCTCACGGGCAGGGCCGGGTGGTGGTGCAAGACGGCTCGCTGATCGATGTATTGCCCCTCGCGCCGCTACGCTATGACGACAATCCAAATGGGTCGATCGCCAACATCGCGGGTATCTGCTCGGCTTCCGGCAACGTGTTCGGGCTCATGCCGCACCCCGAACGCTATGTGACACCATACCAGCACCCCTACCGGCGAAGCGGTCCACCATACGGACTGCGACTCTTTCAAAACGTGGTTCGCTACGCGGTGACCGGTCTATGAGCGTGAGTTACCGCGACGTTGGGGTAGATCTCGACGTAGCCGATGTGGTCGCGGCACGCATTAAGGAACGTATCGGCGCCGGGTTATTCGGCGGCATCATCCCCATACCAGCGGTGAAGGCATACGCCGCGCCCTGTTTGGTCACCTCTATCGACGGTATCGGTACGAAGGTCCGGCTGGCAGCCGATCTAGGCCGGACGGACGGACTGGGAAAAGACATCGTCCATCACTGTGTGAACGATATTGCAGTGCACGGCGCGGAACCGCTGTTCTTTCTCGATTACCTGGCATTTCACACTGTCGATGCGTCGCTGGTCGAGTCGCTCATCGCGTCGATGGCGAACGCGTGCGACGCGTTGCACATGCGTTTTGCGGGTGGTGAAACGGCGGAGATGCCGCTCGTGTATCCGCCCAACCATTTCGATGTCGCCGGCGCGGTGGTCGGCGTCGTAGAAGAAGCGCGAATCGTCGATGGCACCGCGATCCGCGAAGGGGACCTGGTGGTGGGCATTGCCTCCTCCGGGCTTCATACCAATGGGTTTTCACTGGTGCAAGCGCTCTTCGGCTCCGAGGAATACGGCCGCTTCTCGCCTGCTCTCGGCGCAACGTTGGGTGAAGCCCTGCTGGAACCGCATCGCTGCTATCTCCATGACATCCGAGACCTCATGGCGACTGGTTGCGTGCATGGTCTGGCGCACATCACCGGAGGCGGTATTGCCGGCAACCTCGCGCGGATCATACCAGCCGGACTGGAGGCGTCCATCGAGCTGCCGCCGAGTCCACCCCTCATCCAACTACTCGAAGAACGTGGGGTGGCACGAGAAGAGATGCGGCGGGTTTTCAACATGGGAATCGGACTGATTGCCGTCTGTGCCCCCTCAATCGCCGAGCGAGCGAGTGCCGGCTACGACGTTATTGGTGAGATTCGGCGTAACACAGAAACAGACAGGAGGGTATCGTTTCGTGATCGTTCATGACCTGGTGATGGGCCCCAAATTAATCGAAGGAAAGACCAAAATCCTGTATGCCGTGCCCGACGCAGAGCGCGGCTATCCGCTGCCCGCGGCCGAGCTCGCGTACATGGTCCACAAGGACGCCATTACCGCCGGCGACGGCGCAAAGCGTGACGTGATTGCAGATAAGGGAGTGCTGAGCTGCCGCACCACATCGGCTGTTTTCCGCGCGCTGGAACGCTGGGGGATCGAGACTCACTACGTCGACACCCTCGACAATCGCACCATGCTGGTGCGGCAAGCGGAAATGATTCCGATCGAGTGGGTCGCCAGACGAATCGCCACGGGATCGTATATCCGGCGGACGGGTATGGCCGAGGGGACCCGGTTCGACCCACTCGTGCTCGAATTGTTCTTCAAGGACGACGCTCAGCACGACCCGTTGATCACACCGGACGAGGCGGTAGAGAAGGGACTGCTGAATCGCAGCCAGGTCGAATCCGGACTGGCGCAGACCGCGAAAATATTCACGCTGCTGGAACGGGCGTGGGCCGCACAAGATGTCCAGCTGGTGGACCTGAAAGTGGAGTACGGCCGGAAAGGTGGAGCACTCTACCTAGCGGACGTGATCGACAACGACTCGTGGCGACTGTGGCCCGGCGGAGACCGGGAGCGCATGCTGGATAAGCAGGTGTACCGCGACATGAAAGGCTCCGATGGACTGGATGGTGTGCGGAGGCGCTACGTCGAAGTAGCCCAGCGAGTCGAGCAATTCGACGATCTACCGGGGGTGGCATGAGCGGGGAGGCGTCGCGGGTCATTCTCATCCTGGGCTCGCCGGCAGATATGCCATGGGCCGAAAAGATCGTGGCCGGCCTGGATAGGTTTGGGGTGTCGCACGAGATTGCAGTCGCATCGGCACACAAGACGCCCGAGTACCTGCTGCAGCTGCTAAAGGCCTGGGAGAGCGAGGCTACCCCACACGTGTACGTGACCGTGGCAGGGCGATCGAATGCGCTCTCCGGTTTTGTCGACGCCCAGGTTGGGGCACCGGTCATCGCCTGCCCTCCCGCCAGTGACTCGTTCGGCGGCATGGATATTCTCTCCTCGCTTCGCATGCCACGCGGCGTCGCTCCGCTAGTCGTGCTGGAGCCCGAAAATGCCGCCCTGGCGGCAACCAAGATGCTGGCACTGAGCTCGGCCGAGCTGAGGAAGGCGGTGAGCCGCGCCCAGGCCGAGGAACGCGATCGCGTGCGGGGAGGGCAACCGTGACGGGTGAACCGAAGGTGCGAGATGAGTGCGGCGTGATCGGCATCCACTCCCCCAACGCCGCCGAGCTGGCGGTGTTGGGTCTCCATGCCCTGCAGCACCGGGGGCAGGAAAGCGCGGGAGTTGCGAGTTTCGACCACAAGATCCATCTGCACAAGGCGATGGGGCTGGTGGATGCCGTGTTTTCCGGCACGCCCTACCTTCCGGGAACCTGGGCGATCGGTCACAACCGCTATTCGACATCGGGTGGTTCGACCTCGATCAATGCCGGGCCGTTCATTCAGATGACCGATCTCGGGCCGCTGGTGGTAGCCCACAACGGCAACATCATCAACGCCAGAGTCCTGACCTCGTGGCTCCGAGACGAGTACGGAGTGATGGCCGAGTCGTCGTCCGACAGCGAGATCATCGCGCTCATGATTCGTGTGGCGCCTGGGCAAAGCTGGACGGAGCGAATTCAGTGGATGTCGAGGCGCGTGCGCGGCTCGTACTCATTGGTGCTACTGACGGGAGAAAAACTATTCGGTGTGCGTGACCCAATGGGTAACCGGCCGCTGGCGTTGGGGCGCCTGCGTGACGGTTGGGCCCTTTCCTCAGAATCGTGCGCCTTTTCACTACTGGGCGGCACGCCGACACGGGACATTCGTCCAGGTGAAATTGTAGAGATCAACGCCGTTGGGCCGGTCCTGGCGGGGCAGCTCGAGCCCCGCTCGCAGCGCCTTCTGCGCGTTCGAGTACATCTACATCGCCCGGCCGGACACTCTTTTTGGAGGGCGGGATGTGCACGCCGTGCGGCGAGCCATCGGCGAGGTGCTGGGACGCGAACGACCGGCGGATGCCGATCTGGTGATCGGCGTGCCCGATTCCGGCACCAGCGCGGCGCTCGGCTATGCGACTGAGACCGGCATTCCCTTCGGAGAAGGACTGATCAAGAACCGATACGTCGGTCGAACCTTCATTCAACCCTTGCAGGCGGAACGGGAGCGCCTGATTCGGATGAAGTTCGGGGCGTTGCCTCTGAAAGGCAAGAGAATCGTACTGGTGGACGACAGTATCGTGCGGGGTAACACCCTGAAACCAATTGTGACGCTACTGGGAGAAGCGGGAGCGTCGGAAATTCATGTGCGAATCGCCGCGCCGGCTATCACCGATCCGTGTTACCTCGGGGTCGATATGGCCAAAAGAAGTGATTTGATCGCCAACCGGCTGAACGAAGAGCAGATGGCGCGTCACACCGGGGCGAATTCCCTGTATCACATCAGCATCGACGGCCTGTTGACCGCTATTGGGGGTACGAGAGAGGACACCTGCCTGGCCTGCTTTACGGGTCAGTATCCGCTGGAGATCGATCGAGATATCGCACAGCCGGAAACGGTTGAGGCGATACCGGCATGAGGCTGCCATGACGCGGGTACTCATCGTCGGAAACGGCGCACGCGAACACGCGCTGGCGTGGAAGCTGCGTACTTCACCCAGCGTGACGCAGTTGTTCGTGGCCCCCGGAAACCCCGGTACCGCGGCGGTAGCGCGTAACCTAAGAGCATCGGCAACCGACGTACCTGGAATCGTCCGGCTCACCGAGGAATGGGGCATCGACCTGACCGTGATTGGGCCCGAGGCGCCGCTGGCATTGGGGCTGGCTGACGCCTTACTCACCGCCGGACGGCGGGTCGTCGGACCCACGGCGGCAGCCGCACGTATCGAATCCAGCAAGGCGTTCGCCAAGGACCTGATGCGCAAGGCGGGAGTCCCGACCGCGAAGTATTACGTTTTCGACGAGATCGACGCTGCCCTGCGGCACGTCGAGCGGGCGGCATACCCCGTGGTTATCAAGGCAGATGGTTTAGCCGCCGGGAAGGGCGTTACGGTTTGCGCGGGTAAAGAAGAAGCTCGCGCGTGCGTTCACTCACTCATGGAGGATGCCCGGCTCGGTGCGGCGGGCGCGCGGATCGTGGTCGAGGAGTGGCTGGAGGGGCCGGAAATATCTTTACTGGCATTCGTCGACGGGAAACGAGCCGTTCCTCTGCCCATCGCGCAGGACCACAAGCGTTTGGGGGAGGGTGACACGGGACCAAACACCGGCGGCATGGGAGCCTATGCGCCCGTACCGTTTGTGAGCGAGCGGGAGCGAGCGGAGCTCGTGGCTACCTGCCTGCAACCGGTGGTGGACTCGCTCGCGGCCATGGGCACACCGTATCGCGGGGTGCTCTTCGCCGGGATCATGCTGACCGCAACCGGGCCGCGGGTCCTCGAGTACAACTGCCGCTTCGGAGATCCGGAAGCTCAGGTTATTCTGCCGCTGCTGGACGGTGACCTTCTGCCGTGGCTGGAGGCGACGGCGGATGGCCGGCTGGAAGGAACGGTACCAAACACCGTAAACAGTGCCGTCGGTGTGGTGCTCGCGTCACCCGGTTACCCGGACAATCCGCAAAGCGGCCATCCGATTTACGGCCTGGACGACGAGCCGGAGGGCGTGCTGGTGTTCCACGCCGGCACTGCTCGCGCCCCCGAGGGCCGCATCGTCACCGCCGGAGGACGTGTGCTGACCGCCGTGGGAATCGCCCCTTCCGTAGATGAGGCCGCCGCGCGCGCTTTCGCCACGCCGGTTCGGTTCGCGGG
Organism: uncultured Chloroflexia bacterium; assembly: GCA_963737125.1. Taxonomy (GTDB): domain Bacteria; phylum Chloroflexota; class UBA5177; order UBA5177; family UBA5177; genus JANWJD01. The sequence continues at coordinate 183,803 of CAVTRL010000001.1, read as the reverse complement.
TATGCAGCGACGTGCCGACATCGCCTGGCAAGTCAGACGCGGGTACACACTCAACGGTTTGCAGGGAAGCGGTGATACCGCTCCGGAGGCCGAAACCGGCTCGCGGCTATCACCAGGATTCGGCCCCACTACGGATAGACGATCGCGAATCGTGGTTCTGGCGTCGGGCGACGGCAGCAACCTGCAAGCACTGATTGATTGGTGCGCGGACGAGCGCCGGCGCACCGAGATCGTGTGCGTCGTGAGCCATAACCACGACGCGGGCGCGCTGCGGCGAGCTACCGCCGCCGGTATTCCGAGTCGCACGATCGGCATCCGCGATCGACGAGATTCTGAGGCGCGAGCCGCGCACGAGGCTTCGGTACTGGACGTACTGTCGCAGGCACAACCGGACATCGTGGTGCTGGCCGGCTGGATGCTGGTGCTTTCGATGACGTTCCTGGAGGCCTGCCCGTGCCCGTTGCTCAACGTGCATCCGGCGCTACTGCCGATGGGTGATTCACCGCTCGACGTGCCGGTACTGCGCGGCTCCCATGCCGTCCGTGACGCACTGACACTCGGTCTGCCGTACACCGGGGTATCGGTGCACTGGGTGACCGCCGAGGTCGATGCCGGTCCGGTTATCGCTCGCGAGGTCGTGCCCATTCGTCTCACTGACGACCAGGAATCGTTATACGGACGTATCAAAGAGGTCGAACATCGTCTACTCGTGGGGGCCGTCGAGGCCGTTCTCAATCGACCGGGAGGTATCTATGCTCCAGCCGCTCACGCAAATCGAACAGGTTAATCTTTCTTCTACGTACGGATTTGACGATGTCTCGTTGGTGCCGGGGATGGAGACCTTCGATCCCGAGTTGTGCGACCACTCGTGGAGCCTGGACCCCAAACATACATTCGACGTGCCCATTCTGGCGGCCGCCATGGACGGCGTGGTGGATCCGGCATTTGCAGTGCAATTCCACCGGCAAGGCGGATTGGCGGTATTGAATCTGGAGGGCCTACACGGTCGGTACGCCGATCCCTCCCGGATATACAGGCAGATTGCGGATGCAGCCCCCGAGGATGCACCAGCATTGCTCCAGGAGGTATACAGCGCGCCGTTGAACGCGGAGTTCGTGCGTGCCGGTGTTCGTCGAGCCAAAGATGCCGGCGCTCGACTGGCTGTATCGGTCACACCCCTTCATGCACGGTGGCTGGCGGAGGTGGCAGTAGAGGAGGGTGCCGACGTCGTCGCGGTGCAATCAACCGTGACGTCGGCGCGGCATCATTCGGCCTCCGGCACCTCACTCGATCTCGAACAATTTTGCCGTTGGTGCCCGGTACCGGTCATCGTCGGTAACACAGTGGCATACGAGCCGGCGATGGCGCTGATGCATGCCGGGGCGGCCGCCATTCTGGTCGGTGTCGGGCCGGGGGCGGAATGCACGAGTCGGGAAGTACTCGGCATCGGCATGCCGCAGATCAGCGCGACGCTCGAGGTGGCGGCAGCACGCAACGACTATCTCCGGGAAAGTGGACGGTATGTGTCGGTGATTACGGATGGCGGCATGCGGGTCAGCGGCGACATGATCAAGGCGCTTGCCGCCGGAGCCGACGCGGTGATGTTGGGCGCGCCGCTGGCGCAAGCAATCGAATCGCCGGGGCGTGGTTTTAACTGGGGCATGGCAAGCTTCCACGGTACCCTTCCCCGAGGCACGCGCATCAACGTGGGCACCACGGCGACACTCCAGCAAATCCTGTACGGCCCATCGTCGGTCAATAGCGGCACGCAGAATCTGGTAGGAGCGATCCACACCGCGATGTCAGTGTTGGGCGCCCGCACCGTGCGTGACCTGCACGACGTGCGCATGGTCCACGCACCGGCCATCAAGACCGAAGGGAAAATGTACCAGATGAGTGGCCGGGTGTAACGAGAGCAAACCCTCATCCCCTGCCCTTCTCCCGCGGAGCAAGCGAAGGGCGACTACCCATAACTACTGGTGGTTCCTGGGGTTGCTTTACAGATAGGTGGTGTTCGGAACTCGGTGTTTCTCTGGAGGCAGGCATCGACGTTCGCGCTTCTTCGTCCTCGTGAGATATGGGGTAATCTGTAGTCTTACGAGTTAAAGGGGAGGCAACGATGAGTGTGAAGCTGCAGCGAATCAATGCCGTGGTGCTGTTTGTCACGGATTTGGAACGCACCAAAGCGTTCTATCGAGACACGCTGGAAATGAATATGACATTCGAGGACGAAGTTGGGTGTGGGTTCGAACTCGGTTCCACCTTGCTTCTGTTGTTGAATATCGACGGTGCGCGCGACCTGCTTACGAATGAGATCGTCGCCGAGCAGCATTCGGCCGGAGCGAGCTCTCAGCTCGTCTCATTTGTCGACGATGTGGATGCGATCTATGCGGAGCTCGTCGGCAAGGGAGTCGAGTTTGTCAGAGAGCCAATCGATCGAGCGTGGGGGCTACGCACCGCGCACTTCAAAGACCCAGAAGGGAATATCTGGGAAATAGCGCACTCGTTGGCCAAGGAATCAGGTCAGGGGCAGAGCGCTCCCTGAGAACACCAATTGATCCCGAAGTCTACCGGTCTTCCCGGCGTGTGGCGTGCATCTCGTCGTTTAGCACCCAGGTTTTCCCACCGTCGTGCGATTCCTCACCGCGCCAGATGAAGCTGCGTGGCGTGATGTCGTTGAAGCTCCATCGTTCGGGTGGGTCCTCGTCGAGTCCGTCGAGCACGATGGTATCTCCTACCGGACGGCCGACAAAGCGCCTTACCCGACCGTTGAGCGGGTCGATCCAGGTGGAGCGCCACGCTCCCAGCCCAATGTCGTAGAAGCGAATCGTGCTGCCATGAAAAGCACGCATGCGCCGCGCATCATCGGGATCGACCGGCACACGCCACACATCCTGCACTGCCCGGCCGCCAAGAACCCAGCCGAAATACAATTCGCCGCGCACCGTAACCGGCTCGCCGTCGATCCCGATCCCGCGCCACTCCAGGTCCCACGCGCCGATGAACTGCCCGAACAGATTCAGGTGTTCGGCCAGCGATGGGATCCGGGCCGGTGGTGAAGAGTGCATCTATCAAGGATTGATGGTACATCGCCGCGGGGAAGCGACATGTTCAGTGTCGTCGCTCTGCCGGCATGCAGCCCTGCGCTCTCACTCCACCATGGAAACCGGTGTCTCCAGTCCTGGCTCCCTCGGGGTCGAAAGACTCAGATCCGGCACACCCTCATCCAGAGCGCGCTGCAACGCACGCAGGCCGCCATGCGTGGAGACGGCTCCCACGCCGGTGTCGGCGGCGCGGCGCAATACACCGATTTCGGAGCGGGTGCGGCCCAGCACGATGACCAGGGCGAGGGAGGGTACGTCCAGGTCGGCTGGTGGGATGCGTTCGACCGAGGCCTGTGAAGCAGGGGTGTCCGGCGAGAGGATGGGCGTGATGCCGGTGTTTTGCAGGCACGATATGAGGGCGTCGATCTGAGTTGCCGGCACATCCGGTGCGGATACGTATACGGTGCGTCCGAACGGCAGGCCACGCAGCCCGGCGCCCAGCCACGCTTTCCAGTAGGCCACGGCGAAGGTCGGGCCGGATCCCATCGACTCGCCCGTGCTCTGCATCTCCGGCCCGAGTACCGGGTCGAGGGCCGGAAAGACGCGAAACGGGAAGACGACGTTCTTCACGGAGATTGGAGAGTCTGAGGAGGCTCGACCTGCATGTCGGCCAGGCGCTCTCCGAGAATGGCTCGCACTGCGAGGTCTGCCAGCGGCACACCACTCGCCTTGCTGGCGAACGGCACGGAGCGACTGGCCCGTGGGTTGACTTCAAGCACGTAGACCCGTTCGCCCTGCACGGCGTACTGGACATTCATCAGCCCGACGATCTCGAAAGCTTTCGCCACAGTGCGGGTGTAGCATTCCACGGTGCGCAACACCGCGGATGAGATCGATTGCGGCGGGTAGACTTCCGCGCTGTCACCCGAGTGGACGCCGCACTCATCGAGCTGCTCCATGATCACCGTCACCACGTCGTGCCCATCGGACACCGCATCCACGTTTAGCTCGACTGCCCCTTCAAGGAACTGATCTACCAGCAGTGGCGTTCGCAGGGCCTCGCTGCCGTGGAGAAGCCGGTAGCGCTCGACATCTTCTGTCGAACGGGCGACGATCATACCGCTGCCGGACAGCACGTAGGAGGGCCGCAACAAGACCGGAAACCCGAGTTCGCTCGTCGCGCGGCGAAGGTCGCCCCACCTGTCGACCGCTCGCCAGTCGGGCGTGGGAATGCCGGCTGCCTCCAACACCGCGGATGCCCGTCCGCGGTCTTCGGCGGCGTCGATCGAGTCCGGTTGGGTTCCCAGGATGCGAATGCCACGCGCTCGTAACGGCTCAACCAGATGAATCGCGGTCTGCCCGCCAAACTGCGGTATCACGCCCAGCAAACCGTCCTGCTCATTGCGAACCACCGCTTCCACCGCTTCAATATCGAGTGGCTCGAAATACAGGCGGTCGGAGGTCGAGTAGTCGGTGCTGACCGTTTCCGGATTGTTGTTAATGATGATGGATCGCACGCCGGCTCTGGTAAGCGCCGTGCAGGCGTGGACCGTGGCGTAATCGAATTCAATGCCCTGGCCGATGCGGATCGGTCCCGCGCCGAGAATGATGGCTTTGGGTCCAGCCAGCGAATGAGCCTCGTTCTCCCCACCCGGCATCGAGGACCGGTAGAAGTACGGTGTCCTGGCCTCGAATTCGCCGGCACAGGTGTCGACCATTTTGTATGCGCCGTCGCTCGTTCCCAGGCCCTCGGCCACCATGGCGGCGAGCCGATCCATGAACCAGGGATCGATAGCGGTGCGCTCCGCAATATCACCCGGCTCCCAGCCGGTCCGCAAGGCAGTCAGGATGGCGGGAAGGCGACGGCCGTTCGGCTCCGCCAGCAACGCGGTCAGATCGCCCTCCGGCGTGACGGATTCTTTCACGTCGATGCTGCGCAGCGCTTTGGACATGGCCTCTTCGAATGTGCGGCCAATTGCCATGACTTCACCGGTGCTGCGCATGCGCGTACCGATGCGACCATCCAATCCGGTGAATTTATCGAACGGCCACCGTGGAATTTTCATCACCACGTAATCGAGCGCCGGCTCGAAGAATGCGCTGGTACCGGTAATGTCATTGCGGATCTCGGGCAGTGCCTTCCCGAGCGCAATGCGCGTCGCCACCTTGGCAATGGGATAGCCGGTCGCCTTCGAGGCCAGGGCTGAGCTGCGTGAGAGGCGTGGATTGACCTCGATCACGAAATAGTCGCCGGTTGGCCGGTGCAGGGCGAACTGCACGTTACAGGCGCCTTCCACGCGGAGGGCACGTACCACGCGCATCGCCGCGGCGCGAAGCCGGTGATATTCCCCGTCGCTCAGTGTCTGGCTCGGCGCGACGACGATCGAATCCCCGGTGTGGACTCCCATCGGATCGATGTTTTCAATATTGCAGACAATAAGGCAGTTATCCTCGGCGTCGCGTATCACCTCGTACTCGATCTCCGCCCAGCCGTACACGCTGCGCTCCACCAATACCTGGCCACTCCCGCTGAAGGCCAGGCCACTCTCGACCTGCAGCTTCAGAGCATCCGGTCCAGACGCGAAGCCACTGCCGGCTCCGCCCAGCGCGAAAGCCGATCGGCACATCACGGGGTAGCCGATCTCCGCCGCAAAGGGCAGGGCCTCCTCCACCGAGCGTACCGCGAGGCTGGGAAGGATGGGCTCCCCGGCCTCCTGCAGGGTGGCAGCGAAGAGCGCGCGATCCTCGCCGCGGCGGATGGCATCGAGGCCGGTCCCGAGCATTCGTACGCCGTAGCGTTCCAACACTCCGGCCTCCGCCAACGCCACCGCCAGGTTAAGGCCGGTCTGCCCGCCCACGGTCGCTATAAGTCCATCGGGCCGTTCGCGGGCGATGATCTCCTGGACCGATTCGACCGTGAGTGGCTCGATATACACCCTGTCGGCGATATGCCGGTCGGTCTGTATCGTCGCCGGATTCGAGTTGACCAGGATGGTTTCCACATCCGCTTCCCGGCACGCCAAACATGCCTGTGTGCCGGAATAGTCGAACTCAGCCGCCTGCCCAATAACGATCGGACCGGACCCAATAATGAGAACGCGGTCGATCACGCCACCATTCCGAGCCATTCGTCCAGGATGACACCCGCATCCTTTGGTCCGGGCGCGCCTTCCGGATGGAACTGAACGGAACGAATGGGCAGCGTGCGATGGCGCAGCCCCTCGACCGTGTCGTCGTTCAGGTTGCGATGAGACACGAGGAGGTCGTCGGGCAGTGTGCCGGCGTCGACCGCGTAGCCGTGATTCTGTGTGGTCACAAACGCCTGCCCGGTTCGGCAATCCTGCACGGGGTGATTGGCGCCACGATGCCCGAACTTCAGCTTGTAGGTGCTGCCGCCGGCCGCCATGGCGAGCAGTTGATGTCCCAGGCAGATACCCAGCAACGGCACAGAGCCATACAAATCGCGAATGGTGCCCACCACCCCGCTAGCATTTTGCGGGTTACCGGGGCCGTTGGAGATCACCACTCCACACGGGTTCAACGCCATAATCTCGGCAGTGGGAGTATGTGCCGGGAGAACGACGACCTGCGTATCCCGACGCAGCAGCTCCTCGACCACACTCAGTTTGTTACCGCAGTCCAGCAGTGCCACGCGGCGGCTACCGGCTCCGAAGACTTCGGGTTGAGAGACGGTGCTCTCGGTAACAAAGTCGCGGGTTTCGTACGAACAAGCATCGACCATCATGCGGAGAATCGGCAGAGAGGGGGCGTGTTTGGGTTCGTGTATGCTGAGTACTCCCGGCATGGCGCCGTGGCGGCGAGTCCAGAGAGCGATGGCCCGAGTGTCCACACCGTGCATGGTAGGTATCTTGTGTCGAGCCAGGTAGCCGGCGAGCGATGCCTGATCGGCGCCGGCATCGGAGAGCGTCGCCACGATCACGCCCGATGCCTGCGGGCGGCCTGACTGTGCGCGCCCGGCCGCGACCCCATAATTGCCGATCAGCGGATAGGTGAACATGAGCATTTGCCCGAGGTACGACGGATCGGTCAGTGCTTCCTGATAACCCGTCATAGCAGTGGTAAAGACCAATTCGCCGCTGGCCATGCTTTCGGCGCCCGAGCCCTGCCCGTAAAAACACGTTCCATCCGCCAGCATGAGTGTACCGGCGAGCGACTTCCATCGGGTCTCGCCATTCTCAACGCTATTTCCCGTTGCCGTCATCACCATCTCGTTCCCCCCTTCTGTCCGACATCCGCACATAAAAAAACTCGTCCCATACAGGACGAGATAGGTGTTTCAGTTACCATGCCGAGGCGTGCCACGGCGGTAAATTATCTCGCCAAAAACGGCTTCGCCGGACTCGAAATTCGTATCGCTCATAAAAAGACTCGCCCCTGAGGGAGGCGAGTCGATGATGTGTGATGGAAGAGTGTGCCATACGCTTTGACCTGCTTCGCAGCCGCTGTGTAATCAAGCTGTTACATTGTCGCCAACTTTCTACCCGCCCGTCAACTGTCCGATGTTCCACAGAACAGACTCGAGGCACAGACACTCTGCACAGCTTGAAAACGTCACTGAACAAGAGGTGCGCGCAGCTCTACCGTGTGGGTTCTTATTTCAACGCGTGTGTCCGATGGTGTGACAATACGTCGCCAGGCCAATCCAGCGCGGAGCATGGGAGAACTCGTGGGCAGAAACCATTGGAACCGATAGCGTGACGGCGCGCGTCCTTACAGCACCGCGCACGACACAGTCCACGGCACCCCGGCTAGCCGCGCACCGCCGTACGGATATCGGCCGCCTTGCACCTGGCCTGGTGCTGGTTCTCACCATCGCCTCGCTGGTGCTGCGTCTGAGTCACATTGACTTCCAATCGCTCTGGCTTGACGAGGGATACACCCTTTTGTTCTCCGGCTTGCCACTTCCCCGTCTCATCACCGTGGGCGGCGCCCACGAGCATCCGCCGCTCTACTACCTTCTCGTACACGTGCTCTTTGGTGTGCGCCACTCGTACCTGGTGCCACGGTACATTTCCGTCGCCGCCGGGACAGCATCCATCCCACTGCTTTACCTGGTAGGAAGCCACCTCTTCGACCGGGCGGTGGGATTGATTGCCGCGGCGTTGCTCGCCGTGTCGCCATTTCACTTCTGGTTCAGCGACGACGGTCGAGCGTACGAGCTGGCCGGTTTTTTCGTGCTGTGGTCGTACCTGCTGGTGATTCTGGCACTCGAGCGTGAACACCGACCGGTACGCGGCGTGTTGCTCTGGAGCGGGTATGCCGTGGCGCTCACCGCGTGCCTGTATACCGAATACACCACGATCCTCGTCTTGATTCCACAGGCTCTTTTTCTGCTGCGTGCCTGGCAACGCGGTTCGATGCGGCCGCTCCTGGCTTCGTGGATCGGTGCAGCGGTGGCGTTCGCACCCTGGCTCCCGGTGTGGTTGCACAATGCCGCGAGCGTATCAGGTAACTATTGGATCCCCAATCCCACCTGGGCATCGCTGCGAAGCGTGATGTTGGAAGCGCTCGGCTTGCAAGGCACATGCCCGCGCCCGCCGTGTATCGGTTCACTCTCCCCTCTGCCTGGTATCGCCGGGCACGCTGCCATAATCGCGGCTATCGGCGCTCTCCTGGTCGCCGGCACGCTGGTATGGGGACTGCTCGCCCGTGACCTGCCACTTTCACTGGCAATTAGCTGGTTCGTCGTGCCGTTTGCGCTTGTCCTGGCCATCGCTCTGCGGCGATCGCTCTACCTGGATCGAGTCTTTCTTGACGCCACGTTTGGTCTATATCTCGTGCTGGCGTGGGCCGCGGTTACCGCGGCCCGACATCGCGTCACCGCGCCGCTTGCCGCACTGCTTGTCATACCGCTGGCCGGGGGTATTTTCGGCGTACACGCGATGTATCGGCAGATGACGAATCCCGATTGGAAGACGGCGATCCGCGACTTTCAGCAGTCCTACCGGCCGGGGCAGGCTGTCGTGTTTTATCCGGGCCCCGTACAGCCCATCGCGACGTCGTATCTCCCCAGCGGGTGGCGTGCGAGCCGTCAGGCAGCGATATGGTTTCGGCAGTATCTCGACGTGCCGGGTTGGCAGAACCGCTATCCACACCAATCCGATGAAGAGCTTCTCGCTTCGCAACTGGCACGGGTGTCGGTCGGCGAGCAGAGTGTCTGGCTGCTGGCGGAAGATTACACCGAACTGCCCGAGGCTCGGCACTGGTTCAGCGTCCACGGCTATTCGCTGCGGCTGAGCCAGATGTATAGCGGGGACACGCGCATCGAGTTATGGCAACGCACCCCGATAGACCAATTCGGCCCGGCCGTCGTACCCGCCAGATTCGGCGCTGCATGGAAAACCACAGGAGCAGTCGCACGTGGGCGAACTACTGCCTCGGTAACCGGCCGGACGTCGCTCACTCGCAGCTTTGCGGTACGTCCCGGAGGCGCGTATGCGGTTAACGTCGAGTATCGCTGCAGCCTTCCGGCGTATCCGATGGTCTCGGTCGTCACCGAAGATGCCCAGGGACACGCACAACAGGACACCAATCGATTCGGCACCGGCGAGGACGTGTTTCCACGCAGCAAATGGTACGACTGGCCGGTCACCGGCCTATGGATCTCGCAGCCGTTCGGATTCGTCGTTCCACCCGGCAACGTTCACGCGGTGCTCCAGTTGCGCACGCTGTGGGGCGCATGTTCGTGGACGGACATCGCGGTTTATAGAGAACGCTAGGATCTGGAGTAGAAAGTGTACGAAGACTGGAAACTCGATCGCATCGGCGCGGCGGAACGCGGGGAGAATCCAACCGTAATCGCCCGTATGCCGAGCGGTTTCGCAGTCATGGGCGATACGCAGTTCCTGCCCGGTTACTGCGTCTTGCTCGCGGTACCGCAAGTGACGCATCTGAGCGATATGTCCTTTGCTCAACGGACGCAATTCCTGTTCGACATGAGCCTGCTCGGTGAGGCTATCGAGCAGGTGTACCGGCCGCGCCGGACCAACTACGAAATACTGGGAAACACCGACGCGTACGTGCACGCCCACGTCTGGGCGAGATACGAGTGGGAACCGCCGGAGTATAGAGGTGGTCCGGTCTGGCGCTATCCGGCGGCCACGCGATTCGACCAGAGTACGATGTTTTCGCTCGAGCGACACGGGCCCGTAAAAGATAAGATTGCAGTAACACTGGGCCATACCATGAGGCAGAGCCAGTGCTGAGACTACCAACCGACGATCACTCAAACCGAAGGATCGACACCCATGCACGTTGAATCTCGACTCCGGGCGCTTGGTCTGGTCTTACCGGAGCCGACGAAAGCGCCATCAGGAGTGCGTCTGCCGTTCGCATTCGTGCGAGTGCACGGTCACCGGGCGTATATCTCGGGTCATGGGCCGACGGCCGCGGATGGATCCATTGGCGGGCCATTCGGTAAAGTCGGCGCCGATGTCTCACTGGAGGAGGCGCGCGAGGCGGCACGGCGTGCCGCTCTGGCAATGCTCGCCAGCTTGCAACAGGAATTGGGAGACCTCGACCGCGTCACAGCATGGCTACGCGTCTTTGGCATGGTCAACTCGGCTACCGGCTTCGTGCAACAGCCCGCCGTAATCAACGGGTTCTCGGATCTCATCCTCGAGCTCTACGGCCCAGACGCCGGGCGCCACGCGCGATCGGCGGTCGGACTGGCAGAACTTCCTTTTGGGATGCCGGTCGAGATTGAGGCTGAGGTAGCTATCGACGGCTAACCGCCCTGGCGCCGGCGGCCTCACGTGGACCGGCCGCTGCACTAGGGAAAGAGTCGGTAGCCGTCGAGCCGGCACGGTACCATCCCCTGGCGTGCTCGTTCGGTACGGCTGTTACGGTACGGAGGTCGAATTGTGAGAAGATGTCAAGAATAGGTTACGACGGCTCATCCGGCGCGGGCGCTCCAGAATGTACCCGTAACAGGACGGACGGCGTGGTTTCGATTTGTTACGCTGGAGAGTTTTCGCCCGTTACACCTCTGAATGCTCCACGATGGTGACACTGCATGTTCCGTTTCTCCGTTGGAATTGGGTTATTGCTCCTGGCGGTCGCCCTACACGGCGTACTCGATAGCCCGCGGTCCGAAGCCCAGGGAGTGGGATCCGGCACGCCGGTACTTGTGGCCTCCACCGCTACTCCAGCCGATCCCATCCAGCACATCGTTATTCTGATCAAAGAAAATCACTCGTTCGATAACTACTTCGGCACGTTTCCCGGTGCGGACGGCGCCCGCACGGCGCAGACCTCGAACGGACAGACGGTGCCGTTACTGCACACCCCAGATCACACACTGATCGACATCAATCATGCAGGAAATGCAGCCCATGTCGCCGTGGATGGCGGCCGCATGGACGGCTTTGATAAGCTCGCCGGCGCCATCCAGGATGGTCAGGACATCGCGTTGTCGCAGTACCAGGAATCTGACATTCCAAACTATTGGCGCTACGCGAAAACATTTGCCCTCGACGACCATTTCTTTTCGACCATCAACGGCCCCAGCTACCCCAATCACCTGGTTACCGTGGCGGCTACCTCGAACAACACCGACGACAACCCCATCCTGAATACGTATCATTCGTGGGGCTGTGACGCGGGACCATATACCAAAGTTGACGCGGTAAACCCCAAAACAGGCGCGCACTACTTCATCCCGCCCTGCTTCGATATCAGTACGCTTCCAGACGAGTTACAGAAAGCAGGCATTTCGTGGAAGTACTATGCACCGGGCCAGTATCAGTCGGGATACATCTGGTCGGCGCTCAACTCCATCAAGCACATCCGCTACTCGTCGCTCTGGCAAAGCAACGTACCGGACACGAGTCAATTCGTGAAGGATGTACAAGCCGGCACGCTGCCGCAAGTCAGCTGGGTGGTGATGAACGAAGGCGACAGCGAGCACCCACCGCACAGCTCGTGCGCCGGTGAAAACTGGACCGTCAACGAATTAAACGTGCTGATGAAGAGTCCGCTGTGGGCCAGTACCGCCGTCTTTCTGACCTGGGACGACTTCGGCGGTTTCTACGACCATGTCGCCCCACCCCATCTCAACGACATTTCGTACGGCCCACGCGTCCCCATGCTGGTGATCTCGCCGTATGCCAGGGCGCACTATATCGATCACACGACGTACGATTTCGCGTCCGTCCTGCGGTACATCGAAAACAAATATAACCTTCCTCAGTTGAGTGAGTACGACCGTTCCGCGACCAGCATTGCGGGGAGCATGAGTTTTTCTCAGCAGCCGCTTCCACCGCTCGTGTTGCAAACCAGAACCTGCCCGCCGGGCGCGTACCTCACGACCACCGCATTGAATGGTCGAGTCACGGATGTGCTCAACGAGCAGCAGCAGCGCGCGGTTTTCGTCCTCACCCCTACGTCACCCGATCCGGCCAAACTCATCATCGAGGGCAATTCACAGCTGAAAACCAAGAGCGGCACCATGTTGCCCTTACAAGACATCCAGCCAGGTGACCATGTGTCGGCGGTTGGAACCCCCACGCCGGATAACGCGTTGGTCTATCTCGGAAATCAAATAACCGACTCTGACGCGGAGGTGGTGAAGGATGAGATTGGTTTCGTCACCGCCTGGCACCCGCAGCAGCACGCGATTACAGTTCACGTCGGTGGCGGAATGATAGTATCGCTGTCGCTGCGCAGCCCCACGAAATGGAACGGGCCGAAAAACGATAACGGGAAACCATACGTGACTGTCGGCTCTGTCATAGGTATCACCGGGACAATCAATACCCGTCTGCACCGAGTTGTGGGTCCGGTCACGGTGCGCTATTACACGCTGCCCTCGGCCAAGCGACTGAGGTTGAAGTCACGGTTGTTCTGACACCAAACCTACCGCTTTCCACGTAGTTGTCGGAAAGCGAGCTCTGGTAACGGGCCCGGCGTCTGGCTCAGTAACAAGGCGGTATACGTCAAGTCGCCCGTTAGCGGGCTGCAATCGGTCATAATGATGACCGCAACCATGCCTTCCAGAAGCGGCTCAGTGTCGTACCAGAGTGGAGATGCCGAATGTCGGCTCAGATCGAAGAGATCATTCTGCGGCAGCCGCTTTTTGCCGGTGTTGGTGCCGAGGATATGGCGCTGCTCCGTCCGCTCCTGCGCCGGTCCACCGTGCCGGCAGGCGCCACTATCCTGCGGGCCGACGATTCATCTGACGGGGTGTATCTGGTGGTCGAAGGTACGCTCAAAGTGCATAGAGTGCAGGCCGACGGCACAGATGTGATTCTTTCCATTCTTGGTCCAGGTCAAACCGCCGGCGAAATGGGCATCCTGGGTGATTCCCCGCGCTCGGCGGATGTCGAAGCGCTGGAGCGCTGTGTCCTTCTCTGGATGGATGCCAAAGATTTCTCTCGATGCCTGGATACGGTGCCTCGCATGGGCGCCAACCTCGCCCGGATTGTGGCCGGCCGCTGGCGGCTGGTGAGTGCTCGACTCGAATCGCTTGCTTCACTGGACGTTCCGGGACGGGTCGCTCGCCAGATACTTGCTTTCGTCGAGGAGTACGGGCACGAACAAGCCGACGGGACAGTTATCATCGGAATTCGGCTGACTCAGACCGATCTCGCCGACATTATCGGCGCATCACGCGTGCGGGTGAACCAGGCGTTGGTCGAATTCAAGCGGCGCGGGTACCTCAGCGTGGACGACGATCATCATATTCGAGTCCTCGACCGGGACGCCCTGAATCGACGGTCGCGGTAGCGGCGCCGCCCACCAAAACCTGCGCAACAGGTGAACGCCGGCTCCCCTGGAGGATGGGAGCCGGCGAACGATGGAGGAGAGATACGGACAGGCGATGGTGTCAATCGCCGTGGATCGCTATGGGTTGTATCTACCGAGTGGCATGATCTGGCCGGTGCCGCCGCCCAGCAAGTTCGCATGGCGCAGAGTTGACGGGCCACGCATTGGCATGATCCGGCCGGTGCCGCCACCGAGCAGGCTTGCATGGCGGAGAGTCGACGGGCCACGCATTGGCATGATGCGACCGGTACCTCCGCCGAGGAGGTTTCCGCGGCGGAGAGTCGATGGGCCACGCAGCAGCGTAGAATTCACGTGGTGCGCCAGAGTCCGAATTGCAACGGTCGAGGTGGCGCGTTGGTGGAATCCGGTCTGAGCATGAGCGGACGTCCCGATGCCGCTGAGCAGGCCGCCGGCGAGCGCTGAGCCGACCAGTGCTTTGGAGATAAGGGCGATGAACGGGGTACGCATGAGAGAGTGCTCCTCTTCGGGTGTTCCACATTTGCCGGCGGGCGACTCAGTACCGGCATGGCTGTACTATGCGCCGATGCTCGAATGTTGGCAGTATCGTGCGCAATAGGGGTGCTGTTACATCCGTAACAGTCCCATCTCCTGCGACTGCATCACGCAATCTGGCATGTCCCCGCAGGTTGCCACGCTTCGGGCGGTGACACGCACCGCGTCGTTTACGCCACGCGACAGACGGCCGGTTCTACTATCGCCGTAGGACGGACGATCCTCCGGTGAATTATCATCCCGGGCGGAGAGATATATCCTGCCGGCAAGGGCAGCGCACCACACCGGGTGCTCCCTACCGTCTCAACGTGGGGACACGGGCCGTACGTCGATGGCGCCCGTCCCTTGAATTACCCTTTCGGGGATATGGCCATCTCCAAGCCCGTACGGGCCAGGCGCGAGCAACATGGGGCAGCGCCAATCTCGGCTCTCAGACCGAGTCGCCAGTAGCAACAGTCACTCTACACTGAGGTATCACCGTCAATTCGATCAATTGACAATCCAGTAGTGGCGAGAGGAAGTGTCATGGGGGCAACAGGTATCAATCATGTGAGTATCGTGGCAAAGGATCTGGCCGAATCGACCCGCTTTTATCAAGACGTCTTTGGTCTCGAACCACTTCCATCGCCGAATTTCGGACACCCCGTGCATTGGTTCAAGTTAGGCGAAGCGCAATTACACCTCTTCCAGAGGTCCACTGACGCTCCGATGTACGGCCATCTCGGCTTGAACGTCGGCAACTTTGAGTCGGTGTACGCGGAGGCGGAACGACGCGGAATATTCGATACCGAAACCTTCGGCCATCACCTGATGGAGTTACCGAACAACGTGGTTCAGCTCTACATCCGCGACCCATCGGGGAACCTACTGGAGATCGACTGGCCGGATGCACGAACACTCCCGCCTCGGATCGCGAAGCAATTGCGCCGGCTCGTGGACCGCTTCCCGCAATCCGAGGAAAATATGTCGGCGAACCTGTTTGCCGGCAGCGGCAGCTCACACTCGTAAGCAAACCGGCGCCGGGACGTCGGGTTTGTCACAGGCGCGAGCACGGTGACGTTACATCTGGTGAGGTACGAATTCGGTGTATAGCCTAGCCAGCCCGACGGGGAGGCGACCCAGCGTGCGAATGCACGTCCTGTGCGCCGGCATCGCGTTGTCCGTCGTGCTGGGCTTTTCCATCCCCGGATCGACTCGGCATGCCGAGGCACTGCCACTTGCCGGTACCTGGCAGGTACTGGGTGCCGCTGCTACACTGCCAACTCTGTATCAGCCGGCGGGGCTCATCGTGGATCGCAAAGGTAACATCTACGTGGCCGACGCGGGAAACTTTCGCGTGGTGGAGATCGGCCCGCGAGGCAACCTACTGGCCCATTTCGGCGAGGCTGACCTGCGTCCCGGCCCGACTGCCACGGCTTCCTCATTGGGAACGGGGTTGATCGGGCCGCGAAGTCTGGCGATTGATGCCGGAGGCATGGTCTACGTCGCCGACTCGATTAACCACTACGTTCGGGTATTTTCGCCACAGCACCACCTGGTGGGCGACTGGCCGATCTCAGTACCGGGTGCCAATGTGCTGGAGCTGGCGGTAGCAGTGGGTCCGCGTGGCGCCATCATCGTTGCAATTGCGGCGCAGGTACAGTGCCGAGCGCGAGCCGGCCCAGCGTATTGCGCGACCTACACCGTCATCCAACGTCGCTCTGCAACCGGAACACTACTCAGCCAGTTTCATACTCCGATTGGACCTTCAGGACAGACCGAGAACCCACCCGTCATTCAACAGCTAGCCGCGGCCGTCGATGCTTCAGGCAACATCGAGGTCATCACCGATGGCATCATCGCCTGTTACAAGGATTGCGACAGCTATCACTCGCTGGTGAAGTACCGTTCGGATGGCACCGTCCTTGCGCACTGGGGCACGATCGAGCTCGACGTTTCGGCCGACTGGACATCGGTTGCTATCGGAGGTCGCGGCAACATCTTCGTGGCGGACGACTTCAATCACCGCATAGACAAGCGTGCGCCCGACGGCAGGGTGGTAGCCCGCTGGTCGTTCGGTTCGGCGTTCCCTCAGGTGTCCGCTGGACCGAATGGCGTCGCCGTCGATAGGCAGGGCAATGTCTACGTGTCCGATCCGGGTACCGGGCGAATCCTCAAGCTGTCGCCGGCCGGCGCGGTCCGTTCGCAGTGGGGAGCGGGCGGAGCAGCCGTCGGCCGGTTCTGGTTGCCCGGCAGCACGGCACTTGACGCCCAAAACCGGCTGTGGGTAGATGACTCCACCAACGGTCGCGTCCAGGTGCTGACGGATCAGGGCCAGTTCCGAGTACAGTTCGCCATTCCACACGTGGGGCCTGGCATGGCTCTCGACGGGCAGGAAAACGTGTACCTGGCGCAGCTGCTAGGTGGCAAGGTCACGATCGACAAGCTATCGCAGTCTGGGCACATGCTGGCGCGCTGGGGCGGGATCCATCTGGCCGATGTACCTTCCGGCATTGCGGTTGCCTCAAATGGCGATATTATTATTGCCGGTCTATTCTTCTTTCCTCCGGGCGCGCAGGCACTCGCGTTGGATGGAGAAGATCTTCTGCGCATGACTTCCAGCGGACGCATTATAAGTCAGGTACGTATCTCGGATAGTGCAACCGGCGGCACGCTAGCCGTGGACCCGCAGGGGAACGCGTATATCGCGTACGGCGCGGCGCCGCATGTCGAAAAGCGAGCTCCGAATGGAACGGTCCTGGCATCGTGGGGCACAGAGCCGCCAATCGGTGAGGCAGCCAGCCCGGACGGCATCGCGCTCGACACGGCAGGAAACGTGTACATCGCGAACACCACACGCAGCATCATCCAGGAGTTTGATGGAAAGGGTACGCCGCTGAGTACCTGGGGCTTCCCTGGTTCGTATCCCGGTCAGTTTCACCAACCCGATGCACTTTCGGTCGATGCCCGAGGACCGATCTATGTTGCGGACGCGGGTAACCACCGCATACAGGTACTGTCGCGATAGCCCAAACCATCACGTGGACCGCGTATCCGGTAGAGCTGGATCACGGTGTCGCCGAGAGCGCTTCCTCCAGGTGAGCCAACTCATCCCGATCGAACGAGAAGGCGTTTGACTCGGTGGGAAACCGGCCCGCCACGACGTCGTCCCGGTACTGACGGGCTGCATCCAGAACTATCTGTCTTGCTTCGGCGTACCGTTTTGCGATCTTACGGCTGAAGGTCGAGAGCCCCAGGGCATCATGGAGCACCAGCACCTGACCATCACAGTAGCGGCCCGCCCCGATCCCAATGGTGGGTATCTGGAGCCGTTCGGTGATGGCTTTCGCGACTTCTTCGGTTACCATCTCGATAACCAGCATCATGACTCCCGCCGCCTCGAGCGCTTCGGCGCTTTGCAGCAGGTTGGAGGCGCCTTCAGTGGATTTACCCTGCACGCGTCCCTTCGAGCCCAGGGTCTGTGGGGTAAAGCCGATATGGCCACAGACCTCGATACCGGCCTCGACCAGTGCCCGCACCACCGCTAGCTGCTCGACACCCCCCTCGAGCTTCACGCCATCCGCGCCCGCGCTCCGCAACAGCCGAGCATTGCGGAGCGCCTGCTCGGGCGTCAGGTATGACTGATACGGCAAATCGGCCAACAAATACGCACGATGGAGGCCTCGATGCACCGCCTTGACATGATGGAGGATGTCCTCCATGGTCACTTCGGTTTCACTGCTGTATCCGAGCACGTTGGTGCCGACACTATCTCCGACCAACGCGATATCGACCGGCACCTCGTCCAGAACCGTGGCAGTCGGATAGTCGTAACAGGTCAGCATCACGATCGGTTGTGACGCCTGCTTCAATTGCGCGAATCGGTCTCGCCCACCGGCCATCGTCGATCTATCCTTTGTGAGGCTGCGCGCCCATTTTTACACGCTGCTCGATCTGGCCCACAGATTGATATGCCCCTCAGCAGCGTACCGATCGATTTCCCGCAGCTCGTCGTCCGAAAACTCCAGCTTGTCCAGCGCGCCCAGGCTATCTTCCAACTGCGAGACACTACTCACGCCGATTAATGTCGACGTCACACGGCGATCGCGCAAGGTCCAGGCCAGTGCCATCTGTGCCAGTGACTGACCCCGACGCTGGGCAATCTCATTGAGCGATCGGACCCGAGCTATATTTTCTTCGTTGAGCAGCTCTTTTGACAGTGACGTGTCCTTGCTGGCGCGCGAGCCCTCGGGTATGCCGGATAGATATTTATCGGTGAGCATACCCTGTGCCAGCGGCGAGAAGGTAATGCACCCGACGCCTTCCTCTTCCAGGGTTTCGAGCAGGCTATCTTCGATCCATCGGTTAAGAAGCGAATACGAGGGCTGGTGGATAAGGAGATGGATGCCCATGTCGCGCAGAATGCCGGCGGCTTCTCGTGTCTTCCCAGCCGAGTACGATGAGATGCCCACGTATAATGCCTTGCCCGAGTGCAGCGCCGTGGCCAGTGCGCCCATGGTTTCTTCCAACGGCGTGTCCGGGTCGAAGCGATGGGAGTAGAAGATGTCGACGTAGTCGAGCCCCATGCGCTGCAGTGACTGGTCGAGGCTGGCAAGAAGGTATTTGCGCGAGCCCCACTGGCCATACGGGCCCGGCCACATATCGTACCCGGCCTTGGTGGAAATGATCAGCTCATCCCGGTACGGCCGAAAATCGGATTTCAGAATCCGGCCGAAGTTCTCTTCCGCTGACCCATAGGGAGGCCCGTAATTATTGGCGAGATCGATGTGCGTGACGCCGAGATCGAACGCCCGACGCAGAATATCGCGTTGCGTGGAAAGCGGGTTCTCATGCCCGAAGTTATGCCACAGCCCGAGCGAAATCTCGGGTAGCTGCAAGCCACTTCGGCCGGTGCGCCGATATCGCATGCTGTCGTAGCGGTCTGAAGCCGCCTCGTACATGGGCCACCATCCTCACAGTATTGAGTTGCACGGGGCCGGAACACCCGTCTTCTATGCTACTACTGCACGCCTATGGGGCCCGGGAAGGCAGGCCGCGGACCACTTCTACAATCGATGTGAAGGGGTGCAGACTATGAGTACTTGGCAGAGCGGTTTTATCACGGCGAACGGTATGAGCCTTTACTACACCAGAACCGGTGGGGACGGACCGCCGTTGGTGCTGGCGCACGGCATGGCCGATAGCGGTCTCTGCTGGAGCCGACTGGCCCGAGCACTGGAAGACGAATACGACATTATCATGCCGGACGCCCGGAGTCACGGTCGATCGGAACGATCGCCCGGCGACTACCCATCAGAGGTGCTGGCCGACGACCTCGCCGGTGTCATCGAAGGTCTGAACCTGGATCAGCCCATAGTCATCGGACACTCCATGGGCGCGACCACCGCGCTGTTCCTGGCAGCGGCCTACCCTCGCTGTCTGCGTGCCGCCGTGCTCGAGGATCCTCCCATCTGGTCAACTCCGCGTGCGCTGACACCGGTGGAACGCGCGGCACAGCAGGCTATTCGGCGTGCGGGACTCGAACGGGATAAATCGCAGGGCCGTGAGACCCTTCTCATACGTGCGAAAGCGGACAACCCGTCCTGGGCGCCCGAAGAGTGGGATGACTGGCTCGACTCGAAAATGATGGTTGACACCGGCGCGCTGCCGTATCCCTCAACTCAATCATCCTGGCGTGAGGTGTTGGCCCGCATCTCGTGCCCCACCCTGTTGCTTACCGGCGATCCGGCACTGGGCGCGATTGTCACTGCCGAGGTCGCCCGTGAATGCACCGATATACAGCCGCTCGTGACCGTCGCTCACATTGCAGGGGCGGGACACAGCATTCGACGAGAACAGTTCGACGCCTATGTCGGCGCCGTCCGGAGCTTTCTCGCGCAGCACGCCAGAGACGAGCGTGTCACCCGATGACCCTGCGTTCCGGCGCTTCGTTGTACGGGTTATGCGCGCTCATGGGCGTTTCCGGGATACTCCATCTGGTCGCGCCTGCGCCCTATCGCCGCATTGTGCCCCACGCGTTGCGATCGCACGCTGGAGCGCTGGTGGCGATCAGTGGGCTGGGCGAGATCGCATGCACGGCATGCCTGCTCGTTCCCGCCACGCGGCGAGCCGGCAGTCTCCTTACCGCGGTGCTACTTGTTGCCGTCTTTCCGGCAAACATCCAGATGGCCCTGGACCAGAGAGACAACCGTCACGCCATCGTTACCTGGCTGCGCCTTCCCATCCAGTTGCCGCTAATCCTCTGGGCACTCAGCTTTCGGCGATCGGGAGCCGCACCGTAACCGTGGTTCCCACTCCAACCGCACTTTGAATAGCAATGGACCCACCGTGTTGCTCCACCAGTTGTTTCACGCCGGCCAGCCCCAGACCGGTGCCCGACGTCATGCCCTTAACGTTCGAGCCGCGTCGGAAACGATCGAAGATATACGGGAGATCGTCCTCGGGAATGCCGATCCCACGATCGGAAATGGTAAGTTCCGCTATGCCGCCGCCGGCATCGCGCACCTTCACATCGATCCGGCTCCCCGCTTCGCTGTACTTCACCGCGTTGGAGAGGAGATTGGCCAGGACCCGCTCCAGACGCCGTTCGTCCCATTCGCCGACGATTTCATCGCCATCCGCGTGCACCTGAAGGTCGTGGTCGGCGGTACGCACCTCCTGCGAATCCGCCGACCGCCGCACCAATTCGATCAAATTGACCGGAGCTATTTTGAGCGCCACGGGATTCCCTCGTTCGATCGTCGCAACGTCGAGGAGCTCCTGAATGAGGTCCCCCATGCGCGCGGCGGTTGACTCGATCTGCGATGCGCTCCGCAGCACGCGCTCTTCATCGAGCGTTCCTCGCTTCGCGTAGCGGAGCAGGATCTGGGCGAAACCTTTGATCGAGGTCAGTGGGTTCTGCAAATCATGGGCAACATCGGAGAGGAATTCCACTTTCGCACGGGCTAATCGATCAACCTGATCGCGAGCCTGCCGCTCGGCTTCCAGGAGCTGCGTACGATCTACCGCCTGGGCGCATTGTCGAGCCAGCGTTTCATAGAAATCGGTGCCGTCCTCAGCAAAATCGATCTCGTGCCGGAACCGCAAGCTCAGACTGCCGATCGTTCGGCCATGCACGGTGAGCGGTACCGCCGCGACTGCTTCGTAGGGATCGTAGAACTGGGCGTAGGATGTTAAATCGCGGCCCGCGAAATGTTCTTCCACCTCGCGCCGCGAGGAGAAGTAAAGGGAGTGTCCGGTTCGCACGATCTCCGCACTGGGAAGTGGCGCGTCGAGGGGTATCGGTTGGTTGGCCAGACCGACGTGGTAACCGACGGCGGCGATAAAACGCAGCTCGCGCCGGTCGTCACTCAGTAGGCCCACCAGCCCGGCATCGGCACCCAGAACACCCGCCCCCTGTTCCAGCACGACTCTGGCGGCCTCCGCTGGAGTGAGCACGGCGGAGAGGCTTTCCGTCACGTGTTGCAGTCCGGCCACTCGGCGCGCCTGCCGCTCCGCAACCAACGCGGTCGCGCGCAGCTCGATCTCGATCGTTACCATCGCGGCGAGGTCGTGCAGCACGGAGAGGTCACGCTCGCTCCACTGCCGGGGAGCCATGTCCAGTGCACAGACACTTCCCAACGCGAGTCCTTCGGAGGTCATCAAGGGGATACCGGCGTAGGCCAGTGCTTGTCCATCCGCACTCGATTCAGGCCGGATGATGGCGGCGTTGGGCGGCGCATCCTCGACTATCAGCGCCTTTCCCTTGAGGATGTGGGCATACAGGGCTCGCGAGATTCTAGTTTCAGATCCCACCCCCCAGGTCTCCTGCAACCCAGCAGCGCTCTTGAAGATCAGATGATCATCCTCGATCAGCACGACCACAGCCACCGGCACATCCAGTACGTTGGTTACCAGGCGCGTGAGCCGGTCGAACGCCGATTCGATCGTGTCGTCCAGCAGTGCGAGCCGGCGCAGCGCGGTAATCCGGCGCAGTTGGTTGGCTGTCTCGTGCACGTCGGACCGCGTGCCACTGACTACGTTGCCCACGGCATCAAACCTTTCTGGTGGCGTTGCGCTCATCTCACGCTAGTGTCTTATCGTGTCACCGCGCAAAGCGTACCGTACAGCCGCGTCCGTGACGACTCCTCGGAAATCTCGCCTCCAGGAAACTCTGAGGCATCGTTGCGCAGCCGAAATAGACGCGGGTACACTGTGCAGTAGCGCGCGGCGGTTCGTGATGGTGGCCGGTCGTACGCTGGTTGCCCGAAGGATGCCGCACGGCGGACAAGGTGGGCCGACTTCCATGAGCGCTCTTAGTAGCAAGCACGATGCCACGGCGCAGGGTGATACGGGATTCCCCGTCGCCATCGGGATATCGGGCGTCGGCATGGTCTACACGACCCGTGGAGAGCGGCTCCAGGCCCTGGCCGACATTACGCTCGACATCGCGCCCGGAGAGTTCGTTTCACTGATCGGCCCATCCGGTTGCGGCAAAAGCACGTTGCTGCGTCTCATCGGAGACCTGTTGCAGCCAAGTGCCGGGCAGCTGGAGGTACGCGGCAAGCCGGCGGCCGAGGCACGCCGGCAACGCGACTACGGCATGGTGTTTCAGTCACCGGTGCTCTACGACTGGCGAACGGTCGAGCGCAACGTGCAATTGCCGCTCGAGCTCATGAAGGTGCCCAAGGCCGAGCGGGCCGCGCGCAGTCGAGAGTTACTGGAGTTGGTAGGGCTACAGGAGTTCGCCGATCGTTATCCCTGGCAGCTGAGCGGCGGCATGCAGCAGCGCGTTTCAATCGCCCGGGCGCTCTCGTTCCGGCCCGCTATTTTGCTGATGGACGAGCCGTTCGGCGCGCTGGACGAAATGACGCGCGAGCGGCTGAACATGGAGCTGTTGAGCATCTGGAGCCGCACGGGCACGACTATCGTCTTCGTCACACACAGCATTCCAGAGGCAGTGTTCCTATCGGATCGAATCGTCGTCATGACGCCTCGTCCCGGCCGGATCGAGCACGTGGTCGAGGTCGACTTGCCTCGTCCCCGAGGCTCCGACATTCGAGAAGACGAACGGTTCTTTCGACTGATCGCGCAGGTTCGCGCACGGCTGTACGAGCACTGACGGTGGAAACTGGAATTGGATCGGCAGCGCCCGGCGGAACTCCATCTCGCCTTTGGAAGCACTGGCTCGATCGCATCATTCCAGTAGCCTCCGTCGCCGTCGTGCTCACCATCCTCTGGTACGGCTGTGCAGTCTACTTCAACATGCGATATCTGAACATTCACATGCAGGACGTCGACCCCAACGCCTGGAACAGACTCTCGATGTCTGACAAGATTCGGCAGGCACTCACCACCAGCCAGCCGTTGATGCCCACACCGGTGCAAACAGTGGGTGATTTCATCACGCGTCTCTCACAAAAACCTACCGCGGCCGGAGGGTTGTGGGTAGACGTGTTCTGGACCGGTCACGCCGCCGTGCTGGGCTTCCTGTTGGGCTCGCTGATCGGCATCGTGCTGGCGGTAGCCTTCATGAGTAGCCGCCTGCTGGCACAATCGCTCTTACCTTTCGTCGTGGCCTCGCAGACCATCCCAATCGTCGCACTGGTGCCGGCCATCATGGTGTCACTGGGACTCGGTCTTCGCTCCGAAGTTTTGATATCCGCCTACCTGGCGTTTTTCTCCATCACCATCAGCACGTATAAAGGCCTGCAAAGCGTTCAGCCGGTCGCATTTGAGCTCATGCGCTCCTACGCCGCCAGTCCGCTGCAGGTGTTCCTCAAGCTGCGCTTCCCAGCCGCGCTTCCGTTTCTTTTCACGGGACTGAAGATCGGCGTCACGGCCAGTTTGATCGGCGCGATCATCGCGGAGCTGCCATCCGGCTCGCCACACGGATTGGGTCAGGCATTGCTCAATGCCAGCCAGTACGGGCTCAATATCTTGTTGTGGTCGACCGTGCTCTCGGCTGCACTGCTTGGCCTGGTACTGTACGGCGCAGTGGTGCTAGCCGAGCGTCTGGTGGTGCGCTGGAACGTGGAAAACCTCGGATGACGGATCGCGAGCACCCATCTCCCCGGCTCGGCCTGCCGGCCACGGCCGACCCCGTCCTATCCCGAACCGTTGTGCTGGACGCTGCAAGTGCGATGCCCCACGACGGCGTACCGAAGCGCACCCTCCACCTCGTGCTGCGCGCGCTGCCTCCCGCCATCGTGTTCGTGCTGCTGATCGCAATCTGGGAGCTGGGAGTCCGTATCTTCAACATCCCGTACGTGACCCTGCCGGCGCCCAGCCGGATCCTTCAGACCATTCCAACCATCGACGAGTTATGGTCCGACGCGTACTACACGTCGATTGAAGAAGCGCTGCCGGGATTTCTGCTGGGATCGAGTCTCGGCTTCATCGTGGCCGTGCTGGCAACCCGCTGGTCGTTCTTCGCGCGAGGAATCTTGCCCTACGCGGCGATCACGAACTCGATTCCGATCATCGGCATGGCGCCCATATCGGTGGCCCTGTTCGGCGCCGAGTGGCAGTCGAAGGCGGTGATCGTGGCCGTGCTAACGTTTTTCCCGATGGTGCTGAACGCCTACCGGGGTCTCTCCTCGGTCGACGCCCTCTCGCTGCAATTGATGCAGTCGTACGCCGCAAACGGCTGGGAAACGTTCGTCAAACTGCGTTTGCCGGCGTCGTTACCCTTTGTTTTCAACGCGCTGAAGATCAACACTACCCTCGCCATGATCGGCGCCATCGTGGCGGAGTACTTTGGCGGGCCATTTGCCGGACTGGGCTACTATATCAACAACGTCGCCCCGGAGCTGGCAATGGACAAGGCATGGTCCGCCGTGGTGGTGGCGTGTGGGATCGGCATAAGTGCGTACGCCATTGTCGTCATTATCGAACGCAGGTTCACATCGTGGCACATTTCGTATCGAAGTGAACGTTGAGGAAGTGAGGAGGCAATAGCGAGGAAGGACAGTAGAACCCGAGGAGGCTATCCGACGGGCACCTGGCGGCCCCGGGGGATCGGTTAGCCCGCCGCACTCTAGCGCACACGTACCGGTACTAAGGAGAGAAGATGAGCAATCGTTGGACCCGGCGCATCGGCGTCCTCCTGGCATTCAGCATCCTGGCATTCGGCGTGGGACGCACCGCTCAAGCTCGCACGGCGGCCCATCCCTCGCGCGCCCTGATCAACGTCACCCTCCAGTTGAAATGGGTCCCACAGGCCCAGTTTGGCGGATATTATGTCGCGCTGGATAAGGGCTTCTACCGGCAGGCCGGGCTGAACGTGACGATCAAGCCGGGCGGCCCGCAGATCGCCCCCGAGCAGGTGGTGGATGCCGGTGGCGCGGATTTTGGCATCGACTGGCTATCGGCACTACTGGCGGCGCGCGATAAGGGCGTGGCGCTGCAAAATATCGCCCAGATCTACCAGGCGACGGGCATGCGCCTGATCACCTTCAAATCGTCGGGCATCACGAACGTGCGGCAGTTCAAGGGCAAGAAAATCGGAGTCTGGCCTTCCGGCAACGAGTATCAGTTCTACGCGTTGATGAACAAGCTGGGCTACACGCCCGCACGCAAATATATGACGGTAGTCGGGCAGACCTTCACCATGGACCAGTTCCTCCAGCACCAGATCGACGTGGCGCATGCCATGACCTACAACGAGCTCGGTGTCGTGCTCGAACACGGCATACCGCTCAAGAACCTGCGCATTTTCGACTACAACAAGCTTGGTATTATCGTGCTCGAAGACGGCATCTTCGCCAAGCAGAGCTGGCTGGCGAGCCATCGCGCGATTGCGATCAAGTTCCTGCAGGCATCGATCCGCGGCTGGCAGTACGCCGTGGCACATCCAGCTGAAGCAGGGCGCCTATCGTTCAACCACGCGCAGCCCGGCACCACGACGCTGGCGCATCAGGTCTACATGGCCCGTGAAGTGGCGACCCTCATCAAATACGGACCGGGGCGCACGCACACCATCGGCTACATGTCGCCCGCCGCCTTCCGCACCACCTGGACTATCCTGAAGCAGCAAAACATTATTTCCAAAGCGCCGAGCGGCGCCTACACCCAGGCGTACTGGAAAGCAGCCGGCGGCCACTAAGCGGTAATCTTCGCGGCCGGTAGTGGACGTCCCACTACCGGCCGCCATTCTTCACTCGCCCCGGCTACGGAGGAGAACCACCTGTGGAGGGCCACCGGCCGCTGGACGAGGTGTTGGAAGAGCTTCGGCGCGTATTTAGCGAGCGGGAAATCGACCGCTTGCTGCGTCAGGCCACGATTCGCCAGGCCGAGGGAGCCGGTCTCGATCGCGACTATCTCTTGCGCCGGATCAACGATCTGCAAGAGACCGCCTGGGACGATGCGGTTCCCATCGTCGTGGAGCTATTGCGCGTATTGGCGCACCTGGTTCCCTCGGTTGAAACACTCTGGGCGACCGTCGCGCGGTTAGAACAGCGGGTCGATCGACTTGAAGGGGACGAGATGGAAGACGATTGGGAGACCTGAGCCTCCATCTCCTCTCCGGCGGCCTGCTGGATGTCGATCGAAACGTCATCTACCCGGGAGACGACTCCCGACGCCGCATGCTTCTACCCGTGATGCAAGTGCTGATCGTGAGCGCCGCGGGCCGCGTGCTGGTGGATACCGGGCTCATGCCCGAGGTTGCCGCCGCTCCCGATGCATTGTGGTCGACGTACGAGGTAGACCCGAAGTGGATTCGAGCGCAGGTTGCTCCCGAAGAACGCGTCGACCGCCAGTTGCGGCGATTCGGTCTCCGGCCGGCCGATTTGACGATGGTGATCAACACCCACTTCCACTTCGACCATGCCGGCGGGAACGTGTTGTTTGCCGGCGTACCGATCGCCGCGCAGGAGGAAGAGTTTGTAGCGGCGCGCGAGCCGGACGGGTACCTGCCGGTGTGGGACGCGCCGGAGCTTCAGTTCCGGTCGGAACGCGGCGATTGGAGCCCGCTGCCGGGGGTCGAGATGCTGTGGACGCCGGGACATACCCCGGGACACCAGTCGATGCTGGTGCGGCTGGAGCCGCAGCCCTGGCTGTTTACCTTCGACGCGGTCTGCACGGAAGAGCACTGGCGCACCGGCAAACTCGGTGCCTCGGTCGACGTCGCCGCGGCCCGCGACAGTGTGGAGCGCCTCCGGGCCATAGCGACACGCGAAAACGCCCGGCTGATCTTCGGACACGATCTGGGCCAATGGGAAACCCTGCGCTCGCCGTCCGCCACGCCGTAAGTCGCTCGCCCAAACCTCGAGTGCGTTCCGTTCTTTCCCGGTCCCAAGAACGGACAGTGCGTATTCAGGCCAGAGCGTGTCTCGTATCGACGATGAGTGTGGCCCGCCGGGCTATCGCCTTCCAGTCATAGACACTGTGGTCGGTCACGATGACGACGCAGTCACTGACGGCGAGGGCGCGATCCAGATCGTGGACCGATTCCAGCGCGAGGCCCTCTTCGTGCAGGCGCGGAACGAAGGGATCGTGGTAGGAGACGTGTGCTCCCTTTGCCTGGAGCAATCCCATGATGTCGAGTGCCGGTGACTCGCGCACGTCGGTCACATCACGTTTGTAGGCAACGCCGAGCACCAGGACTGCACTGCCCTTCACCGACTTCGCCGCATCGTTCAACGCATCCTGCACGCGTTGCGCCCAGTAGCGCGGCATACTGGTGTTGATCTCGCTGGCCAGCTCGATAAAGCGGGCATTGTAATGAAGCGTCTTCAGCCGCCACGAAAGGTACAGCGGGTCGATGGGAATACAGTGTCCTCCCAGGCCCGGCCCCGGTGTAAACCGCATGTAGCCATACGGTTTGGTCGCGGCGGCATCGATGATCTCCCACACGTCGAGGCCGAGCTTGTCGCACATCAGAAGGGTTTCGTTCGCCAGGCCGATATTGACGGCCCGGAAGGTATTTTCCAGAAGCTTCACCATTTCCGCGGCTTCGGTCGAAGATACCGGCACCAGGGTCCGAATGGCTCGCTCGTAAAACGCCGTGGCAACCGTGAGGCAGGTCGGAGTGACGCCTCCAATAACCTTGGGAGTGCTGGAGGTGGTCCAGTCGGTCCTCCCCGGATCGACCCGTTCCGGTGAGAATGCCAGAAAAAACGACGTGCCTACTTCCAGACCACGCGTGTGGTCCTCTAGCCGTGGCAATACAACCTCGGTGGTCGTGCCGGGGTACGTGGTCGACTCGAGTACCACTATCATTCCCGGGTGAAGATACCGCGCGATCTCGTTGGTCGCGGCCACGATATATTCGATATTCGGGTCGCCGGTTTTATTGAGCGGCGTCGGCACGCAGATAGACACGGCATCGAGGTCGGCGATGGCCGAAGGATCGGTGGTGACGTCCAACAAGCCGCTCTCCACCAGCGGCCGCAATTCGTCCGTGGACACATCCGGGATATACGACTCCCCCCGGCACAGCGCATCCACCTTCTCCGCGTTGACGTCGATGCCGGTGACATGTAGCCCGGACTGGGCAAACGCAACCGCGAGCGGCAGCCCAACGTATCCCATGCCAATGACACCGACGCGGGCCGTGTTTCCTCGAAGCTTGTTCAGGAGGTCAGATTCGTACGTGATCACGCAGTGCTCACCTATCCGGTGCGATCGCGGCTGTCACCGGGACATCCCTACAGGGTACCTGGCGACACGGCACAGGCACGTGCAGCCGCGAGCTCACACCTCCAACGAGATCCGGCTTCCGGCAGCTTCGCGAATCGCCGCGACCACGCGGAGTGCCACCTCGTCCGGCATGTTCGACCATAGCGGCAGGCTCAGGCTCCGCTCCGCCAGCTCATCGGTGACGGGCAGGCTAACGCCGTGCGCGAACTGCCGGTAGGCAGTGTGCCGGTGGACCGGTGGATCGTAGTATTTTCGAGAGTCGATGTTGCGTTGTCCCAGAGCGTCCGCCAGCTCGTCACGGCTCATACCAAACGTGCCGGCATCGACGGTAATCGAGAAGTCTTTATACGAGCACCGATCCCCGGGACGAATCTCCTGAAAACCGATACCCGGCAGATCGGCCAGGGCTTGCCGGTACAGTGCGGCCACCTCATTGCGCCGCCGGGCGGCAGCTTCCAGCAACCGGAGGCTATGGAGGCCCATGAGCGCATTGATCTCCGGCATACGGGCATTCATCCCGGCGAATGCGCTGTCGTAGTTACCGCCGTTCCCATACTCCCGGCCCATACGAATCCGGTCCGCCAGCGCATCGTCGTTGGTGGTCACCATGCCTCCCTCACCGGCGATGAGCAATTTGGTGGGACTGAGGCTGAACGACTGTCCCGCTCCCTGCGAGCCGAGAGGGCATCCTCGGTACAGGCTGCCGAAGCCGTGAGCCGCGTCGAAGATCAGCGTGAGTCCGTGTCGCTCCGCGACGGCTTGCAGGTCGCCGGCATCGGCCGGATTGCCGAAGATATGGGCGGCCACAATGGCACTGGTCTGGGGAGTGATCGCCGCTTCCACCGCGGACGGATCGAGGTTCTGGGTCCGTCGATCGACTTCGGCGAAGACCGGGCGCAAACCGGCCCAGACCAGCGCGCTAACTGTAGCCATAAAGGTGAAGCTGGGAACGACGACCTCGCCGGTCAAACCCAGACCCTGATACAGCAGCATCAAGCCGCTGGTGCAACTGGAGACGCCGATCGCGTGCTTCACCCGCAGGTGCGCGGCCACCGCGTCCTCGAACGCCGCGAGGTACTCGCCCTTCGTCACCATGCCGCTGGCAAGGATCTTCTCGATATCCGGCGCCATATCCTGAAAGGCCGGTAGAACCGGCTGCACGAGTCTCACGGATGGTTCACTTGGATGCGCGATCGAGGTTTCGCTCAGTTTTGCCTTCTCCTCGCGGCCTATCATCTCTTGAGTAAGCGTAGCGCGTAGCTCCAAATTCGCTGTTACTGCACCAAAAGTCACTCAGGAATGATGTCCCCAGAATTCGTCGGCAGTATCAACTCCGGTCTGGCTAATGTCTGCACGTCTGACAATCTTAACAAGCGTCACGGCCATGATCTCGAGATCCAGGCGCAAGCAAACGTTGTCGACATATCTAATGTCCATTGCAAATTTTTCGCTCCATGTCAAATTGTTTCGGCCGTTTATCTGCGCAAGCCCTGTGATGCCGGGCCTCACTTCGTGCCTTCGCATCTCTTCGGGGCTATAGCGTTCCAGATACCGGGGTAAGAGCGGACGCGGTCCCACCATGCTCATGTCACCCGCGACCACATTAAAGAGCTCCGGAAGTTCGTCGAGGCTTGTACTGCGGAGTATCCGCCCGAGGGTCGTGAGACGCTGAGAATCGGGAAGCGATTGGCCCGAACCGTCGGTCGCATCGATCATCGTGCGGAATTTACGTAGGGTAAAGAGCCGGCTATCCAGCCCTGGCCGTTGCTGACGAAAGAGTACGGGTGAACCCATGCGTATCCGGACTAACGCCGCGACAGCGGCGAGCAGCGGCGAAAACATCACAATTGCCGGGAGGGCCACAAGAAGATCCAAGAGTCGCTTGCCAGAGTTAACGTATACCCACCTTGAAGTCACAAGTTGCGAGCTCTGGTCAGCTTTTGTCTGTCTTCTATGCCGCAACCCCCTTCCGCTGGAGAGCCTCTTTCAGCGCCCCAACGGACTGCAACTCGGCCACTTCCTGCGTCGTGAATTTTATGTTAAAGGCTTCTTCAAGCCCGAGAATGATCTTAACTTGAGCGAGGCTGTCCCACGACGACGTTGTGGACGCCGACATGTCATCGCCAATCTGGAGTTCATCGTCATCAAAGACTTCGCGAAATACCTCTTGAAAGTAATAGTCCATTCGATCTCCGCTGATCCTATTGTCGGCCCAAGCCTTCACTGCAGCTCGCCATGCCGTCTAGCCGCTAAAAGCGAGCGGTCCTCTCTGCGTGAGATCGACCACTTTGCAAAAATCGATCTCCTTGTCTCGATAGTCGAGGAGACCAAGTTCGTACTTGCGAATACCGTCAGGCTGCTGTTCGAGAAGCCGAAAGCCAAGCTCATCGAATAGAGATCGTACCTGATCGTTCTTCAACGTCGGGATGTACTCCGCCCGGAGCGTCTTCCATCCGTGTCCGCGAGTGTAGCGAATAAGCGCGGTGAGCATAACCTGATCGACCCTGCGTTTCAATACTCGACAGCTCATGAGCCAGGTATCGATGCGGAGCGAATCAGTGTCGGGAACTGCGATAAGTACGCCCGTGAGTCCGTTGTTGCCAAAGCGATCCTCTAGTTGCATCGACTGGGTATATGCCTCGGGGCAACGCATCAGATTACGGACGTCGTTCTCCGAATGACGCCGGGTAGTCACATTGAACTGATTAGTTTTGTCGATTAACTGCGTAATGCGAGGCAAGTCTCCTTCCTCAAAGGGGCGAAGCTCTACATGCATGCTCAGCCCCGCAAGGAAGTCCTCAATACTCGTGCTTTGAGCCTCGACCGCGGCTCGCCGGCTATTGGCCAGGTATGAAGTAGTACGCTCGCGGTCTTCAGGCGTTAACGAAAAAGACTCGAAATACAGCTCTCGATCAAGTGCGCGCACAAAACCGGCTGGGTCCGCCGGCATTTCGGGGACTCGCACTTCAGGCAGTCGGTACCGAATCCACGCGCGCTCTCGCGGGCTATCATCCACAAAGACCAGGCTATCCAGGCCTATGTTTAGCTGATGGGCAATGCTGCGCAGGTTGTCGTCTTTCGGCTGCCAATTTGCAAAGAAAGCCGAAAAGTCGTCGCGATGCAGTGCCATTTCTGGATGCTCTCTAAATGGTGTTTCCGCGTCGTCCAGATTATTCTTTGAGCAAACGGCGAGAATAATTCCGCGGTTTCGCAGCGAGCGAATATACCGCTGAAAGTCGAGAAACGCTTCGCCCGATGCGGTGGCACCCAGGTCGATACCCCCCAAACCGTCCTCGCCAATTTCGCCGCCCCACAGGGTATTGTCCAGGTCTAACACCAGACATTTGGCATTGAGACCAAAGCGTGCCGACAGTAGCGCAACCTGGTGACGCACAAGAAGTGGCAAGGCGCCCGTGGAGGGGTATTGCTTCGCCGAGTGCCACATGGTTGGATCGCTCCACGATTGTTTTCCATAGGCGGCCG
This sequence comes from uncultured Chloroflexia bacterium, assembly GCA_963737125.1. Taxonomy (GTDB): domain Bacteria; phylum Chloroflexota; class UBA5177; order UBA5177; family UBA5177; genus JANWJD01. Next base: position 151,356 of record CAVTRL010000001.1, on the reverse strand, counting down.
CAACTCCATCGAGATCGAGAATCGCTACACCTGGCTCCTCCTTTGCAGCCATCCATAGCCCCAGGTTGATACGGCGCAGGATTCTCCCTCGACCGCCCTCCAGCGCGACACTCAGATTCCCATACGGATCGGCAAGCGGCGTCTCGAAGTTATGTTGAATCACATACGCGCCGAGCCTCTCCCGACACTGCGTCCACAGCGTGCGAAGCATAGAAATGGTTGTGTTAACCACCTGATCAGGATTGTCGGATTCATCCGGTAGCCCGAGAGATCGCCACTCCGCCGCAATGATCACGACGTCAGGATCAAATGCGGCCAGGTTGGATGAGGGATCCAGCACATCTTGCTGGTACTGACTGAATCCACCGGTATAGATCTGGGCATCGATACCTGCTGCGAAACAAATAGCGTGCAGCACGGGTGCGAAGAAATCCAGGGTAGTGGTTCCAATCATCGCGATCTTTCCCCGGTGCTTACTTGGGACTGTTGAGTGCTGCTGAATGCGTGCGAGCAGGCGATCCGCCACCTGTATGGTATGGAACGACTCACTCGCAGCAATCGTCCCTCTCACTGGCGCACCGGCGTCTACCCACCTCTCCGCTTTCACTAAAGCGCGTGACTGCGCGAGCAAACGCGCCGCGCGAGCTTCCTGGAACCCGTCGTCGGGTACGGCTTCGTATGCGGAGGCAGCCTCGGAGTAGTGTGCCAATGCTTCAAGGAGGACAGCCCGCATCCATCGTTCAGCGGGAGTGTGTTCGCCCGGTTTCAGCGAGTCAAGATGGGACAGAAATTTAGTGTGCGCTGCATGCGACATGCTCGCGGCCAACCGGCTCATCTCGCGAATCGCAGGCACGTCATGCGCGTGCCCATACCGAGCAAGCGTTTCTCGGGCCAGTTCAATCCTGTCGGCTTCACTCGGAGCCTCGCACGCAAGCCGAAGGCCGGTAACCAGTGGGTCCGAAGCGTAAGCGAGGGACGAGAGAACTTCAGTCGTCATAAGTCCGTAGATCCTAAACAGTGTGTAATCTGAGCGAGTTGGAAACTCGGACGCACGGGCGTCTAGACAAGGATTCGAACGTGCGCCTTCCCCCGCACCACCAGTACCCGATCCTCGCCAGCGAAAATTGTTACTCGCAAGACTAGCGTCTTTGTAGACTCTTGCTTTTGTCGCACCTCACCACTCACCTCGACCTCATCGCCAATATAAACAGGTGCGGTAAATTCAAGAGATTGAGCGAGGCACAGTGATCGTCGACCGGGAAGATGCATACCAATCAAGCGCGACGTGAGGGCGCCTAGGTACATTCCATAGACAATCCTACGACCGTACGAGGTGCCGGAAGCATATACTTCGTCGGTATGTAGAGGGCTGCGATCTCCTGAAAGGGTCGCGAATCGGTCCTGGTCCTGCTCCGTTACGGTGTGACGGAAGGAACGTTCCATGCCTACATCGATCTCCTCAAACGAGAGTTCGGCGGGTAATTCATCAACCTGCTCGCGTTCCGATTGCACCATGTCCAGTCTCCCCGCACTCTAACCCAAAGAATACCCGCCATCGACTGTGATGACTGAGCCGGTAATCCATCGAGCCTCGTCCGACAGCAAAAACGCCACGGGGCCCGCAATGTCGTCGGGCTGTCCCAGTCCCAGCAGGTGCCGCTCCGTGATGCGAGCGACCTGCTCCACGGTGAGCTTGCTCAAATGGTCCTCGGACATGGCAGTATGGACAACTCCCGGTGCGATTGCATTTACGCGGATGCGCCGCCCTGCCAGTTCAGCGGCGAGCGATCGCATGCCCCCCTCGATCGCTCCCTTTGATGCCGAATAAGCAACCATGGCCGCAGCTCCGGTGGTTGCAACGGCGGACGAAAAAAGTACGATCGAACCGCCCGCCGCAATCATTCGCGCTTTTAGCGCTGCGCCCAATAAACCGAAAGACCCGTACACATTCACCTCCCACATACTTCGCATGCCGCCCATGGAGACCATCATGAGAGGTGAAACACGTTGAACACCGGCCGCCATCACCCAACCGTCAATAGGTTGGGCTTCGCGCTTCAGCTCCGATATGAGGTCACGCACCTGGGACTCATTCGCCAGGTCACACGAGATCGCTCGCGAGGTACGCGTGCTGAGCTCGTCGAGAGCTACTTTCCTCCTGCTGACGAGAATGAGATTAGCTCCCTCCTTCCCCAACCGCATCGCACAACTTCGCCCTAGCCCGGACGACGCCCCGGTCACGAGAACCGTTTTCCCAACAAAGCGTTCCATGGTGTATGGACTATTAAGGTGAGGGCGTGGACGCAATTACTTCTCCCGGTACCACACCGAGAGTCGTTTCAGGCCACCTCAACACAGTGCCGCCCCAAGAAAGGCCCACGCCGAATGCAACAAGAACCACGAGCTGTCCCGGCTTTATTTTGCCTGCCCTCCAGGCATCGGTGAGGGCGATGGGTACGGCCGAGCCACTTGTATTCCCAATCTCTTCCACGCACACATGTGTCTTTTCCAACGGAATTCGCATCTTTCGAAACAAATATTCGAGCATGAACTTGCTTGCCTGATGGAATACAAATAAATCAACGTCGGCGACCGATAGGCCATTGCGCTCCAGCAGGTTGGCTATCGTGGTGGGCACAACAGTAATGGCGAAGTGGAAGATGGCGGCCCCGTTCATGTAAAGGTGCTCTTGCGTACGGGTATTGCCCTCAGAATCCGTTACTTCCACAGCCGTGGCCTCAGACCGTGGGAGCCGCGTTCCACTCGCCGGAACGATCAGGTACTGGTGGCCACTGCCATCGGTTCCTAGCTCGAAGCCGAGGAAGCCCTGGCCGCTTGGCACCTTCCCAAGTAAAGTCGCGCTTGCTCCGTCTCCCATTAAGGGGACGACGGAGCGGTCAAGCGGATGGAGTGAGCGGCTCAACGTGTCCCCAGTGACAACGAGGGCTTGAGACGCCACTCCGGCAGCAATCATGCTATGCGCTACCGAAAGGCCATAGATATATTGGCTACACCCGAGATTAATGTCTAGCGCAGCGCAATGACTAGATAGACCTAATCTGTCCTGGAGAATACATGCCGTTGAGGGCATGACATAGTCCGGAGACTGAGTGCAATACACCAACAGATCGATGGAGCTGCGATCGATCTCGTGATGGTCGAGCATCTCAAGTACTGCGTCGTATGCCATATCAGAACCGCAGACACCGGGCGGCGCCACGCGACGGTTACGAATGCCCGAGCCCGAGAATGCTTTCTTTATGGAGTCTGGCCCGAACCGCTCCTCGAGTGCCTCATAACTCAACATCGCCTCCGGCAACGCAAAATTCGCGGCCAAGATCCCCGTCGATTCCCGCAATGGAAGTTCCATCTACTGTCGCCCTGGTCGGATACCTTGGTCGATTTTCATTTTTATTGTTGCAATTTGGGTCGGGCGATCCTCAGAATGTCGCCGAACGTGCGAGCTTCAGGAAGATCGTCGGGCCGAACCGTCAGTCCCAGGCGTTCATCAATCAGTACCATGGCGGAGAGGTAACCGACGGAATCCCAGGTATCCAGGGATTGTAGATCCGTTTCCGGGTTCAACTCGTCGGGTGCAATGTCCAGAAGTTGGGCAAACTCCAGAGTAAACTCGGTCTCCGTCACTCGTTCATCCCTTCGGTTCAGCAACTTCGTGTTTGTCGGAATGATCCCCAGATGGCGAGGTCATAAACGATCTCGCCGGGACGCCGAACGCACTCCGACCAGGAGCCAGGTTTGTCAGAAGAAAGGAATTCGCGCCAAGTGTCGCCCCCCTACCCATACGACGACTACCAAAGACTGTACCGTTGGAGCCAATAAATACGCCGTCTTCCAAAACTGCGCGACCCGAAATGCGGGCACCGGGTGAAATAACGCTGAAGTCCCCGATTACGCTGTCATGCCCCACCGAAACGTGGTGGTTGATAGCCACATGCCGTCCAATCTTCGCGTAGGGCGAAACAATAGAGCCAGCCGCGATGATCGCCCCCGAACTTATTTCAACGTGCCTGCCCATCACTACACTCGGATGCACGAGGCTGGCGGCCTGCCACCCGCGACGCTCTGCTTCCATACACTCGCGCATCCGCGCCACCGGATCCCCAATCCCGCAGGCAAAGAAAATTGGGCCCGTCGCCGGATCTATATCGTCAAAGCTTCCCAAAATAGGGCGATCATACAGGGATTGGCCTTTCCTGTCCGGCGCTCTTGGGTCTACGTATCCAAGAACTAGCCATGATCGAGCTACGGCATTGATATCATCCACAATCCATACAACTTCTTGGGCAAACCCGCCCGCACCTATTACGACAAGCGACTGCATTGTATCCCCCGACTCACCGTTTCACCACAAACGCCTGTCCGGTCCCCGGAATCAGGATAGCGCGCTCTACCACGCTTGCGAGATACTCATCCGCTGCGGCACGCGCCGCATAACGGTACATATAAAATCCATAATCATCGAACACCATGTTGCCCCCGATGCTGAGACGCGGCCAAAACCATCTACAGCATTCGATCATGGACGGATATATATCTACGTCTAAATGCACAAATGCGTACGTCGCCACGGATGACACCTCATTGAAGGTCTGGGGCATCATACCGACGTGATATCGAATAGAGGGATACCCGGCGAGGTGACGCTGGACATCCGCGAGAGAAACATTTCCGAAATCTCCGGGCCTATTCCAGTCGCGATTTGGTGATGCTGTATCCGGCATTCCTTGAAAGGTGTTAAAGAGATGGAGGTCGCGCCCATTTCCATGGCGCGAGAGAATTACGGCCAGCAAATGGCCAGTCGCTCCCTGGAAAACACCGCACTCCGCCACATCTCCCGGCAGACCCAGACAAGCCGTAAAGAGCTGGTAGAGCATATAGGCACGGTCTGTGGAACCGAGCTGTGACCCCTTGACGCGCACGCGGTCGATCGCCTGTGCGAATTCGGTTCGCGGGTCATCTGAGAACCATGGGGTGAGAACACGATAGCCGTGAGGCGCGTGTACGGTATACTCTCGGCCTTTGTAGGCGTAGGCATACAGCAGTCTCCAAAAGGCGTACCACGGCTTCGTGAAATACGCGCGTATTCGGCGAGGATCTATCATTGGTGTTTTCTCCGCTATCTCACAGCGTATCCCAGCGCGTGAATCACCAATCGCTTGAGCAGTTCGTGGAATTCGCCCGCCTGCCACTCTCGGTTGAAATGCACTTCAACATAGGCCCGAGCCGACTCTCCCATCACTCTGCACGTGTCGCTATCCCTGGACAGCGTCAGGACAGCATTCGCAAGTTCTTGCGCGTTTCCAGGTGAAACGTACACGCCTCCGTTCGATCTATCGATCACGTCTCTAATGACGCCGTTTATAGCCAGAATCGTGGGGCGCTGCGCAGCCATGTAGTCGAACACCTTGTTAGGGTACGTAGTTGCAAACATGGGAATGTTCATAAGAGTCGCAACGCAGACGCTGGCTGCCGCGAGCATCTCGGGCATACTCGATTTTGGAACAGGGCCTATGAAGGTAACATTCCCTAGTCCGCTCTGCGCAGCTACCTCCTGTAGACTCCGGCGTTCGGGTCCATCGCCGACGAAAACGAAATGTATGTCGTCGTGATTGTGTAAAATCGCCGCTGCTTCGAGTATTGTATCTAGGTCGTTCGCCATGCCGTGTGCCCCAGCGTACATGACAACGAACTTGTCATCAAGATTGTAGCGCTCTCGGATACGCGTCCCCTCCGAAGCCGCGACACGGAACATTGACGGGTCGATTCCATTTGGAATGAAGCTGATCTTTGACGGTGGAACGGCCTTTGCAATGAGGTAGTCCCGGTATGCAGGCGAATTTACGAGAAGATGATCGGCGCGGCGATAGAGGAAATTTTCGAGCCGGCGCGCCGCCCATATCAAGATTGGGTGACGCAGGACACCCATATCGATCAAGAACTCAGGCCACAAATCGCGTACCTCCAACAGGTACGGCTTGCGCCGGACGGCAGCTACCACCCACGCCGAGACAGCCTGGAAGATGGGCGGTGTGGTGCCCATAACCAAATCCGGATTCTCAAGTCGCAGCGCGACTCCAATCGATGCCAGCGCGAACAACATGAAGGCGAGGACGCGTTGCGCCACGCCGCGGCGGCGGAAGTGCATTCCATAGACGCGTGCTACCGGCACGCCCCCCTCATTCGAACTATCGACAAATTTGAAGCGCTCTACATTCCTTCGAGCACCAGTCAGGTAGCTCACCTGACTCGCCACAATCGACATATGATCGCCGTGGTCCTGCAAGAAACGAGCGAGCTCCCAGTGGCGGGTCCCGCCCGTTTCGTCTCCTGATGCAAATGCCTGATGAATCAGCAGCACTTTCACGCGTCAGTGTCCAATCGATGCACGCAGTGAGTAAGGTACGAACGCCATCGAGTCCGGCACTTTCCTTCCAATCACAAGCCTTATGTCGCTCGTCAGGATACCGTGCATCATCAGAGCTCCAGCCAATCCTCAAGCGTGCCGGCGAGGGAGATCGAAGACACGAGGTACGGCGAGTCCAGAGACGAGAAACGAACCTCCGCGCACATTCCCTCATGCTCGATCCGCACGAGATCTGGCGCCGGGGTGCTGACGCCGCAGGGAGGTCCCAGCACCGTCCAGAACTGTGCCGTCTGGGCCGATGTGGTGAACGCCACGGACACGGCCGGTCCACGTTCCATGTAGTGGCGAGAGGTCCAGCCACGAGCCGACCGGGCGGACGCACGTTGTACCGAGAGATTTCCGCGGCCGGCAACCATGCCCAGACGAACGCCGTACAGGCCGGCGGGAGGTTGCACCGTCACCATTCGCTCATCCTCATTCGCGCTGTACGGCAGATCGGGCAGGAGCCAGTGCAACCGATAGTCGTGCCTGCCGGTACTCGTCAGCGTATCCAGCACCAGCCAGTGATCGCCGCCCAGCAGGACGACGGCACGCCGGTGCAGTACCGGTTCGCGGAGCCGGCGGTAGCCGTCGTGCTCCCCTTCCCAATACGCCGTCAACCCGGTGGGGGAGCGACGTTGCGCGCGAACGCGGCCGTGCATCCAGGGCAGCCAGAGGAACCGTCCGGCTCGATCCATCTGGTCGAGTCCATCCACTTCGACCGTGTTGTGGGAAGACGTGCGGGAAAGTGCGTTGTCCCAGGGGGCGGGGGCGTTATAGCTGTACGTGCCGGCATCGATCGCCATGTTGCGACCACGCCACCACAGGTCGAGATGCAGTCCGTCGGCTTGACCGGGCCGGTCGCGGAAGGACTGACAGCGGACGAATGCGAACCCCGAGGAGGCACGCACCGTATAGCATCCACCCTGTTGGGCCGAAAGGTCGGTTAGCTCGGGCGCGGTCAACGGAGCATCGAGCGCCTCCCGCCCAAACAACCACAGTAGGTCCTCGTCCCAGGCACCCGCCGCGTACCGGCGCCGGCCGGAGATGAGGTAGGAGACCGCGCCGATTACCGGGCGTAGATCGTGGAAACCGCAGTTGTTGAGGGGAAGAATCAGCGCACCGTCGTTCTGACCGTAGAAGGGCACCTGGCCGGAACCGGCATCCTGAAGCTGGTAAAGAAACTCAGCGCCGCGGCCCACCCGTTGCCGCAGCTCCGCACTGAGAGGATAGCCGTTGAGGTCGCCGAGCCGCAGAGCCCAGAGATAGTCGTGCAGCATGACGCGCTGGTAGTTGGTGGAATGTTGAACGAACGCGCCGTCGTCGTAGATGAGGTCCCGGCCCAGTGCTTCGAGGTACTTCGCTCCCAGCGTTCGCCAGTGAGCGGCGCGGCGCAGCTCCGGGAAGAGTAGCCCGATAGTCCAGAGGCCGGTTGCCTCGCTCACTCCATGGTTGTTGCGCTGGCTGAGGCCATAGGAGAGGTTTGCCTCGATGCGGCGGCCGGCAACTGCGATCATCCCGGCCAGCATGGCGACGCGCTCGGGCGTGGTAGCCTCGGCGTTCAGAAACCCATGGAGACCGAAACACCAGGCCATGACGCGGAAACTGGTTTCCTGGCCGCACCGCCAGTTAGCGCCGGTATTGGGCGGGTTGTATTGCCGCCAATCCTCCACGAGTCGCCAGAACGTCTCCGCGTATCTGGCATCGTTCGTGCGCAGGTACGCCCGCACCAGATCATATGCAAAAGTGAATCGACTGAGTTCCCACACCAGCTTGATATCGCCGTACGCGTGCTCGTCGATACGGCTCCAATGGATCCCGTCCGGCATGCGTTGCCCGCTCCACGGATTCAGGTGCCAATCGGGCGGAAATCCCAGCTCGCCGATCGGTGCTGGAGAAGTACCGAAAGGTTCCACGCAGCAAGGCATCGGCCACCGGTACCGGCCCGCCGGCGGCAGCGTCCCACTCCTTCAGCCGCGCATCAACCGCGGCGAGTTGGGACGGATCGAAGAAAAATCTCGCGGGCTTCTGCCGGCGGTACGCCAGATACGACTCCGGCTGTGCCAGCGAGGGCCGGGAGAGCTCCGCCGCCAACGGCATCTCGTCCCAGGTAGCCGCAGGCCATTCCCGGCACATGACACCGCTGCGCTGTCGCAGGGCGTAGCCAAGCCGAAACACGACCCAGCGAGGACCGAAGGCACGCGTGACGAGCACCGCCTTTCGGATGCGCTCGAACTGAACGGTGAGGGGACGAGCCGGCCGGCCGGCCAGGTTTCTGCCACCCACCCGAGCAACGAGCAGGCGCAGCGAACGCAAAGGACCAGTTCGCAGCTTCAGCACAGCAGAAGTCCGGCCGGACACGAGGTGTGCCGGCATCCGGGGTGGCATTTTCCGCGATCAACGACCCTCGCGGTACATGGGGAGCCATTACCAATAAGAGAACGGCTGATCGACCTGCTGACCATTACCCTCCCAATTCGCCGGCTAACCATCCTGAACTGGTACGCCGAGGCTCACGCGCTTCCCGGTCGTCATGCTTTCCACCGCCGCGAAAGTAGCGAGATGGGTAGAGCGAATTTCCGAGAGGTTGATTGGAGCGTCCGGCCCGGCTCGGGCCGCGGCCACGTACGCCTCCCACTCCGCTCGGTGCCCCTTGTCGGGCCTGGACCGCTCGTGGCGCCGGGTGCGTTTCCCGCCGTGCGCGAGTTCCAGCAGGCGGTAGTCGTCCAGCACCGCGATGCTGCCGCCGCCCATGACTTCAATCCGTTCCTTACTATAGGACTTGTCACCGGCTCCAGAGTACGTAATTGTAGCGACCGAGCCGTCCACGAAGGTGACGGTTATCGCAACCTGATCCGACACCGGCCCCATCGGCCCTCGCACCGGCACGGCGTAGACCCCGATTGGCGGGGAGCCGATCAGGAACTGCGCGAGGTCGATAAAGTGGCACCCCTCGCCGATAATCCGGCCGCCGCCGATTTTTGGATCCATCGTCCAGTGCGAGCCGGGAAGGAAGCCGGCATTGACGCGGCAGGACACCATGAGAGGGCTGCGGCGATCCTCCAGGAACCGGCGGAGCTGGATCACCATGGGGGCAAAGCGTCGGTTGAAACCCACCATGAGCCGCCGTCCGGTTTCTCGCCGCACCCGTAGAACCTCCGCCAGGTCATCGCCGTTCATCGCCAGCGGCTTTTCCACAAAGACATCCTTACCGGCCTGCATGGCGGCAATCGCCTGCCGCGCATGCAGATTGTGGCGGGTGGCCACGACCACGGTGTTGATATCGGCCGACTGGTAGATTTCGCGTTCGTCGGTGGCGGCAAAGCGAAACCCGAACTTATCGGCAGCGGCTCGGGCACTTGCGCCGGTCGCGGTTGAGACTCCAACCAATTCCGTCCCCGGCACTTTCAGCATGGCCGGCAGGAGGGTCGCGGTAGCGAAGTTACCGGCGCCGACCAACCCAACCCGAACCGCCGCCAGCGGCGCGGATGGCCGCGGCGTTTCGACTTGCGTCTGCCCCGACCCAACTTCGACCCGGCGAAGGAGCGGGACAGCGGCCGGGTAGGTTAGCACCACACCCAGAAACGGCTCACCTCCCGACCCGGTAATCAGATCGTAGGCACGCGCGCCCTCCTCGATCGGGAAGCGGTGCGTGATCAACGATTCGACGTCGATCGCGCGGCTGGCAAGCAGCTGGGCGAACGCGGCCATGTTTCGGTTCTCGGTCCAGCGTACGTAGCCGATGGGATAATCATGTCCCTCGTCCTCGTAGGCAGCATCGTACCGGCCCGGCCCATACGAGCGCGAGATGCGGAAATCCAACTCCTTTTCGTAATAGGTCTTGCGCGGCACAGCCGTCCCCACGGCGCCGACCGCGACGACCACGGCTCGATCGCGGCTGATTTCACCCGCCAGCTCAACCGGACCGTTGCTGCTGGTGTCGGCCGTGATAAGCACGGCGTCCACGCCGTACCCGCGCGAGTAGTGGCGGCAGATCGACGCCATCTCTTCGGGTGTAGTGGCCGTGGCCGTGGCCCCCAGGCGAGCGGCCAGGTCGGCGCGATCCGGCTGGGGGTCCGTCCCGACGACGGTGCAGCCGGCGGCGCGCAGTATCTGCACGGTAAGCTGGCCGAGCAGCCCCAGGCCGATGACCGCGACCACATCCCCCAGTTCCACCGCGGCCAGCCGAATACCCTGGAGCGCGATGGCGCCCAGAGTGACGAAGGCGGCGGGCTCCGGCGTGACGTTGCCGGCCAGCGGAACCACCAGATTTCGTAGGACCAGCGCGATTTCGGCATGGGCCGCGCCGGCGCCCGCACAGGCCACGCGATCGCCGGCGGCGAGATCGGTGATACCCTCACCAACCTCGACAATGGTACCGGCACAGGAATAGCCAAGCGTCATGGGACGATCGAGCCGGTTCTGGACAGCCTCGAAGGTCGAAGCGATACCCTCGCGCCGCGCCCGGTCGACGGTTTGTTTCACCAGATCGGGTCGAGATCGAGCCTTCTGCAGCAGGTTCCGGTGCGCGAAGTCGACCACCATCCGTTCCGTACCGGCCGACACCAGCGACGCTTCCACCCTCACCAGTACCTTCCCTGGCTCGCCGAGGGGGACCGGGACATCCGACACAACGGTCTGACCGGTTTTCATGTGTTGGAGAACCTGCTTCATCGGTCTACCCGCTTGCGCGAGAGCTCCAGCCGACGTGCGCGGAATCCGCCGAAGCTTTCTGAAGCGGCGCACGGCCGGTTGAGCGGTCCATGAACGTTTGCATCCACAGCTCCAGCGTCAATAGTTGCCAGATTTGAAGCGACCAATCACGCCGACCATCGCGCTGTTCGGAAATCAAGCGTCGCACCGTGGCAGGTTTGAAGAGGCCGCGGCGGAGCAGGCGATCCTCCGACAGTAGATCATCGACCATCTCACGCAAGTCGTACGCCAGCCAGTAATCCACTGGCGCTCCAAATCCCGCTTTTCGCTGAGTCAGCGTCCGGTCGGGGAGGATGCCCCGCATCGACTCGCGCAAAATGAACTTTGTCTGATTCTGGAGCACACCTTCCAATTTCAGCTCCACCGGCACATCGCAGGCGGCAAAGTCAACCAGATCGAGGTCCAGAAACGGCACCCTCATTTCCACCGAAGACGCCATGCTCATTTTGTCGTTGTAATTGAGATTGAGACTTGGCATGAACATCTTCATGTCCAGGTAAAGCATCTGATTGATGAAGTCCGTGTACGCCACTCGCCCAAAGAGGTTCATATGCGCCGACCAGGCCGGCGGACCTGTCATTTCCTGCCGCAGCGCCGGCGAATACAGCGATGCCTTCTGATCATCGTCGACGTAGGTCGAGTTCATCAGGAATTCCTCGTGTGGCGCCAGGGAACCGCTCCGAACCAATTTTTTCAGCAGACGAACGCGCCCCTTCAGGCGAGTGCCTCGAAGCGACGGGATCGCGCCCACAACCGGCTCGATCCCGTGACGTCGTAGTCCGGCGGGAAGCATGCGGTATAACTGCGTCCAGCGTTGGGCGGAGTGTTTTCGGTAGCCGGCAAACAGCTCATCTCCGCCGATGCCGGAGAGCAGCACGGTAACGTCGCGGCGCGCTGACCGGCATACCAGAAAGGATGTGATGATAGCCGGATCGGCAACCGGATCATCCATATGCCACACCAGGGACGGTAAGAGCTCACTGGCGGAGGACTCGACCACGATATCCTCGTGAATGCACCCGAAATTGCGAGCCAGCACGCCGGCCAATGCCGGGTCGTCCAGCGTTAACTCCCCCACTGCATAACGAGATGGGAAGGAGATCGTGTAGGTGTGCACCGGCTCCGTCATGCTTTCCGCCATAAAGGCGACGATGCTGCTCGAGTCGAGGCCGGAGCTGAGCAGGGCACCAACCGGGACATCGCTCACCAGTTGACGCGTAACGGCACGTCGCAGTTGATGCCTCAGTTGCTCTTGCAGATCGCCGAGCGACTGCCCAGGCCGAGCACTTCGCTCGCGATATGTTGGATTCCAGTATTCATGTAACTGGAGCGCGCCGCGGCGAAAGATGCCCCAATGAGCGGCCGGAATCTTGTTGATTCCCTCAAACATGGTCTCCGGTTCGGGGACCCACAGAAACGTCATGTAGCGATCGAGTTCGGTCAAGCTCAGTCGAGGGTTTACCCCTTCGAGCTCGAAGAGGGCTTTGGCCTCGGACGCCACCGCCAATCGGTCTGAACGCTGGGTGTAGTACAGCGGTTTGATGCCGAAGTGATCCCGCGCCAGAAACAGCACGGGGTCGTCGTGGTGTCGCAGATCCCAGAGAGCGATTGCGAACATGCCATTCAGACGCCGCACGCACTCCGGGCCCTCCTCTTCGTAGAGATGGAGGATAACCTCGGTATCGCTCTGCGAGCGAAAGGTGTGGCCGCGGGTCTCCAATTCGGACCGTAACTCGGCATAGTTATAGATTTCGCCGTTGAGTGCAATCCAGAGCGTTTCATTCTCGTTTGGCATTGGCATATGACCCGCGGGCGACAGATCACGGATCGCAAGGCGGCGAGCCCCGAGCCCGATGTAGGCGCCGTCCGGCAAGCGTCTATCCCAGATTCCCCGATCGTCAGGCCCGCGATACACGAGCAAATCGGTCATGCGCGCGAGGGATTCGCGGTCGCCCCAGTTGGCGAGGCCGATCAGCCCGCACATGCCGCGTCTTCCTGATTGAAGTGCACCGGTCCCACGATCCGCCGGTAAAACTCGGTTGCCGCTCGCATTACCTCTCCGTGCTCGGCGCGAGTCGAGACAAGCTCGCGGTTGTGGGCCGCCGCCCGCTCCCGCAGCGGCGCGTCGGCCAGGGCGCGTATGATGGCCGCGGCGAGCGCCTTCGGATCGGTGGGATCGCAAAGAAGGCCGTTGTATCCATCGGTAATCCATTCTCGAACCGACTCGATATCGCCTGCCACCGGAAAAGCGCCGCATGCCATACTTTCCAGAAGACTGTTGGGTGTGCCGTCGTGCGTGCTGGGAGATACCGCGACGTCGGCGCGCCCGAGCACGGCGGCCATACGGGAGTGAGGCACATAGGGCAAGAGTCGCACCGACGCTTCCAGGTTCAGCTCGCGCACCCGGTGCCGGGCCCATTCGTTTGTGGCCATGGAGCTACACACGAATCGGGCCGTTGGCACCTGGTCTAGAACTATGGGTATAGCACGGAAGAACTCGTCGTTGCGTACGTATCCTCGGAAGCCACGAGGATTGACCACCACTGGCCCGGAACCTAGACCTTCGAGCAAGTCCGGGCCGGCCCCCCGCGCATCCGGATGAAACACTGAGAGATCGATACCTCCGGCACTCGGCAAAACTGCTGCGGGCTTCCGCGTGTCGAATCCCAGTTCGATGGCGAGCCGGAGATCGCGTTGGCAATCGCAGTGCAGAGCATCGACCCGCCGCAGCGTGTATCGCGAGAGTGCGGCAATAAGCGGGTTGCCAGCGGCGTGTAACGTGAAATCGTTGCCCCAGACGGACACCACGACTGGAACGTCCCGGACGGAGAGCGCGGCCATCATGCCCTCGAAGGGTATACGCATGGCGTGGACCAGATCGGGGCGGATGGACCGCACCAGCGATCGCACGCGCGAAATGTGTCGCACCAGTTCCGCTGGAGCAAGCCAGCTCCGCGCTGACGACGCGATTGGAAAGAGATAGTCACGCGTCATGGCAGCAAGTGCATCACCGTGAGTCCAGTCGCTAGCCGTTTCGTACAGGTCAAAAGACCGAGCCCGAGCGGCAAGTTCCGAGAACCCCAGTGGAATGACGGTCAACCTTGCTCCGGGCAGCACGTCGGACCCAGAAGGGTACGAGGAGATTACGTCCACCTCCCAACCGCGATCGAGGTAGTACCGGATCCAGTTCTGAGCGATGGGGCTGCGTGCGTCAACGAAGAAACAGATTTTCACCTTGTAACCAGAGGCTCTGCTGACCTGCTGTCACCGCAATTTGACCTGTCTTGCCCGTAATGGGCTATCCGAATCAGCACTGTCGTCTCTTGGCCACTGCGACGGGTAGTGGTGTCACTGGAGCGCCACGTCATCGGATAAAGAATTCGCCCAGGGTGGCACTGGATGAGGTCGGTGAGGGTCGAGCATGTGTTCTATACAGTCGGCGAAATATGGCGCCACCACCTGCGTAGTCAGTGTCTGGCCAGTGTCAGAGGCGGCCAGGCGCATCTGACACCATGATCGACGCCGCGCCAGAAATGATCGTAGACTCGCTGCCAGATCGGCCGCATCGTCACTTCGAAAGACATAGCCGTTCACTCCCTGCTGAATTACCTCCGCGGCACCACATCGGTCGGAAACGATCACGGGAGTGCCGGACACTAACGCTTCGTTGACCACCAGCCCCCACCCGTCCCATCGAGAAGGAAGCACAAGAACGTCCGCACTTGAAATTCTGCTCGGTATCGCCTGAGCGGGGAGGACGCCCTCAAAGTGAACACGATGTGCGACCCCAAATGCATCTGCCCGTCGCTCGTATACGTCCCGCATCGGTCCATCCCCAATCAGGCTGAGGATGATATCTGGGAACTCGGATTGCAGATCGGCGAGTGCGGCCAACAGGAGGTCGATGCCCTTTCGCTCCACAATCTGCCCAACGAACAGTAGCTTGATCGGTCCGTGACCGACACCGCGCTCCATGCATAGCGGCTGCGCAATGGGCGCCGCGCGGAAGTAGCCCAGCGGATACATCGTGTCGGATCGCACTCCAAATCTTCGGTATAACTCGACGGCAAAGCGCGATATTGGAAACCAACCCGTCGCTCGCGCTCCAATTATCCGCCCCCAGGACATTCGGATCGTCGATTGAAGCCTGCCCCACGTTATGCGAGGATCGATTCCTTCGGAATAGATCGCGTAGGCACTGCCCCGCAACGCCAGGACTATCAACGCAGCAGCGAATGCCGGTTCGGCCCACAACCCATTGACAATGTGTACGTCTCCGCGCCGCTTCCACGCCAGACGCATTGCGTCAAGGATTCTCCAGCGTGCGTTCAACATGGTCGATTCGTACCCGCTCACATCGGTCGACCAGCCCAGGTCTTGCCGTGACTGAGGAATACCACGCGCATACACGACGTGGAGATCGACTCTACCGGTCTTCGCCAGCGCGCGATACATGTCTCCCTGATAGAAGGAAGGCATGTTCATCCAGACCGTCACTCGCAACATCGATCACTGTCGATCAAAACGGGGCCCCATCGCTGCCAGTTGCGCACGGTCTAGCCCCCACATCATTCTTTCCTCGCGGGCGATCGATGTCATACCTGGTCCACACACATGCTGAAGCCTGTGCTGTGGCTCCACGGCCACGACCCTACCGCATTTCCCAACCAGGCCAGACGCAATAACTGACAAATGTCTCTCGTTTGCCCCGACATCGATACATGTCGATTCAAGGGAGAGGAGCCGCTTCAATACGTCAATCGTGCACGGTTCATGAATGCCGGTGTACAGCAGCTTCTGTCCTGGAAGTGAGGCAGGGTCGATCCAGAAAGTCCTGAGGTTTGTCTCGATCTGGACGCGCTTCAACCGCAAAAATCTCTTCAGCCAGGCGCCAACGACAGTCGGCCGGATACGAACCAGTACCCTATATGCCTTCAGGCGGCGACTGGAAATGGGGGATTCCCCATCCATTACACGAACGGGCATGCTTGAGGAAACCGCTGGGCGCACCGGAGCTTGCGTTCACCGAACATTGGATACCTGGAAAGCCAGGGAGGTATCGGGGCCGACCCTCCGGGTGACAGCAATGGACTACCCGTGCGACGGACAGCATGTCCGGCAGCGAACGCTGCAAAGCCGTCGTCAGTCGTGGATCTACTCCATAAGAACGCGCCAGCGTCTTTGAACGATAGTCACAATCTCGTTGTTTGGTTTGGATTTATACTACACGATGTATCATGTGCGGACAATGCCATGTTACGGCTGATTCAGGACTGATTGACATAGGTGCGTGAGGCTCGGAAGCGCATCCTGCCGCTACTCTCGGTTGGTAGCCACGCCACCAGGCTTTGAACGGCGTTGACAGGGACAGGAAACCTGTGCCGAAACCACATCACCGGGTCATGTCGATGCCCGCGGGATCCCACTCGCCCCGCGCATGTGGCTCGGGCTGCCGGTGCTCAGTGTCCCGGCAAGACAGCCGGCGGGTACCGTCGCTTCAGCGCACGCACGCGCGCCAGGGCGGTGTCGAGCCGGCTCTGCGGGATGCGTCCGCTCGTTACCGCAGCCGTGACGCGCTCGATCGATGCTTCGATTAGCGCCGGCGGGATGGGGCCGTTATCTCCGATCAGCAGGATATCGGCACCCGCCGCGAAGGCGAGCTCGGCTGCTTCCGTTTCGTGACCCTTGGGAAGCGCTCCCATGACGAGGCTGTCGGTCATGACGACGCCTGCAAAGCCGAGTCGCGTCCGCAATACTCCTTCGATTATCACGGGGGAAAGCGAAGCGGGACGATAAATGGGGTCGACTTTCGGCAGCGCGACGTGGGCGACCATCACCGACGAGACCCCGGCAGCGATCGCGGCCCGGAATGGGATAAAGTCTCGTGCTTCCAGCTGCGCCAGGGTGAGCGTTACCGTGGGCAGGGCACGATGCGAGTCGATGGAGGTGTGGCCGAGACCCACGAAGTGCTTGCCGGTCGAGGCCAGACCGTGTTCCTGATAGCCGCGAATGGCGGCGGTGCTGAGCCGGGCGGCCAGGTTTGCATCAGGCCCGTACGAACGCCGGCCAATCGGGCTCTTCCGATTGCTCAGCACGTCCACTACCGGCGCCAGGTTCATGGTCAGCCCCAGAGCACGCAGATCACGGGCGGTGGTCGAGGCGTCTTCATAGACGCGGTCGCTAGAGCCGATCGAGCCGTAGGTTGCCTCCCAGGGGAAGCTGGGAGCGCCGTCGTGGATTCGAACCACCGTTCCACCCTCTTGATCGGTGCAGACCAGCAGTGGAAAGCGCGACACGGTCTGGAGCTCCATCAACAGGGTACGCAGCTGTACCGCCGAATGACAGTTGCTGCCGTAGAGAACCACCCCTCCCAACGGGTAACGTTCGAGCAAGGACAGAATCTCGTGACCGGCGGTCTGCCCCTGAAAACTGATCACGAACAGCTGCGCCACTTTTTCCTGAGTGGTCTGTGGAACGGCAGACGCACCCAACGCGGATGCGGTGGAAAAGAAGGGACTCGCCGCCCCCAGTACCGCTCCCGTTCCCACTATGGAGCCTTCGAGGAAACCTCGGCGTGAGATCGGACGATTGACGACTCCATTCTGGTTACGGCGCACGGATGCATCATAGGTCACGATGTTACGGCCGCGCCACCCGCCCTGATACGACAGCACCGGGAGCCCACGGGGATACGTATGGAGTTACTTCGATCGACCACGCCGCGAGCAGAATCCCGGTCTAAATCTGGCGGCAACTACGGCGTATCGCCGTGTGTCGACGGCTCAGCTACCCGCAGCCACTCGCCGGCTTCCGCATCGGCCGGCTCGCCGTCGAGCGGTAAGGAGACACTGTCGCCACGCGCCAGGGATAGCACCGTCGCGGTACGCAGCTCGTAGGCACGGTAACCGTCCCAGCCGGTTGCCACCGGTGCCTCCACGCCTCGGATCGCCCCGCAAAAGTTCTCGATCAAGCCCATGAATCCACCAAACTCCTCGTCGAACAGAAGGGTGTTCGGTGGCGCCGGTTTCCAGGACTGCGCCGGTCTTTCCTCGCCGTCGTAGAGCAGCAGCTCCCAGTTGTCATCGACTGCCAGCCATGCATGGTTTCCGTACACCTCGACTCGCGTCCACGGCTTGAAGCTCAGCGCCGAACTGCTGGTGTACACCGCGCCTATCGCCCCTGAAGCAAACTGGAGCGATGCAATCGCGTTGTCAATCGGATAGCCGTGCCGGCTGCCGTGATATCGATTGATGCCGAGCGCATGCACCGACGTCACGTCTCCCATGAGATAGCGGGCCAGGTCGAAGAGATGGATGGTGCCGCCCTCGAGCAGGTCAACGTAGTCGTACCCCAGGTTGAACTTGCCCGCGAACATTGCCGGAGCGGACACCGGACCGTGCTCGATCAACCCGCGGGCGCGGCGGTAAGGCGGCATACAGCGCATGGTGGCAACAGTCATCAGGATGAGGCCCAGATGGTCCGCCAGCGTACACATGCGGTGCGCGTCGGCCAGCGAGCGGGCGATGGGCTTTTCTACCAGGACGTGACAATTTGACTGGAGGGCCGCGAGCGTGTGCTCGGGATGGAGCTCGTCGGGGCCAAGCACCAGCACTCCGTCAAGCTCTTCCTGTTTCAACATCTCCCGGTAATCGGTATAGCTCCGGCCGCCGTAGATCGCTTGCACCTTTCGCGCCTGCTCGCGCCGCGGCTCGGCAAAGGCCACGATCTCGATCGGCTCCCAGATAGCGCGGAGCCGGGCCACAGCCGGGAAGTATTTTGATTGCGCCACACCTCCGGCTCCGATCACACCCAACCGGAGCGGTGGACGCTGCGCCCGCTGTTCGTCGTAGCCGATCCCATAGACGTCCCCGAGTAGTAACGCCTGGCGAGCCGGCGTGTGCCCGTAGGTGTCGTCCCCCATCAGCCGGGCTGGTACTCGATCTCGAGGATTGAGCCGGAAGAGTAGAAATCGAGACCGCGTGGTTTACCCGGATGGGCCAGCGCCACGTCTTCGTCCAGTTCGATGCCGAGACCGGGTCCGTCAGGAATCTGAGCCTTGCCATCACGAACGGCGATTGGGGGGAAGGCGAGATCATCACGCCAGGGCGCATCCTGCGGCGCGAACATTTCCTGGATCTCGATATTCGGAATGCAGGCCACCGCCTGGAGCGTGGCCGCGGTGGATATCGGTCCGGCCGCGTTGTGTGGGGCGACACCCACGCCGTAGACTTCCGCCATCGCCGCGATCTTGCGCAGCTCCGAGATGCCGCCGACATGTATGACGTCAGGTTGGATCATTCCGATGAGGTTTTGTTCCAGCAGGTGTCGGTATTCCCAGCGAGAGTACAGCCGCTCGCCCAGCACAATGGGGATTCGTGACTGCCGTGCCAACTGCTCCAGCCCCGTTCGATCGCCGGGATGCAGCGGCTCCTCGATAAAGTACAGATCGTACGGCTCGAGCTCGCGCAGCACTCGGAGCGCGCTCATCAACCCAAAGCGCCCGTGTGCGTCCAGACCGATTTGCACGTCGGGGCCAACCGCCGCGCGCACCGCCGCAACCTTTTCAATCGAGGCACGAAGCTCTTTAGTCGATTGCACCGAGCCGGCGTGACCGAACGGATCGAACTTGAGCGCACGGTAGCCCGCCGCCAGCGGCAGATCGGTGGCGGCGGCAAAGTCTCGGGCGGTGTTCGCGCCGAAGTACCAGGCGTTGGAATAGGCCTCGATCTCGTCACGCATCTTCCCACCGAGCAGGACGTGAACCGGAACGCCTAACCACTTGCCGAGGATGTCCCACATGGCCATCTCCAGGCCACCCATGGCGCTGCGTAACACCGGCCCGTTCATCCAGAACGAATCGCGGGTCATCGTACGGACATGCTCTTCGATGGCCACCGCATCCCGGCCGGTGAGCTCCCGCGCGTAGTCGTCGACCGCTCCTATCACAGCCGTTTCTTTCCCCTCGAGACTGCACTCGCCCCAGCCGACGATTCCTTCGTCGGTGTCGATCTTCACGAAGACGAAGTTGCGGTAGAAGCCGTCCACGAAGAAGGTCTGTATCGTGGTAATGCGCGGCCGGCTCATGGGCACACCCTCACTCCACTTTCAGTACGCGCCGTGCGCGCTGTGCCGAATCCTGCAGCGTTGCCAGCATGGCATCGTGTGCGCCGGCGGCATCGTGGCTTCTGATGCAGTCTAGAATGGCGGCGTGACAGGCGAGCCCGGCACGCGCCCCTTCGGCATCGAAGCTTACTCTGATGGCTTCGCGCAGGCGGTCGATCACCGGCTCGAGTAACGTTATAAAGAATGGATTGTGCGTTGCGCCGATCAGCGCGCGGTGAAACGCAACATCCGCCTGCATCCACCCGTCGACGTCTTCCTCGTTGGCTTCCATGGTAGCCAGGGCCTGCGATAGTTCTCGCAAGTCGTGCTCGCCGGCCCGCAGCGCGGCCAACCGTGCCGCCGCTCCCTCGAGTGCCTCACGGAGCTGATAAAACTCGTCCACCGTGTCGGATGTGAGTCTCGAGTGCACGTAGCGGGCGATGGCGGATCGCAGAATCTCGTCGCCAGGCGCCGTGACGTAGGCGCCGCGACCGTTTTCCACCCGAACCAATCCGCGTTCCTCCAGGGTCTTCAGCGCCTCTCGTATGGCGTTACGCGAGACCCCGAAGCTCAGACCCAGCTCCTTCTCCGACGGCAGCCGGCTTCCCTCCACCAGGTCACCGTTAAGAATCTGCTGCTCCAGGTGCTCGGCAACTTCAGTCGAAAGCCGACGCCGGCTGATCTGCGGGAAGTTCATGACGCGGTCACTGCGCGCGAGCGTGACGCGGGCGCCCGCGGTGTCTCCGTACTTCGCACCCGCCAGGCGACGAGCCGTCGCACCACCACCTGCAGCGTCAGTGCACCGAGGATGATGGTGCCCTTGGCGAAGGCGTAGCCCGCATCGGTGAGACCTACATTTGCCAGACCACTGTTGATGGCCGTGATGAAGGCCACGCCCATGAGGGTCTGCAGCATACTTCCTTCGCCGCCAATCAGCTTCGAGCCGCCGATGATGACGGCGATAATCGCATCCAGTTCAAATCCCTGCTGCTCCAGCGGCTGCGCCCCCGCCACCTGACTGATGGTTAGAACCGTTGCCACCGCGATCATGAATCCCATGAAGCCAAAGATCAGCAGGGTTTGCCTGTAAATGCTGATTCCGGCACGCTCGGTCGCACGAACATTGCGTCCCATGGCAAAGGTGTATCGCCCCATGCGGGTGTGACCTAACAAGAACCACCCCAGAAGATAGGCCACGAAGATCAGTGCGATCGGAATCGTGATCCCGGCCAGCGCGGCGGTGTTCATCGTGTTGATAAAAGGCGTGTTGATATTGATTGGGTTCGCTCCGGTCAGTCCAATGGCCAGGCCGCGCGCCCAGATGTAAGCCGCCAGGGTAACGATGATGGCGTTGACGCGCAGCCGGACGACCAGCGTGGCATGTGCGGCTCCGATGGCTACGGCAAAGGCAAAGCCGGCCGCAAAGCCCAGGGGAAGATTGCCGGTATGTTCGAACACGAGCCCCACGATCACGCCGGTAAGGGCGATCATGGCTCCCGGCGAGAGATCGATGTTCCCCGAGATGATGGAAAAGGTCATGGCCACCGCGACGATGGCCAGCGGCGCGTTCTCACTCATGGCGGTTTGCAATGTGCTCCAGGCAAACCAGGCCGGTTCGAGGTGCCCGACGACCCCCACGAACACCACGATAAGCGAAGCAAGCAGCAGCACATCGGTGGCGGCGGAAGATCGAAGCGACACGCGTAAACGGTGCGTGACGTTCTCCGGCGGCGGTTGGGAGGATCGATCCATGTCAGCGCTCGCTTCGTAGGCGGCCCAGATTGAGGACAACCACCGCGACCAGAATGAGAAAGCCGGATACCGCCTGCTTGTAATAGATGGAGAAGCTGTTCAGGGTAAGGTAGTTGTCGATCATGCCGAAAATCGCCGCCCCGACGAGCGTCTTCTCCACGCTGCCGGCGCCGCCGGCCAGACTGAGCCCACCTACCAGCACCGCGGTAATGGCGCTGAACTCCAGCCCGGACGCGACATTCTGGCTCACCGTACCAACCTGTGCCACTTCGAGCGGCCCGGCAATACCCGCGAAGAGTCCGGAGAGCGCGTACGCAGCCACTGTCACGGCGGTAACGTTGATTCCGGCGAGGTGCGCAGCCCGCGGGTTTCCACCCACGGCATACACGCTGCGCCCAAACGGCGTCTTTCGCATCAGGATCGAGGCCAGTACATAGAGACCCAGCGTGATCACAGCCATAACCGGCAGAAAGAGGAGCTGGTTTTCGTATAAGCCGTTGAAGAAGGGTGTGAGCACCTCAATCCACGAGCCATTTTGAGCCAATATGACCTGATCGAGTCCCTGAACCGCGAGCAGCATCGCGAGTGTGACGATAATCGGCTCGACCCCCACGATGGCGATAAGGACGCCGTTGATAAGGCCGACGCCAAGCGAGAGCACCATGGCCACCCCAATGGCAAGGAGCGCGGGTTCGTGATGATTCACGGTCAGGGTTCCCACCACCACGCTGCTGAGCAGCACCACCGAGCCAACCGAGAGGTCGATGCCCCGCAACAGCATCACGATTGTCTCCCCGATCGAAACTATTGCCAGCACCGCGATCTGGATCATGATGTTGTCGAGGTTTACGTGCGAGGAGAACGTGGGCGACGTGAGGCTGAAAGCCAGGAATAGCGCGCCGGCAACCAGAACGATGCCAATTTTCCCCAGGACGGACGATAGTCGCTCGATGGGCCGGGCGGCTCCACTATCGGTGTCGACCGGTGCCCTGGACGGCGATTGGAGCCTAGTTCGTAGTGCCATCCGCTCCAGCCCCCTGCATACCAAGGATTAGTTTTTCTTCCGTCGCCTCGGCACGATCCAACACACAGGCCATACGTCCGTGGTCCATGACGATAATTCGATCGGACAGTCCGAGGATCTCGGATACGTCCGTAGATATGACGATCACGCCTTTGCCGGTCACGGCCAGCGCCTCGAGCTGACGGTAGACTTCGACTTTCGCGCCGACATCAACCCCTAACGTCGGTTCGAGAAAAACAAACACCTCGGCTCCACGCAGCAGCCAGCGCGACAGCAGCGCCTTCTGCTGGTTACCGCCGCTGAGCAAGCGAATCGGTCGCCCCAGTGCGAATGGAGCGATATTGGTGCGCGCGCCTACCCGGCCGATGGCGTCACGCAGCGCGCGTTTACGGATCAGCGGTAACGCTTTAGACAGCACGTAGCGCCCGAGCGAGGCCACGCCCACATTCTCCTCGGTCGTCAGATCCGGAAACACACCTTCCTCCAGGCGGCTATCGGACAGGAAGCCGATGCCGGCGCGGCGTGCACTGCGAGGCGTTCGCACGGCAATCGGGCGTCCGTGCAACGCGACCGTCCCGGTTACCTGCTCCCGATCCCCAAAAAGCGCCCGGCCCAGGTCGCTCTGGCCCGCGCCCAGCAATCCACAGATGCCTACGATCTCTCCGCGCCGTACGTCGAAGCTGACGTCACGCACCCGTGTGCCCACGCTCAAGTTCTTCACTTCCAGCAAGGGAGCATTGGCGGTTTGAATACTCTCTGGAGTTCGCTGGAACACGACGTCCGACTGCTGCCCGAGGGTGGCCTCGACCAATCGGTCAAGGGTGATGTCGCCGGCCCCAAACACACCGACCACGCGCCCGCTCCGCAGTACGGTGGCACGATCGCACAACGACAAGATTTCCTTGAATCGGTGTGTGATGTAGATGATGCCGATATCTTGCCGCCGTAACGACCGGAGCACGTGGAAGAGACGTTCGGCTTCATCCTGGGTAAGTGCGGCGGTGGGCTCATCGAGAATCAGGATCCGCGGCGCCTGGCTCAGCGCCTTGGCAATTTCCACCATCTGCCGTTCCGGTAAAGCCAGCGCGGCGACCCTGGTCCGTGGATCGATATGCTCGATGCCCATACGCTCCAGCGCTTCAATCGCTCGCCGCTCAGCTTCGGCTCGATCCAGCACCATCCCTTTGACGGGCTCACGTCCCAGCGAGATGTTGTCCGCGACCGACAGATTCGGCAGAAGGCTGAGCTCCTGGTACACGATGCCGATACCAAGATCGTGTGCTTCCCTGGTATTCGTAATCTCAACCGGGTTTCCGGCTATGGCAATCGATCCCGAGGATGCCCTGTAATCTCCGGCCAGGATTTTGACCAGTGTCGATTTGCCTGCCCCGTTTTGCCCCACCAGCGCGTGAATCTCACCGCGTCTGACGGTCAAATCGACCTCGCTAAGGGCGAGCGTACCCGGGAAATGCTTGGTTACACCACGCATCTCGAGAATATTGATCGATTCCTCGGGTATAGGGCCAGTGGTGTGCTCGATCAGCATGGCCACGTGTGGGCGCTCCCAGAGTTACGGTTGATATCGCTGTAGATTCCGGTATGGCGGTGGGCGCGGATGCGCCCACCGCAACGGATGTTGTCCCCTCGCAAGGGTAGTGATATTCGATGCCGGTATGCCTGGTGGTTCAGCGTCGTTGCGCTAGTGCGAGTACTTCTGGAGCGCAGAGGCCAGTCCCTGGTCGAAGTTAAAGGTATGGATATTTTTGGACATCGCGTTTTCCATGGCCAGCGCGGCATTGATGTTCTGCTGGGTTACGAGCGCGCTGTTGAGGTAACGAACATGCGGCAGAGCGTGGTGCTTCGCAAGGTTGTAGGCCATCTCGGTAAAGCGATAGCCGGCGTAGATCGGCCCGTAAAGCGCGGTGGCGAGCATTTGACCATTCTTGATCGCCGTGAGCCCGATGGGATCACCGTCGATCGAGGCGAACAGGATATTCTTGCCGGCAGGATTGCGCAGAGCAACGTCGAGCGCCGGCACGGTGATGGTATCGCTAAGTCCGTAGACCACTGTGAGGTCAGGATACTTCGCCAGCCAGTCCTGCATGATCGATACCGCCTTGTCGGCGGTCCAGTCGGTCGGCTGCTCGGACACCACCTGGATCCCGGCGGATTTCTTCAGGACATCGGTAAAACCGTTGGTCCGGAGGCTATCCAGCGTCTGTCCAAGAGCGCCGCGCAGCACGGCGACCTTGCCTTTGACCGATCCGTACTTCTTCTTGAGGACCTGGGATACGTAATTGCCGACGATTTTTCCACTGTTGTAGTCGTCGAAGCCGGAGATCATCGTGGCGTTGGGCGCGACGCTGTAGAGCACGAGCACCGGAATGTGCGCTTTTTGCGCTCGCTTGAGAGCGGGCTCGATCGACTTCGGGTCCAGCGGAACGATTTCAATGGCATCGACGTGCTGATCGATGGCCTCGTTCATACGCTGCACCTGATCGGAGATTTTCTGATTGCCGCTGATATTGCGAACGTTGATGCCGAGCCGGCGGCCGGCCTCAGTGGCGCCGCGAGCCTGGTCGGCCCAGAAGGGATTGGCGCTGATGCCGATCTGGATAAAGGCAATCGTCAGTTTCTTTCCCGCCGCATGCGCATGATTGACATTTGCGACCGTGAAGAACGTGGCGCTCACTACCAACAAAACGGCAATCCATCGAAGGGTTGCGCGTAGATTCATCGCACTTCTCCTCATACCTCGTGCAGGCGATTACTTCATGCGCGACGTGCACATTCGCGCGCCGCTCCGCCAAAAACGCCGTCCCTGTACCATAGGCACCACTCCTATCAACTTGTAGGGCTATTCTACAGGTTGATACGCTGTCTGTACAGATTCAATTTTTCCGTTGATTTCGTTTGTCGAAGGAGCCTCAATGTCCAGAGACATCGCGCAGATCCTCGCCAACGCGCCGACCAACTGGGGCCGGTGGGGACCGGATGATGAGATCGGAATGCTCAACGTGCTTGACCCGGGCCAGGTACTTCGGGGTATCGCCAGCGTGCGCTCCGGCAAGGTGTTCACCCTGGGTCTCCCCATCGCTCATCCGGATGGCGATCTCGTCTGGCCCCCTCGCACGCCCACCAAGCACTTCGTGACCAACGACCACGGGTTATACGCCGCGGGAAAGCGGGAGCCTGCGCCGGGGTCCGGCTTCGAGTATGCCGACGACGCCATTTTCATCTACTGCCACGGGACCACGCAGCTCGACGCACTCGGGCATATCTGGTACGGCGATCGACTGTATAACGGCTATCCCGCCGATACGACGGTCGGTGGCCTCACGCGCAACAGCATAGAGAAGGTCGCGGAGCGCGGCATCGTCGGCTCGACAGTTCTGCTGGATGTAGCCCGCTACCGCGGCGTCGACTCACTGGCGCACGGCGAAGAAGTGACGCTGGAGGATCTCATCGGCACGGCTCAACGCCAGAACGTGACGGTTGAGAAGCACGACATGGTCCTGGTGCGAACCGGCTTCTATCTCAACTTCCTGCAAGGAGGAATGGCGCAGTATGTCGGCGATGCCGTGAACGAGCCGGGCATTACCTATACCGAAGAACTGGCCGGCTGGTTCGACGACCTGGAGCTACCGCTTTACGGCACGGACACCATGGGCAACGAACAGACGTTCTCGACCCGCACCGGCACCACCCAGCCCGTGCATCCCTACCTTATAACCCGTCTGGGCGTGACTATGCTCGAAATGGCCTGGCTGGAAGACCTCGCGGCCGACTGCGCCGCCGACGGTCAGTATCGGTTCCTGATGACGGTCGGCGCCCTGAAGATCGTGGGCGGCACCGGTTCGCCCATCAATCCCGTGGTAGTGAAGTGATGTCGCTAGCCCCCACTCTGGCACATTCGGCTTTCGGATAGCTACGCTCGAACTACCATCTTGGTCGGAGGAGCGAATAGTGCGACGAGTGACGGCGGTCAGTCTCGGTGACATCCGAGCAAACGAACTGCAGAACGGGAGTTGGAGCCGAATGCTGCTGACTGACACGCAGGTCTCCGGCAATCAGGCTTCGCTCGGAGTCTCGCTCTTTACCCCCGGAACCGTGAGCGCCGCAATCGCTCATGAAGTCGAGGAACTTATATACGTGACGCGTGGGCAGGGCGAACTCCGCACGGATGCGGAATCAGTACCGTTCCTTCCTGGAAATGCGCTATTCGTTCCGTCCGGCGTCTGGCACTGGATTGCCAACACGGGACCCGACGAGGTGGAGATGGTCTTCAGCTTCCCATCTCCAAGCTATCCGCAAACTGAGCGACGATAACTGCATACCCAGGAGAGGATGCCATGCGCTTGATAGATCAGAACGTCCCAGGACCACGGCGAAACTTCATTGGCTACGGCCGTTACATTCCCCAGGTTGTCTGGCCGAACGGTGCCAAGGTTGCGGTCAACATCGTGGTGAATTACGAGGAAGGATCGGAATACTCAAAGCCGGCCGGAGACGAACGCAATGAGGGGCTGGGGGAAATCACCTACTCACTGGGAAATGACTATCGTGATTTGAGCGTCGAGTCGACGTACGAGTACGGCAGTCGCGCCGGCATATGGCGGCTGATGCGGCTGTTTGACGAATACGATGTGAGTTGTACTTTTTTTGCCTGTGCCGTGGCGCTGGAGCGTAATCCCGAGGTAGCTGCGTATCTCCGTGAAAGCTCGCACGATTTCATCTCTCACGGCTGGCGCTGGGAGGAACACTGGCTGCTCGATCGCGCGACGGAGCGGCGGCACATCGACTGGGCAGTGGAATCGTTCCAGCAGACGCTTGGGGAACGGCCAATCGGATGGTACTGCCGCTACGGGCCGAGCGTGAACACTCGTGAGCTCGTGGTTGAGGAAGGCGGCTTCCTCTACGATTCGGACGCCTACAACGACGATCTCCCATACTTCACCCAGGTCGATGACACCCAGCATCTCGTCGTCCCTTACAGTTTGACCTACAACGATCTTCAGGGCGACAAGAGCCCCGACGACTTCGCCAACTTCTGCAAACGAGGAATCGATGAACTTTGGTTGGAGGGCGAGCGTGGCTATCCCAAAATGATGTCGATTGGACTGCATCCCAGGCTCGTGGGACAAGCTGGACGTACCTCAGCTCTGCGAGAGATCATCGAGCATGGCCTGGGCAAGGATGGCGTGTGGTTTGCCCGCCGTAACGACATTGCCCGATGGTGGCTGGATCACTTCCAGCAGTTCGAGCGGGAGACATAATGTGTACGCTCGCTGCCCCGCTTACCTGGCCGGAGGAAGCGCAGGACGTGTACGACGGGCTGCAGACGTATCGCATAGTCGGTGCCAGCGCCTGTGTTGTAGCAATCATGAGCGCCCTGCAGGCGATCGCGGAGTATAGTGACAGCCCTGCTCCAGGGAGTGCGTACGAACAGATAGCCGATGCGGGAGCATTGTTCTGCGCGCTCAAGCCCAGTACCGCGGCCTACGCCAACGCCATCCAGTGGATTCTCGCCGATCTCGACACGAAGGCAGACGGCCAGGTTATACGCTCTCACATCCAGGGCCGAGTGCGGAGCTACGCCCGGTACAGGAAAGAGAGCCTGGAGCGCATCATCGACGAAGCCCGTCCGATCCTTCCGAAAAACGGTCACGTGTTGATCCACGACTACAGCAGCACGGTGCTCGCCGTTATGGACACAGCCGGACGGGACGGAACGCCACTTACTGTATTCGTGACAGCAGGGGAGCCGGTGGGCCAGGGCGCCAAAGTAGCGCAAGCCCTTTCCAATGCGGGGCACCGGATCGTCTATCTTCCGGATGCCGGTGTCGGCCGAGTTATGGACCGGGTCGATCTTGTCCTGAGCGGTGTCGAGACGCTTTTTCGGAACGGAGATCTGGCGAACACGGTGGGCACGTATCCTATCGCTCTAGTGGCGCGCGCGGCAGACGTGCCTTTGTATGCGGCGACCGAGTGCATGAAGATTCATCCGGGTGCGTTCGCCGCAACGGTGGAGGATCTGACCGCTTGCGTGCTGCATCCGTGGCCGCCGCACGACCATGCGCTGCCTGCTGGTACGGATGTGCGGCGCGAAGTTCTGGATCTCACACCAGCTGCGCTTATCACGGGCTACATCACCGAGTTGGGAATCCTCCGGCCATCCGAGGTGGCTGGTGCCTTCCGGCAGTTTAGCGGAAACCTGGCCGGTTGACATGAACGCTCGGCTCGCTGTAGAGTTCCCAATATGGAGCAAGCAGGTCATCCGGATGTCGGACAACCAGACGTGTCGGAATCGGCATTTGTTCTGGACAGCGAAAAGCTGCCCCGCGACACGCTCGCCACACGAATTGCACGGAAGATCCTGAAATCAATTCGCGTCGGTGACCTGGCAATCGGTTCACGTCTGCCAAGCGAGCCAAAGCTCGCCGAAATTTTCGGAGTCGGCCGTAACACGCTACGCGAGGCGATTCAACTCCTCGTCGCTCAGGGCGTTCTCGAGTCGCGCAAGGGCATCGGAACGTTCGTGCGCAGTTCGGGTTTTTCCCTCTGGCCAGTTGAAACCGGCATCGAGATGCTTGCCAGCACCACTGAAATTATTTCCTCGGCCGGTCACGTACCGGGTTGTCGCTCGTTTCAGCTCGATATCGTTGCCGGACCGGACGAGGTCACGAATGCGCTTCAGATCGATCAGGGCTTGGAGGTGTATCGGCTCTCACGCGTCCGACTCGCCGATGATACCCCCGTCATTCTGTGCGTAGACTACCTGCCTCGCCATCTTGTATTCGAAGCAGATATGCGGCAATTCGACGGCCAGGGATCGCTCTTCGCGTTTCTGGCTGACCAGTGCTCGCTCACCATCGAGGTCGCCCGCGCCGTTCTCAAACCGCTCCTCGCGGGTGATGCAATTGCGGAGGCACTCGAGGTTTCGTCGAACGAGCCTCTGCTCCTTCTGAAGCAGACACATTTTGACGCGGAAAATCAGCCCTTCCTGTACAGCGAGAACTACGTGAACTCAACGTTGTTCGGATACCACGTGCGTCGCATGCCTGCTGCCTTTTTCGCAGCGCATCCTGCTCATCGGCTTGGCTCAGCAGACGGGCAATGGTAGGAATGATGACCGATCTCCATTCGCTTTGCAGGCAGGAAAGCCCTTTACAGCAACCGAAACCAGGCACAGGTTCGTCTGGACAGTGCATTGTGGGATTCATCACCCGGCCTAGCGGCGAGGTAGCGTTCGACGCAGGCCTTTACGGCGTCTTCTGTACCCCGGCATCGACACCGTAGTTCACGGAGGAGGTGGGCAGCGAGGAGAGTGGACAATGAGTCTGGCGACCAGATCACATAGTGAAAGAGGATGACAATGATGCCATTTCGCTCCACGAGGACGTTCACGCGTCTTGGGGTATGTCTCGCTCTCCTTGCGGTATTGACCGTCGGTGCTCCGGCGCTTCAATCCGCACACGCGACCGTGGTGCGCGCCGCGGGACTTCGCGCCGTACTGGTCAGCATCCAACCTGTCAATGATAAGGGCGTCATGCAGGACTTTGTCACCGGCTATAACCAGGGAGCAAAGACCTACCATTACAGTCTTGCCCGGCTGGTAGTCGTACAGAACGCATCCGCGTACGAGTCTACGCTACAAACGGTGGCGTCCCAGTTCGACCTCGTCATCACGACCTTTCCGCCGATGATTCAGGCAGTCCAGACGGTAGCACCCAAATTTCCTAAGGTGCACTTTGTTCTCCTAGACGCGCAGATCACGAAGCCGCTGCCCAACGTACAAACACTCTTTTTCAAGGAGAACGAATCTTCGTACCTGGCCGGTATAGTTGCCGGTATGATGACCAAAACCAACAAGGTCGGGTTCCTCGGCGCCGTGGTCCAGGACGTTATCAACCGGTATCTCGTCGGCTTCTACCTGGGCACGAAGCGGGTAAACCCGCGCGCCAAGGTGTGCTGGGCCTACGTGAACTCCCTCGAGGACCCCGCACTCGGGAAGCAGTTCGCCCTGACGATGTATCGGAAAGGTATTGACATCATCCACGCCGCCACCGCCGGAACCGAGGTCGGTGTGTATCAGGCATCCGAGCAAGCGCACAAATACCTGATTGGCGCCGATGTGAATATCCTGCCGCTCGATCCAACGTACGGGCTCACTGCCACTGGACCAGACTTCTCGGGCGCCGCGCGCATCATCATGCGCCAGCAGGCGACGGGTAAGTTTTTAGCCGGCCGGCACCAGTACGGCTTGAAGGATGGGGCCGTACGCATCCTGCCTTTCAATAAACGCCTGGTACCCGCAAACGTCCGCGCGAAGGTCGCGCAGGTGCAACGCATGATCATCAATGGTCAGATTCACGTGCCGACCGACACGTACCTCAAGAACCTCAAGAACTGCAGTTAAGGTCGCGACACAGGTAGCGAACCATGCAGCCGATCCCCCCGCGCAATGCGAGTTTTTCTCCAACCGGTCAGCCGACCCACAGGGCTGCCGAAGAGAGCGCCGGCGCGGGGGGATCTACGCTGTCCCTCAAGCTCGATGATATCTCTAAAGCGTTTGGTGACGTGCAGGCTAACGATCGCGTGAGTTGCGAGGTCGCAGCCGGCTCGATCCATGCGCTCGTGGGTGAAAACGGGGCGGGCAAAACGACTCTGATGCGAATAATTTACGGGCTATACGCTCCCGACAGCGGGCACATTGAGCTGA
Organism: uncultured Chloroflexia bacterium; assembly: GCA_963737125.1. GTDB lineage: Bacteria > Chloroflexota > UBA5177 > UBA5177 > UBA5177 > JANWJD01. Next base: position 119,619 of record CAVTRL010000001.1, on the reverse strand, counting down.
ATGGCGAGGCGGTGAGCTTTAACAGCCCGAGAGAAGCCCTGACACGGGGAATCGGGATGGTACATCAGCATTCCCTTCTCGTGGATTCTCTCACCGTGGTCGATAACGTGCTGCTCGCACTTCCCGGTCTCGGCCGTCCACCCCGACGGCAAACGCTGGAACGACTGCATGCCATCTCCGAAGAGAATCATCTCCATATAGATCCAAGCTCGGAGATTGGCGGCCTCTCGGTGGGTGGGCGCCAGCGGGCGGAAATATTGAACGCGCTTTTTCACGGCGCGCGCTTCCTGATTCTTGACGAGCCGACGACCGTCCTGACGCCTCAGGAGGTCGACGAACTGTTCGGCGTCCTGCGCCGCCTTCGAGAGCACGGCACCACAATTATGGTGGTGACACATAAGCTTGCCGAGGTGATGGCAATCAGCGACCAAGTAACCGTGTTGCGGGGTGGAAAGGTGGTTGCCTCGATACCGACGCATACGACTACCGACCGCGATCTAGTCCGGATGATGGTTGGAAAGGATGTACCACTCCGCGTAAGCGATCCCTCGGCAGAGCGATCCGCACCCATGGCAGACCCGTTGATTGAAGTCGATGGGCTAGTAGTACGGGATGCAAGCGACGTGATTCGCACCAGGAATGTCAGCTTTCAGGTGTTCCCCGGAGAGATAGTCGCAATCACGGGCGTCGAGGGCAATGGCCAGATCGAATTGACCGAGGCTCTTGTCGGCCTCCGCCCAATCACCTCCGGCGAACTGAAGATTGGTGGACATCGCGCGACGACGTGGTCGGTGGGACGCCGACGACGGGCGGGGCTCGCTTATATTCCGGAATCGCGCATGACCGAGGGCGTCAATCCCTCCGTCTCGGTTCGGGACAATCTCATTCTCGGACACCATAACCGGCGGCCCTACGCACGTCTGGGCGTGCGTAACCTGCGAGCAACCAACCGGTTTGCTCGCGACCTCGTGAATGACTATCACGTACGGACTCCGTCGGTCGACAGCGATGCCGCCACGCTATCCGGTGGGAACTTGCAGAAGGTAGTGGTCGCACGGGAAGTCTCGCGCTCGCCTCGCTTGCTCATTGCGGCACAGCCGACTCAGGGGGTCGACGTGGAGGCGTCGCATCTCATCCGGTCCACGTTATTACGCCTCCGCGAGGAGGGCATGGGCATCATTCTCGCCTCCTCCGATCTGAGTGAAGTATGCGACCTCGCCGATCGAGCGCTTGTCCTGTACAACGGCTCCATTTTCGGAGAACTTCCGCGTGAAGGCATGACGGAGGAGACAATCGGCGTCTACGCCATGGGTCTGAGAAGCTTGGAGGAGCAAGAGTGATACGACGAATTGCCCTTTCCGGTCTCGGGCTTGCGGTCGCTATCCTGCTTGCCAGCCTCGTCGGCGCCGTCATCCTACTGGCGACGCATCAGAATCCTATTGATGCCCTACAGGGACTGTGGAGTGGTGCCTTCGGCTCAACTGTCGAAACCGACGCCACGCTATCGCAAACCACGCCGCTCGTTTTTGCTGGGCTCTCCTTCATGTTTGCGTTCCGAGGCGGCGTCTTCAATGCAGGCGGGCAGGGACAGTTCATTATGGGATCGTTTACCTCGGCCTGGGCCGGCTTTACTCCTGCCCTCGCGCACGTGCCGGCCATAATTCACGTACCGCTCGTCGTGCTGGCAGGATTCGTGGGTGGGGCGGTGTGGGCACTGCCTCCGATCCTCCTGAAAATCTATGCCGGAACGAATGAGATTCTCACCACGCTCATGATGTCCTATATAGCCGACCTGTTGAACGACTACCTCGTGCTAGACGTCTTTCGGGCCTCAACCATCCAACAGGGCACGAACGCTCAAACGCCGACGCTGGTGCCGTCGGCAACGGTGCCGAATCTGTTTCCGCAGTCGCAGGTAACGTTTTTTCTACCGTTAGGAATCGTTCTGGCGATAGTCATCTGGGTATTTTTCCGGCGGACAGTTCTGGGTTACGAGCTCAATTTGTTCGGGACGGGCGCCGCGGTCGCCCGCAGCGGAGGAATCGGTACAAAGAAGCTCATGTTGACCTCCATGCTGGTGAGCGGTGGACTCGCGGGCGTGGCCGGGGCATCGGTGGTTATGAGTGTCTTCCAGGCTGACATCACGCCTTTTACCAGCAACGTCGGATTCAATGGGATCCTCGCTGCGCTCCTGGCGCGCAATGTCGCACTCCTTATTCCACTAACATCCCTCTTCTTTGGCGCGCTCCAGCAAGGTGGGCTGGGTCTGCAGATTTACACACCAATCTCGCAGTACATCTCGGACGTGCTGACGGCAACAATTATTATCTTTGCATCCGCGCGAACGATACCGCGTGTCAACTGGCGTCGATTCCTCCCCGGTTCACCGAACGCACACCTGAGATAGCGCCATGCAAAGCGTGATCGATCTTATTCAACCCGGCCTCCAGCTTGCTGCTCCACTCATTTTGGCTGCGATAGGCGGCCTCTTTAGCTTCCGCGCGGGAGTCTTCAACATTGCTCTGGAAGGTTTCATGCTCGTTGCCGCCTTCTTCGCGGTGTCGGTAACGTCGACTACCGGATCGATGTGGGTTGGCGTTATTGCCGGTATCGGCAGTGCCATGCTGATGGCGGCGTTCATGGGCGCCGCCGTCATGTTCTTTGCCGCTGACGAGGTAATTGTAGGAATCGCCCTCAATCTCTTCGCCCTTGGACTGACGACGTTCCTTCTCAGCAACGGCGGGAGCGGTGGGGGCGGATTCATCCGCCTCGCAACCGGGCTGCCAACAGTCCAGATCGGCGCCATCAGTGGTATCCCAGTCGTGAACGACGTGATTAACGGCCGGGATCCCCTGGTATACGTATCCTGGATCTCCATCCCCGTGGCAGCATGGATCCTCAGGAATACTCTTTTTGGTCTTCAACTTCGAGCGGTTGGCGAGTCTCCATTGGGGGCGCGCGCAGCGGGTGTCAGGGTTGGATGGATAAAGTTCTCAAGCTTCGTTATCAGTGGATTCTTCAGTGGCCTGGCCGGTGTGGAGTTATCACTTGGATCGGTGTATCTATTTAGCGAGAACATGACAAACGGCCGAGGCATCATCGCCTTCGCCGCTGTGATCTTTGGGGCTGGGACGCCATTGTTCGTCGGGCTCGCCAGCTTGATGTTCGGCTTCGCCCAGGCGCTGGCCGGACAACTGCAGATCGGTTCTCGGTTTCCACCTCAATTTGTTCTCATGGCGCCGTACATATTCGCGATCGCAGCGCTCGTGCTCAGTGGACAGCGGCAGCGTCAGTGGCTTCGGCGACGCGCTTTCGGACATGCAACCGAAGAGCACTCGACCCAAATAGCAGCCGTGATTCCCGATGTCGTGGCAACCGATGCAGTAAGAATATCTGACACGTTGCCTGATAGCGTGCAGAAATCGCCGAAGTGAAACGCCGACACGTCGTCATCGCCGGGCACTGCACGATTGATGACATCCATCAGGCCAATGGTCAGATCTTACCTGCCACGCCGGGAGGGGCCGCGGCGTACGCGACATTAGGGGCCGTATTGTACGGCGCTCGCGTCACGCTCATTACCCGCCTCGGCGACGATTACCCATTCGATCGATTCCGGAACGGGCTTGCCGGCTACGGAAGTGTAAATACTACCGGCGTGCGATCTATGGGTCCGCGCAGCGTGCACAATCAGGCGTGGTACCAGCCAGATGGAATCCGTCATTTCGATATTGAGAGCTGGGATGTCATGGAAGCGCTGACACCTACGGCCGACGATCTTTCTCCCGACCTGTTGGAGGACGCGCTGGTTCTCCTCACACCCGGATCACTTGACAAACAACTTGAGATGACGCGAAGGGTGCGCTCGCATGGGTGTCCCGTGATTGTCGATACCGAGACCCATTACTTTCCACGACCGGAGCAGAAAGAGCAGTTGCGTGCGGTTATCCGGGAAGCATCGTACTTTCTACCTAGCATCGAACATCTGCAGGTACTGTACGGAAACTCTTCGAACGAGATTGGTTCCTACCGAGAACAATTGCAGACGTTCGAATGTTCGTGGGTTCTCGTGAAGCAAGGTGCGCGTGGAAGCACACTGATAAACCGAACTAACGGTCAGAGCTGGCGTGTGCCGGCGGTACAGGATTTGACCGTCCGCGATGTGACAGGGGCAGGCGATGGGCTGAGCGGTGGTTTCACGGCGGCCCTGGGAGACGGTAGGGATTCACTGGATGCGGCATGCTGGGGAACAGTGAGCGCGTCCTTCGTCGTGGAGAGCATCGGGGCAGTAGTCCCTGATCACTTCAGTCGAGACCTCGCGCTCGAGCGGTATGCTGCGGTGAGAAGGGGTGTCGAGCAGATTGAAGCCCCGAAAAGAATGGGAGGACGAAGTGGCCCCGACAGCTGAAGGATCCACGCTACTCCAACGAGAAATACTCGATCAGGGCAGCGTGCTCGAGCAGGTGCTCAGCCGGCGTTCCGGCCAGGTCGCGGACCTGGTACGGCAGTGCATAACGCACAATCCACGTGACTGGGTGGTAACCGGGTGTGGTGATTCACTCTTCGCAGGAATGAACGCTGAGGTGTGGTTCTCGGATGTTGCCGGAATCCCCCTCCGTGCCATTCACGCCCTTCATTTTTCCCGCTACCTTTATAAGAGCGTGAATGCACACTCCATCGTCTTCGCTCTCTCCTATTCCGGCAACACGGCGCGGGTGGTCGAGGCCGCCATCGCGGCAAAGTCGCAGGGAGCGACTGTCGTGGCGATTACCGCCAACTCACAGTCTCGCCTAGTGGAAATCGCCGACCTGTGGCTCCTCAACGATGCTGAGCAGGAGCGCTCAAACTGCCGTACAGCCAGCTTCGCGGCCGCGTGTCTCCTGCTGCGAATGGTAGCCGACGCGGTGGCGGCTGCATTTGATCTTCCCCCTCTGCCAAACGCGGAGGGCCTGCCTGACGTTGTTCGCACAATGTCGCGGGACGCAGCCGAACCAATCCGCCGCATCGTCGATGCTCTGCCCGATGGACTCAGCTTCACAGTGATCGGCGGTGGTTATAGCTACCCGGTGGCGCACTATGGCTCGGCCAAGCTCTATGAAGCTGCCACGATTCCAGCCCACGTTGCCGAGCTCGAACAGTTCGTGCACTGCGAAATCTTCCCGGTCGGCCCGCGCTCCTGCGTTTTGATTACCGCGCCGATCGGGGCCAGTTATCGGCGAGCTGTCGAGGTCGCTGATGGGCTACGCGAGTTACAGGCAATCACAATTGGCATGTCAGATGATCCCCGGTTTGGCGAGCACTGCACCTATAGTATCGCGCTGCCGGAAAACCAACCAGAGAGCCTAATGCCGTTTCTAGCCAGTATTCCATATCAGTACTTTGGCCTTTATTGGGCCCTACGACTGGGAGAAAATGCCGACCTGGTGAGTAACAAGTGGGTAAACCGCCCACTCATCGAGCGTTCGGAGCAATGGACAGTAGAGAATTATTTGTCGAATGGCATAGCGGCGAGCGCCGAATGATGGACGACCCCGGCACGACAGAGAACGCCAGGACAGGAAAGGGCGTCAGGTACCTGAACCGTCTCACGGACTTATTGCAAGCCATCACGGAGAGCCAGAGTCAAACAATCGAGGTGGTTGGTGGCATAATGGCCGCAACCATCCAGCGTCGGGGACTGGTACATTTTTATGGAAGCGGGCACTCGATGTTGCCTGTCCTCGAAATATTTCCGCGCTACGGGAGCTTTGTCGGACTTCACCCGCTGGTCGATCCCCGTCTTCTGTGGTTCAACGTCCTGGGTTCGGGTGGAGTCCCTGAAATGCTGTTTCTCCAGAACACCGAAGGCTACGCGCGCGTCTTTCTGGACGGACAACACGTACGCGAGGGGGATATGATGGTTATCTTCTCTCACAGCGGGACGAGTGCGGTCGCGGTCGACACCGCGCTTTATGCCAAAGAGAAAGGATTGTCGGTGGTAGTAATTATGTCTCGCCAAACGGGCGAGCGAGCTAGCGCCCGCCATTCGAGCGGCAAGAAGTTGATTGACCTGGCCGACCATGTACTGGATACCGGTGTGCCCCCGGCTGAGGGTTTGATAGATGTCGAGGGCCTCCCGGAACCGGTGGGAGCCGGCTCGACCATCGTCGCAACGGCTTGCGGCCTTGCGCTGGTAACGTCATGCGCCCATTATCTTGCTGCCGCCGGCTATCCCGTCGTGCAGTCGGTTCGCGCCGAAGCGAATGAGCATACCGCGTACGCCAATGTGTATGACGCCTACGAGCGCTCACTCCAACGGCCGTAACCGGTAGGCATATGCACGCCGATCTTGCGGTACTCAACGGCCTGGTCGTACTTCCGTCCGGAGCCGCTCACGTACAGATCGGCATCAGAGATGGAATCATCTGCGCCATTGTCGACGATCCTCGGGAGCTGCGGGCGGACGAGGTCATTGACGCTCGCGGCCTGATTGTTTTACCGGGTGTGATTGACCCGCACTGCCACTTCTGGGATCCCGGACCATCGTTTCGAGAGGATTGGGAGACCGGGACACGGAGCGCCGCGGCCGGCGGAGTCACCACCGCCATCGAGATGCCGCTCAGTATTCCCGCCACGGTTGATGCGGCAGCGTTTCGGCTGAAACAAGCACGAGCCGCCTCCTGTGCGATCACAGACTACGCCTTGTGGGGAGGAATTGTTCCCGAAAGCCTCGACGGGCTTGGCGAGCGATTGGCGGAGATGCGCGAACTCGGGGCCGTGGCCTACAAGGCCTTCATGTGCTGGTCGGCGAACGAGTTCCCTCCAATTGACGACGGCATGCTTTTGGCGGCAATGAAGGTAGTCGCCCGACTCGATGTTCTACTGGGTCTCCATTGTGAGAACGACGCCATCATCCGACATCGCGAAATAGAGCTCCAGGCAGCCGGCCGGCACGATCCTCAAGCGCACGTTGAGTCACGGCCGGAGATAGCGGAGTACGAGGCGATTCAGCGGGCCATAACTCTGGCCGAAGTGACGCAAGCACGGTTGTATATCGTTCATATGAGCCTGCCCGAGGGTGCGGAGATGATTCGGCAAGCGAAAGCGCGTGGTGTGAGGGTGTGGGCCGAAACCGCGCCCCGCTATCTCGCCCTGGACACCACGGACATGGATCGGTTGGGCGGCTTTGCCAAGTGTTCGCCCCCTCTTCGATCCCGCGAGAGCCAGGCACGACTCTGGAACGAGGTGTTGAGCGGCACGATCGATACCCTCGGATCGGATCACTCGACCTTCACGCCTGAAGAAAAGTCACCCAGTGATAGCGACATCTGGAAAGCGCCCAATGGCCTTCCCGATATCCAGACTGCATTACCCATTCTCCTTTCGGAAGGCATCCACCGGCGAGGGATGTCGCTCGAACGTCTGGCATCCCTGTGCTCGACCAATGTTGCTCGGATCTTCGGACTCTATCCCCAGAAGGGAGTAATTGCTATGCAATCCGATGGAGACCTGACGCTTGTCGACCTGAATGCGGAGTGGCGCATCACGCACGACGCGATGCTCTACAAGCACCCCTGGACTCCGCATCATGGCACTGTGGTGCGAGGCAAGGTGGAGAGAACGGTGGTACGCGGCCACACGGTGTACGCACGCGGGACCGTTGGCGGAGTGCCCGGCTTCGGGCGGCAGGTGATGCCGGCCCCGGCACAAGATGGTCGCGATCCGAACCGGCACGAAACCCCAGCATCCCGACCATAGCACCCGTGTGGATGTGAGCGGCCTCGAGACAGCCAACATCAGTGCCTGATGACGGTCGGCGCCCTGAAGATCGTGGGCGGCACCGGTTCGCCCATCAATCCCGTGGTAGTGAAGTGATATCCCTCCGGCTCACTGAGTAGCACGGTCGCGGGGCTCATAGAGCACCCTCCCCTCGCGCAGCGCATGATAAAGCATCGTTCCGCGGAGGTGCTGCCGCTCTTCAACATCGGACCGAGAGTAAACGATGAGGTCGATGGCCATGGGAATTTCTTTCAGGACATCTCTCAATCGGATCATCTCCTCGATCCGGTTCTCAACACGGTTGAGGATAACGAGCAGATCGAGGTCGCTGCCGCTATCGAAATCGCCTCGCGCGAATGAACCAAACACAACGATCCTCGCCGGATGCGCGGCTTTGATCAGCAGCGCAGTGGCTTCGTGGATGACATCCTAGAACGCGGCGGAGGGTTTCCTGGCCCGCTGACCCGCCATGGTGTTCAACCCTCCTCGCTCTCGTTGCCACCAGGATACTCAAAGGCAAGTTCTGCTGGCTGTCAGCCGGGATAGAGGAAGATATGAGTCGTGCTGCACGAAGGCTCAGCTTCGAAGCCGGGCTGTATATGCACTACGGTGATACACTTGTCACTACTCACCCCGCTGGCGGAGGTTCATTGCCCTTCCACCCTTCTCTTTCCCCCTATCTCCCCACTCCCGCTCCCTTCTACCTTACAACACATCCTCATCGTCCGTAAAACCGGAGCTTCACCAGACCTCGCAGCCTTGCGTGCATCAAAGAACGTGTTTCAGGCAACGTAGGTATGCACGCTTGAGGATGGATCGCACGTATACTCTGGACTCATTCCGCTGCGGGGAACATGTGCTCCCGTACACATACATTCCTTGACATGGAAGTATCGACAAGAGATTATTAGCGAGCAGCCGAACTTTGGTGTCGCAAAGAGCCCATCTTTGTGACGGGCAGGAATGAAGAAACGACCGATACCACTTCGCCTCCCTACGCGCACTCCCGCAACTCCAGGGGAGAGCGGCAGGGCTCCGCGAGCACCTCGAGCCGTCGCCCGACTCGCGGCGGCGAGCGCGGCTGCATTTGGTGCAGCGGACCTTGGGCGCGCCGTCGGACTATGGCACGACGCCGGAAAGTACGATCCGGAGTTTCAACGCTACCTCATAGAAGCCGAGGCCGGCGAGCGCGCCCGGGGGACAGGACCAACTCACAAGGCTCTCGGCGCCTCCCTGGCCTTTGCTGCCTGCGAGCCGATCTCGTTTGTGTGCGCCGGCCACCACGGTGGACTCATGGACAGGGCCGACCTGGTCGACCACCTACGTAAATGGTGCGAGCGCGCGACGGATGAGGAGACGCGCAGGTTCATCCCCGCCACCTGCTCACGCCAGCGAGTGACGTGACACTGCCAGAATGGATCTCCTCCAGCTAGAGCTCGAGCTCTTCGTACGCATGGTCTTCTCGGCCCTGGTCGACGCTGACTACCTCGACACGGAGCGGCACTTCAGCCCCAGACCGCACGGGCGAGGGAGGGCCAGCTCGGGCTCGACAACCTCCTGGTGCATTTCGAGGAGTTTCACCGGCGCTTTCCGCCGCCACCGAGTGGGAAGCTGTCCGGTGCCGGTTACACGCGCTTCACTCCGGGACACGTGTCGCATGGAATCACTCGACTCACCGTCCCAACCGGCGGAGGGAAAACACTCTCTGCATTGGGCTTTGCGCTGCGACACGCCTCCGTGCACGGTATGGGCGAGTCGTGGTCGCGGTCCCGTTCACGACCATCACCGAGCAAACCGCGCGGGTATATCGAAACGCTCTATCAGACGATCGAGCCGTGCTCGAGCACCACTCGGCGATCGACCCCGCGCGCGTAGATGATCAGACCGAACAGGGACTGTGGGACGGCTTGCCTCGGAAAACTGGGACGCCCCGATCATCGTTACCACCACCGTCCAGCTCTTCGAGAGCCTCTTTGCGGCCTCCACCAGCAAGTGCCGCAAGCTTCATCGGCTTGCAAAGAGCGTGATCATCCTCGATGAAGCGCAGGCACTGCCCTCGCACGTGCTGGCGCCAATCCTCGACGGGCTGCAGGAGCTGGTGGCGCACTACGGGACAACAGTCGTGCTCTGCACTGCCACGCAGCCGGCGCTCGACGATGCCCCGGGGTTTAAGGGCTTACGCGATGTTCGTGACATCGTTGCCAATCCTGGCCTCCTGTTCGAGCGCTTGCGTCGCGTCAACTACGAGTTGGATCTGGACACGACGTGGCAATGGACCGATGTGGCGGAACGAATGCGAGAGGCGGATCAGGCGCTCGCCGTCACGAATACCATCGCCGATGCGCAGGCGCTATTCCGGGCGTTGGACGACAGAGACGGGTTTCATCTCTCGACGCGGCTGTGCGGCCGCCACCGTTGGGATGTGCTACGGAGATCCGGCGCCGGCTGGCGAACGGGGAGCCATGCCTCGTCGCGGCAACCCAGGTGATCGAAGCGGGCGTGGACGTCGATTTCCCGCTCGTACTACGGGCGTTGGGCCCGCTCGACCGGATCGTTCAGGCCGCCGGGCGTTGCAATCGTGAGGCCGGCTGGCGAGGGGAACCGCTCTTGTCTTCCGCCCCGAAGAGGGCGCTCTTCCGCCTAGCACCTATAAGACCGCGACGGCCCGGACGCTGCAGCTCCTCCGCCAACCCGGCTCAGATCTTCATGACCCCGAACTCTACCGGCGATACTTCCGGCGTCTATTTCAAGATCTGAATCTAGACACTGAAACTGTCCAGGACGCGCGTGGCGCGTTCTGCTACCGCCAGGTCGCAGACAAATTCAAGATGATCCCCGACGACACGATGCCTGTGATCGTACGCTACGGCGGCGAAGTTGACGATCTTCTATCCGAAGTGCGTGACGCGCGCTTCCTATCGCGCGACCTGATGCGATCGCTTCAACCTTACCTGGTCTCGTACGCCGTGCCGAGCTCGAGATACGCCGAGCTGGCCTCGCGGAGGAGGCTCGCGAGGGATTGTGGGTGTGGGCCGGAAGATATGACGACAAGCTTGGCCTCGTGGCAGAAAACGAGGTGCTCATTGCCTAGAAGGAGGAGTGCGAGTGGTGGAAAGATACGCCCCGGTTGAGGTGAAGGTGTCGGGATCACTGGCCTGCTTTACCCGCCCCGAGATGAAGGTCGAGCGCGTGAGCTATCCAGTCATGACGCCGTCCGCGGCTCGAGGCGTGCTCGAAGCGATCTTCTGGAAGCCGCAGTTTCGATGGCTGGTTCGGGAGATCGCCGTGCTCCGCGAGATTCGATACTTCTCGCTCCTCCGAAACGAGATCAAAACCCGAGCATCGCCGGATGCCGCTCGCCGCATACTCTCCGGCGGCGTAGGGTATTACGCCGAGGAGGACCGAGCACAACGCCACACGCTCGCCCTCCGTGACGTCAGCTACATCATTCGCGCTGACATCGACGTCAAACCCGGAGTGGCTGAAGATCCCGCGAAATTCAGAGACCAATTCCGGCGCCGGTATCCCGCGACCGTGGTTTTACGTACCTATCTCGCCGGAAGAGAGTTTTCTCGTTGGTTTACGACCATGCCGGCAACGGACACCGATAGAGCCCGAGACTGGCCTACCCTTTTCGACCTTTCATACTAGAAGGAGTGCTGCGAGCATTTCTTTATGCGCCTTACACGGGTACCGTACTCCCGGCAATGAAAATGCACTGGCCGATGCATCTGGACCAGCCTCGATAGCCCACTTGCAGACGTTGTAACAGATCGTTGCGCCGATGTACAAACCGTTGCAAGTACGTTACTGGTTCGAGCTGGATTCGGAGGGACCTATCGAGGCCATCATTCCGGTTGAGGAGGGGCCCGGGCAGCGGCGGAAGGAGGTTCCGGTCCCACACCTTGTCCGATCCGTGGGTGTCAAGGCGAAGCTTCTCTCGGATAATAGCGAATACGTACTTGGGCTCGGCAGGGAGGGATCGAGCGAGACGCGGGTACGTAAGCAGCAGGCGGCGTTCCGCGAGCTCGTTGAGCGGTGTTGGAAGGCAACTCATGAGCCGGCCGTCCTGGCCGTCCTGCGTTTTCTCCGAGTTCGACATCGCAACGTTCGTCTCCTCGAACGGGCGGTGATCAACGGCGAGGCGTTCGTTTACATGCCAGAACCCCACGTCTGCTTCTGGAGATCGATTTTGGAGCGGAAGCACGCGTCGAGGCCGAACTCTACCAGCCGGTCTGCAGCCAGGCCACGATGGAGCGCGCGCAACTGAGGCTTCCGAGGATACCCGGTGCGCCACCTGCGGGATTCGCGTGATTCCAACGCCGATGCATTCGAGTCGTACGGACTCAAGGCCTCGTACACCGCGCCCACCTGCCTTTCGTGCAGCGATCGGTTTATGAAGGCGGCTCAACTTCTCTTGAGGGGCGAGGAGAGTCATCTCAGGATCAATCGCGTCGCGTACATTTTCTGGACGCGAAAGGAGTCAACATTCTCGCCCGTGTCAATTCTCTCGAAACCCGACCCCTCAGAGGTCCGTCAGATGCTCTCGAGTGTCTTTGGCGGAGGAAGCGCCCGTCTCGACCCGACGCCTTTTTACGCGGCGGCCTTCTCGGCGAGTGGAGCGAGAGCAGTGGTCCGTGACTGGATCGACACCACGGTTGGCCAGGCGCAGCAACACCTTGCACGCTTCTTCGCCCTCCAATCACTGGACCCGGGGCACGACGAGCCGGCTCCGCTTGGGATCTATGCGCTTGGCGCCGCCACTGTCCGGCGGGGTGATGACCCGGCACCATGGATACACACGAGGCTGCTCCATTGCGCGCTACAGGGAGGACCGCTTCCCGAAACGCTACTTTTCAAGGCGGTGGAAAGGTGTCGCATCGAGAGAGAGGTAAATCGCCCTAGGGCGGCCCTGATCAAGATGGTGCTCCTGTCTCATGACCAGACCGACCAGGTGAAAGGAGAGGACAGTATGGTTGAGCTCGATCCTGACAATCGCGATCCCGCGTATCTTTGTGGCCGGCTCTTTGCGGAGCTGGAGGCGGTGCAGCGTCGGGCCCTTGGCGAGGTAGGCGCTGGCATCGTGGGACGCTACTTCGGCACGGCGTCCTCCGCCCCGGCAACTGTCTTTGGGCGGCTGATTCGAGGTGCACAGCCCCATCTGATGAAGCACCGCCGTCGAAGCCGCGCATATCAAGCCCTGGACCAGAAGCTACAGGACATTCAGAGCGGTCTCACGCGCTATCCCACCACGCTGACGCTCCTCGAGCAGGGCATGTTTGCTCTCGGGTACTACCACCAGCGCGCCGCTGACCGCCGCGCGGCACAGCAGAGCAGGGCGCACGGTCTAGTCGAAGAACTGACTGAGGAGGTTGACGAATGAACGACATTCTGAGCGATCCGGCCCGGCGACACGATTTCGTCCTTCTGTTCGAAGTGTCCGACGGCAACCCGAACGGGGACCCGGATGCCGGCAACCTTCCACGCGTGGACCCCGAGACGATGCAGGGCCTTGTAACCGATGTCTCCTTGAAGCGGAGGGTCCGCAACTGGGTGGATGTCGCGAAAGCGGGTGTGACCGGCTACCGCATCTACGTTCAAAACAAGGGCGTGGCGCTCAACACGCTCCACGACGAGGCGTACAACGCGCAGGGCCTCAAGTCGACGGGAACCAAGCAGAAGCGGGAGGATGTCGACAGGACCCGTGACTGGATGTGCTCTCAGTTTTTCGATGTGCGGACGTTCGGGGCTGTGATGACCACGGGGCGAAACTGCGGTCAGGTCCGGGGCCCGGTTCAGTTGACGTTCGCCCGTTCCATCGACCCGCTCATCCCGCTCGAGGTCGCCATTACTCGAGTCGCGATAACCAGGCCAGAGGATATAAAAGTTGTGCAGGCGGAGGGGGATGAGAAGGCGACCGGGGGTAAGGTAACGGAGATGGGACGCAAGGCCATCGTTCCGTACGGACTATACCGTGCACATGGGTTCGTCTCTCCTTCGTTTGCCGAACAGAGCGGATTCTCATCGGACGACCTCATGTTGCTGTGGCAGCTCTGCAGGAGATGTGGGACCTCGACCGTTCGTCAAGTCGCGGCCTGATGTCGTGCCGGGGGCTGTACGTGTTCAGCCACGAAAACAAGCTCGGCAACGCCCCGGCACAGCAGCTCTTTGACCGGGTACGTATACAGCGGCGTGACGTCCCGGTGCCCCGGTCCTTTGCCGACTACGAAGTGTCGGTGCGTGGGGATGAACTGCCGCCCGGAGTCACGCTGGCAAGCCTGTCCGCGTAGCATGACCGGGCTACGACGACCTGATCCCAATATCGGCTCTGGAGCACTGGAGCTACTGTCCCCGTCAGTGCGCATTGATTCATCTCGAACAGACCTTCGATGACAACGTGTACACGGTGCGAGGACACCACGCGCACGAGCGAGCGCATGGGGAAGGGGGTGACACGGATGCGGGCGTTCGCGTGGAACGCGGCCTGCCGCTCTGGTCGGACCGTCTTGGCCTGATTGGGAAGGCGGATGTCGTCGAGTTTCGGGAAGCCCCCTACCCCGTGGAATACAAGGTGGGCCGCCGCCGGGGCCCACACGAGGACATCCAGCTCGCCGCGCAGGCGGTGTGTCTGGAGGAGATGTTTGGAGTGGCAGTACCCGAAGGCGCAGTGTTTTACTTTGCTGCCCGACGGCGCCACAAGGTTGTAATAGACGAGGCGCTCCGGAGGGCGGTTGCGGAGTCCGCCGCCGGCGTCCGCGCAATGCTTGCCGGGATGCACATGCCGGATGCCGTGAACGACGCTCGGTGTCCCCGCTGCTCGCTTATCGATGTCTGCCTACCTGCGGTCGTTTCTCACCCTCGACGTATCACTCTGCTGCACACCGCGCTGTTTCGAGATGATGGCTGATCGTGGAGCTGCTGAACACACTCTACGTGATGACTCCGAGAGCATACGTGCGCCTCGATCACGAAACCGTACGCGTTGACGTGGAAGGTAAGACAACGCTGCGGATTCCGCTAATCCATCTGCAGGGTATTACCGTGTTCGGCGACGTACTGGTGAGTCCCGGTCTAATCCCAGAACTGCGGAGAGGAAGGGCGGTCCATTGTCTGGCTCGATCGAAGTGGCCGCTTCAGGGGGCGGCTTGCCGGTCCTGTAGCCGGCAATGTCTTATTGCGGCGAGCTCAGCACGAGGTGCTGTCCCAGCCCGTTGCTACCCGGGATCTGGCCAGGTCGATAGTTGCCGGAAAGATCCAGAATGCGCGGCAGATCCTTCTTCGCGCTGGTCGGGAGGTGAGCAGCGACTGACCACGCGACTGCTCTGAAGGAAGGAGCAGCGCTGCTCGGCATCGATCAACGGCGGCTCGCCGCGGCTCAAGACATAGAAGGCGTGCGGGGTTACGAAGGGGATGCCGCACGTGTGTACTTCGACCACTTCGGGTACATGGTGCGGGGAGATCGAGCCTGCTCTGGGCTTTAGCGTCCGGACGCGGCGCCCGCCCCGAGACCCGATCAACGCCATACTATCTCGTTACGCCATGTTCTAACGAATCGTCTCCGCGCTAGAGTGTGCCTGCTACCTCGCAACTTGTTACCACCGCGCGCTTCGGTCCGGTACAACCGGAGCTTGCACCAGACCTGATGGAGGATTTCGCCCGGCAATCGGAGACCGTCTCGCCCTCGCTTTGGTCATCGGAGGCAACAAACGGCCCGTGTCTTCGAGGAAAAGCCAGGAGGCGCGGTATTGCTCACGGACCAGGGGCACAAGCTGTCATCGCCGAGTACCAGAAGTGAAAACCCCAGGAAAGCATCGGGCATTCAGTACTGGACCGGCTCGTGCCCCTTGGACTGGTGCCCCACGTACAGGCACGGCTGCTGGCGCGCTACCTGCGTGGAGATGTCGCGCACTACGTGCCATTTCTCATTCGCTAGGGGATGCGATGGAGATACTTGTTGCCTACGACGTATCCACAGAAACGGCCGCGGGGCGGCGACGGTTAAGACAGGTGGCGAACGCATGCCTGGCGTACGGGCAGCGTGTACAGAAATCCGTGTTCGAATGCGCGCTGACCGCGCAGCAACTCGTCTCACTTGAACACCGGCTCGCAGGCATCGTAGACGAGGAGGAGGACCAGCCTGCGGATTTACCGGCTAATGGAGCCACGGGATCGCCACATCCG
The DNA here is from genome assembly GCA_963737125.1 of uncultured Chloroflexia bacterium. Classification (GTDB taxonomy): domain Bacteria; phylum Chloroflexota; class UBA5177; order UBA5177; family UBA5177; genus JANWJD01. The sequence goes on along the minus strand of CAVTRL010000001.1, from coordinate 103,680 downwards.
CGTGTACGGCAGACGCACGGAAGTCGATGTCCGAGGGCCGCTCATTGGGTAAGCGCGGACCCCGAGCACCACCGCCGAAACCACAGCGACCTTCGCGCGCCGTCTCGTTTGCATCGTCTCGGCATGTCCATTTCTGGCGCGTCAGAAGGCACGCTCTATCGTAGTCTTAGCGGTCCACCGCCAAGGTGGTTCGCGCGAAATGGCTGCCTTATTTCCAACCAGCTCGGCGCCAAAAATTTGCACGCGTACCGTTGCAGCCTGTCAGTCAAGGCAGGGCTGAGGATTGAAACATCGAGGCGAACGACACGGCGCGTCGTTCCTCGACCGTTGCAGCCTGTCCGTCAAGGCAGGTCTGAGGATTGAAACAACGTCTCGCAAGGCGAGATAGCGAGAGACGAGTTGCAGCCTGTCGCACCAGGCCTTAGGGCTTGGTGAGGATTGAAACGTGATGTCATCCATGGGCTCCTGGGACGCGCCGAGGCGCACCCGGCGCTTCGGGCTGGGTGAGACTGATCGCAAGTCAGGCTGAAGAATCGAAACAATTGGTCGATGGTGGCAATCAGCCTGTCGGCGCTGACATCGTTGCAGCCTGTCGCAAGGCAGGCTGAGGATTGAAACAGGGGCAATCTAAACAAAAGATTGACCTGAGTCATGTTGCAGCCTGTCGCAAGGCAGGCTGAGGATTGAAACAGCGATCTATAGCCGCACTGCACCGGCATCGGTTGTTGCAGCCTGTCGCAAGGCAGGCTGAGGATTGAAACATCATGGTTGACGAAGCTGGATTCCCGGTACAGGAGTTGCAGCCTGTCGCAAGGCAGGCTGAGGATTGAAACTCGGTCGCGTTGCAGCCTGTCGCAAGGCAGGCTGAGATACGTGCACGTTGCAGTCTGTCGCAAGGCAGGCTCAGGATCGTTCTACCCACCGTTGCAGCCTGTCGCGAGGCGTGCCCCAAATACCTCCCAGGCGTCGTGGCAGTCTGTCGAACGAGAAGTCGTCGCGATATGTACCTTCCCGGGATACGGGGTACTCTAGAGGCAGCAAGTGCCTGTTGTTCCAGGCACGGGGAGCCACCTATGGAGTTCGATAACCACTTCACCGTGAATGCGCCGTTACAGCGAGTCTGGGAATTTCTCCTCAACGTGCAGGAAGTGGCGCCATGCATGCCGGGCGCTCAACTGACTGATGTCGTGAGTGACACCGAGTACCAGGGTACGGTGAAGGTCAAGTTGGGTGCGGTACAGATGTCGTATAAGGGCACCGCGACCATCACTGAAATCAATGAAGAGACGCACACGGTGGTGCTGGTTGCGTCCGGCCGGGAAACCCGAGGAACGGGGAATGCCTCCACCACCACCACGTCACACCTGGTGGAAGAAGGCCCCAATCGCACGAAAGTCGATCTCCACTCACAGGTCGAGATTGCCGGCCGCGTGGCACAGTTCGGCCGGAGCATCATGCAGGATGTGGCCAGTCGACTTATCGCCGAGTTCGCCCGGAACCTCGAGGCAAAAATGATGGCGGAGCCGGAGAGCTCACCTGTTGAAGCGGCGCCTCCCACCACGAGTGACGCCCCCGCGAGTACCGCTTCGGACGCGGCGCCCCTTACTTTCGAGTCGGCGCCCCCGCGAGTCGTCGCCCCCGTCGCCGTTCGAACGCCGGCCTCGCCCGCAGCGCAGGATTCTCAGCCGATCAAGATGCTCCCCATCGTGGCGGGCGTGGCGCGCTCCCAGGTGGCGCGTGGTTTGAGGAAGCTGGCTTCCATCGTCGAGCCGAACGAGTAGTCGATCGGTCAGGCGGAGACGAGGTACCGGTCGGGTTCTCGCTCGTAGGCCTCCTTGCAGCCGGCGCAACAGAAGTACGTCTCGCCCGAACGGAACAGGGCGCCCGCGATCTCGACGGCCATACCACACACCGGATCGATGGCGAATGTCTGGAAATCCGGCTCGACTGCCGGCGCCGCCCGCTTTTGCCGGCGATTCCGCCGGTCCACGATGTCAGCCAGTATCGATAACGCAATCTCTTCCGGCGCATCGGCCAGTGTTCGGCCGGCCGGGTTGACGATGCCCGACAATGCATCGCCCGACCATCCCCGCTTCCGTAAAACTTGCACGACCGCGTTACGGCGGCGTCTCGACGCAACTAAGCCGACATATGCTGCGTCGGTATGCAGCACTGCTTCGAGCGCCTCGGCATCGTAATGACCCATCGTGGCGACGACGACCCAGGAGTCGGCGCCGATGCCGGCAACGGTCAGATCAAGGCTCGGCACGATGCGATCGGCCCCGGGAAACTCGTCAGATTCCGCGCCGGGATGCACACCACAACTTCGAAAGCCGACAATCCCTGCCAGCCGGACGAGTGTACGCGCCGTTGGGCTACGTCCAATGACGACCAGCTGCGGTCGGGCCAGGTAGGGTTCCAGAAAGATTTCGAGCGTTCCGCCGGAGGGACAGCTCATCGGAAGTATCACCTCGCCGCCGGCACGCTCGACCGGTTGAGCAGCGCCTTCGTCTTCCGGTTGGATTCGGACGACCCGAGGTACCCCATCCTGCAGGGCGAGCTGCGCTTCGCGCCGGACTGACGGCTCGGAACACGAGCCGCCAATCCAACCAACCATGGTTCCATCTGCCAGAATCACGGCCTTGTCACCGGGTTTGGCCGAGGTGGGCGCTTCCACCCGCGTCACGGTGGCGAGGCAACAGGTCACGCCGGTCGCACGCAACCGGCTAAATTCGCTCAGGACTTCGTCCGCACCTACCGTGCTCATGCGTGATGCTCCCTAGCCATCGATCCCGGCGCCACGGAGCGCCGCCCAGACCTTGTCGGAAGTCACAGGCATCTCGAAGTTACGAATACCGACGTGGGCAAGTGCATCCACCACGGCGTTGACGTAGGCCGCCGGGGACCCGACGGTCGGCGACTCTCCCACTCCCTTGGCGCCCAGCGGGTGATGCGGCGAGGGAGTGACCGTTGCGTAGACCTCAAAGTTGGGTGTCTCCCAGGCGGTGGGTAGCAGGTAATCCATGAAATTGGAGCCCATGCAATTCCCGCCTTCGTCGAACGTTATGAGCTCGGTGAAGGCGATACCGTATCCCTCACAGAGACCGCCGTGAATCTGACCTTCAACGATCATCGGATTGATGCGGACGCCGCAGTCGTCCACCGCAACCATGCGCCGCACCTTCACTTCACCGGTACCCCGGTCGATGTCCACTACAACCATATACGTGCCGAAGGGATAGGTCATGTTCGGGGGATCGTAGTACGTCACACCTTCCAACCCTGGTTCCATGTTCTCCGGCAAATTCGTGTAGGCGGCAAACGCGCAGTCCTGGATGGTCTTGAAATGCTCGGGCGAGCCCTTGACAAAGAACTTGCCACGCTCGAAGTCCAGATCTTCCGGGCGGGTTTCCAGCAAGTGGGCCGCGAGTTCCTGGGCCTTTGCTCGCAACTTGCGCGCGACCAAGCTGGTAGCGGCGCCCGCCACCGGTGTGCTGCGAGAAGCATACGTTCCCAGACCGTACGGTGTATTGTCCGTATCCCCTTCCCGTACCTCCACATCGGAAAACGGGATTCCTAATTCTTCCTCAACGATCTGCGCGAACGTCGTCTCGTGCCCCTGCCCCTGTGACTTCACCCCGAGCTTGAGGATCGCCTTTCCGGTGGGGTGCACTCGCAGCTCCGCCGAATCGAACATCCGAAGGCCCATGATGTCGAAGTCTTTACCGTGCCCGGCGCCCACGACTTCGGTAAACGAGGCGACACCGATGCCCATGATTTCGCCGCGCGCGCGCTTTTCCGCTTGCTCCCGGCGGAGCTCCGCGTAGCCAAGTTTCTCGAGCGCCAGGTCCATGGCGCCGTGATAGTCGCCGCTGTCGTACACCCACCCGGTACAGGACAGGTACGGGAATTGGTCCTTACGGACAAAGTTCTTTTGCCGCAGCTCGACGGGGTCGATACCCAGTTCGTACGCGGCACTCTGCACCAGTCGTTCGATGAGATATGAGGCCTCGGTGACCCGGAAGGAGCAGCGATACGCTACGCCGCCCGGTGCTTTGTTGGTATACGCGCCGTCGGCGATGATGTGCGCGGCAGGCAGGTCGTACGAACCGGTGACGATGTGGAATAATCCGGCCTTGAATTTGGATGGTTGAGCATCGGCAAAAAAGGCGCCGTTATCGCTGATCAAACGGACGCGCAGCCCAAGCATGGTGCCGTCGTTCTTCAACGCCATCTCACCCGTCATGTGGTAGTCGCGCGCGAAACCGGTGGAAATGAGATTCTCGGACCGATCTTCGATCCACTTGACCGGCTTTCCGATCAGGAGCGACGCCGCAGTGGCTACGACATAGCCGGGATACACAGGCACCTTGTTGCCGAAGCCTCCGCCAATGTCAGGAGAGACGATGCGGATTTCCTGCTCTGGCAATCCAGTGACGAGCGCGAAGACAGTTCGAATCGCATGCGGCGCCTGACTGGTCATGTAAATCGTGGTGTGTTTAGTGGCCGGATTCACATCCGCGATGCAACCGCACGTTTCTAGCGGCGCGGGATGGCAGCGAGGATAGTGCGTGGTCAGAGTCACCACCCGATCGGCCTGCGTAAATGCGGCGTCGGTACTTGCCTTGTCGCCCGCTTCCCAGTGATAGATGTGGTTGTCGGTCTGGCCTTCCTTGTCGTCACGAATCACCGGGACGCCGGGATCGTTGGCTTTATGGGGATCGACAATCGCCTGCAGCGGCTCGTACTCCACGTCGATGAGATCGAGTGCGTCCTCCGCCGTGAATGCGTCCGAAGCAATCACCGCCGCCACTTCTTGCCCCTGGAACCGCACCTTATCAGTGGCGAGCACCGCCTGTGTGTCACCACTCATCGTCGGCATCCAGGCCAGACCGTGCGCTGCCATGACGTCCCCGGTTACCACCGCAACCACGCCCGGCAGAGCGCTCGCCGCCTCCGTGTTGATCGACAGGATTTTGGCGTGCGCGTGTGGACTTCGCAGTATCTTCATGTAGAGCATATCGGGGAGGACGATGTCGTCGATGTACGTTCCCTTACCGCGGATAAAGCGCGGATCTTCCTTGCGCTTGACCGAGGCGCCGATTCCACCGTGTGCGACTTCCGTTGCCATGCGTTATCTCCCCTCGGCGCCGGCCGGAATCGCGCTTTCCGCGCGCATATTCTCGGCCGCCCGGCGGACTGACTTGACGATGTTGATATAGCCGGTGCAACGGCACAGGTTGCCGGACAGCGCCCACCGAATTTCCTCTTCCGTGGGATCGGCGTTGGACTCGAGCAGCGCGACCGAGGCCATCATCATCCCGGGAGTACAGAACCCACACTGCAGACCGTGCTCCTGCATAAATGCCGCCTGAATCGGGTGGAGCGTGCCGTTCTGCTCCAGACCTTCTACCGTGCGAATTTCACGGCCGTCCGCCTGGACCGCGAGGGCCGTGCACGACTTGATGGGAACGCCATCGAGCAGCACCGTGCAGACACCACAGCTGGTAGTGTCGCAACCCGCATGCGCACCCGTCAGCCGGAGCTGGTCTCGCAGGAAGAAGACCAGAAGCTGGCGAGGCTCGACCTCGGCGGAATGAACGATGCCGTTGACGGTAACTTCGATGTGCTGAGTCGTCATCAGTTCATGTCTCCCCGTCCGGACTCGACTGCCTGCTGCAGGGCACGCTGTACGTAGATTCGCACGATGTCGCGTTTGTAGTCCGCCGAACCGCGCAAATCGGATGTCGGATTGGCCGCTCCCGCCGCCAGTCTCGATGCTTCCCCGATTGCCTCTCGATCCAGGCGTCGGCCGCTGAGCGCCGTTTCGGCTTCCATCGCCTCCAGATTGGTGGAACCCACCGCGGTCAGTCCGATGCCGGCCGTTCGACAAACGCCATCGTCCATATCGAGACACACGGCGACCCCCACCGTGGCGAAATCGCCGATCTTTCGATCCAGCTTCGAATACGAACCGAATGCCCGTCCCTGCGCAAGCGGCACGCGAATCTCCACCAGTAGTTCATCCGCCGCCAGTGCCGTCGTAAACGGTCCCTCAAAGAATTCTCGTGCGCGGATCGAGCGCTCTCCTCTGACGCTCATTGCAATGAAAATGGAGTCGGATGCGATCATGACGGAGCCCAGGTCCCCAGCGGGATCGGCGTGCGCCAGAGAGCCTCCGATGGTCCCCCAGTTGCGAACGATTGGATCAGCAATTTGCGGGGCGGCTGCAGCCAGGGCGGGTGCGTTCTGGCGCGCTTCAGCGGACCTCGCCAGAAAGGCGTGTCGCGTTCCGGCGCCGATGAGGAGTTGATTGCCCTCAACTCGAACGTATTCGAGATCTCTCAGTCGACCGATATCGATCAACACTTCCGGCAACGCGAACCGTAGCTTCAAGAGAGGGAGGAGGCTCTGGCCGCCCGCCAGCACCTTCCCTCCATCACCTCGGTCCGCCAGGATCTGGAGGGCCTCCGGCAACGTCTTTGGCCGGACATAGTCGAAGTCTGCAGGGAGCATAGCGAGATCCTCCTACCATCCGTCGAGTATTCTAGAGTCTATATCCAACGTACGCACCAGCGAGCTGCACGTCAAATTAAAGCGTGGAGTTGGCGTACTGCTTGCCTTGGATGCACCATGGGGTAACTCGATTGGCATGCCACATCAGGGCAAGCGTTCGCGTACCGTGGCGCGCGACACTGTTATAGGGACGGAAAAGATGCGCGAGATTATGGATCGTGTGCGGTTGTGGAAAGCAGAAGGCGAGCACGTGGCAATCGCAACGGTGCTCACGACGGTTGGGTCCACGCCCAGACCGGCTGGAGCCAAAATGGCGATCACCGCGAGTGGCAAAATCGCGGGATCGATTAGCGGTGGGTGCGTCGATACAGATGTGATAGAGCACGCCATTGAAGTCCTGCGCACCGGAAGGCCCACGATTGTCGAATACGGGCAATCACCCGATATGTCGTGGGAAATCGGTCTCATGTGCGGTGGCTCGGTCCAGGTATTTGTCGAACCGATGGATTCCGTCCTCGTATCGGTGGACACGCCCTGGCTCGACGTTCTGTCCGAGGAGGCGGGTGACCGGGCAGGTAGCCTGTGATATGACCGTCCTCGATCGCCTTGCCGTGGCGTTGGAAGCTGACATTCCGGCCTCAATCGCGACCGTGGTGAGACCGCCGGCATATGCGGGAAGAAAGATGCTGGTCCTGCTGGACAGCGCCGGGGAGGGAAGCCTCGGCGACGCGCAGCTCGACGCTCGAGTGCTGGCCGATGCACGGGCACTCCTGCGCAACGGCACGACTGAAGTGCGAACGTACCCGCCGACCGGCACTATTCCCGATGCTCTCGACGTCTTCATCGAATCGTTTGCGCCTCTCCCACGTCTGCTCATTCTGGGTTCGGTACACGCCGCACCGGCGCTCTGCGCGCTTGCCGCTGCCGTGGGTTATCGCGTCACTGTGATCGACGCCCGAGCCACCTACACCACCCACGAGCGCTTTCCCGATGCAACCGAGATTATCGTGGCCTGGCCGCACCGCGCGCTGCAGTCGCTTCCCCCGCTCGATGCCTCTACCTACGTTGCCGTGCTGACCCACGATCTCAAGTTCGAGGAGCCGCTGCTGCCGCTATTACTGCAGAGCAATGCCCGCTATATCGGCATCATTGGAAGCAGGACCACGCAGCAGAAACGCCGAGAAATGTTGCAGCGCAACGGCACGCCCGGGGAGCAGATCGCTCGTTTGCGAGGACCAATCGGCCTCGACATCGGTGCGATTACACCGGAAGAGATCGCACTGGCCATTCTGTCGGAGATGACGATGGTCAAGTACGGCCGCACCGGACGGCCGCTGGTCGAGATCGCCACTACATCGACAGTCTAAAACCGGAGTGGAGAGCAAATGCCGCCCGATCGAACCGTGCCAAACACTGTCGAGAGCATCCAGCAGGCGCTGGCCGGCGAGCGCTACATCGCCGATCGGGAGCTGGCCACGATCATCATGCTGGCACGGGCGCTACAGAAACCGGTACTGCTGGAGGGAGAGCCGGGCGTCGGCAAAACCGAGGTCGCGCGTGCGCTCAGTGCCGTCCTGGGGGCTCGTCTGATCCGGCTGCAGTGCTACGAGGGATTGGACGCCGCACACGCACTGTACGAGTGGAACTATCCGCGGCAACTGCTCCACATCCGTGCGATGGAGGGCCGCGAGGCCGGCGTGGACGAGATCGAACGGTCTATCTTTTCGGAAACCTACCTTATAAAGCGGCCGCTGCTCGATGCCATTGCCAGCCCCTCGGATGTGCCACCGGTGCTTCTGATCGATGAAATCGATCGTGCGGACGAGCCATTCGAGGCGTTCCTGCTGGAAGTGTTGTCGGATTTTCAAGTGAGCATTCCGGAATTGGGAACGATTATCGGACGCCATCGGCCGCTCGTCATCCTCACGTCGAACCGAACGCGCGAAATTCATGACGCTCTGAAGCGGCGCTGCCTGTATATGTGGCTGTCCTACCCATCGTTTGAGCGGGAAATGGATATTCTCAAGGCGCGTGTGCCGGACATCAGCGAGGTGCTGGCGGTGCAGCTCTGTCGCTTCATGGCTCGCCTGCGAAACCTGGATCTCAACAAGAAACCGGGAGTGGCGGAAACGATCGATTGGGCGGAAGCGCTGCTTCATCTCCAGAAGCATTACCTGGATACGGCAGCGGTGCTGGACACCGCCGGTGTGATCCTCAAAACCCGCGAAGACCTGGCCTACCTCGAGCGGCAAGACGTCGAGGCGCTGGTGCGCGACGCGTGCGCAGCCGCGCTCGAGTATGAATAAATCGAGGCACGATGAGGCGGCGGACTGGTCCGGCGCTGCATCGGACCGGCTCATCCGTCGGGTACTTCAATTCGCGCACCTGCTGCGTTCCGACGGCGTCGCCGTCACCAGTGGGCGTGTGATTGACGCGCAACGCAGCCTGGCGCATATCGACGTCGGGCGCCGGGACGACTTCTACCATGCCCTCCGGGCCAACCTGATCGCCCGGCCCGAAGATTTCCCACACTTCGATTCACGCTTCACCAGCTTTTGGGATGGAAAACTATCGCCGGCGGCCCAGATTGAGAACCGCGGCGGAACGGACAAACCGGATAGCTCCAGAGATGGCGGCGAGTCGACGCGTGTCACACCGCAGGGCGAGCGTGCCCACGACTCCAAACCGGACGAAGACGAGAGTCAGGAGCATCTGAGCCGGGGCGCCACGGAAGTGCTCGTCGCCAAGGATTTCGGCACCCTGAACCAGAGCGAGTTGCGGCAGATGCAGAAGATTATGACTCGTCTGGCGCCGAAGATGTTGATCCTGCGCAGCCGCCGCTTTCGACCCGGCATGTCGGGGAGTCAGCTCGACTTCAGGCGAACGTTACGCCAGTCGTTGAGCACGGGCAGCGACGTTATCGATCTCTCCTGGCGCCGGCGTCAGGTTGATACCGCCCGTCTCGTTTTGCTCTGCGACATCAGCCATTCGATGGAGAAGTACAGCCGGTTCCTCATACAGTTCATGTACGCGTTTCAAAACGAGCTTCCCAACACCGAAACCTTCGTGTTCAGCACACGGTTGACCCGTCTCACCGACACGCTGCGGAATCGGCAACTCGATGACGCGCTGCAACGGGCCGCGAGCGCCTCGGCCGGGTGGTCGAGTGGTACCAAGATAGGCGCGTGTTTCGAGGAATTCAATCGCCGTGATGGACCGAAACTCCTGGACCGGCGAACCGTCGTCGTGATTCTGAGCGATGGCTGGGATCAAGGAGAGCCGTCGCTACTGGCCGCGCAGATGGCCGCCATCAAACGGCGCAGCCGTCTGGTCGTCTGGTTGAATCCCCTCCTCGGCGACCCGCGCTATCGCCCGCTCGTGTCGGGGATGCATGCCGCGCTTCCCCATGTCGATTTGTTTCGCCCCTGTCATAACCTGGCAAGCCTTCAGGCCTTCGCCGCTGAGCTGAGTAAGGTCTAGTTTTGGCCTGGCCACAGTGACCGTGATTATGCGTATCACTGATAGTAAACCCAACCATCACATCACTCACCGCCGTGTAGCGAATAACCCTGGCATCGAGCATGACTCCCGGATTCTAATCGTCAATTCCGGTGAAAGTGGGCCACCGCGACGCCACATATGGTGCTCTGCCTCGATCCGAAGGCACTGGAGGCGCCAGGATGCTTGCCGGTGTGCCGTGTCCGTCCTATGTGTTGACGCGTACTTCCGGCTCACTGACAGATAGTCAGTAGACTCGCCGATGCTCACTTGACTCTCGTCCACCGACCAGTGAAGATTCCTGCCCGATCCGGGCAGATGCCGCCATCCTTAATGCGCGTAATGATAAGGAACCGGCTTTGCCTCGCCCATCGGTAGTACCCATTGGGCGCGGGATCGTGCAGATTGCCGGCGCAAAAGTTGTTCTGGTTGAGCGGTAGATAGCCCATCAAGGTGGGGTGACCATCACGAGAAGTCTGGTAGTACTCATCGGTTGAACTGTCGGGATGGTCGTTAAGCAAGGCAAAATGAATCGAATTGCGATGGATCGTAATTGTGATCGTACCGCCGACGAAACGGAAGACCACGGTCTGATACCGGCACTTTCCGACCATCAAAATACTCCTTTGTAACTATCCAGCTTTCACCCACCTGCCGCCGTAAAAGACAACCTGAGCGGTGCAATGGTTTCCGCTTTGAGGCGAGATCACAAGTGTTTTCCCTTTTAGAGTCCAGCGGAAGTAACCGACCGGCGGCGTGATATTGGGCTGTACCTGGCACACATTGTTGAAGTTCGCCGGTAGATACCGCAACAGTTCAACTCGGCCGTTCCGCGTTGCGCGATAGTATTCATCGGTTTGCGAACCGGCTGTGTCCAGGTGCACGAATTCAGGATGTATGGTCAGTGTCATGCCGTGCCCGACCAATTGCAGAAGGCCCGGATCACCAATCGAACGTTGCTCCGCCGAGGTAAACGTGCGCCGATAGGTGCCGAGCATGTCACGCGGGATCGGGACATCGATGGGTGCAACGGGCATCCGCACACCTGACGCAAGTGCGGCGGCGTGAATCGCGACGCCGAGGACGTCGGTCCCGGAGTAGTTGCTAAGCACGATCACCGTCAGACCCGTGGACGGAAACCGCATGTTCACCGAGAGGAAGCGATTGATCTCGGCGTAGGTAAAGACCACCCGGCGGCCAAAAAGTGACCCGATTTCCCAGTAGTACCCCCAGCGCGTGCTATTGATTCCGGGACTTGCCGGCTCAACCGCAACACGGGGAGCAAACAATGCCTTCAGATACGGGCCAGACACGAGTCTGCCATTGAAGAGCGCGTTGTCGAATGCGTACTCGTCTGCCACGGTGCTCTCGGCAACGAAAAAATCGTTGTAGGTGCTATTCGGGTCCGGCCTCGTCCCCACGTAATCCAGCGCACGCTGGGGTGAGCTCATCGCATCGGTCAATTGCGCGGTGTTTTGCATCCCGGCCAACTGAAGGATTTGGTTGGAGCTCCAGGGATTTGCCTCGAGCTTCTCGGTAATGAGGCCCAGTACGAGATTGGTACACACCTGGTACTCGACCGTGCCAACTAGGTAGGGCGTATCGAACGGGAGAGCCTGGCAGCTCCGGAGCGTTTGTTGCGTCGTATTGCCCGGACGTCCCCACGCGTAGTCGGGCAGACGTGATGTGCCATCCAGCAACGTGCGGAAGGTGATCGATTTCCAGGTTGCCGGGCATGTTGCCAGATAGGTGCAGATCGTGTCGTCCCACCGGACAATGCCCTGCTGAACGAAGATCTCGATATCGACTATCGAGACATTCGTGGTGATGGCAACGTCCGCGTACTTCGTGCTGGGTCCGTCCCTTATACGCGCGACTCGATCCGCGTACCCGTAGCCCTGGTCGAAGACAGGTCCATGTCTATTTGCCACTAAAACTGTCCCACTGAGCTGGCCCTTCGCAGCCAGGCCGGCCAGATACGCATCGAGTTGAGAAGTGAGCGACGACGAGTGCGCGGTTCCTGCGCCGGCCCATCGAATCGCCACGGTTGCCGCCAGGGCGAGCACCAGGACGACTGACGCAATCGCCCACGGGATACGAGGCGGGAGTCGAGGAAGTGTCCCCCTCTGGTCACTCAACGATGCGATTGCGCTTTCCATCTCTCCCGCCGATTGAAACCGCCTGCCCGGATCCTTCGACAACGCCCGGGAGATGAGGGCATCCCAATCGGCCGGCACCGACGGTTGGATCGAGCTGGGAAGAGGAGGTGCTTCCTGCAGTTGTTTGATCGCGATCGCCAGTGCATCACTCCCCTCAAACGGTGGTTTCCCGGTGATCAGGTGAAAGAGCATGGCGCCGAGCGCGTAGATATCGGTCCGGCCGTCCACCTTCTTACCCTGGATCTGCTCGGGGGCCATATAGAGCGGCGTGCCCATTCGCATGCCGGTGGTCGCAATCGTATGAAGCGAGGTGTCCGGTTGCAGAATACGAGCAATGCCGAAGTCTGTGACCTTGACCTCATCGTCGTCGAGCACCATGACGTTATCCGGCTTGATGTCGCGGTGCACGATGCCTTGCTGATGCGCGTAGGCAAGTGCCTGTGCAATCTGGATACCGATTCCCCTGGCCCGGTGAAGCGATAGTGGGCCTGCATCCAGAAGGCGGCTCACGGGCTGACCGTCGAGCAGTTCCATGATGATGCAGCTCGCATGCTCTTCAGCAAATGTGTCGTAGATCTCGACGATGTGCGGATGTTCCAGCCGGGATAGCACGGCCCCTTCGTGCTGAAAACTCAAGAGTGCGTCGAGATTGACCTCGTGCCGGGCGAGCACAACTTTGGCCGCGACGGTGCGCCCCGTGGTGCGATCGAATGCACGGAACACGCGTCCCATGGAGCCGGCGCCGATCTCCCCCTGCAGCTCCAGCCTTCCGCCCAGCGAGCGGACCAACCCGTCGATCAGCCGAGGGATACCCTTGGTGCGACGATAGACGAAGGAGGCGAACTCTTCGGAGACAGGCGATCCTCCCATGGTGACTGCAACCAGGGTCGTTGTCTCCTCCAGCGAGAGACGCCGGACCAGCAGGCGCTCGGCCAGACGCTCCCGACTGAGCGTCTGGAGCATGCCTGCCAGCTCGGGATGTTCCTCGGCAATGTGCGTGTCGCGCAAGGACGCCGCCAGTAGCACGGGGGCGTGACGCGTGGTGCGCGCCAGGTGCTGGAGTAGTTTCAGGCTGCCATTATCTGCCCACTGCAGGTCATCGAGGAGCAGTGCAAGAGGAGTTGAGCGAGTGAAAAGGAGCAGGAGACCGGTCACGGCGTCGAAGAACTGCTGCCATTCGATTGCGGTGGTTCTTTCCGCACCGCCTCTGCCGGCTCGTTCGGTCGCAAGCTGCTGAATCCGCTTCCAGTCACGTTGTCCTTCGGTCCGGCCCTGCATCGGAAGAACCGGGACGAGGTCGGCGAGCGCCTGGAGGAAGGGATAGTAGGGCGTCCGCTGTTCGGTGGCATAACAGCGGCCAGTCACCACCACGAAGTCCCGGGCGCTTGCCTCCCGCATGAGCTCCTGTAAGAGGCGAGTCTTACCCACGCCGGCTTCTCCACTCAGAAGGAGCACGTGGCCGCCCTCCATCAGACTGTCCAGGACGGAGCGGATGCGCTGCTGTTCCTCCCCGCGTGCTACCAATTCGGTAGCGGGCGCGGCGCCCAGGAAGTCGCCGACCGGTACAACGGCTCCCTTGTTCGGAGACGTAGCCTGCGCCCGCGCCGCCGTTTCGAAGATCTCCCGATCGGATTCGGCCAACCCAAGCCCCTCGGCCAACTGCCGAACGGTATGTGCTCGCGGCTGGCTCCGGATGCCGCGTTCGAGCGCGCTGATCGCTTGAGGGCTCAGCCCGGCGCGCTCAGCCAACTCCTCTTGCGTCAAACCAACCGCGAGACGATACCGACTGAGAACGACGCCGAAGGCAGCCTGATCGGCTCCAGACATCTCTCCGTTCCTGATCGGATTCGCAGATGTGTCAATCGATCAAATCGTACCACTTCTGAGCAGCCATGTCTCTAAAAGCACGTCATTGTATGAGCGATGTGTGAGTTTGTGCGTGGTACCCGACGCGAGTTGAGAGCAGTGTGGGGGTGCGGATGACCGCAGTAAAGGAAGAAGTGCCGTGATCATTCACGCGACGCAGGTCCAGGGTGCGGTGCGCCAGCGAGAGCAGGATGCCGGTCTATCTCGTTGATCGCGCCGTCCCCGGGGCCACGATGGAATCCCTGCAGATGCTGAGGCGCAGAACCGAGGAAGCGTGCCTGGCCCTGGCCGCACGGGGAACGCCAGTTCGCTATCTGCGCAGCACGCTTACCTCCGGAGAGTCACGGTGCCAGTGCCTCTTTGACGCAGCAAGCTCGGAGCTCGTCTGCCGGGTCAACGACGCTTCCGGATTCGCGTACGAACGGATTGTGCTCGCCTTTGATCTGGGAGCAGTAGAAAACCGAAACACTCGCAGCCGGCTCGATGTACCACGGAAAGGAGTTAGGACATGTCCATCTTCGCCCGAATGATAGTGATTGCGGCTTTTCTGGGGGTCTTCGCTATCCCGGGTAGTGCCGCCACCGCCCAAACAACGCCTCGCTACACTCTCATCGATCTGGGGACGTTTGGCGGGCCTAATAGCTACCTCGATTTACCGGGCCAGACCATGAACGCGGCCGGGACGGTCATTTTCGATCCAGACACATCTACGCCTGATCCCTATGCTCCAAACTGCATCAACCCAGACTGCTTCGTCTCCCATGGAGGTGAATGGCGCCATGGGACGTTGACTATGCTCGATTCGCTCCCAGGTGGGAGTACGAATGCTCCGTTTTCGATTAACTATGCAGGTCTGATTGCGGGACTCTCACAAATTCCTGCAATCGATCCTTTGACCGGCTTCCCGGAAGCCCGCGCGGTGACTTGGCAGGATAGCAAGATCGAGAATCTTGGAACCCTTCCGGGCGGCAACGAGAGCAATGCATTTGTCGTGAATGACAGCGGCCTGGTGGCCGGCCCTGCCTCGAATGCCAAAACAGACCCGTACTCGTGCCAATTCTTCATCTGCTGGGGAACCGAGACGCGAGCGGTGATCTGGCAAAACGGTCTGATCCACGACATCGGCACGCTGGGTGGTCCTGATGCGATACCGCTGTTCATGAATAATGCGGGACAGATCGCCGGACAGTCCTACACCAACTTCTCGCCCAACTCGGTCACGCAGCAACCTACCTTGGATCCATTCCTGTGGCAGAACGGTGTGATGCGAGACCTCGGCACCCTCGGCGGTACGTTCGGGTATCCGAACGGCATGAATAGTCATGGCCAGGTTGTCGGCCAGTCCGATGTGGCGGGAGATCAGACATTCCACCCGTTTCTCTCGGACGGCGGCAAAATGATCGACCTGGGAACATTTGGCGGAGACTACGGCACGGCGAACGGGATCAATGATGCGGGCCATGTGGTGGGCTGGGGAACCACCCCAGGAAATAAAATAGTGCACGCGTTCCTCTGGAAGAACGGATACAAGACGGACCTGGGCGTCGTGCCGGGTGATCAGTGCGATGCAGCCGGGAGCGTCAATGCGCGGGACCAGGTAGTCGGCGCCGAGGGGCCATGCGGCAAACCGACCGCCTTCCCATTCTTGTGGGAAGACGGATCCATCTATAACCTGAACAATTTGGTTCCTCCTTCCAACCTGCATCTCGTGGAAGCGCCGTACATTAGCGATCGCGGGGAGATCATTTGTACCGCAACTCTGCCGAATGGCGACCAGCGCGTGGCCCTGCTGATCCCGGATGATCTGGCTACAAGCCAGGGCCTGACCTCGAATGCTCCGGCGTCGCTCCCCGCCGGCTCCGCCACCGCGCGGGTCAGCAGCCCGGTGCGTGACGAGCTGCATCCCCTGCAAGAGGATTGGCGGTTCAAGAGCTATCGCCTGTTGACTCGCTAGAGCCAGCCTCAACCAGGCACGGTCGCCGGCACCTGGAGGTATCGGCGGCCGTCCATCCGCATCAAATCGAGAGGACAGCAGCCATGAAACGATCCACCCGAGCACTTGTGATCGCGGCCTTGCTTGGAATGGTCGCCATCCCGACACAGAGAGCAGTCGCGCAAACCACACCTCGCTACACCATGATCGATCTCGGGACGTTTGGTGGGCCCCAGGCGTTCATTGGCGGCGACGCCCAGGTCCTGAACAGTCGAGGAATGGCCGGAGGCTGGGCCGACACGACTACTCCCGATCCGAACTACCCGAACTTCAACCCGTTCATCCAGGCGCCCGCCAATCCGCAGATTTCTCATGCCTTTCTCTGGCACGACGGCGTGAAGACGGATCTGGGTGCGCTTACGGCCGGGAGCAGCAGTTCAATCTCGGATATCAACGCACGTGGGGACGCGATCGGAATCTCGGGCAACGGAACGATGGACTCCCTCGCAGGATATCCGGCGGCGGTTGCAACGCTCTGGACGAACGGGAAACTTGTCAACCTCGGGACGTTAGGCGGCAAAGAGAGTGTGGGGGCGTACCTCAACGATCGAGCTCAAGTTGTCGGCTTTGCCGCCAATGCTGTTCCGGATCCCTATTCGCTGGTGGGCTGGGGAACCGAGACGCGAGCCTTCCTCTGGCAGAGCGGGGTCATGCAGGATCTGGGCACATTGGGCGGTCCCGACGCCATGGCGCAGTACGTGAATAACAACGGGCAAATCGCTGGAGTGTCGTATACCAACTCGACGCCGAACGCAGTCACGGGACAGCCCACCACCGATCCCTTTCTCTGGGACCACGGCAAAATGCAGGATCTCGGCACGCTCGGGGGTGCGTCCGGGTCCGTGAACGGCCT
Organism: uncultured Chloroflexia bacterium; assembly: GCA_963737125.1. Taxonomy (GTDB): domain Bacteria; phylum Chloroflexota; class UBA5177; order UBA5177; family UBA5177; genus JANWJD01. The sequence goes on along the minus strand of CAVTRL010000001.1, from coordinate 86,795 downwards.
CAATGAGCGAGGCCAGGTCGTTGGACAAAGCAATCTGGCGGGAAATGTAATAAGCCACCCATTCCTGTGGAACGGCAGCCGGATGGTGGACCTCGGCACACTCGGCGGGAATAACGGCATCGCGTACTGGATAAATGACGCCGGACAGGTGGCCGGGAGAGCCGATCTGCCGGGCAGCCAGACGCACGATGCATTCCTGTGGCAGAACGGCACCTATGACCGATCTCAAGCCGACAGCAGGTGCTCCGTGCAGCAATGCCTTTGGCATCAATGCCGGTGGACAGGTCGTGGGGAACGACACCGACTGCCAGGGCCACGCTCTCGCCGCCATGCTCTGGGATCACGGATCCACCTACGACCTGAACACACTCGTCGCTCCGTCGTCGTTACATATGACCGAAGCCGAGTACATCAATGACCGAGGCGAGATCGTCGCCACCGCAACGCTCCCCAATGGGAACCAACACGTCGTCCTCCTGGAGCCTTCACACCGCTTCACGGTTGCCGATTCCTCTTTGACTCCGGTTACCGCAGGGGCCACCTCCGCTTCCTTCACGGTCAGTTTCGATAGTTCAGTTCCCGGTCAAGGGCAGATTCTCTTCGGGCCCGGTCCCGGCTGTTCCGGATTGGTCGAAGTCGCCACGCAGGACCAGGGCGCGGGAACAACGAGCCACACGATCCAGGTCGAGGGCAACGAGCTTCCGGAAACCGTGGGAGACAACGGCATCGTTCCAGGTACCACCTACTGGTATGAGGCCGTAACCATGACCGCAACCGAAAAAGAGGTCGACGACAACGGCGGCAAGTGCTACAGCGTGACGGTACCGGGGAGCTAAGCCGAGGGCGGGCGTTGATCCGTGATGAGAAAAATGAGGTGCCCAATGCATCGGATGTGGCTTGCCTGTGCGATTATTCCACCGATCGCCGTCAGAGCCACAAGGTCAGTATCCCCTCAGGGCAGCGATGGCGCGTGGTACCCACGCCACACGGGGCAAAGAGAACCCCACGCCACGGAGATGCCCCCGCTTCTCTCTTCCTGGTCTCGAAAATACCCGATTTTGGTGATGAACTTCCCGCCTACGATTCGTGATACAGCGCATGGCAACCACCTGGTTGCGTAAAATCAACGCTCTCCCACACGATTCGGGCGCCGCCCGCACTTTCGTGCGGAGTACGGGCCGGTAGTCATTGCACCAGCCATCCTGCATCCACCGCCAACATCGTTCCGGTTACGAAGGATGCATTGTCGCTGAGCAAAAAATGCACTGCGCGAGCAACGTCGGCGGGTTCTCCAAATCGCTTCAGAAGGCTGCGGCCCATGATGTACTCGGTGACCCGAGGGGAGGTATGAAGATCGCCGGCGAAGCGGGTATCAATGGTACCGGGATTCACTCCGTTCACGCGTATGCCGTGCGGCGCCAAATCAAACGCCAAAGCCTTCGTTAACATCTGCACGCCGCCTTTGGAGGCGTTGTAGTGCGGTTGACAGTGGTCTCCGCTGGCAACCACAACTTCGCCTTCCACGCTGCCGAGATTCACGATGGCTCCTCCGTGGCCGGCCCGCACCAATGCGCGGCCGAAGGCCTGCGCACAGAGGAACTGTCCTTTGAGGTTCACGTTCATGACCAGGTCCCATTCCTCCTCAGGGAGATCAAGGAACGGAGTCATGGTGACAAGTCCCGCGTTATTCACCAGGCAATCCACTCGTCCGAATTGCTCGAGCGCCGCTGCCACCATCCCTTCCGCGTCGGCCTTCACGGAGACATCAGTCCGTTTGAAGAGCCCCGAGCCACCGTCCGACTCCACCATGCGGACGGTCTCGCCGCCAGCCGGTTCGTTGACGTCGGCCACCACCACCCTCGCACCGAAGGCGGCGAGCCGCCGTGCTATGGCCCGACCGATACCGGAGCCGGCCCCTGTTACCAGTGCAACGCGATTTGTAAGGTCATGTCCCGGATCCGAAGCCATGCGCGTTCTCCTCTGTACCTTTTTCTGGTTGCCGTCGTGCTGGTAGCCGCAGAAATTCACCCCGACTGGAGCATCATTGGGAACTACCGCCTCGCCCGGTCACTCCCCGAGCGGAACATCAACCGGCATTATCACTGCATTGACAGCACACTAGACTGTCACTATGATTGTTGATGAATGCATACGAATGCAAAGACGTGCCGGCCCACATATTGAGCGCGATTGTGAGCAGAGGAGGAAGCGTCTTGCGGCGGGGCGTGAGCCTGCTCGTCGCCGGTGAGTCCTTCCCGTCCAGCGGCATCCGGCAGCGCGATGAAAGCGAGGAGTAGGTGAGCCCCAAAGACGAGACCCAGACTACCGGCAACGCCACCGATCAACGGAAACGGCTCAACCGGCCTCAACGGCATCCCCGCTCCCCTGGTGAGCGCCTCCCGTCCCATGCCATCCAATTACGATATCTCGCTCTTTTCCCTGGGGGGAACCGACCAGCATCTCCTCCATCCTCCGACCCAACGCCGCCAGCCGATGCGAGGTTTCGAGGATACCTACGTCGACATCGTGGACTACATCGTGCGGATCACCCATCGTATCTGGGAAGAGAAGGACGTCGGCTATATTTACGATACCTATAGCCAGAACGCCCACGTTCACGATGACTCCGGCTTGAAATACGGCCGGGACCGGGTGGTCTCAGAAACCGTCAATACGATCAATGCCTATCCAGACATACGTATTTATGCGGACGAGGTTATCTGGTCGGGCAACGAGGACGTCGGCTTCTTTACTTCCCATCGCGGGTTCAGCATGGGACACAACACCGGATACAGCAAGTTCGGGCCGCCAACCGGGAAGAAGATTATCCACTGGGGCATCGCGAACTGCTCCGTCCGAGCGAACGAGATCTATGAGGAATGGGTGCTCTACAACGAGGCGAGCATCCTCAATCAGTTGGGATTTGATGTGATGACCATGGCACGAGACCTGGGGAACCGCCTCCCGCTCGATGCCCTCCACGATGCCCGCTTCGGTGAACCCGCACGCCTGCCCGGTCAAGGAAAACCACCCCACTTCCCTACCAAAGCCGCCGATGTCCCCGAGATCGAGGACTTCATCCGCCGTGCCTATCACTACATCTGGAACTGGCGCTTGCTCAGTCGCATCAATGCCGCCTACGCTCCTACCCTTCGCTTCCATGGCGTCACCGATCGCGAGTACTACGGCCGTGGCGAGTACCAGTCCTTTGTCCTCTCGCTCCTGGCCATGTTCCCCGATCTGGTCTTCCAGATTGACGATCTCTACTGGATGGGCAACGACCGGGATGGCTATGAGGTCGCCATCCGCTGGAGTATCGTCGGAACGCATCGGGGGTATGGCGTCTACGGTCCTCCCACCGGGCGGCGGGTGCATCTCTGGGGAATCACGCAGGATGTGGTCAAGGGTGGTGTCATTCAGGAGGAGTGGATGCTCTTCAATGAGTTCCATGTCCTCCAGCAACTCCTCCGTGATGAACCTCTCCCACGTCCCTGAACCGTGACAGTTGCCGGTCCGTGGCGCTGCGACGCGCGCGGGCCGGTGCGTCCGTCACGCGTCCGACGGCGCTGGATCTCTATCCGCGTCTCGAGACATGCCGTACTTCGCCAGTCGGCGGTCAGCGGACGCCTGATGCGCGGCGAACCCTTCCAGTTCGCTCTGCCTTGACACGACCGGAGCGATGGCCTGCGTGCCCCGGTGATCGAGATGCTGGTACGTCACCGTCTTGAGAAACTTGCCCACCCACAGACCGCCGGTGAAACGCGCATTCTTGACCGTGGGAAGGATATGATTCGTTCCCACCGTTTTGTCGCCGTATGCGACCGTCGCCATCTCCCCCAGGAACAGCGAACCGTAATTCTGGAGACGTTCCAGGTACCACTGCCAATCCTGTGTTTGCACTTCGAGGTGCTCCGGTGCATAGGCGTCGGCCACTTCCACCGCCTCCTCGTCGGAATCGACGACCACAACTTCCCCAAAATTGTTCCATGCCGCTCCGGCTACTTCCACGGTCGAGAGACCCTGTAACTGTGAGGCGATCTCCGCGAGGACCTTGCGGCCCATCTCTTCCGATGTCGTAATCAGCCAGGATGGCGAGGTCGGCCCGTGCTCGGCCTGGGCCAGTAAATCCGCCGCCACAAGAGTGGCATCGGCGTGCTCATCGGCGATGACCAGGATTTCTGATGGGCCGGCAACCAGATCGATTCCGACCCGCCCGAATAGCTGCCGCTTGGCCTCGGCCACATAGGCATTTCCAGGTCCGACGAGCATGTCGGCGGCTTGAATCGTCTCCGTGCCGAGCGCCAGCGCCGCGACTGCTTGAACACCACCGAGGCAGTAGATTTCATCGGCGCCGGCAAGGTAGACGGTGTACACCATATAAGGATTAGGACCGTCCGCACCGCTGGGCGGCGTGGCCGCGATCACCCGCTTCACACCCGCGACCCGCGCGGGAATGATGCTCATCGGGGCGCACGACAACATCGGGTAACGCCCACCGGGGACATAGGCTCCAACGGACCTCACCGGAATGCTTTTTTGACCCAACCAGACACCGGGAATCGTTTCCGTTTCGAAGTCATGAACCGTCTCGAGCTGCAACTGCGCGAACCGTTGAATCTGCTTGTGGGCGAACCTGGCATCTTCCACGAAGCTGGAAGGGAGATCCTTCTCGAGCCTTCTGATGTCGTCGTGCGACATTTTGAACGACGGCGGGTTCCAGTGATCGAGCTTTTCCGAGTACCGGTGCACCGCGGCATCGCCCTCGCTCTCGATCGCCGCCAGCATCTCGGTAACCGTGTCGCGCACGTTACTCACATCGTCGAGCGGTTGCGGGATCGCCTTCTTCAAATAACGCATCGCAATTCTCCTCTCGGTGACTGATTCAGCACGACATCCATCCCTGGTACATACGAATGCCATCCGTCCGCGGGCAGTCTTGTCGGTGCCGTGTTTGGCATCCTCTAGCATGCTACAACAGGCCATTGACAGACAAGATTTACGTGTTTATGATCGTTGCATACGAATGCGTTTAGTTGCTGAGATTGCTCCAGGCGATTCGATGCCCGTTCGTGCAGTCAGGTTGAGGGGAGACATTGCATGAGTACGACGAAAATCTCAAACGAGGAAATGCTGCAGCGCATCGCGCGATTTCAGGACGTGCAGGAGCGAGGCATTCCGCTCATGTTCATCGATAGTATCCTTCCGAAACATCAGCGCATGAATTACTCGATCGTCGGCGACACCGCGAGTGAGAATCCCGAGTTCGATCCGATCCTGACGCAGCCCCATAAATTCCAGATCGGCATGGTAAAGGCTCCGCCCGGTTCCGGGCCTGCCTACCATACCCACGACTACATCGAAGCGTTTATGCCATTGACCGGTCAATGGCGCTACTACTGGGGAAATGGCCCCGATGACATTGACGGCGAGACCACAATCGGCCCGTGGGACTTTATTTCCCTGCCTCCCGGATTGTACCGAGGGTTTGAGAACATCAGCGACGAAGATTCGTGGCTGTTTGCCGTACTGGAACCGCACGCCCACTACGCCTTCAAAGACCCGTATTGGGCCCAGAGCGTGATCGATGAAGCGCGAGAGTATGGATTCGAGGCAGACGAGCATGGGAAGATGATCAAGCCGCACAACTATGCTGAGCTACGAGCCAAAATGATGGCGAAGCTGAATCACGAAGAGTAGATAGCAGCCGTGCAGTACAGCAGAGACCGAATCCTAACTACTCACGTCGGCAGTTTGCCGCGCCCTCAAGCCGTTGTGGACGCTCTCTTCGCACAGGATCGAGGCGAGCTCACCGATCCACGGGTATTCGACGCCATCATTCGTCCGGCCGTGCGCGATGCCGTTCAACGTCAACGTGAAGCGGGCATCGACGTCGTCAACGACGGCGAGATGAGCAAGATAAGCTACGCCACGTACATCCGCCATCGTTTTAGTGGCTTCGAAGAGGGCGAGGTGCCGCGTGCGGTGCCGGCCGATCTCGACGAGTTCCCCACCTACCGCGATCGTCTCGCGGAAGTCGGCGCGACGCCGAAATACAAGCGGCCGGTTTGCAAGGGCCCGATCGCCGTCAAAGACACGGGTCCACTCGAAGCAGATATCGATCGTTTCCGAGCAGCGCTCGAGGGCACCGGTGGAGGCAGTGGGTTCATGACGGCCGCCTCGCCCGGGGTCATCGCCGTGTTTCAACCCAACGAGTACTACTCTACATCGCAGGCGTATCTGGAGGCTCTCGCGGCCGTTCTCAAAGCGGAGTACGAGGCGATCGTGGGCGCGGGATTTATCCTGCAAGTCGACTGCCCCGACCTTGCCATGGGCCGGCATATCCGCTTCCGTGATGCCGGCGAGGACGAGTTTCTCCGCCAGGCGGAAGCACAGGTTGAAGCACTCAACTACGCATTGAGCGATGTTCCCGCCGAGTCGGTGCGCATGCATCTCTGCTGGGGCAACTACGAAGGTCCCCACACCCACGACATTTCGGTCGAAAAGATCCTGCCGATCGTCTTCAAAGCAAAACCGTCGGCTATACAGTTCGAAGCTTCGAACCCACGGCATGCACACGAATGGGCTATCTGGGCAGACACCAAAATCCCGGATACCAAGATCTTGATTCCCGGGGTTATCGACAGTGTGTCGAACTTCGTGGAGCATCCGAAGCTGGTTGCACAACGCATTTGCCAGTACGCCAACATTGTGGGGCGCGAGAGGGTTATGGCCGGAACGGATTGCGGCTTTGGCACCTTCGCCGGCTTCGGCAAGATCCACCCCGACATCGGTTACGCCAAATTGCGGGCACTGGCGGAGGGGGCAGCCATAGCATCCGAATCCCTCTGGTGAACGACAACCGACCTGAGGTACAGACGCGTGAAGCGGGTGTCGCACAGAACAGGCCCATGCGTGCCCGCAAAGCCACATCACTCGATGTCGCGCGACTGGCAGGTGTGAACCAATCCACGGTATCTCGTGCCCTGGCACTAGGTGGAAAAGTTTCCACGGAGACACGAACGCGCGTGCAGGCCGCGGCCCGACAGTTAGGATACACGCCGAACGCCATCGCCCGCAGTCTTATCACCCAGAAGACAAACATCATCGGGATCGTGACAGCCGATGTCACCATTCCATTTCAGCCGTACGTTCTTGAAAAGTTTCTTCAGAAATTGCAGGCCAGGAACCGCCAAGTCCTGATCTTCACGGCCGCACCCGATCAGCAGGCCGACGATCTCCTACCCACCGCGTTTCAATATCAGGTCGACGCGTTGGTCGTTACGTCTGTAACACTCTCCTCCCAGGCGCTCCTTCACCACTCCCTGGGAAGCACACGGGTCGTGTTGTTCAATCGCTACATGGAGGGTGGAGCGATCAACTCCGTCACCGGCGATAACCGGGCCGCGGGGCAGGTCGTTGCCGACTTCTTTCTGGATAACGGACATCAGCGGCTAGCCTACTTAGCTGGTCAACCCGACACTTCGACCAATCGGGATCGCGAGCAAGGGTACATTACCCGACTGTGGGAGAAGGGTGCCGCCAAACCGTGCCAGGAAAGTGCGGGTGAATATACGTACGACGCAGGTCGATCCGCCGCGCTTCGCTTACTGCGTGGCGCAAGCCGTCCCGACGCGATCTTCTGCGCCAGCGACATCCTCGCCATCGGCGCCATCGACGCAGCAAAGTCTCTCGGCCTGCATGTACCGGCTGACGTTTCCATCGTGGGCGTCGACGACATCCCGATGGCACGGTGGGACGCATACAACCTCACCACAATTCGATTACCCGTCGACGACATGGTCGATGCCACGATCGACCTCTTGCTCCAGGAGCCCGAGCGCCGGACGGAACCAGCAAACATACGCTTTGCCGGCTCGCTCATTGTGCGAGGCTCGACCCGTCCGGGTACTCTTGCCCCCTCGATCGACCAACATCAGCCGCTCGATGAAAGCGAGGAATAGGTGAGCCCCAAAGACGACACGCAGACTACCGGCAACGCCACCGATCAACGGAACGGCTCAACCGGCACCAACGGCATCCCCGCTCCCCTGGTGAGCGCCTCCCGTCCCATGCCGTCCAATTACGATATCTCGCTCTTTTCCCTGGGAGGAACCGACCAGCATCTCCTCCATCCTCCGACCCAACGCCGCCAGCCGATGCGAGGTTTCGAGGATACCTATGTCGACATCGTGGACTACATCGTCCGCGCCACCCATCGCATCTGGGAAGAGAAGGATATCGGATACATCTACGAAGTCTATCGCCACAATGCGCTTGTCACCGATGACGTTGGGCTGCAATATGGGCGGGACAAAATCGTGGCCGATACCATCCACACCGTGAACGCGTTTCCTGACGTTCGCATTTATGCGGACGAGGTTATCTGGGCCGGGAACGAGGACGTCGGCTTCTATACCTCTCATCGCGGATTTATTACCGGACACAACACCGGATACAGCCGATTCGGACCACCGACCGGCAAAAAAATGGTCGTGTGGGCCATAGCTAACTGCTCATCCATCGCCAATGAATTCTTCGAAGAGTGGGTCCTGTACAACACCGGTAGTATGCTTCGTCAACTGGGATTTGATGTGATGACCATGGCACGAGACCTGGGAAACCGCCTCCCGCTCGATGCCCTCCACGATGCCCGCTTCGGTGAACCCGCACGCCTGCCCGGTCAAGGAAAACCACCCCACTTCCCCGCTAAAGCCGCCGATGTCCCCGAGATCGAGGACTTCATCCGCCGTGCCTATCACTACATCTGGAACTGGCGCTTGCTCAGTCGCATCAATGCCGCCTACGCTCCTACCCTTCGCTTCCATGGCGTCACCGATCGCGAGTACTACGGCCGTGGCGAGTACCAGTCCTTTGTCCTCTCGCTCCTGGCCATGTTCCCCGATCTGGTCTTCCAGATTGACGATCTCTACTGGATGGGCAACGACCGGGATGGCTATGAGGTCGCCATCCGCTGGAGTATCGTGGGAACGCATCGGGGGTATGGCGTCTACGGTCCTCCCACCGGGCGGCGGGTGCATCTCTGGGGAATCACGCAGGATGTGGTCAAGGGTGGTGTCATTCAGGAGGAGTGGATGCTCTTCAATGAGTTCCATGTCCTCCAGCAACTCCTCCGTGATGAACCTCTCCCACGTCCCTGATCCCTCAACAAGCAGGAGCCTATAAAGACAGTGGTGACGCGAGAACGAATCCAGGCCGGAGAAGACGTGGTGGAAGAGGTCGAAGCATCCGCTCGCACGCGAGGACGAGAGGGCGTGGTGCGGGTGGCAGCAGCTCAACTCGAGCCGCACGTTGGCGAAAAGGCATTCAACGTGGCCAAAGCACTCGCTGCCCTCCGCCGTGCCGTCGAGAGCCAGGTCGATCTGATCGTGTTACCGGAGCTCAGCAATAGTGGGTATCTGTTTCAGTCCCGCGCCGAGGCATTTCAACTGTCGGAACCGGTACCTGATGGACCTACCTGCCTTGAGTACCTCGAAGCGATCAACGGCACCCAGCTACACGTGGTCGCGGGGATCTGCGAGCGTGACGGCGACCGCCTCTATAACACCGCGGTCTTCCTGGGGCCGGATGGCTATATAGGGAAGTATCGCAAGCTCCACCTCTGGAACGAGGAGAAGCTCTTCTTCGAACCAGGAAACCTGGGGCTGCCGCTCTTCCACCTTCCCTTTGGCCGGGTCGGTATCCTCATCTGCTACGATGCCTGGTTTCCCGAGGTTGCACGCATTCTGAAACTGCAGGGCGCCGACATCATCTGCGATCCGACCTGTTGGGACCTCATGCCCGGTCTCGTGGATGAATCGAACAATCTCATGCCGCCCATGCACATGGGGCAGGCGCATACGAACAATGTGTTCATGGTCTGCGCCGATCGCTGCGGGATAGAACGGGGCTGCACCTTTGCCGGCAGCAGTTGCATCGTGGGTCCCACCGGCTATCTGGCGGGACCGGCCAGTTTCTCGGACGAGGATTTTCTGATCGCCGACATCAACCTTGCGGATGCGCGGCGCCATCACTGGAGTGAGTATTCGGATCCCATCGCGGATCGCCGAATTGACGTCTACGCGGCAAATCTTGGCTATGCCCCGCCCGACGGATCGATCTGAGCGGCCACGCGTTCTCCTCCGCCTCACCCTCTGGGGTAGTTTGCGCCTCACGGTGCTGACTACCGCCGCCACGGAGATTCACACCTATGGACATGTCTACAACTGCAAATCCTCCACGAGGAGGGATCCAGCACGTCCGTGCCGGGGAAGCCATTCCATGCTTTCCTCTGCCGACAACTGCAGTGGGTTGTACTCCAATCCGATTGAACCAGCGTAGCCGAGACGAGCGACGGCACTCAGCACGAAGGGGAAATTAATCTCGCCGGTTCCCGGCTGGCTGCGGTTAGGGGAGTCGGCAATCTGAATGTGACCGATCTCCGCGATGTATGCCTCCAGAGTGGAAACCAGGTTTCCCTCCATACGTTGCGCATGATACACGTCGTACTGAATCTTGACGTTGGGACGGCCGACACCTGCAATGAACCCGGCCACCTCGGTCGTGGTGGGAAGCAGGTACGGACCGTTCTCGAACGTGTTGACTGCCTCAATGAGGATCGTTGCGCCGATTCGCGCCGCCTGGTCCGCTGCCCATCGAACATTTTCGCGAGCCAGCGCAATCTGCTCTTCCCGTGAGATAGATGGTAAACGGTGCCCGACCAGCGCGTTGAGCTTCCCGACGCGAACGTGTTGGGCAAGATCGAGTGCCACGGGCACGTTCCGACGAAACAACTCCTGTCGATCGGGATCGCTCAGAAATCCTCGATCGCCCTGCGCCAGGTTGCCCGCGAAAAAGTTGAAGAGCTCGACTGACAGTCCAGTCTCCCGGATGGCCGAAACGACCTCATCCAGATCCTCACCGAGCGGCCACCAGAACTCGCAGGAACGAAAACCGGCCGCGACTGTTCGCTCCAGACTTTCCCGAAACGAAAGTTGGGGGTACAGGATCGAAATGTTGGGATGAAAGCGCACACTCATAGCGGGCCTCTTCAAGATACGGGATCGACAAGCACCGGCATGAGACCATCAGACTGCCATCGACGGTTCAGCCGGGAGTCTATGCCGCGGTTTCTCCGAGTCTGTCGAGCCGAAACATACTGATGTCGTGCTGGGTCGTACCGTCATGTGCCAGGTCAGCCATGATCTCGCCGACAACGCTGGCAAACTTGAAGCCATGTCCGGAGCAGGGAGAGGCGATGGATACCTGCGGGTAGCTTGGATGTAGGTCGATCACAAAGTGTCCGTCGTTCGTATTCGTGAACATGCACGTATCGAGATTCATTGTCGGTCCGCTGCTATCCGGGAAGTACCTCGTGGCGAGCTGTCGTAGGACACGTTCATCACGATCGTGCACGGAGCGATCCATCGTATCGGCCGGTCCGGATTCGCCGAAATGGCCGTACCGGCCACATTTAAACCCCGGCACGGCAAAAACCGGGAACCCGTAAAAGCGCCCCTCCTCGACCGCCAGGTTGAACACCGGAAATGTTTCGGGTTGAAAGTATTCGGGACGGAGCGGCTGAAACCAGGCAAGAACCTGACGCTCCGGAACCGCCTTGCCGGCGAGCTCTACGACCAGGTCGCCGGTCCATGCCCCGACACTGAGCACGAGCGACTCCGCCTCATAGGTGGCCCGATTGGTGCGGACACGCACCCTGCCTCCACCGGCCTTCCACTCCAGTACCTGCTCCCGGCCGTGGATCTCAGCGCCTAACGCCTGAGCTCCACGAACGTGCGCGACGATACAGCGATCCGGGGCCAGAAAGCCTCCATCAGGCTGTAGGAGCGCGAGTGTCCCGGCGGGAAGCACGTACCCTGGGAAGCGGGCGTGCAGCTCCCGAGCGTCCAGCACTTCATGCGGTAAATCGTGCAGGAGACAGGATTCCAGTGATCCCTTGAAAACCCAGCTATCAGGAAGCCCCGCATCGATCGATCCGGTACGGTGCAGGAGCTGCTCGCCGGCTGCCGTTTGCAGGTCTCGCCACAGTTCGTAGGCACGGCGCAACAGGACGACATATGAGGGATGTTCGTAATAGGCCAGACGGATAATACGGGTGTACCCGTGTGACGATCCCATGCTATTGGGGATGCCGAATCGATCGATGCCGAGCACGCGCTTGCCGCGCTGTGCCAGGGCGTAGCAGGCGGCGCTTCCCATCGCGCCCACACCGACCACAATCGTGTCGTACTGAGAACCGTTCACCTGATACTCATGCGTAGCGGAGCTTCCATAGTAGGGCCAGTTCGTTGAAGAAGGTCCATTCTTCCACGATCTTCCCATCCTTAATCCGCTGCTGCGTCGATCCGATCAAGCGAATCGGTCTGCCCGTTGCCTTTCCGTAGATTCCAAATCCACGATGGGTTCCCATAAAGGTCCAGCGAATCGCGGCTCGGTACCCCTCTTGCTCGGTTCCATTCCAGTACAGGTCGTCGATCTCGATCATGCCGTCGGGAAAGGCAGCGAGGATGGCCAGCACAAATGCCCTGATCGCTCCGTGACCGTAGAGCTGGCGGTCGGAGGGGGCGTGAAACGGGGTATTGGAGGCGTAATAGACCGGGACCTTGTTCAGAAGACGCCAATTCCAGATCTCATCGAAAGCCAGCCGTACAAAGTCTTCCACATCGAATTCCCCGGGATGCTTCGGCTGGTACACGGTCGGCGTGGTTTGCCCCTGCACGCGCGGCACTTCGGCGATGATATCGGCCGGCGCTCCCGATGACATCTGCTCCGTGAGGTCGCGCAGGACATCGTCCACGTCCAACCCCAGTTGCCGCACGACGGTCAGCTCATCGTGCACCAACCATTCTTCGATCACCCGATTCTTCAGGACGACACAGTTGGCAATCGACTGGAACTGGATTCGCCTCCCGGTCGCTGGGCCGTACTTACTGGGCCCGTAGTTGTGACCGATCTGGGTGCCGCGGTGGGACGTGCGAAATCCCTGGCTATCGTCGCCGGCCCAGATGACGTCATCCGCATATCCACGAAGATCCGGGAAACTCGATTGACGTTGAATTACATACTCCATCGTCCGTTCCCGGCCGTAGTTGACTCCCCAATCGGACCAAACCACGGTGTTCTCGGCGTAATGCTGGTACAGCAGACCGAGACCGCCCTCTTCCCACATCCTGTGCGTCGAACGGATGATGTAATCGACGATGTCTGTGTAATCCGGTAGGAATCCGTCCAGCGGTTGATTTCGACCATTACCCGCCGCCGCCATGACTTCGATAATTGAGCCCTTGTGCTTGAAATCGACTGTCTCTTCGGTTGTCACGGCAGCATCCCCAGTGCCGTTACCACTTCCCGCTCGATTCTTCTCGTGCCGGATGGTTTCTTCCTTCTTATCCGCCATACGTGCCTTCCTTAGTGGTCAAGTTGTACCGGAACATCTGCTCGCCGAGTCAGGCGTAACGGAGCTTCCATAACAGGGCCAGTTCGTTGAAGATCGTCCACTCCTCCACAATCTTGCCGTGCTTGATGCGATGCTCGGAGATTCCGATTGCACGAATCGACTTCCCGGTTGGACGGCCGTATATACCAATGCCTCGGTTCGTTCCTAACAACGTCCACCGCACTGCGGTCCGGTAACCTTCCTCCTCGTTTCCGTTCCAATAAACATCCTCGATCTGGATCATGGCGTCAGGAAAGCCCGAGAGGATCGAGAGAATGAAGGCACGAAGATCACCATGTCCATACATTTCCCGCCTGTTTGGCCCATGCACTCGACATTCCGGCGCGTAGTACTGAGGTATCTTGCTGAATAGACGCCAGTTCCAGACTTCGCCGATAGCCTGGCGCACATAATCCTCGACATCGAAATTTTCCGGGTGCTTGGGAACATACACGGCAGGCGTGGTCTGTCCCGCGACGCGAGGAATCTCTGCCGTCAGAGCTTCAATTGCACCCCGATCGATCTGCGCGGTGAGCTCCTCGAGCACGGCGTCCACGCTCAAGCCAAGCTGTCGTACACCTGCGATTTCATCGTGCGCCAGCCATTCTTCGACAATACGGTTGTTTTTGACGATACAGAGCGCGAAGGAGGAGTACTGGATTCGACGTCCAGTCGGAGGGCCCCACTTGCTATACCCCATGTTGTAGCCGGTTTGCGTGATGCGATGGTTAGTCCGAAAACCCTCCACATCATCGCCGGTCCACACGACGCTGTCGGCATAGAGCCGGAGATCGGGAAAGGCTGATTCCCGTTGGTATACGTATTCGAAGGTGCGATCGCGTCCGTACGAGACGCCCCAATCAGACCACACCACGGTGTTGTGTCCGTAGTGCTGGTAGAGGAGGCCAATCCCTCCTTCTTCCCACATCTTGTGCGTGGCACGAATGATGTAATCGACGATATCGGTATAGTCCGGCAGGAAACCGTTCAGGGATTGCCGTCTGCCGCTTCCCGCCGACGCCATCACATCGATGACATCGCCCTTGTCCATAAAGTCGATGCCGTTTCCGTTCCTATATGTAGCGGTCGTTTCGGGTAGATCTTCGGACGAGGCTATCCCAGCGAGTACACGATCCTCACCTTCTGCCATGTCGCTGCCGCCTCCTTTCCTCTGTTGTCTGAGTTCGAGTTCGTCTACACCGGTAGACTGTCACGGTGGCGAGTATGGCACTGGGGAGAACCGATGGGCGATTGCTACGTTACACCGGCCCGCACCGCCGCAATAGCATCGCGAGCGGCCGCTGCCATGAGGCGCCAATCGGATTGCACGGTAACGAACTGCGCTCCTTTGTTCACCATCATCGCCGCGTAGTCGGCGGACGCCGTATAGATTCCGGCCACGACGCTATGCCGGCGCGCAGCTTCGAGTATCCGATCCAGCACGTCTACCATTCGTGGCTCAGTGAGGTCGCTTCGCTCGATTCCTCCGAAGGTTTGACTCAAATCGGCTGGACCGATATAGATCGCATCGAGCCCATCGACGCTCAGAATATCGTCGAGGTTCTCGACCGCTTCAACCGTTTCGATCATGGCCATGGTGATGATGTGGCGATCGGCAAGTTCAGGGTAATCGGCACCGGCATACAACGTGGCACGGGTCGGGCCGAAGCTTCGATAGCCACGCGGCGGGTACCGGCAGGCGCCGACAAAGCTCTCCGCATCCGCGCGAGTATTCACCATGGGGCAGATAATGCCGTAACAACCTGCATCCAGCAGTCGCATGATCTCGGCCGGGGTATTCCAGGGTACGCGCGCCAGCGGCACAGTGTCGGTGGTCGAAATGGCCTGCAGCATCGTCACAGCAGCCGCGTAATCAAGCAGACCGTGCTGGAAATCGATGGTCAGGCTGTCCCATCCCTGGTGTGCCATAACCTCGGCGGCGAAGGAACTCGGTAGATGAAGCCAGCCGTTGACCGTATATCCTCCGGTCTCCCAAATCTGCAGTAATCGGTTTTCACGCACGGTGTTCGTCTCGCGCCGCACTGGATACCGGCGTATCGTGCCGCTGAGCGGTGTCCACCCACTCACGCAGCAACGCGGTGACTGCTTCTGGTTGTTCGAGCGTACTGAGGTGCCCGCAGTCTTCAATCAGCGCAAGTTGGGCGTGTGGTATTGCGGCTGCCATGGCTTCGTGCAAGGTCAGGCGGGCACATCGAGTCGTCATGACCACCGAGCACAATGGTGGGGCAGGCAATGTTCGGTAGCGATGGCCAGCTATCCGGCCGTGTCATTCGAGCCCGAGTTTGTCGGACAAAGCCTTCCGGCCCGGTGGCGTGTGCCATGCCGCGAATTACGTCGCGAAGCGCGGGTGCGCGACTCCCACCGGCCGCAATGAGGGACGGTATCCACCGGTCCTCGACAAAATCCTCGAATCCGCCACGTTGCGCCATCATGATTTCTCGATTCCACTGCTCGATGAGTTCGCGGTCCGACGATGTCGGACTCGTGTCCAGGAGAGCCAGCCCGAGGACCCGCTCCGGTGCCAGGCGCATGATCTCAAAGGCGACCATTCCACCCATCGAGAGCCCGGCAAGTAAGAAGCGCGCCGGTGTCTCGGCGAGCACGCGCCGTGCAATGGCGCCAATCGAATCATCACGAGAGATATCGTGCACCCGTGGGATCGTTCGGTCGGACAGATGCTCTACCTGGTTTTGCCACAGACGGCTGTCGCACAGCGTCCCTGGTAGAAGGACGAGCGGGAGACGGTCCGCATCTCCCCGAGCCATCACTTCACCGCGCCCATGGTCAGGCCCTGTACGAAGTAGTTGCGAATCAGGTAGGACAGGATAAAGATCGGCACCATGATTACGAGGCCGGTAGCGGACATCCAGTTCCACTGAATACCGGTCGCCGACACCGTGCTCATCAACCCGATCTGAAGCGTTTCGGCATTCTGATGGGTCAAAATCAGCGGGAACATGAAGTCGTTCCAGGTAGCGACCAGCGAGAAAACGGTGGCGACGGCGATCCCAGGCACTGCCAATGGAAGAGTGACATACCGCACGATCCCTATCTCAGTACATCCGTCAATGCGGGCTGCTTCCTCCACCTCGCGAGGCAGGCCATCGATGAATCCCTTGATCATCCAGATGGCATACGGCACGACGGCCGATAGCTCGACGATGATCAGTCCCGTCTTTGTATCCAGCAAGTTAATGGTTCGGAACAAGTTGAAGTACGGGATAACAACGACAATACCGGGAATGAATTGAGTAGAAAGGATCCACACCAGGAGAGCCGTGCTGCCAATAAAGGTGTGTCGAGAAAACACGTAGGCCGCGGTCAGGGCGACTGGAATCGCGATCACGATGGTACCCAGGGCGACCACGACGCTATTGAACACTAACGGCCCAAAGTTAAGCGGCGGCGAGAAAATGGTCGAGAAATTAGAGAGAGTCGGCGGAAATGTGAGGTTGCTGGTGAACATGTATCGATCGTTCTTGAAAGCTGTCAAGGCGATCCATATGATCGGAAACAGGTTGAAGAAAAGGATGCATGCGATGGCCACGCCGTGCCAGGATTTTCCAAGATAGCGGCTCATTCGAACGCTCATAGCACTACTCCGCCTTGCCGATGACAACCCGTACGTACACGAAGGAAAAGAGAGACAGGACAATGACCAGGATGATTGCCAGCGCCGACGCATACCCCATATTGAGATCGCGGAAGGCAGTCTCATAGACGTAATAATTCAGTGTTTGCGTCGAGTCGCCTGGCCCTCCACCGGTCATGGTCACGATCTGATCGAACACTTTGAGGGAAAAGATGATCTTGAGGAGCATGGCGACAAACAGGATCGGTCGCAGGAGCGGCAGCATGATATGAACCAAGACCGTCCAGGCGCTCGCGCCGTCAACCCGTGCCGCCTCAAAGATCTCGGGTGAAATGGCTGACAACCCGCCAATGAACATGAGGGCCATGAGCGGAGCCCATCCCCACACTTCCGACATTGCGAGGAAAACGAGCGACCAACTCTTCTGGGTAAACCACAAGTATCCCTGCGCGGGTGGAAATACGAAGCCGATCATCTTCGAGTAAACGCCGTACCCGGGGTCGAGCATGAATCGCCAGGAATACCCTTTCAGAGCTGCACTGACGGCAAACGGTAGAATCAAAATCGATCGCGTCAGCACATTGGCTCGACCCGGCTTGTACAGAACCAGGGCCATGGCCAGGGCGAGAACCATGGAGAGCACTACCGACGCGACGGTGAATTCGAGCGTTACTTCGATGGAGTTGATAAAGCCCGAATCCTGCAAGGCGTTTGAGTAGTTCCGCAGCCCAATCCACGCCCCCGGATTCGGCGAATAGGTGAGGTTCCAGTCGCGCAGACTGACCAGGGCCGCCGAGATCAGCGGATACGTCGTCGTTGCAAGAATGACGATGACCGCCGGCGAAAGTAGTACGAACCGCGCTATGTTTCTTTGCCGGCGAGCCGACCGTTCGCGTGCCGGGCGATTCGGCAGCGCCACCGCAATCGAGTGTTCTTGTTTAAGCGCCATGAGCCGTACTCCTTGTCCCAAGTGCTGCGCGCGGAAAGCGATGCATGGACGGCATCCAGGCCGTGGGTCGACTCATAGTCCACATCATCTCACCGCCTTCCCTCGTCGCCATTTAAGAAAACGAAGCGGTGACTCCACGGGCGCGCGGCCCGTGGAGTCACGCCACGAGCTACTGTTGGCTTACAGCCGAAGAAACATCCTTCTGGGCCTGCGCCAGGGTCGATTTAACGTTTGCACCATTCGCCATCTTGTTGATGGCAATCTCGAGGATGGACTGAACCTTGAGCCATTGTGGGATGAGCGGTTCACTCCGCGAGGTCTTGAGAATTGCGGCCATCTCCTTCGACACGCCGAAGTTCGCCGCGTTGACCTTCGGATTCAGCAGGTTGGACAAATGCTGTCCAACAACCGTCGAAGTCTTGGGGTCGCTCTTATCGAGCAAGATCTTGCGCTCGACGGAGGCGCTGGTCAGCCAGTTGAGGTACGCCTCCGCAGCCGCCTGGTGCTTGGACGACTTGAGAACGCTGGCCTCCCAGATGTATCCGTACGCTGCGCGACCTTTGCCCTGGATACCAGGGGCGGCGACAAAGCTGGTGTTTTTGGTAACGACCGGAGCCGAAACGGTTGGATTGGTGTAGAGCTCTTCGTACCACGACCATCCGATCCACATGGCGGCCTTGCCTTTCTGGTAGATCGTCGACGAGGTTCCTTCGTCGTCGGTCAACGCCGATGGGTTCGTGATGTGGTACTTGTGCAGGAGATCCATGTACATCTGGGTCGCCTGGATTCCAGCCTGGCTATCGAACTTCGGCTGCCCGCTCTTCGTCAGAAGGGTACCGCCATTGCTCCACAACATGTTCAGCCAGATGAAGATGTTCTGCCCTTCACCGAGTCCACCGTAGTAGAGCGCTATTGGGTCGAGGCTCGTCTTCTTGCGGATGATTTGCCCATCTGCGATGACCTGCTGCCAGGTCGATGGCGGTGCCAGTTTGAGCTTCTTGAACACGTCCTTCCGATAGAAGAGCAGTTGCGCGTGACCACGGAACGGAAATCCAACGATATGCTTGCCATCCAGGGTTTTGGCGGCAGCGATGTCGGCCTTCGGCCAGTCGTTCAGATTGATCTTGGCCTTCTTTATGTCAGAGTCCAGCGGCACCATATACTGCTTGATCGCTGAGCCCCAACTATCCGGCCATGCCGCGATGTCGTACTCGCCGGTACCCGAGATCGCGGTGGTGACCAGCTTCTGCTCGATCGATCCAAACGGAGTCGAGGTGTCCCAGTGAACCTTGATGCCGGTCTGGGCCGTGAACGTGCTGTTGGTGAGGTTTTGCATTGCCACAAACTGCGCCACCGTCGGGCAACACACCAGCATGTTGAGCGTGGTGCCGGCGTAGGGCTTGCTTGCAGCACTTGCAATGTGGCTGCCTTGCCAGATCGAAAGCGCCAGCACCACCACGGCGGCGATGCGAACGGACGTCCATTTTCTCATCGAGTTTCTCCTCCCAGTCTTGTCGGGTCGCGTGAAACGTGCAATCACAGAAATCGTTAGAACCTGTTTCGCTGGCATCCCTCCTCGTACGCTCTACGCGTCCTTCTGTTAGCTGCCAAACCAGAGTTGCTGAAGGATTTGCAACTCGTTGAAGAGAGTGTATTCCTCGATAAAACGACCGTCCCGGACCCGGTGCTGTGTAATCCCGCGCATCGTAACCTGCCGATTCGTCGGTTCACCATAAATGCCCGGGCCACTGTGCGTTCCGAGCAGGGTCCACCGTACCGCCGTCCGATATCCCTCTCGATCGTTCCCATTCCAGTACAGGTCATCTATGCATACGGCGGCATCCGGAAACATCGCGAGCACCGAGAGCACATACGCCGTGTAGTTTCCCCGCCCGTACGCTTCGCGGTCGGTTGCACCGTGATAGAGATAGTTCTCGGCGTAGTAGTCGTTGATTTTGTTCAGCAACCGCCAATTCCAGATTTCGTGCATACTTCGTCGCACCAGATCCTCAATGTCAAACCCACCGTTTTTTGATGGAAGGACCTGCGGCGTGCCCTGTCCCTGCACCCGCTCTACCTGGCCCACGGTATCGACCCCCAGGGAATCGAGCACGGGAGGTGCGAGGCGCCCGATGGTTTCCCGAATCGGCAAACCCAATTGGCGGATAAAACTTACCTCGTTGTTGTACAGCCATTCCTCAACCACACGGTTCTCGCGTACGACACAGTTCGCAATCCCCCAGACTTCGACCTTTCGGTTCGTGGGAGGGCCGAAGACGCTGTAGCCGGTATTTCGGCCCACAACGCGAAACCGATGCGAGGTCGAGAATCCCTCACGTTCGTTGCCCGCCCAGATCACGTCATCGGCATGCGTGATCGCGTCGGGCATAGCGGCTTGAGACTGAATCGTGTTCGCGATGACGCGCTCACGCCCGTAGCTGAGTCCACTTGAGGCGTGTACCGGCGTGTTGTGCTTGTAGTGGCTATAGATCAATCCGATGCCGTGCTCTTCCCAGATCTTGTGGGTTGAACGAACAATGTAGTCGAGAATATCGACATAATCGGCATCGAACCCGGCAAGCGACTGTTTCTGTGCAGCGGATGGCCACTTGCCAAAATCACGCTGCCGATCAAAAATCAGGTCGCGGTCCTTCTTGATTTCGCGCGCCTTCTCGTCCTGCGCCATGCCATCAGCCATCGTTCGTAGTCTCCGCCACCGGCACCAACTCCTTCCTGGGTGTGAGTTGTTGGAGCAAGCTGAATTCGTCGTACTGTGTCCACCCGGACTGCAATCGGCCGTCGACGGCACGGTGATTGGTTATCCCCGTCAACCGTACGAACTGATTAGATGCGCGGGCATACCTGCTCGGCCCGGTATGCGTGCCGAGCAACGTCCAGCGCGCCGACGTATGACGGCCATCGCGCTCTTCCCGGTAAATGACGTCATCGACGTGAATTCGGAGATCCGGTAAGGCCGCCAGCAACTCAAGCACCTGCACCTGCAGTTCGTCTGTGCCAAAAATCTGCCGACCGTTTATCCAGGCGCGATAGCGCTCCGCGTAGAACTGCCGGGCAGACCCCGCGACGCGGTCATTCCAGATGGCGCCAACGGCTGCGCGAACAAGTTCTTCGCCGCCCAGTGTTTTCTCTTCGTCTGGTATCTCAGGCGCGGCGATGGCCCCACCCCACGCAGATACCCCACGGCCCAAATCGTCGGCAAACGTCGCCGAATCGTCTCCTGCCTGGCGATGCTCGAGTACGGTCTGTGCATCGAAACCGAGTTGTTCGATCAGGCCGGCCTCGTCGTACTCGATCCACTGCTCCACGAAGCGTTCACCGCGAATTCGTGAATTGACGATGGTAGAGAGAACAATGCGTCTGCCGGTGGGCGGTCCGTACATGCTGGGCGCCGTGTTGCGACCGACGAAGGTGGCTCGAAGGGAGGTTCGATATTCCGCCCCATCCGCTTCCCAGATCACGCTATCGACGAATACCTGCCCATCGGGAAAAGCCGATAGCCAGGTTGTAGCGTCGCTCAGCACGCTATCCGTCCCGTACCGAGTTGTGTTGCCGGGAAGGTGCACCGTCACCGTTGGACTGAAGTAGTGCGCGATCCGACCTATCATTTTTTGGTCCCAGATGTCACTCACGGCGCGGCGTACGAAATCGTTGACATTGGAAGCGGTGACCGGCATCTCTATATTCTGATTCCTTCGAGCGACCTATGCGCCCGCTGCTGTAGAGGTGGACTGACCGCTGGCATAGCTCGTAAAGGGATCCAGGTAACAACCCGGATATACGACATTCCGCCGGCCTGTGCATACGAATGCACGAAGAAGTGATCCCATAATACGAGCCTCTACTCCTGTTGTCAATATGAGTTCTGCTGGAGAACACCGCACGGCGCCGGGAGAATCCGGAAGCGTCGGTGGGGCGTGCCGGCACGAGGAGGAGACATCTTGGCAGCCGGACTGCAAACGATTGTCGGAAGCTCAGCCGTGTTCGGAGAACTCGTCTGAGACTTTTCCCACCCGCTCTGTCGAGCGGAGCAGAACGAACTTTTCGGAGACGCGTGCTTCGGCAGCGTGACCCGGATGTCTCAGGCGGAAGAGAGTCAACGAGATTCTTACGCCGGCACGAGATCCCCCGGGATACTCCCTCCTGCAACACCTACGCACCGTATGCAGACAGGGCAATATTCGCGCTCTTTATCGCGCGACCATCCCGCCGCTGAGGTCAAGATCAGCCCCGGTAAGTCCTCGCATGCTTAATACTGCCAGGACCCCATCCGCGATCTCCTCCTCTTCCAGTAAGCGCCCTAGAGCCCCACGAGAAACAAACCGGCGTTCCGCTTCTTCAACTGTGATACCGGCTGCCCGAGCATCTCGCTCGAAAACTCCGATCATTCGATCTCCTCGAAGCGGGCCTGGCGATACTGTATTGACACGCACGCCGGACGGCCCTACCTCCATGGCCAGGGTGGACGTTAAGCCGATAACGGCCATCTTACTCGCGCAGTACGGCGTTCGGCGAGGAAGCGGACGTTTGCCGCTCACCGATGCGATGTTGACGATGTCGCCGTCGTGGCGTTCGATCATTGAAGGTAAGAACGCTCGGCAACACAAATAGACACCACGCACGTTCGTCGCCATGACCGCATCCCAGTCGTCCGGATCGAGATCGACAAGATCAACCGTCGGGCCGGGGATGCCGGCGTTGTTGACGAGGATACTGATGGAAGTCTTCCACGCTTCCACCTCCCGCCGCAAGCGTTCTACAGCTTCGGGGATCGACACATCACAGGTTACGGCCAGGGCATCGACGTTTCTATGCTGAAGCTCCTCAAGCGTGGAGCGCAGGGGAGCGGATGATCTGCCGCAGATCGCCACCGACGCTCCTGCTTCGGCCAGCCCCAACGCGATCGCGCGACCCAGCCCCTGTCCTCCACCGGTGACGAGTGCGGCTCGTCCTTTCAAAAAATCGGCTGCGGTCAAGCTGCACCGTTGGAGCCAAACTTCCGGACTCGGGCATCGCACGTCAGGGCGTGCCCTTCAAAGTTCTCGAGCCGGCATTGCCGAGCGCATACCTCGCCGATGACGACGCTGGCGGCCGGAGTAGCTTCTTGGTACGTGACAGTCTTCAGGTACTTCCCGACCCACAGGCCACCGGTGTAGCGAGCTGCTCCCGCGGTAGGAAGAATATGATTGGTGCCGATCGTTTTGTCGCCGTACGCGACGGTTGTTTCCTCCCCGAGAAACAGACTGCCGTAGTTTGTCAGGCGCTCCAGAAAGAATCGAGGCTCGCGCGTATGCACTTCCACGTGCTCATAGGCGAGGTCATCGGCAATCTTCACGAGCTCTTCGAGCGTATCCGCGACCTGGATCACTCCAAATTCTCGCCAGGAGATTCCCGCAATGTCGGCCGTCGGCAGCACGGTGAGTTGGCGCTCGACCTCCGTTACCACCTCTCTCGCCAGACGCTCGGACGTTGTGATCAATACGGCTGGAGATTCCGGCCCGTGCTCGGCCTGTCCCAGCAGATCCGCCGCGACCAGTGCCGGGTCGGCGCCATCGTCCGCGATCACCAGAATCTCGGTGGGGCCGGCCAGGAGATCGATCCCGACCTCTCCAAAAAGCTGGCGCTTGGCGTCGGCCACGTACGCATTGCCCGGCCCCGCTAGAAAATCGACCCGTGGAATGGTCTCGGTCCCGATCGCCAGAGCGGCGATCGCTTGCACGCCACCCATGACGTAAATTTCGTCGGCCCCGGCCATGTGCATGGCGGCGACCGTCGCTGCCGGGTAGCTGCCATTGAGCGGCGGTGTGCAGGCCGCAACCCGGCCAACGCCCGCCACTTTGGCGGTGATGATACTCATGTGGGCCGAAGCCACCATCGGATAGCGTCCACCAGGAATATACGCGCCCGCATTATTGATGGGAATGTGCCGTTGTCCCAGTCGAACACCGGGGATTGTTTCGACCTCGAAATCCTGGAGGGATGCACGCTGTGCGGTAGCGAAGGCTCGGACCTGATCCTGACAGAAGCGGATATCGGCAATCGTCTGCTCCGGCACCTGGGCGAGGCAGCTCTGAATGTCGTCGTCGGAGAGTCGAAAGCTCGGAGGACTCCAGCGATCGAGGCGCTCCGAATACTCGCGTAGAGCACGATCACCTCCGTCCCGTATGGCCGCAATAATCTCCGCCACAACGGTCTGGACGTTTGTCCGCCGGTTATTGGTGTCCTGCGTCTGCTGGGCCTTTACCGTGATCATCCTTACCTCGCACACTTCTGAACGGGTCGACACATACCAATGCCGCCGTGTCACCTAGCACGTACATCGGGCGTGTTCCAGCGTACACAGTGCATGGTTTGTGATTCATATCGGTTCATAGATTGTCCGCCAGTCGATCGAACTCGGAGCGCGACTGAGGCTGAATGCAGCGGACCAGTACAACCTTCAACTCGCCGCCCGGATCATCGTCGTGGCAGATGCCTACCTGACCATTGTCACGGAGCGTCCATATCAAGCGGCGCGAAGCGTCGAGGAGGCTCGGAGTGAGATCCGGCGTTGCTCAGGGTCACAGTTCGATCCCACTATCGCAGCGGTGCTCGAAGACGTGCTGGAGCAGAACCGGCCGTTGCGGCGGGTGATGTGATCTCTCTGCCCTCGGTCTGGTGCTCGACATCTTCAGCCGGCGCATCAGTAGTTCCGAGTCCTAACTCCTGACCGGAATACTGCAGCCCGAAACGTGCGCGGCCTGGTCCGAGATGAGGTATGTCACGGCCGCGGCGACTTCAGACATCGGGGCATCCCGTTCGACACACACCGCGTTGGTACGAACGCCGTCGCGCGCCTCGGGCGCTATTCCCTCGCCATTACCTACCAGGACCAGGCTGCCTTCGATGTCCTGCCGGTCAAAGACCGGTCGCATCGCCCTCGTCAGTGCAGGTACGTCCGCGGGACCTATCACGACCGATGCATCAAGGCCGCCGAACCGGTCAACCGCCGTATCGACCGCCGCGCGAATTCCGGATTCGCTCCCCAGGTCCGCGTGGATCGTCGCCAGTTTTTCGGTCGGAGCCCAGGCTGATGATTCCGAGATCGTGCTTTCGTGCGTAGCGGCGAGCACGAGATGAGCCCCCAGCTTGACCAGATGCTCCACGATGCCGGCCGCTTGTTCGTTCGCAACATCGCCGACCAGGATAATGTGTCCGCCCAGCGGCGGAGGAGGGGGAGCGGAAGCGAGTTTCGCCAGCTCCAGCGGCCAATAGTCGATGTCGAAGATCTCGGCTTCGTTCAGCCACCGTACCTTACCAAATGTGTCGAGTACCTGTGCGGTGACACGGTGGCTGCGATACGCCACCTCGGCGGCCACACGGGCCGTCCGGGCATCCGGTGCCACAGCGATGCAGCCGAGTCCGGGAACCAGCACGACGCGGGGCATGGCACTTATCATGGTCAAGCCGTCCGGCAGCCGATGCCGATGGCGCTCGAAGTACGCCAGATACTGATGCTCGTAGGCGTCGATCACCGCATCGACCTCACCGGCATGGCGGATTACCGGCGTCCAGGGTCCAACCCGCAGCACATGATCGGGCGTCGCGCGGGCCGAGGCGCCCACTGTGTCGACGTCTTGCCGGTCTGCCACGGCACGCTGTGACCGATCGATCCAGAGAATCTGGGCACGCTCGCGCGAGAGTCGGCCGCGCAGACGCATAAGCAGTTCGCTCAGCGCATCGCCTTCGAGTGACGGGTGGGATCCGGATGACGCCGGCTGAATGTGAGTCGCCACATACTGTGTCGCGCGGTCAACCAGATCGTAGGTCCGGTGCAGACTCTCCTCGTGCGTCTCGCCCCACGTCACGAGACCATGATAGGCCAGCACAACGGCCCCCTTGTTCCCCAGAGCACCCACTTGCCGGGCCAACTCGAAGCCAGGACGTATATACGGTACATAGGCAACATCTTCGCCGAGTGCCTCGCGGATCACTTCCTCGCCACGCGGATTGTTGCTGAGGATGCAGATCGCGTCGGCATGGGTATGATCGACATGGGTTGCCGGCAGAAAGCCGTGCAGCAGGGTCTCGATTGAGGGCCGACGCCCCGCCGGCTCGACCATGCAATGGGTCAGGTACGCCGTCATCTCTTCATCGGTCATGGCGTCCCGATCGCGCAGCGGCAAAATCTCATCCAGATATACACCCGGGAAGCCGTCAGGACCGATCGTCTTCAAGTCGGTCCCACTTCCTTTGATGCGCAGCACTCTTCGCGCGCGGCCCAGGTGGTCACGTTCCATGGTCTTGCTTGAGGTGTTGCCGCCGCCGTGTACCACTAATTCCGGATCGGCTCCCAGAAGG
Source organism: uncultured Chloroflexia bacterium (assembly GCA_963737125.1). Lineage (GTDB taxonomy): Bacteria > Chloroflexota > UBA5177 > UBA5177 > UBA5177 > JANWJD01. Next base: position 60,422 of record CAVTRL010000001.1, on the reverse strand, counting down.
CGGGACCGATTGACGAGCTTCTCGAGTTCTGTCTCGCCCTCGATTCGAACATGGCGTATCTGGGTCATAGATCGATCTCCTCCATCAGGTATCAACGGTGCAGGCCGCTGGATCAAGCCCCGGCCGCGCGCCACATAGGGCGCAACAACCCGTCCTCGACTAGTGCCAGCGATCGTTGGTACACCTGCCGCCACTGATCGTACAGATGGTCGTACAGCTCGTGGGTAGCATCATTGGGCTCGAAGGTCCGCTCGATCTCGACGATGCCGTTGGCAGTACTTTCCACGTCAGGGTATACACCCGCCCCAACTCCAGCATAGAGCGCGGCGCCCCATGCCGTTGATTCCTTTATCGTCGGAACCTGGACCCGGCTACCCAGCACGTCGGCCAGTATCTGGGGCCAGAGCCGCCCCTTTGCCGCTCCGCCCGTAAAGACGATCTCATCCGAAGTGAGTGGCGTCAACTCCCGAATGATGTCGATATGACCTCGTGAGACGTACGCGGCACTCTCCTCGATCGCCCGAATACACTCCTTCTTACCCGAGTGATCGGGATCGGTGATATCGAATTGCAGCAGAGAGGGAGACGCGTGTATCCAGCGGCGCGCATACATCAAATCCGAAAAGATACCGATCACGCCGTTTGCGCCCGGAGGTGCCTGGGCCGCCTCGAATTCCATGAGGGTGTATGGATCTTCTCCCGACTGTTGCGCTTGCGCTTTCTCCCACTGGCAGAAGGCATCGCGGAACCAGCGCATGGTCAGTCCTGGTAGAAAGCCGATGCCCTCGACCATCCACTGATTGGGCAGGGCATGACACAGCGTCCGCACTCGCATTTCGGGATCGATCACCGGCGCGGCCACACCAACCGTTTGCTGCCAGAACGTGCCGCCAATGACCGTGACCGCTCCGGGGTCGGCGCGGCCAATGCCAACCAATCCTAACTGTGTATCGGCGCCACCCACGACTACCGGTGTTCCCACTCGCAGACCGGTCGCGTCCGCTGCATCGGCGTGCACGGTGCCAATGGCCGTGCCCGGTTCGACTACCTCGGGGAAAATACTGCGAGGCCAACCGATCTCGGCGATCAGGGCATCTGACCAGGTCCGGGTCTTCAGGTCGAATAAGGCGGAACTGGACCCAACGGACGGATCCGTGACGAACTCGCCGCAGAGACGGTACAGTATCCAGTCGCTCAGCATGCTGAGATGCGCGGTTCGCTCGCGCACCTCGGGCTGATGGCGATCGATCCAGAGCAAACGCGGCGGTGCGGTGATCGCAATCCAGTCACCGGCAACCCGGTAAATCCTCTCAGCCGTGCCACGTTCGATCAGTTCGGGAGACTCTTCCATCGACCGCGAATCCACGTTTGGACAGGCCCACAACTCTCGTCCGGCGCGGTCATAGAGCACCATGCCCTCACGCATGCTGGTAGTGCTCACCGCGAGGATCGATGCAGCGCCACCGTCCAGTCGATCGACCACATCACGCACACACCGCGTGATGCTCTCCCAGTTTGAGACGGTATCGAACACGCTCGATCCCGGATAGTCGGGCAGGGCCGGGTGGTACCACTCGGACTGCGCCATGGCCACTTGCTTGCCGCCGAGATCGAAGGCCACCGCGCGGCAACTTCCGGTCCCGGCGTCGATCGCCAGCAGATACCCATCGCTCATCGTGCACGACCGGCGACGTTGTTAACTACAAACCTCATCGGCTCGCCGTGTACATGTCGTTCGAGTTGCTCTACCAGGATCGTCACCCCCCGAAGCGCAGCCTCGAACGTGGCTCCGCCGATGTGCGGCGCGATGATGACGTTGGGAAGCGTGAGCAGCGGATTGGGTGAGCCATCGACCCGAGGGCGCACCACATCGAGGGCCGCCCCTGCCACTCGTCCGGAGGCCAGCGCGTCGTACAACGCTCCCTCGTCGAGCAGTGTTTCTCGCGCCGTATTCAAAAAGAAAGCGCCCGGCTTCATGCGACTGAACTTTCCGGCATCGAAGAAGTTGTCGGTCTCGGGGGTAACGCGCGCGTGAAGCGAGACAAAATCTGAGCGAGTCAGAAGATCGTCGAGATCGGTCAGTGTGATGTTGGGACCATCCACGCTGGATACGTAGGGATCGTAGACCAGCGTCTCCATCCCGAAACTCCGCGCGCGCTGGGCAACGCGGGCGCCTACATTCCCGTAGCCCACCAGGCCAAGCGTATGGCCTCCCAATTCGTGGCCAAAGAAGCGTGCGCCTTCGAACGCCGATTCACCGACGCGGCCTCCACCGGCGACGAACGCGAGGCTGCCCATGATGCCGCGTGCCACCATGATCATGAAGGCTATCGTGAGATCGGCCACCGCGTCCGCATTTCTGCCGGGTGCCGTGACCACCAAAATACCTCGCTTGCCGGCAGCGTCGAGATCGACGTTGACCGGCCCGCCGCGCGCGACTCCCACGATACGCAGGGTTGGCGATGCATCCATGACAGTGTCCGTTACAGGCGCTCCATGGACCAGCAGCACCTCATGGTCGCTCAACGCGTCGACGAGCTGTCGTGGGTTACCGGCGTACTCACGCAGTCCCAGTTCTGAGGGAGTGCTGGGTGCGAACGGCGCGTCCATATCGAGGTCGAGGATATCGATCTGATGGTCTCCGGCAAGGCCGCTCAGACCCTGCCGAAACATATCCGCAGTGACAAACGAATCACCAACGGCGAGTATTTTCACGAGAGGCTCCTATCGCTCATACATCGATACGGACAACGGCGCACCACCTTGGAAGGTCCAAGCCTCCAGTGGCATCGCGTCCCGGACTTTGACGAAGTGCCGCTGGCATGGAAAACCGAGGTATGAGAAGAGGCAACGTTACGGGTAGACCCGGCTGGGCTTGAGGTCCACGGCGTGCCCGGTGCCCGACTCAAATATCACCTTGAGGAGAGGTTCAGTATCGAGATAATAGAAGTGGATCGATTCTCCGATCCTCCCCTCCATGAGTACTCCTGCCCCCATCTCCTCGAAGCGCACTTTGGTGGCGTCGGATTCGGCAGCGGTCGGGCGCATGACGGCGATGTGGTGGAGACCCTCACCGTGGGTCTCGAGCCATTCCTTATAGATACTGGGGCCATCGACCGGTTGTAAAAGCTCCACCACGATCGGGCCGACGTGGGTTTCCGCGCCGATCATCGTGAACTCGGTTGGTCGACCGTGCAGATAGGTATCGTGGAGAGCGGGTGGTTTGTGCTCGTAGACGTTCCATGGTCCCCAGCCCAGCGCTCGGTGGTAGCGCTCCAGCGCTTCGTCCATGTCTTGCACCACGATGGCGATCTGACTGATGGGAAGGGGCGCGGGCGGTGCCCCCTTGCTCTCTTGATCACGTGTTGCCTGCATGACGCACCTCCTGTAAAGTCATAGGTTTCGAGATTGGCTGCATTAGAGTATGGCGATCGGGTTGAACGGGGAGCCGGTGCCCCCGGGGAGACGAAGCGGGGCAGCGACGACCATGAACTCCCAGCGCTGCTCCTCCTCACAATTCGCCGCGATCACTTCCAGATTGAGACTATCCGAGACGGCCATTCCCATGGCCACGATCTGGAGAGGATGGATGGGGTAGAGGATTCCGTCCACGGTGCTGGGAACCGCTTCGCCATCACCATCCGGCATGAACATCGCGATCTTCCGCTCGTGCATCCAGGGAATCGTGTCGACGTGCAGTCCCGCCTTGCCTTCGCCGGAATAGCCGTTGTCCCAGGCACCCAGCTCTAGCCGCCGACGATGGTGCCCCGTTCGGAAGACCAGGATATCGCCCTCTTCGAGTCGCACGCCCTGGGCTCGTTCGGCGGCCTCCAGCTCCGCTCGCGTGACCACCGCATCCGGTTCCAGGTACGCCACGCCCCGGAGCCGCGGGATATCCAGGAGCACCCCCCGACTCACGATGCCCGCTTGGTACTCGTCCATATCCAGTGATTGTGCCCCGTGGCTGGTCACGGAAGCTGCCGGCCTTCCGCCGTAGAGCTGACCGGCGTACGCGATGTGGCAGAGTGCATCGATATGGGTATGGCAGTCGCCATGGAAGTTCATCCCCAGGAAGTCCGTCGCGAAGCGAAGGGACCCGGAGCCGATATCCCAGTCATGGAGCTGCGTCATGTGGTGAATTGCAGGGCTCGGGTTGTCTGGACCGGCAATGGTATTGACGGGGAGGGACATCGACACGGAGCGACCCGAGCGTACCAGTCCCGTTGCTCGCCTGAGGTGCTCGGGAGTGATGTAGTTCAGGGTGCCTCGGACGTCGTTTTGACCCCATCGGCCCCAGTTCTTGACCGACTCGAAGAGCGCTTCGAATTCGGTAAGGGAGATGTTGGGAGCACGCGGGAAAGGTGAAGTCATCTCACGTTCCTTTTCTCCGCTCAACGGATTGCGCCCGGAAGCGGCGCGTCCATGTCACCCGGCCCGGGGAGGCCGACCGTCATCGCCCCGTCCACGACCATCAACTCACCGGAGAGGTAGGAAGCGTCGTCGGAGCACATCCAGAGAACGGGCCGGGCCATTTCCTGGGGCTCAGCAAAGCGGCGCAACGGGATCCGATCGAGAAACACTCTGGACTGGTGGGGATCGTTGATCACGAACTCCGAGAGTCGGGTATTGATGATGCCCGGCGCGAGACCGTTGACGCGGATGCCGTGCTGCGCCAGTTCAAGCGCGGCGGTATGCATCACCGCGACCTGCCCGGACTTCGAGGTGTTGTAGGCAAGACCGCCGGCCTCGGGCTGGAAGGCGTTGGTGGAGGAGGTAATGGCGATAGCTCCTCCGGTTCCCTGCCGAACCATGGCCCGCGCGGCCTCCTGGATGAGAAACCAGGTGCCCTTCAAATTTACATCTATGATCTGGTTCCAGCTCTCATCGGTCACGTCCAGGAAGGGCACGAAGTCCGCGATGCCTGCGACCTGGACCGCGACGTCCAGATGCCCAAAGCGCTCGCCGGCCAGCTCGACTGCCCTGGCCACATCAGCGCGACGGCTGACATTGCCGATCACCATCTCCACGCCGGCGCCGGTCGCCCGGATCGAGTCCGCGGCCACGGCCAGGGTGTCACCCTCGATATCAAGGAGCACGAGACCGGCACCCTCAGCAGCAAACGCCTCGGCCACGGCTCGCCCAATACCTTGAGCCGCCCCGGTTACGACGACTCCCTTTCCGGCGAATCTGCCCTGTAGGTTTGTCACCGCAGCAACCCGCCATGGCCCGGACCGCGCGGAATGACGGGCCAGATATCGACCACCCGGTCACCTTCCACAACGTGGTACGCATCGTACCAGTTGACGGTCGCCGGGGCATAACCTGGCAGCAACTCGACCACGTCGCCCACACGCAGGCCTTGATCGGGAGTGCTGACGAAGATGCCGTGCTCTTCGTCGAACCGGAGCACCGGCAGCTCGTGTCCCTTGATCCTGGCCAGCGCGGGAGCTCCCATTGACTTGTTTCCGGCATCGAGAATGACCCGGTCCGGTGGCCGGCTGATGACTGTGGAGAGCACAGTGAGCGCCGGCTCGAAGTCGCCGACCATGGCACCATGGAAGTCGTCCATTAAGACGTACGATCCCGCCTGAATCTCTGTCACGCGCGGGAAGGTGGCCGTCCAGTCCCAGGTCGCCGTGCCTCCAGCCGATACGATGGGACAGGGTAGCCCGTCAGCGAGGATGCAGTCGGCAACCTCCACGAGGAAGCTCATAGCCGTCCGCTGGCGCTGATGGCGGAGTTCGGATTCGGGAGTCAGGGAGCAGTGTCCTTCGTAGCCGGTGACACCGAGCAGTCGCAAGCCCTCGTGCGTCGGAAACCTGCCGAGCGAGTTCTAGGGCGCTCCCAGTGGTGTCCACACCGGCGCGATCCATCCCGGTGTCGACCTCGATCAAGATGCCCACCGTCGTACCGGCCGCGCGTGCCGCGGCGGCGATGTCGGCTGCATTGCCGGCTTCATCTATTGCCACCATCACGTCAGCATCCCGCGCCAGTTCCGCCAGAGCCGCGAGCTTCTCCCGGCCGGCCAGCGTATTGACGACGGCGACACTACTGATACCCGAGCGCACCATCACGATCGCCTCCCAGACTGTCGCGGTCGAGACGCCGATCGCCCCGGCCTCGATTTGCATCCGCGCCAGTTGGGGGCTTTTGTGCACCTTGATATGTGGCCGAAGTGCCGCCGGCATCACGCGCAGCCGGTCCGCCATCTTGGTGATGTTCCGGCGGGCGGCCGGGAGATCGAGGAGAAGCGCCGGCGTGACGACATCGTGCTTGTGCCTACCGATGGCCGAGCGGTAGGCGCGCCGGACGCGATCCTCTGCCTCCTGCACGACGCCCGCTGTCTCCGTGACCTCAGTCATGGCGGCAACTCCTCTGACGTTTGCCGCCGGCGACAGTCAAGACGAACTCATAACGCGGGCGCCTGCGGTACTCACCGAATTCGGACGGCACCTCGCCGTTGATGCTTGGCATGACATTATTTCCTTTGAGGCAAAAGGTCGTACTGTTTACGGTCGATCGTTCGTGACTTGCGTTTACTGCGTTCCCATCTCGATGTCGTCTCTGGCTCTGGTCAGGAACGCGTAGGCGTCGGTAGCGAGTTGCTCTTCACTATCGAAAAGCTGCCGCCAAATTTTGGTAGCGGCCACCAGATTGGGTAGGGAGTTACCAAATGCCTCGACCGTAAGCCAGCCATCGTAGTGGATCTGATGAAGGGCCGCGAAGGTGTCACTCCAAGCCACGCTGCCGGTCCCCGGCACGCCGCGGTCATTCTCCGATATATGGACGTGCGCAATCCGGCTGCCCGCGCGCCGAATCGCATCGGCTGGACGCTTCTCCTCGATATGGGCATGGAACGTGTCGAGGTGGATGCGGCAGTTGGAATGCCCCACGTCATCGACGAAGCGAATTGCCTGATCGAGTGTATTCAGATGGTACAGCTCGAACCGATTGGCCGCCTCTACCGCGATCACCACGCCGGCTCCGGAGGCATACTCCGCCACGCGCTGCAGGTGTTCGACGCTACGCTTCCATTCTTCCGTGGTGGCGCCGCGGCCGGTGAAGACGCCGAGCGCCACCTGGTGAGGACCGCACAGGAGGGAGGATCCGACCGCGACGCAGCAATCGACTACCGATTGCATGTGCTGATACGCGGCCTCTCGGATTGCCCGATCGGGGCTGACCGGGTTGTGCTCGGGAGCAACCACCGTATTGGCGGTCCGCTGCAGTCCAATGTCGTCCAGGCGTTGTGACCAGCGCGCCCACGACACGCGATCGAGATCGAAAATCGGAACCTCGACACCGTCGTACCCGATCCGCTGCACCGATTGGAGCACCGGCAGCAATGCGTCATGCATATGGTCTGCCCAGAGGTACAGATTGATCCCCAGCTTCATCGTTACTCCAGATTCGTGTGCCGCAAGCGCATGACGTCCGCGGTCTGCCCGGTTCGCTCCCGCAGCCGAACGGAGACGACATCGAAGAACACGAGCAACGCGGCCTCGTAGAGGCTGCCCATCGGGAGGATGCTCGATCCTCCTCGATCGTTCGCCATGGTCTGGGCCTTCAGATGAATCACGACATCGGCAGTGCGGGCGGCCTGGCCGTCTGGCTGAGCGGTGACGACCACGGTACGGGCACCGGCCGATCCGGCTACCTCCAGGAGCGCCTGGACGGTCGAGAAGGCACCCGGCCCAGCACTCACGAGGAGGAGATCGCCCGTACGCAGCGGTGGGGTCGTCATATCACCCACGACATGGGCGTCGAAGTCGAGGTGCATGAGCCGCATGCAGAGAGCCCGCATCATGAGGCCCTCCCGGCCCACTCCGTAGCATGCGATCCGTCGCGCTGCCTCGACTTCATCACAGAGTCTTTCCACCTCGAGATCCGCCCCATCCACGAGGACACGCCGGATCTCGTCGACGGCGCCGCTGAGAAGTGCCGCAGTGTCTCGCGGTTCCGAAAATGGGGTGTTCATGTTCTGCTTTCCCTGCTTGCTCTCTCAATTGTTACTGCGGCCGGGCTCTCCCGTGCCGGCGCGCTGACGAGTTGGGAAGGAGTTACCGGGCGGGCAAGGTAGCCCACCCGGCATCTCTCCGAGCCTGAAAACGTGGGTCGCTGCGCCAGCTCTTCTGCCGTCTCGGGGCGCTCGTGTGCGGCCGCGCCCGCCTTGAGGAGCCAGGATTCTTGCCCGCGAGCCCGCATGACAGCCAGGATTATTCCACCGATGACGATCCACGCGATCACGGTGGGCACTGCCCACTTGAGTGGATCCGGCGGAAACGGGCTGAGTTGTTTGTACAGTAACCAAATGAGTGCCGCCGTGGAAACCGCGGGAAACAGAGCGTGGATGATTGGATTGAATTCGCCGGGGTAGTCGCGGCGATACAACATGAACACGCCGATGTTGCCCACCGTATACACAATGATGACAGCCAGCGCCAGGGCGAGGCTCTCGTAGCCGTATCCGTTGACTGCACCGAGCCACACAAAGAGCACCACGCCCGTGACGGCATTGACGGCGAATTGCAGGAAAATAGTATTTACCGGTGTCTTGTACACGGGATGAAGCTTGGTGAGAGGGCTGGGCAGCGAGCCGGAGCGAGCCATCGCGTACCACATGCGGGTGCCGGTGTTGGCACACGCCAGGGAGACGGCGACGGTGGAGCTGAGCAGTGCCCAGAGGATGAGCCACCACACACCGCCCCAGACCCGCTTCGCCACCACGATTGCCGGTAATTCGGACGAACTCGGCAGTGTGCCGATAATCGCGGTGCCCCAGCCAATGATGACGGCCCAGGTCACGAGGATCAGGAACACGCCCAGGATGACGATCGAACCGATGACCGCGCGTGGGATGTTTCGCTCCGGGTTCTCGGTCTCTTCGGCCAGCGGAGCGGCACCATCCCAGCCGGTAAACGCCTGGATAGAGAAGACAATTGCAAGGGCGAACCCGCTCAAACTGGGTAGGTTGCCGGGATTGTAGGGCTTGAGGTTCAACCCGCCCTTTCCGGGTTCCACGAGTGACCAGAGAGCCAGCAGGACGACCAAGCCAATCTCAATGCTGCCCAAGACGACGATCGTCCGACCGGAAAGGGAGACACCGCGGAACTGCAGGGCCGCCACGAGCACCAGTACGGCGAGCATAAAGGCCAGCGGGAACCAGGGCCAGTTGACGCTCCAGTTCGACTTCAACTCCTGTTTCAGGATGTTGCCCATATACAGGGACACGATGCCGCCGACGGTAGGGGCATAGAGTGCAAAGATCCAGGCCACCAGCCAGCCCACGTAGGGATTGATGCTTCGGCTGATGTAGGTGTAGTAGCCCCCGGCCGACGGCATCTTCTTGGCATACTCGACCAGAACGATACCGAGCATCAGACTGATGACGAAGGCGACGGGATACGCTAACGGCGAGGCAACACCGGCAAAGCTGACAACAAACGGGGTGAAGAATAGGGCGGCGATAGCGGGGGCGATCATCGTGACGCTCTGCATCAGCACCTCGGGCAAGCGAAGTGCGCCGGCCTTGAGCTGAGTTTCGGCGACCATCACCTGATCGCCGGACGCCCCCGTGGTACGCCGGACCGTGTCGTCGGATGTTGTGGTCATTTCTCTCCTCCTGGGCACCAATCGTCGTGATTACCACAAACGGATGAGCACATCTGGGCCTAGCTTGCTTTCCCTCCTTCCGATGGAACCCACAAGGCGTTCGGAGCGCTTTGAGTCAGTTCTTTAGCCGTGGTTTCATCGGTCACCAGCACGTCGACGTAGCCGGTGCGGAGCGCGCCGTGGATCGCCGCGTACTTTTCAGGACCGGCAGCCACTGCCACCAGGGTCGGAATACGCGCCAGAGACTCACGTTCGATGGCCATTAAACGATCGTCGAGCTCGGTTACCGGCCGCCCGTCCTCATCGAAGAAACGGGCGCATATGTCACCAACGGCACCCGCCTCGAGCAGCCGTTGTTGGTCGGCTGCGCTCAGGTGTCCATACTTAACGAGTGGAGCGCCGGCACTCAGCGTGCCGATTCCGACAAGCGCCAACTCTACCTGGACCGCAGCCTGCAACGCGACAGTAATCGATCCATCGGTAAGCATTGCTTGCCTGATTTCGGCGGAGTCAACCAGCAACGGTGCCTGCAAATAGTGAATACGACTACGTGGATACAGCGAAGCCACGTGTCTGGCGAGTTCGTGACCTTGAATTCCGGCTCCGGCGGTACTGAATCCACCAAGCAGAAGGGACACGTCGAGGCCGGAAACCGTTCCCGCCGGCAGGGCGTGAATCACCGCTGACGGAAGACGACCGAACGACAGGCCCAGTCGGGTGCCGTTCGCAAACAGGCTACTGAGATAGTCGGCGGCGGCAGCGGCAACGCCGGCATATGCTTCTTCATCGTCGGCGACAATGACGCGGGAAAGACTATACCTCTCAGCCAGTTCACGGCCCAGATCGACATGTAAATGCTGGGGTCGACGGATCTCGATGCGAACGATTCCTTCATCACGCGCCCGCTTCAGATGGCGCGAAACAGTTGAAGGATCGACGCCCAATTCCCGGGCGATCTCGGCCTGCGTCTGGCCCTCGTTGTAAAACCGTGTCGCGAGATCGACGAGGAAGTCAACGTCCACCCTATCCATCAGGTTTCCCGACCTCCTTACGGGCGCGTTTGCAACTTCTTGCGGCACCTACAGGAATTTGTGGACATTATCGTGTAGGTTCCTCGGCCTGTCAAGGATTGGCCCGAAGTGACTGAAAACTGATTCACCGGCCACGCTGCATTTCATCCTCTTCACCAACTCACTCGTTCGGCTCTGGTCACGGCGGCGACACATGAGACGCGGTCTTGACTTCGGCAACTTCTACACAATCGTCGACATATATGCCGAGCCGCCCGCTTCACTCTTCCACGTAGGCGAACAGCCGAGCTGGATTCCGCACCATGAGCTGGTCGAGGTCGTCGTCACTGAGCCCCTGGCGGTGCAGGTACGGTGCAATACGGTACGGAATATGGCCGTAGCCGAAACCGCCAAACGTGCGTAGTCCGTTACGGAAGCCGATGTCGTGGGACATCAAGATGCGATCGACGTAGCCGGCCTTGACCAGCTTCACGATTTCATTGACCGTATCGGAATCGCGGGGCTCGCCCGAATACAGCCCCCACCGGTTGAACCCGGTGTCAGCTTCCTGGTAGAGTTCCTGGCCGAATCTATCGAATTCAACAGTCGCCCCAGTGTCCATGATCGACCGGTGATACCAATCGTCGGGGACGGTATGTGTCATGTGGCCCATGATGACCCTTTCAGGGTCAGCGCCGGCGCGGGTGAGGAGTCGCACTACCTCGACCCCTCGTTTCTCGAACGGCAGAGGATTATGAATCGTTATGGGTGCGCCGGTCTCGACCTGCGCCTGCGCAGCAGCTTCGAGACACTTTCGCTCATCCGGCGGCATTCGCGGCACGCTTGTCAGTCCGAACTTGATCGCGCCGGCACGGATCCCCGTTCCATCGATGCCCTCGCGCAACTCGCGAAGCATCCACTCGGTGATCTCGTCGACCGTTTGCTGGGCCAATTCGGGTCCGTGCGTCGACTGCACGTAGTGGCCGGTAACGACGATGATGTTGACGCCGGCGGCCTGGGCGATGCGAGCGACCGCGGCCACGTCACGCTTCATCTCGGGCAGCGTGCAATCAACAACTGTGCGGCCACCCACGTCACGGAGATACCCTAGTTCGCGCGCCGCGATGTCTTCGGATTGCATCACGAGGTTCTCACGCGAGACCAGCGGACTCCGGCGCAGATGCGCGGAGTTCTCCAGCGTCAGCGGAGCATCCACCAGATCGCGCTCGTGCTCGTCGAGCGGCGTGGTCAAATACGTCTCGAGGTTGAACAGCAGGTGCTCGTGTGGTAGAACTATCCCCAGTTCCTCGGCGGGCATACGGCCGGCAGTTGTGATTGCGTACATCGAACGGATACCTGCTTTCTGTACTTACCGATGTGACGACAGGTTGCCGCCGCCGTTGAGGACCAGGTTGTGGCCGCTGATGTACAACGACCCGGAGGAGAGCAGGAAGAGGCAGGCGTCGGCAACTTCGCCGGGATCTGCCCAGCGGTGTAAGAATGAGTCACTCTCATAGAGCGAGCGTAGATCGTCCTCGTTGCGGCCCAGCCGCTTGGCGTCGTCGCGGATGGTCTCCGTGCTCATCGCCGTTCGAACGCCGCCGGGGCAGACGGCATTGACGCGAATCCGTCTGTGCCCAAGCTCGCGCGCCAGCACCTGAGTCAGGGCTACCACGCCGAATTTGCTGGCGCAGTATGCTCCAAAGAACGGGTCGCCGGTGAGTCCTGCAACGGAGGCGATGAACACGAGGCTGCCGCCGTCGGGAAGCGTTCGCGCGGCTTCACGCCCCACCAGGAACGCTCCGGTGAGATTCACGTCGAGGATTTGCCTCCAGTCCGCAAGTTCTAGCTCGGCCACGGGTGAGGTCATGCATATGCCGGCGGCGTGGACGACATCGGTCACGGCACCGCCTGAAGTCGCCTCACGGAACGCTGCCGCGACATCGCCTTCCGACGAGACGTCGCCACGAAACACGCCCGCTGGACCAGTCACATCGGTGGCGAAGACATCGGCGCCGGACTCCTCGAGCTTCCGTACGATGGCCGACCCAATCCCACCAGTGGCACCGGTGACGAGGACTCGGCGCCCATGTAGGGCGACCTGCATTTCGCCGCTCATTGCAATCCCTCCGTGACGTCGTCGAGCGAAAGGTGGAAGACTTCGGGGCTCTCGGTCATGAACCGGCCGAGCAGCACCCCTTGACGGCTGCCTTCGTCCGAATCGACGAAGGCTTGATGGTCGCTCATTGCATCCCAGCCGACGAGGACGGTCCACCGTCCCACATCTTCAACGGCATGCGCCATGCGGAAGAATCGGAGTCCGGGGATCCCGCCGCGCGCAAACGCACTTCGGATGTCATCTGCCACGGGAGCGAACGTGTCGGCGAGCTCACGGTCGATACGAAAGAGTCCCACTTCCACGATCACCGTACCGACTCGCCGGCCGGTAAGATGCTCGCGTCATCCCCCGGCGTGGATTCCGGAGTGACAGCCGCTGACGAGTCTGACGAGTCATCCCCACCGACAATCCTTGCCGAACCACCGGCACGCCGGCGAGCCACGTAGCCGGATGCGGCGACCGCGATGACCAGAGCTCCGCCGTTAAAGAAATCCTGGACGTACGAGGGTACGCCCATCTGCTGAAGTCCGGCCACGCCGGCTCCGAGGAGGAAGACGCCGATGACCGTGCCCCAGACGTTAAACAGGCCGATATTGATCGTCGTGGCGCCGAGGAACGCTCCCGCGTAGGCGGGCAGCAGATATTCCGCCCCCAGATCCGGCTGGCCGCTGGTTAGCTGACTTGCGGTAATCACTGCCGTGAGGGCGGCGATGACACCGCAAAGGATGAACCCGGCTATTATGAGCCGCCCTGTGCGGAGTCCGAGCATGACGGCGGCAGTACGTCCTCCGCCGGTCGCGTAGAGATGACGACCTGACCTGAACTGGGTGAGTCCAAACCACATCACCACCGCGACGGCCAGCGCGTACACCACGAAGATCGACAGCGATCCGAAGAGCTGGACGGATCCAATATTGAGAAAGGACGCGGGAAAGTTCCCGACAATGGTTGAACCACCGGAGTACCAGGTCGTCAGTCCGCCGATGACAGTTGCGGTACCGAGTGTCGCGATGAAGGAGTTGAGCTGGAACGTGACAACCAGGAGTCCATTCACGAGCCCGAGCGCACCGCCGACGATCAGGGTGAGCACGACGGCTGCTCCCCAGGGGAGCCCCTGGTTGATGATCAAACCAGCGACGAGGAGCTCGCAGAAACCGAAGTTCGCCGCTACGGAGAGGTCGAACTCGCCCGCGATCAAGGGCAGTAGGATCGCGAGGGAGAGCAGCAGCGTCGGTGCCTGATTGGTCGCGATCACCTCGAAGTTCGTGGTCGCGAAGTACGTCGTCGGCTGCAGCACCGAGAACAGCGCGATGACCAGAACCGTGGCGATCACGAGCCCGTAGCGGGCCAGCAGGTCGGCTCCGCGCTCGCGAATCACGCTGCGACTCATATCTCGCTTACCCTCATACCGATCCTCCGTACGACGAGCCGGCTGCCGGACGGTTTCGTGGTTCAGAGATGCGTGCCGGCCGTAGCCCGTTCATGTTCGGTATGGTCAGCGCGGTCCGCATCCAGACTCGGGACACGGACCGCGTGCCTGTCGGACTCTACTTCATACCCCAAAGCTGCTTGTACTTTGCCCGGTAGTTGATCGGGTTGCCCGAGCTCATGTTCAGGCTCCTCGGGCAGAGTGCCGATGCCGGCGTACCGGGGACCATATATGCCTTGGCGGGAGACAGCCGTAAGGCGTACACGGTGTGCTCGGCCGGAGGTGTCACGCCAGGATGCTCCAGAATCCGGTTCATCTCGTCGACCGCCTCCCACCCGTTCCAGATCAGGTCGTCTCCATACACGGCGCCGATATTCTTGCCCTGGTAGCATTGCTGCATCTGAAGCTTCGACGGCGCGTCCGACAGTATCTGCACACCGGTTCGACCCCGCGCCTGGAGGGCGGGAACCGCGAACGCATCTGCCGCGCTGTACGGCGTGCGGATGTAGTTGACTTTATTCCCGAACCGATCGAGAATCGAGTTCATCTCCTGCGACATCTTCGGAGTCGTGGTGATGTCGAAGCCCACGACGTCCTGGAAGAGGATCGTGCAGCCTGCGCACTGCTTCAGCCGCGCGACGGTTTCGGCGTCACGGGTCTGGAGTCCCGCGTCGGTGGTGCGGAAGATGACCACGTTCGCCTTGCCGTGGCTGTTCCAGATCATCCAGTCCGCGCTAACGCGCCCACGCAGGAAGTTCGGATCCGGGTTGTTTCCCGCGACCAGAGTGGGATCGACGCCCGCCTGCTGGGCCGTGATCTGTCCGTTGCCAAGCACGGGAACGTGGTGTGCTTTGGCATAACGGAGTGCATCCACGATTGCGTTGAGACCGGTGCTCGCCAGGATGATCCCGGTGGCTCCGGCGGCCACAGCATTGCGGATTCCCGCGGACATCACGTTGGGATCGCCCTTGCCGTCCACCACCGTGGTGTGCCAGCCGATCGCCTTGGCGGCCTGCTGAATTCCGGTGACCTCGGTGGCGCAGGCGGTCGCCTGACTGCATGAGATGATGGCGATGTTCTTGACCTTCTGGGGCTTCGTCGGTGTTGTGGGACCCTCCCACTTTTTGGGCCAGCCTGCATTTGCCAGTACGTCTGCCCTCGCTTGCGCGATCACGGCCGGCGATGTCGTCGCTTGACCGGGCGCACCCTCAGTGACGGAGACGGGTACCATGGCAACCAGAGCGATAACGGCCACGACCGCGGATAACCTGACCCACGCTGAGCTTACGCCACCAATTCCTCGTGACATCAGAAGTACACTCCCTCCTGAACCCGAACACGTTCTTGCACCACCAATGCGCAAGTTAGGACAAGTATACGGATCAGCATGACTGTGTGCAACATGCAATATCTTGCAGGACGCCCCGTGGCGGCACTACCGTCGTGCAGCGACACCGGTGCGGCGATCTAAGAATCGGAGGAGTACAATGCTTCTCAATGACAACTCGAGACCTAGACACAGCCATGTCGCAGCCTCTTGAAGCCACGCCACAGCTTGCCGCCAGAGGGATCTCAAAGGCGTTCGGACACGTCCGGGCGCTGCATGGTGTGGACGTGGAACTCCGCAATGGCGAGATCCTTGCCCTGGTGGGTGATAACGGGGCGGGCAAATCGACCCTGATCAAGATCCTTTCAGGGGCGCTCCAGCCTGACTCCGGAGAGATTCGTATCGACGGGCATCCCGTTCAGTTCCGCACCCCAATTAACGCGCGCGAGCACGGCATTGAGACCGTCTTCCAGGACCTCGCGGTCGTTCCCATCCTCGACGTGGCGGAGAATCTCTTCCTCGGGCGTGAAGTCCGTTTCGGTGGCCCGCTCGGCCGGTTTCTTCCGTTGATCGACAAACGAGCGATGCGCCGTCAAGCGCGTGAGAATCTCCGTGCGCTGAACATCAACATCCCCTCGGTCCGCCAGCGGGTTGATGCCCTGTCCGGCGGACAGCGTCAGGCAGTAGCAGTCGCGCGGGCGCCGGCGTTTGGACGCCGGATCGTCATCCTGGATGAGCCGACTGCCGCACTCGGCGTGCGAGAGACGGCCGCGGTTATGGATGTGATCCGGCGTATCAACGAGAAGGGCCTCGCGATCATCCTGATCAGCCACAATCTCCCGCAAGTGCTCGAGCTCTCGGACCACATCATGGTGCTGCGAGCGGGGAGGAGAGTGGGCAGCGTGAAGACTTCAGAGACCGATGTAGAGCAGGTCGTGCGCATGATCACGGGCGCTGAGGTCCTACACGGCACGTAGCCTCTAGAAGCGTACCCGGCGCCCTAGCGCTTCCGTGGATGCTCAGGAACAGGCGGATACACACCGTGAATCGGCTGGCCGGTCGAGTTCCCGCTTCCAGTCTCCAGAATTAACCCACATAACTGCCGGGTGTCGAGGAACGAGAACTCGATTGACCCCTCGACGCGCGCCGACATCAGCTCAGCCGCGCCTTTACCCGTGAACCAGGCTTTCACCGCCGCACTCTCGGTTTCGGTCTTCCTCCAGACTGTCATGAAGTGCGGCCCCGGCGTGCCTTCCTCAACCAGATCGCGGTAGAGGCTCGGACCATCGAGGGGCTGACAGAGCCAAAAGGCGGGGAGTCCGGGCTTTGAAGCACCGGCCACGAGAAACGAAAACTCAGCGGGTGAGCCGCGATACCGCATGTCCCCGAGGGCCGGCGGCGCCTGACGGTACACAGTCCAGGGGCCCCACCCCAGGGTTTCCCAAAACGTCGCCATCGAGGTCTGCAGGTCCTTCACGGCCATGCCGATGGTGGAAACGACCAGAGGCCCGCCTGGTAAGTTCGCGGGAGCACCGGCTATGAGATTAAGAGAGTGGGAAACGGGGGTATTTTCTTCCATCGTGCGATGATCCTACGAGATCGCCATATCCGCGTCAAATCTCCTGCTCATGCTTCGTGGCCGGTTTCCGTCGAGGGTGGGGCTATGTAACCCGTGCCGAGAGTTTGACCGCCGTCGACGGGGATAACGGCGCCGGTTACCCAGGCGGCATGCGGATCGACCAGAGCCGCGACCCACCACGCCAGCTCCTCCTCGGTTCCCAGCCGGCCCAGCGGCACCTCCGAACGCAGCTTCCGGTGCGTCTCCTCGAGATTGTCGCTCAGCGTGGCGAGAATGGGCGTGGGCACAGGACCGGGAGCGATGGCATTTACCCGAATGCGGTCGACCGCCAACTCGGCCGCCAGGGTCCGAGTAAGATGTTCCACCGCGGCCTTGGTGCTCGAGTAGAGGGCGTTCTCTACCCGTACCCACGAGCCTATGGAGGAACTGAGGTTAACGATAGCGGCAGCGGGCGATTGCCGCAGCCAGGGCAGCGCCGCCTGAATCAGAAAGAACGGTGCGCGCACGTTCACCGCGAAGTGGGAGTCAAAGTCCTCGATCGTGAAATGCTCGAACGGGCCGCCCTTCAAGATGGCTGCGTTATTGATGAGGACGTCGAGGCGATCGTACTCCTGCAGGACTCGGTCAATCACCTTCCAGGGCGCCTGCGGCTCGGCGAGATCGATCCGCATGACCAGCGCTTCACCGCCGGCCGCACGAATCTCGGCCGCAACCTCGCGCAGGAGCTCTTCCCGCCGTCCGATTAAGGCGATGCGCATGCCGCGCGAGGCCAGGAGCCGAGCGGTAGCAGCGCCGATACCGGACCCCGCACCCGTGATGACCGCGACATGTCCGTCCATCAGACTGCCGTCATCCCTCCGTCGACGAAGAAGTAGGCACCAGTCGCGTAGGCGGACTCGTCGGAGGCGAGAAACAGCATCATGGCCGCAACTTCTTCCGCAGTACCTGCACGCTTCAGCGGAATCCCATTTACCAGATCCGCTTGAAATGCGGTATCGTGCTTGACCCATTCGGTCATGGCGGTATCGGTGAACCCGGGAACAACCCCATTGACCCGGATGTTATCGGCCGCATAGTCGTGTGCCATGACGCGGATGAGGGCATGCACGCCCCCTTTGCTTGCACTGTACGCGGTGATTCCCCCGCCCTGCCCGACGAACCCCGTGGGTGAAGCGGTACAGATTCACGCTTCCCCCACCCGTTTTCAACAACTCCCGGACGCCGTATTTACAGATGAGGAACATGCCGGTGAGATTGATATCGAGCGTCTTGTGCCAGGCGGCCGTATCGAGCTCATGTACCCGTCCGTCCTGCCCGATCAATTCCACGCCGGCATTTGACACGATCACGTCCAGTCCTCCGAATTCGTCGGCCGTTCCCTGCACCGCGGCGCTGACCTGGTCTTCCCGCGTGACGTCGGTTGTGAAGCTGACAGCATCGCCGCCCGTCTCCCGAATAGCGGTCAGGGTCCTTTCCAGTGCTGGCCCGTCGATATCGATCAAAGCAACCCGCGCGCCCTCCCGAGCAAAACGGAGTGCTGTTGCCTTCCCAATACCGCTCCCCGCACCCGTAATGATGGCCCGCTTTCCTTCAATTCGCCCAGTGCCCATCTCCAGCCCCCGCTTGCACGTTCATGCATATGTCTCATCAAATTGAACGCATTATCCGCAAGTTCGACCAGCATGTCAAAGCGAAGTCTTCTTATGGCCCGGTGAATGTGTCACATTAATCGTCCGACGACGCTGTCCATGCGACGTTTGTGCGGTGTCACGCACGAGAACCACCCTGCGATCTATGCGGAACCTCACGTTCCTGAGTGTGCACCTCAACGTGGGTATGTTTTCTTCACCGGAAATCGGAACAGCCAATGATCGATAAAGAGTGAATGCCTGGACGCAAGGGTGCCGGCAAAAGTGAGGACTACTGCAGTACCGAGCGGTTCCCAGTGAACGAGAACCGGTGTTCTGCCGGAGGCGGCCGCTCTGCGCGCGTCATGCGCTTGATTGAAAACCCTAGGCCCAATTACAGGTGGTTGACCACAACACGTTGTGGTTTGTATACGCGGAGCTTCTACACATAGTACTATTGGGGAAGTTCGAGCGGACGCCGGTTACCGGGCGGCTGCTTATCCTCGATCCAGCCTGCGGGATGCTTGCACAGCTGCGGGCGGGACGGCGAAGGCGACATGGATTCCAGCCAACCCGCCTTCGCCGTTTTCGATTGAACGAAAAACGCAGACAGGCGCTTGCACGTCCATCTGCGTCTGCTCCAGTTACCTGGCGACCGGGACAAGTCCCTGCCGCAGGAGCCGCGACCCGGTTACCCGTCTCGCAACATCCGCTGAAGCCTCTCGAGGTTGGCCTTGCGGCTACTCTCACAGTCGGTGCGTTACCGTTCCGACAGCCTTACCTTACCGCAACATTCTGATGTTGACAAGACCCAATTTCGGAGTTATCCACCGTGTGCTCGCCCCGCCGGAAGCCTATCCACCGAACGCCATGTCCCCATGCTCATCTCTATATCGCGCTTGGTTCGTAATCCACGGCTATCCACGAATTTCTGACCGGGCGAAGCGCTTATGTCAAAAGAAGCCGTGCCGCTCTGGCGCGCCGCATACGTGCCCCCCACGGACGCCGATTATTTCCAAATCAGGCAAAGCCGGGCTATTGACAAATTTGAGAACCGCTACGAAACAGACGGGTTCTCAGCGAATACCCTTCATAGAATCGTGCGCTCGATTGCCCGTCGCACCCACTGCCGCTGAGTCTCGATATCCGGGTGCGTAGTCGTCCCATACGTCCCACGAGTTCACATGCCACTGTCCCAGATAACGGCTACGTCAAGCCGAAGTGATACAGGTTGGACAGGTGGGACGGTTGGGTCACCACTCCGACGATTGACATTTGGATTGCTACGGATGGGGTTCCGCTCGACGACCAGGCTGAGTGCTTGATCGAGAGGTACGTAGGCGAGCCGACCGGTCTCGGGGTGCAGAGCTTTGCTCGATATGGAGTACGCGGTCTGAATATGCTTCGGTCGAAGGTCTCGCAACTTCATCTCCTCAAGAAGAGGGGCAGGCGACAGCAAGCCCTGATCTCGTGTGCCTCATAGGCATACTACGCAAGTGATAGATTGGCCACCATCTCCAACCATTGCTGGGAGTCAGATGAAGATCGGATACAGCCCATCTCGACGCGCACATGCAGAAGCGCCACCGGCGCTACACTGCGTATTGATGCAACGGATACGTAGAACCTTGACGACTTGGCGCCGGTTTTCTTGGGGTTGAGTTTCGCTTGCGGAGGTATTTACAGCCTTCTGAACTTATCCACGCAGCTGCCAAACTCGCTGAAAATGTGGTGGACAACCTCATCCGGCCCCTATCGGTGTGGCGGTCGTGTCTATACCAGGGAGCGCCACTACCGTTACTGAGTGGGTACTCCTGCGACCTTTGCACCGTCAGAACGACTGAGAATCAATACGTTGTTGATCAACAGCATGATGGCTGAGCTCTGACAGTCGACGGAAGATGCCACCTCGACTCAAGAGCTTGAATGCGTCTCGAAAGGTATCATACGCCTGGTTGTAAATCATCGCCTGCTGCTGATCCGGTTCAAGGCGACGGCCAACACGGACGAAGTACTGGGACGCGTCCATGAGATCGGGATACGCCCCGATGGCCACGGCAGCACACATGGCAGCGCCCACCAAGGCGGCATCTGCTACCGCGAGTGTGCTGATGGAACGGTTAAACACGTCGGCGTGAATCTGGTTCCACAGGTCGTTCTGTGCACCGCCGCCTACCAGGCGCACATCTTCCAACGGAACGCCTAGAGTTGCGATCGCATCGAGCATCCAACGCATCTCCAGCGAAATGCCCTCTAAAACCGCGCGAATGACGTGCGAACGTTGATGTGCAAGTGTAAGTCCTAGGAAGCAGCCTCGTGCCTCCAAGTCAATAACTGGCGCGCTACTCCCATTGAGATACGGCAGAAAAAGCAGTCCATTGGCACCAGGTGGGACGGTCCGTGCCTCTTCAATTAATACGTCAAAACTATCGTTCGCGGAGTCGGAGGAAGCAGTGGACCGCACAACCTCATCTCGTAGCCAGCGCAATGCGACACCCGAAGACTGCGTGTGCCCTTCCATCTCCCACGCTCCTGGGACAACATGGGCGGCACAGTTCATAGTGAATCCCGGATCCCGAAACGGCGCCTGTAAGAACACCTGTACGCCAGCCGCCGTACCGATATTCACCATGACAAGCCCCGGACGCGTGACCCCGGATCCCACAGCAGCCAGTTGCCCGTCGGCTCCGCCCGCAACCAGTGGGATACCGGAAGGCAGCCCTAGATGTACAGCCGCCGGCTTCCCCAGATGCCCCACGACATCGAGGGAGGAAACGAGCTGCGGGAGCTTAAGTAGTGACACGTCCATGCGTGCGGCGAGTGGAGCACTCCACACCTGTTGGTCAATATTGAAGGGAAAGAGGAAAGTCCCGTTGGACCGGTCGCACACCAGGTCCTCGCAGCCGAGCCATCGGAGGAAGAGAGTCTGCGGCGACCCCACACACGCTGCGCGCTTCCAGATGTTGGGCTGTTCATTCCGAAACCACAGCACCTTGGACTCCCCGGTATAAGACACCAGAGGATGACCGCATACTTCGTAATAGTCCTCGGCTCCGACTGTGTCATACAGGCGTTTGATCCACGGCACACCGCGCTTGTCCATCCATACCACAAGGTTTGTCAACGGCTCACCGCGTTCGGATATTGGGATGACCGTTCCACGCTGCGTGCTGAGGACGATAGCCTTGATGTCCTGTGCGGAGTCTGTGGTCACTACTTCTCGCGTGGCCTCTCCGATAGCGCTCCAAGTCGCACTTGGCGACTGCTCTGCCCGATCGGCAGTGGGAAATTCCACCTGCTGATCCCGGCGAGCAAGCCGCTGAAGCGTACCGTCAATACCGAATACACCCACCTTCACACTCGACGTACCGAGGTCGAAAGCGAGTATCGTTCCCTGGCCTCTGGCCACTGCCCGCTCCTTTTGGATAGTCGCGATTTAGGAAATCGCAACGCTCTTACGTGCGAGGTCGGTTCCTCGACGCATGTGGGTAGCCTCGAACATCTCAAGCGCTTTCGGTTGATCCGTCACGATTCGGCTCTACGATGTTGATCCGGTCGTTATGGTCGATACAGTGCCTTTGTCGCATGGATGACTGCGAGCGAGTCCGCACTTCGAACTGCGGAAGAGCGGTGCTTTCTTTAAGTCTGTGGTTTACTGCCCACGAAGGTAGGCGTCGGACTGGTCGAGCCAGTCCTGCCGTGGCGGACAGAAGATGTCTACGTCCAGAGTAGTCTGAAGCGCCTCTGCCTGGTGTGTCACATTTGACGGGATGTGCAGCACTTCGCCGGCCGCAACATCGATGACTTCTCTGTCCTCATCGCCAAGCCAAAATCGCAACTCTCCGCTTAGGATATACGTCAGTTGCTCGTTTTCATGAGAATGCCTGGGAACGTCACATCCCTTCTCCAAGTAGACGTGTGCAAGCATCATCCGCTCTGTGGAGATGATGCGTCGAGCGAGTAGCGAGTTGAGTGACTCCTTCGGCATATCATCCCATACGTAATGAATCGCTCCGGAATCGGGCATCTCTTCCTCCAACAGGTTGGCAATAAGTCGTGTTCGTGATCTAAGTACGGCTTCTAGCGCTTAGCGGATGCCCTGAGTACCCGTGAATAGGGTTCTCGCGCCCGCTGATTGCCATCGTCAGTCGGTGGGAAAGTGTATGACGCTGTTATGAGCGGAACGCATTCGACTCGATTACTGTAGAGCTGCCGAACCTCCGTATCTAAACCATCATCGGTCACTATGAAATCGATTTCATCCAGCCTACATACGGTGGCAAGCGCCCGATGCTCGAACTTGCTGGAGTCAGCTACCACAACGACTTCCCGCGCTGCTGCAATCATTGCCCGCTTAACGTCGACTTCGACGAACGTAATATTTGTGATTCCGGCTTGATGGTGGATGGCATCGGCACCGAGGAAGACGCGGTCGACATGTAACGTGCTGAGTTCCTCGACCGCCCTCGGCCCGACAAGCGTGTATACCGACTCGAGCAAGATCCCTCCGGTAACGATAAGTTGAATACGTGGTGACTCTGCCAGGCACATCGCGACATTAAGGTCATTCGTAATAACTGAAATATCACGTCGTTGGCGGAGCGCGAGTGCGATTTGAAACGTGGTCGAACCGGAATCTAACAGTACGGCCTCTGAATCGCGAACGAGGGACGCTGCCCAGCGCCCGATGGCCTGTTTTGCCGGCGTATGCTCGATTCGCTTTACCTTATAAGGAATGTCTGCCTGCCCACTGGTAGGACCTGCGATAGCCCCGCCTCTGATGCGCTGTACAGCGCCATGCACCTCGAGCTGTTCCAGGTCGCGCCGTATCGTGGATCGATCCGCCGCGAATTGCGCACACAGTCGCGAGATTTCGACAAAGCCGTTTTCCTGCAGTTGTTGAATAATGCGTGCTTGGCGCTGAGCAGGTAACACGCACTAATTTAACGCAGTGTGTGCCGACACACAAGTCTAGTAGCTTGACACCGCCTCATTTCACCCCATAGTATGGTGCCATTGATGCATTTTGCTGCACATCGAGGTAGCCTGGCGGCATAGCTTTCCCTGAGGAGGTGCCAGATATGGTTAGCTGGCTTGAGGATTCTTTTGGAGCTTCTAAGGTCGCTATAGGCATGGTGCACCTTCCGGCGTTACCCGGGTCCCCCCTGTACGACCCGCGGGGTGGCATGGAACTCATTCACGAGCGGACCAAGGCCGATTTACTGGCATTGCAGTCTTCTGGTTTCGACAGTGTCATGTTCTGTAACGAAAACGACCGCCCTTACGTGTTCTCCGTCGGGCCTGAGACCGTCGCAGCCATGAGTGCCGTAATAGGCGGATTACGCGACTTGATCACCGTCCCGTTCGGCGTCGACGTGCTCTGGGATCCACGTGCGGCACTGGCTGTCGCTAAAGCAACGGGCGCTCTCTTTGTGCGCGAGATCTTTACAGGCGCTTACGGTTCGGATTTCGGTCTCTGGAACACATCGCCTGGAGAGACACTTCGCTACCGCAATCACATCGGTGCAAGCGATGTGCGGATTCTCACAAACATCAGCGCCGAGTTTGCGGCTCCGCTCGTCGAGCGACCAATTGGCATGGTAGCTAGGGGCGTGGCCTTGATCTCGCTCGCGGATGCAGTATGTGTCTCTGGGCCAATGACGGGCGCTTCGGTCGATGACAGTCAACTGCGCGCAGTGTGCAACGCGCTCCCAGATACTGCGGTATTCGCCAATACCGGCGTCAATGAAACTTCTGTCACCGATATACTTTCGCTCGCCGATGGAGTGGTGGTCGGAACCAGCCTTAAGGTCGATGGCATCACCTGGAATCCGGTGGACCAGGACCGCGCTGGTCGCTTCATGACACGCGTGAGAGAGGCGCGTTCCCCAATTCGCACCTATGCGAATATTAGCCCGGGCGGTGCGTAATGACGGCTGCGGCCCGCGTTACGTGGGGAGTGGGTTGCTGGCAGACGCACGAGCTAGATGATCTTGTCGCTGACGTCAACGCGGCCGAGCGTGCTTCGTTCGACTATTTGTGGTATGGCAACGAGAAGCTTCATCCAGACATGTGGATGGGGTTAACTGCCGCCGCACTTCATTCACGCACCATTCGGCTTGGCACGTTCATAGCTGATCCCTACTCGATACATCCAGCAGTGACCGCGGCGATGATCGCAACCCTTGACCATTACTCCGGCGGACGGGCTGTGCTCGTATTTGGTGCTGGCGGTTCAGGTCTCCATGAACTCGGACTATCGCGGCGGAAACCGATCGAGGCGCTTGAGAATGCAGTACTCGTTGTCCGCGCCTTGCTTCGGGGCGAGCAGGTAGATCGAGATGGTCCCCACTTCTCCGCACACGCAAAGCTCCATTTCTCTGCACGGCCCGATATTCCGATTTGGATCGCCAGTCGCGGGCAGAAAGGGCTTGAACTCGGTGGTCGAATTGCGGATGGAGTAATGATCGGCACGATCGCTCGTACTCAGGACATTGCGGGAGCCATCGAGCGGGTACATGCCGGTGCGTTGAGCGCAAGCCGGCGTCTCGATGAACTCAGTATTTCCGTTCGCGTTGATGTAGTGGTCAATTCGGACCGGGCCGCTGCGCGCGACGTGCTGCGGTCTTTCGTGGCTGGGATACTATCTGCCTCGTATCCGGATCGGGGATTTATAGAGAGAGCTGGACTCAAGCTCCCGGTAGAACTAGAGGAGGTTTGTCGCACCAAGGACCTACGATTGGCCTGGGCATCGCCGCACCTAGTACCCGATGAAGTAGTAGATGCTCTGACTTGGGCAGGTACACCCGATGATGTAGCAGCTCGTATTGCAGCGGCGAGCGAGCTGGGGATTGACAATATCACTGTCGTCTTCCATCGCGCAGCCGGCCCACCCGCAGCACAGCTCATCGACTTTGCAGATTCCGTGGTCCCGCGCGTCAATGCCCTGCTCGGGACGAACGCGCTTCAACATCAACAGGAGATGCGAGCATGAGACTCGAGGGCAAGGCAGTTATCGTCACGGGTGCGGCGTCCGGTATTGGTCGTGGCATCGCTGTGCGTTTCAATGCTGAGGGGGCGCGGGTAATGCTGGTCGACCGTGACGCGTCCGGACTGGAGGAGACAATGGCATCGCTTGACCAGCCTGCCGAAATGAGTGTTGCCGATGTTGCCGATTCGCGATCAGTCGAGTCGGTTTTCGAGCAGACTATTAAGCATTTCGGCCGTCTCGACGTGCTAAGCCACAGCGCAGGCATCGATCAGGATGTCGTAAGCGCCACAGACATTGACGATGCTCTCTGGAACCGCATTATGACCACAAACGCAGGTGGAACCTTCTTTACAAATCGAGCTGCCCTGCGTGTCATGCTTGCAAGCGGTGGAGGATCAATCATCAATACAGTCTCCGACCTAGGCTGGATTGTTGCTCCAGGTCTTGCCGCTTACTGTGCCTCAAAAGGAGCAGCGTTGCAACTGACGCGCGCCCTCGCTGCCGAGGGTGCTCCCTCGGTTCGCGTGAATGCCATCTGTCCAACCATGGTGGACACGCCCATGGGACGGCGCTCCGTTTCAAGCCGGAGCGATCCTGAGGCCTATTTGGAGCAGATCGCAAGCGAGATTCCGATGAAGCGAATCGCTCAAGTGGACGATGTGGTAGGTGCAGCCGTATTCCTGGCCTCGTCCGAATCCTCATACATTACGGGCATCGCCCTTCCAATCGACGGCGGTCGCACAATTGTGTAGTTGAAATAGCCATAGCAACCTACGAGAGGAGACGGTTTGAAGCAGCACCCTTGCGGCCTCAGTGAAAATCCCGGAGCCAATAGAACAAGGAGGGGAATGATGGGCCAGAAGATCTCCAGAATAGTCATGGCTGCTGCGGCATTGGGCATGTCGCTGGCGGCGACCGGCACCAGCGTAAGCGCTCGGAGTACTGCAATCTTCTCGAGCCTGGCGAATGGGTGTAATTCGAATAAAGTCGTTGTGACGTTCTACTCCGAGCCGAGTGTCCTAGACTTCCAGCAATTTGGAACGGATGGCGACAACGACGTTCGGGCGAATCTTGTTGGCACACTCCTTGGACGTAAGCCGGTTGCAGGCCAGTATCCAAATACGACAAATGGCATCACTGGTCAGTATGTGGGACAGCTTGCGACGAGTTGGAATCTCAACCGCACAGCGAAAACTCTGACCTTCCATCTCCGCCAGGGCGTGAAGTTCTCGAATGGTACGCCGTTTACGAGCGCCGATGTAAAATTCTCGTTCGTCCGAGGTCTAAAGGACCCTCTGTCGTATCTGCCATCCGTCATGAAGATTCTCACCATCACCAAGACAAGTCAGATCACGACGCCGAACGCCAGCACCGTTGTGTTCCACTTCCAGAAGTTCACCCCCTTTACGTATGAACTCATGTCCATCTGGGCCACAGGCATTGTGAGTGAGAAGGCCGTGAAGGCGCATGCCACAGCGAAGGATCCTTGGGCGAATGCGTGGCTCAAAAATCACATGGTCAGTACTGGTCCGTACGTACTAGCGCGATCAATCCCGGGAGTAGAGTACGACTTCTCACCAAACCCATACTATTGGGATAAGGCCCAGTATCCATGCAACGGCGGAATCGTCGTCAAGGTAACACCAAACGCATCTGACCGACTTCTCCTAATCGAGCGAGGCGGGGTAGATGTCGCACGAAGTTTGGATTACAAGGACATTGCACAGGCAAAGAAGCAGTCATCCCTGCAAGTGCTCCGTTACGCGTCATCTGACATGAGGGAGTTTGGGCTCAACGCCAACGTCGCGCCATTCAACAATGTGAAGGTACGTCAGGCGATTGCATACGCTATTCCCTATCATCAAATTCTCCAAACCGTCTGGAGCGGCTACGCATCTCCACTCGACAGTATCGTCCCTCCCGGCCAGCCAACTACGGCGCCACAAACCTGGCCCTACAAGACCAACCTTACAAAGGCGAAGCAGCTACTTACTCAGGCAGGCTATCCGAAGGGATTTAGCACCACGCTGTTTACTCGGTCGGAGGACACTGAAGATCAAATGGCCGCCGTCCTGATTCAGGCATCGCTGGCCAAGATTGGCGTCAACGTCACTATCCAGAAGATGCTCACTGCAGCCTATGCCGCTCGACAGTTCAATCAGCGTGACATGCCAATGTTCTTTTGGAATTGGATCTCGTTCGTGAATGATCCCTACTACGGGTTTACTTTCTTGACTCAATGCAAGCAGGGCACAAACTACGCGAACTTCTGTAGTGCGAAAGTAGATTCGCTAATCGCCCAGGGCATGTATCAGTCGAACCCCGCCAAGCGGGCCGCGATCAGCCGTCAAATCCAATCACTGGTAGCTCAAAGTGCCACAGACATCGGTCTGGGGACACCTGACTCCATCGTCGTGCTGCGGAAGACTGTTGCCGGATGGTTCCAGCAACCGGACCTGAACGCTCGCTACTACACGCTCCGAAAGGGTTAGCAAGGGTGCATTGTTCCGGCGTGGCAATGGGCGTTCTATAACCATGAAGTTCGCCTTGTACCTCGCCAAGCGGACCGTCGCCTCGATCTTCGCCGTGCTGGGAGCGCTGTGTCTGATCTTCTTGATCAGCCACATCCTCCCAGGGAACCCGGTGCTATCCCGTGCGACGGCCGCTTCCGCCGGGACCATCCACCAAGTTGAGCAACAACTTGGTCTCAATCGACCACTTGGCACACAATTTGTTGACTATTTCTCGGGTCTCGCTCACGGAAACCTTGGCGACAGCTACGTCACCGGACGTTCAGTTGGCTCTGACCTGGCGCAACGGGCGCCTGCCAGCATCGAACTCGCGCTGTTTGCAACATTGCTCGCACTACTCGTGAGTCTTCCGCTCGGAATCTACGCCGCCGTCCATCAAGGAAAGCTAATTGACCGAATCGCACGGGCAATCAGTTCTCTCGCGGTATCCATGCCATCGTTCTGGCTCGCGTTGTTGCTGATATATGTCTTCTACTTTAAGTTCAACATCGGTGCTGCGCCACTCGGCCGTGTCGACGCCACCCTGACGACACCGCCCGATATCACGGGACTATACCTCGTCGATAGTCTACTTAGCGGTCAATGGGATACCTTTGTCAATGCACTTTGGCACCTCGTGCTGCCTGGTACCACCTTGGCAATCGTCGTACTGGCGCCGTTAGTGCGGATCACACGGGCAACCATGCTTGAAGTACTCAACCAGCCATTCATCACATGTGGGCGGGCGTTGGGCCTCTCCGAGCACGAGGTGATTTTCCACGATGCCCTGCGAAATTCACTTGCCTCAGTGCTCACGGTTGCGGGTCTTGTTTTTGGCTATCTCGTCTCAGGTAGCGTACTGGTTGAACAAATCTATGCGTGGCCGGGCATCGGGCAGTTTGCCTTCAGCGCGTTGACGAACAATGACATTCAAAGTCTCGAGGGCTTCGTCCTCGTAGTCGCCATCACGTACGTCGGAGTGAACTGGCTGGTCGACTTGCTGTATGGAGTCATTGACCCCCGAGTACGAGTGTAAAGAACCCTATGTCGGTTGCCTCAGAGATTCAACTCAAAAAGAGAATCCTCGCACCTTCGTGGGTGAGTGGCCTCGCCGGTGAACGTGGATTGGCAGCAGGGTTCATTCTCCTGGTGGTCCTTCTGCTCGCGGCACTTTTCGGCCCTCTGATCGATCATGAGAGTGCTACTTCTACGACGAGCGGGACTCTATCTGCGCCGTCCGGTGCCCATCTCTTTGGCACTGACGATGTGGGCCGCGATGTCCTGGCGCGCGTTTTCCTCGCGATTCAGCTCGATCTCCTTCTCGCCTTGGCTATCTGTGCGCTCGCGATCATCGCTGGCACAATCATTGGCCTGTTCTCAGGATATGCCGGTGGGCTAATCGATCTCGCAGTAATGCGCCTCGTAGACATCATGATGTCTATCCCTGCCTTTATCCTGGCACTGATTATCGCGGTTGTACTGGGAAACAGCGGACAAACCATGGTGCTCGCGATCGCATTTGCCTATACGCCGGTTGCCGTTCGAATCGTTCGCGCTCAGGTGCTGGCCATCCGAGAACTCCCTATGATCGAGACGTCACGTGCGATCGGAACCCCTACCTGGCGAATCGTCCTCTGGCACCTCCTTCCCAACACGTACTCTGTCTTGATTGCACAGGCCACACTATTTTTAGCGTGGGCCATCCTTGATACGGCTGCCATGAGCTTCATCGGCGTTGGCGTACATCCACCCACCCCTGAACTGGGTGCCATGATCTCGGAAGGATCGCAGGACATCGTTTCAGGGCAGTGGTGGGTATCCATCTTTCCAGGCATATTTATCGCGTTACTCGTGATCTCATTTAACTTGGTTGGCGACGGACTCCGTGACTTTCTTGATCCCCGGAGTCACCAGTGAGCGCCAGCTCCCGTGAGCCATTTCTCAGTGTTCGTGGCCTATCTATCGCTCTTACGAGTAGGCACGGAGTCGGCAAAGTGGTCGATGATATCTCATTCGACGTTCACCGTGGAGAGGCCTTCGGGATCGTTGGTGAGAGCGGTTCTGGGAAGACGATGACGGCGCTCGCGATCATGAGGCTACTTCCCACTGTGGCGAGGACACTCGCAGGAGACGTAATTGTCTCGGGTCGGAACGTGCTCAACCTAAACGAGCGTGCAATGCGTGCAGTGCGCGGTGGCCAAGTGGGAATGGTGTTCCAGCAGGCGCGATCTGCCCTGAATCCACTCATGCGCGTCGAGGATCAGATCGTACGCGTCGCTCGCCTACATGGAGACTTGACACGAAATGTATCCTCGTCGGCTCTAGCAGCGCAACTGCTTAGTGAGGTTGGCCTACCAGCTCGCGTCGCTCGCAGCTATCCACACCAGTTAAGCGGAGGAATGGCACAGCGAGCATTGATCGCGATTGTCCTCGCGGCCCGACCGAAGCTGTTGATTGCAGACGAACCTACTACTGGTTTGGACGTCACCACCGAAGCAGAAATCTACGACGTCCTTCGCGGTTTGCGCGCCGAACTCGGACTTAGCCTTCTCCTTATCACACACGATCTCGCGCTGGTGTCCCAAAATTGCGATCGCGTTGGAGTAATGCATGCAGGACATGTAGTCGAGGTGGGCACCGTCGATCAGATCTTTGATCGCCCGCTTCATCCTTACACGCGGGCTCTACTCAGTTCGGTCCCCACTTTGGAGGGAGAAACCAACGAGTCGCTAGCCCTAGAAGGCCAGGCTCCGAGGTTAAGTGAACTCCCACCGCACGGCTGCCGGTTTATAGAACGTTGCCGTTACCGAATGCCCAAATGTGCGGAAGCCTTTGGGATGATTGACTTCGAGTGTGGGCATGAGGTGCTGTGTAGACTCTATGACTAGCACCGAATCGCGTACACGCCTCCGCGTTGAGGGTCTCACCAAAGTTTATCCATACCGCGGAATACGTTTGCCAAAAATTGGTCGATCTGCTTCTCAGAGTCTCTCGCAGTCGGATGTTACAGCAGTTGATGACCTCACCTTTGCGGTCTCGGAAGGCGAAGCGGTTGGTATTGTCGGTGAAAGCGGATGTGGCAAGACAACCGTAGCCCGATGCCTGCTGCGACTGATTAAACCAACTGCAGGCTCAATCTTCTTCGACGGCAAGCCTGTGCTCTCGCTCTCCGGTTCGGAACTTCAGACGTTTCGTTGCCAGGCACAAATCGTCTTTCAGGACCCGTTCGCCTCGCTCGATCCACGCTTCACCGTGCAGCGAGCACTGGCGGAGCCGCTCCTTGTCCATAAGATCGGTACTCGCGCCGAGGTTCCCGCTCGGGCGGCACAGTTGCTACAAAGCGTGGGGCTCAGTCACACCTTCAGTTCACGCTACCGGCACGAGCTCAGTGGAGGCGAGGCGCAGCGCGTCACGGTTGCACGTGCACTTGCAACCAATCCCCGCTTCCTGATCCTGGATGAGCCGACTTCCGCACTCGATGCGTCGGCACGCCTGAAAGTGATCTCGCTACTACAGAAGCTCCGTCAGGAGCTGGGAATGACCTATCTGGTTATCTCTCATGACCTCTCTATCATTCGGTATCTCTGTGACCGGGTCCTCGTCATGTACCTCGGTCGGATCGTTGAGGACGCCCCGACTCATGAACTCTTTGCCAACCCTCAGCACCCATATACCGAGGCACTACTGTCTGCTACACCGGTGACACGGGGACATGAGTCAGTTGCGCGTATCCGGCTCCACGGTCAGATAGACACCTCCCAAATCGTGGAAGGCTGCGCCCTTGCGCCTCGCTGTCATCACGCCATCTCTGAATGCTTCACACGGCCGCAAAAACTTGAGCAGATTGCTCCAACGCACTCTGTTGCCTGTCACCGTGTAAGCGAAGGCCAGATTGTTTTGCCGACTCAAGCTACGTCGCCCGTGACAGCGCAACAAGGAGGGGATCGCACATGATCATAGACGCACACAGTCATCTCGGGTACTCAGAGATTTTCTCGGCCGGGGTATCAGAGCAGGCTCTCCTTGATAGCATGCAGATTAATGACATCGACGTCTCTATTGTGATGCCTTCAGCCGGGTCTGATCCGATCCCCACGCATAACGCAATCGCAGATCTCTGTGCGCGTCAACCGGGCCGAATTTTTGGCATGGTCAGCATGACGCCGCTTATTGGACGAGCGGCTTATCAGGTCGAAGCAGAGCGGTGCATCCGTGAACTTGGTTTCAAGGCGATCAAGCTTCACCCGCTTGCACACGCGGTGTCCCCCGTGTCTGAGGTAAGCAATATCGTCTTCGAATCCGCGGTTTCGCTTGGCGTCCCAGTTATGGTTCATACCGGGACTGGAGTTCCCTTTGCTCTTCCTTCGCTCTTGATCCGCCGCGCCAGGCAATTTCCGGATCTCAAGATTATCCTCGCGCACGCCGGTTTCGCGATCTACTCCGAGGAGGCAATCATCGCAGCCGAGGTGTGCGACAACATCTATCTCGAACCAACCTGGTGCATCGCTGGAGACATTCGCCGGATGGTCAAAATGATCAGCCCTGAACGCGTCATGTTTGGCGGCGACTTGCCCTCAAATGTTCCGGTCGAACTCACTAAGTACCGCACCCTCGACCTCACCGACGATGAACGCACCTGGTGCCTCTCGCGCACTGCTCAGACGGTCTTCGACCTTCCTCTATCGAACTAATTTACACACCAAGGAGATCCGATGTACACGCCCGCACTTACAAGTCCTACCGTTGAAAAGATTGTGGTTGCTATTCGAGATGACTTGATCGGAGGTGCGGCCGACATGGCGCGCGAGACTGCTCGTGCGCTGCAAACGCTGGCGCTCGACGAGTCAGTTGCAGATGCAGACTTCCCGACACGTCTGGACGATGCATTTGTAGCGATCATCGGAGTTACTCCCTCGATCATGCCGGTAACACGTGTGCTCCACACTGCGGCCGCCACGGTGGATTCCACACCAAGTAAGCCCCGAATCGCACTCGCCGAGGAAATGACGGACTTCGTTGCATGGCTTGACGGTGCGCTTGATGCGATCGCCCAGATCGGAGCCGATCTCATTCGCGACGGCGATCGCCTGTTTCTTTACTCCATGAGTTCTACGGTCTACCGAATGATCGAGGCCGCCGTTGCTCAAGGGAAACGGGTCTCAGTGGTCACTACCGAATCACGGCCGACCAATGAGGGACTCATAACGCTCGAGCGACTATGTCCTAAGGGAGTCACCGTCGATATTGGCATTGACGCCGCCATGATGCAGCTCATGAAGGACTGCACGGCTGTCTATGTTGGTAGCGACAATGTCACCTCGGCTGGCGACTGTCTCGCCAAGGTCGGCTGTTATCCCAGTGCACTCGTGGCCCAGCACTATGGAATTCCGTACTACGTTGGTGGGGACACTTCAAAGTTCGACCCGTCGAGCCTGCGAGGGGTTCCCATTAAGATTCGAGAGATGCCCGTCACAGATATCGTCACAGGTGACATTCCTCCCCAGGGACGCGTCCGAAACCCGGTCTTCGAAATCGTGCCGGCCTCACTCGTCACTGCCTACGTGACGGAACTTGGCATTCTCCATCCGGGCGCGGTTTATCCGGTGATGACCGGAGTGCCGTGGAGTGAGCGTGTCGGAGCGCTCGTTGCCGAGTACAACCGAGGTTAAAGGAGCCGCATGGCCCCGAGTCGTATCTTTGCATCGATTAGGCCAGTCGATCTCACAGAGCTGGGCACTGTATCAGAACGTCTCCTCTCCGCCGGTGTTGATGGCCTACACATTGACATCGCCGACGGTGTCTTCGTCCCCGAGTTGACGTTTGGCGTTGGTGTCGCACAAGCAATTTTCGAGCGGACCCACGCCCTCGTCGACGTTCACCTCATGGTGATCTGTCCCGAAATGCATCTGCGGGTACTGGCAAAGACCGGCATTAGCCGCGTGTCAATTCATGTCGAGTCTGCACCGTACCCATGGCGCATCTGCTCGCTGGCCCACTCGCTCGGAATGGAAGTCGGCCTTGCCCTCAACCCAGCCACTCCGATCATGTCCCTCGAGACCATCGGCGCAGCGACCGACTTCGTCAATCTGCTAACAACGGAACCCGATTTCGCGGGAGAAAGGTTGCTACCTGGATCCATCGAGCGTGCGGCTGCAGCCCGGCGCCTACTGCCTGATCGAGTCGCGCTTGAGATCGATGGTGGAATCAATGCAGCGACCGCGCGTGCTTTCGCCGAAGTAGGAGTCACTGACTTCGTCGTTGGCCGCGCGATCGCCGATACACCCGACTGGGGCCGCGCCGTGACGCAACTTCGGCACGCGATTGGATCGACAGTCGGAGACATCGACACATTGAACTAGAGAGGAATGAGCATGAGAGATGAGCGATGGAACGCACTGGCCAAGATCTTGGTCGCGTACTCGACCCGCGTGGGACGCGGTGATCGAGTGCTGATTAACATGATGGAAGTAGAAACCAGACCACTGGTCGAGGCGGTCTACGAACAGGTAATTAAGGCAGGTGGCCGGCCCGAAGTCTACTATTCTTCGGACTGGCTGAAACGAATCTTGCTTCGACACGGGTCTGACGATCAGATCGACTGGGAACCTGAATTTGAAGCCTATGGGATGGGTTGGGCGGACGCCTATATCGGACTGCGGGGAGCACGAAATCCCTATGAGTTCGGTGACATTGCCGCGGAACGACTCGCGGCGCATCGCCGCGCAATGGGCAAGATTTCGACAAAGCGAAACGAATTAGAGCGCTGGGTGCTCGTTCGTGTTCCGAACGAGGCATTCGCACAACAGGTGGGCTTGAGCCTCGAGGAAACCATGGCTTTCTTCTTCGAAGCCTCACTGCGTGACTGGACGAGCGAGAGTCAACGTCTGCACCAACTTTCAGAGCTGTTTCAAGCAGCCGAAGAAGTAAGAATTGTCGGGGAAAAGACAGATCTTACGTTTTCGACTAGAGGACGGACCTATGTTGCGGGCGACGGACGAATGAACATGCCGGACGGCGAGATCTTCACCGCCCCGATCGAAGACAGCGCTAACGGTGAGATCTTTTTCGAACTTCCCGCCATGTATGCTAATCGTCGCATCTCCGGCATCAAGCTTCGATTTGCCGACGGGCAGGTGGTCGAGGCCTCCAGCCAGGAGAACCAAGATTTGCTGGAACACGTGCTCGCCCTCGATGATGGTGCGCGCAGACTTGGAGAGTTCGGCGTGGGTCTCAACTTCGGTATTCAGGCTTGGACCGGTGAGGTACTCTTTGACGAGAAGATCGGCGGAACGGTCCACCTCGCGCTCGGTCGCGCGTACGCCGAATGTGGCGGGACCAACCCCTCCGCCCTCCACTGGGATATCGTCAAAGATCTGCGGACGACCGGATCACTCTATCTCGATGGCCGGGTCGTATTCGAACGCGGCAAGTACCTGGCGTAGAGCAGGCGGTAACACAATGGAGCGGTTAAGAGAAACCAGGCGGCAGTGGAATCTGGACGAAACGGTCGGCTGGGCGACTGGCCGCCTCCGAGCGTTCGGATTCTTCGAACTCGTTGCGGCGACTATGAGCTCGATCGCCGACAGCTATCGTGTGATCCTCATCGTCGAGTGCCTGCCATGAGTGGCGAGGCTGTTGTCAAGGACAGCTTTAGGCTCGGTTTGAGCATTTACCCACAGGAAACAGCGTGGCAAGCGATGATGGACGTGGTTCATCGTGCCGATGAACTCAACTACGATTCACTGTGGATCTGGGATCACCTCATTGGTATTGGCCGCGAAGGCCGTCAGAGCGTTTTCGAGGCGTGGACAACCATCGCGGCATGGGCGGCAACGACGAGCCATGCGACGCTTGGGCTGCTGGTCTCCGCAAATACGATCCGCAATCCTGGCCTCGTCGCGAAGAGCGCAGTTACGGTCGACCACATGAGCCAAGGACGCTTCGTACTCGGGCTGGGCGCCGCCTACCGCGCACTCGAGCATGAGGTCCATGGAATCGACTTCGGCTCTGGGTTTGGAGAGCGGATCGCTTGGCTTGAAGAGTCCGTTGTTGCCATCAAGGCGCTGCTTGCTGGCGAGACGGTGACTTCAGCGCCCAACGGTCACTACCGATTTGCGGCAGCTTCTCACCTGCCCCCGCCGGTTCGGGGGCCCGGCACCATTCCCTTCCTCATTCCGGGGGGAGGGGAGCGCAAGACGCTCCGCGTCCTCGCCCGATTCGGAGATCTCTGGCACGTGCGTGGCACCACCGATGCCTTGTCACACAAGATCGACGTGCTTCATGGGTACTGCAATGAAGCCGGTCGCTCGCTCGCCGAGATCGAGTTCATCACCGGTAATCCAGTGGTGATTCGCAACGACCCAGCGGAAGCAGAGGCCGTCTATGAGTCCATAGTAAGGCGAAACGGCCAGACGCGTGGTGGCCCCGGGCTTGACCGCGCCGCAGGCGAACTCCTGTGCGGCCCGCCATCGCTCATCGCGGAGGCATGGCGCCCTTTCTTAGATCTTGGCTTCCGCCACATGATCGTCGACTTCGCATCTCCGTATGACCGCGAGACGCTTGAGCGCCTGCCTGAGGTCCGCGATTTACTCTCCGATTGAGATGGTAGATAGCGTTCTTCTGACAGTTGATCTGGGAACGACCAACTGCAAAGCGGTAGCTTTCACGCTCAACGGTGAGGTCTGTGGGAGCGCGAGCGCGGCATATCCCACGCTGAACCCGCGCGAAGGCTGGTACGAACAACGGCTAGCCGATTGGCGCAACGCTATCGAAATCTCAGTTCGATCGGTCAGCCAACAACTCGGCCCGCGGATAGACAAGGTGGCAGGTCTCTGTCTCTCGGCTTGGGGGCCGGGCCTGGTACTGCTCGACTCAGACGGTGAGCCCTTGAACGAGGCGTCTCCGACTTGGCAGGATGTTCGCAGCATCGAATTCGGGAGAAAGCTCATCCAGACTGGCAGTGCGGAATGGGTTGGAGGAGGAATGCCGCTAACAGGCTTCCCGGCCAAGCTCGCTTGGGCCATCGAAGCCTGGCCCGATGACACGGGCCGAGCAGCGTATGCAATTGGCGTGAAGGACTACCTCGTTTTCTGGTTAACTGGATCGCTCGGCACCGAGCCCTCCACTGGACCCTACGCGGCAGAGTGGCCGGCCGCGGTATTCGACTCCCTCGACTGGGATACTGCGCGGCTGCCGCCCGTCATGCCATCAACCAATATCATTGGACGCGTTCGACGTGAACTCTCCCAGCGGCTCGGCCTCCCGTTGAACCTTCCAGTCGTCCTGGGGCTGAACGACGGCGCAGCCGCAACCTTAGGCGTGGGCGCACACGAGGCGGGTGATGCCGTTATCAGCCTTGGAACTAACGGTGTGTTCCGGTTGGTGACGACCCGCCGTATAAGTTCTGAGACGTGCTTGGAGCAGTCCCTGTTCCGATACCCGCTGGTTGAGAGCTTGTGGGTGTGTGGAGGCTTCGTGCTATCAGGAGGGAGCGCACTTGCCTGGCTTGCGGATGCCGTCGCCCCCACCGATCACGAGCTTGATATCGACGACCTACTGAGTGATGCGGTTCACGCCCCAGCGGGAAGCGACGGTGTTGTATTTCTCCCCTATCTCGTCGGCAAGGGCAGCCCACGGCCCGACCCACATGCGTCGGCCACGTTCCTCGGGTTGCGCCCCAGACATCGGCGTTCCCATCTCACTCGGGCCGTGCTCGAGGGGGTGGCATTTGGCATCAAAGATATCGTCGATGCCCTCGATTTACTAGACCTGCGCATGAGACGGCTTTTCATTACCGGAGGAGGCGCCGCCAGTTCACTGTGGAGAAGCATCATCGCGGATGTCGTAGGTATGCCTGCTGACTACACGCTGGGAGACTCGAACCTCGGTGCTGCTATCGTGCTGGCAGTTGGCCTGGGCCTCGAACCCACGTTCGACTCGGCCGTACGCGCGTTCGTTCCTGCCCCTCGCACTTCGCCAATCAACCCGATCGATCGTTCGGCCTACGCAGATGCGTACCAGATCTTCCGAGCGTCAGCGACGAGACTAACGTCGTGATCCAGACCGTTCGATGAAGGTTCTCGTGATTGGTGGCACGCGGTTCATTGGCGTCGACACGGTCGAACGCTTGCTACATCGTGGCCACCAGGTTACGATCTACAACCGCGGAACACGGAAGGGTTTGTGGTCGGGCCGCGTGCGCGAACTGAACGGCGATCGGGCGGATCCCGTTGCGCTTCAGCAACTCGCGGATGAACAGTTTGACGGAATTATCGACCTGTGCGCTTACACAGCTAGAGACACGCAAACTCTTCTGGACGTCCAAGGCAATGTCCCGCGCTTTGTGCACATGTCGAGCGGGACGGTTTACCAACTACACTCACAACTCCCCTGGTCTGAAGATGCTCCCTACGGACCTGCACCTCTTTGGGGAGCCTATGCCTACGGGAAGATCGAATGCGAGCGACTTCTGCGTACAAAGCGCGCCGAGGTGGACGCAACGACCGTGATTCGCGCTCCATGGGTCCTTGGAGCAAGGAATTATGCGGACCGAGAGAAATTCGTGCTCAACCGGCTCCTCGACCGCGAGGAAATCTTACTCCCAGGTGACGGAAAGGCAGTGCAGCAATTTGTCACCAGCGGCCAGGTCGCCCACTCCATAGTCGCCGCCCTCGAGACGTTTCGTCACGAGGGTTGGCAGGCGTTTAATATCGCTTCGCCGGGTTTTACCTCACTTGAGGGCTTCGTTCGCGCGTGTGCATCCGTCGCCCATGTAAAACCATTCTTCCGTCACATCGGCGGTGGACCTACCGGCACAGCTCGTTTGGTATTCGACATGAACAACCCTGTCTTCCCATTTCCAAACGAGAACTATGTCCTCGACCTGACTTCATCTGAAAAGGCAGGCATCGCATCACCGAAAACCGCACTTGAGGCCATGATCGAGGACGCGCTCGTAGACCTCAACTCACACATCGACCAGAGGAGGTGGAGCCGCACCTCTGCAGAGCTCTCGGTGCTCGGATTCCGATAACTTATACCCAAAAGGACGGCTTATGAGGAATTGCGATAGAGTCCACGAGTCGACATCGGCTACCGGCATGTC
The DNA here is from genome assembly GCA_963737125.1 of uncultured Chloroflexia bacterium. Lineage (GTDB taxonomy): Bacteria > Chloroflexota > UBA5177 > UBA5177 > UBA5177 > JANWJD01. Next base: position 21,113 of record CAVTRL010000001.1, on the reverse strand, counting down.
CGTGCCCTGCGATGGAGGCCCTTGTGCCGAGTAGCGAAACCGCGACAATTATCGTCGGTCCTCATGTGCACCTCCCGTACTCGAAGAATTTTTCGACCGGCATGCCTGATGACAAGGTTACCCGGAACCATCGGTCGTTTCGAGTAATTGAGCAGAGGGCAGGCTTTGACGTGCCGGTTGGATGCGGTCAATGTAGAAAGAGGCCGGTGCGGAAGCCGTATATTGGCGGTGATTTCGTAGCTGCTGCCGTGCGAAAGTTACCGCGCGATGATCGGCTTGTAAAGGCCGGTCTTTTGGCACCCTGGTGCAGATTACCGCCTCGAGACCGCGCACGATGAGGTTGGCAAATCGCGTGGCAATCATTACGGGCGCTGGTAACGGCATCGGACGCGGAATGGCGGATTTATTCGCGGCCGAGGGGGCACACGTGGTAGTGGCAGACATTGACCTGGAGGCAGCGCGCCACGCAGCAAACACAATCAGCACAAGGGGCGGACTTGCCACTGCTATCCATGTCGATGTGACGTTGCCAGGCAGCGTGGCGGCTTTACTAAGGGACACCGTGGAGGGCCTCGGGCCGCCAGACATTGTGGTCAACAACGCTGGCATCTTTGGCTCGACCGATCCGTTCGATACCACCCCGGATGCTTGGCAACGAGTACTCGATACAGACCTCATGGGACCGTTTCTCATCGTTCAAGCGACTGCGCGCTATCTGGTGAAGGAGCAGCGGCGCGGCAGCATTATTCAGATCGCATCAGTGCAGGGGATGCAGCCGTGGCCAAATATTTGGCCGTATGCCGCGGCCAAGGGTGGGCTGATCAATATGACGCGCAGCATGGCTCATTACCTGGGACCGTATGGCGTGCGCGTCAACCTTATCAGCCCGGGGGCGATAACGCGCACTCCATATGATCATGAACCGCGGATGAACGACGAGCACTTTATGGCAGACCTGCGTTCCAATGTCCCCCTCGGACGGCTTGGGACCCCATACGATGTTGCAGAGGCCGCGGTCTTCCTGGCTTCGGATGCGGCGGCCTACATTACCGGAGCAAATCTCGTGGTGGACGGAGGATTACTGACGCATGGGCCATCGATCTGAGGCCCCACGGCGCGGATTGCGCACTCCCTCTCTAGCCGTATGAGCGCTGACCAAGTGACCCTATCTCACGAGAATAAGGCAGCTTTAAGCCGTGCAAAGCGTTGCCGTGAATGCGAACTCTCCAGCGCAGAAACTCGGTCACTCGGTGTTCGAACACGATCCGCCGGCACCAGTCGACCGGCTAGCAAACGTGACAGAAAGCGGTGTCTCCGAGCCACAACGACTCGCCCGACCCTTATCCGGGCGGTGGGGCGCATCTATTCTCACCCGATGTACGAAGCATGACGGGCGGTTACATACTTGCTCTCGACCTTGGAACAACGCATTGCAAAGCAACTGTCTTCGATTCAGCCGGACGAACCCACGCGCGCTCAGCCGTACCCATAGGCACGAGCAGTCCGCAGCCTGGGCGGCTCGAACAGGACCTAGACAACTGGTTGCTCGCGTGTGAGCAGGCGATCTCCACTGCTGTCCGAAACAATCCTCCCATCGACGTCATTGGGCTAAGCAGTCAAATGAATTCACTGCTCTATTTGGATTACGAAAATCGCGCGATTTTGCCCGTAACGCTCCACGCGGACACCAGAGGCACCACATATCGCGATCAGATCTCGGACGCGATCAGAGAAAATCGGCCAAGCTCCAATGTACTCAGCATTTTGCCCAGGATGCTGTGGTTCCGAGATCAGTTTCCCCAAGCGACCAGGTCTGCAATTCGTGTCTGCGGCGCAAAAGCTTTCCTTGCACTCTGGCTAACCGGTATCTATGCCACCGACCTATCGAGTGGTCCCGGCCTCAATGGTTGGCCGGAAGGGATGGCAGCGGAGGCGGGCATATCCGCTGCAGCGCTCTCTCCCGTAGTGACTTCCACGACTGTCGTCGGTTCCATCTCGTCATCTCTCGGCACCAAATTAGGAATTAAGGAAGGCACGCCGGTCGTAATCGGTGCGTCAGACGGAGCGTGCGGCAACCTCGGAGTAGGTGCGATGCGACCAGGACGGATCTGCATCGCACTGTCGACCAGTGGGGTCGTGCGAGTGGCTGCGACCGCTCCTCCGTCATCATGCTACGACGATAGGAGCAATGTCTTCGCTTACCCGCTCACGGATGACTTGTGGTTCTGGGGAGGGCTCCTGCCTGTGGCAGGGTCCGCTCTCACCTGGATGCACAGCCAGCTCGGAGGAGGTGTATCAATTGACCAACTTCTCGCAGAGGCGGCAGGCATTGTGCCGGGCAGTGATGGTCTTTACTTTCTGCCGCCCCTGGAGAGCGTGTCACTTCCCACACACCGCCCAACCCACCGTGGTGCCTTTTACGGAATCTCTCTGGCCCACACCCGAGGTCACCTCGTGCGATCGATACTGGAAGGCGTTGCATATGGCCTTCGCACAGTGATTGACATACTTGATACACATATATCGCATAGCGCTGTTACGGGCGGTGGAGCGCAGTCAAGACTCTGGCGGCAGATCGTGACGGACACGCTCGGCTTGGAACTGGACTATCACGCAGATGGCACATCGCTGGGAGCAGCCATGCTCGCTGCTGTCGGATGTGGCATGTACCACACCCTCGAGGATGCAGAGAAGGCCATGGTACCGGCAGGCGAACCGGTGTTTCCCGCACTTTCCCGTTCCGTTTACAACGAGGGATACAACGAGTTTCGAGCGCTGGCGACTTTGGAGGAAGGCGTATGACATCACGTGACCAGACTCTGGTAAATATTGGGTGGCAGCTCGATCACCTGATGGCACTTGATACATCGGGAAAGGGCATTGTTGGACGGCTCTATGGAGCGTCGGTAGAAAGTAATCGAGGGCGTCCCCTCACGCTCGCGGCCGCTCAGGCGTTGATAGCGCGAGTAGAGCCGGGCGCGGTTGTCGGCATTCTCACTGGTTTTCCGTCTCGTTCCTTCCTCCTGGAAGGAGTAACCGAAACGGACGGTCCTGTGGGAGCAGCAGTTCTCGCCCGGATCGTCGAAGAAGTGCTGGCAGCGATTCCGATCGTCTTTACGGAAGAGAGGATCGCCAAATTCTTACGAAACTGCTGCACCGTCGCTGGGCTCCTCATTGGTACACCCCAACAGGCTTTGAGCTCGAAGGTAGGTCCACACACAGCGGCTGTAGCTGCAGTGGTACCAATCAGCACTGATCACGAAGAAGCAAAGCAACAAGCAGCCGAGTACATGGATCGGTTCCAGCCTACGGCGCTGATAGCAATTGAGCAGCCGGGACTCTCCTCCGACGGATTCGCGTACACGGCGGCTGGCCGACGTATCACGGATCACCTGCTCGCCAAGATGGACTACCTCTTTGACGAAGCGGAGGAACGCGGCGTTCTTCGTATCGGAATCGGTGATAACGGAAACGAAATGGGCATGGGACGAGTCAAAGACGCAGTGCATGAAATACCCAACGGGTCCACGATAGCCGCCAGCCGGACGTCTGACTATCTGCTAGCCGCCGGTAACTCGAACTGGGGTGGGTATGCACTGGGAGCAGCCATAGAAGCAGTGGCCAGTGGCGAGACACGTGTCTTACGGCGACTTGATGTTCCCGCCATCCTGCGCCGCTGTGCCGAAGACGGAGTAATTGACGGGGTAAGTAGCCGACCGGAGCCACGTTCCGACGGAACGCCAGCAAGCCTCAATCAGAGTGTAATCGACCTGATGGCCTGGTCCATCGAAGCCAGCATGGCAAGAGTGGGACGGTAGCGCGGTGGAAAACCTGGTACAGGTCATTAACGCTGCGGGCAAAATGACAGCCCTCGGTGCGTCTGCAGTCGATCTCGCGGTTGCAGAGGATGTCGGACGAGCTCTGCAAACATACTTTGACATGGCGCAGCTAATGGACTGGGCAGGACGTGAACTCGCCCACGTGACCGGAGCAGAGGCGGGCATGCCCGTGGCGAGCGCCACCGCTGGCATTGTGACGGCCGTCGCCGCGTGCATCACCCGAGACGATCTACGGCGCGTTGAAATGCTCCCACAAAGTGAGCCTCCGCATGAAGTGGTGATCCTGCGATCGCATCTTGTGAACTTCGGCGCATCCATCGAACAGATGATCCGGCTCGGCGGTGGTGTGCCGGTGGAAGTCGGCACGGTTAACAAGACATCGACGGAACAGTTCGCAAGTGCGCTTACGCCGAGAACCGCCGCTATCCTCTACGTGATTTCCCACCACGTAGTAGCTGAAGGGAGTATTCCGCTCATGAACGTAGTGGAGTGCGCGAGCGCGCGCGGTATATCGGTGATCGTTGACGCGGCAGCCGAGATGGATCTGCAGATGTACCGCACGGCCGGTGCCAGTCTCATCATCTACAGCGGACAGAAAGCAGTCGGAGGCCCAACCTCGGGTGTTCTCGTTGGACGCGAAGACCTTATACGCGCGGCGAAACTGAATGCTGGAGGGATCGGTCGCGCGATGAAGGTCTCGAAGGAGGCCATTGTCGGATTAATGACTGCTCTCCACGCGTACGTGGAGCGAGATGTAGCCATGGAAGATCAGAAGCAAGCGGAACGCATGGAACGACTGGCGGCATTATTGGGTGACATTCCGGGCGGTGAAGTTCGACTCATACGGGATGAAACACGCCCTATCACGCGAGTCAGCCTGCACCTTGGGCGAGAAGCCCCCCTGTCCGCTTTTGATCTCATCAGTGCGCTGGAGGCGGGCGCACCATCTATACGCACCCGTAATCATCGTGCGGTTGAAGGCACGATTGTCTTCGATCCCCGACCGTTGCGAGACGGGGACGAGACTGTCATCGCCCAGCGTATACACGACATTTTAGGACTGCCCTCAGCAACCGCTAGAGAATGTCAGGACTAAAGGTTGTCCCATGCATGTGGGTCATCCTAGCTTCAAGGAAGACAGCAGAATAGAACGCGTGCGCGGTCCGTCAAACTCGGCGAGGAAAATACTCTGCCAGGTCCCGAGTTGCAATTTGCCACCAACCAGCGGGACAGTTTGAGAGGTGCCGACGAGAACCGTCTTCACATGGCTTATCGAATTGCCCCCTGTATGTCGGAAACCTGCGTCATCCGCAATTATCGCGTCCAGAGCACGGAGAATATCGTCTCCAACATCTTCATCGGCATTTGCGTTGATCAAGACCCCAGCGGATGTATGCGGTACATAAGCAAGCACCGCTCCATCCGGCCAGCTTTGCACGACCGCTGCCACCTGATCGGAAATATCAATGAGCTGTTGCCGCTTCGAAGAAGCCACACTTAAGCGATGCACGAGTGCCCACCTATGTCCAATGTCATGATCCCGAAATGGACGCATACCGGCGAAGGTAACATATTAACCGTAGATGAGTAGTCATGCCCCATTCCTCCGCAGAACTGAGTAGGGGTGCAGGCGAATCGCCTCGAACTTACGCCCTCTCCCTGCTCTATTGCAATGCAATTTGTAATACGAAAGAGCAGAGTAATGCGTATACGACAATAGACTACCTGAGACTTTTTGAGGCCACGCAAGGAAAACAGAGACCTCGGGAGTTGCCAATAGACCGATTTACAGAATCATCGACTCAATTGGAGTCACCAGTATCTCGCTGGCGCCCAGCTCTCGCAGTTTCTCGATGACATCCCAGAAGGTGTCGGCATCGACGGCGGCGTGGATTGCCACCAGGTTAGGATCGGCCAGGTCGAGGATAGTGGGCGATTTCAGACCGGGGGTGACGCTTTCAAGCTGTTCGAGCGCGCTGCGGGGTGCGTTCATCATGACGTACTTATAGGAACGCGCGTCGATCGCCGCTTTGAGACGCACACACAGCCGATCGATCGTCTTGCGCTTGATCTCGTTTTGCAGGGATAACTGATTGGCCATCAGAATCGCTTCCGAGGTGTAGATCGTCGTCAACTCACGCAGGTCGTTCAACCGAAGGGTGCTGCCGGTCGCGGTGAGCTCCACAATCCCCTGCGCCACACCCAACGTCGGCGTCAATTCCACCGACCCGCTGATCGGGATGATGTGCACCGGGATGTTCAAGTCCTCAAAGTAGCTGCGAGCCGAATTGGGGTACGACGTCGCGATGCGCATCGACGCGAGATCGTGTACCGACTGCGCCGGTGACTCGTGCGGCACTGCGACCACCAGCGAGCAATACCCGAATCTCAATGGCAGCAGCTCGACCACCGGGCTGCCGTATTCCAGTACCAGGTTGCGTCCCACGATTCCCAGGTCCGCCACCCCATCGGCGACGTACTCCGGGATGTCGTCGTCACGCACGAACAGCAATTCGAGGTCAAAGTTCCGGCAGGCGGCGAACAACTTCTGCCGGTAACTGTCGAATTCCAGCCCCACCGTCTCCAACAGCTCCGTGCTGCTACGGCTCAGCCGTCCCTCGCGCTGCAACGCTAACTTTACATTTCGGTTGCCCAGTGTCTCGTTCATAGACCCCTTCCCCGCTCCCACTTCAGCGTACGAGATGTGGCGTTTTCGCGCTGATATGGCCCGGATGGGCACGCGGCCTGCATTCGCCACAGTCGCGCGTACCAGTCAACAGGAGACCACTCCCCTCACTGCAGCAGAGGCGAGTGGTATAAGGAGCGAGATGAGTAGTGCGGCAACGCATCCAGGCAAGGAGCGCGGGAATCGTGGACGATGCAGTCAATCTGGCGGAGAAGTTGGCCCAGTTCTCAAACTTGTGGGCGCCGCGAATCGTCGGACACCTGAACAACTACGACGTTATGGTGGTAAAGGTAAAGGGAGAGTTCGTCCGCCACACGCACGACGACACTGACGATTTCTTTCTGGTCCTGAAAGGGTGCCTCACGCTTCACCTACCGGATCGTGACGTCGTACTGCAACCTGGGGAGTTGTACGTGGTACCGCGGGGCGTCCCTCACCAGCCCTTCGCGGCGGAGGAAACGCACATTCTATTGATCGAGCCATCGGGAACCCCCAACACCGGGGACCCGGCGACAGCCACGGCGCCCGTCACACTGTAAATACATCTCGCGCAAACCGGTTTGCTAGGGTGGAAGGACGCCTACAGAGTTCAGGGCGTTTTTCCGTGCAGGCTGCCGGTATGTCTCGTGCCGGTACCTGTCATGCTGGGAGAGAACCCACGGTTCATTCCAAACATACGATTACTCATCAGCGCGGGCTCTACCGCCCGCGCACGAATAAGGACACTTCCATGAATCACATTCTCCAAATTATTGGCGGATTCGCCGTCTGTTACGTCAGCTTCAGCGTCGCGGTGTACTTCTGGTCCCGAAACTAGCAGGCGACTGCGCATTCCAGATTCGTCAGCGAAGGATTCGCGAGGCGATCAAGCGCGCTACCCACCAGAACTTGATTGCTTAGCCGGGTAACGCCTCCGGTATCGGACGTGCCGTGCGGACATGCGGGTTCACCGTCGTCAACAGTGCCAGGGCGATCTCGACCACGCCAAACCCGAGGACGGCCGTCACAGCGCCAACGCTCTGGATCAACACGCCCGCCAGCGCGGTTCCAAGTGGAATCGTACCGAACGCCACCATGCGCACGGCACTGTTCACACGCCCCTGCAGAGCGTCCGGAATGAGTGACACCCGATAACTGAATTGCACGGCGTTGTAGATTGGCCCCACCAGGAACCCGATTGCGCCCAGGGCGCCCAGCACGAAGATATTGGGTGCCACGGTAAACAGCGGAATCACCAGCGCACCGATCCACACACAGGTGATAATCACCGGCGCGTACCCGAACCGACGCTGAATGCGAGGCGCGACCAGCGATCCTGCCAGTCCACCGATGCTCGTGATGGCAAACATCACTCCGATGAGTGCCGGAGACGCGCCCCGTTGCTTCGCCAGGATGATGAGAATCAGGAACGTCGCATTCCCTGAAAAGTTGAGTCCGCCCGTGAGAAACGTCATGAAGCGGATAAGCGGCTGGTTCCACAACCACCGCACTCCTTCGCCGATTTCCACCCAGAGGTGACGCCGCTCTGCCGTGCGTTCCAATTGAAACTCGGTCTTGATGAAGAACAGTGATACCACCGACACGCCGTACGATATGGCATCAGCCACAAAGGGGAAGCTCTGACCTATTGTCTGAAACAGAAAGCCTCCGAGCGGCGGCGACACGATCGAGGTACCGGCCTGCGCCGCCTGGTTCTGTGACGCTGCATCCGGAATCTGCGACTTATCGACCACCCGGGGCAGCGCCGCCACTTCCGCCACATTGAAAAACACGAAGAACGTGCCCTCCACCGCCGAATTCAGGTAGATCTGCACGATCGAGAGATGTCCCAGCAGAGCGGTCAAAGGGATGCTGGCCATGTTGACCGCACGAATCGAATCGCACACCAGCATGACGCGCTTGCGATCCCAGCGATCGACCAGCGCGCCCGCCGGCAGACTGATCAGCAAATACGGCAATCCGAACGCCGCCGCCACGAAGCCGGCCTGGGCGGGCGAGCCGGTCAACGCCAGCACCAGCAAGGGAAACGCCAGGCCCGAAATGCCGCTGCCCAGAGTGGACACCGCCTGGCCACTCCACAACAGCATGTAGTCGCGATTGCGCCACAGCGATTTCACGCGTGGTTCGGGTGTCGAATTCGGTATCACGGCTGATTATGCATTCGGTGACCGGGAATCGCCACTCGCACCACATGACTGATGCATCGAGCAGCATCCTGCACTTGCCGTATATCCTTGTTTACAGAGCAGCGCATCCACCTCCGCCCCTATTCAAAGTAGGGCTCGTGAATTATCGACGTGGCCATGCCTTTTTGAGGTAGCCGCTTCGACGGTCTCTACGGATCGTCATCGGGAAGGCCTGGGGTAGGCCACCGTCCCATCGATAACGCATGAGCTCTGCTATTCCAGGCGCAGATCGTTGACAGTATGACCGGTGCACAGTAGCATAAGCCCATAAGTCCGTATTGCCGTGATTCTGGAGATGTGATGGGCGACAGCGTTGAGGTGATACTTCAGGATGTAGCACTCCTGCGCGATCGAGATTACTCGGTCACGGCACTCGCCGGTGGCATCACGAACCGCAATTACCGCATCGATGTGGGCGATGACAGTTACGTGCTCCGAATCGCCGGCGCGAATACCGGGTTCCTGGGTATCGATCGCAACGTGGAGCATGCCTGCTCGGTTACCGCCGCGCGCCTCGACGTGGGCACCGAAGTGATTGCCTATTTACCCCAGCACGGCGCCCTACTTACACGCTTCGTCGCCGGCCGGGTACTTACACCGAGCGACTTTCAGGATTCTGAGATCCTGCAACGAGCCGTGACGTCGCTGCACCGGTACCATCTCGGGCCCCCCGGACCCGGGGCATTTTCACCGTTTCACGTCGTGCGCGATTACTACGCGCGTGCCTGCGCCCGGCAGGTACCCTTCCCTCCCACAATCGGGAAGGCACTGCAGATGCTCGACAGACTCGAAGCAGAACTTGACGCGCACCAGCCGCCCTACCCGTGTCACAACGACTTGCTGGCGGCCAACCTCATCGACGACGGCTTGGTGGTCCGCATCATCGACTGGGAGTACGCCGGTATGGGTGATTACTGGTTCGATCTGGGAAACTTCGCCGCCAATAACGTATTCGACGAGGCACAGGAGCACGCGTTGCTCGATCTCTATTTCGGTGCGGTGCGCGCACCCGACCTCCGCCGCCTGCGACTCATGCGCTTGGTGTCCGATCTGCGTGAATCACTGTGGGGCTTTCTTCAGGCTGGAGTATCCACACTCGACTTCACGTTCCTCGAGTACGGACGCACTCACCTGGATCGGTTCCTTGCCCACGGCGCAACATTCGGCCACGGTGAATCTCCAGTAGCCTTGATCCATTAGACGTCGACCGGCAGACCCACCAGAGAAGCTCGGGGAGGACACGAGGATGCACGTGAAGCTCCAGCTACGGCGCGTACCGGCCCGGCGCGAGTGCCCGGCTCTGTAGCTTCCTTTCCCAAGAGGATCCCACCCGAAGTCAAACTACAGCGCAAAACGGAGGAAGCGATCACCGTATCCATACCAGGTCAGGCCCGCGTGGTCGTGATCGGCGCCGGCATCGCGGGAGCCAGCATCGCCTACCATCTGGCCCGTTTGGGGTGTACGGATGTTGTCGTCCTGGAAGCAGGCGAGCTCGCCGGCGGCACAACCTCCCATGCGCCCGGGCTGGTCGGTCAGCTACGATCGTCCGCCAGCCTTACCAGAATGCTGATGTATAGCGTGGAGCTATACCGCACACTCACCATCGATGGCCAGCCGGGTTTCTCGGAAGTTGGAAGCCTGCGTCTCGCGTCGTCGCCCGAGCGGTTGGAGGAGCTGAAGCGACAGGCTGGCTTTGCCCGCAGCGTCGGCCTGGAAGCGCATCTCCTCAGTCCGCGTGACGCTCTTGCGCTATTTCCTCTCATGGATAGCACCGCCGTCGAGGGAGCGCTCTACCTGCCGCACGATGGTTCCGCCACTGCCACGGTGCTGGCACGAGCCATGATTTGCCGGGCACAGGAATCGGGTGTCTCGTTCTTTCCCCATACCCGGGTGTGGAGTATGGAAATCGAACGAGGACGCGTACGGGCTGTACAGAGCTCGGCAGGGCGGATCGAAACCGAGCAGATAGTCGTGGCCGCCGGCATCTGGTCGCCTGCGCTGGGCCGCATGGCCGGAGTCTCGTTGCCGCTCATCCCCATGCAGCACCAGTATGCTCGCACCGCGTCTATGCCCGATCTGGCGGCGGGAAGCGCGCTGCCCAATCTACGTGATCCCGATCGATTGGTGTACGTCCGGCAGGATGGCCAACGCTTTGTGCTGGGAGGCTACGAGCGGAATCCCGAGCGATTCGCAGCCGGCACGATCCCCCATGGCCCGAACGCAACGATCCTGCCGTTCGATCCGCCGCGTTTCGAGCCGCTGCACGCCGCACTCCGGGAACGTATTCCGGCGCTGCGTGTCGTCGCCCTCCAGGACACTGTCAACGGGCTCGAGTCCTTTACACCGGATGGTGAGTTTCTGCTTGGGCCGTCGGCCGACGTCAAAGGGTTCTGGGCCGCGTGCGGATTCTGTGCACATGGTGTGTCGGGCGCGGGTGGGGTGGGTAAGATGATCGCCGAATGGATCGTGGAGGGCGAGCCCAGCCTCGACCTTTGGCATATGGACCTGCGCCGCACTGCACACGCCTCGGGAGCACGCTACATTCGCGAGCGCGTGCGAGAGGTCTATAGCACGTACTACGACATCAGCTATCCCCTACAAGAGCGTGGCAGCGCGCGCCGGCTCCGGCTCACGCCCATGTATGACCGGCTGCTCTCGCTGGGCGCCTCCTTTGGCGAGAAGTCCGGATGGGAGCGAGCGAACTGGTTCGATCCAAACGCTGATCGTGTCGAGCGTGATGTGCGCCCGCGGGGCTGGGCATCTCGGGATTGGTCTCCGGCGATCGCCGCCGAACACGAGGCCACGCGCCGGCGGGTCGCCCTCTACGACATGACGTCGTTCAGTAAGGTTGAGGTCGGAGGACCCGGCGCACTGCGGCTGTTGCAGTATCTGGCCGCAAATGAGATGGATAAACCGCTCGGCGCCATTACCTACACTCAGCTTTTGAACCGCCGGGGTGGAATCGAATGCGATCTCACCGTGACCCGACTGGCGGATGACCGATTTCGCCTTATTACGGGCACCGCGTTCGGCACACACGACCTGCACTGGATTCGCAGCCACCTACCTGAGGATGGATCGGCCTACGCGCTCGATCTTACCTCCAGCCTGTGCTGTGTTGGTATATGGGGACCGAATGCGCGTGATGTCCTGCGGCAGGTGACCGAAGACGACATCTCGAACATGGCATTTCCTTATCTCACGGCGCGTCATATCGGGGTTGGGCCGGTTCCCGTTCTGGCGCTACGCGTCACCTACGTGGGCGAGCTCGGTTGGGAGCTGTACGCCCCAATGGAGTACGGCCGCGCCCTCTGGGACATCCTGTGGGAAGCCGGCCGAGCATACGACATGGTGGCGGCCGGGTACCGCGCGATCGACTCGCTGCGGCTAGAGAAGGGATATCGGTACTGGAGCACCGATATCCACAGCGAGTACACCCCCTACGAAGCAGGATTGGGATTTGCCGTTCGTCTTCGCAAGGGCGATTTCATAGGGAGAGACGCGCTGCTCCAGGCGCGAGAACGTGGGCTGCAGCGCAAATTGTGCTGTCTCACGCTGGCCGATGCTACCGCTGTGGCCCTGGGAGGTGAGCCACTTATGGACGGCAACCGGATCCTTGGGCGAGTCACCAGCGGAGGATACGGCTACACCGTCGAGCGCTCTATTGCCTACGGCTACCTGCCGATCGAGTACGCCGAACCCGGCTCGAGCGTCGAGGTCGGCTGGTTTGGCGAGCGGATACCGGCCAGGGTCGAAGCCGATCCTCTGTACGATCCAACCAATAGCCGGATTAAGGAGGCCGCTGCGATTTCAGCAAACGGTTAACGATGGAATCACCATCGTCCCCAACGATACAGCGCACCATGTAGAGGAGGAGTTAGTCGCATGGCAGATACCCTTACTCCCGCTCCCAGTAGCCAGGACGAACGCGACGCGCGCCACCTGGCTTCACTTGGTTACCGGCAAGAATTGCAGCGTACCCTCGGCCTTTTTTCCAACTTTGCGGTGGCGTTTTCCTATATCTCGGTTTCAACCGGCACGTTTGCCCTCTTCGCTCTCGGTATAGGCACGGGCGGACCGGCCTTCTTCTGGAGCTGGCCTATCGTGGCAGCCGGACAGTTTTTGGTTGCAATGAACTTCGCCGAGCTGGCCTCACATTACCCCGTGGCGGGCTCGATCTATCAGTGGAGCAAACGAATATCCGGGCCGGGAACCGGTTGGATGATCGGTTGGTTCTATCTGGCGGCGACTTTGCTCACGATTACGTCCGTCGCCTTCACCCTCCCCTATACGCTGGTCCCGCTCTTTGGCTGGGTGCTTGACACCGGTACCGAAGTAAAAATTGCGCTTATCACGCTGACCGTGACCACGGTGCTCAATATTGCCGGCGTCCGCCTGCTGGCCTTTATCAACAACATCGGGGTCATCGCCGAAATTCTCGGCATGTTCGTCTTTGCCGTTATCCTGCTCGTGGCGAGCCATCACCAATCTCTCGGCGTGTTTTTCAACACTGCCGGCACACAACACACGCCAGGGAGCGGCGCCGGTTACACCGGCGTGTTCCTGGCTGCGATGTTTATGTCACTGTTCGTTATATATGGCTTCGATACCGCCGGCTCCCTGGGTGAGGAAACCAAAGACCCGGGACGAGAAGGCCCTCGCGGCGTACTCCTGTCCATTGGTCTGTCGTTCATCGCGGGTCTTCTATTTCTCGGCGCAGCCATCCTCGCAATTCCAAACGTCTCAAAGATCATGACCGATCCAAACCCACTTCCCGACATCATTACCGGCGCCTTCGGCAGCGGTTGGGGCAAGCTCTATCTTGCAATCGTTTCCATCGCCATCTTCGTCTGCACGCTGGCGATCCAGGCCGCGGGTGTGCGTCTGGTGTTTTCCATGTCACGCGATAATCGCCTGCCACTGCCACGTCTCTGGTCGAGAGTACATCCATCCGTTGGGACTCCAATTTTTGCCGTGCTCCTGACCGGCGTGCTGGCTGCAATTCCGCTCTTGGTGAGCCAGCAAATCGGTGTGCTGGCAATCGGCGCCACGGGACTGATCTACCTGTCGTACTTTCTGACCAATCTGGTGCTGTTGCGAGCACGACGAAACGGCTGGCCTCAGCGTTCGGCCTGGTTCAATCTCGGGCGCTGGGCGGTTCCGGTCAATCTGGCGGCTCTGGCGTACGGTGGGGCCATGCTGATTAATTTCGCGTGGCCGCGCCCGGCGTCGAACCCGGCTTTCGGTTCCCTGGCATTGTGGAGCTCCAAATGGCCGGTCCTCGGCGGGGCACCGCTGCTCGAAACCTACGTCGTGGTACTGGCCGTCATCGGCGGACTGTACTGGTACTTTGTGGAGCGTGGGCAACTCGAACCAACCGCGCAACGAATGGACGAACCGATACTAGCGGAGCCGGTCAGCGTTGCACCCGAAGGTGCATGAGCCCACTACTCACCGTCCCAACTCAAAGTCAACGGGAGTTTAAGTAACGAGACGCGCGGTACAGTGCGTCCCGGGCACGTCGTCATGCCCGGATAGCATCTCCATACAACAGCCCGTCGTAGCGCACGGCCGTGTGCCGTGTGACCGTGCCCCCCGAACCGGCCATATCCACCACCGCGCGACACCACCCCGCCACCATCATCCCGGGACGGCGGTATGTCTTTACGCCAGCCGGAGGCGCCGCACCACACCGGGTGCGGCGGCCAGGCACGTACCTACGTACCCGAAATACGTATCTTCCTACGTCTCGGTACGCACTCCATGTACGTTCCAACTATGAATCGATAAAGTCCCGGCCGATACGATCCTCCCAAGCCACAACTGCTGGCACACAACACAGTAAGCCGCAAGGGAGATCGAGACAATGGCATACGCAGGACAGACCATCAGTAATCCCGTGACCGGTGAGCACATCACCTTTCTCAAGACATTGGCTGATAGTGGCGAGGACCGCATCATCTTCGAGTGCCGCGTCGAGCCGGGCAAGGCGCGACTGGCTCCTCATCGCCATATCAACCAGGTCGAGTACTTCACCGTTCTTTCGGGCACACTGCGTGCTCGCATCGGCGGCGAGGCCTACACGATACTTCCCGGTCAAAATCTCACCCTTCCCGCCAACATCGTCCATCAATGGTGGAATGCAACAAGCGAAGAGGTGATCTTCCGGGTAGAAGTGGCTCCTGCCGCAAACCTGGAGGCAACGCTTGAAGCGATTTGTGGTCTAGCGAATGAGGGCAAACTGTCGAAGTCGGCAATGCCACGGAATCCATTCCGGCTGGCACAGTTCGGAAAGTTGTCGGAGACCTATCTACCGGTAATCCCGGTGTGGATCCAGAAGGTTGGACTAACGATGGGGTCAGTCATGGGACGGCTGCTGGGCTACGATCCCACCTTTGCCGCCTATCGCACGCCGGCCCCCGCTTCTGCCACATTTGAGGTCGATGTGCGCAACACGGCCGCCGCATGACACTTCTGGGCGACGCCTCATTCCCGGTTGGGGGTGGGGCGCCCCTGCTCGAAACGTACATCGCGGACTGCCCGTTGTCGGTGGCCCGTACTGGTACTTCGTGGAGCGCGGGCGCCTCAAACCACCTGCGTAGCGAACGGACCAACCGGTAACTGCGGTGCCGGCCGACGCTGCACCCGATGGTGCATGGATCCCCCACGCAACATTGCGGTTTGAAGTCGATGGCTGCAAACTATTCGAGGCGCCCAATATGCCTGCGCACCAGATGCGACTCGGAAATGCGCGGCCTTCATCTTGCCATGGAGACTGATGCCGGCACTCGCTCCGGGACAGCGCGGAAAACAAACACCGGGCGTTGAAAGGACGGGATATCGTGTCCAATTCGACGAGCCGCGCAAGCGGCACGCTACACGATGTGAAGCGCGAGAGCCGGCAGGCCGCCGCCAGTCCCGTTATGGTGTTTCTAGCACGGGCGGGGTATGCGGCGAAGGGAATTGTCTACCTCATAATCGGCGGCTTGGCTGCCAAGGTGGCACTCGGCGCCGGCGGCGGCAGTACGACCGATCGCAACGGTGCCCTGCGCGCCATCTATGAAGAACCGTTCGGCAAGTTCTTGCTCGCCATTGTCGCGATCGGCCTCGTCGGGTATGCTCTCTGGAGTTTCGTTCAAGCTGTGGTCGATCCCTTGCGCCAGGGACACGGCGCGAAGGGCATCGCCGCACGTGTGGGTGATGCCGCGATCGGCATATCGTACGCAGCACTCGCTCTTCAGGCCGTCCAGTTAGCGATAGGCGCGGGAAACGGCGGCAAGAGTTCCAATACGACCACCCGAGACTGGACGGCACGCTTCCTCGCGCTGCCGTTCGGACCTGTTCTGGTGGTTCTCGCCGGGCTCGTTATCATCGGCATCGCGGGGTATTTGTTCTACCGGACCTACTCCGCTGACTTCCAGAAAAGTCTCGATCTTCGAGGGGCGGGCGCGGGCACGCGGCAATGGCTCATCGCGCTGGGGCGCGCTGGGTACGCGGCGCTGGGCGTCGTCTTCGGGATTGTCGGGATATTTTTGATCGTCGCGGCGTTACGCCACAAGGCAAGTGACACCAAAGGGCTGGGAAGCGCGTTGGGGGAACTCGCTCAGCAGCCATACGGTCATGTGCTGCTGGGTATCGTCGCCATCGGCCTCATCGCTTATGGTCTCTATTCACTGACGGAGGTGCGCTTTCGTCGCATGGGAACCGCCTGAATTCCAAGATATGGAGCCGGCATCGACACCGCCAGATTGAAGGTCGCCACGAACCGCAGCGTCCCGCCTGCATGCACATCTGAACGGTGTCGCTGGCGACTTACCAATGGATGAGATTCAGTATGTTTTCCATTCGTGCGGCGTGTTGGCAGGAGGATACGCGTATGGACCCCGTACAGGTCGTTCAGGAATTTATCGACGCGTTTAACGCAAGGGAGGTGGACCGGGTTGTTGGCTGCTTTAGCGCGGACGCCGTTATGCAGAGCGAGCCGGGAACTGTCTTCGCCCGGGGAGAGGAGGCAATCAGGGCGCACTTTGGCGGGTTCCTTCCCCACAGCCCCAACGTCCACTCAGAAATACGCTCTCGCATCCACGTCGGCTCCTGGGTGGTGCAAGAGGAGCACGTGACCGGCCTCGTTCTTGGGGAGCCTGTGCCCGAGTTCTACATCCCTTCTGCCTACCATGTGGAGGACGGCAAGATCGTCAAGTGCATAGGATTCCAATAGGACGAACGAGCGGACTGACCAGGCCCACCGCCCCATCAACTCTCGGGATCAGTGACGAACTCGGCGTCACGGGGGGGCGGTACACAGGCATAGAGCACCATGGTCCAGGTGGGATGCTCTGATGGTGTCACATCGCCAGACATTCCCAGTGCCACTGTTTGGTCGAGGAAAGTGCACGTTGGCATCAAACAGGTTCTGGCGTGAGTCGCCTCAGACCTTCAACCCGTCGCTCGACGGGCGTCGCACCACCTCAGGTATGAAGCACTACTCGTGGTGTGTCCAGAAAGCTCTGAGAATCCCGTGGAGTTAGAGGGAAGAATGCGATTTGGATCGTGCTGGGTGTCTCTCGATGGTGAGGTCAGTAGTTGACTTGTCGTTGCGCTGCCGACAGCCTCCAGGCAACTCCACCGACCAGCGCGACAAGGGCAAACAAGCCACCCGCTCTGTTCAGTTCGCTTGAAATCGGGTCGGGGAAGCCCCCGTCGCACCCATTGCAGATGCTGACGCTGACATTTGTGTCCCACCACAGGACGACGGCTAGGACACATGTAACGCCTGTGGCTGCAAGACCCAAGAAGTCCCGACCGTGCCAGATCGCGACCGAGGTGAGAAGGATGAGCAGGACGCCCGCGACGCCGAGCAAGAGATACGTTTCCCACTGCCACCCTCCGGCGGTTCCGTAAGTCCGAGGATTCCAACCATGCCGAACCTGCAACCAGCGGGCTGCGTCGGTGCGCGCCGCAACCAGATTGGCGGTCGCGAGCGCCATGCAGCACGTGTTCACCACAAAGTAGATACCGGCGACACGCCAGGGCCACGTCCCCGGAGGAGAGGATGTTCGCACAGGCAATTCTATGATGCAATGGTGCTCACGCGTCTCCAGAAAGGGGCAGACAAGTCGATCAAAGCTGTCTGGATACGCCAGTAGGGTGTGCTCGGTGAACTGTTGCCGCACGTACCCGCGTAGCGGCGGTTCCCTTACATGCGCCCGTTCTTCGTCTCGGAGCGGAGCGCTTTTACTCGTAGGCAAGTGCTAGAAGCACATCCAGACGCGCCGCGCGTCGAGCCGGAAAGGCAGCGGCGACGATACCGAACACGATTGCGAATACGACCCAGATCAGCAACTGGCCAACGGGCAACGCAAACTCTATTCCCTGGCTGGAGAGCCCTTGGGTCACCAGTGCCGCCAGTACGATGCCCAGTAGAAGCCCGAGCACCGCACCGATCACCGCGGTAATGACGCTCTCCCACCGAATGATCCAGCGTACCTGCGTCCGTGTGGTCCCGATTGCCCGAAGCATTCCGATTTCACGCGTCCGCTCGTAGACCGAGAGCACCAGCGTGTTGATGATTCCAAAGAGTGACACCAGCACGCTCATTGCCAGCAGAACGTAAATGAGATCGAGCAGCTGATTCACGTTCGCTTCGGAACGTTGTTTGATCTGTTCTTGGGAATGTGAAGTCACCTGTGGGTATTGGCTTTTCAAGAGTGCGTCAATTCGTTTCTGCACGACCGGCAGCTTCGCCCCCGGCGTCAAGGATACCGATGCCAGCTGATCCTTGGGTTGTTGCCAGTCGGTACGAAATGTGTCGTACGGGATGGTCACATCCCCCAGAATCTGAGCGCTCCTGTACATGCCGGCGACGCGAAACGCGTCATGGCGTCCCACCGTGGTCGTTATGTGCAGCAGGCTCCCAACAGTCAACTTATGATCCGAGGCAAACGAATCACTGATCAGAGCATCATGGGACTGCATCCCGAGTACCGTCGCGTTGGATCCCTGTTTCCATTGGAACCGATAGACTTTTAATACCGTGGCAGGTTGGATACCATTCACATTTGTCAGGCCGATTCCGGCAATTCGGCCAACGTCACCGTTGAGTGCAGACACGGTTTGCACGCCCGGAACACGCGCCAGAGCGGCTGCCGCGCTATGCGGCATCAGCGCGCCGCCGTCATTGTAAATCGAGAACGTCCCGACTACCTCGCGGTTTACCGCGTCATCCGCGCTCTTGCGGAGTTCCGCCGCGAAGATCGTGACGAACCCGACCAATGCCAGCCCGATCATCAGCGCAGCCGCGGTCACGGCGGTACGCGATGGATTCCGGACCACGTTCTCCCGGGCCAGCCTCCCGGTAATGGAGGTCACGCGCTCTATTGGCCATCCCAGGACATTCGCCAGAGGCCCCACGACCTGAGGACTGATCATGGCAACACCAAGGAAGAGAGCGACCGCTCCAGCCCCGATGAGAGAGAGCCGCTGTCCGGTGGACGAGATCGAGCCAAAAATACCAAAGGCCAGTAGTACTATTCCGATCAAGGTCACCGCTGCCGCGATATAGGGTATGGCCCGCCCAAATCTCCCGCGCGGCAAGCTCGCCCCCTCGCGCAATGCCGCGATCGGTGGTACTTGCGTCGCACGAAATGCCGGGATACAGCCTGCCAGCAGCGTTACCACGGTGCCGACCAGCAGCGCCACGACCACAGTGCGAGTCTGAATCACCAAACCGGTGTTGGGGAGATCGACGCCGAAACTCTTGAATACGGCGTTCAATCCCTGTGCGAGCAGAAGCCCGCAGAGCAACCCGATCACCGACGAGAGAATCCCGATAATGAGCGCCTCGAAAATTACCGAGCGTAGAACCTGTCCTCGCGTTGAGCCGAGTGTCCGTAGCAAGGCGAATTCGCGCGCGCGCTGTGCCACGGTAATCGAAAACGTGTTGAAGATGATAAAGGCGCCGACGAATACCGCGATACCTCCGAAAACCAGCAGCGCGATGGTGAGAAAGCTCAGAGCACTCGAAATAGCATTCGACGAGTCACTTGCATCCTGCGTTCCGGTCTCAACCTTCGTTCGCCCCCGCAAATCCGCGGGAATCCGTGCTTTGAGGCGCTCCACGAGTTGCTGGGGCGAAATCCCGGGTGAGGCCGCCACGGCAATCTCATCGAGCTTGCCTACATTGCCGGTGACCCGTTGAGCCGTGGCGAGAGGCATGTCGATGGTGGTCGCACCGCCCAGATTTCCCACCGTGCCGAAGCGAGTCGTACCCACTATGGGCATGCGCTGCGCGGGGCCGCCGGCAGCGACTTTTACGAACTCCCCAAGGTGTAAATGGTGCTTCGCAAACGTATCCTTATCGATCACCAATTGGTTACCCTGCGGCCAGTGCCCCAGCACGATCGTCGTCTGGCGAAATCGTGGGCCGGCTACGCTGAACAACAACGTCGGCGCGCCCCCGGTTGACCCAACCGAGCGGCCGGAGGAGTCGAAGATCTGAGCAGTGTCACCCACTTCACCTTCGGCCAACGCCACGCCCGACGTGCCCTGCACGGTTCGTAGCAGGGACTCGGGGAAAGGAGGTGGTGTGCTGAAGTTCGATTCCACGACCGCCTTCGCCACCACCACGGCATCGATCTTCTGATCCGCCGTGCTGAATATATTAAGGAACGCCGCATTGATGGTATCGGTCAACACGTAGGTCCCCGATATCATGGAAACGCCCAGAAGGATCGCAATCATCGTCAGCGCCGTACGAAGCTTCCGTGTCAGAAGCCCTCGCAAGGTAACGGCAATCACTGCATAACCTTCATCAGGTCAAATATCTGCTCGGCACGCAGACGACCTTCGTCCCGCACGATCTGTCCATCGGAAAGAAAGATCGTCCGATCCGCGACGGCGGCTGCCTGCGCCTCGTGCGTCACCATCACGATGGTTTGCCCCATCGCATCAACGGTATTTCTCAGTAGACCCAGCACCTCGCCGCTTGACCGGGAATCCAGATTGCCGGTCGGCTCATCCGCGAAGATAACGGCGGGCCGCGACATCAACGCGCGCGCAATGGCAACCCGTTGCTGCTGGCCTCCCGAGAGCTCCGCCGGCCGGTGCGAGCGCCGGTCCGCCAGCCCCATCACTGAAATGAGCTCATCGAGCCGCGTCTGATCGATCGACTTCCCTCCAATTTTGAGCGGCAAGACAATATTCTCCTCCGCTGTCAGCATGGGAAGAAGATTGAAGAACTGGAAGACAAACCCGATTTTCTCGCGCCGCAGAAGCGTGAGGTGTTTATCATTCAGTTGCGTCAACTCGACGCCGTCAATTGTCACCGTACCGGAAGTTGGCCGGTCCAACCCGGCAAGAATGTGCATGAGGGTCGATTTGCCCGAACCGGACGGCCCCATGATC